>JACKOJ010000013.1 GCA_024234325.1 Pseudomonadales bacterium | reverse complement strand
CGGGCCGTGAGCCGCCAGGACGGCGGCGGCAGAGCCTCCACGGACGGATTCACGGCGTGCCCGGAACGGAAATCTCCGGGTCTCCGACCTGGATTCAGAGTGCAAAAACTAGCGCGGCACCGCAGCCGCCTGCTGCAACAGATAGGCGCGAATATTCTCCACATCAATCGCCCCCAGATCCGCCGCAAAACTCGCCATCCCCCGCGACGCAAACAACCCGTCCAGCACAATGCTCATGAACGCATCCTGGTTCAGAATGCTCGACGAGAAACGCAGGTCCGGAATCGACCCCACGCTCAGCGCCGCCGGCCCATGACACACCGAACAATAGCTCCCGTAGGCCGCCGCTCCCGCCAGCGTATCGCCCCGCGTCGTCGTGATGTCCGTGTTCAGTGGCTCCGGCGGTGTCGGTTCCGGAATCGACAGCTCCCCCGTCGCCCCCAGCTTGAACGCGATCAGACGCCCGTTCATGTAACGCGGATGATTGCCCGACAGCAGCCCCATCGTCAGCGGGATCGCCCCGCCCTGCCCCGCCAGTGCCAGCACATACTGCTCACCATCCAGCTCATAGGTCACCGGGCCGCCCAGAATCGCGTCACCCACTTCCCGGTTCCAGTATTCCACCCCGTCATCCGTCCCATAGGCATGAAACACCCCGTCCGCCGACCCCTGAAACACCAGGCCACCGCCCGTCGCCAGCGTCCCACTGTTGCCATACACCGGGTAATCCACCCGCCATGCCGGGCTCTGCGTCACCGGGTCCCAGGCAATCAGACTCGACGGCGTCAGCGCCTGCGAACGCGCACGATCCTGCGGATTGCGGATCGGCTGCGATGACGGCCCCTGCCCCAGGTTCCAGCCCACGTTGTTCTTTTCCATGCTGCCCGAATTGGAATAGACCGAGGACGTATTCTGCGTCGGCAGGAACACATAGCCGGTCGCCGGGTCGCGGGACATTGGGTACCAGTTATGCCCCCCCAGCGGCCCCGGCATCATCACCATCGGCTGGTCCTTGTAGCGGATGCCTTCCGCCTCGATCGGGCGCCCCGTCACCGGATCCAGGCCCGATGCCCAGTTGATCTCCACATAATTGTTGCCGGAGATGAACTCACCATTGGTGCGGTCGATCACGTAGAAGAAACCGTTCTTCGGCGCCTGCATCAACACCTTGCGCTCACGCCCGTTGATGTCGATATCTGCCAGCATGATGTGCTGCGTGGCCGTGTAGTCCCAGGACTCCGCCGGCGTCGTCTGGAAGTGCCACACATATTCCCCGGTGTCCGCACGCAGTGCCACAATCGACGACAGGAACAGATTGTCCCCCTCGCCATTGGAACGAATCTCGTGGTTCCACGGGCTGCCATTGCCCACGCCAATGTAGAGCAGATTCAGCTCCGGGTCGTAGGCCATCGAATCCCACACCGTGCCACCACCGCCCAGCGCCCACCAGTCACCGGCCCAGGTCTGCGCCGCCATTTCCATCGCCGGGCTCTCGAAACCGTCCGCCGGGTTGCCAGGCACCGTGTAGAAGCGCCACAGCATCTCGCCACTTTCCGAGTCGTAGGCCGACACATAGCCGCGCACACCCAGTTCCGCACCGCCATTGCCGATGATCACGCGGCCGTCGATGACCCGCGGCGCCCCCGTAATGGTGTAGCGCAGCTCCGGGTCCGCCGTCTCCACGCTCCAGGCCTCCTCGCCCGTCTCACGATCCAGCGCAATCAGGCGCCCGTCGATCGTGCCGAAATACACCTTGTCGCCCCAGGCCGCCATGCCGCGGTTGACCACGTCGCAGCAGGCATTCACCCCGTAACGCCCCGGCACGCGCGGGTCATAGCGCCACAGCTCCGTGCCCGTGCGCGCATCCACCGCGAAGGCCTTGCTCCAGGCCGACGTAAAGTAGACCACACCATCGATCACCAGCGGCGTTGCCTCCTGCCCCCGGTTGGTATCCAGCTCGAAGGACCAGGCCACCCCGAGCTGCTGTACCGAATCGCGATTGATGCTGCTTAAGGGGCTGTAGCGGTCCTCCGCGTAGGTGCGGCCATAGGTCAGCCACTCCGCATTGTTGGAGGCGGCGCTGCGGATGTCCTGTGCCGTGATGAACTCTTCCGGCACCTGGCGCTCGGGGGTCTGCTCGATAACGGCGGCCGGAGGATTGCTGGCCTGTTCGCCGGAACAGGCAGCCAACAGCGCCACAAGACCAAGCTGGCAAAACACACGTGTCTTCATAAAGCGGATTCCTTCTCAGAATGAATCAGGAGTATAAACAGGTCGCAGGCCCCGGTGCAAGAAAGCCCCGAACAGGCGTTCTGCGAAGTCTCACGGCGCCGTTGCGGGGAATTTCACCAAACAATGGCGGAATGACTTAAACGCAGCGAGGAAAAATTTATTAACCACCTGTTTTAGTTACTGTTTTTCCATTGGCATGGCACTTGCTAAACGCAGAGAGTTGTTGCGACATCCCCTCGCAGTGAGGACGTCCTTCCCATTTCGGAGCCTGCACATGATTATTAAAACAGAACACCTGACCAAACTCTTTCGCACAGAAGAAGTCGAGACCACGGCACTCGACGGCGTGGACATAGAGGTCGCCGAGAAGGAGTTTGTCTCCATCATGGGGCCTTCCGGCTGCGGCAAATCCACCCTGCTCAACATCATCGGCCTGATCGACAACCCCGACGGCGGCAGGTTCTTTTTCCTCGGAGATGACATTGCCAGGGCAAGCGAACGTGAGCGCGCCGCCCTGCGCAAGGAAAACCTCGGGTTCATCTTTCAGAGCTTCAACCTCATCGATGAACTCAGCGTGTACGAGAACGTTGAACTCCCCCTGATCTACACCCGGGTGCCTGCTGCCGAACGCCGGCAAAGGGTCGAGGCTGTGATCGAGAAAATGAACATGGGACACCGCACCCGGCACTTTCCACAACAGCTCTCCGGTGGCCAGCAGCAACGTGTCGCGGTAGCGCGCGCACTGGTGAACCGCCCCCGACTGATTCTCGCCGACGAACCCACGGGCAACCTCGACAGCGAACATGGCGATGAGGTCATGCACCTGCTGCGTCAGCTCAACCAGGAAGGCACCACCATCGTCATGGTCACTCACTCCCCCGAACACGCCCGCTATGGCACCCGCATCATCCGTATGCTGGACGGCCAGGTGCTGGGCAGCGAAGCGGCCTGACCCAGGAGTCTCTGTTATGCCGGACATTTCCCTGCTGAACAATTACCTGCGGGTCGGGCTGCGCAGCCTGCGCAAGGACCGCGTCTACAGCGCCATCAATATCGCGGGCCTCTCCATCGGCATCGCCTGCTGCCTGATTCTGGGCCTGTACCTGCGCAGCGCGCTGAACTACGACGCGTATCACGAGAAGCGTGACCGCCTCTACCGCATCGTCAACGAGCTCTCGATCAACGCCAAGACCGACTATGCAGCATCCACCTCCACCGCGCTTGGCCCCATGATGTCAGCGCAGCACCCCGAGATCGAGGCCTTCACCCGTTTCGAGCCGGTGCCCTTCGCCCAGTCGCAGTTCCGCGGCGCCGACAACCAGGCCTATGCCTGGGACTACCTGTACTACGCAGACCCTGCGGTGCTGCGCATGTTCAGCTTCGACGTGCTCTACGGCAATCCGGAAACCGCGCTGGTGGACCCCAACAGCATCGCCGTCAGCGAGCGGTTTGCGCGGCGCTACTTCGGCGACCGCAACCCGGTGGGCGAGCAGATTCGCACGGAATCCGACACCTTCCGCATCGACCTCGTGTTTGCAGACCAGCCCGAGACTACGCACCTGAAATACGACGCGCTGCTGTCTTACAACTTCCTGCCGGTGCCAGAGACCAACGACCCACGGGAGGCCCTGTGGAACATTAGCCCCTACACCTATCTGCTGCTGAAGGAAGGGGTGGCAGCGTCCGATTTTTCCCGCATTGGCGAGGACTTCTTCGAGCGCAACATGCTGCCGCTGGCACAGCAGTTGAACATCAATGCCCGGGTACGTTTCAACCTGGAGCCTGTTGCCAGCATCCACCTGCATTCCACCACGATCTACGACGCGCCACGCGGCAACATCACCTACGTCTACGCCTTCGGAGTGATCGCGTTCTTTGTGCTGCTGGTCGCCTGCATCAACTACGTGAACCTGGCCACCGCCCGCTCCACCCGACGAGCCAAGGAGGTAGGGATGCGCAAGGTGATGGGCGCCACGCGAATCCAGTTGCTGGGGCAGTTCATTGGGGAGTCCCTGTTCTATGTGCTTGTCTCCTTCCTGCTGGCCCTGCTGCTGAGCACCCTGGTGATACAGTTCACGTCCCTCTCCACGCTGCTGAATGCCAGCCTGCCGATTCAGCAACTGTTTCAGCCACTGACCCTGCTCCTGCTGATTGGCGGAGCTGTTCTGCTGGGACTGGTCTCTGGCCTCTACCCGGCGCTTTACCTTTCTTCCATTCCTCCGGTGGCGGCATTCCGGGGTGTACAGGGCACAGGGCGCGGGGGCCGTGGCATCCGCCAGGCACTGGTATTGCTGCAGTTCGTGATCTCGATTGCAGTGATCGCCAGCACCCTGCTGATGCTGACGCAGATGCGCTTTGTGCAGAACAAGGCCTTGGGCTTTGAGCGGGACAACCGGCTCCTCGTGCGCGTTGCTGGCGCCGATCTGGTCGAACGCCTGCCCGCGTTCATGACCCGCCTGCGCGCCGTTCCCGGCATTGAGGCCGTCGCCAACACCAATCACGTGCCAGGACGTCCCGTGAACCTGAATGCCCTGAACGTGGAAGACAATGACGGGGCGATGCAGCAGGTCAGTCTTAACACGATGAACGTCCGGCCCGGCCTCATCGGAGCACTCGGCATGCACCTGGTCGAAGGCCGGGATTTCGACGAGAACCGCGAGAACGACATGGACAACACCGCCATCGTCAATCAGGCGCTGGTACGCTCCATGGGCTGGGACAATGCACTGGGCAAACGCTTTCAGAACTTCGACACGGAAGAAGAAGCCCCCTACTACACCGTCATCGGGGTAGTGGAAGACTTCCACTACGCCGGTCTGCAGCAGGCCATCGTGCCCCTGGCGCTGCGCTACAGCGTGCCGGATTTCGCCGGGATGAGCAGCGGGCGCCGCAACGCCTACTCGGAGCAGTTGGTCATTCATGTGGGCGAAGGCATGCTGCCCCAGGTGCTGGACAGACTGGAAACGGAGTGGCGCCAGTTCGATCCGAACCATCCCTTCGAATTCCGTTTCCTCAACGACACGCTGAACGAGCTGTATGGCTCCGAGCAGCGGCTGATGCAGCAGGTGGCCATCTTCTCCGGCCTGTGCATTCTGATTTCCTGCCTGGGGCTGTTCGGCCTGTCTGCGTTCAACACGGCACAGCGCACCCGCGAGATTGGTATCCGCAAGGTGTTGGGCGCCTCCACGGGCAGTGTGATTGTGCTGCTGTTTCGCAATATTCTCGGGCTGGTCGCCATCGCCGCCGTGCTGGCGTCCCTGCTGTCCTTCTGGGCAGTAGGACGCTGGCTGCAGGGCTTCTACTACCGCATTGAACTGCTGGGGCCGAATCTGCTGCTGTTCGTCACGGCCGCCCTGCTGGCCATCGTGGTCGCCTTCGTCACGATGGCCCTGCAGTCCTGGAAAACCGCGCAGGCGAATCCGGTACTCGCCCTCAGACACGAATAGGAGCCCGGCCATGGCGATGGACAGAGTCATTGAAAAGAAATCCCGCCCGTTGTGGCAGTGGGGCGTGCTGGCGCTTCTTGCTGCTGTCCTCCTCTGGGGAGGGTCAGTGCTGCTGGGCGATGCCTCCGTCCGCACCTTCCGGCTGCCGCAGCAGCAGACCACGATTGCCGCCGTCCAGTATGGCGCCTTTGAGGACGTCACGCCGATTCGCGGTTCCATCCAGCCCTTCAACAGCGTGTTTCTTGACGCCGTGGATGGCGGAGTGGTGGAACAGGTGCTGGTGGAGGAAGGCAGCTTCGTGGAGGTAGGACAAGCGCTGCTGCAACTGAGCAACACCGACCTGCGCCTGAACGTGGCGCGCAACGACACCTCGATTACGGAACAGCTCAACAATCTGTCCAATATTTCCAACGGGCTGGAAACCACCACGCTGAACACCGAGCGGCAACGCATCGAAATCGGCTACCGCATTACCGTGCTGGAGCGCCAGCAGCAGCGCCTGAGCCAACTGGCAAGCGACAGCCTGGTATCCCAGGAACAATACGACTCCGTTGTGGATGAGCTGGACTACCAGCGCAAACTGCTGGCCAACACGCAGGCGCGACAGACCCTGGAGGAACGCATTCGCAAGGACCGCATGGAGCAGATTGCGTTGCAGGTGAAGAAATTGGAGGAGAACCTGGCACTGTCGCAAAGCAGTTTCGAGAACCTGCTGGTACGGGCACCGATCTCGGGCCAATTGACTTCGCTGCCGGTCGAAGTGGGGGAAAACAAGACCCGTGGCCAGCGCCTGGGACAAATTGACGTGGTGGAGCAGTACAAGATTGTGGCGCAGGTGGACGAATACTACATCACGCGCGTGGCCGTCGATCAGTCCGCACGCTTCCTCCTCGCGGGACAGCAGTACCAGGCGCGGGTCATCAAGATCTACCCGGAAGTGACCGCTGGCACTTTTGAGATCGATCTGGTCTTTGATGGCACGCCCCCCGCCAATCTGCGTCGGGGACAGACCCTGCAGCTCGACCTGACTCTCGGCAGTGCCGTGAAATCCCTGCTGCTTCCCCTCGGCGGTTTCGTACAGGACACCGGTGGCAACTGGGTCTTTGCAGTGGACAGCAGCGGCGCGTTTGCCACCCGTCGCAACATCCGCACAGGCCGCAGAAACAACCGTTTCGTCGAGGTGCTGGAAGGACTGCAGCAGGGCGAACGGGTCATCACCTCCAGCTACAGTCAGATGCTGGATATGGAGCGAATTCAACTGATTGAGTAAAGTGATGCGTATTTTTTGACCTTTATCAAGACAGCAGCCCCCCCCTCGGTGCACACTATCACTGCCTGCTGGCGCCGGTACGCATACCGGCGCTGGCAGGTGACGACGACACGACTCTAAATTGATTCCAAGGAGATTGGACATGAAAAACCTATCGATGGGAAAAATCGGCCTGGCTGCAGCTTTCATGCTGATTCTGGCCGCCTGTTCGAGCAATCCCGGCATGCGCATCGGCAATACTGTCACCCTGTGCTGCCCTGGCGACTACGCCTCCTACAACACCTACGCGATTGAAGATGTCGGTCTGCCGATTTTCCTGCGTGAGTATGTGGTTGAGGAATTCGACCTCGCCTTTCAGGAACTGGGCATGACCCGCAACGACGCCCGCAGCGACATCGTGGTCAACCTCAACTACCGCCACGTGAACCTGAACCCGGAACAGCAGAATATTGATCCGTTTATCCGCATGGAGTCCATGAACGTGGAGTTGGACTACATTGCCAACATTGACATCACCATGCGCGAGCGCTCCGGTGGCAAAGAGGTTTGGGCTGGCACCATCAGCCGCATCCACTCCGTGCAGCCAGGCGAGTACATGCACGAAGGCAATGCGAGAGGCGCCTTCCTGGTGACCTTCCGCGACCTTCTGAGCGAGTATCCTCGCCACCAGGAGTAACAGTTCCTCGTAACGCGGCCCGTCGCTTTTCAGTACTCAGGCGGGCCGCTATTTTTTCCCCCTCCTTCCCTTTGCCGAACACTCGGGCCTCGCTTCAGCGCTCGTTGCCCCGTTTGTAGTTTCCCGTTACACGCGCCATCAGATGCTGCAGTGCCAGCTCATCAGCCTGTTCCGCCTTTGCCAGAAACTTCCGCGCGTCAGCCGCCCGCAGCACTGCAGCCGGTTTGCCGAAATGCAGAATCTCGACGTCGCCGGATTTGCGAGCCTGAAAGCTGAAGCCTTCGGGTATGTTGGGGGACATGTTGCTCACTCTATCGAGGGGCATATCAAGGGGTCAGCTTCCTTGATCTAGAACGTCGCCAGGGCGTTGAACGGACTGGCTGTTCCGCCGGGAACCGGGTTGATCTGAATGGCCGTCATGAATTCCCACCGCTTCAGTCGTGCGGCGGTTTTCGACACGGCTTCCAGATACCCGTTGTCCACAATCGGCAAGCCCAGATTGACCTGAGTAAGCTGGTGAATCGGCCTGCCAATGCCCGCGACACCGGATGGCTGCACATCGTTGACCGCATCGCCCACAAGAATCGCCACGTCGCGCTCCCGCAACCAGGGCAACACCGACGCGTGCAAACCGGCACCGCCCTGCCCGTAACGCCAGGGGCCTTCCGCCTCCCGCATGGCCCATCGGCCCGTGCGCACAAACAGCGCATCTCCGCTGCCGATTTTCACACCCGCGTACGCTTCCCAGGCTTCGAGATCCGACACGTAAATCGGTGTCGTGGGGTCGAGCCAATCGACCCCTCTCATCAGGGGTATATCTACCAGCACTCCTCTCGTCACATAGGACGTGCCCATGCGATCAATCGCCAGATCCTTGCAACCGGTGGCTGTGAGATTCTGAGGATAGCCGTTGAAAATAATGTATTCCCCATTCACTTCGGAGCGGTAGTGGCACAGGGCGTCGATATGCGACAGCATGCCGTCGTGCAGGGAAAAGCTGATCTCGTCCAGCGCAAAGGTCGGTTCGCCCGTCACCGGGTCCAGCCGACTCATACGATATTCGGTGGGGCCGAAACTCTGGCTGTCCAGGGCTTTCTCCAGAGTCACAAAATGCTGCAGCGTGACGGTCTCACCGGTCTGCACCAGCGCGGCAGCCTGTCGGGTTTTTTCCGGTGTGATGAGGTTCAGGGTGCCCCGCTGATCGTCAGGCCCCCAGCGCCCCCAGTTGGACAGTTCCTGCTCCCAGACCTTCAGCATGTCCAGTGTGACAAGATTCGCCGGCAATTGCGTCGACGGATGGGCCTGAAATTCCTGAGCGGCGGCAAGACCGGTGAAGAGCAGTACCGTGCCGAGGGTGACGGGGAAGAGCGTTCTTTTCATTGGTGTGGCCCTCCAGAGTAAAAGTGTGAGCGGGATTCTGCTATTCATTGCCTCGTTTGCATCTCCCGTGATGCGCGCAATCCCTCGTTGATCCGTCCCTGAGTTGAGTGCGTCGCAACAACGGTACCTGACCGTTTGGTTTACTGCAATTGTCTAGAGAAATCCGAGACTCCCAACCTCGCCCGCCGTCGTCACCCACAGACACCGTCCCCCCAACTCGGTCAACCACTCTTCCGCGTCCTCATCCCGCAGCATGCCGATGGTGGCTACGCTGCCGGCCAGTACGCAGAGATCGGCGATAACGCTCACCGCGGCGATGTGGCGCACGGGCCAGCCGGTCCTGGGGTTGAGGATGTGGCCGTAGCGTACGCCGTCGATGAGCAGGCTGCGCTCGTAGTCGCCGCTGCTGGCCAGCGCGCCCTCACTCAGCTCGACCGTGCACAGGGTTTCCCTGCTGTTTCTGGGGTGCTGGATGCCGATGCGCCAGGGGGTGCCATCCGGATGGGGGCCGATGATGCGGATGTCGCCGCCGAGGTTGATCATGCCGTGCTGGATGCCCTGCTGCTGGCAAAGGGTGGCCGCGCGATCCACGGCGTATTCCTTCACGATGCCGCCAAAGTCGATTTCCATGCCGGGCCGGGAAAAACGCAGCACCGGGCTGTCCCACACCACCTTCTGCCAGCCAATGCGGGAGAGCAGCGCGTCGAGCTGCGCCTGTTCGGGAAGCCTGCCGGATTTGAAGTTCCAGGCCTTGCGCAGCAGGCCGGAGGTAATGTCGAACAGACCATCGCTCTGCTGGTAGCAGGTGTCGGCATAGTCCAGCAGCAGCGCGGTTTCCTCGTCCACGTGAATCTCCCCAGCGCTGGCGGCGACCCGGTTGATCTCGCTCAGAAAGCTGCTGTCGCGGTAACGGGAATAGCGTGCCTCCAGGCGCTCAACGTCCTGCAGCACCTGCTCCACCGCCCGCTTGGCAAGCGCGCGATTTGGCGCATAGAGCTGCACTTCGCACACCGTGCCCATGGCCTGAAATCGGTGCGTGAGCAGGGGCATGAACCGGACTCCAGTGAGATCAGAAGTGATACTGCCAACTGGCATTGAGAACAGGCTTGCGCGCCAGTTGCACCCCATAGGGCGCGTCGTGTACCGGGGCCACCCATTCGAGGCTGAGCTGACTGCCGCCAAGACTGGTGGCTGGAATGGTGTAGCTGGCACCAATGCCTGCCTCCAGCAGCCGACCGCCCTGATTGAAGGGAAAATCCATGGGGCCGAGACGGGCGCTGTAGGCGTTGAAATCTCCCTCCACCTTGCCACGCCAGGTGTAAGTGCTGCGCAGGGTCAGGGACAGCGCATGACTCACCGGATAACTCAGCCAGCCATTCAGTTGCTGCTGATTGCCCAGGCGATAGCCGGAATCGTTGCGCCCCCCAAGCCGCGCGATGGCAGACCATTGTGCGCCCCAGTTCAAATGCGCCCCCATGCCGGTGTAGGTGACACTCGGCAGCAGATCCCAGGTGCCGCTGCCGGTTTGCATGTCGAAGTGCATCAAGCCGCCGTCTGTCTTGAACATTCGTCTCAATTCGAGATCGACCTTGCCGGTGGGAAGGCTGAGCCCGAGACCCGCGTGCCACTGTCCGCCGGCGCTAAAAGGCAGTTTGGCAATCGCGGCCACCACGGTGTCGCCAAAGCCGCCGGAGCGATGCCCGCCACTGTTCGCGTGCTCGTGCTCACCCGGGGTGACGGGCGGGCGCCCATCAAGCTCGCGAAAATGCATCTCCATGCTCATGAGCTGGGGCATCAGCATCAGCGTCAGTCTGTCTGTTGGCGCATACATCAAATCGAGCATGTGCATGCGCATGCTCATCTCGCGCGGCACGTAACGACAGGCTTCGGGCAGGCAGGCCTCACTGACGATGTCTGCATCGGAGACACGCCCGTGGGCGTCGATCATGGCACCCGACTGCAACATGCTCTGGTAGTGGTAGGCCATCATCACGTCGCCCGCCCTCGGCAGCGTATGGGCAAACATCAGGCCCGGCGGCAGGCCGTGTTCATGCGCCCCGGCACTCATGGGCATGCTCATGCCACTGTGATCATGCTCGCCCTGCGCCGTCATGCTCTCGCGGTCGCGGCGCTCCGCCCGTGTGCGCGCACCCGCGAAATCCAGCTTTACCCCGGCAGACACCACGGTGAAGTCCATGTCGGCGTAGGCTCCAGAGCCACTGCCATCCAGTTGCAGGCTGCTGTCGCGCTTGTAGGATTCCACGCTCGCCTCGAAGGACAGGCCCCGGGTCAGCTCCCGGCTCAGGGTCAGACTGCCGCTGACGCCGCCAAAGCCCGCCAGACGATGATCGCTGGAGAAATAACGTGGCAGCAGCGCCGGGTCGAAGTTCTGGATGATCGGTTCACCGTCCTCGAAACTCACCCGACGATAGGCCTGCTCGGAGACCATATAAGGGGTGTAAAAGCTCACTGCATTCTGCGAGTAGTAACGCAGACGGGGCGTCAGGGTCCAGGCACCCAGAGGCTGTACCCATTGCGCCACGAAGGTGTTGGCCCTCATGCCCCAACTGTCGCTGGCGAACTGGTAATTCAGGTGCAGGGCCGCGTCCAGTGCCTCCACGTAATGCACGTAGCGGCTGCTGAATGCCCATTGCTCGCGGGTGTCGGGGCGCTGTTCCATCAGCACGCGCATGTCGCCCGCCACGAGCCCCGTCGCTCCTGCAGCCTGCGCGAGCATCGGGTCCACAAACAGGACGGCCGTGGCCTTGTAGGGGGATGCCAGGAAGCCGCGGCTCTGTGTCCAGCCGACGCTGAAGTCCATCAGGGACTGACGGTTCAGCACCTGCGTCACGCCCGCATGCCAGGTCCATTCATGACTGCCTGCGCCCAGAATCTCTTCCCCGTCTCGCCGCGTGATGCGATCGGCGTAGGCATTGCGGGTGAGATAGGGCACAACATCGGAATCGAGAATGGCGTGAATGTCGTTGTCGGTGTAGGCCACGCCAAACTTCAGCGTCGTCGTCTTCTGGCGGAAATCAAAACGCAGCGCGGCATTGCCGAAGCGGGAGTAAAAGTCCGGCTCGTCGGAGACACCGGCGCCCACCTCCAGCCCGGCGTCCTGCCATTCGTAGGCAAAGCTCAGATCCCCCTGCTGGCGAATCTCGGGAGAGGCGGAGGACAGAATATGCACCACGCGGGTATCGGGGCCACCCAGCGCACTGACATAGGGACGACGCGCCGAGTCCAGCAGCACGCGGTTGTTGGCGTAGGGAGAGGCCCCCGACTGAATCACGCCATTGGGCGTATCCCGCAAAATGGCCCGGTTGCCATTGGCGGCAAGCGGCGCAGTGGTAAAGGGCGTCGCCCCGGACCAACTGTCCTGCGCATAATTCAGGCGCAGGTTCAGGCGGTCGCTCAGAATGGCATTGAGGGAGCCATGCACCACATCGACCTGAATCGGGTCGAGATCGCTGCGCACATCGATGAGATCCCGCCGGCCTTCCTCGAAGTGGTCAAACTGGAAGCTGAACTCCTCCACCGGGGCGTCCTGCGCGCGCACGTGGGCGGGGGCAAGAATACCGGGCAGCAGCAGGGCCGCGGAACTCAGCGCCTGAAGGGCATTTGCTGCACGTGCCGCACCGTCAGTAGCAGCCACAGCCTCCGCCTCCGCCCGAGAAATTCACGTCGCCTGCGGCTTCGCGGCTGCTGTAGACATGGGTGCGCATCCTGCTCTGCATCGGGTTGGCTTCCAGTCCCATCTGGGGCTTTGCCAGGACGCCACGCTCCCAGGGCTGCACCGTCGTGCAGGCGCTCAGGCAGGACAGCAGCAGAACAAAAAGAAGTGATACGGCACCTTTTGCTTTCATTCGAATTGATCCACGATAACTTCGGTGCCGGTGTGGTCGTTGCTGGCAGTCAGGCAGTGCCATTCCAGATCAAAGTCACGGGCACCGGCCTTCGTCTTGTTGATGATCAACTGGTAGGTGCCATTGCCACCGGCCAGTGTGGCAAATTCGCTGTATTCGGCATCCCCCGATGTCAGGTCCGTGACGCTGGTGGCGCGGGTACCCTTGAGCAGTTGCAGGCTGACGTAGAGCCCGGTGACGGCGGGCGATTTGTCGCGGATACGGGCCACGAGAAACTGCGCGGGGCCTGCGCCATCATCAAAACAGGTCACCCGGGCGAGCGCGGTAAAACTCGCCTTGTTTCCTGCCTCGTCCATCGTCGCGCTGCCGCTGTGAGCCTGCACCTGCGCCGCCCCCAGGCAGCCCAGAAGGGCGAAGAGAAACCCTGCGCGACGTGTTGTTGTGTTGTTCATGGGAACCTCCCCTGCCAGAAGCAGATCGATAATAGCGCCTTTCGGAAACTTCTCAAGCAGAAGCGCCAAAGGGAACAGGGACCGAAGGTATCCCCCCGCTCCGTGCTCCCATGGCTACTTGAAAAGACCAGGCCTTACGGCGTCGGCCAGACCTGGACACCCTTGTACTTGATGGGCGTGTCGCGAATCACCTGCGCCGCCGACGGCACCACTTCAACCGCGACACCGCTGCCGCAGTTGGAAGGCAGCGGATTGCTTGTCAGATTGCGGGTAATCGTGAGAGAGGCAGCCGCTGTCGCATCGGCGTCATAGGGCGTGCCAAGGCCCGCCATGGTCCAGAAATGCGCATTGCCCTCTACTTTCAGATCAGACTCCTTGGAGAGTTCACACACATCCACAATATTGGCGCGGAAGCGTACGCTGGTCGCACAGGACGTCGGCACGATATTGGTCGCGTTCACCCGGAAGGGCACATAGGCCACCATGTGATTGGGCATACCGGGGCCACCGCCCGCCCAGAAACCAACCACGTTGCCATTGGCATCGTTCTTCTCGTCGGTTTCATCAAACACGGCACGGGAGAACAGCGGCTGAATGTTCGGCCCCCAGTTGGAAACGAAGTCGGTCAGTGCGCCGTTGTAGGCGCTGCCGTTGACGGTGATGGTGGAGTCAGCGCCATCCGGAAACACCACCGAAGTGGCGATGACGCGCTTGTCCGTACCACAGGCGTGGCCAATCTGCACGTTGTTGAGCACGCGCACGCCTTCACTCATGGAGGAGGTTTCGAAGGTGGTGTGAGCCAGCACGGAGCTGCTGGCGGTGAGAACAGCGGCAGTGACTGCCGCACGACAGGCGAATGTCAGACGATTATTGTTTTGCATATTGGTATTCCTTGAGTTCGGTCGGTTCAGGTGTCTGAACGCGCATCCTCGCTCCGGAATACCACCACCGCAATGCGACATAGCGTCGCACCTGTCATTCCCCTGTGACGGCCCGCAAGTCGGCCTATTTGGCCACCGCCTGCACGCGTACGGTCAGGGAAACCTCGGACTCCCCGGCTTCTGCCACCGGGTTGGCTTTCTCCGCCATTGCGCCCATGGCCAGCGCCCGGTCCATCTGGACCCGCGGCGCATAGCCCAGGGCGGTGTCGATATCCAGCACAGCAATCTCGACGTCCGTTTTGCCCATGGCCTGACCGGCACGCTCAGCGTTGACCCGGGCCCGGGCGATGGCCGTTTCCATCAGGCCATCACGCACCTCATCGGCTCTTTCGCTGCTGAGGGAGTAGCGCAGATTGTTCATGACAAAACCCATGCCCTGAATCTTCCCGGCCAGCTCCAGCAAGGGTTGGGCATCCCGGCCCTCCAGGCTGATCGACTGGGAACCCTGCCAGACATTATCGGGACGGCCACCCTGAGTGGACTGGTTGATCTGGTAGACACCGTAATAGCCCGTGGACACCTTGACGGAATTCACGCCCTGCGCGGCAGCCAGAGCCTGCTCCATGGCGGCATTGATCTCCCGCTGCAGGGTCTCGGCATTACGGTTCTGGCGCTCGATACGCAGCGTTGCGGTGAGCATGTCCTGTTGTACCGACACCCGTTCGGTCACGGACAGGGTGATCAGGGTCTGCCCCTCGGGCAGCAGGCTGATATTCTGGGCGCTGACGATACTCGTCGCGGAAAACCCCGCCAGCGCGAGCAACAATAAGACAAGGGGTGATTTCATGTTCTGACTCCTGGTGTATGAGAAGCGGCCAGGGGGCAGAGAGTGCCGGAACCGGCACCCTCTGCGCGGCCTGATCTTCAGTCTTGGTCGCAGACAGTATGCATTCAGTTTGCCTGAACCCGCCCTGAATGCCTGCCGCAATGCCAGGCGCTCAGAACCAGAAGCGCAGACCCGCCACCCAGCGGGTATCCTGGGTTCTTCTGTCGGCAGACAACAGATCGGCGCTCTGCCCCAGCCAGTGCACTCGCTCCACCCCGACATAGGGCGCGAAACGGCGGCTGAACTCATAACGCAGGCGCACCCCCGTGAGCACTTCCGACAAGCCCTCTCCGCGCGACAGGCTGCGGTCGGAACGACTGTAGGCGGCAAGATCCAGGCGAGGCTGCAGAATCCATCTCTGCGTCAACAGCCACTCGTAATCTGCCTCCAGCCGCAGACCAACCCGGCCGCGCTGATCCACCATGAGGCTGGCGTCAATCTCGAACCAGTAGGGAGCCAGCCCTTTCAGACCCAGCAGCGCATGATGATGCGAGACATCCTCATGAGACAGCATGCCAACACCGGCATACACATCCCAGAAGGGACTCACGGCGTGCGAGGCCACCAGGTCCAGCGTGCCCTCGTCCAGTCTGTCATCCACCATCACGGCCTTGCCCTTCATACGCAGGCGATTGTAGCTGTCTCCCATCCAGGCCCAGCCCTCCAGGGCCGCACCCCCATCGTTCACCGTTTCCAGGCGATCCACGCGCAGGCCGGCGAAATGCTTGATGTCGGACATTTCCATCGGGGCATCCATCTCCAGCGCGTAAAGCCCGCTATGACGCACAAAACCACCGGAATAGGCATGCGGATCGCGCAGAGCCGAGGGTTCAGGCATGGACATATCATGGCCTTCATGCCCACCACCGCTCTGCACACGCTCTTGCACGGGCATGTGCTGCGCGTGTGCCGGGTCTTCGTCAACAGGCTCCTCGTGCATGGCATGCTCATGACTCATTTGTTCATGCGCTGCCCCGGCATCATGAGCCGTGCTCCCCTGCTCTGCATCAACACTGCCATGCTCATGAACCGGAGCATCGTGCTGATGCGCGTTGTCCTCCACCGCTGGCGTATGCACATGATCCTGAGCCCAGCCCAGCGGCGCAGCAAACAGAATCACCAGCACTCCCAGAAAACGAATCATCAGAATCTTCATGCGACGATCACCTCCCTGAACATGCCCGCATCCATGTGCAGCAGCAAATGACAATGCCAGGCCCAACGGCCCGGCGCATCGGCAGTGACGCTGAAGCTGACCCGCTGCCCCGGCTGCACCGGCAGGGTGTGACGCCGGGTCAGGAAATTCCCCTGAGCATCCTCCAGATCTGACCACATGCCATGCAGGTGCATGGGGTGAGTCATCATGGTGTCGTTGTGCAGATGCACCCGCAGACGTTCGCCTTCGCGGAAATGTATTGGAGTGGACTGACCGTATTCCAGTCCGTCAATGGACCAGGTATAGCGCTCCATATTGCCGGTCAGATGCAGCTCGATTTCGCGTCCTGGTCTGCGCGCATCATAAGGGCCCGAGCGGGCACGCAGATCGCCCAGTGTCAGCACCCGATGTGTGGCCTCACGCAATCCCACCCCCGGGTCATCGAGATTGGTGCGCGGAATATCCACCCGCATGTCCGTGCTCGGGCCAAACTCCGTGCTGGCATGACGGGCGATGACCGGCTCGCTGACAGCGCCATGATCATGCCCCGTGGTCGGGCTTGCCGTATGCCCCTCATGGCTGCCAGCTCCCATCATGTCGCTCATGCTCAGCCACTGAATCCGGCGCCGCTCGGGAAGCGGAGCCTGCAGCCCCGCGCGCGTAGCCAGCGTGGCAAAGGCATAACCCGAGCGATCCATGGTTTCCGCGAAGAAGGTGTAAGCCTGCTCCACCGGATCCACCAACACATCGTAGGTCTCCCCCGGCCCGCAACGCAGTTCATCCACGGTGATCGGAACCACATTGATACCGTCACTTTGCACCACCGTCATGGGCAAACCGGGAATACGCACATCAAAAAATGTGTTACCTGCCCCATTGATGATACGCAGCCGCACGCGTTCACCCGGGCTGAACAGGCGCAGATCGGCAAAATCCGCTGTGCGGCCGTTCACGAGATAATGCAGCGTGGCACCGGACAGATCGCCGAGGTCGGTCGGTTTCATGCGCATGGCGGAAAACATGTCGCGACGGCTGATGGCCTGGGACAAACCCTGATTGCGAATATCGCGCAAAAACTCCGGCAGGGTGGGTTGGCTGAAATTGTAGTAATGCCCCAAAGACTTGAGCTTACGAAAAACGGTTGCCGGGTTCTCATCTGTCCATTCGGACAGCAGCAGCACATGATCGCGCTCGGCGCGATCCACCTCGCCCTCACGGGGCTCGACAATAATGGCTCCGTACAGGCCGGTCATTTCCTGAAATGCGGAGTGGGAGTGATACCAGTAGGTACCGCTTTGCTGCACACGAAAACGGAACTG
>JACKOJ010000012.1 GCA_024234325.1 Pseudomonadales bacterium | reverse complement strand
GAAGTCGAAGCCTTCATGACCTCCAAGAAGTTCCGCCTGCACTGCGAAATCAACCGCATCTGATCCCGGTCGCTTTCTGACACCTGCAGCGCGGGAGACGCGGCCGGTGTCGAACGTGTAGAAGGGATCGAAGGTGCCGCGACGGGCACCGGCAAGAGGCTTGGTCTCTGCCTTCCATCCCGCTAGACTGCCCTTACCATCCTTTCTGAACGGGATCGCCTGTGCGACCGATACTGCCATGCCTGCTGCTTCTCGCCTGCCTGCCGTGCTCGCCACTGCAGGCACAGGAGCCCGACTATGCGGAACGCCTGCCCCGCAGCATTCTGGATGTGCGCGCTCCCTCCGCACGAGTAGAGGGGGAGCCCGGGAGCATGCGCATTGTCGATCGCAGTTGCCGGGCATTGCCACTGCCCCAGGTACGTCAGCGGATCGTCGATACCGCCGTACAGGAGTGGGCCTGGTTTGGTTTCAGCACCGACATGCAGCCACGAACACCCCCCGTACAGAGTGAGCCTCGGCGTCCCTTTGTCTACCCTCGCCTCACGCCGGAACAGAGCGCCAGAGTGGCCAGCTCCATCGCCGGCTACTGGGCGGCAACGCCGGGCAGCGACTGGATTGTGCAGCGCCAGAACGATGCCTGGCAGAACAACGGCATCGGGGAACGCTGGCGCGATGCCTGGTCTGCCGCCTTCATCTCCTGGGTGATGTGCGAAAGCGGGCTGGGCGAACCGGCACAGTTTCGTCGTGCCATTGCCCACCACAGCTATATCGACCAGGCCATTGTTGCCAGCGAGAAAGCCGACGATAGCGCCGCCTACCACGCCTATGCCATTGGCAGCCGCCCCATCGTGCCGGGTGATCTGCTGTGTCGCGGCAGCCGCCCCGCCTATCGCAATCTCGCCGAACGGCGTGCGCAGCTCGGCATCGGTGCGCGCACCCACTGCGACATTGTGGTGAAGGTAGACGAGGAACAGGAACAGATCACGGTGATCGGCGGCAATGTGCGCGCTACGGTACGCATGAAAGTGATGCCTGCCACCCACGAGGAAGGGCAGCCCCTGCGCCCGATCGCGGACAACGGGCGAATCCTGTTTGCACACCTGCAACTGCAGGCCCCCGACATCGCTGCAGACGCCCTGGATCAGGCTCCCAGCCTGCAGAACCCTAACGCCTGTGTGCTGGCATCCCTGCCCGCTGCCGCGCCGCCAAAACCCACCACTGACTGTTAGGCTGCGACAAACGCCACTGCCGCGAACGAGCGTCGGCGTTACAATGGGCGCCCGGGCACCCTGTGTGTGCCCGCCGGACAGTCACCCACAGCACCAGTTTTCGGAGACGCCTCATGTTCCGCACCGCCCTTATCGGTCTGCTCGCCCTCGGCTCCAGCGCCGTGTTCGCGCAAGCCAGCAGTACCAACCCCTTTGCCACCCCGATTGAAGCAAGCCGCGACATCATCACGGTACACTTCAGCGAATTCGCCCGTATTCCCAACGACGATGCCGGTTTCGCCCCGCGTCTCATGCACATGGTGACCGAGGCCGGCACCGGCCAGCGCATTGTCAGTGCCATGACCGGGCAGCTCTACGCCATGAATGCCGATGGCGGCAATGTGCACCTGTATGTGGATATCAACGACCCCAAATGGCAGGTGCGTGTGATGTCTGCCGGCAGCGAGCGTGGTCTGCAGAGCTTCGCCTTCCACCCGCAATTCAGTCAGGCGGGCACGCCGGGCTTCGGCAAGTTCTACACCTACACCGACACCGGCAATACCGATCCGGCACCGGATTATGTGTCCGGAGGGGAACGCCGCACACACGATACCGTGCTGCTGGAATGGACAGCGAAGAACCCGCAGGCTGCCAGCTATGACGGCGAGGCGCCACGAGTCCTCTTTCGCGCAGCGCAGCCCTTCCCCAACCACAACGGCGGGCAGATCGGCTTCAATCCCCTAGCCATGCCGGGTGATGAAGACTACGGCCTGCTCTATGTCGGCCTGGCCGACGGCGGCAGCGGCGGTGACCCTCTGAACGCGGGCCAGAACCTGGCCAGCTATTTCGGCAAGATTCTGCGTCTCGACCCGCTTGGGCACGACAGCAGCAATGGCCAGTACGGCATTCCCGCCAGCAATCCCTTCGCCGGCGACAACCGTTCGGACACCCTGGGCGAGATTTATGCCTACGGCGTGCGCAATCCGCAGCGCTTCAACTGGGATGCCAGCAACGGTCACATGTACCTGGCCGACATTGGCCAGAATCAGGTAGAGGAAATCACGCCGGTGAGCAAAGGTGCGAACCTGGGCTGGAATACCTGGGAGGGCAGCTATCGCTACGTGGACCGCGAGGTCAGCCTGGACAACCCGCGCAGCGCACCTGGCATCACCTGGCCCGTCGCGGAGTACGACCATGCCGACCCACTGTTCCAGCGGCAGGTAGCAGTGACCGGACTGGTGGTGTACCGCAGCGATGCCATCCCTGCCCTGCACAACAAGCTCGTGTTTGGCGACAACCCCAGCGGCGAACTGTTCTACATTGACGCGGACGCGGCCAGCCAGGGCGGCCAGTCCGCGATCCGCCGCATCCTGCTCAGCGACGGCGGTCAGGCAAAGACCTTCCTGCAGATCATTCAGGAGAAGAACGCTGCTGAAGGCAGTGACGTGGCACAGCGCGCCGACCTGCGCTTCGGCTACGGCCCCGACAACCAGATCTATCTGCTCAACAAGCACGACGGCATCATCCGCCTGCTGCAACCCTGAGTGCCAAGTCTGCGGTGGGGGCAACGGTGCTCCCCGCCGCGGATTGGGCTATGATGCGGCCCATGAAATACTGCCAACACTGCGCCGGACCGATCACCCGACAGATTCCTCCCGGCGACGACAAACCACGCGACTGCTGCCTGCAGTGCGATGTCGTTTTCTATCAGAACCCGAACAATATTGTCGGCACGCTGCCGGTATACGAAGACAGGGTTCTGCTGTGCCGCCGCGCCATCGAACCACGCCTTGGCAAATGGACGCTGCCGGCCGGCTTCATGGAGAACGGAGAATCCACGCTGGAAGGCGCCATCCGCGAGACCGCGGAGGAAGCCGGAGCCACCGTGCTGGCACCGGACTGCCAGCTCTACACGCTGTTCAATCTCCCCACCATCAACCAGGTCTATCTGTTCTTTCTGACGCAGTTGCGCAGCACGGACTTCAATCCGGGTCCAGAAAGCCTGGAGGTCGCGCTGTTCCGCGAAGAGGACATTCCCTGGGACGAGATCGCCTTCACTGTTGTACGGGTCAGCCTGGAGCAGTATTTCCGGGACCGCAAACAATTCCTCTTCCCGGTGCGCATGTTCGACCTGCGTTACGACGAGCAGCGCACACTCGGCGTCACCCTGATCAGCCACAGCCATCAAAAAGAGTGGTGAAAATCACCAACTCCGACTGCGCCCGCCTCCAGAAAACCCCCTATCCCATTGTTTCAAAACAAAAATTATAACTGGCACAGGCATTGCAAATACTCTCGGGTATCCCAATCAACAGGAACCCAAACGATGAAAACAATTGCACGCACTCTCTTCGGCATCAGTGTTCTGGCTTGCGGCATCAATGCCATGGCTGCGGAAGACGAAGCAATCCGTCACTACACCTATTCCCTGGACGGTATTCAGGAGGTCGTCATTGACGGCAGTGTCGGCACCATGGAAATACGCCACAGCGACAGCGACGAACTGAAGGTGGAGCTGGAGCTTGAAGGCACTCGTCACATGTGGGTATTAAGCAAGCGCGACGTGTCCGACATCGAACTGGTGGACAAGGTCCGCGGCGATCGCCTCAGCCTGTCCCTGAAGGATCATGACGTGGACCACGTGAAAGTGCACTGGCGGGTCGATCTGCCCAGCGTGGAGCGAACGCGGGTCAACATGGGCGTTGGCGCCATCGACGGGGAGTTCGGGGACACCGAGCTCACTCTGGACCTGGGCGTCGGCGAGGGCGACATCCGGGTGATGCGCAGTGTAGCCGGCCGTGTGGAAACCTCCGCCGGTGTCGGCAGCGCAGAGCTGCGGGGTGCCAGCGACGTGGTGAGCCGCCGCGCCATGGTCTCGGAAAACACCCTGGGCTACGGCGAGGGTACCCGGAAGATGGAACTCAGCGTGGGAGTGGGAGAGATGAAGGTGCACCTGACGGATCGCACCCTCAGTACGGCTCAATCCTGGTAACGTCGAAGGCAGGCTCCTCGTAGGGATGAGCCTGCCGCAGTGCCGCGACAGCGGCCTGAATGAATGCGTCGTCGCATACCATTTCGACGCGGTATTCCATAACCGTTTCCAGCGCGCCCTGCTGGCCGATGAAGGGATTGCTGCCCGCCAGGGGCCGGAACTGCCCCTGGCCCAGCACCTGCCAGGCACAGTGTTCGTAGTCGCCGATGCGACCTGCTCCGGCGGCAAACACCGCGTTCTTCACCTGCTCCACATGGGATTCGGGAACGAAGAAACACAGCTTGAACATGAATCAGCCCAGCCAGGTTCTGGCGTTGCGGAACATGCGCAGCGTCGGCGCATCCTCCTGCCAGTCGTCCGGACGCCAGGAATTCTGCACGGCGCGAATCACCCGTTCCGGATGCGGCATCATGATAGTCACACGCCCGTCCGCGCTGCACACGCCTGCAATGCCCTGTGGGGAACCGTTCGGGTTCTGCGGATAATGCTCCGTGACCTTGCCGTAGTTGTCCACATACTGCAGTGCCACCTGCCCCGCGTTCTGCAACGCATTCATTGCGCCAGGCGCGAACTCTGCCCGTCCCTCGCCATGTGCCACAGCAATCGGGAAGCGGGAACCGGCCATGCCGGCCAGGAAGGCTGACGGCGACTCGCCCACACTCACCAGGGTGGTGCGCCCCTCGAACTGTTCCGACTGATTACGCACGAAGCGCGGCCAGTGCGCCGTGCCCGGAATCAACTCATGCAACAGCGACAGCATCTGGCAGCCGTTGCACACACCCAGTGACAGTGTGGATTCGCGTGCGAAGAATTCGCTGAAAGCGGCACGCATACCTTCGTGGTGCAGAATGGTCTTGGCCCAGCCGCCCCCGGCGCCGAGCACGTCGCCATAAGAGAAACCGCCACAGGCGACCAGCACGTTGAAGGCATCGAGGGACACCCGCCCCGTCAGCAGATCGGTCATGTGCACGTCCACCGCCTCGAAGCGGGCGCGGTCGAAAGACGCCGCCATTTCTACCTGACCGTTGACGCCCTGCTCGCGCAATACGGCAACTCGCGGTTTGGCACCGACATTGATATACGGTGCCGTAAGGTCCTCGTTGAGATCATAGCTCAAACTGACATGCAGTCCGGGGTCCTTCGCGTCCAGCAGCGTGTCGAATTCCTGCTTCGCACAGTCGGAATTGTCACGCAGGGACTGAATCTGATAGCTGGTCTCGCTCCACAGGCGCTGCAGTTGCACCCGGCCGGCTTCATACAGCAGCTTGCCCCCGTGCAGTACCCGCAACTCGTCACGGGAGTTCAGGGCGCCAATCTGTCGCGTGCAGTCGGACAGGCCATGCTGTTCCACCATCTGCAGCACCGTATTGAGCTGTGCACGTCGCACCTGAATGACAGCGCCAATCTCTTCGCTGAACAACACCCGCACCGGGTCTCTGTCCTCAGACAGCAACTCGGCCAACTGGATATCCACACCGGTGTGGCCGGCGAAGGCCATCTCGGCCAGCGTGGCCAGCACACCACCGTCAGAGCGGTCGTGATACGCGAGAATCAGCCCGGCCTCATTCAGTTGCTGCAGCAACTGGAAACAATTCTTCAGGTCCTGGGGATTGTCGAGATCCGCCGGAGTACAGCCGGTCTCACGATACACCTGCGCCAGCGCGGACCCACCAATGCGGTCCCTGCCGTGCCCCAGGTCAATCAGCAGCAGATCGCTCTCGCCCTGATCGGTGCGCAGTTGCGGCGTCAGCGTTCTGCGAATATCGGTCACGGGTGCGAACGCGGAAATGATCAGGGACATGGGCGCCGTGATCGCCTTCTTCTGCTCGCCCTCGTTCCACACCATGCGCATGGACATGGAGTCCTTGCCCACCGGCACGCAGATGCCCAGCGCCGGACACAGCTCCATCCCGACCGCCTTCACCGCCTCGTAGAGACGGGCGTCCTCGCCGGGATGCCCGGCCGCCACCATCCAGTTGGCCGACAGCTTGATGTTGCCAATATCGGCAATGGGGGCACAGGCAATATTCATGACGGCCTCGGCGATCGCCATGCGCGCCGAGGCGGGCGCATCCAGCAGGGCCACCGGGGTACGCTCTCCCATGGCCATGGCTTCACCTTGATAGCCCTGAAGATCCGCGGCCGTTACGGCGGCGTCTGCGACCGGCACCTGCCACGGACCAACCATCTGGTCCCGACTGACCATGCCGGTGATGGAACGATCGCCGATAGTAATCAGGAAGCTCTTGCTGGCCACTGCCGGCAGGCTCAGCACCCGCTTGATGGCCTGACCGAGTTCAATCTGCGAGGTATCGAGTTCAATGGCATTCGTCTCGACAGACAGCACCTCCCGGTGCATACGCGGAGGCTTGCCAAACAGCACGCTCATCGGCAGATCGATGGGCTTGTTGTTGAAATGGGTATCCGCCAGTTCGATGCGATCTTCCCTGGTCGTCTCCCCGACCACCGCGACCGGGCAGCGCTCGCGCTCGCACAGGCGCTTGAACAGTGCCAGATCCTGCGGACTGACGGCCAGCACATAGCGTTCCTGGGCCTCGTTGCACCAGATCTCCAGCGGTGACATCTGCGGTTCGGCATTGAGAATGTCACGCAGGGAGAAACGGCCTCCGCGCCCACCGTCCTTGACCAGCTCCGGCAGGGCATTGGAAAGCCCGCCCGCGCCCACGTCATGGATAAACAGAATGGGGTTGCGCTCACCAAGCTGCCAGCACTGGTCGATCACTTCCTGGCAGCGGCGCTCCATCTCGGGGTTGTCCCGCTGTACAGAGGCGAAATCCAGATCGGAGCTGCTTGCTCCTGCTGCCATGGAGGAGGCCGCGCCTCCGCCCAGGCCGATCAGCATGGCCGGGCCACCGAGCACGATCAGTTTGGCTCCCACCGGAATCTCGCCTTTCTCGATATGAGGCTCGCGGATATTGCCCAGACCACCGGCGATCATGATGGGCTTGTGGTAACCGCGCAGTTCATCGCCGTTGCCACTGTCCACCCGCTCTTCGTAGGTACGGAAGTAGCCACACAGATTCGGGCGACCGAATTCGTTGTTGAAGGCCGCCGCGCCGATTGGCCCCTCGATCATGATGTCCAGTGCCGAGGCGATATGCGCCGGTCGGCCAAAATCTTCTTCCTCCCAGGGCTGGGGCAGATCGGGCAGACGCAGATTGGAGACACTGAAACCCGCCAGGCCGGCCTTGGGCTTGGAGCCGCGCCCGGTCGCCCCTTCATCACGAATTTCGCCGCCGCTGCCGGTAGCGGCGCCGGGGAACGGCGCGATCGCTGTTGGGTGATTGTGCGTCTCCACCTTCATCAGGATGTGAATCGGCTCCTGATGGTAGGCATAGGTCTTGCTCTGCGGGTCCGGGAAGAAACGCCCGCCTACACAGCCCGTCATCACTGCGGCATTGTCCTTGTACGCGGACAGCACATTGGCGGGAGACTGCGCATGGGTGTTGCGGATCATGCCGAACAGAGAGTGTTCCTGATCCACACCGTCCACGGTCCATGACGCGTTGAAAATCTTGTGGCGACAGTGCTCGGAGTTCGCCTGGGCAAACATCATCAGCTCGATGTCGTTGGGGTTGCGATTGAGGTGGTTGAAGCTCTCGTAGAGGTAATCGATCTCATCGTCCGCCAACGCCAGCCCCATGGTGGTGTTGGCTTCTCTCAGCGCCACTTCACCGCGCCCCAGAATGTCCACGGCCGTCATCGGTCGCGGCTCGGCACGCTCGAACAGGCTGAGGGCAGAATCAAAATCCGCCAGCACCGCCTGGGTCATGCGGTCGTGCAGCAGGCTGTCCAGTATCTCCAGCTCTGCGGGCTGCAGAGGAGCACCCGCCTCCACCCGATAGGCAATGCCACGCTCAAGGCGGCGCACCTTGTTCAAACCGCAGTTGTGCACGATGTCGGAAGCCTTGCTGGACCAGGGCGAGATTGTCCCCGGGCGCGGCACCACCACGCGCAACTGCGCGCTCAGAGGACTGGTATCCGCAGGACGCTGCTCCCCCGTGCCATAGTCGAGCAGGGTATTGAGCAGTTCCAGTTCGTCCGCATTCAGGGTTTGCGCGCAGTCGGCAAAATGAATGAAGTGCGCATTCAGGGCACGGACGGCAGGAAGACGGGATTGGACAAGGGCAAGCAGTTTGGCATTTTTAAAGGCGGACAGCGCCGACACACCGGGCAGAACTAGCATCGTAAGCAAGGGCCTTGATCAGGATTAACAGCGGGTTGGTGAGGCTGGCAATGATACGCGAAAAGGGGCATTGAAGTCAGGCCCAATTTGCCGCACAGCCCGTTGCGGACGACTGGCTCAGCGCTCGCCCCGGAAACGCCCTTCCTCACGCGTCAGCACCACGCGACCGCGGCTGTCCTCGATCCAGAAATCCACATAACTCAGTGTGGTCAGATCCCCCGGGCTGGCACTGAAAACAGGGGCAGCCTTGATGGCGTACTCCTTGCCGGCCTCCGCATTGAAACGCAGGGTACGGCTAAGGTTTTCGCTGTTGGAGGCATAGTTGGCAATCGCGGGTGCCAGGCCGATACGGGCCCCCAAGTCCCAGGAATAATAGACTTCGATTTCACGCATGCCGGGTTGCATCAGCACCTCGTCCCAGGCACGACTGTTTTCAATGACACGCTGATCAACCCGCTGGACACGTACGGCGTCCACATAGCTGTTGAGCCAATCCTTGCGGTAGTAATACTCCCCCCGCACGAGAGCCAGTTCATCACGGGAACGCCCTTCCCCGTCATAGGCCGGGTAAGGAATATCGATCACCGAACAGGAAATCAGGAGCAGAAAGAGCGGGAAGACAGACACGCGGCGCATAGCGCTTCGGAAAGACCGGAAGAACCCGGCGAGAGTCGAATGCCTGTTAGTCCACATGGATGATTCGTCTGATAGTGCTACTCAAAGCGCGAGGCTTGTGCTGTTTTTGACTACTTCGCAACGGTACTTACTTTGGAGGCCAAACTCAACCATTAGTTCCCTGTCGGCGCGCCTTGAAGAAGCGCTTCATCAACTCTGAGCACTCTTCTGCCAGAACCCCCCCGATATAGGCGGGACGATGATTGAACTCGCCCTCATCCAGCAGACGCTGGCCGCTTTCAATGGCACCAAAGCGGGGTTCTTTCGCCCCGTAAACAACTGTCGCAATACGCGCATGCACCAGCGCCCCGAGGCACATGGTACAGGGTTCGATGGTGACGTAGAGAAGACACCCCGGAAGGCGGTAGTTGTTACGCAGAGACGCTGCCGCCCGCAGGGCGACTATCTCGGCGTGGGCGGTGGGATCGTGGCTGCGTACCGGCTGGTTGAAGCCACTGCCCAGCAGCTCCCCTTCTACCGAGACGACCAGAGCCCCAACAGGCACCTCATCCAGCGCCGCCGCTTCACGTGCCAGCGCCAGGGCCTGGGTCATCCAGTACTCGTGTGTGAGCGATGCGGACATGGGCAGAGCGGGCGGCCAGTGGCCGCCAGACAGGAATTACAAGGAGCTGCGATTGGCGGCGACTTTCAGTACCTGACCGATCTGCAGGGCATCCCCGGCCAGATCATTCAGTTTGCTGATGGCATCGACGGTTGTGCCGTAGCGTTTGGCCAGGCGCCAGAGGGTATCTCCCCGGCGCACACGGTGCGTGGTCTCTGTGTAGGAGGCCACCTCGTTGCTGCGAACAGTATTGATCGGGCTGCTGGCGGCGGCAGGCACCTGCAGTTTCTGACCGGCAATAATCGTGTCATTGCGCAGACCGTTGACCGATTTCAGTTGCGCCACGGAAACCCCGGTGATGGAGGAAATGCGGGACAATGTGTCACCACGACGCACCACATACTCGTGATCACTGGTGTCGCCGGTATCGGCAAACTGGTGCACCACTTCCGGGAATACCGCGACATGGTAGTGAGGCGGGCGACGCTCACGCGTCACATCCAGCACATCGGAAGACTCCATGGACAGCAGCGTACGTTCCAGCCAGGTACGGCACTTGCCCAGCGGTGGAATACGCAGATCCACAGCCATGCCGGTCGGATGCACGGAATCACTGGCGGCGTTGTTCGGCTGTTTGTCGATGGGACGGGTCAGGCTGGTCACGGTCAGCTTCTCTCCGCAGTAGGCGAAGTACTGGGCGCTGATCTTGTCGATGAATTCTTTTACCGGGGGTCTTGCGTAGGGGAAGGAGACGTCGTGCAGTTCCATGAAGCGGGTTTCCCGCACCTGGATCAGCTCACCCTGGCTGACATAGTCCTTGACCAGAGAAGCTGTCTTGGCGAAACCGTAGCCGTTCTGCACGGCAACCTGGTACTGGCGTTCCATCGAGCCCCGCGACCCTTTAAGAGTCTGGGCCTGCGCGAACGCGCTGCTTAGGAGGAGACTGGTGGTCAGAGCGATAAGGGCGATTTTTGGCATGTCGGCCTTCCTGCAAACGGCAATTATTGTTGTCTGACCTGTGTGCCGCGAAAAAGTTGCATTGGCCCGTGCCTGGCCTGGCGGACACAGTCTGAAAATCAAGTCTGGGCCGATTCTAGTGAGAAAGATAGAATCTTGTCAAGGATTGCCCCTTATCTTCTTGTTTTTTTAACAATATCTGACCTAGGGGGCAATTTCGCGGTATCGGGAAGCGTGGCAGCAGGAATAGCCCCCGGCGAGAAATTTCAGCTTCCTCGCCGGGCGGCCATCCGGATCAGGGGGCCTTGGTGAAGCGCAGATAGGGCAACTTGATGTCAATGGCACCGAATTTCTCTTTCGCCGCGTCGTCATTCAGGCTCAGCGCCACGATCACGTCCTGGCCCGGCACCCAGTTGGCGGGTGTCGCGATGGGCACACCGTCAGTGGCCTGCACAGCGTCCAGGGCACGCAGAATTTCTGCAAAATTACGTCCCACCGACATCGGGTAAATCATCATCAGGCGAATCTTCTTGTCCGGGCCGATAATGAACACGGTGCGCACGGTGGCGCTATGCGCGGGCGTGCGACCATCCGGCAGATAGGCATCGGCAGGCAGCATGTCATAAGCCTTGGAAACGGCAAGCGAAGTGTCGTCAATGATCGGGAAATTGGCTGGCACGCCCGCAAAGGCTTCAATATCACGCTTCCACTTCTTGTGCTCCTCGACGCTGTCCACAGACACGCCCAGCACCTTGGTATTGCGCTTTTCAAACTCTCCGGCGAGTTGAGCCACCGCCCCGAACTCCGTCGTGCAGACCGGCGTAAAGTCCTTGGGATGGGAGAACAGGATGGCGTAGCTGCTGCCGATCCAGTCGTGCAGGGAAATCGGCCCGGAGGTGGAGTCTGCCTTGAAATCCGGGGCAATGTCGTTGATGCGTAGTGACATGAGTTATCTCCTTGAAGGTGGTATTTGTTTGATCGGGCCATCTTACCTGATTCCCTCCACGAAACCAGATTTATGGCCGCCCAGCCTCCCTTGGCAAGAATCCGGCAGAAAACGAACAGAAAACCAACACGGCATGCCGAGAAAACTCTGGAATCACGCAAATTGCCCCTGTATTCTGGCTGCTCAAATTGTGAACAGCTCACACGAGGCAAACAGACATGGCAGTCCGGCAGGCCACCTGGTTTCAAAACACGGTTCGGCCAAACGCGACCATTCTGTTGATTCTGGCCGCCGTCGTCGTCGTTCTGCGCCTGGTGCCAATTCCCGTCACGGAGGGAGTGAACCACTACCTTCCTCTGCACATGCTGCTGGAAACGCTCGCAATCATCATTGCCAGCATGATCTTCGTGTTGGGCTGGTACACCCAGCGAGGCACCCGAACGCTGCGCATGCAGGTGATTGCCTGCCTTTTTCTGGCGGTAGCGACGCTGGACTTCAGCCACATGATCTCCTATGCAGGGATGCCGGACTTCATCACGCCTGCCGATCCGGAAAAGGCCATCAATTTCTGGCTGCTCGCCCGTCTGTTCGCAGCACTCGCCCTGCTTGCCGCGATCTGTCTGCCGGACAGGGAACTGATCTATCGTCGCAGCCTGCTCTCGACGCTCCTCCTCGCCCTCGCGGGGATTCACTATGTGCTTCTGTTCAGGCAGGAACAATTGCCCGAAACCTTCGATGCCGTGACAGGGCTCACTTCCTTCAAGATTCGCGCGGAATATGTGCTCATCCTCCTTTACAGCATCGCAGCGGCCGTACTGTGGAAGCGTGCACTCGCCGACAGACAGCCGGAAACACTCGCCCTTGGTATGGCCTCTGCCATCATGGCACTGTCCGAGCTGCTGTTTACGTTCTACGCCAGCGTCACCGACGCATTCAACGTGGTGGGACACGTCTACAAAATCCTGGCCTATGCCTACCTTCACCAGGCGCTCGTGGTGAGAGGCATCACCGCACCGTTCCTGGAAATGCGCACACTCACGGGGCGCCTGCAGGCAACACTGGATGCCTTGCCGGACATGATGTTTGAAATGTCCGATGAAGGCATTATCAGAGCCTACCATTCTCGCCCGGGAATCCCCCAGTTGCTGACGTCTCCGGAGGTTTTCCTGGGACAGGATTTCAGGAAATTCATCGCCGATGTGGATGCCATCCACACAATCGAACAGGCAATGGCAGATGTCTTCAACACAGGCCGTACCTCCGGCAGGGTTTATTCTCTGACGACTCAGGGCAAACAATACTGGTACGAACTGACGGGCAGCCTGGTGGAAGAATCACTCGACAAACACTGCCTGATTCTCGTTCGGGACGTCACCAGCAAATACGAGGCAGAGCAGGAACTGCGCATTGCTGCGACCGCCTTCTCTTCCCAGGAAGGCGTTCTGATTACCGATGCACAACAATCCATCCTGCGTGTGAACGAGGCATTTGAAAGAACAACGGGATACAGTCAACAGGAAGTCATTGGCATGAAGCCCTCCTTCCTCAGCTCGGGCAAGCACGACGACGCGTTCTTCAAGGCGATGTGGGCCACTATCGTTGAGGAAGGCGGGTGGCATGGAGAAATCTGGAACCGGCGCAAAAACGGGGAAATCTTTCCCCAGGCGGTGACGATTTCAGCCGTCAAAGATTCCAGCGGCATCACCACACACTACGTTGGTGACATGATCGACATGTCGAGAATTCGCGATGCCGAGGCCAAGATCAACCGCTTGTCCCTCTTTGATCCACTGACAGGTCTGCCAAACCGCTCGAACTTCCAGACCCATCTGGAGCACACCCTGCAGGAGTGCAACAACAATTGCGAGTTCGGGGCTTTGCTGATGATCGACGTGGACAACTTCAAAAACATCAATGACACCCTGGGGCATCTGGCGGGCGATCAGCTCCTGGTGAAAGTGGCGCAGCGACTGGAGAGTGTGCTTCAGGATAATCAGTTGGCCGCGCGCTACGGTGGCGATGAATTCATGGTAGTGCTGCCGCAGCTTTCCCAGGAAACGGGAAAGGCTGTAGACAAAGTCGAGTCCGTGGCACAGGCGTTGCTAGGCGCACTGAATGGGGAATACCGTATCGGACACGAGGTGTACTATTCAAGCTGCAGCATTGGCATCAGCCTGTTCAACAGTAAAGATGTTGAATTTTCCGAGCTGTTGAAGCAGGTCGATATTGCCCTGTCGCAAGCGAAGATCAGCGGGCAGTCCGGCATCAGCTTCTTTGACCCCGCCTGGCAGAAGGAAGTCAATGAACGCGCCAGCCTGAATGCCGACATGCGCGAAGGCCTGAAGAAAAAGCAGTTTGAACTGTACTATCAAGCGCAAGTGGACGTCGCGGAGCGCATTGTCGGTGCCGAAGCCCTGGTGCGATGGAAGCATCCTCTGCGCGGTCTGCTCAGCCCGGCGGAATTCATTCCCTTTGCAGAGGAAAACGGCTGGATTCTTGACCTGGGCAACGAGGTGCTACGACTCGGACTGGAGCAACTCGCGCTCTGGCAGACCAACCCGAAACTGAGCCACCTGTCCCTAAGTATCAACCTGTCTTCAGAACAGTTCTTTGAGGAGAACTTCATCGACATCGTCGAAAGTGGCATCCAGTCGCGGCACCTGGACGCACGCTATCTGGTGCTGGAATTTACCGAATCCATTCTGATCAGTAATGTCGAACAGGCAAAATCCAATATTGAACGATTGAGTCGGCTCGGCATTCGCTTCTCCATTGATGATTTTGGCACCGGGTACTCTTCCTTGAGTTATCTCAGCAACCTGCCCATTGACCAACTGAAGATTGACCAGTCATTTGTGCGCAACATAGGCATTACCGAGCAGGACACTGCCATTGTCAGCACCATCATCAACATGGCGAAAACCCTGCACATGGAAGTCCTGGCAGAAGGCGTTGAGACTGACGCACAACGGGCCTTTCTGATGGCACAGGGATGCCAGCTCCTGCAGGGCTTCCTTTACGCCCACCCCATGCCAGTGAAAGATTTCGAGTCCTATTGTTCCTCCCATGCAGTGGCCCCTGAATAGCACCGCCGCCTCCGGAAGCAACCTCCAGCAGCCCTAGGTGCCCGGCGCAGCAGCAAGAAAGGGGAACACTGCACTCAATCCCGCCACCAGCATGGCCACAGCGATGGAGAGCAGAATCATTCCCATCAGCCGCGTGGTGATCACCCGCATGGTATTGCTCAACACCCTCCCGATAGCAGAGGCAAAGAACAACACGACAAACAACAGCACCAGAATCACGCCAACGACGGCTGCAACCTCAAGCGTCTGCGACAGCGACGAGGCATGACCGGCATAGATGATGATTGTCGCAATTGTCCCGGGACCCACGATCATCGGAAAGGTGATGGGATAGAACGCGAGCCCGGACAGGTCCTTCATGGTGGATTGCTCCTCGTCACTGCCATGATGGGAAGACACATTGTTGCCGTTCAGCATCGACCACGCGATATGCGCCAGCACAATGCCCCCGGCGATCCGAAACTGGTCGATGGTGATGCCGAAGAAAGCGATGATCTGGTGCCCTGCAAACAGAATGATGGCGCACATACAGGCGGCATACAGCGCAATCCGTGTCGCCAACTGGCGCTGATCAGACACCGCGTAGCCCTCGGTCATTGCCAAAAAGATCGGCAGGTTCACGAAGGGATTCATGATGGCGAGAAAGGCGCCAAAAGCCTTGATCAGCTCAGCCTCTTCCATAGTGTTTCCTCCTGTCCGGAGCAGTCATTGAGTTACAGCACAGGGCTGATGATGGCGAGCGCGTTATTCAGCAGCCGCTTGCGCAGCGGCCATGCGCTGACCTCTTCCGGAGTAATCTGGCGCGACTGCTGCAGATACTGCTCCTGGCGCACACGCATGACCTGGGTCATGTGGAGATCCTGCAACAGAATATTGTTTTCGTAGTTCAGCTCGAAGCTGCGTCGATCCATGTTCGCAGAGCCCAGCAGAGTGATCTCGTCATCCAGTGTCAGTGATTTCGTGTGCAGCAGCCCGCCCTGGTACTCGAAGATGCGTACGCCGGCTGCAAGAAGATCCGCGTAATAACTCCGGCTTGTGGCGCCGACTGCGATGTCATCATTGCGCGCAGGAAAGATCATGGTGGTCTCCACTCCCCTGTTCCCGGCTGCGCACAAGGCGGCCTGAATCGCCTGGTTGGGCACGTAGTACGGCGTGGTGATAAACAGCGACCTGCGCGCCGCATAGATCAGGGTCTCAAAGAGCTCGGGCATAGCGGAGCTGCGAACTGTCGGCCCGGTGCCAACCACCATTGCCGCAAAGCCCGCTTCGGCCGGCGGCATGGCTTCCTGCAGAACATCCGACAGGTCTTCATTGACATTGGCCATCCAGTCGATCGCAAACAGGTGCTGGTTCTGACGCACGACCGGCCCCTCGAAGCGCATAACAGCATCCACCCAGGGGCCGTATTTCGCTTTCGGCAAAAACGCAGGATCGGCGCAGTTCTGGCTGCCGCAGTAGGTAATGCGGTTATCGATCACCAGAATCTTGCGGTGATTGCGCAGGTCGATGCGACCGTTGAAGATCCGCAGCAGGGGGTTGCCGACCTTGAGTGCGCGGGCAGTGTGCACCCCGGCCTTCGACATCGCCTTCCATTGTTTGCTGCGCAGCAGATCCCGTGAACCCATGTCGTCCACGAGAGCCCGACACACCACTCCGCGCCCTGCCGCGCGAATCAGGGCATCGATCATCTTGTTGCCGTTGCGGTCGTTCAGCCAGATATAGAACAACAGATGAACATGGCGGCTTGCAGCGTCGATGTCTGCCACCATCGCATCAATGGCGGCATCCGAATCGTCCATCAGTTGTGCGCGATTTCCTCCTGTCGGGACGTAGCCGTTGATGGACTTTCCGACATTGAACAGCGGCACAAACCGCTCCGCCAATGTCGGCTGGTTCTCCGCCTCCTGCCAACCCTGGGCACTTTCCGGGCGCGCCAGTTTGCCGGTTACACCGCGCATGCGCTCGACCCGGGCACGTCCGATGTTGGTTTCCCCCAGCAGCAGATAGGCCATGATGCCCACGTAGGGAAACACCAGCACCACAATCAGCCAGGCGATTCTGGACTCCGGCTGGCGATGCTCACGCAGGAGGATGCGGACGACGCAGGCCAGTGCGACCAGCGCATGAAAGGCAATCAGGAGCAAGGACAGTTGCATGGCGTTCTCAGCTCCCCGAGCATCAATCCGGTATCTGTTGCTGCCCTGCGGCCTCTATCGCGCTATCAAGCGACCGTTTGGCCATGCGGGACAAGGCGACCAACACAAGGACCGACACCACGATTCCCGCAACCATCGGCAGATGATCGGCATGCCAGAAGGTGCCCTTGCTCACAGAAGACTGAATAAGACGCGTGCTCGCATAGCCCATATACACTTCCAGAAAGACATGGGGAATGATGGCGATGCAGGCTGTCATATACGACGCCAGCGTGACTCCCCCTGCCCCAAAAGCATAACTCATCGCGGCACGGTTCACGGGCAACAGCCGAATCAGAAACTGCAGACGATACTGCCCAAGAAGCACTGCAGACTGCAAAGCCCGCATTCTGGGGCGAGACTCCAGCCAGCGGGTAATCCAGGGTTTCAGGAGAGAGTGCGCCAACAGATACTGCACGAGCACCGAGAGCAGCGCGCCGACAATACCGACAGCAAAGCCCTTTACCAGTCCGAATGACGCGCCCACCGCAAAACCGATGACCGTGTCCGGAACCAGCAGGGACGTCAGCAGGGGATAGAGGAGAACAAACAGCACAAAGGCCAGAAAGCCCAGCCCGGCGATATGCGATCTGAACAGATCAAGGTAGTGCTCCACATCCCTGCCCAGAAACAACACAGCAGCCAGCAACGCAATGGCGAAAATCGCCTCCACTACCTGGGACCATGACTTTTCTTTGCGCGAGGAAGGGCCGGAATTCACATCAGACTCTGCGTGTTTTTTTTTCGCCAGAGTACACAGCCTCGCTGCGCGGGTAAATCAGATTTTTCGACCGCGGCAGGTCAATGCCTGCCACGGCCGGTCGCAAAAGCGACAGGAATCACTCCCACTCGATTGTAAATAAGCAATTATTTTCCTTATTTTTCATATAGCTATAAAACAGCGAATTCGCAATACCATGAAAAATACCATGCCAAAAAAATTCTCAAAAAAAATTCAGAATTTTTTCTTAAGCCTCCACAATCGAAAGCAGGATCCGATCCGGTCAGGGTTCACAACCTACCCTCAAATGAACGCAAGAGTCTATCTCCGCGCCCGGCTCATGTATACCGGGATCCGAACATGATGATGGCCATACCCACCAGGCAAATACCCACACCCACTATATCTGTGACAGTTGGCCGGATGTCATCAACAATCCACAACCACAGTAAAGCGACGCTAACATAGACCCCACCGTAAGCGGCGTAAACGCGGCCTGCTGCAGTGGGGTGCAGAGATAGCAGCCAGGCAAACAACGCCAGACTTGCTGCCGCCGGCAACAATACCCAGGCGGGTGCGGATTTTTTCAACCAAAGGTAAGGCAGGTAACAGCCAACGATTTCCGCAATGGCGGTGACAACAAACAAAGCAGATGTGATCGCGATCTGC
>JACKOJ010000011.1 GCA_024234325.1 Pseudomonadales bacterium | reverse complement strand
CACATGGTGACGTTCACCGTAGCCTTCGGGGTAACGGGACTGCTGGTGGACACCGACAATGATGGCTGGCCGAATCCGCCCCTGGCGATGAACGGCAACTGGGGCAATCCCTACAACAGCGATCCCGAAAAAATTGATGACATGTGGCATGCAGCGTTCAACAGCCAGGGCGTGTTCGTGGCGGCGCAATCGCCTCAGCAGGTGGTGGATTCCATACAGGGGGCCTTGGCGAATATTGCCGATCGCGTGGGCTCCTCCGCGTCGGTGGCAACGAACTCGGGCACGCTCAGTGCCGGCAGTTACCTGTTTCAGGCGCGTTTTGACAGCGCGGACTGGAGCGGCCAGTTGCTGGCCTTTGCCATCAACGCCGACGGGTCTGTAGACCCGATACCGGACTGGGATGCAGGCAATGTGCTCGATTCCCAGAACTACAATACCGGGCGGGAGATACTCACCTACAATCCGGATGCCGACGTGATCCCCGGAGGAGCACCGGAGGGGCAGGGTGTTGCTTTCCGCTGGCCCGGCACTTATCCGTCGCCCAATGCACTGACGGATATGAGCACGGGGCAGATCTCGTCTTTGCTGGCGTATGCCCCCTACCCGGCGGGCACTGGTGTCGCAGCAGAGGTGGCAGCCAATCAGGCCTATGGCAATGCCATTACCAATTATTTGCGCGGACAGCGCAGCAACGAGGGCGTTGGCTACAGCTTCCGTACCCGCAACTCGGTGCTCGGTGACATTGTGAATTCGGATCCGCGCTATGTGGGGGTGCCCAGTTTCCGCTATCCCGAGAGTGTGGCGCCCAAGTCCTATGCAGCATTCAAGTCCGCCTATGCCGGTCGTTCCGCCATGGTGTATGTGGGGGCGAATGACGGCATGCTGCACGGGTTCGGGGAGTCCGACGGTCGCGAGCGCCTTGCCTACGTTCCTAACGCTGTGTTCAGGAATCTGGCTCAACTGGCCCGACCCAGTTACACCCACCAGTATTATGCCGATGCAGGTCCCACGATTGTCGACGCCTATCTTGCCACCATGGACGATCCCTCCAGTGCAGTAGACGGGCTTTGGCGTACAGTGCTGGCGTCTGGCCTGGGCGGTGGCGGGCAGGCAATCTTTGCCCTGGATGTCACCAATCCCGCGACTTTTGACGAGGCCAATGCAGCCAGCCTTGTGCTGTGGGAATTTGACGATAGCGATGACGCGGACTTGGGCTATACCTACGGCAAGCCGCAGATTGCCAAGATGGCCAACGGACGCTGGGCGGCGGTGTTCGGCAACGGCTACAACAACACCGAGGCTGACGGCCATGCCAGCAGCACGGGGCGGGCGGTTCTCTACATTGTGGATCTGGAGACTGGAGCGCTGGTCCGCAAACTCAATACGAACGTGGGTTCCACGACAACGCCCAACGGGCTTGCGACGCCGACGCTGGTGGATTTCAATGGCGATATGGTGGTGGACATCATCTATGCGGGGGACCTGCAAGGCAATATGTGGAAGTTCGACGTATCCAATGCCAACCCGGGTCAGTGGGACAGTGACTACAAGTCCGGTTCGAACCCGCGCCCGCTGTTTACGACCGAGGCGAATCAACCCATCACGACGCAGCCCCAGGTTGCCTATCATCCCGATGGTCAGCCCGGTTTCATGGTGTACTTCGGCACTGGCAAATATATAGAGATCAATGACAACTCTGCCTCGGGGCAAGCAACGCAGGCTTTCTATGGGATATGGGACAAGAACCTGAACAGTCTCACCGTTTTTGACAGCACCGATCTGGTGGAGCAGACCATCGACAACCAGTACGCCGAAGGCTTTGATACCGATGGTGATTCTGTCGATGATGCGTTCTATGTGCTGCGCGAAATGTCCGACAACGATCTGGACTTTGCCAGCGCCATGGGCTGGAAGATCAATCTGCGTCCCCAGCAGGTGGAGGGCGTGGCCAACGCGGACAACTTCGGTGAACGGCAGGTCAGCAATGCCATCGTGCGTGATGGTCGGGTCATCTTTACCACGCTGCTGCCGTCGCAGCAGCCCTGCGATTTTGGGGGGAGCAGCTTCGTGATGCAGGTGAACTACCGCGACGGGGGAGCACTGGGTTACCCGGCTTTTGACCTGAACGGAGACAGGGTGTTTGACGAGGTGGACACCAATGCCTCCGGCAGGATGTCCGATGTGGGGATTGTGCCAACACTCAGCGTACTGTCGGATTCCGATCGCGACCTTGCCTTCGGCAGTGGTTCGAGCGGAGATGTTGACGTAATGGAACTGAACACGGGGACTACCGCGACGGGACGGCAGTCGTGGCGGCAACTGGATTGATGATTATGACGGCACTGGGGAAGGTCATGAAAAGGTTCATTGTACTGGCGTTCATGCTGCTTGCCCTGCAGCCTTCCGGCTTGCTGGCACAGGAGGTGCAGACGGGGACGATTGAAGGGCTCGACCAGGACAATGGCGCGCTGACGATTTCCGGACGTCGCGTGGGTTTTTCCGACAGCGTGACCCGGATTTTCTGGGAGGATCAGCCCCTTGGCGCCGAGAAGCTGGATCAGGGAATGGTCGTACGATACACATTGAACGATGCCGGTGTGCTGCTGCGGGTTGATGTGCTGGGCCCGGCCGAGAAGCTGCAGGAACTGCAGCAGAATTGATGCCCGGCCAATACAACACCCCCGCACGGTTTAGGCTATACTCAGGCGGCGCAGACTGAGCACGAGGCAAGGGAATTCATGTTGAACAGACAAACTGAAACAGGACACCGCGAATCCGGCTTTACCCTGATTGAACTGATGATTGTGGTCGCCATTCTGGGGGTGCTGGCCGCCGTCGCACTCCCTGCCTACCAGCAAAGTGTGCGTGGCGGTGCCCGAGCCGAAGCGCAGAGCCTGTTATTGCAGGTGGCCGCGAATCAGGAGCGTTTCTATTCCGACAACAACTCGTACTCCGCCAATGCCAATCCACTGGCCAGCCCTGCCGTCGCTACGCTGGCGACGGAGTCCGGGCGTTACCAGGTGTCCGTGGCAGCCTGTGGCACAGGCACAATCGCCAACTGCTTTGTGGCCACGGCAACACCCCAGGGCGCGCAAACGGCTGACAGTTGCACGACTCTCACGCTGACCAATACCGGCCTGAAAGGTGCTACGGGAGACACCGTCGACAATTGCTGGCGTTAACCCGTCAGTCACACAGCAGCGGGCGGCCCCTGCTGTCTTCCACAACATCGTCGCCGTCGGTGTCTCTCGATACCCGAACCCTGCCTGTGGCATTCACCACCAATTGACGATTCAGCCTGGCATCGCCGGACGCATCGCAATAGGTGAAATTCCCGCTCTGATGAAGCAGAAATCCCCGCGCATCGATCTGTAAAGCCTGCCGGTTGCCGAAGGCGCGCCAGCGCAGGGAGCCGGGTGGCGTCTCGTCGAGTCGAACACGCAGAACCCGGTCGTCCTGGTTCAGTACCCGGTCGCCATTGCGATCGAGAAACAGCAGGCTGCCCTGGCCCCAGTCGCCCCCGCAGTGAACGCCATCGCGGCTGGGACACAGCGTCACGATGCGTCCCTGTGTCGCTGCTTCACTGCGCGCCAACGCAATGTGTCCCGTCAGAGTTTTCATCAGCATGTCCGCCTCTCTGCCTCGCTGCAGGTGGGCCAGCGATGGCAGGCCCATCTGCAGCAGTACGCCGAGAATTGCCAGTGTGATGAGCAGTTCCAGTAGCGTGTAACCCGACCTGGCAATCATTCGTCACCTCCCTGTGCTAAAGTTGCCGTCCCTTTCAGTGTAGAAAAGGGAAGCGAAAACGCACGACGGGGCAGGGACAGAGGTTTGCGGGATGAGTGATTTTCTGGTGGTAGGGGGCGGCGTACTGGGCATGCTCACTGCCCGGGAACTGGCGGTCCAGGGGGCAACGGTGACCCTGATTGAGAAGGGGGAATGCGGCAGGGAGGCATCCTGGGCCGGCGGGGGTATCGTATCGCCCCTGTACCCCTGGCGTTACAGCGAGCCTGTCACTGCGCTGGCACGTGCAGCACAGCGCGCCTATCCGGCGCTGGCGGCGAGCCTGTTAAGTGAAACCGGCATTGATCCGGAATGGGAACAGACGGGGCTCCTGATGCTGGATGCCGCAGATGCCGGGGAGGCGCTGGCCTGGGCAGCACGGGTTGGCAGCCGCATGGTGTCGCTGGATCGCGATCAGATTTATGCGCAGGAGACCCTGTTGGCCCCCGGCTTTGAACAGGGACTCTGGATGCCCGATATCGCGAATATCCGTAATCCACGCCTGCTGAAGTCACTGCTCGCGAGTCTGCGGGCGAACCCCCGTGTCCGTCTCCAGGAGCACACTTCGGTGGTGGATTTTCTGCGGGAGGGGTCAGGCGGCGAGTCTGTGTCGGGGGTTGTTGTTCGTCACAACGGACATTCGGCCCATCTGTCCGCGGACAGGATCATTGTCTCGGCAGGCGCCTGGTCTGCAGGCCTGTTGAACACACTCTGCGTTGCGCTTCCGGTGCAACCGGTCAAGGGACAGATGCTGTTGTACAGGCCTACAGCACAGGTGCTGAAGAGCATCGTGCTGACCCGGGGGCGCTACCTGATTCCGCGGCGGGACGGACACCTGCTGGTGGGAAGTACACTGGAGCACACAGGTTTCGACAAGTCCACGACCGAGGATGCGCTTGCGAGTTTACGTGCCTCAGCAGAGGCCTTGGTGCCAGCGCTGGCGTCCACGCCAGTGCTGCGACAGTGGTCGGGTCTGCGCCCCGGGGCGCCGGAGGGCATTCCGTTTATCGGTCATGTTCCCGGCTTCCGCAATCTTTATGTGAATGCCGGACAGTACCGGAACGGCCTGGTGCTGGCGCCGGCGTCTGCGCAATTGCTGCTGGACATTGTCCTGAAACGCCCGCCGCAGGTTGACCCGCAGCCCTACGATCCGGCCACCGTCAGATCGGTCTGAGTGAGCTCACTCCAGTCCCAGCTTTTTCATGCGGTAGCGCAGGGAGCGAAAGCTCATGCCAAGCAATTGTGCCGCGGCAGTCTTGTTCCAGCGTGATTCCATCAGTGCCTGTTCAATGGCCTGTTTCTCGATGGATTCCAGATGCTTCTCCAGCGAGAAACCCATTCCCAATGAAAAGATCTCCGCTGTCGCGGGCGATGCCAGGGGCGCAGTCTGGGCCAGGGGGCGCGGTGAGCTGCTGACAGAGGAGGGGGTCAGATCCAGATGCTGTAGCTGGATTCCGCTGTTTTCACTGAGCGTCAGCGCTCTCTGCAGAATGTTTTCCAATTCGCGCACATTGCCTGGAAAGTGATAACGCCCAAGAGCGGCCAAGGCCTCGTCGCTGACAGGAACCGGTTGTGGCAGTCCGTTGTCATCGGCGATCCGGGCAAGCAGTTGCGTAACGATCTCGGGGATGTCCTCGTGGCGTTCGCGCAGACTGGGGACAGCCAGTTCAATCACATTGATGCGGTAATAGAGATCCTGGCGGAAGTGCTGCTGTTTGACCTCTTCGGCCAGGTTCTTGTGACTGGCACTGAGCAGGCGCACGTCGGTTGGCGTTTCAACCTGGGCTCCCACGGGGCGCACGGATTTTTCCTGGATCACGCGCAGCAGTTTCACTTGCATGTGCAGCGGCAGGTCTGCGACTTCGTCCAGAAACAGGGTGCCACCCGCCGCAGATTGGAACAGCCCCACCTTGTCCTTGTCTGCGCCCGTGAAACTGCCCTTGATATGACCGAACAGCTCGCTCTCCATGAGCTCTGCCGGAATGGCCCCGCAGTTGACTGCCACAAAGGGCCCTTCGGCGCGCACACTCTGCTGGTGTATGGACCGCGCGGCCAGCTCCTTGCCGCTGCCGGACTCGCCGCTGATAAAAACGGGTGCCTGGCTGCGGGCAAGACGGCTGATATGCTGTTTCAGTTCCTGCACAGCCACGGAGGAACCACTGATGCTGACCTGACGCGTGGCTGAATTGCGCGCTGCGACAGGGTTGCTGACGGGGGCGGAAAGTTTCAGCGCAGCATTGACCAGATCCCTCAGTTTCTGCAGATCAACGGGTTTGGAAACGAAGTCGAATGCTCCGGCCTTGAGTGATTTGATGGCGGTTTCCGTGTTCCCATGGGCGGTGATCACTGCCACCGGCATGTGGCTGTACTGACGCTGGATGTGTTCCACCAGCTTGATGCCGTCGCCATCGGGAAGACGCATGTCCGTAAGACACAGACTGTAAGATTGATTGCGCAAACACTCAAAGGCACCACTCAACGTGCCCGCACTTTCCGTAATGAGTGACATCCGGCCCAACGTGATTTCCAGGAGTTCACGGATGTCGGGTTCGTCGTCAACAATCAGGACTCTGGCGGTCATCATCGCTCCGTCACAGCAGGCTTGTGCTGATCAGTCAATGTTACGGTCGGGGTGTGCAAAATGGATGCTGAAGCAGCTCTTGCCTTGCTTCGTTCTTCTGTAGGTAAGTTGCGCCTGATTAGCTTCGCACAGTTCCTTGGATATATAAAGTCCTAACCCTGTCCCCGTGGGCTCGGTGGTGTGGAAGGGTTCAAACAGCCGCTCCTCCTGCTCTGCATCGATGCCGGGACCGTCGTCGATTACATGGAGTTCCGGGTTCTGTGAATCGTTGTCCGCGAATACGCCGCCCCGGAGTGTCAGGGTGTAGTGGCCAGTGGCTTTGTGGCTGTAGCGCAATCCATTTTCCACGAGATTGTTAAGGATTTGCTCGAACTGGCTGGTGATGATGCGAATCTCCGTGCTCCGCGGCTCAATCTCGATACGAATGCCGTTTTCCAGTTGATGGGCCTCACAGTAATTCTGTGCATAGCGCGTGAGCCAGTCGTGGAGATTGACGCGCTCGGTACTGTCCTGCTTGTGTCGTGACATGTGCAGCACGTCTTCGATGATGAGGTTCACCCGGGCACTATGATTCAGAATGATTTCAAGCAGGCGCTGATCCGCTGCGTTCAGATTCTGATCCTCGAAGAGCAGTTGGGTGGCGTGGCTGATAGCGCCCAGTGGATTGCGGATCTCATGCGCAATGCTCGCCGTCAGCCTGCCCAGCGATGCGAGTTTCATCTGCCTTACCCGCTGAATGATCTGGCTGGTGTCTTCCAGAAAAATGAGAATGCCGGCACTTGATTGCGGATTGAGATCGGCAAAGTTTGCCTGCAGCAACGGCCCGCTTTTATGCACGCGGAATGTTGGGGGACGCTTCTGCTTGTTGTGCTGCCACTGCTGCAGATTTTCCCGCAGGACGTCGGGAATCCTGGGTGCTCCTGCGTTGCTCTTCGCGGCATTCGCCTGCTGCAGACCGAGCATTCGGGAGGCTGCATCGTTGCTGGTGATCAGCGCCCCTTCCGGTGAGCATACGACAATTCCCGTGCGCATGCGGGCGATGATCAACTGGTTCAACTGCTCCAGATTGATAATGCTGGAAGCCTGTTCTTCTGCCAGCAGGGCGCTGCGCCGCATTCTTTCTGACAGCACCTGGAGATAGAGTGCCGCTGCAAACAGAAGGGCACCCAGCAAACCGGACTGAATGTACTGGCTCGCGCCGATATTGCGGCTGAAGCTTAGATAAATCTCGCTGTAGAGCGTGGCGATACTGGCAATCGCGGCCAGGAAGATGCCGATGCGGCCGGGAATCAGAATACTGCCCGCCGCGATCGTCACCAGTTGCAGCAGTGCCAGGCCACTGAGAATGCCTCGCGAGCTGTAGTTGAGCAGGGCGATACAGAGAATGTCGCAGATCAGCAGCGCCGTCAGCAGTCGGGGACGAGTGCTGATGGCCCGCTCCGGTTTGATGACAAAGATGACCAGGAGACTGAAACCCAGCATAAACAGCGAGGTATACAGATACAGTGCGGGGTCGTGGTTGCCCAGTTGTGTCGTAGTGGCGCCGGTCAGGAAACTGAGCAGCAGAATCGACGCCAAGCCCAGTCGGTAGACGTTGTAGATCTGCAGAATGCGGACGTTCTGATCGGATTGGGAGGTCGCGTCCATGTCGGGGAATTCTTGTCGCTGGCCCGGGTGATTTGCGTTTTGCTTATGACGAGGGTTTGTCGGACAATATCGCACTTGATTGACAATAGCCATACACGCCGCTGCGCTGTGCGACATGGTTCAACTCAATCCCTTCAGGGCACCGTTGGCGTTGGGGGAGATTTCTGGAAGCGGCGTGTCAAAGCGCGGTGATTTACGAGGAGTGTATGCCCAGGCAGTTCACGCTAGTCATGGCCCAGCTTAATTTGCTGGTAGGCGATATTCAGGGCAATACCACCCGCATTATCGAAGGCGCGCTGGAGGCGCGGCGCGAGCACAACGCCGACATCGCCGTGTTTCCCGAGCTCAGCCTGACCGGCTATCCCCCCGAAGACCTGCTGCTGCGTCCCAGCCTCAAATTGCGTATCGACAAAGCATTGCAACGGATTCTGGATGCCCGGCTGGATATTGCCCTGGTCGTGGGCTACCCCCTGCTGGAGGATGGACGGCTCTACAATGCGGTGGCGATGATCCGGGGCGACCGGGTGCTGGCAGTGTACCGTAAGCAGTGCCTGCCCAATTACCAGGTCTTTGACGAGCGACGCTATTTCACCGCTGGCAGTGGTGCCACCGTCGTGGAGTTCGACGGCGTTCGCATCGCAATGACAATCTGCGAGGACATGTGGGAGGAGGCCCCTACCCGGCAGGCGGCAGAGGCCGGCGCACAGGTGCTTATCAACATCAATGCTTCGCCCTATCACCGCGACAAGCTGGTGGAACGTATGACCCTGTTGAGCAAGCGCGCGAAGCTGGTGAACTGCCCCGTCGTCTACACGAATCTGGTGGGGGGGCAGGATGAACTGGTGTTTGACGGCAGCTCCATGGTGTTCAGCGGGGAAGGCGAGTGCGTGATGCGAGCCCCGGCGTTCGAGGAAGGCTTCTATCCGGTAACGTTGCAGCGGCGCGGTGATGCGTGGCAGGCCATCGCAGGTCCCCAGGCCGCACTGGAGACCACCGAGGCAGGCCTGTACCAGGCGCTGGTGCTGGGGGTGCGCGATTATGTGCGCAAGAACGGTTTTCGGGGAGTGGTACTGGGGCTTTCGGGGGGAATCGATTCTGCCCTGACGCTCGCCATCGCCGTTGATGCTCTTGGCCGGGAAAGTGTCAAAGCGGTGATGATGCCCTTCAGTTACACCTCGCAATTGAGTCTGGACCTGGCTCGCGAGCAGGCGCAGACCCTGGGTGTGGATTACAGCGTCATTCCCATCAGCGATGCCTACAGCGCCTTTGAGAGCGCCCTGAAGGACGAATTTGAGGGGCTGCCGGTGGACGTCACCGAGCAGAATATCCAGGCCCGCTGTCGTGGGGTGCTGCTCATGGCGATCTCCAACAAGACCGGTCGCCTGGTGCTGACCACGGGCAACAAGAGCGAGATTGCGGTGGGCTATTGCACACTCTACGGCGACATGGCCGGGGGCTTCGATGTGCTGAAGGACGTGCCCAAGACCATGGTTTACCGTCTCTGTGCCTACCGGAACCAATTGGCGGGTGAGGCGATCATTCCGCTTCAGGTTATTGAGCGGCCGCCGACGGCAGAGCTGGCACCGGGGCAGGTCGATCAGGACAATCTGCCTCCCTACGAGGTGCTGGACGCCATTCTGGAGCGTTACGTGGAACAGGATGCCAGTGCGGCGCAGATTATCGCCGAGGGCTATGACGAAGCCGTGGTGCGCCGGGTCTTGCGGCTGGTGGACATCAACGAATACAAGCGACGACAGAGCCCCGTGGGGGTGCGCCTGACCCAGCGCGGTTTCGGGCGGGATCGCCGCTATCCCATTACTTCCGGCTGGGAGTTGGGAGAATAATGCCGCAGGCGGCGATTACTCAGAGACATAAGCAGGTGCTGACGTGAAACAACATATCTTGAATACGCTCCACGATTCCCGCGACTATCTCGCGCGCTTTCTGGGGAATGCGGACAACATCGACGCCATCGCCCGTGCGGCGGGTGTGCTCATCGAGACGCTGCAGCGTGGCAACGCCATTTACAGTTGTGGCAATGGTGGTTCGATGAGCGACGCCATGCATTTCGCCGAGGAACTGACAGGGCGTTATCGCCAGAACCGTCGCGGGCTGGCAGCAACGGCCATCAGCGATGCCGGACATATCTCCTGCGTCGCCAATGATTTTGGCTACGAGTACATTTTCTCACGCTACCTGGAGGCGCGAGGCCGGGAGGGGGACTGCCTTCTGGGGATCAGCACCAGCGGCCGCAGCCGCAATGTGATTCTGGCGGCGGAACATGCCCGTGAGCACGGCATGTCGGTGATCACCCTGACGGGGGAGGCGGGCAGTGTACTGGGCCAGTTGGCAACGGTGGATGTCAGCGCCGGGAAAAGCGCCTTTGCCGATCGTGTGCAGGAAGTCCATATCAAGATCATTCATATCCTGATTGAACTCATTGAACGGGAATTCTGTCCCGAAAACTATTAGGGCCTGTCGGGTCCGACAGGCCCCGGATATCAGCCAAAAATGCCGAAGGTGAGGATGCTGAGCAAGCTGCGGCGTTGTTTCGGCGGCTCTTCCAACTGGGTTTCCGGACGGAAGGGGCGAGTGGTCGGCGCCAGCGGAGTGTTGTCCACGTTGTCCCCCAGCAGGCCGAAGGACACCGTGTAGAGCAGGGACGGATTGGTGACGTCGCTGCGCACGATGAAATTGCCCTGCGGGTCAATGGACGGGTGATCCGGGAAATTGGTCTTGAGCAGCGCCAGAGAGGTGCCGGCCAGATCGTCCAGCCCCATGCGCAGATAGCACTCCACCATGATGGCCATGCCGTCGGCAACCAGCGGGCTGCCCTGGAAGTTCTCCACGATATAACGACCGCGGTTCAGCGCTGCCATATAGGCGCGTCTCTCCAGATAGTATTCCGCCACATGAATCTCATAGGACGCCAGGGTATTGCGCAGGAAGATCATGCGGGCACGCGCATCGGCGGCATATTCGCTGTCCGGGTAGAGGGCCAGCAGCAGGGAGAATTCCGCGAAGGCATCCCGTGCCCGGCCCGGGTCGCGCTTGGAGGGGTCGGTCGGCAGGAAACGCGCCAGGAAACCGGAGTCCTCGGAGAATGAGGACATGCCCTTCATATAATAGGCGTAGTCAATGTTCGGGTTGTCCGGGTGCAGGCGGATAAAACGGTCGGCCGCCGTGCGGGCGGCTTCCAGATCCAGGTTGCGGTAATAGGCGTAGATCAGCTCCAGTTGACCCTGCGCAGCAAAGCGGCCGAAGGGGAACCGGGATTCGAGTCCCTGATAGGTGGCGATGGCGGCACGGTAGTTGCGGGCCCGCAGGGCACGCTGGGCGGTGGTGTAGAATTGCTCCTCGGTGCTGAGGCTGGCAAATTCATCCCGGTCTTCCCTGTCGAATATGGAGCACGACATCAGTAACAGGCTCAGAACGAGCAGAACCAGAACTCTCACGCGACTTACACCTCTTGCCCCGGTCGGGCATGTTGAAAATAGTCAATGTCTCTTACGTCGGGCAGGTATAATGCCCGTCTGTCTCCCTCTGGGAGTAGGGTATTTAACCACAGCCTTCGCTTGAACCCAAAGCACCGCTGTATGTTTCACACAGACTTCCGGAGGATTCCGGAGGCCGGTGCCGGCGCTCCCGGCGCTGCAGGCAACGGACACTATGAGTACCACGATCACATTACAGGCCAGCGTACCGGAAACGCTGAGCGGCAACCGTTTAGACCAGGCTGCGGCCTCCCTGTTCCCGGATTTTTCACGCGGGCGCCTGCAGACCTGGATCAAGGAAGGCAGCCTGCGGGTCAACCAGCAGATTCTGCGCAGCAAGGACAAGGTTCACGAAGGGGATGTGCTGGAGTTGAGCGCTGAACTGGTGGCGGAGGACACTCATGCTGCCGAGCCGGTAGATTTGAATATCGTCTACGAGGACGAGGATGTCATCGTGCTGAACAAGCCTGCCGGCACGGTGGTGCACCCGGCGGTAGGCAACCGCAGCGGGACGCTGCTCAATGGCCTGCTGCATCACTGCCCGTCGCTCGCGGAGATTCCCCGCGCGGGAATCGTGCATCGCCTGGACAAGGACACCACGGGATTGATGGTGGTAGCAAAGAACCTGCAGTCCCATCGCCAACTCGTCAAGCAGTTGCAGCGCCGTGAGGTGGAGCGCGAGTACGAGGCCGTTGTGATTGGGGTGATGACCGCAGGTGGCATGGTGGATCTGCCGCTGGGGCGGCACCCGGTGCAGCGACAGAAGCGCGCCGTGGTGGAGGATGGCAAGGAGGCGGTGACGCATTATCGGGTGCTGAACCGCTATCGGGCCCATACCCACGTGCAGCTTAAGCTCGAAACCGGTCGCACCCATCAGATCCGGGTGCACATGAGTCATATCCGCTACCCTCTGGTGGGAGACCCCTTGTACGGTGGGCGCCTGCAGATTCCCAAGGCCTGCAGCAATCAACTGGTCAAGGAGCTCAAGCAGTTCCGGCGTCAGGCCTTGCACGCAAGACGCCTCGGTTTTGAGCATCCCCGCACGGGGGAATACATGGAATGGGAGGCGGATCTGCCGGAGGATATGGCACACCTGCTTCACGTGCTTCAGGAAGACGTGTAGAGAGGATTCATGACAAAGGGCCCTGCGAGAGAAGTATTGCTGCCTTCGGGTTGGCTGAGGGCCGCATGGGCAGTGCCGTCCTGTGTTACAGCCTTCGTCACCACTCGCGTGGGTGGAGTGAGTCAACCGCCCTATGATTCCCTCAATCTGGGGTTGCATGTTGGCGATGTTCCGGAAAGCGTGCAGGAGAATCGCAATCGCCTGATGAAGGTTCTGCCCTCAGGGACGCAACTGCAATGGCTGGAACAGGTGCATGGCACCTCGGTGGTGGATGCCTGTGCCGACGGATGTACCAGAACGGGGGATGCCGTCTATGTGGACCGCCCAGGGCTTGGTGGTGTGGTCATGACAGCCGACTGCCTGCCCGTGTTCTTTGCCTCCTCCGACGGTCGTCGTGCCGCGCTTGCCCACGCCGGCTGGCGTGGCCTGCTGGATGGGGTGCTGGAGTCCACGGTGGCACGCTTCCCCGACGTCCCTGCGGAAATTCATGCCTGGCTCGGGCCGGCCATTGGTCCCTGTCACTTCGAGGTGGGGCAGGAAGTGCTGGACGCATTTGTGGCCGCTGCATCTCTGGATCGGGAAGAAACAAGGGCGGCGTTTGTTCCGACTGCCACTGCCGGGAAGTATCTGGCCGATATCTATCGTCTGGCGCGACTGCGTTTGCGGGCGACTGGTCTGCTGCGGGTGAGTGGTGGTGGTTTGTGCACCGTGTGTGAATCCTCGCAGTATTTCTCTTACCGGCGCGACGGCGTCACCGGGCGTTTCGCCAGCGTCGTTGCCTTGCTGCCCTGACAGCATTTCTTCTCTCTCCACGCTTGAATTTCCTGCGGGCCACCGCCATTAAGCTGCTAATGTCATGAATCTGCCCACGACCAGGGGCGGCAGCAAACACAAGAGGTGATGGTATGCGCATGGAACAACTGACGAGCAAACTGCAGGCAGCGCTCTCTGATGCCCAGTCCCTGGCTCTGGGGCAGGACAATAATTTCATAGAGCCGGTGCATCTGCTTGTTGCGCTGGTAGACCAGAAGGGCGGCTCCGTTCGTCCCCTGCTGTCACAGACCGGCTTCAATGTGGTGGAGCTGCGCAGCAAGCTGCAACAGATTCTGGAACGTCTGCCCAAGGTGGAAGGGACGGGCGGCGATGTCACCATGTCCAACGAGACCGGGCGGCTGCTGAATCAGGCGGACAAACTTTCCCAGAAGAACGGTGACAAGTTTATTTCCAGCGAATCCGTGCTGCTGGCGGCGATGACCGACAAGGGAGAGATCGGAAAACTACTGAACTCCTATGGTGTAAGCGAGCAGGCTCTGCACAATGCCATTCAGAATCTGCGCGGTGGCGACAAGGTGACGGATGCCGGTGCCGAGGATTCCTGGCAGGCGCTCTCACGATATTGCGTGGACCTGACGGAACGTGCCGCCAATGGCGAGCTCGATCCGGTGATTGGCCGTGACAGCGAAATTCGCCGCACGATTCAGGTGCTGCAGCGTCGCACCAAGAACAATCCGGTGCTGATCGGCGAGCCCGGCGTGGGCAAGACGGCGATTCTGGAAGGCCTTGCCCAGCGCATCGTCAATGGCGAAGTGCCGGAGGGCCTCAAGGACAAAAAGATTCTCTCTCTGGACATGGGCTCCCTGATTGCGGGTGCCAAGTTTCGGGGTGAATTCGAGGAACGTCTGAAGGGGGTGCTTAATGAGCTCTCCAAACAGGAAGGCTCCGTCATTCTGTTCATCGATGAGCTGCACACCATGGTGGGCGCTGGCAAGGCCGAGGGTTCCATGGATGCCGGCAATATGCTGAAGCCCGCGCTTGCCCGCGGTGAGCTGCACTGTGTGGGTGCCACCACGCTGGATGAGTACCGTCAGTACATCGAAAAGGATGCGGCTCTGGAAAGACGATTCCAGAAAGTGCTGGTGGACGAGCCCTCCGAGGAAGACACCATTGCCATTCTGCGCGGCCTGAAGGAGCGCTATGAGGTGCACCATGGCGTACAGATTGCCGACGCCGCCATCATTGCGGCAGCGCGCCTGTCACAGCGCTATATTCCCGACCGGCAACTGCCGGACAAGGCAATCGACCTGATCGACGAGGCGGCGAGTCTGATCCGCATGGAGATCGACTCCAAGCCCGAGGAAATGGATCGCCTTGATCGGCGTCTGATTCAGCTCAAGATCGAGCAGGAGGCCTTGAAGAAGGAGGAAGACGAGGCCTCCCAGAAGCGCAAGGAGAAACTGACCGACGAGATCCGCAAGCTGGAGCAGGAGTATTCCGATCTTGAGGAGGTGTGGAAGGCCGAGAAGGCCTCTGTGCAGGATGCCCAGTCGATCAACAGCAATCTGGAGCGGGCGCGCACCGAACTGGAAGTCGCGCGGCGCGCGGGCGATCTGGCCCGTATGTCGGAGCTGCAGTACGGCATCATTCCCAATCTGGAGAAGAGCCTGGAGTCTGCCACCCAGGCAGAGATGAAGGAAATGCATCTGTTGCGCAGCCGCGTGACGGAAGAGGAAATCGCGGAAGTGGTGTCGCGCTGGACGGGGATTCCCGTGGCGAAGATGCTGCAGAGCGACCGGCAGAAATTGCTGGAAATGGAAGATGCGCTGCACAAGCGTGTGATTGGTCAGGACGAGGCGGTGAATGCGGTGGCCAACGCCGTGCGTCGTTCCCGTTCCGGCCTGTCCGACCCGAACCGTCCCAACGGTTCCTTCCTGTTCCTCGGCCCGACTGGGGTGGGCAAGACCGAACTGTGCAAGGCACTGGCGGAATTCCTGTTCGATACCCAGGACGCGCTGGTACGCATCGACATGTCCGAGTTCATGGAGCAGCATTCCGTAGCACGATTGATTGGTGCACCGCCCGGCTATGTGGGTTACGAAGAGGGTGGCTATCTGACCGAGGCCGTTCGCCGCCGCCCCTATTCCGTGCTGTTGCTGGACGAGGTGGAGAAGGCGCACCCGGACGTGTTCAACATCCTGCTGCAGGTGATGGACGATGGCCGCCTGACGGATGGCCATGGACGGACAGTGGATTTTCGCAACACCGTGATTGTGATGACCTCCAATCTGGGTTCCGACCGCATTCAGGAGATGATGAGCGAAGGCGTACCCGACGAGAAGGGGTATGAGCGGGTCAAGAATGAGGTGCTGTCGGTGGTCGTGCGCCACTTCTCTCCGGAGTTTGTGAACCGCATCGACGAGACCGTGGTCTTCCATCCCCTGTTGAAGGAGCAGATCCGCGGCATCGCCGACATCCAGATCGCCCTGCTGAACAAGCGTCTGCAGGATCACGATCTGAGCCTGGAGGTGGGGGCAGCGGTGCTGGATCGTCTGGGACAGTTGGGTTACGACCCGGTGTACGGGGCAAGACCCCTGAAGCGGGCGATTCAGAACTGGATCGAAAACCCGCTGGCGCAGCAGATGCTGCGCGGGGATTTTGCGCCGGGCGATACCATCCACGTGGATGTCGAAGGGGACGTCTTCACCTTCAGCAAGAAGTAATGCGGTGACTGAAATGTTCGGTCTGCAAGCCCCTGAATGCTTGACATTGAGGGAAATGCTGGGAAAATTGCCATCGTTTTATGCAGACTGAACAGACCACCCCTCCACCCGGTCTGGCTCAGTGGCAGCCCGGCAAATAATGCTGGGCGCCCTTAAGATCTTAGGTGTCATACTACGTCCACCTTAGGCTCCGACACGTTACCGCGTTAAGGGCTGACAAGAGTCAAACCGGGTCCGACCAGCGTTTGTACGGATTTGCTTTGACACTCCCTGAATCTATTTGCAATCACACTGTTGGAGTGCCCGTGACAGGCACTGACGTTTTGCTATTCGTCATCCGCCGAGTGCGGGGCTGCTGCAACAGGACTTGAGGTCTAGGAAAGTGGAATTACTATCAGGCGGTGAAATGCTCATTCGGGCATTGCACGACGAAGGGGTCGAGATGATCTACGGTTACCCGGGTGGGGCCGTTCTGCACATCTACGACGCAATCTTCAATCAGGACAAGGTCGAGCACATTCTGGTGCGGCACGAACAGGCTGCAACCCATGCGGCTGACGGTTACGCCCGGGCGACGGGGCGTCCCGGTGTGGTGCTGGTGACCTCCGGTCCGGGTGCCACCAATGCCGTGACCGGCATTGCGACGGCATTCATGGACTCCATTCCCATGATCGTGATTTCCGGCCAGGTGGAGAGTTCCCTGATCGGTTCCGATGGTTTTCAGGAAACCGACATGGTGGGCATTTCCCGTCCTGTCGTGAAGCACAGTTTCATGGTGCAGAACCCGGAAGACATTCCCATGGTGGTGAAGAAGGCGTTCTACATCGCCACCACCGGTCGTCCTGGCCCTGTTGTCATTGATATTCCCAAGGACGTGACGGATCCGAAGCGGAAGTTTCCCTACTCCTATCCCGAGTCGGTGAAACTGCGCTCCTATTCTGTGCCCGCGAAGGGGCACACCGGCCAGATCAAGAAGGCGGTGGAGATTCTGCTGGCAGCCAAACGTCCAGTGCTCTACACCGGTGGCGGTGTCGTTCAGGGCGAAGGCAGTGCTTTGCTGACGGAGCTTGCGAAGACGCTCGGTTATCCGGTGACCAACACCCTGATGGGGCTGGGAGCTTACCCGGGCACCGACAAGCACTTCCTCGGCATGCTGGGGATGCACGGTACCTATGAAGCCAATATGGCCATGCACTTCAGTGATGTGGTGCTGGGCATTGGTGTGCGTTTCGACGACCGCGTGACCAACGCGGTATCCAAGTTCTGCCCGGGCGCCAAGATTCTGCATGTCGATATCGATCCGGCGTCGATTTCCAAGACCGTCCCGGCGGACGTGCCCATCGTGGGTTCTGTCACCAGCGTGCTGGAAGAGATGCTGGAACTGATCAAGTCATCCGAGACCAAGGTGGATCGCAAGGCGCTTGACCTGTGGTGGAAGCAGATCGAGGGTTGGCGGGAAAAGGATTGCCTGAAGGTGACGCCAGCGGAAAACGATGTCATCAAGCCGCAACAGGTGATCCAGTGTCTGTACGACATCACCGGCGGTGATGCCTATGTGTCGTCGGATGTGGGGCAGCACCAGATGTTCGCGGCCCAGTATTACAAGTTTGACAAGCCGCGCCGCTGGATCAATTCCGGTGGTCTGGGCACGATGGGCTTCGGCTTCCCGGCCGCGATGGGGGTGCAGTTCGCCTTTCCGGGGGCTGTGTCTGTATGCGTGACAGGGGAGGGCAGTTTCCAGATGAACCTGCAGGAACTGGCTACGTGTCTGCAGTATCAGTTGCCGATCAAGATCGTCTGTCTGAACAATCAGGCGCTGGGGATGGTGAAGCAGTGGCAGGACATGCAGTACGGTGGCCGCTATTCGCACAGCACCTATTCCGAGTCCCTGCCTGACTTCGTCAAGCTGGTAGAGGCCTATGGCCATGTCGGCATCAAGATCGAGAAGTTCTCCGATCTGAAGACGAAGATGGAAGAGGCTTTTGCGCTGAAGGATCGTCTCGTCTTCATCGACGTGATGGTGGACCCGATGGAGCACGTCTACCCGATGTCGATCAAGGGTGGCGCGATGAAAGACATGATCTTGAGCAAGACGGAGAGGACATAAGATGCGGCACATTATTTCCATACTGCTCGAAAACGAGCCGGGAGCATTGTCACGCGTTGTGGGCCTGTTCTCCCAGCGCAACTACAATATCGAGTCGCTCACGGTCGCTCCGACGGATGATCACACCTTGTCACGGCTGACCATTACCACGATCGGTGATGATCGCAAGATTGAGCAGATCACCAAACACCTGAACAAACTGGTGGACGTGGTCAAGCTTGTGGATCTAACGGAAGGTGCGCATATTGAGCGCGAGCTGATGCTGATCAAGGTCAAGGCCACGGGTGCGCAGCGCGATGAAGTCAAACGCACTGCTGATATCTTCCGCGGTCAGGTGGTGGACGTGACCAGCACCATCTACAGCATTCAGTTGGTCGGTACTTCGGCCAAACTGGATGCTTTCCTCGCGGCAATCAGCGGTGTCACGATTCTGGAGGTTGCCAGGACCGGCGTGTCGGGAATTTCCCGGGGCGAAAAGGTACTCAGCGTGTGAGTTTCTTGCTGCAATAAAAAAAGGGCCATTCGGCCCTTTTTTTATGCGTGTGATACAGCGGATCAGATGGCTTTCTTCATCGCTGTCATGTAGGAGCGCAGCTTTCTGCCCACCACTTCGATGGGGTGATTGCGAATGCTCTGGTTCACGGCGATCAGCTCGGCGTTGTCGACATTGTTGTCGGCCAGGCCCAGACCCTTGCCGATCACGTCTACGTCGACTTTCGCCATGAAGTCTTTCAGCAGCGGTACGCAGGCGTGGGAGAACAGGTAGCAACCGTATTCGGCAGTGTCGGAGATCACCTTGTTCATCTCGTACAGCTTCTTGCGGCCGATCAGGTTGGCAATCAGCGGGGTTTCGTGCAGAGATTCGTAGTAGGCGGACTCTTCGATGATGCCGGCATCGGTCATGGTTTCAAAGGCCAGTTCCACGCCCGCTTTCAGCATGGCAGCCATCAGGATACCGTTGTCGTAGTATTCCTGTTCGCTGATGTTCATGGTGCCAGCCGTGGATTTCTCGAACGCCGTTTCTGCGGTGTCCGCGCGCCAGCCCAGCAGCAGGGCATCGTCGTTGGCCCAGTCTTCCATCATGCCGCTTGAGAAGGCACCGGAGATGATGTCGTCCATGTGCTTCTGGAACAGCGGTGCCATGATGTCTTTCAGCTCGGCAGCCAGTGAGTTGGCAACGATCTTGGCCGGGTTGGACAGGCGATCCATCATGTTGGTGATGCCGCCGTGCTTGAGGCCTTCGGAGACCACTTCCCAGCCGTGCTGGATCAGCTTGGATGCGTAGCCCGCGTCGATGCCTTTCTCGATCATTTTGTTGTAGCACAGGATGGTGCCGGTCTGCAGCATGCCGCACAGAATGGTTTGCTCGCCCATCAGGTCGGACTTCACTTCTGCAATAAAGGAAGACTCCAGCACGCCGGCGCGATGGCCACCAGTAGCAGCCGCGTACGCCTTGGCGATGTCCAGGCCGTCGCCGTTCGGGTCGTTTTCTGCGTGGACAGCGATCAGTGTGGGGACGCCGAAGCCGCGCTTGTATTCTTCACGCACTTCAGTACCCGGGCACTTCGGTGCCACCATGACCACGGTCAGGTCAGGACGAATCTGCATGCCTTCTTCCACGATGTTGAAGCCGTGGGAGTAGGCCAGGCAGGCACCCTGCTTCATCAGGGGCATGACGTCTTTGACAACGGCAGTGTGCTGCTTGTCCGGTGTCAGGTTCAGTACCAGGTCTGCTGTCGGGATCAGTTCTTCATAGGTGCCGACCTTGAAGCCGTTGTCAGTGGCGTTTTTCCAGGACTGACGCTTTTCGGCAATGGCGGCTGCTCGCAGGGTGTAGGAAATGTCCAGACCGCTGTCGCGCATGTTCAGGCCCTGGTTCAGGCCTTGGGCGCCGCAGCCTACGATAACGATTTTCTTGCCGAGTAGTTTATTCACGCCATCGGCGAACTCGTTACGGTCCATGAAGCGGCATTTGCCCAGTTGCTGCAGTTGCAGGCGCAGGGGCAGGGTGTTGAAGTAATTCATTGTGTGTCTCCAGTGTTATGGGTCTGTCCGTCTGCGGGACGGGGCTGCAGGTCCGCAGACTGTGGGATTCTTTCAGGGGCGCATCATACGGCAAGAGAGATGGTTGCGTAAAACGCTATATATGCAACAATACATTTCATATTTTGAAACGCGAGACTTGCCATGGAGTTGCGTGAGCTTCAGTTGTTCCTTCATTTGAGTCGAAGTCTGCACTTTGGCAATACCAGCCGTGAGTTTCATATCAGCCCCTCCAGCCTGACGCGGGTGGTGCAGAAACTTGAGCACGAGGCGGGTATGCCGCTGTTCGAGCGCGATAACCGTCGGGTGAAGCTGACGCCTGCCGGTGAGCAGTTCCGGGGCTTTGCGGCGGAGACTGTCGAGCGCTGGGAAGCCCTGCAGCGGGAGTTGCACCGTCAGTCCGACGTGCTGGCGGGGCGCTTGAGTATTTTCTGTTCGGTGACGGCGAGCTACAGTTTTCTCCATGACTTGCTCAATGAATACCGCGCCCGCTTCCCCGGAGTCGAAATTCAGTTGCACACCGGAGACACCGCACTCTCCATTCAGAGGGTGCTGGACGAGCAGGAGGATGTCGGAATTGCTGCTCGTCCGGAGCGTATTCCCGATACGCTGATCTTCAGGCCAATTCGTCAGTCGCCCCTGATTTTCATAGCTCCCCGGGGGAGTTCGCCCTTGCGCGAAGTCCTTGATGCGAACCGGAACGCGAGTGCCGCTCTACCCTGGGAGCGTCTGCCCATGATTCTTTCCGAGTCCGGGATCGCCCGGGAGCGGGTGAACCGCTGGTTCGCTGAACAGGGAGTCCGGCCAAACATCTATGCACAGGTGGGCGGGAATGAGGCGATTGTCAGTATGGTCAGTCTCGGTTTCGGCGTGGGCGTGGTACCACAACTGGTGGTGGAGAACAGTCCCATGCAGAGTAAAATCGAGGTGCTATCGGTGCAGCCGCAGCTTGAACCCTTCACAATCGGGCTGTGTGTATTGCGCCGCAAGATGCACAACCCGCGTATTCAGGCGTTCTGGAACCTGGCTCTGGAGCACATCACCCCCGTGTCGGTCGACGGGCAATCCCAATCGCCTGGAGTCAGTGTATAATCGACCCCTCGCTCGACAGTCACCTGATTCTTTTACTCTGAGGTCCTGAAAATATCTTATGGATATCGATAACGACACCGACAACAATAATGAAAAAGACCAGGAAGACAGCCTGTTTCCGATTGATGAGCATGAGGAGGTCGTGTCCGAAGACGGCAAGAAAGTGCGTCGTCGGGGGATCTATCTGTTGCCAAACCTGCTGACTCTTGGGGCATTGTTTGCTGGCTTTTACGCCATTATCGCTGGCATGAGCGGTGACTTTAACAAGGCGGGGTGGGCGATTCTGATTGCTTCCGTCATGGACGGTCTGGACGGGCGAGTGGCGCGTCTGACCAATACACAGAGTGCCTTCGGGGCCCAGTTTGACAGCCTGTCCGATATGGTGTCCTTTGGTGTGGCCCCGGCACTCATCATGTTCAGTTGGGCGCTGTCCTCTCTGGGAGAGGCGGGCTGGGCTGCCAGCTTCATTTATATGTCCTGTGCCGCGCTGCGTCTTGCCCGCTTCAATGTGCAGCTTGGTACTGTCGACAAGCGTTTCTTCGTTGGCTTGCAGAGTCCGGTGGCTGCAGGATTGGTGACCTTCCTGCCGTGGGTAGGCTTCAAGTACGGTATCGAAATCACCTCCGGCGTGGCAGTTGCTGCAGCAGCACTGACAGCGTTCACCGGAATTCTGATGATTTCCAATTACCGCTACTACAGCTTCAAGGAAATCCATTTTCGTGGCACGGTGCCTTATGTGGTGTTTCTGGCGGCGGTGGTGTTGTTGGTGGTCATTGCCCAGAACCCGCACGAGGTGTTGCTGACCATGTGTCTGGTTTATGCGTCCACTGGTCCCCTGGTTTGGCTGTACCGGCGTATCAAGGCCAAGCCGCGCAAGCCGGCTGACCAGCCCTCGGCGTGAACCGGCGAGGTGAGCTCATTGGAGCATCGGGTTTGTAACGACCTGGCTTTTGCTTCTGTCTTAGTACTAAGCGTGGCGGGGATGTCGCTCGCTACAATTCAGTCATGAAACACCCGTGCTGCCTTTTGGTGGTGGTTTGAAAGCGAGGAACCGACGATGTTGATCAAATCCAAGCCTGACATACTTTCTTCCGAGATTACGCCTGAGTCCGTGTTTCATGATCGGCGCCGGTTCATCGCTGGGAGTCTGACCGCCGCTTTTGGGGTGGCAGCCGCTGGTCTGCCCGGTGTTGCTGGGGCTGCGGCTGGTGATGGGTTGCGGGCGCGTGCTCCCGACGATCTTGCGCGTTCTGCGCCCGCTGACTGGTGGAACACCAAGTTTGAAAGCATCAGTCCGGCCGTTCACGAAGGCGGTTTTTATACGGCAGAGGCTCTGACGCCTTACCGTGATCTGATTTCGTATAACAATTTCTATGAGTTCGGGATGGACAAGGGCGATCCCAGTGCCTACTCGAAGGAGTTCAAGGTAGATCCCTGGTCGATTTCCATAGAGGGGGAGGTGGAAAAGCCGGGTGTCTATACGCTGGAGGATATTCTCAAGCCACATGCCCTGGAGGAGCGTATCTATCGTCTGCGCTGTGTCGAGCGCTGGTCCATGGTCGTGCCCTGGGTTGGCTTCTCGCTGGCGGACCTGATCAAACGCTTTCAGCCGACCTCAAAGGCCAAGTATGTAGAGTTTCTGACCCTGTTCGATCCGTCCAGCATGCCGGGCCAGCGTGCCCGTTTTACGACCATTGACTGGCCGTACCGGGAAGGTCTGCGTATGGACGAAGCGATGAACCCGCTGACATTGCTCGCTGTTGGTGTGTACGGGAATTTTCTGCCGCCGCAAAACGGTGCTCCCATCAGACTGGTGGTGCCCTGGAAGTACGGCTTCAAGAGCATCAAGTCGATTGTCAAAATCCGCTTCCGGGAGGAAGAGCCGGCCACAAGCTGGAACATGCTGGCCCCTCAGGAGTACGGTTTCTACGCCAACGTCAATCCGGATGTGCCCCATCCTCGCTGGCGACAGGACATGGAAACCCGCCTTCCGCAGACCCTGTTCAGCAGTTCCCGCATTCCTACACAGCTCTTTAATGGCTATGCGGAACAGGTGGCATCCCTCTATCGCGGGATGGACCTGGTGAAGAACTACTGAGGAGCCAGGGAGTCCCGGCGGTGGCATTGCAAACGGCAAAACTTGTGAAGTGGCTGGTGTTTGGCCTGTCGCTGTTGCCCTTTATAGGCCTGACTGTCGGTGCAGTGAGCAATTCTCTGGGGCCGGACCCCGCGGATACCCTGATTCAGGAGACTGGGGAGTGGACGTTCCGCTTTCTGCTGCTGTCCCTCTCCATTACGCCATTACGCAATATTGGGGGCTGGCCAAAGCTTCTTCCTTATCGGCGCACCTTTGGGCTGTTTGCGCTGTTCTATGCATCTGTGCACTTTCTCGTGTATCTGCTGTTTCTTCTGCAACTGCGCTGGTCGGAGATATTCGAGGACATTCTGGAGCGCCCCTATATAACTGTTGGTTTTACCGCGTACCTGATTCTGGTGGTTCTGGGCATTACCTCCATCAAGAGTATGATGAAGCGCCTTGGGCGACGCTGGAAACCACTCCACAAGCTGGTATATCTCGTGAATGTGCTGGGGCTGATTCATCTGACGTGGATATTGCGAACAGACCTTACAGAAGCAGTAATTTATGCTAGTATTCTCCTCCCGTTATTGGCGTACCGGGCTTACAAGTACTACGTCGGCAAGACTTCAAGACAGTTCAATTTGTCAACGCCCAATTAAGCGTTTGTCTAGCAAAATCGGGCTTGATGCAGTTTTGTAAACAAATCTGACAAATTACTTGCAAGGCCAAAAATTGGCCCTATAATACGCCGCTCCTGACCACGAAGGTCTGGAAAAAAGTTCTTTAAAAAGCAGAGATTAAGTAATAGAGGTGGGTGCTTGCCGAGGATGCTTTGCGTTGATTGCAAAGATATCAAGGTAAGCAACTGCGTTAATTTATTAAGTTAAAGACAGTAGTTGTGACTTTGAGCATGAATGATGCTGCTGCGTGAGTTTGCCGGTTAAGTAGTACGGTGGATGATGAAGCGTGGTGGTATGCAATACTTAAACTGAAGAGTTTGATCATGGCTCAGATTGAACGCTGGCGGCAGGCTTAACACATGCAAGTCGAGCGGTAACAGGGGTGCTTGCACCCGCTGACGAGCGGCGAACGGGTGAGTAACGCGTAGGAATCTACCTAATAGAGGGGGATAGCCCGGGGAAACTCGGATTAATACCGCATACGCCCTACGGGGGAAAGCAGGGGATCTTCGGACCTTGCGCTATTAGATGAGCCTGCGTCGGATTAGCTAGTTGGTGAGGTAAAGGCTCACCAAGGCGACGATCCGTAGCTGGTCTGAGAGGATGATCAGCCACACTGGAACTGAGACACGGTCCAGACTCCTACGGGAGGCAGCAGTGGGGAATATTGGACAATGGGGGCAACCCTGATCCAGCCATGCCGCGTGTGTGAAGAAGGCCTTCGGGTTGTAAAGCACTTTCAGTAGGGAGGAAAGCCTGGTTGCTAATATCGGCCGGGATTGACGTTACCTACAGAAGCAGCACCGGCTAACTTCGTGCCAGCAGCCGCGGTAATACGAAGGGTGCAAGCGTTAATCGGAATTACTGGGCGTAAAGCGCATGCAGGTGGTTTGTTAAGTCAGATGTGAAAGCCCGGGGCTCAACCTCGGAATAGCATTTGAAACTGGCAAGCTAGAGTACTGTAGAGGGGGGTAGAATTTCAGGTGTAGCGGTGAAATGCGTAGAGATCTGAAGGAATACCGGTGGCGAAGGCGGCCCCCTGGACAGATACTGACACTCAGATGCGAAAGCGTGGGGAGCAAACAGGATTAGATACCCTGGTAGTCCACGCCGTAAACGATGTCTACTTGGAGGTTGTGGCCTTGAGCCGTGGCTTTCGGAGCTAACGCGTTAAGTAGACCGCCTGGGGAGTACGGTCGCAAGATTAAAACTCAAATGAATTGACGGGGGCCCGCACAAGCGGTGGAGCATGTGGTTTAATTCGATGCAACGCGAAGAACCTTACCTACTCTTGACATCCAGAGAACTTAGCAGAGATGCTTTGGTGCCTTCGGGAACTCTGAGACAGGTGCTGCATGGCTGTCGTCAGCTCGTGTTGTGAAATGTTGGGTTAAGTCCCGCAACGAGCGCAACCCTTATCCTTGTTTGCCAGCGAGTAATGTCGGGAACTCCAGGGAGACTGCCGGTGATAAACCGGAGGAAGGTGGGGACGACGTCAAGTCATCATGGCCCTTACGAGTAGGGCTACACACGTGCTACAATGGGTCATACAAAGGGTTGCAACCCCGCGAGGGTGAGCTAATCCCATAAAATGCCTCGTAGTCCGGATTGGAGTCTGCAACTCGACTCCATGAAGTCGGAATCGCTAGTAATCGTGAATCAGAATGTCACGGTGAATACGTTCCCGGGCCTTGTACACACCGCCCGTCACACCATGGGAGTGGGTTGCAAAAGAAGTGGGTAGTCTAACCGCAAGGAGGACGCTCACCACTTTGTGATTCATGACTGGGGTGAAGTCGTAACAAGGTAGCCGTAGGGGAACCTGCGGCTGGATCACCTCCTTAAACGATAGCGCAAGCGCTTCGGTAAGTGCCTACCTCTATTACTTAATCCATGTATTTTT
>JACKOJ010000010.1 GCA_024234325.1 Pseudomonadales bacterium | reverse complement strand
GCCTTTTTCCTACTTGACCACGCGCAGTGAAGGTCTCGCGACCGGCTTTTCGCTTTCGCTGGTCTTCTTGGGAGGCTTCTTCTCCGGCCCCCCGCCAGACGGCGACGGCGGTTCCGGCTTCTCCGGCTCAAACACCATGCCCTGCCCGTTCTCCCGGGCATAGATGCCCATCACCGCCGACACCGGCACATACACTGGCATGGGAATGCCGGCGAAACGGCCACTGAATTCGATGGCTTCGTCCTTGATCTGGAGGCCGTGAACGGCAGCGGGGGCGATGTTCAGGATAATCTGGCCGTCCTTGACGTGCTCCTGCGGCACTTCAACGCCAGGCCCGTAGGCATTCACGAGAATATAGGGAGTGCAGGCGTTCTCCAGAATCCACTCATAGAGTGCACGCAGGATATAGGGACGACTGGAAGTCATGGCCATGTTGAAAACACCGCATCAGGAAGTCGGTAGCAAGGCATGTTTCCCGGCCAGCAAACGGGGGTTGCAGGGTCGCCGGAGCGAACCTGCCTCACAGCATTTCCCGTTCCTGTTCTGAAAGACTGGCGCGTACCGAGTCTCTTGTGAACAGGCGTGCCCGATACTCCAGCAGCGGCTGCAACGCCTTGGTCTCGGGCAGTTCGATGCCCATTGCCGGAAGACGCCACAGAATCGGCGTGACACAGCAGTCCACGATGGTGAACTCGTCACTCATGAAATAAGGCTTTTCAGAGAAGATGGGAGCAATGGAGGTAAGACTCTCACGCAGTTCCTTGCGTGCCTTGTCCAGTTCCGCTGCCGTTCCCTTGCCCGCCATGATCTGGTCCACCAGCGAGCACCAGTCGCGCTGGATGCGGTACATCCACAGACGGCTCTGGGCACGGGCCACCGGGTACACCGGGAAGAGCGGCGGGTGCGGGAACCGCTCATCCAGATATTCCATCATGATATTGGCTTCGTACAGCACCAGGTCACGATCGACCAGCGTCGGCAACGTATTGTAGGGATTCAGGGAAGCCAGATCTTCCGGCTTGCGCTCCGGATCCACATCGATCGTTTCCACCGTCACGCCCTTTTCCGCCAGCACAATGCGCACACGGTGGCTGTACTGACTCGTTCCATCGGAATAGAACGTCATTGAGGAACGTTTAGCGACCACACCCATACTTTCAACCTCTGCTCACGAAAACCTGTTGGTAACCAAACGCTCTTAGTGAATGCCTTTCCAGTATTCACGATTCAGCAGTGTGGTGAACACAAACAGAATCGCCAGGAAACCCAGAACGAAGAAACCAATGTACTCGCGGGTGGCGCGGATGGGCTCAGCAACGTAGTACAGGAAGTTCACAACATCGGCGACCGTCTTGTCGAACTCCTCCGGTGTCATGCTGCCGGTACCGGAAACATGCTCCAGCTCGCAGTGTTCGCCACCGGCGCACACCACATCGCCCTGCAGTTCGTGCATGACATTGGGCATGCCCACATTGGGGAATACCTTGTTGTTCACACCGTAGGGACGGCTTTCATCGGCGTAGAACGAACGCAGATAGGTGTAGAGCCACTCGGGGCTGCGCACACGGCCGATCAGCGTCAGGTCGGGCGGGGAAGCGCCGAACCAGTTCTTGGCATTATCGGTGGACATGGAATTGTCCATCAGGTCACCAATCTGGTGATCGCCGAAGATCAGGTTTTCTGTTACCAGATCGGTCGGAATCCCCAGATCGTTGGCAGTACGCTCATAACGTGCGTAGCCCAGTGAGTGACAGGCCACGCAGTAGTTCATGTAGTACTTGAAACCGGACTGCAGGGAGGCCTGGTCTTCAATGTTCACTTCGACATGGTCGAGCTCCACATTGGATTCCGCACCCACCGCCTTCAGCGGCAGAATCACCAGCGCTGCAAGCAGGCCCAGGGTGATGATGATCTGTTTCCAGGTGATCCAGCGGCCAGTGACACGCGCCGGTTCCGGGAAGGTCTGTTCTTTCGCTGTGTACCAGGGCATCAGGAAGAAGAACGCGAAGTACACGACAGTCATCGCCTGTGCCAGCAGTGTGCGGCCCGGGCTGACGGACTGCGTACCCAGTACGCCCAGAATGATGAAGGCCACGGTGAAGGCCAACAGCGCGATGCGGCTGTACCAGCCCTTGTAGCGAATGGACTTCACTGGGCTGCGGTCGAGCCAGGGCACCACAAACAGGATGGCGATGGCACCGAACATCACGATCAGACCCCAGAACTTCGCGTCGATCCCGAACAGCGGAACGGTCACGGCACGCAGCATGGAGTAGAAGGGCGTGTAGTACCACACCGGCGGTACGTGCTCAGGCGTCTTCAGCGCGTCAGCTTCCTGGAAGTTGGCGTGCTCAAGGAAGTAACCGCCCATTTCAGGCATGAAGAACACCACGAAACAGAACACGAACAGGAACACGGTGATGCCCACCAGGTCGTGCACGGTGTAATAGGGGTGGAAAGGCACGCCGTCCAGCGGGATGCCGTCCGGGCCCTTGTTCTTCTTGATTTCGATACCGTCGGGGTTGTTGGAACCCACTTCGTGCAGGGCCAGCAGGTGGAGAACCACCAGGGCAAGCAGCACAATCGGCAGCGCCACAACGTGCAGCGCGAAGAAACGGTTCAGGGTGGCGCCGGAGATCAGATAGTCACCACGCACCCACACCAGCAGGTCTTCCCCGATCACGGGGATGGCGCCCACCAGCGACACAATCACGTTGGCCCCCCAGTAGGACATCTGGCCCCAGGGCAGTACGTAGCCCATGAAACCTTCCATCACCAGCACCAGATAGATGGCCATACCGAACACCCACACCAGTTCGCGGGGCTTCTTGTACGAACCGTACATGAGACCACGGAACATGTGCAGATAGACGACGATAAAGAAGGCGGAAGCGCCGGTGGAGTGCATATAGCGCAGCAGCCAGCCCCATTCCACATCGCGCATGATGTACTCGACGGAGGCAAACGCCGCTTCGGCGCTGTCCGTGTAGTTCATGGTCAACCAGATACCGGTCAGCAGTTGCATGACCAGCACGACGAGGGAGAGCACGCCGAAGAAATACCAGAAGTTGAAGTTCTTCGGAGCGTAGTATTTGCTCATGTGCCGCTCCCAGGCGGCAACGATGGGCAGACGATCGTTGGTCCAGTCTCTCAGTCCGGCAAGCGCGGTGACGATCCAGCCACTTTTGTTCTCAGTACTCATTATGCATTCACCCCGTCTTCACCAATTACCAGGACACTGTCAGACTCGTAGTAGTACGGAGGCACCTGCATGTTGCGTGACGCGGGTGACCCCTGATAGACACGACCCGCGAGGTCGAAACGTGAACCGTGGCAGGGGCAGAAGAAGCCGCCTTTCCACTGTTCATCCCAGGACTCGGCACGCAGCTCGATATGGGGAGTGGGGGAACAGAACAGGTGAGGACACAGACCTACCAGCACCAGAATCTCGGGGCGACGTGAGCGGTACTCGTTGGTCGCGTACTCCGGCTGCTCCGGCTGGGTGGATTCCGGGTCCTGCAGACGGGGATCCTGGCTCGCCAGCGCTGCCAGTGCCTCTTCCGTTCGGCGTACCACGAAAATCGGTCGGCCGCGCCAGGCGGGGATCGGTCCGAGAATGGAACCGGGTTCGATGGAGCTGATGTCCACCCGAACCGCTGCGCCGGCCGCACGGGCCTTCGCGCTGGGGCTCCAGGAGCCCACGAAAGGCACTGCCGCGCCTACTACACCGGCTACGCCAACTACAGAGGTCGACCCCAATAAAAAACGTCTGCGGCCAGAATCAGTACCGTCTTCACTCACCGTGTTATCTCCTGAGCTTGCTAAATATAGAAACCCCTCGCGCACCCGTAAGTGCCGAGGATCGAAACCTGTTTCAGTGGGAGGTTCTGCCCCGAAATGCGGTGTTCGCGCAAATGCGGGCATGGTAGCGAAGGAGTCGGTTTTTTTCAAGCAAAAAAAACGCACAAAACAAGGCAAGACCTTGATTTGCATAAGAAAATCAGTTTTTCAGAAGTAAAAAAAGCGCTCCGTCCCGAGGACAGAAGCGCTTTTTTGAATTGCATGCTGGGCTTTTGCAGCCCTGGTGTCTTCCCAACCCCCAAGGTCGAAGAAGACATCCGGAACAAATGGCTTAACGCTTGGAGTATTGCGGTCTCTTACGCGCTTTGCGCAGACCCACTTTCTTACGCTCCACTGCACGGGCGTCGCGGGTTACAAAACCGGCTTTGCGCAGCGTGGGGCGCAGCTCGTTGTCGTACTCCATCAGGGCACGAGTGATGCCATGACGAATGGCACCGGCCTGACCGAAGCTGCCGCCGCCTTTTACCGTCACAGCGATGTCGAACTTGCCCGCCATGTCCACCAGCTCCAGAGGCTGCTGCACAATCATGCGTGCCACTTCACGGCCGAAATAGCCATCCAGCGTGCGCTTGTTGATGGTGATGTTGCCGGCGCCCTTGGTCAGAAACACGCGGGCGGTAGCGGTCTTGCGTCGACCTGTGCCGTAATATTGAGTCGTGGACATCGTTTCTTGTGAACCTCTTTACAGTGTCAGCGCTTGCGGTTGCTGCGCCGCATGCGGGTGCTCGGAACCGGCGTAAACTTTCAGCTTCTTGTACATGGCACGACCCAGCGGAGTGCGCGGCAGCATGCCTTTCACGGCCAGCTTGAGGACACGCTCGGGGGCACGATCAATCAGCTTGCCGAAGGCAATGGACTTCAGACCACCGGGGAACGCGGAGTGTGAGTGATAAATCTTGTCCGTCTCTTTTTTGCCGGTGACAGCGATTTTCTCGGCGTTGATGACAACGATGTAGTCACCAGTATCAACGTGAGGAGTGTATTCCGGCTTGTGCTTACCGCGCAGACGGCTGGCGATTTCGGCAGCCATGCGACCCAATGTCTGGCCCTCGGCATCGAGGAGCAGCCAGTTGTGTTCAACATTCTGCGGTTTCGCAATAAAGGTCTTCATTTACATTCACCAAAGGCGCATTGTCTTCAAGGAGCGCGAATACTACCGAAGCGACTCCGAAACTGCAAGCGCTGATCCGAGAAAAAAGCAACAATACACCGACCCGGCGCCGGGCGCCAGAGCGGCCTCTCCGTCAGGGCCGGTGTTCCCTGGCCAGATACTCCTGGGACTGCATCTCCAGCAGGCGGCTGACCGTTCTCTCAAAGACAAAGGCAAGCCCGGTTCCCTGGTACAGGGAGGCCAGTGGCACCGCCGCGGAGACGATCAGTTTGACGTGACGGTCGTACAGTTCATCCACCAGGCTGACGAAACGCCGCGCCTGATCATCGTTACTGCCGTCGAACAGGGGTACATCACTCAGCACAATCGCGTTATAGAGCTTGGCCAGCTCTATATAGTCGTAGGCACTGCGCGGGCCGCCGCAGAGCGCGGCACAGTCAAACCAGATGATGTCCTCGGCGGCACGGCGCGCCGGAATCTGTCGCCCCAGCACCTCGATTGCCGTATCGGACTCCACACTGCCATGGTCCGCCAGCCGGCTGAAACTGGCGTCCAGCGCCGCATCGGCCTCCGCGCCCAGGGGCGTGTAGTAAAGCTGCGCCTGCTGCAGACTGCGCAGGCGATAGTCCACGCCATTGTCCAGGCGCACGATACTCGTGTGCTGCTTCAACAGGGCTATCGCCGGCAGAAAGCGCTCCCGCTGCAGGCCATTCTCATAGAGGCGATCCGGCTCGATATTGGACGTGGTGACAAAGCTGACGCCCTCCTCCATCAGGGCTGTCAACAGGCCACCCAGAATCATGGCATCCCCGATATCGGAGACAAAGAACTCGTCGAAGCAGATAATTCTGGCTTCCGCCGCGATGCGACGTGCCACGACCTCCAGCGGGTTCTTCTGCTGCTTGAGCTGGGCCAGCTCCCCGTGCACCCGCTGCATGAAGCGATGAAAGTGTGTACGCATCTTCTCGGGAAAGGGCAGGCTCTCGAAGAACACGTCCATCAAATAGGTCTTGCCACGCCCCACGCCGCCGTACACATACAGCCCCCTGACCGGGGCTTTGTCCGGAGTGCCGCGCCAGCGTGACACCAGACGCCCCAATGCCCCGGAGGGCGCAGCCGATCTGGCGACCAGATCCTCGTAGACCCGCTGGAAGTGCGTGATCGCAGCCCGTTGGGCCGGGTCTTCAAACAGGGCACCGCTGGCCACATCCTGCTGATAGCGTTGCTCTGGCGTCAATGTCGTGTGCGGTGTCACGGGCAGTGTCACGAATTCGGATTCCGGTCTGGGAGGGCGTTCATTCAGGGCAACCCCATCCGGGGGCCACGAGGCTGGGCATTTTACGGCAAAACCCGCCCTTCAGACCAGCCACGACAACCTGTGTCCATTGATTTCCCTGCCCTGCGACGACATGCCCCAGGCTTAGCGTGGAATTTTCTTCGCGCTGAACAGGCGATTTCAGGCTATACTTGCGCCATTTCATTTTTCGCACGCACTCCGATGTGTGCCCGCATCAAAGCAAGAGGCTTGGACAACACATGGTTTGGTTGACGGGAATAGGCTGCCTCGCAGTAGGCATGGTCATTGGGTATTTCTTTGCCGGACGCATCAATAGCAACCCCACCAAAGTCACAGAGCTGGAACAGAAGCTGCAGGATCTGCAGCGCAGCCATGACCGCTATCGTGACGAGGTGAGCGAACACTTCAGCACCACTGCCGAACTCGTGCAGCAGATGACCGAAAGCTACCGCGACGTCTACCAGCATCTGGCCAGCGGGGCTCAGGAATTGTGTACCGGGGAGGTGGCAAGCAAGCTGCTTCCCACCTCCAGCGACACGGTGTTCGGGAACACCCTGCCGGAATCTGACGACCATGTTCAGGCGCCCAAGGATTACGCTCCCAGACAGAACCCCAACCAGAGTGGCGCACTCTCGGAAGACTTCGGACTTGAGAAGATCAAGGACTCCGAACAGGACTAGGCAATACTGCCCTCCCCCCAGTCTCTCTGAAAGCAACGACGAGGCGTGAAACCGCCGGCGTCCTCTGCAATACATGACAAGTGATAACGACGTATGACTGATTACAATCTGACGCACCTGAAACAACTGGAAGCCGAAAGCATTCACATCATCCGGGAAGTCGCGGCCGAATTCGACAATCCGGTCATGCTCTACTCCATCGGCAAGGATTCCGCCGTGATGCTGCACCTGGCCATGAAGGCCTTCTACCCCGGCAGACCGCCCTTCCCTCTGCTGCACGTGGACACGACGTGGAAATTCCGCGAGATGATCGAGTTCCGCGACCGCATGGCCGCCAAGCTCGGGCTCGACCTCATCGTGCACATCAATGAGGAAGGCGTGGAGGCAGGAGTCGGCCCGTTCACCCACGGCAGCGAGAAGCACACCGACGTCATGAAGACCCAGGCCCTGCGCCAGGCGCTGAACAAGTACAGGTTCGACGCTGCCTTCGGGGGCGCGCGCCGCGACGAGGAAAAGTCCCGCGCCAAGGAACGCGTGTTCTCCTTCCGTGACAAGAACCACGGCTGGGACCCGAAGAACCAGCGTCCGGAGCTGTGGAATATCTACAACGGCAAGGTGAAGAAGGGCGAGAGCATTCGCGTATTCCCGCTGTCCAACTGGACCGAGCTCGACATCTGGCAATACATCTATCTGAACAATATCGAGATCGTACCGCTGTATTTCGCCAAGCCCCGCCCCGTGGTCAACATGGACGGCGTCGACATCATGGTGGACGACGAGCGCATGCCCCTGGAGGGCCGCAAAGTGGAAACCAAGATGGTGCGCTTCCGCACCCTCGGCTGCTATCCCTTGACCGGTGCCGTGGAATCCCAGGCGACGACCCTGCCGGAAATCATCCAGGAAATGCTGCTCGCCACCACTTCCGAACGCCAGGGCCGTCTGATCGATTCGGACAAGGCCGGCTCCATGGAAGAGAAGAAGCGCAAGGGCTATTTCTGAACCCCGATCCGGGACATTGCGAAACGAATACATCAGGCTGAAACACTATGTCACACCAATCCGAACTCATCAGCACCGACATCACCGCCTATCTGGCCCAGCACGAACGCAAGGAACTGCTGCGCCTGCTGACCTGCGGCAGTGTGGACGACGGCAAAAGCACCCTGATCGGGCGCCTGCTGCATGATTCCAAGATGATTTACGAAGACCAACTGAGCGCCATCAAGGCCGACAGCGTCAAGTCCGGCACCACCGGTGGAGAGGTTGACCTGGCACTGCTGGTGGACGGGTTGCAGGCGGAGCGCGAACAGGGCATCACCATCGATGTCGCCTACCGCTATTTCTCGACCTCGCGCCGCAAGTTCATCATCGCCGACACCCCCGGCCACGAGCAGTACACCCGCAACATGGCCACCGGCGCCTCCACCTGCGACCTCGCCGTGATCCTGATCGACGCCCGTCACGGCGTGCAGGTACAGACACGACGCCACAGCTTCATCACCTCCCTGCTGGGCATCAAACACATTGTGGTCGCCATCAACAAGATGGACCTCGTGGACTTCAGCGAGGAAGTGTTCGAGCGCATCAAGGCGGATTACCTGCAGTTCAGCAAAAAACTGGCGAAAGCCGATTTCCATTTCATTCCGCTGTCGGCCCTCAGGGGCGACAACGTCGTGAACCCCAGCGAGCACATGCCCTGGTACTCCGGGCAGACGCTGATGCAGTTGCTGGAAACGGTGGAGATTGCCAAGGATCGCAACCTCAACGACCTGCGCTTCCCGGTGCAATATGTCAATCGCCCGCACCTGAATTTCCGCGGCTTCTGCGGCACCGTTGCCTCCGGCATCGTACGCAAGGGCGACGAGATCGTGGTACTGCCCTCGCAGTCGCGCAGCCGCGTGAAGTCCATCGTGACCTATGACGAGGAACTGGAATCCGCGCATACCGACATGGCCATTACGCTGACCATGGAAGACGAGATCGACATCAGCCGCGGCGACATGATCGTGCACGCGGACAACTACCCGGTCGTGACCGACACCTTCAATGCAACGATGGTGTGGATGACGGAAAAGCCGATGCTGCCGGGCACGCTTTACGACTTCAAGTTCGGCACCAAGACTGTCTCTGGCAGGGTCACCTCGCTGCGCGATCGCACCGATGTGAACACGCTGAAAAAGTCGCCTGCCCCCTCGCTGGAGCTGAATGAGATCGGGGACTGCGAAATTCAGGTCGATCAGCAGATCTGCATCGATGCCTACACCGCAAACCGCGCCACTGGTGCCTTCATCGTCATCGACCGTCTGAGCAATGTCACCATCGGCGCCGGCATGGTCAGCGCGGAAGGGGCGCTGTCGTCAGTGCACAGCGAAGGCAGCGATGTGCGTGCCCACGTCACCCGCGAGGAACGCGCTGCGCGCTACGGTCAGCAACCGGCCACGGTGATGTTCATTGGACTCTCCGGCTCGGGCAAATCCACCCTGGCCCACGGGCTGGAGCGCCGCCTGTTCGACATGGGCCGCGTGGCCACGGTGCTGGATGGCAAGGCAATGCGCCTGGGCATCAGCAAGGATCTGCCCCACGACCAGGAAGGCCGCGCCGAAAACCTGCGCCGCAGTGCCAACGTGGCGAAGTTCCTGAACGAATCGGGCCTGATCTGCTGCGCCGCCTTCGTGGCGCCGAACAAGGATTCACGCGAGCACGCCCAGAGCGTGATCGGCAAGGAACACTGCATCATCGTGTACCTGAATCCGCCCCTGGAAGTGTGCCGCCTGCGCGACCCGAGTGGTCTGTACGCGGCAGCAGAACTCTCAGGCTCCCCGGACCTGCCGGGCGTCTCCTTCCCCTACGATGAGCCGGAAAACCCGGACTTGGTACTGGACACGGAACGCCTCCCGGTCGAGAAGTGCATCACGCAACTGGTGAAACTGCTGAAGTCGCGCAAGATCATCTAAGCACTTCTCCAGCACGAAAAAAGCCCACGACAGTTCTTCACTGCAGTGGGCTTTTTTATTTCTGGACAGAATATAGGTTAGTGGCATGCGTCCGCTGGTAGCCCTATCAGCGCTGACACGCCGTGAACCCCTCCCTGGGGGCTCGGTCGCAGCATCCCTGCTGCTTACGGTCATCGCTGATAGGGCTACCAGCGAACACCTCCGACTCGCCGCCAACGAACGGCATCGGGCAAACCTGGTCTATCGGAGAACAACGCTGTTCGTTGGCACAGAGGAGTTCTGGCCGGTTCTCTTCCGGGCAGACCGCTAAGCGACAGGATGTCGCGCTGCGAGCCCCCAGGGAGGGGTTCACGGCGTGTCGGCACGGAAGAGAACCGGCCAGAACTCCGGACGAAGAAAAAAGCCAAATAGGAAATCAGAAATAAACCAAGTGCCAGGTCACACCGGATTATCGATATCGATGAACTGGTGTTCAAGGTCGAACTGCGCCACCAGTTGCGCCGCCACCGCCTGCACCCCGTAGCGCTCCGTCGCGTGATGCCCCGCCGAGAAGAAATGCATGCCCGTCTCGCGTGCGAAATGCACTGTCTGCTCCGACACCTCGCCGGTGATATAGGCATCGACCCCCGCCTTCCACGCCAGCTCGATGTAGTTCTGCGCCGCCCCCGTGCACCACGCCACCGTCCGGATCGTCTGCGCAGCCCCCGGCACATGCAGCGGCGTTCGCCCAAGACGCTCGCCGATCAGTGCCGCCAGCGCCGCACCCGACAAAGGGGTTTCGAGCTCCCCTGTCAGCCCGATCGGATTGTTGTTCTGCTTGCCCATGTCCCCCGTCACCGTGAAACCCAGCAGCTTGCCCAGTTGCGCGTTATTGCCCAGCTCCGCATGCACGTCCAGCGGCAGATGGTAGGCCACCAGATTCAGCTCATTTGCCAGCAGAGCCTCGACGCGCTTCTTCTTGATGCCCGTGACCGTCTCGTCCTCGCCCCGCCAGAAGTAGCCGTGGTGCACCAGCAGCATGTCCGCATCGGCCGCTATCGCCCCGTCGATCAAGGCCTGGCAGGCGGTGACCCCGGTGACCAGGCGCGTGATCTGTTCACGCCCCTCCACCTGCAGTCCGTTCGGGCAATAGTCCCGGAATTGCTCCGGGCGCAGCAGGGTTTTCAGGGCATTCAAAATTTCATCGCGACTCGCCGGCATGGCTTCCACCTTCACATGACTATCAAGAACTCGCATAATGGGCGCACAGTAAAAACAGCCGATACGGCGCCTCGGGGGTATTGGCGCGTATGGTACCAGACTCGGGCGGGACGCCTGAGTCCTTGCGAGCATTCATGAAAAAGTTTCTGGAATTTATCAGTTGGCCAGCACTGGCTGGCATTCTGATCGCAGTAATTCTGCTGCAGTATCAGCAGATCAGCAGACTGAGCGATGCCCTGTTGCAGGAGAATGAGCAGGCAGCGCTGGTCTCTGATGATGTCCCCTTCTCGCTCGCCGAGGCCGTGGATCGCGCCGCTCCCTCAGTGATCAGCATTCACTCCACCATTCGCCAGCAGATTCAGTTGCCACCCGAGGAGGAAATTCCGCCGCTATTCCGCAACCTGCTGAAGAATGTGCCGGCGGAACGCTCCTACAGCAGCCTCGGCTCCGGCGTCATCGTCAATAACGACGGCTATGTACTGACCTCGCTGCACGTCATTGAAGGCGCCGAAGACATCGAGGTGCGTTATGGCGACAACAGCAGCCAGACCTTTATCAGCCCGGCCCGCCTGGTCGGCTCCGACACCAGCACCGATCTCGCCCTGCTCAAGATTGAGGGCGATGATCTGCCCCGTCCCATTCCCATCGGCTCGTCGGACGACGTAAGAGTCGGTGACACAGTGCTGGCCATCGGGTTTCCCAGCCAGGAACTGATCAGCCAGAAGTCTGTCTCCCGCGGCATCGTCAGCGCGCTGGGCATTCCCCAGGACGGGCTGCCAATCGTCGACTACATCCAGACCGATGCCGCCATCAACTACGGCAACTCCGGGGGCGCCCTGATCAACACCCGGGGCGAGCTGGTCGGCATCAATTCCTTTATCTATTCCCAGTCCGGCGGCTCCGACGGCATCGGCTTCGCCGTGCCCATCAACAAGGCCATGGGCGTAGTAGACCAGTTGATGGCTTTCGGCGAGGTCACCCCCGGATATCTCGGAGTCATTACCGGGGAAATGCTGACGCGGGAGAGCAGCCTGAACTTCTTCGGCCGCCCGGATGTCTCCGGCCTGCTGATCGAGCAGGTCAACGAAGACAGCCCTGCGGAAGTTGCAGGCATTGCAGCGGGCGATGTCATGACCTCTATCGACAGCACGCCCATCGGCAGTGTGATCGGCGCCATTGACCAGATCAATCGCAAGGCGCCCGGGCAGACAGTGAACCTGGGAATCTATCGCCAGGGCGAAAACCTCATCATTCCGGTGCAACTGGGCACCGGCACGTCGCAGTACCGGATTCCGGAAATTCCCGCCAACTAACTCCCACCCACCAAGGGCTTGCGGCTAGGCTTTGCGGCGATAGGCGGCAGATGCCGCGTGGGCAGGCAGAAACTCGCGGGTCGCCAGCTCGGTGGCAATCTCCGCCAGTTCGGCAGCACCCTGCGCGGAACACTGGATGATGGAACTGCGTTTCTGGAAGTCGTAGACCCCCAGCGCAGAGAAGAAACGCGCCGTCCCTGAAGTAGGCAGCACATGGCTGGGGCCAGCACAGTAATCCCCCAGCGCCTCGGCGCTGTAGGCCCCCATGAACAGCGCGCCCGCGTGACGGATGTGGGCCGCTACGGCCTGCGGATTGGCGACGGACAGCTCCAGGTGCTCCGGCGCGATGCGGTTGCTGACCTCCGCCGCCTCTTCCAGGGAACGGGTCAGAATGATCAGACCGCGCTGCTCCAGAGACTTGGCGATGATCTCGCGTCTTTCCATGGCAGGAAGCAGTCGCGCAATGCTGTCCTGCACCGCATCAAGATAGGCCGCGTTGTCACTGATGAGAATGGACTGCGCCTGCTCGTCATGCTCGGCCTGGGAGAACAGGTCCATGGCCACCCAGTCCGGATCCGTGCTGCCATCAGCGATGACGGTAAGCTCCGAGGGGCCGGCAATCATGTCGATGCCCACATCGCCGAACACCATCTTCTTGGCCAGTGTCACGTAGATATTGCCCGGGCCGGTGATCTTGTCCACCCGCGCCACGCTCTGCGTACCGTATGCCAGCGCGGCAATCGCCTGGGCGCCGCCGATGGTATAGACACGCTCGACACCTGCCAGCGCTGCCGCGGCAAAAATCAGATCGCCCTTCTCGTTCCAGGCCGTGGGCACCGTGGCGACGATTTCCTGCACCCCCGCTACGCTTGCCGGAATGGCGTTCATCAGCATGGAAGAGGGGTAATTGGCCTTGCCGCCGGGAACATAAATGCCGACGCGGTCCAGCGGCGTTACCTTCTGTCCGTACACGGACCCTTTGGCGTCTTCATACTGCCAGGAGCCGGTCTTCTGCTTCTCGTGATAATCACGGATGCGCTCTGCCGCCTCGCGCAGCGCAGCGGCCTGCCCGGCAGGCAGTCGCTCCAGGCTGATCTGCATCTGTTCGCGGGTCACGGTGAGTGCTGCCATGTCGGCCGCATCGCGCCTGTCGAAACGATTGGTGTACTCCAGCAGCGCGGCATCACCACGCGCACGCACGTCACCCACAATGGCGGCAACCGCCGCATTGAGATCGGTATCGCCCAGCAGGGTGCGATTGAGTTTGCTGTCCAGCGCTGCCGTGAAATCCTCGGCACGCGCATCCAGACGGGTGACCGTCACGCTCATTGCCGCGCCTCCACGGCCTTGCCCAGACGCTCCAGCAGGGGACGAATCACCGCGTGCTTCATCTTCATGGCGGCCTTGTTGACGATGACGCGGGAGCTGATCGGTTCGATCAGGGCCAGCGGCTCCAGACCATTGGCCTTGAGGGTGTTGCCGCTGTCCACGATGTCCACAATGATGTCGGCCAGCCCCATGGAAGGGGCCAACTCCAGTGCGCCATTGAGCTTGATGACATCGATCTGGATGCCCTGCTCCGCGAAATAGCGCTTAGTGATATTGGCAAACTTGGTCGCCACCTTCATACGCCCGTGCACGGGCGCGGCGCCGACGGGTGCGGCAGTCATCAGGCGGCAACGCGCCAGCTTGAGATCCAGCGGCTCGTAGAAATCCTCACTGCCGTGCTCCATCAGCAGGTCCTTGCCCACCACGCCGATATCAGCACTGCCGTACTCCACATAGGTGGGCACGTCGGAGCCGCGGATCACCATGATCTGCACACCGGGCACCGTGGTGTCGAAAATCAGCTTGCGGCTGACGTGAATATCCTCCAGCGGCGCAATACCAGCCTCTTCAAACAGGGGGAGCACTTCGTCCAGGATGCGCCCCTTGGTCAGGGCAATCACGATTTTCTGATAGTTGCTTGCAGTCATCTCGTCTCTGGCTGATTCATCATGCCGGCGCAGACGCCGGTGCTTCGGTCAGGAGGGCACCCGGCGAATACGCGCGCCCAGCAGTTGCAGTTTTTCCTCGATACATTCGTAGCCGCGGTCGATGTGGTAAATACGGTCCACGATGGTCTGATTCTCGGACACCAGGCCCGCAATAATCAGGCTGGCGGAGGCCCGCAGATCCGTCGCCATGACCGGCGCGCCCTTCAGGCTCGGCACACCGTTCACGATCACGGTATTCCCTTCCACATGCATGGAGGCACCCATGCGGTTCATCTCGTGCACGTGCATGAAGCGATTCTCGAACACGGTCTCGGTGATGGAGCCCGAGCCGCTGGCCACCGCATTGAGTGCCGTGAACTGGGCCTGCATGTCCGTCGGGAAAGCCGGGTACGGAGCCGTGCGCAGCGACACCGCCTTGGGGCGGCGACCGTGCATGTCCAGCTCGATCCAGTTGTCGCCAACGCGAATGTCGGCGCCGGCCTCGACCAGCTTGCTCAACACCGCCTCCAGAATATCGGGGCGGGTGTCCTTCACCTTGATGCGCCCGCGCGTGGCGGCGGCGGCGATCAGATAGGTCCCGGTCTCGATGCGGTCCGGCATCACGGCATAGCTGCAGCCGTGCAGGCTGGTCTTGCCGTTGATCACGATGGTGTCGCTGCCCTGGCCGCTGATGTCCGCGCCCATGCGAATGAGACAGTTGGCCAGATCGACCACTTCCGGCTCGCGGGCCGCGTTTTCAATAACGGTCTGACCGTCGGCCAGGGTCGCCGCCATCATGACGTTCTCGGTACCGGTCACGGTACACAGGTCCATGAAGATGTGCGCGCCCTTCAGGCGCCCATCGACACGTGCCTTGATATAGCCGTCCTCGACAATGATATCGGCACCCATTTTCTCCAGCGCACTGATGTGCAGGTTGACGGGGCGGCTCCCGATGGCACAGCCGCCAGGGAGTGCCACCTGGGCCTGCCCGTAGTGGGCCAGCAGCGGGCCCAGCACCAGAATGGAGGCGCGCATGGTCTTTACCAGCTCGTAAGGCGCGTTGAATTGCTTGATCGTGCCGCTGTTGACCTCGACATTCAGCTTCTCGTCCACAATGGGCTCCACGCCCATGCAGCCAAGCAGCTCCAGCATGGTGGTGATGTCGTACAGATGCGGCAGATTGCAGATCTGCACCGTCTCGCGGGTCAGCAGGGTTGCCGCCAAAATCGGCAGTGCCGAATTCTTGGCACCGGCAATGCGGATTTCGCCGTTCAGGCTGACACCGCCATGAATCAATAACTTGTCCATGTGAATCTCGAATTAATCTGGGTGAATGGCATCAAGCCAGGGCGGCTTTTTCGTCCACGGTCAGCAGACGCATGCTGACAGCGTGGATGGCACCGGACGCGATATGCGGGTTCAAAATCTGGTAGATGGTCTGCTGGCGTTTCACGGGATTGAGGCCCTTGAAGACCTCGCCCACCGCGAGCACCTGATACTTGCCGCCCTCTCCGCTTACACGAATCTCACAGTCGGGCAGTGCCTCTGCAAGAATGTCCTGAATCTGTCCTGCGTCTATCATCTCGTTAACCTGTGCCGGGTTCTGTCGCCGTTCTGTATGGTGTTGTTGTGGGATGTCGTGTCAGGCTCACTGCCAGTTGTCGATGACCTGGTCAATGTCATTGCCATAGCGGTTCATCAGCGCGGAGAACTGGGTGAAATACTGGCGGCGCAGATTGATGCCCCCCAGATAGAGGTTTTTCAGCTTCCACTGACGCGCTTCGTTCAGGAACAGGGTGTACTGCAGTTCCACGGTGCTGTTGTTGGCGGAAAGCTGCATGCGCACATTGGTGTTCTCCTCGGGGTCCGGGGCCGGTCTGCCGGCGGGCAGGAAGACCAGCTCCTGACCGTCATAGCCCACCAGTGCGGCGCCGTAGAAGCGTGTCAGGGTCGTCTTCAGCTTCTCCCCGAAACGGCTGATCTGGTCACGGGTCGCCTGCTCGGAATAGCGCGCCATGACGCCGACCGCCACTTCGTCGAAATCCACAAAATTGGTCAGGGATTGTTCAATGCCGGCAAAATAGCGTTCGCGGTCGGAGTCGAAATAGGGCTTCAGCTCCTGCACCTTTGCCAGCAGCTCATTCACGGATGCACGGGCGGAGTCCACTGCAGAAGTATCTTCCGCAGCCTGCAGCACGGGGGCTGCCAGCACCAGCGTCATGATCGCAAGGAAGCGTTTGAATGTGATCACTCGAGTTCTCTCCTGTCTATTCAGTCAATACTTGGGCCGGGTTGTTTACGTCACCCGGCAAATCCGTGCCCTGAATGCGCCAAGCTGTTTATGCGTCAACGTCTTTGGGACTCAAGCATCTGCGTGCTCTGCGAGCTGCGCAGAGTTTACCCCAAACCACTGCCGCAATAAATTACTACTTGCAAACATCGCCCATCCTTCGTCTAATTATTTCCCTTTGCATTCCCGACTGTTAGGGCCTGTTCACACAATCGGGATCGGGATTGAAGAGGCCCCGGGCTGACTTATGTGGTTAGACGTTCTCATCGTAGCGTTTGGTTTTGCCGGGTTGATCTGGGGAGCCGACAAATTCGTGGCAGGCGCCTCCGCCATGGCCCTGAACTGGGGGGTTACGCCCCTGATGATCGGACTGACCATTGTAGCCTTCGGCACCTCCGCACCGGAGTTTTTCTCTTCCGCCATTGCCGCCATCGAGGACCAGGCTGCCATCGCCATCGGCAACGCCCTGGGTTCCAACATCTTCAATATCGGTGTCGCATTGGGCATCGCCGCCCTGATACGCCCCATCATTCCACCAAGCTCAATGTGCAAGCGGGAACTCCCTGCCCTGTTGCTGGTGACCATTGTGACAGGTTTCCTGTTCGCCAATCTCTACCTGGGCCCCTACGACAGTGTGATTCTCATCGCATTGTTCGCGTTCGTCGCCGTCTACCTGTCACGCCCTGAAGAGGACACCGGCGATGGCAGTGCCACAGCGCACGACGAGGAAACCAGCATTATCCCCATGAGCACCTCGCGGGCCAGCCTGTTCCTGATGCTCGGCCTGGCCCTGCTGATTTTTGGCGCCGAGGCCCTCGTCAGCGGCGCTACGGCCATTGCGACAGAACTTGGCGTGTCTTCGGCCATCATCGGGCTGACGATCGTCGCGTTCGGCACAAGCCTGCCAGAACTGGCGGCCTGCGTTGCGTCGGTGCTGAAAGGACAGTCCGACCTTGCGATTGGCAATATTGTCGGTTCCAATGTTCTCAATCTGCTGGTGGTGCTACCCTTTCCAGGCCTGTTGGCCGCGGGCATGATTGAAACGAACCTGCTGACCCGCGACTATCTCGCCATGCTGGCAATGACGCTGGTGCTGGCCGCCGCCATTTTCTGGACCATTAAGTCAGGAAAGAGCATCGGCCGGGCCTGTGGTGTTGTTTTTTTATTGATGTACGCCGCCTGGTTTACCACACTGATTCAACAGGCACAGGGAAGCTGACCCCCTGAAACCCTCACGCACGGAACCTACAACGCCCATGAGCGAAGAGAATTACCTGATTACCCGCGCACTGCGCACCATCGACATCGAACACCGCGCCATTGGCGAGCTGCGCAGCCGCCTGGACCATCGCTTTGTGGAAGCCTGCGAACTGATGCTGGCCTGCAAGGGGCGCATCGTCGTGATGGGCATGGGCAAATCCGGCCACATCGGCCGCAAGATTGCCGCCACCCTGTCCAGCACCGGCTCCCCGGCCATGTTCGTACACCCCGGTGAGGCCAGCCATGGCGACCTGGGCATGATCACCGATCAGGACGTGGTCCTGGCCATCTCCTATTCAGGCAGCGCAGCCGAAATCATGACCATTCTGCCTGTCATCAAGCGCAAGGGAGTGCCCCTGATCTGCATGACGGGTGACCCGCAGTCCGCTATGGCGACAACAGCAAACGTCCATCTCGACGGCAGTGTGCACGAGGAAGCCTGCCCGCTCGGCCTGGCACCAACCACCAGCACGACTGTGGCGCTGGTACTGGGCGACGCCCTGGCCATGGCGCTACTGGAAGCCCGGGGCTTTACTCCGGAGGAATTCGCGTTCTCCCACCCCGGCGGCCGGCTCGGTCGCCGCCTGTTGCTCAAGGTCAAGGATGTGATGCACGCGGGTGATGCCATTCCGCGCGTCGCCGCGGAAACGCTGCTGGGTGACGCCCTGCTGGAGATTTCACGCAAGGGGCTGGGCATGACCACTGTTGTGGATGCCCAGGGCAAACTCTGCGGCGTCTTTACCGATGGCGATCTGCGCCGTACACTCGACTCAGGCAAGGACATCCACAAGACCCGGATTCAGGATGTGATGTCCGTGCACGGCAAGAAAATCCAGGAAAATGCCCTGGCGACCGAGGCCGTGCTGATGATGCAGGAAAACAGCATTTACACCCTGCTGGTGACCGATGCCGCGCAGACGCTCACCGGCGTCATTCGCATGCACGATCTGCTGCAGGCCAATGTGGTCTGAACGCCGGGCCAACAGCCTGCAGGCTTCTCATTCATCCGACAGAGTATCCGCCTTATGTTATTCAATACCGAACCGAGTGACGTGCTGGAACGCGCCCGTGCCGTGCGCCTGCTGTTGCTGGACGTGGATGGCGTACTCACGGCCGGCGAGCTGTATCTATCCGACAGCGGAGAAGAGATCAAGGCCTTCAACACCCTCGACGGCCAGGGTATCAAGCTGCTGCAGGGCAGCGGCATTGCCGTCGGCATTCTCAGCGGGCGCACCTCGAAGCTGCTGAGCAAACGGGCCGAAAACCTTGGCATCAGGATTTTGATCCAGGGCAGGGAAGACAAGCGCGAGGCACTGGATGAACTGTGTGCCAGCCAGGGCTTCACGCCGGACACCATCGCCTATGTGGGCGACGACCTGCCAGACATCCGCGTCCTCAAGCATGTTCGCCTCGGCTTCGCTGTCTGCAATGCCCATGGCAGCGTCAAGGCTGTGGCGCATGCCCAGACGGAAGTGCCCGGGGGCGCAGGCGCAGTCCGCGAAATCTGCGATTTTATTCTTCAGGCACAGGGGCTTTACGATGACGCCATCGCTCCCTACCAGTGACAGCCCGGGGCAGGAACCTGTCGAGCTCGCTGCCGCTGAACAGGAGGCCAGTCGGCGCCTGTGGGGCAAGGGCTTCTGGCTGGGCTCGATTGTGATTCTGGTGGCGCTCTACGGGGGGCGCTCGCTGCTGAACGAGCGCAGCGGGCAGACAGCCTCCAACCCTGATGCCACCGCCGCGATTACCTTCGATGCCTACTCCAACGGCGTCAACAGCGTGCTCTACGACGCACAGGGCAATATCGAGTACACCCTGGAGGCCGCCGAGCAGATTCACTATCTCGACAACACGACCACCCTGCAGAATCCCTTTGTCCGGCTCTACCAGGCCAATGGTGAGCGCTGGAATATCGTGGCCAGATCGGGCAGAATCCTCGCAGCCGAGCACGGCGACCGGATTGCCCGGCTGGATCTGAGCGACGAAGTGGAGCTGTATCAGGTCGAGGACAACGGCAACCGCATGACGCTGGCGACCCCTTTCCTGTCCCTGTTTCCCCAGGAGGAGACCATGGCGACGGAACGGGAAGTCACCATGACCACTAACACCCTGCACCAGACCGCCGTCGGCATGCGTGCCGATCTGCGGCAGGACACACTGACCTTTCTGTCCCAGGTCAAAGGCCGATATGAAGTTCAAAGCAGTCAACCCTGATCTCCCTACCCTTTCTTCCCTGGTGCGAACCCTGACGCTGCTGCTGACTCTCGCAGCCGCCGGGCTCAACGCCCAGGAAGCGCCCACGCACGAATACAGCGCCGATGGGGAAACCACCATCGAGACCATCAACGGGCTGCGGGTGATCACCCTGCGCAGCAATGTCTTCGTGCGCCAGGAGGATATCGAGCTGACCGGAGACGTGGCCGTGCTGGAGTACGATCGCAACAATCAGTTGCAGCAGGTACGGCTGACAGGTTCCCCCGCCAATTTTGAGCAGAAGGGCGCCAGCGAGACCGATTCGGTGACCGGGTTCAGCGACACCATCAACTACTACGCCGGCACCGAACCCGTGGTGGAATTTCTCGGCAATGCCAGCTTTTCCCAGCCCGGCACCAGCCTGCGCTGCGCCGAGATACGCCACACCATCGCCACCGGCGCCACCTCGGGGCAGGCCTGCAGCGGCTCCCTCAGCCCGCAGGTCAACTGATGGCGACGCTTCAGGCCACTCACCTCGCCAAGGCCTACAAGGGCCGGCACGTCGTGCGCGATGTTTCGATCAGCGTCACCAGCGGCCAGATCGTGGGGCTACTGGGCCCTAACGGGGCCGGCAAAACCACCTGTTTCTACATGATTGTCGGGCTGATTCAGGCCGACAGCGGGCAGATTACCCTGGACTCCCACGACCTTACCGCCATGCCGATCCATGCCCGTGCGCAACGCGGCCTCGGCTATCTGCCGCAGGACTCCTCGATCTTTCGCACCCTGACGGTCGCCGAAAACATCATGGCCATCCTGGAGACCCGGCGTGACCTGAACCGGGAAACGAGACGGGAAACCCTGGAAAGCCTGCTGCAGGAATTCCACATCGGCCACATCCGCGACAACAAGGGCATGAGTCTGTCGGGGGGCGAGCGTCGCCGCACCGAAATTGCCCGCGCACTCGCCGCGGAACCCCGCTTCATTCTGCTGGATGAACCCTTCGCGGGCGTGGACCCGATTTCCGTAAGCGACATCAAGGACATCATCTGCCACCTCAAGTCCAAGGGCATCGGGGTGCTGCTCACAGATCACAACGTCCGCGAAACCTTGGATATTTGCGAAAAGGCCTACATCGTCAGCGAAGGCCAGATCATTGCAGAGGGTTCCTCGGACACCATTCTGGCCAATCAGAAGGTTCGGGACGTCTATCTCGGCCATCAGTTCAAAATCTGACAATCCGCCCAGAACCCCCGTAACTCCTGGTGTTCAGCGCTTTTCTGAACACCATTCTTACGCTCAAAAAACGTGCCTTGATCAAAGTTTGCTCAGAGAGTTCAGATTGGGCTTGAAATTTGCTAGCGACTTACGGCACGATACTTGCTGTATGGCTGTCGGCAAGCGCCCGGGGCAGCCAGGCGAGCGCCACGAAGCAGTCCCTGCCAGTGCGTCTCCCGAGTGAATCAACCGGATGTATCACAGCAGATGACGACCGCAAGAATATGAAATTATCGCTACAGCTCAAGCTAGGTCAGCAATTGACCATGACGCCACAGCTGCAGCAAGCCATTCGTCTTCTCCAGCTCTCCACGCTGGACCTGCAGCAGGAAATTCACCAGGCACTTGAGTCCAATCCCATGCTCGAAATCGACGAGAGCATGGACGACTACCGCCCCTCGGACGACGGTGACGGGGAAGGCGACAGCCAGCCCCAGACCGCCAGCACCCCGGATGACTACCGCCCCGAACATTCGCTGTCCAGCAACGACGACATGGGCGAGAACGATTACGGCAGCGCGACCGGGGGAGATGACAACCGCTGGGAAGACAGTATTCCCCAGGAGCTGTCGGTGGACAGCAGTTGGGATGATGTATACCAGAGCATCTACACCACGGGCGGTGGCTCCAGCGGGGCTGACGGCGAAGGCATGGACTTCGAGTCGCGCAACAGCGTCACGGAGACCCTGCAGGACCATCTGACATGGCAGTTGAATCTGACCCCCATGTCGGACGCGGACCGCCTGATTGCCATGGCCATCATCGACGCGATCGATGCCAATGGCATGCTGACCCTGAGCATCGACGTCATTCACGCCAGCCTGATGCGTTCCCTGGACATCGAACCCGAGGAAGTGCTGGCGGTGCTGCACCGCATTCAGCAGTTCGACCCGGTCGGCGTTGGCTACCGCGATCTTTCCGAATGCCTGATGATCCAGTTGCAGCAGTTCGAGGGCGATGAGCTGACCACAGCGGTCAGACATGCCAAGCTGATCGTCAAGGATCACCTGCAACTGCTGGGCAACCGCGACTACGCACAACTGATGCGTCTGACGCGACTCAAGGAACCCGAGCTGCGCGACGCCATCAGCGTGATCGAGCATCTCAACCCCCGGCCCGGTGCCGATATCGCACCGCCGTCCACCACCTACATCGTGCCCGATGTCATTGTCACCAAGGACAGCGATAGCGGCCGCTGGCGGGTGGAACTGAACCCGGAAACTGCCCCGAAGATTCGCATCAACCCTGACTACGCTTCGCTGGTGCGGCGCGCCGACAACAGCGCCGACAACAACTACCTGCGTGACAACCTGCAGGAAGCGCGCTGGTTCATCAAGAGCCTGCAGAGCCGTAACGAAACCCTGATGAAGGTCGCCACCCGCATCGTCGAGCACCAGAAGGGCTTCTTCGAATACGGGGAAGAGGCCATGAAACCGCTGGTGCTGCACGACATCGCCGAAGCGGTGAGCATGCACGAATCCACCATCTCACGCGTCACCACACAGAAATACATGCACACGCCCAAGGGCATCTTCGAGCTCAAGTATTTCTTCTCCAGCCATGTCAGCACGGCGGGCGGCGGCGAATGCTCCTCCACGGCGATTCGGGCACTGATCAAGAAACTGGTGGCCGCAGAGAATGCGCGCAAGCCCCTGAGCGACAGCAAGATCACCAAACTGCTTGAGGATCAGGGCATCAACGTGGCACGGCGCACCATCGCCAAGTACCGCGAATCCCTGTCCATTCCTCCTTCCAACGAACGCAAGAAGCTGGTGTAGGGCTCACAGCACGCACAGACTGTGACCAAATGGTAGAAAAAACACTCAAATCCGCGTGGCAGCAGTGCTAAAATCTGCGCGAACTCCCGACCCACGAGACCCGCACAACATGCAACTCAACACCATTCTGACTCCGGAGCGCTGTTTCTGTAAGCTGCCGGGCGTCAGTAAGAAACGTTTTCTGACCACCATCAGCGAACTGATCTCAACCCAGACCCAGTCACTCTCGGCAGACCACATCTACAGCGCCCTGCTTGCCCGCGAACAGCTTGGCAGCACCGGCATCGGGAACGGCATTGCCATCCCCCACTGTCGGGTTGCCGATTGCGAACACATTACGGGGGCATTGGTGACTCTGGAGGAAGGCATCGACTTCGACGCCATCGACTCCCGCTCCGTGGACCTGCTCTTTGTGCTGATCGTGCCGTCGCAGGAGACCGAGGAACACCTCAAGGTGCTCGGTGCACTGGCGACCCTGTTCCATCAGGAGAGCTTCTGCAACGAGCTGCGCCAGGCCCAGAGCGCCGAGGCCCTGTACGAGATTGCCACCCGGTCCTGAGCGCTATTCACTGTGCAGCAAAGCTGTTAGTGTAGTACGGATTTTGTGCAGCGCAGGGCCCCATAAGAACCCTGAACAGGCAACAGACCCGCGGGCGAAACAAGCAAGTGAAACTCCTGATCATCAGCGGCCGCTCAGGCTCCGGAAAGAGTACCGCCCTCAACATGCTTGAGGATCACGGTTTCTATTGCATCGACAATCTCCCCGCCAGCCTGCTGCCTGCACTCGCACAGCGCGTCAGTGAACAGGTCGGGGATGCCCCCCAGGTTGCCGTCAGTATCGATGCCCGCAACATCCCTTCGGATCTGGAGCAGGTGCCGATGATCATCGAGCAGTTGCGCCGAAGCTCACTGCGCACCGAGGTGATTTTTCTCGATGCCAGCAGCCCGACGCTGATCAAGCGCTTCAGCGAGAGCCGACGCAAGCATCCACTGACGACGGACAAGATCGGCCTGCGGCAGGCGATCAATATGGAAACCACGCTGCTGGAGCAGATCGCCCTGCTCGCCAGCCTCTCCATCGACACCAGCAATATGTCGCTGCACCAGTTACGCGAAATGATCCGCACGCGGGTGGTGGAGCGTGAGGACAGCGGCCTGGCCCTGATATTCGAGTCCTTCGGCTACAAGTATGGGGTACCGATCGATGCCGACGTGGTTTTCGATGTGCGCTGTCTGCCGAACCCGTACTGGGAAGAGGAGCTGCGCCCGCTGACCGGCCAGGACGACAAGGTAAAGCAATGGCTGCAGGCCCAGCCGGCCATGGAAGATATGTACGCAGACCTGTGCCAGTATCTGGACAAATGGCTGCCCCGCTTCGAGGAAAACAACCGCAGCTACATGACTGTTGCCATTGGCTGCACCGGCGGACAGCACCGCTCCGTCTATCTCAGCGAGCGTCTGCGTCGGCATTTTGCCGGCAAGCTGAGCAATGTTCAGGTGATGCACCGAGAGTTACTACGTAGGGAAAACACATAAGAACGATGATCAAATCCACTGTCACCATCTGCAACAAGGCTGGCCTGCATGCCCGCGCTGCGGCGCGCATGGTATCGGTCAGCTCCGCGTTCAACAGCCAGATCAAGGTCGGGCAGGACAAAATGGTTGATGGCAAAAGCATTCTCTCGCTGATGATGCTCGCCGCCAGCAAGGGCACTGTGCTCAACGTCCTGATCGACGGCCCGGACGAGGCCGATGCCCTGGCCGCCATTACCGAACTGGTCAACAACCGCTTCGATGAGAGCGAGTGACACCGGCGGTCACTTCACAGACAGACCCGCCCGCTATTCGAGACTGAAATGACAGAACAAGACAACTTTGACTGGTCACAACTGCCTCCCAGCAAATCCCAGCGCAAGCGCGACATGATCGGCGTGCAGAAACTGGGGGAGGAACTGACCACCCTGAGCAAGAAACAACTCGACAAACTGCCCCTGAGCGCCGAGCTGCGTGCCGGCATTGCGGAGTTCAACCGCCTGCCAAACAAGCACGAGGCCAAACGCCGCCAGTTGCAGTTTATCGGACGCCTGATGCGGGATGCCGATCACGAGGCCATCCAGCAGGAACTCGACCGGATGCGGACCCCGGATCGCGCCGAAGTGCGTCGGGCACAACTGATCGAACAATGGGCAGAGCGTCTGCTGGGTGGCTCGGAAGATGACATCAATGCTTTTGTGGACACCTGGCCCCTTGCAGAGCGTCAGGCAATTCGCCAGATTCTGCGCAACCACGGCAAGGACAACGAGGACAGCGCCCGGGTTCACCGGCGGCGCCTGTTGAATTACATCAAGGAATTTATCGAGTAGCCCCTGCCCGTGCCGCTCAGGTCTCGAAAAGCCTGATCAGGGATTCGCGCATCCAGCGATGCGCGCTGTCACTGTCGGCCTGCCGGTGCCAGTACAGATGGAAATTCAGTTGCGGCACCGGGAAGGGCAGCGGCAGAATCGCCAGATCATACCTCTCCGCCAGAAAGCGCGGCATGCTCAGTGCCAGATCCGTCGAGCCCACAATTGCGGCCGCAACACGGTAATGCTGCACGCGCAGCCGTATGCGACGCTCAACATCCAGTTTCAGCAGCGCCAGATCCACCTGCCCCATCCCCTTGCGACGGCTGGACACATGCACGTGCTGCAGCGCCAGAAAGGCATCCAGCGTAAACGCTTCCTGCAGGGCCGGATGCCCGTGACGCAGGACGCAGACATAGTCATCGCTGATGAGTGAGTGGTGGCACAGTTGCGGATCGTCCACCAGAGGCACCTCCACCGCAAAATCCACTTCTCCGCGTGCCAGATTGCGCGCCAGCTCCTGCCGCTTCACATAATAGCTCTGCAGCGTCAGGTGCGGCGCCGACGACTCGATCAGGGGCATCAACCGGGGCAACACCAGGGCTTCGGCCAGGTCACTCATGCTGAACTGGAAAACCCGCTCCGTCTGCAGGGGATCGAAGTTCTGCCGTTCCAGCAGGCTGCCCTTGAGCAGTCCCAGTGCCGCCGACACATTGTGGGCCACGTTGTCTGCCACCGGCGTCGGTTGCATTCCGCGCGCGGTACGAATGAACAACTCGTCGTCAAACAGCTTGCGCAGACGGGCCAGCGCATTGCTGACCGCTGGCTGGGTGATGTCCAGCGTCCTGGCAGCCTGGGTCAGATTGCGCTCGGTGTAGATGGTGTCAAACACCAGAAAGAGGTTGAGGTCACAGCGTTTGGCGCTCATGGCGTCTGGGCCTTTTTAATAGCTGAGCTTAGTCTTATTAACGTCATGAATAGTACGATATCAAGCAGCGGAATCAAGCCATGACATGACCAGTGCACGGCAGGAAGGGACAAGCGGAAAAAGCGATTCTCACACTCTGCGTCAGCGTGTACCTGCTCAGATTTTAGTGCTAACATCAGCGCACAACGCGCGACTTGCTTGAAAATAACGATAATAATCAATGCATTACATACTAAAAAGAAGAGAGGCGCCCTATGTCTGACAAGAAGTCTGACAACAATGCCCACGCCTACTGGCGTGCCAACGTCAGAATCGTGCTGACACTCCTGTCCGTGTGGTTTTTCATTTCTTTCGTCTGCGGCATTCTGCTGGCGGATTTCCTCGATCAGTTTCGCATCGGAGGCTTCAAGCTGGGATTCTGGATGGCACAGCAAGGGTCGATCTATGGTTTTATTGTCCTGATCTACGTCTACATCCGTCAGATGGACAAGCTCGATCGCAAGTTCGATCTTGACCATCAGTCCTCCCTGCAACAGGGCGGCGAATCCGACACCCAGGCGCAGGAGGACAAGGCATGAGTGTGCAAATCTGGACCTACCTGTTCATCTTCGTCACCTTCGGCCTGTACATTGCCATTGCCGTGTGGTCAAAAGCCGGTTCGACCCACGATTTCTATGTCGCCGGTGGGGGCGTACACCCCATGACCAATGGCATGGCAACCGCTGCCGACTGGATGTCTGCCGCCTCCTTTATTTCCATGGCGGGCCTGATCTCCTTTCTTGGCCGTGACGGCACCTACTACCTGATGGGCTGGACCGGCGGCTACGTGCTGCTGGCGATGCTGCTGGCGCCCTATCTGCGCAAATTCGGCAAGTTCACAGTGCCGGCGTTCATCGGCGACCGCTACTACTCCCAGAGTGCACGGCTTGCTGCCGTGTTCTGCGCGATCGTCGTGTCCTTCGTCTATGTCTGCGGACAGATGCAGGGGGCAGGAATCGTCTTCTCCCGCTTCCTGGAAGTGGACATCACAACCGGCGTGGTGATCGGCATGGCGATCGTCTTCTTCTATGCGGTATTGGGGGGCATGAAAGGCATCACCTACACACAGGTGGCGCAGTACTGCGTGCTCATCTTTGCCTATATGGTGCCCGCTATCTTTATTTCCCTGATGATGACCGGCAATCCGATTCCCCAGCTCGGTTTTGGTTCGGAACTGACGCCGGAATTCGGCGGCGGCTATCTGCTGGACCGTCTCGACGGCATCAGTCAGGAGCTGGGATTCGGCACCTACACCTCCGGACAGAAGAGCACCCAGGACGTGTTTTTCATCACTGCGGCCCTGATGTTCGGCACCGCCGGGCTGCCCCACGTTATCATCCGTTTCTTCACAGTTCCCAGCGTCCGCGATGCACGCCGCTCCGCCGGCTTTGCGCTGATCTTCATCGCCATTCTGTATACCACGGCGCCCGCTATTGCCGCCTTCTCCAAGACCAACCTGATGAACACCGTGAACAACGCCGAATACGCGTCAGTACCGGCCTGGTTCACCACCTGGGAACGCACCAGCCTGATCTCCTTCAATGACAAGAATGGCGATGGCCGCATCCAGTATGTGGGCGACCCGGAACGCAATGAGCTGACGGTCAACCGTGACATCATGGTGCTGGCCAACCCGGAAATCGCCAACCTGCCCGGTTGGGTGGTCGCACTGGTGGCAGCCGGTGCGCTGGCGGCAGCCCTGTCCACTGCTGCGGGTCTGTTGCTGGTCATATCGACCTCTATTTCACACGACCTGCTGAAACGCTGTCTTGCCCCGGATATCACCGAGAAACAGGAGCTGATCTACGCCCGCATCGCGATCTTCGTAGCCGTGTTGATTGCGGGGTATTTTGGGATCAATCCGCCCGGTTTCGTGGCGGAGGTAGTGGCCTTTGCATTCGGTCTCGCGGCGGCCTCCTTCTTCCCGGCTATTGTCCTCGGCATCTTCTATAGCCGCATGAACCGGCAAGGCGCCGTGGCTGGCATGCTGACGGGCTTCACCTTCACCGCCGCCTACATCATCTACTTCAAGTTCATGAACCCGGCAATGAGCAATGCCGAACACTGGTGGTTCGGTATATCACCGGAGGGCATCGGTACCCTGGGAACACTGCTCAACCTGGCAGTCGCGCTGCTTGTCTGCCGACTGACGGCGGAACCCCCGGAAGACGTACAGATGATCGTGCGCAACATCCGCCTGCCGGGGGAGCATCTGCACCGCTCATGAGCGGGATTTGACGCGACTCCAGTAATCCTCGGTGGTGGCCTTCATGTCCTTGCGCAGCAGCAGGATGCCGATCAGATTGGGCATGGCCATGAAGAACAGCGTCACCGCCGAGAGATTCCAGATCAGGGTGGTATCGGCCTGGGCGGCCAGGAAGAAACCGGCAATATAAACCAGCCGGAAGGGCAGCACCCCGGCATGCCCGAACAGGTAGATAATCGCGCGATCCCCGTAGTAGGACCAGGCAATGGCGGTGGAGAACGCGAACAGCAACAGCCCTATCGAAACAATGTACTGACCGGCGTCACCGAGCATGCCCTGGGTAAAGGCTTTGGCCGTCAGCGGAACCGAGTGGATCAGGGAGCGCCCCACGATCTGCAGGTTCAGGTCATCCGGCCGACCATCAGTGACATGGAAACGCCCCTGTGCAGGCTCGCCGCCAACACTGAAGCGCATGTCTTCCGCCACCGAGCGGGCATGCAGCAGCGTGAAATCTTCGGTATTCAGAATACGCCCCGCCGCCAGTTCCATGTCTCCCGTATAGGCACGCACAGCGGTTTCCCCATTGCTCAGATAATGAAACAGCGCCTCCCGGTCCGCCGCATCGCTGTCGTCATACACCCCCGCGACAATCGCCGTATCCGCCCGCGCAAAGACATTCTCATGTTTCTGGCTCCACACGCCGGAAGACAGAATGACCAGACCGGTTAGAGTGCAGATCACGATGGTGTCGATAAACGGCTCCAGCAGCGACACCATGCCTTCGTCGGCAGGCTCGTCGGTTCTCGCCGCAGAGTGCGCAATGGAGGACGAGCCCAGACCTGCCTCATTGGAGAACAGCCCGCGGTTGACGCCGCGATTGAAGGCATAGGCAATCGTGGCTCCCAGGAAACCGCCTGTGGCTGCGGAACCGGTAAACACATCGGAGAAGATGGACACAAAAGAGGGGCCGACATTGCCGATGTTGGGAATGATCACGGCCAGAGCGCCAATCACGTAGATGAGCGACATGGCCGGCACCAGCTTCGACGCTACCTGGGCAATGCGCTTGATGCCGCCGACCACTACCAACCCGAGCAGCACCGTGAGCACCGCACCGGACACCATGGGACTGATTCCGAAGGAGTCCCGCAGCCCTGCGGCAATACTGTTGATCTGCGGAAAATTGCCGATGCCGAAACAGGTGAGTACCGCCGCCACGGAAAACAGGATCGCCAGGGGGCGCGACTTCAGCGCATTTTCCATGTAATACATGGGGCCACCCGCCATGGAGCCGTCCTCTGTCTTCACCCGGTACTTGTGCGACAGGGTCACTTCCACGAACTTGGTCGTCATGCCCAGGAAGGCCGTCGTCCACATCCAGAACAGCGCAGCCGGCCCCCCAAGAAACAGGGCAAAGGCCACCCCGCCGATATTGCCGGTGCCAATGGTGCCCGCCAGGGCGGTGGACAGAGCCTGAAAGTGACTCGTGTCACCAGGCGCGCCCTCGCGGTCCAGCTTGCCGCTGACCACCTTCAGGGCATGGCGGAAGAAACGAATCTGGGGGAACTTCAGGTACAGCGTAAAGAACAGGCCGGTGAACAGCAGCAGGTAGGGAAACCAGGCGGAACCCGCCAGCATTCCATCCATTTGAACTAACAGGGCATTGATTGCATCCACTGGCACGGTCCTCATTTGGTCGGTTGAATTGGCGGTCGTTCAGTCGTCACTCATCTGTATCACTGGGGCGGCTGCGGCATTCCGCGCCAGTTGTTCAATACGCTCCATCACCTGGTCGGCGAGTTCAAGATAGGCCTGCGCCACAGGACTGTCGGGCTGCGCCACCACGATAGGATTGCCGCTGTCGGTGTGCTCGCGAATGGAGAGGTCCAGCGGAAGGGAACCGATCACGTCGATGCCGTAATCCTCGGACAGTTGCTGGCCCCCGCCGGTACCGAAGATGGCCTCGGCATGTCCGCAGTTCGAGCAGATATGCACGCCCATGTTCTCCACGACTCCAAGCAGGGGCACCTTGACCTTGCGGAACATCTCAATGCCCTTGCGGGCGTCCAGCAAGGCCACATCCTGCGGCGTGGTCACAATCACGGCACCACTAATGGGCACCGCCTGGGAGAGGCTCAACTGGATATCACCGGTCCCCGGTGGCATATCGACAATCAGATAGTCGAGATCGGACCAGCGGGTATCCTTGAGGATCTGGTTGAAGGCGCCGACAATCATCGGAGCCCGCCAGACCATGGGGGTTTCGGGGCTGACCAGATAGCCCATGGAATTGGATTCAATGCCATGCGCCTTGATGGGCTCCATGAACTTGTTGTCAATCACCCGCGGCCGCACCCCGGGTTTGACACCCAGCATCAGGGGCTGACTGGGGCCGTAGATGTCGGCGTCCAGCAGACCGACCCGCTTGCCGCGTCGGTGCAGTGCAAGTGCCAGGTTGACAGCAGTGGTGGACTTGCCGACCCCGCCTTTGCCCGAGGCGACACAGATAACGTGCTGGACTCCCTGTAATCTTTCCACTTTCAAGACCCTTGCCGATGACCCCGGCATTATCCAACGAAGACGCGGCGAGGAACAAGGGCATACTCGACGGGCTTTCTGTCTCGATTCAACACATTCTGCGACAATACGCCCGTGGAAAAACCCTGTCGGTTAAGCTACCCTTCAGGAGTTTTTTGCTAGCTTGGCCACATCGATAGTGGCGTAAGGAAAGAGTTCACCATGTTCAAGGCACCCATAGCCCTTTTTCTGCTGGGTCTTCTCTCGACAGCGTCGCAATCCGCTCTGTCGCAGGATCTGACTGCTCCCGGAAGCGATGAGGACTACCTCATCAAGTACGCGATCTACTCCAGTGCCTGGAACGTCAGCAGCAACGCGGGTCTTCGAATCGTGGCGCAGAACCAGAGCGAACACAATGTCGTTCTGCAGTCAGTCCTGTTCCAGGACGAGGACGATCCCAGCATCCAGCGACGACTTCCGCTGAACATGGAGGTGCCTGCCGGGAAATGGGCGGAGAAGGAAATCGACTACCTCAACCTGCTGTTTGGCAGCGAGTGCATCTCGCGCACCATGGCGGAAGAATGGAAGCTGGTGGAAATCTCCAACTACACGCTGAACCCTTCCGTGCGCGGCCTGATCATCGAAAACTCGGATTCCTTCCGCATCTATCAGTGCGTGCGCACCGTCCGCGTAAGCTGGCTCGACACCGAGACCAACGAGCAAAACGACCACAACGAATGGGTCATGTATCACTTCGAACGTCAGTACACCAACTAATCTGTTTTAACGCACCTTTCAGATGATCTACACGGTTTCCTTCCCGCATTGGGGAGCGAAACTGCAGAGCATCGCCTATCACCAGACAAGAGCCGGGAAATGAGACAAGATGGCGGAGCGTCGGGCGCCAGGACCGAAGACTTGCTCCTGCAGTCTCGGCACTCCCGCCATCCCTGGCGGTCGGAAGCGCGAGCCGAGCCTTCACAGGGATGTGAGCTTTTTGGCGTCTCCGACAACTTGTCTCATTTCCCGGCTCGACCAGCAGAGTGGGAGACTATTAGAACAACCAAGGTAATCAGATCAGTCGGCAGCAAAAAAAAGGGCCGCAGTTGCGACCCTTTTTTGAGCGAATGTGTTGCGGAGATTAACCCAGCAGCACCCCACCGTACTGAACGAAGAACGGTGCAAACACCAGCGACAGGATCGCAGAGAGTTTGATCAGGATGTTCAGGGACGGACCGGAGGTATCCTTGAGAGGATCGCCCACGGTGTCGCCCACAACAGCAGCCTTGTGCACTTCGGAACCCTTGCCACCGTAATGGCCCGCTTCCACATACTTCTTCGCGTTGTCCCAGGCACCGCCACTGTTGGAGGAGGAGATCGCCAGCACACCGCCGGCTACCAGAGAGCCCGCCAGAATCCCGGCGACCGCCGGTACCCCGAACAGGAAGCCCACCACCAGCGGAGTGCCCATGATCAGCACGCCCGGGGCGATCATTTCACGCAGCGCCGCTTTCGTGGAGATGGCCACACACTGCGCGTAGTCCGGCTCCGCCTTGCCTTCCATCAGGCCAGGAATCGAGTTGAACTGACGACGTACCTCTTCGATCATGTCGAAGGCGGCCTTGCCTACAGACTTCATGGTCATCGCCGTGAACAGGAAGGGCAGCACCGCGCCGAGGAACAGGCTCACGAACACGATCGGGTCCAGCAGGTTGATGCTGCCCAGCAGATCGTAGCTCTCACCATGCGCTTCCTTCATCAGGCCATCGGCGCTGGTCAGGAAGGCCGCAAACAGCGCCAGCGAAGTCAGAATGGCGGCGCCGATGGCGAAGCCCTTGCCGATGGCCGCAGTTGTGTTGCCTGCCGCATCCAGGATGTCGGTGCGACGACGCACTTCCTTGTCCAGACCGGCCATTTCGGCCACGCCGCCGGCGTTGTCTGCCACAGGGCCGTAGGCGTCGATGGTCAGGGCAATCGCCAGGGTACCGAGCATCCCGAGCGAACCAATCGCCACCCCGTACATGCCGCCGAGTTCCCAGGACACGAAGATCGCAATCGCAATCGCAATATACGGCAGCACGGTGCTCTTGTAGCCCAGTGCCAGGCCGTAAATGATGTTTGTTGCGGCGCCTGTCTCACAGGACTTGGCCACTTCCTGCACCGGCTTGAAGGCGCCAGACGTGTAGTAACCCGTCAGCAGGCCCACTGCCAGACCGGCGATGAGACCGGAGAAGAAGCACCAGTAGATGCCCATTGCGGTGTAGGTTTCCTCACGCAGCACGAACTGCTCGGGAATCACGGCACGGGTCACGAAGAACATGGCAATGGCCATCAGCGCACTGGAGATGATCAGCAGCTTCATCAGTGCAGGTGACACATCTTCTTCTTTTTTGACCGACACGAACATCAGGGTAATGAGACTGATGGGAATGCCCACGGCACTGATCAGGATCGGATACAGCAACGCATCAATATTGCCTGCAAAGACCACCGCACTGATCACCATCGCCGCGCAGGTAGACTCGGCGCAGGAACCGAACAGGTCCGCGCCCATACCGGCAACGTCACCCACGTTGTCGCCCACGTTGTCAGCGATTACCGCAGGGTTGCGCGGATCGTCTTCCGGAATGCCTTTTTCCACCTTGCCCACCAGGTCGGCACCCACGTCCGCTGCCTTGGTGAAGATACCGCCACCCACACGGGCGAACAGCGCAATGGTGGACCCGCCCAGACCGAAGCCGGCGATGATTTCCATGAGAACGTAGTTGGGCAGATCGTCGGGCACCCAGGCTTTCATCAGCAGGTAGACCAGGACCAGGCCCAGCACCGCCAGACTGACCAGCGCAAAGCCCATCACCGCACCGGAGTTCAGTGCCACGCGATAGGCATCGCTGATGTCATTGCGGGCCGAAACGGTTGTCCGCGCATTGCCCTGGGTGGCGATCATCATGCCGATGTAGCCGGAGGCAATGGAGATCACCCCGCCAAAGAGGAAGGCAACTGCGGTATAGAGACCCTCACGGGTATCGGGAGTGTGGTTGTCGTCAATCAGCACCGCGATGATGGCGGCGAAGACGAGCATGAAGATGGCGAGAAATTTGTACTCCTGCTTCAGAAATGCCATGGCACCCTGGGCAATCGCACCGTGGATAAACTTCAGACGGGTTTCCTGTTCGCCCTCAAGACCGAGGCTCAACGGGACACTCATCACCCGGCGCATATAAAAATACGCGACGCCCAAACCGAAAAGTGAAAGCAAAATCGTAATACTTATTGTCATGCCTGGCATCTTGCGGTATCCCCTCATGTTGTTTTTTTTAACGGACCGGGCGCACTGTAGCATATCGATCAGGACAAACAAAGCTGTCGCCCGCCCCCCTGCCGGGTTGGCCGGACCATAGGAAAATCGGGGGGTTGAGGAAGATTGGAACGAACTGCTGCAAACGCTTGAAACGAGGATTTCAGGACCGGAAATACCAGATGTTTCACATCAATCGGTCATTCTAACGGGAGGGGTGACGCTTCTTTCCCCGGCGCTTGCCGGATCCGCCACCGGGACGGGTCGGCCCCTTGCCGGCGGCGTTGAGGCGTGCCGCACGGAAGGCGGCACGCATCTGTTTCAGCCGCTCGTCGGCGGCCTGGTGTCGACGGGCCTCCAGCGCATCGCTGATATCGACCACATTGTCGCTCATTGCTGGCTCAGCGCCTGAGCCTCGCGCTTGAGGCTGTCCTTGCGGGCTTCCAGCTCTGCCAGTCCGGCCTTGTCCAGGGCTACCACCGGCTCGCCAGCGGCGTTGGTGTTGGCGTATTTCTCCTGCTCGGCGTTCAGGGCCTCAAGCAACGCCTCTGCAGCAGCAATCGCCTCTTCGTACTTGCTGTTGACCGCGCTGGCACGGGCGTTGATCGCCCGCAGATCCGCAATCTGGGCTTCCAGTTGTGCAATGCGGGCACGCTGCGCGTCCTGACGTGCCTGGGCTGCACGGCGGGCCTGCTCTGCCGCCGCCAGTCGGGCAGCCTCCTCACGTTGCGCCGCTTCCCGGGCTGCCTGTTCCGCAGCTTCACGGGCCTGCTGCTCGGCTTCCTGACGGGCGACCTCTGCCTGACGTTCGGCCTCCTGACGCGCGATGCGGGCACGCTCTTCAGCGGCACGCGCCGCAGCCGCCTGCTCTTCTGCACGCTGCATTTCGATCGTGCGGGCCTGGTCGATCGCCGCCTGCTGGTTCGCCGACGACCCACAGCCTACGAGGGCAAGAATGACCCCGCCCAGCAGTATCTGCCGCGCAACCGGAATGAATCTGGCATCAATGGCAAAGCGTTTCATCATGGCAGTCCTTGTAGATCAGTGAACTCTGGTAAGTGATCGCGCAGTGCTTGACGCCACCATAATCAGTCACTGATAGTAGGGTCAAGCCGCGCAGACTGGCATGGGTTTGGCCCAAGCTCCTCACCACATCGCCAGATTTTGCACTTTATATAGCTAAATCAGCAATTTGTCAGCCTTTATGCTGAATTCTCATGACGAAGATCCGCAATTCCAGCCCCTTTCGCCTTCCCCTGCTGATCATCGGCCTGCCGTTGCTCCTGCTTCTGCTGCTGGCTGCCCTGCTGCTGCAGACCTCCCCTGCAGTGCCGCGCAATCCCACACTCGACAACCCGGCCATCAACACCATTGAACAACTGTTGGTAGACAATGGTCCGGCCAGTATCAGCTCTCCTGGTGAGCTGACCCTGCACCTCGACGCCGACGAGCTGAATCTGCTGGCAGCCTTCCTGCTGCAGAATATCCCAGGCATGCAGGAGGTGACCGCAGACGTGGCGCTGCAGCAGGGCAACGCGCTGGTGAATCTGAGTATGCCCCTGCGCACGCCGCTGACGCCGCTTTACCTGAATGTGCATGCTGGCGTACGGGAACGGGGCGAAAGCCTCGACCTGTTCGCGCTCAGACTCGGCCGCCTGCCAGTACCGGACGCCCTGGTGCATTTCCTGATCGCGCGTATGCAGGCGAGGATGGCCGGTGCCTACGTCAACTATCAGGAACTGGTGGACCTGCAGCAGAGCCTGCGCACTGTCAGCTTCGAAGAGAATCTGCTGGAAATCACCCTGGACTGGGACCCGCGCCTGCTGGCACGGGTGCAGACGCAGGCGGAACAGCTTCTGCTCAGCGCCGATGACAAGGCGCGCATCGTGCACTACTTCGGCAGAATCGTGACCATCGTCGAGGCACAGCCCCAGGACGTCAGTAGCATTTCCCTCAGCCTGCTGCTGGTGCCGCTGTTTCAGAACGCGCAGGAGCGCGTGGCAGCCGGTGAAGACCCCGTCACCGAGAATCGCAGCCTGCTGCAGGCCCTGTCCCTGTACGTCAACGAATCCGATCTCAGTCAGTTGATCGAACCTCCGGGGGCAGCAGCGCTGATTACTCCCCGCCGCCTGACCGTGACGATCCAGCATCGCCCGGATCTGGCGCAGCACTTCACCAGCTCTGCGGCCATGAGTGCCACTGTCGGGGCCGGCGTCGCCGGGCTGCTCTCCACCAGCAAGGAAGTGCACGATGCCCGCTATCGCACCGGCTTCAGCTTCAGTGACCTGACCGCCAACAGCGCGGGCGCCGCGCTGGGCAACAAAGCGACTGCCTCGCCGACGGAAGCACGGCAGATGCAGGCAAGCGTGCAGTCAATCGCAGCCGAAACCGACTACATGCCACCAGTCTCGCGAGACAATGCAGGTCTCTCCGAAAACGATTTCTCTGCCCAGTACACCGACCGCAACAGCGAGGCCTATATGGCCCGCATCAGTGCCATCGACGAGCAGATCGCCTCCCTGGCGGTATTCCAGCAGCCCTGATCCCCGGTGTTCAGCCCCCGGCATGTCTTATATACTAGGCCGCCTTGCGCCGCCTCTGGCGTAGAGTGTCATTCAGGATTCAACAGCATGAGCAGAGACAAACCCGCACCGCATTTCGATACGGTGAATCTGCACTCCGATCGCCGCGACAAGCCCGGTCACGGAGCCCTGCACAAACCCGTGCACACCTCGATCGCCTTCGAGTATGAAGACGCCCGCGATCTCGCCGCCGTCTTTCAGGGCCGGCAGCCCGGCTACAACTATGGCCGTCAGCAGAACCCGACCGTCAACGCCCTGCAGAACCGGGTCACCCGCATGGAGTCCGGCCACGCCACTGCGGCCTTCGCCACCGGCATGGCGGCCATCGGTTCCACCCTGTTTGCCCTGCTGCGCAAGGGCGATCATGTGGTGTCGAGTGCTTTCCTGTTTGGCAACACCAACAGCCTGTTCAACAGCTTCGGCAATTTCGGGGTGGACGTCAGCTTTGTGGACGCGACCGATGTCGCGAAGGTGGAGAAAGCCCTGACGCCGCAGACACGCGCGGTGTTTGTCGAGACCATTGCCAACCCCGTGACACAGGTCGCCGACCTGGCCCGCATCGGGGAATTGTGTGCGCAGCGAAAAATCCTTTATGTCGTGGACAACACCATCACGACCCCCTGCCTGTTCTCCCCGAAGTCCGTCGGTGCCTCACTGGTCATCAACTCTCTGTCCAAGTATTTCGGCGGTCATGGCGATGCGCTGGGGGGAGCCGTCACGGACACCGGACTGTACGACTGGAGCAGCTTTCCGAACCTGTACGACAACTACAAGACCGGCCCCGCGAGTAATTGGGGACTGACCCAGATCCGCAAGAAGGGGCTGCGTGATTTTGGTGCCACGCTCGCCCCCGAAGCCGCCCACTCCCTGGCGGTTGGTTCGGAAACCATGTCGCTGCGAGTGGAGCGTGCCAGCGACAATGCCCTGGCGCTTGCACGCTTCTGTCAGGAACACCCCCGTGTGAACAAAGTGCATTACCCGGGGCTTCCCACGCACCCGCAACACGCCCTTGCGTCACGCCTGTTCCGTCACTTTGGTGCGCTGATGAGCATCGAACTGCATGAGGACGTGGACTGTTTCGATTTCCTCAACAGGCTCGAATACGTGGTCTCGTCGAGCAACCTGGGGGATACCCGCACGCTGGCAATTCCGGTCGCACACACCATTTTCTACGAGATGGGGGCCGAGCGCCGGGCCTCCATGGGCATTGCCGATTCGCTGATCCGGATCGCCGTCGGCATCGAACATATCGACGACCTGATTGCAGACTTCACCCAGGCACTCGCCTGAAAACGGGACCTGACTCATGATCACACTCTGTCATGTCGATGACATCGAAGAAGGCGCGTCCAAGGGATTCGAGGTGGCGGGCAAGTATCTCTTCGCCGTCAAGAAAGATGACCAGATGTTCCTGTATTACAACTACTGCCCTCACCTGGGCACGCCACTGGAATGGCTGGAGGATCAGTTTCTCGACAGCGACGGTGCGCTGATTCAGTGCTCCACCCACGGCGCCCTGTTTTTGATCGACAGCGGCAAGTGCATTCTCGGCCCCTGCAAGGGCAAGAGTCTGAAGGCCATTCCCTTCGTGCTCGGCAATGGCTTCATGATGGTGGAAGAGCGCGAAGTCAGCAGCCTGGGCCGCATCTAGGCCGTTAAAGCAGCACGGGCAGCGCAGTATCCAGCACGATGTCAGTCGCGGAAATCGACGTGCGGTAAGCCAACACTTCCACGCCTGCCGCGTGAGCCTCACGCAGCAGGCGGCCGTAGTCCGGATCGATCTCGTCCGCAGGACGCACGCGGGCAATGCCCTCGTGCTGCACACAGAACAGCAGCACGGCACGGTGTCCCGCCTCGCGCACTTCCATCAGTTCCCGCAGATGCTTCTGACCACGACTGGTCACGGCATCCGGAAACGCTCCCAGACCATCGCCCAGCCCCAGCGTCACGCTTTTGACCTCTACATAGCAATCGACACCCGGTTCACCCGCCTTGTCACTGAGCAGGAAATCGATGCGACTCTTTTCTGTGCCGTAGGGCACCTCTGCACGAAACTGCGCATAGCCGGCAAGCCCGGCAAGCGTCTGTTGCTCCAGCGCCTCACGCACCAGGGCATTGGCTCGCCCTGTGTTGATCCCCACCTTGTAACGCCCTTCCACCTCCACCAGTTCCCAGGTGCAGGGGTATTTGCGCGCGGCATTGCCGGAATCGGAGTACCACACGCGGCTGCCCGGTTCGGCACAATTGCGCATGGAGCCGGTGTTAGGGCAATGCAGGGTGATTTCGCTGCCATCCGGCAAACGCACATCCGCGAGGAAGCGCTTGTAGCGCCGAATCAGCGTCGCGGTCTGCAGAGGCGGATCGAAAATCATGTCGACAGTTTCCCGGACGCCACGGCTGCGCGCAGTCTGTCGGCAGCAATCTCCAGTTCGGGCATCCCGGTGGTGAAGGCGAAGCGCACATGGTGACGGCTCTGGTACTCTCCGAAGTCGGTGCCAGGGGTGACGGCGAGGCCGAATTCCTCCAGCAGTACGCGGCACAGATGCTCGCAGTCATCGGAGAACTTTTCGATGCCGGCATAGAGGTAAAAGGCGCCCAGCGGCTCCACCGCCACAGTGAAACCAAGTTCCCTGAGCACCCCACCGAGAAAATCCCGACGCTGGGCAAAGGCTCGGCGACGGGCCTCAAGAATCTCCCGGGTATCCTGGTCGAACGCCCGCAGGGCCGCGTGCTGTGCCGGTGTCGAGGCGGCAATGAACAGGTTCTGGGCCAGAATATGGCTTGCGGTCACCAGAGTCGGGGGCACTACAAACCAGCCCAGCCGCCAGCCAGTCATGCCGAAATACTTTGAAAAGCTGTTCACCACGATGGCGTCGGGGCTGGCCTGCAACGCGCTGGGCAGGCCATCGGTGTAGTCCAGTCCGTGATAGATCTCGTCCACCAGGAAATGGGCATCCTGCCGCTCACACCACTGGCTCAGCGCCTTCAGTTGCGGAAGATTCAGCACCGTGCCGGTGGGGTTGCCGGGGGACGCAGCCCAGACTCCTCGCACAGGGGCGTCGGCATAGGCATCCAGCAGCTCAGGGTGAAGCTGATAGCCACTGTCTGGCGTCACGGGAACCAGTTGTGCATCGCCCCCGGCCAGCCGGATGAAATGCCGGTTGCAGGGATAACCGGGGTCGGGCAGCAGAACGCGGTCACCGGGATTGATCAGCAGTTGCGCCAGCAGGCTCAGCGCTCCGCTTGCCCCGGGGGTGACGATAATCCGTTCGGGGTCCACCGCAACGCCCTGGCTGTCCCGATAATGCCGCGCAATGCGTTCACGCAGTTGCGGCAGCCCGGCGGCTGGAGTATAGGCCGTGCACCCGCGTGCAAGCGCCTCACGCCCCGCCTCCACGATAGGCTGCGCGGTGGCAAAATCCGGCTCCCCTACTTCCAGGTGAATCACAGATCGCCCCTGCGCTTCCAGCGCCTTCGCCCGTTCCAGGACGGTCATCACGCGGAAAGGACTGATACCGGAAGTACGCGCGGCAGGTGTGAAACGGGCATTGGCAGACACGGGCTCTCCATGGCCGGGAAAGGCGAAACAATGAGCGGAACGCCATTATACGCAGGGCCGTCACCCGTGGTGTAGCCGAACTTTTGCTCGCTGCCGAAGGCATTTCACATGGGCCACATTCCTGTAGCGCAGCGAAGAATATTCTGGTAGCTTAGCGGGCTTTCCAGGGCCTGGTCAGCCTTTTGACCACTCGTTGACTGGCCGCTGCTGGAAGCCACATTAGCGTCGTCGTAGTGGCGCGTGACCACTTTGGACAAGCCCGTATTGGGCGATGAGGCATCGTGAACCATGTCTAACAAGCAAGCCCCTGCCGCTGCACCTGTTCTGAAGAACTTTACCCCTTATAAGGAAAAGAAAGGGGAAGAGTACATGAACGAGAACCAGAAGGAGCACTTCAAGGCCATCCTCAATAGCTGGCGCAACCAGTTGATGGAAGAAGTGGACAGAACGGTTCACCACATGCAGGACGAGGCGGCAAATTATCCCGACCCGGCCGACCGCGCCACCCAGGAAGAGGAATTCAGCCTGGAACTGCGCACCCGTGATCGCGAACGCAAGCTCATCAAGAAGATCGATGCCACACTGGAAAAGATCGCTCAGGATGACTATGGCTACTGCGAGTCCTGCGGCATCGAAATCGGCATTCGTCGCCTGGAAGCACGCCCCACGGCGAACAAGTGCATCGACTGCAAAACGCTGGACGAAATCAAAGAGAAACAATGGGGCGCCTGAGCGCAACCCGCCCCTCCGCCTTCGGCGCCGTGCTGGCGCCGATGCCGTCTTTCCTCACCACCGCACTGATCTGATTTTTCCCCATGCCCTCCGAAGCTGACTACATCGGTCGCTTTGCCCCCTCACCGAGCGGCCCTCTGCATTTCGGCTCGCTGGTCGCTGCACTCGCCAGCTTTCTCGACGCCCGCTCGCACCACGGTCAGTGGCTGCTGCGCATGGAAGATCTCGACCCGGCGCGGGAACCCCCGGAAGCGGCAGGGCAGATACTGCGATCTCTCGATGCGTTTGGTCTGCACTGGGACGGCGAAGTGCTGTATCAGAGCACACGGCTGGAGGCCTATCGGGAAGCCCTGCATCAGCTTCAGGCACAGGGTCTTATCTATGCCTGCGACTGCTCACGACAGGACGTGCAAGGCATGGGCGGCGTGTACGATGGCCGTTGCCGCCATCGCAGCGATCCCGTAACGGGCGGGGCTCTGCGCGTGCAGGTCACAGACGAGACCCTGCACTTTGACGACCTGATTCAGGGCCTGCAGGCGCAGCAGCTAGGCAAGGAATGCGGGGACTTTGTCGTGCTGCGCAAGGACGGTCTGTTCGCCTACCAGATTGCGGTGGTCGTGGACGATGCCTGGCAGCACATCACTCATGTGGTACGCGGTTCGGACCTGCTGGACTCTACGGCGCGGCAGATCTATCTGCAGCAGCGTCTTGGCTATGCCACGCCACGCTATGCGCACATCCCGGTCGCGGTCAACGCCGAGGGTCAAAAACTGAGCAAGCAGCATTTCGCCCGGGCCATTGACGACGCGCACCCCGCCCCGCAGTTATGGCAGGTATTGCAGTTCCTGGGCCAGGCGCCCGACCCGGCACTGGCAAATGCCAGCACCGACGATATCCTGCATTGGGCGATCCAGCACTGGGATATACAGGCCGTGCCCAAGTTAGCTAATATCCGGCACGACTGTGATGACGCAGCCTCCCCGGACTGAGACAGGCTGAGAAAAGAGACCAGGTGTATCCAACGTGTATCTGACCCGCACCACCCTACTGCTGATCATGTGCAGCTATATGCTGTTCGTGTCGACCGTGGACTGGATATCCCAGCCGGCGGGAGCCTGGTATCGCCCGTTTCTGGTCGCCCTGGCCGTGATCGTCATTGCCGCCTTCTGCCACCGGGAACAGAACTCCGATGATCTTTGATATCAGCGGTCTCTTCGTGCTTGGCATTGTCTACATGGCGGTGCTGTTCGGCATCGCACTGGCGACCGACAAGGGCTGGATTCCCCAGCGAGTCACCCGCCACCCCATCGTCTACGTGCTCGCCCTCGGCGTGTTTGCCAGTGTCTGGTCCTATTTCTCCGCCACAGCCAATGCCTTTCGTGACGGCTTCGGCTATCTGGCCCCTTTTATCGGCATCTCGCTCGCATTCCTGTTCTCGCCTATCATGTTGCGGCCCATTCTCGATATCACGCGCAGCTATCAGCTCAGCTCCCTCGCGGACCTGTTGGCTTTCCGCTACCGCAGCCCGCTCGCCGGCACCCTGACCACGGTCGTGATGCTGCTGGGCGTGACTCCGCTGCTGGCACTGCAGATCCAGGCGGTTGCCGCCGCTGTCACCATTCTGGCACCGGATGTCTCGCAGACCACTCTCGCTGCCGCCTTCTGCGCCATGATCACCCTCTTTGCCATCTTCTTCGGCACCGGGCGCGGAGCCGGGCGGGAAAAACACGAAGGCCTGGTGATGGCGATCGCCTTTGAATCCGTCATTAAACTGGTTGCCATGCTGTGTCTGGGGGGCTTCGCGATCTATCAGGGCTTCGGCGGACTGGCGCAGGTTGATCAGTGGCTGCAGACCCAGCCGGAACTGCTGCACGCCATCAAACAGCCGGACGCGCCGGGTTCCTTCCATATTACGGCCATCCTGTTCTTCACCGCCGCCGTGGCAAGCCCGCACATGTTTTATATGATCTTCAACGAGAACAAGGACCCCAAGGCGCTGACGCTGGCAAGCTGGGTACTGCCCCTGTATTTCCTGTTGCTGAGCCTGCCGGTGTTCCCGATTCTTTGGGCCGGTCTCAAGACCGGCTCGACTGCGCCGCTGGAGTATTACCCGGTCAGCCTGGGCATGGACTATGACTCTCCCCTGATGAGCCTGGTCGGCTTCCTTGGAGGGCTGTCTGCGGCCAGCGGACTGATCATCGTGATCACCCTGGCGCTGTCCAATATGTGCCTGAACCATCTGATCCTGCCGCTCTACCAGCCAACCGCCCGCAACGACATCTACCGCTGGCTGCTGTGGCGAAGGCGGGCGCTGATTGCGGCCCTGATCTGGATCGGCTTCCTGCTCTACTATCTGCCCAAGGACAATCTCAGCGTCCGCGCGATCGGCAATGTGTCCTATATTGCAAGCCTGCAGTTCCTGCCCAGCATCATTGCCCTGCTGTACTGGCCACGCGGCAACAAAAAGGGTTTTATCGCGGGCCTGATCGCGGGCGTGACCCTCTGGTTCCTGCTGCTGATGGTGCCGGTACTCACGGGCTTCAACCTGGTGACCATCGAGTCCGCCAATACCCGGGAAATCATTGCCCTGTCCCTGGTCTGCAACATCATCCTGTTTGTCGTGATTTCCCTGTGGACCCGCACCTCTGCGGAGGAGCGCGCGTCGGCAGATGTGTGCGCCCTGGACACCATCCGCCGCCGCAACCGCACGGGTCTGGTCGCCAAGTCCCCCGACGACTTCATTGCCAAACTGACCAAGCCCCTGGGGGAGCGCACGGCACGGCGCGAGGTGCTGCAGGCACTGCGCGATCTGAGTATCGACAGACAGGAACGCCGCCCGCACGCGATGCGCATGCTGCGCGGGCGCCTGGAAGCCAACCTCTCGGGCCTGCTCGGACCGTCGATCGCGCACGACCTGATCGACCGCTTCCTGCCTTTCACCATTGAATCGGAACACGGCTCTACCGACGTCGATGTGATCGAGAGCCGCATCGAGGCCTACCGCAGTAATCTGTCCGGCATGGCCGAAGACCTGGACAATCTGCGTCGCTACCACCGCCAGGTACTGCTGGAGCTGCCGCTGGGCGTGTGCTCACTCGGGGAACAGAACCAGATCATCATGTGGAACCATGCCATGGAGCAGCTCACCGACATTCCGAGCCAGGAAGTCATCGGGTCCCAGCTCGACGAGATTGCGGAACCCTGGGCCAGCCTGATTCACGATTTCACGACCGGCGACACGGCCCATGCACACAAACGCGCGGTGCAGGTGAAGAACAAGCGCCGTGTCATCAGCCTGCACAAGGCCATCATCGAGAAATCCGCCGTTCACAAGATCAAGCAGGACGGCGTCGTCATTCTGCTGGAAGACCTGACAGAGACCGAGCTGCTGGAGGAGGAACTGACCCACAGCGAACGCCTCGCCTCCATCGGTCGCCTGGCAGCCGGCGTGGCACACGAGATCGGCAATCCCATCACCGGCATCGCCTGCCTCGCACAGAACATCCGCGACGAAACCCAGAACGACGAACTGCGCGGCATGGCTAGGCAGATCATCGAGCAGACGGACCGCACCTCGCGCATCGTGCAGTCACTGGTGAATTTCGCGCACAGTGGCAGCAACAAGCCCGACCACAATAGCGAAATTGTGACGGTCGAGGAGTGCGCGCAGGAAGCCATCACCCTTATCTCGCTGGACAAGAAGCGCAAGGAAATTCAGTACGTGGTGGATTGCCAGCCGGGCCTGCAGGTGCTGGGAGACTCCCAGCGTCTTTTGCAGGTGCTGGTCAACCTGCTCAACAATGCGCATGACGCCAGCCCCGCTGGCAGCAAGATCACCGTTGCGTCACGCCTGGTGTCGGGCTCCGTGCAGATCTCCGTGACCGACGAGGGCTGCGGCATTCCCGAAGACATTCGCGACCAGATTTTCGACCCGTTCTTCACCACGAAAGAACCGGGAGAAGGCACAGGACTGGGGCTGTCTCTGGTCTACAGCATAGTTGAAAATCTGGATGGGCATATTGATATAATCAGTGCCTCGAATCGGAAAGAGAACCCCGGCACACGGGTAATTCTGACCTTTCCCTGCTATGATGGCTCGAATATCAAAGACGCTTCGCTTTCGCAGGCAAGCTGATAGATGTAGCATCCTGTTGAATTGCTGCCTGGTAACAGGCACTGGTTATCAATCCGCTTGAGTAACAAGATGACAGCGCAGAACAAAGTACTGGTGGTGGAAGACGAGCAGGTGATCCGCACTGCTCTGAGACGCCTGCTGGAGCGGCACGAGTACCTGGTCGAGGAAGCGGCCAGCGTCAAGGAAGCCCAGGAACAGCACAATATGGACGACTTCGACGTCGTCATCAGTGACCTGCGCCTGCCCGGAGCTCCCGGCACGGACCTGATCAAGGCCACCAGAACGCCGGTGCTGATCATGACCAGCTATTCCAGCCTGCGCTCCGCCATCGACTCGATGAAAATGGGCGCCGTGGACTACATCTCCAAGCCGTTTGAACACGAAGAGATGATCGAGACCGTTGCCCGCATCGTCAAGGACAGCGCTCACCGCAAGGCCGACGCCGAAAAGCAGAAACCGGTGCCACCTCCCGAACCCCCGGTTCCCGGCATGATTGGCAGTTGCCCGCAGATGATGGAACTGTTCCGCCGCATCCGCAAAGTGGCACAGACCAACTCCACGGTTCTGATCAACGGCGAGTCCGGCACCGGCAAGGAGCTGGTTGCACGTGCCATTCATCAACTCAGCGACCGCCACGAAGCGGAAATGATCTCGGTGAACTGCGCCGCGATTCCCGAGAACCTGATCGAGTCAGAGCTGTTCGGACACGAGAAAGGCGCCTTCACGGGTGCCACAGCCAACCGCACCGGTCTGGTGGAAGCCGCCCACGGCAGCACACTCTTCCTCGACGAAATCGGTGAGCTGCCTCTGGAAGCACAGGCCCGCCTGCTGCGGGTGCTGCAGGAAAACGAAATTCGCAAGGTGGGCTCGGTGCAGTCCAAGAAAGTGGATGTCCGCCTGGTGGCAGCAACCCACCGGGACCTGAAACAACTGGTCATAGATGGCGACTTCCGCGAAGACCTGTATTACCGCATCAATGTGATGACGCTTGTCATCCCGCCATTGAAAGAGCGTGGCAACGATATTCTGGAGCTGGCCGACGCCATTCTGGAGCGCACCTGCAAACGCCTGAAGTCCCCCATTCTCAAGTTCAGCCCCGAGGCCACCCAGGCCATTGCCTCCTATCCTTGGCCAGGCAATGTGCGGGAGCTGGAAAACGCCATCGAACGTGCTGTGGTACTGGCAGAATCCGAAGACATCGGCGCGGAACTGCTGGCCATCGACACCAGCCTGAAAGCCCAGTTGCGCCCCATCAGCGAGCGCAGCAACGCCGGCAGCAGCCTGCCCCACGACGATTCAGCGGAAGAACTCTCCCTTGAGGATTATTTCCAGCGGTTCGTGCTGGAGCACCAGGATCAGATGAACGAAACGCAACTGGCCCGCAAGCTCGGCATCAGCCGCAAATGCCTGTGGGAACGCCGCCAGCGTTTCGGACTGCCCCGCAAGAAAAAACAGGCCTGATTCTCTCCCATTTGCCCACCCGACCCGGGTAAGCCAGATCGATGCCAACTCCCCCGGCAGGCTTGTTCACACGTCCGGATTCGTGACCGTGCTCACACTTGGTGCATAAGGTTTCAATTTGTTACTGATACCCATCTACCCACCCATTTGGAGATATTCGGTAACACAGTACCAGTAACAAACTGCAATAAATCAGACACAAAATACTTAAGTCATTGTTTTATATAGAAATGCAATTACTGGCACGGTTCATGCTCTATATACAAGCACAATAACAATAAACAATAACAACGACGGTAGAAAATAAGAATAAAAATAGCATTACATCGTTTGGTGCAGTGAATAAAAAGAACAAGAAGTAGATTGTCAGTAATTAGGGAACCGATTTGTTGTCTGACTGGCGGTACTGTTTCAAGAAAAATGCTTTGCGGTGCTGTATTTGGTACCTACATAGTCCAATAAAAATAATAAAACTAATTACCTTCCTTACAGGGGGGCTGTAATCGCCCCCCAAAGCATTTCCTCCTGCTAATTTCCCCTGTTTCAGTGTATTATCCGGCTCCGTTCATTCCACTATTTGTGATGAATCACCTTGTACTCGCACGCATGCCTCTCATCTGTCCGTTCTGCGGCGCAGTGGTTGCGGACAATGGGTCCTGAATCCCGATGTTAAGAAAGATTAGCAAAGCGCTCTTCGGCAAACGCAGCAAGCCCACTACGCCGGAGCAGCACACAGCCAGTTCAGACAGCACTTCTCCCCACGAGGCATCCCCGGCAGGCCGGGCGCGCCTGAACGATCTCGACCTTTCCCAGGCAGACATCATTGAACGCGACGAGCACTGTATCTCGCGCCGCCATATCTCCCCGAATGCGCTGAAGGTGCTCTACCGCCTGGGCGATGCCGGTTACCACGCCTTCCTCGTGGGCGGTGGCGTGCGCGACCTGCTGCTGGGAGACACGCCGAAAGATTTCGACATCTCGACCAACGCGACACCGGAACAGATCAAGCAGCTCTTCCGCAATGCCATGATCATCGGACGGCGCTTCAAGATCGTGCACCTGCGTTTCGGGCGCGAGATCATCGAGGTCACCACCTTCCGCGCCCACCACGATGCGCAGAATGAATTCGATGACAGCACCAGCAACCGCAGCATCAAGGGCCTCGATTCCGCACACTCCAGTACCGGCATGATTCTGCGCGACAACGTCTATGGGGACATCAACGACGATGCCCTGCGCCGTGACTTCACCGCCAATGCGCTGTATTACACAGTGGACGGCTTCCGCATCATCGACTTCGCGGGCGGCCTGGACGACATCGACAGGCGTCTGCTGCGCATGATCGGAGACCCCGCAACCCGCTACCGGGAAGATCCGGTGCGCCTGCTTCGCGCGATTCGCTTTGCGGCCAAGCTGGACTTCGACATCGAAAAGAACACCCGCGCGCCCATGAACGAACTGGCCCCCCTGCTGGAATCCATCTCCCCTGCACGGCTGTTCGATGAAACCCTGAAACTGCTCACGGGTGGCCAGGCCGAAAAGACCCTGGCCCTGCTGCGCCAGTTCCGGGTGGGCGACATTCTGTTCCCGGCCACCATGGCCTGCAGCCGCGATGCCAACTCACCGGAAGCCCGCTTGCTGACCCTGGCCATGCGCAACACCGACAAGCGCCTGGCGCAGGACAAGACGGTGACGCCCGCCTTCCTCTATGCCGCACTCCTGTGGCCGCCCCTGCAGCAGGCGCTGAGAAAGCATGGCGGCGACAATCCCGGGATCACGGAGCAGCAGGACATGGCCAACCGTGTCATTCTCGACCAGTTGCGCATCACCGCAATTCCCAAGCGTTTCTCCATCGCCACACGGGAGATATGGGAACTGCAACTGCGCCTGCAGACGCGCACCCGCCGCGCTGTCGAATCCGTCTATGCACACCCCCGTTTCCGCGCCGCCTACGACTTCCTGCTGTTGCGCGAGGACGCTGGAGAAGAGCTCGATGGCCTCGGCCAATGGTGGACGGATTTCCAGAACGGTGATAAAAATCAGCAGGAGCAGATGCTGGCAGGTCTGGGCAAGGGACAGACCGGCAAGCGCCGTCGGCGTCGCAAACCCCGTCGCAAACCAGCCGAAAAGGCAGGTGACAACGCGTGAATCAGTCGTCCGTCAAGGAAACCCGCGCCTCCGGCACACCGCCGCGTTTCATCGCCGTGGAAGGCCCTATCGGGGTGGGCAAGACCAGCCTGACCAAGCGCCTCGCCGAAACCTTCAATTACGAAACCCTGCTGGAGCTGCCCGAGGAAAACCCCTTCCTGGAGCGCTTCTACCACGACCCGCGCCGCAACGCCCTGGCCACCCAGTTGTTCTTCCTGTTCCAGCGCGCGCGGCAGATTCAGGACCTGCGTCAGGACGATCTGTTCGAGAGTGTGCGCGTCGCCGACTTTCTGATCGACAAGGACCCGCTGTTCGCCCGCCAGAATCTCGATGACGACGAATACGCCCTCTACCAGCAGGTTTACCAGCACCTGACCATCGATGCACCGGTCCCCGATCTGGTGCTGTATCTGCAGGCCCCGGCAGGGGTGCTGATGGAGCGCATCCACAAACGCGGCATCGATGCGGAGCAGTCCATTCAGCGCGAGTACCTGGAGCGCCTGAATGTCGCCTACACGGACTTTTTCCACTATTACGACAAGAGTCCGCTGCTGATCGTCAATTGCGCCGAGATTGACCTGGTAGGCAATGAGGAGGATTATCAGGCTCTCGTTGCCCAGATCCTCTCCTGCACGAACGGGACGCACTACTTCAACCCGCAACCCAGTCTCCTGTAAGCCAAACGGAGCGAGGCCATGAGCGCACAGTCTTCCCCCGGCCAGACGGCCGCCACCCGCAAACCCGTCACGCTGAGCACGCTCAACAAGCGCAAGCAGAACGGTGAGAAATTCACCTGCCTGACCGCCTACGACGCCTGCCTTGCCGCACAGATCAGCGACGCAGGCGTAGACGTGATTCTGATCGGCGACTCCCTCGGCATGGTGGTCCAGGGGCACGACAGCACCCTGCCGGTGACCATGGAGGACATGGTCTACCACATCAGCGCCGTCAAGCGCGGCAACCAGGGCGCCTTCCTGATTGGCGACATGCCTTTCATGAGTTATGCGTCGGAAACCCAGACACTGGAAAATGCAGCCACCCTGATGCGGGCCGGCGCCCACATGATCAAGATCGAGGGCGGCGCCTGGATCGCCGAATCCACCCGCCTGCTGGCGGAGCGCGGTATTCCGGTATGTGCCCACATGGGGCTCACACCACAGTCGATCAATCGCATCGGCGGGTTCTTCGTGCAGGGGCGCGATCCGCAGAAGGCGGAAACCATGATCGCCGAAGCCAAGCTGCTGGAGGCCTCCGGCGCCAGCATATTGCTGCTCGAATGCGTGCCAAGGGAGCTGGCCCGACGACTCACCGAAGCCGTACAGATTCCCGTGATCGGCATCGGCGCCGGGCCGGACACCGACGGTCAGGTGATGGTGATCTATGATCTGCTCGGCATTTCCCCGATCACTCCGCGCTTCGTGAAGAACTTCCTCAAGGATTCCAGTGACGGGATTCCCGGTGCTCTGCGTGAGTATGTGGCCCAGGTGCGCGACAAACGTTTCCCCGCTCCAGAGCATTGCTTCGACTAGGCTGCGGGAGACCCCATGCGCGTCATCACAGACAGCACAACATTGCGGAATGCCCTGCACCCTCTGCGACAGCGCGGACAGCGCATCGCCCTGGTTCCCACCATGGGCAATCTGCACGAGGGGCACCTGGCGCTGATCACCGAGGCACGCAAACACGCGAGCTTCGTGGTCTGCACCATCTTCGTCAATCCCATGCAGTTCGGCCCCACGGAAGATCTGGATGCCTACCCGCGCACACTGGAGCAGGACATCGCCCGGCTGGAGGCTGCCGGCTGCCATGCGCTGTTCACCCCGAGCGTGGCGGAGATGTACCCCCTGGGACACCAGCAGCACACCGTCGTGTCCGTCCCCGGCTTGTCCGAAGGGTATTGCGGCGCCAGCCGCCCGGGACATTTCGACGGCGTTGCCACCGTGGTATGCAAGCTTTTCAATCTGGTGCAGCCTGACACCGCCGTATTCGGTCTGAAGGATTACCAGCAGTTTCTGGTCATTCGCCGCATGGTCGCGGATCTCTGCCTTCCCATCGCTCTGGTCGGCGTGCCAACCCAGCGCGAACCCAGCGGCCTTGCGCTGAGTTCCCGCAACGGCTACCTCAGTGCCGAAGAAAAGGCGCGGGCAGCCACCCTCGTCCGCAGCCTGAGAGAGGCCGCCAGCGCATTGCAGTCCGGCACTGCTGTCGCAGTGGTGGAAGCACAGGCGAGCCGAACGCTGCAAGAGGCGGGCTTTCGCCCCGACTACTTCAGCGTCTGCCACGCGCAGACCCTGGCTCCAGCCACGGCGCAGGACGACGATCTCGTGATTCTGGCGGCCGCCTGGATGGGCAAAACCCGCCTCATCGACAATCTCACCCTCTCTCGCCACAAGGCCTGAATCAGGCTCCTTCAGGGCATCTCTTCAGGGTCCCCGCGGCCATTTGTCTCACCGCACAAAACCTGCTAAAACACCGGGTGTAGCAGCGGAAATCCAGCGCCTTAGCAAATCCCCGGATTCCGCCCGAGAACGCCAACAGCACAAGGATCCAAGCGATGTCTGACAGCCGTGTATACCCCGTTTCCGATGAACTGGCCGCAAGCAGCCTTATGAACAAGGAGACCTATCAGCGTTTGTACCAACAGTCCATTCACGAACCGGAGGCCTTCTGGACAGCCCGGGCCAAGGAATTCATCGACTGGATCAAACCGTGGGACAAACTGCATTCCGGCGGGTTCCACAACGCGGACACCACCTGGTTCGACGGCGCCACACTCAATGTCTGCGTCAACTGTGTGGATCGACATCTGGAGTCCCGTGCCCAGCAGACGGCCATCATCTGGGAGGGAGACAACCCTGAAGACAGCGAGCACATCAGCTACCAGCAACTGTTCGAGCGCGTCAGCCTGATGGCCAATGCCCTGCGGGCGCGAGGGGTGAGAAAAGGCGACAGGGTCAGCATCTATATGCCCATGATTCCCGAGGCCGCGTATGCCATGCTGGCCTGCGCCCGCATCGGCGCCGTCCATTCCGTTGTATTCGGCGGATTCTCACCGGAGGCCATCAAGGACCGCATTCTGGACGCCGATTGTCGGGTCGTCATTACCGCCGACCAGGGCAAGCGCGGCGGACGTATCATTCCCCTGAAGCAGAACGTGGACAAGGCCCTGGAGCACTGCCCGGACGTGCACACGGTACTGGTGGTCAAACACACGGGCGGTGACATCCGTTGGGATGATGCGCGTGATGTCTGGTATCACGAGATCACGACGACCGTGAGCAAGCACTGTGAACCAGAGGAAATGGACGCGGAAGACCCGCTGTTCATCCTCTACACCTCCGGCTCTACCGGCAAACCCAAAGGCGTGCTGCACACCACGGGTGGCTATCTGCTGGGAGCGGCCATGACCCACCGCTATGTGTTTGACTATCGCGACGGCGACGTTTACTGGTGCACCGCGGATGTGGGCTGGGTCACGGGGCACAGTTATATCGTCTACGGGCCACTGTGCAATGGCGCCACAACGCTCATTTTTGAGGGCGTGCCCACCTATCCGGATGCCTCCCGTTTCTGGCAGGTCATCGACAAACACCAGGTCAACAGTTTCTACACCGCGCCGACTGCCATTCGCGCCCTCATGTCCGCGGGCAACGACCCGGTAACCGGCACCTCACGCAAGAGTCTCAGACTGTTGGGCTCGGTGGGAGAACCCATCAACCCGGAGGCATGGCAATGGTATTACGACGTGGTGGGCGAGGGCCGCTGCCCGATCGTGGACACCTGGTGGCAGACGGAAACCGGTGCCATCATGATCACCCCCCTGCCCGGCGTCACGGATCTGAAACCCGGTTCCGCCACCCTGCCCTTCTTCGGTGTACTGCCCGCCCTGCTGGATGCGGACGGCAATGAACTGAAGGGACCGGCCACCGGCAACCTCGTGCTCTGCACGAGCTGGCCAAGCCAGATCCGCACGGTCTACGGCGATCACCAGCGCTGCATCGACACCTATTTCAAGGCCTACCCCGGCTATTACTTCACCGGCGACAGCGCCCGTCGCGATGCCGATGGCTATTACTGGGTGACCGGGCGCGTGGACGATGTGATCAATGTCTCCGGACATCGCCTCGGCACGGCAGAAATCGAAAGCGCCCTGGTACTGCACCCGAAGGTGGCCGAGGCCGCCGTGGTGGGCTACCCGCACGACATCAAGGGGCAGGCGATCTACGCCTATGTCACCCTGATGCAGGGCATCGAGGACAGCGACGATCTGCGTCGGGAGCTGCTCGCTTTCGTCGCAGAGGAAATCGGCGCGTTTGCCCGGCCCGAAATCATCCAGTTTGCACCCGGCCTGCCCAAGACTCGCTCCGGGAAGATCATGCGCCGCATTCTGCGCAAGATCGCGGCCAATGAGCTGGAGAACATGGGCGATACCACGACCCTGGCAGACCCGGCCGTTGTAGACCAGTTGATTGCAAACCGGGCGAACCGCTAACCGGCCGCCCAAGCGGGAAAATCCTATGCAGGACGTCTACATCATTGCCGCCGGGCGCAGCCCGATCGGCAACTTCAACGGCATGTTCGCCGGTCTGTCCGCTGTCGAACTCGGCAGCCAGTTGATCCGGCAACTGCTCGCGCAGCACAACATTGCCGCCGACAGTGTGGATGAGGTCATTCTTGGCCATGTCCTGACAGCGGGCTGCGGCCAGAACACTGCCCGACAGGCAGCGATTCACGCCGGCATCGCGACCCACACCCCGGCAATGACGATCAACAAGGTGTGCGGTTCAGGACTCAAGGCGGTACACCTGGCTGCTCAGGCCATTGCCCTGGGCGATGCCCGGCTGATAGTGGCCGGTGGCATGGAGAGCATGAGCCAGGCTGCTCATGTGCTGCCCAATGCCCGCAACGGCAAGAAGATGGGCAACTGGGAACTGCTGGACAGCATGCTGCACGACGGCCTGCGCGACGCATTTAACAATTATCACATGGGCATCACGGCAGAAAATCTCGCGCAGCGTTTTCACATCTCACGCGAAGCCCAGGACGCGTTCGCCCTGCGCTCGCAGCAGAAAGCCGCAGCAGCGGTCGCTGCCAATCGCTTCCACGACGAAATCCTGCCCATCGCAGTGCCCACGCGACGTGGTGAGGCCCTGCGCATCAGTCAGGACGAAAGTCCGCGCCCCGATACCAGCGAGGAATTGCTGGCCCGGCTGCGACCCGCCTTTGCTTCTGACGGTTCGGTCACCGCCGGCAATGCCTCGGGGATCAACGACGGCGCCGCCGCCGTCATCCTGTGCGATGAACACACCCTGAAGCGCCTGGGCTGTGAACCCCTTGCCAAAATCACTGCCTGGGCGAGTGCCGCCATAGAACCCGAGATCATGGGCTATGCCCCCGTACCGGCCACACGACGCTGCCTGCAGAAGGCAGGCTGGCACGTGGACGAGCTGGATCTTATCGAGGCCAATGAGGCCTTTGCCGTGCAGGCGATAACCGTCAATCAGGAACTGGGTTGGGACGTGGACAAGGTGAACGTGAACGGCGGTGCTATCGCCCTCGGCCACCCGATTGGCGCTTCTGGCTGCCGGGTTCTGGTGACACTGCTGCACGAAATGCGTCGCCGCAACGCCCGCAAGGGGCTGGCCACACTGTGCATCGGCGGGGGTCAGGGTGTCGCGATCGCCGTGGAACGCTGAGTGACGGGGCACTGGTAGAACGTCACGATGTCTCGTGAGGGCAGCATCACCGATTCGATCGCCACAAACCCCAGCGCCTGCACAAAGGCATGGCCCACGCGATTATGGGGGCGGTCGTGCACTGCGCACACGACCAGGTCCGCACCCGCATCTGCCGCATCAGCCATCAGCGTCGCAAAAAGAGAACGCCCGACGCCCTGGCGACGGTGGGCTTGTGCGACCACGGCACGATCCCAGTACAGAAAATTGTCAAAGCGGGTCTGCACCCACTGGTAAGGAATATAGTCGAGCGCTCTGCCTGCTGGCAGCGCAAGGGAGAAGGCCTGCCCGGACTGGTGCAGGATGCCCTCCTGCACCAGCTCCTCGAAACGGTCCCGGCTCGCACTCATGGACTCGCCCGCGAGTTCATTGAGCTGCCAACAGGTCTCCTGTCTGCCCTTTACACTCATTCGGCGTTCTTGAGCGCTTCCACGGCCTGGTGCTGTGAGAGGTAGACATTGCCTGTCAGCTTGCTCAGCAGATGCCCCTTTTCCAGCCGGTCCATAACCGGCCCCTTGACCTCGGACAGGTGCAGCTTGATGCCAAGCTCGCCCAGACGCTCGTTCATCTCCTGCAGGGACTCCAGGGCACTCATGTCCACCTCGTTGACCGCTGTGCACATCAGAATGACATGTTTCAGGCGCGGCCGGTCGGCGACCATGTTGTAGAGAATATCTTCCAGATAACGGGTGTTAGCAAAGTAGAGGCTTTCATCGATACGAATGGACAGAATGGTCTCATGGGTTTCGACCTTGTGCCGGGTAATATTGCGGAAGTGTTCCGTTCCTGGCACCTCTCCCACCTCCGCCACGTGGGGGCGTGAAGTCTTGTACAGATGCACGACCAGAGACACCAGCACGCCCGACGCGACACCGATCTCCACCCCCAGCAGCAGCGTCAGCATGATGGTGACGAACACGGCGAGGAAGTCCGCCTTGGAGTAATTCCAGGCATGGCGCAGAATCGACAGATCCACCAGAGACCAGACCGCCGCCACAATCGTCGCCGCCAGGGTTGCCTTGGGCAGGTAGACGAGAAAAGGCACAAACAGCAGGGTCGCCAGTGCCATCAGCACCGCCGCAAACAGGCCCGCAGCAGGCGTCGCAGCCCCCGCGTCGTAATTGACCACTGAGCGCGAGAAGCCCCCTGCAACGGGAAAACCACCAAAGAAACTGGTTGCCATATTCGCCGCCCCCAGGCCGACCAGCTCCTGGTTCGGATCGACGCGTTCACGACGCTTGGCTGCCAGCCCCTGCGCCACAGAAATGGACTCCACGAAGCCGATGGTGGCTATCAGCACGGCGGACCCTCCCAGGGTACGCCACATCTGCGGATCGAAAGACGGCATGGTGAAATGCGGTAGACCGGTCGGAACCTCGCCTACTGTCGCCACGCCTCGCTCATCCAGCCCCAGCCACCAGGTAATGACGGTTGTCACCACCACCGCAACCACCGGGCTGATGCGCCCGATCATCACTGAAGAACTACGGGACACCCCAAGTCCGGTGAGCACCTTGGCAACGCCCTTGCGTGACCAGAACAGCCACAGCAGAGTGGGCAGCGCCAGTATTGTTGTCAGCGTGTTGATGTCCGTGATGGACTCCCACAGAGAGGGCAGCAACTCCAGCAGTGTATAGCCATGAGAGGAAATACCCAGAAGATGTTGCACCTGACTCAGTGCGATGATGAGTGCCGACGCGGTAATGAAGCCGGTCACCACGGGATGCGACATGAAATTGGCCACGAAACCCAGTCGCAGAACCCCCAGCGTGGTCAGCAAGGCTCCCGCGATCATGGCCAGCGTCATCGCAGCCACCATGTACTCCGCCGGACTCAGACCGAGCGGCCCCAGAGCCGCCGCCGTCATGAGTGACATAACGGCAACGGGCCCGACGGAGAGTACCCGACTGGTGCCGAGGAAGGCATAGACCATCAGGGGCAGGATACTTGCGTAAAGCCCCATCTCTGCTGGCAGCCCCGCAAGCAGTGCATACGCCAGAGACTGCGGAATGAGCATGATGGCAACGATGACCGACGCCAGCAGATCCTCCGTGAAAAACCGGCCATTATAGGACTTCAGCCACTCCAGCGCGGGCAGCCATTGTCGTCGTCTTGCCATGAATCCTTCCTTCTACAGTCTCTTTCCTGATCGTGCTGTATTACTTCGGTTGCGGCGTTACCAGCCACTCATGTCCCTTCAGCATGCCGTGCCAGTAAATGGGCGGCAGCATGTCCTTCTTGAGGATCCACGCCAGCCGGGTGGGCTGGGTGCCGTCCAGCATCCACGAAGGGAAGCTGGGGATCAGTTTGCCACCGAAACCAAACTCTGCAAGAACGATCTTGCCGCGTTCCACCGTCAGCGGACAGGAACCATAGCCGTCGTAATGTGCTACCCCACGGCTTGCCCCCATATCCGAGAGAATATTGTGGGCCACAATCGGGGCCTGTTTGCGTGCGGCGGCCGCTGTCTTCGCGTTCGGCGCGTTCATCACGTCTCCGAGTGACCAGACATTGGCGTACTTCTTGTGCCGCAGTGTCTCCTGGTCCACATCAACCCAACCCGCCGCATCCGCCAGAGGGCTGCTGCGAATGACGTCCGGCGCCTGCTGCGGGGGGCAGACATGAATCATGTCGAAGTCGGTGCTGACCACTTCCGTCTTGCCTTCAGCATCTGCCTTCTCAAACCAGGCCGTCTTCTTCTCGCCGTCCACCCGGATCAGCTTGTGACTGAAATTGAGTGTCGCATTGTACTTCTCGATGTACTTCATCAGTGCAGGAACGTATTCCTTCACCCCGAACAGTACGCCGCCCGCATTATAGAACTGAATGTCGATATCCTTCAGCACACCGGTGCGATACCAGTGGTCACCGGACAGGTAGAGCGCTTTCTGCGGGGCCCCGGCACACTTGATTGGCATCGGCGGCTGCGTAAACACCGCCTTGCCCGAGCGCAGACCACTGACCAGCTTCCAGGTATAGGGCGCCAGATCATAGCGGTAGTTGGAGGTCACGCCATTGCGCCCCAGCGTTTCACTCAGGCCTTCAATGCCATCCCAGTTCAGCTTGATGCCACAGGCCACCACCATACGATCGTAGGTCACGGTGCTGTCATCATCGAGGGTCACACTGTTGTTCTCCGGCGCGAAACTCTGCGCGGCCGACTGAATCCACTCCACTCCCCTCGGGATGAGTGAGGCCATGTCGCGCTCGGTATCCTGGGGCTGAAATACTCCGCCCCCCACCAGGGTCCAGCCCGGCTGGTAATAGTGCTTCTGCGCCTTGTCCACCAGCGCAATCTTCATGCCGGGCCGACGTTTGAGCAGGCTGGATGCGGTGCTGATACCCCCGGCACCCGCACCGATAATGACCACCTCAAAATGACGAGATTTGCCAGCCGCAGGCTTCGTTGCCCCCAGGCGCTTTACGGCGTCACTGAGATCGTAGCCGGCAGACTGCCCTGCAGCCATGATGGCAGAGGCAGGCATGCCCTTGCCGCCCTGATCCAGGGCCCACAGGTTAATGGAGCGCGTTCCCGTGCGGCAATACGCCAGCAAGGGCTTGGGCATGCTGGCAAATGCCTGACCAAACTTTGCCACGTCCTGGTCGGAAATCTGGCCGGACACCACCGGGATGCTGCAGACCTCCAACCCCAGTTTCTTCGCGGCTGCTTCGATGTCTGCAAAAGCAGGCTGATCGCCTGATTCACCATCCGGTCGGTTGCAGATGAGGCTTTTCACTCCCTGTGCGGCGAGCGCTTCAACATCTGCAACACTGAGCTGCTCCGAAACCGAAAACTCTTCACTGACTGATTTGATGTTCATTGTTCCTGTCCTTTTTTTGATGTTCGTGTCGTTAGTCGTCCGGGCACTTCCGTGTCATCTTACAACAGGTTTACTGGCACCTTCAGGAAGACCTTTCCGTCCGGCTCTGCGGGGGGCATGTGACCGGCCCGCATGTTCACCTGCAGGGACGGCAGAATCAGATGCGGCATCGCCAGAGTCTTGTCCCGCGCCTCTCGCATTGCCACAAATTCGTCTTCACTGATGCGGTCATTCACGTGAATGTTGTTCGCACGCTCCTCTGCCACCGTGCTAACCCAGCCAAGCTCACGATTATCGGGATAATCATGACACATAAACAGGCGGGTTTCCGGCGGCAAGGACAACACTTTCTCTATGGAGCGATACAGCGTCCGCGCATTGCCTCCCGGAAAGTCGGCACGGGCGGAACCGCCTTGCGGCATGAAGATGGTGTCGCCGACAAACGCGGCATCGCCGATGATATGGGTCATACAGGCCGGAGTGTGACCCGGTGTATGAATCGCATAGGCGGTCATGGTGCCGATCTGGTAGCTGTCACCATCCTTGAACAAGCGGTCGAATTGCGAACCGTCACGCTGAAACTCCGTACCCGCATTGAAAATCTTGCCGAAGGTTTCCTGTACCACATTGATGTGGTCGCCAATGCCCAGCTTGCCCCCCAGATGTTCCTGAATATAGGGCGCCGCAGACAGGTGGTCGGCATGCACATGGGTCTCGATGATCCATTCCACATCCCAGCCCTTCTCTTTTACGAAAGCGATGATCTGGTCTGCGCCGACCAGGCTGGTGCGCCCAGAGGCGTAATCCAGTTCCCAGACCGAATCAACGATGGCGCAGGCGTTGGAGTTCGGGTCCTTCACCACATAGCTGAAAGTGTTGGTGTCTTCATCGAAAAAATGATGAACCTCGGGTTTGACCGAGGTGTCGGGGGTAAACGGTAAAGTGACTGTATTCATGATGGAACTCTCCTTTATGATCCCTTTGTGATCCAATTTGCTGCTTTATTATTCACTGAGCAAATCGTGGGCCAACACTTTCCCTTCCCTCGCCCACCCTTCAACCCATTGTTTTTAAGTATCTTTTTCTACCTTACACCCATAAACACCAAGAATAGTGCTGGCGTTTGCCAGACACCTTGGACATAATTGGCAAAAAACCTGGACAAGTATGTCACGATGCAACTGATCGCCACCGACAAACACAATCTGGATGCCGCCGGGCTGCTCGACGGTTTCGATTATCCCGCCATTCTCGTTAGCAATCACTACGAAATTCTGGCGGCCAATGACCGCTACACCAAGACCTTTGGCAGCATCACTCCGGGCGAATCCGCCTACTGCTACAAGGTGTCCCATCACTACGATCGCCCCTGCGATCAGGCCGGTGAATCCTGCCCGCTGGCGGCCTGCAAAAAGTCCGGTCACCGTGAGAAGGTGCTGCACATTCACAATACACCCCGGGGGCGCGAACACGTCGATGTGGAAATGCTGCCCATCTTCGACGCCGCAGGCGAGTTACGCTATTTCGTCGAACTCCTCAAACCTGTCAGTCACGCCAGCGCCCGCGGCGACAAGAATGTCATGGTGGGCACCAGCCCGGCGTTCAATCAACTGATCGAACGCATCAACCGCGTGGCGCCCAGCGACGCATCGGTTCTGCTGCTCGGCGAGTCCGGCACCGGCAAGGAACTGGCGGCCAAGGCTATTCACCAGTCCAGCCCGCGCAAGGAGAAACCCTTCGTCACCGTGGAGTGTGCAGGTCTGACCGAAACGCTCTTCGAGAGCGAGCTGTTCGGCCACACCAAGGGTGCATTCACCGGCGCCACCTACAGCAAACAGGGCCTCGTGGACGCCGCCAACGGCGGCACTCTCTTTCTCGACGAGATCGGCGACATTGCACTCTCCCAGCAGGTCAAGCTGCTGCGCCTGATCGAAACCGGTACCTACCGGCCCGTCGGCAGCATTGAGCCACGCAGCACGGATTTTCGTCTGATCTGCGCCACCCACATGGATTTGTGGGACATGGTGCAGAACGGGGAATTCCGTGAAGACCTGTACTACCGCATCAATGTATTCCCGATCCATCTTCCCGCCCTTCGGGAACGGGTGGACGACATTCCCCTGCTGGCGCAATCCATTCTGAGCCGCATTAATGACCGGCAGTCATACACCCTGACACCGGCCGCTGAAAAGCTTCTGATGCAGAGCCCATTCAATGGCAACGTGCGCGAATTGCGCAACATTCTGGAACGGGCTGTCCTTCTCTCCAGCAGCACCGAAATCGACGCCGAACTGATTCACACCTCCATGGCGAGCGATATCGCCCGCAGCTCCCAGCCCCAGGATCTGCAATCCCTGGAATCCGCGTATCTGCGCCGCCTGTTGAGCCAGCACCAGGGCAACAAGCAGGCGGTGGCCGACGAACTTGGCATCTCCCTGCGCACCCTGTACCGCAAACTCAACACCCTGTAGGGCACAAAAAAGCATTGACTTGCGGCGGGAAGCCCGTATACTCGCCGCCAGCCAGAATACCGGCTATATACTTATGTCCTGCACTGCGAAGCCCGCCGTTAAGTCCTCGTTCTGTATCTCATATTTTATACTCGAATTCTTAGCTACCCATTCTGTCTGCCGGGCGTGCCCGCGTGCACCCACCGTAGACAGAACCCAAAATCCATTTGAAATACAGGATGACATTATGTCCAACACCGTTACCGGTCAGGTTAAATTCTTCAACGAGTCCAAGGGCTTTGGTTTCATTTCCCAGAGCAATGGCCCGGATGTATTCGTTCACTACACTGCCATTCAGAGCAACGGTTTCAAAACTCTTGCTGAAGGGCAGCAGGTTCAGTTCACAGTGACTCAGGGCCAGAAAGGTCCCCAGGCTGAGAACGTTGTACCCTGCTAATAAGTAGTACCCTGCTAAGTAGAGCCCTGCCAAGCAATTCGCCTGGCAGTACTCCTGCCGACAAAGATGACGCGTTCTCACACCGTTTGCCTTTCGTCGGTACATTGAACAAAGAGCAGCGCCGGTAACGGAGGCCCTGCTCTTTTTTTATTTCCGCCTCTCGCCTTTTCTGCCGACACGTGACCCCACAATGTCACGCCCATGTCACAAGGCTTCGCTAGACTCCAACGGTTTTACGCCCCCAGCCGGTACCGCAAGGATCAGGAGACCGTTCCCCATGCAGCAGAAGCCTCTCTTCACACCCGCAACCCTGGCACTCTGTGTCGGCCTGACGACGCTGAGCGCGTGTGCGGGACACCCGCCCGCTACGCCCCTGTCATCCGTCACACTGCCTGGAGAGATCGCGTTGCCGCTCGATGCCGATGGTGAACGCTGGCTCTCGGTGGGGGAGCTCTCGGGCATTCAGGTGCTGGACGCCGCATACCGAAGCCTGTCGCACTGGGATCGTACTGCAGAATTTCTCGACTCCCGCACCGTCACCGCAGAAGGCTATCAGAGAACCCTTTTCGCCAGCTTTGATACAGCGCAAAACCGGGTTCTGCTGTACTCGATTTCGGCTGCAGAAACGGCTCTTCAGCAGGAATTTGTCAGTGAGACCATTCCCTATCCGGTGGAAGGGCTTTGTCTGCACAAGGACCCGCAGTCCCGCCTGCATCTCTTTCTGCTCAGCGAGCTGTACGAGGCCCATCAGTATCTGCTGATTCCACAGGGGCAGAACCCGGATCAGAACCAGCGGCCATGGCAACTGCTGCCGCTGCGAACGCTGCCGACAGGCCCCGGCACCGAGTTCTGCGCCACACTCGACAGCGATGAATTGCTGCTGACCAACGAAGCGGGCCAGACACTCTGGGCCTACTCGACTCGCCCCGAGGCAGAAGTCGAACGGGAACCCGTCGATCTCGCCGCCCCCTTTGGACATCTGGGCGATGGCCCCCTAGGTATGGCCAGTACCGGGGAGCAGGTCTTTGTCCTCACGGACGACGGCCCGCGCCTGCATCGCTTTCAGATGCAGGATGACGAACTGCGCCGCAGCGAACGCTCCCTCGCGGGCGCCGACATGGGTTCAGCCGAAACAATCCATGTCGCGGCATACGACGAAGAAATCACCCTGAGTCTTTACGATGAAGACAAGCGGCACTTTGTGCTGACCCGGGAAGCCGGTTCTCCGAAAAGAGAGCGACCCGCTCCCCTTCCCGAAGTGATTCCCAGCGCAGAGACATCCCCCATGCCCCAGTTCGGGGACGCAGCCGACGACCCCGCGCTGTGGATCAATCCACAGGACCCGTCGCAAAGCCTGATCATTGGCACCAACAAACGCCAGGGCCTGTTTGTCTACGACCTGCAGGGACGGGAACGCCAGCGCCTGGATGTCGGGCGCATGAACAATGTGGACGTTCGCTACGGGGCGCGCTGGCAGGGACGCGACGTGGATATTGCGGTTGCCTCCAACCGCGACCTCAATACCCTGGCGGCCTTTGCCATCGACCGCACCAGTGGTCAAGTGACACTGGTGGACAATCTGCCTACGAGTCTGGACAACATCTACGGGCTCTGCATGTATCAAAGCCCGGACAGCCGCCTGTTTGTTTTTGCCAATGACGAGGACGGACGCTTTGCCCAGTACCGCATCGAGACGGGTGATACCGGCTGGCGCGCCACCGAGGTCCGACGCTTCAGTGTGCCCAGCCAGCCCGAAGGCTGTGTCGCTGACGATGCCCGCGCCCGGCTGTATCTCGGAGAAGAGGATGTGGGCATCTGGACGCTGGGCGCCAACCCGGAAGACGACACGGCCATGCAGGTGTTCGCACGCGTCGGCAAGGAACTGCATGACGATGTCGAGGGTCTGGCCCTGTACATCAAGGGAGATCACCCTTACCTGCTGGCCTCAAGCCAGGGCAATGACAGCTATGTGCTGTTCGATACGGCGCCACCCTACCAGGTGCTGGGAGCCTTCCGCATCGGCATGAATCTCGACAGTGGAGCCATGATCGATGGCGCGTCGGAGACTGACGGGCTGGAGATCATCAGCAGCAACCTCGGTGGCATCTACGGCGCCGGCTTGCTGATCGTGCAGGATGGGCGCAACGTCCTGCCCCAGCAGCCACAGAATTTCAAGCTGGTGCCGTGGAGTGCCGTTGAGACCCTTTTCCCTTCCCGGTGATGGCGTTTTTACCCGCATAAAAAAAGCCCTGTGCTCCGGAGGGGGCGCACAGGGCTTTTCTGTCACTGCGTAAGCCGGTTAGGGCGTTACGTTGACCGTGACATACTGGTCGTGAAACAGGCCGCCATCGTCAGCACGAGCCCACAGCACGTAGGTGCCTGGTTCATCAAACGTGACGTCCACATCGTACATGCCGTCCTCCGGAACCGGAGGGGGCGTCCACAGGGCTCCCCAGGGAGAGTTTGCATCGGTACGGGTATCTTCCCAGGGTTTGATCTGGGGCGGATCAAAGGTCACTTCACCGGCACCACGATAGACGTTCCAGGACAGGAACAGACCATTCGTCTTGCCCACGGTGATGCGTGTCGGCGGTCGCAGCATTCTGGCGCGAGCCGAAGCCCCGGAAGCCGGGAGGGGGCTCAGGTTACGAACCTTCGGCAGACCGTCATCCGTCACCTTTGTGCGCAGATGCAGAGGCTCGCCTACACGAACCGTACGAACGATCTGATCGCCCACTCGATCCCCCTGCACTTCCACAACAGGCGGAATGTTGGAGCGGGATTCGGGACTGCTGGTACCAGCGCCCAGAGACCCTGTTTCAGACGCGATCACCACGTTGTCAATCACGTAGTCCCGCGCCAGGGTGCCATAGGCTACCTTGGTCACACCGTGCGCCGTCAGTGTCCACTCCAGTTCCTTGTCGCCCCAGTCCGCCGGCACCGGCACCTCAAAGGTGAAACGGTTACGGCGAGGCAGGAAATGTGTGGGCTGGCCGCGGTCTTCTGCGCCCGGGCTGAAGAAGTTGTCTTCCCCGACGGGGATATCCAGCTCCTCCTGCCAGTTCTCGTTATGGTAGCCAAACACCATCACATAGCTGCCATCATCGAGCTGTCGCCAGCCTTCGTACGCGGGTTCCACGTGCTGCCCTTTCAGGTAGGTATCCGCATTGGCGACTGCAGCCAGGGCACCCAGCACTACACACAGTGTGGCGGCGAATACATGACGCCGCCCCTTCATACTCAACAAACCCATCAGATCAATCCCCTTGCGATGTCGCGACGTCTGCACCCGTACTTTCATCCAGCACAGGCGCTACCAGCGGAGCCAGACACAGCGGACAGCCGATCTGGTGGTCATTCGGACCAAGGTTCAGCTTCTCGCGACGCTGAGCCATTTCCTCAAAGAACTGCTCTTCGGTCAGCGACACGCGCATCCCGAGATCGATGAACATATTGGTCACGGAGCGGTTGCCGGAACCCTGCCAGTTGCGGGAGTCGGGCACGTTCGGGTTGGTGCGGGTGTTGTTCATGTAACCGACAATGTGCAGCACAGTGCCCTTCGGCAGCAGCGGAGCGGAATCTTCCGCATAGGTGTAACCGCGCACCCAGTTGTGGTCATAGCCCACGCAGGACAGGGTCTCAACGGTGTAACCCCAGATGGCTTCCAGACACATACGCTCGCCCGGAGCGTGCAGGTGCGGTTCGAAAGTCACGATCTTGGTGTGCTCGTTCAGCACGGCATAGGCATGCAGTTGCTGGTTGTCTTCGTTACCGGTGATGCTGATGTCCACGCCATTGCCCAGGCCAATCAGCGCCGGACGATACTTGGGCTCATAGCCTTTCGGATGGAAGCGGAAACCGATCAGCAGGTGACCTGTTGTGTCCACGCCGGTGGAGTGCAGGTGCACGGAGTCGGATACCACGTAGGAACCCTTCTTCAGCAGACGGCCACTGTCCGGATCGAAGATATCCGGGTTACGGGCGATTTCATGCACCGGCCAGCTCACGGACGGCTCGCCTTCCACGGGCAGCAGGTTGTCGTCCAGAACCTGGGTGCTCCAGATCATGTGGTGGAAAATGTTGCGGCCACCCACAGTGCCGGCCTGGCCACTGGTGTCCACGTCATTCACTTCAATGATTTCCACGGAAGAGACGTAACGGTCTTCATCCAGCGGGATCTTCACGCGGGGAATATCACCCCACCAGTCCGGAGCGCCGCCCAGAACGGTGACGTCCTCTGTGGACACAATCAGATCCGGCTCGCCGGCAGTCCAGGTCGCGCCATCGGCGAACTGACGGGGGGGCGGTGCATCCGCAGGGTTGCCTTCGGGCGTGCCGGAGCGTGCCCAGGCGGAGATGGCGGCAATCTCTTCATCTGTCAGGGACGGGTCGTCCTTGTACTTCTGAATGCCGATATCGTGCTCACGGTAGTACGGAGGCATGGCGCCTGCGCGGTCACGCAGACCGGTCTTGTATTCGATCAGCCCGGCGAACGGTACCACTTCCTCGTATTTCACGAGGGACATGGGCGCTACGCCCTGAGGGCGGTGGCAGTTCTGGCAGCTACGCTGCAGGATGGGTTCGATGTCCTTATGGAAAGTCACACCCTCTGCGGCGGACTGTGCACTTGCTGCCGCAGGCAGCAGAATTGCTGCTACAGACACGCACTTCGCCAGAGCGGACATGCTCTTGATATTGCTTTCAAACCGGGTCTTCAGCCGTTGCAGTTCTGATGGAACACGCACGAGGCACCTCCTTCGTCTAAGTAGTTATTCGAATTCTTGTATTGCCAATGAAACGTCAGTTCGGACCCTGGGGAGTCCAAGCTAGCTGATGGAGGATTGCAGCACAGCGAACCGGGGGCGTCTTCCTTAAAGCGAAAAACTTTCTACCGAATCCTGAAAAAGACCCTATTCACTTTGCGTCAGACCTAGCAAATGTGAACTTTTCCTGAAAATCAAAAACTTATCTCTCAGTGCAATTGCGCTGTGCACACACAGCACAAGCCTCCCCCTCTAGTCACTGAATGAGTCTAGAAGAGCCGTGCCGGATATTCAACAGCCCGCCTTCAGGACACGCCAGCACGTGTAAACCTTCCGTCAGCCCATGCGTTATCAGGTCTGTGCAAGATACTCACGAGGCCGACGTTGCCTCTTACACCGTTCATCCAAGGAGAGTTTTACTATGCTGAACAAACGTCTTATTGCCGCCACTGCCCTGCTGAGCGCCAGTCTGGCCGCTGGCATTGCCAGTGCCCAGGACTTCGACCGCGGCCGCGGCGACCATGCCAGACCGCCACGGGGCGAGCTTCCCGATAGAGCCCCACGACCTGAAGCAGGTCGCCTGCCGGCACGCCTGATCAATCGCCTGGACACCAACGGCGACGATATGGTCAGCCTGGCTGAATTCACGGCCAACGCCACGGATAACTACGCACGCCAGTTCGAGCGCCTGGACAGGGACGACAGCGGCTCCCTCAGCGCCGACGAACTGCAACCCCGTGGCGGCAGACATGAAGGCGGCCCCCGGGCAAACATCGATACCGATACCCTGAATGCCTGCATCGTGGCCAATGGCGGCGTTTCACGCCCCACCCCGCCCACTGCAGAAGAACGTTTTGCGGCTGCGGACAGCAACAGCGATGGCTCCATCAGCCAGGAAGAGTTCTTCATGCAACTGGAACAGCGTTCCTACGATCAGTTCGCCCGTCTGGACAGCGATGGTAATGGCCAGCTTACAGCCGAAGAGCTGCAGAGCGACCGCCAGGACAACGACGCACAGCGCGACATCGTGCGGGCCTGCATCGCGGAACAGCGTGCCTGAGTCCAGTCCATCCGTTAAGCCGCCGAAAGGCGTCCCCTTCGGCCGGATTCCTCATCCGGCCATTTTTTTACGTACAGGGAAAGAAAGACTGATGTGAGAGTGGGGTTGCCCGCGACCAAGCCATTGCGACACTGAGCGATTCGCGGACAAACCCGCTCCTGCAGCAGAAAGATTTCGGGTATCAGTGGCGGGGCGGCTGCGGACGATGCGGAGTGTCCGGCTGAATCTCCGGACGGTTGATGCGCGGAAAATTACGCGGCAGTTCCTGCCCCGGACGGTTGATGGGAGGCGGCCTCACTGAATCCAGCTCCGGTCGCTGCTGTGCATCCGGCAACTCCGGAGGCAAACCCAATAAGCGTTCTTCACGTGAAGGAATATCCCGCTGGTTCTCGAAACGCTGGCGAAGCTCCTCCCTTTGGGCGGGAGGAAGTCTGCGGAACTGCTCCTGAATCTCGCGCAAACGCTGCTGCTGCGTCTGGGGCACACTGTTGAACTGCTGGAAGCGCTGCTGCAAGCCTTCACGCTCCTCGGGGCTGAGCTGCTGAAAGAAATCACGCTGGCGCCTTGCCCGGTTACGCTCATCCGGCTCCATCTGCAACCAGCGATTGGCACCGCGCCTCAGTTGCTGCTGCCGTTCCGGCGCCAGGGAATCCCACTGGGACTGCATTTCCTGCAACAGATTCTGCTCCGGCTCCGACAGGTCTTCCCACTTGATCGCATCCTGTGCGTACACAGAGGCCATGGCACACAGAAGCAGCGAGCACAGCAGCCTGCCGCCGCAGTGGATCCATCGTCGCCCTGTCGCTTGTCTACTCACTCTTTTCATCTTCCGTCTGCACCATGTCTGCGATCAGAGCAGCAAAATTCTCGTCGGCAAGGTCCTCCGGAGCAATCCATTGGCCATCGTCCGTTTCCCACTGTCCCAGAAATTCGAGAAAACCCACGTCTACCGGCCCCTGGGTATCCATGGGTTGCGGATTGGGAGACTCCAGCGGTTCCTCACTACCGGGCTGCAACAGTCCCGCCCACAGCGGCGAGCACACCAGCAGCAGGACCAAGACCAGGGCCGGGCGCTCAGTACTGCAGGCCATTGTCCGCAAGCCACTGATAGAATTCGAGATTTTCATATAACTCCAGGTCTTCATCCGATGCCAGCAGCAGCGCATTGTCCGCCACCAGCTCCGGCATGGTTTCCTGCGGATCAGGTTGACGGAACACCGCCACGGTAATCACAAGCACACATACCGACGCGAACGCACTGGCCGGCAGTGCAAGACTCCTGAACCAGTCCTGCCATTGTCTTCCTGCCCGCACCAATCCGCCACTGCTTTCACGCGCACGCTGCATGGCCAGCCCGCGGATGGCATCCAGGCGGCTCTTGATCTCCGGGGAGAGATGTTCGGCGCTGTCATCCAGCGTCTGGACGATATTCTGCTGCGCCACCTCACAGCCACGGGAGTCACGCACCTGCAGCATGGCAGCGTGCCGCGCACTGTCCAGTCGCGCCACAAGAGCGGGAGGGGTTCGGGGCAGGCTGTTGTCCAGCACGGCACCAACCTTCAGCAGGAAGCGCTCCTCCTCGCTGAGATCCTTTGTCAGTCTGTCGTTCAGTTCGCTGCTCATCACCAATGCTCACCCAGTTGTTCCCGGAGACTGTGAACGGCTCTCGAATAATGGGACTTCACACTGCCCTCTGCACAGGACATTGCCTGCGCGGTTTCGCGGACATCCAGCCCCTCCCATACCCGCAACAGGAACACCTGCTGCTGTCTCAGGGGCAGAGATTGCAGCGCCTGCTGCAGTTTCTCCATGCTGGCGTCCAGTTGTACCCACTGCTCGGGGCTGCGCTGGGATTCGTCCTCTGCGCGCTCGATCGGGTCCTCACTGTCGTCATCGCCCTTGAACCAGGACATGACACGGCGCCTGACACTGCCCCTTCGGTGCCAGTCGTTGATGCGGCTCTGCAGGATGCTGTAGAACAGCGGCCCCCACTCCGAGCTGTCACGATCGGCATATTTTTCCACGAGCTTGAACATGGCGTCCTGCACCAGATCAAGTGCGTCATCCGGATTGTTCGTCGCAATCTGCGCAATCCGGTACGCCCGGCCCTGCACGTCGGCAAGGAACCTGTCGAGCTCCTGCAAGTGGTTCAGTTTTCCTGCTCCAGTTATCGAGACTGACTCTGATGGCAGTCTATAAGCGCTGCAGACCGAAGGCCAGCATTCCCCTGTGGTCAATAACGCAACAATCCCGCGACGGTTTACAGTAAGTGGACCGAAGCGTCCGCTGCCACCCTACATCGGATGGCGAGCCATGAAGTCAACAATATGCCGCGCCACCTCCTCCCCCTTGTCTTCCTGGAGGAAATGCCCCGCTCCCTCTACGACGATACGCGGTTCGTTACTGCTGGTAGGAATGAGACGACGCAGAAACTCTTCGTGCGGCCCCAGTACCGCATCGCCATCAGAGAACAGGACCAGCGCAGGCTTGTCCCAGTGGGCAAGGATATCTGCGGTACGTAGCATTACCGGGCTGGCAGGATCACCCGGGCGCATCGGGACGATCTGGGGAAAGGTGTTTGGCCCCGCGTAATAGGCTGGGTCTGGAAATGGTGCAGAGTACGCCCGCACGTTCTCCGGATTGTTGCGCCCGCCATTGCCTGCGGAGAACTCCCGGAACTCGCCGGAGGTGGCTTGCAAGCGGCTGCGATCGCGGTAGGCATACCAGTTCGCAGTCATCATGCCATAGCCCGTGGGCAGTGCCGTATTCATCACCACCAGACGGGCAATCCGATCCGGCAGGCGCGCCGCCAGTGGAAGCCCCAGAAATCCGCCCCAGTCCTGCATTACCAAGGTGACATCATGCAGGTCCAGTGCCTCAACGAAAGCGATCGCAGCGTCAAAGTGCATGCGGAAGCTGTAGTCGGCTTCACTCCTGAACTTGTCAGACATGCCGAAGCCGATCCAGTCCGGTGCAATGACCCGGTGATGCGCGGCCACAATCGGAATCATCTTGCGATACAGATAACTCCAGGTGGGCTGACCGTGCAGCATCAATACCGTTTCTCCCCGCCCCTCATCCACGTAATGCATACGCATGGGCACAGGTTCTATTTCTTCGGTGCCGCGCCTGACCATGACCTCAACGTAATGGGGAGCGAAGGGATAATCCTCAAGCGCATCGAAGCGCTCCTCCGGCGTGCGCAGCACTCCGGGCCGTATTTCGCCGGTTTGGGCCAGCAGCTCACTGCCGAAAAACACGAGAAAGCAGAACACAAAGACGAGCGAGAGCCGCCGGAAGACGGGATTTTCCCACAGAGAATTCATGGCGGTTGGCTCCTCTTCTACGTTGTTCTTGTGCCAGTCGTTATTGGACTAAGATACACGCGAAAAGGAGCAAACCAAAGCCCGTGGCATGGCCACAGGCAGGCGAGGGGTCAGGAACGGTACAGCAGCGTCACGCCGGACGCATTGGGCTTGTTCTGCCGCCCGGCGGAGGGTGAGCGGCGACGGCGGCGCGGACGCTCGCTTCGTGCCTCCTCCCCGCTGCGTGGTGCGGACGCGGTCCTGGCCTGCGGCGCGCGCTGGGGCCGCTCGTCCCGGCGCTGCGAGTTCTGCGCCTGTGTGCGTCCCTGGGTCTTTGCAGAAGGTCTGCGTGGCTGCGCGGCTGCAGGTCGGCTTTCCCGCCTGTTCGCCGGCCTTTCTTCCGACGCACTCTCGGCTGTCGGCTGGGAAACCTCAAACTTCGGCAGTGCCGCACGCGTAATGGGGCGTTTCAGCAGGCGCTCGATGTCGCGCAACTGCTTGTTCTCGTCCGGGCAGGCAAAGGAAATCGCGCGCCCGGTTGCGCCTGCGCGCCCTGTGCGGCCGATGCGGTGCACATAGTCTTCCGGCACCTGCGGCAGATCGTAGTTCACCACCTGGGGCAGTTGATCAATGTCGATTCCGCGCGCGGCAATATCGGTGGCCACCAGAATCTGCAGCAGGCCTTCCTTGAAGCTGTCCAGCACCTTGGTGCGGTGTGCCTGGCTCTTGTTGCCGTGGATGGCAGCGGCATGAATGCCGGCGCTCTCCAGTTGCTTCACAATCTTGTTCGCGCCGTGCTTGGTGCGGCTGAACACCAGCGCCTGATACCAGCCCTCGGCCTTGATCAGGTGTCTGAGCAGATCGGTCTTGCGCGCCTTGTCCACCAGGTACAGCGTCTGTTCCACCAGCTCTGTCGCCGTGTTCACGGGCGTCACACTGATCTGCACGGGATTGTGCAGCAGGCCCTTGGCAAGGGTCTGTATCTCTTTCGAGTAGGTCGCGGAAAACAGCAGGTTCTGGCGCTGCTTTGGCAGCAGCGCAAGAATCCGGCGGATATCGTGAATGAAACCCATGTCCAGCATGCGGTCCGCTTCGTCCAGTACCAGCGTGTTGATCTCGTCGAAACGGATCGCGTTCTGCTGGTACAGGTCCAGCAGACGCCCTGGGGTCGCCACCAGAATCTCGACGCCGGAGCGCAGCTTCATCATCTGCGGGTTGATCTTGACGCCGCCGAAGACCACGGCAGAGCGCAGGTTGAGATAACGCCCGTAGGTCTCGATGCTGGCATGCACCTGGGCGGCCAGCTCACGGGTCGGAGTGAGAATCAGCGCGCGTGTATGGTTGCCGCGGGCGCGGGGCATGTCGGCCAGCTTGTGCAGCAGCGGCAGGGTAAAGCCGGCGGTCTTGCCGGTGCCGGTCTGCGCTGAGGCCATGATGTCTTGGCCCTTCAGCACCGCCGGAATGGCCTGGGCCTGAATGGGGGTCGGGTCGCTGTAGCCTTCTTCCAGCACAGCCTTCAACAGGGCTTCGGAGAGCCCGAGATCGGTAAACTTCATGTAACTCCTGATTGTCGCCCACGGCGACAGCAATGGAATTGATCCTCTGCCACCAGGGGCCAGGATCAGGGATTCATTCAATTGGACAGCGAAAGCGACCTGTAAGTCGCTGGACCGCGTTGCCAGTATTTGTGTGATTGACACAGTGCGGCATGCAGTTGGGATTCTGGAGGGAGGTTGTTATTCGGCTATCGCCGCATTGAACCAGACTCAACGATGACGCCTCTGACCTTGTAGCCAGAGCTCGGGGCGGCACTCTAGCACACAAGCCGTGGAATCCCTAACAAAATCAGATCAGCCCTGATTGAGCAGTTCGCGCAGATCGATGATGGCGGCATTGGCGCGGGAGATGTAGTTCGCCATCACCAGCGAGTGATTGGCAAACAGGCCGAAGCCGTTGCCATTGAGGATAAAGGGGCTGTAGACCGTGCGCTGGCTTGCCTCCAGTTCGCGAATGATCTGGCGCACACTGACGAGTGCATTCTTGTCCCGCAGCACGGCATCGAAATCGACCTCTACCGCCCGCAGGAAATGCATCAGCGCCCAGGTGGCGCCACGGGCCTCATAAAAGACATCGTCAATCTGGAAATAGGGAGTTCTCACAACCCGCTCGCCCGGCACGCTGGTGGACTGCTGTGCACTGGGGTCGCCTGCCGTGTCCGTGTTCATCTGTGACTGCCCCACACTGGCGCTGAGACGCTGCGACAGACTGCCGAGCCGTGATTCCACATTGACCAGCCAGCGTGCCAGATTGTCGGCACGCGCATAGAACTGTGCGTCCTGATCTCGCGGATCGGCAATGCGGCTGAGATAGGAATTCATGGAATTGATGCCGCGGCGATACTCCGTCTCGGATGCCGGGAACATCCAGCTATCGTTCGGCATATTGAATTGCGGTTCCACAATCACCAGATCGGGATCTTCACTGGATTGCGACTGCGAACGACTGAAATTTTCACGGAAGGCGCGGGCAAGGTCACGTACCTGCACCAAGGCGCCGAATTCCCAGTTGGGGATATTGTCGAGATAGAGACCGGGCAGGGAAATGTCGTTGCTGAGATACCCGCCCGGCTTGTCGAGCAGCGTTTCCGCGACACGGATCAGTGCGGCGGAAGTCGCTGCGCCGACGACCGGTTCGGCACCCGCCAGTTTCTCTTCCATGTTCTCTCGCACGGAGAACGCCACCGGCTCGCTGCTCCAGTAGAAACCGAGCACCAGAACGATCAGCAGATAGAGCACCGCCACACCGGCGCCAAAACGGCCGACCAGCCCCAGAGACTGCCAGGCATCCAGACCGGGAAACTGCATTTTAGGACGACTGGCTGTCATCGCTGATCTCCGTGACGGCTCAGACGTCGCCGCCGGAGGGCATAATCAGACGGACTGTGGGCGAATCACCCAGCTCTATGTTGCCGCGCAGGCGGTGCCCGACCACGGCTGCCTGCATCTGGGCGTAGATCCAGCGTGCCTGGGCATCGTTGGGCGCTGTGATGAGGAAGAAGGCACCAGTGTCTCGCGCCTGCACACCAATGCGACCCAACTCTTCCGTCAGATCGGCCGTCTGGTTGGCCAACGCGCGGGCATTGATGGGGTGGACCACATCCTTGGAATTCATTTCTGCCTGCAGTTGCGCCCAGGCCGGGTCAATGCCGGGGTGCTTGATATCCACCTGTTCAGCACGGCGCAGATAGTCCTTGGCGGCGTCGAACTGGCCCTGGCGACCGGCCTGTTCCGCCAGTTGCAGATACCTGGCCACGATGTCCTGAATGCCCTGCAGGGCAACCGCATTTTCCGGCTCGATGGCCAGCACCCGGCTGAAGTAGGCATGCGCGCTGATATCCGGCGGCGTCAGCAGCCGATTGGCATTCAGTGCCTTGATGCCCTCGTACAGCCAGTCGGCAATGATGCGCTGATAGCGCAACTGCTTCTCGAAGTCTTCCTGCGCGGCAGCCTCGTCGAACTCCTCAACGGCAGCGGGCGCCGGCTCGGGCGTCGGCAGACTGACCACCTGGGTGCGTTGCGGTGCCTGACAGGCTGCCAGCAACAGGAGTGCGGACACAGACAATTTGCGCAGAGGACGGAGGCTGATCATGGCAGTATTCACGGTAGTTTCTCGCTCCGGTTTGGGCACCGGCATGCGTCGGTTTAATCGAGGCCGACTATCGCACTTAATGGCAGGAATCTCAACACGTCCCCGTGCGCCACGGCGGTTTGCGGCGGCACCACGGCCAGTCCGTCGCAATGGCTGACGGACGACAACACTCCCGAACTCTGATCCCCGGCAAGCTGCATGCACACCCGGCCCCGGTTGCTGATACAGCGCACACGCAAATACTCCTGACGGATGCCGGACAGGGGCCGCTCGAAATCCACAGGAAGAGTCAGCGGCACCGACGTCCTGTCCATGCCCCCGGCGAGACGTTCAAGGCAGGGACGCACCACCAGGGCAAAATTGATGAACGAGGACACCGGGTTGCCCGGCAAGCCGAAGAAGGGCGTGTCTTCCACCTCACCGAAAGCAAAGGGTTTGCCCGGCTTGATTGCGAGCTTCCAGAAGGCCAGCCGGCCGGTGTCCTCCACCGCCTGACGCACATGATCCTCCTCTCCCACTGACACACCACCACTGCTGATGATGCAGTCCGCTTTTTCCGCCGCCGCCATCAGCGCCTGGCGCGTGGCCTCCAGTGTGTCCTGCACAATTCCACAGTCGATGACTTCGTGCCCAAGCTCGCGCAACAGGCTGCTGACCATGTAGAAATTGGAATTGTAGATCTGCCCCGGCTGCAGACGCTGCCCTGGCCGCACCAACTCGTCTCCGGTGGTCAAAACGGCAACCCGCAGAGGGCGCTGCACCTCGATTTCTACGGTACCCACACTCGCCAGCAGGCCAATGTCCGGCGCCCGCAGGCGATGACCGGCAGAAAACAGCAGCGAACCAATGGCGACGTCTGCCCCGGCCCGGCGCACATTCTCACCGGCATACACGGGCTGAAGAATCTCCACGAAGTCGCCGTCCACACGGCAATTCTCCTGCATCACCACAGCATCGGCACCCGGGGGAACGGGTGCGCCGGTGAAAATACGCGCCGCAGTGCCAGCCTCCAGAGGCGTTCCCACATGCCCCGCAGCAATGCGCTGACTGACCGCGAACCGAAGCTGGCCGCGCGCGAGCATCTCACTGCTCAGGGCGTAGCCATCCATGCCACTGTTGTCATACGCGGGAACATCGATGGTGGAGCGCAGGGGGCGGGCCAGCACGCGGTGCAGCGCATCCTCCAGTGCCACACGCTCTGTCCCCACCACGGGACGGAGCCCGGCGAGAATCTGTTTCAGCGCCTGATCAATGGGGGTGAGCGTATGCGTGTTCACGAAGGCACTCCTGGCGTGGCGCGAGCGTTCAGGCCCGGGCGGATTCCTGGGCAGAGCTTTTATGCAGACTCTTGATCAGGGCCTGCAGGCTGCCATGCCAGGAGCGTTGCTTGATGCCGAAAGTATCGAAAATCTTCTTGGTCGCCAGCGTGGTGTTGGCGATCTCGGGCGGGTCGGCCCGCAACAGGTTCAGGCTGAGATGGTCCAGCAGCTTGTAGACACTTTCGTCATGCTGCGCTGCCAGCTTGAGCACGTGCTGCACGAATTCGCTCTCGCGCTTGGTCTCAAGGCCGCAGTAATGGTAAGTGCCCCACACATTGGCGTGGCAGTCCACCTGCAGGGCTATCGCCAGCAGCACCCGGGCCACGTCTTCCGTTGGCGTGGGGCTGAACTTGCGCCGCAGTACCGTGACCGCGCCCTCACCCTCGCGGGCCTCTTGCACCCAGCGCCGGATCATCTCGTCCTGCCCGGCCCCGAAGACCCAGCCGGTGCGCAGGATCACGTATTTTTCCAGCCCGGCGATGATCGCTTCCTCGCCCCGCAGACTGCTGGCGCCATAAACCCCGGCGGGCTTGACGACATCCAGCTCGTTATAACCCAGTTTCTTGTCGCCACTGAACACATAGGCGGTGGACAGATGCACCAGGGGAATATTGAGATGATCGCAGGCCTGCGCCAGCACGGAAGGCTGGGCATGGTTGATCAGCTCGCATCCTTCCGGATCGTCTTCCGCTGCGTGAATCGCGAATTGACTACCGGCATGAAAGGACGCGAGATTGATAACCTGATCAGGGCTGCACTTGGTGAGCACGCGGGCCACCTGCAGGGAATCCCGCGGGTCCAGCTTCCCGGGTTCGGGGGCGACGTAGTCTATCCCCCGCTGCTCCAGCAGCTTGCACAACTCCACACCGATCGGACTCTCGGCACCTGCAATTAGAAGCTTCACCTTTCCCGCATACCCTGCATCAATGCCCCTGTGCTATCAGAACGGGATGTCGTCGTCGAAATTGTCGAAGTTGGATGGCCCGGAGGAGGGCTTGGACTGGGCAGGTTCCGGCGCGCGGTTGCCGTAGGCGCTCGGGGCGGAATCCTGACCAAACTGATTGTCGTACTGACCACCCCCGGCAGAACCGCGGGAGTCCAGCATCTGCATCTCGTTCGCCACAATCTCGGTCGCGTAGCGCTTGACGCCGTCCTGTTCCCAGGAGCGGGTGCGCAGGCTGCCCTCGATATAGAGCTTGGAGCCCTTCTTCACGTACTCGTTGACGATCTCCGCCAGACGATTGAAGAACACCACACGGTGCCACTCGGTTTTTTCCTGCGGCTGACCGGTGTTCTTGTCCTTCCAGGTTTCGCTGGTTGCCAGGGTAACGTTGCTCACGGCACCGCCGCTGGGAAGGTATCGCGTCTCCGGATCTGCCCCGCAATTTCCCACCAGAATGACCTTGTTTACGCCTCTGCTCGCCACGTTACCCTCCCAATTTCTCTGATATCACGCGATTCGTTCGCGTGTCTGAATTCTGTAAGCGCTCTAGTCTACCGTACCCGGGCCCGTTCACACTACCTGGATTGCACACACCCATCAGTTAGCATAGCCCGGCAACAGATTTTTTGCCGCGCACTTTGCGCCCGCAGACAAGATTGACGATAATCCCCGGTTTGATTCCGCCAGCAGCGATAGCGAGCCGTCCATGGACAAGATCGTCGTCAGAGGGGCCCGGACCCACAATCTGAAAAACATCCACGTGAGCATTCCGCGGGACAAGCTGGTGGTGATCACCGGGTTGTCCGGCTCCGGAAAATCCTCGCTGGCATTCGACACGCTCTACGCCGAGGGCCAGCGCCGCTACGTCGAATCCCTGTCCACCTATGCGCGACAGTTCCTGTCGATGATGGACAAGCCCGACATCGACCACATCGAGGGGCTTTCTCCCGCCATCTCCATCGAACAGAAGTCTACCTCGCACAACCCCCGCTCGACCGTGGGCACCATCACGGAAATCTACGACTATCTGCGCCTGCTGTTCGCGCGGGTCGGCGACCCCTTCTGCCCCGAACACCACCTGAAACTGGAGGCGCAGACCGTTAGCCAGATGGTGGACCAGGTGCTCGCCCTGCCCGAGGGTACCCGGGTCATGGTGCTCGCCCCGCTGGTGCGCGAGCGCAAGGGCGAACACCTGCATGTCTTCAACGAACTGAAGACCAGCGGCTATGTGCGCGCCCGCGTCGACGGCATCGTGGTCGAGATCGACTACCCGCCGGAACTGGAGAAGAACAAGAAGCACAGCATCGATGTCGTCGTGGACCGCCTCAAGGTACGGCCCGACATGCAGCAGCGCCTGGCGGAGAGCTTCGAGACCGCACTGGGGCTGGCCGACGGCGTGGCCATGGTCGCCTTCATGACCGAGGAAGGCGAAGCCCCGCGGGAAGACTGGCTGTTCTCCTCCCGCTTTGCCTGCCCGGTATGCGGCCACAGCATCAGCGAGCTGGAGCCACGGCTGTTCTCCTTCAACAACCCCGCCGGCGCCTGCTCCGGCTGCGACGGCCTGGGCCTGAAACAGTTCTTCGACGAATCCCGCATCATCACCGACGGCTCCCTGACCCTCGCAGAAGGCGCCATTCGCGGCTGGGACCGACGCAATTTCTATTACTTCCAGATGCTCAGCTCCCTCGCCGCCCACTACGGCTTCGAGGTAGAGACGCCCTACCACGATCTGGCACCCGAACATCAGCAGGTCCTGATGCGCGGCAGCGGCGACGACGTGATCGATTTTCACTTCCTCAACGACCGCGGCGACACCGTCACCCGGCGCCACCCCTTCGAGGGCATTCTGCCCAACATGGAGCGCCGCTACCGCGAGACCGAGTCCGCCATGGTGCGCGAAGACCTTGCCCGCTTCCTCAGCTCGCAGCCCTGCCCGGACTGCCAGGGCACACGTCTCAAGCCCGAGGCCCGCAGCGTCTTCATCAACGGAACCAATCTGCCCACCGTCTCGGCCATGACCATCACCGGTGCCGCCCGCTATTTCGCTGAGCTGCAACTGCAGGGCAACCGCGCCGCCATTGCCGAAAAGATTCTCAAGGAACTGCAGGACCGCCTGAAATTTCTCATCGACGTCGGCCTGAACTACCTCACCCTCAACCGCAGCGCCGACACCCTGTCCGGTGGCGAGGCCCAGCGCATCCGCCTGGCCAGCCAGATCGGTGCCGGCCTGGTCGGGGTCATGTATATTCTCGATGAACCCTCCATCGGCCTGCACCAGCGCGACAACGACCGCCTGCTGCGCACCCTGTTCCACCTGCGCGACATCGGCAACACCGTGATCGTCGTCGAGCACGACGAAGACGCCATCCGCCATGCCGATCACATCATCGACATCGGCCCCGGCGCCGGCGTCCACGGCGGCCAGATCGTCGCCCAGGGCAGCCTGCAGGACATCGTCAAGGCCGAGAACTCCCTGACCGGCGACTACCTCTCCGGACGCCGCCGCATCGACGTGCCCACCAAACGCATCCCGATCAAACCCAAGAAGATGATGAGCCTCAAAGGTGCCACAGGGAACAATCTGCGCAACGTCGACCTGAACATCCCCCTCGGCCTGCTCACCTGCATCACCGGCGTCTCCGGTTCCGGCAAGTCCACCCTGATCAACGGCACCCTCTACCCGCTCGCCGCCACCCGACTGAACGGCGCTACCACGCTCAAGCCCGCGCCCCATGAACGCATCGACGGCCTGGAAAAACTCGACAAGGTAGTGGACATCGATCAGAGCCCCATCGGCCGCACGCCACGATCCAACCCGGCGACCTACACCGGCATCTTCACCCCCGTGCGTGACCTGTTCGCCGGCACCCAGGAAGCCCGCGCGCGAGGCTACAAGACCGGCCGCTTCAGCTTCAACGTCAAGGGCGGCCGCTGCGAAGCCTGCCAGGGCGATGGGGTGGTGAAAGTGGAAATGCACTTCCTGCCCGACGTCTACGTCTCCTGCGACGTCTGCCACGGCAAACGCTACAACCGCGAAACCCTGGAAGTGAAATACAAAGGCAAGAACATCAGCGAAGTGCTGGACATGACCATCGAGGACGCCCGCGAATTCTTCGACGCCGTCCCCGCCATCGCCCGCAAACTGCAGATGCTGGTCGAAGTCGGCCTCTCCTACATCTGCCTCGGCCAGGCCGCCACCACCCTCTCCGGCGGCGAAGCCCAGCGCGTCAAACTCGCCCGCGAACTGTCCAAGCGCGACACCGGCAAGACGCTCTACATCCTCGACGAACCCACCACCGGCCTGCACTTCGAAGACATCAAACAACTGCTCGCCGTGCTGCACCGCCTGCGCGACCAGGGCAACACCATCGTCGTCATCGAACACAACCTCGACGTCATCAAAACCGCCGACTGGATCGTCGACCTCGGCCCCGAAGGCGGAGACGGAGGCGGCCAGATCATCGCAGAAGGCACCCCCGAAGAAGTGGCGGCCAACCCCGCCTCCCACACAGGAAGCTACCTGGCACGTCTCCTGAAATAAAACACGCCCCCAACCAGAACCGGCACCAATGCAGGCCGGTGTCCCAGGGAGCTTTCGGGCCGGGCCGTGAGCCGCCAGGACGGCGGCGGCAGAGCCTCCACGGATGGATTCACGGCGTGCCCGGAACGGAAATCCCTGGGGCACCGACCGGGATTCGGAGTGACTAACACAAGGACCAACTAAGGCACCCGACAGGAAAAATTCGCCGCCTTCCAGTTCGCCGGATCATCCGCCCCGCCAGCAGGTCCGGTATACACAGCCTCCTGCGGCGACGGACACAAGGGCCGCTCATTGTCCACCTGGCCATTGCTGCTGTGCGTCGCCACAATACGATCCGGCGCCACGCCCTTCTCCACCCACTCCACCAGCGGCGCCAGCTTGTCCCAGGTGTTCGGCCCCGGGCCGCCCGAGCAATGCCCCATGCCCGGCGCCAGGAAGAAGCGCGTGCTGTCCATCGCCGCCTCCACGCCCCCAAAGGTCGTGTTCACCATCTCATTGAAATAGCCCACCGTCGCCTTCGCCGACGACAGCGAATCGCTCCAGCCATGGTAGATCAGCAGCTTGCCATCGTGTTCCTTCAGGAAGCGTGTCAGGTCCGGGTCCGTCGCGTCCATGATCGACGACATCAACGCCGCCTTGCCCGCCGACAGATCGTTGATGTCGAACTCCAGCCACGAAAACTCCGGCAGCGCCGCATGGCGGCCCGGCACATAGGTCGGCCGCGTCATGTCCGGAATCACCACTCCCGGGTCTTCCTCGTAGAACAGATAATTCACATGGTCGCCCGCCGGACCCACCAGCATCGTCGGCGCATTGCGATTGCGCGCATTCGGAATGTACAGATTGATCCACTCCCGCTCCGACCCCAGCGCCTTGCCCGGGTACAGCACCGTGCCCCGGCTGTCGTAAGGCCCCGAATAGAAATCCTCGATCACCTGCACCTGTGCCGGCGTGAAACAACTGTCGCCCGACTTTCCTGCCGCACACATCATGTCAGACAACTCCGTGCGCGGATTGAACTGGCAGCTCAGCGGATTGCCCAGGACGCCATCGCGCACCCCGTCATTCGCATCGCACTTCGCCAGCACCCGATCGTTCAGCGTCTCCAGCAGCTTCGTGCTGTCGAAGCTGCCATCGCCGTCCGTGTCCACCGCCAGATTGCCCGCAAAATTGTCCTTGAACAGCCGCTGCAGCCACCACACCCCCGCCGCGTTCATCGCCTGGTAATAGTTCACCGGCGCCCCCGCCACAATGCCGTCGAAGTCCTCCGGGAAGCGCTGCGCCTCCATCAGGCCCTGACGCCCGCCCGTAGAACAGCCCTCGAAATAGGAATAATCCGGCGCCTTGCGGTAATAACGCTCCACCAGCTCCTTGCCCGCCATCACCGTCAGGTGTACCGAACGGTAGCCGAAATCGATCTCCGCCTGACGATTGTTGTAGCCGAACTGCGAACCCGGCTCCACGCCACTGTCGTGACCCATATTGCTGTTCGCCACCGCGTAGCCTTCCGCCACCCGGTGATCCGCAAAGTCCAGGTCCCCGTCCTTGCCCCCATCTCCCCATTTAAGGAACCGACCGTTCCACTGTGAAGGAAGTGGCAACTGCACATGGTATTGCGTTGCCGGGCCGATCAGCCCGCGCACATAGCAATAGGCCGGCGTGCTGCCACTGGCAGGCCGCAGGTCCGCAGAGAGAATCGTCAGGTTGGGAGTATAGGCCAGCGCCTCACAGGCCTGGACATCGGCAGCAGACTGCGCCTGCGCCATCTGGATGCTGCCCGCCAGCAGCGATATGGCGAACAGCGAGCGGGAGAGTGTTCTTGTCATTGTCAGCTCCTCGTATGACATCGGTCAGCCAGGACACAGAGGACCGAAGTGTGCCCGATCATCGCCTATTCACCACAGGAGGACAAGAAGGACGCCGCGCAATACTCCGGACTGCCCGTTCAGTGCACAACGCCCCAAAAAAATGGGCCGGCTTCCACAACGTGCAACACGACGGGAACACCAGCCCACAAGGCCTTCGCTAACCAAATCAAGTACAGCAAGGTTCGGGCCAAAACAAATTCTGAAACGTTTTCAAAGGGATAGAAAATTTGAATTCGGCCAGCCCGGTTGAAATCCGCAAAAATTCACGAATCTCACCAATAAGTCGAAAGCAGACACTCAAAGGTTTAAACGAAGATGCAGGCCGAAGACTAGGAGAGCGTCCGAGC
>JACKOJ010000009.1 GCA_024234325.1 Pseudomonadales bacterium | reverse complement strand
CGCCAAGTGACATCACCACATAGGCCGTCAGATAGAAGCTGACGGCTTCCGCCCCGAGAGACTGTCCCGTGGCATTCAACGTGATCAGCGCCACCAGCAGATAGCCCATGTGTGCGATGGAGGAATAGGACAGCAGGCGTTTGAGATTGCTCTGACGTAATGCCAGCAGATTTCCGAACAGAATCGAAAATACTGCAATGATGCTAAGCACATAACGGATATCCGCGCTCGACAACAGTTCGCTGACACTCATGAAACGCATCAACAACGCCGCCATGGCCAGTTTACCTACGGTTGCCAGAAAACTGGTGGCGGGCAACGGGGCTCCCTCGTAGACATCGGGAGTCCACAAGTGGAAGGGCACCAGAGAGAGTTTGAAGGCAAAGCCCATGATGATCAGCAGCGAGGCCAGCACATAGTAGCCCGCCGGGACCACGGCCTCGCCGGCCAGCCCCAAGGAGATATCCGTGAAATGCAGCGTCCCGCTCTGGGCATAGAGCAATGCCATGCCAAACAGCACGAAACCCGAGGATACCGCCGACAACACCAGATATTTCAGGCTCGCCTCCATAGGGTACTGGGCGGTCCTGCTGCGGTGCAGAGGATAAGCCACCATGCCATAAAGACACACGCTCAGGGTTTCCATGCCCAGGAAGGCGGTCAGGAAATGCGTGCTGCTCACCATGACCAGCGCACCGAGCACCGAGATGTTCAACAGCAGATAGAACTCATCCTGCTGGTCTTCCAGATTGCACAGATAGGGATAGCTGAACAGCGTAACCACGAGCGCACTGCCCAGGATCAGTGCGGTGAAAAACAGCGAGAAGGCGTCCACCCGCAACAGAGGCGTCACCTCCTGCGGTGCCAGCGGCATGGCCACACCCAGACTCAGCAGCGCCAGCAACAGGCCCACCGATGTAATGACGCAGCTGAGTAGATGATGGCGGTGTATTGCCACCGCGAGCATGCAGAGCACCGTTGTCGCGGTGACGACAAGCGCGGGAAGCAGAAGCAGTAATTGCTCGGTGTTCATCGTCAGCCTCCTCCCGGTGTTCCCGTCTGTTGCAGCAGGGCTTCCAGCACCGAGGCTGAATGCGCCAGAAAGCTCTGTGGATACAGCCCCATCCACAACAGGCCCAGTGCCATCAGGCCATAGCACAGAAGCTCCACCCTGCCGAGATCTGCCGGCCCACCGGCCGCCTCCCTTTCCTGCCCCGCAGGCAGCAACAGGGGGCCATGAAACACTTTCTGAATGACCCACAGCGAATACACCGCCGACAGCACCAGCCCAAGCGCAGCAAACACCGTTGCCACCCGGCTCGCCTGGAATGCTCCCAGCAGGGACAGAAACTCGCCGATGAAATTGCCCAGCCCGGGCATCCCCACCGCCGCCACCGTGAAAAACAGGGCCATCGCCGACAGCATGGGCAGGCGCGACCACAGCCCACCCATCCGCTGCATATCACGCGTGTGCAAACGATGCTGCAGAGCGCCCGCAATCATGAACAGCGCCGCAGCGCTGAAACCGTGCGCCAGCATGGTCATGACCGCCCCCTGCAGGCCGTAGAGATTCCAGGCATAGACGCCGAGCAGGACAAAGCCCATGTGGCTGACACTGGTATAGGCAATCAAACGCTTGAGGTCCTGCTGGGCAAAGGCCAGTTTGGCACAGTAGAGAATGCCCACCGCTGCCAGCCCCATGGCGAATGGCGCAAAACTGGCAGAAGCCTCCGGGAACAGGGGCACGGTAAAACGAATCAGACCGTAGGCGCCAGTCTTCAGCAGCACTCCGGCCAGCAGCACACTGCCCGCCGTGGGTGCCTGACTGTGCGCATCGGGCAACCAGGCATGGAAGGGAAAGGCCGGCAGTTTGGTGGCAAAACCGATAAAGAAGCCGAGCATGAGCCAGGTCTGCACACGCCCCTCCAACACCACATCCTGCAAGGCGAAATAGTCGAAGCTGAAAACACCAAACTGCTGCGCGTGGAACCAGGCCAGGCAGACAATGGCAAACAGCAACAGCAAGCCCGACACCTGCGTGAACAGGAAAAATTTCATCGCGGCGTAGGCCCGGTTCTCATGCCCCCAGATCGCAATGATGAGGTACATGGGAATCAGCATGACCTCCCAGAAGAAAAAGAACAGGAACAGATCAAGCGCGGTGAACACGCCGACCACCCCCGCCAGCGTCCACAGCAGATTGAAGTAGAAGAAACCGCTACGCTCGCGTATCTCATGCCAGGCAGCGCCCAGTGCCATGAGTCCCAGAAAGACGGTGAGCAGCAGCATCAGCAGGGACAACCCGTCCACCCCGACCAGGAAACGAATGCCGAAACGGGGTATCCAGCTCGCGTCCGCCAGCACCCACCACTGCCCCTGGGGCGACAGGGGGTTGGCCTGCCCCGCCAGGGCCAGCCCCAGCACCAGCGCGGCACTGCCCAGCAGGGCAAGCAGCGCCACAACGCGCGGCAACTGGCTGTCCAGCGCCTCACTGGCCCAGGCCAGTGCGCCACCAAGAAACAGAACTGCAATCAGCCACCACACGATCATCGCCACACCCCCAGCCCGATCACGATGACCAGTCCGCCCACCAGGCTGATGGCATACCAGCGCAGGTTGCCGGTCTGCAGCATCACCACCGCGCTATTGCCCACGCGCGCGGCCTGGGCCACCCAGCCATAGATCTGATCCACGGCGTCGCGGCGATTCAGGGCTGCCAGCGTCAGGAAGGGGCGCACGAACACCCACTCGTACAGGGTGTCCATGCCCCAGCCACTGAACCAGAAGCGATGCAGGCGACGCCCGATGCCGGAGGCCAGCAGTTGTTCACGCAGATGCTCGCCCGCCTTCTGATAGGAGCGGCTGCCGTACACGAACCAGGCAATCATCACCCCCGCAATCGGAATCAGGATCATCAGGGTATGCACAAGCTGGCTGGCGTGCGCCTCTTCCTGTGCTCCCGAGCCGAAGACCGCGTCCACAGGCACATGGATAAACCCGCCGCCCAGCGCCAGCAGACCCAGCAACAGCAGCGGGAAGAACATGACCGGACTCATGGCCTCCACCACTGCCGCTTGGGGATCATCGTGTCCGTGGCTGGCGGTGGCATGGGACTGGTGCCGGTCACGCCCGAAGAAGACCACGAATACCAGGCGGAAGCTGTACAGCGCCGTCAGAAACGCCCCCAGCACACCACCGCTCCACAGCAGCATGCCGTAGTGTTCCTGGTGCAGCGCCGCCAGCAGAATCTCGTCCTTGCTGTAGAACCCGGAGGTGAAGGGCAATGCCGTCAACGCGGCGCTGCCAACCAGAAAACACCAGAAGGACACCGGCAGACGCCGCCGCATGGCACCCATGCGGAAGATATCCTGCTCATGGTGCAGGCTGAGAATCACGGTGCCTGCCGCCAGGAAGAGCAGTGCCTTGAAGAAGGCGTGGGTCATCAGGTGGAAGACCGCCGCCGACCAGGCACCCACCCCCAGGGCCAGAAACATATAGCCGATCTGACTGATGGTGGAATAAGCGAGAATGCGCTTGATATCCGTCTGGGTCAGGGCGGTGAAACCGGACATCAACAAGGTCGCCAGGCCGATGAAGGCCACCAGCAATTGCACCGAAGGTGCCAGCTCAAACAACACATGGGTGCGCGCAATCAGGTACACCCCCGCCGTCACCATGGTTGCCGCATGTATCAACGCGCTGATCGGCGTAGGGCCGGCCATCGCATCCGGCAACCAGGTCTGCAGGGGCAGTTGTGCCGACTTGCCCACGGCGCCACCCAGTAACAGCGCCGAGGCCGCCACCGCAATGCCGGAACCGACCGCCCACTGCTGGGGCGCCAGTGTCAGCATCTGCTGGATATTCAGCGTACCCAACTGGCTGAAGAGCAGGAACAGGCCGATGGCCATGGAGGTATCGCCCACCCGTGTTACCACGAAGGCCTTGCGGGCCGCATAACCGTTGGCGGGTTTGTCGTACCAGAAACCGATCAGCAGATAGCTGCATAGCCCCACCCCCTCCCAGCCGAGGTAAAGCAGCAGCAGATTGTCCGCCAGCACCAGCACCAGCATGGCGGCAACAAAGAGGTTCATATAGGAGAAAAAGCGCGCAAAACCCGGATCATCCGCCATATAGCCAGTGGCGTAGAGGTGAATCAGAAAGCCGACCCCGCTGATGACCAGTATCATCACCAGCGTGAGCCCATCGACATAGAAACTGAACCCGGGCGCGAAGTCCCCCACCTGCATCCACTGCCAAAGCACCGTGGTATAGGCCTGGCCACCGTTGTTGAGCGTGGCGATGGCAATCCCCAGTGCCAGCAGGAAGGACAAACCGACACTGCCCGCCCCGATCACCCCGGCGATGCCTCGTGACATGCGGCCACGGCTGAGCACCAGCAGCAGAAAACCGGCCAGGGGAAACACGGGTAGCAGTCCAGTCCATTCTTGCATGGTGTCAGCCCTTCATCTCGTTGAGCACACTGATGTCCACCGTGTGGAAGCGTCGGTACATCTGGATGATGAGCCCCAGCCCGACCGCCACTTCCGCCGCCGCCAGCGTGAGAATCATCAGATACATGATCTGCCCTTCCGCATGCTGCCAGCGCGCAGAGGCCACCACGAAAGCCAGGCCGCAGGCATTGAGCATGATCTCCAGCGACATCAGCACGAAGACAATATTGCGCCGGGTGAGCACACCCAGCAGCCCGCAAACAAACAGGACGGCGGCGAGAATCAGGCCATGTTCATAGGGAATTGCGTCCATCTCGTCCTCTCATTTTTTTGCCAGGTGGTAGGCCGCGATAAGGCCCGCCAGCAGCAGCATCGACGCCAGTTCCACCGCCAGCAGCCAGGGCCCGAACAGCAGCAGGCTGATGTCGCGCACACTCACCTCGACCGGTGCCAGCGTCACGTCGTGGGTCAGCATGGTGCTGACAAACTGCAGCAGCAGAATGCCGCTCAACACACCGGGGCCGATCCACAGGGAAGGCCGCATCCAGGCCCGCTCCTCATCCTCTGTTGCCTGCCCCAGGTTCAGCATCATCATCACAAACAGGAACAGCACCATGATGGCGCCGGCATAGACGATGGCCTCCAGCATGGCAGCAAAAGGCGCGCCGAGCGCAAAGAAGATCACTGCCACCGAGAGCAGGGAAATGATGAGATACACCAGCGCGTGCACCACGTTGGTACTGATGATGACCGACAGCGTGGCAATGAGGGCGATCGCCCCGGCACTGTAGAAAAGCAGCGTCATGGCAGCAGGCTCCTCACATTCACGGGCACCGCCTCATTGCGCGCCTCGCCCTTGTCCTTGCCCCCGATCTTCTTGCCGGCGATACGGTAGAAGTTGTAATCGTGGTATTTGCCGGTGCCGTTGATCAGCAGGTCTTCCTTCTCCCACACCATGTCCTGACGTACGTATTCCGCCATCTCGAAGTCCGGCGTCAACTGAATGGCATGGGTCGGGCAGGCCTCTTCGCAGAAGCCGCACATGATGCAGCGCGAGAAGTTGATGCGGAAAAATTCGGGGTACCAGCGTCCTTCCTCGTCTTCCGCCTTCTGCAGGGCAATGCAGTCAACCGGGCAGGCCACCGCGCACAGATTGCAGGCGACGCAGCGTTCCTCGCCGTCCGGGTCACGGCTGAGAATGATGCGGCCGCGCCAGCGCGAAAACATCTGTGGCTTCACGTCGGGGTATTCCACCGTGTCCGTCTTGTCGAAGGCGTGCAGGAACACCTTCCACAGGGTCACCACCTGACTGACCAGCGTGTCCTTGAGCAGACGCAACATCACATTCCCTCCTGCCACAGGACGAAGGCGCCTGTGAGCAACAGATTGAGCAGGGACAGGGGCAGCAGGAACAGCCAGCCGTAGTTCATCAACTGGTCGTAGCGAGGCCGGGGAATTGCGGCGCGCAGCAGCACGAAGAAAGCAACAAACACCGAGGCCTTGAGCACGAAGCAGACGATGGGCGGCAGGAAGGCAGGCCCCAGCCAGCCGCCGAAGAAGAGCACGACGATGAGCGAGGACACCAGCACCACGCCCAGATACTCACCCACAAAGAACATGCCGAACTTCATTCCGGAATACTCGGTGTGATAACCGGCCACAATCTCCTGCTCCGCCTCGGGAATGTCGAAGGGCAGACGATGACTCTCGGCAACGCCGGCGATCAGGAAAATCACGAACCCGACACACTGGGGCAGGATGTACCAGCCGTCCGCCTGGGAGAGCACGATCTCGCGCAGATTGAAGGTGCCCGCCAGCGCCACCACGCCCAGCAGGGAAATGCCCATGAACACCTCGTAACTGACCATCTGCGCCGCCGCGCGCAGACTGCCCAGCAGGGCGTATTTGTTGTTGGAGGAGAGCCCGCCGAGCATCACGCTGTAGGCCCCGAGTGACGCCATGGCCAAGACGAAGAGCACGCCAATATCGGAGTCGATCACCCCCACTCCCGGTGCGAAGGGAATGACCGAGAAACTCATCAGAATCACCACCATGATGATGGGCGGCGCCAGAAGGAAGCTGAACCGGTCGGCAAACGGAGGCACCCAGTCTTCCTTGGCGAAGATCTTGATCATGTCCGCCACCACCTGCAGCAGACCGAAGGGCCCGACGCGGTTCGGCCCCAGGCGTTCCTGCCACAGGCCGAGCAGACGTCGCTCCACCCAGATCAGCATGGCCGCCACGATGATCACGGTAAACAGAATCGCGCCGATGCTGAGGGCAGATCCGACTTCAAATCTCATGACTCATCCCTCCCCTGCCAGGAATCGCTGATCACCAGATGGCGGAACATCTCGCGGCTGCGCAGCAGCAGATCCGGCGCCTCGGGCACGGCTTCCACCGTCACCCCGCCCGCGAGGGAATAGCGATCCAGCTCTCCCGCACAGTAGATGCCGATACTGCCGGGAGCAATGCGCTGGCGGATCAGCACCGGCAACTGCACCTGACGCTCCCCTGCCTTCAGTAGAATTCGCCCGTGTTGCGCGACCCCAAGCGTCTGTGCCAAGGCCTCACCGATGCAGGCATAGGGGCCGACAGTACGCGCCTGAATGGCGACTGCTTTTGCACTGATTTCCTCACTGCCAAACAGATGTTCAATGAAATAGGGGGCCAGGTCGCCTTCGGACGGCAGAACTATCGGCGCATAGGACGCCTGCGCCTGGCCAGACTGCAGCAGATGCACCCCCTTGCAGCCCTGGCGCAGCTCACCGTTGATTTCATCCTGGAACTTGCTGATCGCCTGATTGGAGTTCCAGCCCGGCGCCCAGGCGGCGGAGAGCAGGCTGGCGTCCTTCTGCAGGGGCACCCCCTCCATCGAGAAAGACAGGGGCGACTGCGGGTCCTGCGTCTGCCGGTACTCGTGGACATGGCTGTTGGCCTGCATTGCGGTGCGGCCACTGTAGCGTGGTAGCTGCCGCGGACTCTTCATCACGGCGGAAAGGCCCAGACGATGTGGCAACAGGTCTTTCAACACAGCGAACGCGGAATGGGCATCGGCAAACTGCGCCAGAATCTCTTCACTGCTGATGCTCGGCAACAGCACGGGGTCGGCCGGTGTCAGCCACTCATAGGCCGCACGCACTGGCTCGGCAGGCGCAAACACGCGATACGCACTCTGCGCACGTCCCTCGTAGTTGACCCAGGTGCCGTTGCTCTCGGACGGGCTGGCAGCAGGCAGCAGCAAACGGGCGCGGGCATTGAACGCATTGTGCAGATGATCGATCACGATCAGCGGGGTGTGACCGGCCAGGGCCTGCGCCACTTCGGCAGTGGCGGCGCGCCGGAACAGATCGTTTTCCAGCACAACTGCCGCATCCGCCCGTTTCTGCGCGAGCCGTTGCAGCGCGCCGGACAGCGTATTGCCAGTGCTCTCTGCCAACAGGACCAGCCCGAGAGTATTGGCTTCGGGCATGGCAAAGCACAGCCCGACCGGCGCATCCGCGTCGCCCTTGCGGGCCTTTTGCAGCGCGCGGGCGAGATTGCCGCTGGCACGAACGAGCGCCGTGCTCTGGGCACTGATACCCGAGACGATGCAGGGGCGTCTTGCGGCTGACAGTGCCTGCGCAATCGCCTTGGCGCGGGAGGTGAGTGAAGGATCACGCGAGGACACGGAATACTCCGGGTCAAGACAGTGGGCAATGGCCTCCAGCAATTGAACCTGCCGGGCGACGGAACCGAGGAAGGTATCGCTTGCCACATCATCCAGGCGAGTTCCCTGCGGGCTCAGAATGATCAGGGGGCTGCGCTCGTGTTGCGCCAGCTCCCGCACCGCAGCATCCTGCCAGGCGGGAATGCGGGCTGCGGCAGCCATCGTTGTCGCCGCATTGCGCGTGGCCTGGCGCAGAGCCAGCGCCATGCGGGCCGCGGTGTTGGTCAGGTCCTCGTTCACCACCAGCACACAGTCGGACTGCTCCAGGCTGCGGATGTCGGGGCAGTGCAGACCGGGTTCCCTCATCAGGGCCAGCACTTCGCGGGCGCTGGCAAGTTCATCATCGTTGATCCCGGGGTAGAAGTTCTCGGCACCCACACGTTGCTGCAGGGCGATATTGCTCTCCAGTGAGGCGCGGGGGGACCCAATGCCGATCACGTCGCCACCCGCCATGGCGTTGAACTGGCGCGCTGCCTCGGTCGCCGAAAGCGGCTTTCTCGCTGGCACTTCCGCATTGCCATTGATCTGCGCCTGCACAAAGAGCGCCTCCTTCACCCGCTCGGCACTGTTGTTGGCATCGTAGCCAAAGCGGCCGCGGTCGCAGAGGAAATAGCCGTTGAGGTCGTGGTGGTAGCGGTTCACGACGCGGCGCAGCGAACCGTAGCGCTCGCCGGGCGTCGTATTGCAGCCTGCCCCGCAACCGGTGCAGATGCTGGGCGCCGTCTGCAGATCCCACTTACGGCTGTAGTGGGCGCTGAAAGTCTTGTCGGTGAACACTCCGGTCGGGCAGACCTCCACCAGATTGCCGCTGAACTCGCTCTCCAGCGTGCCTTCCTCGTGGCGCCCGAAATAGACATGATGATGCGAGGCCAGGGCGACCAGATCGGTGCCCCCCGCGTAGTCGCCGTAGAAGCGCACGCAGCGATAGCACGCAATGCAGCGGTTCATCTCGTGATTGATGAAGGGGCCGAGATCCTGGTTGCGGTGCGTGACCTTCTGGAAATCATAGCGGCGATAATTGTGCCCGGACATCTGCGTCATGTCCTGCAGGTGACACTCGCCCCCTTCCTCGCACACCGGACAATCGTGGGGGTGACTGATCATCAGGCTCTCGATGACATGGGAACGGAAATCCACCGCCTGGGAGTCCTGAATGGAATAGAGGCCGCCGTCGGTAACCGGCGTCATGCAGGCCATGACCAGGGTGCCCGTGGTGTCCTCCGCGTTGCGATACTGCTTGACGGCACACTGGCGGCAGGCGCCTACGGAGCCCATGCACGGGTGCCAGCAGAAGTAGGGCAGATCCAGCCCCTGCGACAGACACTCCTGCAACAGGTTGTTGGCCGCATTGACCTCGTACTTGATGCCGTCGACGCTTATTTTGGCCATGGGCAACCTCCCGAGCCGATGTGGGCCTCGAAGTCTTCGCGGAAATGTTTCAGGGCACTGCCCAGGGGAGCCATCGCGCCGGGCGCCAGCGCGCAGAAGGTGCGCCCCGGCCCGAGATACGTCAGATGCTCTGTCAGAATGTCCAGATCCTCGTGCCGCCCCTCGCCTCTTTCCAGGCGCTGGAAGATGGCATCCACCCAGGGCAGTCCGTCGCGGCAAGGCGTGCACCAGCCGCAGGATTCGTGGCTGAAGAAGCGCATGAGATTGCCCACCATGCCGACCGGACAGGTCTGGTCGTCCAGTATGATCATGGTGCCGGTAGCCAGACGACTGCCGGCCTTGCCGATGACGTCGTAGTCCAGTGTCAGATCAAGATGTTCAGGCAGCAGGAAGTCCGTTGAGCCTCCCCCCGGCAGAAACGCGCGCAAGGCATAGCCATCGCTCATGCCGCCTGCCCGCTCCTCCAGCAGTTCACGAATGGGCGTGCCCAGCGGCAGCTCCCAGCAGCCTGGGTTCTTCACGCGACCGCTGACGCCGCACAGTTTGGTACCTGCGTCCGCACCCTTGCCGAGCTTTTTGTACCAGTCGATGCCGTAACGAACAATGCCGGGGAGATTGCAGATGGTCTCCACGTTGTTGACGATGGTCGGTTTTCCCCACAGGCCACTGACCTGCGGGAAGGGCGGCTTGGCACGGGGATTGGCACGCTTGCCCTCCAGCGCGTTCAGCAGTGCAGTCTCCTCGCCGCAGATATAGCGCCCCGCACTGGTGTGCAGAATAATCTCCAGACTGAAGCCCGAGCCCTGGATGTTCGGCCCCAGCAGCCCGGCCTCCCGCGCCTCGGCAATCGCCTGGCGCAGCAGCTTTTCCGCCCGCAGATATTCGCCGCGCAGGAAAATATAGGCAGTGCTGGCCTGAATGGTATAGGCGGCGATGATCATGCCCTCGATCAGCAGATGCGGATCGCCCTCCATCAGCAGACGGTCCTTGAAGGTGCCCGGTTCCATCTCGTCGGCATTCACGACCAGATACTTGGTTTTTGGTGCGCCCTCACCCGTCGGCACGAAACTCCATTTCAGGCCGGTGGGGAAGCCCGCGCCGCCCCGTCCCTTGAGGCCGGAGTTCTTCACCGTCTCCAGCACATCGGCAGGCGCCTGCTCGCGCAGCATGCGCAGCACGGCCCCGTAGCCCTCCGCCTGCCGATACTGCTGCAGATTGAAGGGCTCCCGGCGCATGTCGATGTTGCGTGTCAGAGGACGATCACTCATGGTGTTGTCACGCGTCTCCTTTGTCTGCAGCGTCTGTCTTCGCGGCGTCTGTTCTGCTCAACAGGGCGTCGATTTTTTCCGGTGTCAGATTGCGTTGCTGTTCGCCGTCCATCAGCATCACCGGCGCGCGGTCGCAGTCTCCGAGACAGGGCACCGGAATCAGCGTGTACTCCCCGTCTGCCGTCGTCTCGCCATAGTCGATGCCGAGGCGTTTGCTGATGTGTGCCTTGATGCGATCGCAGCCCATGATGTAGCAGCTCACGCTGTCGCAGAACAGCATCACCCGGCGCCCCACCGGCTGGCGGAAAATCAGGTTGAAGAAGGTGGCCACGCCGTCCAGCTCGTGCGCCGACATCTCCAGATAATTTGCCACGGCATGCAGGCTTTCATCGGACACCCAGCCCTGATGTTTCTGCACGATCTTCAGTGCCTCCAGCCCTACTGCCCGCTTGTCCGGGTACAGGGTGAGCTCGTGATCGATCTCGTGGCGCTCCTGTTCGCTCAGGGCGCGGGCCACGACAGTCGAGGCACTGCTGGCGATGATCTGACTGCTCATTTATCTCCTTCTCCACATGCGCTCTTTCACTCCAGTCCTCAGCGATCCACGTCGGCCATCACAAAGTCGATGCTTGCGATGATGGCAATCAGGTCCGGCACCATAAAGCCGCGGCTGATCTCGGGAATCATCTGCAGATGCGCGAAGGACGGCGTACGGATACGGGTACGATAGGAACCCGTGCCGCCGTCACTCACCAGGTAATAGCTGTTCAGGCCCTTGGTGGCCTCGATGATCGTGGTCACTTCCTGCGGAGCAATCACCGGCCCCCAGCTCACGCTCAGGAAGTGATTGATCAGGGTTTCAATATCGAGCCGACTCTTTTCCTTCAGCGGCGGCGTGGTCGAGGGATGCGCCGACTTGTAGGGGCCCTCGGGCATGTTGTCCACGCACTGGCGAATGATGCGCAGGCTCTGGCGGATTTCCTCGACACGGATGGCGCAGCGGTCGTAGCAGTCCCCGTTGACCGCCACCGGAATGTCGAAGTCAAACTGCTCATAGCCGGAATAGGGGCGCGCCTTGCGATAGTCGTATTCCAGCCCGGTGGCGCGCAGACCGGCACCCGTGATTCCCCAGTCCAGCGCATCCTTGGTGGTGTACGCCCCCACGCCCTGGGTGCGGCGCTTCAGGATGCCATTGTTCATGACCATGGTGTCGTAGTCACGCAGGCGTGCCGGCATGAAATCGAGCCACTCGCGAATCGCCTTGTCCCAGCCGGCAGGCAGATCCTGCGCCACGCCGCCGATGCGGAACCAGCCCGGGTGCATGCGTGCGCCGCAGATGGATTCGATGATGTTGAACACGCGCTCGCGGTCCACAAACATGTAGAACACGGGGGAAAGCTGCCCCACATCCTGCGCGAAGGTGCCATAGAACAGCAGATGGCTGGCGATGCGGAACATCTCGCAGAGCATGACGCGGATGACCTTCACCCGCTCCGGCACCTCAATGCCCGCCATCTTCTCCACCGCCATCACATAGGGCAGGTTGTTCATCACCCCGCCGAGGTAATCGATGCGGTCGGTGTAGGGGATATAGGTATGCCAGGACTGGCGCTCGCCCATCTTCTCGGCGCCCCGGTGGTGGTAGCCGATGTCCGGTACCGCATCCACCAGAATCTCGCCGTCGAGCTGCAGCGCAATGCGGAACACGCCGTGCACGCTGGGGTGGTTGGGCCCCAGGTTGAGAAACATGAACTCGGAATTCTTCGATTCCCGCGTCATGCCCCATTGTTCGGGGTTGAAACGCAGCGCCTCCTGTTCGGCCTGCTGACGCTCTTCGGAGAGCGAATAGGGCTCCATCTCGGTTGCGCGGGCCGGGTGTTCCTTGCGCAGGGGGTGCCCTTCCCAGGTCGGGGGCAGCATGATGCGGCTCAGGTTCGGGTGTCCCCTGAATTCGATGCCGAACATGTCCCAGCATTCGCGTTCATACCAGTTCGCGTTGGGCCAGACATCCGTCACCGTCGGTGCCACCAGGGAGGATTCGGACAAGGCGAGCTTGAGGCGAATATCGCAGGGATGGCTGAAGGACATCAAATGGTAGCTAACGGTGAAATCACTGGCGGGCTGACCTTCTCGGTGTACCCGCGCGCGCTCGTCGATGGCCGTGAGATCGAACAGCATCTGAAAGCGGATGGAGGCACTGGTACGCAGATAGTGCATCAGTGTTTTCAGGCCGGCCGGCGTCACCCACAACACAGGAATGCCGTCGCGATACGTCTGTACCGCAATAATCTCCTGCTCAAAGCGCAGACTCAGCTCCTCCACCAGATTGGCGAGGCTGGGGTCCAGCACCGGTGTGTGTTCGGCGACTTCCATTATTCTTCTCACCGTTGACCGGACGTCCTGTCGTCAGCCCAGATCGTCCGGTTCTCCTTGTTTTTTGTTCTAACTCTCCTACAACTCGTCTGGCGACCGCAGCTCCGTAGCGGCAATGCGTTCATCATGGCGCCTTTCCCGCTGCACGGGGTTGGCCTCCTTGCGGTAGATACGCTGATCGTCAATGACCCAACTGAGCGGTCGCTGCTCCCGACCAATGGATTCCTGCAGCAGCACCAACCCCTGCAACAGGGCTTCCGGGCGCGGCGGACAACCGGACACATACACATCCACCGGCAGGAACTTGTCCACGCCCTGCACCACCGAGTAAATATCGTACATGCCACCGGAGTTGGCACAGGAACCCATGGAGATCACCCAGCGCGGCTCCAGTAACTGTTCGTAGAGAAGCTCGACCACGGGCGCCATCTTGCGGAACACCGTGCCCGCAATCACGATCAGATCGGCCTGCCGGGGCGAACCCCGGATCACTTCCGAGCCAAAACGTGCCAGGTCATGCCGACTGGTGAATGCCGTTGCCATCTCCACATAACAGCAGGACAGGCCGAAATTGAACGGCCACAGAGAATGCTTGCGACCCCAGGACACCATGTCCTCCAGCCGCCCCATCATCACATTGCGGCGAATATAGTCCTCAAACTGACTCTCTCCGCGCCCCGGTGCCTTGGCATCCTGTACCCTCTCCAACTCCCAGCTCATGAGCGCCCTCCCGTATCCGGTGCAATATTGGTGACCCCGCCAGGGCCATGCAGGGTGCGCAACTGACGGCGCTGCGTCTGGGTACGCCAGTCGAGCGCACCGATGCGCCACAGATACACCAGTGCAACCGCCAGAATGAAAATGAACACGCTGATTTCGAGGAAGCCGGCCCAGCCGTTCTCGCGTACGGCCACCGCCCAGGCGAACAGGAACACCACCTCCAGATCAAAGATGATGAAGAGAATGGCCGTGATGTAGAAATGCACGGAAATACGAAAATGGGCGCTGCCGACAGAGACGATGCCGGATTCGTAGGGGTAGTCCTTGGCGGGGCGGGACTGGCGTTGCCCAAGCAGCCACGACAGGACCAGCATTGCCACCACGATGGCAATGACGAGGGCAAAATAAACCAGGAATGGACGCAGGGCGTCCAGCATTTGACTCGCGCTATTCAATCCTTGAGCTCCCGATTCCACCGGGAGTGTTGGATCGACTGGCTTCGATAGTTTGAACAGCCTTAACGAAGTCAAGCCATTCTAATACAAGTGTAATGCCTTACTTCTCACCTAATGCAGAATTGATCAACACTCCAGAATTTTTCGTGTTCGACATTGGCTTTAAGAAAAAACACCCTAATACGCGCCACTATTTCCGCTGAGAAATCGTGAAAAGAGCGGTGCAAGAAAAAGTACTGACTACTCAAAATACGGCAATCGACTGCGAAAAATAGAACAGGGGGAGAGGCTCAGACTGCGACTATTGGCCTTTTCGTTCTTGTTCTGATTAAGACTGTCGGCCCAGAGAGTGCTTTTGAATCTACACGCATCCCCAGGGGATGGCAAGCGCTTTTTGGCCAGCCTTTCTCCGGTTTTTCCCGGCTTTTTCCACCCCCCAGGGCGATGCGCACCGCTCAGCGCATGGCGCCGTCGTGCGTGACTTTCCAGTTCTCGTAGTATTCGAGGCTCACCATTTCGTTGAGCTCCCTGTACTCCTCGGTACTCTGCTGCAGGTTCGCCCGCATTACATCACCAACCGACAGAATGCCGACATATTCGCCATTGTCCTCAATCAGAAGATGGCGAATGCGCCGCCCCAGAAACTTGTCGTATAACTGGATGGCCTGCTCATCAATATTGGCGGAAATCAGGTGGCGGGTCATACTGCTGCTGACCAGTTCGGTCTTGGGGTCGAAGTCTTCGGCAAGCACACGGTACATGAGATCACGCTCAGTCCAGATGCCGACAATACGTCCCTCGTCCACAATCACGATGGAGCCGACGCGATTCTGGGTCATGATTTTGACCGCTTGATAAACAGTCGCTTCGGTACTGACGGTGACCATGTGGCCACTTTTCTCTTTCAGGATATCTCTAGCGGTTCTTCTCATTATTATTCCCCTACCAGAACAAACACTGAATGCAAATTCAAATTACGCCGATTGCCGCAGCTTGGCAAGCCTGCGAAAAGCATGGAGAGGATTGTTCTGCCAGGACTGCGCTGCCTCAGCAGTCGCTGATACGAACCCCGGCGGGCGTGAAGGAAAGGCGTTGATTGATGCAGGCAGGCGCCTCACCGTGCGTGTGGCTGACAAACAGAATCTGCGTGCCGGTTGTGGCGGCGATGCGATCCGCGACCCCCAGAATCAGCGCGCGGGTCTGATCGTCCAGTCCGACACAGGGCTCGTCCAGAATGAGCACGGACGGATACTTGACCATGGCCCGTGCCAGCAGCACCAGACGCTGCTGGCCAAATGAAATGGTGTGATAGAACCTGGTGGAAAGATCGGCAACACCGAGTGCCTGCAGCCACTGGCGGGCCGCCTGCTGCTCGCTGGCACCAGCATCATCGTATAAACCGACGGAGTCGAAAAATCCCGAGACCACAACGTCCAGCACCCGCCAGCCCTTCACATAGCGGTTATGAATCTCGTTGGACACGATGCCAAAACGGGCCTTGATGTCCCAGACCGTTTCGCCACTGCCCCGGCGCCGGCCGAACAGGGTGACATCCTGGCCGTAGGCCATGTGGTTCTCGCCATCGATCAGACTCAGCAGTGTGGACTTGCCGCAGCCGTTCGGGCCCTCGATCAGGGTGTGCTGGCCCGGGTGCATATTCCAGGACAGGTCACGCAGCACTGCCTGACCACCGTAGCCCGCCGTTACCCGTTTCAGCTCAATCAGCGGGACCCCCGAAGACAGGGGCGGCAGCGGCCTGCGCCCCGCTGCCGGGGCGGGCAGCACCTCGGGCACGGGACTGCGCCGCTTGGTGACCTCCCGAAAACGGGCATCCTCCCGCATGGCAGCGATATGTCCCTGGGCGCTTATTGTCAGCCCCTCCATCAGTGCAAGATGCGTAATGCCGGGCAGGATGTCGTGCTCCCTGCGGCACAGGAGCAGGGTGCAGGTGTCCGGCGTCATCCACTGCTCAAGCGCGGCGGCAACGCGAATCTGGGCGTCCCGATCAATACTCTCCAGGGGGTCATCCAGTATCAACAGTCGGGGACGCTGGTAGAGCGCCCGGGCAAGCATGGCCTTGCGGCACTGCCCGGAGGACAGGAAGCGAATACCCCGGTCCCGCAGCTCGGAGAGGTCGAGCAGGCGCAGAATCCCGGGGAAACGTTCATCTTCGGCGAGGTCCCCCAGAATCAGGGAGGCGACCGTGGTGCCCTGGTCGCGGGCATCGCCGCTGAACTCGCTGATGTCGTGCCGGTTGTCCAGCGCCCACAGTCGCTGCTGCTCTTCAAACGACACCACAAACACATCGCGGACCGGCTCCACACCGGCAGCATACTGCACATGCGCCGCCCCGCTGGGCAGTGCCTTGAGCAACAAGCGCGCACACAGGGACTTGCCGGCGCCATTGCCACCGAACAGGCACCAGTGCTCGCCCGTTTGAATGCTGAAATGGGGAATGCGCAGAACGGTGTCGGCGCTGATACGGCACAGCGCGTTGTCGATGCGGACGATTTCCTGGTTCATGGCTCAGGGTCTGTGGCCAAGTGCCCGCTGCATGATTTCATACTGAATGGTCATCATGTGGCCAATGGAACGCCGCCAGTATTCGGAGTTGTGTTTGCCATGGCTCTGCATGAAATCGAAGGGCACATCGTTCATCAGCAACAGGCCCATGAACTCGCGTCCGACAGTCACCAGACCATCCTCCGTGCCAGCGTCAATATAGAAATGAGGCAGGCGACTCTTGGGCACATTGGCAATGATCTGGAACGGGTCGTAGGACTGCGCCTGCTCCAGCGTGGCAAAATCAACGCCATCGGGCGTGCGCTCATCCTGTTTGCTGAAGCCGGGAATATCGATGATTTCGGAGATGAACGCATCCGCGCGATCGATGGCCGCCTGCTCCTGCTCTGAACGCTGACGGGGCGCAATCTCCTCGCCCGCCTCGATTGCGGCGGCGCGATCGCGGGCAAAGTTCAGGGCACCGCTGGTGCTGCCGAGGGAGATGAACATGTCCGGGTGTCGCAGGCCAAGTGCAAAGGCGCCAAATCCCCCCATGGACAGGCCCGCGATGGCCCGCCCCTCACGCCGGGCTTCCGTGCGGTAATGGGCATCCACATGGCCGATCACGTCCTTGATCAGATAGTCCTCCCAGTTGTTCTTGCCGGAGGCGCTGGAGGCATAGTTGATGAACCAGGTGTTGCCAGCGTCGGGAAGCACCAGAATCAGGTTTTCCAGGCTGCGGGCATAAAAGGCAGCACCAAGATTGCGGCCCCAGACCGTGTAGTTCTGCATGTAGCCGTGCAGCAGGTAGAGCACGGGATAGCGGGCATCACTCTCTTCATAGCCAGGCGGCAGCACGACGTCGTACTTCATGGTCCGGTCCACGGCAGGGCTGTAGAACTCGACCGTGTGCAGACCTTCGGGCGGCGGGGGAATGACCGGGGTGCCCGGCTGCGCCTGCACTGACAGCGTCAGCAGCAGCGCCTTAAGGAATACGACTACACGCACCACGGCCGACCGGCTCTTCACTCGCATTCTCATTCTCCTGCTACGGCACTCTACCCACGGTGCAACGCTTATGGCACAACGCTTATGGCACAACGATGGACTGCGCCACCAGGGCCTTGAACAGGGCGGAAATTCTGTACGCCCCCGCCGGTTGCACCTGCAGCATCAACACCGCCACGGTTTCAGTTTCCGGGTCCGCCCATGAGAAGGTTCCCAGGGTCCCGTTCCAGCCAAACTCACCATTGTTCACCCCGTAGGCACTGTGAGTTTCATCCACGACCACGGTAAAGCCGTACCCCCAGCCCAGATCCGCCCAGGGATTGCGCGGGGACATGCCGATCGGCATCAGCGCCTGCGGCACATTGTTCTGGTGCATTTTGGTCGTCAGCGCTTCGCCAAGCACGCGCTGCCCATCCAGAGTGCCGCCATTCAGAAAGCTCTGCAGGAAGCGCATATAGTCCGGCACCGTGCTCACGAGACCGATGGCCCCTTCCAGCAGCGGGGGGTTCACCGTAATCGGAACCTCCATGTCCGGCACGCGGGCAAGCGGCTGTCCGTCACGGGGTGCCCGGTAGACCTGCGCAAGCCGGTCCTGTTTGCCGGTCGGCACGTAAAAGCCGGTATCGACCATTCCCAGTGGCCCCGTCACATGCGCGGCCAGATAGGCATCCAGCTTCTCGCCGGTAATCAGCTCAATCACCCTGCCCAGAACAGAGGCGGATTCGCTGTACACCCACTGAGTGCCCGGGTCGCTCACCAGAGGCACCGCCGCAATCTTGTCCACCATGACGTCCAGCGTGTCGGCACGGGAACGCACCTGCGCAGACTGGTACAAGGCGCTGTCACGATGGCTCAGCCCACCGATATTGAGCAGCAGGTCCTCGATGGTAATGGCCCGCGACGGCGCTCTCAGTGCGGTATGCTGCGGATCATCGGGGTTCACCATGACCTGCATGTGGGCGAAACTCGGGATGTATCGGGATACCGGGTCCTGCAAACCCAAGCGGCCCTGCTCCACCAGTTGCATCACCGCCAGCGACGTGACGGCCTTGCTCATGGAGCGTATCTGGAAAATCGAGTCTTCCTGCATCGCCTGGTCATTCTCGATATCCTGCCAGCCCATCGCCTGGAGGTAGACCAGTTGTCCCTTGCGGGCGACCCCCGCGACCAGACCGGCCACGTGCCCCTCGTCGATGTGCTGGCGCAGCAGCGTATCCAGCAGTTGCAGGCGTTCAGAGGAGACACCCACCTGCTCCGGCGCCACCCGAGGCAGAGGAGTGGACTCCGCCGCATACCCCGCCAGTGGCAGCAGCAATACTGCCAGCATCAATGACGACCGCTTTCCTGTGTTCATTGCGAAAAATGACAACATGGTTCCATTCCCGTGGTTGTTGTTATTGCTCCGGGGCCAGCCCTGATCTGTCAGCATGATAAGGGTTCTGCGCACAAACACCAATGCCACCCTGACATCGGTGCCTGCGGTTCAGGGTATCGTGCATTCACGACACTCCATGGTGGTGACGCGGTTTCACCGCTTGATTCAACGCCGTTTTAGGTTCAGGATATTGCGCGCTGTATTGAGACTTCGTCGAGGACCCAATTCCGCATTCGCTACAAAATGACAAAGGTCTGATCTTTCATCATCGGCGCTGGGGCGCTGAAGGGAAGCAGAGAGCCAGACCTCAACCCAACAAGAGGAGGTGATTGCGTGAAGCATTCATTGAATAAATTAGTTGCTGGTCTCGTGGTTTCCGGTGCTCTCGCAGCATCCGCCCAGGCAGCAGAATACGTACGTTATGAACAGAATGGCGTGGTTTCCTGGGGCGAGCTGCAGGGGACAACCATTCACCAATTGACTGATGCCCCCTACCTGGGCGGCACTCACACCGGGCAAACCGTTGCCGAATCCGCCGTGAAGCTGAAGGCTCCGGTCGAGCCGGAACTGGTCGTGATGACAGCGCTGAACTTCCGCAGCCACATCACTGGCGATCCCGCTCCCTACCCGGGCCTGTTCATCGTTCCGGCCAACTCCATCATCGGCCCGGGCGAAACCATGGTCATCCCGTCCGACTCCAACAACTTCCACTACGAAGCGGAAGCGGTGATCGTGATTGGCAAACACGCCGAGAACGTTCCCCTGGAAAATGCCCGTGACTACATCTTCGGTGTCACCGCTGGCAACGACGGCAGCGCCCGTGACTGGCAGGGTGCAGACCTGCAGTGGACACGCGCCAAGGGCAGCAAGACTTTCAACGCAGTGGGCCCCAAGATCGTCACCGGTCTGAACCCGAACGAACTGAAAATCGAAGGCCGTCTGAACGGCGAAGTACGTCAGGGAGAGAACACTTCCGACATGCTGTATAACTTCGACTACATGGTCAGCTATATCTCCCGTTACTTCACACTGGAGCCGGGCGACCTGATCTGGTCCGGCACCATGGGCCGTACTCGCGAGATGGTAGATGGCGACGTCTACGAAGTGGAAGTGGAAGGCGTTGGCATTCTGCGCACACCGATCGCCAAAGCCAAATAAGCGGCTTGTCGCAGTCTGAAGGCCCGGCCTTCAAAAAAAGGGAAAGCACTCACAAGGGGCTTTCCCTTTTTTTATGCCGAACACGCTTCCTGAAGCAGCATGTCCAGTGCGTGCAGCAGATTCTTGCGGAACTCCTTCTCGGTGAAGAAGCCACAGAGAAAGCCCTGCAGAAGATGATAGAAAAGACCAAAAATACTGGTGACCGCGGTACCGATATACAGGCCGGGTGCCAGCTTGCCATCCACAATACCGCGCTTGAGCAATTGCTCCAGCTTTACATAGGCCGCGTTGAAAATCAGTTCAATATCGTGCTTGCGCTGGGGATTGATGGGGAAAGACAACTCCTTCAGTACCGTACAGGAAAGCAGCATGTCTTCCTTGTGGTAATCAATGTGAACCTGAAAGAAGCTCATCAACTGATCGAGAATGGGGGCATCAGCATCAATGGCATCAAAGGCTGACTCTGTCATCTGCAGCAGGTTTTCCCGGAATACCAGCACCAGCAGGTCTTCCTTGCTCGCTGCGTAGAGATACAGCGTGCCCAACCCGATATCCGCCTCTTCCGCAATATCCTGAATCGTCGTCTCGTGAAACCCTTTGCTGACAAACAGACGACGGGATACCGAGATAATACGCTGCAGGCGCAGACGCTTCTTGCGTTCGCGCAGCCCGGGCTTGGCCGGTATCGGATCGACGGGTACGCCATCCGTGGGAGTTGCGCTCTGGTGATCCATAATCGTTTGCCTTTCTTTTTATTCACGCGTGTGCCGCCGGCATCGACAGGCACACGCTCTCTCCAGCCGGGTTTAACAGGCTGTTACTCACCCATGTAGAATATATTCAGCTTGTTGCCATCCGGGTCCCGGAAATAGCCTGCGAAGAAGGTTTCCCCGCGCGGCCCCACCGGCCCTTCGTCGGTTGCCCCAAGCGCCATGGCTTTATTGTACACCCGTTCCACAGTTTCACGACTGTCGGCAGCCAGCGCAATCATCACGCCATTCCCTACGCTTGCCGGGTTTCCGTCATAGGGTTTGATTACCGAAAGCGCTGCTCCCTGCGGGCTGCTGCCCCAGGCAATATAGCCATCGGTTTCCATCACGCGCGCTGCTCCCAGCTCTGCGAGCAGCGCGTCGTAAAACGCCCCGGCGCGTTGTATATCGTTTGTGCCCAAGGTGACATAGCCAATCATTTTTGCTCTTCCTCACAGTGAATTTGATCCGGTTCCGACGCGCGCCACTCTAGCATAGCGTTCGGGGAATTACGTTGACACAGCGCATTAGACAGCAAGAATTCCAATTCGGCTTGTGCGACAATGCAGAACCTTTCGCCTAAGGACCTTTTCATGAACGAAACTGTTTCAGACACGCGCCACAGCCCGCTCAACGGGCGGGACTTCATTGATCAGCGCATTGCCGATCCTCAGCACCCGGTGGTGCTGTTCTCCCTGAGCTGGTGCTCCTTCTGTCGCGCGGCCAAGCAGTTGCTGGCCCAGATCGGCGTTAAACATGAGGTGTTTGAACTGGATCAGGGGGTGTTTCTTGAACCCGCCGTACAGCAGCAGGTGCGCACACGCCTGGCCGAAATTACCGGCAGTGGCACCCTGCCCCAGTTGTTTGTGGGAGGAGAAAACCTGGGAGGGTATACCGATGTGGCAGCCGCCATGCGCAACGGTCAACTTGCCCGGGTATTGCAACGCCATGGCATCAGCACCTCTCTGCCTACCCCACCCTGACCGGACGCTGCCCCATGGACATTCTGATTCGCTATCTGCACCTGTTCGCCGCCCTGGTACTGGCGGGCACCCTCGTCCTTGAGAATATCGCCGTGCAGAGGCAGATCAGCCGGGAAGACCTGCGCAATCTGCTCAAGGTGGATGCCGTCTACGGAATCAGCGCAGGAGTAGTGGCCCTATGTGGACTCGCACTGTGGCTGTGGGTAGGAAAGCCGGCCAGCTTTTACACTGCAAACCCGGTCTTCCATGCCAAACTGACGCTGTTTGTATTGATCGGCCTGCTTTCGATCTATCCCACCGTCTTCCTGCTGCGTCAGCGCAAAACGACCCAGGACCCGATCGAGGTGCCTGCGGGGGTGATCCGGGTACTGCGCGTGGAATTGCTGCTGCTTGCCGTGATTCCGGTGCTCGCCTTCCTCATGGCCCGCGGCGTGGGGCTTTAGTCAGCACTCAGGTCAGCCGCGCCTGCAGCCAGGCAGACATATCCCGCACTTCTTCCAGGCACACCGAATGCTCCATGGGGTAGCGATGGTACTCCGTGGGGTGTCCCATTTGCCGCAGCGCCGCTTCGGCACGAATCCCCAGAGACTCATTGACTACCGGATCGTAACTTCCGTGACAGACCAGCACCGGCAACGACGCATTGACCGGGTGCGGTTGAATCGTTGCCTCGGTGGCAAAATAACTCGACAGCGACATGGCTCCCGCCAGCGCTCGATCGCAGGTCAGCGCGGCCTGCAGGATCACGGCCCCGCCCTGGGAAAAGCCCGCCAGGACGATACGCCGGCTGTCGATGCCCCGGGCAATCTCACGCTCGATAAGGGCGTGCACCGCCTCTGCGGAACGGGTCAACTGCGCGGTATCCACCTTGCGATCAATGTCCATGGCCAGAATGTCGTACCAGGCCGGCATGACGTAGCCGTTGTTGATGGTCACGGGAATGGACGGTGCGTGGGGAAAGACGAAGCGAATGCCCAGGGATTTCGGCAGGCGCAACTCCGGCACGATGCCCGCGAAGTCGTGCCCGTCCGCACCCAGTCCGTGCAACCAGATGACAGCGGCGTCGGGAGTGACGTCCGGCGAAGACAGCATTTCTACAGCGGGCAAATAATCCATGGCAGTTCCAGTCGTGGTTCAGGTAATGGGGCAACGGGAGCGCTATTGTCGCAAATCCTGGCAACCTTGCCAGCTTCCTGTCACCCGGACAATCCGGGTATGATGCCGTTCGTCAACTTTATCCCCCATGCAGCAGAGAGTCCCCATGGAAGACGTGATAGACCAGCTTCGCGAACGCAACGAACCCGTTCCCGTTCCCCTGGAACTGCCGGACGACGATCTGCTGGTGGAGATTGAGGAAGCGCTTTGTGTTGCCCTGCCGGACGACCTGCGGCTCTATCTGTTGCTGGTCAGCGACGTGGTATGCGGACACCTGGAACCTGTCACGGTCACCGACCCGAACTCTCATACCTATCTGCCCGAGGTCGCCGCGGTCGCCTGGAGCCTGGGCATGCCCCGCCGATACCTGCCTGTCTGCGAATACGAAGGCGGCTACTACTGCATGGGGCATGACGGCGAGGTGCGCTACTGGCAGGAAACCATGTCAGAGGAAACCTGGGAATCGCTGTGGCACTGGGTCCGGGACGTCTGGCTCGCCGACTGAACCGCCCTGTCAGGGCGCCGTGACGTCCTCATCCTTCACCGCAGTATTGCCGTCATCACGGCGCGTCACACTCAACCAGTCCAGGGACACCCCCGAGATCGCATTGAACCGGGAAACGCGGAAGATCAGTTGCAGCAACTGCGGCCGCCGCCGCATGTGCGGCTCCACCGCGCGGGGAACGAACCAGGCGGCAATCAGTGCCCGCAGCAGAAAGCTGGAAAAGAACACAAGATACAGCGGGCTGCGAATGTTCTGCAGAAACGGCAACAGCTCGACCAGTTTCGGTGCTGCCGAGGCAATCAGGCCGCCCAGAATCGCACCCATGAACACCGCACAGGCACTCAGGGCAGACTGCATGGCTGCATAGACGGCAAAGTCGCTGCGGTGGGGGCGGATGTCGTAGAGATAGTTGGCGGTGCTCAGGCTGAAGCCACTCCACACGAATCCGGACAATACCTGCACGCCCAGCAGATAGACGTAGTCCGTGGAAAACAGCCACATCAGCGGCATCAGAGGAATCAGCACACTGGAGAACTGCATCACCAGCCGATTGCCGAAACGGTCGCTGAAACGCCCCCAGAAGCGCAGCATCAGGAACTGGGTAAGAATCGACGCCGTCGCATTGAGACTGTATTCCAGGTAGGTGAACTCCAGATCCCGCAGCATGTAGACCGCAAAGAAGGGGGCGGAGATAGCCACCACGCCCTGCATGCCGGCCACAAAGAAACTGTAGTCCCGAAAAGTCTTGTCGCTCAGGGACGCACGAAGCTGCACGATACTCTGCCAGAAACCCTTGCGGCTGGCGGGGTGCGGACTCGGGTCGGGATCGTGCATCTGCGCCAGAAAGTGGCTGGAATAGCCGCGCCCGGTGGCGGCGATGGCAAACAGCAAGGCAAACCCCAGCCACACCACCTCGAAACGCTGGCTCAGACTCAGCAGCGCACCCCCGCTGAGAAAGATGCCCAGCGAAGCCATCATGGTCAGGCGCGTACGGGAGGCGAAGAAGGTTCCCCGGCGCCGCTGCGGCACCACGCTGCCCATCCATGCCCGCCACTGGGGCTGAATGAAATTGATGCAGGAGAAATACAGCACTGCCAGACCAATCAGCCACGCCACCGAATTCTCGGCCCGCGTCAGTGCAAGCAGGCTGAGCCCGGCTACCACCAGGGTCTGCATTCTGGCCGTCATCACCACCAGCGGTTTGCGCGGCAGATAATTGCCCAACCAGGCCGACAGCACCTGGCACAGCGCACCGAAGAGCTGGGGAATCGCCATCAGCCAGCCCATCTGTACAGCGGACGCATTGAGGTAGATGGCGAAGGCGTTGAAGAAGTTGTCACCGGTGGCCGTCATGGTGGCCGAGGCCACCGCTTCCTTCTGTGACAGCCCGAGTGTTCCCCGCAGCCATACACTGCGATGAGGAGGGGCATCGCCCGCGGGCCGTTCTGCTGCGTCAGTCATGGAGTGTTCGTTCAATCCGGTAAGAGGGGCCAGCTTCGTAGAAATCCGCACGCATTGCAATCTTTCGGCACGCCAGCGCGCTTGAAGTACAAACCATCAGCCCCGATATTCACGACAGAGAATTCTACAGGAGCCCGCCCATGAGCCAGGACATATTCGTCACCTGCCCCCACTGCCACCGCAAGAACCGCATGCCGGCCGACAAGCTGAACGCCCATGGCAATTGTGGCGCCTGCAAGCAGCCCCTCTTTGCGGGCCAGCCCGTGCCGGTGAATCAGAGCCAGTTCGAGCAGCATCTGGGCGGCAGCCTGCCGGTTGTCGTCGATTTCTGGGCTCCCTGGTGCGGCCCCTGCCGTCAGTTTGCCCCGACCTTCGAGGCCGCAAGCCGCACGCTGGAACCCCGGGCCCGACTGCTAAAGGTCAACACCGAAGACCAGCCCGCACTGGCTCAGCGCTACGGTATCCGCAGCATTCCGACCCTGATGATTTTCCGGGACGGCAAGGAAGTGGCCCGTGTATCGGGCGCATTGCCGGCGTCCCAGTTCACTTCCTGGGTTCAGCAGCACCTGGCCTGATCTCTCCAGCGAGGTAAACCGATCCTCTGCTCATACGTTAGTGTCCGTGTGGAGTTGCGCCTGCGCAATTCCCTTGCCCGTATTGCGGATGCCCGAGCCTGTGGAGGTCTACCATGCTGTATAGAACAAGTGCTGTGATTCTTATCTGCGCAGGGCTGCTGTCCTGTCAGTCCGGGCGCGGCCCCGGTTACTCCGGCCCCATCATCGACACCAAGGGCGTCGATATGGCCCGCTACGAAACAGATCTGGCGGAATGCCAGGCCATTGCCGACCAGGTGCCGGTAGGTGAGCGCGTCGTCGTCGGTGCGGCCACCGGCGCGGTAATTGGTGGTGCCATCGGCACGGTCGTGGGCAATCACCGGACCGCAACCCGAACGGCTGGCGTTGGTGCAATCGGCGGTGGCGTCAGAGGCGCCTCTTCCGGGCTGAGCGAGCGCGATCGCGTCATTCACAACTGTCTGCGCGGCCGTGGCTACAGCGTGCTCAATTAATCAGCAATGCCCTAAAATCCGCGCTCCTGAGACAGCGCGGGGCATACCGCTGGGCAGCCACACGTAGTACACTCCCGCCTGTTTCAGGACGGATGCCCATGCACGAGGCGCCGCCAACAGGAGGAGATTCCATGTACCGCACTACCCGATGGCTGGCCGCGCTTACGGCCTGTGCATTCCTTGGCGCCTGTGCAGACAGCGCCTATCTGCACCATCCCCGTGCCACCCTGTTCCCGGCTTCGGAGCAACAGACCATGGCCTCTGCCAGCCACTGGAATCTGGTGGCCCGCAACGAATCCGCGCAGATCCGCGAAAGCCTGGGAGATGGGGGTGGCATCATTACCCCGTCCGTCTATCTGGGCACGGCAACTCCGGGGGCGGGCGACTTCCAGACCGCCTATCACAACATGTTGCTCAGCGCGCTGGTGGATGAGGGCGTTGCCGTCATGCTGCAACCCGAGAATGCGCTGTTCACCGTTGATTACGAGGTGCAGGTTGTCGAGCACGACAGCCGTTCCTGGCTGCCTCCGCGACCCGGCACCATCACCGCCTTCCTGCTCACCGGCGTCGGCATTCACGATTCCCAGTACTGGGGAGACCGCGGACTGGTGCTACTGCCAGTGGCCATGGCCGGCGATCTGTGGAGCCGCTTCAACAAGGATACCCACACCAGCGTTACAGAACTCATCGTCACCACTCGCGTGCAGGACAGCCAGCAGATCGTGCACTCCAGCAACCGGGTCTATTATTTTGACGAGGCGGATATTGCCCAGTACCGTGGCAAGGGCCGTGTATTCCAGGTAGTTGATGCACGGGGGAACGAATGATGCCACGCATGCTGAACTGGGCGTTCCTGCTGTGCGCAAGCCTGGGCCTGCTGTCCTGCGCAAGCGGGCAGTATGAGACGGGAACCGATGAAATTACCCGCACCAACCGTGCCGCCGCCAACAATCTCATCCGCATGGCCGGCGAGCAGGCGCACCCTGGCGCGAATATTATTGCCGCCAGCTTTGCCAATATTGATGACCTGACCCGTTCCTCCACTTTCGGGCGAGTGGCGTCGCGACAACTGACCACGCAGTTCACGGCGGCCGGCTACCCGGTAGTGGAGATGCTATTGCGGGACAGTATCTATATTCGTGAGGGTGAGGGTGAGTTCCTGCTGTCCCGCGACCTCGACGAGATCGGCACCCAGCACAGCGCAGAACTGGTGCTGGTCGGCACCTACGCGGTTGCCGACAGCCACGTGTTTATCACGGCAAAGCTGGTGCGCACGGCCGACAGTGTGGTGGTTGCCTCCCACGACTACGTGCTGCCCTACACGCGGGACATGCGCATCCTGCTGCGGGACTGGTAAGTCTCAGGGCAGAGGCTGCAGCACCCGGATGAAGTGACTGAAGATTTCATCGTAGGTGGTGATGCCCACCTTGACCTGGGCCTCCGGGTCCACGTTCTGCGGATTCGAGGCCGAATTGTCGTAGACCGTTTCCGAAATCAGTCTTGAACCGGCTGGCAGCGCTACCCGATGCTGCAGACGGTAGTTCATCTGCCAGTTGAAATTGTAGTTGGCGACGTTGATCAGGCGCTGCACACGACCGTCGGGATACTGCGCCGAGATCGTCATGCTCTTGCCCCGCGTGTGTGTCTGCGGGGCAAAGCTCTCCACCAGCACGTCCTGCTCGAACACAGGGGTCTGTGCGTGCTCCACATGATCCACCTCGCCCGGCGCAATCGTGAAATCCGGATTCAGCGCAATCACATTGTGAACGGCATACTCCGGTGCCGAGTCGCGGAAATACAGCCCGATGCGGGTGCGGTCCACGGTCTCCCGCCCACCGGTCACATATCGCAACTTGAAAGACAGATCGCGGTCCTTGCGCAGCAAAAAGCCCGAATCCGCTGCAAACTCCTCTTCCGTACGCGGGGGCACATAGAGACTGATGAATTCCGTGTGCCGGGGATCCACCAGAGCCGCAGGTTCCTTCTCCGTCAGCCCGGGATCCACGGCAAACACCAGCAGGCTGTGCAGAACGGAGCGGTCGCCCACATTGTAGGCAACGGCGCGAATCCACTGATCCTGCTCCAGGTTCAGGTCGGCGTGCTTGATCTTGAAGTCCACCATGCCCGTCGCCGGAATCTTCTCCTCCGGAACCTCAATGATCAGGTCCGGCTCACCCAGGCGCCAAGAGTCATCGACCGTTTCCTGCACGATCAACGGGTCGTCGTCGCCCTGGCGACGGGCGCCGGAATCAATCCAGTGCACCAGGGTAATGAGTTCCTCATCGGTGATGTGGTGGATGTTGTCCCATTCTCCGACCTGCATGTCGATCTGCCCCGGCGGCATGCGCCGGGTGACAAGCACCTCGCGAATCATCGGACTCCAGCCCTGGATCATGCGATGATTGGTCATCGCCCAGGGCGCCAGGCCATGCTCGACATGACAGGTGGTGCAGCGGCGCCGCAGAATGGGCACGATCTCGTCCTGATAGGAAATCTGGCGGTCGCCAAAGCGTTGCTGGTACAGATAGTCAACCGGAGTGCCTGCCACCTCGGGCGGCTCGGCATCAAACTCCGGCGCCCCGCGTTCCACCAGGGGACGCAGCGCCATCTCCAGCCACGCCACGGGTTCTCCGGCATCGGCGACTCCGATGCGGCTGTCCAGCGGGCCACGATACAGCACATCGTGGGATGCCGGGTCGAGAATGAAGGCTTCCGCCGTGGTCTTCACTTTCAGGGAGCGCGCCACCACCTGAGCGGTGTCCAGCAGCACCGGAAGCTCTACTCCCTGTGCCGCCAACTCCGCCATGACAGACGCACGATCCTGCGCGGGGTCCGAGTTCAGCAGCAACACCACCACACCGCGCTCACGATAGCGCTCCTGCAGATCGGCAAGTATCGGCAGGGCCTGCCGGGACAGGGCCTCGCCGTTGCGCTGCACAAACAGCACAACAGCCTTGGACTCCCCGTAGCGACTGAGCTGATGGAAGGTGCCGTGCTGATCGAGCAGGGCGAAATCCGTGCCACGCTGCGCTTGTGCGAACACGGAAACCAGGCAGAGGATGAGACCGCCCCAGAGGGCGGCCACAGAACGAAGAGAGGGGCGTGTCAGCATCATAGACGACTAGGTTCCAGCGAATCCGGTTTAGCACATTGTACGCACAGCAGGTCCTTCGCAGCTTCCTCGATCCGCACGATTGCTGACGAATTCTGAACGCGAATACCGAATCCTGAACCCGAACCGTCAGATGATGAAATTCACCAGCTTGCCCGGCACGAAGATCACCTTCTTGATGGTCTGGCCGGCCAGCTTGTCAGCGACACCATCCGCTTCCCGGGCAGCGACTTCGATGGCCGCCTTGTCCAGGTCACGCGCCACCTGCAACTCCGCCCGGCGCTTGCCGTTGATGTGCACGGTCATGGTGACGGTATCGGCTTCCAGCCAGTTCTCATCCGCCGCAGGCCAGGCCTGGTAAGCCAGAGAATCGGCATGTCCCAGGCGCTGCCACAACTCTTCAGCGATATGCGGCGCGAACGGCGACAGCACCAGCACAAACTTCTCGGCGACCGCGCGGGGAATGGCATCCTGTTTCTTGGCCAGATTGACGAACTCCATCATCTTGGCGATAGCGGTGTTAAAGCGCATGTTCTCGATGTCCGCCGTCACCTTGTGCACCGTGATGTTGATCTCGCGACGCAGCTCATCGCTGCACGCAGACTCCGGAGCGTCGGTGATCTGGGACGACAGCGCGCCGCTTGCGGTGTCGATCAGCAGGGACCAGGCGCGATCCAGGAAGCCATTGACCCCCTTTACGCCATTCGTCTGCCAGGGTTTGACCGCTTCCAGCGGCCCCATGAACATCTCGTACAGGCGCAGGGAATCCGCGCCGTACTCGGCGATCACATCGTCCGGGTTGACCACATTCAGACGCGACTTGGACATCTTCTCTTCACGAGCACTCAGCGGTGTGTCCGCCCCCTTCGCAAAGGGTTTGCCGTCGCGGTATTCGACGTCGCCCGGCGCGTAGAAACGACCGTTGGCATCGCGATGGCTGATGCCCAGGATCATGCCCTGATTGAACAGCTTCTTGAACGGCTCCCGCGTATGCACCAGGCCACAGTCGAAAAGCACTTTGTGCCAGAAGCGTGAATACAGCAGGTGCAGCACCGCATGCTCCACGCCCCCCACATAGAGATCGACCGGACCCCAGTATTTCTCGGCCTCCGGGTCGAAGGGACGCTCCGTATTGCGCGGATCCATATAGCGCAGGTAGTACCAGCAGGAACCGGCCCACTGCGGCATGGTGTTGGTTTCACGCAGCAGGGTCTGGCCGTCCATCTCTACCCGCATCCATTCCTGGGCGCGGGCCAGCGGTGGTTGACCGTCTTCGGTCGGCTTGTATTCACTCAGTTCCGGCAGGGTGATGGGCAGATCGCCTTCCGGCACCGTCAGAATCTCTCCCGTCGCCTCATTGTGCAGAATCGGGAAGGGCTCGCCCCAGTAACGCTGACGGGAGAACAGCCAGTCCCGCAGCTTGTAGGTCGTCTCGCCCTGCCCCAGCTCCTGCTGCTCCAGCCAGGCAATCATCTTCACCTTGGCTTCGGCGGTCTGCAGACCGTCCAGGAAACGGGAATTGACGGCGGTGCCCTCTTCCGCGTGGGCGGCCTGGCTGATGTCGCCACCAGCCACCACTTCCAGAATGGGCAACCCGAAGGCCTTTGCAAATTCGTAGTCGCGCTCGTCGTGGCCCGGCACGGCCATGATGGCGCCGGAACCGTAGTCCACTTTGACGTAGTCGGCGATCCACACGGGAACAGGCTCGCCGCTGACCGGGTTGACTGCATAGGCGCCGGTGAACACACCGGTCTTCTCCTTGGCGGCAGCAGTCTCGCGATCCAGATCACTGACGTGCTTGACGCGCTCCACGTAGTCGTTCACGGCGGGACGCTGGGCATCGGTGGTGATGCCCGCCACCAGAGGGTGCTCCGGTGCCAGCACGCAGAAAGTGGCACCAAAGAGCGTGTCCGGGCGGGTGGTGAAGACCTCGAAGCTCTCCTGACTGTCGCGGATGGCGAAACGCACACGCGCACCAACAGACTTGCCAATCCACTGCCGCTGCATCTCGATGATGCCCGCGGGCCAGTCCAGCTCGTCCAGGTCGTTCAGCAGGCGCTCGGCATAGGCGGTGATCTTCAGCATCCACTGCCGCATCATGCGGCGCTCGACCAGATCGCCGGTCTCCACATAGCGACCGTCCTGAACCTCCTCGTTGGCCAGCACAGTGCCCTGGGCGGGGCACCAGTTCACCGGCACTTCCGCCAGGTAGGCCAGATCCTGTTCGTACAGTTTCAGAAAAATCCATTGCGTCCAGCGGTAGTAATCCACCTTGCTGGTATCGATCTCGCGCTGCCAGTCGTAGGACAGCCCCAGGCGCTTGATCTGCCCGCGGAAGTTGGCAATGTTCTCCTGCGTGATCAGTGCCGGATGGCGGCCTTCGCGAATCGCAGCACGCTCCGCCGGCAGGCCGAAGGCATCCCAACCCATCGGGTGCAGCACGTTAAACCCGTTCATCCGCTTGTAACGCGCAATGATATCGGTGGCGGTATACCCCTCCGGGTGACCCACATGAAGACCGGAACCGGACGGATAGGGAAACATGTCCAGAACGTAGTATTTGGGCTTGCTGAAGTCGTCATTGCTGACGCTGAAGGTTTGCTGGTCTTCCCAGAACTGCTGCCATTTCGGTTCGATGTCCGAGGGGCTGTATCGTGTGCTCATGCCTGCTGCCGTGGTGCGCCGTGACGCGTTGATTCAGAAAGGAATAATGGGTTGAAAGTGATGAAATTTCGGAAGTGGGAGGATAAACCACCTCCTCGTTTATTACAATTTGCGCTTGTGCCGTCGTCCACCGCCGACAGTGGCTTTATCAGTTCCGATATAAAAATTGATTGCACAGAGGCTTTGACATCCGCGCACGGAAGCCTAGAATGGAAACCGTTACCGAACGCCGGACAGCATTGTTCCCCGTGTCGGCACACAGAAAAAGAGCAAAAGAAAGAACAACAGACACCGAAACCCCAGTGAGAGAGATCGTGGCTCGCCTCATCCTAGCCCTCGCAGCTTTTCTGCTCAGCGTCTATGTTTCCGCATCGGAAGTGGACTCTGTGCCTGCAGCAAAGGCCGATACACTGAAGGTCTCGGAGCTCTCCCTCGAAGCCAGCCCCATCACACCGGTACAAACGGAAAAGCATTTCCTGCCGGTGGCGGAATATCAGATTACTTCCGTGGGCGTGGGCTACTTCACTTTTCTGCAACACATCCCCGTGCATACGGTGGAAATCTCCGCGCTCAACAATCGCGGCCCTCCTGCGACTGCCCTGTAAAGAAGCGCCTTAACCCCGCACATTTGTCATCCGCCTGACGATTTCGTCAGCGCAATTCTGGCTTTCGTGCTTCGGGTCCGGCATCTGCTTTTGTACACGCAATAATCAGTCAATCGTCATCAGTCAGGAGCACATCATGCGTCATCTCAATCTGTTCGCAGTCAAGGGAGTAGCCCATCTGGTACACCCCGACGAATTTCACGAACTGACCCCCATGTCTTCGGCCATGGATTTTTTTACCGACTTCAAGAAACACCTGCCCCTCACCATTGAGGGTTCTTCCCCGGCAGAGAACGTGGAGCATCTGATGCGCAAGGCCCACGTCAAACTGAAACTGGTGGTGGACCATGCCAACGAGTTCATCGGCACCATCAGCCTGGAGGATCTCGACGAACAGCATTTCATGGCGCTGGTGGCGCAGGGACACTCGCGCACCGACATTCAGGTGGCGGACCTGATGCGACCGAAAGCCGACATCATGGCCCTGAGCCTGAGTGACCTTGAAGAGGCCACCATCAGCGACGTGATTCGCGCGCTGCAGTTGAAAGGGCAACAGCACTGCCTCGTGGTGGATCACACAGGCACCCAGATACGGGGCCTGATTTCCGCCAGCGATGTGGCCAGACGCCTGAGAATTCCGATTCAGATTGAGCGAGTTCCTACCTTCGTTGACATATTCAGCTCAATCAGACGACCGGCTGCGTAATCCTCAAATACGATCAATGCCGGTTTTTTCGCCGGGAGCAGTTAGTTGCGATGCTCCCGGTTTTTTTTATTCCCACGCCAGCGACAGATAATGCTCACAGATCGTTGGCAGTTTCGGCACCATGTCGAACTCCATACGTTCGGGATCGCGCCCACTCACCGGTGGCAGAGTCAGGAACATGACCCTGCCACGCAGCTCGATGGTGTTCACTCCCCAGTCCTGCCCGGACGGAGAATACTCCTCACCATAAAGCGTAAAGAAGCGAACCGTGTCCCAGGTCACCTGCCCCTGCGCGGCGATCACTCCAGTAGAAAAAAAGACATGCAGTTCGGGGACGATTCTGCACTGAAAAATTCTGTCCTGGTCGTCGACATGCACATAGGTAAAGTTGCGCAGGTATTTCCAGTTTGCCTGCAGACCCGCTTCTGCCTGCTGCGCACTGACTGAGGGTATCAGCATGGCCAGCCCCAAACCTGCTGCCAGTAAATTCCAGCGTTTTCCTGTTCGATGTTTCATGCACACTCCCGGGCGTCCGAATCTGTTTGCAGATGGGAGAGCGCCAGGGCGTCCCCATCCGAGAAAGCGCAGATCATAGCCTGCGTTAGACTTGCTTGGGTAGTTCGGCTACTCTTGGGCTGCCCCGCGCACGAGACATTTGCTCGCGGCGCCTCTGGCACCATGGCCTCACGATACGCGTGCGGAAGATGAGCTCACCGACCCGAAACCTGATCGACTTCATGGACCTGTTACTGGACACGGTCTTTGTCGTCAACACCGACAATCGCCTGATCTTCATCAGCGCCGCGTGTGAGCGGATGCTTGGCTATTCTCCGGAAGAACTGCTGGGGCGCCGCCTTCTGGATCTGGTTGTTCCTGAAGATCATGACAACACCCTTGCCGCCATCGAACAAATTCAGGCGGGCCAGGTTCTGCAGAGTTTCGAGAACCGCTACTTTCACAAGGACGGCCATATCGTGCACATCCGCTGGTCCGCACGCTGGTCAGAAAGCGATCAGTTGCGGGTGGCGGTTGCCCACGACATCAGTGAACACAAGCGCTCCGAGGCGCTGCATGCTGCGCTGTACGCGATTTCGGAGGCGGCTCATCAGGCAGAGGACCTGCGCAGTCTGTTCCCCCGCATTCACCGCATCATCGGCGGCCTGCTGCCGGCCGATAACTTCTTTGTGGCCCTTTACGACAAGAGGCAGGACAGCCTGAGCTTTCCCTATTTCGTCGATGAGTTTGATACTGCCCCGGAGCCCATGCCACTGAACAGCGGCACGCTCAGCGCGGAAGTCATTCGCAGCGGCAAGGCGTTGCTGCTGACACCGGAATCGCGACACATGCCACGCACGCAGAATGTCAGCGTCATCGGCACCGATTCTCTCGACTGGCTGGGAGTTCCGCTACAGGCAGGCAAGGACACCATCGGGGCTCTGGTGATTCAGACCTACTCCGGAAGTGTGCGCTACACGGATCGCGACCGCGAACTGCTGCAGTTTGTCTCCAATCAGGTCGCCTCGGCCATTACCCGCACCCAGTTGCATGAACGCCTGATTCACGCGGCAGGGCACGACAGTCTCACCGGTCTGGCCAATCGCGGCCTGCTGGAGGATCGCCTGCAACGGGTATGCGCCCGTGTAAGACGCAACCCTGCCCGTTTCGCTCTGCTCTACCTCGACCTGGACAAGTTCAAGGAGGTCAATGATCTCTACGGTCACGCCACGGGAGATCAATTGCTGCGGGAAGTGGCGCGTCGCCTGCTGGGCTGCGTGCGCGAATCGGATACCGTGGCCCGCATGGGGGGCGACGAGTTTGTGCTGTTGCTGAGCAGCATCATCAGCCCCCACGACGCCCGCACCGTGGCCGCAAAAATCCGTGCGGTGCTGGCCGCTCCCTTCGAGCTGGAGACACATCGCCTGTGCATTGCTCCCAGCATCGGCATTGCGGTGTACCCGGAAGACGGTGACAATGAGCAGGCACTGCTTCACTACGCCGACGAAGCCATGTACGCCAGCAAGAAAGCCAGCCTTTGACTGCGTCCTAAATCGCGTCACGCGATTTCAGGTACTCTGCCAGCGCCTGGCCTTGCTCCTCACTGAAACGCAGTCCCAGTTTGCTGCGCCGCCACAGGATATCGTCGCAACTTCTGGCCCATTCCCGGGCACAGAGATAGTCCACCTCACGCGCTGTCAGGCCGTGACCGAAATCCTGCCCCAGATCATCAAGTGCCCTGGCACCGTCCAGAATCTGCCAGCACAGGGTTCCATAACTGCGCACAAAGCGGGCACGCATATCGTCCGGCAACCAGGGACAACGCGCCTGGATATCACGAGTCAGCACCTCACGCGATGAGAAATCGCCTCCCGGCAGCGCACTCGCACCGGTCCACGCGGGGCCAAGTTCTGGAAACACCTGCCGCAGGCGCTGCATGGCATCCTCTGCCAAATGCCGATAGGTGGTAATCTTTCCACCATATACTGTCAGCAATGGCGATGTGCTGACATTCAGTTCAATCGTGTAATCGCGCGATACCTCCGACGCCTTGACGTGCTCCTCCGCGATCAGCGGTCGCACGCCCACGAATACATGCCGAACCATTTCTGGCGACACCTGGGTTTTGAAACACTCGTTCACGACCCGACACAGGTACTCGATCTCCCAGTCCGCAATGCGGGCCTGCGCAGGATCGCCCGGAACGTCCTCTTCTGTCGTGCCGATCAGGCTGAAGTCCTGCTCATAGGGAATGACAAACACGACGCGGCCATCCTCATTCTGCAGCAGATAGGCCTCCGGCGAGTCAAAGAGTTTCGGCACGACAATATGGCAACCCTTCACCAGGCGAATATGGCGATGCTCACGCGTCGGCAGAACACCGTTGGCAAAGCGCTCCACCCAGGGGCCTGTCGCATTCACCAGCGCACGGGCCCGGACTTCCTCCGTCTGGCCGGTCTGCGTATCCCGCAGCGTCACCCGCCACTGACCATCCTCCTCCGTGGCCCCCACGCATTCACGACGCACACAGATGCGGGCGCCATGCTCGCGCGCCTGCTGCGCCACCAGCACCACAAGACGGGCGTCATCTACCTGGCAGTCGGAATACTCAAAGCCATCGGACAGGGCTGAATTCAGGGGGTTGTCTGCCGCAAAGCGGACACTGCGTGAGGCGGGCAAGCTCACCCGACGACTCAGGGAATCGTAAAGAAACAGGCCGGCCCGAATCATCCAGCGCGGGCGCAGATGGGGACGATAGGGCAGCACGAAGCGCATGGGATGAATGATGTGCGGCGCGTTGCGCAACAGCACCTCACGCTCCGCCAGGGCCTTGCGTACCAGGGCAAACTCGTACTGCTCCAGATAGCGCAGGCCACCGTGAATCAGCTTGGTGCTGGCCGACGAGGTGGCGCCAGCAAGATCGCCAGCCTCGCAAAGCAGCACGCTGAGGCCACGGCCTGCTGCGTCGGCGGCAATTCCGACGCCATTGATGCCGCCGCCCACCACCAGCAGGTCCAGCACAGTAGTATTTTGGTTCATAGCCGTTAATATAACCAAGCCAGCAGGGATTCACACCACCCGGAAGCACAGATGAACGACTACCTCCTCGCATTCGACCAGGGCACCACCAGCAGCCGCGCGATTGTCTTCGACCGCGGCGGCAATCGCCTGGGCCTCGGGCAGGAGGAGTTTCCGCAGCACTTTCCCCGCGACGGTTGGGTGGAACATGCCCCGGAGGACCTGTGGCAGAGTTCCCTGCGCAGCGCCAGACGGGCGCTGGATGAGGCACAGATTGCCCCCGGGCAGTTGCGGGCAATCGGCATTACCAACCAGCGCGAAACCACTCTGATCTGGAACCGCAAGACCGGCCAGCCGCTGTGCCCCGCCATCGTCTGGCAGGATCGCCGCACCAGCGCCTGGTGCCAGGCCCTTGCCGAACGGCTGGCAACGGAAAGTCGCAGCGAACTGATTGCCGCCCGGACCGGGCTGCTGCTGGACCCGTATTTCTCAGCCAGCAAGATTCGCTGGATTCTGGATCATGTGGACGGAGCACAGGCGGCCGCCGAGCGCGGTGAACTCGCCTTTGGCACCGTCGATACCTGGCTGCTCTGGCGTCTGACCGGCGGTCGCAGCCATTTCACCGATGCCAGCAATGCGTCCCGTACGCTGCTGTTCAATATTCATACCCAGCGCTGGGACGAGGAACTGCTTGCCCTGTTCAATGTGCCCGCCCGTTTGTTGCCCGAGGTACTCGACTGCGCCGCCGATTTTGGCCATACCGATCCCGAGGTGTTCGGCGCCCGTGTCCCCATCACCGGCATGGCGGGCGACCAGCAGGCTGCGGCCTTCGGACAGTGCTGCTTCACCCCCGGCATGGCCAAGAGCACCTACGGCACCGGCTGTTTCCTGCTGCTCAACACCGGCGAACAGGCCCTGGTGTCCCAAAACAGGCTGCTGACGACCGTCGCCTATCGGTTGCAGGGCAAGGTGAGCTATGCCCTGGAAGGCAGCATCTTCATGGCCGGTGCCACCATGCAGTGGCTGCGCGATGGCCTGCATCTGATTCAGGACGCTGCGGAAACCGAGCAACTGGCAAGGCAGACCGAGCGCGACCTGCCGGTGATGTTTGTGCCGGCCTTTACCGGACTCGGTGCTCCCTACTGGGACGCCGATGCCCGTGGGGCCATTTTCGGATTGACCCGCGACACCGGCATCAAGGAACTGGTAACGGCCGCCCTGCTGTCGGTGTGCTACCAGACGCGCGACCTGCAGAAGGCAATGGAGGCCGACGGTGTGCGCCCGGATACCCTGCGGGTGGATGGAGGCATGGCACGCAACGATTTCGTGCTGCAGAACCTGGCGGATCTGCTCGGCTGCCGGGTCGACCGGCCCCGGGTAACGGAGACCACGGCGCTCGGCGTTGCCTGGCTGGCAGGCCTGCACTGCGGCCTCTATGACTCCCTGGACAGCATCTCCGGCTATTGGCAACTGGACACGTCCTTCCAGCCGGAGAAACCCAAGGCCTGGCGTGATGCCCGTTACCGGGCCTGGCAGGACGCCGTGAACCGCACGCGCAGCACCCCCACGCAGGCCTGAGCATGCGTATCCATTTGATTCGGCACGGCCAGACAGACTGGAATCGCGAGAAGCGGGTGCAAGGCCATAGTGAGTCCCTGCTTACCCCGCTGGGGCAGGAGCAGGCTCGCCTGCTGGCGCCCGTTCTGAAACCCTATGACATTCGCCGGGTGTACTGCAGCAGCAGTCAGCGCACACGCCAGACGGCGGAACTGCTCTTTGCCGGAGAGCCTGTGGAAACGAGTTTTCACGATGAACTGCGGGAGATTTTCCTGGGCCCCTGGGAAGGACATCTGCAGAGCGATATCCGCGAGCGCTACCCGGAGAGCTTTGAGCACTTCTGGCAGCGCCCCGAGGCCTTCCGGCAGGAAGGTGCCGAGCATTTCGAGCAGACACAGGCCCGTGGCCTTGCCATGCTGAAGCGGATATTATCGCAGCAGGCGGCAGAGGACGTGGCCATCGTCAGTCACGGTGTGCTGATCAAGTCCGTGCTCTGTGCCCTGGAAGACCGCCCCCTGGCGCGCCTGTGGGAGCCTCCGGTCATGCACAACTGTGCACACAGCATCGTTGTCGCGGATCCGGAACATGGCAGAATGCGTATAGAACAATTTGCGGGAACACCCTGGCCGGCAGGGTCCGCAGCGACGATCGAACAACAGCAATGACAACAAGGACCCGATCATGACCGACACTCCGCAGACCTCAGCCCCCTCATCGCCCCTGCGCCCGATTCTGACAGGCCTGGCGATTTTAACCCTCGTCGTGGGTATCGGCGTTGGCCTCTATTCCCTGTTTGCCGCCCTGGGCGTATGGATGGGCATGTGGGACTTCCGCCGTGGCTTTGAGATGCTGCGCAGTGTGAACCCGGCAACGTACTGGCTGGCCTGGATCAGCCTCGCGATTACCGTCATCGTATTTGCCGTCGCAAAACGCCTGTCGCTGCCCAATGCCAAACGCCTCGTCTCACTCGCGGCAATCGGCACGGTGGCAACGACACTCACCTATCTGGTGCCGCAGTCGTATAGCCCCGCCGAAGGCACGCCGCCGATTCACGACATCACCACCGACACCGACAATCCGCCGCAGTACATCGCGATCGCGCCGCTGCGAGCCGACGCCCCCAACAACATGGTGTACGGCGACCAGGCCAACTGGGACAAGGCCCGCATGGCGGCAGCCCAGCACGAAGCCTACCCGGACATCGTGCCGCAGACATTTTCCGAGCCGAAGAATGTGATTTTTGACAGGGCACTGGCCTCCGCCCGTGCACTTGGATGGGAAATCGTGGACGAGAACCCGACTACCGGTCGCATCGAGGCTACTGACACTACCTTCTGGTTCCGCTTCAAGGATGACGTGGTCATTGTGGTGACAGACGCGCCCCAGGGCTCGGTGCTGAACGCCCGCTCCCTGTCCCGCGTGGGCACCAGTGACGTCGGCAAGAATGCCGCACGCCTGCGGGAGTTCTTCGCGACCCTGCATTGAACTTCATCCGGCGGGGAGGTGCTCAGGGACTTCCCCGCCGGTGCGCATTCAGGCGCCGGATGAACCAGCGCCGCATTGGCGGCACGTCCGTCGCCAGCAGTGCCAGCCCCAGTGGCATCATCCAGAAGCCCAGCACCGGCAGAAAACCGAACACCCCTCCGATAAACAGGACAATGCCGAGAACGCCGCGCAAGACCGGCGGCAGGAAGCGTTGCCCCCTGCGCAGAAAACGGTAGGACAGCACAATCAGGCGCCGCCTGGCATGGCTGTTCTGACGCCCCCCGGTACTTTGCAACGGTTTCAATCCCGTTCTCCTGTGATGCTGTCGGTGCTCCGCCCGTGCCCCGCACAAAGCCGCTGTGCTATGCTTGCGCCGGTTTATTGCGGAGCCTTCCTGACGTGCAACGATCGAAACACCTGATTCTCTTCAGCGGTATTGCCCTGACCGTGCTGCTGGGTTCGCAACTTGGCAGCTATCTGGTCAATTCACGTATTCCTCTGGGAGAGTCCGTGGAATGGTCCGCGCTGATTCACTTCACCCATATCCGCAATATGGGCGGTGTGTTCGGCATGTTTCAAGGGCATGGCTGGATATTTGGCGCGTTCAGTGTGGCGCTGATCGCCGGTCTGGTGTTCTACCTGGCCCGTGGCAAGCAGGTGCAACCCTACGAGTTCATCTGCTTCGGCTTCATTGCCGGGGGCGGTCTGAGCAACATCCTGGACCGCCTGATCTACGGCAGCGTGGTGGACTTCATCAACGTGCAGGGCATTCCCTTCTGGCACTACATCTTCAACACGGCCGACGTGATGGTGCACGTCGGTCTGTGGCCCATGCTCTACCTCAGCCTCTTCAGCACGCCCTCAGCGCAGGCCTAGGCCTGCTCATAAACAGCATTGGCCGCCGCCACGGCGGCGCCGCGGGGCAGGCTCAGGCCCTGCTGTGACAGAACAGCCTCCAACGCCGACAGGCACTGCAGCACGTTGCGGCGATTGCAGGCATAGCCCATCAGACCGACACGCCAGATTTTGCCCGCCAGAGCACCCAGCCCCGCACCAATCTCCAGATCGTACTGGGTCAGCAGCGCCGCCCGCACAGCGGCTTCATCAATCCCCTCCGGCACCCCAACGGCATTCAGTTGCGGCAGGCGGTGGGCCGCATCCACGATCAGGGGCAAGCCCATGGCATTCAGGCCTGCCGCAAGCGCGCTGTGATGAAAGGCATGACGCTGCCAGGCGTTCTCCAGCCCCTCCTCACGCAGACACACCAGCGCCTCGTGCAGGGCATAGAGCGGGTTGATTGGCGCGGTATGGTGATAACTGCGCCGGGATGAACCGCCCCAGTAGTCCATGATGAGATTCATGTCCAGAAACCAGCTCTGCACGCGCTGCTGCCGACCGCGAATGCGGGCAACGGCACGCTCACTGAAACTGACCGGGGACAGGCCGGGGATACAGGACAGACACTTCTGTGAACCGGAGTAGATCGCGTCTATACCCCAGGCATCGACTTCCAGTGCAATACCCCCGAGAGAGGTCACTGCGTCCACCACGGCCAGGCAATCATAACGTCGTGCCAATGCAGCAAGCGCCTGTGCGTCGCTGCGCACACCAGTGGAGGTTTCGGCATGCACGAAGGCCAGCATACAGGCGTCAGGGTGCGCCTTCAGGGCATCTTCAACGGCATTGAGATCGATGGCCTTGCCCCATTCCTGCGCGACTGTCACCGCAGTCGCGCCGCAGCGCTCGACGTTCTCCTTCATGCGGCCACCAAAGGCGCCGTTCATGCAGACTATGGCCTTGTCACCGCGTTCCAGCAGATTGACGAAGACGGCTTCCATGCCTGCAGAACCCGGTGCGGATACCGGCAGCGTCAGGGCATTCTGGGTCTGGAAGGCGTACTGCAGCAGCGCCTTGATCTCGTCCATCAGATGGATGAAGGCAGGGTCCAGATGGCCGATGGTGGGGCGGGATAGCGCCTCCAGCACACGAGGGTTCACGTCGGAAGGGCCGGGGCCCATCAGGGTTCGCACGGGCGGATGGAATGAGGCGTTCATGGCAGTCTCCCAGAAACGAAAAAGCCGAGTAGAACCCGGCTTCTTCAATACTTCAATGTCTTTGTTCGGTGCTTACTCGTCAGAGTCCAGACCAGAGTTCGGACGATCGACCAGCTCGACATAGGCCATCGGCGCATTGTCGCCGGGACGCATGCCGCACTTCAGAATGCGGATGTAGCCACCGGGACGCTCTGTGTAACGCGGACCCAGATCCGTGAACAGCTTGCCAACGGCCGCCTTGTCGCGTACGCGGTTGAACGCCAGACGACGGTTCGCCACGCTGTCACTCTTGGCCAGCGTAATCAGCGGCTCGGCAACCATACGCAGTTCTTTCGCCTTGATCAGGGTAGTCTTGATGATTTCGTGCTCAACCAGTGACACAGTCAGGTTGCGCAGAACCGCTTTGCGGTGCGCACTGTTACGGCTGAGTTGACGTCCACTTTTACGATGACGCATATCTTCTAATTCCTATACTTACCTTCGCACCGCACGGTACTCGGTCACGCTGTGTTTAAAAATCTTCCGGGCCTGATTGCTCGGGCCACATACCCATCACTAAAGCTTAGTTGCGCTCGTCTGAACGGAGGCTGGACGGCGGCCAGTTCTCCAGACGCAGGCCCAGGGACAGACCACGGGTCGCGAGCACGTCTTTGATCTCGGTCAGCGACTTCTTGCCCAGGTTCGGGGTCTTGAGCAATTCCACTTCGGTGCGCTGAATCAGATCACCGATGTAGTAAATGTCTTCTGCCTTCAGGCAGTTCGCAGAGCGCACGGTCAGTTCCAGATCGTCTACCGGACGCAGCAGGATCGGGTCGATCTCGTCTTCCGGCTCATCCGGCTCGCTCGCCACCTGGCTCTGCAGGTCCACGAACACCGCCAGTTGATGCTGCAGAATCGTGGCAGCACGACGGATCGCTTCTTCCGGATCGATGGTGCCGTTGGTACGCAGATCAATGATCAGCTTGTCCAGGTCGGTGCGCTGCTCAACACGGGTGCTCTCTACAGAGTAGGCCACGGTGGTGACTGGTGTGTAGGACGCATCCAGGAACAGACGGCCAACGGCACGAGTCTCGTCATCGTTGGACACGCGAGTGTCCGCCGGCGCATAGCCACGGCCCTTGCGCACAGTCATGCGCATGCTCAGCTCGCCGGAATCGTTCAGATTGGCAATCACGTGCTCAGGATTTACGATTTCAACATCGTGACCGACAGTGATATCACCGGCTGTGACAACGCCTGAACCCTTGGCGCTCAGGGTGATAACCGCTTCGTCCTGACCATTCAGGATGATGGCTACGCCCTTCAGGTTCAGCAGGATCTCGATAACGTCTTCCTGTACCCCTTCAATGGTGCTGTATTCGTGCACTACGCCGTCGATTTCAACTTCTTCGATGGCGGCGCCAGGCATGGAGGACAGCAGAATCCGTCTCAGCGCGTTACCCAGGGTATGACCGAAGCCCCTTTCCAGAGGTTCGAGGACGACCTTGGAATGGAACTTGTCATACTCTTCGACTTTAATCAGTTGCGGTGTCAAAAAATCCGACAATGAAATCTGCATGGAATCACCCTTCGCCACTTGGTCAGCCTGTTACTTGGAGTACAGCTCAACAATCAGGTTTTCGTTAATGTCCGGAGACAGATCGGCACGGTCAGGCTTGCGGCTGAACTGGCCTTCGAGCTTCTCAGTGTTAACGTTGATCCACTCCACAGGGCTGCGCTGGGCGGCCAGCTCAAGGGCAGACTTGATACGAAGCTGCTCTTTCGCCTTGGAGCGAACGGAAACGACATCACCGGGTGATACCTGATACGAAGGAACATTGATCACAGAGCCATTCACAAGAATGGATTTGTGGGTGACCAGTTGACGGGATTCGGCGCGTGTAGAGCCAAAGCCCATGCGATAGACCACGTTATCCAGACGGGACTCCAGCAGTTGCAGCAGGTTCTCGCCGGTAGCGCCTTTCAGACGCGCGGCTTCCTTGTAGTAGCCACGGAACTGCTTCTCCAGAACGCCGTACATTCTGCGGATCTTTTGCTTCTCACGCAGTTGTACACCGTAGTCAGACAGACGACCACGACGAAGACCGTGCTGACCGGGAGCATTCTCGGTCTTGCACTTGCTGTCCAGGGGACGAACGCCGCTCTTCAGGAACAGATCGGTTCCTTCACGTCGTGCCAGCTTGCATTTCGGGCCTAAATAACGGGCCATATACTGTCTCCTATGTTCTTATCCGATGGAGATAAGCACTAAATTTCATGAGTCCTAAATGTGATACGAAACGGACCTGCCGGTTTATACACGTCGCTTCTTGGGCGGACGACAGCCGTTGTGGGGCATAGGCGTAACGTCGGTGATGTTGCTTACTTTCAGACCACAGCCATTCAATGCGCGGACAGCAGACTCACGACCTGGGCCGGGGCCATTGACCTTCACGTCGATGTTCTTCAGGCCATACAGTTCGATAGCAGCCTTGCCAGCGCGCTCAGCAGCCACCTGAGCGGCAAACGGCGTGCTCTTACGTGAGCCACGGAAGCCTGAACCACCGGAGGTTGCCCAACTCAGCGCATTGCCCTGGCGATCGGTGATCGTCACGATGGTGTTGTTGAACGAAGCATGGATGAACGCAATTCCATCCACCACAGCCTTGCGGGCTTTTTTCTTCGCTGTCTTAGCTGCTGCTGGCTTTGCCATAAATTATTCCTGATTCAAATTGACTGCGTCTTACGCTTTTTTCCGTGAGTCTGAACCGCCCCCGCCTTTCTACGGAGGCCCGACTCAGGGCTTACAAACGATTATTTGCGAATTGGCTTACGCGGACCTTTACGAGTGCGCGCATTGGTCTTTGTACGCTGCCCGCGTACCGGGAGCGAGCGACGGTGACGAATGCCACGGAAGCAGCCCAGGTCCATCAAACGCTTGATAGACATGGAAAGTTCACGACGCAGATCGCCTTCGACTGTGAACTTGCCGACTTCAGCACGGACGGCGTCCAGTTGCTCATTGGACAGATCGCCTGTCTTTGTCTGCGGAGCAATACCAGTGTTGGCACATATCGTTTTTGCCCTGGTAGCACCGATTCCGAAGACGTAGCCAAGGGAAATCACAATATGCTTGTTATCCGGTATGTTGACACCTGCAATACGTGCCATATTTCTACTCCACTTTAAACTTTACGTAAGTGCCCGACAGAACGGGCCCAAAATTACGGGGGGCAAAGGATATACTCTGACCTGTAAAAAATCAACCAGAGGACTTAGCCCTGGCGCTGCTTATGACGCGGCTCAGCGGCACAGATCACTCGGACCACGCCATTGCGCTTGATCACCTTGCACTTGCGACATACTTTCTTAACTGATGCTCTGACTTTCACTTTCTCTCTCCCAACATTCGTAAGGTCTGGGTGCTCCCGGGAAACCCCGTGGGCAGTCCGAAACTACAGGCCTCCGCGGCCGAAACTACCCAGGTTTGATTTCTTCATCAGCGATTCGTACTGATGAGACATCAAATGTGATTGCACCTGAGACATGAAATCCATGCTGACCACCACGACGATCAGCAGCGCTGTGCCCCCCAGGTTGAACGGCACGTTGGCCATCATCTGGAAGAAGTTCGGCAGCAGACACACCATGGTGATGTAGACCGCACCAAACATCGTCAGTCGTGTTAACACGAGATCAATATACTTTGCTGTTTGCTCGCCGGGACGAATACCGGGGATAAACGCACCCGAACGCTTGAGGTTTTCCGCCACGTCTTTCGGGTTAAACACCAGGGCCGTGTAGAAGAAGCAGAAGAACACGATCATGGCACTGAAAATAATGATGTAAAGCGGCTGACCCGGCCCGATCATCAGGGCAATATCCTGCAGCCATTCAGCCCCTTCGGACTGGCCGAACCACTGCCCCAGAGACGCCGGGAACAGCAGGATGCTGCTGGCGAAGATGGCCGGAATCACCCCGGACATGTTCACTTTCAGCGGCAGGTGGCTGGACTGCGCCTGGTACATCTTGCGGCCCTGCTGACGCTTGGCATAGTTGACCGTAATACGACGCTGGCCACGCTCGATGAAGACGATGGCGGCAATCACCACCACTGCAATCATGACCACCACGAACAGCAGCAGACCGCTGATCTGGCCTTCGTAGGCCTGGGTCAGGGAGTTGCCCACCGCCGCAGGCAGACCTGCCACGATACCGGCGAAGATCAGCATGGAAATGCCGTTGCCTACGCCGCGCTCGGTAATCTGCTCACCCAGCCACATCATGAACATGGCGCCAGTCACCAGGGACACCACCGCCGTCACCGTGAAGGCAATACCGGGGTTGTAGGCCATTGGCGCCAGCAGACCCACGGTCATGCCGGTGCCCTGCACAGTGGCCAGTACCAGGGCGCCATAGCGCGTGTACTGCGTAATCTTGCGACGACCGGACTCGCCTTCCTTCTTCAGTTGCTCCAGTTGCGGGCTGACTGCAGAGAGCAGTTGCATGATGATCGAGGACGAGATGTAGGGCATGATGCCCAGCGCCACGATACTCATGCGCTCCAGTGCACCACCGGAGAACATGTTGAACAGACCGAGGAAAGTGCCTTCGTTCTGGTTGAACAGGTTCGTCAACTGATTCGGATCGATGCCGGGAACCGGAATATGCGTCCCGACTCGGTACACAATCAGTGCGACCAGCAAAAACAACAGGCGAGCCTTCAGCTCGCCCAGACCGGCACCGATTCTCTCGGGATTGATATTGGGTTTGGTCGCCATCGCGCTCTACTTAGTCCTGTTTGTCCGCTTTTTTCTGCTTCGGAAGTTTCTTGCCGTTCTTGCCGACGTTGTGGACAACCGTTTCTTCGATCACTTTGCCACCGGCTGCTTCAATTGCAGCACGGGCGCCAGCAGTGACGCGCAGACCTTTGACAGTCAGCGCCTTGCTGACTTCGCCGGACAGCATGACTTTCACACGACGGATAACGCTGCTGATCAGGCCGGCTTCACGCAGTGCTGCCAGGTCAATCACGTCAGCCGTCAGGCCCGCCAGTTCGCTGGTGCGCACTTCAGCCGTCACGCGACCGATGCGGGAAGAGAAGCCGTACTTGGGCAGACGACGCTGCAAGGGCATCTGACCGCCTTCAAAACCGGGGCGCACAGTACCGCCACTGCGGGACTTCTGACCTTTGTGACCGGTGCCACAGGTCTTGCCCAGGCCACTGCCGATACCGCGGCCTACGCGGCGGCGGGGTTTGGTGCTGCCCGCTGCAGGGCTCAATGTATTCAATTGCATGACTTATTCCTCGCCTTCTACAGACAACATGTAGCGAACCTTGGTGATGAGTCCGCGATTGGCCGGAGTGTCCAGCACTTCAACGCTCTGGTGCATACGACGCAGACCCAGGCCTTTCAGGCACTGACGGTGTCTTTCCATCTGCCCGATCGGGCTGCGGACCAGAGTAATCTTTACTTGTTTAGTCGCCATGTCTCTTAACCCAAAATATCTTCGAGAGATTTACCGCGTTTCGCCGCAACAGACTCGGGCGCACGCATGTCTTTCAGCCCTTTGAACGTTGCGTGAACAACGTTGACCGGGTTGGTGGAGCCGTAGCACTTGGCCAGTACGTTCTGTACGCCAGCCAGTTCCATGATGGCACGCATCGCACCACCGGCAATCACACCGGTACCTTCAGATGCAGGCTGCATGTAGATCTTGGACGCGCCGTGACGGGCCTTCACCGGATATTCGAGCGTATGGCCGTTCAGAGACACGTTGATCATGTTGCGACGAGCCGCTTCCATTGCCTTCTGGATAGCCAGCGGCACTTCACGCGCCTTGCCACGACCGAAGCCGACACGGCCATTGCCATCACCGACAGCAGTCAATGCAGTGAAACTGAAGATGCGACCACCCTTAACCACTTTGGCCACACGGTTTACCTGGATCAACTTCTCCTGCAAACCTTCTTCGTTCTTTTTTGCGTCTTCTTTAAATGCCATAGCTCATTCAACCCTTAAAATTCCAGACCGCCTTCACGTGCGGCATCGGCCAGTGCCTTGACTCGGCCATGGTAGTTATATCCAGCACGGTCAAAAGCAACCTTGCTGACACCCGCGGCTTTCGCACGCTCCGCAATCATGGCACCGATTTTGGTGGCCGCTGCTACGTTACCTGTCACCGTCCCACGCAGAGACTTGTCCAGAGTAGAAGCGCTCGCCAGAATCTCGGAGCCACTTGGAGAAATGATTTGCGCATAGATGTGACGCGGTGTGCGGTACACGCACAGACGGTTCACATTCTGCTGACTGATCTTCGCTCTTGTCTTTCGTGCACGACGCAGACGTGCCTGCTTCTTTACGTTCATAGTCTCAAACCTTATTTCTTCTTGGCTTCTTTCCTGTAAACAGTCTCGTCGAGATAGCGGATACCCTTGCCTTTATAAGGCTCCGGAGGCCGAACCTCACGAATCTTCGCTGCTATCTGCCCAACCAACTGCTTATCTGCACCGGAAAGGACGATCTCCGTCGGAGTCGGCGTATCCGCAGTGACTCCTTTGGGGATCTCGAAATCTACCGGATGAGAGTATCCAACCGACAGGTTCAGGATATTGCCCTGAGCCTTGGCACGGTAACCTACGCCCTGAAGCTGCAGTTTTCTTTCAAAACCCTTGCTCACGCCGATCACCATATTATTGATGAGAGCACGGAAGGTGCCGGACAGCGCAATGGCCTGCCGGGAGTTGTTCTTGGCGGCTACACGCAGGGTATCGCCTTCCTTGCTGATCTCGACGGCTTCATGCAATGCCAATTCGAGATTGCCTTTGCTGCCTTTAACAGAGATCTGGGTAGCCGTGAAATTGGCCTCCACTCCCTTCGGCAATTGAACCGGATTATTCGCTACTCTGGACATATTCGTGCTCTATTAACTGAATTCGGATTTTTTAGAATACCGTACACAAAACTTCGCCACCCAGACCGGCGGCACGCGCCTGCTTGTCTGTCATGAGGCCTTTGTGCGTGGAAACAATGGCGATACCCAGACCACCACGGTTGGACGGCAGCTCTGCCTTGCCGCGATAAATACGCAGACCCGGCTTGCTCTCCCGCTTGATTTCCTCGATTACCGGACGGCCCTGGAAATACTTCAGGTCCACCGTCAGGGTTGCCTTCTTGTCGGCTTCTGCAACGCTGAAACCAGTAATATAGCCTTCATCCTTGAGCACCTGGCAGATGGCCACTTTGCTCTTGGAAGAGGGGCATTCAATCTTCGGCAGCTTCGCCATCTGCGCATTGCGGATGCGCGTCAACAGATCTGCGATAGGGTCGGACATGCTCATATTTTCTACTCCAGCTTACCAGCTTGCCTTTGTCAGTCCTGGTACATCACCGCGCATTGCCGCTTCACGCAGCTTGTGTCGGCACATGCCGAACTTGCGGAATACCCCATGAGGACGTCCTGTTACTCTGCAACGATTCTGCTGACGCACCGGGCTGGCGTCACGCGGCATCTTCTGCAGCTTGATCTGCGCTTCCCACTTCTCATCGTCGGATGCATTCACATCGTTCAGAATCGCTTTGATGGCCGCGCGCTTCGCTGCAAACTTGGCCACTAAATCGGCACGCTTTTTCTCACGGGCCAGAACTGATCGCTTCGCCATATTAAGACTCCTTGGTCTCTGCATTCACTACGGTGCCCTTGAAGGGGAAACGCAGTGCGGACAACAGGGCACGCCCTTCATCATCCGTCTGGGCAGTAGTGGTAATGGTGATATCCAAACCGCGGAGAGCGTCGATTTTGTCGTAGTCGATCTCCGGGAAAATAATCTGTTCAGTCACGCCCATCGCGTAGTTGCCACGACCGTCGAACGCTTTCGGGTTCAGACCGCGGAAGTCACGAATACGGGGAATGGCGATACCCACCAGACGCTCCAGGAATTCGTACATACGCTCGCCACGCAGGGTCACTTTGCAGCCGATCGGCCAGCCAGCTCGGATCTTGAAGCCAGCGATGGACTTGCGCGCCTTGGTGATCACGGGCTTCTGACCAGCAATCATCTCCAGCTCATTGGCGGCGTTCTCAAGAATCTTCTTGTCACCGACCGCTTCGCCAACGCCCATGTTCAGAACCACCTTGGTGATCTTCGGCACGCGCATGGGATTGTCATACCCGAACTGTTTCGTCAGGGCTGGTATCACTTCTTTCTTGTAAAACTCTCTCAACTGAGCCATTTGGGCAACCTGAATATACGTTAATCTATTGCTTTGTTTGTGGACTTGAAAATCCGCGTCTTCTTACCGTCTTCCACCTTGAAGCCAACACGGTCAGCCTTGCTGCTTTCCGGGTTGAAGATCGCGATGTTGGAAATATTGATCGCGGCTTCCTTCTCGATAATTCCGCCAGCCTGACCCAGATTCGGGTTCGGCTTGGTGTGGCGCTTGACGATGTTGATACCACCGACCACCACTTTGTCTTCACCAACCAGACGAGTCACTGTTCCACGCTTACCTTTGTCCTTGCCAGCGATCACAATCACTTCGTCATTGCACTTAATCTTACGCATAATCCGCGGCCTCAACCTTTTGTCTTACAGCACTTCAGGTGCCAGAGAAATAATTCGCATAAACTTTTCAGAACGCAGTTCACGCGTGACCGGTCCGAATACACGAGTGCCGATTGGGGCCTGCTGGTTGTTCAGGAGGATGGCGGCATTGTCATCAAACTTGATGAGAGAGCCGTCGCCACGACGAACACCTTTCTTCGTGCGAACAACCAGAGCTGTCAGCACCTGGCCTTTCTTGACCTTGCCTCGTGGAATCGCTTCCTTCACTGTCACTTTAATGACATCGCCAATGCGAGCATAACGACGGTGCGAGCCGCCCAGCACTTTGATGCACATTACTCGCTTCGCACCACTGTTATCTGCCACATCGAGGTATGACTGTACTTGAATCATCGATTCTCTCCGAACCTTATCTGGTTATCGCATCCGCGATTCTGGACCACCAGGCCCAACAAACTCTATTTAATACCTGTTAAACCTCAAGCGCCTTCTCATCGATGGAGACGAGAGACCAGGTTTTAGTCTTGGAAATGGGACGTACTTCCCGAATGGTCACTGTATCGCCTTCGTTGCACTCGTTGTTGGCATCGTGGGCGTGTACTTTGGAAGAACGGGTGATGTACTTGCCGTACACCGGGTGCTTCACGCGACGCTCGATCAGAACAACGATGGACTTGTCCATCTTGTTGCTGACTACGCGACCAGAGACTGTTCGTCCTCTCTTTTCTGCTGCAGTTTCAGTAAGCGTCATAATCAAGACCCAACTTTCTCTTTTTCCGTAATGATCGTCTTAATCCGGGCAATCTCTTTCTTGATGCTGCCAGTCAGGTGAGTCTGAGCAAGCTGTCCGGTACTCTTTTGCATTCTGGCGCTGAACTGATCGCGGTAGAGCGCGTTTAACTGCTCGTTCAGCTCTGCAACGGTTTTTTCGCGCAACTCATTGGCTTTCATTACATTACCGTCCGTTTAACAAATGCGGTGTCGAACGGCAGCTTTGCAGATGCCAGGGCGAATGCCTCTCTGGCCAGCGCCTCATCAACCCCTTCGATTTCAAACATGATGCGACCCGGCTGAATCTGGGCCACCCAGTACTCCACGCTACCCTTACCTTTACCCTGACGCACTTCCAGAGGCTTCTGGGTGATCGGCTTGTCCGGGAACACGCGGATCCAGATTTTACCGCCACGCTTCACGTGACGAGTCATGGCACGACGGGCAGATTCGATCTGACGCGCAGTCAGACGGCCGCGGGAAATAGCCTTCAGGCCGAAATCACCGAAGTCCACATTGCTGCCGCGATGAGACAGACCGCGGTTGCGGCCCTTCATCATCTTGCGAAATTTTGTACGCTTAGGTTGTAACATCGAGCCTACCTCTACTTAGTCGCTTTCTGTGGCGCCGGCGCTGCTTCGTGCAGATTCAGCACTTCGCCTTTGAAAATCCACACCTTCACGCCGATCAGACCATAGGTGGTGCTGGCTTCGGCGGTCGCGTAATCGATATCAGCACGCAGGGTGTGCAAGGGCACGCGGCCTTCGCGGTACCATTCGGAGCGGGCGATTTCTGCGCCACCCAGACGACCACCGACCTGCACCTTGATCCCTTCTGCGCCCTGGCGCATAGCGTTCTGTACGACACGCTTCATGGCGCGACGGAACATCACACGACGCTCAAGCTGCTGCGCCACACTGTCCGCCACCAGTTGGGCGTCCAGATCGGGCTTGCGAATCTCTTCGATGTTGATGTGCACGGGCACACCCATCTTCTGGGTCAGCGTCGCACGCAGTGTCTCGACGTCTTCCCCTTTCTTGCCAATCACGATGCCGGGACGAGCAGTATGGATAGTGATTCTGGCTGTCTGCGCCGGACGCTCGATATCGATGCGGGACACGGAGGCCGCCGCCAGTTGCTTTCTCAGGAACGCACGCACCTGCAGGTCTACCAGCAGGTTCTCTGCATAGTTCTTGCCTTCCGCAAACCATACGGAAGTGTGCTTCTTGACGATACCAAGCCGAATTCCGGTTGGATGTACTTTTTGACCCATCCCTATCTCCCTACTTGTCGGCTACTTTGACGGTAATATGGCACGAGCGCTTGAAGATGCGATCCGCTCTTCCCTTGGCACGTGGTCTAATCCGCTTCATGGTTAACCCTTCGTCGACATAGATGGTTGAGACTCTCAGCTCATCCACATCGGCACCTTCGTTGTGCTCGGCATTCGCAATCGCAGAATCCAGCACCTTTTTGATAATGTCCGCGCCTTTCTTGGGGCTGAACGTCAGCAGCTGCAGCGCTTCTTCCACGCCTTTGCCACGGATCTGATCAGCAACCAGTCTCGCCTTCTGTGCGGAGAGCCGAGCGCCTTTCAATTTAGCTACCACTTCCATCTCAATATCCCCGTATTAGCGCTTGGCTTTCTTGTCAGCCACGTGACCCTTGTAGGTACGGGTCAGCGCGAATTCGCCCAGTTTGTGACCAACCATGTCTTCGGAAACAAATACAGGCACATGCTGGCGACCGTTATGCACCGCAATGGTCAGACCGATCATGTCTGGAGAAACCATGGAACGACGCGACCAGGTCTTGATGGGACGCTTGTCGTTGTTCTCCATCGCTGTTTGCACTTTCTTCATCAAATGAAGGTCTATGAAGGGACCTTTTTTCAGTGAACGTGGCACTTTTATTTCCTCTAGTTTGAGCCCTTATCGGCTCGCATTTCTGCGGCGTACGATCATCTTGTTGGTACGCTTGTTAGTTCTGGTCTTGTAACCCTTGGTCGGAACGCCCCATGGAGTCACCGGATGACGACCACCGGATGTACGCCCTTCACCACCACCGTGCGGGTGATCAACCGGGTTCATCGCAACACCACGAACAGTGGGACGCACACCGCGCCAACGCTTGGCACCAGCTTTACCCAGAGAGCGCAGGCTGTGCTCGGAATTGGACACCTCGCCAAGAGTGGCGCGGCAGTCAGTCAGCACTTTGCGCATTTCACCGGAACGCAGACGCAGGGTTGCGTAATTGCCTTCACGGGCTACCAGTTGAGCGGAGCCGCCAGCGCTGCGCGCAATCTGCGCGCCCTTGCCAGGCTTCAGCTCGATACAGTGAACGGTGCTACCCAGCGGGATATTGCGCAGGGGCAGTGTGTTGCCTGTCTTGATCGGCGCATCTTCGCCGGACACCAGTTGATCGCCAGCAGAGACCTTCGCCGGAGCGATGATGTAACGACGCTCACCGTCTGCGTACAGCAGCAGAGCGATGTTGGCGGTACGGTTGGGGTCGTATTCCAGACGCTCTACCTTGGCGGTAATGCCGTCCTTGTTACGCAGGAAATCGATTACACGATACTTCTGCTTGTGACCACCACCCACGTGACGCGTGGTGATACGGCCCAGGTTGTTACGACCACCGGATTTGGCCTTTGTCGCCAGCAGGGGCGCATAGGGCTCGCCCTTGTGCAGCTCAGGGTTTACAACCTTGACTACGAAACGGCGACCTGGAGAGGTGGGTTTACACTTTACAACTGCCATGACTGTTAACCCCCTCTTAGCTCAGTTCCGCAAAGTCGATTTCCTGACCCTGCGCCAACTGAACGTAAGCCTTTTTCCAGTGTGATTTTTGACGGATACCGCCACGCGCATTGCGCTTGGTCTTACCCTTGACGTTCAGAACCTGCAGACCAGTAACAGTCACCTTGAAAATCGTTTCAATGGCTTCCTTGATCTCGGTCTTGCTCGCATCTCTGAGCACCTTGAAGGCGATCTGGTTATGGTCTTCAGCCATCAGAGCGGTCTTCTCGGAAATATGCGGGCCTAAAATAACGGAATAGAGTCTGGCTTGATTCACGACAGCATCTCCTCAACTTTCTTCAGCGCAGGCACTGTCATGAGCACCTTTTCAAAGCCGATCAGGCTGACAGGATCCAGACCGGCTGCATCGAGAACATCAACCTTGTGCAGGTTGCGTGCCGCCAGGAACAGTTCTTCGGCAATGTCTTCCGCCACGATCAGGACGTTGTCCAGCGCATACTCGTTCAGCTTGCTGACCAGATCCTTGGTTTTGTGGGAAGCAACAACGAACTCATCCACTACCAGCAGACGACCCTGACGGATCAGCTCGGACAGGATGCAGGCCATTGCACCGCGATACATCTTCTTGTTCAGCTTTTTGCTGTGGTCCTGGGGACGCGCAGCAAACGTGACACCACCTGTACGCCAGATCGGACCACGAGTGGTACCGGCACGCGCACGGCCTGTACCCTTCTGGCGCCACGGCTTGCGACCACCGCCGCTCACTTCGGAGCGTGTCTTCTGCTTGACGGAACCCTGACGGGCACCCGCCAGGAAGGTGGTCACTGTCTGATGCACCAGCGCTTCGTTGAACTCACGCGCAAATGTGGCATCGGAGATGGAAACTTTTTCTTTACCCGCTTTGTTGCCGGGCATTGCAATATTCAATTCCATTGCTTACCCCTTGGACGCTTTTGACTTAACAGAGGGACGAATGATGACGTCAGAACCGGTGGCACCTGGCAGCGCCCCCTTCACGAGCAGCAGATTGTTTTCAACATCAACCTGCACAATCTCAAGGCTCTGGGTGGTAACACGCACATCACCCATGTGACCTGACATCTTCTTGCCCTTCCAGACACGACCGGGGGTCTGGCACTGGCCAATAGAACCCGGAACCCGGTGAGACAGCGAGTTACCGTGAGTGGCATCCTGCATGTGGAAATTGTGGCGCTTGATGGTGCCCTGATATCCCTTACCCTTGGAGGTACCGGTGACATCGACTTTCTGGCCCGCTTCAAAGCGCTCTACGGTCAGTTCATTGCCTGCCGCCAGATCGCCGAGCTCAGCCGCGTCGGCACGGAACTCCCACAGCCCGGTACCGGCTTCGGTACCCGCTTTGGCAAAATGCCCGGCCAGGGATTTGGAAACGCGTGACGCCTTGCGTGCACCGGTAGTCACCTGCACAGCGCTGTAGCCGTCAACCTCTTCGGTTTTGATCTGGGTCACCCGATTCGGGGCAACCTCGACGACCGTTACCGGAATAGACAAACCTGCCTCAGTGAAAACGCGGGTCATGCCGCTTTTTCGACCGACTAAACCAATCGACATTTTTTAAACCTCATCGTGTACGGGGCTGAAACCCGCTATGGCTGCTTTCGCATTACACCATGTCTGCTTCAGGACGAAACGCTGCCCCAAGAGCATGTTAAGGACCGGCAACCCGGTCTGTTCGCTGCGCTGCCGCAAACTAGGTGCAACACCGGCTTGATACCCAGAAGGCATCAACCCAGGCTGATCTGCACCTCTACACCAGCCGCAAGATCCAACTTCATTAACGCATCTACTGTTTTCTCAGTAGGCTCTACGATATCCAGCAGACGCTTGTGCGTGCGGATTTCGTATTGATCACGCGCGTCCTTGTTCACGTGCGGTGAAATCAGGACGGTGTAACGTTCAGTATTCGTCGGCAACGGGATCGGGCCGCGCACCTGCGCACCCGTTCTTTTCGCTGTATCGACGATCTCCTGGGTAGACTGATCAATCAGCCGATGATCAAAGGCTTTCAGCCGGATTCTGATGCGCTGATTTTGCATCTACTCAACTCTCCAAAATACTTTTTAAATGAAACAGTTACTGAACGCTGTTATTTGTTCGGAAAACAATACCGAAAAAATGGAAGCGAGATTCTAAGGTCGCGCACGTGCCATGTCAAGCGAAAGAACGTGGTCCCTGAGACTTCCGTTCAATCCCTTTCCTGCAGGCAAGAAAAAGGGCGGTGCCCAACAGACACCGCCCTGCTCTTCAACTTACTCGAAGATCTTCGCGACGACGCCGGCGCCTACTGTACGGCCACCTTCACGGATCGCAAAACGCAGACCTTCATCCATCGCAATCGGGTTGATCAGCGTTACGCTCATCTTCACGTTGTCACCCGGCATCACCATCTCAACGCCTTCGGGCAGCTCACATGCACCTGTCACGTCTGTCGTACGGAAGTAGAACTGCGGACGGTAACCCTTGAAGAACGGCGTGTGACGGCCCCCTTCGTCCTTGCTCAGAATGTACACCTCTGCTTCGAACTTGGTGTGCGGAGTGATTGAACCGGGCTTGGCCAGTACCTGACCACGCTCCACTTCCTCACGCTTGGTACCGCGCAGCAGTACACCCACGTTCTCGCCCGCACGGCCTTCGTCCAGCAGCTTGCGGAACATCTCAACACCGGTACAGGTAGTCTTGGAGGTCGCACGCAGACCCACGATCTCGATCTCGTCGCCCACTTTCACAATGCCACGCTCTACACGACCGGTGACCACTGTGCCGCGGCCAGAGATGGAGAACACGTCTTCGATCGGCAGCAGGAACGGCTTCTCGATGTCACGCACCGGATCCGGAATGTAGCTGTCCAGAGTCTCTACCAGCTTCTTCACGGCAGAAGTGCCCATCTCGTTGTCGTCTTTGCCTTCCAGCGCCATCAGCGCAGAACCGATGATGATCGGCGTGTCGTCGCCCGGGAACTCGTAAGTCTCCAGCAGCTCGCGCACTTCCATCTCTACCAGTTCCAGCAGCTCGGCGTCATCCACCATGTCTGCCTTGTTCATGAACACAACGATGTACGGTACGCCCACCTGACGGGACAGCAGGATGTGCTCGCGCGTCTGCGGCATGGGGCCGTCAGCAGCGGATACCACCAGGATCGCGCCGTCCATCTGCGCAGCACCGGTAATCATGTTCTTTACGTAGTCCGCGTGACCGGGGCAGTCAACGTGCGCGTAGTGACGAATCGCAGAGTCGTACTCCACGTGCGCTGTGTTGATCGTGATACCACGCTCTCTTTCTTCGGGCGCATTATCAATCTGGTCAAAGTTGCGGGCTTCACCGCCCCACACTTCCGCGCATACGCGCGTCAGCGCCGCTGTCAGCGTTGTCTTGCCGTGGTCAACGTGACCAATCGTGCCTACGTTGACGTGCGTCTTATTTCGTTCAAACTTGCTCTTCGCCACAATATCACCTCATTAAAGCGTCAATTAAAGAAGTCCGGACACGGGCGGCGCCGCCGCCCGTCTGCATCACTGCCCTTTGTTGATAATGCTGTCTCGGATGTTGCCAGGGACTTCCGCGTACTTCAGGAACTCCATGGTGTACGTCGCACGACCCTGGGTAGCTGAACGCAGGTCGGTGGCGTAACCGAACATTTCGGACAAAGGTACTTCGGCATTAATGACGCGTCCACTCGGGCTGTCTTCCATGCCTTGCACGGTGCCACGTCGGCGGTTGAGATCGCCCATGACGTCGCCCATGTTCTCTTCCGGGGTGACCACTTCCACTTTCATGATCGGCTCCAGCAGGGCCGCGTCGGCCAGCAGTGCGCCTTTCTTCAGCGCCAGAGAGCCGGCAATCTTGAACGCCATCTCGCTGGAGTCCACGTCGTGGAAAGAGCCGTCGAACACGGAGACTTTCATCGCCAGCAGGGGGTAGCCCGCCAGCACACCGTTCTTCATCTGCTCCTGCACACCCTTGTCGATCGCCGGGATGTATTCCTTGGGAATCACACCGCCCACAATCTCGTTGACAAACTGGTACTCTTCATCCGCCGGCAGCGGCTCCAGACGGAGCCAGCAGTGACCGTACTGACCACGACCACCAGACTGCTTGACGTGCTTGCCTTCCACTTCCACCATCTTCTTGATGGTTTCGCGGTAGGCTACCTGCGGCTTACCGATATTGGCTTCCACACCGAACTCGCGACGCATACGGTCGACCAGTACGTCCAGGTGCAGCTCGCCCATGCCGGAGATCAGGGTCTGGCCGGATTCTTCGTCGGTCTCCACGCGGAAGGAGGGGTCTTCCTGGGCCAGCTTGCCCAGTGCGATACCCATCTTCTCCTGGTCCGCTTTGGTCTTGGGCTCTACCGCCACAGAGATCACGGGGTCCGGGAAGTCCATCTTTTCCAGCGTGATGATGTGATCGGGGTCGCACAGCGTTTCCCCGGTGGTGACGTCCTTCAGGCCGATCGCAGCAGCGATGTCGCCCGCGTACACTTCCTTGATCTCGTCACGGTTGTTGGAGCGCATCTGCACCATACGGCCGATACGTTCCTTCTTGCTCTTGACCGAGTTGTAGACCGAATCGCCGGAGTTCAGCACACCGGAATACACGCGGAAGAAGGTCAGCGTGCCCACGTAGGGGTCGGTAGCAATCTTGAATGCCAGCGCAGCAAACGGAGCTTTGTCGTCCGCTTCACAGGTCTCGACGGTGCCGTCTTCCTTCACACCTTCGATTGCCTTCACTTCGGTCGGCGCCGGCAGGTATTGAATCACCGCATCCAGCACGGCCTGCACACCCTTGTTCTTGAACGCAGAGCCGCAGAAGGTCGGCACGATTTCACCGGACAGCGTACGGGCACGCAGGGCTGCAACCATTTCCTCAAGCGTGAGCTCTTCTCCGCCGAGGTATTTCTCCATCAGCTCGTCGTTGGCTTCTGCTGCTGCTTCCACCAGGTTCTCACGCCACTTCTCGCAATCCGCCAGCATGTCGGCAGGAATGTCTTCGTAATCGAAGGTCATACCCTGATCGGCTTCGTTCCAGATGATGCTTTTCATCTTGATCAGGTCGACCACACCGCGGAAGGTGTCTTCGGAGCCGATCGGCAGTTGCATCGGAACGGGCACAGCGCCCAGACGGTTCTTGACCTGGCCGACAACGCGCAGGAAGTCCGCACCGGTACGGTCCATCTTGTTCACGAAGATCAGACGGGGAACTTCGTAGCGGTTGGCCTGACGCCATACCGTTTCGGTCTGCGGCTGCACACCTGAAGAACCGCACAGCACAACCACGGCACCGTCGAGCACACGCAGGGAACGCTCCACCTCAATGGTGAAGTCCACGTGTCCGGGGGTGTCGATGATGTTGATGCGGTGCTCATCGAACTGCTTGTACATACCGGCCCAGAAGCAGGTTACGGCAGCAGAGGTAATGGTGATACCACGTTCCTGCTCCTGTTCCATCCAGTCCATGATCGCGGCACCATCATGCACCTCACCGATCTTGTGGGACAAACCGGTGTAAAACAGCACGCGCTCACTGGTCGTTGTCTTACCGGCGTCCACGTGAGCAACGATTCCGATGTTTCTATATCGGCTCAAAGGGGTTTTTCTGGCCACAATCGTACCTTCGATAAATTAAGTGAATTGAATAGGATGATCAGAAACGGTAATGCGAGAACGCGCGGTTGGCTTCCGCCATGCGATGCACGTCTTCACGCTTCTTCACGGCACTGCCGCGACCGTTCGCTGCGTCGTTGATTTCGCCTGCCAGACGCAGAGCCATGGACTTCTCACCGCGCTTGCGGGAGTGCTCCACCAGCCAACGCATGGCCAGGGCGGCACGGCGCTCGGGGCGCACTTCAACGGGAACCTGATAGGTGGCACCACCCACACGACGGGATTTCACTTCCACCATCGGGGCGATTGCATCCAGGGCTTTCTCGAAGGTTTCGAGCGGATCGGCACTGGACTGCTTCTTGACTGTTTCGAGAGCGCCGTAAACGATTTTTTCGGCGACGGACTTCTTGCCATCTTCCATGACATGGTTCATGAACTTGGCAAGCACTTTACTTCCATACTTGGCGTCAGGCAGGACTTCCCGCTTCGCCACTACGCGTCTTCTTGGCATATCTACCTCTTCGGTTCAGGTCATCCGGAATTCCCGGGGACACGGAATTGTGTCAACGGCATCCGGCCTTACTGTTACTGCAATAAAATCTTATGACTTGGGTCGCTTGGCACCGTACTTGGAACGGCCCTGCTTACGATCGGACACGCCGGAAGTATCCAGGCTGCCACGCACTGTGTGGTAACGCACACCCGGCAAGTCCTTTACACGACCGCCACGGATCAGGACAACAGAGTGTTCCTGCAGGTTGTGGCCTTCACCACCAATGTAGGAGGTGACCTCGTAGCCATTGGTCAGGCGCACACGGCACACCTTACGCAGTGCCGAGTTCGGCTTCTTCGGGGTTGTGGTGTATACACGGGTGCATACGCCGCGTCGCTGGGGGCAACCTTGCAAAGCGGGAACGTCGCTCTTGCTCACTTTGCTCTGTCTTGGCTTACGAACCAGCTGGTTAATAGTGGCCATTCATTACTCCTGCCTAGCTTTCTTTGCTTATATTCAAATACACCGGCGGCCATATAGCCGCCGGATATCAACCTGTTGTTACTCACTGCAGTTGCTGACAATCTTGCTGAAGCGTGGCTCGCCACGCTTCCGGGGATGATGCGACGAGCGCAACGGATCCGGCCTGTGCCCTTTTCAGGGACATGAACCCACAATACCCGGAATAAAGGATGCGAGAGTTTAAAGACCTCGCACCCCTTAGTCAACTTCTATTGCCTGACTCTCAACCCTCTCCCTTGAGGGCTTCGGTCAGAGCCGCTTCCACATCACTCGCGCTGACAGTGGCGGTTTCCACCTCTGCTGCCTCAAGCGCGGCGCGCTTGCGGGACTCGTGATAGGCCAGACCGGTACCGGCCGGAATCAGACGACCCACCACCACGTTTTCCTTCAGACCACGGAGGAAATCGCGTTTGCCGGTCACGGCTGCTTCGGTCAGGACTCGGGTCGTCTCCTGGAACGAGGCCGCGGAGATGAAGGACTCGGTCGCCAGAGAGGCCTTGGTGATACCGAGGAGCATACGCTCGTAGCGGCATTCCACCTTGTCCTGATCCCGCATCTTGTCGTTCTCTTCCGCCACCTGTGTCAGCGTGACCTGCTCACCCTTGATGAAGCTGCTGTCGCCGGTTGAGGTGATCTCCACCTTGCGCAGCATCTGACGCACAATCACTTCGATGTGCTTGTCGTTAATGCGCACACCCTGGAGTCGATACACTTCCTGCACCTCGTTCACGATGTACTCGGACAGTGCCTCCACACCCTTCAGGCGCAGAATGTCGTGCGGAGAGGGCGGGCCGTCGGACACGATTTCACCCTTCTCGATGAATTCCCCCTCGAAGACGGTCATGGTGCGCCACTTCGGAATCAGGGTTTCGTAGAAACCGCTGCCATCGATCGGGTTCACGCCATCCTTCGGCGTGATGATCAGGCGACGCTTGCCCTTGGTTTCCTTGCCGAAGGACACGGTACCGGAGATCTCGGCCAGAATGGCCGGCTCTTTCGGTTTGCGCGCCTCGAACAGGTCGGCCACGCGGGGCAGACCCCCGGTGATGTCACGGGTCTTGGAGCCTTCCTGCGGAATACGGGCGATAACGTCACCGATATTCAGCATGACACCGTCCTGAATCGCGATAATCGCGTTGGCGGGCAGGAAGTAATGCGCGGGCACGTTAGTGCCGGGGATGCACAGTTCCTTGCCCTTGGCATCCAGCAGGGTCACCGCCGGGCGCAGCTCTTTCGCCGCAGAGGAACGCTCTGCCGGGTCAATTACCGAGAGGCTGGACAGACCGGTAATTTCATCCGTCTGACGGCGCACAGTGATGCCTTCTTCCATGTTGGCGAAGGCCACTTTACCCGCCACCTCGGAGATGATCGGGTGCGTGTGCGGATCCCAGGTGGCCACAACCTGACCGGCCTCGACCTTCTGGGACTTGTCCAGGTTGATCACGGCACCGTAGGGCAGCTTGTACTTCTCGCGCTCACGACCGCCTTCGTCAGAGACCAGCAGCTCCCCGGAACGGGACACCACGACCAGGTTGCCCTGGGCGTTTTCCACGGTCTTCATGTTGTGCAGTTGCACACTGCCCTTGTTCTTGACCTGTACGTTGTCCGCAGCCGTGGCACGGGATGCCGCACCACCGATGTGGAAGGTACGCATCGTCAACTGGGTACCCGGTTCACCGATGGACTGGGCGGCAATCACACCCACCGCCTCACCGACGTTGGCCAGATGGCCACGGGCCAGGTCACGGCCATAGCACAGACGACAGATGCCGAAGCGGGTTTCACAGGTGATGGGAGAGCGCACGTGCACCTCGTCCACACCAAGAGAGTCGAGCTTCTCGACCAGACGCTCGTCAACCATATCGCCAGCCGGCACAACGACTTCACCGGTCTCTTCGTTCACCACGTCCTGCGTGAGCACACGACCCAGTACGCGATCGCCCAGCGGCGCAATGATGTCACCGCCCTCGATCACGGGACGCATGACCAGACCGTCAATGGTTCCGCAATCGTGCTCGGTGATGACCAGGTCCTGGGAAATGTCCACCAGACGACGGGTCAGGTAACCGGAGTTCGCAGTTTTCAGAGCGGTATCCGCCAGACCCTTACGGGCACCGTGGGTCGAGGTGAAGTACTGCACCACGCTCAGACCTTCACGGAAGTTCGCCGTAATCGGCGTCTCGATGATGGAGCCGTCCGGACGTGCCATCAGGCCTCGCATACCGGCGAGCTGACGGATCTGGGCGGGCGAGCCCCGGGCACCGGAGTCGGCGTAGATGTACACGGAGTTGAAAGACTCCTGACGCTCTTCCTTGCCTTCCTTGTTGATCACGGGCTCGGTAGCCAGACCGTCCATCATGGACTTGGCCACCAGGTCGTTGGCACGGGACCAGATATCGATCACCTTGTTGTACTTCTCGCCCTGGGTTACCAGACCGGATGCGTACTGGTTCTCGATCTCTTCCACTTCCGCATCGGCCTGCGCAATGATGGAAGCCTTCTCGTCGGGAATAACGAAGTCGTTCACACCAATGGAAGAACCGGAACGGGTGGAATACTTGTAACCGGTATACATCAACTGGTCTGCGAAGATCACCGTCTCTTTCAGGCCGACATAGCGGTAGCAGGCGTTCAGAATGCCGGAGATCTGCTTCTTGGTCATCTTCTGGTTGACCATGGAGAAGGGCAGCCCGTCCGGAACAATGTTGAACAGCAGCACACGGCCGACAGTGGTCTCCACCATCTCGCGAGTCGTCACTTTCTCGCCTTCGCTGTTAAAGGTAGTCGCGGAGATACGGGCCTTGATACGGGCCTGCAGGTGCACGCTGCCGGTTTCATAGGCGCGCTGCACCTCGGCGGCATCGGAGAACACCATGCCCTCACCCTGCGCGTTCACACGGGCGCGGGTCATGTAGTACAGACCCAGTACCACGTCCTGGGACGGCACGATGATCGGCTCACCGCTCGCAGGAGCGAGGATGTTGTTGGTGGACATCATCAGCGTACGCGCTTCCAACTGGGCTTCCAGGGTCAGCGGCACGTGAACGGCCATCTGGTCACCGTCGAAGTCGGCGTTATAGGCCGCACACACCAGCGGGTGCAACTGGATCGCCTTGCCTTCGATCAGCACGGGCTCGAATGCCTGGATACCCAGACGGTGCAGAGTCGGCGCACGGTTCAGCAGTACCGGGTGTTCGCGGATCACTTCGGCGAGAATATCCCACACTTCTGCGGTTTCGCGCTCCACCATCTTCTTGGCAGCCTTGATGGTGGTGGCCAGGCCACGACGCTCCAGCTTGCCGAAGATAAAGGGCTTGAACAGCTCCAGCGCCATCTTCTTGGGCAGACCGCACTGATGCAGTTTCAGGGTCGGGCCCACCACGATTACGGAACGACCGGAGTAGTCCACGCGCTTACCGAGCAGGTTCTGACGGAAACGACCCTGCTTGCCCTTGATCATGTCGGCCAGGGACTTCAGCGGGCGCTTGTTGGAACCGGTGATGGCGCGGCCACGACGACCGTTGTCCAGCAGTGCATCGACCGCCTCCTGCAGCATGCGCTTCTCGTTGCGCACGATGATGTCGGGCGCGTTCAGGTCGAGCAGACGCTTCAGACGGTTGTTGCGGTTGATGACGCGACGGTACAGATCGTTCAGATCGGACGTGGCGAAACGGCCACCGTCCAGCGGCACCAGCGGACGCAGATCCGGCGGCAGCACAGGCAGCACGGTCAGCACCATCCACTCGGGCTTGTTGCCAGACTCGGCGAAAGCCTCCAGCAGCTTGAGGCGCTTGGACAGCTTCTTCAGCTTGGTCTCGGAATTGGTTTGCGGAATCTCTTCACGCAGACGTGCCACCTCGGCATCCACGTCCATGTCTTTCATGAGCTGCTGCACGGCCTCGGCACCCATCTTGGCGTCGAACTCGTCGCTGAACTCTTCCATGGCTTCGTAGTACTGCTCATCGGTCAGCAGTTGGCCCTTTTCGAGCGTGGTCATGCCCGGATCGGTCACCACGAAAGACTCGAAATAGAGAATGCGTTCGATATCACGCAGGGTCATGTCCAGCAGCAGACCGATACGGGACGGCAGGGACTTGAGGAACCAGATGTGGGCGACGGGGCTGGCCAGCTCGATGTGACCCATGCGCTCGCGGCGCACCTTGGACAGCGCCACTTCCACGCCGCACTTCTCGCAGATCACACCGCGATGCTTCAGGCGCTTGTACTTGCCGCACAGACACTCGTAGTCTTTCACCGGCCCGAAAATCTTGGCGCAGAACAGACCGTCACGCTCCGGTTTGAAGGTGCGGTAGTTGATGGTCTCCGGCTTCTTCACTTCGCCGAAGGACCATGCGCGGATCATTTCGGGTGAGGCCAGACCGATCCGAATGGAGTCAAACTCTTCAGACTGAGATTGGGACTTCAGTAACCCTAGCAGGTCTTTCATTCTATTTCCTCCGCCTGTCACTCCGCGGCGACAGGTTTCATAAAATCACTAATTCGTTGTGTTACTCAAAAGCACTCCTGCAAGGCGCCCACCCCGGGGGACGGGCGCCGACCCGCTACTTGCCGGAAACGTCCAGCTCCATATCGATCGCGAGTGACCGGATTTCCTTCAACAACACATTGAACGACTCGGGCATACCAGGCTCCATGCGGTGGTCGCCATCCACGATGTTCTTGTACATCTTGGTGCGGCCTGCCACGTCGTCGGACTTCACAGTGAGCATTTCCTGCAGGGTATAGGCGGCACCGTAGGCTTCCAGTGCCCACACCTCCATTTCCCCGAAGCGCTGACCACCGAACTGGGCCTTACCACCCAGCGGCTGCTGGGTAACCAGGCTGTAGGAGCCGGTGGAACGCGCGTGCATCTTGTCATCGACCAGGTGGTTCAGTTTCAGCATATACATAATGCCGACTGTCACCTTGCGGTCGAAGGCCTGGCCGGTACGGCCGTCATAGAGTGTGACCTGACCACTCTCGTCCATGCCTGCCAGTTTCAGCATCTCCTTGATCTCGGGCTCAATCGCGCCGTCGAACACGGGGGTTGCCATGGGCACACCGCTGCGGAGATTGTGGGCCAGCTCCAGGATCTCGTCGTCCGAGAAGGAGTCCAGATCTTCCTTGCGTGTGCCCACCTTGTTGTAGATGTCGTTCAGCAGTTTGCGCACTTCGGCAGCCTGCTTCTTCTCTTCCAGCATCTGGTTGATGCGATCGCCCAGACCTTTCGCTGCCGCCCCCAGATGGGTTTCCAGCACCTGTCCCACGTTCATACGGGACGGTACCCCCAGCGGGTTGAGCACGATGTCCACGGGGTTGCCGCTTTCATCGTAGGGCATGTCTTCTACCGGCATGATCACAGAGATCACACCCTTGTTCCCGTGACGACCGGCCATCTTGTCGCCGGGCTGAATGCGACGCTTGATCGCGAGGTAGACCTTGACGATCTTGAGCACGCCGGGAGCGAGGTCGTCGCCCTGGGTCAGCTTGCGCTTCTTGTCCTCAAAACGCTCGTCCAGTTCCAGGCGACGCTCTTTCAGTTGCGCTTCGGCACGTTCGAGCTGCTTGTTCAGCTCTTCCTCGTTCAGACGCAGCTTGAACCAATCATCACGCGGCAGCGCATCCAGGTACTCGGCAGTCAGCGCGGCGCCCTTCTTCAGGCCCGGGCCGCCGGCCACAGTCTTGTCCAGCAGTGCGGCGCGCAGACGGTGGAAAGTGGCACCCTCGACGATCTTGTATTCGTCGTTGATGTCCTTGCGCACCTTGGCGAGCTGGGCACGTTCGATTTCCAGGGCACGCTGGTCTTTCTCCAGACCGTCACGCGTGAACACCTGCACGTCGATCACGGTCCCCTTGACGCTGGTCGGCACACGCAGAGAGGTGTCCTTCACGTCGGAGGCTTTCTCACCGAAGATCGCACGCAGCAGTTTCTCTTCCGGGGTCAGTTGGGTTTCGCCCTTCGGCGTGACCTTGCCCACCAGAATGTCGCCGGCATTCACTTCCGCGCCGATGTAGACCACACCGGATTCGTCGAGCTTGCTCAGCGCACCTTCACCCACGTTCGGGATGTCGGCGGTGATTTCTTCGGAACCCAGCTTGGTGTCACGCGCCACACAGGTCAGTTCCTGGATGTGGATAGTGGTCAGACGATCTTCCTTGACCACTCGCTCGGAGATCAGGATGGAGTCCTCGAAGTTGTAACCGTTCCAGGGCATGAAGGCGATGCGCATGTTCTGACCCAGCGCCAGTTCGCCCATGTCCACGGACGGGCCGTCGGCGAGGATATCGCCACGCTCCACCACGTCACCCTGTTTCACCAGCGGCTGCTGGTTGATGCAGGTGTTCTGGTTGGAACGGGTGTATTTGGTCAGGTTGTAGATGTCCACACCGGCCTCGCCGGCCTGTGTCTCTTCATCACGCACGCGGACGATGATGCGGGAAGCATCCACACTCTCGATCACACCGCCATGCTGCGCGACCACGCACACACCGGAGTCATGCGCCACGTTGCGCTCCAGGCCGGTACCGACCAGGGGCTTCTCGGAGCGCAGGGTCGGCACGGCCTGACGCTGCATGTTGGAACCCATCAGGGCGCGGTTCGCGTCGTCGTGTTCTAGGAACGGAATCAACGCGGCAGCTACCGACACCATCTGCTGGGGTGCCACGTCCATGTAATTGATCTGGTCGCGCGGCGCCAGTGTGGTCTCACCCTTGTGACGCACGGTCACCAGGTTGTCCACGAAGCCGCCGTTCTTGTCCAGGGAGGCGCTCGCCTGGGCAATCACGAACTCGCTTTCGTCAATGGCGGACAGGAAATCGATCTCGTCCGTCACGCGGTTGTTGACCACCTTGCGGTAGGGGCTTTCCAGGAAGCCGTAGGTGTTGGTACGCGCATAGGTTGCCAGGGAGTTGATCAGACCGATGTTCGGACCTTCCGGCGTCTCAATCGGGCACACGCGGCCGTAGTGGGTCGGGTGCACGTCGCGCACTTCAAAGCCTGCACGCTCGCGGGTCAGACCACCCGGTCCGAGTGCGGAAACACGACGCTTGTGCGTGACTTCCGACAGCGGGTTGTTCTGGTCCATGAACTGGGACAGTTGGCTGGAACCGAAGAATTCCTTGATTGCCGCTGCAACCGGCTTGGCATTGATCATGTCCTGCGGCATCAGACCTTCGGAGTCGGCCATGCTCAGGCGCTCCTTCACGGCACGCTCGACACGCACCAGGCCCACGCGGAACTGGTTCTCCGCCATCTCGCCCACGGAACGGATACGACGGTTGCCCAGGTGGTCGATATCGTCCACCACACCAAAACCGTTGCGAATGGCCACCAGGGTCTTCAGCACGTCCACGATGTCATCGGTGCTCAGCACCGGCGAGCCCTCGGACTCGGCACGGCCCAGGCGACGGTTGAACTTCATGCGGCCTACCGCTGACAGGTCGTAGCGTTCCGGAGAGAAGAACAGATTGGAGAACAGGTTCTCGGCAGAATCCTTCGTGGGCGGCTCACCGGGACGCATCATGCGGTAGATTTCAACCAGCGCCTCAAGGCGCGTGGTGGTCGAATCAACTCGCAGGGTGTCGGAGATGAACGGACCGCAGTCCAGATCATTGGTGTAAATGGTCTCAAATTCCTTCACGCCGGATTTCACCAGGCCATCCACGATGTCCTGGGTAATCTGGGTGTTGCACTCGAACAGAATCTCGCCAGTTTCCGGATCAATCACATCCTTGGCCAGAGACTCGCCGAACAGGAACTCGGCACTGACCTTCAGATCGGCCAGCTTGGCTTTTTCCATCTGGCGGATGTGACGGGCAGTGATGCGACGCCCCTCTTCCACAATCAGTTCGCCTTTCTTGTCCACAACCGGGAAGTTCAGCACCTCACCGCGCAGGCGGGAGGGAACCAGTTGCAGCACGATGTCGCGACTCTTGCCGCTGATCTTGTAGACATCGTTTTCGTAGAACATCGCCAGGATGTCCTGGGAGGTGTAATCCAGCGCGCGCAGCAGAACAGTCGCCGGCAGTTTGCGACGACGGTCAATACGCACGAATACCATGTCCTTGGGGTCGAACTCGAAGTCCAGCCAGGAACCACGGTAAGGAATGATACGGGCGGAATACAGCAGTTTACCGGAGCTGTGGGTCTTGCCCTTGTCGTGGTCAAAGAACACGCCGGGCGAACGGTGCAACTGGGACACCACGACACGCTCTGTGCCGTTGATGATGAAGGTACCGCTGTCGGTCATCACGGGAATTTCCCCCATGTAGACTTCCTGCTCCTTGATGTCCTTGATGGTCTGCGTGGTGGATTCCTTATCGAACAGAATCAGGCGCACCTTCACACGCAGGGACACAGAATACGTAATGCCGCGCAGTTGACATTCCTTGACGTCAAACGCGGGCTTGCCTAAATCGTAGCTGACATATTCCAGTACCGCTTTCCCGGAGTAACTGACAATGGGAAATACAGACTTGAACGCAGCGTGCAGACCTTGATCCAGACGGTCCTGTGCAGACACGTCTGCCTGAGTGAACTGACGGAAAGAATCGATCTGGGTGGACAAGAGATATGGAATATCCATTGCGCTTGGCAATTTACCAAAGTCTTTACGGATACGCTTCTTTTCTGTATACGAATAGGCCATTAGTGTTTTTCCTAACAAGTGTGTACTTCACACAGCTTCCGAGTCGGCATTAGTACGAGAATCTAAGCGCTCTGTGTTGAAAGTACTTGTCTTAACTTTAGTCCACGGTCGATGTGGACAACCCCGCCACCGAATAACTTCTTACTGCAATCTGATACAAACGCTATTGGCTAAAAACTGAAAAACGCCAAAATCGGGCTGGGATACCCCAGCCCGATTCCGGTGTTTTCTTGCTTGCGCAGAAACTTACTTGAGCTCAACAGTTGCGCCGGCTTCTTCCAGTTCTTTCTTCGCAGCTTCGGCATCAGCCTTGGCAACGGCTTCTTTCAGAGTGGAAGGAGCACCGTCAACCAGGTCTTTGGCTTCTTTCAGGCCCAGACCAGTGATTGCGCGTACAACCTTGATCACGTTTACTTTCTTCTCGCCAGCAGCTTTCAGAACGATGTCGAACTCGGTCTTCTCTTCTGCTGCAGCAGCTTCACCACCGGCAGCCGCTGCAGGTGCAACTGCTACCGCAGCCGCTGCAGAAACACCGAACTTCTCTTCCATCGCCGCAACGAGTTCTACTACGTCCATTACTGACATTTCAGCAATAGCATTCAAAATATCGTCTTTAGACAGAGCCATGACTCCAATCTCCTGTACAAATAAATTTAAAAACGGTTAAGTCAAAAATCAGAATTATGCTGCTTCTTTCTTCTGGTCGCGTACTGCGGCAACAGCGCGTGTCACCTTCGCAGGAACCTCGTTGAAGGTTCTTGCCAGTTTCGTTACCGGCGCCAGCATGACGCTCATCAGCATGGACACTGCCTGATCGTAAGTCGGCAGGTTTGCCAATGCGTCAATCTGGTCGGCACCAAGTAACTTGCCACCAATAGAGAGTGCCTTGATTTCGAACTTGTCATTACCCTTGGCAAAATCCTTGAGCACGCGCGCAGCGGAGCCCGGATCTTCCATGGAGAATGCCAGGATCGTCGGCCCGACCAGCGCATCTTTCATGCAGTCAAAACTGGTGTTTTCCACCGCCTTCTTCAGCAGGGTGTTACGCACAACCCGCAGATAGACATTGTTTTGACGAGCAATCTTGCGAAGCTCTGTCAGGTCGCTCACAGTGACGCCGCGGTAATCCGCGAGCACTGCAGACAAGGCACTAGTAGCAGCTTCATTGACTTCTGAGACGATCTGTTTCTTGTCTTCAAGTCTAATAGCCACTAGCTAATCTCCTGATTTGAACCCCGTTGCCGGGATTCCGTATTGTGTTCCCCTCCGCCGTTGAGACAATCGCCAACGGAAGGACTTGTAACTGGTGAAGTGGATCGGGCCTAGGCCTGATCGGGTTACACCATCTGCGTAGGGCTATTAAGTGAGGGACCACGAACTTCCACCACACCTACGGTCTTTGACAGCCCTGCCGGCACACCGAAATGCACCGGCAAAACCCCAAAGTCTTTTGCAGTCTTGCGACCGCCTTAAGCGTTAATGGTGGACTGGTCGATCATGACGCCAGGCCCCATTGTGGAAGACAGCACCACTTTCTGGATGTAGATCCCTTTCGCAGAAGCGGGCTTGGCACGCTTCAGGTCGGAGATCAGGGCTTCCAGGTTGCCCTGGATAGCAGCGGCGTCGAAACCGATCTTGCCGATACCACCGTGGATGATGCCTTTCTTGTCTGTACGGTAGCGCACCTGACCGGCCTTGGCGTTCTTAACGGCGCCAGCGACGTCTGCAGTCACAGTACCCACTTTCGGGTTCGGCATCAGGCCACGGGGACCCAGCACCTGACCCAGCTTGCCGACAACGCGCATGGCGTCGGGGCTTGCGATCACAACGTCGAAGTCCATGTTGCCGGCCTGAATGCTCTCGGCCAGATCGTCGAAACCAACGATGTCAGCTCCGGCTTCTTTTGCCTTGGTGGCATTCTCGCCCTGGGCGAATACCGCTACGCGAACCGTTTTACCAGTGCCGTGAGGCAGCAGCGTGGAACCGCGCACAACCTGATCGGATTTGCGGGGATCAACGCCCAGATTGACGGAAACGTCGATGGACTCTTTGAATTTCTTGGAAGCAAACTCCGTCAGCAGGCCTACGGCCTCTGCAATGGTGTAGCTCTTGCTGCCATCCAGTTTTTCGCTGATCAGTTTTGCTTTTTTGCTCAGTTTTGCCATGATGCTCAGGCCCCCTCTACTTCAATACCAGCACTGCGGGCACTGCCTTCCAGCGTGCGCACTGCCGCGTCCATATCCGCCGCTGTCAGATCCGGCATCTTCAGTGTCGCAATCTCTTCGAGTTGCGCACGAGTGATCTTGCCGACTTTCTCGGTGTTAGGACGAGCACTTCCCTTGCTGATGCCGATTGCCTTGCGAATCAGGACGCCAGCAGGAGGAGTCTTGGTAACGAACGTGAAGCTTCTGTCTGCATAGACAGTGATCACGACGGGGATGGGAAGACCGGGCTCCATGCTCTGTGTCGCAGCATTGAACGCCTTGCAGAATTCCATGATGTTCACACCGCGCTGACCCAGGGCGGGACCAACGGGCGGACTGGGGTTCGCTTTACCAGCCGCAACCTGAAGCTTGATATAAGCGGTTACTTTCTTTGCCATTTGCAATACTCCTGTTTGGGTTCAAGCACCCGGAGAATGACTGCCAGAGCGGTCGATCCGGGCTCCCCTGCGTGAGGCCTGCCAATGCAGGCTGGCTCCACGACTGATTACGCACAACCCTGCTCGTGCGAGCGGGCGTACACCAACAACATCCGTGTCGGCACTGCGTCCCTCTATCAGGTTTTTTCGACCTGACTGAATTCCAGCTCTACCGGTGTTGAACGACCGAAAATCAGTACGGCAACGCGCAGACGGCTCTTCTCGTAGTTGACTTCTTCGACCGCACCGGTGAAATCGTTGAACGGGCCATCAATGACACGCACCATTTCACCCGGCTCGTAAATAATCTTGTGGGTAGGCTTGTCCTGACCGTCTTCGAGACGCTGCAGAATCTTGTTCGCTTCCTTGGTGGTAATCGGTGCAGGCTTTTCAGCCTTGCCGCCGATGAAACCCATAACGCGCGGGGTTTCCTTGACCAGGTGCCAGGTATCGTCGTTCAGCTCCATCTCAACCAGCACATAGCCGGGGAAGAATTTGCGCTCGCTCTTGCGTTTCTGACCGGCGCGCATCTCCAGCACCTCTTCCGTCGGCACCAGCACCTCGCCGAAGAGATCTTCCATGCCAGAAAGCGCAATACGCTCCTTGAGCGCATTCATCACTTTCTTTTCATAGCCTGAATAGGCGTGAACCACATACCAACGCTTAGCCATCCGAGACCCCTAACCTATGATTCCAGAAATGATCGCATTCAAGCTCCAGTCCAGTAACCAGAGAAGAAGTGCAACGACAAGAACCACAACCAGAACAATCAGGGTGGTTTGAGTCGTTTCCTGGCGGGTAGGCCAGACAACCTTGCGAATTTCCGCACGCGCATCAAGACAGAGTGACAGGAAGGCACTGCCTTTTGCAGTCTGCACAGCCAACCATGCCGCCAGGCCGCCGAGAATTAGCAGGCCGATCGTTCTGTAAAGAATCGATTCGGCAGCAAAATAGGAATTGCCGTAGACACCCGCCGCAACGATCACGGCAACCACGACCCATTTCAGCCAATCCAGCTTGTATTCCTGATCACTTATTTTTTCGGACATAGTATTACGAAACTCAGGTTTGTCTGGCGCTGCCGATTACCTCGACGCCCGGACTGAATCAATCGATTTGGCCCTGCCTTAATGGCAGGCCAGGAGGGAATCGAACCCCCAACCTGCGGTTTTGGAGACCGCCGCTCTGCCAATTGAGCTACTGGCCTATAACTCCTAGAGATGAGCAAGCCGAAAGCCCTGCGAAGGACATTTCGGCTTGTTTATTCGTCGTCTCTGTGTGACTTATTCGAAGATTTTCGCGACGACGCCGGCGCCTACTGTACGGCCACCTTCACGGATCGCAAAACGCAGACCTTCATCCATCGCAATCGGGTTGATCAGCGTTACGCTCATCTTCACGTTGTCACCCGGCATCACCATCTCAACGCCTTCGGGCAGCTCACATGCACCTGTCACGTCTGTCGTACGGAAGTAGAACTGCGGACGGTAACCCTTGAAGAACGGCGTGTGACGGCCCCCTTCGTCCTTGCTCAGAATGTACACCTCTGCTTCGAACTTGGTGTGCGGAGTGATTGAACCGGGCTTGGCCAGTACCTGACCACGCTCCACTTCCTCACGCTTGGTACCGCGCAGCAGTACACCCACGTTCTCGCCCGCACGGCCTTCGTCCAGCAGCTTGCGGAACATCTCAACACCGGTACAGGTAGTCTTGGAGGTCGCACGCAGACCCACGATCTCGATCTCGTCGCCCACTTTCACAATGCCACGCTCTACACGACCGGTGACCACTGTGCCGCGGCCAGAGATGGAGAACACGTCTTCGATCGGCAGCAGGAACGGCTTCTCGATGTCACGCACCGGATCCGGAATGTAGCTGTCCAGAGTCTCTACCAGCTTCTTCACGGCAGAAGTGCCCATCTCGTTGTCGTCTTTGCCTTCCAGCGCCATCAGCGCAGAACCGATGATGATCGGCGTGTCGTCGCCCGGGAACTCGTAAGTCTCCAGCAGCTCGCGCACTTCCATCTCTACCAGTTCCAGCAGCTCGGCGTCATCCACCATGTCTGCCTTGTTCATGAACACAACGATGTACGGTACGCCCACCTGACGGGACAGCAGGATGTGCTCGCGCGTCTGCGGCATGGGGCCGTCAGCAGCGGATACCACCAGGATCGCGCCGTCCATCTGCGCAGCACCGGTAATCATGTTCTTTACGTAGTCCGCGTGACCGGGGCAGTCAACGTGCGCGTAGTGACGAATCGCAGAGTCGTACTCCACGTGCGCTGTGTTGATCGTGATACCACGCTCTCTTTCTTCGGGCGCATTATCAATCTGGTCAAAGTTGCGGGCTTCACCGCCCCACACTTCCGCGCATACGCGCGTCAGCGCCGCTGTCAGCGTTGTCTTGCCGTGGTCAACGTGACCAATCGTGCCTACGTTGACGTGCGTCTTATTTCGTTCAAACTTGCTCTTCGCCATTTTGATTGCCTCTAGATTTTTGTTTCATCCGCTGCGCAAGCATTCGCGTTGGGCCACTGCTGCAGCGCTTGTTGCACACACTAAACGAACTTAACGTTTTCCCACCAAACGCTTTCATCACTCAGAGTGAGAAAGTCGCAAATCTGGTGCTCACATCCGGATTTGAACCGGAGACCTCTTCATTACCAATGAAGTGCTCTACCTCTGAGCTATGCGAGCCAGACACTAGTAATAAACAGTCCGAGCCTGTGAATCGTCCGGAAAAGCAGCCAGACTAACATCTGCCGACCATGTCGCTCCGGCAGACTTTTCCCTCAAGATCTGTTTGTTAATTATGAATCGCCGATTCCCTGGACCAGCCTGTGCGCCACGTCATGCACGATGCTCGTCGAACACCATTCAAACTGGAGCGGGTAGCGGGAATCGAACCCGCGTAACCAGCTTGGAAGGCTGGTGTTCTACCTCTGAACTATACCCGCCTCAACCAGAAACCTAACAAAATCATACATCTGGATGGTGGAGGGGGGTGGATTCGAACCACCGAAGCTCGCGCGTCAGATTTACAGTCTGATCCCTTTAGCCACTCGGGAACCCCTCCTGCAAGAGCCCAAAACCTCTTTGAGGAACCTGGGTGTCTTATTCAGAGGCGGCATTTTATGGGAATTACCTGGCTTGTGCAATCGTTTCACACAGTTTTTCTCCCGTCTCCACATAGGAGCGAGAGAGCCGCATTTGCTGCCACTGACGCTGAAAAACCGCCTCGGATTCCACCCCGTCAGCAAGCACCCAGGCCTCTTCGCGCTGCTTCGGTTCGGTGCGCACCACAACCGTGTAACCCAGCCTCTCCATTTGCTGCTGCACATTGAGCGCATTGCGCTGCTCACTGAACAGACCGAGTGCAATACCATTGGCGAGTTCACCACGGGGGATCAGATAGGTGTCGATTGCAAGATTGTTCGCCTCGAAACTGCTGCGCAGGGTCTGCATCGTACTGGCAGCCAGCTCTCGCGAATTAAAGGGTGGAAGAAACACGCGATAGTCAGGGGCAGCCTCCACCTGCCTGAGATCCAGAACCAGCGGCAGACGTTCAGCGTTGCTGGCGATGAAGTTCTCGGCATCGGCACGATCGCGGAACGGCCCGATCTCCGCGCAATACAATGGCGCCACACTTCCCACATCCTGTTCATCAACCGGTGGCTGCCCAGCCTGCTCGACCTCTGTCACCACCACGTCCGGCACACTCGTGTAAGCCCGCAATTGCTCCTGCGGCACTTCCGCCAGCAACTGCACACGCTCCCCTTCTGCCACCGGCACCGGCTGACGCACCGGCGCCACCGTCGCCGCAGGCACAAAGAGCTGCCACGCCAGATACAGCAGATTGCTCAGAAGCAGACCAAAGAAAATTCCACGCATCAGACCTTCACTCGTATTTCCTGTCGATTTCCCGACTAAGGCAGCGCCAGAGGCAAGCCCTCAAGCACCAGTTCGGGCACCAGAATACAGTGCACTCCCCTGCGCGCAAGCGCGTCGGACAGCACTTCGGCATCTCCGCCTGTAATGAACCAGACACTTTCTTGCGACGCACGAGCCCTGTGCTGCTCCGCGGCCCAGCTCACCACCATATCAAGAATGCCATGATGAATTGCCGTGACGGTCGAGCGCCCGGGGTCTGTCTCCCCCCACTGCCCAGTAACCGCAAGCGGGATCGCCGTTCGCTCCAGCAGCGCCGCACGCTGCATTGTCAAACCCGGAACGATATAGCCCCCCTCATGCTGCCCATCCCGCCGCACAATATCCAGCGTCAGGGCACTGCCTGCATCCAGCACACAACACGCGCCACGCGCCCGTTTATACGCCGCCAACACGGCGAGCCAGCGATCCACTCCGAGATGGCCAGGCTCTGCATAGGCATTGCGAACCTCCCCCACCTGCTCGCGGGACTGGGCGAACTCCGCCACGACACCCCAATGATCCATGACGCTTTCCCGCAAGCGGGCCCGGAACTCCGGATTGCGCACACTGGCAATTCGTACCCGCGTCGGCGCAGACACCTGCCGCGATATCTCGACAAAGGCATCCACCGCATCTGCACTGCCACCTGCAAGGCGCTCGCCCGATACTGCCAGCGCTCGCCATTTGATGCGGGTATTTCCGGCGTCGACATCAAGAATCACATGCCACCTCCTCGGCGGGGCGCAGACTCGGAGTCAACTCTCCACCGGCAATGAGCTGACGGCCCGCCGCCGTATCAAGAATCAGCGCGCCGGAATCTGTCACCCCAAGCGCGAGGCCAATACTGCGATGACTGCCGCTAACAATGGCAACCTGTCGCCCCTGATACACATCCAGCTCATTCCAGGCATCGCGGAACGCAGCAAACCCCTTCTTTGCAAACACAGGGAGACCAGTGCTCAGTGCGCCGAGCACTGACGCCACGATACGGTTTCGGTCCATGCTCAATTCAAAATTGCTGGCCAGATCAGTATAGGCCTGACCGATCTGCTGCTGACAGAACCAGGGCATGCGCACATTGATGCCGATACCAATCACGACCCATGCAGGACCCGCAGTTTCGCCACCAACCTCTATGAGAATACCTGCCAATTTGGCTCCGCGAAGCAGAATGTCGTTGGGCCATTTAACCCCGATACCCTCCTTGTAGCCTGCATTTCTCAACCCTTCCACCACCAGGGTTGCGACCGCAAGACTGAGCCCTTCCAAGGCAGCAATCGGCAACTCGAAGGTCCACAACAGAGACATCGCGATATTGGCCCCCAGCGGACTCACCCATTCCCTGCCGCGGCGCCCTCTGCCTGCCGCCTGATGCTCCGCCAGCACGAGATACCTTGTCTCTCCCTGGCGAGCCATCTCCATGGCATCCGCGTTTGTCGAGCCAGTGGAAAACTTCAGATCGAAGCGCGATGCCCAAAGAGCACTTTGTTCGCGCATCATGTGCAGAATGGCGCTCCTGGACAGCGGATCAAACAGCGTCGGAAGGCGATATCCCTTGCCGGTAACCGAATGCACTTCCACCCCCATCGCCCGCAGCAGCTCAATCTGCTGGCCCACGACCGTACGAGTCACGCCGAGTTGCTGCCCAAGCGAGCGCCCGGAGTGAAACCCTCCGTCAGCGAGAATTCGAACCAGAGGACTCAGGTCCATAACACCATTCCATCAGGATTTGAAAGGCTCTGGGCGACACAGGCAGGGCTGGCCTCCCAGGCAATGGGAAGGGATTCTACAAACAAGTCATCAGGAGTGACAATTCGCGTTGCGCGACAGGCATGTATATAAAGGAAGCATGAACGACGCTCAACGCGCCTCGCTCACCCGCATCCAGGCAATAAACATCTCATCCCAGACCTGCTCTCCCCAGTGCACTTCCTGGGCTGGATCCGGGTTCAAAGGATTCTTTTCGGAATTGTCGAACGCCCCCTCCGCCACTACGACGGAACCCGCTGGCAGGAACTTCGGCGCCTTGAGCCGGTACACCATCTGCCAGTTGTGCTGAAAATTGGGAATCGACAGAAGCTCTTCCATCGTGCCATCCGGGTATTCAATCCGGTATTTCACACGCTTGCCACGCAAATGCATGTGCGGAGCAATGTTGTAGAGGTAGGAATCCTTTGCGATCGTGGCGCGGGCATTCACCTCGAAATCCTCATCCCCTGGGGGAATCACAAACTCTCCGTCCATGACAGCGGTACGGGAAAGGGGAAACTCCGGCTCATCGTCCTGGAAGTACAGACCGATCCGGGTGACATCCACCACAGGCCGACCAATGGTGGTGTAGTGGAACTGCACCATAAAGCGCATATCCTTCTGCAGAAGAATGCCGGTATTGTCGTCAAAGGCTACATACTCCCGCCCCGGAGCATATCCTCCGAAATTGGTCCGGCTACCACCGCCACTGGGATTCTGTTTCTGCTGTTTTTCGTCCTGGGTGTAAGCCACCACATGATGCAGTACGGCTGGGTCACCGATATCGAACTCATAGGCCCGCACCCAGCGATCCCGATCCAGGCCGATATCCACCGGCACAAATTTGTAATCCAGAACACCGGATGCGGGAATTTCCTGGGGCGGGAACTCCACGATCAGATCCGGCTCCCCCAGTGCCCAACCAGAGGCAGGTGCCTCCAGCTCCGTCAACGGATCCGTGTCGCCATCAAGAGCCGCCCCCTGATCAATCCATTGCACCAGAGTCCGCTTTTCCTGGTCGGAGATGGAATGCACGTCGACAAAATTGTCCAGATAGGTGTCGTCAATCTGCCCAGGCGGCATGCGCATGGTCAACAGGGTTTCGCGCATCATGGCAGACCAGCCACTAACCATCTGGTGACTGTTCATGGACCAGGGAGCCACCCCACCGTCACGATGACAGGACACGCAGCGCGCCTCCAGCACCGGCACTACCTGATTGACATAAGACACCCGGGCTTCTGGCGCCAGGTCATCCCCATACGGAATTTCCCTGCCACCCACCCAGGGCACATCCGCCACCTCGGGCCCCTTGTGGGTAATCGAGGACAACACTTCGTCCAGATAATTACGGGAGATGGTGTCGTGTGCGTTGGCATTGAGTGCCACTGCGCGACTGTCGATAGCACCACGGTACACAAGCGACATGGTATGGGGATCGATGACCAGCACCTCTCCCGTGCGCGCAATGTTCAGTGTATGGGAGACAAGCTGGGCGCGATCCATCAACACAGGAATGGCGCTGCGGTGATCGGACATGATCTTGCGCACCTGTTCACGACCGTCCCCCGGCATGGCGTCGAGCAGCAGAATGCTCACGCCCCGGGCAGAATACTTGTCATTCAGCACGCTGAGCTTGTCCAGCGCTGCGGCAGAAGTCTCGCAATCCACTCCGAAAGAGTACAGCACGACGGCGCTGTGATCGGCATAGCGACTAAGCTGATGAAAGGCGCCCTGATGATCCAGCAGCGCAAAATCGCCAACATCGCGCGCAGCCATCGCCCTTGCCGAAGAAGCAATCAATAGCAGCAGAACGAAATGCCGGAAATATTTCATAAACCCAAACCCATGACAGGCACGCCCAAACCCTGACGATTATAGAGCAGGCATTCCGACAGGCCAGTTCAGCCCCTTGAAAACATTGTAATTCTTTGTAACGGCAAACCCGGAATTTCCCCGGACAAACAAAAAGGCGCCTCGCAGGAGGCGCCTTTTTGCCCGGCAAAAACCGGGAAGTTCTGGAATCAACGGCTGTGATCAGTTTCCGGTTTCGTAGTAAGTCCAGTAGCCGATGAACATTTCTTCCCAGCTCTGCAGACCGAAGGTCACTCTTTCATCAGGATCCGGGTTTGCTGTGTTCAACTCTGAATTGTCGAACGCGCCGGTGACATGCACCTTGGTTCCGGCCGGCAGCAACTTCGCTTCACTCAACTGATAGGTCGGCTGCCAGGCGTAGCTGTAATTCGGAACGCTCAGCAGGTCTTCCATGCTGCCATCGGGATATTCCACAGAGAACTTCATGTCCTTGCCACGGAAGTGCATGTGCGCACGCAGACCGTTCACCACCACTTCGTCGTTGAAGACGTAGCTGGCGTGCACTTCATGATTACTTGCATGAGGCGGAATCACAAACATGGTGGACACGGAACGGGTGAAGTTTTCGTGCGCCGGTTTTTCATCGTAGAAATACATGCCCAGCGTGGTTTCGTCCGAAGTGGCACGACCGTTGGTGGTGAAGTGGAACTGCATGGACAGTTTATGTCCAGCAGGAATCAGCACACCGGTATCCTCCGGGAAGACCATGGCGTCTACTTTGCCCGGGGCATAACCTTCGAGGAAGCGGCGCGCAACGGAACGCTGATCGGCCTCACCACCGTCAAAGTTTTCACTGGGCGCTGTCACATAGGTCAGCAAGTGGTGCAGCACGGTTTCATCTCCGGGGATGAACTGAACTGCCCGCACCCATTTGTCTTCCGTGAAAGGCAGGTCTACATCCACATTGATGTAGTCCATGACACCAGTCGCAGGAATTTCCTGGCGTGGAGTCTTGACCACAAAATCAGGCTCACCGAGCTGCCAGGATTTGGCATCCGCAAACTGCAGCTTGCTGAGCGGGTCTTCGGCAAACACACCCTTGGGAGAGCCTGCATCAATCCAGGTGATCAGCGTCTGCAGGTCGTCGCCGGAAATGTAGTTGGCATTTTCAAAATGACCAATATTGGGGTCCACCTGCATGGGAGGCATGCGCTTGGTCATCAGCACTTCACGAATCATCGGCGACCAGCCCTGCAGCATCAGGTGGCTGTTCATGGCAAACGGGCCGATACCGCCTTCGCGGTGACAGTGTGCGCAGTTTTCCGCAATAATCGGTGCCACTTCCGTCGCATAGTCAGGCGCATTGGCTGCCAGCGTAGTATTCGGCACAGACAGGTCGCAGCCGGACACTTCCATCACCATGGTGTCCTGCACATTGCTGGCACCTCCGCTGAGCATATCGCTGACGTGACTGTCGACCGGGCCACGGTACAGCACGCTCAGGCGCTGCGGATCCAGCACCAGAACCTCTCCCGCCTTGCTGATTTTCAGCGTCTCTGCCACCAGTTGGGAGCCGTCCATCAGAATCGGCAGATCAATATTGGCATCCTGTGCCGCCTTGCGGACAGAAGCCAGATCGTCCTTGGCAGAGTTCATCAGCAGGAAGGCAACATTCTGCGATTCCCACTTGCCACGCAATTCGTTGAACTGACTCAGCGCAGCCTTGCTTGCTGCACAACTGTTCGCCTGCGACAGAATGACCACAGCATCCTTGTTACGGTATTTGCTGAACTGATGGAAATCACCGTTCTGGTCGAGGAGCGCAAAATCCCCGGCACGCTCCGGTGCAGCGAAAGCGTTGGCGCTCAGGGCAGCCGCCAAGGCGAGTGTGGAAAGAGTTCTTATGGCTTTCATAGTCGGACACTCCAGTAGAGAGAGAAACGCGCGCGAGTCTAGTAGAGACCATGACAGAAGTCTCAGGAAAAACTGCGGGGGAGTGTAACTTTTTGAAACCTTATCGAGCAATCGTTCTTTTCGAGCGATCGATAGATGGCAGGATTTCTCCGACGAGCTCCCGATCAGACGATTTGCGCTATGATGGCGAGCCACGCAATCCTGCAAAAGACCTGAAAACGACCAGGAGACACCCTGCCATGACATCGATGACGAGAACCCGCGCGATCGCCACGCTGCTGCTCGGCACCTCGCTGGCCAGCCCCGTCGCTATGGCCCAACTCGACAATCCGAATATCACCCCCAATCCCTACACGGCCGTTCCAAATGTCTGGGCACCACTGCCCGACGGCCGCGAATGGGGCGCAACCAGCACCGTCTACTATGCCGGCGAGGGGAATATCTGGGCGGCGGAACGCTGCGGTGGCAATGGCAATTGCCTGGACACGCCGGATATCGATCCGGTAGTCCTCATTGATCCGCAGGGACGGGTCGTCAAGAGTTTCGGCGCAGGACTCATCGTGTGGCCTCACGGCATTCACGTGGATTTTGAGGGCAATGTCTGGATCGCCGACGCCAGGGGAGACTCTGCACGCATGAAAGGCCACCAGGTGCATAAATTCAGCCCTGACGGGGAGTTGCTCATGAGTCTTGGCCTGCCCGGCATTGCAGGCAAGGGACACAATATCTTCGATCAGCCCAATGATGTGCTGGTGGCTCCCAACGGCGACATCTTTGTCGCCGACGGGCATTCCTCCAATGGCAACAACCGGATTGTGAAATTCAACAGCGAGGGCGAATACCTGATGGAGTGGGGGGGCAAGGGCACAGGCCCGGGACAGCTCGATGTGCCGCACGCACTTGCCATGGACTCCACAGGGCGACTGTTTGTCGGCGATCGCGGTAACAGCCGCATCCAGATTTTCGATCAGGACGGCACCTGGCTGGCCACCTGGACCCAGTTCGGCCGCCCCAGCGGTCTGTATATCGATGGCAATGACACGCTGTACTCAGCAGACTCGGAGTCCAACACCGGCCCCGGCCGCAATCCCGGCTGGTATCGCGGCATTCGCATTGGCAGCGCAATCACGGGTTTTGTATCGGCCTTCATCCCCGACCCGAACACAGGCGAGGCCAACGGCACCAGTGTTGCCGAAGGTGTCACGGCAGATGAGGAAGGGAATGTGTATGGCGCAGAGGTTGCCCAACGAGCCCTGCGCAAATACATCCTGCAGAAATAGGATCGAGAAGAGCTGCCGGCCCCGATCGGAGCCGGCGACGCCTCAGGCTTGGGGCGACTCCACTGCGTCCGCCGCCGGGTGTGAGGCAAAATAGCGACCAAACAGATTCTGCATCGCCCACAGCACGGCGATGGCAACCATGAGCAGAATCCCCCACTGCGTGACGGATACCCAGAATTCCCGATTGATCACCGGCGCTTCGATGTCGTAAGCCATGAGAGTGGTCCAGCGCTCCGCCATCCAGTGCCAGGCGCTGTGGGCAACAAGCGCCGACATGAGAATCACCCCCATGCGCTCGGCAACCATGTAACGGAAAATCACCATAAGCGTGGGAATGGCAATGCACAGGAAGAGCAGTTGCCCGAGTTCCACGCCAACGTTGAAGGACAGCAGTGCCGTGAGCAGGTGAGCCCCAGCAAACTGCATGCTCTCAGTCAGCAGGAACGAGAACCCGAAGCCATGCACCAGCCCGAAGCCGAAGGTGACCAGCCAGCGGTTCTCCTGTTTGAACCCGATAATATTCTCAAACGCCATATAGACGATTGACAGGGCAATCAGGGTTTCAATGAGTGGCGGAAACCACAGCGCCGACGGTACCACTCCGAATACGGAGGAAATCAGGGTAATGGAGTGTGCCACCGTGAAGGAAGTAATCACTGGCACCAGCGCCCGCAGGTTGCGGAAAGGAATCACAAGGCAGAGCAGGAACAGAATGTGATCCTTACCCTCCAGAATATGCTTGAAGCCCATGACGATAAACCGCCAGGACGCCTGAAACCAGCTCGGATCCAGACCGACCATGCCAGGATTGCCGATGAAACTGAAAGGACGTTCCGCGCCATTGGGCAACACATAGCGCAGCACCGTGTTGGTTTCGACCCCCAGAATTGCGAGGCGCGAATCCACGGAGAAGCGTGAATCCTGTGACTGAATGGGGTACTGGATGAGAACGTCCAGCAGCCCCTGCCGCCAGTACAGATTCACGGAATCTTCCAGTCTGGGACTGCGAATGTTGACCAGCGCCTCCTCGTAGGAGGTGAAGGAACGGTCCGAAGGCAGGGACACGCGAGCGTTGAGCACTTCGTATTCGTCCAGCGGGCGGCCGTCTTCATAAAAGCGGATATTGCCCAGAATATAGGCATTTATTGCCGTCGCAATCTCGTCATCTGCCTCTGAGAAAATCAGAAAGCCCGGGACACCGCGCTTGGGAAAGTCAATCTCGCCCAGCGCATCCATGGGCACGCGCAGCAGCACGTTCAGCCGATTGCCTTCCGGCTTGACGAAAGCCTGCACAGAAACTGCAAGAGGGACATCGTCCGCGTGGCTGAGAGTCGGCAGCCACTGCATCAGCAGGACAACGGCCATCGCCCCCCAAAAACCCGCCTTCAGTGCCCCTTTTTTGGCCGGGACGCCTGCTCTCCCCACACTCGCTGAAAACCACATACTCAAGACCTAACCCTCTGTTATTGCTATTGTTGTCAGCCACCCTCAACAGGCTGGCAAGACAGTCTCCAGGGCGGTTTGTAAGATTTTGTAATCCGGCCCGGGAAAACACCGAATCCGAGTATACTGTCTGGAAAGAAGTGAGTATACTGCCTCCCGGTCCAAAAAAAACGAAGCCTCACTAGAGACTTACCCCGGAGGGAAATAAGAATGACAAGACAAATCAAATATGCGGCAGGAGCCACATTTGCACTGGGTATGATCGCACTTGGTGTGAGCCAGTCCCAACTGCAGGAGCCTGTAGAAGCAGCCAGCGATATGGTCATGGCACCGACATTCCTGGTTGACCCTTACTGGCCGAAGCCACTCCCCAATCAGTGGATTCTGGGCCGCACCATCGGTGTTGACGTTGACGCTCGCGACCACGTGTTCATCGTTCACCGTGACCAAGATTCCATGTTCGGCGGCGGTACCGAAATCGGTCTGAAGCTGGGCGTCAGCGAATGCTGTACCCCCGCACCGCCCATCCTCGAATTCGACCCCGCAGGTAACCTCGTCAATGCATGGGGCGGCCCGGGTGAAGGCTTCACCTGGCCTGCGTCCAACCACGGTATCGAAGTTGCCCCCAACGGCAACGTATGGATCGGTGGTAACGGCGGTGGCGACTCTCACGTGCTGGTATTCACAGGCGACGGCAAGTTCGTTGCCCAGTACGGTACTCCTGGCGAAGGCCCGGACAGCAACAGCACCACTCACTTCTCTCAAGTGGCAGAGCTTGAAATCGACGCAGCAGCCAACGAGGTATACCTCGCTGACGGTTACGGCAACAAGCGTGTTGCTGTTATCGACCTGAACACCGGTGCCTTCAAGCGCTACTGGGGTGCTTATGGCAACCGTCCGGCAGACGAGCGCGTTTCCTACACTCCTGGCGAGCCTCTGGCACAGCAGTTCCGTGGCCCGGTACACTGCGCAACTCCGTCCAACGACGGCCTGCTGTACGTGTGCGACCGTGGTACTGACCGTATCCAGGTCTTCCGCAAAGACGGCACTTTCGTGAAGGAAGTTCAAGTTGCTCCGGCAACGCTAAACCAGGGCTCTACCTGGGACATCGACTTCTCCAAAGATCCTGAGCAGAAGTACCTCTACCTGGCAGACGGCCAGAACTTCCGCGTCTATATCCTGGACCGTCAGTCTCTGGAAGTGCTGACCAGCTTCGGTCACGGTGGTCGTGGCCCAGGCCAGTGGTATGCACCGCACAGCCTGGCAACCAACTCCAAGGGCGACATCTTCACTACTGAAACTTACGAAGGTAAGCGTGTACAGAAGTTTGTCTACCAAGGCATCAAAGAAGTACCCCGTCGTCAGGGCGTTGCATGGCCGGCTGACAAGCTGTAAGCCAGCAGTCGTCTAAACGACTCAAGAAAAAGCCACCGCATGGTTCCTACTGGCGGTGGCTTTTTTATTTGCCGGTTGAATGCCGGACTCAATTAAATTAAGTTTGCGTTCATCTGCAACGCAGCACACTACGCTTGAGATTCACAAACACAATACTGGAGTGACTATGTCTTTTCGTCGTCTCATTGCCGCCCTTCCTCTGACCTGCGCACTGGCTCTGACCGGTTTTGCTCACGCAGACGATGTGCAGGTAAATTACAAATACACCCAAAAGCCTCAGGTCGATTTCAGCAAAACCTCCAAAGGCCCCCTGAAAGTATCTGCCTTTACGGACAAACGCAGCGGTGCTGCGGCCAATCAGATTGGCGATGCCACTGCCGAGAAATCTGTCGTGGATATCGTCAATGACGCCCTGGTGCAGTCTCTGGTAGCCGGTGGTGCGACCCTCGTGGAAGATGGGCAGAACCTGACTCTCGAAGGAGAAGTGGTTGAAGTGTCCGTTGCCGAGAAAGACGGAAACCAGGAAGTGACCATTCGCACCCACGTGACCCTGCGAGCAGGCTCACGAGCAGCATACGACACGGTCATCTTTGGGCGGGCGACAGGCGCCGATGTTGCCGAAGCCACTCGGAATGCTCTCGACAAACTGGTCAACTCTCTGATTCTGGACGACTATTTCCTGAATGAAGTGCTTTGAAATCACTGACTGCAAGGGCGGAACAATCATGAAAAAGCTGAATCAAACCCTGCTGTTTCTTGTCGCCGCCCTTGGGCTTGCCGGTGCACTGAGCGTAAACCCCGCCTATGCGCAGGGCTCCGGCAAAGTCTATGAGTTGCGCACCTACACGGCGACGCCGGGCAATCTGGACAAGCTGCTCGCACGTTTCCGGGATCATACGCTGCGGATTTTCGAGAAGCATGGCATGGTCAGTGTCGGCTACTGGATTCCGACGGATGAAGCGGAATCCTCCAATACACTGGTTTATATTCTGGAGCACGAGAGCCAGGAAGCCGCCATGCGATCCTGGCAGGCCTTCTCGCAGGATCCGGAGTGGCAAAGGGTAAATGAAGAATCAAATGCCAACGGCCCCATTCTGCAGGGCGTCGTTCGCAAGTTCATGAGCGCGACCGATTTTTCGCCCATGCAGTAAGTTCAGCCGTAGGCCATTTCAAGCATTTCCATCACGCCGCTGACCTGAATACTCCAGTAGATGACTGCGGTCAACACAACGGCCAGCGACACGGCCAGTGTCACTTTTTCACGACCATCCATTTTTTTCTTGTTGTCAGAGTCCTGCATTCCTGCCCCTCCCTACCGGGTTTTAACTCAGGAGAATCCGATCCAGCGTCCTGTTGCAGCAACAGAGAACCAGATAATTATGGATGCCAACGCCATGGACTTGAGCACCACTGGATGAATACTGTCGTGCGGCCTTTTCAGCAAGGGACGCTTGATGGCAAAGACAAACACAATGCCCGCGAGCAGCGCCGACATTTTTGCCCAGTAGAACGGGTTGTAGTACATACGGGTTGCCACCGCTGCGGCCATGAATATCCCCGTGCAGATAACAACCGTGAGAGCCACCTTGAACCACTTGTGCGCATTGTCGGCGACCACTTCGGACGGCACGTCGCGAAGCAACAGATTCATCAATCGCAGATCTGTCAGCAGCACCGTACCGCCCAGCAATGCCAGCGACAACAGGTGCAGAGACTGTCCGATGGCATACACACCACCATAGGTTTTGCCAATGCCCCCCAGCATGGAGGTCTCGGCCCACTCGAAAAACGGTAATAAGTCCACAGTGCTCTCCTTAATTCCGTGTCACCAGACTCACTCGACCATGCATCCCGCCGCCCAGGCGATCAGGTCGGAGTGAACGCGGTAGCAGTCATACCAGTCGTATGCAATCAGTCGCCCTGTGGTCACAATGCCGGCCCACAGCCCAAGAGACAGCCCTGCACCCAGTCGCAAACGCTTGGGTGCAACCGGTTCCCGATCCCATGAGGAAACAGACTCGTTCATTCGCTTGTGAAACAGCCACGCGTTGACGGCCGCTGCAATCAGCAGCAGAAATTTGATGCGGAACCAGATGCTCTGCGTAGTTCGCACAGGGACGGCAAAGAAGAGCAGCAGACCTGTGACAATCATGATGGTGAAACCGATCATCATGGGCAGATTAAGACGAGCGGCAATTCGGGAGGCCGGGACACCGGACAGCGCCCACCCCAGCATTCTCAGGTCAATGACAAAGAGCATGCCGAGCGACACCATGAGCGCCAGGACATGAGTGGACTCCACCCAGTTGTACATATAGTAGGATTCGTGCAGACGGGTACTTAACTCGAATGAGTCGACCCATTGCGCAAAATCGAATAGCAGTTGATTGAGCACGCCCTTCCCCCTTACAGGTTGATCTTGTTGTTATCGTGCAGTTGGCGCATGCCACGGCTTGAGCATGGCACCTGGCCAGAACGCGGCCACCTCTCCAGAGACCGGCGCGTCAGCCATTGCAAAAATATCACAGAACTCCTCTGCTGCCAGTCCTCTTCTCACCCATTCATCTCAAAAACTGCTCGCCTGGATGACAGTGTGGACCTCAGCGCCTGGGAACAAACTCCCACTCCATTTTGAAACGCGAGGAAAGATAGTCGAACAGCGCGGAGAGGAACATGATGACGCCCCCCATTTCCATGCCCTCTTCTACCGGTGTCCACAGATTGTAGGCCATGGTATCCAATGCATCATTATACAGGTAGGGTTCGGTCGCCAGCTCTACGCCCACAGCTCCTCCCACGAAAATGCCCCCCGACATCATGAAGCGAATGGCAATTGCCGGTGGCAGCGACGTTAGAAACTTCAGGTACGCAACCCCCACTATCACCACGACCACTATCCCCGGCAGTGCCCAGGAGAAATCGGTGACCGTATTGAGTGTTTCGTGAAATCCGGCAATCTCGTCCACAGACATGAAGCCAAAACCCAGTGCAAGCCCGGTCCAGTACTTCGTATTGGCATCCTTTATCTGCCGCGTGAGAGAAGCAATTACGAACAGCACGACAGAGGTCAGCAGCAACAGACTGGAAGAAAACCAGGTAGGAATGCTCTCCTCTTCATCCACATCAAACAGTTCCCGCAGAAGCCAGGGTAACTCGACGATGCTGTAGTGCACGATCGTCAGAAGGCTGTGCACGGCCAGCATCGCCCCACTGGCAATGACAAGCCACTTAATCAGATCGTGGGGGCTGAGATGCACTCTCAATGCAGGTTTGGCCATGGTCATTTCCAGAGAGGGGCGTATCCGCCAGACGAAAGTGCCGGAATTATATGCCCGCCCGGGGCTTTTTATCAAAACCACCCGGATCGCCATGCCCAATGTGTTACAAATTGGCTCAACTGCCCGTATTTCCTCAGTTACAGCGTTTCCAGGCTGGTTTAATTATTGTCTCCCACGACTCTAACTTGGTATGATGCGTCCTCTTTTTTACAATAAGAAACCTGTGGAGAGCACTTTATGTCCTCGGTATTGATAGTCCTTCTAGGTCTTGCCGGCTTCTCATTTGGTTGGTTCGTCTACTCGCGCTTTATCGCGCAGAAGATTTACAAACTGGATCCCAATTTTGTCACGCCTGCGCATCAAGTAAATGATGGCGTGGACTATGTCCCAACCAACAAGTTCGTGCTGTGGGGGGCTCACTTCACCTCCGTTGCAGGGGCTGCACCGATCGTAGGACCCGCAATTGCGGTGTACTGGGGTTGGGTTCCCGCCGTTCTGTGGGTAACCCTGGGCTCCGTGTTCTTCGCCGGGGTACATGACATGGGCGCCCTGTGGGCATCCAGCCGTCACGGCGCCAAGTCCATCGGCGCACTCTCCGAGTCCGTGATCGGCAAGCGTACCCGTTCGCTGTTCATGATCGTTATCTTCCTGCTTCTGCTGATGGTCAACGCCGTATTCGGCACCATCATCGCAGGCGAAATGGTCGATATCCCGACTTCCGTGTTCCCAGCATGGGCAGCCATTCCCGTGGCAGTTGCAATCGGTTTCCTGATTCGCAAGAAGGCCAACCTGCTGCTGATCTCCGTCGTCGGGGTGAGCATCCTGTACTTCACGATCTATGTCGGCAGTGAAATGCCTCTGGCGCTGCCGGAAGACTTCCTCGGTATGAACGAGAACGCAGCCTGGATCCTGATTCTGTTCACCTACGCCGCCATTGCTTCCATGCTGCCGGTATGGGTACTGCTGCAACCGCGTGACTACATCAACGGCGCGCAACTGGTCGTGGGTCTGATCCTGCTGTACGGCTCTGTGTTCCTGGCTCTGCCGGACATTACAGCCCCTGCCTTCAATGATCAGAAGGCCCCCGGAACTCCCAGCATGTTCCCGCTGCTGTTCATCACCATTGCCTGCGGTGCGCTCTCCGGCTTCCACGGCATCGTGTCTTCCGGCACCAGCTCCAAGCAACTGGACAAAGAGCCTGATGCCCGCTTCGTTGGCTACCTCGGCGCATTGGGCGAAGGCTCTCTGGCGCTGATCACCATCGTGGCCGTGTGTGGTGCTCTGTATGCCGCAAGCCCCGAGGCCTGGCACACGCTGTACAGCGCATTCGGTAGCGGTGGCGCCTCTGCCTTCATCACTGGCGGCGGCAACCTGCTGACTGAAGGCTGGGGTCTGCCCAACCTGTTTGCCATGACCCTGCTCGCCACCATGGTTGTTCTGTTTGCTGGCACGACCATGGACGCCGGTGTGCGTCTGCAGCGCTACATCATTCAGGAGTGGGGCTCGATCTACAACATCAGCATCCTGAAGAACAACGTTGCTGCCACTTTCGTCGCCGTAGGTAGCTGTCTGCTGCTGGCATTCGGTGCCGGTGGTTCCTCCGGCAACGGCGGCAACATCATATGGCCGCTGTTCGGTGCGACGAACCAGATTCTGGCCAGTCTCACTCTGCTGGTGATCTCCATCTTCCTGATGAAGATGAAGCGCCAGGCCAAGTTCACACTGACTCCCATGATTTTCGTGCTGCTGATGTCCGTGTGGGGCAGCCTGATCCAGATGGGCAGCTACTACCGTAACGAACAGTGGCTGCTGGTAGTGCTCAGCGTTGCTGTACTGATCGCCAGCATTCTTGTGATTCTTGAAGCCATCTCCGTTATCTCCAACCTGAAGAAGGAAGGGATTACCGGTGAAGAGGGCGAAGAAATAGAAGACGCCAACTGATCTTCTACGCCGCAAACAAGAAGGCCCCGGCTTGCAAGAGCCGGGGCCTTTTTTATAGGGCTGGAAAAAACCTGACAAGCCTCTTATAGTCGCAGGTTCTCGCAATACAACAACAATCATCGAGACCTACAGGAGGCCCCATGCGCCACAGCACACGCATCCGATCCTTGTTTCCACGCACGGCCATCGCGTCCCTTCTGCTGGCCCTAGGCAGCAGTGCCCTGGCGCAGACAGACTACAGCCAGGTGCAGATCATTCCTCATCCCGTCAGGGGCAGCATGTACTACCTCGAAGGTGCCGGCGGCAATATCGGCCTGTCCATAGGTGAAGACGGCGTGGTCATGATTGACGACCAGTTCGCCCCACTGACCGACAAGATTCTGGCCGCCATTCGCTCGCTGAACGACGGCGATATCCGCTTCCTGATCAACACGCATGTACATCCCGATCATACCGGAGGCAATGAAAACCTTGGCAAACAGGGCATCGTGATTCTCGCCAGAGACAAGGTACGAGTCCGCCTTCAGCAGAACGCTCCCAAGGACGCACTGCCGATTCTGACCTTCACCGACGATATCTCCATCCACCTCAACGGAGAAGAATTGCTGATCATGCCCGTCCCCCCGGCCCACACCGACGGAGACAGCTTCATCTACTTCAGCAGCTCCGATGTGCTTCATGCCGGCGATGTGTTTCGCACAACAGGGTATCCCTATATCGACGTAGCCAACGGAGGAACCCTGCAGGGAACTCTGGATGCGCTGGCTATTGCGATTGGCATGTCGGGACCCGACACCATTATTGTGCCTGGCCACGGAGTCCCCTCCTCTCGCGAGGATGTGATGGTCTTTCGCGACATGATTCTGGATGTGATGACGATCGTGAAGCCGATGGTAGAACGGGGAATGAGCTATGCCCAGGTGGAGGCTGCCAACCCTACTGCAAAGTACGATGCACAATTCGGCAGCCCGGATCGATTCCTGCCTGGGGTCTATCTGGGGCTCGGTGGCGAGTTATAAACTAGAGCCGAGACAACGCCCTGCCGGAATCAACCCCGGCAGGGCGTGGCTATTCAGGGCTTCTCCCCATAGAAAGCGATTCCTTCGTATGTCCAATTGTCGGATGTGAGAAACAGCAAGGCCTCTCTCTCGCTGCCGGTATACACATGTCGGTTCAATGTCGGGCTGTAGTAGCGATGCACCGGAATTTCATTACCGCCCAGAAGGCGCTTCCTGGGGGACAAACACAACGAACGGTGTTATCGGAACGGCGCCAGGAGGAACATACGTCGGCGCTGCTTGGCCAGGATTCCCAAGACTTTTGATGTACTGATAAATGGCCACAAGATCTGCGTCACTCATCACTCGCAAATTGAACCAAGGCATTGGTGGAAGCAGTTCAGAACGCGATCTTGCCATAAACTGCTCTTCCGTCATGCTTGAGGCAGCCAGCCGAAGATTGGCGGCATAGGATGTTCCCCAGGGACCTTGATATCCAATCGGGCTTCCTTTCAACCAGTCACTCTCTGCAACCTTTCCCCCGCTTTCCGGATACGCAGCTGTATGACAGTCATTACAGCCTCCAACCGTGACCAGATACTTTCCCTTCGCAAGCACTTCTTCCTTGTCCTGCGCAAAACTCATGGATGACATCATGCCGATGACTATGAGCAATGGCAGCAATCGTAAAAACTTTGCGTACATTTACATAACTCCCGAAATTATTGATAAACAGCACAGCCCCAATTCGCTCAAGCTCGAAAACAAGCGGAGCAGTAACAGCGCGCGCAATTTACCGATTTCAGGAACGTTTGATCAATATAAGCTTTGTAAACGTGTGTAAAGAATTGTACAGCGG
>JACKOJ010000008.1 GCA_024234325.1 Pseudomonadales bacterium | reverse complement strand
GATCCGGACACTACAAGTAATCTCCCCTCTCCTTATAGGTTCGCGGAGATGTTTGGAAAATTGCATATCGTTCCACCTAACGTTGATGCAAGGAGCGCAGCATTGCCGAAGTCAAAAGTGTCGGATTAAGTTGATACCGGCGAATCAAACTACTCTGACGCCTTTGATTCTTAATGAGGCGCCGCCGACGACGGCGTCCCAGCCTGTAGGGCGTAGTTAAAGAAATTGTAGCGCATGTTTATTCAAAATCTTGCCGTGAGCCTCTTTGATGTAGAACTGATTTAGGTGCCCACTTTTCAAATTGCGGAATTTTTCCTTCTATAGGCTCCCATGGGGCTTTATCTGATACCCATGTATGGGCTTGAGGTTGACCCATGAAAGGCGTATCAATTGTACCTAACCTGACCCGAAGCACATCCGGTGCTTCTGTCAAGTAAGCATACAATGGGCTTCCGCAGTTAGTGCAAAACGCTCTGAATTTTCCCAACGAAGACTCATACTCACGAATGTGCGATTTCCCTTGAATGATTTGAAATAATGAACGGTCAATTGGGGCGTTTGCGGCATGAGCGGAGCCACTAGCCTTACGACAGCTAGTACAATGGCAATATCCAAATGCTCCAGGTTCCCCTAAAAGTTTGTACTTCACTTTTCCACATAGACAACTTCCATCAAACATATATTTATTCCTCTGAGCCTAACGCCCTTCTTAATGGGGGAACCCAAGCGAAGCTTGGGGAGTCCCAGGCCCGTTTTCTGGGCCGATATTCAAGGGTTTGTTAGATTGCTTATTCTTCATTTTCACTTAATTTGTTTTTGATTCCCTGAACAAAATAGCCAACATAGAAAATAGTCAATCCGACCATAGGAACCATGAAGGGAAGTTCTTTTCCTAATATTAGAGAGCCTATAAAAATAAAAAATGGTATCAGGCCAATACACATGAGAATGTATGCAATCCATACAGCAGTATCGTCTTTTTCTGGAAACATTTTGTCTCCAGGTTTACTGGAAAGAGGATATGGGTAAAGAGCATTTGAAATAGCATCTCTTTTTCCTCGAATTAAGAAAATAACTAGAGCAATAGTAACTATTGAAATCAATCCAAATGCTAAGTCAGTTAATGTCACTGAAATCATCCTTGCAATCTAACGCCTGCATTTGCGGTTGGCTTGGAGCGCAGTGGAAAACCAGTCCGACAACATGCGCTTGTTAGGTGCTGACTGTTGTAACTTCATCGTTAAAGTGGAGTCACCGGAATGCATATCTCACACTCGAACGTACCAGTTTCGCTATCATTGGCCGCACCCTTCGGGTAATACTCAAAGCATGGACGGCTATCAAGTTGCAAACCACTGGAAGGCAGCCAGTCCCGAAGTGACGTTGTCCATGCTTCACCGACCTGTTCGACCGTGCCATTGAAATTGAGTACAGCATATTTGCCGCCCGGAATGGTTGCCTTGAGCGCGCCTCCTGTTAGCAGAAAATCGGGCTCGATTTCGGCACAGGCATCATATCGGCATTGCTCAGCGGCGGTAATACTCAGGTCGTCATAGCTGATGCCATATCTGGCGTGATCTGCGCCAAGCTTATTCATAACCGCCCACGGGAATCAAAGGTGTCAGAGTAAGTTGATACAGAGTATCGCTAATTACTCTGACACCTTTGATTTCGCCACATACCGGACATTCGCCAAGCCTTCAAAGTCATTATCTTGCGTCCAGAGTACTGCAGCATGCTTTTGAGCGCTGGCGTAGATGATGCTGTCTGCCAGAGGTAGTTTATGAAGCACACTTAGTCTTGCAGCATCCATTGCCAGTTCCGAGTCCAGGGGAATGACTCTGCCCTGCTTCATGTGCGCTGTGACAATCAATGCCGCCTCCTCACCCCGCTGGCGCAGCACATTCTTGAATACCTCGGTGATCGTGATGCTGGGCACAAGCAGTTCGGTGAGCGCTTCAATGGGTTCCGAAAACACGGCTGCGTTGCTGTCTCCGGCAAAGTAGGACAACCAGGCCGATGAATCCACCACATTCATACCCGATCCGCATCCCTGGCAACTGTGGTATCTATGCCCTCAAGAAAGCCTTTCATTGCCTTCATAGGCTGCAATGGAATCACTTCGATGCGCCCCTTATAGGACATGATCTGGACTTTCTGCCCGGACACAATGCCCATGGATTCACGAATTTCCTTAGGAATAACAATTTGATACTTCGGAGACACAGTGACTTCTGCCATGACCGCACCTATCGATAGAGGTTTGGTATTACGATATAGCTATCGATAACAACTTTCAACGGTGTCAGAGTCGTTTAAAGCCCGGTAGGCACTTTGCCTGCTTTCGGAACACCTACCCAACACCATGTAGATTTTATGTTGCGACAACAGTGACGACGACAGTCCGGTGGCGTTGGTCCGAAAACTCGACCACGGATATTCCACCGGGTGCCCCACCATCCTTGCTCTGACCGGGTTCAGCTCAATGTAACGACTGACAGTAAGGAAATAGCGCTCTGAATCCACCATTGACGACTTGAAGCGCCCCTCCCAGAGGGTTCCCGTACGTCGATAGGACTCGTTGACATGACGAACATAGGAACGACCCAATACTTGCATCAACTTGCTGATACAGGACTCATCGGAAGGCGTGAGCAGCAGGTGGACATGATTGGTCATCAGCACATAGCTGTGCACCGCGACACCCAGGCGGCGACTGTACTCCTCCAGTTTCCGGAGATACACAGCATAGTCATGACGGGTAAAGAAGCACACATGCCGATTGTGGCCACGCTGAATAACGTGACAAGGCACCCCGGGAACAAAATGACGTGCTGGGCGAGGCATCAGAGAATCCGTTCTCAAGTTCGAAAGCCGTTTCCGTTCAGTCTAGTTCACAAGACTTATCCCAGCGAATCAAACTACTCTGACACCTTTGGTTCACCGAACTTGGCTGTTTCCAGCATGGCCTCTGCTTTCTTAATGATCTCTTCTACATTTGGCACAATGTCGCCTCTGCCTCATAACGCCCTTGTTAATGGGGCGCGCCACGTAGTGGCGTGTCCCGATTGAATTGATTGTTATGTCGCGTCTTCGTATTTCTTTTCAGCATATTTAAGCCTACTGTCGTAAAACTTCTGAGCATCGTTCGGAACAATATTTTCTAGATCAGAGCCACCTTGAGCTAAGTGATTGTAAATAGAGATCGATGTTGAGATAGCTATATCTAAATGAGGGATATGCATTAGATTGGCCTCATCTAAATGTGCCAAGAATTTGTCCCGATACTCGCGCATTTCGCCAATATATTGTTCAAATTCCGATTCAGTCACATTCGCTGCGGTAAGTATTGAGGAATATAACTCATCTGGATTCTTAACCGATTTCTTCCAGTAATGCTTAGCTTTTGGGTCACCAAAAACTTTGCACCAGTCGATAACAGACATATCTATCGAATTAGTATTGTTGTGCCTGCAAAAATCATCATCTATCCATTTGTCCTTCTGCTTCTGCCCAGCGCGATAGTAGGCGGCGCCTCTGAGGCAACCAAGGCATAGCTTTAGGGTTCTTCTGACTTTTGCACTATTGTCCATCTAGCGACATAACGCCTTTCTTCATCGGCGAAAACATGCGGGCGTCCCTATTGCGCTAGCAAGAAGCGTGAAGGCATGTTTTGGTGCGACTGTAAGAATTTGTTAGCATTTCGACGCATGACGCTGACTAAAAATATGGTTTACTTTCTAACCGCTGAGATAACCACCAGATATTACCAAATGGGTCAACAACGCCTCCTTGGCGGTCACCATAGGGCATGTTGTCAACCGCCATTTCCAGTTTTGCCCCATTTTCAATAGCTTTTTCCATTGCAATATCGGCGTCCTCGACATACAGATAATAGGAGCTACGCATAGACTTATATTGTTCTGGTGCTTCACTGACCATTACGGTAGATGATCCTATCCGAACCTGCGCATTCGCAATCTTCCCATCCGGGCGAATACTTCTTCCAAGCTCCTCTCCATCGAACGCTTTTTTTAGGAATTCTACAAACGTGTCAGCGCCGCTAACGAATAAGTATGGTGTTACGGTATTAAAACCATCAGGAATGTACATAAATAATTCTCCTTACTAAGAAGTGCTAACGCCCTTGTTAATGGGCTCGGCGTAAGCCGAGTCCTTGATTGAACTGATTGTTATGTGCAGTCCCTGCTAACCTTCCTTAGTTGAATCGACAGCTCATACTCGTACATATCAATGCTCGGCCCTAGGGACGATGCAAGCTTAAGGTCTTCACTAATACTCCTGGCGACTATCGCGCCTCGAACGCCTTGATCTGAATCGGCCAAATTCTCCTTTATCCACGCCATATACCTCATAAGTTGACCAATAACTCGATCGTAGCCTTTAGAAACTTTCAGCTCGATAACAACGAAATTATTCTTAGAGTCGAGTGCGAGAATGTCTATGAACCGCCCGCCTGCAGGAAACTCAATGCCTGTAACTCCTTCTTCCTCGTATAGGCGCAAGCCAGGTTCAAGTTGATATAAATTCTTCGCGAGATAGTTCTTCAAATCCGCTTCGTACGCAAACTCACCAGTTGACTGAGATGAACTGGCGTCTTCAAATTCATCATCACCTTCCAATTGAGAGGAGATATTGGTTGGCCCTGTTCCTGCATAAATTGGTTCTGGGTCAACTTCTCTACGGTAGAGTCTGTAGCTTCCGCGCCCTACTTGAAAGAACAGATCATCATCTCCAGGTATTACATTGTGATGTGTTCTACTCTGTGAGTTCGTGGACATCCGAATGAGGTGAGCAGTCACAGTCCCAGTTTTAATTTTAGGATAATGCTCTGCAAACCAGGCAAGGGCTTGTTGCTTCGAAAAAGTATCTTTTGCAGATCTGGCAAGGTCATTAGCCATTTCTTTCATCAGGATTCTTGTTGGTTGAGAATAGATCGCCATTTCTTAAATCTCGTTGAGGGAAATAACATCTATGGACGCCCCATTTTGTGCAAGCCCTACATTCAAAACGAATCTGGTTTTGCAGCCATCTATTCGGATTCATTTTGGGCATTTGCCCGATCCCGGATGAGCTTCGCTGGACTGGCGCTAATCATTTGGTCGTGCTCTAAGTCACGATGTTAGAAGCAGCTTTTCCCGTCCACGGTCCTACCTGTTTCGTCTTCTCTTGTGTTGCCTGCGCAAACCTTGACGTCTAAATAGTTTCTATCGTTTTTCAGTTAACAGTCGATTGATAACGACCACCTTTACTTAGTAGCGCCCAGGCAATACGGGCTAACTTATTTGCCAAAGCTACTATTACAACATTCCTGTGTGCTCTCGCCGATAGTTTCAGTAACCAGGCAGTTATATCGCGTTTTGGATTCATGTGGCGGATAACCGCCCTCGCACCATGTATTAACATCCGACGCAAATATCCGTCACCGCGTTTGCTGATCCCTTGCAGCCTTTGCTTTCCTCCACTGGAGTTCTGTTTCGGAACGAGTCCCAACCAAGCGGCAAACTGCCGACCTGACTTAAACGTCTGCCCTTGGCCGATCGACGCTACCAGCGCGGAAGCAGTCAGCCTGCCAATTCCAGGAACGGTTTCCAGCCTAGCACAGGCGTCGTTTCTCCTGCTGCTCTGATCAATCTCAGTGTCGAGTGATGCTATGTGTTGCTCTATAGACTCCAGCCGTTGCCGCATTTTCATCACATGCCTCTTCAGGAGATCTGAGCACTTGTGCTCTACACAACCATACTCATTTCTGAACCAGTGTTGCATGCGACTTGGTCCTACCGGGATTGCAAACCCGAATTCCGCAAGTGTTGCTCGCAAACGATTAATCAGAGCTGTCCGATCTTTTACTGCGCCTTCTCTTTCTCGATGAATGAGCATCATCGCTTGCTGGTCTGGGGTCTTAATTTCGACAAATCTCATCGTAGGTCTTACTAGCGCCTCGCAGATTGCTTCTGCATCGGCAACGTCGTTCTTGTTCGTCTTTACATATGGCTTAACATACTGAGGGGGCATTAACTTCACTTCATGCCCAAGAGCAGACAGTTCTCTCGCCCAATAATGTGAACTACTACAAGCCTCCATCCCAATTAAACAGCGCGGTAACTTTGCAAAGAAAACCAGAACCTTGCTACGCGACAAGCTTCTTCTAAGCGCCGGCCTCCCGTGCTTATCCGCCCCATGTACTTGGAAAACATTTTTCGCCAGATCTATACCAACAGCACTGATCTCCATAATTGACCTCTGAGTTGTAGTTGAACGGTACTTCAGACTACAAGGGTAAGAGGGGCGTCCATATCATTATTTGTATAGTGCGCATGCGCACAAACCCAATTAAATTGACGGGAGTCTATTCCTATTTCTTTTCAAAATACAACCCGTTAAGCCGCGTTTCTCTTCCTATTGCCTTTCACAATATGTGCATGCGCACTTTGTAAGACTAGCGGGTTTCCTGCTAACCCTACTCGGACGATCTTAACCAACTGTAATTATTAAGATTTTCCAAGGCGTGCCCGGCTTTGTCGTGCACGCATCCACTAGCAAATCGTGCACCCCATTTGACATAGCCAGACATCATGTCTAATTACTTTGGATACAGGCATTCACACTCTTAAAATTGGAGTCCTCAATGGCTAGCCCCTTCATTGAGTCCATACGCGCGGACATGCGACTTCGTGGCTACAGCCTTCGAACCGAAAAATCCTATCTCGACTGGATTCGTCGATACATATACTTCATAGAAAAGCGTCACCCAGCGGAAGCTGGGGGAAAGGACGTAAAGGAATTTCTGACATTCCTTGCAGTGGACAAGCATGTAGCCGCAAACACGCAGAAAGTCGCACTCAATGCGTTGGTTTATCTGTACAAGAAGTTTCTGAACATTGAGCTAGGTGATCTGGGGTTCCAACTGGCAAGCAAACAAAGGCATCTCCCCAGCGTTCTTTCAATGCAGGAAGTAAGAGGTATTTTGTCGCAACTGACAGGGCGAAACCGTTTGATAATCGAGTTGCTGTATGGAAGCGGGCTACGAGTCAATGAGTGTCTAAGACTGCGCGTACAAGATGTGGACTTAGCAAGACTGTCGTTAACAATTCACGACGGAAAAGGCCGAAAAGACAGGCAAACTTTATTGGCATCAGGGATGAAAGACCAGTTGATGATGACAATGTCCACAGCTATAGAGGTCCAGAAACAGGACAATATCAAAGGAGTTGGTCCATCCTTACCGACCGCGTTGGCAAGAAAATATCCCAATGCTTTTCGTTCACCAGCCTGGGCTTATCTTTTTCCATCATCAGGACTTTGTGCCCACCCATATGATGGCACACTCTGCAGGCATCATCTGCATGACTCCGTTGTTCGTAAGTTTCTTGCACTGGCTGTTCGCGAGGCGGGCATTTTCAACAAGCGTGTAGGAACCCATACGTTTCGTCATTCGTTTGCCACCCACCTGCTGGCGGGTGGCACTGACATTCGAACCGTTCAAGAACTTCTAGGTCATAATGATGTCAGCACCACCCAAATCTATACTCATGTCATAGGCAAACACTATGCAGGCACACTCAGTCCGTTGGACAAACTGAGCCAGTTCTAGAGTTTCGCTGCACTTTTAATCCACTACTTCTTCTTAAGCGCCTGCTCAAACAACGCCGCCATCGTCCCCATCTGCCGCTTATTATCCGCAGCGGCCCCAAAATCCTTCTTCTGCTTCGGAGCACCCTGCTGCTGATGCCGTCGGTTGGAATCCCCCTGCCGCCCCTGGGTGCTGCCCCCGGGCGCAGGCAGTTCGTCGTTCAGGCGCATGGTCATGGCGATGCGTTTGCGCTCCAGGTCCACCTCCAGCACTTTTACCTTCACGATGTCGCCCGCCTTCACTACATCATGCGGGGTTTTGACGAACTTGTCGGAAAGCGCGGAGATGTGGACCAGGCCGTCCTGGTGCACGCCCACGTCCACGAAGGCGCCGAAGTTGGTCACGTTGGTGACCGTGCCTTCCAGCACCATGCCGGGGATGAGGTCGCCGATGGATTCCACGCCGTCTTTCAGCTCGGCGGTCTTGAACTCCGGGCGTGGGTCGCGGCCGGGTTTCTCCAGTTCCTTGAGGATGTCCTGCACGGTGGGCAGGCCGCACTCGGGGGTCACATAGTCCTGCGGGTTCAGGCTGCGGATGAAGGCGACATCGCCGATCATGGACTTGAGGTCGCGGCCGTTCTTCTTGGCGATGGCTTCCACCACCCAGTAGGACTCGGGGTGCACGGCGCTGGCATCGAGGGGATTGTCGCTCTCGTTCACGCGCAGGAAGCCGGCGGCCTGCTCGAAGGTTTTGTCGCCGAAGCGCGGCACCTTCTTCAGGTCGTCGCGGCTGCGGAAGCTGCCGTTGGCATTGCGGAAGTCGATGATGTTGTTCACCAGGGTCTGGTTGAGGCCGGAGACGCGTTTGAGCAGGGGCACGGAGGCGGAGTTCACGTCCACGCCCACGGCGTTCACGCAGTCTTCCACCACGGCGTCCAGGCTGCGGGCGAGGCGAATCTGGCTGACGTCGTGCTGGTACTGGCCCACGCCGATGGATTTGGGGTCGATCTTCACCAGTTCCGGCAGCGGGTCCTGCAGACGGCGGGCGATGGAGACGGCGCCGCGGATGGTGACGTCCAGGTCCGGAAATTCCTGCGCGGCAAGCTCGGAGGCGGAGTACACGGAGGCGCCGGCTTCGTTGACGATGACGCGCTTGATCTTGAGCTCGGGGCGGGCCTTGAGCACGGTGGCCACGAACTGGTCCGTCTCACGCGAAGCGGTGCCATTGCCGATGCTGATGAGTTCCACGCCGTATTGACTGCACATCTTCAGCAACACTTTGGCGGCTTCCTCCACGCGGTTCTGCGGGGCGTTGGGGAAGATGGCGCCGTGGTCCAGCACCTTGCCATTCTGGTCCACCACGGAGACTTTGACGCCCGTGCGCAGGCCGGGGTCAAGGCCGATAGTGACCTTCTTGCCCGCCGGTGCAGCCAGCAGCAGGTCCTTGATGTTCTTGGCGAACACCTCGATGGCATCTTCCTCGGCGCGTTCGCGAATCTCGGTAAGGAAGTCGGTCTGCAGATGGCTCTGGATCTTCACGCGCCAGGTCCAGCGCACCACGTCGGAGAGCCAGCCGTCCGCCGGGCGGCCCTGGTCGGTGATCTTCCAGAAGCTGGCAATCAGCGCTTCGCAAGGGTGGCGCGTGCCCTCCTCCAGGTCCTTGATGTCCACGGTCAGTTGCAGAATGCCTTCCTTGCGCGCGCGGAACAGGGCCATGGCGCGGTGGGACGGAATCTTTTCCAGCGCTTCGGAGAAGTCGAAGTAATCGCGGTATTTCGCGCCCTCCTGCTCCTTGCCCGGGGCCACCTGGGAGATGATCTGCGCCTTCTGCCAGAAGTATTCGCGCAGTTTGCCCAGCAGGGCGGCGTCTTCGCTGAACTGCTCGATGAGGATGTGGCGGGCGCCGTCCAGCACGGCCTTGGTGTCGGGGAAACCGGCTTCCTCGTTGAGATAGGCCTGGGCCTCGGCTTCCGGGTCTTTGGTCGGGTCTGCATAAAGCGCATCAGCCAAGGGTTGAATGCCGGCCTCGCGGGCGATCTGGGCCTTGGTGCGGCGCTTGGGTTTGTAGGGCAGGTAGAGGTCTTCCAGTTCGGTCTTGGTGCCCACGCCGCGAATCTGTTTCTCCAGTTCCGGAGTGAGTTTTTCCTGTTCCTTGATGCTTTTGAGAATGGCCTCGCGGCGCTCTTCCAGTTCGCGCAGATAATAGAGGCGCTCCTGCAGCTTGCGCAGCTGGGTGTCGTCCAGCCCGCCGGTCACCTCCTTGCGGTAACGGGAGATGAAGGGCACGGTGGCGCCCTCGTCCAGCAGGGCCACGGCGGCTTCTACCTGGGCGGGACGGGCGTCGATTTCGGAAGCGATCTGGGAAAATAATACGGACATACTGCGTTTAACCTGTGTTGCGGTGGTATGGATTTGTTGCTGTAGGAGCCTGCCCTGCAGGCGATTGTGTTTCGCATCAAGCGAGGCTGATGATCGCCTGCAGGGCAGGCTCCTACGGTTCTTTTGTGTTTCTTTCGCCTGCAGGGCAGGCTCCTACGGGGATTACTCCTGGTTCTCGGGGTTCTTTTTGGCGTCGCGTTTTTCCTGACGCTGCTGCTCCACGGTGATGTTGCGGGTCACGCGTTCGTGCAGCATGTCGATGTGGGAGAGGAAGCCGCGCAGCACGCTGATCTCCATCTGGTCCGGGCGGATGCGGCCGAACAGGCGGCGCATGCGCATCATCAGCAGGCGCGGGTTTTCCGGGTCGTGGAAGTTCAGGCTCACCATCACCTCCTCAATGTGCTTGTAGAAGCCTTCCAGTTGCTTGTTGGTGGCCTTAGGCACATCCCAGTCCACGCCTTCCACAATCTCCTGCGGGTCCGGCTGCGCGGGCGGGGTGTTCCCGGCCTCGCGGCGCAGCAGCTCCATGCGCACTTCGTAGCTGATCACCATCACCGCAGCGGCCAGGTTCAGGGAACTGTACTCCTCGTCCGCAGGAATATTGACGTGGTAGTGGCACAGCTGCAGCTCTTCATTGGTGAGGCCGGAATCTTCACGGCCAAACACCAGGGCCACCTCGTTGAGGCGAGCATCCTCCACCGCCATGCGGGCCGCATCGGGCGGGGACATCAGCGGCCAGGGAATGCGGCGCAGCCGGGCGCTGGCGCCGATCACCAGACCACAGCCTTCTACGGCCTCCTCCAGCGTTTTGGTCACGCGGGCATTTTCAAGGATGTCCACGGCAGACACGGCGCGGCCATTGGCCACGGCGCTGGGGAAGTTCTCCGGGTCTACCAGGGTCAGGCGCGACAGCCCCATGTTCTTCATGGCGCGGGCGGTGGCACCAATGTTCCCCGGGTGGGAGGTGTTCACCAGGATGATGCGGATATTGGCAGCGTGAGCCTGCAGATCAAACGTGTCGGACAAGGGGCACCTCGGGCATGGGCCATGTTTCTCAAGCGGGCGATTATAGCAGGGAAAAACCGCCTTCCGGCCAGCCCCAAACGCTGTCAAATACTCAGCAAAAGGCAGGTGAATTGTTACAAATCCCTGAGACGGGTTTGGGAGAGTTTGCTATCATTGCGCGTCTTTGAATCTTCAGGTTTTGGTATCCATGCACGCAATCGTCAACATCGCCCTCAAAGCCGCCCGCGACGCCGCGGAAGTGCTCGCTCAGAACAGTGATCGCCTGGACCGCGTCCGCGTGGTGCAGGAGTCCGAACAGGGCGTGATTACCAATATGGACATGGATGCGGAAAAAACCCTGATCTTCCATCTGCAGAAGGCCTACCCGGACTACAGCATCCAGTCCCGCGTCTCCGGCTTTATCGAGGGCAAGGACACGAACAATGTGTGGGTCATCGATCCGCTGTGTGGCAGCAGCAACTACCGCCGAGGCATTGCGCACTTCTGCGTATCCGTAGCACTGGCCACGGCAGGCAAGGTGCAGCACGGCGTGCTGGTCAACCCCATGCTGCGGGAAGAGTTCAGCGCCAGCCGGGGCAAGGGCGGCCAGGTGAATACCCAACGCCTGCGCGTGAGCAAGCAAAGCACACTGGAAAACGGCGTGGCCACCCTGCACGGAAACCCGCAGGACGAGGCTCAGGCGAAGCGCCTGCTTGCCCTGCAGCAGGCGCTCTATGGCCTGCCCTGCACGGTGCACCTGACAGGCTGCGCACCGCTGGACCTGGCGTGGAATGCCGCAGGCCGCAGCGATGCAGGCTGGCTGAACACCAACGCCGCCACAGAGGAATCCCTGGCCGCTGCGCTGCTGATTCTGCAGGAATCCGGGGCGCTGATCGGGGATGCCCAGGGCAGCCCGGACATCAGCAAAGCGAAGGAAGTAGTATTCGGCAACCCCAAATGCTTCAAGCAGATGCTGCAATTGCGCAAGAGCTGCTAGAACCTGTTGCCGGGCGTGAGTTAAAAAGACGAAGGGACGGGTCTCCTTGCCTGACAGGCCCCGTCCCCCAGGACAAGAAGAATCACAACACAACGCGCTCTTCCATTGCGCCAGCACAAGCGCCGGGGGAGTTCAGCAACGCACGGTAGCACATGGCTGAAAACCCGCCCAAGAAGCGTCATACCCTGGTCAACGACCCGATTCCGGCCACGCTGATCCGCATGACGGGCCCGATGATCATCGGCATGCTCATGCTGTTCACCTTCAATCTGGTGGACACGCTGTTCATCAGCATGTTGGGCACAGAACCCCTCTCCGCCATCAGCTTCACCTTCCCGGTTACCTTCATGGTGCTGAGCCTGGCCATTGGCCTGGGCATTGGCACCTCTGCCGTGGTCGCCAAATACCTGGGCTGTGACGAATGCGAGAAGGCCAAGCAGGCCTCCACCGTCACCAATTACACCTCCATTGCTCTGGCCCTGGCGCTCTCTCTGGTCGCCTATCTTTTCATGGACCCGATCTTCCGCCTGATGGGGGCCAGCGAGGCTCTGCTGCCGCAGATTCGCGCCTATATGTCCATCTGGCTGCCCACCAGTGCCCTGCTGGTGGGCATGAACTCGGCCAACAGCGTGCTGCGTGCCTGTGGCGACACCAAGACGCCCAGCCTGCTGATGGCCGCAGCCGGGCTGATCAATGCGGTGCTGGACCCGATCTTCATCTTCGGCCTCGGTCCTGTTCCGGCCATGGGCATTCAGGGGGCGGCGCTGGCCACTCTGGTGTCCTGGGTAGTGGGCTTCGGCTATCTCTTCTATTACCTGATCGTGAAGGTGGAACTGGTCTACCCCGGCCTCCCCTCACGCGCCGTCATTATCTCCTCCAGCCGCGAGATGCTGCGCATCGGCATTCCTGCAGCAGGGGCCAATATGATGACGCCGGTTGCAGCGGGCATCATGACGGCGATTGCCGCGACCTATGGCGAAACTACCGTGGCCGCCTTCGGAGTGGGCTCACGCCTGGAGTCCATCGCCAGCCTGATCGTGCTGGCGCTCTCCAGCACCCTGCCGCCGTTCATCAGCCAGAACCTGGGCGCAGGCCGCACAGACCGCATTGCGGATTCCTACCGCCTGACCATGAAATTCGTGCTGATCTGGCAACTGCTGATCTATGGCATGATGGCGCTATCCGCCCAGTTGATCGCGGCGGTGTTCACCGAAGACCCGGCGGTGAGCCGGGCAATTGAACTGTTCATCTGGATTCTGCCGCTGGGATACGGCCTGCAGGGGGTGATCATTCTGACCAACTCGGCCTTCAATGCACTGCACAAGCCGATGATGGCGCTCTACCTCAGCATTGCGCGCTTCTTTGTGTTCTATGTGCCCATGGCCTGGGTAGGCAGTCAATTGTTCGGGCTGGCAGGCTTCTACGCGGGGGCGCTGCTGGGGAATATTCTGATGGCCTTGCTGTCCTGGCGCAGCTTTGAGCGGGCCTTGAAACACAATGCCTCACCGCCAGCCAGTGTTTGAACAAGTCACGCCGAAATACATCCGTTCTTTTTCCCTCACGAAACCTGAGAGTATAAAAACCCTTCCAGACCACGACTGTCCTTGATGATGTCGTCGAGGGTGTATTTGTCAAGCACTTCCACAAAGGCATTCAGCGCCTCCTGCATAGGGTGGGGCAAAGTACAGAACTCGGCAATGACACAGCCCATGCAATCCAGAATCCGCAGTTCGGGCTCCGTGCAGCGAACCACCTCTCCCAAACTTATTTCCGTCACTGGCCTGGCCAGGCTCACTCCGCCATGACGACCTCTGACGCTAAGCAAATAGCCTGTCTTGACCAGATGGTGGACGACTTTGACAAAATGATTCTGGGATACGTCATAGGCTTCTGCTATCTCAGAAATCGGTACGGCACGGTTCTGATTAACCGCAAGATAAAACAGTACCCGGAATGAAAAATCAGTATATCTCGTAAGACGCATTTGCAGTTTCCTTCGTGCGTTTCTGTATATCACCGCTTGCTTTCGTGGCTGGGCCAATATACATTCATTTTAAATACATGTTTAACCAAATCGATGGATGTTCTTGTGTGTATCAGCACTTGTCGGCAGCTTCGCTTGTCAGTGCGGACGATACAAATCTTGATCACGGCACGGTTTGTATTGGCAATTATTATCAACTGAAAGCGAAAGGGAAACTCTATGTCTACCGTAAAACGATTATGGCTTGGGCTTGCGGCCATCGTTATTGTCAGTTTTGCCGTCATGTTATGGCTGGGTGCGGACCTGATGCGAACAGCCCCTCCCATTCCCGAGGCCGTTGTGACAGAGTCAGGCCACACTGTTTTCACCCGTGAGGATATCGAATCGGGTCAGCAAGTATGGCAATCCATTGGCGGCCAGCAATTGGGGAGTGTCTGGGGACATGGAGCTCTCGTGGCCCCGGACTGGTCGGCGGATTGGCTGCACCGCGAAACCACCGCGCTACTGGATGTCGAGGCTCGCGAGCGTGGAGCCACGGATTTCGCCTCGCTGGGCGCCGCAGAGCAAGCGTCGATACAGGCCAGCCTGATTCCCGAAATCCGGGAAAATACCTATGCACAAGACAGCGGCATCCTGACCATTTCAGATCAGCGCGCCGCCGCAATCATGTCAGTGGCCCAGCACTACGACAGCTTGTTCTCGAATGCTCCGGAAACCCAGGAGCTGCGCACCGCCTACGCCATGAAGGAGAACACCGTTCCCGGCGAGGCCAATCGGCAACGATTGATCGCCTTTTTCTTTTGGACATCCTGGTCAGCCAGCACAAACCGACCGGACGGCACCGCAAGCTACACCAACAACTGGCCCTATGAACCCCTTGTAAACAACGTGCCTACCACAGGGACTTTTATCTGGTCGATGTTCTCCATCCTGTTCATGATCGCCGGTATTGCATTACTCGGGTGGCATTATGCTGCCTGGCATATCAAAGAGGTTCATGTCACACCGCCCGTGAAGGACCCCTTGAAGGGGCTTGTGCTGACTCCTTCCATGAAGGCCAGTGCCAAATATTTCTGGGTCGTCATCGCCTTGCTGCTTGTACAAATCGGCCTGGGAGCCACCACAGCGCACTATCAGGTAGAGGGGCAACAACTTTATGGCTTCAACCTGGCCGATATACTGCCCTACAGCCTGACCCGCAGTTGGCACACTCAATTGGCGGTGTTGTGGATTGCCACGGCCTGGCTCGGCACGGGGCTTTACATTGCCCCGGCGATTTCCGGTTACGAACCCAGGTTTCAACGCCTCGGAGTCAATTTTCTGTTCATGTGCCTGATTGTTATTGTGGTCGGCTCATTCACTGGGCAATGGTTCGCCGTGATGCAAAAAATGGGCTTGAGCAGCAATTTCTGGTTCGGTCACCAGGGTTGGGAATACGTCGATATCGGTCGCTTCTGGCAGAGCTTTCTGTTCATCGGTCTTCTGTTATGGTTGGTTCTCGTCGGCAGAGCCTTATGGCCGGCGATCCAGCGCAAAGATGACACTTCATCCGTCGTCTTTTTGATGTTTCTCTCCACTATTGCCATTGGGCTTTTCTATGGCGCAGGACTCATGTACGGCTCCAACAGTCACCTGTCCGAGGTCGAATACTGGCGCTGGTGGGTTGTGCATTTGTGGGTGGAAGGCTTCTTTGAGGTCTTTGCCGTCGCCGTGATCAGCTTTCTCTTCGTCAAGCTGGGCCTCATACGAGGGCAGACAGCAACGATCAACGTCCTGTTTGCAACGCTCGTTTATCTTGCCGGCGGTGTGCTGGGCATGTTCCACCACCTGTACTTCGTTGGAACCACTATGGCAGGTGTAGCGATAGGAGCAAGTTTCTCGGCGCTGGAAGTTGTTCCCCTCGCCCTGATCGGCCTGGAAGCAATGGAAACCTGGAGCCAAAGCAGAGCAACCCCCTGGATGAAACGTTACAAGTGGCCCATTATGTTCTTCCTGGCCGTGAGTTTCTGGAACCTTGTTGGCGCGGGTCTGTTCGGCTTCCTCATCAATACCCCCATTGCACTGTATTACATGCAAGGCCTGAACCTTACCCCCCTACACGGACACACCGCCCTGTTCGGTGTCTACGGCATGCTGGGTATTGGTTTGATGCTGTTCTGTTTGAGAGGCCTGCGCGATGAGTACATTTGGGGGGAAGGCTGGCTTCGCGGCAGTTTCTGGTGTTTCAATATTGGCCTTGCACTGATGGCCCTGCTCACATTGCTGCCCATGGGCGTGCTTCAGCTGCAGGCAGTTCTGGAACAAGGTTACGCCTATGCCCGCTCAGCCGAGTTTATGGGCAAGCCTATCATTCATCTACTGGTGTGGATGCGTATGCCTGGCGATATTATCTTTGCTCTGGGAGCTATGCTGCTCGCCGTTTTTGTTGGTCTGCAATGGCTGCGACCACAAAAAGAAATCCGTGAACCAGAGCATCAGGCAAATCCTTCAACACCATAACTTCCATGCCGGGTAGCGTCCACTACCCGGCATTTTCGGCTTCCTGATGATTGAATTCTACCCACAGATTCACAACGTGCATGTTGCTGCCATCACCATGAGTTTTGTCTGGATGATGTTGCGGGGACTATTGCACCTGAGTGGCAAAAAATGGAGTAGCGGAGGTCTGTTCTGGGCAATCAGTCTGAGTATTGATGGCACGGTCCTGACCGTAGCGGCCATGCTGTTCTCTGTTCTTCCTGATGCCCTGTTTGCCAATCATTGGCTGGACAGCAAGCTGATCTTTGTCTGTTTGTACTATGTCAGCGGCTATACTTTGTTGCTTGCTGATCTTTCGCGAAAACAGCAAGCAGCCCTGCTGCTTCTAGCTTTCTTGTCTTATGCCATGGCATTCGGAATCGCACACGCGCACCACCCACTGGGATGGTTTGCCCATTGAGCCAGCAGGGAGTTCAATCTGTGCAAGCGCGCCAGATCATGTTCCAGTTCAGAAAAAGCGAGTAACCGTCACGGACTGCGGAAAAGATTGCGCAGGCCTGCCATGATGCCGGATTGTTTCTGTGCGCTGGCAACGGCCTGATCCACTCCGGCTGCTGCAGGGTCGAAGGTTTTCACCGAATCGTCCGCCACTTTCTCTGTTGCGGCACTGGCCAGAGCCGCTTTCTGCTCATCGTCGATCATGCTGAAGCTTTTGTCTTCCACTGTCGCCACTTCATCATCCAGGCTCAGACGGTTGTTGCTCTCCTGGAAAGCCAGCATCTCCAGACAGATCTCGTTGTACTGTTCCGCACTCAGCAGCTCGGGACGCTCTTTCATATTGAGCGTGAACTGCTTGTCGTTGGCCGCAGAGAGATAGTGCAGGTTCTTCTTGGTGGTGAGCAGCAAACCCTCCGCCTTGGCACGATCGTACAGCGGTGTTCCGCGCAACGGAATATAGGGGAAGAAGAAGAAAAACTCGGGCGCAATACGGCGGTTCAGCTCAAGCGTCTGCCGCATGTTTTCCGCCGTTTCCAGCGGCATGCCAACGATATTGAAGGTGAGGCGGTTGATACCGGCCTTCTTGCAATTGGCAGCGGCATCGATCACCTGCTGGTTGGTCATCTTGCGCCCCAGCATGGTGGAACGGTAGGTCTCGTCACCACTCTCGATACCAAACCAGATCGTGTGGCACCCAGCCTCTTTGGCGGATTGACAGAATTTCTCGTTCATCACTTCCACACGGGAGTTGATGGAGAATGGCAGGCCGATCTTCTCCTTGTAAATCTCGAAGAAGGCGCGCACGAATTTGAGGTTGGAGAGGAACAGTTCATCCCAGAACTCGAAGTACCCCACATTGTAACGATCACGCAGACGAATGAGTTCATTGACCATGTCTTCCGGGTCGTATTTACGCAGAAATTCCTTTTTGGTTTTCCAACCATCCAGCAGCGGGGTGTTGCAGCAGTAGGTGCAACGGTAGGGACAGCCGCGCCCCGTCATCACCGGCAGCACGACCTTTTCCTTGGGCCCGAAGATGGAGGTGTTCACATCCCGGAAACTGCCGTCACGCTCGAAGATGTCGTAGTCGGGAAAAGGCAGTGCAGCGAGATCACCGATCTGGTGCGGCTCGGTACGGAAGACCTCACCATCGTTCAGCTTCTCCCACATGCCGTCCACGGGGCCATCCTTGCGTCCGTGCAGAAACTGCACGAGGTTGCCCATGGCGTATTCGCCATCGCCCACGCAGATGAAATCCACGTTCGGGTTCTCGATCGTCTGCTCCTGTGACAGCATGGCCTGATAACCGCCGATGCAGATGGGCAGGCCCGGCAGCATGGACTTGAGTATCTCGAAATACGGTTCCATGGGGTACCAGTGCGGGCTCATCACAGAGAACGCAATCAGGTCGGGATCCAGCTCGGCAATACTGCGAGCATAATTTTCTGGGTTGTGCTGTACCGGGTCGCGCACAATCAGAATCGGCTTGAGGATGATTTCCACCCAGGGGAAGTCACGCTTGAGATAGGCAGAGATTGCCGCAAGCGGCATCGCCACCTCATTGCCATCCGGGGAATAGAAACTCAGCACCAGGCGAAGCTTGTCCTTGCCTGCCGTTTTTCCGAACCATTTGGACTTGGCTTGTGGGTAGGCCGGGCGTTCGGAGCTTACGGCAATCAGATCAGCGGTGTTCATGCGTGCCTCGGTGTCGATCCCGGAAACCCCGAAGTCAAAGGGCTTCCGAATGCTTGAGTAATTTAGTGGGAAATAGTACCACAAAGATTGGCTTGCGCACCTCGCTTTGTTAAACGGCTTCTTGTTCCCAATGTGACGGTTTTTGCACTATCCTTGCCCTCCCGTGATATCAACTCAACATCAGGTACTTCATGGACGCCATTCAAGCCCTGCATACCCGCCTCTCCGTTCCCCGCGTCACCGGCCCGGTGCCGGATGAAAGCGTGCTGCAGGCCATGTTCCAGGCGGCGCTGCGTGCGCCTGACCACGGGCAACTGCGCCCCTGGCGTTTTCTGCGTATAGAGGGCGAGGGCCTGCAACACCTGGCGGACCTGTTTTCGGAGGCGGCGCTGGCAGATAAGGCGGACCTCAGCGAAAACGAAAAAAACAGCATTCGTGGCAAGGCTTTGCGGGCGCCGCTGGTCATCGTTACCATCTCTCGGGCAACAGAACACCCCAAGGTGCCGGTGCTGGAGCAGGACATTGCCGCAGGCTGCGCCACCCATGCCATGCTGGTGGCCGCCCACGCCCTGGGCGTTGGCGCCGTATGGCGCACCGGCCCCATGTCCTCGCACCCAGTGGTGGAGAAAGGCCTGGGCCTGGCACCGGGAGAGAAAATCATTGCCATGCTGTATGTGGGCCAGCCCCTGGGGCCTCAGCGGGAGCTGAAACCCGAGGCTGTGTCGGACTATGTGGCACGCTGGAATGCCCCGACAGGGAGCTAAAGTCTGCTCAGGCTCCAGAATTCAGAACAACAAAGAACAAGAAACAGAGACTACACACCTCATGCGCAGAACCGTCTTTTCGACTCCGGTCATCACACCGCTGCTGCGGCTGCTCGCCATCCTGATCCTCAAACTGATCGGTTGGAAGGCCGTTGGCCGCCCCATCGAGAATGCGCGTTTCGTGCTGATTGGCGCCCCACACACCAGCAACTGGGACTTCCCGATCATGCTGCTGGTGGTGCTCAAACTGCGCCTGCAGGTGTTCTGGATGGGCAAGAACAGCCTGTTCCCCTTCCCCGTTGGCTGGTTCATGAAATGGCTGGGGGGCATTCCGGTGGACCGCAGCCGTGCAGGCAACCTGGTGGAACAGACGGTGCAGCAGTACCGCGACAACCCGGAACTGGTGGTGCTGGTGCCCCCCGAGGGCACGCGCAGCAAGGTGAAGGAGTGGAAAACCGGTTTCTACCACATTGCCGTCAATGCCGGGGTGCCGATAGTGCTGGGCTATGTGGACGCCTCGCGCAGGGAAGCGGGGCTGGCAGACTTTTTCCAGCCCATCGGGAATCTGGAGGAAGACATGCCGAAAATCCGGGCCTTTTATGCCGACAAGGTAGGCATCAACCCGGAAAACGCCTGAGGCACTCCGGCATCAGGCCTCGTGGTAATGCAGGCTATGCAGGGTCGTGTCGAACACATAGGCGGCGTATTCTTCCGTGCGCACGCCCATCAGCCCGAACTTCCAGCGCTTCAGATACCATTGCTGCAGCATGGCCGTGGTGTTGGCCGCCAGCAGCTCCAGGCGGTCCGCCTTGAACAGCCCTGTAGCTACCCCTGCCTTGAAGGTGTCCAGCAGACGTTCGTCGAATTTTAGTTCCATGCGCATCGCCGCCTCGCGCTGTTCGCGGGACAGCCCCTTGGCCTCCAGATAACAGAAGTAATACCAGGGCAGCATGATTTCGTTCATGAAGATGTCGCCGTAGAGGATGGCCTTGAGACGGTTCACCGGGGAGAGCCTGAGCACAGCCTCATCGGACATGACATCGTCGATGGCCTTGCGCAGCACTTCCTCGATGGCGGAAGCCAGATCGTCCTTGCTGCCGATATAGGCGTAGAGCCCGCCCATGCTGATGCCGGTCTCACGGCTCAGATCGCGCAGGCTCATGGCCTGAAAGCCCTTGCTGTTGGCCAGGCGGAAGGTACTGTTGAAAATTTTCTCCAGATTGCCGAGAGCAACCTGCGGGCTTTTGATCTGCATTTTGTCACGGTGTGTCTCAAAAACGCGCTGCCACAGCGGCTCCCCTTCCAGCACCCAGGTCTCCCGGAAAGCGTCCATACTGATGGTTTCTGGCCATTTGCTCACTTGTCTTGACTCCCTGCAACCCACTGCGGATTGCTTGTTCCTGGCGCGCCAGGCTAATCCGAAAACACCGGGCAATTATACAGATTTAATTCGCGGCTGCTGTGACGCAAACGAACAGTTTTTACATGCTATGCTGTGCCTGTAGAGGCGTGAAAGCATGGCTTTGCGCAGGCGCCACAGAACTATTACCAGGGAGAGTTCCACCGATGTCTCAGTACCAGGCACCCTTACGCGACATGAAATTCCAGATCGAGGAAGTACTCGATTTCCCGGCACATTACGCCCGTTTTGCCCAGGGCCAGGAAGCAAGCCCGGATATCGTCGAGGCCATTCTGGACGGAGCCGCCCAGTTCGCCGAGAACGTACTGGCCCCCCTGGATGCCGTGGGTGACGAGCACGGCTGCCAGTGGCAGGATGGCGAGGTCACGACTCCGCCGGGGTTCAAGGACGCCTACCAGGAATACATCGCCAATGGCTGGACCAGCCTCGCCATGCCGGTGGAACTCGGGGGCCAGGGGCTGCCCGCATCTCTGGCGGGTTTTTGCATGGAAATCTGCACCACCGCCAACCATGCCTGGACCATGTATCCCGGCCTCAGCCTCGGTGGCATTCACACCATCAATGCCCATGCCAGTGAAGACATCAAGGCACGTTATCTGCCCAAACTGGTAGCCGGCACCTGGTCGGCCACCATGTGCCTGACAGAGGCTCACTGCGGTTCCGACCTGGGCCTGCTGCGCACGAAAGCTGTGCCGGTGGAAGACGGCATGTACGCGATTTCCGGCAGCAAGATTTTCATCTCCTCCGGTGAACACGACCTCACCGAAAACATTGTGCACATCGTGCTCGCACGTCTGCCGGATGCTCCCCCCGGCATCAAGGGCATCTCCCTGTTTCTGGTGCCCAAGTTTATGGTGGACGCACAGGGCAATGTGGGCGAACGCAATCAGGTGCGCTGCGGCTCCATCGAACACAAGATGGGCATTCACGGCAACGCCACCTGCGTCATCAACTTCGATGGTGCAAAGGGCTATCTCATCAGCGAGCCCCACAAGGGCATGAGTGCCATGTTCACCTTTATCAATGAATCACGCATGGGCGTAGCACAGCAAGGCCTGGCGCAGATGGAAGCCAGCCATCAGAACGCGCTGCGCTACGCACACGAACGCGTGCAGTTCCGTGGCACAAAGCGCGAGAACCCGGAAGCGGCAGCAGACCCGATCATCGTGCACCCGGATATCCGCCGCATGCTGTTCACGCAAAAGGCCTTCATTGAAGGGGGCCGTGCCCTGAGTTATTTCCTCGCCATGCAGACAGACCTCGAACGTTACAGTGAGAGTGCTGCTGACAAGGAACAGGCAGACGCCCTGCTCTCGCTGCTGACCCCCATCGCCAAGGGCTTTCTCTCCGAAGTCAGCATCGAGGCCACCAGCTACGGCATCCAGATTCTGGGCGGGCACGGTTACATCCGCGAATGGGGTCAGGAGCAGCATTTCCGTGACGCACGCATCACCTCCATCTACGAAGGCACCTCGGGCATTCAGGGGCTGGACCTGCTGGGCCGCAAGATTCTCGCCAGCGGTGGCAAGGCGCTGGAACCCTTCGTGAAGCTCGTGCTGGGTTTCTGCCAGGAAAACCCCGAATCCGCCTACACGCCGATTGTGCAGAAACAGATACAGGAATGGATCGCTTTGACACGGGAACTGGGCGCAAAGGCCATGCAGGATGCCGATGAGGTGAATTCCGCCGCCTATGAATACCTGATGTATTCCGGCTACACCGTGCTGGCATGGATCTGGGCACAGGCGGCCGTGGTGGCAGACAAGGCACTGGCAGGGGAAACGGCTGACCGTGACTTCTACCAGGGCAAACTCAACACCGCACGTTTCTATTTTGAACGACTGCTGCCGCGCACACTGGCGCTGGCCGCCGGTATCCGTGCCGGGGTCGGCACACTGCCTCCCTTCCCGAAGGCGGAGTAATCACTCCAGCCAGTAGGAGAACACCGCGTACAAACCGGTGATTGCGCACAGCATCAGTGATGCCATGCGCAGTTGCCGGTGCGGCACACGGGTCATGCTGCGCCGGGCCAGCACAAAGCCGAGAAAGGTGGCCGGCAGCAGGGGCAGGCCCAGTTTGAGCTGGGGCAGGCCGAACTGCCCGAAGGGCGCGAGGATGATCAGCGACATCAGACAGCTCACCGTAAAAAAGGCAGCGAGATTGGCGCGAATCAGGTTCACCTCCTGATGCTGCCACAGCAGCGCCATGGGCGGGCCGCCAATCGAAGAGCTGGTGCCCATAAAGCCCGACATGAAGCCCGCGAACGCCATGCGTCCGGGCGTGGGATGCCAGCGCAGGGAACTGGTGCTGACCGCCACAGCCCCCAGCACAGAAAGCCCGATCCACAGCGCCAGCGTATCGTGATCGATCCACACCAATAGCATCGCTCCCAGCAGCGAGCCGGGAATGCGCCCCGCTACCGCGCTGCCCAGCCCCTTGAATGAGACCTGTGCGCGATAGCTGTAGACATTGAACACGGACAGTACAAACGCGCACATCGTGATGGGCGCGGGCACATAGTTCGGATCCAGAAAATAGAGAATGGGTGCCGCGACCACCGCCAGGCCGAAGCCAATGGCGGTCTGGACGAAGGCACCCATCGTGATGACGAGACAGGCGATCAGGATTTCCATCGGCGAACCGCACGCGCTGGAGGATACGGGCGCAGATGGTAACAGGTCACCTCCCCCGGTGTCAGGACTTTCGCATCACCGAATGCCCGTTCATTCCAGATTCGCAGCGGCCGAGGTGTAACGCATCTCGCGGTCCACGTTCACGGAACCGGAGCCGTCTTCCAGAATCGTGACCTCCTGCTGCACCTCGTGCACATTGATGCTGCCAGAGCCGTCGCGCAGGGTGACCGAGCCGCCCACCCGGGCAATGTTGATCTCGCCGGAACCGTCATCCACGCTCACATTGCTGCGCACGTCTTCTATGGTCAGCCCGCCCGAGCCATCGTCCACTCTGACATTCCCGGCAATATCGGTGATTTCAAGCTCACCGGAACCGTCCACCACTTCCAGGTCGCCGGTGCCACTGATGAAGGCTCTGCCACTTCCATCCGTGATACGGGCTGCCATGCCTTCCGGGATTTGCACTTCCAGATCGATGGACTCGCTGTCCCCGGTCCAGAAGCTGCTGCGGGTACGGGGAATTTTCGTCCACAGGTGCAGCACGTCGCCCTGCACCATGTGATCCACACCCATTTCTTCCAGATTGCGCTCGCGTCGGGTACACAGCCGGGCACTGACGATAAACTCTTTGACAGTCGGAGTGCTGTAAACCCGCAGGGAACCCGCACCGGCGCTGATATCCAGTGTCTGCACGGCGTCGGCGGGCAGAGAGAACTCCACTCGCTTCTGATGGGTACAATCGTCCTCCGCGAGGACGACGACGGGCAGCAGGCTCATCAGCAGCGCTCCCATGAGGGTGACGCGTTTGCGGTTGAACAGGCGATTGTGTGTCTGCATGATGTTGTGATCTCCAAAGGGATGAATGTCGTAAAGGTTTGCCTTGTCTGGTTGGCGAACGTGCGAAGCTTCTGGCGGCTTCTGCGATTGCTTGGGAAGGAGATGAGCACAAACTGCGCCAACTTTTAATTTTTTAGTAACGCATTGTTTTGTATGTTTTTATGGAGATTAAACCGAATGCAAAATCCCTGCTTTTGAGAAATCTAACCAACATCTTAGCCAAATTGCTCAACCGCAAATCGGCTGAATTCACCGTTGTCAGCAGCAGAACGATCACTGTATATTAATACAGCCTCCGTCATCGAGACCCTCACGCCATGAGCGCACAGAACACCTCCGCACCCACACGAAAGCCCCGCCGTAAAAAGGCCACTCATGACGAGATCGTCATTCGGGGTGCCCGGCAGAACAATCTGAAGAATCTCGACCTGCGTCTGCCCACCGGCAAGCTCATCGTGATTACCGGCGTCAGTGGCTCCGGCAAGTCTACGCTGGCCTTCGACACCATCTACGCCGAGGGGCAGCGCCGTTACGTGGAGACCTTCTCGGCCTACGCGCGCCAGTTCCTCGACCGCATGGACAAACCTGCGGTGGACAGCGTGCAGGGCATTCCGCCCGCCATCGCCATCGACCAGAACAACCCGGTACGCACCTCCCGCTCCACAGTGGGCACGATGACGGAACTGAACGACTATCTGAAACTCGCCTTCGCGCGCCTGGCCACCCTGCACTGCCCCCACTGTGGCCGCCCGGTGCGCAAGGACACGCCCCAGAGCATCGTGGCCGACCTGCAGCAGCGCCTGCCGCCGGAACAGCGCCTGCACGTGTGCCTGCCGGTACGTGTGCCCCACAATTTCAGCGAGGACGAGGTGCTGACCCTGCTTGCACAGCAGGGCTACACGCGCATTCAGGGGCGCGATGGCGACGTGGTGGAAGTGGTGCAGGACCGCCTGCGTCTCACGCCGGAAAACCGTGAACGCCTGGGCGAGGCCCTCGAAGTGGCCCTGCATCACGGCAACGGCCGCGTGCGGGTCTACCCGATGCTCGACGCGGAAACACCCGCAGGCGATCCGCTGCGCTATTCCACCCATCACCACTGCCCCGACTGCGACGTGGAGTTCTCCGAGCCGGAACCGGCCCTGTTCTCCTTCAACTCCCCCATCGGTGCCTGTGACACCTGTCGCGGCTTTGGCCGCATCATCGGCGTCGATTACGGGCTGGTGATTCCCGACGAGAGCAAAACCCTGGCCGAGGGCGCCGTGCGTCCCTGGCAGACACCGAGCTTCAGGGAGTGCCAGGACGACCTCGCCCGCCACGCCAAAAAGAAGGGCATGCCCATGAACGTGCCCTGGGCACAACTGCCACAGGAGGTGCGCGACTGGGTGCTGGACGGCGATGGCTCGGCACGCGAGGGCCACTGGTACGGGGTGCAGGGCTTCTTCAACTGGCTGGAGAGCAAGGCCTACAAGATGCACATTCGCGTGCTGCTCTCCAAATACCGCGCCTACACCGAATGTCCCACCTGTCACGGCACACGCCTGAAGGAAGAGAGCCAGTGGTGGCGCCTGCATGCCGGTAAACAGCACCTGAACCTGCACGAGGTGATGACGCTTTCCCTGCAGGACTGTGCGGCGTTCTTCGAGGCACTCGCGAACACGCAACGCACGGCAGGCAGCGCGCTCGACGAGGCCACCACCCTGCTGCTGACCGAGATCCGCTCACGCCTGGGTTTTCTGCTCGACGTGGGCCTGGGCTACCTGACCCTCGACCGCCAGTCGCGCACCCTCAGCGGCGGCGAGGTGCAGCGCATCAATCTGACCACGGCGCTCGGCACTTCCCTGGTGAATACCCTGTTCGTCCTCGACGAGCCCAGCATCGGCCTGCACTCGCGGGACATGACGCGGATGATCCGCATCCTGCACCGCCTGCGCGATGCGGGCAACACGCTGCTGGTGGTGGAACACGACCCGCAGGTGATGCTGGCAGCAGACCTGATCATCGACATCGGGCCTGGCCCGGGCAAAGACGGCGGCGAGATTCGTTTCATGGGCACGCCCGAACAACTGCTGCGACGCAAGGACAGCCTGACGGCGCAGTATCTGAACGGGCAGCGCAGTGTGCGGGATCTGCTGGCAGAGAATTCGCTGGCGAGCCAGCTTCCACAGGGCATCTCTACTGACTCTGGCTCTGAGTCTCAACAATCGCCGGCAGGCCGTCTCCTACAGGGGAGCGGCAGCATCCTTGTCAAAGGGGCCAGGGAGCACAACCTGAAATCCTTGAGTGTGGAGGTGCCACTGGGCAGGCTCGTGTGTCTGACCGGGGTCAGCGGTTCCGGCAAATCCACGCTGATGCATGACGTGCTCTATCGCGCCGCCTGCAAACATTATGGTCGCCCCACCGAGGCACCGGGTGCCCACGACAGTGTCGAGGGGCTGGATACGCTGCAGGACGTGGTGATGGTGGACCAGAGTCCCATCGGCAAGACCACCCGCTCCATTCCCGCCACCTATGTTGGCGGCTTCGATGTGATTCGTCAGCGTTTCCTCGCGGAACCGCTGGCGAAGGAGCGCGGCTATACCATCGGCACCTTCAGCTTCAATGCGGGCAATGGCCGCTGCCCCACCTGCTCCGGCAACGGCTTCGAGCACGTCGAGATGCAGTTCCTCAGCGATGTGTATCTGCGCTGCCCGGAATGCGACGGCAAGCGCTACCGGCGCGAGATTCTGGAGGTGCGAGTGTCGGGCGCAACGCCGGGCCGCAAGAGCATTGCCGACATTCTGGCAATGACCGTGAGCGAGGCGCTGGCGTTCTTCGCCGACGACGCAGACGTGCTGACCTGCCTGCAACCCCTGCTGGACGTGGGCCTGCCCTATGTGCAACTGGGCCAGGCGGTACCGACACTCTCGGGTGGCGAGGCGCAGCGCCTGAAGCTCGCTGGCCATCTCGCGGCAGTTGCACAGGAACAGGCAGCGGCTGCGAAGAAGAAACGCAAGGCACAGGCGCCTGCGAAAGGTCTGCTCTTTCTCTTCGACGAACCCACCACCGGGCTGCATTTCCACGACATCAGCGTATTGATGAAGGCGTTCCAGAAATTGCTGCAGGCCGGGCACTCGCTGCTGGTGATCGAGCACAATCTGGACGTGATTCGTGCAGCGGACTGGCTGATCGACATCGGTCCCGAGGGCGGGGATCAGGGCGGCACCCTGGTGGCCACCGGCAGCCCGGAAGATTTTCTTGCCTCCGGCAAGGGCCTCACCGCCATTGCGCTGCGCGAGTACGAGGAAGACCTGCACAAGGCCCGACGCAACAGCGTGCGGGAGACGGCGGCTGCCTATGTGCCTGCCACACGCGGCAAACCCGCCATTCAGATTCACCACGCCCGCGAGCACAACCTGAAGAACATCGACGTGGACATTCCCTGGAACCAGTTCACCGTGATCACCGGCGTCAGCGGCAGCGGCAAGAGCACGCTGGCCTTCGACATCGTGTTCGGTGAAGGCCAGCGCCGGTATCTCGAATCGCTCAATGCCTACGCACGCCAGTTTGTGCAGCCGGCCACACGCCCGGAAGTGGATGCCATTCACGGCATTCCGCCCACGGTCGCCATTGAGCAGCGCACCAGTCGTGGCGGTCGCAAGAGCACTGTCGCCACCCTGACGGAGATCTACCACTTCCTGCGCCTGCTCTTCGTCAAACTCGGCACGCAATACTGCCCCCGCTGTGACGAGGCCATCGCCCCGCAGAGCCGCGACATGATTCTGGCGCGCCTCCTGAAAGACTGGCGCGGCCGGGAAATTCGCGTGCTAGCCCCCATGGTGGTGGGCCGCAAAGGCATCTACAAGGAACTCGCCGCCTGGGCTGCGGGACGCGGCTTTGCGCAATTGCGCGTGGACGGCCGCCTGGTGCCGAGCGATCCCTGGACGCCGCCGGATCGCTACAAGGAACACGACATCGAGATTGTCCTGGGCACGCTCAAGGTCAACCCGCGCCAGGAAGCGCAATTAGCGGCCCTGCTCGATCAGGCGCTGGAGCTGGGCAACGGGCTGATGATGCTCTCGCCCGCTGCGGCGGCTGCCGGCGAGCGCAGTGGCGATGCCCTGTTCTCAACCCGCCGCGCCTGCCCCTCCTGCGGCGACAGCTTCGACGAACTCGACCCGCGCCTGTTCTCCTACAACTCGAAACACGGCTGGTGTCACAGTTGCTATGGCACCGGCGAAATCATCGAACATTTCGAGGAGGAACAGAGCGGCGAGGAAGCCCAGTGGCTGGAAACTCCCGAGAACAAGGACGACGTGGCACCTGTGCGGCAGGTGTGTCCGTCCTGCGACGGTCGCCGACTGAACCCCACGGCACTGGCCGTGCGCCTGGGCGAACGCTCCATTGCGGACTTCGCCGCGCTGACGGTGCTGGATGCCGGGCAGGCGCTGGAATCCCTGCGCTTCGGCAAGAAAGAAACCGCCATCGCCCGCGACGTGATTCCCGAGTTGCAGTCGCGCCTGCGTTTCCTGAACAAGGTTGGCCTCGGCTATCTGAGCCTCGACCGCGCCGCGCCCAGCCTCAGCGGTGGGGAGGCCCAACGCATTCGCCTGGCCTCGCAACTCGGCTCCAATCTGCAGGGCGTGTGCTACATTCTCGACGAACCCACCATCGGCCTGCATGCGCGGGACAACGCGCTGCTGATCGATACCCTGCGCGAACTGCAGCAGCACGGCAACACGGTGATCGTGGTGGAACACGACGACGCCACCATGCGCGAGGCGGACCATCTCATCGACGTCGGCCCCGGGGCCGGCACCCGTGGCGGGCAGATCATTGCCCAGGGCACGCTCGCCCAACTGAAGAAGAACAAAGAGTCACTGACCGGGCAGTTTCTGGCGAAACCCCTGCGTCACCCGCTGCCGGGCATTCGTGACCAAGCCGCGCGAGCAGCATTTGGCAGGGACAGTCTGCACATCGAAAACGCCACCCTGCACAATCTGCGCAAAGTGAGCGTGGATATTCCGCTGCGCCAACTGGTGGCCATCAGCGGCGTCAGCGGCAGCGGCAAGAGCAGCCTGATACGCGGCGTGCTGCACGACAATCTGCGCGCCTTGCTGAAAGTGAAGGGCACCCGCAGGAAAGTGCCTTCTGCGACTGACTGCGACGCCATTTCCGGCTGGGAGTCCATAGACCGCCTGTTGCAGGTGGACCAGACTCCCATCGGCAAGACGCCACGTTCCTGCCCGGCCAGCTACATCGGCATCTGGGACAACATCCGCCGCCTGTTTGCCGACACGGTGGACGCACGACTGCGCGGCTACAGCCCCAGCCGTTTCTCCTTCAATGTCTCCGGTGGCCGCTGCGAGACCTGCGGCGGCAACGGCATGCAGCGCATCGAGATGAGCTTTCTGCCCGATGTACGGGTGGACTGTGAGGAGTGTCACGGCTGGCGCTTCAACGAAGACACGCTGAGCGTGCGCTACAAGGACAGGCACATCGGCGAGGTGCTGGCGATGAGTGTGGACGACGCGGTGGAATTCTTCTCCGCCGTGCCGCTCGTGCATCATCCGCTGAGTCTGCTGCAGGACGTCGGCCTGGGCTATCTGACCCTGGGCCAGCAGAGCCCCACGCTCAGCGGCGGCGAGGCGCAGCGCATCAAGCTGGTCACGGAGCTGGCCAAGGCGAAACCCTCGGTGCAACTGCGCCGCAACACCCGCCAGCATACGCTTTATATTCTTGACGAACCGACCGTGGGCCTGCACATGGCCGACGTGGAGAAGCTGTTGCGGGTGCTGCACCGTCTGGTGGACGCGGGCAACAGTGTGCTGGTGATCGAACACAATCTCGACGTGATTGCGGAGGCCGACTGGGTACTGGACATGGGGCCGGAGGGCGGCAAGGACGGTGGACAGGTGGTGGCACAGGGCGCGCCCGCCACGGTGGCGAAGCGCAAACGTTCCCACACCGGGCGCTTCCTGGCACCGCTGCTGCAATAGCGGCAGTGCCAGCATCGGTGTCTATTTGAAGACGACCGTCTTGTTGCCGTTGACGATGATGCGGTGCTCGCAGTGCCACTTCAGCGCGCGGGCAAACGCCGCACACTCGGCATCGCGGCCGATCTGCACCAGCTCGTCGATATCGAAGTTGTGGTCGATGCGCTCCACCGCCTGTTCGATGATCGGGCCTTCGTCGAGATCGGTCGTCACATAATGAGCGGTGGCGCCAATGATCTTCACGCCGCGCATATAGGCCTGGCGGTAAGGGTTGGCGCCCTTGAAGCCCGGCAGGAAAGAATGGTGGATATTGATCGCCCGCCCCGCCATGGCCTCACACATCTTGGGTGAGAGAATCTGCATGTAGCGCGCCAGTGCCAGGAGATCCACATTGTTGGCGCGGATGACCTCCAGAATCGCATCCTCCTGCTCGGCCTTGTTCTCCGGGCCGACCGGCAGGTAATGGTAGGGGATGTTGTACCACTCGGTGATGCCGCGCATGTCCTCGTGATTGGAAACCACGCCAACAACATCGGCAGGCAGCATGCCGCTGCTCCAGCGGTGCAGGATGTCGTGCAGACAATGCCCATGCTTCGATACCGCCAGCAGCACGCGCGGGCGTACCGCCATGTCGAAGAAATTCCACTGCATGTCGAAACTGCGCGCCAGCTCGCCGAAATCCGCGTCGAGCTGTTCCCGGTGCGGCAGGTCATGCCCCGCCTCCTCGAATTCCACCCGCATGAAGAAGCGGTCAATGACCGGGTCCCGGTGCTGGGCGGCATCGCTGATGGTAGCGCCGCGCTGGAAGAGAAAGTCACTCACGGCACGCACGATGCCATTGGCCTCCGGGCAGGAGACGGTGAGGACGTATTGACGGGGTTCTTTCTGGTTCATGAGTGTGTTGCATCCGTGTTTGCGGCGCTGCTTCCGGCCTGAGCCTTCGGATTACGCCGTTCTGATATTGTGCGGCCTTTCGCGGCGCATGATGGTACCACCATTTGCGTCGCTGAACTGCCCCTGTTTACAATCGGCCCAGGACCCCCATTCATGAGAAGGACACGCCTATGAAATCCCGCGCCGCTGTTGCCTTTGCCGCCGGCAAACCCCTGGAAATCGTTGAAGTCGATCTGGAAGGCCCTCGCGCTGGCGAGGTGCTGGTCGAGATCAAGGCCACTGGCGTGTGTCACACCGACGCCTTCACCCTGTCCGGGGACGACCCCGAGGGGGCTTTCCCGGCGATCCTGGGACATGAGGGCGCAGGCGTGGTGGTCGAGGTCGGCCCCGGCGTCACCTCGGTCAAGCCCGGGGACACCGTGATTCCGCTGTACACCCCGGAGTGTCGCCAGTGCGAGTTCTGCCTGCACCCCAAGACCAATCTCTGCCAGGCCATTCGCGCCACCCAGGGCAAGGGTCTGATGCCCGACGGCACCAGCCGCTTCTCCTTCGAGGGCAAACCCATTCTGCATTACATGGGCTGCTCGACCTTCTCCAACTACACCGTACTGCCCGAGATTGCCGTGGCCAAGGTGCGCAGCGATGCGCCCTTCGACAAGATCTGCTACATCGGCTGCGGCGTCACCACCGGCATTGGCGCCGTGGTCTTCGATGCCAAGGTGGAGCCCGGCAGCACGGTGGCGGTGTTCGGCCTCGGCGGCATCGGCCTGAACGTGATTCAGGGGGCCCGCATGGCAGGGGCTGATCGCATCATCGGGGTGGACCTCAACCCCGACAAGGTGGCCCTGGCGCGCCAGTTCGGCATGACCGACTTCGTCAACCCGAAGGACGTGGACGACGTGACTGCCCACATCATCGAGATCACCCGTGGCGGCGTGGACTACAGCTTCGAGTGCATCGGCAATGTGAGGACCATGAGACAGGCGCTGGAGTGCACCCACAAGGGCTGGGGCGAATCCTTCATCATCGGGGTGGCCGGAGCGGGACAGGAAATCTCCACCCGCCCCTTCCAGTTGGTGACCGGCCGCTCCTGGCGCGGCAGTGCCTTCGGCGGCGCCAGGGGGCGCACAGACGTTCCCCGAATTGTGGACTGGTATATGAACAACAAGATCAGCATCGACCCGCTGATTACCCACACCATGCCGCTGGAAGACATCAACAAGGCCTTCGATCTGATGCACGAAGGCAAGAGCATCCGCTCCGTCATCCTGTACTGATATCCCGCTGATTTCCCGACATTTCTGCAGCAACCCCCTGATCGGGGGGTTTGTTGCCAAACCCCTTCCCGTTACGCTTTCCTGAACGAATTCCAAGTGGTTCGTGCCGTCTCCTTTTTCATTCAGCCGTCCTCGTTCGGAGAGAAAATCAATGAAAGCTGCCAATACCCCCCGTCACACATTTACCCGCACCTGTGCGGCCCTGCTGACCGCCGCTCTGGCCAGCACCGCTGCCCTGGCGCAGGAAACCCCGGCCACCGTGCCCAGCTCCTTCGAAGGAACCTATGAGCTGACTTACGACTATGCCCAGGCAGGTTCACCGATCAGCAACGGCACCGCTGTTACTGTCGTGATTGCTCCTGGCAACACCATGTGTGTGGGCGGCTACACGCTGACCAATCCGGTGCTGCGCAACGGCAACCAGCACGAGGCCATCTGGAAGGAATCCACCGTCGGCATCGAACTGGCCCTGTCCAGCCTGGTCAATGGCTATAACGAAATCAACGTGGGTTCCACCTCCGGCACCTGGTGGGGACAACTGCGTGGCAGCAAGACAAGCACTTCCACCACCGGCTGTGGCAGCACCACGACTCCAACGCCGGACCTGACCAAGATCAATGAGCTGTTCACCAAGGCCCAGGAGAAGTTCGCCCAGTATTTCCCGGCCAGCGCCAACGCGGTGAACCAGACGCTTGAGGGATACACCTACCGCCACTACCCCAGCACCGGCATGTACCTGGCCATCGCCGATGGAAAGGTCTATGTGATGGGCGGCGAATACGGCAATTCACCGAAGGAAGCGGGTACCCTGGATGCCATTTTGTCCGAGCTGAGCGGGACGACTGTGGAAGTTCCGACCATTCCCCAGGGTGACTACAAACTCAGCGTGACCGGTACTGTGGCAACCTTCGGGGTGTCTGTAGCGTTCGGGCCGCTGGTGATCGACAAGATCGACGCACCGAAGTCCAGCGACATCGATGACATTCGTGATGCCGTGAAGAAGGCCCTGACCGACGTGAACTTCACAGGCACCATCAACGTGTCTGAAGTCAGCACAGCGGGCGCCGAGTTCTCCTTTGTCATCGAGTTCACCGGTTCCACCACGTCCAACGGGTTTACCGTCAGCAGCAGCTACAAGCTGAAGTACGTGTACACCAAGCTGTAATCACTGCTCGAAAAGTGAAGCACGGCTCCGGAGGGTTTTTCCGGGGCCGTTTTTTTTTGCATCAAGGGGTCAGGTTCCTTGATTTCTCACCGTAGGAGCCTGCCCCCTTGATTCCGGCAGATGCACCGCCAGCCACACCGTGTCCTGAGCCGGGTCGGTCCAGTCCACCCGATGACGGCACCCGGCAGGAATGGTGACATGGTCGCCCGCCTCCATCTCCAGCACAGAACCATCCTCCCACATCAGGCGCGCCCGCCCCTGCACCACCGTCACCCATTCGGCCCGTGCTGACTGATACCAGTCATCCGCAGCACTGCACTGCCCCCGCGAGGTGATGCGCTCCACCAGCACACCCTCAGCCTCCAGCAGGGGTTCAAACTGCTCCGCTGCACCTGCGTCCGGCAGCCCCCGCAATAGATTGGCTTTCTCCACACCGCTCCTCCTGAATTTTTCCTGTGCCCCATCCGGGCCTTCCCCTATAATACGCCGCATACAGAACCACAGGAGAGCTGAGCGCCGTCGCATCCAGCCTCCAAGGAAAAAGAATCATGCAGCGCAACCGTTTCCACCCTCTCGCCTTCGCCCGCCTCCTGCTCGCAGTGCTGGGCCTGTCGCTGGCCTCTTTTGCCCTCGCCCAGCAGTCCGACCTCGTGGGAGTGTGGAAAGGCTCCTACAACATCAATATCGACGGCGACCGCGAGGTCACGTTTACCCTGGTCGAGACCGACGGCGTGCTTAGCGGCACCTTTGACGATCCCTCAGCCGGGATGATGGCCATTGCCATCGAGAACATCGTCCGCACCGGCCGCGACGTGCGTTTCACCCTGCCGCGCATTCGCGGCGAGTACTACGGCACTATTCACGCCGATCTGGGCACGGACGGCAAGCCCGTGCGCATCGACGGCGACTGGAGCCAGGCCGGGGAATTCATTCCCATCACCCTGACCCGCAAACCCTGAGAAGCCGAAAAGGAGCCACGAGATGAAATATCTGCACACCATGGTCCGTGTCAGCGACCTGGACGCCTCTCTGGATTTCTACTGCAACAAGCTGGGTCTGCAGGAATTGCAGCGGCGCGAAAGCGAACAGGGGCGATTCACGCTGGTCTTCCTGGCGGCGCCCGGTGACGAAGACGCCCAGATCGAGCTGACCTGGAACTGGGATCCGGAAGCCTATGGCGAGGGCCGCAACTTCGGCCACCTGGCCTATTGCGTGAAGGATATCTACGCCACCTGCGAGGCCTTGCAGAGCAAGGGCGTGACCATCAACCGCCCCCCTCGCGACGGCCGCATGGCCTTTATCCGCTCGCCGGACAATATATCCATTGAGCTGCTGCAGGAGGGCACGCCCCTGCCCCCGCAGGAGCCCTGGCAGAGCATGCCGAACACCGGCAAGTGGTAACCTCTTTCTTTTACTGACGCGGGAAACACGCCATGCAATTACTCGACGGCAAACTGACTTCGGAACAGATCAAGGCCGAGATCGCAGAGCAGGTCAACATCATCAAGGCCAGTGGTGGCAAGGTGCCCCACCTCGCCGCCATTCTGGTAGGCAATGACGGGGCCAGCGAAACCTATGTGAACAACAAGGTACTCGACTGCCGCCAGGTGGGTTTTGAATCCACCCTGATTCGTCTGGACGCCGATGTCACGGAAGCGGAGCTGCTGAGCCGCATCGACCACCTGAACAAGGACAAGAACATCGACGGCTTCATCGTGCAGGTGCCTCTGCCCAGGCACATCGACGAGACACGGGTAACCCTTGCCATCGATCCCATGAAGGACGTGGACGGGTTCTCCCCCGCCAGCGTGGGTCGCATGACCCTGGGTCTGCCTACCTTCGTCTCCGCCACGCCACACGGCATCATGGAACTGCTGGCGCGCTACAAGATCGAGACAGCCGGCAAACACTGCGTGGTGGTGGGGCGCAGCAGCATCGTCGGCACCCCCATGTCCATTCTGATGTCGCGCAACAGCAACCCGGGCAATGCCACGGTCACCCTGGTGCACAGCCGCACCCCGGACATGGCCGCCATCTGTCGCACTGCCGACATTCTCATCGTCGCCATCGGCAAACCCAATTTCGTCAATGAGTCCATGGTGAAGGACGGCGCGGTGGTGATCGACGTCGGCATCACCCGCGTGGAAGACAGCACACGTCCCTCCGGTTTCCGTCTGGTCGGCGACGTGGACTTCGAGGCAGTGAAGGACAAGTGTTCGTTCATCACCCCGGTTCCCGGTGGCGTCGGCCCCATGACGCGGGCAGCACTGCTGATGAACACACTCAAAGCCCAGGCCATGCACCTGCAGAAATAAACAACAGCGAACCCCTGACCGGAGTACTCCCATGTTCCAGCACCTCAGCCCCCTCGCCGCCGATCCCATTCTGGGACTCATGAGTGCGTACCGCGCTGACAGCAATCCCCGCAAGATCGACCTCGGCGTTGGCGTCTACAAGGACGAAGCCGGTGACACCCCCGTCATGCGCGCCGTGAAGGAGGCCGAGACCCGCCTGCTGGCCAGCCAGAAGACCAAGACCTATGTGGGACCCGCTGGTGCCGTGCTGTACAACGAAGAAGTGGCAGAATTGGTGCTGGGCAAGGCGCTTGCTGACAAGACAAAGGATCGCCGCTGCACCTTCCAGACACCGGGTGGCTGCGGCGGCCTGCGTCTGGCAGCGGAGTTCATCAACAAGAGCAAGCCCGGCGCACGCATCTTTGTGAGCGACCCGACCTGGGCCAACCACATCCCGCTGCTGGGCGATGCCGGGCTGCAGATCGAGAAATACCCCTACTACGACTACAGCACCCACAGCATCCGCTTCGACGACATGATGGCCGCGCTGCAGCAGGCCAAAGTGGGCGATCTGGTACTCCTGCACGGCTGCTGCCACAACCCCTGCGGGGCCGATCTGAATCACGAGCAATGGGCTGCCGTGCGTGACCTGGCGCTGAAGAACGGCTTTACTCCCTTCATCGATCTGGCCTATCAGGGACTGGGCGATGGCGTGGACGAAGATTGCTACGGGGTCCGCCTGCTGGGCGACGCCCTGCCGGAACTGGTCATCGTCAGCTCCTGCTCCAAGAATTTCGGGCTCTACCGCGAGCGCGTGGGCGCCCTGACCGTGATCTGTGAGAACGCAGCATCCTCAAAGGCAGCCGCCAGCCTGATCGCCTCCACGGCGCGTGGCATCTATTCCATGCCGCCGGATCACGGCGCCACGGTGGTGGAAATGATTCTGCAGGACAGCGCGCTGCGCGCGGACTGGGAACAGGAACTGACGCAGATGCGCGAGCGCATCAACAGCCTGCGCGGTTTGCTGGTGGAGCGTCTGCATGCCGCCGGTGTGAGCCGCGATTTCCGCTTCATTCAGCACGAGAAGGGCATGTTCTCTTTCCTCGGCATGAGCGTGGCAGAGGTACAGACGCTGGTGAAGGATTACAGTATCTATCTGGTGGATTCCAGCCGCATCAACGTTGCCGGCATCAACCACCACAATATTGACTACCTGGTCAACAGCATCAAGAAAGTCATCGGCTGATTGTCGGTGGAGTGCCGGAGCCAGGGTTCCGGAAACAAAAAAGGCAGCCACCGGGCTGCCTATTTTATTGCGCGCGGTTTCCCAGGCCTGGCGTTCTCTCGCCCGGTTTACTGCGCCTTGCGACGCGTGGGAAGCACTGTCCGCAGCTTCGCCGCCATGTCCCGCAGCGCCGACTCTGTGCTCTCCCAGTTGACGCAGGCGTCGGTGACGGAGACCCCGTATTTGATCTCTTCCAGATCGTCGGGAATCGGCTGATTGCCCTCGCACAGATTGCTCTCCAGCATCACGCCGATAATGGATCGGTTGCCGTTGACGATCTGCTGCGTCACGTCTTTCAGCACGTCCAGTTGCCGCAGGTGCTGCTTCTGGGAATTGCCATGACTGCAGTCCACCATCAGGTTCAGCGGCAGGTTCGCCTTGCGCAGATCGTCCTCGCACTGGGCAACACTGGCGGCATCGTAGTTCGGTTCCTTGCCGCCGCGCAGAATGACGTGGCAGTGCGGGTTACCGGAGGTACGGAAGGCGGCCACCCGGCCCTCTTCCGTGATGCTGATGAAGGAGTTGGCGGAGGACGCGGAACGGATCGCGTTCACGGCCACCGTCAGGCTGCCGTCCACGTTGTTCTTGAAACCGACCGCGGAGGAAATGCCGCTGGAGAGTTTGCGATGGGTGGGCGACTCGGTGGTGCGCGCGCCGATTGCCGTCCATGACACGAGATCCTGCAGATACTGCGGGGAAATCAGGTCGAGTGCTTCAATGGCGATGGGAAGACCGAGGGCGTTGATGTCGAGCATGAGCTGACGCCCGATGCGCAGGCCGTGCTCGATGCGGTGGGTGCCGTCGAGATTGGGGTCATAAATCAGGCCTTCCCACCCCACGGTCGTGCGGGGCTTCTCGAAGTAGACGCGCATGACGATCATGAGGGTGTCTTTGAGTTCGTCGGCCAGGGGTTTGAGCAGGCGGGCATAGGCCATGGCTTCTTCGACATTGTGGATGGAACAGGGGCCTACGACGACGATGAGGCGGTGATCCTTGTGGTCGAGAATATTCTTGACGCCCTTATGCCCGGCAAGCACGGTGTCGAGCGCGGCGCCGGTCACGGGCATGGCGTTCTTCAGCTCGCGGGGCGAGGGCAGTTCTTCCTGCAGCACGATGTGCAGATTATCGTTCTCTTTCTGGTTCATAGCAGTCTCTTCCAGTATCTGTCTTAGCGTTATATCGGGTCTTCTTTGAATATTTTAAAGGCAGTATCACGAGACTCGCGTTGGCGTGTCACTCTGCCAGCCGATCCGCGCAGCAGGCTTGATCGTGTCGGAGACGCCAAAAAGCTCACATCCCTGTGAAGGCTCGGCAGGCGCCGTCCCTGGCGCCAGACGCTCCGCCACGATCAAGCCTGCTACACGGCTCTCGTTCCCTGCCAAATTTGTTCTGCAACACATTCGTTCCACAACCAGACAAGCGAATTCGCTGGCAACCATGTCAGCCCCGGGTGGGAGGAGTGGCTGGCAGGACCGTAGAGCGCCTGGATGGCGCGACCCCGAGCCCGCACATGGATGTGCGCTTTTTGGCGTGTCCTGACTGCCACTCCTCCCACTCGGGGCGTACTACGAAGCACATCAACACTGAGGCACGAATCAAACATGCCCACGAATATGCCGCAAGCGCATGCCGGTCGCAGCCAGCCCCACGCAATAGAGTACAAAGCCCCCGATCGTGAGGATCGCCATCTCCTGAATCCGGTGCCACGTGCTCCAGTCCAGCCACTGCTGCCAGTCACCCGCCAGCCACCACAGGAACAGCCCCATGAGCACATTGCCCACGAGCATACGCGCCAGAAATACGAGCCAGCCCGTCTGGAAACGGAAGATGCCCTTGAGCAGCAGTCCTCTCAGCAGCAGGCCCGCGTTCAGCATGGCCGCCAGCGAGGTCGCCAGCGCGAGGCCGGTGTGCGCCAGATCAAACACAAAGACCAGCATCAGGTTCATCACCATATTGCTGACCATCGCGATGACGCCGATGCGCACCGGCGTGGACGTATCCTGGCGCGAATAATAACCCGGTGCCAGCACCTTGATCGCCATGAAGGCCAGCAGCCCCAGGGTGTATGCCTGCAGGCTGGTGGTGACCTTGCTGACGTCGGTAGCCGTGAAATTCTGCCCCTGGAACAGCGTCACGATCAGCGGCTGGGAAAGCAGGATCAGCGCCAGACTGGCGGGCACCGCGATCAGCATGATCATGCGCAGCGCCCAGTCCAGGGTGACGGAGAAACCACTATCGGCCCCGTCCGCATACTTGCGTGACAGGTTCGGCAGCACCACGGTCGCAATCGCGATGCCGAATATCCCTAGCGGCAGTTCCACCAGGCGGTCGGAGAAATAGAGCCAGGATACACTGCCAGAGACCAGCAGTGAGGCAATGAAGGTATCCAGCAACAGGTTGATCTGGCTGACCGACACGCCAAACAGCGCGGGAATCATCAGTTTCATGACCCGTTGCACGCCCTCGTGCTGCGGCCGGAGTTTGGGGATCGGCAGCAGACGCAGGCGTGCAAGATAGGGCAACTGGAACACCAGTTGGCACACCCCGGCAATCAGCACGCCCCAGGCCAGTGCCACCTCCGGCTGCGCCATATAGGGACTGAGAAACAGCGCCGAGGCAATCAGCGAAATATTGAGCAGGGCCGGTGTCAGGGCCGGAATCGCAAAGCGGTCGTAGCTGTTCAGAATCGAACTGGCAAACGCCGTCAGGGAAATCAGCAACAAATAGGGAAAGGTGATGCGCAGCATGTCCACAAACAGCGCAAATTTCGCCGGCTCTTCGCGGAAACCGTAGGCAATGGGCACTGAAATCAGCGGCGCGGCTATGATGACAACGATAGTCAGCAGCATCAGCACGCTGCTGAGGCTGCCCGCCACGCTGTCCACCAGCTCCTTCACCTCTTCATGCAGGCGGGTAGTGCGATACTCCGAAAGCACCGGCACAAAGGCCTGGTTGAATGCGCCTTCGGCGAAGAGGCGACGCAGAAAATTGGGAATCTTGAAAGCGAGGAAAAAGGCATCCGTCCCATCGCCGGGGCCGAACATGCGTGCCAGCACCACGTCGCGGGCAAGGCCCAGCACGCGCGACACCATGGTCATGCTGCCGGTGACGAGGCTGGAACGAAGCAGGCCGCCCCGCGAGCGGGACGGCCTGTTCTGATTGCTGCTTTGTTCCTGGGGTTGTTCCGTCATGCCGTGAAGCCCATTGCACGGGGCAGCGACCCCGTCGCCCGAAGGCGGACCGTTGATGAATGGACCTTACCGGATGAGTCCTAGCACCCTTACTTGTTCAGCGCGCGCAGCATCCAGGCCGTTTTCTCGTGCAGACGCATGCGGTCGGACACCAGAGCAGACGTGGATTCGTCGTCGCCGTCCTGTGCCAGTTTGAGCACGTCGCGGCAGGTCTTCACCACCATCTCATGGCCCTGGGTCAGGATGTCCACCATCTTCTTGCCCTCGGGCACGCCGTCCACTTCCTTGATGGAGCTGAGGGTGACGAATTCCTTGTAGGTCCCCGGTGCCGGAACGTCGAGCGTACGGATGCGCTCCGCAATGTCATCCACCGCTACCGCCATTTCGGTGTACTGCTCTTCAAACATCAGGTGCAGCTCACGGAATTGCGGGCCGGTCACGTTCCAGTGGAAATTGTGCGTCTGCAAATAAAGAGTGTAGGAATCGGCCAGCAGGCGCTTGAGGCCGTCTGCAATTTTCAGTCTGTCCGCTTCTTTGATTCCGATGTCGATCTTGGTCATCAATTAACTCCTTTCCATGCTTGATTGACGGTGTTCAGTATGTCACACCGCCCCAGCAATCTCAATTTCAAATTATTTTCTCAGTATTGATAATTTTTATGTATCAATCGAGCCCTACATACACCGTCTGCACATCGTCGTCTTCATCGATGGCATCCAGGAAGGCTTCCACCTCTTCGCGCGCCGCGTCGTCCAGGGTAACAGGATTCTTGGGGCGGTAGCCCAGTTTGGCGGACTCCACGGTGAAACCGTATTGCGGCAGCGCCTTGCACACCGCGTCCAGATCTGTGGGTTCGGTCAGAAACAGGGTCGCGCCCTCTTCTGCTGGCTCCAGGTCCTGGGCACCGGCCTCGATCGCCGCCAGGTCCGGATCGGCATCGGCACTGGTGGGCACGGCCTCTATCATGCCGAGGTAATCGAAGTCCCAGGAGACAGAGCCGGAGGTGCCAAGCTGCCCCTTGCGGAACAGTACCCGCATGCTGGAGTAGGTCCGGTTGGCATTGTCCGTGAGGCATTCCACGATTACAGGCACCTGATGAGGGGCAAACCCCTCGTAGGTCAGTTTCTCGAAGTTCACCGGGTCGTCCAGCAGGCCCGCTCCCTTCTTGATCGCGCGCTCCAGTGTGTCGCGGGGCATGGAGGCCTTCTTGGCCTGCTCCACTGCCAGACGCAGGCGCGGGTTCATGTCCGGGTCGGCGCCGTTGCGCGCTGCGACCATGATTTCCTTGGTCAGTTTGGTGAAGATGCGCCCCTTGACGTTGGCGGCAATCTCTTTATGTTTTGCTTTCCACTGTGCGCCCATGATGTCTCTTTCATTCCTGTCTTGCGTGCTGATTTACCGAGTCTTGCGGGTGGCTGATCATACGGTGAAATGCCGGCAAGCTCAAACCCGCGAACGCCTGCCTGGCGCATGCATAACGTCCTCAGTCGAGCGGAAAAACGTGCAGCATGGTCTCGCTGTCTACCGACCACACCTCGTCCGCTGCCATGTGCTCACGTGCTTCGTCCTCGTCGCATTCCAGGGTATCGCGGGCACCGAACTCGTCCAGATAGAAACCCAGCTCTCCGTCGCCCGCCATTGACAAGGCCTTGTCACTAATCCAGGCACGGATTGCAGGCTCCCCCTCCTCGGGATACTGCCGGGTCATGGCCCGGGCAATTTCCAGGACGGATGCCTCCTCGTCCAGCATTTCGGCGAACAATGTGTCTTTACTCATATCGATTGATCTCTACTTGTCCTAAACGATGGTCGCGGGTGCCCGCGGCCGGAATATCAGCGGATAGACAAACACCACGCCCAGAATAATGGCAGCCCCGGCATAGAAGGCAAGCCCCAGCTCTCTCTGCTCACCAAGAAGCACAATGGCAAAGGCCATGGCGTAGAGAGGCTCCAGGTTCACTGCCAGCGCCGACGCATAGGCGGAGAGATGTCGCAGCGCCCGCAGGGAAAGGGCAAAGGGCAACAGCGTGCACAGCACCGCCAGCAGCCCCAGATACACCCTGTCCTGTGCGCCGGGAATCCGAAACAGATCCCCGGTCGCAGGCAGGATGGCACCGTCACCCGCACTCTGCGGCCCCAGGGCAAGCAGCACGCTCACAAGCAGCACCAGAAGGCCGCCACTGAGCATTTCCAGCGCCGTGGCACTGAGCGCGTCCGTGCGATGGATCAGGCGCTTGTTGTAGGCCCCAAACAGGGCCGCGAGGAAAGCAGACAGAATTCCGGTCCACACCCCCGCATTCATTTCCTCCGGAGTGCCTCCCACGACCAGCGCGATGCCGGGCAGGACAAGCAGGCCAAGCAAAAGCTCGCGGGGAGCAAAGGGACGCCCCGTGACCATGGGCTCAATGACGCACAGGAAAATCGGGATCGTCGCCATGCAGGTTGCTGCCACCGAGGCATTGGCCAGTTTGACGGCCCCGTAAAAACTCAGCCAGTGCAGGGCGACCAGCACACCGACACCACAGAACGCCCAGAAATGCCGTCTGCTGAGGCCGCGCACACCACGCCAGACCTGGGGCAGACAGAACAGCAGCACGGCCACTACCGCCATGCGCCACATCACCAGGCTCAGGGCCGGTATGCTGATCAAACGGCCGAGCACCGCCGTGAAGCCCCACAGAAACACACAGAGATGGATTTGCAGCCAGGCGGTGCGGGTATCGGACATTGGCGTTCTCAGGGGCATGCACTGCAAGGTGCAGTGCTCATCAGAGCGCATAGGGTAATGAAGCGCGGGCGCCGCGCCAAGTCTCATGATTGCCATCTGGCCGGATGCCGCGCGAGGCGATAGACTTGCCTGCATGCAAACCACCCACCTGCTTCGTACCGATCCCATTGTCTATCTCATCGAAAACTATCTGAGCGATGAGGAGATTGCCCACATTCGTCTTGCGGGCGAACACCTGCTGGAGCAGGCACTGGTCACCGGCCCCGCGGAAGGCGTCGTCAGCAAGGGGCGCACCGGGCGCAACTGCTGGATTCCCCATCGTCATGACAGCGTGATTGCCGGCGTCTGCGAGCGCACCAGCGCCCTGGTCGGGCAGCCTCTCGACAATGCGGAATCCCTGCAGCTCATCCACTACGGCAACACCCAGGAGTACGCCCCCCATTTCGATGCCTGGGAGGCAGATTCGGAAGCCGGCATACGCTGCATGAAACGCGGCGGGCAACGGCTGGTGACCTGCCTGTTCTATCTGAACGACGTGCCTGCCGGTGGAGGTACCACGTTTCCCAAATTGAAACTGGAAGTCGCCGCGCGCAAGGGGAGCCTGCTGGTCTTTCATAATTGCCTGCTGGGCAGCAGCGTGCGCCACCCCCACAGCCTGCACGGCGGCATGCCGGTGCAGGAAGGCGAAAAATGGGCCTGCAATCTGTGGTTCCGGGAGCGCTCCTACCGCTAGGGCCTGCCTTGAGTCCCGTACGCCGCGCCCTGTATGATGCGCGCTGACGCCTTCCCCCCGGCCACAGGCCGCACAACACAAGAAGAACAGGCACTCATGGAAAAAACGCAATTGAAGTCCCGCTGGCGGGCAATGGGCCCCGGCCTGGTCATGTCTTCGGCCGCCGTGGGCGGGTCCCACCTCGTGGCGTCCACCCAGGCCGGTGCCCTGTTCGGTTGGCAACTGCTGTGGCTGATTCTGCTGGTGAACCTGCTGAAATACCCGTTCTTCCGCTTCGGGGTGCAGTACACGCTGCGGGAAAACGAAAGCCTGATTCACGGCTACCTGCGCAAGGGCCGCTGGACACTCATCGGCTTCACCGCACTCAACGTGGTGGCTGCCGTCGTCAACACGGCAGGCGTATTGATCCTCACCGCCAGCCTGCTGCAGTACTTCATTCCGTGGCAATTGTCGCTGACCACGCTGTGCTGGTTGCTGCTGGTGCTGTGCCTGTTCATTCTGCTGGCTGGCCATTACAAGCTGCTGGACAGCCTGTCCAAACTGATCATGTTCGTGCTCACCGTGACCACGATTTTTGCCGTGATCATCGCCTGGCAGCGTGGCCCCGCCGTGCCGCCGGATTTTGTCAGCCCGTCCCCCTGGCAGCTCTCGGCACTGGCCTTTCTGGTGGCAATGATCGGCTGGATGCCGGTGCCCATCGAGATCTCGGCGATCAGCTCCCTGTGGATGCGCTCGAAACAGCGCCTGACGACGGTGAACCTGTCGGATGCGCTGTTTGACTTCAACGTGGGCTATGGAGTGGCGGTATTGCTGGCGGTGGTGTTCCTGGCTCTGGGGGCGCTTGTTCAGCATGGCTCCAACCAGGAGATCGCGCTGGCGAGCGCCGCCTTCGCGCAGCAACTGGTGTCGATGTACGCGGCCACCATCGGGGACTGGGCACGTTATCTGGTGGCGGCGATTGCCTTCATGTGCATGTTCGGTACGACCCTGGCGGTGATGGATGGCTACGCCCGCACCCTGGACGATGCCTTCCATCTGCTGCGCAACACAAAGGAGGAGCCGAAGCGCTGGACGCTGAACGCCTGGATTGTGGCACAGGCGCTGACGGGCATGGCGATCATCCTGTTCTTCCAGAGTGCACTGGCGCCGATGCTCGGCTTCGCGATGACGCTGGCCTTCATCACCACGCCCTTCTTCGCCTGGCTGAACTTCGACCTGGTGCGCAAGACGCACATCTCGCGAGGCATGAACGCGCTGGCTTGGGTGGGGCTGATCTACCTGACGGCGTTTGCTGCCGGCTATATCGTGTGGTGGATCACCACGTTGTAGGAGCCAGCCTGCAGCCAGGCTCCTACACGACCTTATACGTATCAGGCCTGCCGCACATGCAGATTGCGCTTGATGCTGCCCCCCAGCAGGCGCGCCGGCCAGCGAAACACGCTGACGAAGGACACGAACACCGCTGCAGCATAGGGAATCGCCTGAATCAGCAATACCAGGCTCCAGATGCGCAGGTCGGGACTGCCGTACTCGCGCGGCACCAGCAGCAGCATCGACACCACCGCCAACAGGCTGAGCAGCATCAGACTCTCCTCCCGTACCGCAGCCAGGGCCTGCAGCACCGCTGACGGTTTTGCCAGCTTCGGCGTGCGCACAAACGGCATATTGTCCGTGAACAAGCCCTTCAGTGTCGCCAGCCCTACGGTGTGCGACAGCGCCAGGCCCGCAATCGCGGCTGCGAGCGTCTGACGCAGATTCGCCTTCACCCGTGAACGGTAGAGGTAGACCATCTTCGACAGCTTGAACACGAACAGTGACAAGGGCAGTACCGAGAACATCACCAGCGGCGCGTCAATCTGCGTGGGCGAGACAATCATCGCCAGCGACCACGCGATGGCCGCCAGGTTGAACACCAGGTTGAAGCCATCGGCAATCCACGGCAGCCAGCCCGCCAGGAAGTGGTAGCGCTGGCCATTGGTCAGTGCGGACGACTTGGCACGGAACAGTTGCGCGGTATGCCGACGCAGAATCTGCATTGCGCCATAGGCCCAGCGGAAGCGCTGCTTCTTGTAGTCGATAAAGGTGTCGGGCATCAGTCCGCGGCCATAACTGTAGGACAGGTACATGGCCTCATAGCCCGCCTCGAAAATGCGCAGACCGAGCTCGGCGTCTTCGGTGATACACCACTCTCCCCAACCGCCGACTTCTTCCAGCACCCGGCGACGCACCAGGGTCATGGTGCCGTGCTGAATGATCGCGTTACGTTCGTTGCGGGTCACCATGCCAATCTCGAAAAAGCCACGGTATTCGGCAAAGCACATGGACTTGAAGGCGTTGGCATCCTGGTCGCGGTAATCCTGCGGCGACTGCACGATGGCCATGCGCGGATTCTCGAAAGCACCGACCAGATCGGACAGCCAGCTCGGCTCCACCTGATAGTCGCTGTCAATAGCGGCGATGACCTCGGCATCCGGGTGGGTATGGCGCAGGGCAAAGTTCAGAGCGCCGGCCTTGAAGCCGGAGAGTGGCGACACATGGAAAAAGCGGAACCTGGCACCCAGTTTCTCGCAATGCTCCTGAACGGGACGCCACACGGCCTCGTTGCGGGTGTTGTTGTCGATCACCAGCACCTCGAAATCGGGATAGTCTAGCGCCGCCAGCGCGTCGAGCGTTTCGATCATCATATCTGCCGGTTCGTTGTAGGCAGGCACATGAATGGACACTTTGGGGATGTGCGCCGGGTTCAGTTTTCCGGGCTGCATCTGGCGTCGTCGCACGGTATACCAGTGCGCCTCCGCCCACTCGTGTGCCTCCGTCAGCAGAATCGTCACGACTCCGAGCATGCCAATCACCAGCAGAGCCCCCACAATCAGCGAGGTGACAGTAAGGTACTGCTGGGAATAATCGTAGATGATCCAGACCAGCACCGTGGCCGTGCCGGACGCCACGAGCGCCAACAGACCGTGCCCCTTGGTCTTCAGCGTCTTGCTGTTGAGACAGAAGATGCCGAGCATGATGACCGAGGTCAGAATGGAGATGACCGCAAGCACATGCCAGTCCGGCACACGAACGATCGGTTCGGCAAACGAGAATTTGGGTTTGCGATCAACATCGTACACTCCCCAGTAGGCCCCAACGCCGCCTTCATTCTGCGCTTTCCAGGGTTGATCGAAGGCCTCCATCAGGAAGTAGTCGTAGTGCAACTGGGCCGCGCGAAAGAGGAAGCGCCGCAGGAACAGGGCTTCATTCGCCTCGCTGGCAACGGCCGCTTCACGGGTACGTCCATCGGAGGGCCAACCCACTTCGCCGATCATGATCGGCTTGTCGGGGAAGGTCGCCTGCAGCTCCTGCATCTTCTCAATGATGTAGTCCACCGCCACATCGGCGCCAATGCCTTCCCAGTAAGGCAGCATGTGCACGCTGATGAAGTCCACATGCTCGGCCAGCTCCGGGTAGCGCAGCCACACATGCCAGGGCTCTGCCGTGCTCACGGGCTGGGACACCTGCGCCCTCACCCGGTCGAGCAGCACGGCGAGATCCGCCACGCTGAATTCGCCGCGCAGGAAGGTTTCATTGCCCACCATGACGTGCGTAATGTTGTCGTAGCGATTGGCCAGGGCAATGCCTGCCTCGATCTCTTGCTGATTGACCAGCGGATCGGTGCCCAGCCAGATGCCCTGCGTCACCTTCATGCCATAGTCGCGAGCCAAAGCCGGAATTTCAGCCAGGCTGCCAAGGCTGGAATAGCTGCGCAGCGCGCGGGACTTGTCCGCCAACAGCGCCACATCGGAACGGATTTCTTCCGGCGTCGGCATGACATTGAAGATGGCATCCTGACCACGCTGGAAGGGAGAAAAGGCGAAACCGCTGACCTGCGCCGGCCAGGGCACCACCTCGGTGGGGCGATTGATGAGCGCCCAGATAAAAAACGTGACAACGGCAAACACGATCGCGACAAACAGGGTCGAAATACGCATAGGCAACACGGCACCTGCAAAGCTTGTGAGGGGGCAAACGGCGCGCATGGTAGTGACGCGCCGGGTGTCGGTCAATAGAGCGCCTCCACTATATATTTTGTTTGCAAGCTCTTGCAAATCCTTGGAATTTGAGAACGTCTTTTCTCGCTAAAACAGGCGGTTTCGAGGTAGAGTACTGCACTGTTTTGGCGCGTTTCTGTGTAGCGAGGCGATGTCCGAATTCAAACCAGGACTTTCCCAAGGAGTTCCCGCATGAGATTGCTTTACCGCCCGTTTGTCGTGCTGCTTCTGTCTGTGTTGAGCACTGGTGCGTTTGCACAACGCATGGAGGTCGCGCTGGCCAACGGCGCAACGCTGGGCGTTTACCTGCTGCTTCCCGAAGACACCAGCACGCAGCCAAACGATCTGGTGATTCTGATGCCCGGCGGCTCCGGCGAAGAAGCGCTGGCACGTGATCTGTACTACTGGCTTGGCGAGGAAATGCGGCAACGCGGCTGGGCCGTGGCCATTCCGGTGTCCCCCAATCAACGCTCCTTTCGCGGCGACAACAACGCCCTCATTCCGCTGCTGATCGACGCCCTGCAGGACGGCACGCGCATTCGTCGCGGGCGCACACTGCTGGCAGGGATTTCCAACGGCGGCATGTCGGCACTGGAGATCGCCTCGGCCAATCCCGAACGCTATCGCGGCGTGATGGCCGTGCCCGCCATTGTGCCCCGTGGCATGAACGTGGGGGCTCTCAAGGGCATGCCGATCTATCTGCGCATTGGTGACCAGGACGAGATGAGCTGGTTTGCCCGTCTGCCGGAAACGGAGACAGCGCTGAAAGAAGCAGGAGCGGAAGTGGATGCGGGCCTGGTGTTCATGTCTCCGCACATGTTCCAGATGGAGTGGGAAACGCTCGACCCGTGGTTGAACACCCGGCTGCGCGCGCCCTGAGGCGGCGCAGCGGATATCGCGCTGCCGGACAGTCGTCCGGCAGGGTTCAGAAGTTGTGGCTGACCAGCGGAGAGGTTTCGGCGTCGTAGTCCACGCCGTCAATACCAAAACCGAACAGCTTGAGGAATTCTGACTGATAGGTCTTGAACGCGGTCAGCTCGAACAGGTTCTCTTCGGTGACCTGGTCCCAGAGCTCCTCCACCCGTGCCTGGACGGCGGGGTTGAGTTCACGATCGTCCACGCGGAAGCGCCCCTTGTCGTCCAGACGTGGCTCATCGTTGTACAGACACTCGGTAAACAGACGCTGAATCTGCTCGATGCAGCCCTCTTCGCTGCCTTCTTCCGTCATCACGCGAATGAGAATGGACAGATACAGCGGCATGACCGGAATCGCGGAGCTGGCCTGCGTGACCAGCGCCTTCAAGACCGCCACGCGGGCATCGCCCTGAACCAGCTTCAGCTCGGACTGAATGACGCGTGAGGCACGATCCAGGTCTTCCTTCGCCTTGCCGATGGTCGCATGGCCGTAGATCGGCCAGGTCAGCTTGTCGCCCAGATAGGTATAGGCGACGGTCTGGCAGGCATCCGCCAGCACGTCCGCGTCCGCCAGTGCCTTCATCCACAGTTCCCAGTCCTCGCCCCCCATCACCTTCACGGTGGCCGCAATTTCCTCGTCGCTCGCGGGCTCGATGGTGACATCGGCAATCTTGAGCGTGTCGGTGTTCAGGTTCTTGGCGGTATAGGCCTTGCCGATGGGCTTGAGCACGGAGGAATACACCTCACCGCTCACCGGGTCGGTACGACGGGGCGCCGCCAGGCTGTAGACCACCAGATCCACCTTGCCCATGTCTTCGCGGATTCTCTCCACCACCTGCTCCTTGCAGGCCTGGGAGAAGGCATCCCCATTGATGGTATGGGCATACAGGCCCGCTGCCTCGGCTTCGGCGTGAAACGCGGCAGTGTTGTAGTAACCGGCAGAGGCCGTCTTGGTTTCCGTGGGTGGCTTCTCGAAGCAGACACCCAGGGTCCTGGCGCCGCCGCCAAAGGCCGCTGTAATGCGGGAGGCGAGACCGTAGCCCGTGGAACAACCCAGAACCAGAACGTTCTTGGGTCCGCCTGCAACAGGCCCCTTGGCCTGCGTGTACGCAATCTGCTCTGCCACATTGGCGGCACAGCCCTGGGGGTGTGCGTTGATACAAATGAACCCGCGTACTTTTGGCTTGATAATCATAAAACGTCCTTTCTCCAGTAAAATCTGAGGCTTGCCCGCTGCCAGCACATCGGCCTGTACAACGGACACCCTGTGGAAGGCGGCCATTATAGTGCCGAACCCGGCCTTGACAACACCACTTTAAATCGGCATAGTACCGCGTCTTAAATTCGGCTGCCGGGGCATTGCCTCGCCAGGTCTGATGCCTCCCCCCTCAAACAATCCGGGAGCCGCAGACATCCCGTGAACCGTATTCATCAAGCATTGCATTTGCAACAAAGGAGCACCAGTTGGCTAACTCTGCACAAGCTCGAAAGCGCGCCCGTCAGGGGGAAGTACGTCGTCGTCACAACGCAAGCTTTCGCTCAATGGTTCGTACTTACCTGAAGAAAGTCATTGCGGCAATCCAGACAGGCGACTACGACACAGCGTCCACGGCTTACCAGGCTGCCGTTCCTGTCATCGACAGAATGGCCGACAAGGGCATCATTCACAAGAACAAGGCCGCTCGCCACAAGAGCCGTCTGAATGCTGCCGTTCTGGCTCTGAAAGCTGCCTGATACAATCTGATCAGGCCTTTTCAGGCACTCTGAATGTGAAAAAACCGGCTGATGCCGGTTTTTTCATGCCTGCAGAAAAGTCTCTGCACTCTTCATTAAATGAATGCCAGGGTTTCCAGGCGCTATTCCAGCAGCACCAGATTGTCGCGGTGCACCACTTCCTCTTCCCCGGCATAGCCCAGCAGTTCCTCGATACGATCGCTGGCAGTGCGCAGCAGGCGGCTGACTTCCTGGCTGTCGTAATTCACCAGCCCCCGGGCGATCTCATTGCCCTGTTCGTCCACGCAGGTCACCACGTCACCACGATCGAAGCGGCCCTCACAGCCGATGACGCCCACCGGCAGCAGGCTGCGACCGGAATGCTGCAGAACCTTTACGGCACCGGCATCCAGCAGCAAACGCCCCTTGGGCTTGAGCTGACCCGCCAGCCACTGCTTGCGCGCCGCCACCGGCTGCTTTTCCGGCAGCAGTAGCGTACCGATCTCTTCCCCTGCCGCCAGGCGGATCAGCACATCCATCTCACGCCCATTGGCGATCAGCGTGCAGGCGCCGGAGCGGGCTGCCAGCTTGGCTGCCGACACCTTGGTGACCATGCCGCCGCGCCCCACATTGTTGCTGCTGCCCGCCATCGCCGTGAGGCTGGGATCGCCTGCCATGGCGGTAGTAATAACGGGCGCCGTCGGATCCTTGCGCGGGTCGCTGCTGTGCAGCCCCTTCTGGTCGGTGAGAATCACCAGCGCGTCGGCGTTTACCAGATTCGCGACCAGGGCGCCCAGGGTGTCGTTGTCGCCAAAGCACAGTTCGGCAGTTGCCACCGTGTCGTTCTCGTTGATTACCGGAATCACCTTCATGGCCACCAGCGTGGTCAGGGTGCTGCGGGCATTCAGGTAGCGGGTGCGGTTGGAGAGGTCGTCGTGCGTCAGCAGGATCTGTGCGGTATGCACGCCGTAGCGCGTGAAAAAGCTTTCGTAGGTCTGGATCAGGCCCATCTGGCCGACGGCTGCTGCCGCCTGCTGCAGATGAATCTCCTTGGGACGCTTCTTGAGGCCCAGGCGGGCAACGCCCTCTGCCACCGCACCGGACGACACCAGCACCACCTGAATGCCCTGCTGCTGCAGAGTCACCAGTTGCTGCACCCAGGCCGCAATGGCTTCCTGATCCAGCCCCAGGCCGTTATTGGTAATCAGGGAACTGCCAATCTTGATGACCCAGCAGCGTGTCTTCAGCAAATTCTTGCGCATCGTCCGTTATCCAGCCTTTGGGATCTGCTAATAATCGTCCTCGAAATCGTCGTCAAAATCATCGAAGTCCTCGTCCTGCGCCCGGCGCGCGGCCTTGCTCTTCTCGATGCTCTTGCGGATTTCGTACTCCATCTCACGATCAAACTCTGCCTGTGCCTCCTGGTATTCTTCGTCTTCTACCAGACGTTCACGGTGCTCTTCGACCGAGCGCATGATTTCCTGACTCAGAAGGTCACAGCCCTCGCCGCTGATCGCCGTAATACGGAAGATGCGCCCCTGCCAGCCCAGATCCTTGCGAATACGGGCCTCCAGCGCATCGCGCTCTTCTTCCGGCACCAGGTCAAACTTGTTCAGCACCAGCCAGCGTTCTTTCTTCGCCATGGTGGGGCTGAACTTCTCCAGCTCCTCGATAATCTGCCGCGCATGGATGACGGGGTCGGAACTGTCCAGCGGCGCCACGTCCAGCAAGTGCAGCAGCAGACGCGTACGCGACAGGTGTTTCAGGAAGCGGAAGCCCAGACCGGCGCCCTCGGAGGCGCCCTCGATCACACCGGGAATGTCCGCCATCACAAAGCTGCGCTCGCTGCCCACGCGCACCACCCCCAGATTGGGCACCAGGGTGGTAAAGGGATAGTCGGCCACCTTGGGGCGCGCAGAAGACACCGCGCGAATCAGCGTGGACTTGCCGGCATTGGGCATGCCCAGCAGGCCGACGTCTGCCAGCACCTTCAGCGTCAGTTGCAGCGTGCGGAACTCGCCCGGCGTGCCCTTGGTGGTCTTGGTCGGGGTACGGTTGGTACTGGACTTGAAACGGGTATTGCCCAGCCCGTGTACGCCCCCTTTGGCCACCATGACCTGCATGCCGTTCTCGGAGATGTCGGCCATGAATTCTTCGGTATTGGCGTCTACCACGCTGGTGCCCACGGGCACCCGGATCACCAGGTCCTCACCACTCTTGCCGGTGCAGTTGCTGCTCATGCCCCCCTGCCCGGCCTGCGCGCGGTACTGGGGCTGGAAACGAAAGTCCACCAGGGTGTTCAGGCCGCTGTCGCCGAGCAGGTACACGCTGCCGCCGTCGCCGCCATCGCCACCGTTGGGGCCGCCCTTGGCCACGAACTTCTCCCGGCGAAAGCTCATACAGCCGTTGCCGCCTTTGCCGGCCTCGACGGTAATCTCTGCTTCATCTACGAATTTCATGCTGATCCACCTGTTGGCAGGTCGTCTTGCCTCTGCCCGGCCCCTCGGCCATGGAAAATATTCCCATATAAAAAAGCCCCGTCACAGGACGAGGCTCTTCTGTCATTCCACTATCGGCTGGCCGCAGCGGAATGAAATCAGGACACCGATATCAGGCAGTGACAATACTGATGTATTTTCTGCGCTGCGGGCCTTTTACTTCAAACTTCACGGTGCCGTTGGCAGTCGCGAAGATCGTGTGATCCTTGCCCAGACCGACGTTTTCACCGGGGTGGAAATGGGTACCGCGCTGACGCACGATGATGTTGCCGGCGAGAACGTTCTCACCGCCGAAACGCTTCACACCCAGTCGTTTGGAATGCGACTCGCGACCGTTACTGGTACTACCACCTGCTTTTTTATGAGCCATGTGTTATCTCCTGCCAGTCCAAAGCCGCGGCTTAGGCTGAAATTCCTGTGATCTTGACTTCTGTGTACCACTGTCTGTGGCCCTGGTGTTTCATGTGGTGCTTGCGGCGACGGAATTTCAGGATGGTGACCTTCTTGGCACGGCCCTGAGATACCACTTCTGCAGTCACTTTGCTGCCTTCCACATAAGGTGCGCCAATCTTGACGGATTCGCCCTCACCAACCATGAGCACCTTGTCAAAGCTGACTTCTTCACCTGTGGCAGCTTCCAGCTTTTCGAGCTTGAGGACTTCGCCCTCTACAACTCGGTGTTGCTTGCCACCACTTTCGATTACCGCGTACATATCTCACTCCCGAATGGGTATAAGTTCAAATTCTTTGTGGCACTGCCCAGCAGTACCTATAGGGGCGGGCATTTTACGGGAAGAGGCCGACGCAGGCAAGCCTAAATCGGTGAAAATCTCATGCTTTTCCAGACCTTCTGCAGGGATGCATTCTGGCAGCCTGGCACCAGCCGAACAACGGAGTGGCTGTCTTGACAGGCACAGGCTTCACCCCTAGCATGCAGGCTCGATTTTACCTTGCACGTCCTGAACATGTCGCTATTTCCCGGTCTTTTGGGGAGTGAGTAGTGGTTTCAGCAGAAAGCGGGCACACTACTTGTTGGCTTCTCATTGGCCAACCCGCATCCTGAGCAAGGCACTGAATGAAGCTGATAACTCCATAAAACACAGCCGTCCAATACAGCAGGATCGCTCACGGTAGCCCATGTACAAAGATATCCGCGCAGTCGTTGCGACTGACTTCGACGCCGTCAATCAGTTCATTGTTGATCAACTGTACTCCGATGTAGCGCTGGTCGAGAGCATTGGCCACTACATCATTGATGCAGGTGGCAAGCGCATGCGCCCGGTACTGGTGCTGCTCAGTGCCCGCAGTTGCGGCTACGAAGGCAGTCAGCACATCGACCTGGCCGCCGTGATCGAATTCATCCACACCGCCACCCTGCTGCACGACGACGTGGTGGACATGTCTTCCATGCGCCGCGGGCGCCCCACCGCCAATGAGCAGTGGAGCAACCCTTCCAGCGTACTGGTGGGCGATTTCATCTATTCCCGCGCCTTCCAGGTGCTGGTGTCCATCGGCAGCATGGACATCATGCGCATCATCGCCGACACCACCAACCGCATCGCCGAGGGCGAGGTGCTGCAACTGATCAACAAGAACAACAGCGCCGCCACCCAGGAAAGCTATATGGCGGTGATCCGCCACAAGACCGCCATTCTGTTCCAGGCCGCTGCAGCCTGTGGCGCGATTCTGGCCAAGGCGCCCGCCGAACAGCAGAAGGCACTGGGCGATATCGGCATGCATATCGGCCTGGCTTTCCAGTTGATCGACGACGTGCTTGATTACGAAGGCGACGCATCGGCGATGGGCAAGAACATCGGCGACGACCTCGCCGAAGGCAAGCCTACCCTGCCGCTGATTCACGCCATGCGCAACGGTTCCGCCGAGGACGCCGCTCTCATCAAGCGCTGCATCGAAGGCGCGGCGAAGGATGGCAAGAACACGCTGGACCCGCAATTGCTGAAGGACGTCATTGCGATTATTCAGGGCAGCGGCAGTCTGGAGTACACGCGACAACTGGCCAATGCCGAGGCCGACAAGGCCCTGGCCCTGCTCGCCACCCTCAACGATTCCCCCTACCGACGCGCGCTGGAAGACATGGCACGCTTCTCGGTGCAGCGCAGCACCTGAACCTTCACTCTCTGGACTGCAGACCGAACTCCTGCGCCAGCAAGGCATAGGAGCGTCGCCGCACGGCGAAATCGTGGCAATTGGAAATGACGACCAGTTCCTGCGTACCGTGCCGGGCTGCCAGCGCCCGCAGGGTTTCCCCGACCTGGGTCGGCGTACCGCAGATGGCATGACGACGCCGCTGCTGAATCAGCTCCCGCTCGGGTTCCGTCAGCGGGTAGGCCTTTGCCTCGTCCACCGACGGAATCGGCCCCGGTTCGCCCCGCTCCAGCCCCAGACGCCAGATGTCACGGGTCAGGGCCAGATCCTCGGCCTCGCCCGTCGTCGGTGCACACAGAACAAACACCCCTACATTGATCTGTGGCTCTGCCAGCAGCTCGGAGGGGACGAAGTGTTCGCGGTACAACTGCGCCAGGTCGTGGCTGTGGCGGGGATTGAGAAAATGCGCCACAGAGTAGCGCATGCCCAGTTCGCCCGCCCAGATGGCGCTCTGTTCACTGGAACCCAGCAGCCAGAATTCGGGCGGCACTGCTGCACGAGGCGTCGCCCTGACTCTGCCAAACGCCTGCGTCAGCGGCGCCCTGCCACGAGCGAAGGCCATCAGGTCTGCCAGTTTGCTGCGAAAGTATTCGACGCCGATTGGCGAACCGTAGGCCAGGGCCTGAGCCGTCAGGCCGTCGCTGCCAGGCGCCCGCCCCACACCAAGATCCACCCGGTCCGGATACAGGGTCTGCAGCAGGAGAAAGTTCTCAGCGACCTTGAAGGGGCTGTAATGGGTGAGCATGACGCCACCGGAGCCAATGCGGATATGACGGGTACTTGCCCCGATTCTGGCCAGAAGGACTTCCGGAGCACAGCCTGCGAAGCTGTCCGAGCCATGGTGCTCGGCGACCCAGTAGCGATGATAGCCCAGGGCCTCGGTGTACCCGGCCAGGGCCACTGTCTCGGACAGGGCCTGAGCCGCCGATCCACCACTGCGGATCGGCGACTGGTCGAGCACACTGAGGGTAAGACCGGTCACAACTTACTGAACAGTGATCGTGATCTTGTCGGATACCACGGGCGGGTTGTGGGGAATGTGCAGGTAATCACCGAGGATCAGTTGCAGCGTGTGCTGCCCCGGTGTCAGGGTCAGGGTGGTTTCCGTCTGGCCACCACCGAAATGCGTCACTGCAGTGCCCAGGGGGTTGTTCATGTCAGGCACCTGCATGCCATCCACCAGGAGGTGGTGGTGGCCCGTGTTATTGGCCTGAACACCTGCCGGGGCGACGCCCATGCCCTTAAGACCGAAAACCACCGTGAACGTGGTGGGAACCGTCGCACCGTTCACCGGTGTCACGATATAGGCCTGTGCGCCGCTGGGCGACGGTGATTTCTCAGGCTGCTGGGCATGCAGCACAGTGGAACCCAGCAACAGGGCGCTGACTCCCAGCACCTTGAATAAACTCTTTGCCATAATAAAACTCCATTCGGTAGCTTGGTAAACATCAATAGCGTCAGGTTTGACCTGATCTTAGACCGGAGGACCGGCTTGCCTGGTTCATCGGCATGCGGCTCATTCTGCGCCATCGCAGCACAGATAGCCAGCCTTGGCGGGGACTGGCGGAAGCCCGGATGAGGTGATATAAGCAGCAGTGCGCGGACGCAGGGAGTGCAGCCGACGACACCGCACCGACCATCCGAAAAAGGGGGAACGCAGCACCGTGACCGATCTACGCAACGCACCCGTGGAGGCACCCGTACTCGAAAGCCTGGCCGATGTCGAAGCCTTCGAACAGACGCCCCTGGCGCAACAGTTCCCGCACACCAATTCCTACGACCTGTTCCAGCAGAGCGCTGCGCTGTTCGGCGACGACACCGCGATTGAGTTTCTGCTGACCGGGCAACGCAATGAAGCCCCCCAGAGCATCAGCTTTCAGGAGCTGGCAGACCGGATCACGCAGACCGCCAACCTGCTGCACACCCTCGGCGTCAACCCGGCGACCACGGTCTCGGTACTGCTGCCCACACTGCCGCAGAGTCATCCGGTGATCTGGGGGACGCAGGCTGCCGGGATCGTCAATCCGATCAACCCCCTGCTGGAGGCGGAGCATATCGCCGACATCATCGAGGCCGCGGAGTCCGAGCTGGTGGTATGCCTCGGGCCGTCCGCCCACTCCGACCTGTGGCAGAAACTGCAGAGCGCCCTGCCACGACTGGCGCGGGTGCACACCGTTCTGGTGGTAACCCAGCCCCATTTCACGAGTGGAGAGGCAGTGCTGCCGACCCGGCCCGATATCCGCGTGCTGAACTACGACGAGGCGATTGCCGGGCAGCCCGCGCAGGCGCTTCTCAGTGGACGCCAGTTCAGGGGCGATCAGATCGCGGCCTGTTTCCACACGGGAGGCACGACCGGACATCCCAAGATCGCCCAACTGACCCACGGCAACATGGCCTTTCTTGGGCAACTGATGCGTGTGTATACCGCGCATCTGCCCCGGCATACCATTCTGTGTGGCCTGCCCCTGTTTCATATTTACGGGGTCATCATTCAGGGCATTGCCGCCTTCGCCATTGGCTACCGCATTGTGCTGCTGACGCCGGCCGGGTTCCGTTCCCAGGAGGGCATGAAGAACTTCTGGTACCACATCGAGCGTTTTCGCATACGGGGTTTCTCAACGGTGCCGACCGTGCTGATGGCGCTGTCACAGATTCCGGTGGGCGATGCCGACATCAGCTCGCTGAAAGCCATCAACTCCGGCGCGGCCCCGCTGTCACCGAGCTTCGAGCAGCGCTTCGAGACCACTTTCGACGTCGCGGTCTCCAACGGCTACGGCATGACCGAGACCACCGCCCTGATCGCCCGCGCTCCCAGCTACCAGCCCCCGGGCAGCGTTGGCATTCGCCTCCCCTACTCCCGGGTGCGCGTCGTGCACCTCCACGACGGTGAGGTCAGCAAGGAATGCGGACTGAATGAGAGCGGCGTGATTCTGGTGCGGGGTCCGCAGGTGTTCTGCGGCTACAAGGCCGCCAGCGACAACGCAACCGCGTGGGTAGAGGGTGACTGGTTCAACACGGGAGACCTGGGCTACCTCGACGAGCAGGGCTTCCTGTACCTGTCGGGTCGCGCCAAGGATCTGATCATTCGCGGCGGGCACAACATTGATCCGGCCATCATCGAGGAGTGCCTGAGCGCCCATCCGGCAGTGGCTTCCTGCATCGCGATCGGTATGCCGGACGCCTATGCCGGCGAGCTGCCCATGGCCTTTGTCGTGCTGCGCCCGGGCCAGAGCTGCAGCGTGGACGAACTGCACAGGTTTGCGGAAACCCACATCACGGAACGGGCGGCGACTCCCAAGCGGATCGAGTTCATCGACGCGATGCCCCTGACGGCAGTTGGCAAGATTTACCGGCCCGCGTTGCGACTGCGCATTACGGAAATGGTGCTGAGAGAACTGCTGCAGGACAAGGGCATTGAAGCGACGGTGACAGGACAGCAGGACAAACAGAAGGGCCTGCTGATGCATGTCACCCTGAAAACTGCCTCCCAGCAGGCGCTCGCGCAGGACCTGCTGGCTCCCCTGCCTGTCGAAGTCGTACTGGGCACCGGCTGATCAACGGCTGGTGCGCACGCTGATTCCTGTACTGGTGGAGCGCAGGATGCTCTTGTCATCCACAATACGCACCTTGTTCTTGCTTGGAAGATACATATCGCCCATGGCGATCACGATAAGACGTGCCATGTCATACATTCTGGTCGCTTCTTCCGCATTGCCCAGTTGTTCGTAGGTTTTACTCAGCGCCAGGTAGAAATCCGGCTCGGCATCCTTACGTCGAATCGCTTCCCGGTAGTGGTCTCTTGCCAGCTCGTAGTTTCCGTCGGCGTAGGCAAGATTGCCCTGTGTGTAATGAAAATACGGGTTTCTGTTGTTGAAGCGCTCGATGGCCCGGCTGTAGCGCTCGGCGGTTTCGGTATCGCCGATGCTGTTGTAATACTTGACCAGATTGTTGATGGCAGTGGCATTGCTTTGATCCAGCGTGTAGGCCTTGCGATAGGCGTACTCGGCGATCTCCTTGTCGTCCATTCGGCTGTAGGCGGTTGCAATATTGTTCCAGGCGATGGAGAGCTTGGGGTCCAGAAAAAGCGCGTTCTTGAAATAGGCCACAGAGGTGTCGTAGTCGTTGAGAATCAACGCCTCCACACCCAGGTTATTGAAGTACAGGGCGCGCGCCTCGCGATCATCAACCGTGCTGGCGGTGAGCTGCTGCAAGGTGATCTCCGGCGTAAAGTCCACCACGTACATGGTGCTCTGACTGAAGCGCCCGATGGCATTGATATGCTGACTGAGCACCAGCATCTCGCCTCGACGATCCCAGCTCGGGCGTACCTTTACGGTCTGAAAGCGGGCATCCACCCCGAAGTGCCGGGCCATGGCAATGTAAAGATTGACCACAGACAGGCAATTGCCGCGGCGATCCTCGAACGTCCCGATGGCGGTCCGGGTAATCTGGTCATCGTACTCGATATTGAGAAACTCCGGGTCGAACAGCAGAGTCTGAAGCTGATCGACGATCTTCATCGACGAGGTCCGGTTGCGCACATGCTCCTCGATGTAATCGATGATCTCCTGGTTCAGGGCCATGGGATCGACATCCGCAAACATGTCCTGCTTCTGGTCAAGAATACGATTCTCAAAGCGGCGGTCGGCTGAAAAATCCATGTCCAGACGGGCGAAATTGCACGCCGGCAGCAGCAGGCACATGAAGCCAAGCAATACGATTCTTGTCAGAGATTTTTCAACACTCATCACAATCACATTCTGGCAGGCGTCGCCCGGCCTGCCTTCTCCAGTTTGAGGAATTCATAACGCCCGTAGGTGAAGGGCAGCGTCTGCTCGTGCACACTCCGGAACAGCGCAATCCAGGCGGCATAACGTGCCGCTGGAAGGGTGCTGTCGCCAAGCCCGTCGAAGTCGGTGCGACCTTCCAGCTTGAAGGCCTCCGGCCCCCAGTCATCGATATGGGTGATACCGCCATCGAGCGAGCGATAGCGGTACACAATGGCTGCCTGGGTGCGCGCAATACGCATGCGGTCCGCCTGCAGGAAACGCACCTCGTAGTCCGTCGTGAAGTCCATCGCCTCACCCTGACTGTCAAACTGAACCCGACTGTCAATGATGACGCTCTTGCGCACATCCAGGCGCTGGACGTAGTTGAAGGGCTCCGTGTCAATACGCACCAGATCGTAGCCAAGATCAGTGTCTTCAAGCGCTGAGGAAATGCGCACCCGCCCTCTCTCGTCTATGTCCACAATCGCGTCGGAGTCGATCCGTGACGACCTTGCCGAAAAATCGTAGGCGGCTTTCCAGAGCGGCAAGGCCTCCTGCGGCAGAGAGTAACGCACGCCGTCGCCGTCCATCAGCCACAGGCGTTGCTGCTCGAACCTCAACGCAAGATCGCTCACGGGAAACGTGGCCGTCTCGCCGAAGGCGATACCGCCCGGCACAATGATCTCGGGGATGGTGGAAGCCTCGAATTCGTCTCCCAGACTCTCCTTCAGAAAGATGGCGGGTTCCGCAGACGCCAGGCGCCGGTTGGCTCGGCTGTCGGGGTTCAACACCGAATCGCTGTCGCGACGCAGGCTTTCCCCCAGATACTGAAATTCCGGAATTTCGCTGCGGTACTCTCGGGCCGCCACGGAATCGAGCACCCAGCGCTGCCCGGCGACGGCATAAAGACGGCCGGCCTGCTCCGGCAGTTCTCCATCTCCCGGCGCAAGAAGCAGGACCGACAGCTCGTCTCCCAGCGCTGCCGCAAGCGCGGCGGCCAGATCCGCGTCCCCGGACGCGTAGCTGATCAGCATACGGCTCTCAGGTGCTGCCGCCAGCCAGTGGGGATAGAAGACCGCTTGAGACAGGGGCAGGCCTTCTGCAGCAGGCAACAGCGCCAGCACGCCAATTTCTCCGCGCGCGAAGGCTTGCTCCCACTGCAGCAGTTCGGGACTCAAAGGCAGGCTCATGGCGGGAAGATCGGCAAGCTGGCCGACACGGGGCCGTACGGGCGTGCGCGATGCCAGCTCGCGCAGGTTGAGATTGAAGGCAATGTCCAGACCCTGGCTCTCCAGCGTATCGGCAATGGCTGCCAGCGCCGGGTTCGCTTCGCTTTCCGGATCCAGAATGCCGGCATGGGCACCAGTGCCGCAAAGCACCAGTGCACAGATACCGGCCCGCATAAGGAATCGCATAACAGGACTCCTGCTTGTTTCTCTTGTGGGCGCTAGGGCATGACCTCGGCGCAAGGGTCGAAGGCCCTGCCCCGCCTGGCCGCCCGCAGCCTCTCTCTCAGTTCACTGATCCAGGGCGCATCCCCCAGAAAATGCATCGGACGCGCCATACGGGCTATCAGGGCCTCGGCACGGTCAAAATCCCTGGCCGCAATGGCATACTCGATCTGCTGCTCCAGCACAAAGGTATCGGAAGGCAGCAGTGCAAAGGCCTTATCCTGGTAAACAAGACCTTCGTGCCAGTCTTTCCCTTCCAGCAGGAACAGTTGCGCATAGGACAGATTGACCTCTGCCGGCTCCGGATTCAGCGCCAGAGCTTCCCCGAAACGGCGCGCCATTTCGTTCTCCATGCGCTGACGTTCAGCAGCATCCAGGGGGCGCTGACAATCGCTCAGGCTCGCGTCGTAAAACTGACCAAAGTCGAGATACAACTGGTAGTCCTGGGGAGACACGGCAATGGCTTGTTCATAAAGAGATTCGAGGTCATCCGCAACCGGCGCCTCGTTCACCGCGATGAATTGGCCATCCTCGCTCATGCGGATTGCGTCCGCAAAACCGGACCAGGCACGCCCACCGGCAAGCTCCGAGCCCTTCAGGCCATCAAACAGAAACCTGGCCATGGGAAAGCGGCCGGAGAACAGCGCCAGCTCGGCCAGCGCCAGCTCCACTTCGTCACCCACAATCTCACGCACCTGCAGTTCCGGAACGGGTGTTACGGGGAACACGATATGGGTCTCGTCCGGTTTCTTCTGCAGCGCATCCAGGTAGTCCTCAAACTCTCTGCTCAGGCGCCTTACAGAGACCTTGAACGATTGGTCATAGGCGAAACGATCGTTGCGCCCCTGCTGCAGAAATTCGAGATAGCGGCGCAGCACGTCGCGACGATCGGCGAAGCCATCGTGTTCGTGCCCATGCAGCAGAAACTGCACCAGAAAGGCAGCCTTGAGATTGGCAATCTGGATCTGGCGGGGAGACGCCAGCGCTGCATCGTCGTACAGCAGTTCATCCATGCCCAGCTCCCGGTTGAACGCTGCGGCGACCGCAGTTTCCTCTGCTGTCAGCGCGCGCAACTCGATGCCGTCCCGGGTCGCCTCCAGGCGCCCAAGGTACTGCCCCATACCCTCTTCATACCAACGCGGCACTCCCGCCGGATTGTTGTTGATGAGGAAATGCGCATAGTGGTGCTGAGCCAGGTCAAAACCTGCATCGCTGTTGCGGGCGATGATGAAGTTCTCGCGAGGTGAAGAGTAGAGATAGGCGGGATCGTTGTTGTCGGCAAACAGGGCAAAATCGCCGTCGTCTTCAAACAGATAGATCGCTGTTCTGATGGGGTCCCGTGACTGGGTGTCGGCCACGCCCAGCACCTCAAGCGCTGCCTGGCGCCACTGTTCAAATGCCAGTGCACGCTGCTCTGTCTGCTCGCGGGAAAGACGGGAGAAAAAGTCGAAGTTTTCGGTCTGCACGGTGAACCAGCGGGCGGTGGCAAGCGTCTGCTCTTCCGCCGCCTGGCTCTGCAAGGCGACAAGGGCGATGAGGACCAGCAATACACGCATGATAAACGCTCCGTCTGCAAGCACCCCTTGAGGGTACTCTGCGACAGATCGGCTTGGCAAGTCACCCTGCCCGGCGCTGGGAGCGTTTACATGTTCGGGTAATTCGGGCCGCCCCCACCCTCGGGCGCCACCCACTGGATATTCTGTGCCGGGTCCTTGATATCGCAGGTCTTGCAGTGCACGCAGTTCTGCGCATTGATCTGGAAACGGTGACTGCCATCCGCCTCGCTCACGACTTCATACACCCCGGCAGGGCAATAGCGCTGCGCCGGCTCGTCGTAGAGCGGCAGGTTCTTCCCGATGGGAATGGAAGGGTCAAGCAGCTTCAGATGACAGGGCTGATTCTCCTCATGATTGGTGTTGGACAGGAACACCGAGGAGAGCTTGTCAAAACTGATCTTGCCGTCAGGCTTCGCGTAGTCGATTCGGGGACACTGGGCAGCAGGTTTCAACTGTGCGTAATCCGGCGTCCTGTCTCGGAAGGTCATGGGGAAACGACCGCCAAGAATATTGTGCTCCAGAAACACCAGCGCACTGCCCAGCCAGAAACCCAACTTGTGGAAACCGGCACTGAAATTGCGCGTTTTATACAGCTCCGCATAAAGGCTGGATGCCTTGAAGCGCGCCGCATAGGTGTCGAGATCTTTCTGAACCTCCCCCCCCTCTGCCACAGACTGCAGGGACTCGAACAGCGTTTCCGCCGCCAGCATGCCGGATTTCATTGCCGTATGACTGCCCTTGATCTTGGCCGCGTTCAGGGTGCCGGCGTCACAGCCGATCAGCAGGCCGCCGGGGAAATGCATCCGGGGCAGGGAGTTCAGCCCCCCCTTGTTGAGCGCGCGGGCACCGTAGCTGACCCGCTTGCCACCCTCGATATACTGCCGGATGACGGGGTGCTGCTTGAACTTCTGGAACTCGTCGAACGGGCTGATATGCGGATTGCTGTAGGCGAGGTCCACGATGAGGCCGAGGGAGACCTGATGGTTTTCAAAATGATAGAGATAGCCGCCGCTGGAACCAGCATAGCTCGCCCCCACCATCGGGTAACCGGCGGTATGCACCACGAGGCCTTCCTTGTGCTTTTCGGGCGGGATCTCCCAGATCTCCTTGAAGCCGATGCCATAGTGCTGCGGGTCGGCATTGGCGTCCAGATTGAAACGCTTGATCAGCTCCTTGCCCAGATGACCGCGGCAACCCTCGGCAAAAATGGTGTATTTGGCGTGGAACTCGAAACCGGGCTCGAAACTGTCCTTGTGCTGTCCCTCGGCATCCACCCCCATATCACCGGTGGCAACGCCTTTTACACTGCCATCTTCGTGATACAGGATTTCCGCAGCAGCGAAGCCCGGGAAAATTTCGGCGCCGAGCTCTGACGCCTGCTCCGCCAGCCAGCGGCAGAGATTGCCCAGGGAGATGATGTAGTTGCCATCGTTGTGCATCGGACGCGGCACCAGCAGGCCCGGGAAGCGAATGCCCTTTTCCGGGCCGGACAGATAGTAGACGTCATCGCCCGTGACCGCGGTGTTCAGGGGAGCGCCACGGTCCTTCCAGTCGGGGAAGAGCTCATCAAGTGCGCTGGTTTCAAATACTGCGCCAGAGAGGATATGTGCCCCGACCTCGGAGCCCTTTTCCAGCACACAGACGCTGATCTCGGCCTGGGCTTCGGCAGCAAGTTGCAACAGGCGACAGGCAGTGGAGAGCCCGGCTGGCCCGGCTCCGACAATCACTACATCCACTTCCATTGATTCGCGCTGCATAGGCCCCTACCCCCGTAAAATGAAGGCGCACATTATGAGCAAATGCGCCTGAAATCGCAAAGCACGCCCCCCGGCCAGGCAACGGCACAACAGGCGCCAAAGGGCCAATTGCCAGAAAATTGCCATAATTCACGTGCAATTAGTCGGTATTGATCACAATTTATTACTTTCTTGGATACGCTAAGTTGTTGTAAGATTGGCTTTTTTTAAGAATTCGCTCAGGGCCATGTCAGGCGTTGAACGGAACCTCTAACGACATTCAACGTATTTTCGTTACATTCCGGAGATCACATGACAATGGGGCAGTTGTTTTTTCAGCCTGCATTTCGCAACACATTAAGACTTACCGCACTTACAGCATCCATCCTTGCCGCCACGCATCTGCAGGCGCAGGAAGCCGGTGGTGATGACACCACCGTCGTCTACGAAGCGTCATTCTTCGATCAGTACACACCCGTATCTGCCAATGACATGATTGCCCGTATTCCCGGGGTCAACCTGGACAACAGACGGGGCGGCGGCAACAACCGCGGCCTCGGCTCTGGCGGCGACCTGCTGATTAACGGCAAACGCCTCGCCGGCAAGGACAACTCCGCCAACGACCAGTTGCAGCGTATCGCCGCTGATCAGGTGGACCGCATCGAAATCATCCGCGGCAGCTCCGGCGCGCTGGATGTCCGTGGCGCCAGCCAGGTAGTGAATGTCGTGCTCAAGGAAGCCCTGAGCCGCTCCAGCCTGTCTGCCGAAGTCAACATGGACTACCATCACGACGACAAGGTGGATCCCGGTGCCTCGGTTTCCTATGGCGGCCAGACCGGCAACCTGAACTACCTGTTCGGCCTGCAGCTCGACCCCCGCTATAACTCCTACATGCGGACCGAGTACAACTATTCTCCGGACCTGACGCTGACCGAGCTGGTGAAGGAATCCAACCGCCGCGATCAGGATGCGGTGCAAACCACCATGAACCTGGGCTACGACTTCGAGCGCGACCGCATTCAGTTCAACGCCCTGTATTCTGACGGCAGCCATCCCAACACTGTAAACCGCAGGAACTTCCTCGGATCCGATCTCTCGGTCATTACCAAATCCGAACAGGAGCTGACGGATCGCGAAGAAAACAACTGGGAAATTGGCGGCAATTACGAACACAATTTCACCAGCGGCAGCCGCTTCCAGTTCCTGTTCATTACCAATAACGAGATTCGCAACAGTGTTCGCGAGCGCTACACCACGCTGAACGATGCCCATGACCTGAATCAGTATCTTCGTTCCGACAAGCGCACGCGCGAGCGCATCGCCCAGGCCTCCTATAGCTGGAACCTGAGTGAGGGGCAGGACATGCAACTGGGCCTGGAGCGCGCACAGACGATTCTGGACACCGCCCTGTACCTGGGTTCGTCCTCCGCCTCTGGTGCCGCACGACCGGAATTCGGCAATCTGCCTCCCGTACTCAGCGCGTCCAATGCCGGCTCCACGGTGCAGGAAATGCGCTACGAAGGCTTTGCCGTGCACAACTGGACCCTGAACGAGCGCATGACCCTTGAGAGCACCCTGCTCTACGAGGCGTCAACCATTGATCAGACCGGCGTCGCCAAGCGCAGCCGCGATTTCGGTTTCCTGCGCCCGAAAGTGGATTACCGTTTTGACCTCAACCCCTCACTGCAACTGCGTGCGACCGTAGAGCGCGCAGTTTCCCAGTTGAGCTTCGAGAGCTTCACGGCGACCACCAACAATTCGGATACATCCAAGGACACCAACCTGGGCAACCCCGACCTGCGCCAGGAGAAAGAAATCCGCTACGAGCTGGGCCTGCAATACCGCCTGCCCAATGATGGCGGTGTCGTCAATTCACGCCTGTTCTTCCGCGACATCGACGACATCATCGGCAAGGTGAATATCTCCAGCGACCCGACCAAGCCAGTTTCCACCACCGGCAATGTCGGCTCGGGCATTCGCTACGGCATCTTCATCGATACCAGCACACGCCTCGGCTTCCTGGGCATGCCCGATGCGCTGGTGACCAGCGCGTTGAACGTCTTCGACTCCAGCGTCTACGACCCCATTCTGCACGCCGACCGTCGTTTCAACCGTCGTGGCAATGTTGAACTGGGCTTCCGCCACGACATTCCCGCCCTGGGCCTGAACTACGGGTTCAATTTCAGTGCGGAAATTACGGGAGGCGAGAAGGACATCGACGTGGACACGATCGAACAGAACCTGCCTGGTCCCAACCTGCAATTGTTCATTTCCAAAGTTGCGTTCAATAACGTCACGTTCCGCCTGGAATCCATGAACACACTGCGCAGTGATTTCTGCCGCGACCGCTACCGTTACGACGGCCTGGTTGCAGTCAGCGCACTGACGGAGATTGAGGATTCCTGCAGCGCCGGTGGCGGTCAGAAAGTGGCTCTGAAGATTCGCACCACATTCTGATTCATTCCCCCTCTCCTGCCGGGGAGGCAACGGACAGTTTTGCAATAATCTGATCCGTTGCCTCCCCGGTAGCGTATACGCGGTATCTGACTGAATAGCCGCGCCCTTGCCCGTTCAATACCCCGCGTTCTGCTCGTCGCCACCACCTCCCGCATGACGGGTTTATTACAGGAAATAGTTGTTCCGATGTTCATTCTGCTATGCCTCCCATTTCTGGCAGGCTCATTTTTCATGGCTGCAAACACCGCCTATGGCGACAATCTGGAGATTCTGGTCACGGATCAACAGGGCAAGGCTGTTGCCAACGCAGTAGTGGAAATCCCCCGCAATCCCGTGACCCGGGCCCCCGAGACCGTCGCCATCATTGACCAGATAAACAAGCACTTCGTCCCCATGGTGATCGCCGTGCAGCGCGGGCAGCGTGTCAACTTTCCGAACAATGACAACATTCGGCACCATGTGTATTCCTTCTCCGCCATCAAGCAGTTCTCAACAGAACTGTATGCAGACATTCCCGGCAATCCCATCGAATTCGACAAGGCGGGTGTCGCCGTGCTGGGGTGCAACATTCATGACAGCATGGTGGGTTACATCTACGTCAGTGAATGGCAGCAGTTCGCCGTCAGTGACGACAACGGGATTGCGCGCTTCGAGGATATCCAGACGCCCGACGAGGTTCTCGTCTGGCACCCCTGGTCCCAGGACCCCGACAATCGGCGCATCGTGCGCACAATCGATGGGGTCTCCGGAGGCAGGTTCACGATACAAATCCCGATTGCAGAACCGGCGCAGGTGTTCGGATTCCGCGCCCTGATAACGGAGTAATGCGATGCCCCGAATCCTTGCTTCTGCCCTGCTCGTCCTGTTCCTGTTGCCCTGGGGGCAAGCGGCATTCGCACAGGGTCGCCTGACCGGAACCGGAGGCGTCAGCTCCATCAGCGGTGCCGGCGGCGGCGGTCTGATCCCCTGGGCGACACTCAGTTCACTGGCAACACAGGATCAGTTTGGAGCCGTCGCGTTCGTAACGCGTACGGATGTGGATGACTTTCAGCTCGATGTTGCCGGTGCCGCCGTCACATTGCGCAACCGCCTGGAACTCTCGCTGGCAAAGCGCGAGTTCACCATCAAGGCCAACGACAGCAGGATTCGGCAGAATGTCGCAGGGCTCAAGCTGAAAGTGGCAGGTGACCTTGTTTATGGCGGGATACCCCAGATTGCGATCGGGGCTGAGCACCATCATCTGCACGATCCTGCCACTGCACAGGCCGTGGGCGCCGCCAGGAACGATGGCACGGATTACTACGCCAGTGTGGCACGCGCCTGGATCGACGGACCGCTGCATCGCACCGGCATGATCAATATCAACCTGCGTTATTCCCGCGCCAACCAGTACGGCATTCTTGGTCACGGCGGTGACGATCAGGACCGGACTCTGCAACTTGAAGCCGCTGCGGCTGTCTTCCTCAGTCGCCGCCTGGCGATCGGCGCCGAATACCGCCAGAAACCGGACAATCTGCTGGCCCTGAAGGAAGACAGTGCGAGCGATATTTTCCTGGCCTGGTTTCCCAACAAGCACTTCTCCGTCACGGGCGCCTGGGTTCGTCTCGGAGATATCGCCGGTGCCAGTGACCAGAACGGGTTCTACCTCTCCTTTCAGGGAGCCTTCTAGTCATGAGCAGCCCTCTCCTGCAAACCCTCCGAAAAGCCTCAGCCCTGACCATCGCTCTTGCTCTGTGCGCCTGCACGGGAGCAGGCGCACAGACAAATCTGTACAGGGCATTGGGCGGCGAGCCGGGCATTTCCCGCATCACGGAACTGTTCATTCTGGAAATCGCCAACGACGCACGCGTCATTCACTACTTTGAAGTCTCCAACGTGCAGCGCTTTCGTGAGAAGTTCAGCGAACATCTGTGCGTGATCAGCGATGGCCCCTGCGAGTACACAGGGGACACCATGGTGGATACCCACGTCGGAATGCATGTCACAGAAGGGGATTTCAACGCGATCGTGGAAGACCTGATCGCGGCAATGAACAAGGCGGGCGTGACTCTGGCGGCGCAGAACCGGCTGCTGGAACGACTCGCCGCTCTGCGCGGCGAGATCATTTATCTCTAGCTGCCGCTCAGGGCTTGCTGAAAATCATCATGTGCTGCCAGGGCAGGAAGTCCAGGGTTTCGACAAACTGCAGGCCGAACGCCCCCATTTCCTTCTTCACCTGATCCTGAGTCATCTTGTGCAGCGGGCGAATGGGCACGGTGGGGTCTTCCGCACGGTACTCCAGCAGCACGATCCTGCCGCCGCTCTTCATCGCGGACACCATGCTCTGCATCATCTCCCAGGGATGGGAGAATTCGTGGTAGGCATCCACCAGCAACACGAGATCCACGGAGTTCGCGGGCAGATGGGTATTGTCGATGGCACCCAGGATGGTTTCCACGTTGCTGACGCCTTCGCTGGTCTTGCGATTCTCGATCAGGGTCAACATCTCGGGCTGAATGTCCACCGCCAGCACCTTGCCCTGGGGCAGCAGCTTCGCCATGCGGAAAGAGAAATACCCCGAACCGGCACCGATGTCGGCAACCACGTCCGTCGGCTTCAGATTCAGATTGGCAACCACCTCGTCCGGCATTTCCTCATGGGTGCGCTGGGGGCGCTCCAGCCAGCCGGCCGCCTGGTGTCCCATCACGCCGGAAATCTCCCGGCCCATGTAGAAGCGACCGATGCCACCGGTGCTGCGCTGCGGCGCATAGATATACGTGCCGTCAGGGGGTGTCGGAGTCTGGGCGTGACCAAGGGGAGCTGCCAGACTCAGGGCCAGCAGCAGACAGGTAAGAATGCGATGCGTGTTCATAATCGGGGCTCCCTCTACATGGCGGATTGCGGTCGTCGTGGCATTGTAGAGGAAGGGCTGGGGGAATGACAGGAACGCGACGGCCCGGGAGGCTCCGGGCCATCAGGGGAAGGATCAGATCAGCTTCAGCCAGCGGCTGCCACTGCCCTTGCAGGTGAGACACACATGGGCGTTGGACATTTTGCCTGTGCCATCGCATACCTGACACACATCCTGGTAGGGCTTCTGCAGAATCGCCAGCAGTTCACGGTAAGCCTGTACGTTGCGGATATGCTGAATGTCTGCGCTCATGCCGGGGCTCCTTCGTTCTCGCGTGTCTGTAAGGTTCGGTACTGCTGTCAGGCCCTGATCGATTGTGTTCGCAGCGGGCTTTTCATCAGACTTGTGGCGATTATGGGCCGCCGCGGAAAACGATGGTGTTAACATGTTCACAAAATTGCGTCCCCTGCCCCACACCCACCCCGTTCTGTGACCGCCTTCAATCTTTCCCCGTGGCGCGGTCCGGTCACTCCGGCTGTGCTAGAATCCTGCGCCTTGATCCGATCGTGATTCTCACCTTAAAGGGGGCGTGAGACATGAACAGCAATGCAGTTCTGAGTGGCATCCGGGTGCTCGATTTCGGGCGCTATATCGCGGGTCCTTTCTGTGCCAGCCTGCTGGCAGACCTGGGTGCAGACGTCATCCGCATCGAGAAACTCAGCGGCAGCGAAGACCGCTTCCTGTCCCCCGTGACCCCCCAGGGCGACGGTGCGCTGTACATGCAGATGGGCCGCAACAAGCGCGGCATGACGCTGAACCCGATGAAACCGGAGGGACGCGAGGTGGTGCGTCGGCTTGTGGCCACAGCCGATGTGGTGGTAGCCAATCTGCCACCGGATACCCTGAAAGCCATGGGGCTGGACTACGAGAGCCTGTGCCAAATCCGGCCGGACATCATCCTCACCCTGATCACCGCCTTCGGCAGCGGTGGCCCCTACAGCCAGCGCGTGGGTTTTGACGGGCTGGGCCAGGCCATGTCCGGCGCCATGTACATGTCGGGTACGCCCGAACAGCCGACAAAGTCCTACGCTCCGTTTATCGATTTCTGCACCGCCAGTCTGAGTGCCTACGGCACGATGGCCGCGCTGTATGAGCGCCAGAAAACCGGGCGTGGCCAGGTGGTGGAAGCCTCCTTATTCAGCACCGCCCTCACCCTGATGAATGGCACGACCATCGAGCAGGATGCGCTCGCCATCAATCGCCAGGCCACCCTGAACCGCTCACAGACGTCGGCCCCGGCAGACACCTTCCGGACGCGCGACGGCTGGGTGCTGGTGCAGAGCGTGGGGGGGCCGCTCTTTGAGCGCTGGGTGCAGTTAATGGGCGAACCCCACTGGCTGGAAGACCCGCGCTTCAAGGACGACATCAGCCGCGGCGACCATGGCGAGATTATCAGCGAGCGGCTGGCACGCTGGTGCGCGGAGCGCACGTCGGCACAGGTGCTGGAGGAAATGGAAGCAGCGCGTCTGCCGGCCGGCCCGGTCATGTCCCTGCAGGATGTTCTGGACGACCCCCACGTGGCGGCGGCGGGTCTGTTCCAGCGAGTGGACTATCCGGGTTTGCAGAAACCGGCCCCCGTGATGACCCCGCCCGTGCGACTGTCGGAGACCCCCGCAGGCATCCGCCAACGCGCACCGACCCTGGGCGAGCATACCGATGCGATTCTCACGGAGCTTGGCTACAGCGAGACGGAGATCGCTGCGTTACGGGAAGCGCGCGCGGTCTGAGCCCTGCGGCTCATTTCATGGTGAAGCCCTGATCGGCGAGAAACTGGCGCATGTGCGGGCGGGATTTTTCACTCAGCAAACCCGCCACCTGCTCGCTCCAGCAGATGCCATGGCCGCCCCCGGTGCGGGTCCGGTAATACTCGCGTACCACCTCGTCGTACTCGGCGATTCGTTGCGCGTCGCCTTCGTCGCTGTAGCACTCTTCTTTCAGCACCACGTCCAAAGGCAGGCGGGGTTTTACTTCCGGGTCCTGGGCAGGATAACCAAGACACAGGCCAAACACGGGATAGACGCCCCGGGGCAGCTTCAGCAGATCGGATATCTCGCGGGGGTTGTTGCGAATTCCCCCGATATAGCACACCCCCAGACCCGCCGCTTCTGCGGCCACCACCATGTTCTGCGCCATCAGGGCAACATCCACTGTGGCAATGATGAAATGCTCCGTGAAATCTCCGGCGAAAGGCTTGTTGTACTGCTCACAGCAGCTTCCTGGCCGCTTCAGGTCGGCACAGAGCACCAGGAATTCCGGCGCCGTACGCACATGCACCTGATTGCCGGCCAGGGTGGCAATTCGCTCCCGGCGCTCGGGATCACGCACCCGGATCACCGTTGCCCCCTGCAGGAAACTGGAGGTCGCAGCGGCCTGCCCTGCCTGCACCAGTGTGCGCAGCAACTCTTTATCAACGGCCTGATCGGTGTATTTGCGAATACTGCGATGGGCAAACAGCAACTGGTGAACGTCATTCACGGAAACGGATACCTCCTGAAAAGAAACACGGGGCGGGACTCAACGCGCAGACTCAGGGCAGCACGGTGTCCAGAAAATGCGGGACGACATCGTTGGCCAGCGGAGTCTCGCCATTAAACAGAACCACCATCGCGATGTCCAATGAGGGCACCAGGACCAGCTCGGAACGGAACCCCCGCACCCCGCCGCCGTGGTGGATGACCCGCACGCCCGCGTAATCGAAGATGCGCCAGCCCAGGCCATACCAGGCCTTGTCCAGGCGCGGCCAGCGGTTGAAGTAACTGCCGCGGGGCGTCTCCACCACCGGAGTCTGCTGTTCCGCCAGCACCTCGGGCGGCAGTACCAGAGGGAACGCACCCAGATTGGCCTGGGCCCATACCATCATGTCCTCGACACTGGCGTTGACCCCTGCCGCCGGCCCCACAGAATAATAGGCAGGGTTGGTCGGCACGTTGCGCCAGGTTTCTCCCCGTAGTTGATGCGCCGTGCTGACATTGTCAGCCCCGGTATACCCCTCCAGCCCGACGGAGGCGGTCGTCATGCCGAGCGGCGTAAACAGGCGCTCCTGCACATACTGCTCGTAGCTCTCATGCTCCGACACTTCGACCACGTCGGACACCAGGGAGAACACCACGTTCTGGTAACCATAGCAGCGCCCGGGCGGGCATACGGTGGGAATCTCGCGGAACTTCTCCTGAATCTTTTCGTAGGCAACACCGGAATCCAGCATATTGGAATAGGCGTGGGGCATCAGTCCCGTGGTGTGGCTCAGCACATGACGCAGGGTCATCTCGCGGGTCGCAGACTCTGTGCCGATGGCGTACTGGGGCAGGATGCTGATGATCGGGGTATCCCAGCTCTGCCGCTGATCATGTACCAGCATGGCTGCCACAGCGCCAGCAAAGGTCTTGGAGACAGAGGCAATGCGAAACAGGGTATGGCTGTCCACTGCCGCGTCTTCGCCCAGACTGCGCACCCCCCAGGTCTTCAGCGCCAGCACCTGATGCGAGTTCACGACGCCCATGGCCACCCCGGGGACGCCCAGTGTGGTGATCTCGGCGTCCAGCCACTCCATATAGGGGCTGAAGTCCGCGCCTGGCAGAGCCGGCTTGTTGTCGGAACGCAGAATCTGGCCGCTACCGGCTGTGACAATCGGGGTTGGCAGTGTCTGTGCCTGCCCCCCGGGCGCCAAGAAAAGCAGCAGGGCAGTCGGCAGAAGGGCATGGAATCGGCTGAGGAACAACAAGGATTCTCCGGAACGGGATGAGAAGAGGACTCGCGCAGGAAGGTAACACGCCGCACTGGAATTGCAAGCGTCGGCACCCGGCACAAGTGTCCTGACTGCTGCCTTGCAGTATTCCGATCGGCAAAAAAAAAGCCGATCGTGGCGTGCACCAGGATCGGCCAAAGTCAGGCACAGCAAACTGCTAAGTACCAACTACCTCCCATTTACGTCAGTCGAGGAAAGCTCCTCTGTTCGTCGGTGGAGACCGTGCCCATCAGGACACGATCACCAGCATTCTGCGGTTGTCCCGTACCACTCCGAGAGCGGTGACCTGGGACTGATCTGCTACCGCCTCGTTGAAGTCCTGCAGGCTGGCAACATCGCTGCGGTTCACTTCGTAGATCACATCGCCCGGGCGCAGACCGGCACTCCAGGCGGGGCTGCCCTGTTCAACAGAGAGCACTTCCACGCCACCGTGCAGCCCGTTACGGGATGCCACGGCGTTCTGGTCCAGGCTGCGCAGCTCGGCACCCAGATAGACCGGATCACTCAGGCTGCGGTTGGGTTGTGCATCGTTCGCCGCTACCGTGGGTTCGGCACCGCCGATGACAGCACTGACAGTCTGGGCCTTGCCATCGCGGAAGATGTGCAGCTTCACATCCTGGTTCACGCGCATCAGGCCGATGATGTTGCGCAGATCGCGACCGTTCTCAACCGCCTGATCGTCTACCGCCACAATCACATCAGAAACCTCCAGACCCGCCTGCTCGGCAGCGCTTCCGGGCATTACGCTGGTGACCAGGGCGCCCTTGCTCGCGCCGGTCTTCAGGGCAGAGTCCATGGCAGAGGTCAGATCCTGAATCTGGACACCCAACTGGCCACGGCGCACTTCGCCGTACTGCTCCAGTTGATCCATGACCGCGGTGATCATGTTGACGGGCACTGCGAAGGCAATCCCGGCGCTGGTGCCACTGCCGCTGATGATGGCGGTATTGATGCCGATCAGCTCACCGTCCAGATTGACCAGCGCACCACCGGAGTTGCCCATGTTGATCGCCGCGTCGGTCTGAATGAAATCTTCGTAGTTCTCGTTGTTGAGGCCACCACGTCCCAGTGCACTGACAATGCCCTGGGTCACGGTCTGCCCAACACCGAAGGGGTTGCCTACCGCCACGACATAGTCGCCCACCCGGACCCGGTCGATATCGGCGAAGTCCAGCGCCATCAGGTCGTCTGCCTCAATCTGCAGCAGGGCAACATCCGTGCTCGGGTCTGCCCCGACCAGGCTGGCCTTGAATTCACGGCCATCCTGCAGGCTGACATTGATCGCATCGGCGTTCGCGATCACGTGGTTATTGGTGACGATGTAGCCCTGGTCGGCGTCTACAATCACACCAGAACCCATGCCGCGAACAACACCGCGCTGTTGCTGGCCCCGGGCGGAGGGGTCTGTAAAGAAGCGGCGCAGATCATCTTCATCCATAAAGCGCAGGGACTCGGGACCACTGGCTGACTGGGTGGTGGAAACAATCACAACTGCTGGCGTGACATTCTCCAGCATGGGCGCCAGTGACGGGACGCCGTTGGCACGAAGGATGTCTCCGGCAGCACTTGCGTTGGCGGCCAAGGCACCACTCATAGAAACAATCAGTAACAACCTCACAACTAGATTTTTCATACACTTGCCCTCATGGAGATAAGGAACTTCGGTTTCAGCCTACTGCGTCGGGAAACGCAGACAGGAAGCTTCATGGGACCTAATCTAGGGCGCAGCCAGAGGAAATACCTTCGGATTCCCTGAACTTTTTATCCAGAAAAGGTGAAGAAACGGCCCAGCAATGGGTGCATCAGGGAAAGTGGGCTAGAATCAGACGGAAAGAGGCATTCTGGGCCGTAAGAAGAAGTGACGATCAAGGAACCCCGGCGGCAGTCTACAGTCAAAGGCAGTAAGACCGGCCCCGGCAGGCAAGAACAACGTCAACAAGAGACTACATCATGACTGACAGCGAATGGGTTGCAGCAAACACTGACGGAATTCGGACCGAGCCGTTCCAACTGGAACACTGGCTCGTCGAACCGGCCGCCAATCAGTTGCAGTGCCTTGACAGCGGCGAGTGTCGCTCACTCGAACCCCGCCTGATGCTGCTTTTGTGCATCCTGGCAGGCGCCCCCGGCAAGGTACAGAGCCGCGAATCCCTCATCAACCAGATCTGGCCACGTGTCATCGTCAACGAAAATTCCCTGACCCGGGCCGTCTCCGAACTGCGCAAGAAACTGGAAAGCGGCAAGGGCGGCAAACGCCTGATCGATACCATTCCCAAGACCGGCTATCGCCTGGCGGCAGACTGCCAGGTGGCAGATGCGCCCCTGGCGCACACCGGCAAACAAACCGTGCCCGCGGTAGCCTCTGACACCGACATTCGTATTGATGCCGACGATGTGGCAATACAAGCCGGCTTCTGGCAGCGTCATGCCATGCCCTGGCTGGGAGCGCCACGGCAGTTTGCCGCGAGCGCGTTTGCCGTGGCATCCCTGTTTGTGCTGGGGCTGCAGTTCACACCCGTCACGGAGCCTGCCGTGAATCCGCTCCTGGCCGACCTGCAGGTGCAGGATGCCAGCGAGCTGAATACGCTGATGGGGGGAAGGCTGGAAAAAGTGGTCTCATCCCAGGGGGAAATTCCCGTTTCCACGGCAGAGCTGCGTCATGGCACACAGCCGGTCATTTCCCGTGACGGACGTCTGTTCGCACAGATTCGATATGACGATGAGGGCTCCAGCCTGTTGCTGGGGTCAACAGACCTGCCCAACTCGCCTGTGGCGGTGCTGAGCACGCCCGATACGCTGTACAACCTGCAGTGGTCGCCTATCGATCGCGCCCTGCTGTTCGCCCAGGCTCCGCGCATCACGCCCGCCGCAGTGCTGCCGGCAGAGCAGGCAAGCCTGGTCATGTTCGACATCGACAGCTTTACCACCCGTGTCATTCAGGGGCCTGATGTCAATGCCGACAAATCCGCTGACAGCAAGAGTGCAGGGCACGGCTTCAAGCTGACCAGCCTCACCAAACGCTTCGACTGGCTCTCCTGAGCCGCTGCCCCGGGTGCCCCTGCCCGTGGCACCCGGGCTTTCTCATTCCCTGTATTTGGCCAGCTCGGCCCGCGCCACCACCCGTCGATGGACCTCATCCGGCCCGTCGGCAAGACGCAGGGTGCGCTGATTTGTCCACAGCGCCGCCAGCGGGAAATCCTGTGACACCCCCGCAGCACCGTATATCTGAATGGCGCGATCGATAACGCGCAGCGCCATATTCGGCACGGCGACCTTGATCTGGGAAATCGCATCCCGCGCGGCCTTGTTGCCCACCGTGTCCATCAGCCAGGCGGCCTTGAACACCAGCAGACGACACATCTCGATCTCAATGCGGCAGTCGGCAATGACATCGTAATTGCCGCCAAGCTCCGCCAGGGGTTTGCCGAAGGCCTGACGACTGACTGCCCGTTCACACAGCAATTGCAGTGCCTTCTCCGCTGCGCCGATGGAGCGCATGCAGTGGTGAATCCGCCCTGGCCCCAGACGCCCCTGAGAGATTTCGAAGCCCCTGCCACGCCCCAGGATGAGGTTTTCCTTCGGGACCCTGACATTGCTGAAGCGAATGTGCATGTGGCCGTGCGGCGCATCGTCGTGCCCGAATACCGCCATAGGTCGCACGATTTCGACTCCCGGGGTATCCATCGGCACCAGAATCTGCGACTGGCGGTTGTATTTGGGGGCGTCGGGGTCGGTGACCACCATCGCGATCATGATCTTGCAGCGCTTGTCTCCGGCGCCGGAGATATAGAATTTCTCTCCGTTGATCACCCATTCCTCCCCGTCCAGCACTGCCGAGGTGGCGATATTGGTCGCATCGGAAGAGGCCACGTCCGGCTCAGTCATGGCGAAGGCGGAGCGAATCTTCCCCTCCAGCAGGGGTTGCAGCCATTGCGCCTTCTGCTGCTCGGAGCCATAACGCTCCAGCACCTCCATGTTGCCTGTGTCCGGCGCACTGCAGTTGAAGGCCTCTGAGGCCAGGCGGCTGCGGCCCATGACCTCGGCAAGGTGGGCGTACTCCAGATTGCTGATTCCCGCGCCCCCCTGGCTTCTGGGCAAAAAGAAGTTCCACAGTCCAAGAGCGCGGGCTTTGGCCTTCAGCCCCTCCATGATCTCTTCCTGCACCGGCGTATGGGACCAGCGATCGCCGACAGCGATCTCGTCCTGATAACGCTGTTCCACCGCCGCAACATCATTTGCCACAAAGTGACGAATCTTCTCGCGGACTTCCTCCATCTCGGGAGACAGGCCCAAATTCATCATCGGGATAATCCTCTATCGACTGATTTGGCACACGCGACGCGTGTGCACGTGAGACTAGCTGGCAATGGTGCCGCCACCATCAACGACCAGGGTCTGACCAGTGGTGAAACTGCCGGCAGAAGAAGCAAGATAAACGGCGGCACCGGCAATTTCATCCGGTTCGCCAATGCGCCGCAAGGGATACTGGGCAACCGTGGCAGCGTAGGTTTCAGGATTCTCCCATAGCGCCCGGGCAAAATCAGTGCGCACCAGGCCGGGAGCAATGCAGTTGACCCGTACATTCCTGGGCCCCCATTCGACGGCCAGATTTCGCGCCATCTGCATGTCCGCCGCCTTGGAGATACCGTAGGCACCCAGCATGCGGTTGCCCTTGAGCCCGGCCACCGATGACACGATGATGACCGCGCCCCCCCCGTGCTCTGCCATGCCCGGAATGACGAGCTGACAGAGACGGTGAGCGCTGCCAATGTTGGCATTCATGATCTTGTCGAATGCCTCGTCGGGAATGGTCTGTGAAGGACCATAATGCGGATTCAGTGCGGCATTGCAGACCAGAATATCAATGGCGCCGAAGTGCTCTATGGTCTTCTTGACGAGACCTTCGAGCTGCGCCTTGTAGTTGATATTGCAGGCAACTGCAACAGCACTCCCCCCCTCGGCATTGATCTGTGCGGCCACTTCGTCGCAGGCTTCCTGATTCCTGCTCGAAATGACCACACGGGCGCCCGCTTCCGCCATCCGGCGTGCGATTGCCAAACCAATGCCCTTGGTTGAGCCGGTAATCAATGCTGATTTCCCTGTCAGATCGAATAGGCTCACTCTGCTCTCCCCCTCTCCACAATCATTTGCCTCAATAGACAGCATTGATTTCATGAATAATACTGGCTGGCATTATCATAAATTAGCAGGCTTTCGCGGAACGGAACAAGGACTTTGTGCCGTCACGAACTGCCGACATCTCCCCCGACAGGACGCAAAGCGGTGGACGCTCCATCGCTATATATGAAATGATACAGCGCTCAGCCCATCGACATGGAATTCCGTCATGCTCAAGCCTGCATTTCTGACCCGCCTCGCCTGCCTGCTGGTGAGTTGCGTCCTCGGTTCAGCGCCTGCACAGGCCCAGCCCGCCACCATCGCGGCAGCCTCCGATCTGCAGTTTGCGCTGGAGGCAGTGCGGGAGCAGTACCGTCTCGACACGGGGCGGCAGGTTCAGGTGGTGTATGGTTCCTCCGGCAATTTCTATCGCCAGATCCGTGAGGGCGCGCCCTTCCAGATGTTCATGTCTGCCGACGAGAGCTACGTGCAGCAACTGGCTGACGCGGGGCTGACGGAAGATGCAGGCACTCTGTACGCCGAGGGCAGGATCGTGCTGATCACACCCCATGGCTCCGTCCTCAAGGCGGATACCGGCTTGCAGGGCCTGGGCGAAGCACTGGACAATCATCAGATTCAACGCTTTGCCATTGCCAACCCCGAGCACGCGCCCTACGGTCGTCGTGCCGAGGAAGCACTGCGCCACGCGGGCCTGTGGGAGGCCCTGCAGGGACATCTGGTACTGGGAGAAAACGTGTCTCAGGCAGCGCAGTTTGCCACCTCAGGCAGCACCCAGGGCGGCATCATCGCCTACTCCCTGGCGCTGTCTCCGAATGTGTCACGTCTGGGCGATTACGCACTGATTCCACAGGACTGGCATGAACCCCTGCACCAGCGCATGGTGCTGCTCAGAACTGCTCCCCCGGCGCTGCATGAGTTCTATGCCTATTTACAGGGTCCGCGGGCACGGGAGATCATGCGTGACTTTGGTTTTGAACTGCCGGAGGCTCGCTGAGACTTCCGGAAGCCTCCCCGAGAATGTGTAATGGATTGGTCCGCACTTCAGCTTTCCCTGGAATTGTCTCTGTGGACAATGCTCATCCTGCTTCCCCTGGGCATCTGGCTCGGTCGCCTGCTGGCATGGCGCGCATTTCCCGGCAAGAGTGTTGTGGAAGCATTGCTCACGCTGCCTCTGGTTCTGCCGCCCACCGTGCTGGGTTTTTATCTGCTGATGGCACTCGGCAACCGCTCTCCGATCGGGCAGGCCTATGAAACACTGTTCGGGCAGCAACTGACCTTTTCGTTCTCCGGTCTGCTCATTGCGTCACTGATCTTCAATCTTCCGTTCGCCATACAGCCGATGCAGAGAGCCTTCGAGGCCATTCCGCAGGAAGTGCGCGAGGCTGCGCGCTGCTGCGGTCTTTCTCCCTGGCGCATCCTGCACCGCATTGAACTGCCCCTGGCATGGCCCGGCATTCTATCTGCCCTGGTGCTGACCTTCGCGCACACGCTCGGTGAATTCGGGGTTGTCCTCATGGTGGGGGGCAGCATTCCGGGGGAAACCCGTACCATCGCCATCGCCATCTACGATCGCGTGCAGGCCTTCGACAATCACGCGGCCGCGGTCATGTCTGCAGTGCTGCTGCTGATCTCCCTCGTCGCCATCAGCCTGTCCTATTTTGCCGGCACGCGCATTCACCGGGAGCAGTCCCATGCCTGACGGACTGCACCTGAGATTGACACAGGAATCGCCGATTCCACTGAATGCGGAAATTGCCTGCGCCCCGGGGGAAGTGCTCGCGCTTGTTGGCCCCTCCGGCAGTGGCAAGTCCACCCTGCTGCGCAGTATCGCGGGGCTCTACTCGCCGCGATATGGCCAGATCACCTGTGCGGGAGAAACCTGGTTCGACAGTACAGCCGGCATCAACATGGCTACCGCCCAGCGCCGGGTAGGGATGGTGTTCCAGAGTTTCGCACTCTTCCCTCACCTCAATGCACTGGACAATGTCGCGGAAGCCATGCTCGACCTGCCCTTGAAGGAACGCTACAAACGCGCACGCTCCTGGCTGCAGCGGGTACACCTTGGCGGCATGGAAACGCGCCTGCCGCGACAACTCTCCGGCGGACAGCAACAACGCGTGGCGGTTGCCAGAGCCCTGGCAAGACAACCGCGCGCCCTGCTTCTCGACGAACCCTTTTCAGCAGTCGACCGGGCGACCCGCGAAGCACTCTATCAGGAGCTGGCAGAACTGCGGGAAGAACTGAAAATGCCCGTGGTCCTGGTCACACACGATCTCGATGAAGCTACCCTGCTGGCGGACCGCATGAGCATTCTCAACCACGGCCAGACACTGCAGACCGACACCCCCGACCGGGTATTGCGTGCACCGGCCAGCGCGGAAGTAGCGCGACTGATGGGGATGCGCAATCTCTTTTCTGGACGTGTCATTCAACATGAAGCGACACACACCCTGATCCAGTGGAATGAATGGCGGCTGCGCGTACGCCTTCACCCAAGGTTCCAGCCGGGTGACACGATACAGTGGGTCATGCCTACATCGGGCGTGCTGCTGATGCCGACGCGCCCTCATGAAGATGAGATGCTCGACAATCCAATCGATGTGCAGATTGAAAGCATGCTGGCGCTGGGGGAAAACTATCGCATCACCCTGAGCGCCGGGGACGATCGCCTGACCATGCAGGTTCCCCGCTATCTCGCACAGCGTTTTTCCCTGCTTGTCGGCCAGGGGCTGCCGGTGCGGCTGCGCGGAGAAACCATCCATCTTCTCCCCGCAGAGTCCTGAAACGCTCGCCCTATTCCGTTGCCACCCGCACCAGTTGCTTGCCGAAGTTTTTGCCCTTCAGCAGCCCGCGGAAAAGTTCTGGGGCATTTTCCAGCCCGTCACCAATGGATTCCCGGTACTGCAGCTTTCCTTCACGCAGCCACTGGCCGAGTTGCCGGGTCGCTTCCGGCCATTGTGGCATCCATTCCGTGACGACAAAGAAACGATGTTCCGGGGGATTGGCCAGAGCACCGAAGATCTGCATCGGCGTCACTGCCTTGCTGATGTCCTCGGCGTTGTAACTGGAGACATAGCCGCAAATGGGCACCCTGGCTCCTTCGTTCAGCAGAGGCGCCACTGCCCTTGCCACATCGCCTCCCACATTCTCGAAATAGACATCGATGCCCTGCGGACACGCCGCCTGCAGATCTGCCGGCAGATTGCCCGCCTTGTAGTCGATGCAGGCGTCAAAGCCCAGCTCGTCTCTGACATAGGCACATTTCTCGGCACCTCCCGCGATACCCACCACCCGCAGGCCCAGGATGCGCCCAATCTGACCCACGACCGAGCCCACCGCGCCGGATGCAGCCGACACCACCAGGGTTTCGCCGGCCTGCGGCCTGCCCAGTTCCGTCAGACCGAAATACGCCGTACGTCCCGGCATGCCCACCACGCCCAGATAGGCAGACAGCGGTGCATTGGTGACATCCACTTTGGCGAGCATCGGATAGCTGTCATCTGCCACCAGCGCACTCTGCCAACCCATATGCGCCGTAACGTAGTCCCCCACAGCGAAACGCGACGATTTTGATTCCACCACTACCCCGGCAGACTCTCCAATCATTACGTCCCCTATCTGCAAAGGGCTGGCATAGGACTTCACGTCATTCATGCGCCCGCGCATATACGGATCCAGCGACAGGTAAAGCACCTTGATCAGCACCTGCCCGTCCTTGAGTTCAGGCGTCTCCACCGTTTCAAAACGGAAACAGTCGTCCCCTGGCTCTCCACTTGGCCGTTTGGCCAGCAGTACGCGTGTGTTCTTCATGTCTCATGCCTCTCCCGATTCCACGTTTCTGGGTTCCTGAACGCATACTAGCGCAGACAGGCATGCACCTCTATGCCGCCACATCGCTTCTCTGCTCAGCCTGCAACTGCGCGAGACAGCCTCTCAGAATTTCCAGCGCCTGGGCAATCTCCTCGTCGCTGACCAGCAGGCTTGGAATCAGACGCAGCACTGCATTGCGCGTTGGCGTTACCATCAAGCCCCTGTCCAGACAGAGCCGGGTCAGATTCATCACCTGTTCGTCGCTTTGCAACTGCAATCCGAACAGCAGCCCCTTTCCTCTGATCTCCTGAATCGCCTCCGGGTAGTCCTGCTGCAGCCCTCGCAGCGCCGTGTGCAAGGAACCACCCTTGCGTGCCACCTCATCAGCAACACTGTTGTCCAGCAGATATTCGAGTACCGCATCAGCGACCGCGCAGCCAAGCGGATTACCGCAGTAGGTGCCGCCGTGATCGCCCTTCGCAACCCCGGCAGCGACCGCTTCGGTCACCGCAAATGCAGCGAAGGGAAAACCGCTGGCAATGCCCTTGCCCATGGTAAGAATGTCCGGTGCAATGCCCAGCGCATCGACGGCGAAGAAGGTTCCCGTACGGCAGAATCCAGTCTGCACCTCGTCCACAATCAGCAGGGCACCGTGCGCTCGACAGCACTGCTCAAGCGCCTTCATGTACTCACCGCTCTGGGCTCTGACACCCCCTTCCCCCTGTACCGGTTCCAGAATGACAGCGGCCACCTGGTCGCTCATCAAATTTTCGAGTGCCGCAATGTCTCCGAATGGCGCAAAGAGATTGCCCGGCACCTGGGGCAGGTAGCGAGCTGCATTCTCCCGCCCGCCCGACAGGGACAACGTGCCCAGTGTGCGCCCGTGAAAGGAGCCGGAGACCGCAATCACTGTCGTGCGTCCGGTAATCTTTCGAGCCAGCTTCACCGCGCCATCATTCGCCTCGGCGCCGCTGTTGGCGAAGAAAACACGCGTCAGTCCGCCTGGCAGCACCTGTTGCAATCGACTCAGCAGACGTGCCCGCACAGGGGAGTAAGTAAACCCGGAATTCGGGTTCTGCATGATCTTGGCGGCCTGGGCATTGAGTGCATTCAGCACCACGGGATGGGCATGCCCCAATGCGGTGACGCCCCACCCGGAAGTGAAATCCAGATAGGCCTTGCCGTTCTCATCCCAAACCATACTTCCCTGCCCACGCTCAATCGCGACAGGGAATTTGTGACAAACAGTCAGGCCAAACGAGTCTTCGCTTTCCAATGTATTCATAGCTGCAGCTCCTTTTTTCGAGGTAAAAAAAAACCTCCAGGGTTCGGGACGCCTGGAGGTTTTTCGGTTCGGGTCAATCAATCCGGTTTAACGAGTCTCAGGCATCTCCTGCAAGGCGGCACGAATCGCGCGCGCACGACGACGGGCCGCGGCGGCTGCAACGGCATTCATGGCCAGCATGAAAGGCTGGTTCAGATCACATCGAACGTGGTTCATCACTTATTTCGCTTGCCCGAGACATTGGGGGACTTGAGGCGCGCGACTGTATGTGATCTAGTTGGCAGTGTCAAGACTCGGTCGTGCCGGGCTCCTCTCGCGCAGGAGCACCCTTCGTCTGAAAGGACGCCATAATGATAAAGAAAAAAAGAGCACTCCTCCCCCGCCTGGACAGCAGCGGCGCCCCCGCCATGGCGCTGCTGGCACTGCTGCTGAGCACCGGCAGCGTGGCGCAGGATTCAGGGGTGGGTGCCGCTGAAATCGAGTCAGCCGTTTCCCGCTCCATCGCGCACACCGAGCAGGTAGAGACCCTGCATGCGCAAATTGCGCAACTGACCAGCGACTACGGGCCTTACGATCAACGTTTACTGCCACCGCTGGAAAGCCTGACCCGAATCATGCTGGAGGCAGACAACACAGAAGAGGCGAGCTTTCTTCTGGATCAGCAATTGCAGATTCACCGCATCAATCTTGGTCTGTATTCCGCCGAGCAGATTCCCCTTGTGGAAGCGCAACTGAAAATTCATGGAGAAGCGGGAGACTGGGCAAAACTGAACGACACCCTCGGATATCTGAGCTGGCTCTACCAGCGCGACAACACACTGGATGTCGAGGCGCGTCTGCAGGGGCTGCACAACCTGGGTAGCTGGCACCTGCGCTCCCTGGGCAATGACATACGCGAGCGCGAGGCCCACCATCTCGTCGAGCTGGCCAAGCTCGATCAGCGGACGGCAGAACTGGCAGAAGCACATTTCGGCGAAGACAATCCGGCGCTCACACCCTATCTCTACGATCAGGCCTTGTCCGATCTCTACATTGCGCTGGCAATCATGCTGACCAGCGAGACGGCGCAGGATCTGATGCTGCTCACCGAAGGCATCCGAGACCGCCCGGTTTCCGGCGTTTCACAAACCCTGCCGCTGACCAGCACTGCAGACGTCGAGGCAGCCTTCGGCTCCCGCGCCAGCACCGTTATTGAGCGTTCCTTCAAGAACAACATGGACGACAACATCGGCAAACTGAAACGCATTCAGGAGCTGTATGCGTCAGCCCAGGATCCGGAGGCCGAAGCCATGGCGCTCATGTACCTGGCAGACTCCGTTCTGATGCGTCAGCAGTTCGAGAAGCGCGCCGGAAAATTCGCCGGCGTACAGCGGGGCACCTCCAGTGTGGGTTCAGCGATGACTCACTACGAGGAGGCATTGGCAAGGTTCGCAGAAGCAGGCGTTTCACCAGAGGCTCTGGCTGCCTTCACCCGCTGCCCGGTGCTGCTGCCAATCGGAGAGTTTCATGACCGCCTGAGTGAAGCTGAAATCTCCTGCGAACGTGACCCGAACAGTGGTGTCATCAATCTCGGGGAGCACAGCCTGGTGTCCACACTCATTCCGGGCCTGGAAGGCACTGTCGCCGAGGACGTCAACAGCATCGTTGCAACAGTCCGTTTTGCAGTGCGCGCCAACGGCCAGGTGAGTCATCACAACGTGATCAGCATAGAGCCGGACGACACGCCCAGCCGGGTGAAGGTGCGCAAGCTACTGGAGATTCTGCAGTTCAGACCGGCATTGATCGACGGCAATGCCCGGCGTACCAGCGACGTGCAGTTGCTGGTACGCATTCCCAGCTACAACTAGACGCCGGTCAACCCTCTGTCATCCACGACGGCTTTCCAGCACGACGCCGTCCGCCAGCAACGCCTCTATCTGCGCTTGCTCCAGCCCGGCCTCCAGCAAAATCTCGCGGGTATGCTGACCGAACTGCGGGGGCAGATGTCGCACGCTGGCCCGTGAGCGGGAGAACTTGATGGGTGTGCCAATACCCCGGTAGCCATCCTGCTCCAGATTCATGCCGCGGAACTGAGTATGCGGATGCGCGACGACCTGCGCCGTGTTGTAGATGGGACCGGCAGGCAGGCCCGCCTCCAGGAGCTGATGACACAGGGCCTCGCCGTCCACGCGCATGAGGCGCGATTCCAGCTCTACTTTCAGTGGCTCACGGTACTCCACCCGGTCTGCATTGCTGCGAAAACGTTCATCGGTCAGCAGTTCGGGGCAGTCGAGCAGCTCACAGAGCTTACGGAAGGCGCCGTTGTTCCCGGCTCCAATGAAGATATCCACGGTGCGGGTTCTGAAGGTGTCATAAGGGCTGATGTTCGGATGCGCATTCCCTGTGGGGCCGGGAATCTTTCCGGAATACTGATAGTTTGGAATGTGCGGGTGCATCAACGCCACCGCGCAGTCGTACAGTGTCATGTCGATATACTGCCCCGTCCCGGAGCGTGTGCGCTCGACCAGCGCCATGAGAATCGCGACCGCAGTATACAGGCCCGTTCCCATGTCCACCCCCGCGATGCCAAGCCTTGTGGGAGCGCTGCCCTTCTCTCCATTGATGCTGAACCAGCCAGCCATGGCCTGAACGATGGCGTCATAGCCCGGGTAACCACCCAGGGGCCCGTCAGCGCCAAAGCCGCTGACACGGCAATGTATGAGGCCGGGGAAACGCTCTCGCAACACTTCATAGCCCAGCCCCCATTTCTCCATGGTGCCCGGCTTGTAGTTCTCCAGCAGAATGTCCGCGCCATCCAGCAGGCGCAGCAGGACGTCGCGCCCCTGATCACTGCCAAGGTCGAGACCCATGGAGCGCTTGTTGCGGTTTACCCCCAGATAGTAAGCGGCATTGCCCTCATGGAAGGGAGGCCCCCAGTCGCGCGTCTCATCCCCCCGGGGCGGCTCGACTTTGATGACCTCGGCACCATGATCCGCCAGCATCTGCGAACAGTAGGGTCCCCCCAGCACACGGGAGAGATCGATAATGCGTGTTCCCGCAAGGGCACCCGCGAGGATGTCATTCTTCTGCATACGCGACCTTCGGAGGAGAATTCGTGCCCGAGAGGGTAAAGCAGGCTCAGGCCCAATTCAACACAGGGATACCGCCACTACAGATAGCGACGATCCTCTTCCAGCAGCGCAGGCAAGAAGAATTCAGCGACCAGCAAAGGCCGGTGATGTGAATAAAACAGAGAGCGGCGCCCCCAGATCTGTCCGCATCGGGTCACTTCCAACTGCTGGCGCTCAAGAAAGGGGTCCTGAAACAGGAACTCCCCCAGGGGGCGGTCATCGAGGGAGCGCAAACGCTTCAGCGGCCCCTCCATGCTGCTGACGGGAATCAGGGAATGGGCCGCTACCCAGGGGGTATTGCCGCAGCGCAGAAGCACCTTGCGCGACCACATCCTCGCCCTCGCCACGTGGGGAGGGAAGCACTGCAACAGCGAAGGATGGCATTGTTGCTGCCACTGCTCCTGCAGAACCTGCACGTTGAAGCGTCCGGGGCACATGTCCCGCAGCCTGCTCGTCAGGGAATCCGGATCCAGCAGCCAGGACGACACCTGCATGTCCGGATGCGGCAGTACCTGAGACTCAGGGCGCCACAACAGTGACTTGTCGTTGAGACTGGGGTAGGAGCGAGGGTCGACGAGCAAGGAGCACCTGAAGACAATGTGTTGTCAAAATATCGCGCAGCGATTCGAGGGGCAGATTATAGGACAAAGGGGGAGGTCTGTCGCAGGCGGAAGCAAAATAAAAACCCCCTGCAGGGATAGAACCCTGCAGGGGGCTTCGTTAGAACGATTAACGCTCTTCGTAGCGCTGCAGAGTGGTGGAGATCACACTCTGAACACGACGGTTCTGGGCACGGCCTTCGGCAGTGTCGTTGCTGGCGATCGGACGTGTCTCGCCGTAGCCTTCCACGCGGATGCGGGAAGCGGCAATGCCGAACTGATCGATCAGCACCTGACGTACAGCGTTCACGCGACGCATGGACAGGGCCTGGTTGTAAGCCTCTGTACCTACAGAGTCAGTATGACCTTCCAGAACTGCAGACACGTCAGTGTTTGCCTTCATGAAGTCTGCCAGGGCACGAATTTCCGCCATGTATTCCGGCTTGACCACGGAGCGGTCAAAGTCGAACTGCACAGTCAGATCGATACGAGCCACTTCTTCCAGCACGATGGAGCAGCCACGGCTGTCCACACGGTGGGTGCGCGGAGTATCCGGGCAGGCATCACGGCTATCGGGCACGCCATCACCATCGGAATCCACAGGCGCTGCCGCTACCGGTGCAGGTGCGGGAGCTGCCGGCTTTTCTTTGCCGCCAAAGCGGAAGACAAAACCGGTTTCCAGGGCGTAATCATGGAAAGACTCATCCATGCCCAGGTATTTGCGAACCGCCGTACGCCATTCGACTCTGTCATTGATCTGGTACTTCACGCCTGCAGCAACGTCCATCACCGTCTCTTCGTTCTGGGAGAAACGGCTGTGGCCCAGCCCCCCGGCAACGAATGGCGTCAGTGAACCGATCTTTTTATCAAAGGAATAGAGCAGGTCGGCACGGTAGTGACGAACTTCGTCGTCCGGGGCGCCATCGAGTGACATGTCAAAGACATTGATTTCGCCGCTGAGCTTGTTCGTAAAGTCGTAGCCAGCGCCGAGGGTGAAACCGGTTTCCCAGCCTTGCCCGCGACCTTCGTCGAAATTAATGCGTTGAATGCTGGGCGCAAGATAAAACTGGCCCTCCTCTGCGACTGCAACACCAGACGCCGCAGTCAGCGCACTTGTGGCGAGCAACAGGCTCAATGCAGTCTTACACGTTTTATTCATGGTCTCTCCTATGATAGTAACCAGATGGTTGTCGAGCGCGGGTAGTATACAGCACCTTTGCCGTTGTCGAGCATTCCCCCGACGCCTGTGGGCATATTTTTTCGGCTTTTGTGCGACAAATCGAATTATGCTTCGCCAAAATGACAAAATGCTGATCAATGTGGGTGGGATCATGACACAATCTCGCCTTCTCGATTGCCCTCCTCCCTCGTAATTCAGCCACTTTACTCCTGCTCCAGCGGCGTTTTTCCCTCCCTGCCAGCCGACATCTGATTGTAATAAATATGTCAATTTCCTGTCGCACAACTGCAATATTGAGTGACTAGGATGGGCCCTGTTCAAAATTTAAACGCGATCGTCTCTGGGTGAGACGACACCTCAGGAGTCCATATGAATTTCAATCGCAAATCCCTTTTCTCCGCAGTCGCTTTCGCGACGCTTGGATTCACCGCCATGACGGCACAGGCAGCGGAACCTGCCCTGAGTGTCGCAACAGCCAGTGGTGCCGCCACCACCGCCACCATTACCGGCGGGGCAACGATCAACAACGGTTCTTCCTATACCAGCAGCATCGCGAACAGCGCTGCAGTGGACATCATGGGCACCGTGAATGTCGCCAGCGGTGATGTCGGCAAGACCGGCAGCCTGGTGGCTGTCGTGGAGATCCCCGGCATGGGCATCTACCAGAAAATCTCCGGCGGCTTCTTCCTGCCGTGGGACGGCCAGGTTTCCACACTGAAGCCCTACGCAACCAAGAAGCTGGGGGCGCACGAAAAGATCCAGGTACTGAACGACCTGATCGGCTCCCAGTCCAACCTGTCCGGCCTGAACTTCCGCGTGTACATGGGTTACTACACGGAAGGCAATATCAACACTCTGGCCTACACCTCCTCACCGATCAGCCTTGCAATCCAGGCCGCACCGGCTGCGGGTTGCCCGACCAACACTACTGCTTCCAGCGGCAGCAACTACGAAGGCAAGCCGGTTTGCGTGCTGACAGGCACGATCACCAGCGACACGCATCTGACTGCGAACAACGTCTACCTGCTTAACGGTGCCGTCTTCATCGGCGGTGACAACACCAACTCGGCCACGCTGAGCATCGATGCCGGGACCAAGGTTATCGCACCGGTCGGCCTGAACTTCCTGGTCATCAATCGCGGCTCCAAGATCGAAGCCCTGGGCAGCGAAGCCGCTCCGATCATCTTCACCTACGACGACGAAGCCAATGCCACTGCCAGCACCACGGGTCGCTGGGGCGGTCTGATCCTGAACGGCAACGCGCCGGTCAACGGGTGTGCGGCCGGCACCACAGTGTGTGAACTGGAAGGGGAAGGCTCTACTGGTAAATACGGCGGCAACAACGCCGAAGACAGCAGCGGCACACTGAACTACGTGATTGTGAAATACCCGGGCCAGAACATCACCGAAACCAACGAGCTGAACGGTATCGCCTTCCAGGCAGTCGGCAGTGGCACCAAAGTGGACTACGTCCAGGTACACGGCAGCTCTGACGACGGCGTCGAGTTCTTCGGCGGCACGGTCAACGTCAAGCACCTGTTCCTGAGTAGCAACGAAGACGACTCTCTCGACTGGACTTTCGGCTTCAAGGGCAAGGTTCAGCACGTCGTGATCAAGCAGCGCCTGGGCAATGGCGACCGCGGTATCGAAGCAGATAACAACGAGTTTGCCTTCGACGCCTCTCCGCGCTCCAAGCCCACACTGGCGAACTTCACCATGATTGGCAAGGGTGAAAGTGCTCGCGGCATGACGCTGCGTCGCGGCACGGGCGTCAACATGTCGAACTTCGTAGTGACCAACTTCGACAAGGCCTGCGTTGACATCGATGATGACGCAACCTTCACCAATGGAGGCTCCTCCGCCACGTCACTGAGCGGTCAGTTGACCATGACCAACTCATTCCTCGGGTGTGCAAGTGCCTTTGCAGACGCCAGCACCGACCCCTGGCTGATCTCCGCCTGGTTCAACGGTCAGGCTGGCAACACCACCGGAACCACCGACCTGAACGGCGTGGTGAACGGCCCGGCTCTCAACGCGCGACCGGCAGCCACCTTCACCGACAGCTTCTTTGATCAGACCGACTACATCGGTGCGGTCAAGGATGCCGCCTCTGACTGGACAGCCGGCTGGGTGTTCAGCGACTAAGATGACCGGCTTTGGCCAGACATCAAAAAAAAGGGGCGCCCAGTGCGCCCCTTTTTTTTCGCCGCGAAAATATTTTGCACCAATCCGAGGCTTTTCACTCAACTGAAATATTAGTGTCATTTTTGCTCCCTACAATAGCGCTGTCTTTTCAGATCACACACTCTTTTTGGGCACACTACTATGATCAAACGCGCTCTTCCCGCTGCGATTGCAATGGCTCTGACCAGCTCCTACGCATTGGCTCAGGATACCGTTACCAGCTCCGCCGCAAGGCCGGAAGTTGAAGAAATCTCCGTTATCGGCCGCTACGTTCCGGACGAAAAACGCAACACTTCTGCCCTGTCCAGCGTGTTGTCGAATGAAGAGTTTTCACGCTCCGGGGACACCAATATTGCAGAAGGTCTCAAGCGTGTCGCTGGCCTCAGCCTGGTTGGTGGCAAGTACGTTTATGTGCGCGGACTCGGCGAACGCTACTCTTCTGCGCTGCTGAACGGCTCCAGCATGCCCAGCCCGGAGCCGCTCAATCGCGTGGTGCCACTCGATCTTTTCCCGAACGCCATCATGGACAGTGTCGTCGTACAGAAAACCTATTCGGCACAGTTTCCCAGCGAGTTCGGCGGCGGTGTGCTGCAGATGCGCACGAAGAAAAGCAGCGATGAATTCTTCTTCAATATCGCCACCTCCATCGCAGGCACCGAAGGCACCAATTTCTCCAGCGGCTTCAAGGCCAATGAAGGCGGCAAGGACTGGCTCGGCTACGACGATGGCACCCGGGCGATGCCCGATCTGCTCAAGCAGGCGACCGCCGACGGCCAGCGTCTGCAGCGCCGCAGCCCCTATCTGGATACGGGCGGCTACACCTCCGATGAATTGCAGGCAATCGGCAAGAGCCTGAAGCCCACGTACGACCTCGGCACCCAGTCCGTTCCTGCGGATATCGGCGCAACCGTTTCCCTTGGCAACTATCACGACATCGGCAGCACGCGTTTCAATTACCTCGCTGCGGTGGATTACAAAAACTCCTGGGACAAGCAGGAAATTGAACGCAACACCTATAAAGTGAGCAGCGGAACCGATCTGGTGCGCCAGGATTCCTTTACCTACTACGGCACCGAAAACAACGTGGATATCAGCTCCATTCTGGCAACCAATCTGGAGTTCAACGAGAACCACAGCATCAGTGCCACCAATATCCTGCTGCGTCAGTCCGACAATATCGCCGGCCAGGAAGTCGGTTTCTGGGGCGACGAAAAGCTCGACAGCACCATTACCCAGATCGAATACATTGAGCGTGAACTGGTTTCCAACCAACTGCAGGGCGATCACTATTTCCCCGATCAGCACGAACTGAATGTCACCTGGCGTGCGAACCGCTCCACAGCCGACCGCAATGCCCCGGACACCCGCGAATACCGCTACGATGACATCGACGGCGAGTCCGTATTCAACCTGCGCGCTGACGGCAATGTGCGCCGTTACAGCGAGCTGAGCGACACCAGCCACGACTATGCCATCGACGCCAACATGGTCTTCTACGGGCCGATGAACTCCACGATTGTCATGTCCACCGGTTACGACAAGCAGAAGAGTGAACGGGACTACAGCATTCGCCGCTTCACCTTCTTTGAACTCGGCGACGTGGTGAACCGCGAGGGTTTCCTCAGCCAGCCACTGTCACAGATTCTGTCCACCGACAACATTGGCCCCAACGGCTTCGAGCTGCGTGAGACCACGCGTCCCACGGACACTTATGCAGCATCCCGATCACTGGAGTCCTACTACCTGCAGGCCGATATCAATTTCTCCGATCGCTTCCAGTTGCTGGCCGGCGTGCGCCAGGAGGACTACACCCAGAACGTGCAGACCTTCGACCTGTTCCGCCCGGACAATGTCATTGAAGGCAATCTTGCCACCAGCGATCTGCTGCCCGGCATTACCGCCACCTATATCAACGGCAACCACCAGTTCCGTCTCGGCTACAGCGAGACCACGTCGCGCCCCGACTTCCGCGAACTGTCGCCAGCCACCTTCACCAACCCGCTGACGGGCTACGAGGTCGTCGGCAACCCGAATCTGAAGGTGGCATCCATCAAGAACTACGACCTGCGCTGGGAGTGGTATTTCTCCCGCACAGACAGCCTGTCTCTCGGCTATTTCATGAAGGATTTCGACTCACCGATCGAGTCCGTTGTGCAGCCAGGCGCCAACAGCGCCCGCAGCTACGTCAATGCCAAATCTGCCAACAACCAGGGCATTGAGTTCGAGATTCGCAAGGGGCTGGACTTCCTCGGCGAACGCATGTCCGACTTCTATGTGTCAGGCAATGCCTCCTATATTGAATCGGAAGTCACGATCGGTGTGAGCCAGCAGAACATTCTGACCAATAGTTCCAGACCACTGCAGGGGCAGTCCGACTGGCTGTTCAACGGGCAGATCGGTTACGACAACTTCAATGGCCTGACTGCGACAATGCTCTACCACTACTTCGGCGAACGCATCTACGAGGTAGGGATACTTGGCGCTCCAGACCTCATCGAGGAGCCCCATGGCGAACTCGATCTGGTGCTGATTCGCGAGTTCGGCGACCACTGGAAGCTCAACATCAAGGCACAAAACCTGCTGGATGAGCGCAAGGAAATCACCCAGGGCGGCTTCGTCGCCACGGGTTACAACGAAGGTCGCAAGGCCAGCCTCAAACTCGAATATCGCTTCTGATTTTCAGCACGGTGTGACAGGAACTCGACGCCCCTGTCACACCGCTGTAATATAATACTGCTCTAATAGTCTTGTAGAAAATTCAAGATCTTACATTGAACGGTAATGAAAATTATGAGCGACCCAACCATTCTGATCGTTGACGACGAACCTGCAATTCGGGACATGATCGGCATCACGCTGGATCTGGCCGGGTTCAACAGCATGAGCGCCGAAACCGCTCACCAGGCCCACGTGGCCATCGTTGACAGTCGCCCCGACCTGGTGCTGCTCGACTGGATGCTGCCAGGCGGCAGTGGAATCGAGCTGGCACGCCGACTCAAGCGTGACGAACTGACCGCAACACTCCCCATCATCATGCTCACCGCAAAGACCAGTGAAGACAACAAGGTTCAGGGGCTGGATGTGGGTGTGGACGATTACGTTACCAAGCCCTTCTCCCCTCGCGAACTCGTCGCCCGCATCAAGGCCGTGCTGCGTCGCAGTACCGGCAATCAGCAGGACAAGGTGATCCGCGTATTCGATCTGCAGCTTGACCCTTCCAGTCACCGTGTGACCATCGAGGATCAGCCCGTCGATATGGGGCCGACCGAATTCAAGCTGCTGAAATTCTTCATGTCACACCAGGAGAAAGTCTTCAGCCGCGACCATATTCAGGACCAGGTATGGGGTGGCAATGTGTACCTTGAGGAGCGCACCATCGACGTGCATATCCGCCGCCTGCGCAAGGCGCTGAGCTCCATTGAGAGAACCAGCATCAACTATGCCCGCTTGATTCAGACCGTGCGGGGCGCCGGTTACCGCTTCTCGGTGAAGCCCGCCTGACGTATCATTCGCAGGCCGCTTTCGCTATAGTGGCCCGCATCGGGGATCACCTGAAGGATATCTGTTTTGCTTCGCGAATGGCGCTCTGAACTCAACCGACTGCTTCTGCTGATCGCCGGTGCGTCCGTTCTGGGACTGATCGTCGGCCAGATCACGCTGTTTGTCCTGCTGGCCCTCCTCTTCTACCTCTCCCGCATGATGTTTCAGCTCTATCGCCTCAACCGCTGGCTGGAGAACCTGCCGGACGCGACGCAGGGCGAACCCCCGGAGGCAACGGGCGTATGGGGCTGGATATTCGACGGCATCTATCGCCTGCAGCGCCGCGAACGCCAGGCAGTGAACCACCTCAAGAGCATTCTGGACAAGGCCCAGGAGTCCTCTGCGGCCCTGGAGATGGCCGTGGTGATGATCAACCACCGGGGCAACCTGGAGTGGTGGAACAAGGCCGCAGAGACCCTGCTGGGCTTTCGTGCCGAACAGGACAAACAGCAGGGGGTCACCAATCTGCTGCGCGAGCCCCGCTTCTTCGAGTATTTCGAAAAGCGCCATTACGCCGAACCCTTGCGCATCCAGTCACCGATACACAAGAACCTCATCCTGGAATTCCAGATCACCCTGTTTGGTGAGGGCGAGCGGCTGATGCTGGTACGGGACGTGTCCCAGATGCACAAGCTGGAATCCATGCGCAAGGACTTCGTCGGCAATGTTTCCCACGAGCTGCGAACCCCCATCACGGTTATCAACGGCTACCTGGAGACGCTGCTGGATCACAAGGACAGCGTGGCACCGCGCTGGGTAAAGCCCCTGGAGCAGATGCACCAGCAGTCTCAGCGCATGGAGAACATCGTCCGCGACCTGCTGACACTGTCGCGGCTGGAGACCAAGTCACTGCCGAAGGAGCAGGACCGCATCGACATAAACTCCCTGTTCCGGGAGATCAAGACCGAGGCCGAACAGGTCTTTGCCCACAAATCCCACACGTTCACACTGGCAAGCGATCCCGACCTGTATGTGCGGGGCAGCATGAGCGAGCTGTACAGTGCCCTGTCGAATCTTCTGTTCAATGCCGCCAAATACACTCCGGACAAGGGCGAGATCGGCCTGTCCGCCCATCTGAACAGTGCCGGGCTGGATGTCGAGGTGACCGACAACGGCGTGGGTATCGCCGAACATCACATTCCGCGACTGACGGAGCGCTTCTACCGCGTGGATGAGAGTCGTTCGACCGACACCGGTGGCACCGGCCTCGGCCTGGCCATCGTCAAGCATGTGCTTGCCCGCCATGGCGGCAGTCTGGAGATTTACAGCAAGGTGGGCAAAGGCAGCCGTTTCGTCTGCCACTTCCCGAAAGAGCGCCTGCTTCCCGCCCCTGTTCAGGCGGTCAAATCTGCCTGAACAGGGTTTGCAGGAAAGGCGGGGATCAGAAGTTGTACTCGAACCCGAAGCCGTACTGCTTGTTGTCCACAGTGGAGTTATCGGCAGAGGTCGACGTGATGAAGGCGAATACTTTGGAATCTTCGTCCAGATTGTAATCTGCGCCAACGGTGCTCTGAACGCCGCCCGCCTTCTTCTGGTCTGCCGCCCCGGTCTGGGCCTTCAACACCAGCTTGTCGATCTTGTAGGAGGCACTGACAAAGATACCGTCGTTGTCACCCTTGCTGGTCTTCGCGGTTTCATACATCAAGCCGAGTTGCAGACCACCCGAGCGGTAACGGCTCATGACCCGGAAAGAATCGTGCCCGGTAAGATTGTTGTCCATGGCAATACCGAACAGGTAATTGCCCTGACCATAGGTCAATGCGGTAGAAGTGCTTTTGGTGGCACGCTCACGCAGCGAATCCTGGCCGTCGATGATCGATGCATGCATCAGGGTAAAGCCGGAGACCGTCGGGCTGGTGTAGTGAATCTCGTCGTTGGGGCGTACCTCGCTCACGAACAGCGTACGAATATCCCCGTTTAGATCATTGAACAGGTCAATGCCACTCTGCATCAGCTTCGCCGGGGTGTCGTTGCGACCCACCACGACGGTACCAAAACCACCTTCCAGGCCGATATAGGTGTTGCGCTGGCTGAGACTGAAGTGGTGATACACCTCATCGCCAGGGTTGATCTGATACTCTGCCTGGTACACCACCTTGAGCGAATCGTTCAGAGGAATATCGCCCTCCAGACCGATGCGGGAAGCGTTGCTTTCCAGATTACCGGAGGAGTCCCCCAGATCGTAGTCATTCAGAACGGCTGTCACATTCACCTTGCCATACAGGCTGGGCATGAGATCAGAGTCCTGTGCGTGGGCACTCAGGGAAGCAGTCAGGGAAGTCGCGATGAGCAGGGGCAGGGATTTTTTAAAAACCATCCTTTTTCTCCAGTATGTCAGGCTTTGAAGCCGGATCCGATGATGCTGGAGACTATATTACCTTCTTATGACAGTTTCATGACAATGTGACAATTAAATGTATTTTATGTGACAGTGTCATGAAGTCATGGGGCGCCCCTAAAGGTCGCCCTTGACCTGCTCCTCCAGTCCGGAAAGGCCAATATGCCTAACATCTGTTCCTTTGACCAGATAAACCACATGCTCAGCAATATTCTTGGCGTGATCGCCTATCCGTTCGAGTGAGCGCAGAGCCCATATAACATTCAACACACGTGTGATGCTGCGCGGGTCCTCGATCATATAGGTAATCATTTCACGCATGGCCGTGCTGTACTCAACGTCAACACTGACGTCCTCACGAGCCACCTGCAATGCGGCATCCAGATCGTAGCGGGCAAAGGCATCCAGGGCGGTGTACACCATCTTGCGTACCCGCTCGCCAATGTGACGAATCTCAATATAGCCCTTTGAGGACTCGCCCTGTTCCGTGAGCTCGATTGCCAGTTTTGCCACCTTGGCCGATTCATCCCCGATACGTTCAAGATCGTTGACAGTCTTGATAATGGTCAGCACCAGACGCAAATCGCTGGCCGCGGGTTGACGACGAACCAGAATGCGATTGCACTCTTCGTCTATCTTGATCTCCATGGCGTTGATGGCGGCATCGTCCTCACGCACGAGCTGGGCAAGCCCGCTGTCGGCTGTGATGATGGCCTCAATGGCATCGGTGAGCTGTTTCTCCACCATGCCGCCCATTTCCAGCATGTTGGCCTTAACTTCTTCCAGATCCGCATTGAACTGCTGGGAGATATGGTGACTGTGAATCGTGGCATCTTTTTTCATAGGAGCTTCCTCATCCCGACGGTGGCATACAAATGGACTTCAGGCATTACGAAGGCGTATCAGCCGTAACGACCGGTAATGTAGTCCTCTGTCTGTTTCTCTGCGGGATTGGTGAAAATATTGTCCGCCGTATCAAATTCAATCATCTTGCCCATATACATGAAGGCCGTGAAATCAGACACCCGCGCCGCCTGCTGCATGTTGTGGGTCACAATGACGATGGTATAGCGATCTTTCAGCTCGTTGATCAATTCCTCGATCTTCAGGGTGGAGATCGGGTCCAGTGCCGATGCTGGCTCGTCCAGCAGCAATACTTCGGGTTCCACCGCCACTGTACGCGCAATTACGAGACGTTGCTGTTGACCACCGGAGAGGCCCAGGGCGCTGTCATGCAGGCGATCCTTCACCTCGTCCCACAGCGCAGCGGCCTGCAGGGATTTCTCGACGCTTTCGTCAAGAATGCGCTTCTTGTTGATGCCCTGTATGCGCAGCCCGTAGGCGACATTCTCGTAGATGGATTTGGGGAAAGGGTTGGGCTTCTGGAACACCATGCCCACACGACGGCGCAGATCGGCAACGTCCACGGAACGATGATAGATATCCGCACCGTCCAGGGTGATGCTGCCTTCAATGCGGCAACCGTCCACCAGATCGTTCATGCGGTTGAAGCAGCGCAACAGACTCGATTTACCGCAGCCACTGGGACCGATGAAGGCCGTTACGCGCTGACGCGGCAACGTCATGTTCACGTCCTTGAGCGCATGGGAATTCCCATAGTACAGATTCAGATTGCTGACGGTGAGACAGCTCGGCAGATCTTCGGCCGCAGGGCTGTGATCATGTCCTCCGATCTTGCCCATATCGATCTTCTTGAACTTGGATCGGTTGGCGGGCGCGTATTCGGTATTTGACTCTGTCATGTTGACATCTTCCTAATCAATTCGGTCTAGCTAAAGATAGTGTCCGGATGTAGCCCTTACATGTCGAGGGCTTTGTACTTCTCTCGCAGGCGATTACGAATCGTCACCGCCAACTGGTTCAGCAGGGCAATGACAACCACCAGCAGAAACGCCGTGGCAAACACCAGCGGTCGTGCCGCTTCCACGTTGGGACTCTGGAAACCGACATCATAAATGTGGAAGCCAAGGTGCATGAATTTCTGGTCCAGATGAAAATACGGGTAATTGCCATTGATTGGCAAGGTGGGCGCCAGCTTGACCACACCGACCAGCATCAGGGGTGCCACTTCACCGGCGGCCCGTGCCACCGCCAGAATCAGTCCGGTCATCATCGCGGGGCTGGCCATGGGCAGCACCACTCGCCAGAGTGTCTCGAACTTTGTGGCGCCCAGCGCCAGGCTGCCTTCCCTGAGGCTGCGGGGAATGCGGGCTAGCCCCTCTTCCGTGGAGACAATGACAACAGGCACTGTCAACAAAGCCAGGGTCAAGGAGGCCCAGAGCATGCCGGGCGTGCCAAAGGTGGGCGCAGGCAGGGCCTCTGGATAAAAGGCCTGATCAATTTCGGAGCCCAGGAAGTAGATAAAGAACCCCAGCCCGAATACCCCGTACACAATGGAAGGAACGCCGGCAAGATTGTTCACGGCAATGCGGATCACTCGGGTTATGAAACCCTGCCGGGCATACTCGCGAAGATACACGGCCGCGACCACGCCGAAAGGTGTGACGAAGACAGACATGAGCAGCACCATGGTGACCGTGCCGAAGATGGCCGGGAATATGCCCCCTTCAGTATTCGCCTCGCGCGGCTCGTCTGACAGGAACTCCCACAGCTTCTGACCGTAGACCACCAGTTTGCCACCGATGTGCATGCGATTGGGTTGATAGGCGCGCACGATCTCGGACACGTTGATCTCGGTCTCCTCGTCGTTCATCGCTTTCATCACGACGGTATCGCGCTCTACGTCCTCGTACAAGGCCGAAAGACGGGTCTGCAATTCCTCGTAGCTGGACTCCCAGCGGGCCTGTTCGGCCTCAATCTGGGCGATCTGCTCCGGCGTGTCATTGCCACGCAACTCCAGACCGCGACGACGCAGACGCAGACGCTCCAGGGCGTAGTTCACGTCACCAATCTCGTCTTTTTCCAGCACATCAATTTCATCATGAATGGCCAATGCACGCTCTAATCGTGCCTTCAGGGCCTCCCAGGCACCCGTGTCCGCCGGATTTGCCGGATCACTGCTGGCAACCGCTGTGCCCGCCTCCCGAACCTCCAGCACATAACCATAGAAATTGCCCCACTCGCGACGTTCAAATGTCGTGAGATTGTCCGGATAGCGGACATCGTTCAGATAGTCGGTCAACAGCCAGGTGAAGTCGCTGCTGTTAAGCTCGCGGTTGCCGATCTTGATCAGCTCTCTTTCGTACATCGGCGTATCAGGAGAGACAGGAATACCGGAGGCAATGATGCGATCCGCCGGCACATGCTCGCGATCAACACGCTCGCCGATGATTTCGCGCGCAACGGCGTCATCCGCATTCGAGGGCTGGGTATAGTGTGCCAGCATGATGTCCTTGGGCCAGAAGTGATTGAGCCCGTTCACGGCAAGCAGCAGCAACAGCCCAACCGTCATGATGACACTGATGGCAACGGCACCGGCATTCACCCAGATCCAGGGCGTTCCGCTGGCGAAGAATTTTTTCATGGAGTTGATCATATCGTGCTGTACTTGCGTCGCAGACGCTGTCTGATGATTTCTGCCAGGGTGTTCACCACGAAGGTGAACATGAACAGGACAAGTGCCGCGAGGAACAGGATGCGGTAATGCGTGCTGTTCACTTCCGACTCCGGCACCTCCACTGCGATATTCGCCGCCAGTGTGCGCATCCCCTCGAAGATGTTGATATCCATGATTGGCGTGTTGCCAGTGGCCATCAGTACAATCATGGTTTCACCGACTGCCCGGCCCATACCGATCATCAGCGCGGAGAAGATGCCCGGGCTCGCCGTCGGCAGTACTACGCGACTAAGTGTTTGCCAGGGCGTGGCTCCCAGCGCCAACGATCCGTAGGTCAATTGTTTGGGGACAGTGAACACTGCATCTTCTGCAATCGAGAAAATCGTGGGAATCACCGCAAATCCCATGGCAAAGCCAACCACCAGCGCGTTGCGCTGATCGTAGGCAATCCCCAGATCGTTCGTAATCCAGCTACGCATGTCGCCGTCGAAGAACAGCAGCTCGATGGGGCCTGCCAGCAGGAAGGACAACCAGGCCACTACAATGATCACGGGCACCAGCAGTGCCGCTTCCCAACCCTCCGGTACCCGGTAACGGATGTGTTCGGGCAACCATGTCCACACAAACGCCGCCAGTAGAATACTGACAGGGGTCAGGACTAACAGGCTGAAGATTCCGAGCAGATTGTTTTCCAGGAACGGCGCCAGCCAAAGGCCGGCGAGGAAGCCGAGCACCACCGTGGGCAGCGCCTCCATCAACTCAATCAGGGGCTTCACATTCTGACGCATTTTCGGCGCCATGAAATAGCCCGTGAAAATGGCGCCACACACGGCCAGCGGTGCCGCCAGCAGCATGGCATAGAACGCTGCTTTCAAGGTACCGAAGGCCAGCGGTGCCAATGAGTATTTGGGCTCGAAATCGTTATTCGCGGCAGACGACTGCCAGATGTACTCGGGCTGCTGATAGTTCTCGTACCAGACCTTCTGCCACAGTGCTTCCCAGGACACCTCGGGGTGACGGTTCGACACACTCCAGAACGAGAAATGCCCATCGCCATGTTCCAGCAGCAGACCATCGCCGCGGGCCGAGATGGCCAGCGTCTTGGGTGTGCCATTCAGCAGGCGGGTATAGGCGACCTTGCGATGCGCTGTGGTGTTGTAGATACCCACATAGCCCTGGTCGTTGGCCGTAATGAAATTCTTGCGCCTTTGCTCTGGCGTCAGCGCCACCACGCGGCCCCCGGCATCAAACTCGCGCACTTTCTCGACACCGAAACCACCGCCCTCGCGCCGGACCAGGAACCACTGCGAAACCGTGCCTGCGCTGTCGCCCACCAGCAGGGATATGCCCCCCAGCAGGAAGTTGACTTCCGTAATATGGCGGTCTGAATCTGCCAGCATCACCTCGTCTTCAATGACCGCAGTGCCGCCGCTGAAGGCTGGACGTACGTCTACCAGGCTCAGACGGCCGGACGCGCCAATGGCAAACAGCCAGCGTCTGTCGACATCAAGATAGAGTTGATCCACAGAGGGAATCACACCCGTGAGGGTGACAAGCTCTGTCTCCCACTCGGAATCGGAGGACGCATTGAAAGCGGACAGAAGGCTGGTCTCGCGCCGCGCTCTGAGCAGGCTTACCTGCCCGGAGCGGCTCGTCCCGGCCAGCAGCAGCTCGCTGCTGCTGGAGCGGACACTGATCTTGGAGACCGGTTCGTTGTTGTAAAGCGGGAATGTGTTTTCACCGAATGGATAGCGAATGACCGGAGTCACCAGGCGCTCGTTGTTCGGGCCAAAGCGGACGTCGTAGTCGTATTCAGCAATCAGCACATGTCCGTCGCTGAGCCCGAGGGCAAAGATACCGCTGATATCGGTATCCAGCGCAAAACTGACGATGCTCTGCCCCTCTGGCACATGCACAGGAATGCGACTGCGCAACTGACCATTGGCGGTATCAAAAAACAGGGCCTCCCCGTCATCCCCCAGGCGCATGGCCACTTCGAGACGCTCTTCGACCGCCAGATGCAGCACATTCTCGCTGTGTGGCGCCTCCAGGCGGAACTCGCTGATGTCTTGAATGAGCGCGCTGCGAAACAGCGGCATCACTTCGTATATCAGGTAAAGGAAGATGAGCAGGACAGCGGCAATGACGCCCAAACCACCGACAGCAATGCTGACGCCAGCGAGTTTGTCCTTGAAATGCCTGAATTTTCGTCTTGCAAGAGTGGCGGAGTCGGCTAAAGCCGCTCCCGCCGCGGTATCCGCAGCGGGAGTATCGGGGGATAGGGGCTGTTGGTTCATGGCCATGAAGTCTAGTTTGCAAATATTACAGTTTCATGACAAAGGCCACGCAAACTGATCCTCAGACTACCGCCACAACCGGCAGTCAGTCACCAGGATTAGAGCCCCAGTGACTCCATGGTAGCTTCCACGACGCGTGTTGGAAGGGGAATATAGCCGTCCTTGAGCACCACTTCCTGCCCAGTTCTGGACAATACCAGCTTGATGAACTCGCGCTCAAGCGGTGCCAGAGGCTTGTTCGGCTCCTTGTTCACGTAAACGAACAGGAATCGGGCCAGGGGATAGTGACCGGAGATGGCATTCTCTGCGTTTGCTGCAAAGTATTCACCGCCATCTTCCTGTGACAGTGGCAGGGCACGCACGCTGGAAGTGGTGTAGCCCAGGCCGGAGTAACCAATACCGTTCACCGAGGTGCTGACTGACTGCACAACAGAGGCCGAACCCGGCTGTTCGTTCACGGAATTCTTGAAGTCTCCTGTACACAGTGCCGTTTCCTTGAAGTAACCATAGGTACCGGATACGGAATTGCGACCGAAAATCTGTACGTCACGACGTTGCCAGGGGCCGGTCAGACCGAGCTGTCCCCAGTTGTCGATGGACTCTGTGTGACCGCACTTGAGGGTGGAGGAGAACACGGCATCCACCTGCGGCAGGGACATGCCTTCCAGCGGGTTATCCTTGTGAACAAACACCGCCAGGGCATCGATTGCCACCGGAATCGCAGTAGGCTTATAGCCATATTTGTTTTCAAAGGCCTCGATCTCGTTGTCTTTCATTTCGCGACTCATCGGCCCCATGTTGGCGGTGCCTTCCGTCAGCGCGGGCGGCGCGGTAGAAGAGCCGGCAGCCTGAATCTGAATGTTGACGTTAGGGTAGAAGCGTTTGAACTCTTCAGCCCACAGAGTCATCAGGTTGGCGAGCGTGTCAGAGCCCACACTGGAAAAGTTTCCCGATACGCCACTGGTACGGGCGTATTCCGGCAGGCCTTCTTCAACGCCGGCAGCCAGGGCAGCACTGCTGCACAGCCCCCCGAGGACCAGGGCCAGAGGCTTGATCGCTTTCATCATGTTCATGCTTCGTCTCCAATAATCAGTTCTAAGGGCAGGCGCTTGCTTAGGTCGCTACTATAAGACTGTTTTGTGACAGATTGATGACAGACAACACCGCCTGCCGACGCCTGTTTCCCGCAGCGCGAACAGCGCGAGTCATCAATCTGTCACTTTTCTCCCGCTGCACGTCATGTAGAATGCTAGCTTTACTGCCGCGTAGTGAAGGCGCCCCATGAGCAGCAAACCCGTGAGCCAGCCCCTCGACTCAGAAGACACGTCTACACCACAGCCTTCGCCTTCCCAGGGCGACGCCGGGCTGGACTGTGCCGCCAACAGTGCCGTTCTGGGCGACGCCCCGGAAGCGCTTGTCGGGGCTGACGAGGCGCCGGAAATCGACCTGAGCAGTGCCGAGCTCTACCTGAACCGTGAGCTGAGTTACTTCCAGTTCAACCTGCGGGTGCTGGAGCAGGCACGCAATCCACGTCACCCCCTCATGGAACGTCTGATGTTCCTGCTGATTTTCAGCTCCAACCTTGATGAGTTCTATGAAATCCGGGTCTCAGGCCTGAAGAAGCAGATGGAATTCGGCCGCCAGCGTCCAGGCGCTGACGGGAAGTATCCCGACGAAATCCTGCGGGAGATCAATCAGCAGGTTCGCGTGGCCGTTCAGCAGCAGTACCGGATTCTCAATGAAGAGCTTTTCCCTTCGCTGGCAGAGCAGAATATTCGCTTCCTCTATCGGCATGAGTGGAACTCCCGGCTGACCGAATGGACCCAGGAGTATTTCCGCAATGAAGTGCTCCCGGTGATCAGTCCGCTTGGGCTGGACCCGGCACACCCCTTCCCGCGCCTGGTCAACAAAAGCCTGAATTTCATTCTGTCGCTTGAAGGCAAGGACGCGTTTGGACGCGACAGCGGGCTGGCCATTGTACCTGCGCCCCGTTCACTGCCCCGCCTGATCAAGGTGCCCGCAAGCATCATGCCGGAGGGCGACAACTTCATCTTTCTGTCGTCCATCATTCATGCCCACGTGGAGGAGTTCTTCCCCGGCATGAGTGTGAAGGAGTGCCACCAGTTCCGGGTCACCCGGAACTCGGACCTGGAAATGTCCAATGTGGAAATTCAGGACGTCGCCAGCGCCCTGCAGGGCGAGTTGCACATGCGCCGCTTTGGTACCGCCGCAAAACTTGAAGTCGGTGCCGCCTGCCCACGGGAGCTGACGGACTTTCTGTTGCAGCGTTTCAACCTGAGGGAGGACGACCTGTTTCGCCTCGATGGCCCCGTTAACCTGCAGCGCCTGATGGCCCTGACCAGCATGATCAACCGGCCCGATCTGAGCTTTCCCTCCTTCACACCGGGGACGCCGGCAGCCCTGGAAAACGGCAACTGCATCTTTGCTGCCGTGACCCGGGAAGACCAGTTGCTGCACCACCCCTTCCAGTCCTTTATGCCGATCATCGACTGGGTACGTCAGGCCGCCAAGGATCCAGCCGTTCTATCCATCAAGCAGACACTCTATCGCACCAACGAATCCTCCGAGCTGGTGGAAGCCCTCTCTGAGGCAGCGCGTAACGGTAAGGAAGTCACCGTCGTCATCGAACTGCGTGCACGCTTCGACGAAAAGGAAAACCTGCAGTACGCCAGCAAACTGCAGGAAGCCGGCGCGGTCGTAGTCTACGGCGTCATGGGTTACAAAACCCACGCCAAGATGCTGCTGATCGTGCGCCGCGAAGGCGGCAGACTGAAACGCTACGCCCACCTGAGCACCGGGAACTACCACCGCAAGACTTCGCTGGTATACACCGACTACGGACTGCTGACCTGCGACGAAGTGCTGTGCGCCGACGTACACAAGGTCTTCCAGCAGATAACCGGCATGGGCAAAAGAATTGTGCCGGACGTGGTGATTCACGCCCCCTTCCGCCTGAAAAAGTCCCTGATTCGCTTTATTCAGCAGGAGAAGGCAGCCGCACTGGAAGGCCGACCGGCACGCATCATCGCCAAGATGAACTCGCTGACCGACCCCGACATCATCCGGGAGCTTTACGACGCGGCACGCAGCGGCGTGCGTATCGACCTCATCATTCGCGGCATCTGCTGTCTCAAACCGGGCATTCCGGGCGTGTCGGAAAACATTCGTGTCGTCTCGATTATCGGACGTTTCCTTGAGCACTCTCGGGTTTACTATTTTGAAAACAGCACACCGCAACTGTACTGCTCCAGCGCGGACTGGATGGAGCGCAACCTGATGCACCGCATCGAGGTCGCCTTCCCCATTCAGAAGAAAAAACTGATGAACCGCATTCTGGATGATTTGAACAAATACCTTAGCGATGGTTGTCAAAGCTGGGATTTGCAACCGGACGGCAGCTATCTGCGCAACGTCCCCGGTTCCGACTGCGGGCAGGAACAGGTGCAGAGCAGATTGCTGCACGAGCTGGCAACCGTCCGCTATAACGTGGTCTGAGCAATCTCGGTCTGGACAATCTCGGGCAGGGTATCCTTGCCCAGAATCGACGTGTCCGCACCGTTGTGCATCATGAAGTCCAGCATGCCTTCCCGCAGCGCGGTGGGGCTGAAGTGAATGGATTGGAGGTTGCAGGCTCGCATCAGGCCAACCACTACCGCCCAACCGGGCATCAGCAGATCCTTGCGACGATCCTTGAGGCCGGGCAACAACATCTCGGGATCGGCCGCGCAAATCAGCACGTCCTCTTTCATGGCCTCAAGCGCCAGCAACGTGATAGTGCCTTCCTGATAGCCCCGATACTGGCTGATCATCGCGAGCATTTTGGCCGTTCCCGAGGAGGCATAGGCGGCGGCCCAGGGATATTTCTCGAAGCTTTCCCGCACTCGCTGAAACACCTCCTCCGCAGCATCGGTCGCCGTGTCCAGGGCGTTCTCCAGAGCCTCGCGGGATGCATTGCTGAGCCCCTGAAAATACTTGTCGCGCCAGCTTACGCAGCCAATCGGCAGACTCTCGGTCACGAAGCGACGTTCCTGCTGACCAATAATGATCTCCGTACTGCCGCCGCCAATGTCCACCACCAGGCGGGTGTCGTCACTGCGCGGCAGATTGCTGAGCACACCGAGATAGACAAGGATCGCCTCCTGAACACCCGAGATCACGGAGATGTCGATGCCCAGATCATGGGCCGCCTCGATAAAGTCGGGGGCATTGCTCGCCAGTCGCAGTGCATTGGTTCCCAGAGCCCAGTATTGCTGTATGGGGTAACGGGACATGACTTCGCTGAATTCGGTCAGACTCTGCAGCCCGCGCGTAAACGCGGCCGGGGATATCTCGCCGGTGAGTGTGACGCCTTCGCCCAACTGGACGATGTGACTGAAGCGCTCCACGATCTGGCTCTTTTCATCCTGCCATTCAGCAATCAGCAAGTGGAAACTGTTGGAGCCTAGATCAATGCACGCATACATAAGGGAGAGAGGACAGGTTTTTTCTTGTGGGCCTGCGACGGAGTATACGGTGTTTTTTATGACAATTGCATGACAACTCTGTCAACGAAGGTGCCACGGAGCGGCTGTTCTGCCGCCCCGTGGCCGTTCAATCAGATCATGGACTGCTGGTAATTCTCCAGCCCAACCCGCTCAATCAGGTCAAGCTGTGTCTCCAGCCAGTCTACGTGCTCTTCCTCACTGCGCAGTATTTCGCCCAGAAGATCACGGCTGACGAAGTCATGAATGCTTTCCGCGTAGATCATGCCTTCACGCAAGGTGGGAATGGCCTGCATTTCCAGCTTCAGGTCGCATTCGAGCATTTCTTTGGTGTTCTCACCGATCAGCAGCTTGCCCAGATTCTGCAGATTGGGCAGCCCTTCCAGAAACAAAATACGCTCCACCAGTTGGTCTGCGTGTTTCATTTCGTCAATGGATTCTTCGTATTCCTTGTCTGCGAGCTTGCCAAGCCCCCAGTCCTTGTACATGCGGGAATGCAGAAAATACTGGTTAATGGCGATCAGTTCATTGCCAAGCGCCTTGTTGAGGTGTTTTACGATTGTTGCGTCGGCCTTCATAGTGGTTCCCTTCCTGAAAATCAAGGGGATAGAGTGGGCTTTCGCGTGCGGGATGTCAAGCTTGGAGGCCTCGTAAGGCCTTGATATTAATGATAAACAGACGCATTAAGCATCCGCTTTGACGCGTTTGCAGGCGGGAGCTAGACAGGTTGAGCATTCACGAACGGGGTTGCGCGGTGAAACTCGCTGACAATGCTCAGTGCATGCTTGCCGCATTTCCCACATTCCGAAGCAAGACCGAGCTTCTCGCGCAGATCGGCGATGCGGCTGGTTCCCTGGCTACAGACTTCACGAATCTGGTTGTCGGTGATTTGACGGCAAATGCATACGTACATGGAGAGTTCCTCTGATGTGGGGAAGATCATAAAAGCAAATGAGAATGATTGTCAAATGTATTCTTGAGAAACACTCCCCCTCATCGGACAATCTGCATGCACAGGCCGTCGTGCTACCATACCGCCGCCCGGAAGTGCTGCGCTGGAATTCCCGCCCGCATCCTGCCACCCAATCTGCCACCCACGTCAAGGAGTTCCACATTGACCGACCCGGCCCGCACCCTGTCTCACACCAGACTCAAGACTCTGCTGATCGGTGGCTTTCTGGGCGTTCTCGCGCTGAAATTCGGCTTCGCGTATCTGCTCGATCTGTACAGCGACGAAATCTTTTACTGGGAGGCGTCCACCCACCCTGCGATTGCCTACAGCGACCTCCCCTTCATGGCGGCGCTGCTGGCCGGCACGGGTACCGCCCTTGTCGGCAACAGCGCCTTTGCCGTGCGCCTCTTTTTCCTGCTCATGGGGACTGCCATTCCGCTTCTCGTGTACTGGCTTGCACGCCCGCTTACAGGGCGACGTCAAGCGATCGAAGCCGCCGGACTGAGCCTGTGCATCCCCCTGTGTGGTTTTCTTGGCCTGCTTGCCGTCCCGGACGTTCCCCTGCTGTTTTTCGGCTTGCTGTTTCTCGGCAACTTTGAACGGGCCGTGCGCGTGGGCAGCACCCGCTATTGGATAATGGCGGGTCTTGCTGCAGCGCTGGGTGTCAGCACCCATTATCGTTTCGCCCTCTATCTGCTTGCGGGATTCCTTTGCCTGCTCATATTCCCCTCACTGCGCAAATACTGGCGCACTCCCGGCCTGTGGCTGGCAGCGGCCATTCTGGCGCTGGGCCTGTACCCCACGGTGTCTTTCAATCTCACCTACCGTCTCAGCGGTATCGACTATCATCTGCTGGAACGACACCCCTGGACGTTCCAGGCAGAGGGACTGCTGCACGCACTCAAGCAGGCAGTTCTTGTAACACCGCTGTTATATGGAGCCCTGTTATGGACACTGTGGCACCTGCTGCGGGCGGCCCGGGCAGGCGATACGATCCGGGGCCTGTTTGCGACTTTTGCTCTGTGCAATCTTGGCGTTTACCTGGTACTGGCGCCCTGGGCAGACAACACCCGCACATCGATCCACTGGCCACTGTCCGGCTACCTGCCCCTTCTGGTTTTTCTGCCGGAAACCCTGCGTGAAATTCATGCCTGGCTGAGCAGGCGTTTCAACGTGCGAATCGCTTCAAGAACGCTCAGTACACTCGTTGGCATGGGGTTCGCTGGCACACTCGTTGCGCTGGTGGGTGTCGGTTCACAGTATCTGCAAACCCTTACGCCACCCCCGGTCAGCCCTACCCTGCTGTCCAACAAGATGGCCGGGTGGCAGGCATTCAATCGGTATCTGGGCAGCGTGATCAGCAGTCAGCACCTCGATGCGAACGACATCGTTGTGACCGATAACTACTACACCGCTGCGCAGATCGAGCTCGCGAGACCGGAACTGAGGCCGGTCTACAATATTGATGAAGACAAGGCGATCCGCGATGGCCGGGCGGTGCAGTATGAACTGTGGCAGCTTAACGGCAGTGCTATCCAGTCCCTGCCGGCGCCTTCAGGCATCTTCATTACGGAAGACAGTACACTGACTGTGCCCGATAAAATCGGTGTCTTGCAGCGCGCCTGCATGCACTTTGACCGGCTGGTATTCCTTAGCCAGCTTTCCCTCTTTGAAGGGGAAAAGCGCTTCAGTTTCTACCGTGGAGATTCCGCCCGGGAAAGCCGCTCTGAAGCGCACGCCTGCCCCATGCCAAGCCTTGGCTGGGTCGACCAACCGGCAGACGGCGCCCGTGTGGAGGGCGATCTGCCGGTATCCGGCTGGGTAATTAACGAAGGGCTGGGTGTAGCCGAAGTCGAACTGTGGATCGATGGCAAGGCTTACGGGGTAGCACAGTACGGTGGCGAGAGACCGGATGTCGTGGATGCCATGCAGGTTCGTAGCGATCCCAATGCACCGAACCTTGGCTTCAATATTCAGATCCCCGCAGGCACGATGGCTTCCGGCAAGCACAGGATGCACCTGAAAGTCACGGGAATCAGCGGAGAGACACAGGTCTTCGGAGAGCGAACCGTGGATGTTCGCTGAGTAGATGCAGGCAGCCCTGCTTGCGAACTAGAAAGGACTGAGAACCTCGGCAGCAATCTTCCATTCACCAGACTTGGTAAAGTGCCAGTAGCGCAGATAGTTCGTCGTGAAAGAGTTAGCTTCTACACTCATGGTGCCGTAGGTATAACCCGCATCGCCCGAAACCGCCATAAAAGCACCTGCAGGTTCATAGGTCAGCGGTGACAAGGCCATCTGTTCGTCCATGAAAGCCCCATATACAGCAGCACCGGACTCATTGCCAATGCCTGGCGCCATTCCGGGAACGAAAATGCGCAGATGCTCCACCCCATAGCGAACGATGGCACGGCGCCCTCCCCTGAAATTGATGGATGCGATGAAACGCTCATCTGCCTCCATCAGGGATTCCACCGTGTTCTGCTCGGCATTCTCTGACGAGGCCGTCTCTGCCAGTAGTTGATCTGTTTCTGCGATATCCGGCTCGACATCCAGGCTCAGCACACCGGGAACACGCACCACCATGTCCGCCACCATGCGCCAGTCCCCGTCGATTTTTCTCCAGATGGTTACAAAGTGACCATAAACGCGACGCGACTCTTCACCGAAACCCGCGGTATACCGATACGGCCCACTGGTTAGGCCAAGATCTCCGGCGCGTGAGAAATCGATGTAATTGGCACGGGACTCCAGACTGGAACGCTGGCGTTCAGAGGGGCTGACCTGTTCGTAAAGTTTGCGTGCATCAACGGGCCCCTCACGGAAAATCACGGCCCCATCCCCAAAAACATCCAGGAATGCCTGATTCATGCCGAGGGTTCTTGAGCTCTCAGCAAACTCCGCATCTGTAACTTTCAGGCTCTCCCACACACGCAAACGCTCCCCTGTCTGGGAAAATGCAGGAGCGGAGGCAAGTGCGAAGAGAAAAACCAGAGTGGCGCGGGCAGATGATGACGTCATGGGGACACCATTTCATTATCGTTTTTAAAGTTCCGGTCGTGGTATGGAGTATGTACCAATAATCAGGACAGGTATAGTTATGCCTGTAAATTATAGGATCGGCATTTCCCCCAGTCCCTTCCCGCAGCCAAGGATAAATACGCGTAAAAGCGCGAGTGGGATGACTTTCCGGAGTACAAACAAGTAACATTGAGGCAGCAGGCTTTCCGGGTCGCTGAGTGCTCCGGACATAGCGCTGGCAAGTTTTTGATTAATTGAGTGTTTGAAGATGTATCTGGAGTATTTTCAACTTAAGGCGCCCCCTTTCTCCTCTACACCCGATACCCGTTTTTATGTGGAAAGCGACTCCGCACATCCTCTGTTTCTCGACCTGATTGAGGCGGTCAACCAAAGCGATGGCTTTGTCAGGATTATCGGTGATGCCGGATCCGGAAAAACACTGCACTGCCGCAAGCTGCTCAATGCATTGCGCTGCCACAAGAAGCGCTACAACCTGATTCATATCCCGCAGCCCAGGCTCAGCGAGGAAGGCCTGTTGCTGGCGATTGCCCAGGAATTGCGGCTGTCCGTATCTTCTGCCCGCACCGCCCTGCGGACAGACGTGGTGAGTGCGCTCAACCACGAACTGGAGAAACCCCGCGCCAACGTCGTGGTGATCGATGAAGGGCAGACCATGCCGGACGACACCCTGGAGCTGCTCCTGGAATTAACCGACATGAGCAGACACGACCAGAAGCTGTTACGGGTAGTGCTGTTTACCATGCCTCTGGATGAGCGCGCCAAAGACTTGCCCGCAAATCGCCAGTTGCAGGATCGCATCACGCTGGAAAGGGAACTCGTTTCCTTCGACCGGGAAGGAGTAGAGCGCTACCTGGAGACACGCCTGCGCGAGGCGGGGCACAGCGGTGCCCCTCTCTATTCAGACGAAGCGATCGATGTGCTTTTCAGAGCCAGCAAGGGCGTTCCCCGCCTCATCAACCTGCTGGCCCACAAGTCCCTGATGAACGCCTTCAACGCAAAGCTGGATCAGGTACAGGGACTGCAGGTCAGACTTGCAGCCGCCGCCACCGAAATTGTCGCTCCCACAGAGGAGCCGGACAACCGCATAGGCTGGTTCAGTCGTCTGCGCCGCCGCGCGGGCTGACGCAATTGGAACCGTGGCGGTTGTTTCGCACGGTTGCTTCGCTATAATCTCTCCGCTTCCACCTCACCTATCTAATATGAAAACACATCGTGTGTTTCCCGCAGGACATGAGCATGCAGAACCCGATCTGGAAACAGTTGCACAATGAAGCGCACCAAACCGTGCAGACAGAACCCCTTCTTGCCAGCTATGTATACGCCTGCATCCTCAACCATGCGAACCTCGGATCAGCGCTGAGCTTCATTCTGGCCAACAAACTGTCAGATGAGGTAATGCCCGCGATCGCAGTGCGGGAACTGTTTGACGCGGCGTACCGGGAAGCGCCCGAAATGATCGATGATGCCATCTCCGATATGCAGGCAGTGTACGATCGCGATGCGGCCACCAACTCCTTTCTGCCAATCATTCTGTTTCTGAAAGGCTATCAGTCGATCCAGGTGCATCGTCTCGCGCATTTTCTGTGGAAGAAAGATCGCAGGACACTGGCGCTCTTTATGCAAAGTCGCAATTCGGAAGTCTTCGGCGTGGATATCCATCCCGCCTGCGTGATGGGCAAAGGCATCATGTTTGACCATGCAACCGGCATTGTCATTGGGGAAACCACCGTCATCGAGGACGATGTTTCCATCATGCAATCCGTCACGCTCGGCGGCACCGGCAATGAAACAGGCGATCGTCATCCAAAGATTCGCTCCGGTGTCCTTATTTCCACGGGAGCCAAAGTGCTTGGCAACATCGAAATCGGCGAAGGGGCAAAGGTGGGAGCCGGCAGCGTGGTTCTCGACGATGTCGCGCCACACACTACGGTCGTCGGCGTCCCCGCTCACAAGGTTGGCAAGCCCTGCTCGGAAACGCCTGCCCGCACCATGAACCAGAACGTCTACGAAAACTGAGTTCCCTGCACATTGAGCAATCACGCGATTGGCGTTTTGCTCAATGTGCAGTGGATCCACTACAGATGTTTTTCTGCGTAGGCAGCAAGTACGGAGCGGGGAACCCCCTGCAACTGCAGGCTGCCTCCATGCTCGAAATGCTTGAATCGTTCACTGAGATAGGTCAATCCGGAGCTGGTGGGACTCAGATACGGCGTGTCGATCTGCGCCAGATTGCCCAGGCAAATAACCTTTGAGCCGTTACCGGCCCTTGTGACGATCGTCTTGATCTGGTGCGGCGTCAGGTTCTGTGATTCATCGATCAGGATCAGGCTCTGCTGGAAGCTTCTCCCCCGAATGTAATTCAATGACTTGAACAACAGCGGCACCTTGGCCAGTACGTATTCGATGCTGCTCGAACTGTTGTCGTCATCGTAGTGCAGCGCCTCCAGATTGTCCGTAATCGCTCCCAGCCAGGGTTCCATTTTTTCCTCTTCCGTTCCTGGCAGAAACCCAATGTCTTCATCCAGCCCCTGAGTGCTGCGGGTAGCAATAATGCGACGATAGATCTTGTTGGGCACCGTCATTTCGATTGCGGCCGCCAACGCGAGAATGGTCTTGCCCGAACCCGCTGCACCGGTCAGGTTGACCAGATGCACATCAGGATCCAGCAGAAGATTCAAGGCCATTGCCTGATAGGCATCACGCGGCCTTAACCCCCAGGTTTCCTTGTCCATCATGGCATTCAGATCAAGATGGCGCAGCGTGATTTTCTCCTTGCCTACCTTGACGACCCGGGCAAGAAACCCGGTTTTGTCATACAGAAACTGGTTTGGAAACAGCTCATGCGGAATGCATTTGCGGGGCAGGTGATACAGGGTACAGGTGTGGGTATGTTCTGTCTGAACATCCTCTACCTCATCCCAGAAGCTGTTGCGGAACTCAATATAACCTTTGTTAAGGTGCGCGATGTCACTCAATAACTGATCGCTATGATAATCCTCGGATTCAATGCCACAGCCTCGTGCCTTCAGGCGCATATTGATGTCTTTGGTAACGAGGACAACCCGGTGGCCGGGCTTGCGCTGCTTCAGGTAGACAACGTCGTTGAGGATTTTATTGTCGTTGAGGTGAGTGGGAAGAAGTACAACGTTTTCGGGGGTTTCGGTCATCAGGACGGAGAGGGTACCGCAGGGCTTCTGTTTCTTGCCTCTGGGAATCGGCACTCCGTCCTCTACATCTTGCGGCTCCGCCCTCCCCAGCACCGCGTCGATCTCCCGTATCGCCTGCCGGCAGTCTGCGGCGATGGCGACTTTGCCGCTTTTCAGCTTATCAAGCTCCTCCAGCACCGTAATGGGAATGATGACGTGGTGCTCGTCGAAATTCTTGATGGCAGTGGGGTCGTGGATGAGGACGTTTGTATCGAGGACGTAGAAGATGGGGCTTGCGGTTTCTGGCTTAACTTGCGATTGACTCACGAGTTGAACATCGGCCATACGGATACACCTTTATTTAACTACGGTTACAGGAAATCATAGTCGAAATTAGCGTGTCTCTATGGCGCCAGTGTGACAAACAAACACGGACTCGGCAACAGCCTGTGCAAGAAAAAAAAGAAACCGGATATTCCGGACAGGAATCAGTCCCGGGACAGAACTACCCGGAAGCCGATAAAGGGTCTGCGGGCTGCGGGGTCGGCGCCCCCTCTGACGGCGGCACGAGCATTATTGGTCTCGTCGTTAAAGGAACCTCCCCGCATCACCCACAGGGCATCGTCGGAAAGACTGACACGATCGAGGCTGGTGTCGAAGGGGTAGGACTGGTAGGGACTGCGGGTCCACTCCCAGACATTGCCACTCATGTCTGACAGACCATAGGCACAATCAGGACACTGTGTACTGCCTACGGCACGCAATTCCCCTGAGTTGACGTTAGCGGAGCCTGGCAGAAAGCGATTTCCCCAGGGATAGATACGCCCCTCCTCTCCCTTCGCTGCCTTTTCCCATTCGGCTTCGTTGGGCAGTGTCACATGCCCGCCGTCCTCCATAAACCCCTTCAGCTCCGCAGGCAGTTGCGGTAACGTACGCAACTGCCCGTCAAGCCAGCGGGTGTAAGCCACGGCATCCGTCCAGGAAACAAAAGTCACGGGATAATCGTCCGGCTGGGCCAGGGATTGAGGGTCGGCCATGTAGTGCGTCGCCTCCACAAAGGCGCGGTATTGCGCCACCGTGGTCTCATAGCGCGCGATATAGTACTGAGGCATTTCGACCACACCCTGCCGTCGCGACTCGGACCAGCGCTCGTTCTCAAACGCCATCGGATCAATCAGGGGGTTGCTCCCCATTGGAAACGAACCCGCAGGGATATTGGTGAAGCCAAGCAGACGATCCGCAGGCAGCGACAGCGGACCAGACGATATACCTTGAGCCACAGCGTCTGATTGTGCCACTGAAACCGCCGTCAGCAGACAAGATAACAACATCCCGCACAGGCGGCGTAACGCTTGCGTAGGAAGGTGTTGCTTGTTGGGAACATGGGCTGACATGTGATTCATTTCATCCTGGTTTCACTCGCCAATTGCGACACTACATCCCGCATGCATAGGTCCATCCATGCTCACAGGCACGTTGATACAGTTCGGGCTCGGGCATGTCCAACAGATTCTCACCGCCTTCACGCAACAACAGACGCAGATCAAAGGCCCGCGGGTCAGCCAGACGGATCGTGGAGGAATCCAGGTAGTTGAGGCACCCTGCCTGGAAGCGAAGCTCACACGCCCTGGCAAAAAAGCCCATCGCTCGCTCTGTATCCTGCTCGACATGCTCACCGGAATGATACTGGGCACCAATCGCGTTACAGGCCCATCCTGAATTATCGTTACAGTATGTAGACTCCAGAAGGAGAAGCCGATTACAGGCATTGGGTTTGCCCATTTCACACGCTTCTTCCCAGAAAGGAAGGCTGTCTCCCACATGCCGTGAATCGGTCTTGCCCAAAGCGGACATCCACGCAAAGAAAACTATCCAGATTCCCATATGGACCAGATTGGCCTTGCGACTGGGCGTAACCCCCACTCCCCAGCGCTCCAGCATAGGATGATTGCGCAGAGGAGCAACCAATCGATCGATCCACTGAACACTCAGATTCAGCAGCGGGACGCACAGCAGCTTGTCATAGAAAGTCGGAGCACCCGCCATGCTGAGCAGCGTGTAGAGAACAAACACTCCAAGACCATAAAGAATCCCGAACACCAATCTACCGGTGGGGGTTCGCGGAGAGGTAGAGGGATCTGTTACCAGAAGATGCAGCCCCAGAAAAACTGCGGTGGGAATTTCAGAATCCAGAAAATACGGCACACCCGTTATCGAATAGTAAAGGGCACTCAAGCCAAACAGCACCATGGCAGATGAAGCAGCAACCAGGGTGATGGAGAAGAAATACATGACCACCAGCCCACCCAGGAAGAGATAGGTGTAGATGCCTGGCGCCAGACTCAGGGTACTGGCAATCTGCGGTCCCCATGTCAGATCAGTGGTATTGGTCGTAATCAGAACGATCGAGAACAAGCCCAGAGTAAATGCTGAAGGATTGAAAATATGGACAAGACGACCGTCCCGATTCCAGCGAACAAACTCCTTCCCCAGGAAACCAATCGCAATCATCAGGAACTGCAGATAGAACCAGTCATCATGGAACCAGAGAAACAGGTTGGTGCTGAAAATAATGGGAAAAGGACCAAAGCCGAGCTGATAGGTATCGCGGCGGGACCACGAAAGCATAATGTCGAACGCATAAGCAAACAACAGCTGGGCAATCAACAGCACCACATGCGCCTGCACTGGCTGCCAATTCATCCCCCAGTAGAAATATACGGAGAGATGTACCATCGCCTGAATATAGTGCTGTGGTCGCAGGGAGATAACGAAGGATTTGCTCAACGCCTGAGACGAATACCTCCGGAGCAACAGAAACTGCCATACCGCCAGAAATGCGCACGCGGCCCAGAACGAGTAGATCAGTACCGGATGGCCCTGGACGCGGGGAGTAAATGACAATAGAAACAGGCCCAGAATGAACAGCCCTGGGACTTTCAACAGATGGGGGTGTGTAATACCGGAACCTGGTGAATCACCACCGCTGGATTTTCCTGCCTCTGTCACCTTCTGGCTGGTGCGGTGATTGCGCCCTTTGGTAGCAGACAGCATGAACGGAACTCATCTTATAGTAGTGTATAACGGTGCGGCAGATGATAAACCAGCACCCAGGTCAATTCAATTTGAATACCGGGGCGCGGTGCTGGGAGCCCGGGCTTCCCAATACAGGAGTGAAGCGATTACACTTCATCCCGGTCTTTCAGGGGAAGTGTCATACACCATCTGTCACCCGGCACATATTTGGCTCGATTGGGCCCACATAACAGCAACCGCACGGAGTATCAAAATGTTGAAGCAAATCGTAGGTATCGGTCTTCTGGCCATCAGCGCTTCCGGCCTGATCAGCGTCTCTGCCCAGCAGGCAGAGCCCACCCCGGAACAACTCGCGGCACAGGCAGCAGACACTCGCCAGTCCCTGTTCAAACTGCTGCGCTACAACCTCAACACAATCAGCGGGATGGCGCGTGGCACTGTAGAGTTCGATGCCGCCATTGCCGAGCGCAACGCCATGCGAATAGCGGAGCTGGCCCCCATGATTCCAGAGCTGTTTGCAACTGACACGCGTCCCTACAATGTCGAGACCGAAGCACTTCCCATTATCTGGGATCGCATGGATGAGTTCACCGAAAAGGCAAACAATCTGGTCAACGCCGCGAACACCTTTGCCGCAACTGCACGTGGCGGGGAAAGAAATGCCATTCTGGGCGGTATCCGGGCCTTTGGTGGTGCCTGTGGCAACTGTCACGACACCTTCCGGGAAGACTGATTTACACACGACACACTGACACTGCCCGTACCTTTGGGTACGGGTAGTTTTCAGCGTGGAAACTTGAAGAATGCAGCCAGCGCGTCGCGATCCTGGTCTGTCAGCATTGATGTATTGTGTTCAATGACGGATTCCATTTCGCCACCAATGAATTCACCGTCGGGTTTCATGCCCAGCAACAGAAAGAACGCAAAATCTTCCTTCCCCCAGCTTGCCAGGCCTTCAGCATCAATTTCATCCGCGTGACTCTCACCCATCGTAGCGCCGGCAAATTCATGGCTCAATTGAGGTATTCCCAGCGCATTCCTGGGAGTATGGCACTCCCCGCAATGCCCAAGACTACGGGCCAGATAAGCGCCTCTAAGCACCTGCGGATCCTCGGTATTCAATGCGGGCGCGCTCCCTGACATGTCTGCCAGGCGATTCCAGCCGGCCATTAACCAGCGTGACAGCCAAGGCGGCGTTTCGTGTTCTGGGACCTCATGCGTCACTGGCTCCTGAGCAAGCAGATACGCGGCGATATCCAGCACATCCTGATCCGTCATGCCTGAATAGGCCCGGTAGGGAAACGCGGGAAAATAGAAGCTGCCGTTGGAGGTACGGCCATGCTTGAGCGCCAGCAGGAAATCACGAGACTTCCAGCGACCTATGCCGGTGCTCTCATCGGGCGTGATATTGGGGGCATAGAAAGTACCGAAATCTGACACGAGCGCCATGCCACCACTGAGACCTGGAGCACCTTCGCCCTCGTGGCAACTGATACATCCCCCGGCGTGAAGGAGGTACTCGCCTCTCTCAATGTTTTCTGCGGCAGACGGTATCGGTGTATCAATGACCTTGGGTGCCGCAAATAACCAGTAGAGTGCAGAAACTCCCACGACTGCACCGACTGCCCATACTCCTGAACGTTTGAACATCTCTTTTCCTGCCTCGCTTTGCCGACACGGTTCACTCTTCTGACGGAGAGTAATTCGTCCAGTTTCTGATTACAAAGAGTTCAAAGCAAGACCGGATAATGCATGCACTTCTTCAGCGCAGCCAAAATCCGGTCGTTGGAATGAAT
>JACKOJ010000007.1 GCA_024234325.1 Pseudomonadales bacterium | reverse complement strand
GACAGCAAAGAAAAAGGGGGCCTCAAGCCCCCTTTTTTTCTGCCTGCGGCTCAGCCTCAGATATATTCAAACACCTTCACCACTTTCGACACGCCGGCGACGTTGCGCGCCAGCAGCGCAGCCTGGTCGCCCTGAGACTGGGTGACCATCCCCATCAGGTAGACAACCCCGTTTTCAGTAATGACGCGGATCTGGTTGGCAGGCACGCTCTCGTTTGCCACCAGTTGGGTGCGCACCTTGGTGCTGATCCAGCTATCGTTGGTACGGGAGAGCAGCGTGGTCTTGCCGGCCACCTCCAGTTCGTTGTGTACCCGGCGTACCTGTGCGCTGGCCTGTGCCGCAATCTGCCCGGCACGGGCCTTCAGGGCCTCGGACTGCACCTGGCCGACCAGCAGCACGACGCCGTTGTGGCTGATCACGTTGAAATGGGCGTCCTTGAAGGCGGGCTCCATGGACTTCATGTTGACTTCGACCTTGGTCTCGATGGCCTCGTCTTCCACGACGGTGCCCGCAGTGCGGACGCCGGGATCTTCCTGAATGCCGTTCTCGTCCGTGGTGGCGACCAGAATAGTGGTACAACCGGTCAGCATGACCAGTACAGCCGTTGCAATCACACGCATGAGTTTCACGATACGTCCTCTCCAAAAATTTGAATGTCTATCAGATCGCACAGGCTGTGCAGAACCAGCAGGTGCACCTCCTGAATCCTGGCAGCCGACTGTGCCGGTACACGCACTTCCACGTCCCCCTCGCTCAGCATGCCTGCCATGTCTCCGCCATCCCTGCCGGTCAGGATGACCACGCGCATGCCTCGCTCATGTGCGGCATTGATGGCCTCCGCCGCGTGGCGGGAATTGCCGCTGGGCGAGATCGCGAGCAACACATCTCCGTCCTGAGCAAGGACCCGCAGTTGCCGTGAAAATGCTTCACGATAACTGAAATCATTGGCCACAGAGGTCAGCGCCAGCGCGTCGGCGTTCAACGCAATGGCAGGCAGCCCGGGGCGTTCGCGTTCGAAGCGGTTGAGCAGCGTTGCCGCGAAATACTGGGCCAGTCCTCCGGAGCCTGCGGTGCCGCAGCACAGCACCTTGTTGCCCTGCAGCAGGGCATCCACAATCACGCCGCTTGCCATGGCGATGGCGGGAGCAAGCGTGCTTGCCGCGCCCTGCTTGGTCGCAATGCTGTGGTTGAAGTGCTGCGTTACCCTTTGCTGCAGATCCATATCCGGGGCCTGGTGATCCATTGGGCGCCATTCTACTGCAAATTCCTGAACGGGTCATGACGCGGGCAGTGCAGACGCTGGAACCCGGTCAGGAATGCGGCAGTCCGAAGGCATTGCGACACCAGTCGAAGCGGTATTCTTCTGCGCTGCCGCCAGGTGCGATTCCGAGAATATCAAAGCGGCAGGGGGCGCTGTGTGTCCCGTATCGCATACACAGATAGACCTGAGCGGTGCGAATGAGTTTCCGCTGCTTGCGCCAGTCCACGGTTTCCACGGGACTTCCGTAGCGGGCACTGCGCCGGTACCGCACTTCCACAAAGACGAGCGTGGCGCCGTCCTGCATGATCAGGTCGATTTCGCCAAGGCGGCACTGAAAGTTGCGGCAGACCGGCCGCAGACCCTGACGACAGAGATGATTCAGGGCGACAGTTTCCAGTGCCTCGCCACGCAGGCGGGGAGAGGGGCGTTGTGCCATCGGAGCGCTCCATGCATGAGGCAGCAGGCCATGCCTGCCGCAGTCCGGGTTATCTCAGTATAGACACACTCGGGACTCAGTCGCTCAGCACATTGGCCTCGCCATTCACGATGATGGCATTGCGCAACTGGCGGTGAATCCCCCCGTCGGGGCGATAGTACAGGGTGCCGGTTGCCCCGCTAACGCGGGTATAGGGGAAGGCGCGCATCTGCTCCATGCGCAGGTAGAGGCGATAGGCGTCCACGCCCATGGCGCGCAGGCGCTGAATCGGTCCGGAGGCGGCAGACCAGGTCTGCACGACGCTGGGTTTGAGGGGGTCGGTGCCATCCAGTACCCACGGCGCGTCGTTGAAGATGACGTTGTTCAGATCCCGGTTCGCGGCAGGGTTGGTGCCGCCGTCGTAGATAGAAGGCATGGCGTAGACGGGCACGTCATCGGCAAAGTTGAAGGCCAGGGTGGGCTTGATCTGCCGCCCTTCGTTGGGATTGGCCAGCAGGAAGATGAAGTCCACGTCCTGGCGGCGACGCGGCACAAACTGCACATTCTCGCGCGGTACCAGGTTACGGATACGTGCGGCGCGGGCCTCGCTGGCATCGATGCTGAAGACCCGCTTCACCACGGGAGAGTAGTCCCGCGTATCGCCGAAGGTATCGATGGCAACGATCTGTCCGCCCAGGCTGGTCCAGTAGTTCACAAAGGTGTCCTGGATGCGCTGGTAGTCGCCCCCGCCGGGGGTGAGAACGGCCGCATTGCGATGCCCGGCCTTCCAGGCGGTGTCGGCCGCCTGCATGATCTCGTCTTCCGGGGCGAGGCCGAACTGGAACAGGTCGAAGGGGCTGCCGCCATCCGGGTCGCCATAGTTCAGCGCCAGGGTCGGTACCGGCATCGGGCGGCTGGAGCGCTGCATGCGGCGCACGGCATCCTTGAGCAACGGGCCAATGATGAGCTCCACGCCGTCATCGACTGCCTGGTCGTACAGAATCAGGGGTTCGGGCTGAAAGCTGGTGTCGTAGATCTTGACCTCGGGGACGCTGCGCCCACGTGCCAGGGCATCGTAATAGGCGCTGAGAAAGCCCTCGCTGATGGCCTTGCCCAGCGGTTCCTGCACGGGCAGCACCAGGGCGATCTGCCGGGGGCGTCGCTCCCAGATTTCCGTCAGCAGTTGCAGGGGAGCGGGCCACTGGTTAATGGCGCTGTGCTGGGTCCAGGTATTGCGCCAGCGTCTCATGGAGTCCAACTGGGTCTGCACATCGGACTGATTGCTGCTGACGATGCGCAACAACTCAAGCCAGCCGCGCAGTTCGTAGGAGTCGGGATTCAGGTCGGGAGCAAGTGTGACAGACAGCGGCGCAGTGGAAAGAATCTCCCAGATCAGATTGTTGTTGCCGATCTTGTCTGCGTCGGTCAGCAAAGGAGTCAGTTGCACTCTTTCGCGTACGGCGGCCAGGTACTGCCCGTCAAGAAACAGCGCATCGGCTCGCAGCTCGCGCAGGGCAATCTGGTTCGGAGCAGACAGCGATGCAATATTGTTGGCCGCAGGAACCAGCAGTGCCCGCAATGCGGCATTGGCATCCTCCCGCTCCAGCGCGATACGGGCACCTGCGAGTGCGGCGCGAATCTGCAGGGCGGGTTCGAGAGTGCCGACAGCGCCGACATCGCCGAGAGTGCGCTGTGCCCGCTCTACCGCACCGGCTTCCAGCAGCAGCTCGACGGCTTCAAGGCGATAGGCGGCTGCCTGCGGAGTGGGGCTGTCGGCGGCGCGGTCGAGCAGGCTTTCAATTTCGTCGGCCTGCTGGCCCAGACTGATTTCTTCCACGGGCGCAACCGGGGCCGGGGGAGGGGTGCTGCTGCCGCAGGATGCAAGCAGTAGTGCGCCCAGCATCAACAGCAGGCGGCCGGGACGAATTTGACGCGAAAACGATGGGAGCATGGGTGGAGAAACTGACTGCGAATGGTGCTGGAAGCTTATTACAGTTGCCCCGGGCGAGCAACACGCCCCGGCATGCATGGCCGGGCCGGGCTGTGTATACTCCGGGCTGCACGCAACGAGCCCGGAAGCCCTTCTATGTCCGCACAATCTCCCGACGCTGCCACGCTGTATATCGTGGCGACCCCCATTGGCAATCTGGGGGATATGACTGCTCGTGCCATCGAGGTGCTGGGCAGCGTGGATCTCATCGCGGCGGAGGACACCCGTCACAGCGCCCGGCTGCTGGCACACTTTGATATCCGAACACGCACCACCTCCTATCATGATTTCAGCGACGACGCGCGTGCAGAATCCCTGCTCGATCTGGTGGCGGGCGGCCAGTCCATTGCCCTGATCAGTGACGCCGGGACTCCCCTGATTTCCGACCCGGGTTACCGTCTGGTGCAGCGCGCGCGGGAGCGTGGCCTGCCGGTGGTGCCGGTGCCCGGGGTCAGCGCCTTGACGACCGCGCTCAGTGCCGCCGGCCTGCCGAGTGACCGCTTTGTTTTCGAGGGGTTTACGCCGGCGAAGAGAGCTGCCCGGCTGCGCTATTTCGAAGAATTGGCAGGAGAGGCCCGTACCCTGGTGTTTTACGAGTCGCCTCACCGCATTCTCGACAGCCTGGAGGACATGGTGCAGGCCTTCGGTGGCGAGCGCAGGGCGGTGATCTGCCGCGAGCTGACCAAGACCTTTGAAACTATCCGCCAGGACACGCTGGCAGCGCTGCAGGCCTGGACGGCGGCGGATGAGAATCAGCAAAGGGGAGAGTTTGTGGTGCTCGTGCATGGCGCACCGTTGTCAGCGAAGAGCGAGGTGTCGGCAGAGGCTCTGCGGGTGCTGGAGGTGCTGCTGGAGTCCCTGTCCGTCAAGCAGGCCGCCACGCTGGCGGCCCGCATCACGGGTGAGAAGAAGAACGCCCTGTATGAGCTGGCCCTGCGGCGCAGCGACGACAGCCAGAAGGGCTGATCGGCACCATCAGGGCTTGCGGGTCCACTGGCCGGGTGCCGACTCGACATAATTGCCCGACTGCGTGGCCTCAAGGGCGCGGGTGAAGGCCAGTTTGGCCACATCGCGCACGTCGATGCCGTTGTCACGGGCAATCTGCTCATAGCGCTGGCGACGCTGGGTGTTCACGTCATTGACCAGGGCCTGCACATCGGCAGGCACGCTGGCCTGCACGAAGCCGATATATCCGTCCTGTTTTTCGCCGATCAGCCCGGCAGCCTTGGCTTCCTCCAGCGTGGCGGCGAAAGCGGTGTTGATCAATACCAGACCAATCACCAGGGCGCGTGTCAGGGTCTTGAAAATCTTCATGGTGTGCTCTCCCGGTTTAGAACAGATCGCTGTCGCTGCTGAACATATCGTCGAGTTCGCGTTCCACTTTCACGCGGATCTCGTGCTCGATGCGGACATTGAGGTTGATGGTGATGGGCTCGTTGGGCATGGCAACCTGTACTGTCGGGGTGCAGGCAGTCAGGCCCAGTGAGGCCAGGAGAGTGAACAAAGCAATACGGCTTGGCATAGTGTGTTTTCCTGATTCCGGTGACGCCCTGCCTCTGGCAGACACTGCGTCTTGGTCATTCACGGCTTTACTATAACAGAGGGATATGAACGTCCGCTGAACTTCCTGCAGGTTCCTGCAAGAAAATTTTCGCGGTGCCGTCAGCGTGCATCGAGCTGCCTTTCCAGGGTGTCGGCGATCGAACGGCCCGCCTGCAGACTACGCAGCAGGTCGGGAATATTGTCGCTGATGTTCAGGTTGAGATTGATGCGCTGGCCGTTGTTCACGTCGGGGTTCAGCCCCTGCAGGCGCACGGCCAGTGCCAGTTCGCCGCTGGTGCGGTAGTCCACGGTGGTGTCGAGCAGGCTGTACTGGTAATTGCTCAGGGCCTGGTTGACAAAATCCAGCGCAGGATTGCCGGTGTTGCCTGTGGCCGAACGGTAGCGAATGGCGCCTCCAGGGGTTTCGGCAGCGAGGCTGCCGGCGCCGATGGAAGGGGTGGTGCCGCGCAGGGTGATGGGCAGATTGCCGCTGATGTATCCCGTAGCCTGAACGCTGTCATAGGCCGCCAGCGCCAGCATGCGACTGATGTCGAGACGATCGATGCGGACAGCCAGGTGATTTTCCTCGGCAGACCAGTCGTAGGTCAGGCCCGGCGAGCTCACGGTGCCGCCAAACAGGCTGGCGGTGATGTCCTTGATCGTCGCCTGGGTTGCCGGGGTATTGATATCAAAACCCAGCCCGATGTGTTCCACCGGAACACCGGGGTCGATGCGTTCGATGTCGATTCTGCCGGGAGCGGTGCTGACGAAATCACGACTCTGGCGCAATTCCCCCTGCAGGGACACGCTGACGCCCACGATGGCGGTGTCCTCGTAGAAGCCGCTCAGCTCCCGGGTGATCACCGACAGCGGGCCGTCGATCAGCCAGGTGCCGTCCTCGGCGGGAGCGAAGTCGAGTTCGGCGCTGGCCTGCACACTTCCGGAGATCACGTCGGCATTGAAAGGTGGGCGGAAGAACCAGGTAGAAAGGCTGCCGTCGCCTGACGAAAAGGCCAGTTCGGATACGTTGATGCTGGCGTGGCCTGAGGTGCTGCGCAGATCCAGCCGGTTGTCGACATGCAGGATGTCCCGGTTTGCCAGGCGCAGCATCCCGTCGGTGTGCACGATATGGTCGGCCATGTCCAGGCGCAGGTCCAGTTCCGGCATGCGCAGGCTCAGGGGCAGGAAGTCGCTGCCCAGGTTGCGCAGGGTTACCTGGGAGCGAATGCGGGAGGCCGCAGGTTCTTCCAGCGATAGCTCACCGTTGAGCTCGCTCATGAAGGCGACGGCATGGCTGGCCATGCCGGCCTGAATGATGTCGGGCATGACCAGGTCGAGGCCGTTGCTGCTGAGCTGCAGCAGGCCGCTGCCGTTGTCTGTCACGCTGAGGGAGTCCTGCACCAGGGCGTTGAACTGGCGGATTTCCAGGTCCGGCATCTGCAGCTTGCCGAGTTCGAAGCGAGAGCCTGTGGCGAATACCATGCGGAGGTTGCCGTTCTCCAGTGCGAGATCGCCATTGCTGATGGCCACCACTTCCTCGGCGGTGATGCCCGGCAGGGCAAAGCCCGGCACCCGCAGGGACGTCGCCTGGTGTCCCTGACAGGCGTCTGGCAACTGGCAGTTCAGCGACAGCGAGTCGAGGCCCAGCAGCAGGGTAGCGGGGGCGTCGCTGTCGCGCAGTTTCAGTGTCAGGGTGAGTGCGGGGGCGCTGGCATTGAGTCTCAGGTCTGCCGGCCACTGAAACTCTCCGTCTCCCAGTGTCGGATTCACGCTCAGCAGATGCAGGGTCTGCACGGGATTCTCTCCCGTGTCCGCCATGGCGACGGAGGCGTTGCTGCCGGTCTCAATCTCCCAGGAAAACACGATGGGTGTGCTCGCAGGATCAGGCGTCGGGAGTGTCAGGTGAGTGTTCAGGCGGAGCTGTCCCTGCAAGGCGCTCAGGGCGGGTGGCATTAATTCGTGGGTCTGCAGATAGTCGGTAAGGGTGGCCAGTTGCCACTCGCTGTGGGCGTCCCAGTGCAGGGCAGACCCTGTCTCTGTCAGCGTGAAGTCGCTGCGCAGAACGTTCTGGTCCAGAACCGATGCCAGCAGCTTGCCGCTGATGGCTTCAGGGGCGGTGCTTGTCGTGTCGTTGTTCTGCCAGTTCAGTCGCAGGTCGAGCTGAAGGTCGCTGGAATCGGCGAGCATTCGCAGCTCCCGGGCATCGCGCGTCACCGTGAGACGGCCTGCCTCCAGGTAGGGAGCTACGCGCAGGCTGTCGATGCTCACTGCCTCTCCCGGTAACGCCTGCATGGTGTCGACAAGCGTGGCGAGGGGCGGCAGTGCTGGCAGGGTAGCAGCGGGGTTTCCGGAGGAGCTGCCGGTGTTCGCGCTGGTGGCAGCGCCGCTGTCCAGGTTGATATCCGCCAGGGCAATGTGCAGCCGCTGAAAGCGGCCTTCCAGCAGCGCCGCCGGATCGAAGTCGAGGGTAAGGTCCTTGATGAGGCTTTCGTCGCGACTGTCGGGGGCCAGAAACCGGATGTTGGCAATCCGGATCTGATGGCGGCTGAGGGAGATCTGTTCGATCGCCTGAAGCCGAACGCCATAGTCCGCGAGGATGGGGGTGGCGACAATGCGGGCGAGGGCGTCCAGAAAGAACACAGCCGCCAGCGCCAGGACGCCTGACAGTGCGAGTAAAAGCAGGGCCGCGCGCAGCAGCAGGCGGAGCAAGGGGGAGGAAACGGCAGGTGACGCGCTCATGAATTCTCGTCTTGGTCTGTCGGGATGCCTCTGGCAGTGTGCCATAGCGATCCCGGGCAATCAAAGTGGGGGACCGGGCCTTTGTACAAGATGCTTGTATAAAACTGTACGCTGGCTTAACCTGCGCGCCGAGTCAGCCGGACAGTCGCTGTTCCGATCACTTCCGCGTTCGTCATCGACGGGCGTATGAGGTCCGGGGCGGAGGAAAGTCCGGGCTCCACAGAGCAGAACGCCAGGTAACGCCTGGGGGGCGCGAGCCTACGGAAAGTGCAGCAGAGAGCAGACCGCCAACCCCGATGCAAATCGGGCGGTAAGGGTGAAAGGGTGCGGTAAGAGCGCACCGCACGACTGGTAACAGTTCGTGGCACGGCAAACCCCGTTCGGAGCAAGACCAAATAGGAATCCTTCGGTGTGGCTCGCACTGGATTCGGGTAGGTTGCTTGAGGTCGTCAGTGATGGCGATCCCAGATGAATGACTGTCCACGACAGAACCCGGCTTACAGGCTGACTCACTTCTTTTTTCCTCATTTTCGAGGCCGTAAAACCCCCTGTTCTTAACAATTCACTTTAAGTGTAATTGCTAGTGTTCTGAAATTACTCTTTTTACCCTTTCTGCCGTGAAGTGACGCTCGTAACTTCCGGATTTTTATAAGCATTTTCCTGAAAAAACCGCCAAATAGTGCTTGCGCTAAGCCTTGCCTGTGCCTATAGTGTCGCAATGTGGAGAAAAGTGGATAATTCTGTAGAAAAGTGGAGATTTAGGGCTGCAGAGTGATGTTCCACGTCAACCAGAGGTCAGGGCAGTGTTTCGAGGCGTCAACGTCATCAATCTGGACACGAAAGGGCGAATGGCCATGCCATCGCGCTATCGCGACCAATTGGTCAACGATTTTGGCGGGCGTCTCGTGGCCACCATCGACCCCATGGCGAAATGCCTGCTGATCTACCCGATCAGTGTCTGGGAAGAAATCCAGAAGAAGATTGAGTCCCTGTCCAGCTTCAATGCCGACACCCGCAAGTTCCAGCGCATGATGATCGGTTATGCCACGGATCTGGAGATGGACGGCAGTGGTCGCATTCTGCTGTCCCAGGTGCTGCGCAATCACGCAGAGCTGGACAAGCAGGTGGCGCTGGTTGGTCAGGGCAAGAAGCTGGAATTGTGGAGCGAGAAGAACTGGGCGGAGCAGACCGAGCTTTGGCTGTCGCAGACCAGTGCGGGTGGCGAGCTCCCGGAAGAGCTGCAGTCGCTGTCGCTGTAATGAATGGAGTCCTGGCGCTTTTCGTCGTGCAGCGAAGAGAGGCCTGGCAGGGTGCAAACGATGCAGACGCTGCAGCATGAAACAGTATTGCTTGAGCCTGCAGTGGATGCGCTGCTTACGGACACCGCCGGTTTTTATGTGGATGGCACCTTTGGGCGTGGCGGGCATTCGCGCCTGATTCTGAGTCGCCTGCAGGCCGAAGGCGGCCTGATGGGGATCGACAAGGATCCCCAGGCCATAGCAGCGGCGCAGGCGCTGTCCGAAGAAGACGGACGATTTGTGATAGAGCAGGGAAGTTTCTCCACGCTGAAAACGCTGGTGGAGAGTGCGGGAAAGGCAGGCAGGGTGAGTGGCGTGTTGTTGGATCTGGGAGTCTCCTCTCCCCAGTTGGACGAGGCGCAGCGTGGTTTCAGTTTCACTCAGGACGGTCCTTTGGATATGAGAATGAATCCGAACGAAGGGCAAAGTGCGGCGCAATGGCTGGCGACTGCGGGTGAGCAGGAAATCGCCGACGTTCTCTACCGCTACGGGGAAGAGCGTTTCTCTCGCCGCATGGCCCGCGCCATCGTTCAGGAGCGTCAGGTCACCCCGATTACGACAACGCTGCAGCTTGCGGAAATCGTCAAACAGGCAAACCCCGCCTGGGAAAAGAACAAGCATCCGGCAACACGCGCCTTCCAGGGGATTCGCATTCACATCAATCGCGAACTGGACGATTTGCAAAGCGTGCTCGGGCAGGCGCTTGAGGTATTGAGCCCCGGTGGGCGCCTTGTCGTCATCAGCTTCCATTCTCTGGAAGACAGAATCGTCAAACAATTCATGAATGAACAGGCCCGTGGGGATGAGTTTCCCGCGGGGGTGCCTGTGCAATACGCCGATCTTCACCCCACGCTGCGCAAGGTGGGCAAGGCGGTGAAGGCAAGCGAGGCGGAAGTGGCGCGCAATCCGAGAGCGCGCAGTGCCGTTATGCGTGTTGCAGAAAAACTCGCCTGAAGAATACAAACGCTGTCGATAAAAAGATGCCCGGTTTATGAGCGCACAAGCCAACAAGATCAATGTCCATATCAGACGTTCCTCCGGCCCGGTGTCGGTGTATGACTGGTCTGCACTTTTTTCGCCCCGCATGGCAGTGATTCTTCTGTTGCTGCTTCTCGTGCTCGGCTCCGGTATCTCTGTGATCTACACCACTTTCAAGAACCGCTACCTGCTGAATGAGCTGCAGCAACTGCGCACGCAGCGCAACGATCTGCAGGTGCAGTGGGGTCAACTGCTGATCGAGCAGAGTACCTTCAGCCTGGAAAGCCGAATCGAGCGCAAAGCCACCGATGAGCTGGCCATGGAAGTGCCGCCCATCTCCGACGTTGTGATGGTGCGATATGACTGAGAGCGTTGCTCACAAACCCATTCTCTGGCGTCTGGTGCTGATCTTCGTGGTCATGGTGCTCTGCGTCGGCGCGATTTTCTGGAAACTCACCTCCCTGCATGTGCTGCAGAAGGAGTTTCTGCAGGGGCAGGGGGATGCGCGGACCATCCGCACCGAGCCCCTGTCCGCCAATCGCGGCATGATCACGGATCGCAATGGCGAGCCCCTGGCGGTCAGCACGCCGGTGAAATCCATCTGGGTCAACCCCAAGGAAATTTCCCAGGAGTTGCGTGACATCGAGGTGCTGGCGAAGGCGCTGGATATCGAACCTGCCACCCTGGCAGGCAACATCGCAGCCAATGCCGACAAGGAGTTCCTCTTCGTCAAGCGTCGCATCTCTCCGGCCGAGGCCGACGGTGTGCTCGCGCTGGGCATTGATGGGGTGTATGCGCGCCAGGAGTACCAGCGGTATTACCCGCAGGGCGAGATTGCGGCGCACGTCGTGGGCTTCACCAATGTGGACGATGAGGGGCAGGAGGGCATGGAGCTGGCCTTCGAGGACTGGCTGCGCGGCATTCCCGGTCGCCAGCAGGTCATGAAGGATCGTCGTGGCCGCATTATTCGCGAGCTCGACACACTGGCGCCGGCCCAGCCTGGCAAGAATCTGGAATTGAGCATCGACTTCCGTCTGCAGAATCACGCCTACAAGGAACTCAAGGCCGAGTATCTGCTGCGCGGTGCGCGCTCCGCCTCCGTCGTCGTCATGGACGTGCACACCGGCGAGGTGCTGGCCATGGCGAATCAGCCGTCCTACAACCCGAACAACCGCGGCATCATCACCGACTTCAGTGCCCTGCGGAATCGCGCCATGACAGACCTGGTGGAGCCGGGCTCAACCGCCAAGGCCTTCACTGTGGCGGCTGCGCTGGAATCGGGCATGTTCACCCCGGAGACGCTGGTAGACACCAACCCGGGCCGCATGCGCGTGGGGCGTGACTGGGTGACGGATGCGACGACCCGTGCCGTGAACCACGGGGTGCTGACCGTGCAGGGCGTTATCACCAAGTCCAGCAACGTTGGTGCGACTAAGTTGGCGCTCGCCATCGGACATGATCGCCTGCGCGACATGCTGGAGCGCGTCGGTTTCGGCACGGCGACCGGCACCGGTTTCCCCGGGGAGCGCAGCGGTGTGCTGCCTAATCACCGCATCTGGCACGACATTGAAACGGCAACGCTTTCCTATGGTTATGGTCTGTCTGTCACCGCCCTGCAACTGGCCAGTGCCTATACCACTTTGGTCAGCGGTGGCATCAAGAAGCCGGTGTCCATGCTCAAGCTCAGCCCCGAGAGCCTTGCCGCGCTGCCCACGGAACACGTTATCAGCGAAGACATCGCACACAACGTGATGTCCGCACTGGAAACGGTAGTGGACAAAGAGCGTGGCGGCGGTGCGACGGCAGCCAATGTCCCTTATTACAGCGTCGCCGGCAAAACCGGCACGGCCCACGTGGTCGGCGCATCCGGCTACGAGAGCCACATCTACAACTCTCTGTTTGTGGGGTACGCGCCTGCCAGCGATCCCCGCATTGTCGTCGTCATCATCATGAATGAGCCCGGCGGCAATGAGCATTATGGCAGTCAGGTTGCGGCGCCGTTGTTTTCCAAGATTGTAACGGGCGCCATGCGCATCCTGAATGTGACACCTGACAGGCTGGACGATGCACAACTTCTTGAACTGAGCGCACTTTAAGTGGACACAGTCCAATGAACATAGCGGAAAACATCTTGTATACGAGCACACTGGAACAATTGCTGAGTGGACTTGTGGAGCTTCCCTCCGATCTCCCGGCCGAGTTTTCAGTAAGGATCAGTGGAGTCACGCTGGACAGTCGCCAGGTCAAGCCTGGCGATCTGTTTTTTGCCTGTTTCGGTCGTAACCATGACGCCCGCGACTATATCGACCAGGCCATCGCGAAAGGGGCGGTGGCGGTGCTGGCCCACGCAGGCGGGCAATGGCAGGGCGTGGAGGTGCGCAAGGGCGTGATCGTGCTGGCCATCGATGACCTGGCGGCGCGCACGGGACTGATTGCCAGCCGTTTCTTCGACGAACCCAGCGCCGCGATGCAGATGATCGGCGTCACCGGCACCAACGGCAAGACCAGTTGCACACAGTTTATTGCGCAGGCTCTCAATGCGATGGAGCATCGCTGTGGTGTTATCGGCACGCTGGGTATTGGCGTGCCCCCCCTGCTTGAGGATTCCTCCTACACCACCCCCGACCCGGTGCAGGTGCAGTCTGCGCTCGCCAGTCTGCGTGGCGCTGGGGCGGATACCGTTGCCATGGAAGTCTCGTCCCAGGGGCTGCATCAGTATCGTGTCAACGGGGTGCGTTTTGACGTGGCGGTGTTCACCAATCTGACCCGTGATCACCTCGATTACCACGGCAGCATGGACGAGTATTTCGAGACCAAGCGTCGCCTGTTTCTCATGGAAGGCTTGAGCAGCGCCGTCGTCAATATTGACGACGCCTATGCCACCGGCATCCTCAACAGTCTGGCACCCACCGTGCGCAGTTACACCTACAGCCTCGCCAATCCGAATGCAGACGTCTACGCCACAGCTCTGGAACTGAATCGCCAGGGTTACCGGGCGCAGGTGCACACGCCCTTTGGCGATGGCGAACTGCAGGGGGCCCTCCTTGGCAGCTTCAACTTCAGCAATCTGCTGGCGGTGCTGACCAGCCTGCTGGCGCTGCAGAGCGCGCAGCCGGATTTTGATCTTGCACGACTGTTCCGCCAGATGTCCCGTTTGCAGCCGGTGGCCGGTCGCATGGAGATTGTCGGTGGAGAATCCGACATCACGGTGGTGGTGGATTATGCCCATACCCCCGATGCCCTGCGTGTCACCTTGCAGGCGCTGCGCGAACATTTCAGTGGCCAGCTCTGGTGCGTGTTCGGCTGTGGTGGCAATCGTGATCAGGGCAAGCGCCCGATCATGGCCGAGATGGCGGAGACCTACGCGGATCGCCTGATCGTGACCGACGACAATCCCCGCCGTGAGAACGCCGACGAAATCGTCCGCCAGATTCTGCTGGGCGTCGAGGATACCTCCCGCCTGATCGTGGAGCGCGATCGCGCCCGCGCGATAGAGACTGCCATCGTGCAGGCCAGGGCCGGAGATGTAGTGCTTGTTGCAGGCAAGGGGCACGAGAATTATCAGGACGTGAACGGACACAAGACAGTGTTCAGTGATGTCAACCAGGCGCGTCTTGCACTGGCAAAACGCAAACAGCAACGCAATGGGTGATGACGTGATAGGCAGCATGTCGCTTTCTCAGATCAGCAGTGTCACCGGGGGAGAGTACCGGGGTGAGGACGTGCGTTTTGCACGTGTCTCCACGGACACCCGCACCCTGCAGCAGGATGATCTGTATGTGGCCTTGCGCGGCGAGAATTTCGATGGCAACGAGTTCGTCAGCCAGGCCTTCGACAAGGGCGCCTGCGCCGCCGTGGTTTCTGCTGCCCTGAACCTTGAGCGGCCCCATGTGCAGGTCAAGGACACCACCGTCGCGCTGGGCGAGATTGCCCGTCTCAATCGTCAGGCCTCCAGGGCGCGGGTTGTCGCCATTACTGGCAGCCAGGGCAAGACCACGGTCAAGGAAATGATTGCCGCCATCCTGGGCGTTGCCAACAAGGTGCTGGTGACGCGCGGCAACCTCAACAATCACATCGGCGTTCCGCTCACCCTGCTGGCACTGGATGCCTCTCACGAATGCGCGGTGATTGAACTCGGAGCCAGCGGTCTTGGTGAGATTGCCTATACCGTGCGCCTCGCGATGCCACACGTGGCAGTGCTGACCAATGCGGCTGCTACCCACATCGAAGGGTTTGGTGATCTGGCTGGTGTGGTGCGCACCAAGGGCGAGATTATCGATGGGCTGCTCGATGGCGGTGTCGCAGTGCTCAACGCTGATGACGTGCATTTCGAACAATGGCGTGCCCGCGCCGGCGACAAGGTGGTGCTGAGTTTCGGTCTGAGAGATGCCGCCGATTACCGAGCCAGTGATATCCGTCTGTACGAGAGCGGCAGCAGCGTCTTTACCCTGCACACACCGCATGGCACGGCAGAGATTCAGCTTGCGCTTGCCGGTTCGCACAACGTGCGCAACGCACTGGCGGCAGCCGCGGCAGCGATGGCGGCAGGGGCCAGTCTCGACCAGGTGCGCCAGGGGTTGGCTCAGGTCGCGCCCGTGCCGGGTCGCCTTAATTGGTTGACGGGGCGCAGCGGTGTTCGTCTGATTGATGACAGTTACAACGCAAGCCCCGCGTCCTTCCGGGCTGCCATCGACGTACTGGCAGCCCTGCCAGGTCACAGAGTGCTGATTGTCGGTGACATGGGGGAGCTGGGAGAGCAGAGCGAAAGCGCCCATGCGGAACTGGGGCAATATGCCCGCGAGAAGGGCGTGGATGCTCTGTGGGCAACCGGTGTCTACAGTGCCCTGGCTGCACGCAGTTTCGGGCCAGATGGTCGCCACTTTGCCACGCAGGATGCCCTGATTGCAGAGGCCCGGCAGACACTCGGCAAGAACGACGTTGTGCTGGTGAAGGGTTCCCGCAGCGCCGCCATGGATCGCGTGATCGCGCAATTGAAACAGGGAGAATCTGAATAATGCTGGTGTGGCTTTCCAACTATCTGACACAGTTTGATGCGGGCTTCGCGGTCTTCCAGTACATCACTGTGCGCGGCATTTTCAGTATTCTGACAGCGCTTGCCATCTCCCTGGTCATCGGCCCCCGCATGATTCGTCACCTGAACAGTGCGCAGATCGGCCAGGTGGTGCGCGACGACGGCCCCAAGTCCCACTTCAGCAAGGCGGGCACCCCGACTATGGGCGGCGCGCTGATTCTGGTCAGCATGTTGAGCAGCACCCTGTTGTGGTCTGATCTCAACAATCACTATGTCTGGACGACCATCGTCGTCACCCTGATGTTCGGCGCCATTGGCTGGGTGGACGACTACCGCAAGGTCATCGAAAAGAATCCCAAGGGTCTGCCGGCGCGCTGGAAATATTTCTGGCAATCCGTGGTGGGCATGGGCGCTTCCCTGTTCCTCTACTACACCGCCATGGGTCCGGCAGAAACCCATTACATCGTGCCCTTCTTCAAGGACGTATCGCTGAACCTTGGCATTTTCTATGTGGTGATCACCTATTTCGTGATCGTGGGCAGCAGCAATGCCGTGAACCTGACCGATGGCCTGGACGGGCTGGCGATTCTCCCGTCCGTACTCGTGGGGGGCGCGCTGGGCATGATTGCCTACCTTGCCGGACACGTGGAGTTTTCCGAATACCTGCGCATTCCCTACGTGGCTGGCGCGGGCGAACTGGTGATCTTCTGCGGCACCCTGGTAGGTGCAGGTCTGGGCTTTCTCTGGTTCAACACCTACCCCGCGCAGGTCTTCATGGGCGACGTGGGGGCACTGGCGCTGGGGGCTGCGCTGGGCGTGGTGGCTGTGATTGCGCGCCATGAAATCGTGCTCTTCATCATGGGCGGTGTGTTCGTGATGGAAACCGTGTCGGTGATTCTGCAGGTGGGTTCTTTCAAGCTGACGGGCAAGCGCATCTTCCGCATGGCGCCACTGCATCACCATTTTGAACTGAAAGGCTGGCCGGAGCCGCGCGTGATCGTGCGCTTCTGGATCATCACGGTCATGCTGGTCCTGTTCGGGCTGGCAACACTGAAACTGCGCTAGGGCAAAGGCATGACGTCACTCGCAACAGATCGCATCATCGTGGGGCTCGGGACAACCGGTTTGTCCTGCGCCCGCTATCTGCGTGCGATGGGAATTGAGTTTCAGGTGGTGGACAGCCGTCAGTCTCCACCGGGCCTGAGCGCCTTCCAGCAGGAGTTTGCCGACGTCCCGCTGACGCTGGGCGAGTTTCCCCAGGCGCTGCTCAACGGCGCAAGAGAGCTGATCGTCAGCCCCGGTGTCAGCATCGCGACTCCGGCGATCCGCAAGGCGCGGGAGGCAGGTGTGGTCATTACCGGCGATATCGACATGTTCAGTCGCCGGGTGAAGGCGCCGGTGGTTGCTGTGACCGGTTCCAATGGCAAGAGCACAGTCGTCTCGCTGCTGGCTGCCATGGCGCGTGCGGCCGGGCTGAATGTGGGGCTGGGTGGCAACCTGGACGGTGCGGAAGCGGCTCCGGCACTCGACCTGCTGCGTCAGCCGCCGAAGGACCTCTACATTCTGGAACTGTCCAGTTTCCAACTGGAGACCACGCAGTCGCTGAATGCCGAAGCGGCTGTGATTCTGAATGTCAGCGACGATCACATGGACCGCTACGAAGACAAGCATGCCTATGAAGCGGCCAAGCAGCGCATTTTCCTTGGGGCACGTCATATCGTGGTGAACCGCGATGACGGCGCCAGCCAGCCCTGGCATGAGGCGGCACGCGTGGTCAGCAGTTTCGGTCTGAATGCTCCGCAGGCGGGGGAGTGGGGGTTGGTGAAGTCCACCGACGGCTATCAACTCTCTCATGCCGGCAATCTTGTGCTGAGCGCCAGCGAGATGCGTCTCGCCGGACGCCACAATCTGGCCAACGCGCTGGCGGCGCTGGCACTGGGTGAGGCCATCGGCCTGCCTGTGCCTGCCATGCTGGAAGCCCTGCGGGAGTTTCCGGGGCTGCCCCACCGTTGCCAGTGGCTGCGCAATCTGCGCGGTGTTGATTACTACAACGATTCCAAGGGCACGAATGTGGGCGCCTCCATTGTCGCCATCGAGAGCCTGGGCGAGATGCTGAAGGGCAAGCTGGTGCTGATTGCGGGTGGCATCGACAAGGAAGCAGACTTCTCGATCATGAAGCCGGTTGTGCGTCAGTTTGTAAAGCTGGCCATCCTGATCGGTCGCGATGCCAGGCACCTTGCGGCAGCCTTCAAGGATTCCATCGAAATCACCTTTGCAGCAAACCTGACGGAGGCGGTAAAAATTGCCGCCATGCAGGCGCGTGAAGGAGATGCCGTGCTGCTGTCACCCGCCTGTGCCAGTTACGACATGTTCAGTGATTTCACGCATCGTGGGCGCGTGTTTGCCGAAGCCGTGGAGGGTCTGCAATGAGCACGCCTTCACTCGCCGTCTACAGCGCCATCCAGGGTCGTCAGCCGGAACGCCATGCGCCCAGTTCGCTGCTGCTGATCATGTTCCTGCTGATGGCGATCGGTCTGCTGATGATGACTTCCGCCTCCGTGGAGATCGCCAACGGGCAGTATGGAGATCCGTTCTTCTTCCTCAAGCGCCAGGTGTTCTTCACTGTGCTGTCTGGCGTGATTGTGGTGCTGAGTCTCAATGTGCCAGTGCGTGTCTGGTACGGACTGAGTGGCCCCCTGATGCTGGTGTCCTTTGTGCTGCTGGGCATGGTGCTGGTGCCCGGCATCGGCAAGGTCGTCAACGGCAGCGCCCGCTGGATCGACCTCGGCTTTTACAATCTGCAGCCCTCCGAGATGGCCAAGCTGTTTTTCGTGGTCTACCTGGCGGCCTATCTGGAGCGTCGCCACTCCGATGTGGTGGAGACCTGGGGCGGCTTCCTGAAACCGATGCTGATTCTGATTGCTGCGATTGTGCTGCTGCACTTCGAGCCCGATCATGGCGCCATGGTGATCATGATCGGTACCTGCTTCAGCATGATTTTCCTGGCGGGGGCAAAGCTGCACCGTTTCCTGCTGGTCCTGGCCTGCTGTCTCTCCGGCGTCGTGGTGCTGGCGATCATGAAGCCCTACGTGCTGGACCGTTTCTCGTCTTTCCTCAATCCCTGGGACGCGGAGTATGTGTACGGCGAGGGCTACCAGCTCACGCAGGCCCTGATTGCCTTCGGTCGTGGCGGTCTGTTTGGTGAGGGGTTGGGCAACAGCATCCAGAAACTCTATTTCCTGCCGGAAGCGCACACCGACTTCGTGCTGGCGATTGTGGCGGAAGAGTTTGGTCTGCTGGGCGTCACAGTCATTATCGGGCTGTTCTCCGCGCTGGTGGCCAAGGCGTTTGTTATCGGACGTCGGGTAGAAGCCACGGGGGATCTGTTCCCGGCTTACGTTGCCTATGGCATTGCCATGCTGTTTGCCTGCCAGACGCTGATCAACATTGGCGTGAATACCGGATTACTGCCCACCAAGGGGCTGACCCTGCCTTTCCTCAGCTACGGCGGCAACAGCCTGCTGGTGAGCTGTTTCATGGTGGCAGTGCTGGTGCGCATCGAATACGAGTATGAGCAGTCCCGGGTTTCGCAGCGCACACGGAGGTCAGCATGATGACCAACGTAAAGGCAGGGCTGGGAACCGTTCTGATCATGGCGGGGGGCACCGGAGGTCACATTTTTCCGGCACTCAGCATTGCGCGCAACCTGCAGAGCAAGGGTTATCGCACCGAATGGCTGGGAACGCCGCGGGGGCTGGAAGTGGATGTGCTGCGTGACACTGACATCCCTCTGCACCTGATCGAGGCGCGCGGGCTGCGGGGCAAGGGTCTGCGCAGTCTGCTGCTGGCTCCCTTCATGATTGTCTCCAGTGTCATGCAGGCCCTGGGCATCATGCGCCGTGTCAAACCCTGTTGCGTACTGGGTATGGGAGGGTATGTCACTGGCCCCGGTGGTGTGGCCGCAAAGCTGTCCGGTCGCGCACTGCTGATCCATGAGCAGAATGCAATTGCAGGCTTCAGCAACCGCATGCTCGCCCGTATTGCGGACACCGTGATGGAAGCCTTCCCGGCAACCTTTGCGGGTTCCGTCGGCGCCATCGTGACGGGCAACCCGGTGCGTCCCGAGATTTCCGCATTGCCGCTGCAGCGTGAGATCGAGGCTGCGGCCCCGCTGAAGATTCTCGTCATCGGCGGCAGTCTGGGGGCCGTGGCCATCAATGAACTGATTCCCCAGGCACTGAGCATGATGGACGCAGAAAAGCGTCCGCAGGTATGGCATCAGGCCGGCAAGAACAATCTCGATACCACCGTGGCGAAGTACCAGCAGCTAGGCCTGGCATTGAACGAGAGCTGCCGCGTGGTGCCTTTCATCGAGGACATGGCTGCAGCCTATGGCTGGGCCGATCTGGTGGTGTGCCGTGCCGGTGCAACGACGGTCAGCGAACTGGCTGCGGCGGGCATGCCCTCCATTCTGATTCCCTTCCCTCACGCAGTGGACGATCACCAGACTCGCAATGCGCACTGGCTCAGCCAGGCAGGTGCCGCGATTCTGATCCAGCAGCGTGATCTGCGGGCAGGGGATCTGCTCCGCATCTGGCAGGGCTATCAACAGGACAAGAGTGTGCTGCGGGATATGGCACAGAAAGCGAAAAGCCTGGCACAGGGCGATGCCAACGAAACAGTGGCAGCCCTGTGCATGCAGGCGTGTAAGGGATAGACAGGCATGACGATGCAAGTGAATAAAAGCAAGCACAGCCCCGTTCCGGAAATGCGCCGGATCAACACCATTCACTTCGTGGGGATAGGTGGCGCCGGCATGTGCGGGATTGCAGAGGTATTGCTGAACCAGGGCTATGCCATCACCGGGTCGGACATCCGCGCGTCTGCGGTGACCCAGCGCCTGGTCGATCTGGGCGCGCAGGTGTTTATTGGTCACCGGGCCGAGAACGTGGTGAGCGCCGACGTGGTGGTCTACTCCAGCGCAGTGAAACCCGAAAACCCGGAACTGAGCGCAGCCAGAGAGGCCGGACGTCCCATTATTCCCCGGGCGGAGATGCTGGCGGAGCTGATGCGCTATCGCCATGGTATTGCGATTGCCGGTACTCATGGCAAGACCACGACGACCAGTCTGGTGGCCTCCATTTTTGCCGAGGCAGGCCTGGACCCGACCTTTGTCATCGGCGGCCTGCTGAACAGTGCCGGCGCCAATGCGCGTCTCGGCGAGAGTCGTTATCTGGTGGCGGAGGCAGATGAGAGTGATGCGTCTTTCATTCATCTGCAGCCCATGGTGACCGTGGTGACCAATATCGACGCAGATCACATGAGCACCTACGACGGCGACTTCAACCGGCTGAAGAAATTCTTCGTGGAGTTCCTGCACAACCTGCCGTTCTACGGTCTGGCCGTTATGTGCGTGGATGACCCCGTGGTGGCGGACATTCTGCCGCAGATTGCCCGCCCGACGCTGACCTACGGTTTCTCCGATCAGGCTGATTTCCGCATCCTGAATCTGAAGCAGACACGGCAGTTCACCCGGTTTGAGATCGCGCGACCCGAGCACAGCGACACGCTCAAGATCGAACTCAGCATTCCGGGGCGTCACAACGCACAGAATGCCGCAGCAGCCGTGGCGATTGCGACCGACGAAGGCATCAGCGACGAACACATTTGTGCCGGTCTGAGCAAGTTCCAGGGGGTCGGGCGACGCTTCGACATTCAGGGCGATTTCCCGGTGCAGGGCGGCAAGGCAATGCTGCTCGACGATTATGGCCATCACCCCCGCGAAGTGGCAGCGACCATCGCAGCGCTGCGCGACGGCTGGCCCGAGTCCCGTATCGTCATGATTTATCAGCCGCACCGTTACACGCGCACCAAGGATCTGTACGAGGACTTCGTGATGGTGCTGTCCGACGTGGATGTGCTGCTGATGCTGGAGGTGTATTCCGCCGGCGAAGACGCGATCCCCGGTGCCGATTCCCGCAGCCTGTGCCGCAGCATCCGCGCGCGCGGCCATGTGGATCCTGTGTATGTGCAGGATGACGAAGACATTCGCAAGGTGCTGACCGGCATTCTGCGCGACGGCGACATCGTCGTCACCCAGGGCGCGGGCAGTGTCGGTGCACTGGCAAAACAATTGAGCGAACAGGGCCTGACGATTCAGGACATCTGAATTCCAAAACACGATCTGTGGAACGTATGAGTAACACGACAATGACAGAGAAGGGCAGCATCGCAAAACTGGGTCGCGTCGCCGTCATCATGGGAGGCAACGCCGCAGAGCGGGAAGTGTCACTGAAGAGTGGCAAGGCCGTTCTGGAAGGCCTGCTGGCCAACGGCGTGGACGCCGTGGCGATTGATGCCGCACAGAACCTGACGCGACAACTGCAGGAGCAGGGCATCGAGCGTGTCTTCAACGTACTGCATGGTCGTGGGGGTGAGGACGGGACACTGCAGGGCCTGCTGGAATTCATGGGCATTCCCTACACCGGCAGTGGTGTACTGGCTTCCGCTCTGTCCATGGACAAGGTGCGCACCAAGTATCTGTGGCAGCAGATCGGCCTGCCGACACCCCGTTTCAGCATGTTAAGCGACGACACCGACTTTGCGGCCTTGATTGCAGCGCTGGGCACTGTAGTGGTCAAGCCGGTGCGTGAGGGTTCCAGTATCGGCATGTCCATTGTGGACAGTGCCGAAGCGCTGCGCGCAGCGTACGAGAAGGCAAAGGCTTACGACTCCGAGGTCATGGGCGAGCAGTACATCAAGGGCTCGGAGTTCACCGTCTCCATTCTGGGCGGCAAGGTGCTGCCTGCCATTGAGTTGCACACCGACCATCAGTTCTATGACTACGACGCCAAGTACATTGCGAACGACACGCAGTATCTGTGCCCGGCACCCATCGACGCGGAGGCGACCGAACAGTTGCAGGCGCTGTCCATGCAGGCGTTCCGTTCCCTTGGGTGTGAAGGCTGGGGGCGCGTTGATCTGATGCGTGATGGCGATGGCCGCTTCTGGCTGCTGGAAGTCAACACCGTTCCAGGCATGACGGATCATTCGCTGGTGCCGATGGCGGCGAAGGCAGACGGCCTGAGTTTCAACGCGCTTCTGCTGGAAATTCTGGCAGCGAAGGCCGATGCGCAAAAGAGTTAAGCCGAGAGATAGTGAGCAGAAAACCATGAGCAGAGCAACGCACAGCAACAGTTTTACGGCACACGGAGGAATGCGCGACATTCCCCGTGGCGCTGTGCGTCTGTCCAAAGAGGGCGAGAAGGCGCCCAAGGCGCCACGCAAGAGTCGTGCGGGCCTGCTGTTCCTGGTGCTGCTCGTCTGCTGTGGTGTGCTGTTTGCCCAGAACCGCGGACAGATCGTTGCCTACGTCAACAAGCCGGTCCGCGTGGTAAAGATGGCCAACACCCTGAATCGCGCCAACGAGAGCAGCATTCGCGCCGCGCTGGCAGCACACCTGGATGCCGGTTTCTTTGCGCTGGATGTGCAGGCCATCAAGGACACGCTGGAAGCGGAGCCCTGGATTGAAAAGGCAGTGATTACCCGTGTATGGCCGGACACGCTGTCGGTAGCCATTACAGAAGAGGTGGCGATTGCCCGCTGGGGACAGAATGCCCTGCTGAACCAGTATGGCGAGAGTTTTTCACCGGAGTTGAACGAGGCGGATCAGACACTGCCGCTGCTGGCAGGCCCCGAGGGAATGGAGCGCAAGGTGATGGAACAGTACCAGGCCTTCAGTCAGATGCTGTCCGAGACCGGTCTGCGCATCCGCGAGATTGACCTGAGCGAACGGGGAAGCTGGGCACTGCGACTGGACAACGATATCCAGATCAGTATTGGCCGCAATGAGGTCAAGGAGCGTGTGCAGCGTTTCGTTACCTTCTACAGGGAATACCTGCACACCCGCATCGAGCAGGTGGCAGCGATTGATCTGCGCTACAACAACGGAATCTCAATCAGGAACAGAACAGATATGCCAGTCGGAGTTGCGTCCAAATGAACACAGTGACAATTGTGAAACCAGGTGCTGAAGCGATGCATTCAAGGGGTACGGGAGTACGCGGATCATGAGCGAATCAACACGCGGAAATCTTATCGTTGGCCTGGACATTGGAACGTCAAAGGTCGTGGCTATTGTGGGTGACATCAAGGCGGATGGCAGCCTGGATATCGTGGGCATCGGCAGCCATCGTTCGCGAGGGCTGAAGAAGGGCACAGTAGTGAACATCGAGTCCACGGTGGAGTCCATTCAGCGTGCCATCGAAGAGGCGGAGCTGATGGCAGGGTGCCAGATTCACTCTGTGTACGCTGGCATTGCGGGCAGCCACATCCGCAGCATGAACTCCCACGGTATCGTCGCGATTCGTGATGGCGAGGTGACCCGGGCAGACATCGAGCGTGTCATCGACGCCGCGCAGGCGGTTGCCATTCCCGCCGATCAGAAAGTGCTGCACATTCTGCCGCAGGAATACATCATCGATTCCCAGGAAGGGGTCAAGGAACCGCTGGGCATGTCCGGTGTGCGCCTGGAGGCCAAGGTGCATCTCGTGACCTGTGCCATCAATGCGGCGCAGAACATCGAGAAATGCATCAAGCGCTGCGGGCTGATTACGGAAGAGATCATTCTGGAACAACTGGCCTCCAGCTACGCGGTGCTGACCGAAGACGAGAAGGAGCTTGGCGTCTGCCTGGTGGACATCGGTGGTGGCACCTCCGATATCGCCATCTTCACCGAGGGCGCCATTCGTCACACCGGCGTGATTCCGATTGCCGGTGATCAGGTGACCAATGACATTGCCATGGCGCTGCGTACGCCGACGGAAAACGCCGACGAGATCAAGATCAAGTATGCCTGCGCACTGACACAACTGGCCAGTGCCGGCGAAACCATCAAGGTGCCGAGCGTGGGCGATCGTCCTCCCCGCGAACTGTCGCGCCAGGCATTGGCAGAAGTGGTCGAGCCGCGCTACGACGAACTGTTCACGCTCATCAAGGCAGAGCTGCAGCGCAGCGGTTTCGAGAACATGCTGGCGGCGGGCATTGTGCTGACTGGCGGCACTTCCAAGATGGAAGGCGTTGTCGAACTGGCGGAAGAGATTTTCCACGCCCCGGTACGCATCGGAGTGCCGCAGGATGTGAAGGGGCTGTCGGACATCGTGCGCAACCCGATTTATTCCACGGGTGTCGGCCTGCTGCTCTATGGCGTCAAGCAGCAGCAGGATCGTGATATGCAGGCTCCCCCGAAAGAAGTGAAGATGGGGTTCAGCGACAAGGTGAGCGCCTGGATCAAAAAGAATTTGTAAGAAAGAAATTTGGGATTGTCAGTCAATAATTCAGTAATAAATATTAAAACTTAGTGTCTCAGGAGGCCTTATGTTTGAATTAGTCGATAGCTTGCCACAGAATGCAGTCATCAAGGTGATTGGTGTAGGCGGTGGTGGCGGTAACGCAGTACGACACATGATTGCCAATCACATCGAGGGCGTGGATTTTGTGTGCGCCAACACCGATGCGCAGGCGCTGAGCAACCTGGGCGCCAAGACACTGCTGCAGATGGGCAGTGCCGTGACCAAGGGGCTGGGTGCCGGGGCAAATCCTGATATCGGTCGTCAGGCCGCGCTGGAAGATCGTGACGAAATCGCCGAGATTCTCGCAGGCGCCGATATGGTCTTCATCACCGCAGGCATGGGCGGTGGCACCGGCACGGGCGCCGCGCCCATCTTCGCCGAGGTGGCAAGAGAGCTGGGTATTCTGACGGTGGCGGTGGTTACCCGACCGTTCCCCTTCGAGGGCAAGAAGCGTTCTGCCGTTGCAGAGCGTGGCATCGCCGAGCTTTCCGAGCATGTGGACTCGCTGATTACCATTCCCAATGAAAAGCTGCTGGAAGTGCTGGGCAAGTCAGCCTCTCTGCTCGAAGCGTTCAAGGCTGCGAACGATGTGCTGCTTGGTGCTGTCAAAGGGATTGCGGACCTCATCATGCGCCCCGGCATGATCAACGTGGATTTCGCTGACGTGCGCACGGTGATGTCAGAAATGGGCATGGCCATGATGGGAACCGGTTATGCCTCTGGTGAAGACCGTGCCCGCGAAGCGGCGGAATCCGCCATTCGCAGCCCGCTGCTCGAAGACGTGAACCTGCACGGCGCGCGCGGCATTCTGGTGAACATCACCGCAGGCGAGAATCTCTCACTGGGCGAGTTCACCGAAGTGGGCGACACCATCGAAGAGTTTGCATCTGACGATGCAACGGTCGTGGTCGGCACGGTGATCGACCCGAGCATGGGCGATGAAATCCGTGTCACCGTGGTGGCGACAGGTCTGGGTGATCGCGCCGTACAGAAAGAGAGCAAGCCGGTAGAGCCGCCGAAAGCCGTCGTAACGGACTATCGTCAACTGGATCGCCCGGCTGCGCTGCGTTCCCGCACGGCTCCGGTGAGCCAGAGTGTTGCGCAAACCGGTCTTGCCCGTGCAGTAGGCGCCGACACGGACATGGACTATCTGGACATCCCCGCCTTCCTGCGTCGTCAGGCGGACTGAAGTTGGAAAATGCAGGCGGCGGCCAACAGCTTGCTGCCTGCATAAGCGGCATGGAATGCGCTTCACAGTTCTGTCTCTGCCGGGTCTTTGCTGTGAGCGCAGCCCCTGCATTGTGGTTGGGTTATGCAGGGAACTTTGCTATGATCCCCGCCTGCATTTGACCAGTGGGTCGTGCAGGCTTCACCTTCAATCGGGAAAGACGAATCTATGCTGAATCAAAGAACCTTGAAGAACGTTATCAGAGCCACGGGTGTGGGTTTGCATAATGGCGAGAAAGTCTACCTGACGTTGCGGCCTGCACCGGTCAACACCGGAATTGTGTTCACCCGCACGGATCTCGATCCGCATGTGCAGATCCCTGCCATGTATTCCTACGTGGGCGACACCACGCTGTCCACCACACTGGTGAAGGGCGATGTGCGCATCTCCACCATCGAGCACCTGATGTCTGCCATGTCCGGTCTGGGCATCGACAATGCCTACATCGATGTCAGTGCCCCAGAGGTGCCGATCATGGACGGCAGTGCCGGTCCTTTCGTCTTCCTGATCCAGTCCGCTGGCATCGAGGAGCAGCCTGCGCTGAAGAAGTTCATCCGCATCAAGAAGCCGCTGACCGTGTCCGACGGCGACAAGACCGTGAGCCTGGAGCCCTTCGACGGCTTCAAGGTCAGCTACACCCTGCTGTACGACCACCCTGTCTACCGCAAATACACCAAGACGGCGAGTGTCGATTTCTCCAGCACCTCCTTCGTGAAGGAAGTCAGCCGCGCCCGTACCTTTGGGTTCATGCACGAGTTCGAGGAGCTGCGCAACCGCAATCTGGCGCTCGGGGCGAGTATGGACAATGCCATCGCGGTGGGTGATTACAAGGTATTGAACGAGGATGGGCTGCGCTACGAAGACGAGTTTGTGAAGCACAAGATTCTGGACGCCATCGGTGACCTTTACATGATCGGGCACAGCCTGATCGGCGAGTTCAAAGGATATAAATCTGGACACGCACTGAATAATGCATTATTAAGGTCGCTGGAAGTTAACAAAGACGCCTGGGAAATTGTCAGTTTCGATTCCGACTCGCACGTACCCATTTCCTACATGAAACCGGTACTGGCAGCCTGATAGTTTTCTGTCACCGATCCATATTTGTAACCCATTGATTTCTGGGTATAAGTTTGTCGTTCGGCTGCCTGTGCATGCCTCAGGTGTTCTGATTTGAATTGCGAGAACACCTTCACTCATGAAACTGATACTCGTTGACCAGCACCACGGTCACACCCGCACCATCGTCCTCAAGGGCTGGCTCAAGGGCCTGCTTACGATCTGCATGCTGGGGGCGCCCGTCGCTTTCGGTTATCTCGGGTATCAGTTTGCCGTCTCGCAGGACCCCCACGAATACTCTCTCGAAACCACCCAGAGCTGGGATGAAGAGCTTGCCGGACAGGCCGATGCACTTGATCGCCTGAAAAAGGAGTCCGAGGAGCAACTGGAGGCGCTGACCCTGCGCCTGGCCATGCTGCAGGCGAGGCTGTTGCGCATGGAAGCCCTTGGCGAGCGCATCACCACGGTGGCAAATCTTGATGCTGGCGAATTCAATTTCTCCAGCGACCCCGGGGTGGGTGGCCCGCTGCAGTCGGACTCCGTCCCGTACGCGCCCCCTGCCTTCATGGATGCCATCAAGGATCTGGAGCAACAGATTGCGGACCGGGCCCAGCAGCTAGAGATTCTTGAAGGCCTGATGGCCGAGCGTCAGTTTGAGTCGGATGTCTTCATTACCGGCCGTCCGGTCAAGCAGGGCTGGATGTCCTCTCCTTTCGGGCGTCGCACCGATCCGTTCAACGGCCAGTTGGCCTGGCATACCGGCATTGACTTCGCCACCGGCGAGGCCGGCGAAGACGTAGTTGCCGTCGCGGCAGGTGTCGTCACCTATGCCGGTGAGCGTCAGGGCTACGGCCTCACCGTGGACATCAATCACGGCAATGGCTATGTGACACGCTACGGGCATGCGGAAAAGCTGCTGGTAGACGTGGGCGAAATCATCAAGAAAGGGCAGACCATTGCCCTTGTCGGCAGCACCGGTCGTTCGACCGGTCCCCATGTGCACTTCGAGGTGTACAAGCACGGCCGGGTCGTCGATCCGGCCTCCTATATCCACCGCACCGAGCGGTAAGCCTGCACACGTTTGTCCCCTGCGGACTCCTGCATCGGCAGGACGCTTCGCCGTGGTGACGTCCGCTGCAGACTTTGTTCATAATTTAATCAGTTAAATCACGAAGTGGATCAACATGAGCCTCAAAATATTGAATGCCATTTTTGGCAGCAGTAATTCCCGCCAACTCAAACGAATCGGGAAAATTGTTAAGAAGATCAATGCCCTGGAGCCTGGCTACGAACAGCTCTCCGACGAGGAGATCAAGGCCAAGACCGGCGAGTTCCGCGAGCGTTTCGAGAAGGGCGAGTCGCTGGACTCCATTCTTCCGGAGGCCTTTGCCATCGTCCGCGAGGCGGGCAAGCGTGTCATGGGCATGCGGCATTTCGACGTGCAGATGATCGGGGGTATTGTGCTGCACGAAGGCAGTATTGCCGAGATGAAAACCGGGGAGGGCAAGACCCTGGTGGCAACACTGCCCGCCTACCTGAACGGCCTGACCGGTCTCGGTGTGCATATCGTGACGGTGAACGACTACCTCGCCGAGCGCGATGCCAACTGGATGCGCCCGCTGTATGAATTCCTGGGGCTGTCTGTCGGCATCATCATTCCGGGGCAGAGCCACGAGGTGAAGCAGGCGGCGTACAACGCGTCCATCAGCTATGGCACCAACAATGAATTCGGCTTCGACTATCTGCGTGACAACATGGCTTTCCGCATCGAAGACAAGATGCAGAAAAAACTGAATTTCGCGATCGTCGACGAAGTGGACTCGATTCTGATCGATGAGGCGCGAACTCCGTTGATCATCTCCGGTGCTGCTGAAGACAGTTCGCATTTGTACAAGGCCATCAACGCGATCATTCCGAAGCTGGAAAAGGGCGCGGGCAAGCCCGAGAAAGCCGGTTTCAGTCTCGACAAGGACGACGGCTTCGTGGAAAGCGGCCACTTCACCGTGGACGAGAAGACCCGTCAGGTGGAACTGACCGAGGCAGGCCACGAACTGCTGGAAGGGATCCTCAGCGAGATGAAAATGCTCGGAGAGGGCGAGAGTCTGTACGCAGCCAAGAACCTGGGGCTGCTGCACCATGTGCACTCTGCCCTGAAGGCGCACTACCTGTTCCACAAGGACATCGAGTACATCGTGCAGGACAACCGCATCGTCCTCATCGACGAACACACCGGCCGCACGATGGAAGGGCGCCGACTGTCCGAGGGTCTGCACCAGGCCATCGAGGCAAAGGAAGGTCTGCAGATCCAGAGCGAGAGCCAGACCCTGGCCTCCACCACCTTCCAGAACTACTTCCGTCTGTACTCCAAGCTGGCGGGCATGACCGGCACCGCCGACACGGAAGCCTTTGAATTCAAGCAGATCTACAACCTGGATGTGGTGGTGATTCCGTCCAACAAGCCGCTGCAGCGCATCGACAAGAACGACCTCATCTATCTGACGATGGAAGAGAAGTTCGAGGCTATCGTGCGTGACATCAAGGAAATCAGCGCCCGCGGAGCACCCGTGCTGGTGGGCACGGCGTCCATCGACACCTCCGAGCTGCTGTCCAAATTCCTGCTCAAGGAAAAGATCAAACATGAAGTGCTGAACGCCAAATTCCACCAGAAGGAAGCGCAGATCATCGCCCAGGCCGGGCGCCCCGGCGTGGTCACCATCGCCACCAACATGGCTGGCCGCGGTACCGATATCGTGCTGGGCGGCAAGTGGGAAGCGGAAGTGGATGCTCTGGGGGATGCGACTCCCGAACAGGTCGAGGAGATCAAGGCCGCCTGGCGTGAGCGGCACCAGCAGGTGCTGGAGGCCGGTGGTCTGCACATCATCGGCACCGAGCGGCACGAGTCCCGCCGCATCGACAATCAGTTGCGCGGTCGTTCCGGTCGTCAGGGCGACCCGGGTTTCTCCCGTTTCTACCTGTCGCTGGAAGACAATCTGATGCGCATTTTCGCATCCGAGCGCGTGAAGAATTTCATGCAGGCACTGGGCATGGAGCGTGGCGAGGCGATCGAGCATGGCATGGTCACCAAGTCCATCGAGAAAGCCCAGCGCAAGGTGGAAGGGCGCAACTTCGATATCCGCAAGCAGTTGCTGGAATACGACAACGTGGCGAACGACCAGCGTACGATCGTGTATCGCCAGCGCAATGAGCTGATGGCAAGCGAGGACATTTCCAGCCTGGTCAACAGCATGCGCGCAGAAGTGGCGAACGAGATCATCAGCGCGCATATCCCGCCGCAGAGCGTGCCGGAGCAGTGGGATATCGAGGGGCTGGAGAAGGCGCTGGAAGGCCAGTTTGCCCTGCAGCTCCCGCTGCAGAAATGGCTGGATGAGGACGAGCGTCTCTTTGAAGAGTCCCTGCGTGAAAAAATCGTGGCCGTGCTGGACGAGGACTACGGGAAGAAGTCCGAGATGGTGGGTGAGAAGATGCGCCTGCTGGAGAAGCAGATTGTGCTGCAGATTCTCGACAATCTGTGGAAGGAGCATCTGGCTGCCATGGATCAGTTGCGTCAGGGTATTTTCCTGCGTGGCTATGCCGGCAAGAACCCGAAGCAGGAATACAAGCGCGAGGCCTTCTCCCTGTTCCAGGAGCTGCTCTCCGGTCTGCAGCACGACGTGATCCGCTTCCTCAGCCATGTGCGCATCCGCACTAACGAGGAGATTGACGAGATCGAGAAGCAGCGCGAGGAAGAGCGGGCGCGGGAGAAGATGCAGTTCCAGCACGCCCAGGCGGCTTCTCTGGAGCAGGAGGCAGCAGGTGCCCCTGCAGCGCCTCAGGGCGCTCCGGCAGAGAAGGCTCCCTTTGTGCGGGAAGGACAGAAAGTGGGCCGCAATGACCCCTGCTATTGCGGGTCAGGCAAAAAATACAAACAGTGTCACGGGAAATTGAGCTAATCACTATGAGCGAAACAGCGATAAAAGCAGAAGATCTGAAATCGGTGGCGGGCGTGCAGGTAGCGGCGGTGGCCAGCCACATTCGTTATGCCAACCGTCTCGATCTGGTTCTGATCGCGCTGGACGAAGGCAGCACAGCGGCGGGAGTGTTCACGCGCAATGCCTTCTGTGCGGCGCCTGTTCACGTCGCACGCAAGCATCTGGCCAGCAGTGCCGGTGCCAGCCGTTATCTGCTGATCAACACCGGGAACGCGAATGCGGGAACCGGGCAGAAAGGTCTCGCGGATGCCCAGGCCTGCTGCGAGGCGATGGCACGTGCGGCGGGTGTGCCGGTGGACACAGTGCTGCCATTCTCCACGGGCGTGATTGGTGAGAACCTGCCGGTTGCCAAAGTGGAGGCGGGTATCCCCCATGCGCTGGCGGCCCTGGGACAGGACTGGCTGAACGCTGCCAAGGGCATCATGACGACGGACACCCGTCCGAAGGCCCGTTCTGTGCAGCTCAATTTGCAGGGCAAGACAGTGACCATCACCGGCATGACCAAGGGGGCCGGCATGATCAAGCCCAACATGGCGACCATGCTGGGTTTCGTGTTTACCGACGCGAAAATCACTCAGCCCGTGCTGCAGGAACTGCTCAACGGGGTGGTGGACCAATCGTTCAATCGCATTACCGTGGACGGTGACACCTCGACCAATGACTGCTGCATTCTGGCTGCCACCGGCAAGGCCGGTGTCGAGATTGCCCCCGCCAGTGCCGACGACTTTGCCCGTTTTGAGGAGGCTCTGCAGGCACTGGTGAAAGAGCTGGCCAAGGACATCATTCGCGATGCCGAGGGTGCGAAAAAATTTGTGACGGTGGATATTCAGGGTGGCGGCAATACCCGTGAATGTCTGCTGGTGGCCTACGCAATTGCGGAGTCTCCGCTGGTGAAAACTGCACTCTCTGCCTCCGACCCGAACTGGGGGCGTATCCTCGCGGCTGTGGGGCGCGCCGGTATCGAAGAGCTCGATGTGGAGCGTATCAGCCTGCACCTGGGCGACGTCTGTATCGCAACGAACGGCATGCTGGCCCCCGGTTACACCGAAGCACAGGGACAGGCGGAAATGAACAAGTCCGAGATTCTGATTACCGTAAATCTGGGGCGCGGAGATGCGCGAGAGACGGTATGGACATCCGATCTGTCAGAGGAATACGTGCGCATCAACGCCAGTTATCGTAGTTAAGATGAAGACGGTACATGTGGCCGTCGGTGTTGTCACCGATTCCCAGGGGCGTGTGCTGGTGGCATTGCGTCCGAAAGATGTACATCAGGGCGGGCTGTGGGAGTTCCCGGGTGGCAAGTGTGAACCCGGGGAAACCATAGGGCAGGCGTTGAGTCGTGAGCTGAGAGAAGAGCTTGGTATTGAGGTAATCGAGGATGCGCCTTTGTGTTGCATCCGGCACGACTATCCGGACAAGCGTGTCCTTCTTGAGGTGCGGCGGGTGCTGGCGTTTGCCGGCGAGCCGGTCGGCCGTGAAGGGCAACCCCTGCGCTGGGCCGATATTCAGAACTTGAATCCTGCTGAATTCCCTGCAGCCAATGCTGCGATCATTCATCGCCTCCGGATGCCGGACCGCATCGCTATTACCGCAAGTGCCGCGACAGTGCCTGCCCTGCAGGAAGAGGTCTTCCGTCTGCTGCAACAACGGCTTCCCGTCATCCATCTGCGCCAGCGCACGCTGTCCGAAGCGACCTTGCAGGCCTTGATTCCCGACTTGCTGGCACAGTGCCAGCGGCAGGGGTGTGCATTGGTGTGGAACACCACTCCCGAGCGCTTCGTCACCGCGCCGGTAGACGGCCTGCACGTCAGCAGCGCCATTGCCTCACGGCTACAGGCCCGCCCCGTCGGCGCCGAGGTGGGCTTCAGCGTCTCCTGTCATTCCCTCGCAGAGCTGGAGCATGCCAGTACCATTGGCGCGGATTACGCCCTTCTTTCCCCAGTGGCGCAAACCACCAGTCACCCGGAAGCACCTGTGCTCGGCTGGCCGCGTTTCGCGGAACTCAGTGCCGGGGTCGACCTGCCGATATATGCTCTGGGCGGCATGCAGATCGCTGACATTCCCCAGGCCCTGCGTCATGGGGCTGCCGGGGTGGCGGCCATTTCCGCCTTTGCCGTTTCCCGGTAATCCTCTCTCAAAGTGCTATGCTTGGAGGGACTTAGCAAAGAGACTGTGACCTGAGTCACCGCTTTCTTTGGTAATGGCTTGATTTTATTGGCTTTAAGCGCATAATCTCCAAAATCATACGCGCTGCGGCGTGCACAGGAAACTGGCAGGAAACCTCCTATGGCGACAGGCACGAAGACGCTCAAGACCCTGGTAGCGCTGATGGCGCTGTGGACCGGCATCGGGGCCGCCCTGGCAGAACAGGCACCGCTGGTGGAAGAGGCCGTGCTGGTTGAGGCGAATCCCAACCCGGACGAACCGGTGCTGCGCGCAAGCTATATGACCAATGACGGCTGGGCAGTGACCAGCAAGACCTATGTGGATGCTGCTGTCATGGTCTTCGATTTCGGCGACAGGAAGAGCGTCAGCAGCGCCATTCTCAGCCTGCCCGTCGATGCCCTGTTTCCCCGGGGCGGCAAGGCTCCCCTGCAGGTTTACAGTTTCGCCGACGATGGCAGTATCGACCTGTTCGACTACAAGGCCGGGGGCAGTCTGCCGGTTGCCGAGTTCGACGCCATGCAGCTCACTGGCGGTAATCCCGCCGCAACCATCACCCTGGATGTGACCGGCGCCGTCAATGCCATCCTGCCCGGAAGTCGCTATGTCGGGCTGCGTGTGCAGAGTACGGCAGTCCCGGAAGAGGTCACGGCGGGTTTTCCGGCCTGGACGGGCGTGAAGTTCCGCCCCCTTTACAGTCTCGATTATTCGGTCGGTAGTGCACCGGTTCAGCCGACGGACCGGGCCCGTTTCGATGGCTACACCCTGTCCGTGCCGGGGCTGAGTGCGCCCGGGGTCGGCACTTACAATGTCGCGTTGTCGATGGTGGACCCCAATGCGGTGGCGTTTGAGCTCAGCGCCGCCACGGATGTGACGCCTGCGGGCAGCATCAGCGGCACCGGCCGTACCGGGCTGCAGTTGCTCGACTGCTCTGCCTTTACCGCGCCTCCCGGCTCGCAGACTCTGGCGCCCGGTACTCCCTCCTACAACAGCGCCACCGGCATCCTCGATGTGCCGTCGATGCTGTATTCGGGGAAGGAGTACCACCTGCAACTGCAGTATGTGACGGGCAGCAATCCCATGCGTTTCGGTCTGCTAAGTGTGGGGGATGTGCAGGCTGGAGGCGTGACCGGTATTGCCCAGTTCGGCGGCAGTCTCGTGACCGAACCCACGCAGGACTTCATTCCCCTATGCCATGGCTGGGTGCTGATCGGAGACACAAAGAACAACCGTCTGGTGGAGCGCAATGTCATCTCCGGAGAGACGGGCGCGGTGTACAAGTTCAACACCATTCCTTCGCAGATGGAGCTGGATGCGGGCTCGGGTACCGTTTACCTGTCCACGCACCCGGAGTCCCAGCGCATGTATCAACTGGATCTGGGCAGTGGCGCCTTTACCTATCATCGTCTGACAGAGGGCGGGCGCAGTTTCATTCCACGGGATTTTGCGATCGGCGAGAATGGCAATGTCTTCACGCTGTTATTCGATCCGCTGTTTGACCAGGAGGAAAACGGGCCTGCGAAGGAAGGCTTGTGGATGGGCATCTTCAATCGCGACGGGGATCCGACCGTCGCTGCCACGGCGCTGCTAAGCCCTGTGAGAATTGAATACGACCCGGTGCAGAAGCATGTGTTTCTGACCACGGAATCCAATCTGGTCACCTTTGACTTCAACACCTCCACACAGGCAACTACCTTTGTTCCCGGTACGGATATCCCTGTGGGCAGCGGCTGTACCGACTTCAGCATTTCCCCCGATGGTACCCGTCTGGCTTATTCCTGCCCCCAGGGCAACGAGATGGAACCTCACACCAGTATCGTGGACATGAACCCGAGGGACTACTACAACACCGACGGTGAATGGTTTCTGGAAGGCGCGCCGGTCAGCGCGGTTTTCGATCAGTCCGGCAAGCTTCTGATTGCGACGGACGGTGAGAAACTTTATTTCTTCGACGTGGAAACCCATCTGCTGCATAACAGCTATCCTCTGGGTCTCGGTGAGGGTGAAACGGTGAAGAAGATCAGGCTGTCGCGGGACGGCAAGCTGGTCATGATTCTGATGAACTCCGATCTCAACGGCGACAGTGGCAAGATCTACTGGCTGCCTCTGCCGAGTTATTCGCCGCTGTAAGGTCGCCGCTGTAAGGTCACCGTTATAAGGTGCCAGCCATAAGGACGGCGGCAATCAGTACAGATCGTTTTCCTCGTCGTCGTCCTGTTGGCTGACGGACTCGCCTGCAATCACATGGCGCTCGCTGGCCCAGTCGCCAAAGTCGATCATCTTGCAGCGCTGCGAACAGAACGGGCGATAGGGGTTGTCTTGTGACCATACAACAATCTCGTTGCAGGTGGGGCAGTTGACCTTCAGTACACGTGTGTTCATGGGTTGGTATTTCCCTCCGAAAATTCCTGGCACAGCGCCGCTTGCTGCAGGAATTCTTCATGCAGTGTGCGAATCCTGTCGCGCAATTCCTCCAGGCTTCCTTCATTAAGCAGTATGTGATCGGCGTGGCGCTGTCGCTTTTCGCGTGACCACTGGCTTGCCATGATGGCTTCGACCTTGCTGGTGTCTGCGCCGTCGCGCAGACGCGTGCGTTCGATCTGCGTCTCTTCGCTGACATCGATCAACAAGACGGTATCCACCAGTTTGTTCTGTCCCGTCTCCAGCAGCAGGGGAGAGGAGAGAATGCTGTACGGGGAGTGGCATCGCGACAGTTGTCGACCAATTTCCTCGCGGATCAGGGGGTGCAGAAGGGCTTCCAGCCACTCACGCTCGCTGGCCTGGCTGAACACGATGTTGCGCAGCGCGGTGCGGTCCAGACTGCCGTCCGGGTGAAGGAGGTGCGAACCAAAGTGCTCCGCGATGCGAGCCAGTGCCGGGCAGCCCGGTTCAACGACCTGACGGGCAACTATGTCGGCGTCGACGACCTGCACGCCAAGTTCGGCGAACATGGCGGTGGCGGCACTCTTGCCGCTGCCGATGCCACCCGTGACGCCCACGACAAAGGGTTTGCTCTGCGCAGTCACCTCAACCCACCAGGCGGCTGAAGTAGAGGGACATGAGCGGCTCCCCCCAGATCAGGGTAATAAAGCCGGCGCCGGCGAGATAGGGACCGAAGGGGATCGGGATGTTGCGATCGCGCCCGAGGAACAGCAGGAGAATGATGCCCACGACGGCACCGACCAGGCTGGACAGGATGACGATCAGCAGCAGCACCTTCCAGCCCATCCAGGCACCCAGTGCCGCCAGCAGCTTGAAATCGCCGTAGCCCATGCCTTCCTTGCCCGTAAGCAGTTTGAATGCCCAGTACACCGACCACAGCGCCAGATAACCAATGATTGCACCGAGCACGGCATCTGCAGGGCCCACGCCGGCGTCGGGCAGCAGGGTGTTGACCAGCAGGCCGAGCCACAGCAGGGGCAGGGTGATATTGTCGGGCAGCAACTGGTGATCGAAGTCGATCATGGTCAGTGCGATCAGGCTCCAGGTGAGCACCAGCATGGCCAGGCAGAGCCAGGTGGCCCCGAAATGAACCGCCACCACACCAGACAGCAGGCCCGTGACCAGTTCGATGATGGGATAGCGCAGCGAGATCGGCGTCTTGCAGCTCGCACAGCGCCCGCGAAGCAGGGCGTAGCTGATCAGGGGGATGTTCTGCCAGGCGCGCACGGGAGCATTGCAGTGGGGGCAATGGGAATCCGGTTTCACCAGATTGAAGACCTTGTGCTGTGGCGCGGTGCCCTCGTCCTTTACGGTCTTCTCGTCAATCTCCAGAAACTCGCAACACTGCTGTCGCCATTCCCGTTGCAGCATCACCGGAATGCGGTAGATCACCACATTGAGAAAGCTGCCGATCATCAGACCCAGCACAATGGCCAGGGCCACGAGCGCGGTCGTGTTGTGTTGAATCAGGTCTATCAGAGCCATGGGAATCCTATACGACTTGTCCGAGCTGGAAGATCGGCAGATACATCGCGATCATCAGACCGCCAATCAGGGTACCGAGAACCGACATGATCAGCGGCTCCATCAGTGCCGTGAGTCCATCGACCGCATTGTCGACCTCTGCCTCATAGTAGGTGGCACATTTGTCGAGCATGGAGTCCAGTGCGCCGGACTCCTCGCCGATGCCTACCATCTGCGTGATCATAACCGGAAAGAGGTTGGTGGTGCGGATAGCAAAGTTCAGTTGCTGGCCGGAGCTGACATCGTCCTTGATCTTGCGGGTGGCGCTGGAATAGACAATGTTGCCCGTAGCGCCGGCCACGGAGTCGAGAGCATCCACCAGCGGCACCCCGGCTGCAAACGTCGTGGACAGGGTGCGTGTAAAGCGGGCGTAGCAGGATTTTTCAATGATGGGGCCGATGATGGGCAGCTTCAGTGAAATGCGGTCCACCGAGTCGGCAAAGCTCTTGGAGCGCAAGCGCGCCTCCTTGAAGGCGTAACCGGCCGCCACAAGAATGATGACTACCTTCCACCAGTGGTCGATGGCGAGATCGGACAGGCCCAGTACGAACAGCGTGAAGGCAGGCAGGTCGGCGCCGAAGCTGGAGAAGGTCTCTGCAAACTGTGGCACCACTTTTACCAGCAGGATGCCGGTCACAATAATGGCAACCACGACGACGGCGATGGGGTAGTTCATGGCCTTCTTGATCTTGGCCTTCAGCGCCTCGGTCTTTTCCTTGTAGGTCGCCACGCGGTCGAGCATGGTTTCCAGTGCGCCGGACTGCTCGCCCGATTCCACCAGGTTGCAGAACAGCTCGTCAAAATAGCGCGGGTGCTTGCGGATGGAGTCGGCAAAGTTGTTGCCTGCCGCCACGTCGTCGCGCACGGAGCGCACCAGCTCCGCCATGGACGCGTTTTCCAGGCTGTCGCCCACGATTTCAAAGGATTGCACCAGGGGAATCCCCGCCTTCATCATGGTGGCGAGCTGGCGACTGAAGACGGCGATATCGCCCGGGGTGATCTTCTGTTTCTTCGGGCCGAACAGATCCTTGGGTTTGCGCTTGACCTTGGTGGCGATGACGCCCTGTTTGCGCAACTGAGCCTTGACCAGGGCCTGGCTGGCGCCGGGCATTTCACCCTTGGTCTTCTTGCCGTTCTTGTCAGTGCCCTGCCAGAGGTAGATGGTCTGGTTGGCAGTGGGTTGCGTTGCCATATGGCGCCTCGTGAAAAATAGAGTCCTGTATCCCTCAGATCACGCGATTGATCTCGTCCAGGCTGGTCAGGCCACTGGCCACTTTTCTCAGCGCGGACTGCCGCAGTGTGTTGAAACCCTCTTTCTGGGCCTCGTCAGCAATATCGATGGAATTGCCGTCCTGCATGATAATACGGGCGATGCCGTCTGTAACAGGAACCACTTCATAGATTCCGACACGGCCCTTGTAGCCGTCCGTGCACGCCTGACAGCCCACCGGTGCGAACAGGGTCAGTTCCGGAATCTCTTCCCTGGTAAACCCTGCCTCCAGCAGCACATGCTCGGACAGCTCCGCCGGCTTGCGACAATAGGTGCACAGGCGGCGACACAGACGCTGGGCAATGATCAGGCTGACCGAGGTGGCCAGGTTGTAGGACGGAACGCCCATATTGCGCAGTCGGGTCAGGGTTTCCGGCGCGCTGTTGGTATGCAGTGTCGAGAGCACAAGGTGGCCTGTCTGCGCCGCCTTGATGGCAATTTCGGCGGTCTCCAGATCGCGGATTTCCCCCACCATGATCACATCCGGGTCCTGGCGCAGGAAGGCTCTGAGGGCGCTGGCAAAGCTCAGGCCGACGCGGGGATTCACCGCCACCTGGTTGACCCCTTCCAGGTTGATTTCCACCGGGTCTTCGGCGGTGGAGATATTGGTTTCCGGGGTGTTGAGGATATTCAGTCCCGTGTACAGGGAGACGGTCTTGCCGCTGCCCGTTGGTCCGGTCACCAGGATCATGCCCTGGCTCCTGTTGAGGCTCTGCAGGAACAGGGCTTTCTGGTCTTCTTCATAGCCCAGGGCGTCGATGCCCATTTTGGCACTGCTCGGGTCCAGAATTCGCAGCACCACCTTTTCACCCCAGAGTGTGGGCAGGGTGTTGACGCGAAAGTCGATGGCCCGGGTGCGCGACAGCTTCATCTTGATGCGCCCATCCTGGGGCAGGCGGCGCTCGGAGATATCCATCTGCGACATGATTTTCAGTCGTGAGGCGATGCGCGAGCCGATGTTGACGGGAGGGCGCGCCACCTCGCGCAGAATGCCGTCGCCGCGGACGCGGATGCGGTAGATCTTTTCGTAGGGCTCAAAGTGAATATCGGATGCGCCGCTGCGGATGGCGTCCAGCAGGATCTTGTTGACGAAACGCACGATGGGGGTCTCGTCAACAGCATCGGTATTGGCCTCGCCCTCCTCGTTTTCCTCGACCTCGACGTTGAGGTGTTCGAGATCAGCGTCGTCCAGGGCCCCCAGAAGAGAGCTGCCCCCCTCCATCTGTTCGATAAAGTGGTCGATGGCGGGCGAGAGTTTTGTTTCGTCAACGATCACCACATCGGTGGGCAGCCCGGTATGGAACTTCACCTCGTCGATGGCAGTGATATTGGTCGGGTCGGACATCGCCAGATAGAGGCGGTTGGCGCGCTTGTACAGAGGGAGCACGCGGTGCTTGCGCAGCAGCTTCGGGTCCACCAGTTCTTTCGGGCACAGTGTCAGGTCGAAGGCCTCCAGGTCCATCAGGGGGGCGCCGAACTCCGCAGATGCCGCAATCGCGATGCGATGTCCCTCAGCAATGCGGTTCTTCACCAGATGCGTCACGAAGGGAATCTTGTCCCTCCGGGCCACCCGCAATGATTCCTCGGCCTGGGTCTCCGAGAGGATGCCGACCGAGACCAGGCGCTTGGCCAGTCCTGTGATGTTCTTCTGCATGGAGTGCGTTGTCCGCTGCCGTGTGGGCGGCTGTTCATTCATGAGGCGAGTATAGATCATCGCCTGTGGGTCTTACAGCGGCGATATCGCCAGGCAGTCGCGCGCAGGCGGGGTACAGAGGGCGGTGAAGTCGGGAAGACACAAACGGTGCGAGCTGGCCGTATTGCGTCTGGAACTGACAAAATTTGTCAGTCGGGGGTGGCGGTCGTTTTGTGAACAGCTTAACAGTTCAAAATCGACTCGAAATGGTCACATTAAAAAACCATTTAAAATCATCATGTTGCGAAGCTGCCGTGGGGTGGGCAAAAAATCTGGCACGTCATGTGTACTGTTAGGCATAACCGTTTCCATCAAGGCGGCGAATGATAAGAACCTAACCCGGCTTCTCAACTCGATAAAACATCCTTCAAACAGGAGATTTGCAATGACTCAATCCAAGGCACAAAAAGGCTTCACTCTGATCGAATTGATGATCGTAGTAGCCATCATCGGCATTCTGGCAGCCGTGGCGCTGCCCGCATACCAGACCTATACTCAGCGTGCAGCGTTCTCCGAAGTAGTGCTGGCCACTACTCCGTACAAGAGCGCATTTGAAGTGGCAGCGCAGACTGGCCGAATCGCGGCTCTGGCTGATGCCGACGCGGGCTCCAACGGTATTCCAGCCGCTGCGGGTGCAAGTGGTGAAGTGGCTTCAGTTGCTGTAACTGATGGCGTGATTACTGCAACTGGTGCAGCAAGCGTAGGCAGCTTCACATACATTCTGACTCCGAACGGTGTGACTGCCCCCATTCAGTGGACCACTACTGGTACCTGTCTGGCTGCTGGTGTGTGCTAATGGCACACCTGCCGTGAGGCCTCATGGCCTCACGGCAAATGCTGCACAATCCTGGTACAGAACGACGACATAAAAACCAAGAATTTCTGACTCAGTGGGGCGATGCGCATGATACTCAAGCGACAGACAGACGGGTTTACCCTCATTGAACTCATGATCGTCGTCGCGATCATTGGCATCCTCGCTGCGGTGGCTCTTCCCGCTTACCAGACTTACACTGAGCGCGCCCGCTTCAGTGAGGTCATCCTGGCGACGACTCCCTACAAAACGGCACTTGGACTCGCGATTCAGAGTGGTCGCGTCACGGCGCTGGCGGGTGTTGATGCCGGCTCCAATGGCATTCCTCCTACTGCGGCAGCATCGGGCTGGCTGGCATCGGCAACCGTGACGGACGGCGTCATTATTGCCACCGGGACAGCGGATGTCAGTAACCATACCTACACTCTTACTCCCTCGCTCACTGTGCCGATTCAATGGACCGAAGGTGGTACCTGCATCGGTGTTGGTTTGTGCTGATCGATCCCGGTATTTGCGCCGTGCATAACAGTCTGGACTGATGCTTCCTGTGCCAACAGTTCGTCGTCGCCATACAGCGGCAGGCCTGCATTTTCTCGGCAGCTTAAGCGTCTTCGCGTTGCTGGTCGGCATCCTGCTGCTGTTCTGGTATCCCAGCCCCTACTTTTCCGCCTCTGGCGGCTGGCAGGGCCTGCGCCTGGTCGCTGCGGTAGACCTGGTGCTGGGCCCGCTTATCACGCTGATCATTTTTAATCCGGCAAAGTCGCGGCGTGAGCTGGCCATGGACCTCGGGGTCGTGGTGCTGATCCAGGTGGCTGCCTTGCTCTGGGGAATCCGGGCCATCTATGAGCAGCGCCCGGTGGCAGTGGCCTTTCTTGATTCCAGCTTCTACACCGTCCCCGCCGCCGCGCTGACAAGCCAGGGCGTTGATCTGCAAATGCTCGACCGTTTCGGGGTATCCCATCCCGTGTTTGTGTATGTGGAAAAGCCGGTGGCCGGCGAGGCCCTGCAACGGTTTGAGCAACGCCTGGAGCAGGACCGCATTCCTCCGCACGAGCAGGCGGAGCTCTATCGTCCCCTGAGTGAGCATTTGTCCGAGGTCTTCGGGTCTTCTCTGGACATCGATCAGATCATGCAGGCGTTTCCCGATATGCGGTCAGGAGTCGAACGAGTGCTCGGGGATGCCAATGGCTCGCGAGAGGATTTTCGCTATCTCGCCCTTACCTCGCGCTACCGCAATATTCTCCTGATCTTCGATACGGACGGCACCCTGATCGGTACAGTCAGTGCGCCTTACAAGACCGGAGAGGTCTGAGTGTGGCCCTGGCCGGGTCTGCTTGATTAATGCAGGCCGCTGGTTTAAGGTAGCCCGCTTTTACGTGATCTGAGGCGGTAGGCGCCGGGACTGGACGCGTGGCTAGCCCCACTGTGTCATGGAGATCCCTGCGGTGTTCAGGTGGCATTCAGCCAGCACTGCACAGAATGAGAACCGTAGGAATTGTAATTACAGCAGCACACTATGTGCCGGAGTGTTCCGATATGAAAACAGCAAGATTCTTCACCGCCTCTTTCATGACCATGGCCCTGGCGACCTTCGCCGCTGCCGATGCAGGCGCAGCGCCTACTTCCCTGGCGGACGGTATCTACACGGCTGAACAGGCAGAATCCGGAAAGGCAATGTTCGAGCAGAACTGCTCCACCTGCCACAACGCGGATTTCTACAAGACTGTGTTCCAGACCTGGAGAGGCCAGCCCCTGCAGTACCTGTTCGAGCAGATCATGAGCGCCATGCCCGCGGACAAGCCCGGCGCGCTGCTGGACAATGAGTACGAGGACATTATGGCCTATGTTCTGCAGATCACCGGTTTCCCGGCAGGGGATGCCCGTCTGCAGTATTACGGCGGTGTGATGGGCGACGTGAACGTCGAGCCCGCCAGCTAAGTTTGATGCACAGATAAAAAAAGGCCCTTCAGAGGGCCTTTTTTTTGTCCGCAATTCCGCCCTTACTGCGTGTCGCAGTCGCGCAGGATCACGGTGATGCGGTTGCGATCGGTGTTGTTCAGGCGCAGATCGTACTTCTCTGCAATCGCCAGCCATTGCCTGACATAGTCACAGCGATATTCCTCGCGCGGCAGGTAGCGCGACGGCCCACGCTCAGCCTTGCGGCGAATTTCACTGCGCTCTGTCAGCAGCAGATTCATCGGGTCGTTGGCAAAGGCGATCTTCTTCTGCGCAGGCCACTGATCGCCGCCCTGATTGTGCGCGTAGCGCGGCGGGATGATGTGGTCGAGGTCGATCTGCGCAGCCACGGTGAAACTCTTGCCCGTGTATTCATCAAACCATTCGCCGGTGCGGACCTCGCAGTTGCGCGGATTGGTGTAGCGAACCGGGGCGCGGCTGGTGGCCACCAGGATTTCGTTGCGGGTGTTCTGGCAGTCACCGTCGAAGTCCTCGTCGTATGACCAGTCAATCTCGTTGAAGAATTTGTCGCGGCTGCGCGGATCGAAGAAAAAACTGTCGCGCCCGGTGCGGGAAAAAGTATCCGGCATCTCGCAGTCATTCGTGTGGCAGTGGTAGGAATTGCCATCGTAGTGGCCGCCGTTCTGATCCAGCGGTCCCGGGTGCGCGAGGGCCTGCGCGCCGGCAAGGCTCAGCCCAAGCCCGGCCCCCAGGCAAGCCAGCCGTGATCGCAGGGTCGGTCGTTTCATCGTGTGTCCTCCTGACTGAACAGCATGGATAAATCGACGGCACGGCAATCCTTGGTCAGGGCGCCGATGGAAATATAGTCTACACCGGTCTCCGCAATCGGCACGAGCGTCTGCTGGTTGATGCCGCCGGAGGCCTCCAGTTTTGCCTGCCCTGCGTTCAGGGCGACCGCCTCCTGCATTAACGCCAAAGAGAAATTGTCCAGCATGATGATTTCGGCGCGGGCACAGAGGGCTTCGCGCAACTGGTCGAGATTCTCCACCTCCACTTCTACCGGCCTGTCGGCATGCAGTTGGCGTGCAGCCTCGACTGCTGCACTGATGGAGCCGCAGGCACTGATGTGGTTTTCCTTGATCAGAAAGGCGTCGTACAGCCCCATGCGGTGGTTGTGGCAGCCGCCGACTCTGACCGCGTATTTCTGGGCAGTGCGCAGACCGGGGATGGTCTTGCGCGTGTCCAGCAGCGTCACCGCTGTGTGTGCCACCTGCGCTGCGTAGTGACGTGACAGCGTGGCGGTGCCGGAAAGTGTCTGCAGATAGTTCAGCGCACAGCGTTCGGCGGTCAGCAGGGCGCGGGCATCACCGACTGCCTTGAACAGTGCCTGATCCTTGCCGATGGCATCGCCGTCCCGGGCAAACCACTCCACCTGCACCGAGGCATCGACCTGGTGAAAGACCTCGTTCACCCAGGGCGTGCCACACAGGACGGCTTCTTCGCGGCAGTACACGGTGGCCTGCGCCTGTGTGCCTGCGGGGATCAGGCGGGCGCTGATATCGCCGGAACCGACATCCTCGTTCAGGGCAAAGGCAACATGAGCGGCAATATCGGAAGGGAGTGCAATGTCTGGATTCATACGCGTGAAAACCTGCCGGGAATCAGGGGATATGGCGCAGCGTCAGGGAGTCGCCGCGCTGGGTGAATTCAATGTGTTTGAGGGCACTCATGCCCAGCAGGACGGCGTCGCCCTGCATTGCCGGGTTGATGCTGGCGGGCACCTGCTGCAGGGTGATATCCCCGATGCGCAGTTCGTCCAGCACCGCCGAATATACTGTCACCGGCCCATTGGCCGTCATCGCCCGTGTCGGATAGCCGGCCTCCAGGCCAGCTCTGCGGGCAAGCTGCTCCGAAAGCACCACGTCCGTGGCCCCTGTATCCAGCAGCAACTGGCTGGGGACACCGTTGATAAAGCCGGTGACGACATAGTGGCCCTGGGCGTTACGGCGCAATTCCACGCGCACACTTCCGTCGCCCGCCGTCTCGCTGACCGGATTCTGGTTCGGGTTCTCGCGCTGGCCGAGCAGCGAGTCAAAGACCATCGTCAGTACCCCCAGACCGAGGGCAAAACTGATCATCAGCATGACCTGCCCGGTGCGGCGGGTGGGGTGCGCGTGTCGGGTGTCGTTCATCGGCTCCAGCTATGGCATGTCGGGTGCCGGAAATTATCGCGTATCGGTTCGCGGATGAACAGACGGGGCAAGCTGTGCGTGGAATGATTGCCCGTAGCCGGATAGAATGACCGGCTTTAGAGGCGAGGGGCCGTGATCGGTTTCGGGAGGCGAGGTTGAGCGTAGACAGTTGTTTGAGCGTTGCCCGACAGCGACCGTCTCCCAACTGCAGCGAGCGGCCGGATGGCATGGCAGTGGATCTGCTGGTCATCCACAATATCAGCCTGCCGCCGGGGCATTATGGCGGTGGTCACATCGAGGCCCTGTTTGACAATCGTCTTGATGCCGCGGCACACCCGTATTTCCGGGACATCGCGTCGCTGAAGGTGTCTGCCCATCTGCTGATCGATCGCGAGGGCAACGTCACGCAGTTTGTGCCCTTCGACAGAAAGGCCTGGCATGCGGGGCAGTCCAGTTTTCAGGGGCGGGAGGCGTGCAACGATTTTTCAATCGGCGTCGAGCTTGAGGGCTGCGACGACGAGGCATTCACCGACAGGCAGTACGAGCGCCTGATTGAAGTGACGCGGCTGCTGATGGAAGCGTATCCCGGCATTACCCTGGACAGAATTGTAGGACACAGTGATATTGCCCCTGGCCGCAAGACCGACCCCGGTCCTTGCTTTGACTGGAAACGACTGCGCGAAGGCTGCCGCTGACTCGGGACACCCATCATGACTTTTCTCGTTATTCTTGCCGCGCTGGCCATCAACCACTTCTGGGACCGTGACCGCGTGCTCCCGGGGGACGACTGGTATCGCGGCCTGACAGCGTGGCTGTACGCCAGAGTCCGTTCCGTTGGGGGTGGTGCGACGGTTTTTCTGGTGCTGGCCCTGCTGCTGCCGACGCTGGCCCTGCTGTTCCTGTTGGGGCTGGTCAAGGGGGCGGTGCTGGGTCTGGTGACCTTCTGCCTGCACGCTGCGCTGCTGCTGTGCCTGTTCGATCCGCGCAATGTGCGGGGCTGGGCGGCGGAATATCTGCGGCTGTGGCGCGAAGGGGACTACGAGGCCGCCTATTTGCTGCTGCAGGAATGGCACTCCACCGTGGAGCTTGACGGTGCGGACGATCTTGAAGCGCTGCATCAGCAGAGCAGTCGCTATCTGGCCGGCAACAGCCTGCAGCGCCTCTTTGCGGTGCTGTTCTGGTATCTTGTGGCGGGTCCTGCGGGTGCATTGGTGTACTATTGCCTGACCCGCTTGCAGGCCAATCGCATGTTCGAGAGCGAGTGGGAGTCCGCAGGCTGGGCATCCGGCCTGCTGTTTGCGATGGAATGGGTGCCCGCAAGGCTGCTGGCCCTGACCTTTTCGCTGGCGGGGGATTTTGACGCCGGCTTCCGTTGCCTGCGTGAGGATCTGCTGGACACGACACGCAGTGCTGAGCGCGTGGTGACAGACTGTGCGCTGGCGGCCTCCGGGGCGCCGCACAAGGCCCTGCTGGTGCAGGATTCGGAAGACGATGACGACACGGTACTCATCGACATGGACAGTGGGGCCAAGGGGCTGTCGCCTGCCGCGATGGGGGCACAGACACAGAATCTGCTGCACCTGATCGACCGCAGCCAGGTACTCTGGGTGGCTGCGCTGGCCTTGCTGGCCGTGTTCGGAGGCGTCGTCTGACGGTTTTGTAGTTTAACTACATAACCAGTTTTCGGGCGTTGAAAAAAGGCCGTGGATCGGGGTAAAATCCCGCCACGGTGTAAATAATTTACAAGATCGGCCGTCCCAAATCACGACCGATCCAATCAATCAGTCCCCACAAGGGATAGCGAGAGTGAGAGTCGTAGCCTATGAGCCAATTCAAAGAAGATACCAACCCTACCGAAACCAAAGAGTGGCTTGATGCTCTGGGCTCCGTCATCGACCAGGAAGGTCTGGACCGCGCGCATTTCATTCTGGGCCGTCTCTCCGAAGAGGCCACGCGCAACACCCAGGCTCTGCCGTACTCCGCTGTAACCACTCCCTACCGCAACACCATTTCCGCACTCGAAGAAGAGAAGATGCCTGGCGACATGTTCATGGAACGCCAGATTCGTGGCATTGTGCGCTGGAACGCCCTGGCCATGGTGATGCGCGCCGGCAAGAAGCCCGGTGCCGACCTCGGCGGCCACATCTCCACCTTCTCGTCTGCGGCCACCCTGTACGACGTCGGTTTCAACTACTTCTTCCGTGGCGCAACCGATACCCACGGTGGCGATCTGGTGTACTTCCAGGGGCACTCGTCTCCTGGCATCTACTCCCGCTCCTTCCTGGAAGGGCGCCTGTCCGAAACCCAACTCGACAATTTCCGTCAGGAAGTGCACGGCAACGGTCTGTCCTCCTATCCGCACCCCTGGCTGATGCAGGACTACTGGCAGTTCCCGACCGTATCCATGGGCCTCGGCCCCATCGCTGCCATCTATCAGGCGCACGTGATGAAGTACCTGACCAGCCGTGGCCTGATGGACAACAGCGACCGCAAGGTGTGGGCATTCCTCGGCGACGGTGAGACGGACGAGCCGGAATCTCTCGGTGCCATCGGCAAGGCCGGTCGCGAGAAGCTCGACAACCTGATCTTCGTGATCAACTGCAACCTGCAGCGTCTGGACGGCCCGGTGCGCGGCAACGGCAAGGTGATCCAGGAGCTGGAAGGCATCTTCCGTGGTGCGGGCTGGAACGTGATCAAGGTGGTCTGGGGCCGTCACTGGGATGCCCTGCTGGCCGCCGACAAGGACGGCCTGCTGCAGCAGCGCATGGACGAGGTGGTCGATGGCGAGTACATCAACTACTGGGGCCGTGGCGGCGCCTACACCCGCGAACATTTCTTCGGCAAGAGCCCTGAGCTGCTGAAGATGGTGGAACACCTGTCCGACGACGACATCATGAAGCTGAACCGTGGTGGTCACGACCCGTTCAAGGTCTACGCCGCCTACGCACAGGCTGTGAAGTCCAATGGCAAGCCCACCGTGATTCTGGCCAAGACCGTGAAGGGCTATGCCTTCGGTTCCAGTGCCGAAGCCCAGAACGCCACGCACTCCGTGAAGAAGCTCGATCTGGAAGGGCTCAAGCGCTTCCGTGACCGTTTCAATATTCCGGTGCGCGACGAAGACCTGGAATCTGTTCCCTATTACCGCCCGGCGGAAGACAGCCAGCAGATGCGCTACCTGCGCAAGAAGCGCGAGGCCCTGGGTGGCCCGGTGCCGTCCCGTCGTACGGAAGCACAGGCGCTGAAAACGCCGGCGCTGGAGTCGTTCGCCCAGCAACTGCAAAGCACCAAGGATCGCGAGATTTCCACCACCATGGCCTTCGTGCGCATGCTGACGACGCTGTGCAAGGACAAGGAAATCGGTCAGCGCATTGTGCCGATCGTGCCCGATGAGGCCCGTACCTTCGGTATGGAAGGCATGTTCCGCCAGATCGGCATTTACTCCTCTGCCGGTCAGCTCTATGAGCCGGTGGATTCCAATCAGGTGATGTACTACCGCGAAGACATCAAGGGCCAGATGCTGGAAGAGGGCATTACCGAGGCCGGCGCTTTCTCTGCGTGGCTGGCGGCGGCAACGTCCTACAGCGTGAACGACTATCCGCTGATTCCGTTCTACATCTACTACTCCATGTTCGGCTTCCAGCGCATCGGCGATCTGGCCTGGGCAGCGGGCGACTCGCAGGCGCGTGGCTTCCTGATTGGCGCCACCGCTGGCCGCACCACGCTGAACGGGGAAGGCCTGCAGCACCAGGACGGCCACAGCCATCTGCTGGCCTCCACCATTCCCAACTGCGTGACCTACGATGCGACCTATTCCTACGAGCTCGCCGTGATCATCCAGGACGGTCTGCGCCGCATGTATCAGGAGCGTGAGTCCGTTTACTACTACATCACCACGATGAACGAGAACTATACCCACCCCGAGATGCCGAAAGGCGCCGAGGAGGGCATCATCAAGGGGATGTACCTGCTGGAAGACGGCGGCAGTAAAGAGTATAAAGTGCAGGGCAAGGCAGCGAGCGACCAGCGTGTTCGCCTGCTGGGCAGCGGCACAATTCTGCGCGAAGTGCGCAAGGCTGCCCAGGTGCTGCGTGACGAGTACAAGGTGTCTGTGGATGTCTGGGCAGTCACCAGCTTCAACGAGCTGCGCCGTGACGGCCTCGCGACAAGCCGCTGGAACATGATGCATCCCACCAAGAAGGAGAAGGAGACCTATGTCCACAAGTGTCTGTCTTCTGCCTCCGGCCCGGTGATTGCGTCAACCGACTACATGAAAGTGCACGCGGACCAGATCCGCGAGTTTGTCCCGGACAGCTACCGTGTACTTGGCACCGACGGCTTTGGCCGCAGTGACACGCGCGAAAACCTGCGTTATTTCTTCGAGGTGGATTACCGCTTCGTGGTAGTCGCAGCGCTGACCGAGCTGAAGTCCCGCGGTGTGGTAACTGGCGATACGATTGCCAAGGCCATGAAAGCGATGGGGCTGGATCAGGACAAGATCGACCCGACGACGATGTAAATCGGCGCCTGGCGAAAATAGGAAATTGGGAACATTCAGGAGCATTGATCAGTGCCAGTTGAAAGCATAAAAGTACCGAATCTCGGCGATTCAAAAGATGTCGAGGTTATCGAAATCCTGGTGAGCGCCGGTCAGTCCGTCAGCGAGAACGACTCCCTGATGGTGCTGGAGAGTGACAAGGCCGCCATGGAGATTCCGTCTCCCGCCAGTGGCGTCATCAAGAGCATTTCCCTGAAGCTGGGTGACCAGGTGTCCGAAGGCGACGAAATCCTCGTGCTGGAAGTGGAAGGCGCGGGCGCTGCTGCTGCGGCTCCCGAGCCTGCCCCGGCCCCGGCGAAGCAGGAAGCGCCTGCCGCGCCTGCTGCCGAGCCCGCCCCTGCGGCTGCCGGCAGTGCCTCTGTCGAAGTCGTTGAAGTGCCCGATCTGGGGGGCGACAGTGACGTGGAAGTGATCGAGGTTCACGTGGCTGTGGGGGACACCATCAAGGCAGAAGACTCCCTGATTACGCTGGAGTCGGACAAGGCCGCGATGGAAGTGCCGTCACCGAAAGCCGGTGAGGTCAAGGCGCTCAAACTGAAAGTGGGCGACAAGGTATCCAAGGGCAGCGCCATTCTGGAACTGCTGGTCAGCTCCGGCGCAGCGGCGCCTGCGAAACCAGCGGCAGCGCCCGCGCAGCCCGAAGCGGCACAGAAGGCAGCCCCGGCTCCCGCACCTGCACCAGCAGCACCTGCTCCGGCGCCCGCAGCGGCCCCGGCAAGTGCTCCGGCAGCCAGCAGCGGCGCCGATGTGTATGCCGGCCCTGCCGTGCGCAAGCTGGCGCGCGAACTGGGCGTTGACCTGGTCCAGGTCAGCGGCAGCGGTGCCAAGAACCGTATTCTCAAGGAAGACATCCACGCGTATGTGAAGTCTCGCCTGCAGGCCCCTGCGGCCAGCGTTGGCGGCGGCACGGTCGCGGCGATTCCGGATATCGATTTCAGCCAGTTCGGTGAAATTGAACAGGTGCCGATGAGCAAACTGCACAAGGTGACCGCTGCAAACATGCAGCGCAACTGGTCTGCCGTGCCTCACGTCACACAATTTAACGATGCTGATATTACGGATCTGGAAGCATTCCGTGCCGACCTGAAGGCAGAGGCTGACAGGAAGGGCGTCAAGCTGACCTTCCTGCCGTTCCTGCTCAAGGCCTGTGCCCGTGCGCTGGCGGAGTATCCGCAGTTCAACGTGTCCCTGCACTCTTCCGGCGAGTATCTGATCCAGAAGCGCTATCTGCACATCGGAGTAGCCGTGGCGACAGAGGCGGGCCTGATGGTGCCGGTGATTCGCGACGTGGACAAGAAGTCCATCTGGGAACTGGCAGCGGAAGTGATCACTCTGAGCGACAAGGCCAAGAGCCGTCGTCTGAGCAAGGACGAGATGCAGGGTGCCTGCTTCACCATCTCCAGCCTCGGAGCATTGGGTGGCACCGGGTTCACGCCGATTGTGAACGCACCGGAAGTCGCCATTCTGGGGGTCTCCAAGACCCAGGTGAAGCCTGTGTATATCAAGGGACAATTCGAGCCGCGTCAGATGCTGCCGCTGGCACTGTCCTATGACCACCGTGCCGTCAATGGCGTTGATGGTGGTCTGTTCATCACCTATCTGGCAAAGCTGCTCGGCGACATCCGTCTGCTGGCACTGTAAGGTCCAGGGTATCGTGAAAGGCGCCCTGTCCGGCAACACCGGGCAGGGCGTTTTTCATTCAGGCAGGAAAGAAAATCTGCCTGCCATCGTCCGTGCTGACGCTGCGTATCTCACACCCGTAGGCATGACTGAGATTGTTGCTCGTCAGCACCTCGGCAGCCGTCCCCATGACGCACTCTCCGTCACCCGTCAGCAGCATAATCTGATCGCAATAGCGCGCGGCGAGGTTGATGTCGTGCGTGGCCATGCACAGGGCGGCGTTGTGTGTTTGCACATGGCTGCGCAGCAGTTGCAGCGACTGCACCTGAAAGGCAATGTCGAGATGATTGCCCGGCTCGTCCAGTAAGAACAGACGCGGACGCTGGGTCAGCAGGGTGGCAATCGCAAGGCGCTGGCGTTCGCCGCCGGAAAGCGACTGGATATCACGCTTCTCCAGCCCGGCTATTCCCAGTGCCGCCAGCGCTTCTCGCGCCATGGCGATGTCTTCGTTGCCCTCCCATTGCCAGTTGGCCAGGTGCGGGTGTCGCCCCATCAGGGCAATCTCCAGCACGGTGGCTGGCATGGCATCGTGGCTGTTCTGGAACAGAATGCCTAAATGGGTAGCCAGTTCTTCCCGCGACCACTGCGCCAGAGCTCGCTGGTTCAATTCAATTCTCCCCGCGTCTGGCTCTCGCAGACGCATCAGGGTATGCAGGAGCGTTGTCTTGCCCGTGCCGTTCTGTCCGAGAATGCCGAGACATTGCCCGGCTGGCAGCCGCAGCGAGAGCTGATGGCACAGGCGTCGTCCCGCGATGCTCAGGCTTAGTTCGTGCAGACTCAGAATCGTCGTGTCCGTCATGTCTTACTCCTGCACGTGACGGTTGCTGTGCCGCAGAATCAGCAGAAATACGGGGACGCCGATTAGGGCAGTGACCACTCCAACAGGCAACTGCTGCGGTGCCACGATTGTGCGGGCTGCGCTGTCGGCAATCATGAGAAAGCTGCCGCCGAGGAGAACGGACGCAGGCAGCAGAATGCGGTGATCCCGCGCGCCGATCATGCGCAGCATGTGGGGCGTCACCAGGCCCACAAACCCGATGGAACCGGCGATGGTGACGGCACAGGCGGTGAGCAGGGATGCCGTGAAGTAGAGAATCAGTTTGAGCCGGCGCACGGGCACACCCAGGGCAGCCGCCTGCAGGTCGCCCCGGCTCAGGACATTGAGGGCGCGACCGTAGTACATCATGAGCAGGAAGCCGCTCGCCAGCACGGCGATGCCGAAGCCGCCGACGCGACTCTGGCTCAGGTCGCCCATCAGCCAGAACAGCATGCTGTAGACGCTGTTATTGCTGCTGGTGGTGAGCAGAATATTGATGATGGCGCCCCAGCCGGCGGACACCACGACACCTGTCAGAATCAATCGTGTCGCCGACCAGCGATGGCTGGAACGGGCCAGGCCAAACACAATCAGTACCGAGAGCAGGGCGCCGATAAATGCCGCCTGGGAAATCCAGTAAGCGCCAAGGCCCAACAGAATTGCGGCCAGTGCGGCAACAGCCGCACCGCCGGATATTCCCAGAATATAGGGGTCTGCAAGCGGGTTGCGCAGGAGTACCTGCATGATGACCCCGGACATGGCCAGCAGTGCTCCGGTGACGAAGGCCGCGACACTGCGGGGAATGCGCAGATCGAAGAGTATCTGGTTCTGCAGGCCTGCGTCGGGTTGCAGCAGTTGCCGCAGCACCTCACCGATGCCGAGGCCGGCGCTGCCGCTGCTGAGGGAGATCAGGAAGCCAAGCACTGTCAGCGCCAGCAGCATGAGCAGCAAGCCCCATTGTTGACGTGCGAACAAATTCAGCCTCTCTTCTATGACATCCGGCGTGGCATCGAGTGTTGCATCGATGTGTCACACCGGGAATTGCGTGGCCTGCCCGGCGACGATGTACCAGCTTACAAACAGGGCATTGATCAGGGCGCCTGGTACATAGCTGGCCGTGCGCCGGTAGGTATAGGTGCTGATGATTGCAACGATGCTCAGCAAAGGCACGAATTGTAGCATTACGATGGTGTTCAGCGGTTCATTCGGTGTCAGCAGGAAGCCGGTCAGGAAAAGACTGCCGTACTGCATCAGCAGAAACACGGTGAAACCGCCCGCCAGCGCGAGGAGATTGCTGGCATATTGCCGTGCTGCCGAGTCGCCGGAGACGGAGAGCCCGCCATGCAGTGCCCGCAGGCCGAGCAGGAAGAAGAGGGTAAAGGGCACAAGGTAGGCAGGCAGAATCTGCAACTGCGTCAGGCTGAGAGGTTTGATGCCCACGAACCAGAAACGGAAGTCGATCTGGAACAGAAAATCCGCCAGCAGCACGGCGCCATAGCCGATGCCGACCGTTGCCAGTGCCAGCAGCACGGAGGGGAGAATCCGGTGGGTAAAACCCACTTTTCCGCCGCCCAGGGGCAGACGACCCAACAGGGTCAGCAGCACCCCGTTGACGACAGCCCAGAATGCCACCTGGGAGCTGATGGTCTGTGGGAACAAGCTTGAGGCACCAATCAGTTGTCCTCCCCATCGCATCAAGGGGTAAAAGCCTGCGACCGGAATCAGGGCGGAGAGTGTCAACAATGCCCACCAGCGCCAGGAGCGGGCCTGCCACGCGCCAGAGCCTGGTGTTGCGTTGAGCGCGGAGAATGCGGACGTGCCCAGCAGCAGGCGCACGCTGCCGCACAGCAGTACCACAAAGCCTGCCAGTGCCGTGAGGGTGCCCAGCTCCTTCCACATCCAGATCTGATCGTTGGCTGGAAGAGGTTTCCCGCCTACCAGTGTTTGTCCGAACCAGTCCAGGGCATGACCAATGGCGGTGCGGGACAGATGGTCGCCGGGATGGGTAACGGGCGGGGAATAGAGCACGCGTGCCGTGCGCCGAGGAATCTCGCCGTAGACCTGCCCGGGCACGACGGTGTCCGTGGTGCCGAACAGGGCCTTGAGATTGGCGCTGTCGCCGGCCCCGGAGCCCTTCGGTACCTGCCACATGGTGCCGGCAAACTCATCGAACTGCGAGAACACCACCGCGACATTGCGCGGCCATTCCGGTGTGCCGGGGGCAGAGCGGCTGGCGCCGACACTGGAGCCTTCCAGTACCATGGCGTGGTAGTCGTTCGGGTAGGCGGTGGCGGCTGCCAGAATTGCCCAGCCCCCCATGGAGTGGCCCTCAAGGCCGATGTTGTTCTTGTCCACGATGTCGAGAGAGCGCAGATAGGCGAGCCCAGCCGGGCCGCCGAAGCCGTCGGCAAAGGCCGGGGCGTCGGAATAGCCGTGGCCTGCCTGATCCATTGCCAGCACCACGTAGCCGCGACGGGCGAACTCAATGGCGAAACCCGACTGCACCTCGCGGGAGTTGATGTAGCCGTGGATGGCCAGAATGCCGGGGGCAGGGTGTTGGGCATCGACCCCGGGAGGGATGTAGAGGTAGGCGCTGAGCACCTTGCCATTGGCCCCCGCGAAGCGCAGGTCCTGAATACGGATGTCGTTGGAGGTCTGAATGCTGTGGGCTAGCAGGGAGCCACACAGAATGATCAGCCATCCGAGTGCGAAGGTACGCCATTGCGGTTTCACTTGTTATTGTCCTCGCAGGCCGGTGTTTTTGTGGCGAAATGGTACGGGATCGCTGACGGCGCTGCAATCAGCCCCGTGCCTGCACTCGGGCGTTGAAACGGCGCAGCACATCGTCGTTGCGGGGGCAGGCAAGCGCGGCCTGGTGCGCCAGATCGCGCAGGTTTGCGTTCAGATAGGGCATCTCCGTCGCGCGCCCGGCACGGAAATCCTGCAGCGTGGAGGACAGATTGTTTGCCGTTGCCAGCAACACCGCGTGCACCCGGGAATACACGTCGCCAGGCTCGGGTGCCTGTGGCAGTGACTGCAATAGACTCTGAATCTCGTCACAGAGAGCGAGCAGTTCGGTGTGAGCCTGCGGATTCGCCAGCAGCTCGCCATTGCGACAATCATGAATCACCGTGAGGGCATTGATCGCACAGTTCACCGCGAACTTGTCCCACAGCCGCCGGCGTATCGCGGCGTCCCAGTGCAGGTTCATTTCCGCACCGGGAAGAAGCGACAGCAGCGTGTGGTCGGCGGGGGCATCCGCGAGTGTCCCGATCCAGGCCTCGCCGTGGCCCGCGTGTACCACGTGAAACGGGGCACACATATAGGCCCCGTGGCTGGTGCTGAGACAATACACCTGTTGATCCGGGTAGCGCTGCCACACCTCGTCCTGCACCCGCACGCCGTTTTGCAGCAGCACAATGCGTGCCCCGGGCTGCAGGCGTTTGCGCACACCCTCCAGCGCTGCCAGCGTGTCCTGGGCCTTGGTGCAGACGAGCAGCAGCGCGATGGCCTCCTGATCGTTCCCCGCCACAGCCGCCGGCACAGGCAGGCAGAGATCCGTGTCCTTGTCCCGCAGACGCAGACCACCCGCCTGCTGCCAGCGCTGCAGACTGTTTCCGTCACGCAGCAACAGGTGCACCGGCGTCGCGTCCCAGTGAGCCGGTGTCTTCTGTGCCAGTTGCCACAGGCGGGCGGCCCAAAGGCCGCCCATGGCACCGGCGCCGAGCACGTGCCAGCGGGCTTGGTGTGATGCGCTGTTGATTTCGCGGAACTCCGGGCGATGACTGAAGGGGCTTATGATTCACCATACCGGCGGTCAGTGGTAGTATTGCCGCCATCGTTTTTGCTTGTATGCCCGTGCGCAGGGAAGGAACAGCTCATGCCAACGTTCGATATCGTGTCAGAAGTGGAAATGCCGGAAGTCAACAATGCCCTGGACCAGGCCCGGCGTGAGATCGACACCCGGTTCGATTTCAAGGGCGTCGATGCCACTTTCGAACTGAAGGACAAGACCATCACCATCAAGGCGGACTCCGAGTTCCAGATTGACCAGATGCTGGACATCCTCAAGGGCAAGATGGTCAAGCGCAACGTGGATGTGAAATCGCTCTCTGTGGGTGAGGTACAGAAGTCCGGCAAGCAGTCGCTGCAGGATGTCACCATCCAGCAGGGCATCGAGGCCGACGTGGCGCGCAAGATCGTCAAGCTGGTGAAAGACTCCAAGATCAAGGTGCAGGCCGCCATTCAGGGCGAGAAACTGCGCGTGACCGGCAAGAAGCGTGACGACCTGCAGGAGGTGATCGCCATGCTGCGCGAGGCCAAACTGGAAGTTCCCCTCCAATTCAATAACTTCAGAGACTGAAGCACCCCGTGCGGCTGCGCAGCGAGGCCACTTGAACAACACGCGTACTCTTCGCCAATCGCTGGAGCAGCTTCGGGACAGGCGCTTTGCCATGATTTTCCTGCTGGGTTTCTCCAGCGGGTTTCCCTGGGTACTGCACGGCTCGGTGATGACGCTGTGGCTGCAGTCTGTCGGGCTCTCCCGTTCCGCAATCGGATTCTTTGGCGCCGTGGCAACGGTCTACGCCATCAACTGGATGTGGGCACCACTCGTCGATCGTTTCCGCCTGCCCGTGCTTGGCCGACTGGGGCAGCGGCGTTCCTGGATTCTGCTGACCCAGGGCCTGATGCTGCTCAGCATACTGATGCTCAGTGGCACTGATCCGCAGCAGAATCTGGTGGAAGTCAGCCTCTGGGCTTTCTGTATTGCCCTGTTTTCCGCGACCCAGGACATCGCCGTGGATGCCTACCGGATCAGCATTTTCCGCCGCGAGGAGAGTGACGACAAAATGCCTTACTCTGCCGCCATGAGCACCACGGGCTGGTGGGCGGGCTACGGCTTTATCGGAGGCGCCTTTGCCCTCTATCTCGGGGGTGAAACGTTAGGTTTTTCCTGGCCGCAGGTGTACCAGACCATGGCCGTGCTCTATGCGGTGCTGATGGTGCTGGTGCTGCTGATCCGTGAGCCACAGGTGGAAGAGGCCGACGCGGTGCCGGAGCTGATTCCTAGTCATGGCAACCCGGTGGTAGGCTGGTTCAACCGTTATATTGCTGCCCCCTTCGAGGAATTCTTTACCCGTTGCGGTTTCAAGCTGGCGCTCTCGATTCTGCTGCTGCTCATGGTGTTCCGGCTGGGCGAGGCCATGCTGGGGCGTATGTCACTGGTCTTCTATGGCGAGATCGGTTTCAGTGCCGAACAGATTGCGCTGTATTCTAAATTCTTCGGCGGCATCGTGACGGCTGTGTTCAGCCTGATGGGGGCCGTGATCAACACCCGCTTCGGGGTGGTGAAGGGGCTGTTTGTGGGCGGCGTGGCCATGGCTTCTTCCAACCTGCTGTTTGCCCTGATGGCCGTGACCGGGCCGGACGTGAACCTGCTGCTGCTAACCATGCTGGTGGACAACTTCAGTGCGGCCTTCGCAACGGTGGCCTTCATCTCCTTCATTTCCTATTTCACCAGCCGTACCTATACCGGCACCCAGTATGCCCTGATGTCCTCGGTGTCCAACTTCGGGCGCACCACGCTGGCGGCCTCCAGCGGGGTAGTGGTGGACTCCCTGAACGGCGACTGGGCGTTGTTTTTCATCCTCACCGCCCTCATGGTAATACCAGGGCTGTTGCTGCTGCTGTGGATCGGCAAACAGATTCAGCAGTACAGAGATCTTCGTGAGCAACCGGCGCAGACGGATGACCCGGAAGGGTCCGTGCTGGGCCCGTGAGGCTTGCCTGAACCAGGAGGATTCGTGCGTTTACCGCTGTTGCTGTTCATCGTAATTCCCTTCATCGAAATCATGCTGCTGCTCAAGGTCAGCGAGCACATCGGGGCCCTGTATACGATCGCCCTGGTGCTGACGACGGCCTTCATCGGGGTGAATCTGCTCAAGCGTCAGGGGCTCAGCACGCTGCTGCGCTTTCAGGATCGTCTGCGCAGTGGCGAGATTCCCGCACAGGAAATCGTTGAAGGCATGCTCATTGCCTTTTCCGGGGCGCTGCTGCTGACTCCGGGTTTCCTCACGGATGCCATCGGGTTCACCTGTTTGCTGCCACCTGTCAGACGCCTGATCGCGCAGCGTATTCTGCGTTCCGGCAATGTCTTCTTCATGGGCGGCGGCACGGCTGGCAATTCCAGCTTTTATTACCGTGAGACTCGCGGCCAGGACGGCCATACCTTTGAGGGGGAGTTTCGGGACGAGACCCGCCCGCGGCCGACACTGGAAGAGCGTGACGACGACTGAGACACGGAAAGAATCTGCAAAAATATTTTCCGTCAGGCGTTGAAATATGGTGATGCCACCCCATCTACAAGGCACCACATCGCTCGGCAACCCATTCGCTGGCGACGTTAGTGATAAGCCTTACACGGCACGGTGCAACCGGGAAAACCTGCTTGCAGCGGCTGTTGTTGCGATTTCAAAAACCGTTTCAGGAGACGAAAATCAATGAAAATCAGACCTTTGCAAGACCGAGTCGTAGTCCGACGCAAGGAAGAAGAGACCAAGACAGCGGGTGGCATCGTGCTCCCGGGGTCCGCGGCTGAGAAGCCTGCCCAGGGCGAAGTGCTGGCAGTTGGGCCGGGCCGCATCATGGACAACGGCGAGAAGCGACCGGTGGACGTGAAAGTCGGTGACACGGTTGTGTTTGGCAAATACGCCAGCAACACCATCAAGGTTGGCAACGAAGAACTGCTGATTCTGAGCGAAAGCGAAATCTACGGCGTGATTGAGTCCTGATTCCCCTGCGACCCCAATCGACCACGAACACACATACGAAAGAAGGAAAGGTGAAAAATGGCTAAAGACGTAAAATTCGGTGATCCCGCGCGCCAGAAAATGCTCAAGGGCGTCAACATTCTCGCAGACGCGGTCAAGGTAACCCTGGGGCCGAAAGGCCGCAATGTCGTGCTGGACAAGTCCTTTGGTGCGCCGACCGTGACCAAGGACGGCGTGTCCGTTGCCAAAGAGATCGAGCTGAAGGACAAGTTCGAGAACATGGGCGCCCAGATGGTGAAAGAAGTGGCTTCCCAGACCTCCGACGTGGCCGGTGACGGCACCACCACGGCCACAGTGCTGGCACAGGCTATCCTGAACGAAGGCCTCAAGTCAGTTGCAGCCGGCATGAACCCGATGGACCTGAAGCGCGGTATCGACAAGGCGGTGAAGGCGCTGGTAGAAGAAATCGGCAAACTGTCCACGCCCTGCACCGACTCCAAGGCGATTGCCCAGGTGGGCACCATCTCTGCCAACTCCGACAATCAGATCGGCGAGATCATTGCCGAAGCGATGGAGAAAGTGGGCAAGGAAGGCGTCATCACCGTTGAGGAAGGTTCCGGTTTCGAGAACGAACTGGACGTGGTGGAAGGCATGCAGTTCGATCGCGGCTACCTGTCCCCTTACTTCATCAACAACCAGGACAACATGAGTGCGGAGCTTGAGAGCCCGTACATCCTGCTGGTGGACAAGAAAATCTCCAATATCCGCGACCTGTTGCCGGTGCTGGAGTCTGTCGCCAAGTCCAGCCGTCCGCTGCTGATCATTGCGGAAGACGTGGAAGGCGAAGCCCTGGCAACCCTGATCGTGAACAATATGCGCGGCATCGTCAAAGTAGCTGCCGCCAAGGCCCCGGGCTTTGGTGATCGTCGCAAGGCCATGCTGGAAGACATCGCCATTCTGACCGGCGGTACCGTGATTTCCGAAGAAGTGGGCCTGAGCCTGGAAACCACCAGCCTGGAACACCTGGGCCACGCCAAGAGCGTTGTGCTGTCCAAGGAGAACACCACCATTATCGATGGCGCAGGCGACTCCAAGCTGATCGAGGCCCGTGTGGGGCAGATCCGTCGTCAGATCGAAGACACGTCTTCTGACTACGACAAGGAAAAACTGCAGGAGCGCGTAGCGAAGCTGGCTGGCGGCGTGGCCGTCATCAAGGTTGGCGCAGGCACCGAGATGGAAATGAAAGAGAAGAAAGCCCGCGTGGAAGACGCGCTGCACTCTACCCGCGCTGCGGTGGAAGAGGGCGTGGTTCCCGGCGGCGGCGTGGCCCTGATCCGTGCCCTGCAGAAAGTGGAAGGCCTGAAGGGTGACAACGAAGACCAGAACGTGGGCATTGCCCTGCTGCTGCGTGCTGTGACTGCCCCCCTGCGTCAGATCGTGAAGAACGCCGGTGACGAGCCCTCCGTGGTCCTCGACAAGGTCAAGGGTGGCAAAGGCAACTTCGGTTACAACGCTGCCTCTGGCGAGTACGTGGACATGGTGGAGCTGGGTATCATCGACCCCGCCAAAGTGACGCGCAGTGCATTGCAGGCTGCCGGTTCCGTGGCTGGCCTGATGATCACCACCGAGTGCATGATCAGCGACATTCCGGAAGAAAAACCGGCTGCCCCGGACATGGGTGGCATGGGCGGAATGGGTGGTATGGGCGGTATGATGTAAGGCCGTTCCAGATCAGGGAGTGTCTTGCATTCGTGCATGACGCCCCCTTGTCGCACTCAATTTGTGCAGGAAAAGAACCCGCTTCGGCGGGTTCTTTTTTTCCGCTGAAATAAGCAAAACAACGGTGCTCGCAACCCTTTCACAATGTGTTACTCTCGGTGCTTTCTGACACGCTGATCCGGGAACGCACGCATGAATGAGCTGTTTAATTCGATCAACTCGATTGTCTGGAGCCCCGCACTGGTTTTTCTCTGCCTTGGGGCGGGCTTGTACTTCTCGGTTCGTTCACGGTTTCTGCAGTTACGTCATTTTCGCGAGATGCTGCGCCTGATCTTTCAGGGCAAGGTGTCCGAAACTGGTATTTCTCCCTTCCAGGCCCTGAGCATGACGCTGGCCGGGCGCGTGGGTACCGGCAACATCGCGGGTGTTGCCACGGCCATTACCTTCGGGGGGCCGGGCGCGCTGTTCTGGATGTGGGTCGTCGCCTTCCTGGGCGCCAGCTCTGCCTTCGTGGAATCCACGCTGGGCCAGATCTACAAGGAAAAGATTCAGGGCGAATACCGCGGCGGGCCCGCCTTCTATATCGAGAAGGGGCTGGGCATGAAGCGCTATGCCTGGGTCTTCGCCTTCACCACCATCATTTCCTGCGGCCTGCTGCTGCCCGGCGTGCAGGCCAATGCCATTGCCGACAGTGTCAGCACGGCATTCTCGATTGACAGTTCAGTGACCGCCGTTGTGCTGGCCGCGCTGCTGGCCTTCATCATCTTCGGTGGCCTGCGCCGCATTGCCAAGGTGGCCTCTGCCGTGGTGCCTTTCATGGCCGTCGCCTATATTGCCGTGGCGCTGTTTATCATTCTGATCAACATCGATCTTGTGCCCCACATGTTCTGGCTGATTATCAGCAGTGCCCTGGGGTTTGATTCCACCTTTGGCGCCATTCTCGGCCTGGCCGTGATGTGGGGCGTTCGCCGCGGTGTCTACTCCAACGAGGCCGGCCAGGGCACGGCCCCCCATGCTTCGTCTGCCGCCTCGGTCAGCCACCCCGCCAAGCAGGGGCTGGTGCAGGCATTCTCGGTGTATGTGGACACGCTGTTCGTGTGCTCCGCCACAGGATTCATGCTGCTGATCACCGGCCTTTACAACGTGGAATCGGAAACGGGTCAGGCGATTTACACCGGCGTTGTCGGCGTGGGCGCCGGCCCCGGGTATGTGCAGAATGCCCTGGAAGGCCTGATGCCGGGCATCGGCAATATCTTCGTGGCAGTAGCACTGTTCTTCTTCGCCTTCACCACCATTCTGGCCTATTACTACATTGCCGAAACCAATGTCAGTTATATCAACCGTGTTGTGTCCCGCCCGTGGATGAGCACTGCACTGAAGCTGATTGTGATCGGCGCAGTGGTCTACGGCACCGTGAACACTGCAGAGACCGCCTGGGGGCTGGGTGACACCGGAGTGGGCCTCATGGCCTGGCTCAACATCTTCGCCATCCTGCTGCTGCAGAAACCCGCCTTCCTGTGTCTGAAGGACTTCGAGCAGCAGAAAGCCGAAGGAAAAGACCCCGTGTTCAGCCCCGCCGCTCTTGGCATCGAGAATGCCGAGTACTGGGTGGAGAGGCTGGAGGCGCAGGAGAGTATTGAGTAGCGAATGCATTTGTAGGAGCCAGCCCTGCTGGCGGTTTCATCATGCGTAGTTCAAGTTGTTTGTGTTGTAAAGATAATACCTCCAATGTCTATAACTACCTTTCATAGTTGGCCTGTGCATTTGTCGCAGCAATGCTGAGATAAGTAAATATCGTTTGTTCCTGATAGTCGTTGGGCGAGTAACGGAGCCAGTTTTGGCTATCTTCTACTCGGCGTTATGTGCCGAAACTCTGCTCTTCTTCTCTCCTGTCTGTTTCAGAATTTTTCAAAATAGCTAGTCGCTCGCCTTCAAAGCATTGATGGGGATTACGGACGCCTCATTGCATGAGGTAAGAAAAGGCCAATCTGTATGAAAGCGCGGATAAAACCCATTCTCTTGACGGGAGTTATGTGTTAATAAGAGCAAGAAAGGAATTTGGGACTTAGGTGCTTAAACGAAGTTTTAGTATGGACAATATAAAAAGCCCCCGCTGGGAGGGCTTTGGTCGCATGAAAGCGTTGCCTACGAAAAACTATTTCTTGGTATGAAAAGCTAAGCGATAGGCCTTAGTCGGATACACTGAACCGAGACAATAACAGGGAGAATACAATGAGTAAAGTGGTTTTGGGGCTGGACTTGGGCAGTAACTCCCTGGGCTGGGCACTATTGGAGGCTGACGACGCTGGTGTCTTGAAACAGATTATTGACGCTGGAGTACGGATATTTCCAAAAGCTGTCGAAGAAAAGACACCTACACCTAAAAACCAGGAAAGGCGTATCAAGCGACTTGCAAGACGGACAATACAACGTCGCGCCAGGCGAAAGAAGAAGATGCTTAACTATCTGGTATCACTGAATTTTCTGCCGAAAGAGTTATTAGGTGATGAGTCATTCGAAGGCATTCTTAATAGTCTGGGAGATCCTTACTGTCTACGTGCAAAGGGGTTGGATCATGAACTGACGGCCTATGAACTGGGAAGAGTTTTACTGCACCTAGTGCAGAGGCGGGGTTTCCTAAGCAATAAGAAAACACTTCTTGGTAGAGATATGCTGGATGACCCGGATGTTTTGGCGATTCTAGGAGAAGAAGGCGAATTTGAAGAAAGTGATGCCGAGGAAAGCAACTTTAAGCAGGATATAAGTCATCTGCGTGATGCAATTAAATCCGGAGGGTATCGTACGCTGGGAGAGTACCTGGCCTTTCGTGACAAACATGAACCCAAGCGAAATCGAAACGGTGAGCATTTGCGAACAGATCGCCAAATGTACCGAGAAGAATTGGCCATGTTATTGACCCGGCAGCGTGAGTTTCACCACCAACTATCGCCAGAAACTGAGGAACAAATTGAAGAGATAATTTTTTACCAAAGACCATTGAAGCTCAGACCAGACAGGGTCGGGAAATGCAAACTTGAACCGAAGAACAAAAGGTCGGCGATAGCTCGACTTGAGTATCAACGCTTTCGATACTGGCAAGATATTAACCATCTTGAATATTTTGACCCTTACGAAGAAAAATGGAAGCGACTTACTGAAGAGGATAGAGAGAAACTCGCAGTATTATTTGAGAGGCGCGCCGCTGTAACCTTCGCGGCTCTGCGGAAGACTCTCGGTCTCGATAGAAAGACGGAGTTTAATCTGGAATCAGGCGTCAAGAGGTTGAAAGGGAATACGACAGCGAGTGCGGTTCGTGAGGCTTACCCGGGATGGGATGAGCTTGATAGTACGCAGCAGCACCTTTTGATCGAAGATTTGCTGACCATGAAGAAGAAATCTGCTTTGAAGAGACGTTTGATTGGGCATTGGCAGTTGGACGTTGAAATAGCAGTAAAGCTTTGCATGGTTGAGTTTGAGCCAGACTACGGCAGTCATTCGCTAAAGGCAATTAATAGGCTCTTGCCATACCTTCAAGACGGGATGATTTACTCAGATGCTCGTGTGAAGGCGGGCTACGGCTACGAGCTGGAGGAAATAGAGGAACAGGATAAATTAGGTCAGCCTCCCGACTTGCCCAATCCTATCGTCAATAAGGCATTGCATGAGGTGAAGCGAGTCGTTAACGCTCTGATTGCCGAATACGGTAAGCCTGATGTCATTCGTATTGAAATGGCACGTGATCTGGAGATGAATACTCAGCGCTACAAGAGCTTCATCAACCAACAGAAGAAAAATACAGCAGCGAATGATGAAGCGATTGAAGCGTACCGTCAGATTGGGCAGGAACACCCGAAACTTCAGTTGTCCAAGTATCCAAGCCGTGAGATGAAGTTGCGATACCGACTCTGGCAGGATCAAAGTCATTTTTGTGCATACTCCAATCGCGCAATTTGCCTGAAGGACTTGTTCAGTGCGGAAGTAGAGGTGGATCACATCCTTCCTTATAGTCAGTCGCTGGACGATTCCTATATGAACAAGGTGGTATGTTATGCCAAAGAAAATCAAAACAAAGGAAACCGAACGCCAATAGATGCATTTTCATCCAATTCAGAGAAGTGGGAGCAGATTTCCCAGGCGGTAATACGCTGGCCAAGGTTTTTGTCCAGTAAGCGGGATCGGTTTTTTATTCGAGGCGAAGAGCTAATTAAACGTGATTTCATCAATAACCAACTCACAGATACCCGGTATATCTGTAAGGAAACTCATAAATACCTGAAAGCGTTGGGTTGCGATATTACCTTCACGCGAGGAGCAATGACTGCTTGGCTTAGGCGTCAGTGGGAGTTGAACGCTCTCATTGGCGAAACAGATATGAAAGAGCGAACCGATCACAGGCATCATGTGATTGATGCTGTCGTTACCGCCTGTATAGATCGACGGCTATATAAAACGCTGGTTGAGCAAAGCCGTGAAATTGAAAGAGGTCGCTCTCAGTTAACAATGAACGATTTGTACTTCACGCCGGAGATTTCAAACCTCAAGGAGCAATTAGAGAAAATTCTTGATGGGCTGATAGTCTCCCATGTGCCGCAGAGAAAGCTGACGGGGGCATTTCATGAAGATACAGGTGTTGGTTTCATTGAAGGTGTAGGTACAGTGTACAGGCAGCGCTTGAATCCCGACTTTAAGCTGAAGAATATAGATTCAATTGTCGACAGTGTTGTACGGGACCTGGTGATGTCTCATCTAGAAAAGCATGGAGGGGATCCGAAGAAGGCCTTTGCAGAAGGCTTTAAACTCTATCATAAAGATGGCAGAACACTTATCAAGCGTGTGCGTGTTGTCCAGTCAAAAGCCACTTTAGATAGTCTCAATAAAACTAAATTTGCAGTGAAGGATGACAAGGGTAATTCCTTCAAGTGGCATGCTTACGGGAATACCCATCATGTAGATATCTTTCGCCATAGAACTAAGCCTCGTAAATACAAGGCAGATTTTGTAACGGCGATGGAAATGGCGAGGAGGCTTCGAAGGCCCAGGAATACTCCTCAACAGGTAGTAGTGAACTGCTTTGGTGATGACTGGGAATATTTGATGAGCTTGCATCGTAATGATTTAGTTGAGATGGAGGTGGAAGGTAAAAGACAAATCCACCGCATTCAGAAATTGGAGAGAGATGTTTCTGTTATTTCCACTAGATTACATACGGCTGCGACAATAGATAGAGCTCATGAGGGAGTCAGGAAGTCTATATCTACTATGTTGGAAAGTTACAAGATGATGCCTATCAAAGTGAATGCAATGGGGAAGCGCATGAATGATCAAACGAGTGATTGATATCAGCGAGCCATCCTATTTGTACGTTGAGCATAATCAGCTCTGTGTAGATCGGAATAAAGAAACCATTGCTCGGATATCAGTTGAGGATTTGGGCGTATTGATATTGGACCACCCAGCTATTGTGGTTACTCAAGCGGCGATTAAGGTTTGTCAACAGAACAACGCCGTAGTGCTATTTTGTGATGAGCGTCATCTGCCTATTTCCATTACTCTTCCTCTGTGGGAAGGGCATAGCCTGCATACTAAGGTGTTACGTGAGCAACTCTCCATTACTATACCTGCCCGAAAACGTCTGTGGCAGCAGGTAGTGAAAGAAAAAATCACTCAGCAGATAGCTACATTGGATAGAGCTGGATGCAGTGCAGAAGGTTTGAGGCGTTTGCTGAAGAAGGTGAAGAGTGGTGACACGGATAATTGTGAAGCGCAGGCTGCCCGTCAATATTGGCCGTTGTTAATGGGAAAATCCTTTAGAAGGAATCCGGCCGATAGTGGAGCTAACAGTTTGTTGAATTATGGCTATTCCATTGTGCGTGCTATGGTTGCAAGAGCTATAGTTGGTACTGGATTACACCCGGCTATTGGTTTGCATCACAAGAATCAATACAACGGTTTGTGCCTTGCTGACGATGTAATGGAACCTTTCCGGCCTTGGGTAGATTGGAAGGTTTTCGAGTTACAACGAGTCGCTATAGAGCCTGAGATCACCAAAGACACTAAGCAAGTGTTCTTGGCTATGCTTGGTCAGGGTGTGCTGTTTGAGAAGCGTAAAATGCCTCTGATGGTGGCAGTGCATTTTATGGCCGCTCGATTGAAAGAGGCACATACAGACAAGACAACCACTTTGCTTTACCCAAAGCGGTTTGAGTTCTAGAGGATGGAGACCTACGGTGGTGTAAAGACCGTGTGGATTATCGTTCTTTTTGATTTGCCGACGGATACCAAGACGGCACGAAGGCAATACACGCAATTTCGTAAGGCTCTCTTAAGTGACAGCTTTACGATGATGCAATATTCCGTTTATATGCGACATTGTGCCAGTGACGAAAACGCTACAGTCCACGTGAGACGGGTCAAAAGTAGTTTGCCTCCAGATGGGGAGGTTCGAATCGTCAAAATAACAGATCAGCAATTTGGCAAGATTGAGGTCTATTTTGGGAAAAAGCGTCAACCAACAGAAAGTGCTCCGCTACAAATGGAGTTTTTGTAGCGGAGAGAACTTTCTTGTTTTCCTTGTAAATCAAGTAGATAAATCGCAGGTAGTGTATCCGACTAAGGACTAACTGCAATTCACAACGTTCCAGCAGATGACAACCCTTGTAGAAGGAGTGTATCCGACTAAGGACTAACTGCAATTCACAACTGAATCCGAGCATGGCATCGATCTTGTTCAAGTGTATCCGACTAAGGACTAACTGCAATTCACAACGATGTAGATGCTTTCGTTTTCGTCAAGCTGAGTGTATCCGACTAAGGACTAACTGCAATTCACAACTGAGGCGCATCAGAATACGTCCTCCAGGCAGTGTATCCGACTAAGGACTAACTGCAATTCACAACCTTGGGAGTTTGCATTCTTCACACTCCCCCAGTGTATCCGACTAAGGACTAACTGCAATTCACAACCTCCGCGTTGCGCCATGCTCTTGCTCCTTTAGTGTATCCGACTAAGGACTAACTGCAATTCACAACCCAACCGAATAAGCGGTATTATCGCCACATAGTGTATCCGACTAAGGACTAACTGCAATTCACAACTACGCTGGACACGTGGGAAGCAAACGGCGGAGTGTATCCGACTAAGGACTAACTGCAATTCACAACAACGAATCCACGTAAATCAACATAGAATCAAGTGTATCCGACTAAGGACTAACTGCAATTCACAACGGAGTGGAATTCATACCCAGCCGCCAGCGAAGTGTATCCGACTAAGGACTAACTGCAATTCACAACCACGGACGCCAAGGAGTCTGAGGCTGTCTCAGTGTATCCGACTAAGGACTAACTGCAATTCACAACTAACTACCTTATCTACCAGCGCGGCTTTCTAGTGTATCCGACTAAGGACTAACTGCAATTCACAACAAATTATCCGCGATCTGTACGCATCAGGGCAGTGTATCCGACTAAGGACTAACTGCAATTCACAACCAGCGCGGATTATGTTGAGTGTGGCAATCAGTGTATCCGACTAAGGACTAACTGCAATTCACAACCGTTGGCGATCGACACCGCTGAGGTCTTCAGTGTATCCGACTAAGGACTAACTGCAATTCACAACCGCCAGTAACGTGAACTAGCCCCCAATTAAACCGGACACTTCGTTTGATGTTAGGACCTAGGCATAGCACTAGGCTTAAGGAGTGTCCAAGCATGAATAGAATCGAAGTTATCACCGGGGTACAGCGGCGCAGACGGTACACCGCAGAAGAGAAAGCGGTGATGGTGGCCGAGTGCCTCAAGCCGGGCATGTCAGTCTCGCTCGTTGCTCGAAGGCATGGTATATCTGCCAGCCTGTTGTTTAAGTGGAAGAAGCTGATGAACGATGGTGGATACTCGGCCATTGAGTCGGGCGACGAGGTGGTCAGTGCCTCGGAAGTGAAGGCGCTGAATAAAAAGGTTCGTGAACTTGAGCGCATGCTGGGACGCAAAACCATGGAGGCGGAGATCCTTCGTGAGGCGCTTGAGGTGGCGCAGGCAAAAAAGTTGATATCGCGCATGCCGTTGCTGCCACCGGACGATTCGCTGTAAAACGGGTAGCGCAGGTGCTGCAGGTCTCGCGCTCCAATCTGATAGATCGCCTGCAGGGGCGTCAGACGGGACGCCCGGTGAGGTACGACATGGTTGCTGATGAAGCGCTGCTGCCGGCCATCACCAGCGTCTGTGCCAAGAGAGCCAGCAATGGTTACCGGCGAGTGACCGCCAGGTTGAACCGATTGCGACGCGCAGCTAATGAGCCGCCGGTAAACCATAAACGCATTTACCGGATCATGAAGAAAAATGAGTTGCTGCTGCCCAGGTACACCGGGCGCGTGGACGAGCGTTGCCACAATGGCACTGTCATTACTTTGAAGTCCAATTTGCGATGGTGCTCTGATGGTTTTGAGATCAGGTGCTGGAATGGTGAAGTTGTCCGTGTAGCCTTCAGCCTGGATTGCTGTGATCGTGAATTGATGCGCTATGTGGCCACCACGGCCGGGATCAGTGGCGAGATGGTTCAGGATCTTCTGGTGGAAAGTCTGGAATACCGCTTTGGCAGCTCGATCAAAACGCCGCACCCTATCGAGTGGTTGACTGATAATGGCAGTTGTTACATCAAGAAGGAAACGCGAGACTTTGCCAAAAAGCTCGGCTTTATTGTGTGCACCACGCCGATCCGCAGCCCTCAGAGCAACGGGATGGCAGAAGCGTTTGTGAAAACCTTCAAGCGCGATTACGTTTATCTGAACGACCTGCCGGATGCCAGAACCGTCATGGAGAAACTGGCGCACTGGATAGAAGATTACAATGAGACTCATCCACATAAGGGTCTTAAAATGAAATCGCCACGCGAATATCGAGCATTAATGATGTCCGCTGGCTAAAAGGGTGGTGTCCGGTTTAGCGGGGGCAACTACACAGGATTTGAACCTACGTTACACTAGTGTATCCGACTAAGGACTAACTGCAATTCACAACCGCATCCCGCGCCGGCACAAGCCTCACCGCAGTGTATCCGACTAAGGACTAACTGCAATTCACAACGAAAGAGTCTGCGCGGGCTCCGAGTATCTCAGTGTATCCGACTAAGGACTAACTGCAATTCACAACCTCGTGAATCTCGGGGTTGAAGTAGACAGAGTGTATCCGACTAAGGACTAACTGCAATTCACAACCGCCAGTTGCCATGCTAGGCTGGCCAGTCTAGTGTATCCGACTAAGGACTAACTGCAATTCACAACCGCGTGCCGAGAAGGGTGATGCTGCGCGCGAGTGTATCCGACTAAGGACTAACTGCAATTCACAACTGAGCAGCGTCAGGGGGCTTACGCGGTACTAGTGTATCCGACTAAGGACTAACTGCAATTCACAACCAGAGATAGGCCATATACATTGCGCCGGTGAGTGTATCCGACTAAGGACTAACTGCAATTCACAACCAAGGACTTTCCATATCCCCTGCCTTAGTAAGTGTATCCGACTAAGGACTAACTGCAATTCACAACCTACAAGCTCCATAGCGCGTTCGCGGAGGTAGTGTATCCGACTAAGGACTAACTGCAATTCACAACGGACACTGCGGCAGGGGCCAGACAGTCTCTAGTGTATCCGACTAAGGACTAACTGCAATTCACAACATGCCGGCTACAAGCCGAACGACGACGAACAGTGTATCCGACTAAGGACTAACTGCAATTCACAACCGCGGGTGGAACCAGCAGCTCGGCCTTTCAAGTGTATCCGACTAAGGACTAACTGCAATTCACAACTGCACCTTGAAGACGTGCGCGGGTATGGCGAGTGTATCCGACTAAGGACTAACTGCAATTCACAACTAGAGCGCTGGGCTACTCCCATCCTGAAGAAGTGTATCCGACTAAGGACTAACTGCAATTCACAACTGCCGCCTGCTTCACAAGCGAATCCACGAAAGTGTATCCGACTAAGGACTAACTGCAATTCACAACCAATGTGAGAAACAAGACTTATCGTTCTGGAGTGTATCCGACTAAGGACTAACTGCAATTCACAACGGGCGCTGATGTAACGATCAACGCCATGAAGTGTATCCGACTAAGGACTAACTGCAATTCACAACTAGTTGGTGACTCCATGACCTTTCCCCCGAATTTAGCACCATGATCTTAATGAGATTTCCAAGTAATCTACCGCTAAGGAGATCTCACTGCTATGAAGAAGCGATACACAGAAGAACAGATCATCAAGGCCATCAAGCGGCATGAAGCTGGTACCAAGGTGAGTGACATTTGCCGGGAATTGGCGATATCAGAAGGTACCTTTTACAACTGGCGCTCGAAGTATGCTGGCCTTGAGGTCAATGAGGCCAAACGCCTGAAGGAGCTAGAGTCAGAGAATAGTCGTCTCAAACGCTTGTTGGCAGAGAAGCTGCTCGAAGTGGAAGCCATGAAGGATGTGCTTTCAAAAAAGTGGTAAAGCCAGTCGAGCGCAAGCCCGTTGCCAGCTATCTGATCGATACTTTCGGTTTGAGTGAGCGGCGAGCATGTCAGCTAGCCAAGCTGAGTCGAACTGGCTATCGATACGAGAGCAAGGGATGCGACGATCAGGCGCTTAGGGCTCGGCTAAAGCAACTGGCGGCACAGTATTCTCGGTATGGCTATCTGCTGCTGCATGGACTGCTAAAGGCCGAGGGTATGGTTACCAACAAGAAGCGCACCTATCGGATCTACACCGAAGAGGGGCTTCAGGTGCGAACCAAGAGGCGGAAGAAGCTGACTCGCCCAATGCTGGTCATGGACTCTCCATCGGGAGTGAATGAGCGTTGGTCTATGGACTTTGTCGCTGACCAGCTCAGTAATGGTCGCCGGTTCAGGGTGCTGAACGTAGTGGATGACTTCAGTCGAGAGGTGGTGGGTCAACTTACCGAATTCTCAATCAGTGGGGCTCGGGTTGCTCGTTTTTTAAATCAACTCATCGACTCCAGAGGCCGCCCCGATAGCATTACTTGCGACAACGGCACCGAATTCACCAGCAAGGCAATGTTTTTCTGGAGCAAAGAGACGAGTGTACGACTGAATTTCATTCAACCAGGAAAGCCGACGCAAAATGCGTTTGTTGAAAGTCTAAACGGGAAGTTTCGAGATAGCTGCCTGAACCAACAATGGTTCCGGTCGATCGAAGAGGCTCGCTATGAGATTGATCAGTGGCGCCATCATTTCAACTATGAGCGACCACACAGCTCACTGAAGTATTTGACCCCTGTGGCCTTTGCAGAAAAGGCTGCCTAATATGGATTATCTCATTGAGAAAGTGGTACTAACTCAGGGGAAAGGTCATCCATGTTTCCCGAATATCAGTGTATCCGACTAAGGACTAACTGCAATTCACAACTCCAGGCGGACTCGTCCCACACGATGTCCCAGTGTATCCGACTAAGGACTAACTGCAATTCACAACAATGGCACGAGGATGATGGGCCTGTTTTGTAGTGTATCCGACTAAGGACTAACTGCAATTCACAACCGATTGGCGCATGGACACGCATGGCCGAGGAGTGTATCCGACTAAGGACTAACTGCAATTCACAACTGGACAGCGTTGATAAACGCCTGTTGTCGCAGTGTATCCGACTAAGGACTAACTGCAATTCACAACTGTTGCGGGAGCGGCTCGGCATCTTGGGATAGTGTATCCGACTAAGGACTAACTGCAATTCACAACAATGGGGGATTCTGCCCGGCCTCGAATCGGAGTGTATCCGACTAAGGACTAACTGCAATTCACAACAACGAGACCCGACCCTCCAGCAGTTCCCGCAGTGTATCCGACTAAGGACTAACTGCAATTCACAACGACGTACTGCGAGGCCAGTAGAACGGCCGTAGTGTATCCGACTAAGGACTAACTGCAATTCACAACTGCGTGGGGCGCCAATGCGCGGCCAGACCAGTGTATCCGACTAAGGACTAACTGCAATTCACAACTCAAAGAGGCGATCATCTCCTCGGGCTTCTAGTGTATCCGACTAAGGACTAACTGCAATTCACAACCTTTCGCAGCAGCTCCCTATCCCATCGTTGAGTGTATCCGACTAAGGACTAACTGCAATTCACAACAAGTCGTCCAGACGGGCGGCGAGTCGATTAAGTGTATCCGACTAAGGACGAATTGAAATTAGCAATGCTCGTTCATGTTGTGCACTCATACAATCGGAGAAGAGAGGAGGGTGTGTGTTGGGGGCATGTAACGAGAGATTGGTGTCGTGTAGTGGGCTTCATAGTGTGAGAAGCCCTTTGCTGTGTGCCGCATATGTAGTCCGGCTGATGAATGCTTAGAGCAAAAAAAAGCCGCCCATCGGGCGGCTTTTTGAATCACTTGCGTGACTGGATTACTCGCGGGGTGAACCTGCGTTGATCCAGTGAACCAGCGTCTGAATCTCTTCGATCGGCATGTTGCGTGCGTTCTCGAAGTGACGGATGCTGGGGTCGACCTGAGCCGGGGGCATACGCTTGGTCATCAAAACTTCGCGCATCATGGGGCTCCAGCCTTGTACCATCTGGTGGCTGTTCATCGCGAACGGGCCAATGCCGCCTTCGATGTGGCACACCACGCAGCGCTTGATCAGGATCGGCGCTACTTCGGTTTCGTAGTCGGGCACGTCGTCAGCGCTGGTAACAGCGTTCGGGAAGTCGATGATGCAGTCAGCAGGCGCGTCGAAATCAACAGTAACAGTGTCACGGTTGCGGGTTTCGCCGGCAGCGGCTGCAGCCAGTGTGTCCTTCATGAACGTTGTGCCTGTCACGCCACGGCCACTCGGGGTGTCCATCGGGCCACGGTACAGAACAGTCATGTTCTTGGGATCCAGAATAACGACTTCACCCGCCTTGGTGATGCCAAGAAGTTCAGCAACCAGTTGTGTGTCGTCAACCAGGATGGGCATGCTGACGTTGAAGCTGTTGTCGTAGTTACGCAGCTTCTCGGGAGTGTCGCCCACAGTGGAATTCATCATCACAAAGCTGATGCCTTCGTTGTCCCACTTAGTCTGCAGGATGCGGTATTCAGAGAACAGCGCCTGATTGGTGCTGCAGGAATTCTGCTGAGAAATAACGACCAGGGCGTTTTGGTACGCATACTTGGACAGTTGGTGCGCAGTGCCCTTGTGGTCGATCAGGTTGAAATCGCCAATACGCTGCGGTGCAGCGAAGGTCTGGGTAGCTGTAAGCACAGCGGCCATCAGGCCAAAGTACTTCAAAATTTTCATGTCTATTGCTCCAATGTTTCGGGGGTACAGCAAAATTTTGCCGGACAAGAAAAAAGGGCTCGCGTCACCGCGAACCCTTCTTCAGTGTCATCAATCAATTATCAGTGTAAGAGAAGTAACCGATGAACATTTCGTCCCAGCTCTGCAGGCCGCCAACAGCAGCTACAGACGGGTCGGGGTTGCCGACGTTGTACTGGGAGTTGTCGAAGGAGCCTTCAACTACTACACGGGAGCCAGCCGGCAGAACCATCGGCTCTGTCAGACGGTAAGTGGGCTGCCATGCGAAGTTGTAGTTCGCAACGTTGATGATCTCTTCACGAGTCTGATCCGGGTAGATCACAGAAGCACGCATGGACTTGCCACGGTAGTGCATGTGAGCACGGAAGCTGTACAGAGTCACGTCTTCGTCGAACACGTGGTTGGACGCCATTTCGTAGTTCATGTCGCCCGGCGGGATGATGATGTTGTTTTCACGACCGCCCTGTGCAGACACAGAGTAGGTGTGGAAGTCTTTCAGGCTGTCTGCTTCGCTGTCGTCAGCAAACCACAGGCCTACGCGAGTCGCGTCTTCTGTTTCCTGACCCATCGCTGTGTAGTGGATGGACATTCTCAGGGCAGAACCTACGGGTACCTTAACGCCAGTACCAGCCGGGTAAGTCGTGGGGTCTTCTTTACCGGGAGCGAAACCTTCCAGGAATTCGCTGCGGTCATCGTTGTCTGCTTCGTCGAACGCTTCAGTGTGGTCAGACGCAACAACGTAGGACAGCAGGTGGTGAAGAACGCGCTTGTCGCCCGGGATGAACTGGACAGACTTTACCCACTTCTCTTCGGTGAAGGGCAGATCGATGTTGGTGTTGATGTAGTCCAGCACGCCAGTAGCGGGAATCAGAGCTGCAGGGACATCCACGATGTAGTCAGGAGCGCCATTGAGACCCCAGCCTGCGTCAACAGGCTTGACTTGAGTCAATGGATCTACACCGGCGAAAGCAGACATAGTCATGCTGGCGCCAGCCATCAGCAGAGAGGTCGTCAATAATGTTTTTTTCATTTCAATTCTCCTTGAATTGACATGTGCTGCTAGGATTTCAGTGGGTCATGCATTTTTTAAAGTGCGTCCGACGGGCCGGTCGCAGATTCTTACAGATGCATGAAAACACCCACTTCATGTAAGAACGGCACGAAGATTACTCCAAGTGACATCCAATTCGTACATATAAATGTGATCATGTGTAACTTTGTGAAACGGCATGAGCACAGGTCTTTCTCTCACTGCACCATCACCGCCCCCGAAAAGCAGTTCTGGTTTTGCACTGATGGCCCAAGTATGGCCCAAGCAGTCGCAAATGTGTGCTTCTTTTTTTATATTGGCGACAAGTCATTTTTTCAATGGTTGTCGCCAGTTAGCATAGGTGCAAGGCTCAGGCGCCTGCCAGGTTTGCGTTGGCGAAATCCCAGTTGATCAGGTTGTCTACAAAACTGGCCAGGAAGTCCGGGCGGCGGTTCTGGAAGTCCAGATAATAGGCGTGTTCCCACACGTCGCAGACCAGAATCGGGGTGGCCCCGGAGGTCAGCGGAGTCTCGGCATTGGCGCTTTTGGCGATTTTCAGTTTGCCGCCGTCGGAGACCAGCCATACCCAGCCGCTGCCGAACTGGCCGACACCGCCGTTGACGAATTCTTTCTTGAAGTTTTCGTAGCTGCCGAAGTCTGCGTCAATTTTCGCAGCGATGGCGCCAGTCGGAGCACCGCCCCCATTCGGGGTCATGCTTTTCCAGAAGAAATCGTGGTTGTAGCACTGGCCAACATTGTTGAACAGCGGGCCACCCACTTTGGCGGCTGCCTTCACCAGGTCTTCCAGGTTGTCGGCATCGATGCCGGCGTCGGCCAGCAATTCATTGCCCTTTACTACGTAGGCGTTGTGGTGTTTGCCATGGTGAAAACTGAAGGTTTCCGCAGACATATGGGGTTCCAGCGCGTCAGGCGCGTAGGGAAGGGCGGGCAGTGTCAATTTCATAGTGACCTCAGAATGTCGGTTCGTTGAAAATCTTGCAATTTTGGCGCCCGCAGCTAAGATTTGCCGCTTGTGGCGGCGCCAAAAAAACAGGTGGAAGAGCCGGCGAGAATAATCCACAACGCCCCGTGATTCAAGGAAACAGCCCCGTTGGGGGCCCGGTGTAGACCTGCAGGAACCAGACAAGGATAATGCCCCCATGAAAGATAATGATGATTTGCTCGACATACCCTCCATGATCCCGGCGCGGGACGAGGTGGTGCAGCATCAGACGAAGCGGCGCCAGGGCGATATTGCCAAGCCCGTCAACTACGGGGAGATCGTCAAGGTCAGTACCTGGCCTGTGCGAATCATGCTGGGGCTGCTGACGCTTGCGATTGGCGCCGGTGCCTATCTGGGCTATACCGTTTATCAGCAGAATCTGGACGCCCTGCTGCAGGCCAACCGCCGCATTGAAGACCTGGAGAACCGTTTGGCCCTGGTGGGGAATTCTGCTGAAGAGACCACCGCCAACGTGATTGAGCGCCTGGACTTCAACTTCTCCGAGATCGACAAGCTGTGGGCGGCCCGCAATGCCACCAATGGCAATGTCAATGAGGTGACCGGGCGTGTGGCCGTGCTGGAGGACGCCAGCAAGGATCAGGCGGAGACTGCCGATACGCTGGCCCAGATGATCAATCGCAACACCACCCAGATGCAGGCAGGCCTGGAGCAGGTCAATGCCCTCAAAGCCACCCTGGAACAGGCCAATCAGAATATTGCCCGTCTGAATACCGGCCTGCAGAGCGTGCAGACCGTGGCGCAGGACATGGCCAATATCCGCGCCAGCCTTACCAATGGGGACAATACCCTGGTCGGGCTGCAGGATCGCATGGCCAATATCGAAGAGGCCGTGGAATCGATCGACGCCTATCGTCTGCAGGTCAACCAGACCATTCTCCGGCTGCAGGAAACGATCGAGACGCTGCAGCGTAGCCAGTCCGGAAACTGACCCTGCCCCCGGGTCGGCGGAATGCCGGCTTGGAATGTCAGGTCCTTCGGGTATAATGCCGCCCGCCCGGGGGCATGGCCTGCGGCTTGCTTTCCCCGCTAACAGGCAACGGGCCTGATGCGGGGAAAGATCACCCTCAAATGCGGATGTGGCGGAATTGGTAGACGCGCTGGATTTAGGTTCCAGTATCGAGAGGTGTGGGAGTTCGAGTCTCCCCATCCGCACCAAAAATATACTTGTTTTTCATATCGTTATCTTCAATTCTTGCCTGCGGGACCTGTGTTGCAGTCTAATGGGGCTCTCATGGTTTTCCTGGGCCTCCAGATGACGAATTCCTCCAAAGATCTGAGCAATAAACCCGCTACCCGCCAGGAACTCAGTGCGTTCCTGCAGAAGGTGGCGGTTTTACCGCCTGTCGCGAAGGGGCAGGGGGGCGGTCGGCTCCTGTTTGCGCTGGACGCCACTGCCAGCCGCGAGCAGACCTGGGACCAGGCCAGTCATCTGCAGGGCGAGATGTTCCTGGCCGCGCGCGACGCGGGTGGCTTGCAGGTGCAACTGGCTTATTTCCGCGGCTTTGCCGAGTTCTACAAGACGGGTTGGTGCCGGGATTCTGCGGCACTGCTGGGGCTGATGAGCGGCATTCAGTGCCGGGCGGGCACCACCCAGATCGCGCGGGTGCTGCAGCACGCGCTGTCGGAGAACAAGGCGCAGCGCATCCACTGCCTTGTTTACGTCGGCGATGCCATGGAGGAGAACCCGGAGCTGCTGTGTCAGCTTGCCGGGCAATTGGGAATGCTGAACGTGCCGGTCTTCGTGTTTCAGGAAGGGCATGACCCAATGGTGCAGGAGAGTTTTCAGGCGATGGCCAGGCTCTCCCGGGGGGCCTGGAGCCGCTTCGACAGCGGCAGCGCGGCACAGTTGCGTGAGTTGCTGCGAGCGGTGGCCATTTACGCCAGTGGCGGCCTGCAGGCTCTGGAGCGCTACAGTCAGGGAGCCGGCAGCGAGGTGCAGCGCCTCACCCGGCAACTGCGACCTTAGTCTGAACGGGCCCTGACGTGCTGATCCTTCTTCGTCTTCTCGCGATTCTGCTGATCCCTGTGCTGGGCTATATGGGCCTGCGCAGGCTGGCGATCCGCTATTCGCTGAATCAGCGCCAGTTCAACCTGCTGTTGCTGCTCAGCGCCATGCTTGGTGTGATCGTCATTCTGATCGTGCTGGGCCGTATTCCCCCGACTTTCATTCTGGCGCCGATCATGGTTGCGGGCACCTTTCTGCTGCGCAACCTGCACCTGCTGATCCGTCTGCTGCCCCTGTGGCAGATGTTCCGCAAGAAGACGCATACCGCCTACGGCAGCAGTGGCGGCAATGACAGCTCCAGCATCCGTACCCGTTTTCTGCAGATGGAGTTGCAGCACAGCACGGGCGACATGGACGGTGAGGTGCTGGAGGGAGCGCATCGCGGTGCCCGTCTGTCGGCGCTCGACCTTGCCGCGCTCATGGCGCTGGTGGAGGAATGCCGGGTGGACAATGACTCGCTGCAGCTTCTTGAGGCGTATCTGGATCGCGTGCACCCGCAGTGGCGAGGGCAGTCCGAGGAACAGGGAGAGGCGCAGGGCCAGGGCGGCACTGTCGCAGAGGAGAAGATGGATCGCGCCACCGCGCTGGAGATACTGGGCCTGACGGACGGGGCGACGGAGGACGAGATTGTGCTGGCTCACCGCCGGCTGATGCAGAAAATGCATCCGGATCGCGGCGGTTCCGGTTATCTGGCCAAGAAGATCAACGCCGCCCGCGACTTCCTGCTCGGGCGGCACTGAATCTCAGGAATCCCGATTCAGGAAGGCCCGCAGAATTGCCTGGGATTCCTCGCTGTTCAGCAGGCGTGAGAAGTTCACCAGCTCCAGGGCAATGGTTTCCTCCAGCACGGCGGTCTGCTGGCGTTTCAGCAGATGCTTGCTGGTCTGCACCGCTTCTCCCGGCAGGGCCGCCAGCGCCTTTGCTTTCTCCATGGCGTAGCTCATGACTTCACCGGCTGGCAGTACCTCGTTTACCAGCCCCACTTCTTTGGCCTTTGCTGCCGGGAAGCGCTCGCCCAACAGCAGCAGTTCCGCCGCACGCTGGTGCCCCATGATGTTGGGGGCGAGATAGCTGGAGCCTGCTTCCGGGCACAGACCCAGGCGGGTGAAGGGCAGTTGCAGAAAGGCATCCTCGGCGGCGTAGATCAGGTCGCAGTGCATCAGCAGGGTCGTGCCGATGCCGATGGCCAGTCCGTTGACGGCCGCGACGAGGGGCTTGCGCATGTGCACCATGGCCTTCATGAACTGGACCGAGGCGCGCTCGCTGCCGTGGGTCTCGTGCTGCACGAAGTCGTTGACGTCGTTGCCGCTGGTGAAACAGTCCGGAGCGCCGCACAGGAGCACGGCCTTTACGTCGGGGGATGCCTCTGCCTCGCGAATGCCGACTGCCAGGGCCTGATACATGCCCTGGGTCAGTGCGTTCTTTTTCTCCGGGCGGTCGATCTGCAGAATGAACACTGCGCCGTCCAGCCGATACTGGATATGGGGATCGCCGGAAACCGGCAGGGCGTGGGACATGATCGGGCTCCGTTGTGGTCTTGGAATGCGCCCAGTCTAACAGGCTGCCGAAAAACTATCTGCGTTGTCATTGCGGCGTTCAATACAGGCTCAATGTGCTAGAATTCTCGCCTCTTTCACGGCTTCAACCGGCCATTGTTCTTCGCAAAGGAATTCCATCGCCATGTCGACTCGTTCCACAACAACCCTCATACGCCAGGAAGATCTCATTGAAAGCGTCGCGGACGCCCTGCAGTACATTTCCTATTACCACCCGCTGGATTTCATTCAGGCAGTCAATGCTGCCTACGAGCGGGAAGAGTCCCTGGCCGCCAAAGACGCCATGGCACAGATTCTGATCAACTCCCGCCTGTGCGCAGAGGGCAAGCGTCCAATCTGCCAGGACACCGGCATCGTGACCGTGTTTCTCAAGATCGGCATGAACATCCAGTGGGAAGGCGACATGAGCGTGGCGGACATGATCAATGAGGGGGTGCGCCGCGCCTATCTGCATCCGGACAATGTGCTGCGCGCCTCCATCCTGATGGACCCGGCCGGTGCCCGCAAGAACACCCGCGACAACACGCCGGCGGTGATCCACATGGAGGTCGTACCCGGCAACGAGCTGGAAGTGACTGTGGCGGCGAAGGGCGGTGGCTCCGAGAACAAGGCCAAGATGGTCATGCTCAACCCCAGCGACAGCATCGTGGACTGGGTGGTGAAGACGGTGCCGACCATGGGCGCGGGCTGGTGTCCGCCCGGCATGCTCGGCATCGGTATTGGCGGCACGGCCGAGAAGGCGGCGGTACTGGCGAAAGAGTCGCTGATGGACCCCATCGACATTCACGAGCTGCGCGCGCGCGGCCCGCAGAATCGTGTGGAGGAGCTGCGCCTGGAGATCATGGACAAGGTCAACGCGCTGGGCATCGGTGCCCAGGGCCTGGGCGGTCTGACCACGGTGCTGGATATCAAGATCAAGGATTACCCGACCCACGCGGCCTCGCTGCCGGTGGCGATGATTCCGAACTGCGCGGCGACCCGTCATGCGCATTTCGTGCTCGATGGCAGTGGTCCGGCGCACCTGACACCACCGAAGCTGGAAGACTGGCCGCAGATCACCTGGGATGCCGGTCCCCGAGCGCGCCGCGTGAATCTGGACACGGTCACAGCCGAAGAGGTGGCGCAGTGGCAGCCGGGGGAAACCCTGTTGCTGTCCGGCAAGATGCTCACCGGCCGTGACGCGGCACACAAGCGCATGGTGGAGATGTTTGCCCGTGGCGAATCCCTGCCGGAAGGCGTTGATCTGAAGGGCAAGTTCATTTACTACGTCGGCCCGGTTGATCCGGTGCGCGACGAAGTGATCGGGCCAGCAGGCCCCACGACCGCAACGCGCATGGACAAGTTCACCGAGACGCTGCTGGACAAGACCGGGCTGCTGGGCATGATCGGCAAGGCAGAAAGGGGCCAGGTGGCCATTGATGCGATCCAGAAGCACAAGGCGGTGTATCTGATGGCCGTGGGCGGGGCCGCCTATCTCGTGTCCAAGGCGATTCGCAAAGCGCGCATCGTGGCCTTCGAAGACCTCGGCATGGAGGCGATTCACGAGTTCGAGGTGGAGGACATGCCGGTCACTGTGGCGGTGGATGTCAACGGCACGTCCGTGCATCGCACCGGTCCGGTGGAGTGGCAGCAGCGCATCGCACAGAAGGTGACGGTGCGCTGAGGTTCAAGCGTCTTCCCGCAGACGCTTACTCGCACATGTCGGCATAGGGGTTGGGCATCGCCAGACTGATGTCCCCCTTGGCGCCGGCGATCTTCACGGTGTCCGGTGACACGGACACCGCATCTCCTTCCTGCACCTGATAATCGAAGCGGTAGATGGTCTCTGCGCGGCGGGCAATTGCCGCATCGTCGTACTGCTGCTGGTGTATCTGCACCGCTTCGTTGCGGTTGCGATAGGCTTTCATCGCCGCAGCTCCGTGCTTTTTCTCCAGCATGCGCAGGGCGACATGGGGGGCCAGGATCGAGGCGCTGGCGTTGTTGCCGCCAAAGCCCTTGGAGTTGATCAGCACGGCGTCCATCCCTTGTGCCCCCACTTCGCGATGCTGCAGCAGGAAGTCCAGATTGTCCTTGTACACATCCTCCGCAACGGCTTCGGTGCTCAGGATGCCGGGGATGATGCCGTATCGCCATACGCCCAGGCTGGCGCACAACTGGTCACCGGCAGAGGAAGCCAGTGAGTGTCCGATGTAGGATTTCAGAGCGGCGACGGGCCAGGCGTCAATGCCGTTGGCCTGTGCCACAGCACTGAGGATATGGGATTCCGTGGTGCGGTTCTGGGGGGTACCGGTGCCATGTGCCTGCACATAGCTGCGGCGGCGCAGGCCTTCCTCGCCAATCAGGTTGCGCGTGGCGGCAGCGGCCTTGGCCATGGTGATGTAATTGCCCACGCCGGGGCTGGCAATGGATTTCTTGTAGCCGTCGGCATTTACGAAGACATCGTTCACGGCGCCGAGAACATTGGCGCCCATTTCCACGGCCAGCGCGTCGTCGCACAGCACGACGAACTGTGCAGACTCGGACAGGGTGAAACCGGCGTTGTTCGCGAAGGGGCGACAGGCGCGGCGATAGTCGGGCTGGTTCAGGCCGCGGTCACTGTCCAGTGCCAGCAGGGCGGCATCGTCCGCCAGTGCGCCCATGGTGGCGTAGCCCTCGATCACCTCGGAGGTAATCGGCGCTTCGCTGGTCCCGACGATGGCAATGCGGTGGGTGCCGGATTGAATGTCCCGAATGCCCTGGCGCAGGTTGTACAGGAAGGTGGCGCAGGCAGCGACGTTGGTGCCGGTTGTCCCCAGATTGCCGAGAATGTAGGCGTTGATGAAATCCGCCGGCATTTCCGCAAAGCCGAGCGGCAGTTGCTTGGAGGTCACCTTCTTGCCCAGCAGGCGCGCCTGCAGCAGGCCGCCGTTGCCGTTGTAGTCGAGTTGCGTCATGCAACTGCCCGCGTAGACGCTGATCTGGTCAGGTGAGACGGCGCCCAGCAGGGCTTCCCAGTCCATGCCCAGTGACTGAATGGCATCGCTGGCGCCGTACACGCTCATCTGCAGGCCGCGGGGATGATTGCGCGACGCATAGAGGTCTTTCGGGTCGAAGCCAGTGGGAAGTTGACCCGCACTGTTCACGACAGTGCTCATGTAGTTTTCGGTCAGCACATCCAGGCTGCCGGGAATCTCGACACGCACGTGGCCGACGGAATGTTCGCTGATCTGCCAGTCCGCCGGAATGCTGTCGGGCAGGTGCTGGCGGCGCAGGACAAAACTCAGGGGATTGTCGTCGCCGCCATTGAGTGTGGCGCGTTTGTGATAGAGCACCCGTGCCGGGTCGAAGAGATTGTCTTCCAGTTGGCGAATCAGGGTGCCATTGCGCAGCACAGGGTCCAGGCTGCGCAGGTAGTCCGGCAGGTTGACCGTCGCACCGCTGCCGTCGAGCCACTGTCCGTCCCGGTGTTGCAGCAGGCCCATCAGGCTGGCCAGGCTGGCACGCGTCTGCATGGCCGAGGCATCGTCAATCGCGTCGAGCACCAGACGGCGATAGCTGTGGTGGAGGGAACTGCGGCCGGCGGGGTTGATGCCGCCCATCCCGATGATGACTGGCAGGTGAGACATAGGCTTCCTTAACGCTTGTGGCGCCGCGGCAAACGCCGGCGCCGGAATGTCCGCCTACTATAGTGACTGAATCCCCCTGCGAATAGGTCATTCTGGACATAATCAGTGGTATTTTAGCCAATGCATCTTGTCCATACGGAATGCGTCCCGGCTTGCCTGCCACGACGACGGCGGCTAGCATGAGGCCTACGAGCCTGTCGGAATCTCCCGCAGGCATGCCAAGAGCCTGCTGTTCATGATCGACTCCCGCTACAGGGCCCGCATCGGCGCCATCCACGAAGCCCTCTGTATTCCCGCTGACTATGAGGCGCGAGCCTGCCTGCCCCTTTACGAAGAGGCGCAGGAGCTGGCGGATGCCGGGCAGGACTGTTTTGGGCGGGAGCAGTGCATGACGCCGGCGACCCTGGCGGCCTGGCAGGCGCTGCAGGTGGCAGCGCAGTCCGATGGCGTGGAATTGCTGCTGGTCTCGGCCTACCGCAGCGTGGACTATCAGGTGCAGATCTTTCGCCGCAAGCTGGATTCAGGTCAGGAGATCGCGCATATCCTCAAGGTCAATGCCGCACCGGGTTACAGTGAGCACCACACCGGTCGTGCCCTCGACATTGGCACACCGGGCAGTCCTGTCCTGGAGGAGTGCTTCGAGCAGACTGATGCGTTTCGCTGGCTGAGTGCCAATGCTGCCGCCTTCGGCTTCTCCCTGTCCTTTCCCCGTGACAACCCCAATGGCATCAGCTACGAGCCCTGGCACTGGTGCTATTGCGCCTGACGCAAGCCTGCGCTGGATCAAGGAATCGGGTTTTCCCCTGCGCTATTTTGGCGACGTGAGAGACCGGATTGATGCGCATTTTCTTGCCATATTGTGAGCGGAATCCGGCCCTCAAATCGCTGCAAAAGACCCTTAGACAAAGCCCATTCTTTGGAGTAGTCTGCAAGGGCAAGCGTAAGAAGGAGAATGAATGCAACTCGCTCGATTCGCCGCCAGTATTGCTCTGATGGCACTCCTCAGTCTGGCGGTCAGCGGCCCCAGTCTGGCTCAGGAACCACAGATGGAGTTCCAACAGTGGCTGGATGTTGTGATCCAGGAGGCCAGGGATCGAGGCATACGCGAAGACATCATCGACGAGGCGCTGACAGGCGTTACTCCCATCCCGCAGGTGGTCAGCAACGACCGCAATCAGGCGGAATTCACCGAGACCTTTGACCAGTACCTGGAAAAGCGTGTCACGCAGTGGCGGATCGACACCGGGCGCGCACGTCTGCGCGAAAATCGCGAACTCCTGCAACAGGTGGGAGACTATTACGGAGTGGAACCCCGCTTCATCGTCGCCTTCTGGGGCATCGAGACCAATTTCGGCAGTTTCACCGGCGGCACGGACGTGATTCGCGCACTCGTCACCCTGGCCTATGATCCACGCCGCTCTGCCTATTTCCGCCGCGAGCTGTTCAGTGCGCTCGACATCCTCAATGAAGGCCACATCACCCACGCCCAGATGAAGGGGTCCTGGGCGGGCGCCATGGGGCAGAGCCAGTTCATGCCCTCCAGCTTCATGGAGTTTGCTCAGGATTTTGATGGTGACGGTCGTCGTGATATCTGGAACAGCAAGGCCGACGTGTTTGCCTCCATCGCCCAGTACCTGAAAGCGGCGCAGTGGCGTGACGATCAGACCTGGGGGCGTGAAGTGAAACTGCCCGCAGACTATTTCCAGCGCGCCGCCCAGTGGGAGCAGCCGCCCACCGACTATTCCTGCAGTGTGCTGCGTCGCCACACCATCCAGATGCCGTTGAAGGACTGGCAGGCGGCGGGTGTACGGCGCGCCGACGGCTCCGATCTGCCGGGCAATGATTTCATGGCATCCATCGTGCTGCCCGATGGCGAGGGAGGCCGTGCCTTCATTACCTACGACAATTTTCGCAGTATTTTGAAGTACAACTGTGCCAACAACTATGCATTGGCGGTGGGGCATCTGGCCGATCGATTCATCGGCTATTGAAATTGCCGAAACCGGTGCAATGTAAGAGTACATGGTGCATTTCACAGAGGAGGAAACAGCAGCAAAAAGTCAGATCAGAAGAACAAACCAAGTGTCACGATAACAAGGAGACAAACTCTTATGTCTAACGAATTCCAAGTTGTTTTTCACAATATCGACCAATCTCCCGCACTGATCGAGAACGTCAACAAACGTATCGAGAAACTGCAACGCTTCAGCAATGACATCATTGGTGGCCGGGTCGTTCTGGATTCTCCGCACAACAACCACCACAAAGGCAAAGTGTTCAGTGTCACTCTTGAGATTCATACCTCGACCAAGGAAGTTATCGTGCGTCAGGGGCAGCACGACAAGCCTGCCCATGAAGACATCTATGTCGCGGTTCGCGACGCCTTCAACGCCGCCGAGCGACAATTGAAGGCAACAGACAAGAAGCATCGCAAGTCGCCGCTGGCCGTTGAAAACTTCGACGTGATTCCGGAGGCTGATGGTGAAGAGTCTGGTGAGTATCTCGCCAGCGACGACGATGAAGGGGACGACACCCTGTTCATGGTTGAAGAACAAATTGAAGTCCGCACCGCCTATACCAACGTGGTGTGAACGACACCTGTAATGGAACTGATATGAAACTGAGTGATCAAGAACGCATGGAGCTTGAAGCGGCTGCCTTCAGAAGGCTGCTTCAGCATCTTGATGAGCACAAGGAAGTCCAGAACATTGATCTGATGAATCTGGCGGGTTTCTGCCGTAACTGCCTCGCAAAATGGTTTGCGGCGGCAGCGCAGGATCGCAACCTGGCTGTGGACTATGAGCAGGCCCGTGAAATGGTCTACGGCATGCCCTATGCCGAATGGAAGGAAAAGTATCAGAAGCCTTTGCAGGCCAAGTGACTGCAAGCCCTGCAGGAGTTCACAAGACTCCTACAGGGCCCCACCTGATTCCGACTCCACGTTGAACAGTTTGGTTCTCACCAGATGCCGGTACTCATTCGGTGTCACGCCATTGATGCGCTTGAACAGTGAGGCAAAGTGCCCGCTGTCCTGGTAACCCACCGCATAGGCGATTTCCGCCACCGTCAGATTGCTGTGCTTGAGCAGCGCTTTCGCCTGTTCCAGGCGAACTTCCTGCAGATACTGAAGGGGCGTCTTGTCCACGGCGAGCCTGAAGCGCCGGTTGAAGGACCGCACGCTGAGCTCAAAGCGCTGCGCCAGGGCCTGCAGGGACACATTCTGCTGAAAATTCTTCTGTAACCATTCCTGGATCTTGATGATGAGTTCGTCGTGGTGCGTATTCTTCTCTTCGCTGGCCAGCAGCATGGATTCGTAGGAGCGCTTGAGTTCGTGGGTGAAATGGTGCGCCACCTCGTCGGCGACATCCGCCGTAAACAGGCGCTCGACCAGATGCAGGGTGAGGTCGCGCACGGCGTTTACGCTGCCGGTGCAGTACAGTCTGTCCGCATGGGTGATGAAGCGCTTTCGCTGCAGTTTCACCAGCGGGTAACGCTTCTGGAAGTCGTCGAAATAATACCAGTGCGTCGTGGCACTGCGTTCGTTCAGAATGCCTGCTTCGGCGAGGAAATAGCTGCCGGTGCCCACGCTGCACACGGTGGCCCCGGCGTCGTAGCGTGCCTTGAGCCAGCTCGTGAGAGCAGGGTGTCGCCTCACCACGGCATTGGGGTTGCCCCACAGTGCAGGCACAAAGATCAGATCGGTATGGGAAATCTCTGCCACGGCCACGTCCGGCTGGATGTGAATACCGCCCGTCATGGTGAGAGTCTTGCCATCGTCGCTGGCTATTTGCAGCGTCCGTGCAGGCGCGTACGGGGTGCGGATACGCTTGATGATCTCAGCCGCGTGAAACATCTCCAGCGGGATGGTGATGCTGGAGGCCAGACCCTGCGGAATTGCCAGAATGCTCACGTGCTTCATGCTTGCCCTTCGTAGCCCACTTCCAGCACGAACCACTCCTTGCGACCGCCCGGCGTGTGTATGCTGATTTCGGTGTCGGCGCTCTTGCCCAGCAGGGCACGGCCCAGTGGCGCATCGATGCTGATGTAACCGGCGTGTTCCCCGATCTCGTCGGGGCCTACAAGTCGAAAACGATGCTCGGCGCCGTTCTCGTCCTCTACCGTGACCCAGGCGCCGAAGTAGATGCGGCTGGTGTCGCTCGGCAGCGAGTCCACCACGGTCAGCACCTCCAGGCGTTTGCGCAGATGCCGTACCCGGCGATCAATCTCGCGCAGGCGTTTCTTGCCGTAGATGTACTCGGCATTTTCGGAGCGATCGCCCAGCGCAGCGGCGTCGCTGACCTGCTGGGTGACCTTGGGGCGCTCGTGTCGCCACAGATAATCGAGTTCATCCCGCAGGCGTTTTTCGCCCTCTACTGTCACGTAGTTGGAGATCGCGGGGCGCTTTTTGTCGGCTGGTTTCATAGGGGCAAAACTCTGCGCTAGTCGAGTCGCAATGGCAACTGTCTTTTGCGGGGGTGGGCGTGATCGCTGCTGTTTGCCTTTGGCAGCAAGGGTTCGAGTTTCACGCCCAGGCCGAGCAGGCGGACGGGGCGGTTGCCGCGGGCGAAGGCATCACCGCACAAGCTGATGTAGTCCGCGAGCTGCGTATCGTCGGACATCATCTCGATGGTGGTGCTGACGAAATCCTTGAACTTCAGCTTCATGTACTTCTTGCTGACGCGGTAGTCGTGGGTGACATGAGCAAGTCGTGCCTCCAGTTGTTCGTGCAGTTCCGGCAGGCGTTCAAGGCAGGCCGCGAGATCGGGCAGGTCCGTCGCGTAGGTGTTCTCCACGCTGAGGGATTTGCGGATGCGTTCGGTATTCACCGGGCGTTCGTCGATGCCGCGACACAGGCGGTAGAGTCGTTCACCAAAACTGCCGAAGTGCTCTGTTAACTGCGTGCTGTCGTAGGCGCGCAGATCCTCGCAGGTGTGCACGCCCATGCTGTTCAGGCGTCCCGCAGTGACCTTGCCGACGCCGAAGATTTTTTTCACGGGCAGGGCCCTGACGAAGGCATCGATCTGGGCGGGTGTGACCACGTATTGCCCGTCGGGCTTGTTCCAGTCGCTGGCGACCTTGGCGATGAATTTGTTCGGGGCGATGCCGGCGGAGATGGTGATGCCCACTTCCTCCCGCACCCGGCGGCGAATCTCTTCGGCAATCAGGGTCGCGCTGCCCTGGCAGGCCGTCGCTTCGGTGACGTCCAGATAGGCTTCGTCCAGGGACAGGGGTTCGATCAGCGCGGTGTAGTCACGGAAGATGCGGTGCACGGCCCGGGACGCCTCGCGGTAGCGTTCCATACGTGGAAACACGACGGTCAGGTGCGGGCAGTGCCGCAGGGCGGTGGCCATGGGCATGGCGGAATGAATGCCGAACCTGCGTGCCTCGTAATTGCAGGTGGCAACGACACCGCGGCGCTCGGGGCTGCCGCCTACGGCCAGCGGTTTTCCGGCATAGGCAGGGTTGTCCCGCATCTCGATGGAGGCGTAGAAGCAGTCGCAGTCGCAGTGAATGATTTTTCGGGGTGTGGCAGTCATGCCGCCATTGTAAAGCGAAGTCGGGGGGCACGGCAGTGCCCCCCGGAAACGATCAGCCGTTGCGCTTTTCGAAGTCCTTCATGAAGGCGACAAGCGCCTCGCAGCCTTCGACCGGCATGGCGTTGTAGATGGAGGCGCGGATGCCGCCCACGAGGCGGTGACCCTTGAGGGCGTACAGCCCCTGCTTGTTCGCTTCGCTCAGGAAGGTGTCGCTCAGCTCCGGCTTGGCCAGGTTGAAGGTCACGTTCATGATGGAGCGGTCCGCCTGCTGGGCAGAGCCAATGTAGAAGTCGCTGCCATCGATGGCGTCGTAAATCAGCTTGGCTTTCTGCTCGTTGCGGGCCTCGATCACGTCCACGCCGCCCTGTTCCTTCAGCCATTCCAGCACCAGGCACATCATGTAGATGGCGAAGGTGTTGTTGGTATTCTGCAGGGAGTGGCTCTTGTCGTAAACGGCATAATCCAGCAGCGCGGGCGTGTAGGGCAGCGCATGGCCGAGCAGGTCTTCCCGGATCAGCACGACGGCGAGGCCGGCCGGGCCGAGGTTCTTCTGCAGGCCGGCGAAGATGGCGCCGAACTGGTTGTAGTCGAGCTTGCGGGACAGCAGCTCGGACGTCATGTCCGCCACCAGCGGAATCTTGCCCGTGTCGGGGAACTGGTTCCAGCGTGTGCCGAAGATCGTGTTGTTGCCGGTGATGTGCACATAGGACGTGTCGGCATCCAGCGTGGCCGGGTCGAACGCGGGGATGCGGTCGAAATTGGTGCTCTCGCTGGTGGCTGCCACGGTGATCTTGCCGTAACGCTGGGCTTCCTTGCGCGCGATGGACGCGAAGTTGCCGGTCTCGACATAGGCCGCCTTGTGCGCCGGGTTCAGGCCGATCAGGTTCATCGGGATGGCAGAGAACTGCATCTGCGCACCGCCGTGCACGTACAGGATGCGGTAGTTGTCCGGCAGGCCGGACAGCTCGCGGAACAGCGCATCGGTTCTGTCGATGACGGCGTCAAATTCCTTGGAGCGGTGGCTGATTTCGATCAGTCCGGCCCCCAGGCCCTTGTAGTCCAGAAACTCGTCACGCGCCTTCTCCATGACGGAGGTAGGCAGCATGGCGGGGCCGGCACCAAAATTGAATACGCGTTTCATAGTGTAGTCCTGCTGTTGCTAGTGAGTGATTCGTTTCTCAGAGCACCGTGACCTTGATGACGTCCTGGATCCCGGCGATGCTGGCCAGGGCGGCATCGGACGGACGGGATTCCACGTCGATCAGGTTGTAGGCGATCTCGTTGCGGCTGCGGTTGATCATGTCGATGACGTTGATGTTCTGATCCGCCAGCACGGAGAGAATCTGGCCCAGCATCTTGGGCACGTTCTTGTTGCTGATGGCCAGCCGCGTTCCCTTCGGCGCATCCTTGGCACGGTCGAGCGCCAGGTTGGGGAAGTTGACGGAGTTCTTGATGTTGCCGTTTTCCAGGAAGTCGATCAGTTGATCCGCGGCCATGACGGCGCAGTTTTCTTCCGCCTCGTCCGTGCTGGCGCCGATGTGCGGCATCAGGATCACGTCGTCGCGCCCGATGAGTTCCTTGCACGGGAAGTCTGCCACGTACATGCGGATCTGCTTCTGGTTCAGGCCGTCCACGATCGCCTGGGTGTTCACGATCTCGTCGCGGGAGAAATTCAGCAGGCACAGATCGGACTTCATGCTGGCCACGGCGGCGGCATCGATCAGGTTGCGCGTGCTGTCCAGCACCGGCAGGTGCAGGCTCACGAAGTCAGAGTTGGCCAGCAGGGCGCTCAGATTCTCGATCTTGCGCACCTGGTTCGGCAGGCGCCACGCAGCGTCCACAGACAGGGCCGGGTCATAACCCAGAACCTTCATGCCCAGACCGATCGCCATTTCCGCGACCAGGGAGCCGATGGCGCCCAGGCCGACGATGCCCAGTGTCTTGCCAGCAATCTCGGAACCCTTGAAGCGGCTCTTCTCTTTCTCTAACAGCTTGGACATGGCCGCGTTGTCGTCCATGTCGCCGAGGGAGTTGACGTAGCCGATGCCGGGCAGAATGCCACGGGAAGACAGCAGCAGGCCGCACAGCACCAGTTCCTTCACGGCGTTGGCGTTGGCGCCCGGCGTGTTGAACACCACGATGCCCTTTTCGGTGCAGGACGCGACCGGCACGTTGTTGACGCCGGCCCCGGCGCGCGCCACGGCACGCAGGGTAGCGCTGGTGTCACTGTCCTGCAGCTTGTGACTTCTGACCAGAATGGCGTCCTCACCTGCGACTTCCGGGCCTACTTCGTAGGAACCGGGAAAGCGGGTGAGCCCCTTGCTCGAGATCTGATTGAAGGTCTTGATTTTGAACATCGTGGTTACCTTGTCGTTGTTTGGCATTACACCGTAACAGCGCGCATTAGGCAGGATACTTCGTCGAATCGCAGAGTAAAACGGGGAACACTGAGGACACGGGTAAGGATCAATCTATGCACACGCGCTGGGGTTTTGAAAAGCGCACTTTATATCCTGAATCGCCCCGAAATGCCAGCTTTGCGTATGGGCGTTCAACGCGCGTGGCCCGGGTTTTGTCCGTGCCTCAAACTCGTTATGATGCGTTCAGCGCCGGGACCGTGCCGGCGCGGAAGGGGGCATCTTGCAGGCAGACTTTCAGGTGGGCGCAGCGGTGTCCGTGGGGCGGGGCGATATCCCGGTATTTCGCGTGCTCGCGCCCAATGGCGGGGCGATGACCGGGCCCGGCACCAACAGCTACGTCGTCGGTGGACAGCGGCTTGCCATTGTGGATCCGGGGCCAGCGGACCCTGCCCATATTGATTCCCTGCTGCGGGTGATTGGGGGGCGTCCGGTGGATGGCATCTTTGTCACCCACACCCACAGCGATCATTCTCCCGCTACGGCCCTGCTGCTGAACTGGATTCAGGCGCCGGTCATCGGGCTGCCGGTTCCCGAGGGCAGCCGGCAGGACCCGAGTTTCTGCCCTTCACGCGATTACCACGACAACGAGCGCATTGCCCTGGATGGCTTCAGCATGCGGTTGTTGCATACGCCTGGGCATGTCTCCAATCACCTGTGTTTTCTGCTGGAGCCTGATGGCATGCTGTTTACGGGCGATCATATCCTGGAGGGCATGACCCCGGTGATTCTGCCGCCCGATGGCAGCATGAAGGCCTATCTGGATTCGCTGCGGCGCCTGGAAGGGGAGGCGTTGCAGGCCCTGGCTCCCGCCCATGGGCGGATCATGGACAAGCCGCAGGAGGTGATCCAGAAGCTGATTCGCCATCGCGAGCACCGGGAGCAGAAGGTACTCCGCGCGCTGGCAGCCCTGGATTCCGCGAGCAGCCTGCCTGCCCTTACCGAACGTGTTTACGATGACGTTCCGGCTCATCTGCTGCCCTGGGCGCAACGTACTCTGCTGGCGCACCTGATAAAGCTGGAGCAGGAGGGGCTGGCCTCCCAGACCCGGGAACTGTGGCAACGAGTGCCGCCGGCATGACGAGCAAGCCCTGGAGTCTGTACATGATTCGCTGTCGCAACGGCACGCTGTACACGGGGATCAGCACCGATGTTGCGCGGCGTTATCAGGAGCATGAATCCGGGGGTAAACTGGCGGCGCGTTTTCTGCGTGGCAAGGGGCCGCTGGAGCTGGTGTTCCAGGCGCCGGCTGGCGACCGCTCTGCGGCGACAAGGCTGGAGCGACAGGTCAAGGCGTTGCCTCGGGAAGTGAAAGAAACGCTTATCTCCGGTAGTATTTCGCTGCTGGAGCTGTTCGGTACCACAATAACAACCGACTCGGGATGCAGGGACAAACATGACGACAGAGCAGGGTGAAGACGGCAAGCCGGACTCCAAGGCCAAGGCAGTCGACTGGATGAATCTATCGGCGAGTATCGCCGTGATTCTCGGTATTGTCTTTCTGGGGCTGGAGATTCGCCAGAATACCGACATGATGCGCTCGCAGACGCGGGACTCCATTTCGGAGAAGCAGATGATGTTCTCCGAGTGGGTGGCCACCGAGATTGACCTTGCCGACACCATTGCCAAGGTCAGCGCCGGCGAAGCCCTGACGCCCGGCGAAGGAACCCAGTATGCCTATTTTCTGGCAGGGGTGTGGCGTGAGTGGGAGAACTCCTATTACCAGTTCCAGCAGGGGCTGTTTGACCGCGACGAGTTCGAGCCGCGCATGAATCGCTGGCACGACATGATGCGCAATGTGCATAACCGGAACTCCTGGAAGGCAACACGCCTCAATTATTCTCCGGGGTTCCGGGAGGAAGTTGACAAGATCGTCGCCTCCTATGCGACCCAGGAAGATGAAAGCGCCGTCCGCAGTCTGCGCTAGACGCTGCGGCTGCGTCGGAGAGTGCTTGTGAGCTCATCAACGGAAGCTTCCAGGGTTGATTCCGGCCTCATTCCCGTCGGCATCAGCAGTTGCCTGCTGGGAGAAAAGGTGCGCTTTGACGGCCAGCACAAGCTCGACTCCTTTGTGGAGAAGACGCTGGGGCGCTATTTCGAGTTTCGACCCTTCTGCCCCGAAATGTCCATTGGCCTGGGAGTGCCGCGCCGCCCGATTCGCCTGGTGGCGCGGGAGGATGGTGTGCACTGTGTCTCCACGGTCGATTCTGCAGTGGATCATACCGATGCCCTGCGCACCTGCGCCGACGAGCAGGCCCACTGGCATCAGGACCTGTGCGGCTACATCCTGAAGAATGCCTCGCCCAGTTGCGGCATGGAGCGCGTCAAGGTTTACGAGGGGGACTTTCCCCGCCGCGACGGTGTCGGCATCTACGCTGCCACGCTCATGCGCAATTTTCCCGATCTCCCCGTGGAAGAGGAGGGGCGTCTTGGGGACCCGGGCCTGCGGGAGAATTTCATTCAGCGTGTTTACGTGATGTGGCGCTGGCGCGAGATGCTTCGAGAGGGGATCAGCGTTGGCGCCCTGGTGCGGTTTCATGCCCGGCACAAGCTGGTCCTCATGAGCCACAGCATTCCGGCCTACCGCAGTCTCGGTCCGCTGGTGGCCGGGGCGACGCGGGAGAATCTGGCCGAGGTCTCCGTGCGCTATCTGCGCGAGCTCATGGTCGCCCTGAGGGAACCCGCGACCCGCGGGCGTCACGTCAATGTGCTGCAGCATGTGCAGGGCTATCTGCGCCCACATCTGGATGCCGACGACCGTCAGGAACTGGGGGATGCTTTCGCCCGCTACCAGCGGGGTGAAATTCCCCTGATCGTGCCCATTACCCTGCTCAACCACTACTTCCGGCGCTTCCCCAACGAGTACATCCGCGACTCCTGGTATATGCAGCCCTATCCCGCCGAACTCAGCCTGCAGAACGGGATTTGAACGAACGTCCTTCATCCTTTGTGTGCACCCATGCTCCGGGGCTATAATACGGCCCTTTTTTGGAGCCGGGTTTGCGGTTGGTCTGCGTCCGGGCTTTGCAGGTAAGGGGTTGCCATGAACAGCACAGTGACAGAACTTTCTTCCGCAGCAGGCGTGGCATCCGCAACGGGCCTGGACGTCGCTGCCTATATGGCCCAGTTGGGACGTCAGGCGCGCGCGGCAGCACGTGTGGTCGCCCGGGCGGACACTGCGCAGAAGAATGCCGCGCTGCTGCTAATTGCGGATGCGATTGATGCGCACAGGGACCTGATCAGCCGCGCGAACGAGGAAGATCTGGCCGCAGGGCGGCAGAAGGGCCTGGACAGCGCCATGCTGGATCGTCTTGCGCTGACGGCGGCTCGCATTGACAACATGATCGAGGGGCTGCGCCAGGTGGCAGCCCTGCCCGACCCGGTTGGTGAGGTGACGGACCTGCGCTATCGCCCGTCCGGTATCCAGGTTGGCAAGATGCGGGTGCCGCTCGGCGTGGTGGGCATCATCTACGAATCCCGTCCCAACGTGACCTGCGAGGCCGCCAGCCTGTGCCTGAAATCCGGCAATGCCGTGATTCTGCGGGGCGGTTCGGAGTCCATCCATTCCAATCAGGCCATTGCCGAGTGTATTGCCACGGGCCTGAAGGCGGCCGGCATCGATGCGCACGCCGTGCAGGTCGTGGGCACGACCGACCGTGCTGCGGTGGGCGAACTGATTACCATGCCCGAGTATGTGGACGTCATCGTGCCGCGCGGCGGCAAGTCCCTGATCGAGCGGATTTCCGCTGACGCACGGGTGCCCGTGATCAAGCACCTGGATGGCAATTGTCACGTCTATATTGACGACCGCGCGGACGAACAGAAGGCCGTGCAGATTGCAGTCAACGCCAAGACCTCGCGCTATGGCACCTGCAACACCATGGAGACCCTGCTGGTGGCGGAGGGCATAGCCGCGCGTGTGCTGCCTGTGCTCGGCGAGGCCTACACCCAGGCAGGTGTGGAGCTGCGCGCCTGTCCGCAGGCGCTGGCGCTGCTCAAAGGCGCCGTTCCTGCGACCGAGGCTGACTGGGAAACCGAGTACCTGGCGCCTGTGCTGGCGGTGAAAGTGGTGACGGGGCTGGACGAGGCCATGGATCATATTGCCCTTTACAGCTCGGCGCATACCGAGGCAATCGTGACCGAGGACTACAGCCGTGCCCAGCGTTTCCTGCGTGAGGTGGATTCCAGTTCGGTCATGGTGAATGCCTCCACGCGGTTTGCGGACGGCTTTGAGTACGGTCTGGGTGCCGAGATCGGCATCTCCACCGACAAGCTGCACGCCCGCGGGCCGGTGGGCCTGGAAGGGCTGACCTCGCAGAAATACATCGTGCTGGGTGACGGCCAGATTCGCGGCTGATGCCGGGCAGAGGAAGCAAACACGATGGCAGTCAGAAGAATTGGCGTGATGGGGGGCATGTTTGACCCCGTGCATCGAGGGCATCTGGAGGCGGCGAATGTCGCGATCAGAACCCTGGATCTGGACGCGCTGCACCTGATTCCCTGTGCGCAGCCCAATCATCGTGAGCCGGCGCTGGCGGATGCCACTGCGCGTCTTGAGATGCTGCGTCTCGCGGTGGCCGGGCAGCCGAAATTGAAGGTGGATGACCGTGAGCTGCGTCGCGGTGGGGTGTCCTATACCGTGGATACCCTGCTGTCCCTGGCCGAGGAGTTTCCCGGCGCGATGCTGGTGCTGGTGCTGGGTGTGGATGCCTTTGCCAGCCTGCCGGGCTGGCATCAGTGGCAGGGCCTGTTTGCGCTGGCGCACATCCTGGTGCTCAACAGGCCGGGGCCCGAGGTCTCTTTCAATGAAGACCTGGCGCTGGATCTGCAGTGTCGTCAGGTGCCGGAAGCCGAACGCCTGTTTACGGTGCCGCAGGGGCGCATTCTGCGTCTCGACGAACCGAAGATTGAACTGTCGTCCACCCAGGTGCGCGAGTGCCTGCGGCGTGGCGAGAACGTTGATGCCCTGCTGCCGCCTGCCGTAGCGGAATTTATCAGGGAAAAGGGCCTGTATACTGCCCGATGAACCGGTGTCGCCCCTGGGCGACACCCCAGCCAATCAGACCGAGGAACACATTCGCTTGAATACCACACAATTGTCCCAGCTTGCCGTACACGCTCTGGAGGAAATGAAAGGACAGGACATCGTCTGTCTCAATGTGCAGGAACTGACACAGATTACCGACTACATGGTGATTGTCACCGGCACCTCAACCACGCACCTGCGCTCATTGGCGGAGGAGCTGACGCGTCAGGTCAAGGAAGCCGGGCAACCCATTCTGGGAGACGAGGGGCGTGACCAGGCCGAGTGGATTCTGGTGGACCTTGGCGGAGTGGTCGTGCACATCATGCTGGCGCGAACGCGCGCACTCTACAGCCTTGAGGATTTGTGGAACTTTGGTTCTAAACCCGGCGAGGTTCCGGTCAGTCCTTCGGTGAAGGATGAAGATTAACCTGCTGTCGGTCGGTACCCGGATGCCCGCGTGGGTGGAGGCCGGAGTTGCCGAGTACAGCAAGCGCCTGCCTGCCGATTTCAGTTTCAGTGTCACGGAAGTGCCGATGGGCATGCGCAGCAAGGGCGGCGACCTCGCCCAGGCCATTCGCAAGGAGTCCGATGCGCTGCTCAGCCGGGTGAAACCGCAGGATTATGTGGTGGCTCTGGAGGTCGGGGGCAAAGTGCTCAGCACAGAGGCGCTGGCAAAGCGCCTCGATGCCATCCGGCTGGAAGGGCGGCATCTGTCACTGCTTGTCGGTGGGCCGGATGGTCTGGGAGCGCCCTGTCTCGAAAGAGCGGACGAAAAATGGTCGCTGTCTGCATTAACATTGCCGCACCCATTGGTTAGAATTCTCGTCGCTGAACAGGTCTACCGCGCCTGGAGCGTTCTGAACGCGCACCCTTATCACAGAGCCTGATAAAACTATTTGGCAAAGTTCTGGTCATATATAGAATTCATCGGCACTGAGAAGACAGATGGCAGAAAAGTTCAAGCTGGATGATCATGAACGGGAGACCCTGATTTTCAACAGGCGCATGATTGTCGCCGGTGTCTTTATATTCCTCCTCATCAGTGCTCTCGTCGCCTGGATGGTCTATCTCCAGGTCTACCGCTACGATTATTTCGCGGCCCGCTCCGACGGCAACCGCCTCCATTCCCAGTACGTGCCGCCCAACCGCGGGCTGATCTACGACCGCAACGGGGTGCTGCTGGCCGATAACCGTCCCATTTTCAACCTGACCGTTGTGCGTGAAACCGCGAGCAATCTCGATGTTTCCCTCGACCTGCTGCGCTCGGTCATCAATCTCACCGACGACGATATCGAACAATACCGGACGCGCCAGAGCCGCCGGGCGGTTCCTCACACCTCGGTGCCACTGCGTTATCAACTGACGGAAGAAGAGATTGCCAATATCGCGGTGAACCAGCATCTGCTGCCGGGAATCTCGGTGGAGGCGCAACTGGTGCGGCATTACCCCTTCGCGGAGATGTCTGCCCACGCGATCGGCTATGTCTCGGAGATCAACAAGGACGAGATGACGGCCATGTCCGCGGAGATGGCGGCCAATTACCGCGGCACACACCAGATCGGCAAGACCGGCATCGAGAAGACCTATGAGAACCTGCTGCACGGGGAAGTGGGTTACGAGACGGTGGAGAAGAACAACCGTGGGCAGGTGATGCGCGTGCTCGACCGCACCGACCCGGTGCCGGGACGCGACATCGTACTGCATCTGGATGCGAAGCTGCAGGCTGCGGCGGCGCAGGCACTCGGCGATCGTCGTGGGGCCGTGGTGGCAATCGAGCCTTCCACCGGCGGCGTGCTGGCCATGGTCAGTCAACCCGGTTATGACCCCAATCTGTTCGTCACCGGCATCAGTCGTGCACAACTGGCGGAGTTGAACCGCTCCGGTCATACGCCACTGTTCAACCGCGCGATTGCCTCGCGGGTTCCGGGTTCCACCATCAAGCCCTTCATCGGGCTGGCCGGACTCTACAATCAGGTGATCACACCCGAAACAGTCATCTACGACCCCGGTTATTTCCGCATGCAGGGGCGTTCGCGTCCCTATTACGACTGGACCTGGTGGGTGGACAAGTCCGGCCATGGGGCGATTGATCTGCGCCGGGCCATCTACCAGTCCTGCAACACCTATTTTTATCAGCTTGCCGTCGATCTCGGCATTGAAAAGATCCACGACTATCTGATGACCTTTGGCTTCGGTCAGAACTATGCCATCGACATTCCCGAAGCCAGTTCCGGCATTGTGCCGAACGAGGCCTGGAAACTGGCGAATCGCGGCGAGGTCTGGTACGCCGGCGAAACGCCTTATGAGGGCATTGGCAACGGAATTTTCCAGGCCACGACTTTGCAGATGGCTTCTGCGGCGGCGGCAATCGCCAACCACGGCGTGCTGAAGCAGCCCCGCATGCTCCGCGGCACCGTCGACAACGATGGCGAGATCACCGACGTGGCGTTCCCCGACAGCGCCGCCCAGAAGCAGTTGCTGCCCTCGCAGGAACAGATCGAGCTGGTGCGCAATGCCATGGTGGACGTGGTCAACAAACCCTATGACCCGGAGCACCGTCGCCACGAAGGCTCTGCCTACCCGGTACTGCGCGAGAGCGGTCGTCCGCTGGAGTATCCCATGGGCGGCAAGTCCGGCACGGCCCAGGTGGTGCAGTTCCAGGTCGACGCGGCAGGGAACCGCGATAATGGCGAGGTGGACGAGCGTTTCCGCACCCATGCGATGTTCATCGCCTTTGATGCCTCGGAAAACTCCCGCATTGCCGTGGCAGTGTTCGTGGAGAACGGGGGAGGCGGCGGTTCTGTAGCCTTCCCGGTGGCACGGGCGGTACTGGATGCCTACCTGCTTCCGGAGCAGGAGTTTCCCGAATTGAGCGCCGTCAGCAATGGTCACTGAGGTATATGGGCCCGGGCTGACGGCAGCGTTTTTTCCAACCCGCATGACAAAGCAGGCAGTACATGGCTAGTCGCAGCATTACCCGGCCGCTTGGCAACGATTTCTACCGTTTGAGTGGCAAGCGGGGGCTGCTGCGCGGTCGCACTCTGCGCATTGATGCGCCCCTGATGTTCTCCCTGTTCTGTCTCGCCATGTACGGCCTGGTGGTGCTGTTCAGCGCCAGCGGCGAGAACATTGCCGACGTGGAACGCCAGGCAGCGGCCATTGTCATCGCTTTTGTGGTCATGATCGGCGTCGCGCAATTTGAGGTTGAATTCTTCCGGCGGGGGGCTCCACTGATGTTTGTCGGGGGCCTGGGCGTGCTGATCGTGGTGCTCCTGTTCGGGTCGGAGGTCAATGGCGCCAAGGCGTGGCTGGATCTCCCGGGGCTGCCAAGCTTTCAGCCCTCTGAGCTGGAAAAATTCCTCGTGCCCATGATGCTGGCCTGGTATATGTCCAAGCGCTCTCTGCCGCCGCGTTTCAGGGATCTGGTGGTCTGTGCCCTCATCATCCTGCTGCCCTCGGCCCTGATTCTGCTGCAGAACGACACCGGGACGGCGCTGATGGTGGTGATGTCGGGCATCTTCGTGGTGCTGCTGGCGGGCATTAGCTGGCGCATCGTCATCAGTGGCGCGCTGCTGCTGGTGATGGCCTCGCCCGCCTGGTATATCTTCCTGGCCAAGGCCCACCAGAAAAACCGCATTCTGACCTTCTTCGACCCCTATCGTGATCCCACCGGGGCGGGCTACAACATCATTCAGTCGCAGATCGCCATCGGCTCCGGGGGCATCCAGGGCAAGGGCTGGCTCAACGGCGCCCAGTCCCAGCTCGACTTCATTCCCGAGAGCAATACGGACTTCATTCTTGCGGTGCTGGCCGAAGAGTTCGGCCTGCTGGGGGTGCTGTTCCTGATTGCCCTGTATCTGGCGGTACTGGCCCGGGGTTTCTACATCGCCGTGACGGCCCAGGACACCTTCAGTCGACTGTTGGCGGGGGGCATCATCCTGACCTTCTTCTTTTATGCCTTTGTGAACATGGCCATGGTCTCCGGTCTGATGCCCGTGGTAGGGCTGCCCCTGCCGCTGGTGAGCAAGGGAGGGACCTCGATCGTCACTTTGCTGACCGGTTTTGGCATCTTAATGTCGATTCACACGCATAAACGAGTGTTGCCGCGATAACATATTGATTATAATGCCGATTATTTTGCGTATGAGGGAATGCCGAGTGTTGTCCGTATCGTCTGTGCTCCGCTATGCAATGGTGTCCGGTGCTGTGCTTTTTCTTGCCGCCTGCAGCAGTGCTCCCAGCAGTTCCCGCAGTGGGGATCAGACGACCATGTCGGCGTCTGACCAGTACCAGGCGACCCGCTACAGCATTCAGCAGGATCGTGGCCCGAGCCAGAAACTGGACCCGTCCCAGATTCGCGAAGTCATTCCCGTCATCGAGCCGCGCACCATCGCCGGCAACAAGAGCCCCTATACCGTCAACGGTCGCACCTACCGGGTGATGCCGTCCGAGGCGGGGTATCACGAGCGCGGCTTCGCGTCCTGGTACGGTGAGAAATTCCACGGGCACAAGACTTCCAACGGTGAAATCTACGACATGTTCCAGCTCTCGGCGGCGCACAAGAGTATGCCGATCCCGGGCTATCTGAGAGTGACCAATCTGGAGAACAATCGCAGCATCATTGTGCGGGTGAATGACCGCGGCCCCTTCCACAGTGATCGCATCATCGATCTTTCCTATGCGGCGGCCTATATGCTTGGCTTCGACAACAAGGGCACCACGATGGTGGAGGTGGAAGCCATTGTGCCGACGCTGAGTGCTAACGCCGTTCCGGCACCTGCGCCTGTTGCGGCCGCTCCGGAACCTGTTCCGGCGACGGGGGCCATTTTGCAGGTGGGAGCGTTCTCGGATCTGAATTCTGCGGAACAGCTCTCAAACCGCTTACGCAGCATGACAACGCGACCTGTGTTTATCCGGTCCGTTGTGATAGATGATACCAATCAGCTTGTGCACCGTGTGCGCGTGGGGCCGATTCCCGACGCGGACGAGATTGCCCGCATCAAGGCCAGTGTTGTTGCTGCTGATTTGGGAAGCCCTTACACTGTCCGCGAATAGCGCCCCGGGGCTTGCCTTTGACCCTTCCGCCCATACTGATATGAAGAAGAGATGATTGATTATGCAGGAGAAAGTGATGGAAATGACTGATTGTCCGATGACTGGTTCACAGACATTCATGTCGCGTGCGCGGCAGATGGCCTCCCCGGTGCTGGCGGCCATGGCCTTCGTATCGAGCCTTGCTTTCACGGGGAGTGCAGCGGCACAGACGCCAGGCACCCAGGCGATCATTCCACGTCCGCCGCAGATCGCTGCCAGCAGCTACATCCTTCTGGACGCGGTGACCGGCAAGGTGATTGTGGAAGAGAACGCCGACGTGCAATTGCCGCCCGCGAGCCTGACCAAGATCATGACCGCCTACATCGCCGAGGTGGAGATCGACAATGGCAATATGAGCCTCGACGACGAGGTGCATATCAGCGAGAAGGCCTGGCGCACCCAGGGCTCAAAGATGTTTGTGGACGTGAACAGCAATGTGCGCGTTGAAGACCTGCTGCGCGGCATCATCATTCAATCCGGCAACGACGCGAGTGTGGCCATGGCAGAGCACCTGGCCGGCAGCGAGGACGCCTTTGCCGACATGATGAACCAGCACGCCCAGCGCCTGGGCATGACCAACACCTTCTTCATGAACGCCAGCGGTCTGGATACCGAAGAGCGTTACAACATCATGTCTGCCCGCGACCTGGCGACACTGGCCCGTGCCACGATCCTGGAGCACCCGAGCCACTACGAGATCTATTCCGAGAAGGAGTTTACCTACAACGGCATTCGCCAGCCGAACCGCAACACACTGCTGTTCCGCGACCGCAATATCGACGGCATGAAGACCGGCTGGACCACGGCGGCGGGGTATTGTCTGGTGGCCTCCGGTGAACGCGATGGCATGCGTCTGATCTCCGTGGTCATGGGCACGGCCAGCGAAGATGCCCGTGCCACCGAAAGCCAGAAGCTGATGACCTACGGCTTCCGCTATTTTGAGACCGCCAGGCTGTACAGCACGGGTGACGTGCTGAGCAGCACCAAGGTGTGGTCGGGCAAGGAGAATTCCGTGGACCTGGGCATGACCGAGGACGTGGTTGCCACCATTCCGCGCGGTCAGGCCGGCGAGCTGCAGGCGACGCTGAATATCGACGAAACCATTCGCGCCCCGATTGAAAAGGGGCAGGTGCTGGGTACGGTGGAAGTGAAGCTGGGCGACGACCTGATCTATCAGGGCAATGTCGCGGCGGTGCAGGCGGTTGAGCGTGCAGGCCTGCTGAAGCGCCTGATCGACTTCCTGACCATGTTTTTCTCCAATCTGTTCAGTTGACAGAGCATCCATGAGTGACGTTGAAGCCCCGAAGATCGAGTTTCCCTGCCGCTACCCCATCAAGGTGATGGGCAGCGCCAGCCCGGAATTCGAGCAGGAAATCCTCGCGCTCGTGCAGCGTCACGCACCCGAGGTGCGTGACGAACACATGAGTGTGCGCCCCAGCAACAACGGCAATTACCTGGCGGTGACCGTGATCATCGAGGCCACCGGCGTGGAGCAACTGAGCCTGATGTTTGCCGACCTGTGTGCACATGCCAGCGTCAAGCTGGTGCTGTGACTCCCTTGGCAGCCGAGCAAGCCCCTTTTGCAGATTCCGGCAGCGCGCCCACGCGGCAGCCGCTGCGTCTGCACTTTCCTGCAGTGGGCGATAGCGGCAACCCGTCGCCGTGGCATCCACTGGACTACGTGCCGGTGTGGGAACGCATGCGCGAGTTCACCGCGAACCGCGACGCCGCCACGCCCGACGAACTGTGGCTTCTGTCCCACAAGCCGGTGTTTACCCAGGGGCAGGCAGGCAAGCCGGAACATCTGCTGCTGCCCGGTGACATTCCTGTGGTGCAGATCGACCGGGGCGGGCAGGTGACCTATCACGGCCCTGGGCAACTGGTCGTCTATCTGCTGCTGGACGTGCGGCGCTCGGCCCTTGGCGTACGCGAACTGGTGGAGCAGATCGAGAACAGCGTGATCGATGTGCTTGCGGGATTCGGGATTCACGGGGAGAGCCAGCGAAAGGCTCCCGGCGTCTATGTAAATGGTGCTAAAATCGCCGCGCTTGGTCTGCGAATCCGCCAGGGCTGTTCCTACCACGGTCTGAGTTTCAATATCGATATGGACCTGTCCCCCTTTCGCCGCATCAATCCCTGTGGGTATGCGGGGCTGGAAGTGGCCCAGTTGCGTGATCTGGTGGACTGGTCCGGCACCCGCGAGTCCCTGATGAGCGAAGCTGCACAAAGGCTGACACAGGCCTTGAGCCAACGGCTGGGGTATCCGGCCATTACCGCGAACGATACAGGTGTAGAGAAACACTATGGCTGAACGGCCCAGACGTAATGTACTGATAGAAGGTGAGAAACTGCGCGGTGCCCAGAAGGTGGCCCGCATTCCGGTGAAGGTGATCCCCACGGTCGATCTGCTCAAGAAACCGGACTGGATTCGCGTCAAGGTACCCGCCTCTCCCCAGATCAATCACATCAAACAGAAACTGCGTGAGCACAAGCTGGCGTCCGTCTGTGAGGAGGCGTCCTGCCCGAATCTGGGCGAATGCTTCAGCAACGGCACTGCCACCTTCATGATTATGGGGGAGATCTGCACCCGTCGCTGCCCCTTCTGCGATGTTGCCCATGGCAAGCCCAAGCCCCTGGACGAGAACGAACCCACAGAGCTGGCCGAGGCCATCGCGGAGATGGGGCTGCGCTATGTCGTCATTACCTCCGTGGACCGTGATGATCTCAAGGACAGCGGTGCACAACACTTTGCCAATTGCATTACCGAGACACTGCGACTGAACCCGAATATCCAGGTCGAAGTGCTGGTGCCCGACTTCCGTGGGCGCATGGACATTGCGCTCGATATTCTTGAGAAGACACCGCCTCACGTCTTCAATCACAATCTTGAAACCGTGCCGCGCCTGTATCGTCAGGCCCGTCCGGGAGCGGACTACCAGTGGTCTCTCGACCTGCTGCGCCGCTACAAGGAGCGGGTGCCGGGTGTGCTGTCCAAGTCCGGGCTTATGCTCGGGCTCGGCGAGACCAAGGAAGAGGTGATGGAGGTCATGCGAGATCTCAAGGCGCACAAGGTGGACATGGTGACTTTGGGACAATATCTGCAACCGAGTCGTGACCATTTGGCCGTACAACGCTTTGTGCATCCCGACGAGTTCGAGGAATTGCGTGTGTACGGTGAATCCCTCGGGTTCACCCATGTGGCCAGTGGCCCGCTGGTGCGGTCGTCCTATCATGCGGACAAGCAGGCCAAAGGCGAAGAAATTTAATGCGGTAAACCTGGCGCTGCCTGAACGCGGGTTCAGACTTGCTGTATGCAGCGGCGGGAATCAGGAGTTCTCATGACCGGAATCAGCAGACCTTTCCAATCCATGGCGCGGGCGTTCATGCCGGTGCTCTTTCTCTTGCTGTGCTTCAGCGCATCGGCGCAGGCCAACACGCTGGTACGCGTCAGCACCACATTCGGCGACTTCACCATTGAACTGTTCGACGACGCCACCCCGGCCACCGTGCAGAATTTCCTGAATTATGTGCAGCGCGGTGACTATAACGGTACCTATTTCCATCGCCTGGCCAAGGACTTTGTATTACAGGGGGGTGCCTACCGCTTTCAGCCGTATCTCGGTCCCGTGGCGATTGCGCAGGACGCGCCGGTGGTGAATGAGTTTGGCGTGTCCAATGTCCGCGGCACTGTTGCCATGGCAAAAATGGACGGCGACCCCGACAGTGCCACCAACCAGTGGTTTGTCAATCTGGGGGATAACGCGGCCAACCTCGATGTCCAGAATGGCGGTTTTACCGCCTTCGGCCGCGTGCTTGGAGACGGCATGACGGTGCTGGATGCCATCAACGAGGTGCCCGTGTTTAACCTCGGGCTGCTCAACGAACAGTTGCCGCTGCACAGCTTTGGCTCCACGGACTCTCTGACCGCTGCCAATTTCGTGACCATGAACATTGAAGTCGTGCAGCGCTACAGTTCCGCGCTGCACGTGTTCGAGTACCAGTCCGGCCTGCTGACCACCACCGTGGACGGCGGAGACAGCCTCGGGATCTACAGTCTGAACCTGTCCCTGATCGACGATCAGAACGGCATCCGTTTCCGCATCAATCCCGATTCCCTGGTATTGCTGGCGATTGTCCCGGAGGGGCGCGCCACGTTCAGCGGCGACGACAACAAACTGCGTATTCCACAACTGGAGCTGAACAATAACGGCAGTGTCCGCGTGATCAGCAATGTCGTGCTGGCCCTGCAGGACCCGGCAACATGGACCTTCGTGCTTGAGAGCTACGACGAATAACCCACAATAACAACACAGGGAGGCCCTCATGGCAGCGGCGCGAGGCGAGTTCAGTTCACGATTCGGTTTTCTGATGGCCGCCTCCGGTTCCGCAGTGGGACTCGGCAATATCTGGGGCTTTCCCACCAATGCCGCCAGCAACGGCGGAGCGGCCTTCCTGTTCATCTACCTCCTGCTTGCCTTTACGCTTGCCTACCCGGCACTGATGGCCGAACTGATCATTGGCCGTCATACCCGTTCCAACGCCGTTGGCGCCCTGCGCCAGCTCGCGACGGGACCGGGCACCAGAAGACTGGGCAGTGCGGTAGGCTTTGCCGGCATTGTCACGGTCAGCCTCATCCTGTGCTTCTATTCGATTGTCAGTGGCTGGATGCTGGCGTGGCTGCTGAACTCCTTTGCCGAGCTGTTGGGCCTGGAGGGGCTTTCCTCGTGGCTGACCAGCGACGGTGAAACCCGCAATGCACTGTTCTCAGTAGTGTTCATGATTCTCACCGTTGTCGTGATCAGCGCCGGGGTGCGGGACGGCATCGAGAAATGGGCATCGCGCCTGATGCCGGCACTGATTCTGATTCTGGTGCTGCTGATTCTCTATGTGATGACCCTGGACGGGGCCATGGAGGGGCTGCGGGCGTATCTGGTGCCCGATATTGAGCGCGCCGTGCAGCCGGGCCTGATCATCAGCGCGCTGGGTCAGTCTTTCTTCTCGCTCTCGCTGGGCGTGGGCACGATGCTGATCTACGGCTCCTATCTCAGCAGCAAGGAAAACCTGCCGGCAGTCGGCAGCATGGTGGCGCTGCTCGACACCGGTATCGCCTTCCTCGCGGGCCTGCTGATTCTGCCGGCCATGTATGTAGCGCTGGCGCACGGGGTGGAGATTTTTGATGCCAACGGTGCGCTGGTGGCCGGACCGGGCCTGATTATCGCCGTGCTACCTGCCCTGTTTGACACCATGGGCAGTGTCGGCATGTTGGTCGCACTGGCATTCTTCACGCTGATGACGATTGCCTCCCTGACTTCCTCAATCTCCATGCTCGAAGTGCCAGTGGCCTATGCCGTCGAAACCTTTGATACGCCGCGCCGCAAGGCAACGATCTGGATAGGCGCGGTCGTAACCCTGATCTGCCTGGTGATCGTCTACAACTTCAATGCGCTGTTTGATCTGGTGGTCACGGCCACCACTGAGTTCAGCCAGCCGCTTCTGGGGCTGTTCTTTGCCGTGTTCGTTGGCTGGATATGGAACCGCCACAGCCTGCTGCAGGAGCTGCAGAAAGGCTATGCCGGGGCAGAGCACTCCCTTTTCTGGAAGATCTGGCCCGTTTACGTGCGCTTCGTCGTTCCGCTGGCCATTCTGGCGGTTTACATTCAGTTGCTGTTCTTCTGAATCAGAGCCCTGCCACCGCCTCACAGAAGCGCGCGATTTCGCTTTCCGTGTTGTAGTAATGCACCGAGACCCGGTTCAGGTCGCCCAATCCCCGGTGAGCCAGGTCCAGTTGACTGTTGTCTGCCCTTGTGACGGATGAGTTGATGGACAGCCGCTGCAGGTGCGCCTGCAACTGCGCTGCCGGCACGCCCTGCACGGAAAAGGTGACGATTCCGCTGAGCCGCTGGCCGTGCTCGTGAACCCTGACTTCCGGCAAGGTCTCCAGACTCTGCCTCAGGGTTCTCGCCAGCGCAGCAACCCGGGCTTCGATCTGTGCCAGGCCGATTTTCAGCGCATAGTTCACTGCCACGCCGAGGCCGATCTTTCCCGCAACGAAGCATTCCCAGTTCTCGAAACGCCGGGCATCCGCGCGCAACCGGTATTCGTTCTCAGCAATCCACTGCGCGGAGTGCAGATCGACCCAGGCGGGTTCCAGACGCTCCAGGGCCTGCCTACGTATATACAGAAACCCGGTGCCGCGCGGGCCACGCAGATACTTGCGTCCGGTTCCTGTCAGCATGTCGCAGCCGAGTGTGCGCACATCCAGTTCGATCTGGCCCGCCGATTGGCAGGCGTCCAGCAGATAGAGTATGCCGTGGCGCCGTGCAATCTTGCCGACCTCCGCCGCGGGATGTACCACACCGCTCTGGCTTGGCACGTGGGTGATGGCGATCAGTTTGACGTCATCGCGGACAGCCGCTTCCAGTTTATCGACGTCCAGCACACCTTCCGGTGTGTTGGGGATGACCTCGATGATGACGCCGCGCCGCTTTGCCAGATGCAGGAAGGACAGATAGTTGCTGGCGTATTCCGATTGCCCCGTGAGGATGCGGTCCCCCTGCGCAAGCGGGACAGCGCCGAAGAGATTGTTCCAGGCGTGCGTGGCGTTTTCCGCGAAGGCAATCTCGGAGGCCTCGCAGTGCAGCATACGGGCGAAGGCGTGGTAGAAGTTCTCAAGGGCTGTTGAGGCTGCGTTTGCCGCCTCGTAACCTCCGATCTGCTGCTCCAGGCGAAGATGGTCGAATACGGCGTCCGTGACACAGCGGGGCGACAGGGACGCACCGGCGTTGTTGAAGTGGATGAGACTGTCACAGGCAGGGGTGTCCGCACGCACGCTGGCGATGTCGATTGTCATGTTTGCATTCCTTTTTTTTTTTGCATTCCGCTGCTTGCAGGAGGGAGCCTTGCGCAAGTGATTCTGCTTGGGTACATTGCCCCTCACTATAACGCAGCCACTTTGGGGAGAACACCATGCTGAGGATCTATGGCGCCAGCACCTACAATGCAACGAAAGTCCTCTTCACGGCGGAAGAGCTGGGACTGGAGTACGAGTACGTGCATCTGGACTTTGCGGCGGGGGAGCACAAGAGCAAGGAGCACCTGACCCGTCATCCACTGGGCAAGGTGCCTGCCATCGAGCACAACGGTCACTATCTGTACGAGAGTGCGTCCCTGTGCCGCTACCTGGCCAATATCTCGGGCCAGCGTCTGTATTCCGCCGAACCACTGCGGGCAGCGGAAATCGATCAGATGGTGGATCTGGTGTGCCATCACGCTGGGCGCTGGCTGGCGGTGTACTTCTATCAGGAAGTGGTCATGAAGCGATATTACAAGAAGGCACCCGACGAGAAGGCAATTGCTGAGGCGAAGGGCTTTCTGGATCAGCAGCTTCCTTTCCTGGAGAAGGTTCTGGCAGACAATCCCTTTCTCTGTGGCAAGGAACTGACGATTGCTGACACCGTTGCCTTTCCCGTGTTTCAGGTTTGCCAGAGCACTTCGGTAGACCTTTCTCCCTACCCCTCGATTCAACGCTGGGAAACAGAGTTGGGTGGGCGTGCTGCGTTCAAGCGCGCACTCGCCAAAATGCCAGCCTGAGTGCCGTAGGCGCCATGCACAGTGTGTGTGGCGTCGCTCTGTTCATTGCGCAAATGCCTTCACGCTATTCGAGTACGTGGAAGTAGACGCTCTGGGCGGTCATGTCCTGACGGATGATGACCCCACCCTCCTGAAGCTTGATCTCCTGAAACAAGGCCTTGTACTCCGGTTTCAGGGAGTTGTAGATGACTTCCTGAATGATCAGGATATTGAAGTATTCCAGCCCCTGTTCCTCGGCGGCGCGCTGAATGATGTCTGCCACCGGCGGGTGCTTGCGAATCTCCTCATAGCGGTAGGCCTGTATCAGGGCTTCGCCAAACAGGTCATAGGACTTGATGCCGCTGCTCTGGAAGGTGCCCTGTACGGAGTTGAAGGCAAGCCCCATGGCGCCCTTGATCGGCGTTGCGTAGTCGAACTTCCTCACTTCGTTGTTGAAGGCCCGGAACATGATCAGGGCGGTGGAAATCGCATGGTCCGCCAGCGAGTTGGGATCGTCCGCCAGGAAGGGGTAGCCGATGGAGCTGATGAAGCCGTCTCCGGTCTCCTTCAGGCGGAATGCGCGCGATTTCAGCGGATTGTGCTGGTAGCCCATCATGCAGATCTGGGAGAACGCCCGGAACACATCCAGAAAGAACGACTTGGTGCGCTCGTGCTTGATCTCGCTGGAGCGCTGCACGTCGAAAACATTGATGATCGCGCGGCCCTTTTCCACAGGCATGGTGTTTTCAAGCTGATCGCCGGACTTGATCATTTCCAGTTGGTGGGGGTACACGAGCTTGGAAAGCTGGTTGTATAGATGCTGCCGGGTATCTGCGTCGATGGACTTGTAGTAGAAGCGGGTCTGGATGCGGGTAAAGAACATCCAACTGAAAATGCTGCCAGCCAGAAAACCCTGCACCACCTGCACCAGATTGCTGGCCAGGTAGGCAGCATTGACCAGATACACCATGGCAGTGAACACGACCGTAAAGAACACGTTGCGCACAAAGGTGATGCGGAAACGCGTGTGGTAAGAGAACGCGGTTACCATGAGCAGGCTGAAGTTGATCTGCCCTGACAGGGCCAGAAATAGCTGGTTCTGTGATTCCAGGGAATACTGCGGAGTAAACACGTATTTCAGCGTCATGCAGAACCCGAAGATGGTGGTGATACAGATCAGGTCCAGAACCGTTCGGGAGTGTTTGTCCAGGCTGGAGAACAGCAGGGTTGATACGGGGAACAGGAAAATCAGCAGAATGGGCGCGGCGTAGGTGAAGAGGGTATGGAAGGCGTAGGGGTTGCCGCTGTTCGAAAGGTTCAGATAGGTGAGGACCGAGGACAGGATCAACAGGGTTCCCGCCGATTTGCCGGGCCAACTGGTCAGCGCATGAGATGCCTCTTCCCGCAGCTCATCTCTGAACTCCTTGACATGCTCTTTGCAGTAAGCCGAGTATTTATCTGAATTCATTCTTCATTCTGATGTTCTTGCTTGATAAAGAAGCGGGTAGAATGGAACTCCGTCAAGATAGTGGGAGTTGCAAGGTTTCTGCCCGTTCAGAGCGTGGCGTGATTATACAGTAATAGGGTATGTCAGCAATTCACCTCAGAATTCAAAGCGTTGCATAAATCTGTTCCAGTTCACACTTCGACCCATCTGTTTCGTGGCAGTGCCCTGTCGCAGGACTGGGCTGGGTTCTGACAACTTGCTGTTTTCCAACCGGCAAATGTTTGCCGCCTCAACCAGGGATTCCTGAACATGATGATTATTTTGCTCGTGCTGTTCGTTGCTATTGTGCTGAGTCTTATCTGGGCGCGTTTCTTTTTTTTCAAAATGAACTCAGGAACGCCAAGGCTCAGCGCGCTTCTTTATGACGCAGTAGTGGCAACGCAGATCATCACGACCCTGATTTTTATGGCGACTTCGAGCGGCAAAAGTTTGCCGCTTTTGGCGGCAGGAATTTTCCTCTATGCGGTTTCTTTTTTGTTTTTCTGGTGGGCAATTTTTACTGCGAAGAAGCTCGACTTTGCGTTCAGTAATCAGGTTGGGAATATTGTAACAACAGGTCCATTCAGGATCGTGAGACACCCGTTTTACGTGTCGTATATTTTGGCGTGGTTTTGTAGTGCTTTGCTGTTTAACTCCTTGATATTGTGGATTACACTGCTGTACTTAATAGCCTTTTATTTTCTTTCTGCGCGAAAAGAAGAGGGGGTTATTTTGAAAAGCGTGTACTCAAATCAGTATAAAAAATATATTCAAAATGTAGGAATGTTCCTACCCAGGATTAAAAATGGAAGCACTAAAGTTCAAGACTCTGACACAGGAAAGCGAGATTGAAACTTATCTGGAAAAGTTTGAAGGCTTTGTGGGAGTAAAGCTGCCTTACGACTATTCCATGCGTAGCAGAATCGTATCAGTCTACAAGGGCGATACCATGGTCGGTGGTTACATGCTGGTGACCAAGCCCACTTTCAGAAGCCTGATGTTTGTGCCGGATTCCGTGAAAAGTTCGCATCCATTTTTCCAGAACGATCAATACGAAATGATGGAGGTAAACGGGGTCTGGATCAGCGCCTCGGTCAAGTCTGCGCTGGAGCAGTATCGAATCTGGACCCACATGATGTGGGATGTGTTCACGGCCCGTAAGAAATACATTCTGCTGATGGCGGACCTGCGCAATACCAACATCCGCAATATTCACAACATGACCAACCCCGAGACTCTCTACGAAGGCGCCCCCATGCTGATGGCGGGTACCACCAGCCATGACAAGATCCGGGTCAGCGTTACCACCCGTTGGCAGATGCTGATGAACATGCCCAAATACTATCTGGCTTACCGCGACCGCGTTCGCCGCTCCAGCAAGCGCGCCAAGGGCCGTGAGTTCAACCGTATGGTGCGAGAGGTTCAGCCCTAAGCACGCGCAGCAGTACACGCCAACGCGGCCTGAACACCCAGGGAGGGGGTTCAGGCCCCGTATTGCCCGTATTCCAACGGACGAACAGTCTTGCGGAGCCGTGGACATTGGGTCAGACTACGGGCGCTGACAGGGGATGTATCGCGGTAAAGAAGCCCTGCCGGCCAGAGACAGAGCCGTTTTAACAGGGAGCAAAGAATTTGAGTCAGGAGAAATTACGCAGCCTGCTGACGCAGTTGCAGCAGGAAATTGCCCGAGGGGACGAGCTGGACGAGGAGACTTTGGCGCTCGTCAGGCAGTTGAATGACAACGTGGACGCGCTGATCGAGTCTGCAGAAGATGTCAATGCCCCGGTCATGGACGATGCCATCGCACTGGAGGCACGCTTTGCGGCCACCCACCCCATGGCCGAACGCGTGTTGCGCGAGCTGATTGATACCCTGGGGCGTATCGGCATCTGAGGCCGCACCTGGCAGGCGCGGCGACTTACCCCCTGTTCATTTACACCCGGTCGAAGTGCAGGCTGAGGTGTTCATCCACCTGGATTGCCCTGTTGCGGGCCTCCTCCGCGGCGATATAGGCATCCGCCTCTTCCGTTGTACAGATTTCCTGGGCAGTGGCCTCCGTGACAAGGGTATGCAGATTGGCATCCCTTGGCAGCGTGCCGCTGCGTATCGCCTGGCGAATGCGGTCGCGCACGGGTTTGGTCTGCAATACCTTCTGGAAGGCATCTTCGACAATGAACGCGGGGTCTTCCGCCTGCTTTCCGATGAAGGCATGGCGCGTGATGCGGTCACGCAGTTCGGTGTCGGTCCACATCGCCTGCACAATCTCGTGATCCAGGCGATCCGAGGGCTTGCGGTAGGCATCTCCCCAGGGGAACACAATGCGCTTGAGCACGACGGCTACCGGGCGGTTGGGCAGGTTGGCAAAGAAGTCGTTGAAGGCGCGCTGGCACTCGTACAGGGCCAGCTCCAGGTTCCACTGCACATAGGGCAGGTCATCGGGTGCGCGATGGTGATGCTCGTAGTAGCGCAGTACCGTGGAGGCCAGATAGAGCTGGCTCAAGACATCGCCCAGGCGCGCCGAGAGTCTTTCTTTGCGTTTCAGTTCTCCGCCGAACAGCAGCATGGAGATGTCCGAGACCATGGCCAGCGCTGAACTCATGCGGGTCAACTGCTGGTAGTAGCCTGCGGTTCTGTCGCGGACGGGGCGGGCGGCGACGAGCCCACCGCTCAATCCCAGGGTCAGCGTGCGCACAAAATTGCTGATGCCATAGCCGATGTGGCGGAAGATCAGGCTGTCGAAATCCCGCAGTCCTGCCTCGGCATCGGGGTGCTTCGCGGCTGTCATTTCCCGCGCGATAAAGGGGTGGCAACGGATCGCACCCTGGCCGAAAATCATCAGATTTCTGGTGAGAATATTCGCACCTTCCACCGTGATACCGATCGGCATGCTCATGTACGCATGGGCGAGATAGTTGCTTGGACCCATGATCAGCCCCCGGCCGGCATGAATATCCATCGCGTCCTGAATCACCATTCGGGACTTCTCTGTCATGTGAAACTTGGCGATCGCGGAAATAACGGCAGGTTTGATGTGATTATCCACTGCTCCGGCAGTAATAATTCGGGCCGCCTCCAGTTGATAGGCGTGGCCGGCAATCCGGGCCATGGCCTCTTCAACGCCCTCGAAATTGCCGATGGCGAGATTGAATTGCACACGCAGACGCGCATAGGCGCCCGTCAGACGATAGCTCAGCTTGCCGGTAGCCGTGCCCAGTGCCGGCAGAGAAATGGCGCGTCCCTCTGACAGGCATTCCACCAGCATGCGCCAGCCCTGTCCGGCACGCTCAACGCCGCCGATGATCCACTCCAGGGGAATGAACACATTCTCTCCCCGGGTCGGCCCGTTCATAAAGGTCATGCCCATGGGGAAGTGACGGTGGCCGATCTGCACACCGGGGTGATCGGTGGGGATGAGAGCGACGGTGATGCCGCGGTCGGTTTCCTCGCCCAGGAGCTGATCCGGGTCCTGCAGTTTGAACGCCAGCCCGAGCACGGTGGCAACGGGTGCCAGGGTGATATAGCGCTTGTTCCAGTTCAGGGAAATGCCCAGGCACTCCTTGCCCTGGTATTCGCCTTTGCAGACAACCCCCGTGTCGGTCATGGCACCGGCGTCGCTGCCAGCTTCCGGCCCGGTCAGGGCGAAGCAGGGAATGTCTTCCCCGCAGGCCAGGCGGGGCAGGTAATGCTGGCGCTGTTCATCCGTGCCGTACTTCATCAGCAGCTCAGCCGGCCCCAGCGAGTTGGGCACCATCGCGGTGACGGCGGCGCTGGCACTGCGGGTGGCAATTTTGGTGACAATCGTGGAATGGGCGAGAGCGGAGAAACCCAGGCCACCGTATTCCTTCGGGATGATCATGCCGAAGAATTTTTCTTTCTTGAGATAGTCCCAGGCCTGCGGAGGCAGATCCTTGTCGACATGCACGATGTCCCAGTCACTGATCATCTCGCACAGGGTTTCGGTCTGATTTTCGAGGAAGGCTTCCTCTTCCTCGCTCAATTGCGGAAAGGGCAGTTGCAGCCACTTCTTCCAGTCAGGAGCGCCCTTGAACAGATCGGCATCCCACCAGGTGTCTCCGGCTTCCAGGGCTTCCTGCTCGGTGTCGCTCATCGGGGGCAGGACACGTTTGAAGAACTCAAAGACCGGGCGCGACAGGCGTTCGCGGCGCAGTTTGTCCTCGAAATAGAACACCGCCACACCGCCGAGCAGGATCCACAGCAGCCAGGCAATGCCGCCGTACCAGGTCATGAGTCCCAGGGCGACGGCCAGCGCACCAAGAATGGTGCCCATGCGTGCCCGCCGGTAGGCAAGAAGCCAGATCACGGCGAGGAGAACGAGCAGTTGGGTGAGGCTGGACATGTAGACACTCCGTCGATGGCTGTATTGGTGTGTTGTGTCCCCGGCTGCCTCAGAAGGCGCGGGCAGAGGGGACTGCCTTGAGGCTTAAGATAGCATTGACCGGGGCAGAATGTGATGCCCCGCAAGTTGCAGCAGGAGCTGGCTGAGTTCCACCCACGGGTCTGCGGGGGACATGCCTTTGGCCGCCATGTCGATCTGCCGCACCTGGCGCAGCATGTCCTGCAGTGCCGACAGAGCGTGCCGTCGTGCGGCCGCACTGATCGCCTGTTCGTGGTTGCGCTTGATGCCCTCGCGCTTGAGGGCATCGGTGAGACGATGGCCCTGCTGCAACTGCTCTGCAATGGCAATCAGTCGTCGCAGGTCTGCACTGAGTGCGCCCAGAATCATCAGCAATTCTGCGCCCTCAGTCTTCAGGCCGTTGAGCACCTTGATGCAGCGACGGGCATCGCCCAGCAGGGCAGCGTCCATCAGGTTGAAAGTGTTGTAGCGCGCGCTGTCTGCCACCAGGCTCATGACGTGCTTGCGTTCCAGGTGAACCGGTTTGCCCGTCTCGGCACCGGTGAGCACAGCCAGTTTCTGGATTTCCTGATCGGCTGCGAGCAGGTTGCCTTCCACCCGGTCGGCCAGAATGGCGATGGCATCGCGGTCCGCCGTCAGGCCGACCGTTTTCATGCGTCCCAGAATCCAGCCCGGCAGACGATCGGCGTTGATCGGCCATACCGTCACGAAGGTGCCGGAGGACTCCAGCCCCTTGAACCACTGAGTGTTCAGCGACGCCGGTTCCACCCGGGGGGTGACAAGAATCAGCACATTGTCCGGGTTGGGAGACTGCAGGGCCTGCTTGAGAGCGGCCTTGCCTGCGTCGTCGAGCTTTCCTGCCTGCAGGCGCAACTCCAGAATGCGCCTGTCGGCGAACAGGGACATGCTGTTGCTGGACTGCAGCAGGGCCTGCCAGTCAAAGCCCTTGTCAACGAAGAACAGTTCCCACTCCGTGAACCCTGCTTCACGGCAGCGCTTGCGCAGCAGCGTCAGACTTTCCTGTACCAGCAGGGTGTCATCCCCGGCAATCCAGTAGAAGCCGCCCAGTTGGGAGCGGGTGTGGGCATCGAGCTGGTCGGCGTTAATGCGCACGCGGAGTCCTCACTGCGCAGCCAGTGCGCGCAGCCGGCTGAGCAACTGCTGGGCAAACTGCTGGCGCATTTCCTGGCGCACCAGGTCTTCTTCCTGGATGCTGCCGGCGGTGTTGTAGCTGTCGAAGAACAACTGGTTCTCCACCAGGATGCGCTCCGGGGCCAACAGGGTGGTCTCCCCCTGTGTCAGCGAGACTTCGGCGCTGAGCAGGTAGCGGTATTCGGCGGCGCGGGCACGCCCGTTGACGGTGGCCGCCCGGGTGTCGAATTCCTCCGCTCCGATCTGCAGCACATAGGTGGCCTGCGCGGCATCCGGCACGATACGCAGTTGCTGCGCCTGCAGCGCTGTCTGCACGCTCTGGCTCAGGGGACTGTTTTCCTGCGCGGAGCGAATGAAGACCGTGTCGGCTCCGGGGGGCGGAGCGGGGCGCTCGCTGCCGCGCAGGGCAAAGCCACAGCCGGTGAGCAGCAGAGCAAGAACGAGGAGGCTGGCAATCCGGATCATGTGTCGCATAGAGGGTTCCCGGGCTGGGTTCAGGTCGATGGGGATTCTGGGGTTTCACCAGCCGGTGCGGCCTGAACCCGGAGCAGACGGATCTGCCGACTGTCGGCATTGAGCACCGTGAACTGGAAGTTGCCGATGATGGCGGTCTCGTCGCGCTCGGGGATATGGTTGAGGTGCTGCAGCACCAGTCCGCCAATGGTGTCGACTTCGTGATCGTCAAATTCACTGCCGAAGTGTTCATTGAAATCGGCAATCGGTGTCAGCGCCTTGACGATGTGCGACTTGCTGTCGACCTTCTTGATATAGCTCTCATCGTCCACGTCGTATTCATCGTCGATCTCACCAACAATCTGTTCCAGCACATCTTCGATGGTAACGACGCCGCAGGGGCTGCCGTACTCGTCGATGACGATGGCCATGTGATGACGGTTCTCACGGAATTCGCGCAGGAGCACGTTCAGGCGTTTGCTCTCCGGCACGAAGGTGGCCGGGCGCATGATGGCCTTGAGATCGAAGGCATCGGCATCCTGTTGCACGGCAAAACGCAGCAGATCCTTGGCCAGCAGAATGCCGATGACGGAGTCGGAGTTTTCAGCGAGGATCGGGAAGCGGGAATGGGACACCTTGATCACGGTGTCCAGCACTTCTTCCAGGGTATTGCGCGCCGACACGGACACCACCTGCGGGCGGGGAATCATGATCTCGCGCACCTGCATATTGGAGACCTGCAGGGCGCCCTCGATGATGGACAGTGCATCGGTGTCCAGCACATTGTCCTGCTCGGCATTGCGCAGCAGTTCCAGCAGGCTCTTGGTGTCGGTCGGTTCGTCCGAGAAAATCTGTGCGATTCTGTCGATCCAGGAACGTGGCCTGGGGTCGGGACTGATATGCTCGTCAGCCATGGCGGCAAGCGGCTCCTGTTGTCGATGGGGGCATGTGTCTGTCGATAGGGGATGTTGCGTGCTTCATACGGCAAGCCGCTCGCTTTCGTAGGGATCGGCGATGCCCAGCGAGGCCAGAATCTTGCGCTCCAGCGCTTCCATCTCGTCTGCCTCCTGCGCGTCTTCGTGGTCATATCCCAGCAGGTGCAGCAGGCCATGAAGAGTCATATGCGCCCAGTGGGCCTGTTCCGGCTTGCCCTGTTCCTGTGCCTCGCGCTGCACTACCGCCGCACAGATGGCCAGGTCACCCAGCGGGGTTTCCTCCAGCATATCGAGCACTGCGACGGGAAGCTCCGGGCGGAAGGACAACACATTGGTCGCTTTGTCCTTGTGACGGTAATGGTGATTGAGCCGGGCGGATTCGTCTTCCGGCACGATGCGAATGCCGACCTGGAAAGGTTTGTCTGTCTGCGCAGAGGCGATGGCAGACAGTGCAGTGTCGAGCCACAGGCTGAAAGCGGCTTCGTCAGGCACGCCGGGCTGCTCCGGGCAGCCATTTTCCAGATCAAGCATCACGTTCATGCCCGTGCTCCTGACCGTTCAGTGGCGAAATCGTTTTCTGATCGTAGCGATCGTAGGCCTCGACGATGCGCTGTACGAGGGTGTGGCGCACCACATCGCGGGAGTCAAACCAGGTAAAGCCGATGCCTTCCACGTCCTTGAGCACCTGGGTGACGTGCACCAGGCCGGACCGGGTGCCCTTGGGCAGGTCGATCTGCGACACGTCGCCGGTGATCACGGCGGTGGAGCCAAAGCCCAGGCGGGTGAGGAACATCTTCATCTGCGACATGGTCGTGTTCTGGCTCTCGTCCAGAATGATGAAGGACTTGTTCAGCGTGCGTCCGCGCATATAGGCCAGCGGGGCAATCTCGATGACGTTCTTTTCGATCAGGCGCCCGACGCGTTCCACACCCAGCATCTCGTAGAGGGCGTCGTAGAGCGGGCGCAGATAAGGGTCTACCTTCTGGGTGAGATCCCCCGGCAGGAAGCCGAGCTTTTCGCCCGCTTCCACCGCCGGGCGCACCAGCAGCAGGCGCTGCACGCGATCCTGGATCAGGGCCTCCACCGCCGCGGCAACGGCAAGGTAGGTCTTGCCGGTGCCCGCCGGGCCGATGCCGAAATTGATGTCGTGGCGGAAGATCGACTGCACATATTCCTGCTGGTGTGCACCTCGGGGCTTCACGGACACATTGGGGGTCTTGATGATCAGCGGCTTGTCGACGTCAAAGCGGGGCTTCTGGATGCCCTGCGCCGTGTCAGGCGAATTGTCTGTTGCGGTGTCGTGAGCCGTTTCCTTCAGCAGCAGGTGGATCATGTCCGGATCCACGCCACCACCCGTGGCCGTTGCCTCGTAGAGTTTGTGCAGCAACAGGGCGGCGCTCTGCACAGCCTGCCGGGGGCCGCTGAGCTTGAATTCGTTGCCACGGTTCTGAATCTTGAGCGCCAGGGACTGCTCGATCTGATGCAAGTGTTCGTTGAGGCGGCCACAGAGATTGGCCAGGCGCTGTGTGTTGTCGGGCTCCAGAACGAGCCTCTGGGTATATGTCCGGGTTGTCATTAAGACAGTTTGTGAACCTCCTGCAGGATGCGACGGCCCTTAGTATAACAGCCAATCCGTGTCTGTAAGCCCCTGTTTGTCAGCCTCTGTCTGTGAGTCTTCCGGGACGGTGCTGGCTTACAGGCTGCCATACAGGGAGTTGGGGTAGGCAGTCACGATGCGCACATCGACAAACTGACCGACGAGGCGGGCGTCGTCGCACTTGAAGTTCACCACCCGGTTGTTCTCGGTGCGGCCCTGCAGGTCGCCCGGATCCTTCTTGGAGGGGCCGGTCACGAGAATGCGCTGCGTGCTGCCCACCATGGCCTGGCTGATGGCCTGGGCCTGCTGATTGATCTGCGCCTGCAGAATGGTCAGACGGTGCTTTTTCTCCTGCTCCGAGGTGTTGTCCGGCAGGTCCGCCGCAGGGGTTCCCGGCCGTGCGCTATAGATGAAGCTGAAGGAGTGGTCGTAACCGATCTCGATGATCAGGTTCATGGTGTCCTCGAAGTCCTTCTGGGTTTCGCCCGGGAAGCCGACAATGAAGTCCGAAGACAGGCTGATGTTGGGGCGGATTGCCCGCAGCTTGCGGATGATGGACTTGTATTCGAGCACCGTGTGCCCGCGCTTCATGGCCGCCAGGATGCGGTCGGAGCCGCTCTGCACCGGCAGATGCAGATGGTCCACCAGCGCGGGAACGTGGCGGTACACCTCGATCAGGGAAGGTGAGAACTCCGTCGGATGCGACGTGGTGAAACGAATGCGGTCGATGCCGTCGATGGCTGCAATGTACTGAATCAGGGTGGCCAGGTCGGTGATATTGCCCTCGTGGCTCAGGCCACGGTAGGCGTTGACGTTCTGGCCCAGCAGATTGATCTCGCGCACGCCCTGTGCGGACAGGTGTACTGCCTCGGCCAGGATATCGTCCAGGGGGCGACTGACTTCCTCGCCGCGGGTGTAGGGCACCACGCAGAAGGAGCAGTATTTGCTGCAGCCTTCCATGACGGTCAGGAAGGCCTCGCAGCCATCCACGCGCGGTTCCGGCAGGCGGTCGAATTTTTCAATCTCGGGAAAGCTGATGTCGACGACAGTGTCCTTGCCGCTGGCAGCCTGCAGCATCTGCGGCAATTTGTGCAGGGTCTGAGGACCGAAGACCACATCCACATAGGGTGCGCGTTTGCCAATGGCGGCGCCTTCCTGGCTGGCGACACAGCCGCCAACGGCGATCTGTACGCCGGGTTTGGCCTGTTTCAGGCTGCGCCAGCGGCCGAGCTGGTGGAAGACCTTTTCCTGCGCTTTCTCACGGATCGAGCAGGTGTTGAGCAGCAGCAGATCCGCCTCTTCCGGGGTTTCCACCAGTTCGGCGCGATGGGACTCCCGCAGCATATCCAGCATGCGTGAGGAATCGTATTCGTTCATCTGGCAGCCATGGGTCTTGATATAGACCTTTTTAACCGGAGAAGCCTCTGCTGAGGCGTCTGTCGGCAAGGGGGTGTGTGCTGTGTGGATGTCTGTCGTGCTCATGATCCCATTCGTCTGCGGTCAGCCGCTGCGGCGGCGAAAATCGAACGGCGGATTGTAGCAGCATGCCGATGAGCGCGCATCCACCGCAATTGGTGGCACAAATTAACACGGGTGCGTGCGCGGCAATTGCGGTAAACTGGGCACCTGCTCCGCGTGACCCCAGGCGCGCCTCTTGAAAATCGTTGAAGAGGCCGGATATTGCGGAGTGTCACCGTTCAAGAGAGTGCATGCATGGCCATACCCCCTGAAATCTACCGCATTACCTTCCTCAACAAGGGCAAAGTCTACGAAGTCTTCGCCAAACAGGTGTATCAGAGCGAGCTTTACGGCTTCATCGAGGTAGAGGATTTTATTTTCGACGAGCGTCATGTCGTCGTCGATCCCAGCGAAGAGAAGCTCAAGGCGGAGTTTCAGGACGTGAAACGCAGCTTTATCCCCCTGCAGGCGATTGTGCGCATTGATGAGGTGGAGAAGGGCGGCGTCAGCAAGATCTCCAACGGCGACAACATCACGCCGTTTCCGGCGCCTTTCCTGGTTGCCCGCAACACGCCTGACACCCAGCAGTCCGAATAAGCGCAAGATGCGGTCGGCGTGATTGCCGACCGCGTTGCCCGGTTCCTTACAGCGCGAGTGCTTTTTCCAGCGTCGCCAACTCCACGCACAGCACAAACACACGCATGGCGGCCTCGATTTCGGCAACGCTCGGGAAGGAGGGTGCCAGACGGATGTTGGTGTCGTTCGGATCCTTGCGGTAGGGGTAGGTTGAACCTGCCGGGGTCAGTTTTACACCGGCACCCGCGGTCAGCTTCACTACTTTGTCCGCCAGGCCAGGCTGGGTATCGAACAGGATGAAGTAACCTCCCTGGGGACGGGTCCAGCTTCCCAGTGCGGCGCCGTTCACCGTCTTGTTGCCCAGTCCTTCGTCCAGCGCCTTGAGCACAGCGTCGAACTTGGGTTGCAGAATGCGACGATGTTCTTGCATCAGGGCGCGCAGCGTCGGCATGTCCTTGAGGAAGTGCATGTGGCGGAGCTGGTTGATCTTGTCCGGCCCAATCGTGGCAATGCCGAGCTGTGCGGCAAGGCTCTCCAGATTGGCCTCGGAGCTGGCGATAAAGGAGATGCCGGCGCCGGCGTGGGTAATCTTCGAGGTGGAGCCGATCACCATCACGTTGTCCAGCGTACCGGCCTCTTCACTCAGGCTGAGGATGTTGGCGAGCCTGGGCGGGTTGTCCACCAGGTGGTGCTCGGAATAGGCGTTGTCCCACATGATGCGGAAGTTGGCACCGGCAATCTTGCCCAGGCCCGCCATGCGCTTGACGACGGCATCGGAGTACACCACCCCGTCCGGGTTGGAATACTGGGGCACGCACCAGATGCCCTTGATCAGCGGATCCTGTTTCAGCAGGGATTCCACCTGGTCCATATCCGGCCCCTCGGCGCTCATGCGTACCGGGATCATGGCGATGCCCAGCGCCTCGCAGATGGCGAAGTGGCGATCATAGCCGGGAGACGGACACAGGAATTTGACCTGTCCACCGGCCTTGCCTGCTTCGGCTGACCAGGCAGACTCCGCGCCGCGCACGCCCAGGAAGAAGGCGCCGGTAATGATCTGGTACATGAACTGCAGACTGCTGTTGCCCCCGACCATGGTGCGGGCTGGCACGGTGCCGAGATAATCAGCAGCGAACTGACGGGCTTCGGGAATGCCCATGATGCCGCCATAGTTGCGGCTGTCGCTGCCATCCTGACACTTGTAGTTCCCTTTCAGAATGCCGTCGAGAGCGTCGCTGAGGTTCAATTGCGCCGTGCTGGGTTTGCCGCGGGTCAGGTCCAGATTCAGCTTCTGTGCACTGATCTGCTGATACTGGTCAAGCAGGGCTTGATATCGGGTCTGCAATTGCTGGTCGTTCAAGAAAGGGCTCCTTGTCTGTTCAGGGTGGATGGGCCTGGAGTTCGCGCGGGTGGCGAACCCCATCAGGCCCGGGCATTTTACAGTATACTTGGCGCAAACTCGATCCGGACCCCTGTGTTTCCATGAGCCCGAACCTTCACGATTCTGAACCAGACCTGACCAGCCCCTCCCCTGACGATTCTGCACACCCCTACCAGCGGCTCAATCCTGACCGGGTGCTGGATGCCATGGAGAGTGTCGGCATTGTCAGCGATGCCCGCATCATGGCCCTGAACAGCTACGAGAACCGGGTCTACCAGGTGGGAGTGGAAGCGTCGGCTCCGTTGATCGTCAAGTTCTACCGGCCCCAGCGCTGGACACGGGAACAGATTCTGGAGGAGCACGCCTTTACTGCAGAGCTGGCGGCACTGGAGGTGCCGGTAGTGCCGCCCATGGTGCTGGAGAACGGGCAGACCCTGCAGGAGTTCGACGGGTTCCAGTTTGCGGTTTTCGAGCGACTGGCGGGCAGAGCGCCGGAGCTGGACAACCCCGACAACCTGTTGGTGATGGGCCGATTTATCGGTCGCGTGCATGCCATTGGTGCCACGAGGCCCTTTCAGCATCGGGTGGCCCTGAGTGTGGAGCGCTTCGGTGTTGAGAGCCGCGAGTTTCTGCTGGCCAACGATTTCATTCCGGCCAGCCTGCGGCCGGCGTACGAGACCCTGACACGGGATCTGATTGCACGCCTGCAGTCAATCTTTGCCGCCCATGGCAGGGTGCAACAGTTGCGCATACACGGCGACTGTCATCCGGGCAATGTGCTGTGGCGGGACGACGTCCCTCATTTCGTCGACTTCGATGACACCATGACCGGGCCAGCCATTCAGGACCTGTGGATGATGCTCTCGGGCGACCGGGATCAGAAGCAGGGGCAGTTGCTGGAGATTGTGGACGGCTACAACGAATTCTTCGATTTCAACCCCGCCGAGTTGCACCTGGTGGAGGCGCTGCGCACACTGCGAATGATGCATTACAGTGCCTGGCTGGCACGGCGCTGGCAGGACCCGGCGTTCCCCATGAGTTTTCCCTGGTTCAATACCGAACGATACTGGGCCGAGCACGTGCTGGAACTGCGGGAGCAGATGGCAGCACTGGACGAGCCGGTGCTGCGCCTGTATCCCTGAGGGGCAAGGTTTCAGTCGAGCAGAGCAGAGATGGCTGCCTCGATGCCGGCAATATCGCCGTCGCGAAAGCCCATGTGTACCATGCGCACCACACCGTCACGATCCACCAGGAAGGACGTCGGCATGCCGGTGACGCCGAAGGCCTCCAGTACGTCGTTATCGGTGTCTGCCGCGATCAGATAGTCCAGCGGGGTGTCCAGCAGAAACTCCTGGCCGTCTTCAATCGGGTCGTCCACATTGATCGCAACGACTTCAAACCCCCGATCTTTGTATTTGGCATAGAGTTCGTTGATCAGCGGCATGGAGCGCAGACACGGCGCACACCAGGAGGCCCAGAAATCGACATACACGGTCTTGCCGCGCAGGGATTCCAGAGAAATGTCCGGTTTGCCTTCCTGAATATCCGGCAGGGTGAAGAGAGGAGCCTGTTCTCCCTCTTCAATTGCCTGGGCGGGAAGAATGCCTGTGAAGCTGAGCAATGTGCCTAATACAAGGGTTCTGATGTTCATGCAGATGTCCTGTTACAGCGATCAGGCCGGTGAGGCCGCCGCGATGCTGGAGAAGTTTTCAAGCAATGCGTGCCAGCGCTGACGCTGGAGCTTGAGTCTGTATTTGGCCTCGCGGTAGCTGTCACGCAGTTGCAGGCGTTCCCAGTGCGACCACTTCTCGTGCAGTTCGGACGACTTGGCTTCGTACCAAGACTGCCGGTGCTGGGCCCATGTCTGCAGGCTCGACTTCAGTTGTTCGTATTCGGTTTCCAGCCGCTGCAGCCATTTGTCGGCGTTGCGCAGTGAGGCATATTTTTCTGCTGCGTGGCGATACTGCATGTCCAGGCGGGCACTCTCGATCACAATCGGGGAGCAGCGCTTCAGGTCGCTGGCCAGACCCAGGAAGGCACAACTGCGGATGAACCATTTGGTGGGATCGTAGTGCCACCACTTGATGCCATTGCGATAGTCCCATTGAAAGGTGTGGTGGTAATTGTGGTAGCCCTCGCCGTAGGTCACCAGTGCCAGCAGGGGATTGTCCCGCGCCGAGCTGGCGTCGGAATAGGTCTGGCGGCCCCACATGTGGGCAATCGAGTTGATCAGCCAGGTCACGTGCTGGCTGAGGACCAGACGCAGCAGGCCACCCAGCAGGATGCCTGCGATCACATCACCGTGCAGATAGCCCAGCAGGGCGGGCAGGCCGATGTTCATGAGCAGCACGAGAGCCAGGTAATGCTTGTGCTGCCAGCGTACGATGGGGTCACGTTGCAGGTCCTTGACGTTGGAGAAGTCCTCCTTGCCACTTTCGTACTCGCGCAGAATCCAGCCCATGTGGGAAAACCAGAAGCCTCGCCCGGCGGAATAGGGGTCTTTGTCATCATTGTCCACATGGGCATGGTGGCGACGGTGATCCGAGGCCCAGTGCAGCACGTCGTTCTGCAGCGCGCAGGCACCGCCGAGGGCGAAGACGAAGCGGATGACGGGGTGGGCCTTGTAGGTCTTGTGCGACCACAGTCGATGGTAGCCTGCGGTGATGGACATGCCACAGAAGCCCATGAGCACGATGAATACGCCCCACTCATAGGCATCGTAGCCATGAGTCAATCCGTAATAGGGCACGAGGGTGAGGGCAAACAGAGGCGTCAGGGTGAATAAAAGGGTGTTGGTCCAGTTGATTGGTGGCTTTTGCATGGAGATGTCTCCCGGCCAGCAACGGCCGGCTGATTCGGTTTGGTTCACTATTGGACAGCAGAAATCCCGGAATTATTGCATGATCACGCTGGCGGGCGAAACTTCGCTGGCCTCCGGACGCTGCCTTCTGTTCTAATCCGGAGCCGTCGGCCGCTATCTCGGCCCCTTAGCAGGACAAGGATCATGACCAGAAGCACAGACCCACAACTGGTGGAGCTGCAAACCCAGTTTGCCTTCCAGGAGGACCTGTTACGGGAACTCAATGAGGTGATTGTGCGCCAGCAACAGCAGATTGATGCGCTCGAGCGCGAGCTGAACATGCACCGCGACAAACTGGTGCATATTCTTGATAATCTTCCGGAAAAAGGCGCCACCGGGAACCCTCTGGACGAGCGTCCCCCGCATTATTAACGGGCTGCCTGCTCCCTTGGCGGGTAGCTGGCAGCCGGTGATCTGGTCGCGCGGATCTGCCTATTTGCCGGCAGCCGCAACATCCTCTGCCTGCAGGCCCTTGTCGCCTTCGCTGATGGCGAATTCGACGCGTTGCCCGTCGTGAAGCACACGGTGACCCTCTCCGCGAATCGAGCGGAAATGGACAAAGATGTCATCCCCGCTGTCCCGTGTGATGAAGCCGAAACCCTTGCTGGCGTTGAACCATTTCACGCTGCCACTTTCACGTTGTGCCTTGTTATAGGACGACCGTGCCGGTGGTGGCGAGGGCTTTTTGCTGTTGCTGCGGCGTGTTTTCTGTCCCTGCTGGGCAGCCGACATGGCAGAGGCAAGGCTCACGAGAAACAGCGCAATGAGCAGTTGAACGTTGGTAAGTTGAAGATCGATCAGAACCACGGGGGCGCCGACGATCAAAGTGGCGATTACAGCAATGACAATCGATTTGTTGATATTGGACATGGAAACTCTCTACGTTGCATTTTAATTATTATTGCCGGTTACCTGCCCCTCTCATCCGTTGGGGGCTTGTCTAACCGGCCCCTAATTCTAACGGGGTTTGGTCAGAAGTCAAAGGCACTCGCCTGTACGCAAGCCCACGGAAATCAAGGTGTCTGCCTGAGTGGCAAGTGGTTCAGCCAGTATTCAGTTAGTCCCTGCCAAGATGCCCTCAAGCCTGGAGAAAAGCCCGCAGGTCCGGGGTGCTCCGGCAGTGACCCTGCCATCGGTGGCAGGGCATCCGACAACGAAAGGGTTGAATGATTATGAAAACGTATCCTGAATTCCGCAGAAGCGTCTTTGTGCAAGCGGTGGCTGCCGCAGTGGGAGTCATGATGGCTGTTCCGGCGTTTGCCGACACCCGCTATGAGTACGCCCAGGTGGTGGAATCCCGACCGGTCTACCGGACTGTTGAGGTCTCCGTGCCCCGTCAGGAGTGCTGGGACGAGGAGGTTGCCCACACCAGCAGGGCCCGCCCGGACAGCAATACGCCCGCGATTATTGGCACCATTATCGGAGGAGCGCTGGGCAACGCCGTTGGTCACAACAAGTCCAACAAGCGCGTGGGCACCGTGGTTGGTGCAGTGTTGGGGCACTCCATTGGACGTGATATAGTCGCCAGCAACAGCCGCGAGCGAGTCGTGCGTTATGAAACCGTACGGCAATGTGAAACTGTCTATGAGTATCACGATGAAGAACGCCTGATCGGCTACGACGTGGTGTACCGTTATAACGACCAGGACTATTCCGTTCGCATGGATCAGGACCCCGGTGATGAGGTACGCGTGAAGGTCAACGTACAACCCGTATTCTAAGGACGCTGCACAAGTGCCTGTGACCCGGGTTGTACTCCGTTTTAGGGCCTGCAGTTTTACTGGCCTGCGGTTTTGAAAAAGGGGTCCAAGTTGAAGTCATATGCACTGACATCTCGATTGCTGGGGCTGGCGCTGCTGATGGTGCTGGGCACGCCGGCACTCGATGCCCAGACGCTGCTGCTGGCGCAGGCTCCGGCAGATGGGGCCAGCGCAGAAGCACCCCGCGTCTCGCAGCGACAGGCGCTGGAACTGGTACGTGCCCGCTTCCCCGGTAACGTCGTCAGCATCAACCAGGTGCAGCAGGGCGGTGTACTGCAATACCGTGTCCGCATGGACAATGAGGGGAATATCTACACGGTATACGTCAATGCCAGCACTGGTGCCATCACACGGGAACCCTGAGCATGAGATTGCTGGTCGTGGAAGATCAATCCCTGCTGCGCCAGACTCTGGTGCAGGGGCTGAACAAGAGCGGGTATGTCGTGGATGATGCCGCCGATGGCAAGGCCGGGCTCTATTATGGCACCGAATTCGACTACGATGCCGCCATCATCGATCTGGGCCTGCCGCTGCTCGACGGGATTTCCCTGATCCGCGAAATTCGCGCCAAGGGCAAGACCTTTCCCATTTTAATTCTTACCGCCCGGGGCGACTGGCAGGACAAGGTGGAAGGCCTTGATGCCGGTGCTGACGACTATGTGGTCAAGCCTTTTCGCATTGAAGAGATTCTTGCTCGCCTCAATGCCCTGTTGCGCCGTGCGGCGGGTTTCGCCAAGCCCCTGATTGAATTCGGTCCCATCAGTCTCGACATCACAGGCAAGCGCGTCAGTCTCCATGGTCAGCCCCAGGACTTGACTGCCTACGAATACAAGCTGCTGGAATACCTCATGCTGCACCCCGGGCAGGTGATCTCCAAGACCGAGCTTACCGAACATCTGTATGCCCAGGATTACGACCGCGACAGCAACGTGCTGGAAGTCTTCATTCGTCGCCTGCGGCAGAAACTGGACCCGGATGAAACGCTCAAGCCCATCGAAACGGTGCGGGGCCAGGGCTACCGTTTTCGTGATACTCCTTCCTGACTCCAGTAGCAGCCCATGAGCGCAGAGCCCAGGCTTACCCATTATTCTCTTCAATCCCGCCTGCTGGTGGCCGTCAGTGTGCTGTTGACACTGTTTCTTGGTCTGACCGGTGTCGTGCTCGACCGTGCCTTCCGCAGCAGTATTGAAGCGGGGGTGGCCGAACAGTTGCAGGCGCAGATCTATGTTCTGCTCTCCGCAGTGGAAGAGGAAGGGGGGCAGTTCTATTTCTTGCAGGACTTGCGGGAGCCCCGTTTCGGGCAGCTCAATTCCGGCCTTTATGGTCTGGTCAGCAATCCGGACGTGGGTGAAGTGCTGCGCACTCCGTCGGCCCTGGAGCTGAACTTCGCCGACTTCTCCGGCCTGTGGCAGAACGTGGGGCGTGGCGAGTTTCAGTTTGCGCGTGCAGTGGCGGGGGACGGTGCCGAATATTTTGTTGCCGCTTACGGTGTCATCTGGGAGAACGGCTCTGCACCTTATGACTTCGCCGTGATCGAATCGACCAGCACCTACATGGCGGAAGTCAATAATTTCCGCAAGAGCCTGTGGTCATGGTTCGGTGGCGTGGCGGTTCTGCTGCTGGTCCTGCAGGTCTTGCTGCTGCACTGGGGCCTGTCTCCCCTGCGCCGCCTTGCCTTGGACCTGAAACGGATCGAAAGTGGTGAAAGCGAACAGCTTGATCCGGATTATCCCAAGGAACTGCAGGCCGTTACCCAGAACCTGAACCTGCTGATCAAGAGCGAGCGCAAACAGCAGACGCGCTATCGCGAAACCCTGGGGGATCTTGCGCACAGCCTGAAGACCCCGCTGGCCGTAGTGGCCGGACTCCTGCAGAACCTGCTGCGAAAGCGCGCCGTGCTGGAGGATGACGATGCCCAGAACCAGATTCAGGCCGTGGAAGAGCAACTGGAACGAATGAATCAGATCGTGGGTTATCAGTTGCAGCGTGCCGTGAAGACCAATGGCAGCTCCAGCCTTGCCAGACGGGTGGACGTTGCGGCAGCCATTGGCAAGATTCTGGGCGCGCTTGAGAAAGTCTATGCGGCCAAGGGCATGGCCGTCAGTTCACGTGTTGAACCCGGTCTGTTCTTTTTGGGCGACGAGCGTGACCTGATGGAGGTGCTGGGCAACGTGCTTGATAATGCCTTCAAGTACGGCAGTGGTCGCGTCGCAGTGCAGGCATCGGTCCGGGAGCAGCCGCAACGGCAGTTGCGAATCTGTGTCGAGGATGATGGCCCGGGAATCTCAGAGTCAAACCAGGAGTTTGTTCTGCAGCGGGGGGCGCGGCTCGATACCCTGGCACAGGGGCAGGGCATCGGTCTGGCTGTGGTGTCCGACATCATGAGCAGCTATGGCGGACAGATCGATATTGGCAGCAGCGATGAGGGGGGCGCCCGGGTGGAGCTGGTGTTCAATAATTTCCACCACGCCACCGACACCAGTCCGCCACACTAGCCGATGGCTAGAAGAACAGAGCAGCCACGCAGGAGCACAGCGTCATGACAAACAGGAACCATTTGATGGTGCTCTGCTTGGCCTTGACCGCGAAGCGCACAGTCACCCAGGTACCCAGCATGTTGCCGACGGCCAGTATCAGACCCGGCACCCAGCGAACCTGATCGAAATAAAGGAAGATGGCCAGGGCCACCAGGGTGAAGGCGAGGGAGCACACCATCTTCATTGCATTGGCGCGCACCAGGTCGTAGCGCAGGCCACCGGCAAGCGCCGCCAGCAGAATGAAGCCGACCCCGGCCTGCACAAATCCCCCATAAATGCCCGCCAGAAACAGGGTCCACCAGGCGCCTCTGTTCTCACGCACATCCTTGACCGGCGTGCCGTCAGGGGGGGCAATGAAGCCCGGTCGGACCAGAATGATGACGGACATGGTGATGATGGTGCCCAGCAGAATCGGCTTGAGTGCGATGGGTGGCAGCAGGGCGGCCACAATGGCACCGATAACGCCCCCCAGCAGGCTGGGAATCAGGATAGGCACTATGGCCGGGACATCCAGCAGGTCGTGTTTCTTGAATCCGCGAACCCCGACCATACACTGCAGTGCCACCGCAACCCGGTTGGTGCCGTTGGCAACGTCGGCTGGCAGGCCCAGCAGCATCAGCACCGGCAGCGTGAGGTTGGAACCTCCCCCCGCAACCGTGTTGATACCGCCCGCAAGGACGCCCATTGCTGCGAGGACGAAGAGCAAAGTCAGATCGTATGTCATTGATGGGCAGTCCAGAGAACCAGGGGAAGCGTGAAAGGCGTCACAGTGTATCAAATTGCGCCTGTCTGATCTGCTAAAGTTCTACATGGATCACATACTTGCAGACACACAATGCCTATTGTGAGCCTGCCCTTCCAGGGGCCGCCCTTGCTGGATCAATGTTTATCTGCAATAGTGCCGAAAGGCCGCCCGGGCGGGCAAAAAACGATACCGAACGAGATGATGAATATTAGCAAAATCAAGGGCTTTACCGTCATCGAACTCATGATTATGGTGGGGATTATTGGGGTATTGCTGGCCGTGGGGCTGCCGGGGCTGCAGGACACTGTCAGCCGTATCAGCACCAATTCCCAGGCCAAGACCCTGGTCTCCAGCCTGAACTTCGCCCGCAGCGAGGCGATCAAGCGCGGAACTCTGGTGTCGGTATGCGCGAGCGACAGTGGCACGGATTGTGTGGCAAATACCTGGAGTGACGGTTGGCTGGTGTTCGTGGACAACAACGGCGACGCCAACGGGGCCGCAGGTTCAGTGGACGCGGGCGATGAAATTCTGCGGGTGTACCAGGGATTGGGAGGGAACAGTCTCACCTTCAGTGCGGCCCTGCAGCAATACGATCCTCAAGGCTTCGGCACCAACACGGCGGTACGGACGTTTCTGCTATGCCCCGAGGACGGGAATTCGGCAAATGCCCAGTCGGTGGAAATCTCCATGACCGGTCGGGGGCGACGCATACACGAAGGGCTGGTCTGTCCATGAGCTTGCACAGCATAACAGGAGCTATTCGTCCGCAGCGAGGGACTACCCTGATAGAGGTACTGATTTCGCTGCTGATTCTTGCGATCGGTCTGCTGGGCATGTCGGGCCTGCAGACGGTCAGCCTGCGCAATACCCAGAGTGCCTATCTGCGCACGCAGGCGAGCCTGAACAGCAACGATGTTGTGGAACGTGTGCGTGCCAATCTGCAGGGTGTGGAAGCTGGCAGCTACGACGGAATTGATGGTGCAGTGACTGCCTCCTGCAACACGGTGGACGGGTGCACTCCGGCGCAACTGGCCGCCAATGACATTGCCGAGTGGAAGGTAGCGCTGGCTGCAGACCTGCCTGCAGGAACCGGCACCGTCTGCACCGACTCCACTCCGGAGGATGGAACACCGGCCGCTCCCGCCTGTGACGGTCTTGGCAATCTTTACGCGATCAAGATCTGGTGGGATGAGGACCGTGACGGTACCGCAGAAAAATTGTTTGCCCTGAGTTTTCAACCCTGACGAGACGAATACATCAGCGATGTCATCTTTACGAAACGTAATCACCAGCCGCAAGGGAATCTTCCCTGCGTATATGCGCGGGCTCAGCATGATCGAGCTGCTGATTGCCATGGTGATGGGCTTGTCGCTGACAGCGGGTGTCATGCAGGTTTACGTCGGCAACACCCAGACAGAACGCGACCAGGAAGCGCGGGCGCGCATGCAGGAGAACGGTCGTTTCGCCATCAGCTATCTCTCGCACGAATTGCGCATGGCGGGGTATCTCGGTTGTCTCGCGACAATCGAGGAAAACTCGATCAACAACACACTTGATGGTCCACCGCCGTCTTTCCAGCCGGACGCCGGACTGCAGGGCTGGGAGGCGAATGGTACAGGGAATGGCAGCATCAGCAACAGTGCCAACAATGTTGCCCCGGTCAGCAGTGCCGGTGGTGGCTGGAGCACCTCAGGAGGCAACATCATGGACGCTACCATGATGGTGCCGGGTACCGATGTGGTGCGCGTGTGGAACGCTGCAGGTACAGGTGCCACGATTAACTCGATTTCTCCCGGCGGTGCCATGACGGTTGTCAACTCCGGTATTGTGGATATTGAAGACGGTGACATTCTGCTGCTGAGCGACTGCCAGAGAGCGGACTGGGTACAGGCCTGCAATGTGCAGGAAATCGGTGGTGGTGCGAGCATCAACTCCGTGCTGTCGGCAGGGTGTGTGCCTGGTAACGATGTCAGCAAGTCCCTGGGGACTCAGGCAGGCGGTGAGTTGGTGAAACTCCAAGGCACGATGTTCTACATCGGCAAGCGGGGAGACGTGGCAAACAATCCGCCGGCGCTGTTCCGGCGACGGCTGAACCAGAGTGCTGGCGCGGGCACTGCCGAAGAACTGGTCGAGGGCATCGAGAACCTGCAGATTCTGTACGGCGTCAACGCCGACAACGACAACAAGAAAACCGTGGATGCCTATGTCAGCGCCAATCAGGTGACGAATTGGGGGCGTGTCGTCAGCGTTCGCATCAGTGTGCTGGTGCAGTCGATCGAAAACAATATGTTGCCCGCGCCACAGCCCTATACCTTCAACGGGGTTACCTATGATGGTGCGGCTGGCAATGGTGCTCTGCCTGCTGATACCCGCCTGCGTCGGGTGTTTACATCAACCATCACGCTGCGCAACCGGGCTGTGGGAAGCTGAAGATGAATGTACAACTGTGCACAGTGTCGGCGAACAAGGTCGCGAGGCAAAAAGGAGCGGTGCTGATTTTTTGTCTCGTGTTTCTGCTGGTGCTCACCATGATGGGAGTCAGCAGTATGGAGTCAGCCGTGCTGGAGGAGCGTATGGCCGGCAATATGCAGGACTTCAATGCCGCTTTCCAGGCAGCAGAGACCTCTCTGCAGAGCGCAGAGAACTGGCTGGGAGGGCAGATCAACTGGCCAGCAACGAGTGCGGACGGAACCACGACTGTCTGGACGCGTGATTCCATGGATCCGAACGCAGCGGACTCCCTGCACTGGTGGCAGGACAGTACGCGCGATACCGGTACCTGGTGGAACAACAACGGTATCGAGGTCGCGGGTGTCGATGGTGTCGCCACCGAGCCCCATTATGTGATTGAAGAACTGTCGAACATCACTTCAGGGCAGTCTATCGGGATTGGTTCCGGTCTGCAGAACCGTGTCCGGGTGTTTCACCGGATTACAGCACGGGGGACAGGGGTAGGTGATGCTGCTGTAGTCCAGTTGCAGTCCACGTTTGTGAAGTCCTATGAGTAGGCTGTACCTGAGACACCTGTTCAAGCGAGGCTGAGATGACAATCAAAGAACTTTACAGAGTCATGGGATGCTGGCTGGTGTCGGTGCTGGGGCTTTCCTACGCCGTGAGTTCCCACGCCGCTCCCTTGCAGCTTTCCAATGCGCCGCTGTTTCTTGGTGTCAGCGTAGACCCTAACGTATTTTTCATGATGGACGACTCCGGGTCCATGGACTGGGAGATTCTGACCCGACCGCATGAATACTATGCCAACTACTGGGACAATTCCGGAGTCTCCAGGAATTCGGATGGTCTGTGGCTGACGTTCGCATCGGTGGGCAGTTGCACAGGGCGTCGCTCCTATACCTTTTTCTTTGACAACAGCGACAATGCCTACAACACCTGTACGTACCCGGAAGCGGAGCGACAGCCTGAGGCGACTGTGCGCGACTGGCGTATACGTTCATCGGTTTTCAATCTTCTCTACTATGATCCTGCCCAGGACTACAAGCCCTGGCCGGGAATGCCGGACGCCAGTTTCACCGCCGCGAGAAGTGACCCACAACCGGGGTCCGACGGATACAACGTCCTGCGTGACCTTACCGGTTTTGTCTATGACGTTGCTATCGATGACCATGGGTTTACGGGAGTTCGACCGTCCGGGCCGACCTCGTCCACCGATGGCGCCAATGACATGGTGGACCTGTTCGATTCGCATGTTGAGTTCACGGTAAATTCTGCCAGCCTGAATCGCAGAGTCCTGACCACAGCCAGTGCAGCGGGAATGAATACCCTGAATACTACCTGTTCGCTGGCCCACGCCCAGCAGGCAGTACCCTATGCCGGCTGTTTTGGCACCACTGCGGTTACTACAAGTATTGCGGGAGCCGATGTGGACGAGTACGGCCGCACGCTCGCGGAGACCAAACAGAATATTGCCAACTGGTATCAGTATTCCCGTCGTCGTTCCTTCGTCACCAAGGGGGCTATCGCCTCGGTCATTTCTGCCTCGCCGGGATTCCGCTTCGGCCTCAGCGTGATAAACAATTATGCGTCTCTTTTCGTGCAGGTTCCCGGTGCGGCAGCAGTGGAATACTCGGCACACAACAACAATCTGCTGAATGAACTGTACAGCTACGACTGGCCTGCCGCTGGCACGCCTCTGCGTCGGGGGCTGGAGCGTGTGGGGCGCTACTACGACAACGTGCTGGGCATGACTGATCCGATTATTTCCGCCTGCCAGCAGAATTTTTCCGTGCTGTTTACGGACGGCTACTGGAATGGCAGTGATCCAGCCAATGCGATCGGTAATGCCGACGGTGATAG
>JACKOJ010000006.1 GCA_024234325.1 Pseudomonadales bacterium | reverse complement strand
CCAGGAACGCAACACAGATCAGCCCGCGCAGGTTGCGGAAAGTCAGGTTCGTGTAGGTTGGCTGGACTCCATGGCCAGCAGCGTCGCCGCAGCTTTCGGCGTGCAGAGTCACAAGAACCGGGTGCGGGATTTCGAGCACGGGGATGTGAAGAAATTCGTGATTTCCGGCATTACCCTGACCTTTGTCATCCTGTTTGGTCTGATGGCTGTGGTACAGATAGTCTTGCAGAGTGCATGATCTGGTCGTTGAATTGAACGGTTCGGGAATGCACCAATAGAATACCCAGTAGAAAACTTGGCTTTCGGGGATGATAATGCGGGTCAAGGCTCGCAGTATGAGTGCCCGTTCATCCCCCGTCGCTTTCGGGTTGCCGGGTGGACAAACTGATATCTGAGGAGAATTACATGAAAGAACAACTCAAGGCCCTGAAGGGGCGTCGTCGCTGGTTCCTGGGCAGTCTCGGGGCTGTGGCAGCAGGTGCGGCGGTGGTGTCCTCCGCCGGCAACGCGCAGTCATCCACCCCCGCCAAGGCCTTTATGCCGGCCAAAAGTCCGGAAGACGACTGGATGGACGAGATGCCCGGCACACACCGTGCCTTTCTGGATTCCGCCAGCAGCACCGGCGGCATTACGGCGCTGAACTATGCGCACAATATTCTGTTCACGAACGTGGAAGACTACGGTGGCAAGGAATCCGACTACGCCATGATCGTGTGTTTCCGCCACCAGTCCACGCCGCTGGGGTACAACGAGGCAATGTGGGCGAAGTACGGGGAACAGCTCAGTGGTTTCATGGCCTTCAAGGATCCGCGTACGGATGAGGTGTTCAAGGTAAACCCGATGGACATTCCCAACCGTTCGGATTTTGCCAGCCGTGGTCACACGCTGACCGAGATGGCGAGCCGTGGCGTGCGCTACGCAGTTTGCAACCGCGCCACGCACTCGATTTCCAGTTTCCTGGCGCGTGCCACGAACGGCAATGCGGACGAGATCTACAAGGAACTCGCCGCCAATCTCATCCCCTATGCCCGTCTGGTGCCGGCTGGTGTCATGGCGGCGACCCGCTCCCAGGAGCGCGGCTACAGCCTGCTTGCGGCAGGCTGATTCCTCAGAGTCTTATTCAAGATTGCGATAGAACTCCCGGATGGGGCCGAAAGGTCCCACCCGGTGCTGTTCCTGCGGGAACGAATCCGCGTAGGGGCCGTAGGGGCTGTCCACCGGCTTGTCCTTGCGATTCGGATAATCCACTTCCAGATTGGCCTTCTGTGGCCTGTCCTTTGAGTTGATGTAGGCGGCGACATCAAACGCCTCATCGTCTGTCAGATCCGGCTGCCCCAGCGGCATGCGCGCCTTGATGAAGTTCGAGGCCGTCAGCACCCGGTTCATCCCGGCGCCGTTGTTGAAGCTGTCCGCTCCCCACAGGGGCGGGAACAGATAACCTTCCCGAATATCCAGCGTCGCAGGCAGACCCTGGCCGTTGTCGCCATGGCAGACCTGGCAACGCTGTTCATAGACCACCTGTCCTGCCACCACGTCGGCAGCGCGTGCGGGCTCGCGGAAGGCGGCGGGTTCATCGGACTGGCGTCGTGATTCGCCCATGGCGGCATACTGCTCGCCCAGGCTGAGAATATAGGCTTCCATGGAGCGCATCTCGGCGCTCTCCCGCGGCAGCTTGGTGCCGTTCATGCTGCGCTCCATGCAGCCGTTGATGCGGTCGCGCAGGTCGCCTTCGACACCGTCACGGCCCGAGAAGCGCGGGTAGCGCGAGGCAGCGGTCAGCAGGGACAGCGTGCCGGGTTTGGTGCCGCTGTCCAGGTGGCAGGACGAGCAGTCCAGATTGCTGCCGGAGTAGCGCATGGCCGGGTCGTCGTGTTCCGGCCCGAGCAGCACGGAGGTTTCGCGGATGAGCTGGCGCCCGTATTCCACGGAGACTTCCGTGCCCTTGTCGTCCAGCTCCGGTGACTGTTTCAGCATCATCACCGAGCCGACGATGATGCCGATGCCGACCGCGCCGGTGGCCAGCACGGTAATCAGCAGGCCGCCTTTTTGATTGTTCAGACTCATGACTGTGACCTCTCTTGCTGGCCGGCTTCCCGGCGCGCCGTGTCGAAGTGTTGTACCTGCTGCTGGAACTGGTGTTTCGGTTGTTCGATCTGCTCGCGCAGGCGCGGGCTGAGCAGCCAGGCGCCGCAGTAAAGGGCTGCGCAGATCAGTGAACCCCAGACGACGATGTCAGCGATCATGGGCGTGCTCCCCCGTTGTCGGGCTGGAAGAAGGTGCCGATGTAGTGTGCCACGGCGGTGATTTCATTGTCATCCAGGCGGTCTGTCCAGGGGGCCATGGAGGTGCCGGCCACGCCGTTGCGCAGAATCCGGACGCGCTCGTCCAGACTGGCGCGCACGCCACGGAAGTCCGTCGGGGCAATGGGCAACTGCGCGGCGGCAAAGCCATTGCCTGCTCCGTTGTCACCATGGCACTCGGCGCAGTGACGGGCATATACCGCGGCGCCGAGGGCTGCCTGAGCAGCGTTCGCGGTGTTGTCCACGCGGGCAAGGTTCTGCACAGACGCGGCCAGAGCGGCACGCTGTCCGTCGTCCAGGTCACGCCAGGCCGGCATCGCCGAGCCGTGCACCCCGTTCCACAGAATGTCCGCCAGCATCGTGCGCGAGTATTCGCGGATGCTCAGGTTCTTGGGCATGGGTTCCAGCCAGGTGGCCGCGGGTCCGTCACCCTGCCCCAGATCGCCGTGGCAACCGGCGCAGTTTTCCAGCCACAACGCAGTGCCCTGGGCAACATCGCCGTTTGCCGCCAGTGCTGGCGCTTCGCCACGGGGGCGGGTGCGGCCCGGGTGAGCATTCAGTTGCGGGGCATTGAGGGACATCTGCGCCCAGTCATCGTCTCCGGCAGCGGCGCGGGCGGCGATGTCGCCTTCCGGGTAGGCGAGTTCACGGGCGCGGCCCAGCGAATCGATATACGCCACCAGATCGCGTGCCTCCTGGCGCGGACGGGTAGCGGTGCCGTCGAACAGTTGCGGATAGCCGGGCATGATGGACTGGGGAACCACCGCACGTGGTGCGAACAGGTGCGCGTAATGCCAGTCTGCAGAGCGGGTGCCGCCAGCGCGGCTCAGGTCCGGCCCGATACGACGGGTGCCCAGCATGTGGGGGTATTCCAGGCGGCCTTCCCACGCCAGCGTGGGGGCACCGAAACGTTCCAGGTCGGCCTCGGTGTAGCGGATCTGCTGGCTGTGGCAATAGGAGCAGCCTTCACGCGCATAGATTTCACGCCCGCGCGCTTCCGCCGGGGTATAGGGCAGGGGAGCACCGGGAGCCATCGCCACGCTCTGCTCTTCCAGCATCTGGCGCGGCAGCAGTCCGAGCAGACTCACCGACAGCACGAAGAACACCACGCCCGCGACACTGGCCACGACGTAGGACATCTTGAGGCCACGGGACGGGGCAGCGTGTGCCGCTTCCGGCAGCAGTTGTGCAGCCGCCTGCTCCTGCTGTTCGGCGTTGATCTGGACAACTCCTGCGCCGCGCGGGCCGGTTACGAGGCCCACAAACAGGGCAATGAAACCCGCAGCGACCGGAATCGCGGACAGGGAGCGCATGACCCAGTAGGGGCGCGAGGCCTGCAGGGACTCCAGCCACGGGCTGCCATCAGCCCACAGTTGCCCCTGCACGATGCCGGCGATGGTCAGGTCGATGACCATCAACCAGATGCCGACGGTGAGCAGACCATAGGCCCACTCGAATGCACGGGCGTTATAGCGCGCGTCCGGCATGCGTTGCCAGGCGTGCAGAATACCGCCAATGCCGGCAAAGGTGGCGAAGCCGAGCATGGCCAGGTGCGAGTGCCCGATCACCCAGTCCGTGAAGTGCACGGTCTGGTTCAGGCTCATGTTCGCCTGCAGCGAACCCTGGATGCTGACGACCAGATAGAACAGCACTGCCATTGAGACGAAGCGCAGGCCGATGTCACGCGGGATCAACCCCGCCCCGCGCTGTGACAGCATCAGGTTGGTGACCACGATGATGACCACCACTCCCAGCAGGAAGGACGCGATGATGGCCGTCATCTGCGCTTCCATCGGAATCACGGAGAAGATGTAGTGGTGGGTGCCGTTGAGCGGGTAGAGGAAGAACAGGCCCCAGAAGCCCAGCATCGACAGGAAATGGCTGAAGATGGGGCGCCCGGTGGTGGCAGGAATCACATAGTACAGAATCGCCAGCGCCATCGGGGTTACGAACAGGCCGACGGCGTCGTGTATCCAAAGACCACTGAACGCCGCGCCCGCTGCTCCCGGCACCACTTCCGGTGCGAAGTTGCCCATGGGGTAGGAGAGCAGCGTGAACACCAGCCCGCCCACCAGATACCAGCCGGATACGTACAGATCCGTGATGCCGCGACGGATAAAAGGCGGCAGAAACTGTGCAGCGGCCAGCAGCAGACCGAGGATGACGAAGGCGTCAACGATCGGCGGGAACTCTGCCCACTCCAGCGGCTGACTGAAGCCGGACAGCACCAGGGTCCAACCGGGGATCATCACGGCAAAGTTCCACACGCCGAACAGCCACAGCCCGATCTTGCGGCTGGTCACCGGGCGTCCGCTGAGTACGGGAACCGCATGGTACATAAACGCGAGGAAGGCATTGCCCAGCCAGCCGAACATGATGCCCTGGGTGTGGGCGTAGCGCATACGGCCCCAGCCCGGCAGCCAGTCGGCCATGAAGTCCGGAAAGATAAACTGCAGGGAAACAAGGATGCCGAAGGTGACAGAGGCCAGCAGCATGGCAAAGGCTGCATAGCCGTGGGCGCGGACGAGGAAGGTATCCACTTCGCCGCAGGATGCCCGCATGGAACTCTGGTTGACTGCCTGATTCACAACACGTACCCCCTTTTTCTAATTGCCGCGATTATAGCGACACGTGCCCGGAATACCTAGCAGGTGTCAAAGGGTGGAGGTACACAGGCAGGCCTGGGGACCGAAGGTGCGGCGCTGTGTCGCGCCGCACCTCACTACAGCACTTCACCACAGCACCTCACCGGGCTCAGGCCTGCAGACGTTTCAGGGCGCTGACCAGTTGGGCGAGTTCATCCGGGGTGGTGAACACCTGGGGGGTGACGCGGATGCAGGCGCCGCTGCCGAGTTCATAACGCGCGACGGTAAAAATGCCGAACTCCTGTTCCAGACGTTTCTGCAGGGCATTCACCTCGGCGGCGCTGCTCTGGTCGCGCAGGCGGAAGGAGGCCATGCCCGTCCAGGAATCCTCGTCTGCCCCGCCCAGCACTTCAATATGAGGCATGGTGTCTGCCTCCTGGGTCCACAGTCCGCGCAGATAGCGCAGCCGCGCCTCTTTGTTGGCGCCACCAAGGGCCTCGTGAAAATCCAGCGCGGCGGGAACCGCGAGAATGGCCGCGAAGTTGGAGGTGGCGGTATGCACCCGGGTTGCCGCGCGGGTGTTGTCCGGATCGCGCTCCCCAGGGTAGGGGCTGATCTTTTCCAGGGTGCCCCGGCGCATATAAAGGGCGCCAACGCCGACTGGCGATCCAATCCACTTGTGCAGATTGAACCCCGCCCAGTCCACGCCGAGCTCCGGCAGGGTGAAATCGAGCAGGCCCCAGGATTGGGCGCTGTCGCAGATGACGTCGATGCCGCGCCGGCGGGCTTCCTGCGTGATCGCCGCAACGGGCACCACCAGTCCGTGCTGATTGCTGACATGGGTCAGCAGGATCAGTTTCAGGTTGGGGTGCTCGTCGAAGGCGCTCCGGTAGAGATCCAGAATATTCTGCTGGCTGGCGCGAGGGGGCAGCTTCAGCATCACACCCGTGGCGCCTGCGCTGTCGGCCAGCCACTGCATGGTTTGCTGAAAACTCGGGTAGTCGATGTCGGCATACAGCAGGGCATCGTCGGCCGTGATGCGCTGGTACTGACGAATCAGGTTGTGGATGGATTCAGTGGCATTGCGGGTGAGCACGATTTCCTCGGGCTCGACATCCAGTGCGCGGGCAACACGGCGCACACTCTCCGCCGCATCGCGGCCGTAGTCGCGGCGAGCGTAGTAGGACAGTTGCTTGTTCACCATCTGCGTCGCAGCCAGATACTGTTCCTGCACCGGCCGCGCCATCTTTCCCCAATAGCCGTGTTCCAGATTGATGATGCCTTCGGCGCGATCGTAGTAGCTGCCGACCTCTTTCCAGAACGCTTCGTCACGGGCGAGGCGGCTGGCATCCGTGTTGGCAGGGGGCATAGGGCTGCTCGTCTGTGCCAGCAGCCGAGGGCTCGCGGCAACGCCAGCGCCGAGAAGGCCCAGCATCTGTCGTCGGGAAAAGGTGGCGCCTGTCTTTTTCATGGTGAATTCTCGTGGCCTGTTGCCTGAGAGTGTATGGATTGATTGTGACGGGTTCACTGCAATACCCGCTTGCGTGGGCCGCCTACGGGAAGGGTGCTTGAGGATCATACTCTGCTTCTGGTCACGAGCAAATGCGGGGCTGGCTCGATCAGAATTGGATGCGGCATATTGCCGCGTGACAGTTTGCCGCGCGACGCCGTGTCACATCGCTGTCATCACAGACCGTCATTAGAATCCGCGCATTGCAGAAAACTGCCTAACCTACGGATGACGGTGTCATGAATAAAAAATCTTCGGGGATACTTTCCTTCAGTCTGCTGGCCACTACCGGTCTTGCCTTAGCCCAGGATGCGACTCAGGTCGAGGAGATCGTCGTGACGGCGGCCTCCTACGAGCAGAGCCTTCGAGAGGCGCCCGCTTCCATTTCGGTCATCAATGAGAACGATCTGCGCAGTCGCAACGTCACCGATGTGCTGCAGGCTGTGCGCGAAACCCAGGGCATCACACTGGACCCGACAGGCGGTGGCTCCAACCGCTCCTCCGTCAGTATTCGTGGCATGGGACGGGACTACTCGCTGATGCTGCTCAACGGTCGCCGCATCAGTGCCTCCGATGAGGTGATTCAGCATTCGGATTTTCGTTTTGACTGGGTGCCCATGGAGATGATTGAACGTGTCGAGATCGTCCGCGGCCCCATGTCCTCTTTGTATGGATCCGAGGCGTTTGGTGGCGTGGTCAACGTGATTACCAAGCCTGCCGCCGAACGCTGGTACGGAGAGGTGCGCGCGCAGCAGGGTGGCCTGCCGGGCGAGAGTGGCGGGGAAGAGTTCAATGCGTCGGCGGTAGCAGCCGGCCCTGTCAGCGACACGCTGAGCCTGACGCTGGGCGGCGGGCACTTCAGCCGCAAGGATCTGTCCTACCCCGGGGACAATCGCACGCCTGCGCTAACCTTGCGCGAGGGCAAGCGCGGCTCGAACCTGATTCTGGGCAGCTCCTTCCGCCCGTCGCAGCAGCACCGGTTTGACGTGGACTACTATCGCACCGAGGAGGATCGTTCCTCCTATCGCCTGGATACAGTGACGGGCGCGGAAATCATTTACAAGCTCAATGGCGATGTCACCCGAGAGCACAGCGCGCTTAGCTATTACGGCGACTACGGCCGGGTCAACAGCTACCTGAGTGTCTATCGTTCCGAGGTGACCTCGCTGTCGGAGCCAGCGGACCCGCGCGTGCCGCCCTCGTCGTCTCCAACCCAGGGGCAGCGCAACGATGCCGTGGACGGACGCCTGAACGTCGAGCTGGGTGCCCGGCACATGGTAAGCCTGGGCGTGGAGGCGCTGACGCAGTATCACATCCACACCAGCTTCAAGGGAGGCGAAGCGAAGGCGGACATGCTGTCCCTGTACGCTCAGGATCAGGTGTCCCTCTCCGACGAACTGAAGCTGACGCTCGGGTTGCGCTCCGACCGTCACGACACCTTCGGTTCCGAGCTGAGCCCGCGTGCCTATCTGGTGTACCTGCCCAGCGACAATCTGACGATTCGCGCCGGCTACGGTCATGGCTTCAAGGCCCCGCATCTGAAATACACCACGCCGGGCTACGAGAGTGGGCGACCCGGCTACGACCTGGCGGCCAACCCGGATCTGTTGCCGGAGGTGGTGGATGGCTATGAGCTGGGCTTCGATTACAGCTACGGCGCCTATCGCTTCAATGCCATCGTGTTCAATAACGAGCTGGACAATCTGCTGGTCAGCGAAGAGCTGAAGGCGCCGGTGCGCGTGCGCGGGCAGGTGGTGGAGAACGGCCTGACCCGTCGCATCAATGTGGACAAGGCGCGCATCACCGGGGCCGAGCTGATGTTCACCGCAGCACTGGGCTATGGTTTCGATGTCAGCATCAACCACACCTGGCTGGACACGGAAAACAAGTCGACAGGCGACCAGCTCACGGATCGTCCGGATCACTCTTCCAATGTTCGTCTCGGCTGGGAAGGGGGCGATGGCTGGTCCGCGCAACTGCGTGGCAACTTCGTTGGTGAGCAGTTCCTTCTGGTGGGACGTGGCACGGCGGCGGTAATGACGCCGCTGCCCCGTTATGCCCTGTACAACTTCAGCCTGGGCAAGGCGATTACCCGCAATACCACCGTACGCGCGGGCGTGGACAATCTGGCAGACACCAATCTGCTGGACGAGTCCGAGCTGTTTACCTTTGCCGAGCGTGGGCGCTATGTGTTCATGAGTCTGGAAACCCGCTTCAACTGAGAAGGAGTGTCATCATGCGAAACGCGCTCGCCGTGTGCTTGTGCCAGGCACTTCTGTTGCCCCTTCTCGCCCTGACCGGGATATCACCGGCCTGGGCTGCGGGGGAGAAGGTGACCATTCTCTCCACCAGTTTCGTCCTGGAGCGCAAGTTCGTCCTGATGGAGCAGGCGGCGGAGGAGGCCGGCATCGAGCTGGCCTGGCGCCAGGTGGACCTCAGCACTGCCGGGCAAATTGCCGAGGCGCTGCGGGGTACACGCCTGGTCATCGTGGATGCGCCGCGCTCCGACGACCAGTCGGCCATTGAACGCAATGCGGGCGATGCCCTGCGCCAGCTCGGAGTGCCCAGTCTGGGGGTGCATGTCATGTCGCCCCCCGTGCGGATGCGTTCGGCTGCCATGGAGGAACAGCTCGCCCAGCGTCTGTTCGAGTATTACGTGGGGGGCACCAGCGTCAATCACCGGCGCATGTTTGCCTATCTTCAGCAGTATCTGAACGGCGGCGATCTCAGTCAGGTACCGCCGCCCCTGGAACTGCCGAATGGGGGCATCTATCACCCGGAATACCCGGAACTGGTCTTCGCCGATCTGGAACACTATCTTGACTGGTGGCAGACCCTGCGCGGCACAACCCGCGCAGGCAAACCGGTGATTGGTCTGGAGATGTCGTCCAGCTATCTGTCCGACGGCCAGAACGCCATGCTGGATGCCGCCATTGCCGACATAGAGGCACGCGATGCCGTTCCGCTGGCGTTCTATCGTTCCTCCCGGGTGGCCAGGGAGCGCAGCGAGCGCTCCGGAGATGCCGCATCTTCCGGTCGTGGTAGCTCGGGTTCGGGCAGGCCCGCTGGCGGGCGACCCGCCACCACCTCCATGCCCATTGCTGAGGGGGACATCTTCCCGGGTGATGCTGTGGTCGCCGGCGACGCCCGCCCCGATGTCGAAGGCGTGATGAACGAGCGTGACCGCGCCATCCTGACGCAGAACGGCCATGTGTTTGTGGACGTGGTGATGGTCAACACCTTTCTTGGCAGCGATCCGGAAGGCCGCAAGGACTGGAACCAGGCGCTGGACGTGCCGCAACTGAATCTCATCACCTATCGCGGAGGCAGCCGCGAGGCGTATTACGCCGATACCGCCGGGATCGACAGTTTTGGCATTCCCTACAACCTGACCATTGCCGAATATGTGGGGCTGCAGGACCCGGTGGTCATCGCTGCCAATGAAGACGGCGAGCTGAAGGTGATGCCGGAACAGCTCGCCATGAGCGTGGGCAGAGCGATCAATCAGGCACGTCTTCGTCGCATGAACAATGCCGACAAGAAGATCGCGCTGATGTTCTGGAACCATCCGCCCGGAGAACACAATCAGGGCGCCTCCAACCTGAACGTGCCGCGCTCGCTGGAAGCATTGAGCTCACGCCTCGCGCTGGAAGGCTACGATGTCACCCCTGCTGCCGAGCAGGAGTTCATTGACGCGGTGGCCCTGCTGCTCAGCCCTCGCTATCGTGCCGACGGTTTTCAGCGCCTGATGGCGACCGACTACTGGGACAGTCTGCCGCTGTCCCGCTACGAGGCCTGGCTCGCGACGCTGCCGGCGTCCGTACGCGAGCGCATTGAGCAGCGCTGGGGGCCTGCTGCCGAGAGTCCCTGGGTGTTCGAGATCGAAGGGGAGCCGCGCTTTGTGATTCCCCGCATGTCCCTGGGCAAGATGATCGTGATGCCGCAGCCTCCTCGGGGAGAGAGCGGTGTCAGCACGGAAGAGAAGGATATTTTCCACGACGACAAGGTGCCGGTGCACCACGCCTATCTCGCCACCTATCTGTGGGTGCGCGAGCAGTTCGGTGCGAACGCCATTGTGCACTTCGGCACCCACGGCAGCCAGGAATGGCTGCCGGGCAAGGAGCGGGGACTGTGGGCCTATGACGATCCCAACCTGCTGGTGGAGGACGTCCCGGTCATCTATCCCTATATCGTGGACAACATTGGCGAGGCCATTCACGTCAAGCGACGCGGACGTGGCGTGATCATCAGTCACCAGACCCCTCCCTTCACGCCCGCCGGGCTGTCGGACGACTTTGTGGTCATCAATAACTATATTCGCGAATACCTGGCGCTGGACGAAGGGGTGGTGAAGGAGAACAACCGCAATCTCATCATCGAACAGGCCGTGGCGATGAATATCCACAGCGATCTCGGCTGGAGCGTGGCGGAACTGGAGAGCGGCTTCGAGAACTTCCTGCGCGATATCGAGGATTATCTGGAGGAAGTGGGTCTGGCCATGCAGCCGCTGGGGCTGCACAGTTTTGGCGAGACGGCTCTGCCAGAGCACCGTGTTACCACGGTGATGCAGATGCTGGGGGAGCCGCTCTATCAGTCGCTGGGCATTGAGGACGTGGCCGAGGTGTTCGCGCAGGACTACACGCAGATACAGGAATCCACCCCCTACCGCTTTGTGATGGACAAGGTGTTCTCGAACACGCCCCTGGAGTCGTTCGACGATCCAGCAGAACGCGACCTGATCGAGAAGGGGAGACGCTTCGACGCCATGCTGGACGCGCGTTCCGAAACGGAAGGCATTCTGCGCGCGCTGTCCTCCCGTTTCGTCGATCCGTCCTATGGCGGCGACTCCATCCGCAACCCGGATGCTCTGCAGACCGGGCGCAATGTGTACGGTTTCGACCCCAGCCGCATTCCCACCCAGGCAGCCTATGCGGCCGGTGTGGACGTCATGCAGGGACTGATCCTCAGCCATGAACAGACGCACGGGGAGTTTCCGCAGAAACTGGCCTTCACCATGTGGAGCACCGAGACCATGCGTCACCTCGGCATGCTGGAGGCCGAGATCATGGCGGCCATGGGCGTGAAGCCCGTATGGGATCAGAGTGGCACCGTGGTGGATGTGGAAATCATTCCGCTGGCGCAGCTCGGGCGCCCCCGCATCGATCCGGTGATCTCGCTTACGGGCCTGTACCGCGACCAGTTTCCCAACGTGATGGAGTGGTTCAACAAGGCGATCGTCCTGGTGGCCAATCTGGACGAGCCCGGAGAGGACAACCTGATTCGCCGCAACACCGAGACGGTCTACCAGGAACTGCTGGCCGACGGAGTGGATGCAGAGACGGCGCGTGATTTTGCGTTGACCCGCATCTATGGCAATGAGAGTGGCGACTACGGCACCGGGCTGACGGATGCCAGCCTGGCGTCGGATCAGTGGGACGAAGGCGATACACAGCTCGAAGAGTTGTACCTGTCGCGCATGTCCTGGGGCTACGGGCCCGACAAGTCCCGCTGGAGTTCCAAGCCGAGCGGCGCGGATGGCGCGCCGATCAGCGCCTATGCCGCGCATCTCAGGGGCACCAGCGCTGCCGTGTTCTCGCGTTCCTCGAATCTCAAGGGGCTGCTGGATACCGACCACCCCTTCGAGTACCTGGGCGGCATTTCCAAGGCGGTGCAGTATCTCGATGGCGAGGCCCCGCAACTGTACATCTCCAATATGCGCGACCCGGCACGGGCCAAGCTGCAGACTGCCGAGCGCTTCATGGCGATGGAGCTTCGCGCCGTGTATCAGCACCCCAACTGGCTTGCCGAGATGCAGCAGGAAGGTTATGCGGGCACGTTGTCCCTGCTCAACACCATCAATAACTTCTGGGGTTGGCAGGTGATGGACCGCAACGTGGTGCGTGATGACCAGTGGCAGGAGTTTGAGCAGGTCTATGTGATGGATCGCTATGAGCTGGGCGTGCGGGAATGGTTCGAGGAGAACAATCCCGAGGCGCTGGCGCAGATTGCCGAGCGCATGCTGGAAGCCGTCCGCAAGGACTACTGGGATGCCTCCGAGCAGACGGTGCAGGAACTGGTGGCCACCTATGTCGATATTGCCGAGCGCTACGACATTGTGACCTCCAATCAGACTTTTCTCGCCTATGTGGAGGAGCTGGCGGCGGGGTATGGCCTGAGCGCACCCGGAAGCGAACCGGCGGCCGCCGAGGCAAACCCGGATTCGCCCACCGAGAGCGCCAGCAGCGAGACGCTGGAGACCGTGACCGGGCAGGTGCTGACGCAGGTGCTGCCGCAGGAGCAGGAACCCGTGCCGGTGGCTCCGTGGATGCTGGTGCTGCTGGCACTGTTCGTGATTGGCATATTGCGGCGCGACTATCAGATGCGCGCCTGGGATCGAATTTTGAAGAGGAGTCCTTCGTATGATGCTTATTGAAAACACCATGTCCGACCTGGTCGGTTACTTCATGCTGCCTGTGCTGGTGGCGCTGATGCTGATGTTCTGTTATTCGATCATTGTGCTGGGAGGCTTCCTCTACGAGCTCATCATGCGCGCTGTGTCGATGCGCCAGGTGTCCGTACTGACACGGGCGGTGTCGGTCAACATCGGCGTCAGCGTGGAGGAACTGGAGCTGATGGTGCTGAAGGAGTTGGAGGGGCTGCGCATCGTCAGTCGTGTGGCGCCAATGCTGGGCCTGGTGGCGACGATGATCCCCATGGGGCCGGCGTTGATGGCCGTGTCGGCGGGCGACTCCATCGGCATGGCGGAGCAACTGGTAGTGGCGTTTTCCGCCGTGATTGTGGCGCTGATGTCGGCGGCCATCACCTATGTGGTGATGCTCGTGCGCCGGCGCTGGCTGCTGGCGGAATTGAACAGCTTTGTCGGTGGCACGCCTCTGCATGAATCCCTGGTCGCCACGCCCATGGAGGCTCGCGCATGAGCAGCAGATCCCGACTGAATATTCTGGGTGATGACGATCAGGACGATCCGATTCTCAGCGTGGTCAATCTGATCGATGTGTTTCTCGTGGTGATTGCGGTGCTGCTGATTGTTATCGTGGAAAATCCGCTCAACCCGTTTTCCAGCGCAGACGAGGTGGTGGTCATCAAGAACCCGGGCACGCCCGAGATGGAGATGATCGTCAAGGACGGGGAGGAACTGACCCATTACCGCAACAGCGGAGAAATCGGTGAGGGACAGGGCATGCGGGCAGGGGTCACCTACCGCATGGAGGATGGCACCATGATCTATGTGCCTGAAGAGCCAGGCACCGCCTCGAATTGATTGTTCCAGGCCTGGCTTGCAGGCGATGAAAGTGGTTTGTGGAAATTCCGGTTCCGTCCATTGATTGATCAGCATCAATCTGCCAATTATGAAGATGGGTTATATAGAAAACCTATAGTTGAAGGGAGGTGTTATGTCTGTGCATCAAATCTTTCGGGGACGTTCGCAGATATCCCAATCCGTGCTCGGGCGTCTGCTCTTGCTCCTGTTGCTGGTTTTGCCAGTTCCAGCGCTCGCGCTCACAGAGCAGGAGATCACGGATCTTCAGTTCATGCGCGAGGAAGAAAAACTCGCCTACGATCTCTACAACGCCCTCTACGCAAAGTGGGGCAATCCGGTGTTCTCGACAATCGCGACTTCCGAGGCGCGGCACAAGGATTCGGTGCTGGGTCTGCTGAACCAGTTTGGCTTGGCGGACCCTGCCGCAGGCATGGCGGCGGGGAAGTTCACCAGCAGTGCATTGCAGACCCTGTACGACCAACTGCTGGCCTCCGGCTCGAAGTCGGAGATCGACGGGCTGCGCGTGGGGGTGACGGTCGAGGTGACGGATATCGACGACCTCGATGCGGCGATCTCAAGAACCGCCGATGCGTCGATCATCAGGGTTTACAGCAATCTCAGAAAGGGGTCTGTGAACCACCTGTCGTCCTTCACGAACCAGATTCTGGCGCTGGGCGGTACCGTTGACAGCAATGCCCAGAACCTGGCGCTTTCGGTGTACGAACCGATCAGTCAGTCGCTGTATATCCCGGCGGTGGTGTTGACCAATGACAAGGGCGAGAAGGTGGTGTACGACGCGCTTCTGCGTCTGGTGGAAAGCATCCCCGTTACCCTGCAGCTCGTGAACTCGACGCTGACAAACCTGCCGTACAGCGAGGAGTATGCGAGCTATTCCGCCGCAGATGGCAAGGTCACGATTCCGGCACTTGCGGTGGGGGCGCTGAATTATTCCTCTCTGGAAGACAAGCGCTATACGGCGATTCTGCAGTTGCAGGCTGAGCTCTCGGCCACAAGCCCGGGGTTCACGCTGGAAACGCTGACCGAAAAGCCGTAAGCGGCCTGACAGGCGCCCGAGGCAGAAAAGAGCGCCTGATTTATTCCTGTTCCCGGTGAATGAACAGCTCCGGGTGCAGCACGCCTTCGTAGTAGTTCTCCCCCTCGTGCAGACGGTTCTCCAGTTCCGTCAGTGCGCTGGGGGAGTCTGCTGCGACCTCCCAGCTTTGCATTCTTCCCGCGCTGGCCGCGCTGCCGGTGTTGCGCAGCACCACGCTTCCTCCGTCCTCGAAACGAACATGCCATTCGTAACGGTTGGCATCGGAGTCTGCATGGGCGGGGTCGCCGAACAGGGAGGCGAGCATGGCGACGCTGGCGTGGATCTCGGTCGTGTGTGTCATGGTGATGGCTCCTGTGGACACCGATAACGGGCCGGTTCAGGGCTGCAGTGTAGAGCAATTTCAGGGCGGCTGACATGCCGCCGCAGCGTGAGGTGGCAATCGGGGACGGGCTTTGCATATACTGCCAACACGCCTTTCCGGATGAACCGACACGCTGCTTCGTGGCACCACGCGGCTGGCAGCTCTCAGGGAGAGATCATGACACTGGTGCTGATTCTGCTGCTGATCATCGGCTTCATTGTGTTCGCCACGGTGCGCCTGCGCCTCAGTCCCTTTCTGGTGCTGCTGATTGCCGCTCTACTGGCGGCCTTCGCCTACGGCCTGCCTTTGCGGGACATCGAGTCCACCATTCGCGGTGGTTTCGGCAATATCATGGGCAGCATCGGCCTGGTGATTGTTCTGGGCACGCTGATCGGCGTGATTCTGGAGCGCAGCGGGGCAGCGATAGTGCTTGCCCAGACCCTGATCCGCATTTTCGGCGAGCGCTTTCCTGCCCTGACCCTGTCACTGGTGGGGTTTATCGTGTCCATTCCGGTGTTCTGCGACTCTGCCTTTATTATCCTGAACAGCCTGCGACGCTCACTGGCGCGCACGCTGCATGCCTCGCCGGTGATGTTGACCGTGGCGCTGTCCACCGGCCTGTTTGCTACCCATACGCTGGTGCCGCCGACGCCAGGCCCCATCGCTGCGGCGGCGAACCTGGGGCTGGAAGACAATCTGGGCCTGGTGATTCTGGCGGGTCTTGGGTTTGCGCTGCTGGCGGCCTTGACCGGACTGGCCTGGGCACGCTTTAGCCGCACACTTCCCAGTGTGGAGCTGGAAGAGGAAGACCTGGCGCCCGAGTCTTCGCTCTCTGCGCTGGATCTGCCTTCTGCAGGTGCTGCCATCCTGCCACTGCTCATGCCGATCCTTCTCATCTGTCTGGGCTCTGTCGCCAATTATCCGGGGCATCTGCTGGGCAGTGGCGTGTTCTACGAGTGGTGCAATTTCCTGGGCAAACCGCTGATTGCGCTCGCGGCCGGCGTGCTGTTTGCCCTGCCTCTGTTGCGTGGCGAGCAGCGGCTTGTCCGCTTCGGTGAGCATACGCAGCAGGCCTTGTTGACGGCGGCACCGATTCTTCTGGTGACGGGAGCAGGCGGGGCCTTTGGCGCTGTGCTGGCGGCGACTCCCATCGGCGAGTACCTGGGCAATACCCTGTCGGAACTTGGCATCGGCGTCTTCATGCCCTTCGTGGTGGCGGCGGCGTTGAAGACGGCGCAGGGCTCCTCCACTGTGGCCATGGTGGCGGGTTCCGCGCTGGTGGCTCCGCTGTTGCCCCGGATCGGACTCGATTCCACTGCAGGGCATGTGTTGAGTGTGATGGCAGTCGGCGCCGGCGCCATGACGGTGTCCCATGCGAACGACAGTTATTTCTGGGTGGTCGCGCAGTGTTCACGGATGAACGTTGCCACGGCGTATCGCGCGCATACCGGCGCCACTCTCGCGATGGGGCTGGTGAGCATTGTGGCGGTGTGGCTGGTTTCCCTGTTTGTGCTGTAAGGAGGTAGGCCCATGCGAGTCCCCATGCGAATCATCGTAGCCCCCGATTCCTTCAAGGAGTGCCTGGAAGCGCCCGAGGTGGCACGTGCCATTGCCCGCGGCTGGGCTCGCGAGGCACCGCAGGACACGCTCGTGGAAATGCCCCTGGCCGACGGCGGAGAAGGAACCACCGCAGCGCTGGTCAGCGCGGCAGGGGGACGACTGGAATGGCGCACGGTAAGCGGCCCTCTGGCGGAACCGGTGGAGGCCCATTTCGGCCTGATCGACGACGGGCGCACGGCCATTGTGGAGGTCGCGCAGGCCAGTGGTTTGCACCGGGTTCCACCGGACCGGCGCGATGCCCTGCGTGCCTGCAGCCGTGGCACCGGGGAACTGATCGAGGCGGCGCTTGCCAGCGGGGCAGAAACACTCATCATCGGTCTTGGCGGCAGCGCTACCTCCGATGCCGGCATCGGCCTGCTGCAGGCGCTGGGCGCACGTTTTCTGGACGCGGATGGCCTTGCACTGAGTGGCGGTGGCGCCCTGCAAGACCTTGTTCACTTCGACATAGAGCCTGTGCAAACGCGCTTGCAGGGCGTTCGTGTGCTGGTGGCCAGTGATGTGCGCAATCCTCTGCTGGGGCCGGAAGGCTGCGCCCGGGTCTTCGCGCCTCAGAAAGGTGCCAGTGTCGATGAGGTGCTGCAACTTGAAACGGGCATGGCGCACTTTGCCGAGCTGGCGAGACAACAGGGTTTTGACATTGCCGGCTTTGCAGGCAGTGGTGCCGCCGGCGGTATTGGCGGGACGCTGGGCGGGCTTCTGGGTGCGAGTATCGTGTCGGGCATCGACACGGTAATGGACGCCGTGGGCCTTCCGCAGGCGCTGGCCGGGGCGGATCTGGTTATTACCGGCGAGGGCAGTCTGGACTCCCAGAGCGCGGCGGGCAAGGTGCCTGCGGGGGTGTGCCGTCTGGCGCGGGAGCACGGCGTGCCGGTGATTGCGCTGGCCGGGCTTCTGGGCAGCGAACTGGACGCCCTCTACGATATTGGTCTTACTGCTGCATTTTCGATTTCACGTGGCCCCGGCAGCAAGGCCGATGCCCTGCGTGGCGCGGCCGACAACCTGGCACTCACCGCAGGCAATCTTGCCCGGCTCTGGGGTTCAGGATCAGGATCAAGGGCTTAGATCAAGAAGTCAGAGTCGTTGATTTTTTCACCGGAATCATTGACTCTGATTGCCTGAATCCGCCAGCAAAAGCAACGATTCTGACTGCTCGATCTGTGACCGCTTGATCTGGAGAACTACAATGAAAACAACGCTCCGCTTGTGGGCCTTGCCCTCCCTGTTCCTGTTCTGTCATTCCCTGGCTTTCGCGCAGCCCGGCACCGTGCGGGTGGATCATTATGTGCCCGTGGTCTCCACCGCACCGTCGATGGCGGGAGATACGGCCCTGATCTACGTGCGTGAGCGCAGCCAGCCCGCCACCGTCGCCCGCAGCGCCAGTCTGGAGGGGCAGGTGGTGCTCTTCGTGCACGGCGCCGGTACCCCGGCGGAGGTAGCCTTCGATGTGCCGGTGCAGGGGTATAGCTGGATGGCCTACCTGGCCGCCGAGGGTTACGACACCTTCGCGATGGATACCACGGGTTATGGCCGTTCCACGCGTCCCTATGTCATGAACGATGTCTGCAATCTGTCAGCCCAGGCGCAGCAGGATTTTGTGCCCACCATGATCTCGGCGCCCTGTGACCCCAGTTATGGTTTTGCGGCTACCACTATCGAATCGGACTGGCATGACATCGATGCCGTGGTCGAGTATCTGCGCCGCCTGCGCGGTGTGGACAAGGTGCATCTGGTTGCCTGGTCTCTCGGTGGCCCCCGTGCCGCTGGTTATGCGGCTCTGCATCCGGAGAAGGTGGCACGCGTGGTCGTGCTCGCCCCGGCCTACAGTCGCAGCCGAGCGGCGGAGGCGCCGGATGCTCTGCCCGTGCCGGGGGCAGCGTTCACCAAGCAGTCACGGCTGGACTTTGTGCGCAACTGGGATCGACAGGTAGGCTGCGAGAACCAGTATCAACCGGAGGTCAGCGAGGCCGTCTGGCGTGACATGCTGGCGTCCGACCCGGTGGGTGCCACCTGGGGTGCCGGAGTGCGGCGCGCCCCCAGTACCACGGTCTGGGGCTGGACACGGGAAGTGGTCGGGCGCACACAGACCCCCATGCTGCTTGTTGCAGGAATCCACGACGGGCAGGTGCCGCCTAGCCGGGTTGCCGAGATGTACGAAGACCTGGGGTCCAGCGAGAAGGTACTGCTGGATCTGGGATGCTCGTCCCATAATGCCATGTGGGAAATCAATGCCGGCCTGCTGTTCGATGCCAGCCTGCAGTGGCTGCGCGATGGCGAGCTGGATGGCCGCAGCAATGGCGTGGTGCGCAAGGGCTACCGCGAGTAGTCGCCGGCTGAGAGTACAGAACAGTAGGCTTGGAAAAGAGGGCTTTTAAGCAAAGGGCCAGGAGCATCGCGATGCTTCTGGCCCTCTTTCTTTCAGTACTGAAATTCCGGAGTGGTGACGACCAGGCCGTCCAGTGCCTCGGTGAGGGGAAGCTGGCAGGCAAGGCGCGAGTTCGCCTTGCGGTCGGGGCGCAGGCTGAGCATGGCGTCCTCGTTGCGCTCCATCGGCGGCAGCTTGTTCAGCCAGTCTTCGTGCACAAAGACATGACAGGTGGCGCAGGAGCAGAAGCCCCCGCAGTCGGCATCAATGCCGGGCACGCCCTGGGTGACGGCAGCGTCCATCACACTTGGGATGGCGCCGGGGGTGACGTCCACGGGGTGCTCCGTGCCGTCGTGTTCGATGAAGAGAATTCGGGTCATGGCTGTCTCATGAGAGGAAACGAAAAAGCGCGGGCAACCATAGCAGCATTTGGGGCTGATCTGAAGCAGGGTGTGTTTCCGCGTCTTGTGGTATAAACCGGAACACAGTAAAAACAGCTCGGGGCAGACACCCGACAAGGAGCACACATGAAACTGGAGTCCCTGGCCCTGCATCACGGCTACGAATCGGAAGCCACCACCAAGTCAGCGGCGGTGCCGATCTATCAGACCACGTCCTACACCTTCGACAACACCCAGCACGGGGCCGACCTGTTCGACCTCAAGGTGCCGGGCAATATCTACACCCGCATCATGAACCCCACCACCGATGTGCTGGAAAAGCGTCTGGCGCAGATGGAGGGCGGCATTGCCGGCCTCGGCCTGGCCTCCGGCATGGCGGCCATCACCTATGCCATTCAGTGCATTACGGACGTGGGCAGCAACATCGTCAGCACCACTCAGCTCTACGGGGGTACCTACAATCTGTTCGCGCACACGCTGCCGAAACAGGGAGTAGAGGTGCGCATGGCCTCCTTCGATGATTTCGAGCGTCTGGAGTCGCTGATCGACGACAACACCCGCGCGATGTTCTGTGAAACCATCGGCAACCCCGCCGGCAATGTGGTGGATATCGAGAAGCTGGCCGAGATCGCCCACCGTCATGGTGTGCCCCTGATCGTGGACAGCACCGTGGCGACGCCCTATCTGTGCCGCCCCATCGACCTGGGCGCCGACATTGTGGTGCATTCCCTTACCAAGTACATCGGCGGCCACGGCACCACCATTGGCGGCATGATCATTGATTCCGGAAAATTCGACTGGGCGGCCAACAAGAAGCGCTTCCCCATGCTGAACGAACCCGATCCGTCCTATCACGGCGTGGTCTATACCGAGGCGCTTGGCCCGGCGGCCTATATCGGGCGCTGCCGCGTGGTACCGCTGCGCAACACCGGTGCCGCACTGTCCCCCCACAGTGCCTTCCTGATTCTGCAGGGGCTGGAAACCCTGGGCCTGCGCATGGAGCGCCATTGCTCCAACGCCCTGAAGGTCGCACGCTTCCTGCAGGGGCACCCGAAGGTGGAGTGGGTGAATTATGCCGGTCTGCAGGACAGCCCGTATCACGCGACGGCCCAGAAGATCAGCCGCGGCATGGGTTCGGGCATCCTGAGCTTTGGTATCAAGGGCGGCAAGGAGGCGGGTGGGCGTTTCATCGACGCCCTGCAGATGATTCTGCGGCTGGTCAATATCGGCGATGCCAAATCCCTGGCCTGTCACCCGGCGACGACTACCCACCGTCAACTGAGCCCGGAAGAGCTGAAGTCTGCCGGGGTCTCTGAGGACCTGGTGCGCATTTCAGTGGGGATTGAACACGTCGACGACATTATCGCCGACATCTCCCAGGCGCTGGACAAGGCCTGACAGGGCGGTAGCAAAGGCTAGCAAAGGTGTCAGAGTAGTTTGAGGTAGCAAAGGTGTCAGAGTAGTTTGATATATCAAACTACTCTGACACCTAATATCCCGGTCGCTAGAACCACATATCCCGAATCGTCCTGCCATCACGGGGCAGGTCCTCAAAGCTATGCAGTCCCTCGAAGTGATCGATGGGCAGGGCGGCGATTGGCTCTGGTTCCGTCAGACGCAGATTGACGGCAATGCGGCGTCGTCCTTCCTCGTTGGTAGCCAGTGCCCGCCAGTAGGCCATGCAGCCGCAGGTGGGACAAAAATGGAAACCCAGAGAGCGATGGCCGCGAATATAGCCGACGGTGTCTCCCCGCACGCGGATGCCTTCGTTCTCGTAGTCGTAGGCCCAGAGTGTGCCGTAGCGTCGGCAGGCCGTGCAGTTGCAGGCGGTCGCGGACTCGGGAATGCCGTCGAACTCCCACTCCACAGCACCGCAGAGGCAGCTTCCTTTCAGCAATTTGGTTTCGTTGTTCATGGTCCATCTCCTGATGCGTAAGCAGTCAGGATTCTGCCACGGGCACGTGGTCGATCAAAGGTGTCAGAGTCGTTTGATCCTAACGGCGCATTCCCCGGCTTCCCACGGCGCGAAGCCAGTTCCATGCACTGCCCAGCCCGTCCACGATGCCCCGTGCCGTCAGCAGGGCGCCATAGCGGATGCGGGCGCCCAGGCTCAGCCCCTTGGCCAGGTGCAGATGACGCAGGTACTGCCGGAACCAGGGCTTGCTGTGGGCGTAAGCCGCGACTCTGCGTGACAGGCGGGTGAGCACGTACAGGGCCAGGAACAGAAACACGATGCCCGGGATCACGGGCAGAATCAGACCGATCACACCCAGCAGGAGCAGCGCCGCGACCAGCAGAAGCCCACCAATGCGATAGAGCAGGGGCAGGGAGCGAGGGGAGGGATGAGGCAGGTGCATGGCGATCTCCAGGTGTGTTGGACGATGGATCTGTCACTGGAGAAATGCAGAACCCGTGCCATTCTCTAATACATTGAAATTAAATGAAAATATTGGCGGTCGTGTGGCTGGCGATGGCGAGAACACCCATCAGGTGGTCAGAAACACCATCGAGGTTTTCCGATGCCTCCAGGTCATCAAGAGATTGACAGGGATCAGCATCCGGTTCCGGGCACCGGGTTAAAATGCCCGTCAATGCAACCGAATAAACGAAGGACTCTACCCGTATGAACAAATCTGCCACTCTGACACGCCTGGCATTGACCGGCACTTTATTCGCGCTGGTCGCCTGCTCTGGAATGTCGTCCCGCAAATTTGAACCCCTGCCACTGGACGAGCAGACTTTTTCCCTGCACGTGAATGCAGAGCCGATGCACAGGGCCGAGGCCAATCAGTTGGTGGCACTGGCCGAGTGTGCGGAGACAGGGCGTATCGAGCTGGCTTCGGAGTCTCCCGTCAGCAGTGCGGAAGCGCTGGACAATCTGCTTCGCCAGTTCCGGATTGCCCTGGCACGTTCAGGGTCCAACACCTATGTGCTGGAGAGTGCGGAATGGGTGCCGGCGACTGAAACCGCCGCAGGGGCGCGTGTGGAGTTGCAGGTGCGGGGCCTGATCTGCGGGGCTTGAATGAAACCGGGGTCAGAGTCGTTAATTCCAAGAAAATCAACGACTCTGACCCCTTGATGTCTTACTGCGGCTTGTTGGACAGTTCGAGCCCGTTGATCGGAATCATCAGGTGCGCGCCCGGCGTGCCCGGGTTCATCATCCAGGGAGTGCCACGGCCTGCCAATGCATTGTTGCGCTGCGCGCCGGTGGGCATGCCCAGTTGGTCGGGCGTGGCATTGGGAACGGATACGATCCACAGAAGCTGAATGCGATCGGGCTCGTCATACAGTCGGTAGCTGAGTGCGCCGAAGATGCGCGGCTGGATCTCACCCTTGCGCTCTGCTTCCGCGAGGGCAGCGTTGACGTCGTCATCGGACAGCCCCTGCGCACGCAGTCTGGCGCTCAGATCGCTGCGGGGGCCGTTGGCTGTCGGGCTGCAACGAGTGAAACCTTCCTCGTCCTTGGGGCGACATTCCACCTGATTATTGCCCTGGCGCAGCACGATGCGCTCGCCTGTAGCGGGGTCGTAACGGAACACGGTGGCACCGTCTTTCAAATCGTCTGGCAGCGGGCGAACCGCCTGGGCGATCAGTTCCTGGGTGGATTGGGCAGCGACAAACCCGGAAGTCAGGGTGCTTATCAGGGTGGCAGTAATCAGTGTCAAAACGCGCATGGTGCATTCCTCTGTTGTTATTAAATCTGCGAATTATCGTCGCAAAGTCTTCGTTGCGCGTTGAGAAATGTCAATCTCTAAAGTGGTGGCAAAGATTACCGTTTGTCACAGCGACAGGTGCAGCAGCGGAAAGGCGCGCCCCTGGCCGTCCAGTGGCGAACGCCCGACAAGCCGGAATCCCAGGTGCTCATAGAAGCCCAGAGCCTGTGGATTCTGCTCGTTTACATCGACACGACATGCCTGCAGTTCCGTGATCGCATGCTCGTGGGACCTGAAGTCAGGTACTTTGACCAGGAAATCAAGGTACCTGACCCCTTGATCTTGGTCAGCGCGTCATCAGTCCGATGATGCGTTCGGTGATCATTGGTTCCAGCCCTTCGGTGTGGCCCTTGTCCAGGCGCACGATATCCGCGACTACCCGACCGTTTGCACAGCCCGGATACTCATACACCTGCGCCGTGCCAGGACGCGGCAGCAGGCCCCATTCCCGTGTGCCGGGGTTCTGGCTGCCGCTGTCGTAGGTGCGACCCGCCTCGGTGTCGATCACATCTTCCTGACGCACGCGTGCGGCGCAATGCAGTTGTTCGGCGCGTGTTGACGTGGTGGGCAGGCTCACAATCTCGTGTTCGCCAGTTTCGTAAATATGGGAGAAGTCGCAGCCGGGCTCGGAGGGGATCGAAATGGATGCCGTGGCGGGTGCACCTGGTGTGCGTGGTGGTGGGGCGTCCGCCTGCACGGGGCGGCCCGCACCCGGGGAGCGCTCGGCGGCTCCTCCCAGGCGCCCGCCGGAGAGGCTGACAAAACCGTCCACCTTGTCCGCGAAGAAGGGGGTGCAGACCAGGCGGCGCGAGGTCAGGCCGCCCTGGGAGTGTCCTACCAGCCAGAAGGCCTTCACGTGTTCCTGCCCCACGGCATTGATCACGGCATCCGTGATGGCTTGCAGATAGGCGTCGTCGTCCTGACTCCAGCGGCGCACGGGGGAGTGGGGCGTGGCGATTACCAGCCGGTATTTCTCCTTCAGTTCCCAGGCCGGGAAATAGGCGCGCTGATAGCGCTCATTGGAGCCTGCACCATGCAGGTTGAGGATGACAGTGACGTCTTCCCCCGGCTTCAGGTCACAGGGGTAATCCAGCACAAAGGTGCGACCACTTGCCGCTTCCGTCAGCGGCGCATCCGGGCCGCCGGAGCAGGCACCACCAAGGAGTGTCGCGGGGGGCTGGCTCCAGGCGCTGGAGGAGGCCAGCAGGCCCAGGCTTAACAACAGGGGCAGAAACAGGGTTTTCATGGGACTCTCCAACAGTTGTTGTTCTTGTGGGGCTGACAGTAATAGCGAAGATTGCCAGCCCTGCCAAGCATCCGGGGGTGGCGCTTCGACGCAAACGCCTTGCTGTGAGGTGAAATGCGTGGCTTACTTTGGCCCGGTATCCGAGAACAACAAGAAACAAGGAGAAGCTCATGGGACTGGCAGTTCAGAAGGGCGGGGTAATGTTTGCAGCGCTGATGTGCGCGCTGACGGCTGGGAGCGTACAGGCGCAGAATGCCACGCAGACCACGCCGGGGGAGTTTGTCATTGAGAACCCCACGCTGATCAATCTGGGGTTTGAGTGGCATATCGAGGGTGACAGCAATCGCAACGCCAGTGTCACGGTGTCCTACCGCCGTGTCGGCGAGCGCAACTGGCACGAGGGCATGCCCCTGCTGCGACTGAACGGCGAGCGCACCTATCAGGAAAACATCTGGGACATGGTGGCCCCGAACATGTTCGCGGGGAGCATTCTGGATCTGGAGCCCGGCACTGCCTACGAGGCCCGCTTTGAACTGACCGATCCGGATGGCGTCAGCGGACAGGGCAATACCTTCACTCATACGGCGACTGTCAGCACCCGCGCCGAACCCATGCCTGCCGAGGGCGGCAAGGTCTACCACGTGTACCCTGCCACCTATACGGGGCCGCGGGAAGAACCGTCGTTCTCCGGTCTGATGTGTGCCTACAACTACCGCTGCGGTGCCGGCGACACCGCCCCGGGCGGGCGTCCCCGCGTCAAGCCGGGCGATGTCATTCTCATGCATGCCGGGCTGTACCAGTATTTCTACGAGTTCTACGCCAACAACACGCGCTACAACGCCACCACCACCTTTGAGGGCACCTATTACCTGACGGCGGACGGCACGGCGGAGAAGCCCATCGTCATCAAGGCGGCGGGCGACGGCGAGGTGATCATCGACGGGCGCGGTGCCTTCAACCTGATCAACGTGAAGGCGGCGGACTACAACTACTTTGAAGGCATCACCTTCCGCAATACCGATATTGCAATCTGGGCAGGTACCCAGTTCATCGCCGGCTCCAAGGGGCTGACGGTGAAGAATTCCCGCTTCGAGAACGTGGGTATCGGAATATGGACCAATTGGTCCGGTTCCAGTGACTTCACGATTCTGGACAACACCTTTATCGGGCGTAACGATCCCGATCACGTCATTGGCTGGGTAGGTGCCTTCTGGCAGCAGTTCGGCGGCGTCGATGGCCAGACCTTCCCGCCGGTGATGAGCTCCTACACGGCGGTGCGGCTGTATGGCCCCGGTCATGTGGTGGCCTACAACCATATTCAGGATTTTCACGACGGCATCGACGTGGAAACCTACGGCAATCCCGACGGCTCTCATGCCATCGAGGGGCCACAGTACCCCACACGCGAGTTCTGGGACCGGCGACCGGTGGCGATCGATTTCTACAACAATTATCTGAGCAATTTCCACGACAACGCCATCGAGATCGACGGCAGCCTGCACAACGTGCGCGTGATGCGCAACATGCTGGTGAACTCCGCATCACACCCCATGTCGAACCAGCCGACAGGGGGCGGGCCGATCTACTGGATTCGCAACATCGTGTATCACGCGCCCGGCGGTGCCACGCGCATGACCGGGGGCGCCCCCGGAGTGCTGTACTACAACAACTCGATCTTTACCGAATCCGTCAACGGCTCGTCTGCGAACATGCACTGGCGCAACAACGTGATTCTGGGGCAGAACTATGTGCCGGCCATCCTCACGGTGACCACCAACACCGGCTACAGCAGCAGTGACTACAACGGCTTCCGGCCGAATCCCGGCGCAGAGTATTCCTTTCACTGGAACGCCCCGGACGGCGCCATGACACGCATTGACGGCGTAACGGAAACGGCGACGCGTCATGCCTACAGGACGCTGGAGGAATATGCCGCAGCGACGGGCAACGACACCCACAGTGTGCTGGTGGACTACAGCGACTTCATGAACGTGACGCAACTGGACGCGCAGGACCTGGACACCGTGCAGCAGGTGCACGACTGGCGCGAACAGGACTTCCGCCTGCGCCGGGGCAGCACGCCAATCGACAAGGGCATCGCCATTCCCAATGTCACTGACGGCTACAACGGCCGCGCCCCGGATCTCGGCGCCATCGAGTACGGAGACGACCTGCCGGTGTACGGGCCGCGGCCATCACGGTACTGAGGAATTGTTTTGCGAGCGAACGTATGAAGAAAAAAGTGATTTGGCCCCTTGGTCTGGTGTTGGTGCTGGTGGCGGCGTTTGCCTACATTATGACGCTGCCGGATCAACAGGCCTGGGATAGCTTTGTCCGCGTGAATCAGGCTGCCAACGAGGGAGACTGGCAGCAGGTCTATGACGACCTGAGTCAGGAAACACGTCAGCAGTTTGAGCAGGTAGGGGACATGATCCGCCAGTACGCTCAGATTCTGGACATTCCGGAATCCGCGCTGGGCAGCACGGAGAGTATGTTTGTGGCGGCCATGCCGCAACTGGATGAGATGCAGACCTCGTTCTACAAGGGCGCATACGAAGTGACGGATGCCACCCGCCATGGCGATACGGCGGCTGTCGAGGTGCTGAACCGGCAGAGCGGGCAGACCCAGACGGTCAGCATGGTGCGGGAGCAGGGCGTGTGGAAGCTGGTGGTTCCGCTTCAGGACATGGATTGACGCCAAAGACAATCTGACGGAACATCGTCATCACAAGGGGCAGCTCCGGGGGGGCTGCCCCTTTTCTGTGTTCCTGTCTGTATGTCTGCCAAAGGTGTCACGATGATGCGAACGATGTCCCTGTTGGTTCTCTTGCTGGCCCTGCTGGGCTCCTCGACCCTGTGGGCGCAAAGCCCCGGCGATTTGCGCCAGCGGCTTTCCGGTCTTGGGCTGGACGGCAGCAGCAATGCCGCCCTTTTTGCGACTGGCCTCACGCGTGATCAGGGCATCAGCTACCGCGATCAGGCCCGCGCCACGGACGAGATTCGCATCGCAATTCAGCTCACTCCCGACCCTGCAAACCGCAATCATCCCGGCGATATTTTTGTGGTGGTGTTTGTCGGCGACACGCCGCACATGGTGACGCCGCAGGGCTTGCAGCCCTGGGCGGGCAGCATCGATACACTGCAGCCCCTGCAATCCAATGTCATGCTGACCGAGACCATGAACCTGGATGTGTTCAGCGGCACGGTCGGCAGCGCCGGAACCTTTCCGTTCTATGTGGCGTATCGCGACAGGACAACGGGGGACTTCAGCTACAGTGCAACGGCAACGCGCCTGCAACTGACCACGGAGAAAGCGCCGACCGAGTCGTTTGCCTGCAACAGCTACGGCAACCAGACCGTCAACATCGGTTATCGCAATGCCACCGGGGTGTTTACGCACGCCCCTTTCAATGCCAGTGATTTTTCCTTGCTGACCAATGGCGAGGAGACCAACGACGCTCGCTTCGCCTACAACTGGATCAGGAAGCCTGGCGAGAAGGTCAATATCTTCGCCCCGGCGGATGGCGTGCTGATCCGTCTGCGCCACAAGGCAGAGAACCTGCCGGACTTCCCGAGTGATGACTTCGATCTGATCTTTCTGGTGGCCTGCGACCCGGATGCCCCGCAGAAGCAGACGATGTTCCGTTTCAATCACATCACCGACCCGCGTCCCGACATCAAGGCGGCCTATGCGTTTGGTGCGTTAGGGGCACCGGAGTTCAACCCCTTCAACGAGCACGAAGAGCGGCAGCTACCGACGCAGAATATTCGTGTGAAGGCGGGGGATTATCTCGGCTCCACCAGTGGCACGCCGACTGCTCATAATTTTGATTTCCAGATCAGCATTGACGATGCCACGGTGTGTCCGTTCTCCGTGCTGGAAGAGCCTCACCGCAGCACACTGCTCGCCCTGATGGGACCGCAGGGCAACTCGCCTTCGGGCCCGCCAGTGGCAGGCTATCCCTGTCAGGGCTACGGCGCCAGGCCCTGAAGAAACGGCTGGGACATGACGGGGGTCAGAGTCGTTTGAGCCGTCAAACGACTCTGACCCCTTTATTTTTGCCCTCGCAAAAAGGCAGAATCGGTGTCAACAAATTCAATAACAAGGAAGCCTCCATGCGAAATCTGATTTTCAGCCTGCCCCTGATGTTGATAGTCCCCTCCGGTCTCGCCCAGGCGCAAAGCAATAACGGAGGTTTTTCCATGGAGGAATGCCACGAGGCGGTGGCGGAAATGAACGCCAATCTGCCCATGGATCTGGACAATATCACCACCTGGACGCAGACCACCTGCGTGGATACCGGGGGCGACACGGTGCAACTGGTCTATGCCAATGTGGTCAAGGACGGCAACGCGATCACCCAGGAAAATCTCGACACTGTCAAACCCAGCCTGATCATGTCCTGGTGCTTTGGCCCGACACTTGGGCCTCTGATGCAGATGGTGGACACCATCCACTACGATTACCATTTCGCCAACGGGCAGCGAATCGGCAGCCTCGACTTCTCGTTTGCGGACTGCCTGGCCAAGGAAAATTAACCAGACGTGCCTCAATCGATGCCCGCGTTTCGTTTGATGATTGTCTTTCCCGTCGTGTAAGAATGCCTGCTATCGTGGTGCATCTCTTACACGCAGGAGCACACTCGTGAAGGAATCCACTGCATCTATCGGCGTACGTGAGCGTCTGCTGCAGGCGGCGCTGAACCGTTTTCTGCACGACGATTATCACCAGGTTAGTACCCGCCAGATTGCGGCCGAGGCGCAGGTCAATGTCTCGATGATCCGCTATTACTTCGGCAGCAAGCATGGCCTCTACGAAGAGATGCTGCGCGAGCAACTGAACCCTCTGCTGGACGTGCTCGATGGCCCGCTGCTGAGTGGCACCGAGGGGTTCTCGACCTACTTCAAACTGTATTACGACACCATGTCGGCCAAGCCGGAATTCCCCCGTCTCATACTGAAAGTGCTGGCACTGAACCATGGCCCGGGCCGCCGCTTTATCCATCAGTTGCTGGAGCGTGGCCGGCTGCGCGGCGCCCGGCGCGTGCAGGATCTCAAGCGCGACGGCAAGCTCGCGGCGGAGATCGACGCGGACATTCTGCGCATTGCCTTTGTCTGCCTTGCCATGACTCCCATGCTGTTGAAGGACATCTTTGAGGAGCAGATGGAGCTGCCCATGGACGAGGCATTCCTGTCCCGTCTGGCGGCGTTCAATGGGCGACTGTTCTCCGCCGGGCTTGCGCCGGAGATCGCACAGGAGGAAGAGGCATGACTTATCGACGCAATCGCCTGGCGGTCGCCGCCTACGGCATGCTGATGCGCTTTGCGGCCCGCCTGCAGGCCTTTCCCGCCGGCATGGTGCCGCCGCCGTTCCGGCTGCTGCAGATCGGCTCGGCCTTCTGGCTGTCGCGCGCCCTGCATGCGGCGACAGTGCTGGCGCTGGCCGATCACCTCGATGAGGAAACGCTGTCCGCGAATGCGCTGGCAACCCGTGCAGGCGTGGCAGTGGATCCCCTGAACCGCCTGATGCGAATGCTGGCGGCGAACGGTGTGTTCGAGGAGATGGAGCAGGGGCGCTATCGCAACAACCGGGTGTCCGCCTGCCTGCGACGGGACGCACCGGGCTCGGTGCGCGACATGGTGCTTCTGCACAACAGCGACGAGATGAGCATGCCCTGGTATCAGGGTTTATTGCCCGGGCTGCGGGACAACCGGGTGCCCTTTGAGGTAGTGCATGGCAGTGAACTGTTTGCCTACCTCGATCAGCATCCGGCCTTTGACCAGGCATTTGCGGTGGCCATGGATCAGGTGGAGGCACTGCTTGGCGACAGCTTCGCCACGGACTTCGACTGGGGGCGGTTCCGTCGTGTCATCGACATCGGCGGTTCCCGGGGCAGCAAGGCCATTGCCATTCTGAAGCGCTGGCCGCATCTCTCGGCCCTGGTGTTCGACAGGGCACAGATGGTCGAGACGCTGTCGCTCGCGCCTGTTGCGGACCCCGCGTTGTCGGCACGGATTTCCTGGCAGGGGGGCGATATGTTTGAGTCAGTGCCGGAGGCCCGCGATGCCCAGGATGTGATGCTGCTCAGCGCAGTGCTGCACGGGCTGAGCGATGAGGATGCCCTGCGCTGTCTGCTGCGCGTTGCCCAAGGCGTGGGCAGCAGCGGCGCCCGGGTGCTGGTAATGGAGATGGTCGTGCCGGCGTGCCGTGCCGATGCGGCGGTCACCGGATTTGACATGCAGATGCTGGTGGGCAGTCGGGGCAAGGAGCGCACGCTGGCGCAGTGGCGCGCCTTGTTCGCCTGTGCCGGGTTTGCACTGGAAGAGCAGGTTCCCTTGCGCGGGTTGGGCAGCCTTCTGGTCTTGCAACACGACGCGGGTGCCTGAAGGCCCTACAGGCGAAACGCCTCCGGCACCACCGCCAGGTTGAGACCCCACAGCGTCGGCATGAGGAAGTAGACCACCAGCACGATCAGCGTGGCGGCGATCAGGTTCATCACGAAGCCCGCCCGCACCATCTCGACAATGCGCAGCTTTTCCGTGGCAAAAATGATCGCATTGGGCGGTGTGCCCACCGGCAGCATGAAGGCGCAGTTGGCGGCCATGGCGCAGGGCACCATCAGCGCGAAGGGATGAATGTCCAGCGCCAGGGCGAGCGAGGCGACCACCGGCAGAATCATCGTGGCGGTGGCAGTGTTGGAGGTGATCTCGGTCAGGAACAGGATCAGCAGCGTGGCGCAGGTGATGATCAGCAGCAGGTGCAGGCTGCCCAGCACGGTGAGCTGATCGCCCATCCAGGAGGATAGCCCCGTTTCGCGGAAGCCTCCCGCGATGGCCAGGCCGCCGCCGAACAGCAGCAACACGCCCCAGGGAATGTCCCGAGAGTCCTTCCAGTCCAGCACTCGCCCAGCGACACCGGAGCGGGTCGGTACGACGAACAGGGCAGTGGCGGCGAGAATCGCGATCATGCCGTCGCGCAGCTCCGGCAGCAGCCCCGTCCAGATGAACTCACGGGTGATCCAGAGAAACGCGGCGGCGGCAAAGACGATGGCTACGGCGGTTTCCTCGAAGGAGATTTTACCCAGTGCCGTACGCTCGCGGCGGATCAGTTCGCGACCACCGGGAATGCCCTTGATGCGCATGGGAAAGGCGACCCGCCCCAGGTAGACCCAGGCGATGAACAGCAACAGTACCACCACCGGCACGCCGATCATCATCCAACTGGCAAAAGAGATTTCCACGTCAAACAGTTCCCGCGCCTGCGCGGCGAGAATGATGTTGGGCGGGGTGCCGATCAGTGTGCCCATGCCGCCGATAGTGCCCGCATAGCCGACGGCAAAAATCAGCGCCTTCTCGAAGATGGGGATGTCCCCGGCCTCTGGCGTGTTCTGCAGTGCATGTTCCACCTGGGCGGTGATGGCGAGTGCCATCGGAATCATCATCATCACCGATGCCGTGTTGGACACCCACATGGACAGGAAAGCGGTGGCGAGCATGAAGCCGAGCAGAATGCGCTGGGTGCTGGTGCCAACAAAGTCGATGATCGCCAGTGCCATGCGCTTGTGCAGGTTCCACTTTTCCATCGCGGTGGCAATGAAGAAGCCGCCGAGGAAGAGGAAGATAATGTCGTCGCCATAGGCCGAGGTGACGGTGCCGCTGTTGACCGCGCCGGTGACGGGCAGCAGGAACAGGGGCAGCAGCGAGGTGGCGGGAATCGGAATTGCCTCCGTGATCCACCAGGTGGCCACCCACAGCGTGGTGCCCAGCACGGCACGGGCCTCGAAGCTGAGCCCTTCGGGCGTGAAGAACAGCAGCGTGAGCGCAAACAGCAGGGGGCCCAGAATCAGCCCCACGGACTGCGGGCGGGAATAGGAGGTTTCGGGCTGGGCAGTGCTGCTTTGGCTCATCTTCTTGTCGGTGTCCGCGGCTCAAAAGCCCTATAGCCTACACTTACTGCCCGCAAGATTCAGCTATTGTGTCCAGCTCGACGCGTTTGCTCTGCACGGCCCTTGCCGCTGCTGCCTGGCTCGCGCTCCACCAGCGCCAGTCCTGGCGGTAGGGTTGCCCGTACTGCCGAAGTGAGGGGGCGAGCTGGCACTGTGTCTCCCGGGGCAGTTGTGCAAGGCGAATCATCAGCGTGGGCACGGCGTCCGAACCCATCCACTGCAGATAGGAGGTGTCCAGCGACTGGCGCCCCTGCAGCGCCTGTTCTGTATTCACCCGCGCGACGATGGCCGCCGGGTTTGCCAGCGCCCACAGCAGCACGACGCCAATGCCTGCGAGCGTCACGCCCGCCGCAAAGTCGCGCTGCCTGCCCACCATCAGGGTGCAGGCAAAAAGCACCAGCACCAGGGCCAGCCACGTGATGACGGCGATTGCCGCCATGCGGTCCAGGCTCAGGCCGAATTCCTCAACATAAAGCGCCATGCGCTGTGCTGCGGAGACCATCAGGACGGCAACACAGGCGAGCAGGATGCCGCCCAGAGGACGGAACACACGTGGATTGCAATCGCTGCGGGCGACGGCCACCAGCACGATCAGGCTCAGGCCGCTGGCGGCCACCAGTTCAAAGAAGCCCCGGCGGGCGTACTCCGCGACGGTCAGTCCGGCCGTCTGCTGAATCAGCGAGGCGCCACCGAACAGGTAGCCCAGTTGCAGCGCGACGAAACCGAGGAAGAGCAGCACCAGCATACCCAGCAGCACGGCCGTGTCCTCCGTGCCCAGCGTCAGCCAGCGACGTGCCTTGCGCTCAATGCGGTAGTGGCGTTCGCTGACTCCGGTGAGCAGGCCCGTGCTGATCCAGGCAAGGCTGCTGATGATGAACAGGTGCTCCAGAAAGTCCTGCTGGATGATGGTGAAGAAGCGCTCTGTGTAGCGGCTGAACGCGGCATCGGCAGAGCCAAACAACAGCCCGAACAACAGCGTCAGCGGTAGCGCCAGCAGCAGGCCGCGTAGCGCGGTGCGCAGGCGCGAGGAGCGGATGTAGAGGCCCAGGTCGAGGCGCCCCAGCACGGGCGCCGTCGCCAGCAGCATCTTCGCGGGCACCCGGCCCAGGGCGCGCAGATGTTCCACGATGTCGGTGTCGCGCAGGGAGCGGCCATTCTTCTGCATGATGCCCATGGCGGCTGAGGTGAGTATGAGCAACAGCAGGGAGGGAATGACGAAGGGGGCTGTTCTGAACACAAGCAGCAGTGCGGCGATGACGCCAAGCCCCGACCAGGCCAGCAGTTCCCGGCTCACCGAACCGCTGCGCCAGGCGTAAATGCCGTTCGCAGTTCCCGTAAGCAGGATGGCCCAGAGGACGAATCCCGGCCCCATGAAGCCGTTCTGTACCCACAGTAGGTCTGCCAGCGCGCCCAGCCCCAGTCCTGCCAGGATGAGCATCTGCGGCATCTGCAGGGGGCGGATGTCCTTGCCGGCCTTGAGGGTGGTGATCATGTTTATCTCCTTGTGAAAAGAACTTTGTGCTGCAAAGTTTGCAGGTAAATTTTTTAACTGTGTTTGACGGCGGCGATCAGGGATTCCATGTGCGAGATGTAATGCTTCAGTGCCTTTTTCCCTGCGGGTGTCAGGCTGTAGCAGGTGTTGGGCACACGGTTCTCGAAGCGTTTTTCGCACAGGATATAGCCAGCGTCCTCCAGCTTGCGCGCGTGGGAGCTGAGGTTGCCGTCCGAGATGGCGAGCACGGATTTCAGGTCGTTGAAGCTCAGGGACTTGTTCACCGCGAGCGCGCTGACAATCGCCAGGCGGCTGCGTTCGTGGATGAGACGGTCGAAGTCACCACGTTCTCCACTGGTGGAGGTGAGGGCGGACAGCGCCGGGGTTTCCGTTTGGGGAGCGCTCTTTACGGGTTTGGGTTTAGCCGCCATGGGACCTCCAGATCAACAGACCAAAGAGGATGTGCACACTGCCCATGATCAGGCCGAACAGGAGCGCTGCGTCGATATTGAGCAACAGAACCACGGAGCCGCACAGCAGCAGCACGGCGCCCATCACCGGGATGATGGCCACGGAATAGGCCCCGGCAGTCATGATCGCGGCGCCATAGAGGCTGAGCCAGATGCCTGGCAACCAGTCATAGGCTTCCTGCAGGGCACAGCTCACAGTCAACACGCCGCCCACGACCATGGCCGGGGTAAAGGCTGCCAGCAGCTTGCGGCCGTTGCTGGACCACAGCGAGCCGCCCTGCGCCTGTGCCTTGCGCATCGTCATCCACAGAATGATGCTGGCCGCCAGCGCCAGCTCGATCATCCACACCGTCAGCCAGGCGGCGGGGCCAGATTGTTGCTGGGCCACCGCAGTCGCGATCAGCACGGTGACACCCGCCACGCAGTAGGACTTGCCCGAGACCCCGGTAAACGAGGTCGCGCGTTCCATCGAGGTGCGGATGAAATGCAGATTGTCCTGCGCGCGCTGGTGCAGGGCCTGGGGCTGTGCGCTGAACTGCGGGCCGGTTTGCGGGTCGAGTGGAGAGTTCATGGCGGCAAGCCTCGCGTAAATCTTAGTGGTCGTCAAGTTCTTTGTGTCGCAAAGTGAGTGTGGCTCAAAATCCATAGGAGCCAGCCCTGCTGGCGATATAGATTTCCCTCCGGCAAAGAGGGCTAGGAGTGCTTCGCCTCGCAGCGGTCCTGCCAGAGCTTCACGAAGTCCTCAAGCTGCTTCTGGCGCATCTCGGGGTCTTCCGGCATGGGCTGTGTGTAGGCCATGTCGATCATTGCCTGCGCCCAGGTCATCAGCTCCGGGTAGTCGGAATACTCGGAGTTCATGTAGTTGATCATCAGCATGACATCGTAGTTCACCTGGCGCCGAGACATCACCAGCGTGGCGAGTTCGGGGATGTCTTCGCAGGTGTTCAGCGGAGGCTGGGCAAAGGCGGGGCCTGCCGCCAGCAGGGCAAGCATGGAGATCGTCAGTCGTTTCATCGGTCTGTCCTTCCGGTGTGTCCCGGGATTGCTGTCGCCATTATCGGCCGATTCTCCCGTGAACTCCACTGATGGCTCGGCTGGCCGTGTCGCCGAGGGTTCCAGGCGCCCCGCGAATGGACGGGATTGCTGCTTGGTGGTAGCGTTGGCACTTCACCAGGACTGCAGGGGAGCAGGGACAATGCGCCTATTTCGACGATCAGCACTCATGGCAGGTCTGCTCGGCAGCGTGCTGTGGCAGGGCATTCATGCCCAGGAAATGGAGCGGGTGATCGGTCGCGGCAGTGATCTCTATGGGCGTTACTCCCATTTGACGGGGCCTTACGGAACGGACGCGGTGGGCAATCTCTATGCCCGGATCACAGGACTCAACAAGGGCCTGGTGCGCATTCATCCGGACGGGTTTGCCCAACAAATCTTTGCAGCAAACTTTCCCCTGCAACTTCCCGAAGTCTCTGTGCTGAACCCGGACCCGGAATCCCGGGAAGACCACCATGACGGGCTATCCTCCGGTGTGCCTCTCAATGGAGTTGCGGATTTTGATGTCGATGCCGCAGGCACTCTCTACGCCGTCGGCATGTACTCTCACAATCTGGTGCGCGTTGGCATCGACGGCAGCGTCACCGAACTCATTGGAGCGGCGGGCGAAGGGGCGGGTCATCCCCTGGATACCCCGGAGCAGGTGTCCCTGGACCGAACGTCCGATGTCCTCATGGTGGCTGCCTCCGGGTCGGGGAACGTGCTGCGGCTTGCGCCCGACGGCAATATCTCCCAGGTGCTGGGCGCTGCCGGGATCGATGGGGTTCCCTTCTCTGAACCCGGCGATCTGATCAGCGATGCCCAGGGCAATTTCTATCTCGCCTCCGCTCACGCTATCTTCCGGTTCACGGCCTCCGGGGAAGGTAGCGTACTCCTGCGGCAACAGGACTTTCCGGCGCTGCTGCCGGGCGACAGTCTCGGCGCGTTTGCCCTTGCCGTGGACGATTTCGGCAATCTCTATTTCAGCCGCTCGCAGGATCCCAACAGCGTGTTCCGCTATTCGGAGGCACTGGGCCTGGAGCGTGTGCTGGACGAGACCGGCGACGGAACAGGGAAGCTGGTGTGCGCCGGTGAAAGCACTAGCCCGAGAGACCTTCCGCCCTGCCAAAGCTTCGGCAACCCTCTGCGTCAGGTAGGAGAGATTCACGTCGATGCTGCACAGAACCTGTTCGTGCTGGGCTATGGCTCACGCAATGTGTTCCGTCTGACGCCAGCGGGTGCCCTGTCGGAGGTGGCTGACTTCAATCAGGTCAGTGAACCGGCACATGAGCAGCTACGCAGCAGCCTGATGGACGACTCGGGCAATCTGCATTTTACTCAAGGCTGGGATGGCAGCGAGGAGGCTGTATTCCGCTATGCCGCGCTTCCGGTGGAGCGGGAGGCCGCGTTCAGTCTGGATTCCCCGCACGATCGCGTGGAATTTGATGAGTCGGGTCAGCCTGTTCTGCCGGAGACCTATTCCCTCAGCCTTATCAACAGCGGCGTGGCGCTTCCTGCCGTGCTGCAAACCGTCGATACCCGTGCCATGCCCTTCAGCGCCTTGCCCTGGGACACGGCATCGCTCAGCACGCAGAGCGAGGCAATCGAGAATGCCCTGCTCGACACGGAGACTGCCGTGCTGCAGCACGAGGGGCATGCCTATACCCGCGAACTGGGCTATCGCAAGACGCTTCCCCGAGGCCAGCGCATGCTCCAAACACTGCGTTATCTGGTGGATGGTGTGGAGGCCTATCAGGTATCCGGCGTGTCGGTTCCCGCCACCGCTGCTGCGTCCCTTTCCGGCGAGGCGCTGATGCGCCGGGTCTACCTGGGCGATGATGTGCTCCTGGGCGGGCCGCAGGCCGACACCCTGTTCGCCTACGAGGGCGATGACATTCTCATGGGTGGTGCGGGCGACGATCTACTCAACGGGGGCAATGGCGGCAACGTGTATTACGGCGGTGATGGCGTGGACACGGTGGAATTTCCCCATGCCTACGCCGACTATCTGCTGTCCCGGCATCCGGTAACAGGCGTGGTGAGTGTGAAGTCCCGGGTGGGGCTTGGCAACCCGGAAGTCGATACCGTGCAGCCGGATGTCGAACGTCTGCATTTTCAGGACAGAACGGTAGCGATTGCCGATATTCGCTACTGGGGCGAGGCCCAGGCCAATACTGCGCCGCTGGCGGATGACCGCAATACGGCGCCCGTCTACCGTTTCTTCAACGTGCTGTCGCAGGCCTTCTTCTACACCACCAACCCACAGGAGCGCAGTGAGGTCGTGCGCAATGCAGGCCCGGACAATGAGAAGGGCACTGACTGGCCCTATGTCTATCAGGGACCGAAATACCAGACCGCCCATTCCTATTCCGGTGCCGTGCCGCTGTACCGTTTCTACAACACCGAGACGGGGCACCACTTCTTCACCATCAGTGAAGAGGAGCGGGACTATGTGAAGGCGCAGGGCGACAGCGGTGCCTGGCCCTTTGTCTTCGAGGGTATCGCCTTCGACGTGTATGCCAGTGATCCCAATCCGGGTTTTCAGGCCAGGGAGCGGGCCGTGTATCGCTTCTACAGCCACACCCTGAACCGGCATGCCTTCACCACCAGTGAGACGGAGAGGCAGGGCATGGAGGCGTCCCCGGACTGGACCTACGAAGGCATCGGTTTCTACGCGGAAGCCCTGGACTAGGGCATACAGGCTCTAGGGCGTACAGGCCCTAGCGTACATCCCCGTCCAGATACCGCCAGCGTCCCTGTTCCCGCAGGAAGCGGGAGCGTTCATGGTGTTGGCCTTCAGTGCCCTGCGCGTCCCGGAAGCGGGCGATGAATTCGACCGTGCCCCGATCTCCTGTCTGCTGTGCATCCACCACGCTCAGGTGCAACCATTCCAGTTCGCGGGCATCCAGGTCTTCGGGCTGCAGCGCACCGCGATGCGCGGGGTGCCAGGTGTCGAACAGGTATTGCCCGCAGCCGCCCAGTGCAAACGCGCAGTATCGCGAGCGCATGAGTTGCGTCACGGTGCGCGGATTGTCCTTGCCGCTGAGAAAGGGGCCGCAGCAGCGCGTGAAGGCTTTGCCGCTGTGGCAGGGGCAGTCGTGAGGTGTCATGCGGTGTCGCGTCCTTCCGTTCAAAGTGCGCAGCCTGCCAGAGCGGGATGTCCGCTGGCAAGCCCGCCTCTCTAAACCCTTTTGGATTTGCTGACGTCGGAGAAGAAATAGAAGCTCTGACAGTGGTTCTCCCATGAAGATCAGCGATACCTCGGCGCAGGACACGCCCCTGGAAGCCCCGGCGCGAAGCCGGACTCTTCGTACGTTTCTCATTCTTGTCGTGGCAGCGATGCTGGCACTGCTGTTTCTGTTTCCTGTGGTGCAGAACTGGAGTCGCGCGCAGGCGTCTGTCGCCGCCGAACGGCTTCGTTTCGGCGAGGTGACCCGTGGTGATTTCATTCGTGATGTGACGGTGCAGGGACGGGTCGTGGCGGCCATCAGCCCGACGCTGTACGCCAGCGAGTCGGGCACCATCACCTTTCTGGTGGATTCCGGCGACAGCGTGCAGGCGGGCGACCCGATCGCCAGCATCGACAGCCCCGAGATTCAGAACCGTCTGCTGCAGGAACGTTCCCGGCTCAGCTCTTTGAATGTGGAATACGACCGCCAGCGCATCAGCGGCGAGCAGCAGCGGCTGGAAAGCCAGAAGAGCCGCGATTCGGTGGCCATTGCGCTCAAGGCAGCCCAGCGGGAGCTGGAGCGAGCGCAGCGTGCCTACGACCAGGGCGTGATGACGCAGGTGGATCTGGACCGGGCTCGGGACAGCCTGGAGACCGCCGAGGTGCTGCATCACCACGCCGACCTGGATGCCGGGCTGGTGGTGGAGCGGCTCGATTTCGAGCTGCAGACCCGCAGGCTCGCGGTAGAACAGCAGACCCTGCTGGTGGAAGACCTGAACCGCCAGGTGGAGGAGCTGACGCTGCGCTCTCCGGTGAACGGCATTGTCGGCAATCTGCTGACCGAGCAGAAGACCAATGTGGCGCGCAATCAGCCGGTGCTCAGCGTGGTGGATCTCACCGCCTTCGAGGTCGAGGTGCAGGTGCCGGAGACCTACGTCAACGATCTGGCGATCGGCATGGTGGCCGAGGTGCGAACCGGCACCGATCTGTATCCCGCCACGCTGGTCGCGGTGTCGCCGGAAATCATCGGCAACCAGGTGACGGGGCGCCTGCGTTTCAACAGACCCGCACCGGAGAATCTGCGCCAGAACCAGCGCCTGACTACCCGCATTCTGCTCGAAGAAAAACATCAGGTACTGATGGTGCCGAGGGGGCAGTTTGTGGAGAGCGGCAACGGGCGTGTGGCCTATCGTCTGCGCGATGGCATGGCCTACCGCACCAGCATTGTGATTGGCGCGACGAGCCTCAGTAGTGTGGAAATTCTCGAAGGACTGGACGAGGGCGATCGCATCGTGGTCTCCAGCACCGACGCCTTCAACAACGCCGAGACCGTTCTGGTCAACGACTGAATCCGGGAGACAAACTGATGCTGAACATGATCAATATCAACAAACGCTTTCGCACGGAGCTGGTGCAGACCCAGGCGCTGGCGGACTTCAGTCTGGAGGTGAAGGAAGGGGAATTCGTGACCGTCACCGGCCCGTCCGGTTGCGGCAAGACAACCTTCCTGAACATCGCCGGTCTGCTGGAGACGTTCGACAGCGGACAGTATCTGCTCGACGGGCAGGACGTGTCGCACATGAACGATTATCAGCGCGCAAAACTGCGCAATCAGAAAATCGGGTTCATCTTCCAGAGCTTCAATCTGATGCCCGACCTCAATCTCTTCGACAACGTGGACGTGCCGCTGCGCTACCGGGGCATGGGCGCGGCGGAGCGGCGCGAACGCATCGAGCGCGCACTGGAATCGGTGGGGCTTCTCGCGCGCAAGAAACATCTGCCGTCGCAGCTCTCCGGCGGGCAGCAGCAGCGCGTGGCCATTGCGCGCGCGCTGGTGGGCGAGCCTCGCTTTCTGCTGGCGGATGAGCCCACCGGGAATCTGGATTCCAATACCGCTGCCGGGGTGATGGAGCTGCTGCAGGAGATCAACCAGCAGGGTACGACCATCATCATGGTGACCCACGATGTGGGGCTGGCCAGCCGCAGTGCGCGCAATGTGCACATTCTCGACGGACGCATTCAGAGCGACGTCATCAACAGTGATGTCATCAACAGCGAGAGCACGGCTGCCTGAGGGGGATACGCGACATGTTTCTGTACTACGTACGCCTGAGCATGCTGAGCTACAAACGCAACCCGGTGCTGAGCACTTTGATGGTGCTGGCTGTGGCGGTGGGCGTAGGGGCCTACATGGTGATCTTCACGCTCAATTATTTTATGGGCGGTGACCCGATTCCACAGAAGAGCGGACAACTGTTTCATCTTCAGCTTGACTATGGCAATCCTGCCATCCCCGATACCTCGAATCAGCCCCAGATGGCCTATGTGGACACTCTGGCGCTTCTTGATGCGCCGTTTGCCTATGCCCATTCCGCCAGTTCCAAATTCATGGCGGTTCTGGAGCCTTCCAATCCGGATCTGTCGCCCTTTTTTGTGGATGGGCGGGGCAACACGGCAGACTTCTTCACCATGTTTGACGTGCCCTTCGAGTTTGGCGGCGGCTGGGATCGCGCGGCAGATGACACACAGCAGCAAGTCATCGTGTTGTCGCAGGATCTGAATCTGCGTCTGTTTGGTGGCGAGAATTCCGTGGGGCGCGATGTGGAGCTGCAGGGCATCCATTTCACCGTGGTGGGCGTCCTCGACTACTGGGAGCCTGCGCCCAAATTCTTTGATGAGAACAACGGCGCCTTCAACCGGGCAGAAGAAGCCTATATCCCCTGGTCGCTGATCGTCGGGCAGCAGTTGCGTCGCTCCGGCAACACCAATTGCTGGGAACCGCCAAAGGACAGCAGTTTCGAGTCCTTCCTCAACGCCGAGTGTGCCTGGATTCAGTTCTGGGTGGAGTTGCCGACGCCAGACGATCAACAGATCTATGCGGATTATCTGGCCAGTTATGTGGCGCAGGAGCGGGCTGCAGGGCGTATGCAGATTCCGATAGAGAAGCGCCTGTTCAATGTGCGCGAATGGATGGCGAAGCGTGAGGTGCAGCCGGACGAGACCCGCATTCTGTCGGCGCTGGCGGCGATGCTGCTGGCCGTCTGTCTGCTGAACACGGTGGGCCTGTTGCTCTCAAAATTTCTCGGCAAGGCGGCGGAAATTGGCGTGCGCCAGGCGCTGGGTGCCCATAAGGGAGCGCTGTTCCGGCAACACGTCATTGAGGCCGGCTTTCTCGGCGCGATTGGCGGCGTGCTCGGGCTGGGTGTTGCCTCCCTCGGGCTGGAAGGCGTGAAAATTCTGATGGGGGGAGAGCGCGTCAACAACGAGTGGATGCATCTGGACCTGACCGTGGCCGCCATCACCATTGCGCTGGCGGTGATCAGCACCATCATTGCAGGTCTTTATCCGATCTGGCGGGCCTGCAACGTCAATCCCGCGATTCATCTGAAAGCGGAATAGGAGAGGATCATGACAAGTTCTCTGGAGCTGGGACCGATTACCCGCGCGCTGATGCGCAACAAGCTGGGCGTGGTCCTGATTGCGTTGCAGATCGCGTTTACGATGACCGTCATCGTCAATGCCATCGACATCATTCATGACCGCACGCTGAAAATCACCAGCCCAACCGGCATGGAAGAGGATGATATTTTCTCGATCAGGAGTTTCGGTTTCGACAGCAGTATCAACGCCCAGGTGTTGATCGACGAAGACCTGGACATGATCCGGCAACTGCCGGGTGTGGTCGATGCCTCCCGCGTCAATGCGGTGCCCGCCAGTGGCAGCGGTTCTTCAAGTGGCTACGCCATTGAGCCGGGACGGCGCGAGCTGACCGTGCCCGCCGCCCAGTACAGTGTGGATGAGCACGCGCTCAACACGATGGGGCTAACACTCGTTGCCGGTCGCGATTTCACTCCGGAAGACGTCAGGCGCCGCACTGCGACTGAAACGCGTAGCGCTGATCAGATCATTGTCTCGCTGGCACTGGCCGAGGAAATGTTTCCCGGCGAGGGATTGCAGGCGGTGGGGCGCACCATTTACAGCGCGGAAGACAAACCGCTGCGGATTATCGGCATTGTCGAGAGGCTGCAGTCTCCGTGGCCCAACGCGACCGACTGGATTGTGGAGCGCTCCCTGATGATTCCCGACGTGGTCATTGATAACAGTTCCATCTATCTGGTCAGAACGGTGCCCGGGCAGCGGGATGCACTTATGGCGGACGTGGAGGAGCGCCTGGCCGGTGCCGGCTATGATCGTATTCTGATGAACAATAAATCGGTCGCGCAGATGCGCACGGAACTGTATCGCATGGATACGGCGATGGCGCGCGTGCTCTACACCGTGATCGGGACGCTGATCTTTATCACTGCGCTTGGCATCATCGGCCTGGCGGTGTTCAGCATCAACAAGCGGCGCAAGCAGATTGGCACCCGCCGCGCCCTGGGGGCGACACGGGGTGGAATTTTACGTTATCTGCTGGTGGAGAATCTTCTGATCAGTGCTGCGGGAGTATTGTTTGGTGCTGTGCTGACGATCGGCTTCAATATCTTTCTTGTGCGCACCTTCGATATTCCGCGACTGGACTGGTATTACGCACCGCTGGGTATGCTGGTGCTGCTGTTGCTGGGGCAGATGGCAGCCCTGGGGCCTGCCGTCAACGCGTCGCGGGTTGCGCCTGCCCAGGCGATTTCGCCATCGCACTGATTTGTGTGGTTAGAGAGCTTTCGTGGTCGGAGAGGTGTGGCAAGTAGGGAGTGCTGAAAAGGCAGGGTGGGGGGAAAAAGAAAGGTGGCAGTAGGGACTGCCACCGAGTCGTTGGTGCGGTCTTCCGGGGTGGACTCAGCCGCCTTTCTTGGCGGTGTAGGTGCCTTGCGCCATGCCGGCCAGGTCCACGGTGCCCTTGATCGTGCCGTCGCTCTGCAGCGTGCCCTTGTAGGTCACGGAACCCGCTTCGCCTGTCAGCACGAACTGAAAGTCATTGCCCTTTGCAGAGCCGGTAAAATCGGTATTGCCGAGCTGTCCTGCATAGTGGCCGGTAATGGCCTCTCCCTTCTGGTTCATGGAGACCTGGGCATTGCCGGTCTGGCCCATGATGTCCACGGCGAACACCCAGTTGCCGCTCACATCGGCACTGGCGAACGAGGCGCCGAGAAGCAGTGTCAGAAAGAGAATGGCGCGTGGGAGTAAAGCTTTGCTCATGAATAGATTCCTCAGTAGTGTGGGTATTGCGACTGCCACGGTAACACGGTGGCTTTCCCTGTCTCCACCGGCAGCCAGGGCACCTGACTTGTCAGAACGGCACTTCATCGAATGATCGTTCGATAGATGTGTTTTGCGTCCTGTTCGATGACTTGTACCTTCCTGAAAAACAGCGATTTTCCGGACATTCAATATTTTGTTGACCTGCCGTAAGGAAGCCTTAATCTTGGCAAGCTACATTTGCGCCATCAATATTCCAGGAAGGGATGACAATGAGTACTCCAACAAGCCAGGCCCGCTATTCCTCACTTTCCATTGCTCTGCACTGGTTCACGCTGCTCCTCATGGTGGCGATCTACGTGGCCATCGAGATGCACGAATCCCTGCCCCGTGGGCACGCCCTGCGCCGCCCCATGGAGGAATGGCATATCTATCTCGGCGTCATTCTGTTGCCCATCGCCATCTTCCGCGCGGTGATGATTCTGCGCTCGAACATTCCGGCCATCGTGCCTGCGCCGCCAGTGTGGCAACACCGCATTACCCTGGCGATGAAGGTGTATCTGTACGTGCTGATGATTGGCAACCCGATTCTGGGCTGGATGATGGAAAATGCGGAAGGCCACGTGGTGACCCTGTTCGGCATGGGCCTGCCCAGCCTGGTAGGGGAATCGGAAGCCTTGGCCGATGTGGTGTCCGAGGCACATGAAGTGCTCGGCGTTTCCGGCTACTTCTTCATCGGTCTGCATGCCGTAGCGGCGCTCTATCACCACTATCTGGTGAAGGACAACACCCTGGTGCGCATGTTGCCCCGCTTCGGCAAGAAAGACAGTAACTCCTGAGACAGCACCTGCCGGGTATTTCCGCGCCGCCCTAGAAGCCTTCGCGGTCGCGGAAGCCCAGCAGGTAGAGAATGCCGTCGAGCCCGATATTGGAAATCGCCTGCTTGGCGGACTGTTTGACCAGCGGCTTGGCGCGGAAGGCCACGCCTAGCCCTGCGATGGACAGCATGGGCAGATCGTTGGCACCGTCTCCGACCGCAATAGTCTGTTCCAGGCTGATGCCTTCCCTTTCCGCCAGCTCCTTCAACAGCATGGCCTTGCGCTGCCCGTCCACAATCGGCAGTTCCACTTCCCCCGTTACCACCCCATCGCGTATTGGCAGCCGGTTGGCATACACATAGTCGATGCCCAGGCGCTTCTGCAGGCCTTCTGCGAAATAGGTAAAGCCACCCGAGAGAATGGCGGTCTTGTAGCCCAGGCGGCGCAGTTGGGTGATCAGAGCCTCCGCGCCCTCGGTCAACCGCAGGGTTTGCGCGATCTGCTCCAGGGTGGCTTCCGGCAGGCCTTTCAGCAGCGCCATCCTCTCGCGGAAACTCTCCTGAAAGTCCAGCTCTCCCCGCATGGCGCGCTCGGTAATGGCGGCCACCTGTTCGCCTACACCGGCGGCCTTGGCCAGTTCGTCGATGACCTCGGCGTCGATGAGGGTGGAGTCCATGTCGAAGACCACCAGGCGGCGGTTGCGGCGGAAAATGTTGTCGCGCTGAAAGGCGATGTCCACGTTCAGCTCCTGGGCAATGGCCAGGAACTCTGCGCGCAGGGCTTCCGGATCGTCCGGTTCACCGCGCACGGAAAACTCGATGCAGCCCTTGCCCTGGTTGGCGGGCAGGCCATCGGGGATACGGCCCGACAGACGGTCGATGTGATCGATGTTGAGCTGGTGCCGGGCGGTGATAGTGCTGACCCGGGCAATATGTTCGGCAGTGATGCGCCGTGCCAGCAGGGTAACGATATGCCGGGGCTTGCCCTGGCCGGACACCCACTGGGCGTAGTCGGCGGCGCTGATGGGTGTGAACTTGACCTGTTGATCGAGTTCCGAGGCGCGGAACAGCACGTCCTTGAGCACGTCGGTCTTGCCCTCGCCCTCGCGCATCTCGGCGAGAATGCCGAAGGACAGCGTGTCGTGAATCACCGCCTGACCGATGTCCAGAATGGAGACATCGGAGCGCGACAGAATGCCGGTAATGGCCGCCGTGAGGCCGGGGCGGTCGGGGCCGGTGATGTTGATCAGAACGATTTCCTTCATGCCTGCAGAATCCTTGGGGGCCGTAACCCGGGGGCGCGTATTGTATCCAAAAATATGAGGTCGAAAAATAAAGGGGTCAGCGTCAATTCTCATCATGAGAACTGACGCTGACCCCGCTTATTGCCTTGCCGAATTACTCAGCGAGTTTGCTGCGCACGGCAGATTCCAGGCTGCCCAGGCCCCAGCGCTTGCCGGTGGCCACGGCGGCATCGGCAGACTCGCCACCGGTCTCGCCCGCACTCAGGGCGCGCAGGGCGCCGACGCGGTTGCTGCTGGCACAGTGCACGAGGGTGGGCTGACCGTTGAGGCTGGCCAGCAGCTCGTCCAGCTTCCTGGCATTCTCACTGGTCACGTCGCCGGCACCGGACACCGGAATATTGTGGAATTCCATGCCCAGGGACTTCACCTTGGCGGCCTCGTCCCAGTCGATTTCGCTGCTGGGGCGCAGGCTGATGATGTGCTTGACGCCGGACTGGGCCAGCACCTGCAGTTGTTCCTCGGTGGGTTGGCCGCTTGAGTAGACGCTTGCTTCGGGATTGCGCAGGTTCAGGATATCTGCCTGCTCAATCGCCGCGCTGTTTACTTGTGCCTGGGCCAGGGAGGCCGTCAGGACGAGCATGGCCAGGGCGGCGAACCGGGTGATGAGTTGCCAGGGGGCGGTGATTCGATATTGCATAGCCTCTCCTTGATGATGGGGCATCGAGCTGTTGGGAATTCAGGCACACAATCTGCCAGAAACTCTCTGGCAGTGCATCAGAATTGTGTGACGGGGTGTTACGGCCGCTGCTTACTGGCAGGCCCGTGGCGACTCCTTGTTGATGGCGGATTCCGGCGCGGCTTTCACCCGGCCATCCGCGGCCAGTTGATCGAAGGCGACCTGTTGCAGCGCGGCGGCCTGAGTGCGCGAAAAACCCAGTTCGTAGGCGGAGCACTCACCGGAACCGAGCACGCGCGGGTCCAGCCCGGTCACGTTGCCAAAGACCATCAGGGCCTCCAGGTAATACCCGTAGTGGCTGGCGTGGTAGTGGTCGTAGGTCCACAGGTTCATCTGATCCGCACCGATGCCGTCATAGGGATTCGCGTCGGCGATGCCGGATTCCATGGCGCGGTTCCAGGCGTTGCCCACGGCGTTGACAGCCTTGGCGCCGGACGCTTTGGCTGCCTGATCGTAGGCGGCACGAATATCCTGCGCCATGCGGGCGATGGGTTTGCCGTGCCAGGGTTTGTCCTCGGGATAGGTCTGGTCGGCGCGCGCCCAGGTGGCTGTGAGATAGATCTGTACATCAGGGTTCAGGCCGCGCAGGAAGTCCGCCATCTGCTTTGCTGTGCTGACCAGCTTGTCGGGAGAGCCGGGATTGTCGCGGTCCAGCGTGCTGTAGCCGTGCATCACCACGGTATCCCATGGGTAGCTGCCAATCTGCTGCAGCCGGTTCTCCAGGTGAAAATCCAGCCCGCTACCGGGCTCTGTTTCCAGCGACACCTCGTAGTCCAGCCCCGTCTGGTCGGCAAATGACTTGAACAGGGCGGGCACGCCACCGATGCCAAGATGATTGAGGTCGGTGACGGTGTCTGCCCGGTAGAAACGGGCGGGTGAGCCGGAGCCGAAGGTGAAGCTGTTGCCAATGAACAGCAGGTGGGTCTGGGCGGAAGCTGTGGAGGCGTTCAGGCCGAGGAGCAGAGCGGTGGCAGCGAGAGCGGGAATACGCATGGTAAACCTCTGTGGGGTTATTGTTATGTGCTGTAGGGTAAGGGCTTCGCCGCCGCAAGTCCAACGTGCAAACAGGTGGCAATCTGCGCTGGCTTCGCTACACTGCGTCAGTCGCACAAACAATAAAAATCCATTCATCGTTCTGAGGAGAGCAGGGCCTTGATGAGCACAAGCAGACGACATACCGCCGCTATTCTATTCACTGTCACGGCGCTGAGCATCAGCGTGGGAGCCGTCGCCCAGCAGGGCGCACGGGATGGACAGTGGTCAAGCTACGCCGGAGATGCCGGTTCCACCAAATACAGCAGCCTCGACCAGATCAATGCCGACAACTTTGCTGCCTTGCAGCCCGCGTGGCGCTGGCAGTCCCTGGACGGCAGTCTGAATTTCGATGACATCGACCGGGAGGTTTCCTTCGGCCGCATGCAGGGCACACCGCTGATGGTCGACGGTGTGCTGTACATGATCACGTCCCTGAATCAGGTGGTGGCTCTCGATGCTGCCAGTGGTGAGACGCTGTGGTCCTTCAACCCCGAGATCTATCGCAGCGGTGGCCCGGTGGGTGCGCTGGGCTTCCATCAGCGCGGCGTTGCCTATTGGCGCGATGGCGATGAGGCCCGCATTCTGGTGGCGACCCAGGACGGATTTATCTATTCGCTGCGCGCGGAAGACGGTTCGGTGGACACCGGCTTTGCCAGCGGACGGGTGGACATGACCGATGGCATTCCAAGGGCGGTGCGCGGTGAGCTGGACTGGCAGGGCGCGCCACCCCTGGGCGCCGTATCCCCCCCCATCGTGGTGGGCGATATTCTGGTGGTGTCCCAGATCACCTCGAATCGCCCGCGCTACAAGGAACGACCACCGCTGTGGATTCGCGGCTACAACATCCGCACCGGTGAGCTGGCCTGGACCTTCCACACCATTCCGCTGGAGGGCGAATTCGGCAACGAGACCTGGGAGGAGGATTCCTGGCGCACCGCAGGCAACGGCGGCGTGTGGTCAATGATGAGTGCCGATCTCGAACTGGGCTATGTCTATCTGCCCACCGAGGCGGCGACCAACGATTTCTACGGCGGGCACCGCCCCGGCGACAATCTGTTCACCGAGTCTCTGGTGTGCCTGGATGCACGCACCGGCGAGCGGGTGTGGCATTTCCAGATGGTGCACCACGGCATCTGGGACTTTGACAACCCGGCCGCGCCGAATCTGATCGACATTGAAGTGGATGGCCGCAAGATCAAGGCCGTGGCACAGGTCACCAAGCAGGGCTTCACCTATGTGTTTGACCGCGTGACCGGCGAGCCGGTGTGGCCGATTCCCGAAACGCCTGTGCCGCAGTCCGATTTCGCCTTGCCCGGTGAGCATTTGTCGCCCACCCAGCCCATTCCTTCCAAACCGCCGGCCTTTGCGCGCCAGGGCATTGACGAGAGTGATCTGGTGGACTTCACGCCCGAGATTCGTGCCGAGGCGGAAGAAATTCTCAAACAGTATACCTATGGTCCCCTGTTCACGCCGCCCACGCTGTCGGTGCCCGGCGGCAATCGCGGCACGCTCATTCTGCCGGGGGCAGGCGGCGGCGCCAACTGGACGGGGGCAGGGGTAGACCCTGAGCATGGCATTCTTTATGTGCCGTCCTCCGAGAGCCCCAATGCCCCCCTGATGACGACACTGCCTGCCGAGGAGTCCAACTTCAACTTCCTGCGTCTGTCCAATCAGTCGGTACGTGGCCCCCGCGGGCTGCCACTGCTGAAACCGCCGTATGCAACCATTACCGCCATTGACATGAACAAGGGCGAAATTCTGTGGCAGCAGGCTAATGGCGAGGACTATGCGCCGGTGAGCAATCATCCGGACCTGGCGGGCATGGATCTGCCGCCTCTGGGTGGCGGGGGGCGACAGGCGGTGCTGGTCACGTCCACACTGCTGATTCACGCGCAGACCACTCTCGACGGTGCTGTGCTGGTAGCGCGGGACAAAATGACCGGGGAGGAACTGCAGACCATTCCGCTGCCAGCCAATGGGGGCGGAGCTCCCATGACCTACGAGATCGACGGCAAGCAGTACATTGTGCTGAGCATTCTGAGCAACCCGGTGCCGGAGCTGATTGCGTTTGCCTTGCCCTGATTGTGAATGAGGTGCAAAAAAAAGCCCCCCGGCACTGTTGTGACGGGGGGCTTTTTGTTTCTGCCTGTTTACAGCGAGTAGTTGCCGGTGTCGGTCGTCAGCAGGGACACGCCGATCAGCGTGGCAACGGCAATGTAGTCATCACCACCGCCGTCTGCGTCGATATAGACCACGGTGTCACTTCCCACCACATCGAAGTCCAGGTAGCCGCCGCTGAACGCCGTATTGTCGTGCGGTGCATTGACGGAACCGAGCAACTGGCTGAGGTCGAGCGTGTCGCCCAGAGCCTTGTCGAAGCCGGTGATGACACGATTGGTCACTGCCAGTACCTCGTCCAGAGCCGGGCCCCAGGCGTCGTTGGTGCCAGTGGGATCGGCACTTGCCAGGCGCAGGGTCGTGCTGGACCCGGCAGCAGTGAACGTGAAGGTGTCCTTCACCCACTGCATGTTGCTGGTGGAGTTGCCCAGGTTGTACAGATAGTCCTGGCTGCTGCCTGCCGCAGAAACGCGCAGGGTTTCCTGTCCGGTTGGCGCCCCGGGGTTCTTGGACAGTGCGAAGCCAACGGTATACTGCTGGCCAGCGATAGTGCTCAGTGTTTGTTCGACATAGCCACCGCCATGCTCGGCATTCATGTCCAGCAGCTTGCTGCCATCTGCCGCCTGCCAGTCGCCGATGTAGTTGATCTGGCTGTAGCTCCAGCCGTTCATGCTGTTCTCGAAGGAGCCGTTGCTGACCAGGTTGGTCAGGGTGTAGGTGTCGGCCACCGGCACTACGTTGATAGACAGCGTAGTGGCATCCGTTCCTGCACCGCCGGAGCCTGTAGAACCCAGGTCGTTCACAGAGATCGAGAGCGTATCAGCGCCGAAGTAGTCCGCATTGCCCTGGTATACCAGCGAACTGGCAAGTGCGGCATTGATCGCGGCGAGCGTGCCGGTGACTGCCAGCGTGCCGTCGCTGCCATTGAGGTCGCCGGAGAGACCCGCGCCGGACAGGGACAGCGTGCCGTTGGCAACGCTGAGAGACACCGTGATTGGATTGCTGCCTGCGTCGATGTCGCTGATGCTGAGGCCGTGCACCGTTGTTGCTGTGTCTTCATAGGCACTGAGGTCCGCTGCCAGACGGATGTTGTCCAGCGCCGGGCCCCAGGCATCGTTCGAATTGAAGCTTGAGTCATTGCCACTGAAACGCAGGGTGGCGTCCGGCCCATACGCCGTGAAGGTGAAGGAATGCGTTGTCCACTGCATGTTGCTGGTGGAATTGTTGAGGTTGTAGGTATAGAGCTGAGACTCCACATCGCCGATCTGATAGCCGCTGGTTTTGCTCACCTGCAGGGTTTCTGTGCCGGTCGGTGAGCCCGGGTTCTTGGACAAATCAAACAGCACGGTGTACTGCTGGCCCGCTACGGTGAGGATGTTCTGCGTGACGTAGCCGCCGCCGTGCTCGGCATTCATGTCCAGCAGCTTGCTGCCGTCTGATGCCTGCCAGTCTCCGACATAGTTGATCTGGCTGTATGACCAGCCCGTCATGCTGTTCTCGAAGGAACCGTTGCTGATGCTAGTGCGCTGGTACTGGATGGACGGCCCGTCGTTCACCGGGTTCACGGTCACGTCCACCGTTGCAGTGCTGGTGGCGCCTGAGGTGTCGGTAACGACGTAGGTGAAGCTGTCGCTGCCGGCAAAGTTGGCAGTCGGTGTATAGAGCACGTCATTGCCGACGATGGAAACGCTGCCGTGCTGTGCCGTAGAGACGGACTGCAGCGTCAGCACATCGTTGGCGTCCGGGTCGGTGTCGTTGGCCAGCACGCTGATGGTGATGGACTGATCCTCATCCACAGAGGCGCTGTCTGCATTCGCCGTGGGGCCGTCGTTGCCGCCGGTGATGGTGATATCCACCTGCTGCTGGGCGACGCCGCCATGGCCGTCGTCCACGCTGACCACAAAACTTTCCACAGTGGTTTCACCCGCGCCAAGGGACTGGTAGGCGGAGTTGTCGATCTGGTAGTCCCAGTTCACGCTGCCACCCACGCCGCTTCCTGTGGTGTCGGTCGCCAGGGTCGCCGTGAGTGTGCCCTGTGTGCTGCCGACAGCAGAAACGCTGACACTGTGGCTGTCGCTCAGGTCCACGTCCGTGAAGCTCAGCACGCCGCTGTCACTGACAGAGGCGGGGGAGACGTGCTGGAAGCTGCCGCTGGAGTTCTTGTAGGTGAACTCCAGGGAGGCTTCGCCGCCTCTCTCGAAGAAGAAGATCTCCACTGGATAGAGTCCCGGATTCAGGGTCAGGTTGCCGTTGTAAGCCTGTTCCGCATGGATGCCCGAGTCATTGATGACGAGCTGGTTGTTTACGCTGACATAGACACCGTCGTCATTGAAAGTGCGGAAGGTATAAGTATCCGCCTCTGTGATGTTGAGGGTGCTGGTAATCCTGGCGAAGAAGTAGTTATTGATGCCGCCGGTGCCATAGGCGTTGGTGGCGATAGCCGCTGGCCAGGGGGAGCTGCCGGGAATTTCCCCGGCGAAACCGGCCGGGTCGTCCGTGTAGTCGATGATAGCCGTTTCAGCGGTGTAGTTGGCGGTATGCGTAGCCGCGTAGTTACGCAGGCTGTTGAGGTCGATATTGCCTGTGTAGTTGGTGTACTGCTCCACGGTAAAGGGCTTTGCCGCTGGTAGCAGGGTTACAGCCCCGTCGCTGGTGCCGCCGATTACAGGCGCATCGTTCACGCCGGTGACAGTGACCGTCACAGTGCTGCTTGCTGTGGCACCGTGCTGGTCTTCGGCCTGAATGTCCAGCGTTACGGTGGTGGTTTCACCGGCGGCAAGAGACTGGAAGTCGCTGCCGGGGTTGAAGTTCAGGGTATTGCCCGATACCGAGGCGGACCCAGCAGAGGCCGGGGCCAGCAGGGAGTAGCTCAGAGAGCTGCCATCGTCATCGCTGTCGATGTCGGCACCGAGGCTGGAAAGATCGAGTGTGACTGCCTGGCCGTCTTCGCTGGCCGCCAGTGCACCTGCCGCCAGTGTCGGGTCGTCGTTGACGCCGGTGACGGTGATGGTAACGGTGCCGGGGGTGGAAGTGGCGGAGTGACTGTCTGTAGCGGTGTAGTCCACGCTGATCTGGGCGGTTTCCCCTGCGGCAAGGGACTGGAAGTTGCTGCCCGGGTCGTAGCTGAATGTGCCATCACCGTTGTTGGTGAGTGTGCCGGTAGCGGCGCTGCCACTGAAGGCATAGCTGATGCTTGCGCCATCGTCGTCGCTGTCCACGTCGTCGCCGACAAAGGCGCCACTGACGCTGCCGCCGTCTTCAGTAGCAGCAAGGGCAACATCTCCAACCGTGGGCGCATCATTGACGCCAGTAACAGTGACTTCAACGCTATTGGTGGCAGTTGCGCCATGCTGGTCCTTGGCTTCAATGTCCAGTGTGACGGTGGTGGTTTCACCGGCGGCCAATGACTGGAAGTCGCTGCCGGGGTTGAATGCCAGGGTGGTGCCGCTGATGGAAGCGGAGCCAGCGGCAGCGGCGCCCAGCAGTGGTGCCGCTGATGGAAGCGGAGCCAGCGGCTGCGGCGCCCAGCAGTGTGTAGGTCAGGCTGCTGCCGGAGTCGTCGCTGTCGACATCGTCGCCCAGGGCAGACAGATCGAGGGTAACGGTGGCGCCGTCTTCGCTGGCGGCCAGTGCCCCCGGCGAGGGTTGGGTCGTCATTGACGCCTGTGACGGTGACCGTGACGGTGTTGACTGCGGTTGCGCCATGCTGGTCCTTGGCTTCAATGTCCAGCGTGACGGTGGTGGTTTCGCCAGCCGCCAGGGATTGGAAGTCGCTGCCGGGGTTGAATGCCAGGGTGGTGCCGCTGATGGAAGCGGAGCCAGCAGCTGCGGCGCCCAGCAGTGTGTAGGTCAGGCTGCTGCCGGTGTCGTCGCTGTCGACATCATCGCCCAGCGCAGACAGATCGAGCGTGACCACGGGACCATCTTCGGCGGCAGCTAATGTGCCTGCGGCCAAGGTGGGGCCGTCGTTGGTGCCGACTACGGTAATGGTGAGAGTCGCCGGGGCGGAAATGGCACCATGGCTGTCGGTGGCCACATAGGTCACAGTCTGCTCTGCGGTTTCGCCCTCGGCCAGGGACTGGAAGTTGCTGCCCGGATCATAGCTGAACGTGCCGTCACCATTATTGGTGAGAGTTCCTACTGCCGGGGCCCCGATTATGCTGTAGGTGAGGGTGCTGCCGTCGTCGTCGCTGTCCACATCGTCGCCCACGAAGGCGCCACTGACGCTGCCGCCGTCTTCGACTGCGAGTACGGCAACATCGCTCACAACCGGTGTGTCATTCACACCTGTCAGCACCACACTTGCCTTGGCCCAGCTCAGGGTGCCGTTGGCGAGGCGGATGGCGTAAATGAAGCTATCCGTCATGGTTTCGCCGAGCGCCAGGCCGGTCAGATCTGCTGCATACCCGGCATCAATGGTGGAGCTATCGTAGGCCACCATGCCGGAGGAGGTCACGGACAGTGAGGCGCCAAAAGCGCTGCGGTTGCCAGCAATCCCGGTGACGTCGGCGGCGTCCTGCTCCAGCAGATCACCCGCTTCGTGGCCGGACATGGCACCGGACTGATTCACCCCATCATCAACGGACCAAAGGCTTTTCGCGTTGCCACCAAGGTCGTTGCCCATCACATTGAGCAGATACACCGTGCTTTGATAATCCAGTGTGCCACTTTGCGGCGTGCCGAAGGCATCGTCTTTAGCCTGCGGCGTGTTCTGGAAGGAGGTTTCGGTGCCACCGTTGGTGTTCTTGGAATTGCCCTTGGCGTTTGAATTGCTCATGTACTCACCTTTTTATTGTAGGAGTTTTCAGAGGGGTAAAGACAAACTTTGTCACAATCCTAGCCCTAACCTTGGCCACAGGCAATTAGTTCAGCCTGGAAATGTGAGCGAATTATCAGAATTTGCGCCCGTTTTCAGGTAGGCGCAATATTGGTGCCACAAGTTTCGTGGGGTGGGCTGCGTCGGGAGGGCGAGGGCGAAATAGGCTGCCGCACGGATCGTCATAAGAGGCCGCGCGGCAGCAGTGGGTGTGAGGTTTTACTCGGTGCCTTTTCCGAGTAATCGTAACACGGCACTTATGGTCGCCAGGTAGCTGCGGCTGCCTTCGCGGACAAAGGCACCGTGATCTTCGTTGTGGATAAGGCGCATGTTGAACTCATCCCCTGCCAGCACAGCCATGGCGGGGTAATCGGGCAGGCTTTTCCACGCGGTTTTGCCCTGGGCGAACTCCCGTGGCAGAGACACCGGGTAGCGATAGGTGCTGACGATGTACTCTTGGGGGATGCCCCAGGGCAGCCATTCCAGCGGGGAAATCTGCACGAAGTTGTCCACATGGGTTTCCGGCGAGCCGCCGATCAGCTTTTCCAGAATAGGTTCGCCGCAGTAGATCTCGCCGGTCACGCCAATCGAGTCGATCACCAGTGGGTTGATATAGGCATCCGCCATCACCAACGCCATAGGGTTCACCACCGGTTTCACGTAGATGTCGCTGTTCGGGGGCAATTGCTTGCGCATGGCCAGCCAGGCACCGTAGTGCCCGCCGGAGGAGTGGCCCACCACTACCGCGCGTGAGGTGTCGATGGGGTAATCTTTTGCGATGGTGGCCAGTGCGTCGAAGCCGTTGGCGATGTCCAGCCAGGTGCCGGGCCAGCCGCCGCCCGGGCTGGTGGCACCACGGTACTGCATGTTCCAGGTAGCGATGCCGTGTTCATTCAGGGCCTTGGCCATGGCACGATAACTGTTCATCAGGCCCTCGGTAGAGCGCCAGCAGCCGGCGTGGAGAAAGGTCACCACAGGAAAGGGGCCGTTCCCTGCTGGCACGGAAAGTTCCCCGTACTGGAAGGGGTCGGAGCCATAGGGGATTTTGGTCTGCGCGAATGACAGGGTTGCGGTAATCAGCAGACAGAGGGAAATCAGGCTTCTAAAGAAAAGTCTGCACATGGGGTACTCCTGTTCGATTGTTGTTTTTCTGGAACCCGGTGCTGCAAGGGCTTTGTCTACAAGGTAACGCATTCGCCCCGGAAAAGCAGCCAGCAAGTGCTGGCCCGGTGCCCGTGCGCAGGTGCTAGAATGGCGCGGCTTCAGAACAATTGTCAGTGGGAATGTGGAGGCGCGCCGTGGCCTATTGGTTGATGAAAACAGAACCCGAGGAATGCAGTATCGACGACCTCGCCGCACACCCGGACAGACCTGTGGTCTGGGAAGGCGTGCGCAATTACCAGGCCCGCAATTACCTGCGTCAGATGCAGGAAGGCGACGAGGTGCTGATCTATCATTCCAGTTGCAAACTGATCGGCGTGGCCGGTGTTGCCCGGGTTGCCCGAGTGGCCTACCCCGACCCCGCGCAGTTCGATGCTGCTTCCCCCTATGCCGACCCGAAAAGTCCTCGCGACAATCCACGCTGGGATGCAGTGGACGTGAGTTTTGTCAGCAAGTTTCCGCGCATACTGCCGCTGGACGAGCTGAAAGCAGTGCCCGCGCTTGAGGAGCTGCCGCTGGTGCGCCGAGGCAACCGCCTGTCCGTCATGCCGGTCAGCAAGACCGAGTGGCAGGCTGTGCTGCGGCTGGGCAAATGAGCGACGGTTTCGTATTTCACAGCAACCGCGCCTCGTCGGTGTATGAGGCTGCGCTGCAACCGCTGGGGGGACGCCCGTACAGAGAGGGAGGCAGGGAGATTGATCTGCTGTACTTCTGTGACTACGGCGGCAAGCAGAAACCCCAGGTGGAGCGTATTGGCTTCGAGCTGGTGGACCGTCGCCTGACGGTGCCTATTGATAACAAGAAACAAATGGCCGAACTGCTGCGCAGTTTTGGTATCAATCGACCTCGTGTCTACTTCAATCCGCAGGACGTGCCCGCCATTCCTGATGTCCTTTGGTACGTGAAGAATCCGCTGGCGTCGGCGGCCAAGGATCTGGCCTGCGTGCCTGCCCAATCCGTGGCCTCGGTGTTTCGCGAAGGGGATGTTATTCAGGAGGCCATCACCCGGCTGCATCTGCTGAATGCACGCAAGTACACGATTCGTGCCTATGTGCTGTATTACGCAGGCCGCGCGTGGCTGTTCAGCGAAGGCGTGCTGGTGGTGCATGCGCGCGAGTATCACGAGGACGACGCCTCGCCGGAAACGCAATATCTGCACGCGGGTTACGAGCGGCAGGACAGCGAGGTGAAGATGCTGAAACTGAGCCAGCATCCGCTGTACCTCGCCGTGATGGAAAGTCTGAAGCACACCCTGGGCAGGGCTTTCAAGGCATTCCTGACCCTGCTCAATCAGGGGGCTCCCAACAGCTACTGTCTGTTCGGCATCGACCTGCTGCTGGAAGAGTCGCTGAACGCTGTCCTGATCGAAGTCAATGACCGACCCAATATTGCCCACACCCCGCAGATCAACTCCGCCGTCAGTGTGCCCCTGGTGCAGGCGATGGCCGCCCTGCTTATGCCCACCCTGGAGCCCGGCCTTCCCTGGCCGCGGCCGGATTTCGTTCTGCTTGCGGGCGGCGCATCCGGCTAGCGTTTGCCCTGTGCCGGCAGGGCAGCTTTCAATGCGTTGACGTAGGCGTTACGCGCCGTCTGCAGGGCGGCAATTTGAGCCTGTAAGCGTGCCAGCTCCTGGTCTACAAACTGTACGCTTTGTAACTGCGCATTGGCCTCTGCCGAAAGGGTATTCAGGTCGTACTCGATATTGTCGATGCGGATGCTGCTCATGGCGGTGTCCTTTCTTTGCTGGAAATGTGCCTGTCGTGCCAGGCGCCGATTTAATTTCAAAACGGTTTCTGCAACCTTCTGGTCTGTTCGAGGGTTCTGGTGCCAGCGCTTGCGCCGGTATTCTCCACATCGTTGCAGCGCCAGTTGTCGTCCTTCCTCCGGGCTGCGTGGCAAGGTAAGTGGAGTCTCCTGCAAGGCAGTTCTCAGCCAGTCAAACAACTCATGAGGCATGCTTGCCTCGCTCAAGACCTGCTCGCTGGGCGTGAAGGCGGCTGTTCGTGTCAGTGCCAGCATATAGCGGGATGAATCATGAATCTGAACCCGGCCGGACTTTCCAACATGAATCAGCGGGCAGTAGGGCGCCAGTGAGGGCAGCACGTGGTTGGGGTACACCCTGTCATGCCAGTAGCGACCTGCAATAGTGGCAAAGTGCAGGAAATCTTCCATAGGGACAATGTCAGCCTTGTGGAACGGCAGAATTTCCACCTTGGGTTTGCTTGGCACCACAGTGTCATTGGCGACATCCACATACAGAGTGCCCAGTTGGAAGGCGTTCTGGAAATACTGGCGGCGTAGATCGCCCCATATCAACCGGAACTCTCCGCCGTCACGCAGGAATGCACGAAATACACGAAGCCCCGCATGTGCCTGCGGGGGTAGCGACGTCTCTTTAATCTCCCGCAGTCTGCGCTCCACTGTCAGTGCAATCTCCAGGCATTGCCCGAGAGGGTAGGGCTTCCCCAGTTTGACCGGTTGCCCCTGGTGGAGCTCGCTGTCAATTTGCAGGCGCACTGTCAGCAGGAAAATCTCCAGTTCATGCAGGGCAGGCAGCAGATGCTTCTCAGTCAATTCCTGTTGCACGGCCGCATTGCGGATGCGAGGTTCGTTGGGAAGGAGATCATTCGCGCGGATTAGTCTGGGTACTGGTGCGTTCATGAGGTGAGTTGTGCTCTCTAGTTGCTGCAATGCACAGATATCAAAAACGTAGATGAAACTGTGAGAGGGGGCGCCAATGACGAAGTGCGATCCCAGCCTGGCAGAAAAAAGGAGTGAAGATTGCGAAGTTGATTGTAGGGACTGTCTTCCTGACAGGGCGTCTTCCAGCGCTTTGAGCTTGGATGCTAATTCCTTTACTTGTTACCAGTATACGGCTGAAGTGGCAGTTTGCCTAGACTGTTGCGGCGATGTATTTTTCTTTATATTGCGCGCTCTTTCGCAGAGCCTCCTGTCGGGAAAATTCTGCGGAGAATTCATCACTTTTTCCATCAAGAACGGTGGCCTATCGGTCGCCAGGAATGAGGACACCCCTGATGAACAAGCGCGCCCCAGCCCGTGCCACCCGCAAACATCTGATTGCCCAACTGACCGCGCAGCCGATGCTGCCCGCCTATATCGAGGCGATGCCCTCGCCCGTTTTTACACGATTGATTCAATATGTCGGCAAGGAAGATGCCCAGGAGCTGCTGGCCTGTGCCACGGATGCCCAGGTGCAGGATCTCATTGAATCTGACACCTGGCAGAACGCAGCGCCGGGTCAGGAGGAAAAGTTCAAGCCGTCGCAATTTCTGGAGTGGTTGCAGATCTGGCAGGACATGAGTCCCCGGTTCCTGGTGGCGAAGCTCCAGGCGCTTGGCAGCGACACCCTGGCCCTGGCACTGGACCGTTACGTTGTGGTGGTGGATCTGGAGGAGGTCGGCGTATCCGATCACGTGGACACTTTTTACCCCTATGGTGTCATGCCCCGCGTGGACGACAACTGGGAGCAGATTCTGGGTCTGCTGAGCGATATCGCAGACGAGGACCCCGAGTTTCTGGAAGAGGCGCTGGCGCAGTGCTGCATGCGCCGCTCCCTGCTGGTGGACAAAACCTATATTGCCGGCAACGACACCCTGGAGCACAGCGTGGACGGTCGCCGCGATCGCCACCGGCGTGACCAGGGCTACATCACGCCCGTGGACGCAGCGTCTTTCCTTGGCGACGCCAAGCGCAAATCCCTTGAGCAACTGATGATAGAGGTGTCCTACGACCCGCTGACGGCACTGCATCTGGCCGCCATGCAGCGGCGAACGGTGCCGGAAATGGAGAGGGTCGAGGAGGACAATGCCGAACCTGCAACCGTGCCCGAGACCGCGGATATGCCTTCGGATACCCGCGAACTCGATGACCTTCTGGTGCAGCATCACATAGTGGAGGAGGGCTCCGTCACCGCCCTGCTGACCGGCGGCGCAGAGCAGGACACCCTGTATTTGCGGCGCCAGATGCGGGTGCTGGCGCTGAACAATCCTGCCGCCCTGCAGAGCAGGCAGAACGAGATTCTGTATCTCGCCAATGTGCTGATGGAAGGAATGCCGGTGCAGGGCGGGCGCCTGTCCGATTCGCTGGCCCTGCAGGGCGCGTGGGCGCTGTGCAATCTTGGTCTGGAAACCTGCGTGTTCGAGGAGGCCTGGGTGAGCGAAACGGAGATACTGAATGCGTTTCTGTGCGAAGAGCCCGGCCTGATCAAGGCCTTCCGGCTGGGCTTGCATCTCATCAGCGATCTGCCGGGGCGAGTGGCGCGCCTTCTGGAGGCAGAATTGGCGTCGCCTCAGTGCAAGCGTCGGCTACGCGATTATCCCTGGGTGCAGGAGCAGGCCACTTATGCGCTCACGAAGTTTGCGCTTGGTAGAGAGGTGGAAGGAGATGCCGGGGACGCGTTGAATGCCCTGCTCGACAGCCTGCTGTTCCTGGCGGACAACACCGTTTGCCAGCAGTTGCGGGTGATTGCCGACGCCTTGCCCCGTTTTCCCCGATCGCTGGAGGCTGATGCAGTGCCGGGCGTGCACGTGGACGCGCGATGGCGGTTCATTGAGACGCCGGCAGATGTGCAGCGCCTGCAGCACTTTATTCAGGCTTTGGAGGGGCGTCTGATTCCGGATTGACAGGTTTGGCCTTGTTAAAGCAAATAAGAATGATTATCATTAGGTAATGCGCTTGATAACAAGGATCAACTTACATGTTTAGAAAGGCAATCTTCTGGACGCACCTGGTCAGCGGTGTTGTGGCCGGGCTGGTGGTGTTAATGATGTCGGTGACCGGCGTCATTCTGACTTATGAACGGCAAATGCTGGCACTGGAAGACCGGGCCTACTATGCCGAACCGGAAGCCGGGCAGACCCGCCTGAGTGCGGAAGCTCTGGTGGCTGCGGCCACGGCGGACGGCAGCTTTACTCCCCAAAGCCTAGTGATGTCGGCCGACCCGGCGGCACCGGCGGTGCTGTCTGCGGGACGCAGCGGTACGCGTTACCTCAATCCCTATACGGCGGAGATTTACACACCGCACAGCGAGAGCCTGGGTGCCTTTCTGTCGGCCGTGAGAGGCTGGCATCGCTGGTTCAACGTGAGCGGTGAGGGACGCGACAATGCCCGCATGATCACCGGCGCCAGCAATCTGATGTTCCTGTTCCTGATTGTCAGCGGCCTGTATCTTTGGCTGCCTGCCGTGTATCGCTGGAGCACCATGCGCATGCGCCTGTGGTTCCATCCCAACGCCAAATCCGGGCAGGCGCGTGACTTCAACTGGCACCATGTGTTCGGTTTCTGGGCGGCCATTCCGCTGGCCGTAATCGTGGCGACCGCCACCGTGTTCTATTACCCCTGGGCGAACAACCTGGTGTATCAGCTTGCCGGGGAAGAACCTCCCGTGCGAGGCCGTGGGGCACCTGCCGAGACGGTGAGTGAGCCGGAGATTCCCGCAGGCGCGTCCTTGGTGCCCATGGACGATTTGCTGCAAACCGCTGCCATGCAGCACCCGGCATGGCGAACTCTGAGCATCAACCTTCCCGCAGAAGCCTCTGCCCTGCGCAGTGTCAGTATTGATGAAGGCGATGGCGGGCAACCGCAGAAGCGTCATGCCATGACCCTGAATGCCTACAGTGGAGAAATTGTAGAGCTGGCGCCTTTCAGCAGCCAGAGCGCCGGTCGTCAGGCCCGCTCCTGGGTGCGCTTCCTGCATACGGGCGAAGCACTGGGTTTGATTGGGCAGACCATTGCAGGGCTGGCATCCTTCGCCGGGGTGCTGATGGTGTGGACAGGGTTCGCGCTGGCATGGCGCCGATTCGTGTCCTGGCAGGCGCGCCTGAAACGAGCAAGGGTGAAGCAGCAGTCGGCTGATTTGGAGGCCGTGACTGACTAGCCCATGGATGGGCTGCCCGCATTTCCAACCATGGGGTCAGGTGCCTTGATTTCCGCAATTCCAGAAATCGAGGAACCTCACCCCTTGATCCACTCTACTGCATGACCTTCCCACTCATCACCGTCCCCTCACGTCGCGGGTCCGCCGCGCCGATCAGTCCGTCCTCCGTCACCAGAATGACATGCAGGCCGGAGTTTTCGCCATCCACTTCCTGCACCTTGTAGCCTTCCGCTTTCAGACTGTCGGACATGGCCTGCCCTGGCTCGCGGCCGATCTCGACGCGCACGGTGTCGCCTCTGGCGATGATGTTGGGAAAGTCCACGGACTCCTGCACACTCATGCCCCAGTCCACAATGCCCAGGATGGTCTTGGCGGTGTAGGCAGGAATGGAGTTGCCGCCGGGCGAGCCGGTGACCATGTAAAGATCGTTATCCTCGTCCAGAATAATGGTGGGCGACATGGAAGAACGCGGGCGTGCGCCGGGGCGAATCATGTTCGCGGGTTCGGGGGCGCTGGCGTTGTAGGCGCGGTCGAAATCCGTCATTTCATTGTTGAGCAGAAAGCCACCCACCCAGCGTGAGGAACCGAAGGGAGATTCCACAGTCATCGTGATGGACACGGCATTGCCGTCGTTATCCACGATGGAGAAGTGCGTGGTGCCTGCCGGTTCCGCCGTGCGGTCTGGCCCCCACACCGCCGCGCTGTCGCCGCCAAGCACGGCACTCGGGTCGCCCGCCTGCGGGGTGGCATCGGGTGCTGCAGGGTGCATGCCGCGCCATTCCAGATAGCGCGGGTCCAGCAGTTGTTCCACCGGCACGCGAATGCGGTCTGGGTCGCCGAAGTAATAGTCCCGGTCTGCGTAGGCAAGTCGCTGGGCGTCCACAAACGCCGTGACCTGCTGCTCACGACTAGCGTTTTCCGGGACCAAATGATCGTAAAGATTGGCGACCATGATCTGCATGGCACCGGAGGAGGGTGGCGTGGCGGAGCAGATATTCAGGTTGCGCCAGGGGCCGCAGATGGCGTCGCGCTCCACGGCCTTGTAGGCGGTAATGTCGTCCACTGTCATGCTGCCACCGTCGGGCTCTGCCCGCGCAGCTCGGGCGATCGCCTCCGCAATTTCTCCGCTGTAGAACGCGGAGGGGCCTTCTTCTGCGATGCGCTGCAATGTGTGGGCGTACTCGGGATTGCGCAGCACGGCACCCGCCTGCAGGGGCTGACCATTGGGGTAGAAATACTCAGCAGCGCCGGGTGTCTCGTCCAGGCGAGAGATCTGCGCCAGTTGCGGCAGCATACCGGCCATTTTCTGCGACACCTCAAAACCGTTCGTGGCGAGGCGTATGGCAGGCTCAAACAGCGTGGCCCAGGGCAGCGTGCCAAAGCGGTCGTGCGCCAGCTTGTACAGGGCGACAGCACCGGGCACACCCACCGCCTTGCCACTCTGCCAGGCGTCGAGAAAGTTCATCTCCCTGTTTTCCCGCATGAACATATCGGCAGTGGCGCCCATGGGAGCGGCCTCGCGCCCGTCGAGGAAACGCACCTGCTTGCTGTCTTCCTCATACACCACCATGAAACCGCCACCGCCAAGGCCCGAGCTTTCCGGTTCCACCAGGCCCAGCACCGCGTGGGCAGCGATGGCAGCATCCACGGCGTGCCCGCCCTGGGCCAGCATCTCGGCAGCCGCTTCCGTGGCATAGGGGTTGGCGACGGCGGCCATATAGCCAAACTGCCAGCCGTCATCGGGAACACTTGCGGGCGTCGCCTCCACAACGGGTTCTGGAGCGGTGGGCGTGGGGGCGGGTTTGGAGCAGGCGGCAACAAAGACAAGGCCGAGGAGCAGGGCATGAGGTTTCATAGAGCGGTTCCCGTCAGGGGTGGGTTCCTGAATGTAAGGGTGATTGGGAATGGACTGCCCCCGAGCATATAGCGGTTTGCAAGGCAGGGACAAGGGCAATCCGGGTGCGTCTGTACTTCCAGGCCGAATCCCCGGATCATACGCGCCATGCGAATAGTTCTAGCCCCAATGGAAGGCCTTGCCGACGTGCACCTGCGCCGCCTGATCACCGCCCAGGGCGGGTTTGACTGGGTGGTGTCCGAGTTCCTGCGCGTGGTGGATCGGCTCTACCCCCGCAGCGTCTTCTACAAGCTGTGTCCGGAGTTGCTGCAGCAGGGCCGAACCGAATCCGGCGTGCCGGTGCGGGTGCAATTGCTGGGCAGTGATCCTGAAGCCATGGCCGCGAACGCCGTACGGGCAGTGGAATTGGGCTCCTACGGCGTGGACATCAACTTCGGCTGCCCCAGCCGAACGGTCAACCGTCGTCAGGGCGGGGCCGTCATGCTCAAGGAGCCCGAAAGTCTCTACCGCGTGGTGCGAGCGGTGCGCGAGGCCGTGCCGGGTGATGTCGTGGTGTCGGCCAAGATGCGCCTGGGCTACGCAGACACCTCTCTGATGCTGGACAACGCATCTGCCGTCGAATCCGCAGGCGCAACCGAACTGACCGTGCATGCCCGCACCCGCCTTCAGGGATATGCACCGCCCGCGCATTGGGAGGCATTGGGAGAAATCCGGCGCCACCTCCGCATTCCGCTGATTGCCAATGGGGACATCTGTTCTGTTGCCGATTACCACCGCTGCGTGGAGATTGCAGGCACGCCCGACGTGATGCTGGGACGAGGCGCCGTGCGCTGGCCCTTCCTGGCGCAGCAGATTCGTGTGAATCACGCGGACGCCTCGCAGTGGGCGCGTATCATTCCGCTGCTGCAGCACTTCTGGACAGAGATCAACGCACGCCATCTCCATAAGGACCGTGTAGGGCGCATGAAGCAGTGGATCAACTATCTGCGGCAGAGCCACCCGGAGGCTGAGGCCTTGTGGCGGCTTGTTCGGGAAGAGAAGAGTGTGGCGGGGCTGGATGCGTTGCTAGCGGAAAATATGCGTTAGAGTCCGTGGCAAAAATTCATCAAGTGCACCGTGAAGAGCACCCCTCTCCAACGGGTGCTCTTCATCGGATTTTCCTACCGGGTTAGAACTTCAGTCGCACCCGACCCTCGATGCCTCGGGCATTGTAGTCACTGCCATTCTCGAACAGGAGCCTGAGCGAGAAGAATTTGTTTTCGTCTGGTGAGATGTAGGTAAAGCCCACGTCACCAGAGGCTCTATCGTCGACAACGTGCGCAAACTCGTAATCGTAGAACTCATTCACGGATGCATTGAAGCCGGTGGATAGTGCAGTGGTGCCGTCGCTAAGTTCATGTTTCCAGGCCAATGAAACAGAAGGGGACAGAGATCCACGCTCGAGCTCGAACTGACGAGCCAAACGCACGCCCAGCTCCGATACGTAGGACTCGCTGCGACTCTCTTTCACTTGCACGCCGAATCTCGAACTTGTGTCTTCGGCCATGCCATCCATGTCGAGTCGATGCGCCGTCAGGCGCGCATACGGATGCACATAGGTCGATGCCACGGTGTAGGATCGCCCCCATTCGATGGCGCCCGCATAGGACCTGCCGCCACTTTCAGTTCGGTGGGAGATGGAGTTGCCCGCCAGGGTCTGAAGGCGTCGGTTCTCGAAGTCGTGATCCGAAATCGAGGCAACACCCAACAGGTAGCTTCTGCCAATGCGCCGCGCGAGATGCACCGAGCCCGTCACGCTTTCATGATTGCCGTTGACCGGCAGGTTGTTCATATCAGTGCTGGAACTGCCGAAGCCGAAACTCGCGCCTATCGTCAGATCATCGGAGACTTGGTGGTCAATGCCGATTGTGCCGCCATAGTGACGCGTCTTCGTGTCCTGATGATCTACCATCTGATCGACATCGAGTCGAAGTGGCGCAAACCACACCGCTGTCCGTGGCACGGATTTGATGGGCAGGGTTCCGACAACGCCTTCGAGAGCGTCGCGGTCATTTTCGTTCGATGCCAGCAATATGACATCGGAACCCAGACCGAAGGCGCCCAAATCGCGAGTGCTGCCACCACTTTCGACAATCCCGACGTTGTTCTGCAGATGATACATCGAGGCCGCCAGCTGATTGGACGTGTAACCATGCGCTGCCGTGACCGACACACGCGTGGAAGGCATCAGCTCATCGTAAATGTTGGCGATGCCTAATATGGACGTCTGATCGATGATGTCGTACAAGGTCGGCGCGTCTTCATCGAACAATCGATTTGCGGTTGCCAGCGTGTTGAGCGTCTGCCCCACCTTCGAGTAGTTCGGGCCGACGTCACTCAAGCCATCGGGATCATAATCAAGCGTGTAGCTCAGGTAATAGAAAGGGGTTCCATTGCCTGGGTTGGTCTTGCCCTCATACTTCAGGACCAGGGATTGATTGGTAATGTTGAGGCTTGCTGAATCATTCCAACTGATAACCGCCTGTTCAACATCCACATTGAGTGAACCGTTGGACGCCAAGTAGTGCGGGTTCAGGAGATTGATGGTCAGGTTACCCTGCAGGGACAGGTTGCCATTCACAATCACTTCGTCGAAGGGGGAGGTCGATTCGCGCTGTTCATACCAGATTTTGGGGTCGAAATCGATGAGCAACGTGCCTTCGCTGGTTTGAGTGAAGTCACCATTGAAGATGTGTCGCGTCACTGTGCCAGGTGTTGGCGCCAGGGTGCCCTTGTTGGTCAGGGTTCCCAGTGTGGGAAACTCTGGCACCGTCGTTTGATTGCGAACGATGTTCTGCTGGATTTTGAAAATCGCGCCTACTTCGTTCGTGATCACCGAGGTGCCATAGAACGCACCATCCATCGTCCCGCCAAAGTTGTTGATTCGGGTTGATCCACCGCCTTCAAGAAAGACAGCGTAACCGGGTGACTGAATCGTGCCCCAGTTGTTGATCACGTTCAGCTGATCGCTGCGCAGGTAGATTGCACTGTCATTGCCAGAAATCGTTGGCGAGGAACCATGCGCATCCCCTACGTTCACCGTGATCTGTCCCAGCTCGCTTCCTCCGGGTACGGCACCCGAAGTCGCCACCACGATGCCGTCGCCGCCCGCGGTGATGGACGCCGTGGTCGAAACCGTCAGGGTGCCCGGTGCTGCGTTGTTCCCGGCGATACTGCCGGCGACGATGCCATGCCCCGAGGTGTTGATCGCGCCTCGGTTTGTGACGGTGACATTCCCGGCACTGCCCTGGCCGAAGCCACCGGTCAAACCACTGGTGCTGCCGTTGACGTTGTTGGTTAGCCCAAAGCCGCCACTGCCACCGGTGCTCTGTGCAAGAATGCCGATCGAGTTGCCATTGCCACTGGCTGTGGTGATGGTGCCGTTATTGATGACCGTGACGGCATCGCCGTTGCCCTTGGGGCCAGACGACGAACTCTGCGGAATCGACACGCCTACTTGCTGAATGCCGACACCGGACAGGTTGTTGGTGACCAATCCACCGCCACCGCCAATGCTTTGCGCCGCAATGCCGATCGTCGACGTGTTCGCGATGGCGATGTTCGCGCTGTTGGCAATTGAGACTGTGCTGCCATTGCCGCTGGCATTCGCGTTGTTGCCAACAGTTGCCGTAATGTAGCTGCCCGTATAGGTGCCACCACCGCCACCGATGCTCTGAGCGACAATGCCATGAGCGCCGGCGCCAGTCGTTGTTATCGTCTTGCCGGTGCCCAGGACGTCGACAGTAACGGCGCCACCGCTGCCCCGAGCCACGCCGGACGCACCGCCGGTGACGGCAACCGTGTCTCCACCTGCTGCCGTCATACTGGCCCAGCCGCCGCCTGCACCAATGCTCTGTGCGATGACGGCGGTGGCCTGGCTGCCACGGGTGGAAACGGACGCATTTTCTGTCAGGGTGACGGAGACGGCGTCGGCATTCTGGCCGTCCGCGTTCAGGGTTTGCCGCGCACCGAGACCCATGGTCACGCCGCTATTGGTCTGCAGGTCTCCCTGCACGATGGAGAGGCCACCCCCGCCGCTGATGCTCTGTGCCACCACGCCCATGGCGCCGTCGCCCTGTGTGCTGATCGCACTGCTTGTACCAACCGTCACTGCACCGGCAGCACCTGCTGAGCCGCCGGCATCGGTCAGGCCAAGATAGTGCGACACCGACTGAAAGCTGAGACCTTCCAGGCCAGCGACGCTTCCGAAGCCGCCACCGCCACTGACGCTTTGTGCGAGGATACCGGCAGAGCGGTGCCCCGTCGTTGCAATCGACAGCGATTGGTCAGACACAATGACCTGGCCCGAGGTCTCTCCGGTGCCACCAGACCCGCCAATGCCAAAGCTGAGCAGGCCGCCACCCTTGAGGCCCTTGCCAACGGCAAAGCCACCCGAGCCACCGCCACCGGCGATGCTCTGGGCGTGAATGCCGTGGGAGTCGTTGCCGCTGGTCTTGATCGTGCCGACCCTTGCGCCACTTTTCTCATTCAGTTGCACATTGACAGCCCCTACGGAGCCGCCCGATCCGCCGCTGCCACCGATGGCCAGATTGGCATTGAAGTTCGAAGAGAAATTCAGCGAGCCTGCAATCGAGAAGCCCGCGAAGCCACCGCCACCGCTGATGCTCTGCGCCGAAATGGCGGAGGCATGGCTGCCGCTTGTCGAGATAGAGCCATCGCTGTTGACGTTCACGTTGCCGGCAGCACCGCCACTGCCGCCCGAGCCACCAAGGCTAACGCTGGCGGACTTGCCGTCTTTCGCACCAAAGCTCACATCGCCTGCCACGCTGAAACCCGCGTTGCCACCGCCACCGCTGATGCTCTGGGCGCTGATGCCGTAGGCATGATTGCCCGCCGCGCTGATGTTGCCGGCATTCGTCACTGTCACCGTGCTTGCGTTGCCGCCAGCGCCTCCAGACCCGCCCGCGCTGAGCGAGAGCTGGTTCGCGGCCATGCCGCCTGCTGCTGATACGCTGAAGCCGCCGTTACCACCGCCACCGGCAATGCTTTGCGCCACAATGCCGCTGGAATGGGCGCCGTTGGTGCTGAGGGGGCCGCTGCTGGTGACCGTAGTCGCCGAGGCGCTGCCACCGGAGCCGCCCGATCCCCCGATGCTGGCGGAGATTCCGAAGTCATTTTTCGGTTTGTCAGAGGCATCGCCGGAGGAGACCGAGAGATCAGTCGAGATGGAGAAGCCTGCATTACCGCCGCCACCCCCCAGACTTTGTGCCAGCAGAGCAGGTGCATCGTTACTGGTGGCTGCGCTACCGGTGGTGACCGCACCGTTGTTGGTCAAGGTCACGTTGCCAGTGGAATTGCCGCCCGCGCCACCTGCACCGCCAATGGAAATGGCCGCAGACGACGAGAACGCACCGCCACTGATGGCAATGCTGCTGCCGCCGTGGCCACCGCCGCCGCCGATGCTCTGAGCGACGATGCCTGCGGACAGATCCCCGCTGGTGGTCACGCGGCTGTTTGCATTGGTGTTCACGGTGACCCCGTCGGCGGTGGCACCCTGGCCACCCTCACCCCCCATTGAGAATGAGAGTGCGCCAATGCCGATTTTGGAATTGGCTGTCGAAGCGCTCAGCGCCAGTGAGAAGCCACCGTGGCCACCGCCGCCGCCGACGCTCTGGGCGAAGATGCCCGGCGCGGACACACCGTTGGTGCTGACGGTGGTGATATCGCTGACAGTCACGGCGGCGCTGTTGCCGCCAATGCCGCCCTGGCCGCCCATCGAGATTGCCGAGGCTGGCAGGGCTTCGCCCGACTCGATGGCCTTCACGCGGGCGGCGAAACTCCAGCCCCCGGTGCCACCGCCACCGCCCACGCTCTGCGCGAGCACGCCTGCTGCATGGTTGCCGCTGGTGGTGATGCCGCCCAGCGCGCGAGTGCTGCCAGCAGCAATGAAGCCATTGGACGACGCCGTAACGGTGCCATCGACAGTGACCGATCCTGCGCTTGCCCCCGCTGCGCCGCTCACACCCGACGCGCCCAGACTGATATCGACGCCGGTTTTAGGGTCGAAGGAGAAATCACCGGTGACCTTGGAGCCACCCCGGCCGCCGCCACCACCAATGCTCTGGGCCAGCAGGCCGGGCGCCTCGTTGGAGGTCAGGCTCGCCTGTGTGTGGACGCCGACATTGCCGCCCGTGCCGCCGGCACCGCCCTGATTGCCAATCTTGAACTTGGGGACATCGGCATAGGCGATCGCAAACTCGCCAGCGGCAAGTGACACACTCACGGCGCCGTTTCCGCCACCCCCGCCGATGCTTTGGGCCGAGATGGCGCTGGACATTTCACCGGTTGCCCTGATCGAACTTGTGGACGCGGCCGTCGTGACATTGACGTTGTTGCCATTGCCGCCGTCACCGCCGTTGCCACCAATGTTGTAGCCCAGCGCGAATCCGCCGGATGCCGCTGCAGAGATCGCCATGCCGCCGGCGCCACCACCGCCCCCCACGCTGTGGGCAAGGATGCCGTTCGAATGCGCGCCCGTGGTCAGGATATTGCCCAGCTTGTGCAACACCGTTACCTCGCCGCCGGTTTTACCGGTACCGCCGGCGCTGCCCAGTGATGCAGAGATGGCAGGTTCGGCGCTGACGCCAAAGGCCCCGGTGAAACCGCCATGACCACCACCACCACCGATGCTCTGGGCAACGACGCCAGTGGAGAAGGTGCCGCTTGTCGCCACATCGGCAGCGGACTCAATTGTCACGTCATTGCCGGTGCCACCCGAGCCACCGTTGTTCGCCAGCGCGCCGGGGACCGCCCCGAACTGCAGCTTGGAAACACCCCCCGAGAGACTGACGGACTTGCCTGCACTGGCAACGGCCGAAATGCTGATACCGGCATTGCCGCCACCGCCACCGATACTCTGGGCCACCAGGCCCTTTGAATGGTTCCCTGTGGTCGAGACACTCAGTTCGTTGCGAAGCTGGACTGTCCCGCCCGTCGCACCTGCACCGCCAGTCGAGCCCAGGGAGGCGCCGATACCTATCGTGCCGCCAATCGAACCGGCGACGCTCGTGCCGCCGCTACCGCCCCCGCCACCGACACTCTGCGCGAGAATGGCATCGGCATGATCGCCGGTGGTCTGAATGCCATAGAGATTGTTGTTGGCAGTGCTGCCACTGGCATCGCTTAACGCGAGTGAGCGCAGTGTCACGTTGCCGGCTGCTGCACCCACCCCTCCATCGCTGCCAAAGCTCAGGGCGGCGCTGCCCTCCAGCGCCAGCGAACCCGAAAGATTGTGGCCGCCGCTGCCACCGCCACCGCCGACGCTCTGGGCGAGGATGCCGTAGGAATGATTGCCCGATGTCAGGATGGTGGAGTTGCTGTCGATGGTGACGTCTGCGCTGGTATTGCCTGCGCCGCCCCCGTCACCAGCGTAGCGCCAGCCAAATGAACCCGGCGGCAGGCCACCCGCCGAGGAGAAAGAGTAGAGCGAGAAACCACCGGCATCGGAGATAGAAGACCCGGCTGAGCCACCGCCACCGCCAATGCTCTGGGCCTGGATACCTGCCGAGAAATTGCCGCTGGTGACGATATCTGCCGAGCTGCTGTTCGGCCGCGCCGCCGAGAAAGAAGCCGCAGAGGAACGACTGACGACCGTGACATCGTCGCCATTACCGGCACTCCCGCCTGAGCCACCGGAGGCAATGGCGAGTGTCACCGGCGCCGGATCGGGTACCTCGGGGGCCGCACCCGCGGCGCTTACAGACACGGACGAGCCGCCGGCACCGCCGCCGCCACCCACGCTCTGTGCCAGAATCGCCGACGAGTGGTCGCCATGGGTTGTGATCCTGCCGCCGGTGAGACCCAGATCGCTCTTCGCCGTGGCCAAACCGAAATTATTACTGGAGGTGTCACACACGCCGAGGTCGCTGTTCTGCAGACAGTTGCCGACTGTCACTGCGGCCCCGTTGCCGCCTACACCACCGGTACCACCGACACTCACGGAGATCGCGGGCGCACCTACTGTGACTGACGCGGCATAGCTCTTGCCACCGGAGCCGCCGCCACCGCCCACACTGTGGGCGAATATGCCATGGGCAAAATTGGCCTGCGCACCCGTTTCGATGTTGCCGGAGTTACTCACCTGGACGCTGGAACTGTGCCCGCCATTGGAGCCACTGCCGCCGACTGCGAGGGTCAGAATCGGTGCCGCACTGATCGCCGCCCCGCCGTGGCCACCACCGCCGCCGATGCTCTGGGCGTGGATGGCACTCTGGTGCGCCGCCGAGACCTTCAGGTTCCCCGAGTTGGCCACCAGGATCGACCCTGCTGTGCCGCCTGAACCACCACTGCCGCCGATTGTCCCGATGCCTTTGGTTGAGCCGCCGACGCCACCGCCACCGGCGATGGTCTGCGCCAGAATGGCATTCTCGAAGCTGTTAATATTGCCGGTGTTGGAGACGTCGACATTGAATGTGCCGCCGCCAATGCCTGCCTGGCCACCCACGCTGACAAGACCGCTGGCCGTGCCGCCGTCGCCACCACCGCCGGAGATACTTTGCGCCTGAATGCCGCGCGACAGGGCTGCCGTGATGTCACCCGTATTGTCGACACCCACGATCCAGGCTCGGCCACCCTGTCCGGCAGAGCCGCCCACACCGACGATGCCTTCGCCACTGCCAGCGTTACCGCCACCGCCGCCGATGCTTTGCGCGAGAATACCCTGAGAGGCAGCGCTTCCAGTCTTGATGGTGCCAGAATTGATGACCCTGACTTCTTCGCCATTGCCGCCATTGCCACCGTCTGTGCCATAGCCATAGAAACAGAGGAAGAAGAGGCCCTCGCACACTGTGGTACCGGCGCCACCATAAGCACCGATCGATCGCGCCATGATGCCGGGCGAATCCGCGCCCTGCGTGTCGATAGACTGTCCGCCGGAGGTCACAAACGTGCCGCCGGTTGTGATATCCCCGTTGTTCGTAATCGTCACCGCGCCCGCGTTGCCGCCGTTCTTCCCGCTACCGCCCTTGCCACCCAGGCTGTGGCCGATGATCCCGGCTGATTTGGCTGAGCCCGTATAAATGTTGCCGTTGTTCGTCAACGTCAGGGTGCCGGCGGTACCACCGATGGTTCCCGAGTTCGTGCCCCCTATCGTCTCTGCAATAATTCCGGGAGATTTCAGCAGGGTGTAGACAGGCCCTTGAGCAGTGGTGGTTCCGAGGTAGTTGGTCACGTTGACATTGTTGGTGAGCGACACATTCGTGGAAGCACCGGCAGCACCCGGGGCATTGAAACTTTGTCCATCGGCGGTGCCGGAGACAGAGAGGCCAAGCAGCGGTCCAAACACAACGTCTGACGGTTGATACCAGGGCTGGCTTGCCTGTGTTTGCCCACTCGACAGCGAACTACCGGTGGTCATTCCCAGGGTCTGGCCGAACACGTTGCCGCTACCGTCATCTGTCAGCTTGATATTGAATCGCTGCAACGGGCCATCGTCCCAACTGGCTTCGGACTGGGCTCCGATAAGTTCGCTGGGAAGAGGATAAAGCCCCGGCGCCAATTTCATACGATCTACGAGCCCCTGACTGCGGATGTCGGATTCCTCTACCTTCACGTCAAGATCCTGAGCACGCAACGGCGGGGTGGCAGGCAAAGTAAAGACGAGAAAGAAAGAGAGAGCCTCAAAAGGCCGCGAGGGGAGAGCCGTACGAAGGATGCGCATTATAAAACTCCTGATGCTGACGATGATTGCTTGTCATCGCTGACACCGCGCATTGACCAATGACACGAGTACGACAACAACGTATTGATATCGCAAGGATACAGCAGTTTTAAGAGGGAAAACTATCTTCCAGGGGCACCGAAATCAAAGGGTTGGCAAACCCGCCAAAATGGTGTGAGCAGGGAGGGGCACAGGAGTCGCCACTACACAGGAGTCGCCACTAGTATAGCGCTCGACTCCCGTGCTGGCGTGAAGCCGTTAGTATAGTGTCTATTGAGATTCTCGGAACTCTCAATCTACTCTGACACCTTTAATTCTTATTCGGCCGCGATGCACTCAATCTCAACGCGGTTGGCACCGCCAAAACTGATCCCAACGGCTGTGCGGGCTGGTTTGTTCACTGGAAAGTACTCAGCGTAAATTTCGTTCATGGCAGCCCAATCGGCCATGTCAGCTAGAAACACTGTGCATTTTAGAACGCGATCCATCGAGGAACCGAAACGCTCGAGTGCATCCTTAATGGATTCCAAGGCGCGACGTGTTTCGGGCTGAATGCCAGGCTCGCCCTGACCCCCTGTTTTACCAGCCAGATAGATCACACCGCCATAGCGGACCCCTTCAGAAAGAGGCGCGCGCTGACTCGAATTCAGATATTCCGGATCTGTTGCCTCCGCGGCATAAACAGCGGAAGTACCAAATTGGACGGCCATTAATAATGTGGATAAAGCGATAGCACTGACAACTTTAGACATGCTGTTTCTCCATGGGTGATTGAGCAATGAGAATATGTGAAATAAGGAAGAAATCAAGGGGGAAGGTTCTTTGAAAATTCAGGGTTGATGATGGATCAAGATACCTGACCCCTTGAATTCTCTTAAAACAAAAAGATGGGTGTGCTTTCTGGTTATGGCGAAAAGGTCGGAAAAGGCTCGGTGCTGCGGAAGTCAATCAAACTGCTTGCGAAAAACACCAAGAAATTCAACAGCTTTTGAGGAAGGCGGGTTCTGAAGAACCGGAGGGGAGATCAAGGCAAGGCGGGGGTCACTTTCTGGGGGCTTTCTTCACTGCGGGAAGCTTGGTGGTGCGAGGTTTGGACTTGGCAGGGGGCTTGGGTTCTGGTGGCTTTCGGACCACTGTGGGCGGAGTGGGGGAGAGGGAGTTTCCGGTGAGTTGATAATACCGACGCCTCTCAGGGTGGGGTTCCAGCACCCCCTCATTCAGCAGGACAGCAGCCAGGAACCCGGTGTTGTTCGCTGACTTCCCGCTGAAGACCTTCCTCAGGTGGAACGCTGCGATCTGGGTGTGAGGCTTCAACAGCAGTTCCATCATGGTGGAAGACACCCATTCATCACTGAAATGACCATTGCCGGTGCTCTTGGTGATTCGGAGCATCAGCTTGTCTTCCTTGGTCTTTCCCAGTTGGTAGGTCAGGGTGCTGGTGCCCTTTAGGGTGGGGCAGGTGGCGGTGCGGATGGGGGTGATGTCGGGAGTGTCTGAGGAGGTCTTTCTGGGGCGAGTGGTTTTGGGTTTGGAGGGGGTGGACTTGCGAGGGGATGGTTTCATCGGGTTCTCCTTTTGCCAGATTGACGGGTTGGGTTGATTGGAGGATTATCGGGGGAATTTTGTGAGGCGTGTTGCTGTTGGTTGTTCATATAAGATGGCAAAAAATCCGAAGTTGCTATTTAGGGAGTTTGTGAATAATGGCTGTAAAAGTGCTTCAGCTTACCCAATCTAACTATGCCACTACAGTTCGCGCCGAACAGTAAACACCGGGCAGCCATCACGCCATCCGGGCGGGGAAAAGGCAGCAAGAAGAATCAGGCCACCACCGACCAGGATGACAGAACAGCAGCCGAGCGCCACGCCGCCATTCCCTAAGACAGTGGGGCAGGTGCCGGATTTGAGGACGGTCAGGTCGAGCGGGGTGGAATTTTGGGTAAGCTTCATGGGGTTTCTTATGTGAGGACAGCGTTGTGCTGCCTTCATATAAGATGGTTAAATCTGCGCAGCTCAATATTCACAATATTTTCAATGGCTTGGTTGGAGAAGGATCTGGTTGATGGATACACAAGTAAGGACACCACAAGCTATCTTCATGCAGCCCCAAAGGTTGCTGGTGCCTTTGTTTCAAAGACCATATGTGTGGAACGAAGAACGGCAATGGGAACCGCTGTGGCGTGACCTGGAAAGAATTGCCACACATTTGCAGACCTATCCAGACAAACCCCCACAACCTCATTTTCTGGGCGCAGTTGTCTTCCAGCAGGAGTTGACCAAAACCAGCGATCTCCAACAACGCACCGTCATTGACGGCCAGCAACGGCTCACAACCTTACAAATACTGCTGGATGCCATTCACGCCGAAATATCCCTCGCAGGGATTAAAGTACCTGCAGCCAGACTCGATCCCTTGATCCGTAATGGTGAGGCCTTCTGCCAGAACCAAGAGGATGCCTTCAAAGTATGGCCCACCAACAGGGACAGAGCCGCCTTCAACGAGGTGATGGCAGCAGTGCCGCCAATAAAATATGAAGCGCTGGTGCACAAATCCTCGCGTTTGGTGAAAGCCCATCAGTTCTTCACGCAGCGTTGCAGGGAATGGTTGGAAAAAGAGTCAGATGTCCAACGACAGGCAGAAGCCATTGAAAGAACTGCCAGAGATTTTCTGCAAATTGTCGTCATCGACCTGGCCGCCAATGAAAACGCCCAGGAAATCTTTGAAACCCTTAATGCCAGAGGCACTCAGCTTACTGCAGCAGACTTGATCAAGAATTTCGTCTTCCAGAAATTAATGGAAGCAAAAGCTGATGTAGAACTGGCCTATTCCAAATATTGGCAACAGTTCGAGACGGCATTTTGGGAACAGGAAGTCAGTTCAGGAAGAGTAACGCAACCAAGGTCATCCGCATTTCTGAATCACTGGCTTATTGCCAAGACCGGTGAGGAAGTGCTGGCCAGAGAAGTTTTTTCAAGATTCAAAGTCTATGCAGAATCCCAAGTCGACACTCCAATGGCGCAGTTAGTGCAGGAAATTCACAAGTCTGCCGAGATTTACCGGAAATTCATTGAAGAGGCCGAAAATATTGATGGGCCGCTTGATCGGGTTGCCCTTTTTGCCTACAGGGTAAAAACTTTGGAAAGCGAGGTAGTCAAGCCAGTATTGTTGACCTTGCTTGAACGTAAAGCCTGCATTCAAGAAGACCAAATGCATCTGGCCTTAGATGTACTGGAAAGTTGGTTGGCTCGCAGGATGCTGGTCCGTGCCTCCACCAACATGTACAACCAAATCATGGCCGAAGTGATCAAGGTTATTTGCGCAGATAGTAGCAACATGCCAGGTACATCACTTCAAAAATACTTCGCGTCACAGCGGGCCGATAGTACTTATTGGCCAGATGACGCAGAGATTAAAAAAGTACTGGGCAGCATGCGGATTTATCGAAAGTTGAGCAGAACCCGACTACGAATGGTGCTGGAGGCTGTGGAGGACCACAAAAGAGGTTGGGTGAAAGGGCAAACCTCTGCAGCAGGGATGAGAATTCGCAGAAACACGTATGCTATTGAGCATGTCATGCCGCAATCATGGGAAAAACACTGGCCCTTAAAGGAAGGCTTATCCGAATTGGAGAGGGATGACAATGTTCAAAAACTTGGCAATCTCACCTTGCTTACTAAAAAACTTAATAGCTCAGTATCGAACAAAGCATGGCTGGGTGAATTTGGAAAAGCTGGGTATTTCAGGGAGAAAGACGTTTTATTGCTAAACAGTGCACTATTGAGCGAAGCGGCCGATGGTTGGGATGATGCCAAAATTGAAAAAAGAACTCAGAGTATGATAGAGGATATTTTATCTATCTGGCCGGTTCCCGAAGGCCATAACTCGAGTGCTATAGGTAAGAAAATAGTTGCAAAGAGAGAAGTGTCTATTGCCGATTTGCTGGATGCCGGCTATTTGAGCAGTGGTCACACTCTTCATGCAACCCCAGCTAAATTCCATGGTCGGGCAGCTACCATTCTCCCTGATGGCCGCTTGGATGTAGAAGGAAATATTTTTGATACTCCATCAGGAGCTGGCACTCATCTCAATAAAGGAGCTACAAACGGTTGGCATTTCTGGTTTGTAGACCCCGTTACAAGAAAAAGGCTAGGAAGAGTGCGCAGAGAATATCTGGAATCAATTTCTCTGGATCAAGACGACGATGAGGATGATTCAGAAGACGATTAATTAACATAGATGATCGGGGATAGTTCTCTGTCCTATTAACTAACAAATCAATAACTAATTTTGGGTATAAAGCAGTAAATGGCAATCAAGAAGTCTGAACTCTATTCTTCCCTCTGGTCCAGTTGCGACGAACTGCGCGGCGGTATGGATGCTAGCCAGTACAAAGACTATGTGCTGGTGATGCTGTTCATCAAATACGTCAGCGACAAATATGCCGGTCAGCCCTATGCGCCCATCACCATTCCGGCCGGGGCCACCTTCAAGGACATGGTGGCCCTCAAGGGCAAGCCTACCATCGGCGACGACATCAACAAAAAGATCATCGCGCCTCTGGCCAATGCCAACAAGCTCACCAGCATGCCGGACTTCAACGATCCGGAAAAACTCGGCACCGGCAAGGATATGGTCGAGCGCCTTACCAATCTCATCGCCATCTTTGAAAACAAGGCGCTGGATTTCAGTAAGAACCGCGCCGAGGGTGACGACATCCTGGGCGATGCCTACGAATACCTCATGCGCCACTTCGCCACCGAAAGCGGTAAGAGCAAGGGCCAGTTTTACACTCCGGCGGAAGTCAGCCGCATCATGGCCAGCATCATCGGCATCCGCGAGGCGCAGACCAGCGGGGACACTACTGTGTATGACCCTACCTGCGGTTCTGGTTCCCTGTTATTGAAGGTGGCTGATGCCGCCAGAGCCAAGGTGGCTCTGTATGGCCAGGAGAAGGATGGTGCCACCAGCGGCTTGGCGCGCATGAACATGATCCTGCACGACAACCCCGGCGCCGAGATCAGGCGAGAGAACACGCTGTCCAATCCGGTTTTTCTGAACGAGCAGGGCAGCCTGAAAACCTTCGACTTCGTGGTGGCCAATCCCCCCTTCAGTGACAAGCGCTGGGGCACAGGGGTGAATACCGAAAACGACCCGCACAAGCGCTTTGAGGGCTTCGGTGTGCCGCCCAACAAGAACGGCGACTATGCTTATCTGCTGCACATCATCCGTTCCCTGAAAAGCCGCGGTAAAGGTGCCTGCATTCTGCCGCATGGTGTGCTGTTCCGTGGTGGGGCCGAGGCTGCCATTCGCGAGAATCTCATCCGCAAGGGGCTGATCAAAGGCATCATCGGCCTGCCAGCCAACCTGTTTTACGGTACCGGCATCCCGGCCTGTATCATCGTCATCGACAAGGAAAATGCCCAGAACCGTAAGGGCATCTTCATGATCGATGCCGGCAAAGGCTTCATCAAGGACGGCCCCAAGAACCGCCTGCGCGAAATGGACATCCACAGGATTGTCGATGTCTTCAACAAGCAGACAGAAATTGATGGCTACAGCAAAATTGTTGCCTATGCCGAGATCGAGAAGAACGAATTCAACCTCAACATCCCGCGCTATATCGACAGCTCGGAAGCCGAAGACCTGCAGGACATCGAAGCACACCTATTGGGCGACATTCCCAAAGCCGATATTGAGGCGCTACATGCCTACTGGCAGGTCTGTCCGCAACTCAAAGCGGCCCTGTTTACCCCTGCCCAGCGCAGCCCGAATTATATGAGCCTGCAGGTGGCCAAAGACGACATCAAAACCACCATCTACCAGCATCCCGAATTTGTCAGTTACATGGCAGACATGAACAAGGTGTTCAGCAAATGGGAAAAGCAGACCACAGCCACCCTGAAAGCCCTGCAGGTCGGACATCACCCCAAAGAGGTGATCCATAACATCAGCGAAGCGCTGCTGGCCACCTATACCGGCAAGGCGCTCATCGACAAATATGATGTGTTTCAGCACCTGATGAACTACTGGTTCGAGTTCATGCAGGATGATTGCTACCTGATTGCGGCAGAGGGTTGGAAGGCCACCACCTACCGCATCCTTGAGGAAAAGAAGAACAAGGACGGCAAGGTCACCAAAACTGTCGACAAAGGTTGGACCTGCGACCTGGTGCCCAAGGCCCTGATCATCAACCGTTACTTTGCCACACAACAACAGGCAATCGACGCGCTAAATACAGAACTGGAAACCCTGCAAAGCCAGAAGACCGAGTTGGAAGAAGAACACGGCGGTGAAGATGGTGTTTTTGGTGAACTGAACAAGATCAATAAAGGCAACATCAATGCACGCTTAAAAGAACTGAAAGGTGATCCAGAAGCCAAAGAAGAAGAAATGATCCTCAAGCAATATCTGAAACTGCTGGATAAAGAAGCAGCCACCAAAAAAGCCATCAAAGACGCTGAGACCCAACTCGATGCCGAGCTGCTAGCCTTCTATCCCACGTTGAACGAAGAGCAGATCAAACAACTGGTGGTGGATGATAAATGGATCGCCACCATCGACAAAGACATCCACACCGAAATGGACCGCATCAGCCAGCGCCTCACCCAACGCATCAAGGAACTGGCCGAGCGTTATGAAACGCCACTGCCACAACAAACCCACAACGTCGCGGAACTGGAGCAGGCGGTAACAGCGCACCTGAAAAAGATGGGGTTTGTATGGAACTAGAAGCGGAGTACAAACAAACCGAGGTAGGGGTGATCCCAGTTGATTGGAATATTGATTCTTTGCAGAACCTTACTGCATTTATCACGAAAGGCTCAACTCCAACAACATATGGATTTAAGTGGAAACAGACAGGGGTGCTTTTTTTAAGAAGTGAATGCGTCTCTGAAAAAGGTTTGGACCTAACAGAATCAATGCGTATATCGCCCGAGGCGCATGCGTTACTTCGACGGAGTGAAGTTAGAGAAGGTGATATTCTTATTACTATTACAGGAAACGTTGGTCGTGTTGTATTACTTACAGGAGTTGAGTGCGCGAACATTAATCAACATATTGCTCGGCTAAGAATTACTGCGACAGAAGTTGATACGGCTTATGTTTATCACTTTATATCTCAAGCTTCTGTGCGCAGGTACTATAGTTCAATTGTAACTGGTCAGGCATACCCTCAGATTAGCCTAAAGCAAGTCCGTGAAACTCCCATTCCATTACCGCCAACCAAGCCCGAACAAACTGCCATCGCCAGTGCCTTAAGCGATGCCGATGCCTTGATTCAATCTCTCACCCGCCTTATCGCAAAAAAGCGCCAGATCAAACAAGGCGCCATGCAAACCCTGCTCAACCCCTACGAAAACGGCCGCATAAAAGCGGCGTGGATGGTGAAGAAGCTGGGGAAAATTGGTGCGACTTATGGGGGGCTATCTGGTAAGACAAAATCAGATTTTGGGACGGGTGCTGCGTACTTCATTCCGTTCATGAATGTGATGAGCAATATCATTATTGATATTGAATATATTGAGCGAGTTCGAGTAGGCAAGAACGATAGTCAGAATAATGCTAGAAAAGGAGACTTGTTTTTTAATGGCTCCTCAGAAACGCCTGACGAGTTGGGGTTGTGTGCCGTACTGAATGATGCGATAGATAATCTGTATCTCAATAGTTTTTGCTTTGGATTTAGGTTGTTCGACGAGAAAGAAGTATATGCAAGATATTTAGCGTATTTCTTTAGAAGTAACTATGGAAGGGAACTTTTGTACTCGTTGGCACAAGGCGCAACCAGATACAACTTGTCAAAGACTAACTTCATGAAGCTCGAAGTTCCAATGCCTGACTATGCGGGGCAGTCAAAGATTGCGACAACTATATCCGACATGGACGCCGACATCGCTGCACTGGAAACCAAACTCGCCAAATACCAACAAATCAAACAGGGCATGATGCAAAACCTGCTCACCGGCAGGATTCGCCTGGTGAAACCCGAAACCAAAGCCGAGGCCGCCGCATGACCACCACTAATCCAAATAGCGGCGCCGTCAATAAACCCGAACGGGCCACGCAAAACCGCGTGGTGAAGCTGTTCTGCGAAGAGTTGGGTTATACCTATCTCGGCAATCTGGAAGACAGGCCGGATAACAGTAATATCGAAGTGCCGCAACTGACCCGATACCTTTCCGCCAAAGGCTACAATACCGAACAAATCAACAAGGCGTTGGATAAGCTGCAAACCGCTGCCAATAACCACGGCCAGGACCTGTATCACAACAACAAGGATGTGTATCAACTGCTGCGCTATGGCGTGCAAACCAAAACGGAAGCCGGTGTGCCAACCGACACGGTGCATCTGATCGACTGGCAACACCCCGAGCAAAATGATTTTTGCATCGCCGAAGAAGTCACGGTGTTTGGCGAAAATGAAAAGCGCCCCGACATCGTGCTGTATGTGAACGGCATTGCCATCGGCGTACTGGAGCTGAAAAACAGCCGCGTCTCCATTGGCGATGGTATTCGCCAGAGTCTGGTGAATCAAAAGCCGGAATTTATCGGCGCGTTTTTTAGCACCGTGCAATTCGTGTTTGCCGGTAACGATTCCGAAGGTTTGCAATACGGCACCATCGGCACGCCGGAGAAGTTCTTTCTCAAATGGAAGGAAGATGAAGCAGATAACACTGGTTACAAGTTGGATAAGTACCTGCGCAAGATCTGCAACAAGCAACGCCTGATCGAATTGATGTATGACTTTGTACTGTTCGATGGTGGCGTGAAGAAACTGCCACGGGTGCATCAGTATTTTGGTATTAAGGCCGCACAGGAACATGTGCGCCGCAAAGAGGGCGGCATCATCTGGCACACCCAAGGCAGTGGCAAGAGCATCGTCATGGTGCTGTTGGCCAAGTGGATACTGGAAAACAATCCCAACGCCCGTGTGGCCATTGTCACTGACCGGGATGAGTTGGATAAGCAGATTGAGCGAGTGTTTACCGATGCCAGTGAAGACATTTACCGCACCAGTAGTGGCAAGGACCTGATTGCCCAGTTGGGGCAGGCCAAACCCCGTCTCTTATGTTCCCTGGTGCATAAGTTTGGCAGGCGGGATGTCGGTGATTTCGATGCCTTTATCGAGCAGTTGCAAAGCCAGGCAGCCTACACCGTGGGTGACCTCTTTATCTTTGTCGATGAATGCCACCGTACCCAGAGCGGTAAGCTGCACCGGGTGATGAAGGCCATGCTGCCGGGTGCGGTGTTTATCGGCTTTACCGGCACGCCGCTGCTGAAGAAGGATAAAGCCACCAGCCTGGAAGTGTTCGGCAAGTACATCCACACCTACAAATTCAATGAAGCCGTGGAAGATGGGGTGGTACTGGACCTGATCTATGAAGCCCGTGATATCGACCAGCGCCTGAGTTCACAAAAGAAGGTGGACGAATGGTTTGCCGCCAAGACCAAGGCCCTGAACGATTTCCAGAAAGCAGAACTGAAGAAGAAATGGGGCACTATGCAGAATGTGCTCAGTTCCCGTTCACGTATGGAAAAGGTGGTGGCAGACATCATTTTCGACTTTGGGGTCAAACCCCGTCTCAGTGCTGAAGCTGGCAATGCCATATTAGTGGCTTCCAGCATCTTCGAGGCCTGTCGCTACTTCGCGTTGTTTCAGGTCACTGAATTGAAAGGCTTATGTGCCGTGGTGACATCCTACAACCCTCATACCGGGGATATCACTACCGAAGAAACGGGAGCCAACTCCGAAACCGACAAGCAATACATCTATAACACCTATGAAACCCTGCTCAAGAATGTGCAGGCCAAGCCTGGCAAGAGCAAGACAGAAACCTATGAGGATGCTGCCAAGGAGCGCTTCACCAAAGAACCCGCCAACATGAAGCTGCTTATTGTGGTGGACAAGCTGCTGACCGGGTTTGATGCGCCGAGTTGTACCTATTTGTACATAGACAAATCCATGCAGGATCACGGTTTGTTCCAGGCCATCTGCCGGGTTAACCGGCTGGACAGCGACGACAAGGAATTTGGCTATATCGTGGACTATAAGGACCTGTTCAAAAAGGTTGAGAATGCCGTGGCGGTCTATACTTCCGAGCTCGAATATGATGAATTCGAGGCGAAAGACTGCGACATACTGCTTCAGGACCGGCTGACCAAAGGCAAGGAAAGGCTGGATACGGCGCTGGAGGAAATAGAACTGCTATGTGACCCGGTTGATCCTCCCAAGGGTGATCTGGAGCATATTCACTATTTCTGCGGCAATACGGAAATCCCGGAAGAACTCAAAGAGCGTGAAGTGCTGCGAACGGCCTTGTACAAGGCTACCGTGGCGCTGGTGCGGGCTTGGGCCAATATCGGGGACGACATGGAGGCTGCGGGGTACAGTCCTCAGGATATTGCCCATATCCAGTCGCGCGTGGATCACTTCCTCAAACTACGAGAGATTATCCGCAAGGCCAGTGGAGAATCCATAGACCTGAAAGCCTATGAGGCCGATATGCGGCATCTGATCGATCGCTATATTCAGGCTGAAGATTCAGTAGTGATCTCCCCCTTCGCCGAAATGCCGATTTTGGAAATCATTGAGAAAAGCGGTATACAGGACGCCATTGCCTCCCTTCCGGAAGGCATCAAGGGAAACAAGGATGCTGTGGCAGAAACAATAGAAAACAACGTCCGCAGCAAAATCATCAAGGATCATCTATTAGATCCAGCCTATTTTGCCCAGATGTCGAAACTGCTGGATGAGATAATCAAGCAACGCAAGGAGCAGGCGCTGGAGTATCAGGCCTACCTGCAAAAAATAGCCGACCTGGCGAACAAAGTAAGTGGTGGGGTACCGGATGAGACGCCCGTTACCCTCAATACCAGAGCCAGGCGAGCGCTCTACAATAACCTTGGCCAAAATGAAGCCCTGGCCCTGCAAATCGATACCGCCGTACTGCAAAGTCGGATGAACAATTGGCGTGGCAATCAGGCGAAGGAAAATCAGATAAAGCAAGCGATTTATCAGGTAGTACCTGATATTGCTGAAGTCGAGCGTATCTATGCTATCGTCAAGCAGCAGCATGAATACTGACAGGCAAAAATTGACCCTCAATGACTTGGATGTCGAGGTGATCAAGAAGGACATCAAGAATGTTCACCTCAGCGTTTATCCTCCAAATGGCAGGATAAAGGTTTCTGCCCCTATATCCATGAATATGGATACCTTGCGGGTGTTCGTTATTTCGAAGCTGGGCTGGATCAGGCAGCAGCAACAAAAACTCAGGGAGCAGGAGAGGGAAACCCCCAGAGATTACATCGAGCGGGAAAGCCACTATTTCTGGGGGAAGCGTTTTCTGTTGGAGCTCATCGAAAAGGAAGCTCCTCCAGCAGTCCGCCTGAAACATTCCGCTATCAGATTGCAGGTGCGCCCTGGATCAAGCATTGAAGCTAGAGAAAAGTTGCTGGATGAGTGGTATCGAGGTCAGTTGAAGACTGCCATTGATCCCCTATTGGCGCGTTGGCAAAAGAAACTGGGCGTGCAGGTCTCTAGGGTGCTGGTACAGCGGATGAAAACCAAATGGGGTGGCTGCAATCCTGCAACACGGATTATCCGACTGAATCTGGAACTGGCCAAAAAGCCTCAAGAGTGCCTTGAGTACATTCTGGTGCATGAATTGCTGCATTTACTTGAACCTACCCACAACACCCGTTTCAAATCGCTGTTGAAGCAACACATGCCCCAGTGGAGTAGCCACAGAGAGCTACTGAATCGTTTGCCAGTCAGACATGAGCATTGGCGCTATTAAGTTGTTAAATGATAAAACAGCCAGAGTAAGGATTACACTGTGGACAAAATTCAAATCTTAATTAAAGCAGTGGAATTTTCAGCAAGAAAACATAAGGATCAGCGTCGTAAGGATGTGGATGCCTCTCCTTACGTGAATCATCCTATCTCTTTGGCAAATATACTGGCTAATGAAGCCGGGGTTTCAGATATTGCCGTCATTTGTGGTGCACTTTTACACGACACGGTGGAAGATACCAATACAACCTTTGAGGAGCTTGAACGAGAATTCGGGGTCGAAATCAAAGATATTGTCAAAGATGTGACAGATGACAAAACTCTGGAGAAGGCAGTCCGTAAACAGGCGCAGATTGATCATGCTGCACTAGCATCACCTAAGGCGAAGCTGGTGAAGCTTGCCGACAAGATAAGTAATTTGAGAGATATTGCCACTTCACCTCCCGGTGACTGGTCAGTGGAGAGGAAGCAGGCTTATTTTGATTGGGCTAAGCTGGTAGTGGATCAGGTACGCGGAGTACATCCCGCACTGGAAGCACTCTTTGATCAAGCCTTTTCAGCAAAGCCAAAGTAGAAATTCCGATCTGGGTGGAGACAGTACACATGGGTAAGTACGGTGAAGCAGCTGTGCAAGCTGTCACTCTATTCAGGGAAGGTGCCAAAACTGATATAGCCGAAGCCTGGGAAACCGCTGTAGCAAGGATATTCCCAGGAAGCACATCCTTGCAGGATAAAGGCTGCCCCAAAAGTGCCTTCCTGGGGCTTTGCTCAGACGGTGTACTTGTAGATATACCTGCCGGCGATTATTGCTGGTCCAATAAAAACAAAGAGTATGCAATCAAGGCAGTGGATGCCCTCAAGGCGAACAGGTTTCTGGTGACCCAGCCTGAATTGCTATGGAAGAAGGTGGCTGGCCCCTCCAAGAGCCATAACCATCAGATGGATGTTGTGGTTGCTCTGTGGAATGCCGGTTTGGTGCGGGATTAAACTCCGAATCGTCCACCCGACACGCCTGACGCTCCCGACGCCACTGCCACCCCCATCCAGTAGCTGGCCCGGCGTCGAGTCGTCGAGTGCGACGGGTGCCCCCGAGAGTTTTCCGGTCGGAATTTGCCCCCTTGGGCTCCCCAGAACCGGACTATGGAAACCCCCAGTCAGGCCTTTCGGCCATAGCTACACACAGAATCAAACTACTCTGACACCTTTAATTCTAGTTCTCATCGGAAGGCAGCACTATTGGGACGGTAAATTTGACGCTGGTTATCGCGGTATGCTCCGTTCCAACTTCGTTTTTTTTGCCAAGGTTTATGCTGCCAAGAAAAACGCCAATTCCCTCGGTAGACTCGTCTGTACTCGTTGAAGTCAAGCCTACATCAAATTCAACATTCTGAGGCAAGGGAGAATTATGAAAATTGTTTTTCCCATCCTTTAGGTACTCAAGTCTAGCTGGATTCACTGTCGCCCCTTTGCTACGAGCGAATTCCTGCGAGTTCGATACACCAGTAATGATTTGCTCAATAGTTGTTTGTACAAACTTGCTTAGTTCCATATTAAATTTCTCTCAATCTGGCGGTCGGGCACAATCAAAAAACATAAAGCCGCTGTTCAGGGGCGGAATTGCTGTGGCGCAGCTTTTGCGTCTTTTGAAAAAGGTGTGACACTGCGATTGCGTCCAGTTAGAATGCCTTGTTATGTGTGGCTGTATTTAACCAGCACATATTGCTCTATCTCGTGTTCCTCCCGCAACTGCTCTCCGAATTCAACCCATCTTTCCCATATAGACAGTTTGTCATTGCGCAGAGCTTCGGTTGGGATCTCACCGCGCAGTTCCGCAAGCAAATCTAGGGAGCGCTCATAGTCAACCAATTTTGCTGAAGGCACGCCTTCTCTGAACCCCATCCAGTTATACAAGCTCTGACCGAGTGTGTAGGCTCCCTCAACTTGTTCCGGAGAGTGAAAGCACACTTGCCCACCAGATTCTAGGTAGCTATATCTATGCTTGTGACTAGATACCCTCCCCTGAGGCGGAATTGCAATATGTTCCCTTAACAGAGGAATATTGTGAAACCGAATGCTTCCTGAAGGGCCTACTACGTTCATTGAGGTCGTTGGGAATGGATCAACGCCGAACAAGTGCCAAAAGATCCAGCGCACTAAAGAGCTGTAATGCACTGAGAGAAGATATGCAGTGCGACTGAGGAAAAGTGGCGCCACGTAAACGGCGTTACCTACACCGCGCTTCTGCAACCTCTCTCTCAATTTTGCAAGAATGTTGTGTTGGTAGTCCGAATGCCCGGTTCGCTTATTTCGCAATTCGAAGTAAAGCACTTGAGGTGAATTTTCCAAACCAAGCTTCTTCCGGTCTGCCAGATACTTTGCCTTGCTAGAGTCCGGGTAGGCGAAAGAGCGCTTGAACTGAATGTATAGAGGAGCCAATGACTCAATTTTTACATCTGCCCCTAGGTATCGCTCTCTCTTTTTTGAGAGTGGGATCAGGGCAAATGGAGCCCGCGGGAACCTAGCAATCGTGAGCATCATCTGGACCATCAATGACACTAGGTCTTCAGTGAAATCGGGGATTATTCGATTTGATGACACTCTATTTCATCCTTAAAAAATGCGACGGCGGATCGTTTTACACATAACGCCGCTGTTCAAGGGCGGAATTGCCGTAGTGCAATTTTTGCGTACTTTGCAAAAGATGTGACACGACGATTGTGTCCCGTTGGAGCGCCTTGTTAGGCGTTATCTTCGCTTGCGTGCTGTTGCCCATGTTGAGCTTCCTGGTGAGCCGTATTCAACGACTTTTACCCTACCTATCACTCGTCCCAAGCGGTGCTCATTCACGACCTTAGCCGTGAGCCTTCGACTTATGGCTCCATTGATCTTTGCTGTGTCGCGGTGAACCTGCTCCAGCTCTAAGCTCTGGTAGAAACTTTCTACTTTCCCGATTTGGTTTAACACCTTAGTTATGGAATCACGCTTCCTCTCTGGAAGGTGCTTAATTTTCTCTTCTGCGATTCTGCGAAGTTCTAAAAGCTCTTCTCTAGGGCAATGTTTCAAAATTTGAAAAGCATTTTTTGCTGAAATTGCGCCGAGTGACATAACTCTGCCAGCCATATAGCGCTGGAGCTCACGCTGCTTTGAAAGAGCCTTGAGCTTTGCCTTCTTTGCGGCTTTAGCTTGCCTCACTTTAGCCTGTTTGAGCTTCTGATTCTCCCGTTTGGCCTGCCCCCTTACGAGATTTGAGGGGCGGAGAAGGGTTTTAGCATGAGTAAACGCCTCACCGGTGCCTTCGATTTCTTTCTCGGATTTTTTGTAAATCGTGACCATTGGAGGCCTAACATTTGTATATGAGGCTTGCTCGGATTCTCAGATAGACGCGCCTACACACAGCTCCCGCTAATTGAATGGGAATCTACTGCTATTTATAGGCAACTGACAACAACATATTCCACAATTTTTGGAAAACTCCCTTGGGCTGCACGACCCGGCGTCGAGTCGTCGAGTGCGTCGAGCACCCCCGAAAGTTTTCCGGGCGGAATTTGACCCTCTGGAGGCACCCTCATAACCGGACTATAGAAACCCCCAGTCCGGCCCTCCGGCCATCCCCAAACACCGGACACGCAAAACCGAACCGAGGACAAGGTCGTCAGCAAGGGGAAGATAGAAGAGGAATTTTTGAAATTTCGCGGTCTGAATCAACCGAAAGGAGCTGGTACCGGGAGCCGGGCTCGAACCGGCACTCTATCACTAGAACCGGATTTTGAATCCGGCGCGTCTACCAATTTCGCCACCCCGGCTCTTGGAAGGGCCGCCATTATAACAGCAAACCCCGGCGGCGCAATGCCTGGCGGGGCCTTGGTTTTCGGGCCTTTGGCGTGCTGCAACAGGCTGAAAAACTTGGCATTGTCGCCGTCTTCGGGCACACTCCTCCCCCTTTTCCGGTTCCCCCGTTCATAGTCTGGTTTTTGCCCATGCATCTGTCCGATTTTCGCTACGATCTGCCCGAAGAGCTGATTGCGCACCATCCGTCCGCGCAGCGCTCCGCGAGCCGTCTGCTGTGCCTGCGGCGCAGTGATGGGGCGCTGGCGCATCATCAGTTTTCAGACCTGCTCGGCTATCTGCAGCCGGATGACCTGCTGGTGTTCAACAACACGCGGGTGATTCCGGCGCGGCTGCTGGGACAGAAGGCGACGGGCGGGCGCATCGAAGTGATGATCGAGCGGGTGCTGAGTGGGCAGGAGGCCCTGGCGCAGGTGCGGGCCAGCAAGTCGCCGAAACCGGGCATGGTGCTGGAGTTCCCGGGGCCGGATGGTCGCCTGCTAAAGGCAGAGGTGCTGGGGCGCGAAGGCGAGTTCTTCCACCTGCGCTTCCTGGGCGTGGAGTCGGTCATGGCGGCCCTGGAGGTCTTCGGGCATATGCCGTTGCCACCCTATATCAAGCGCGAGGATGTGCTGGAAGATCGCGAACGCTATCAGACGGTGTACAGCAGGGAGCCGGGTGCCGTGGCAGCGCCAACGGCGGGGCTGCATTTTGACGAGGCGCTGCTGCAGCGCATTCGCGAGAAGGGCGTGGACATGGCGCAGGTTACGCTGCACGTGGGTTCGGGCACTTTTCAGCCGGTGCGGGTGGACAATGTGCTGGAGCATCGCATGCACAGCGAACGCATCGAGATCACGCAGCCGGTATGCGAACAGATTCAGGCCTGCAAGGCACGGGGTGGCCGGGTGATCGCGGTGGGCACCACCTCGGTACGCACGCTGGAAAGCGCGGCGCAGAGGGCAGGGGAGGCGCTGATTGCGCCGTACTCAGGTGAGACGGACATCTTTATTTACCCCGGCTACACCTTCAAGGTGGTGGACGCGATGATCACCAACTTCCACCTGTCCGAATCCACCCTCATGATGCTGGTCAGCGCCTTCGCGGGGCGGGAGCACATCATGGAGGCCTATCGGGTGGCGGTGGAGGAGCGCTATCGGTTCTTCAGCTATGGGGATGCGATGTTTTTGTATTGAAGGAGCAATCGCCTGCAGGGCAGGCTCCTACATTGGGCCGGAGAGATATCGCCTGCAGGGCAGGCTCCTACATTGGGCCGGAGAGATATCGCCTGCAGGGCAGGCTCCTACATTGGGCTCGGGATTTATCGCCTGCAGGGCAGGCTCCTACAGGGCGGGCCTGAGCCGCCCGCAGACCCCGCATAAATTCTTTGCTATACTCTGCCGCCTTCTTTCTTGGCTTTTTCCACTCACCTCTTTATTCAAGGATTCAGAGACCGCTATGAAATCACCCGTTCGAGTTGCCATTACCGGTGCCGCCGGTCAGATCAGCTATTCCCTGCTTTTCCGCATTGCCGCTGGCGACATGCTCGGCAAAGACCAGCCCGTCATTCTGCAACTGCTGGAAATCACCCCGGCACTGGGCGCGCTGCAGGGCGTGGTTATGGAGCTGGAAGACTGTGCCTTCCCGCTGGTGCACGGCATTGTGCAGACTGACAAGCCGGAAGTGGCCTTCAAGGACGCGGACTACTGCCTGCTGGTGGGCGCGCGCCCCCGTGGCCCGGGCATGGAGCGCAAGGACCTGCTGGAAGCCAACGCGGCAATCTTCTCCGTGCAGGGCAAGGCCATCAACGACCACGCGAGCCGTGATGTGAAGGTGCTGGTTGTCGGCAACCCGGCCAACACCAACGCGCTGATCGCCTACCGCAATGCGCCGGATCTGAAGCCTGGCCAGTTCACGGCCATGACCCGTCTGGACCACAACCGTGCCATCGCGCAACTGGCGGCCAAGACTGGCAAGCACAGCACCGATGTGGCCGGCATGATCATCTGGGGCAACCACTCTTCTACGCAGTACCCGGACGTGCACCATGCAACGGTGGCGGGCAAGAAGGCGACGGATCTGGTCGACCAGAACTGGCTGGTGTCCGACTTCATCCCCACCGTGCAGCAGCGCGGCGCGGCGATCATCAAGGCGCGTGGTCTGTCCAGTGCAGCTTCTGCTGCCAACGCAGCCATCGACCACATCCGTGACTGGGCCCTGGGCACCAATGGCAAGGTCGTCAGCATGGGCATCCACAGCGAAGGCGCCTATGGCATTGCCAAGGGCCTGATCTACTCCTACCCCGTTACCTGCGAAAACGGTCAGTACAAGATCGTGGAAGGTCTGGCAATCAACGATTTCAGCCGCGACCTGATGCAGAAGACAGAGCAGGAACTGTCCGAAGAACGCGACGCTGTTGCGGCGCTGCTGCCCTAAGGGTAAACGGATGGCCGGTGTCTGCCGGCCATCCACTTCCGTTCTGATCCTGCGCTGACGGTACCTGTATGAGTGCCTATCCCTTCCGCTCAAGCCTGAGCACCCAGTTCTGGATCTTTCAGTTGACAGGCTGGAGCACCTGGGTGGTGTTGCTGGTGCTGCGCGACCTCAGTTTTGTCCCCGCCGAATACATTGCCACCCGCGCCGCCATTTTTGCGATTGATGCCCTGGTTGGCATGCTGTTGACCACGCTGCTGCGCTTCAGCTATCGCATGGTGTGGGAGTATCCCGCTCCCGTGCGAATTGCCACCGTAGTATTCGGGTCTTTCTTTGCCTCTCTCGTCTGGCTGGCCGTGAAAACTTTCATTACCTCCACGGATGTTGGCAGCGCAGTGGACCTGCGCGATTACGGACTGGTGACTCTCATTGTCCTGTTTCCATTCTCCTATGCCTTCATGCTGGTGTGGAGCGTGCTGTATTTCTGCATCAAGTATTACCAGCTCTTCCAGTTGGAAAAGACCAAGGTGCTGCGTTCCGAAGCCCTGGCGCATGAGGTGCAACTGCGCATGTTGCGCTATCAGTTGAACCCGCATTTTCTGTTCAACACACTGAACGCCATTTCCACGCTGGTGCTGCAGCAGGACACGAAGTCGGCGAACTCCATGCTGACCAAACTCAGCCTGTTTTTGCGCTACTCGCTGGACAACGACCCGCTGGAGCAGGTGCCGCTGCAGCACGAGCTCAGTTCGGTGAAGCTGTATCTGGATATCGAGAAGGTGCGCTTTGAGGAGCGCATGAAGATCGAGCTGGAAATAGCGCCGGAGGCGGAACAGGCCCGTGTGCCCAGCATGTTGCTGCAGCCCCTGATCGAAAACTCCATCAAGCATGCCATTGCGCGCAGCGAGGAGGGGGGCTGCATCAGCATCCGTGCACGGGTAGAGGCCGGGCGGCTGATCATACAGGTGGAGGATGACGGGCCAGGCATCTGCGACCCGGAGGTGCTGGAAGCCAATGCCCGGCGCTCTGGAGGGGTTGGTCTGAAAAATATACGCAATCGTCTGAAAGAGATTTACGGGGCGGCGCACAGTCTGGCATTTTCGTCGGGCCCTATGCGGGGCTGCCTGGTAACGGTGGTCATTCCCTATGAAACCAAGTGACTTTCCATGCGAGCAGTGACTTTCTATGAAACAAGGTGACTCTGAAACGCGTATCCGCGCCATTGTTGTGGATGACGAATCCCTCGCCCGCAAGGGCCTGACAATGCGGCTGGCGCAGTTCCCCGACCTGGAGGTGGTGCAGGTCTGCAAGAACGGCAAGGAGGCCCTGGCGGCCATTGCCGAGCAGACTCCGGACCTGGTGTTTCTGGACATTCAGATGCCGGGCATCACCGGCCTGGAAGTGGTCGAGCAACTGCAGCAGGACAATATGCCGATGATCGTGTTTGTCACGGCCTACGATGCCTTTGCGATTGATGCGTTCAAGGCCAACGCGGTGGACTATCTGCTCAAGCCGATTGAAGAGACCCGCTTGAGCCGCACGGTGGAGCGGGTGCGCGAGATCGTTGCCGGACGCCGCGCAGCGGCAGAGAAAGAGCGTCTGCTGGAGATCGTGATCGGCCTTACCGGCAAGTCGCGCACGGCCATCGACGAGTGGGTGCGCAACCCGGAAGAGAAATCGGAATATGCCGACCGTCTCGCCATCAAGGACGGTTCTGCCACCACTTTCGTGCCGGTGCGGGACATCGACTGGGTGGACGCGGCGGGGGACTATATGTGCGTGCACGTGCAGGGGCAAACCTACATCATGCGCACCACCATGAAGGAGTTGGAGGCGCAGTTGGACCCGAAGGTGTTCCAGCGGGTGCACCGCTCCACCATCGTCAACCTGCAGCGGGTCGAGAAGGTCTCGTCCCATATCAATGGCGAGTTCCACCTGACCCTCTCCTGCGGTTCCTCCCTGAAAATGAGCCGTTCCTACAAGGACAAGGTCAAGCACTTCTTCTGATCGCCTGCAGGGCAGGCTCCTACGGAGGGCTAACTCCGCAGACGCTCGATGCTGGCGTCACCGCCCGCTCAGCGGCAAGTAGCTCAGGGGCAGGGCGGTGCTGTCGATCACCTGGCGCATGATGAAGCTGGAGTGCACGTCTGCCACGCCCTCGATGCGGGTGATCTTGTTCAGCAGAAAGTCGTGGTAGTGCTCCATGTCGGGCACCACCAGTTTCAGCAGATAGTCCGCCGACTGCCCGGTAATCAGCAGCAGTTCCGTCACTTCCGGGTGTTTGCGCACCTCGGTCTCGAAGTGCTCGAAGCGGTCCGGCGTGTGCTTGTCCATGCTGATCTGCACCAGGGCGTGCAGTTTCAGGCCGAGTTTCGAGGCATTGAGCAGCACCACGTGGCGCTCGATCACGCCTTCCTCTTCCAGTTGTTTGACGCGCCGGGCACAGGGCGTGGCCGACAGGCCCACCCGTTCCGCCAGCTCGGCATTGGTCAACCGGCCGTCCTGCTGAAGCTCTTGAAGAATGCGCTTGTCGAGTCTGTCCATGGCGGTGTCCTTGACGGGAATTTCTCAGGGTTTCTTTAAAAGTGGTTATAACAGCTAATTAAATAGCAAAAAAAAGAGAAAAACACCACAAAGAGTGCTATTGAGTGGCAAATAAAGTGAGAAAAACTCCGCGCCCTTGTTTAAGCTACTCCCCATTGAAGCAATGCCCGCCCGGCACTCTGAATCGACACAACAAGCGGCGGCGGGACACAGGAGATAACGATGTACGATCACCGCAAATACAAGCCCTTCCAGCCTATCGCGATCAAAAATCGCACATGGCCGGACAACGTCATCAGTCAGGCACCCCGCTGGTGTAGCGTTGATTTGCGCGACGGCAACCAGGCTCTGATCGAGCCGATGTCAGTCATGCAGAAAAAGGTGATGTTCGATCTGCTGGTGGAAGTGGGCTTCAAGGAGATTGAAGTCGGCTTCCCCGCGGCCTCCCAACCCGACTTCGATTTCGTGCGCAGCCTGATCGAGGAAGACCGCATTCCTGATGACGTCACCGTGCAGGTGCTGACCCAGGCGCGGCCCGAATTGATCCAGCGTACCTTTGAGTCCCTGAAGGGCGTCAAGAAGGCAATTCTCCACGTGTACAACTCCACCTCGGTGGTGCAGCGCGAGAAAGTCTTCAAGATGGACAAGGCGGGCATTCTGAACATCGCGGTCAATGGCGCGAAGGAAGTGAAACGCTGTGCCGACCTGGCCCCGGAAACGGACTGGACTTTCCAGTATTCGCCCGAGAGCTTCACGGGCACAGAGCCGGAGTTCGCGGTGGATGTGTGCAACGCGGTGTCTGCCGTGTGGCAGCCCACGCCCGAGAAACCGGTGATCTTCAACCTGCCGTCCACTGTGGAAATGGCGACACCGAACGTGTACGCGGATCAGATCGAGTGGTTCTGCCGTCACGTGAACAATCGCGATTCCATCGTCGTCAGTCTGCATACCCACAACGACCGTGGCTGTGCCGTGGCGGCCGCCGAACTGGGCGTGATGGCCGGTGCACAGCGCGTCGAGGGCACCTTGCTGGGCAACGGCGAGCGCACGGGCAACATGGACATCGTGGTCATGGCCATGAACATGTACAGCCAGGGCATCGACCCCGAGCTGGATCTGCGCGACATGGACAAGATTGTCAGCGTGGTGAAGAGCTGCACGGCGATCGACGTACATCCGCGTCAACCGTATTCCGGCGACCTGGTGTTCACTGCCTTCTCCGGCAGCCATCAGGACGCCATCAAGAAGTGTCTGGACATCTACGAGGAGGGTTCGCCCTGGGAGATCGCCTATCTGCCGATCGACCCGCGCGACCTGGGCCGTACCTATCAGGACGTGATTCGCGTCAACAGCCAGTCCGGCAAGGGCGGCGTCGCCTACGTGCTGGCCAGCAAGTTCGGCTTCCAGTTGCCGCGCTGGCTGCAGATTGAATTCTCCCGCGTGGTGCAGAAAGAGGCCGAAGACACCGGCCAGGAAATCTCGCCGGACGCGATCTGGAACCTGTTCCGCCAGCATTATCTGGACACGTCTCACCCGGTGCGCCTGGACAGCTTCAGCATGCAGCGCGCCAACGAAGGCGGGCGTGAGTCCTTCAAGGCCGGCATCAACTGCTTCGACGAATACCTGTCGGTGGAAGGCGAGGGCGATGGGGTGCTGGATGCGTTCGTGGAGGCACTGAAGAAGCAGACCGGCGTCGATTTCGAGATCATGGAATACGGCGAACATGCGCTGGGTCAGGGGGCCGATGCCGAAGCGGTGACCTATATCCAGTTGAAAGAGAACAACAACCGATACACCGGTGTGGCGATCAGTCGCGACATCGTCTCCTCTTCCCTCAATGCACTGCTGCGCGCTGCCAGTCAGCTCCTCAGTGAGAGCCGGGAGCGCCGCGTCGCCTGACGCAAATCCGCCTACCCCGAACGCACCGCAGACAGGTTCACAAGACCTGTCTGCGGCAGCAATCCTCACGAGGGGTTCTGCGCGAGGGGGCGCGGTCGCGCACCGCGTCAAACCCTGCTAACCCGGGCTACCTGTATGCAGGAGCCAGCCTTGCTGGCGACAATCCACTGAACCGGACACAAACCACTGTCGCCTGCAGTGCAGGCTCCTGGAAATCTTCGCGTTAGCAAACTAATTTCCCCTTCCTTGCGACTATTTGCGTAAAGACATTATCCTTGAGGCACTTTCACAAGCGGACTGAGCCCTTGACCGTTCCAGCCAACGCCGTTCCCGTTCCGTGCCCCCGAGGAAGCAGAGCATGAGTCTCACAGACCAGGACGAGGCCCTGATCAGCGCCGCCCTTGAGGGGTCCGCGCGCGCCTGGGAACGCCTCGTCCGCCGTTACGAGGGGCGTGTCTACAACTTTGCCCTGCGTATGACCGGCAACGAGACCGAAGCCCTTGATCTCATGCAGGAAGTGTTTCTGGGGGTGTACCGCAATCTGCAGCGTTTCCGCGGCGATTCCCAGTTCACCACCTGGCTGTTTCGCATCGCCCACAACAAGGCGGTGGACATGAACCGGCGCAAATACCTGCTCACGCCCCTGGCGTCGCTGGGCGGTGCCGAACAGACCGAGGATGAGGTGCTGGAGCAACTGCACGATGAAACCCAGGAGCAGAATCCCCTGACCCTGCTGGATACCGAGCAGCGCAATGCAGGTGTCATGAAACTGCTGAACCGGCTCAGTTGGGATCAGCGCCTGGTGGTGGAGCTCAAGGTGTTTCAGTCCTGCACCTTCGAGGAGATTGCCGAGATGCAGGATATTTCCGCCAACACTGCCAAGACCCGGTTCTATACCGCAATGAAATTACTGAAGACCCAGATGGAGCAGACCCATGTCGTGTAATGAAACCGCCCACATTGTGGCCGCCCGTTTTGATGACAGTCTCTCGCCCCGGCAGCGCCGCCTGCTGGATGAACACGTGGCCGCCTGTGCCGAGTGTCGCGACGCGCTGGCCGATACCCAGGCCAGTGCCGCGCAGTTGCGTCAGTGGCAGGAGGTGCCGGTGCCGCAGTGGCAGCGCGTTCCCGAGGGACTGCGTGAAAAGCAACGGGCAAGTCGGCCGCGGTTTTCCTTCTGGACGCAGTGGTTGCCGCTTGCCACCGCTTGCATGCTGGCACTGGCAGTGGTGCTGAATGTGCAGGTGCAGATTGGCGGCAACGGGGTGCAGATGGCGTTTGGCGGCAGCACGCAGGCGCAGGACATCAGCGCACAACTGGCGCAGTTCGAGCAGGAACAGCGCACGGCCCAACAGCAGGCCATGCAGCAATTGGCGGTGCAGCTTGAGGAGCGCCAGACCACGGCGAACCTGCGCCTGATGGAGACCATGGTGGAACAGTTCGGCGAAAGCACAACGCGAAGCATGGAGCAGGTGCTGGCCTATTTCGAGGCGCAGCGGCAGGAAGACCTGCAATTGCTGGAGAGCAGTTACCAGCGTCTGGCCGACAGCGATTTCCAGACCATTCGGTCTGTTCAGCAGCTTGCGAATTATGTGCAGTATCAGGGCGGGCAATTGCAATGAGCAGAGGCAACGCGAAAGCCGCAGCACGCCGCCTGTTTCCCGGCGCAGCACTGCTGCTGATGGGAATGAGCGCTGGTGGCCTGCAGGCGCAGGAGGTGTCGCTGGACGAGATGCAGCGCAACATCGAAATCTTTTCCGGTGTGCTGCGTGAAGGCCTGGGGCTGAACACCCGTGCCGGTATTTTCAGCCCCCTGAACGGCTCGGTGCGGGGCACCTATTTCATGAAGCAGGGCGTGGTGCTGGAAGTCATCAGCCCGCTTGGCAACAGTCGCTCCAGCATCAACTGGCAGTCGCTGGAAGGATCGCTGCAGCAGCTCTCGGGGCAGATTTCCGATTTTGTCAGCGCCAGAACCAATGGTGCGGACCTGGCCGCCATGCGGGAATCCATGGCGCTGTCGCTGCGCGCCGACACGGCGCGTGGGGCCTATGCTGATCTGCTGGAACAACTGCGCAATACGGACTTCTCGGCAGTCGTCGAAGAGTCCTTGAAAGAAGTGTCCGACTCCGCCCGTTCCCTGCATCAGTGGGGCCGCATCGACGACGCCCGCCTGCGGGAGATCAGTGCCGAGGTCAGCGCCATGCGCGACAGTCTGAACGAGCGGGTGCAGGCGCTGATGGCACTGCGCGCAGAGGCGGGCAGCGCTGATCAGACAGCGGTGGATGACGCCCGCGTGCAGCAACTGCAGGCGCGTCTGGAGCAGTGGCGCAGCAGCGTGGCCTCCTTGCAGGAGAAAGCTTCCGGGCAGGCGCGGGAGTGGGTGGCGCAGGCCGAGCAGGCGAAGCAGGAGCGTGAGCAGGAATGGCAGGTCTCGCTGGCAGGGCTGGAGACCACGCTGTTCGAGTTGAGCTGCAGTTACTCGGCGGCCCTGCGCAGCCTGCCGGATGACGAACACCTGACCCTGGTGCTGAAGGGCCTGGGTGCGCAGGACGGCACCCGCTACGAAGATCGCATTCACGTGCTGGACAAGCGCGATATTCTGCGCTGCCAGCAGGGTGAGATAACGCCCGCGGAACTGCAGGCGAGGGCAAGTACCTACAGTTATTGAGTGCCTGCTATTGAGAGCCTGGGCCTGGCACTACCAGGCCGGGCCGGTGATGTTGGCGTCGGCAGGCACGAACTGGCGCGCGTCGTCCTCGGCCTGGTAGAGGCGGGTGATCAGCAGCATCACGCCTGCGACATCAAGCAGGTCGTCATCCGTCAGGGACAGCTTGCGGCGAATCCGTTCCCGGGTCATGTAAGGCCTGCCACTGGTATCGAAGTTGAGGAAATTGAAGTCTTCGTCCTCGTCCCCCCAATTGCTGGAAATCACCTCCTGCCCGATGCGTCCGTCCAGACGCGCGAAGGGGTAGAACCAGCGTCCGCCTCTCACTCCCGCCTGATAGGTGATGATCTGCCCGCCCGGGTAGTACCAGGTCTCATACGAATGGCGCAGGCGGAAGGTGGCGACCTGTCCGTTGGGCCAGAACACGGCCTCGCCCCCATGTGTCCAGTGGTAGCTCATGACCTGCCCGTTGGGGTAGTAGATCGTGGTGTCTTCTCCCGGGCTGGCCAGGAACAGGTGCCCGCCGGGGAAGTACCAGGGGGAGTCGTAAAGGTCCCGGGAGATGCGGGTGCCATTGCTGTAGTGGGACTCGTAACGGGTATCCCGGGTCAGCAGGACCGATTGGCACACGCGGCGATTGAGCTCCTTGAGTTCCTGCTGCATGCCTTCCAGCTCGGCCATATTGTCGTTGTTGGCAGGCACCAATAGATTCACGGCGACCATCTTGGCCATGAATTCGACGGTGGCGCAGGCGGTGCTGAAATTGTCCGAGCCGCTGGATTCCGCCCACAGGGCGGGGCTGCTCAGTACGGCAATCAGGGTTATGTAGCGGGCAATCATCTCGGGCCTCCTGGCGGTTTTTTCTTTACTCTGGAGACCATCATGGGAGTGCGTGGGTGAACGGCGCCTGAATGTGCCAGTAATTCCGGCCAGGCCGCATTGCACTGTTGGTATCGCACCTGTTTATCTTATAGAATGCCGCGAGTGTCAGCAGAGTTTTGCAGAGCCCGGATTTGGGCTGTCTGCTGGCATGGTCGGCACTTTGCCTCAGCCTGAAATAGTCCCGAAAACAATACGCATAGAGCGGTGGAAGGAGATAAAGATGGACTGTCCGAAATGTAACGCCAAAATGACTGAACGTACTGTCGAAGTACTCCACGGAACGGTCACAATTGACCAGTGCACAAGCTGCAAGGGTCTGTGGTTTGACAACGGTGAGGCGGAACAGCTCAAGCAGTCCTGGATGTCCGATTTTCTGGACAGCGGGGATCCCCGTATCGGCAAGACCTACAACCGAGTGCGTGACATCCAGTGCCCGCGTTGCGGCAAGGTGATGAACAAGCTGACCGACAAGCGTCAGCCGCACCTGGAGTATGAAGCCTGTGAAGAGCACGGCATGTTCATGGACGCCGGCGAATTTACCGACTACAAGCACGAGACCCTGATGGACCTGTTCAAGGGCCTGGTTGCTTCCCTCAAGCGCGTTGGCAAATAAGCGCTAGTTACCGCTCTCTTGCACGCTGCACCCCGCCCACGCCGGGTGCAGCCAGATTGCCCGTTCCGCGACCGTCGCCGGCAGGTGCCGGAAGCGTCCCACGTCCATCCACTGATTTCCCGGGTGATGAAAGTCCGACCCCGTGGAAGCCCACAAGCCGTTTTCCAGACATAGCGTCGCCAGATGCTGCATGCGATCAGGGTCCAGGTTGGAATAGCTGACCTCGATGCCCTGTGCCCCGGTGGCAGCAAACTCACGAATCAGGCGACGGAACTGCATTTTGCCCACACGGTAGCGGGTGGGGTGCGCCAGTATCGCAATGCCCCCCGCCGCGTGCAGGGTGTCCACTGCTTCCTCGATGCTGCACCAGCGTGCGGCGCTGGCAATGCGGCCGCGATCCCCCAGGAAGCGCTTGAACGCCTGATCCTTGCTGCCCACGATGCCTCTGGCAATGAGAAAGTCGGCTACGTGATTGCGGCTCACCGCCGTGCAGGGCAGGGTGTCGAGATAGGCCATCAGCCCGCAGTGCCCGGCCTTCTGCAGGTGCAGATCCATGGCCTGTGCGCGCTCCCGGCGCAGGGTCTGCTGGCGCCGCAGCAGCGTCTGCAGTCCCGCGTGATCGATGTCGATGCCTATGCCGACAATGTGAATCTCATGACCTTCCCACAGCGTTGAGAGCTCCACGCCGGGAACGAGCTGGGGGCCGTCCGCCGGGGGCAGCTCGCGCAGCAGGCGCACGGCGTCCGTGGAGTCGTGGTCGGTGATGGCGAGGTAGTCCACGCCATTGCCCTGCGCGCGGGCGAGCAGATCCTGTGGCGGCAGGGTGCCGTCGGAATAGTGGGTATGTGAATGCAGATCGGCGAGCATGCAGTGGGCTCCTGGCAGGCTGGCAAGAGTAATCCCTGGGTTTGCAGGAGTAAACCGCTGCGGCCCTAAAGTTGACTAAATCACTTAGGTATTTCATACTTTCGCGCATCTGATGCTTCTTCCGCAGGCCCTAGCAGAGGCAGGCTCCATGCGTTTAACCACCAAAGGCCGTTACGCCGTCACCGCATTGCTCGATCTCGCGATTCACGCGAATGAAGGCCCGGTCAACCTGGCCGATATTTCACAGCGCCAGGGCATTTCCCTGTCCTATCTGGAACAGTTGTTTGCCAAGCTGCGCCGCAGCGAGCTGGTGTGCAGCATCCGCGGCCCCGGGGGCGGCTATCGCCTGGGCAAGAAGGCGCAGGCCATCCGCATTGCGCAGATCATTGATGCCGTGAACGAGTCAGTGGATGCCACCAAGTGCCAGGGCCAGGGCAATTGCCAGCAGGGCGAAACCTGCCTCACGCATCATCTGTGGCAGGACCTGAGCGAGCAGATTCATGATTTTCTCTCCAGCATCAGCCTGGCGGACCTCATCGCGCGCAGTGACATCAAGCGCATTGCGCAGATGCAGGACCAGCGCCGCGGCATGCTGGAGCAACCCGAGCTGGACGGCGCGCGCATTGCCGCCACCTTTCTGCAATAATTCAGGGCAGCAGTAATTCAAGGCTGCAACAACTCAAGACTGCAGTGAATCCGGAGTCGCCACCGCGCAGACGCGGCTCCGGCGTTTTGGAGACTACATGCACAATCCCGTTTATCTGGACTACGCCGCCACGACCCCGGTGGATCCGAGAGTTGCCGAACAGATGGCCCAGTGCCTGACACTGGATGGCAACTTCGGCAATCCCGCGTCCCGTTCTCACCTGATCGGCTGGAAGGCCGAGGAGGCGGTGGAGGAGGCACGGCGCCAGGTCGCCGATCTCGTGCATTGTGATCCGCGTGAAATCGTGTGGACCTCCGGGGCGACCGAGTCGGACAATCTCGCGATCAAGGGCGCTGCGCATTTTCATCGCGAGCGCGGCCGTCATCTGATCACCTCCCTGATCGAGCACAAGGCAGTGCTGGACACCTTTCGGCACCTGGAGACTGAAGGTTTCGAGGTCTCCTATCTGCGCCCCGATGCCACCGGCATTGTTGCGCCAGAGAGGCTGGCGGCGGCCATTCGCCCTGACACCACGCTGGTCTCCCTGATGCACGTGAACAACGAACTGGGCAGCGTCAACGACATTGCCGCGCTGGGCGCCATCGCCCGCGAGAAGGGCGTGCTGTTCCATGTGGATGCGGCGCAGAGTGCCGGCAAACTGCCGCTGGATGTCTCCGCCCTGCCAGTCGATCTGATGTCGTTTTCTGCACACAAAGTCTATGGTCCCAAGGGCATGGGAGCGCTGTATGTCTGCCGCAACCCACGGGTGGATATCGAGGCCCAGATTCACGGCGGCGGGCACGAGCGCGGCATGCGTTCGGGCACCCTGGCCACCCATCAGATCGTGGGCATGGGCGCCGCCTTCGCGCTGGCACAGGAGCATCTGCAGGAGGAGGCCGCGCGTCTTTGGCGCCTGCGCAGCCGCCTGCTGGAAGGCGTGCTGGCAATTCAGGGTGTCACCCTCAACGGGCCGGCGCGTCAGACGGCGCCCGGCATTGTGAACCTGTCGTTTGCCGGGGTGGACGGCGAATCCCTGCTGCTCGCGCTGCGTGAGATTGCTGTTTCCTCCGGCTCCGCCTGCACATCCGCTACCATGGAACCTTCCTATGTGCTGCGGGGCATCGGACTCGCCGACGAACTGGCGCAGAGCGCCCTGCGTCTGTCGATGGGGCGTTTCACCACCGAGCAGGACGTGGATACCGCGATCGAGAGTCTTCGCCGCGCCGTCACCGGTTTGCGCAGCCGTGCTACCGCCTGATCCTGGCGGCTGGATTTCTGCAGGCGTGTAACAAGCCGGTGTCTCTTTGCGTCTGAAGCAGTATCGGACTGACAAAGAGTCGGGAGACCCCATGAAAACCTTTCTGAAAACCCTGCTACTGAGTATTACCGGCGCCCTGGCGCTGTCCGCTTCTGCCGATTCGGACCCGATCTATACCGGTCTGTTCAGCAATCTCGCCCTGGATGGCTACGACACCGTGGCCTACTTCTTCGACGGCAAGCCGGTGAAGGGGCTCAAGGAATTCAGCATGGACTACAAGGGGGCGCAGTGGCGCTTCAAGAATGCGGAAAACCTGGAGCGTTTCCGGGCAAACCCGGAGGCCTATGCCCCGCAGTATGGCGGGTATTGCGCCTACGCCGCCGCCAAGGGCGATACGGCCAGTGCCGAACCGGACCTGTGGACCATTCACAAGGGCAAGCTCTATCTGAACTACAGCCCTGACATCAACGCGACCTGGAAGGCGGACATGGAGTCCTACATCGAAAAGGCGGACGCCAACTGGCCTGAACTTCTGCAGAAATAGCGGGTCGAAAGCTCCTGAGAACGGTGCCGTCAAAGTCCTAAAAACCCGTATAATTACGCGGAATTACCGCGTATAATGCGCGGTTTTCTGAACTTGTAACCGGTATGGAGCTAAACCGAATGCCAATCGAAAGAACTTTGTCCATTATCAAACCCGATGCTGTTGCCAAGAACGTGATCGGTGAGATCTATTCCCGCTTCGAAAAAGCTGGCCTGAGCGTGGTGGCTGCCAAGATGGTCCGTCTGACCGACGAGACTGCCGGTGGTTTCTATGCAGAGCACAGAGAGCGTGGCTTCTTCCCCGATCTGATCGCGTTCATGACCTCCGGTCCTGTCATGGTTCAGGTGCTGGAAGGTGAGGGTGCGGTTGCCAAGAACCGTGAGCTGATGGGCGCAACCAACCCGGCAGAAGCGGCGCCTGGCACAATCCGCGCGGATTTCGCCAAGTCCATCGACGCCAACGCGGTTCACGGGTCCGATTCCGCGAACTCCGCTGCCCGCGAGATCGCCTATTTCTTCAGCGCAACAGAGATCTGCGCCCGCGCCTGATGTGTGCGGCGCGGCCCTTGTGGAGCCTGTCATGAACAGCGAAGCGAAAATCAATCTCCTCGGACTGAGCCTGCCCAAAATGCAGGCTTTCTTCGCTGAGCTGGGCGAAAAGCCCTTTCGCGCCACCCAGACCCTGAAATGGATACATCAGCGGGGCGTGGTGGATATCGATGAGATGACAGACATCAGCAAGACGCTGCGCGAGAAGATGAAAGCGGTGGCCGAGGTAAAGCCACCGCTGATCACGCAGGAATACCGCTCCGCCGACGGCAGTTGCAAGTGGATTGTGCAGGTGGCCAGTGGCAGCAGTGTCGAGATGGTCTTCATTCCCGAAGCCGGGCGCGGCACCCTCTGTGTGTCCTCCCAGGCGGGGTGCAGCCTCGATTGCAGTTTCTGCGCCACCGGCAAGCAGGGGTTCAACAGCAACCTCTCCGTTGCCGAAATTATTGGCCAGTTGTGGTGGGCGAACAAGAAGCTGGCAGGCTTCGGCGTGAAACCTGCCGCAGAGTGGAACGAAGAGGGGCGTGCGCCCCAGAATTCCCGCCCGGTCAGCAATATCGTGATGATGGGCATGGGAGAACCCCTGCTCAACTTCGACAACGTGATGGACGCACTGAGCCTGATGATGGAAGACCTGGCCTACGGGCTGTCCAAGCGGCGCGTCACCATCAGCACCTCCGGCGTGGTGCCGGCAATGGATCGTCTGAAGGACTACACCGACGCCTCCCTGGCGATTTCGCTGCACGCCCCCAACGACGAGCTGCGCAACGAGCTGGTGCCGATCAACCGCAAGTATCCCATCCGCGAGCTGCTGCGCAGCGCGTCGGACTATATGAGCACACTGGGCGAGCGCCGTGTGCCGGTTATCGAGTACACCCTGATTGCCGGGGTCAACGATCACCGTGCCCATGCCCGTGAACTGGCGCAACTTTTGAAGAATTTTCCTTGCAAGATCAATCTGATCCCGTTTAATCCCTTTGCCCAGTCCGATTATCGTCGCCCCAGTGGTTCTTCGGTCAGCAACTTCCGGCAGATTCTGCACGAAGCGGGGTATACGGTGACGGTACGCACCACCCGCGCGGACGATATCGGCGCCGCCTGCGGGCAACTGGTGGGTGAGATTGGCGACAATACGCGGCGCAGCCAGCGCTATGCCGAGGCCCAGCGCATTCGTGTGATCACGGAGCAGGGCGGCAGTGTGACGCCGGTGACGCAGGCCGATGCAGGCAGCGCCGACCGGCGCAGTGTATGACGGCCCGTCGGGCCGAAAGCGATGACAACGGGAACACCATGGCAGCGATAAGGTCAGTTCTGTTGATGTGGGCATGCGGCATGCTGCTGGCAGCCTGCGTGACCACGACGACCGGCGGTTTCAACACCGAGCCGTCGGACGAGCGTGCCGTGCGCGATTTTGTGCAGCTTGCCATCGGGTATTTCGATGCCGGAGACATGGCGGCCGCAAGGCGTAACATCAACAATGCCCTGGCCATCAACAGCCGCAGTTCCGATGCCTACAACGTGCTGGCCATGGTGCTGCAGCGCGAAGGCGACCGCGAGCTGGCGGGGCAGACTTTCGTGCGTGCACTGGAGCTGGATTCCCGCAACTCCCGCGCGCGCAACAATTACGCCGCCTTCCTGTTCGACAGCGGGGAGTACGAGCGCGCCTACCAGCAGCTCGAAATGGTTGCCAATGACACAACCTACGAAGGCCGGGCGCTGGCCTTCGAGAACCTGGGTCTGGCGGCCCTGCGCACGGAACGTCCCGAGCGCGCGGAGTACGCCTTTGAGCGGGCGTTGCAGCTTAACGGCAACGCCTTTCGGGCCTCCCTGGAAATGGCCCAGATCCGGTTCGACCGCGGCGAGTTTGCCGAGGCGATGAACTATTACAACCGCTTTGTCACCAGCAGCCAGTTCTACAACGTGGCGCAGACGCCCCGCAGCCTGTTGCTGGGCATTCAACTGGAGCGGCGGTTTGACAATCAAGAGGGTGCGGCTCGCTATGCCTTGCAACTGGAGAGCCTGTACAGAGATTCATTGCAGTACCAACAGTATCTGAACCTGAACCGATGACGAGTGAAGAAAACAACGAAGCCCTGGTGGATGAACAGGACGGGCAGGAAGTGCAGGAAGAGCCGACCGAGCGCGGTCCCGGGCACCTGCTGGAGAAGAAACGCGAAGCCCTGGGGCTGAGTGTTCAGGAAGCCGCCGACGCCCTGCACATCACCATGCACTATGTTCGCGCCCTGGAGACAGATGCCCATGACAAGCTGCCGGGCGATGTGTTCATCAAGGGGTATCTGCGCGCCTACGCCAATCTGCTGGAGCTGGACCCCACGGTGCTGATCAACGTGTACAACGAGTACACCAATCAGCGTGAAAATGCGGACCAGGCCTCGGTGAACCGGCGTCGTCGCCAGCGCAATCGCAATATGCCGTGGATTGTTGTGTCCGGTGTTGCCTTTGTGGTTGTGGCCATCGCCCTGTGGTACTTCAGTTCCGGCAGCAGTGCCCCGGCGCGCACCGGCACGGTCAACACGGCACGGCCCGCAAACAGCGGTGCTGCGGCCAGTGCCCAGAACGTCAATACCCAGAGCCGCAATACCCAGACCGTCAGCTCCAGTGTGCCAGCCACGCTGGATCAGGTGGCTACCACACGAGAACTGCCCTCCGTCTCCGGCGGTGTGCAGCAGATCGCGGTGCCCTATGAGTCGAAACCGATTCTCGACACCCTGGACGATGCACTGCCACCACCAGACCTTTTGGAACCCCCTGTATCCGAGGACGGTGCTGAGCTGCTGGAGTCCGACCTGATGGATGTGGACGTCATGCCCGCAAGTATCGTTGAAGCGGCGGACTTCGACGAATCCATGCCTCCGGAAGTGGCGGAACCTGCCACGCCGGGTCCCACGGCGGCGAGTCCAGCATCTGCAGTGACGCCGGAGCGGATCATTCGCATTGATGCGGGCGGACAGGATGTGCTGCAGCTCCGCTTCAGTGGCGAGAGCATGGTGCAGGTACAGGATGCCAGCGAGGAACAGATTTATCGCGACGTGCGGGTGGCGGGCGATGTGCTGCGCATCAACGGCACGGCGCCGTTCAATATTCTGCTGGGGGATGCCTCGCAATCGACCCTGAGCCTGAATGGTGAGGATATCGATTTCAGCGCCAGCATCCGCATCGACAATTCAGCCCGACTGACCATTGGTTTATGAGAGCATCATGAGCGCGCAACCGAAGATTCTCCGACGTAAATCCCGACAGATCATGGTGGGCAATGTCCCCGTGGGTGGCGATGCGCCCATCAGCGTGCAGAGCATGACCAACACGGAGACCTGCGACGTGGCCGCGACTGTGGCGCAGATTCAGCGGCTTGAGAATGTGGGCGCCGACATCGTACGGGTTTCCGTGCCCAGCATGGAGGCGGCGGATGCCTTCCGCGAGATTCGCCGGCAGGTGAAGGTGCCGCTGGTTGCGGACATTCACTTCGATTACAAGATTGCCCTCAAGGTGGCAGAGTACGGCGTCGACTGCCTGCGCATCAACCCCGGCAACATCGGCAGCGAGAAGAAAACCCGCGCCGTGATCGACGCGGCCAAGGACAAGGGCATTCCCCTGCGCATCGGCGTCAATGCTGGTTCCCTGGGCAAGGTGCTGCTGCGCAAGTACGAAGAGCCCAACGCCGACGCGATGGTGGAGTCTGCGCTGACCCAGATCGATATTCTCGACAAGCTCGACTTCCAGAACTTCAAGCTCAGCCTCAAGGCCTCTGAAATCTTCATGACGCTGCAGGCCTACCGCAAACTGGCGTCCCAGATTGACCAGCCCCTGCATCTAGGCATTACCGAGGCCGGTGGCCCGCGCTCCGGTACCGTGAAATCGGCAATTGGCCTGGGTGCGCTGCTGATGGAGGGCATTGGCGACACCATTCGCATCTCTCTGGCGGCGGACCCGGTGGAAGAGATCAAGGTGGGCTTCGACATTCTCAAGAGCCTGGGTATTCGTAGCAAGGGCGTGAACCTGGTGGCCTGCCCCAGTTGCTCGCGGCAGAACTTCGATGTGATCGGCGTGGTGAACCAGTTGGAAGCCCGCCTGGAAGACATCATTACCCCCGTGGACGTGGCCGTCATCGGCTGCATCGTCAATGGCCCCGGCGAGGCCAAGGTGGCGGAGATCGGCCTGACCGGTGCCACCCCGAACAATCTTGTCTACGTGGAAGGCAAACCCCACCACAAGGTGGACAACGCCCGTCTGGTGGACGAACTGGAAGCTATGGTCAGAGCCCGGGTGGCGGAGAAAGTGAAGGCGGATGCCGAGCGCGCGGCGAAACGACATCCCGACATCATCGCGACCGACTGAACGCGCTCCGCCCGGCAACCGAATTGGCAAACGACTTATGAACAAGATTCAAGCAATCCGGGGGATGAATGACATTCTTCCCACCGAAACCCCTGTCTGGCAGTACCTGGAAGCCACTGTGCAGCAACTGGTGCAGAGCTACGGGTATCGCGAGATTCGCTTTCCCGTGCTGGAACAGACCCAGTTGTTCAAGCGCTCCATCGGCGAAGTCACCGACATCGTCGAGAAGGAGATGTACAGCTTCGACGACCGCAATGGCGACAACCTGAGCCTGCGCCCCGAGGGCACGGCCTGCTGTGTGCGTGCTGCCGACGAACACGGCCTGCTCTATAACCAGCAGCAGCGCCTGTGGTACCGAGGCCCCATGTTCCGCTACGAGCGCCCGCAGAAGGGGCGTTACCGCCAGTTCCACCAGATCGGTATCGAGGCCTTCGGCATGGCCGGGCCGGACATCGACGTGGAGATCATCTTGCTCACGGCGCGGCTGTGGCAGGCTCTGGGGCTGGCGCCCCAGGTGCGGCTGGAAATCAACAACATCGGCACTTCCGCCGATCGCAAGCGTTATGGTGATGCCCTGATTGCCTTCCTGCGCCAGCACGAAGAGGCACTGGACGGTGACAGCCGCCGCCGTCTGGACAGCAATCCGCTGCGCATTCTCGACAGCAAGGTACCGACAACCCAGGAGATTCTGCGCGATGCGCCGACCCTGGCCGACTATGTCAGCGAGGAGACCGTTGCGCATTTCGACGCGATCACCGGCATGCTGGATGCCGCCGGTGTGGCCTATGAGGTCAACCCCCGACTCGTGCGCGGGCTCGATTACTACAACAATATGGTGTTCGAGTGGATTACCGGCAGTCTTGGCGCGCAAGGGACTGTCTGTGCGGGCGGTCGTTATGATGGTCTGGTGGAACAGCTCGGCGGGCGCAGCACCCCCGGCGTCGGTTGCGCCATGGGCGTGGAGCGCCTGGTGCTCATGCTGCAGGAAGGCGGGTTGGTGCCCGGGCAATCCCTGCAGGCGCTGGATCTGTTTGTGGCCGTGGGTGACGGGCTGATGGGGCAGGCGCTGGTACTGGCCGAACAGTTGCGGGCGCAATTGCCGGGCCTGCGTGTGCAGTGCCACTGCGGGGGCGGCAAGCTGAGCAATCAGATGAAGAAGGCCTTCAACAGCGGGGCGCCCTATGCGCTGGTGCTGGAGGCAGATGCGGCAGGAGTGCTCGCCGAGGTCAAGCTGCGCCAGCTTGGCGAGGAGGCAGGCACCGAGGTGCTGCCGCTGGCAGAACTGGGGGCAAGGCTGCAGGCCCTGTTTCCCAACGCTTGACAGCGCAGGGCCGCTAATTCAGGATGCCCTACCCGGCGCGGGAGAGGTCGCTGGCGCGCCCGCAACAGATTGACGAATAAGCATTAGTAGAAAGATACAGGAGTCCTCCGTGGCATTTAGTACCGAAGAAGAAGAAACCCTTGATACCCTCAAGCGGTGGTGGAACGAGAGCGGCAAGTCGCTGGCTCTGGGGGTCATCGTGTTCGCAGTGGGGTATATGGGCTGGGCGCAATGGCAGCGCATGCAAAACTCAGAGTCCGCCGCGGCGTCCGATCTCTATGAACAACTGGGCACTACCGTCGTGCTGGGCCCTGGAGTGCAACTGACGGATGACGCTCTGGCCTCAGCCCGCCGCCTCATTGCGCAATTGAAGGAAGAGCACGGGGATTCCGTGTACGCCCTCTACGGTGCCCTGTTCGGTGCGCGTCTGGCCGTGGATGACCGCGACCTGGATACCGCAGAACGCGAACTGCAGTGGCTGCTGGACAATGCCCGAACCGGTTACTTTTCCTCGACCGACGAATCCCTGCTGATCACCGCCCGCCTGCGTCTGGCCCGGGTGATCCTGGCCAAAGAGGAAGCCCAGCGTGCACTCGATCTGCTGGCGAGCTTCAGCCCCGGTGCCTTTGAGGCCGAATATGCTGAAATCCAGGGCGACGCCTTTTACGCCTTGGGCCGTATGACCGAGGCAAGGGCCTCCTATGAACAGGCACGGCAGGCAGGGTCCACCAGTGAATCCCTGCAGATGAAACTGGACGATATCGCGTTAGACAGTTAAGGAACCTCCTATGAATACAGCAGTCCCGACTTCGCAGAATTCCCGCCCTTTCCGGGCCGTGCGGCGAAGCCGATGGAACGGGGTCGTTCGCCTGACCCTGCTCGCGGGTATGGCATTGTCTCTGAGTGCCTGCAGCCTGTGGGAACCCATCGCCAATATGTTCGGGGATGACAAGGTCGAGCAGCCTGCTGTGCTGGAGGACATCACCAACGAGGTCAATCTGACCCGCCGCTGGAGCGTCAACATCGGCGACGGGCAGGGCAAGTATTACACGCAGTTGCACCCGGCGATCGACCGCGACATGATTTTCGCGGCGAGTGCGGACGGGGTGGTGACGGCCATCAATCGTGCCACGGGCGATGTGGCCTGGCGCGAGCGTACGCGAGAACTGATTTCCGGGGGCGTGGGGGCCGGCAACGGTCTGGTGCTGTTTGGCACTCGGGAAGCCGAGGTGTTTGCGCTGGACCAGTTTTCCGGGCGCGAGATCTGGCGTGCATCAGTATCCAGCGAAGTGCTCTCGGCACCGGCTACCAACGGGACCATCGTGGTTCTGCAGACGGTGGACGGCAAGCTGATCGGGCTCGATGCCGTGACTGGCAAGCAGAGCTGGATTTACGAGTCCACCATTCCGGCGCTGACCCTGCGTGGCAGCAGCAGCCCGATTATTGCCGGCAATGTGGTGATCTGCGGGTTCTCCAATGGCATGGTGGCGGCAGTGAATGCGGCCAACGGTTTCCTGATGTGGGAAGAGCGCGTGGCCGTGCCCCAGGGGCGCTACGACATTGAGCGCGTGATTGACGTGGACGGTGATCTGCTGCTGGCCGGCAACACGGTGTTCGCTTCGAGCTACCAGGGCAACCTGATGGCCTTCGACGTGCAGAGCGGCCGTATTGTCTGGGGCACCGAGGCCTCCAGCTATCACGGCCTTGCCCAGGGCTTCGGCAATACCTATTACGTGGATGACAAGAGCCAGGTGATTGCCCTGCGCAACAATTCCGAAGACGTGGCGTGGGAGAACAAGGGCCTGCGTCTGCGCAAAATTACCAGCCCCCGCACCTTTGGTAACTACCTGGCGGTGGCCGATTTCGAAGGCTATCTGCATCTGCTGTCCCAGATCGATGGGCATTTTGCCGCTCGGGTGCGGGTGGACAGCGACGGTGTTCGGGGCAATCTGGTGGTGGATAACGACACCCTGTATGTCTTTGGCAACAGCGGTCGTCTCGCAGCCTACTCCATCCGTTGACGAGACCGCTGCGCCCATTCGCTGACCGGCACCCAACTACACAATCTATGGTATCCCTATGAGACCAGTCCTGGCCCTGGTTGGCAGACCCAACGTCGGCAAATCCACACTGTTCAATCGCCTGACCCGCAGCCGCGACGCGCTGGTGGCCGACCTGGCCGGCCTGACGCGCGACCGCCAGTACGGCGAGGGCCGCATTGCCAGCCGTCCCTTTATCGCCATCGACACCGGCGGGCTTGCCGGGGAAGAGGAGGGCATCGATTTCGAGATGGCCTCGCAGTCCCTGCTGGCCATCGAGGAAGCCGACTGCGTGCTGCTCATGGTGGATGGCCGGGCAGGCCTGACTCCTGGCGACACGGCCATTGTTGAGCATCTGCGTCGACGCGAAAAACCCGTGTGCCTGGTGGTCAACAAGGTTGACGGTATCGACGAGAACGTCGCCATGGGCGATTTCTTCGGCCTGGGCATTGCCCAGATGTTTGCCGTTACCGCCAGCCAGGGGCGTGGCGTGCGCAAGATGATCGACGACGTCCTGGCGCAGTTTCCCGAAGACGAGGAAGCGCCGCCGGAAGTGAACCGAGGCATCAAGATCGCCATCTCCGGTCGGCCCAACGTCGGCAAGTCCACGCTGGTGAATCGCATGCTGGGAGAGGAACGCGTGGTGGTCTATGACATGCCGGGCACCACCCGCGACAGCGTTTACATCCCCTTCGAGCGCCATGGCGAGCACTACACCCTGATCGACACGGCGGGGATTCGGCGGCGCGGCAAGACCAAGGAGACCGTCGAGAAGTTCTCGGTGGTGAAATCCCTGCAGGCGATTGAAGACGCCAACGTGGTGATTCTGATCATCGATGCCCGAACCGGCATTGTGGAACAGGATCTGCACCTGATGGGCTATGTGATCGATGCAGGCCGTGCGCTGGTGATCGCCATCAACAAGTGGGACGGCATGGATCTGGAGGGCAAGGAGAAGATCAAGGCGGACATTCGCCGTCGCTTTGCCTTCGCGGATTTTGCCAGGGTGCACTTCATCTCCGCCCTGCACGGCACCGGCGTGGGTGATCTTTACGAGTCCATTCACGGCGCCTATGCGGCGGCGCAGAAGACCCTGACCACCAGTGTGCTGACCCAGGTGCTGCAGGCTGCCGTGGAGGAACACGCGCCGCCCATGATAGACGGGCGCCGTATCAAGTTGCGCTACGCGCACGCGGGAGGACATAATCCTCCCATCATCGTGATTCACGGCAAGCAGACGGACAAGGTGCCGGACCACTACAGCCGTTATCTCGAAAAGACCTTCCGCAAGATTCTGAAGCTGGAGGGCACGCCGATCCGCATTCAGTACCGCAGTGACGACAACCCCTATATTCGTCACGAACAGGACCTGACACCGCAGCAGGTTGCACAGAAGCGCCGGATCAAGAAGAATCGCAAGACACCGAAGAGCTGATGTCGGCCCCCGGGCCAGAGCCGGTTTTTTGCCAGCAATCGTCATGAGGTGAGAAGGGATGCGATCCCCGTGTGCAGGTTTGCGTGTGGCAGCGCTGTCTCTGTCCTTGTGGCTGGGGCTGGCAAGCGCAGTGGTGCTGGCGGCGGATTCTCCTACCGAACAGACTTCCTCCTACGATGCCTGGTTACCTTCCGCAGGAATGGGTTTCGCCGACTATGTGCAGCGCAGCCATGTCCGGTTGCGCGAAGTGCTGTCCCAGGCCTATTTTCGCAACAGCACGGCTCCTTTCGGCCCGGGTATCGATGTCGATGCCGTGGTCGATGCCCGCGGCCCCTACGAGTGGCGCCCCGCTGCCGATTGCCGTGGTGACGGGCAGGGCATGGGTTTTCTGCTGATCCATGGCCTGACGGATTCTCCCTATCTTCTGCGGGATGTCGCCGCATCCCTGCGCGCGGCCTATCCCTGCGCCCTGCTGCGCGGCGTGCTGTTGCCTGGGCATGGCACGGTGCCAGCAGATACTCTGGACATGCGCCATGAGGACTGGCTGAGCATCACCGACTACGGTGTGAACAGTTTCCGGGGGGAGGTCGAGGCACTGTACATGGTCGGTTTCTCCACCGGCACCTCTCTGTCGGTGCGCTACGCCGATGCCCATCGCGACGATTCTCTGATTCGCGGCCTGATCATGTTGTCTCCGGCTATTGAGGCGAAGAGTGCAGTGGCTTTTTTGTCGCCCTATGTTCGCTGGTTCCGCAACTGGCTCTCACAAGGGCCCGAAGATGACTTTGCGCGCTACACCTCCTTCTCAATGAACGCAGGAGCAGAGTTCTACCTTTTGACGCAGAATCTGAGCCGGGAAGATTTCGTGCCCCTGAGCGTGCCGGTGTTCATGGCCGGCAGCGGCGATGATGCGACGGTCAACATGGAGAGTGCCCGGGAATTTTTCTGTGCCAAGACACCTCCCGGTCGACGCCAGATGCTCTGGTACCGTTCGGCCACCACGGGCAGTGATCCTGCCGCCTATTGTGACGGTCTGCAGGTTCTGTCTGCAGAGGCTCCCCAGTATCGCGTGGTCAGTTTTTCCCACACCAGCCTCAGCATGTCTCCCGACAATCCTCATTACGGCGTGGCGGGGGATTACCCCGTGTGTGACAGCTATCGACGCGACCCGGCGGTGTTTGCGCAGTGCGTGCACGATGATGCCCAGACCGTGTATGGCGAACGCGGACTGGGAGAGAATGGTCGACTGGATGGAAAACTGGTGCGACGTGGCACATTCAATCCGGGGTATACCGCCATGATGGCGCAGATCCTGCGTTTCATCGGGAGTAATCCCTGATGGATGTGTTGTATTTCTCCCCCATGCTGCTGGGGCTCAACCTGATCTTTTCCGTTGCGATTGCCGCCACTGCCCTGTGGCGCATGTCGCGGCCCATGCCCGCGCCGCGTTACTGGATGGTGGGCGCCTGGACTCTGGTGCTGGGTGTGCTGATGTTCGGTATCTTCGTCAGCACGCGAAACCCCGTCGTCAATGTCATTGGCAACCTGCTGCAGCTCTGTGGCGAAGCCATCATCGTGCTGGGTGTCTTTCGTTTCATCGGGCGGCCGATTCCCTACTGGATTATCCCGGTCAGTGTGCTCATCTTCGGCAGTGCCAATATTCACTACTGGGTGTACGACGGCAACTCAGACCTGTTGATGACGATCTATTCCGTGGTGGCTGGTCTGCTGCCGGTACAGGCGGTGTGGTTGCTGCTGAACCTGCGCGACGAACCCAGCACCCGCCCCGCCCGCATTCTGGTGGGCGTGTGCCTGTCCCTGTACAGCCTCGTCACCTTCGCGCGGGGCTGGCTGGCCTGGCAGGCCTATACCAGTGGCCAGGGCTATGTTCAGCCCTACGAGTCCTTCAGTTATCTGTTGCCTTACAACCTGGGCATTCCAGCGCTGGTGATGGGCTTCATCGGCATGACCCTGATGACCATGCAGCGGATTCTGGCGGACAGTCGCGCCAACGCCGAGCGGGCGCGGCAGCACACATTGCGTTTCGAGCGTTTGCTGAATGTCTCCAGCGCGGGTGTGGCGGTGATTCGCGATGGGCGCATCTGCGATGGCAACCGGCAACTGGAATCCCTGTTGGGGGTTAACCGTCAGGCCTTGCTGGACAGTGAGTTCGCTCAGTACGCCAAGCGCCGTTCCCGCTCGCTGCTGTTGCGTACGTTGCACGATGCCACGGGCGATCTGGTGGACGTGGACATTCGACGAGCGGACGGCAGCATCCTGAATGCGGAACTGCGCATACTGCCCCTGGTGGGGGACAGTGGTGACTATATTGCCGAGATTCGCGATGTCAGCCACCGCCGCACGCTGGAGGACGAGCTGAAGCGTCTGGCCACCGTCGATCCCTTGACCGGCGTGATGAATCGGCGTTCCTTCAACGCCCTGTTCTCGCGGGCGATGAAGCGGGTGACGCGTCACAAGGCTGCGCTGTGCCTTGCCATTCTCGATCTGGATCACTTCAAGACGGTGAACGATCTGCATGGGCACCAGGCGGGCGATGAAGCACTGCGCCAGTTCTCTCTTTTCTGCGAACAGCAGGCACGGGGAACGGATGCCTTTGCCCGTATCGGCGGTGAGGAGTTCGTGCTGCTGATGCCGGACACCCGGGTTGAGGGGGCCATGAGCATTCTGGGACGCTTGCTGAGTGGGGTGGCCGCGATGCGTCTGCGTGGCAGCCAGGGCAGCTTCCAGATTCAGGTCAGCGCCGGGGTCGCGGAATATCGTGAGGGGGATACCATGGAGTCTCTGATGCAGCGCGCCGACAAGGCGCTGTACAAGGCAAAGGTCGATGGCCGCAACCGCATCGTGGTGGCGGACTAACAGCCTGTTAAACCGCGTCGGTCTCGGCGGACTCGCGAAGTGTCATGTGGGGTTTGCCGGCAATATAACGACGGCGGAACACCTCAAAATAACTTTCCAGGGTGGCAGCCATCTCTTTTTCGCCATTGTTGGCCAGTATCATGGCGGCAACCTCTGCCGTACACAGCTGGTGCTTGTGTACCGCCTCCCGTAGCTGATACAGCGACTTTTCCTGCGGGTCTACCCCGATCACCGGCAGGGAGGCGAGATAGGGACTCTTGAACATCTTCTTGGCCTCGCGCCAGGTGCCATCGAGCATGATGTACAGCGGCGTGCGGGGAGTGTCGGTGGGCGGCAGTTCCTGCAGGGTGTGAATGCAGCGTTCGGGTTCGGCGTACTGGTGGGGGAACACCACGACGGGCCGGTAATGCGGGTTCGCCAGCAGGGCCAGCAAGGCGTCGTCCGGGCGTGTGCGGTCCCACAGAAAGGCGTAATTGTCGCGCACGACATCCGCAATCAGCCGCCCGGTATTGCTCGGTTTGAACGGTTCGCCCCAATACATCAGCAGGCAGAAGGCGCTGCCTTCAAGCGACTCCGGTCTGTCGGCGCAGATGCAGCCATTCACCGGCAGCAGGCAGTCAGCACAGCGCTTCACCTTGCTTCCCCTGGCAAGGAAGGGGCGGCGGGTCTTCAGCAGCTCCCGGGCGCGCAGGGCCATCACGGCGTTGGAATGGGGGGGTGAGGTATCGCGCATGGTGATCGAGGTAGATAGTGTGTTTAGATGGCGAGAGTGAACCCGGGCCGCGCATTATAGCGTCGGGCAACCCGGTGTCGGCAATGGGACGGATGAATGGCGGCGCGTGAACTCCTCAAACAGATGCTGGGCATGGTGACGCTGACGGGGGCGGCATGGTGCGCGGTACTGTATGCCCGCGTGCTTGGCACACTCCCTCTGGTCCTGATCTGGGGGGCATTCTCGGGCGTCATGGCACTGGGTCTGTGGCGTCATGCCAGGCGTCGCCGCCGAGTGTGGCTGCACGCCTATCTGAAGGCGGAGTCCGGTTGGGTGACACGCCTGCGGGGTGGCCTGCTGATGGGCCTGTGGCAGGCAGTGCTGGCGCTGTGCCTGTCGGCTTTTCTGCTGGTGTTGCTGGTGCGCAACTCCCAGCCCTGGTTATGGACAGCACTGCTGCTGACAGGATTGCTGCTGCCGCTGTGCACGCACCTTATTGCCCGGCAACTTCGAGGCCAGGTACAGGCGGTGTATGTGCCCGAGCTGGCGTTGCAGTTTGCGGGGGCAGGGCTGGCGATGGCGCTTTGGGGGGCGGTGGTCTGGCATGCCCTGGGCGAGTCCTATCCGGATTTCCGGCAGGCGAGCCTGGACCAGGCCGTGTGGTACGCGGTGTCGTCTCAGCACGCGCGCAGTGACGCCCTGCGGCTGCTGCTGGAGCTGGGGGCGGCTGCAGACGGCCTGTCCCAGTGGCTGGCGCAGCACCTGATGCCAGCGCCGGCACATTCCGTGTGGCAGACGCTGGGCTGGACCCTGCTGCTTGCACGGGACGCGCTGTTTGTCTGGTCTTATCTGTTGTTATGCCGGGGTGCGCTGGTGCTGTGGTCCCGCACACCCCCGGCCCGAATGACTGTGGAGGAAGTGGCCGATGTCCACCCCTGATGCTGTTCGACACCCCCTGCGGGAGCGGCTGGAGCAGGGCTTTCTTGCCATGCTGCTGGTCACTGCGTCCCTGCTGCTGTGGTGGCAGTTCCCGCAGCAGACGCCGCGCACCTGGACACAGCACCCTGTCCGCACCGTCGCGCTGGACGGCAATTATTACGCGCTGGATGCGGAACAACTCGACTGGCTGTCGCGCTTCACGGCGGCGCATTTCGCCGAAGGGGGCGAAACGGCACGCGCGCAGGTGGAGGCACAGATTCAGGCTCACCTGAACAGCAGTTTCGCCCGTGTGCGCGAGCGACTGCCCCTGTTTGCCGACTGGTATTACTCGCTGTCCGGCGAATACAGCCGTCTGGCCATGACCGCTCTGAGCGCGGCGAAGCTGGCCGACGGGGACTTCGTGGCGCGCCGTGCTGCAGAGGTGCTGTTTCCCGATCCGGTATGGCGTGACGGCCTGAACCGCCTGGAGCAGGACACCAATGCCCTGCTGCTGAGCGAGCGGGCGGCCAGTCGCGCCCGCTGGCTGAACCAGATCGAAACCCTGCTGGCCGAACAGCAGGTACCGCCCCCGATTGCCTCACTGCCTGCAGACGCTGTGCCTCTGCCGCTGGACGACATGCTGAGGCACCTGGGAACGCTGGATGACACGGTGCTGATGGATCAGCGGGTGGCGATCAGCAGCGCGGCTGCGGCGGGCCTGGCCGGGTCTGCCCTGTGGCGGGTTGCCGTGGCACGCAATGCTCTGGGTTCTGCCCGAGTGGTGGCGGCAGGGACTGCGCGTGGCGGTTCCCGTGTCGGCAGCGTGGCCGCAGGTGCGGCTGCCTGCGCCCCCGGTGGCCCTCTGGCCGTGGCCTGTGCGGTGGGTGTCGGAGTTGCCACCTGGGTTGCCACCGACTGGTTGCTGCTGCAGGCGGATGAGGCGCTGAACCGCCAGGATCTGCTGAACCGGCTGGAGTCAGGTCTGCAGGAACTGCAGACGGGGCTGCAGGGGGAATTGATGACTGCCTACGATGCACGCATCGACGCGATGCAGCAGGAGTCTAGCCAGCAGATCGAGGAAAGTTTCAGGCTGCGCGGAGATTGAATGTGGCAGGGGGCGGTCAGTCGTCGAAGTTGACGCTGAGCCATTCGGTATTGCCGTTGAAGTTCAGGCTCTGGATGTTGCCGTCGCGCTCAATGTTGACGAGATTGTTCTGCTCGGGCCACAGTTCCCGCAGCACATTGTCGATGACGCCGAGGGTGTGCAGCTCTGTCGGCAGTGGCATTTCCTGATAGACCCAGAGAAAGACACCGTCCACCTCCTGGCCGACAAACTGCAGCTTCAGAGTGTCGCCATCATCCCCCAGCAAGGCAAAACGTTCGGTGGCGTATTGGGCAAAGGCCTGCCTTGCCTCCTCGGATGCGATGATATCGGCGTCGGGGTCCACCAGCACCCGCACGGCGTGCTCGGCATCGTGCATCAGGTAGCGATGCATGACTTCGAGATTGCCGGAGCGGGTGTTGAACAGAATTTCGGTGATGGCTTCCTTTTTCTGGTGCGCGAAAGCGCTGGTGCTGCCCGTCATGAGCAGCATCAGTGTCAGCAGAGTCAGGGAGCGACGCATCACTGCGCGTCGTCCTCGTTCCCGCCTTCCTCGTCGTCGCTCTTCAGTTCGGTCTTGTAATCCTGCATCAGGTCGCGGGAGCTGAAGCCTTCACGGCGCTCGGATTTGTAGGCCTCGACGCGGGACGGAATCAGGCGACGCGGGTAATAGTTGTTTTCGATATCGACGTCGGCGGTCTCCCAGTGCGGGTCGACCACGATGTCCTTGATGTCTTTCTCGGTCACGATCAGCTTGCGCACCATGTGGGAGTTGCGGCGCCATATCTCGGCGGGAATGCGAATCTCCTCCTGGCTGTCGTCGGCGTAGGTGATGCCCAGAATGATGGGCATGACCAGGCCACCGAGGTTGGAGAACTCCAGCACGTAGTAGTTCTTGTCCTCGGCGATCGCACGCTCCAGTGCCTGGCGCTCCCAGTCGTCGAGTCCCTTCATGAACTCGTTGTAGCGGTTGCGCTCCTTGTTGGTGACCGTGAACATGTCGTGCTCGTCGTGGAAGTCACGCACGTCCGGGTTACGCTCCACCCAGGTGCGCATGCCCTGCTGGGCGTTGCGGGTGACGAACAGCGAATCCGGCTTGTCTTCCCACTCCTGACGGCTGCGCTCGTAGTCGATGTCCGGGTTCTCGGTGTCCAGGCGCATCTCGTAGACACGGTCCAGGGAGATATCCACGTGATCGGTGCTGTAGAACCAGCCGCGCCAGAACCAGTCCAGGTCGACACCGGAGGCTTCCTCCATGGTGCGGAAGAAGTCGGCGGGAGTCGGGCGCTTGAACATCCACAGATTGGCGTACTGCTTGAAGGCAAAGTCGAACAGCTCGCGGCCCATGATGGTTTCGCGCAGGATGTTGAGCGCCACGGCGGGCTTGGAATAGGCATTGGGGCCCAGGTTCAGCACGCTGTCGGACTGCGTCATGATGGGCACCTGGTTCTGTGAACGCATATAGCCGGTAATGTCGTCCGGCTCCACGCCCCAGGGAATGTCCGGGTCCCATTCACGCCCGGCAACGCCGTCCATATAGCTGTTGAGGCCTTCGTCCATCCACGTCCACTGACGCTCGTCGGAGTTCACGATCATGGGGAAGTAGCTGTGCCCGATCTCGTGGATGACCACGCCGATCAGACCCTGCTTGGTCGCCAGAGAGTAGGTGCGCGTGCCGTCGTCCTGCAGATTGGTGCGCGGACCGTTGAAGGTGATCATCGGGTATTCCATGCCGCCCACCGGGCCGTTGACCGACTGTGCCGTGGGGTAGGGGTAGTCGAAGGACACCCGCGAGTACACTTCCAGCGTGTGGATGATGGCCTCGGTGGAATAGGTGGACCACAGCGGCTCGCCTTCCTTCGGGTAGAAGGACTGTGCCATCACGAAGGGGCGCACGTCGCCGCCCTGGTCATAGCCCTTGGCGTCCCAGATGAACTTGCGTGATGAGGCCCAGGCAAAATCGCGCACGTTCTCGGCCTTGAAACGCCATGTCTTGGTGTCGTCAGTGCCTTCCTTTTCGTTCTCCAGCGCCTCTTCCGCCGTCACGATGAAGACCGGGCGCGCCGCGTCCTCGGCCTCGCGCAGCCTGTCACGCTGGGTGCTGGTGAGCACCTGATTGGGGTTCTGCAGGGTGCCGGTGGAGGACACGATGTGGTCCGCAGGCACGGTCATCTCGACTTCGTAATTGCCGAACTCCAGGGTGAACTCGCCGCGGCCGAGGAACTCCTTGTTGGTCCAGCCCTCGTAGTCGGTGTAGGCAGCCAGGCGCGGGAACCATTGGGCCAGCAGGAAGATGTCGTTGCCGCCCTCACGCTCGTCGTCGGGGAAATGCTCGTAACCGCTGCGGGCGGAGACGGCGTCTTCCTCGACGATGTTGAAAGCGAAGTCGATGCTGAATTCGGTGCTCTGGCCGCTGCGCAGACCACTGGGCAGGTCGATGCGCATCAGCGTGCCCACGATGGTGAAGGGCAGGGGATTGCCGCGGGCGTCCTCGACGGAATTGATCTGGTAACCCATCTCCACGTCGGCCATGGCCTGCTGGCGACGCAGCTCGTCCAGGCTTAAACGTGCCGGGCTGTCACCGCCCCCGGCCTGCACGGCGGGGCCGCGGCGTCCTGCACCGCCGAAGTCCTCACTCATCTCCGCCATGGAATCGGTGCGGAAGATGTTCTGGTCCAGTTGCAGCCACAGATAGCTCAGGGTGTCCGGAGAGTTGTTGTGGTAGTTGATGGTCTCCGATCCTGTGAGGCGGCGGTTGGCTTCATCAAGCTGCGCGGTGATCTTGTAGTCCACGCGCTGCTGCCAGTATTCGTGGCCAGGCTGACCGCCGGCGTTGCGCCAGGTGTTGGGCGTCGGCAGCGCTTCGTCGAGCTGTCTGAATTTGTCTTCAAAGTCCCCTTTGGTCTGTTTGACTGTGTCGCTGAAGGCGGCAGTGGGGGCGAGCGTGGCGATGAAAAAGGCAATGGAAAGCGAGCGCCGGGACAATGGCACGAGCATGGCAAAGCTCCTGAGGGTAAATGGTTTTCCGGAATGCGAGGATAATAGCCCGAACTGACGCTCGATCCCACCCCAATTCCATCAGACGCAGGCGTTTTCTTGGCGACGGGTTCGGGGTAGTATCGGCGGCGAGTTATCCCGACATTGACAGACACGACGGAGAGCACGCATGCAGGAAAATGTGACACAGGGTTCGGCGCAGGGAACTCCTGGCCAGGAAGTGCACGCAGACCGCTCGCTGATTCTGGCGCTGATCCCCCTGGTCGCCCTGTTTGCCCTGCTGGGGCTGAACGTGGCGCTGTACGGTGATGACTCCCTGTCCGGTGCCAATCAGACGGCCCTGATCATTGCTGCAGCGCTGGCCGCTGCCATCAGTCTTTTCCTTGGGGTGCCCTGGGTCGATATTCAGGAAAAGATGCTGGAGAACATCCGTGCCGCGACTCCCGCGATTCTGATTCTGCTGATGGTGGGAGCGCTGGTGGGCACGTGGCTGATCGGCGGCATCGTGCCCACGATGATTTACTACGGCCTGCAGATCTTCAGCCCTGCCATCTTCATTGTGAGCTGCTGTGTGCTGACGGCGATTGCCTCCATCGTGATCGGCAGTTCCTGGTCCACTTCGGCCACCCTGGGCGTGGCCATGATGAGCATCGGGTATACCCTGGGTTTCAACCCCGGGCTGGTGGCTGGCGCGATCATTTCCGGCGCCTATTTCGGCGACAAGATGTCCCCGCTGTCGGACACCACCAATCTCGCGTCCGGCGTCACCGGCGTGGACCTGTTCACCCACATTCGCTATCTGAGCATGACCAGCGTTCCGTCCATTCTGCTGACCCTGCTGCTGTATCTCCTCATTGGTCTGTTCCTGGGGACGCCGGACGTCGAGGATACGACGACCGCGCAGACCCAGGCGATTCTGGCAGAGCGCTTCAATCTCAGCCCTCTGTTGCTGCTGGTGCCGTTTGTCGTGATCTTCCTGATCGTCAAGCGTGTGGCAGCGCTGCCGGCACTGTTTGTGGGGGTGCTGCTGGGAGTGGCCTCCGCCCTGGTGCTGCAGTATCCGCTGCTGGTGGAGTTGAGTGACGAGTTTGGCGGGCCCTACCAGGTCATCATGCAGGCCGTGTACGGGGATATCGCCCTGCCCACGGACAACGTGGTGCTGGATGAGCTGCTGCAGTCCGGCGGCATGGCAGGCATGCTCAACACCATCTGGCTGATTATTTCGGCGATGACTTTCGGCGGGGTGATGGAGGCTTCCGGGTTCCTGCAGAAAATCACGCGGGTGCTGATTTCACGCGTGCGCAGTGTCGGGGGGCTGGTGACGGCAACCGGTGGCACCTGCGTGTTGACCAATGTGTCGGCCTCAGACCAGTATCTGTCCGTGGTGGTGCCAGGGCGCATGTTTATCAATGCCTACAAGGATCGCGGCCTGGCCCGGCAGAACCTGAGCCGGACCCTGGAAGACTGCGGCACCGTCACCTCGGTGCTGGTGCCCTGGAATACCTGCGGCGCCTTCCATGCCGGGGTGCTGGGGGTGGCAACGCTCAGCTACGCTCCCTGGGCACTGTTCTGCCTGATCAGTCCCTGCATGACCATGCTCTTTGCCTGGTTGCAGATTCGCATCGCCAGGGATGAGGTTCCCTAGCGCCCACCGCCCTGCATGCGGCTGTCCACGCTGATCGGGCCGGCGCCCTTGGCGAAGAGGAAGAAATAGACCAGGAAGTACATGGCCGCCAGTTCGCCGTTGTTGAGGGTGGGGAACCACGCGCGGTGCGCGGTGAGGTAGGCCATGACCATCAGCACCGCCGCAAAGAATGCCGCAATGCGGGTCCACAAGCCCAGCACCAGCAGTGCCCCGCCAAACAGTTCAATCACGGCGGCAACCCACAGCATGTTGATGCCAAGATCGATGCCGAAGAAATCCATGCCTCCCAGCACAGGTTGGGCGCGCTCGCCGAACAGCTTGGCAAAGCCGTGGGTCATGAACATGGTGGAGCTGAGGACACGCAGCAGTGTCCACGACAGCGTCTGGCAGCGATTGGCGAGACCATTGATCAGTGCATTGATGGCATTCATGAAAGACTCCGTTTTGCTGGGCTGACGCTTGTGGCAGCGTTGATGGCTCGGCATCATACTATGTTCATGGGAGGGAAGGCGATGTGGCGCCGCTCCCGAATTCAGGAATGCACCTTATGGCTCCGCTGCTGATTCTCAAAACCGGTCAGACCCTGGCGCCCTTGCGGGCGCAGGGGGAAGACTTCGAGGACTGGATCCGGCGCGGGCTGGGCTGCCGTGATGTGATCGTCGTCGATGTCGCTGCCGGAGAGGCCTTGCCGCCCCTTGCATCCTGCCGTGGCATCGTGGTGACAGGCTCGCCTGCCATGGTCACGGACCGCGCGCCCTGGAGCGAGCACAGTGCAGACTATCTGCGCGAGGCCGTGGAGCGTTCGGTTCCCGTGCTGGGCATCTGCTACGGACATCAGCTTCTGGCGCATGCTCTTGGCGGCACAGTGGATTACCATCCGCAGGGGCGCGAGATTGGCACGGTGGACGTTCGGCAGACGGGTGCTGTGCCCGATGACCCGCTGTTTGCCCGCTTGCCGCTGAGCTTTCCGGCCCACGCGACACACTCCCAGTCGGTGATGACGCTGCCCGCAGGTGCCGTGCTGCTGGCGAGCAGCGCCCATGATGCGCACCATGCCTTTCGGGTAGGCGACTGTGCCTGGGGTGTGCAGTTCCATCCCGAGTTCGATGCCCGGGTGATGGAAAGCTATATTCGGGAGCGGCAGGACGATCTGCGTGCAGAGGGCCTGAACGTGGAAGCCATCCTCGGGCGGGTGCGGAACACGCCCGAGGCGACCGGAATGCTGCGGGATTTTGCCGTGCTGGCGACCGGCGCTAGCGGCCTGCCGCCTCGTTGATCATGGAAATCAGTTCCACCGCCGACTGAGGTGTGGCGACCAGACGTCCGTCAAGGAACATGGTGGGCGTGGAACGGACGCCGGCCCGGGTGCCACCACGCTGGTCGTTGCGGATTTTCTGAATCAGGTCATCGGAACCCAGGTCGCGGTGCGCCTGTTCGACATCCAGCCCCAACTGGCGCAGGTAGCCATCGAATTCCTCTTCCACATTGCCGAGCGTGGACCAGTAAGCCTGGTTCATGAACAGCAGGTCGTACATTTCCCAGAACTTGCCCTGCATGCCGGCAGCTTCGGCGTAGGTGGCTGCCTCCCAGGCGTGGGCATGGGTGCCGGTCAGGGGGTAGTGCCGGAACACCATCAGGGTGCGGCTGCTGATCACATTCCAGGCCTGTGCCACAACCTGATGTTCCTGGGCGCAGGCCGGGCACTGGAAGTCGGCGTAGATCACCATCTTGACGCCTTCGTTGCTGCCGCGAGAATGATCAACATCGGCGATTTCCACGGGGGAGTAAACAGGCCCCTGGCTCATGATGCCGTAAACAACGGCAATCAGTACCAGCGGCACCAGCAGAGTGGTGGCTGCCTTGGCAATCAGTTTCTGTCGGGCACTGCGCTGCTGCGCGGCGTGCTGCTTCTGCTCTCGGATCTTGCGCTGTTCTTCTCGCTTGTTCATGGCGGCAGTTAACCTTCCTTAGGGAGCCTGACGAGGGGTAAGCCGGACACTATAAAAGAAAATGCAGGGGAAACCAACGCACCTGCCTGGCAGGCTCAGGCGATGTCGGGCCAGCTCAGAAGGATTGGCACGTAGAGCAGTTTGACGGTGATGTGCAGCCATTGATCCATGTGCACATCGATCTTGCGTTCACACTTGGCAAAATCGATGCACCAGTGGCTGGCGGTCTCTACCAGCGCCAGAATCAGGCTGCCGCTGATCACGAAAACCGTGCCGCCGTGAACCAGTGAGTGGGCACTGAGCCAGTAGTACCACGCCGGGAAATTGGCATCGCCCGCCTGGTGAATGGTGCTGTGCCGGTTCTTGCCCCGGCTCATGGCCTCGGATTGCAGAACGAAGTCCGCCAGGGCATGCCCCGCCAGCAGCAGGAATGTTATTTCAATGACTGGCAATCAGCGTTCCTCGTGTCGAGTGAGTATCCGGCAACGGAGTCGTGTGTGCTCTCATGCAGTGTAGTCCACGCACCCGGGGTTGACCGGATTTGTATCACTGAATTGCCAGAGTTGCCGGACGGGTTCGTGCTTTTGCGAATCGATTCACAAAGCCACTGCCCGACCATACCCGGTTTGCAGTGGAGTTGCACAATAGTTGGCCAATTTAAGGGAGGTGATGTCAAAAGGACAGCCCTACGCAGGGCGCATTGGGGGCTGTTTTTGGGGCTGGCTTGCTCAGTCCTGAATGAACAGGGCCGGGTCAACTCTTGTGTTGTTGAGATTGATGCTCCAGTGCAGATGGGGGCCGGTCACGCGGCCGGTTTGTCCCACCTTGCCGATCTGCTCCCCGGTCTCCACCCGTTGTCCCGGCGTCACGTCGATGGTGTTCATGTGGCAGTAGAGAGTAATCAGTCCATGCCCGTGATCCAGGATGATGGTGTTGCCGTTGAAGAAGTAGTTGCCGGTGGCGCGCACGACACCGCCTGCAGGGGCATAGATGGGCGTCCCTTCCGGGGCGGCGATGTCCATGCCGGAGTGGGGTGCCCGTGGTTGTTCGTTGAAGAAGCGGCGCAGACCGAAGGAGCTGCTGCGCACCCCTTCCACCGGGGCCCTCATGCGCAGCACCGGCTGCAGACTCTCGTCCCAGCTTGAGAAGGCCTCGTTCATCTCTGCGCTCTCGCGATTGATGCGCACCATGTCCTCGTTGTTCGGGTTGACCTGGCGTTCATTGGTGATGGTCAGTCGCTGTTCCACGTATTTCTTGTCCGTGACCGTGAAGCTGCGGCGGGTCTGCCCGCCGTCGGTCAGGCGCAGGGTGACCTCATGCTCTCCCAGTTTCGCGCTCAGCGGGATGCCGACAATGGCGTACTGGGTGCCCTCATGCTCGGCGAGCAGCACGCGCTCGTTGCGGTAGCGTGCGGACACCGCGTCACCGCCGGTGGGCACAAGTGCCACGCCGCCGGGGACGGCAGCGGCGATGGGCAGGCTGTCAATGTCGACCGCGAGGGCGCTGTTGATCAGTGCCAGTCCGAGCAGGAGAGCGTGAACGAAGAAGCGGATTCTCATAAGCATGACCTTAATCAGAGGTTCCCTTGAGTGAGGGCAGCCCGTCGCGGGTGGTGTGTGTCACGATGCTCTCAATACTGCCGTCCGCGAGCTGAGTGCGCAAGCGTTCTCCCTCGTGCACCTGATCGACCTGGCGCAGCACCTGGCCCTGGGTGTCAAAGCTGATGCTGTAACCCCGCTGCAGAGTGTTCAGGGGGCTGATGCCGTCCAGGCTGCGGGCCAGTTGCGCGAGCTGCCCGCGTCGGGCATCCAGGCGCTGCGTCATGGCCCGGCGCAGGCGCTGTCGATAATGCAGCAGGGAGTCTGCCTCGCGCTGCACCCGGTTGGCAGGGGAGCGGTGGCGCAGGCGCTGTTGCAGCTCGCGCAGATCCCGCCCCGCATTGAGCAGGTGCTGCCGGGTGGCGCGATGCAGGCGGGCCTCCAGCAGGTCCAGGGTCTGGGCGTGTTCCTGCAGGCGACGCCCCGGGTGTTTCAGTTGCCGCGTCAACCACAGCAGTTGCTGGGTGTGGCGCTGCAGGCGCTCGCGCACGAGTTTACCAAGCAAGTGTGCATAGCCCGACAGCAGGGCCAGGGTTTCGTCCTGGTCCGGGCTGAGCAGCTCTGCTGCCGCAGACGGAGTAGGGGCGCGCAGGTCTGCCACAAAGTCGGCAATGGTGGTATCGGTCTCGTGCCCCACTGCACTGACGACGGGGAGCTTGCTGCCGGCAATGGCTCTGGCCACTGCCTCTTCGTTGAAGGCCTGCAGGTCTTCCAGAGAACCGCCGCCACGCCCGACGATAAGCACATCCAGGCCGAGTTCCGCGGCGCGACGATTGGCCAGCGCAATGGCCTTGCAGATGGCGGGCACTGCCTCTGCCCCCTGCACCGGCACGGGCAGCAGGGTGATGACAATCGCCGGAAAGCGGCGCCCCAGCACATGGATGATGTCGCGAATGACGGCACCGGTTGCCGAGGTGATGACGCCGATGTGGCGCACGTGTTCGGGCATCGGGCGCTTGCGTTCCGGTGCGAACAAACCCTCGTCCTGCAGCTTTTGTTTCAGCAGCTCGAAACGCCGACGCAGGGCGCCATCTCCGGCCTCTTCGAGCGCGTCAACAATCAGTTGATAGTCGCCCCGACCCTCATAGATGCTCAGCTTGCCGCGCACCAGCACCTGCATGCCGTCGCGGGGACGCACGCGTGTGCCGAAGTTGCGGTTGCGGAACATGGCGCAGCGAATCTGGGAACCCTCGTCCTTCAGCGTGAAATACCAGTGGCCGGACGCCGGCATGGACAGATTGGAGATTTCTCCCTCCACCAGCACAGACGGAAAATGATCTTCCAGCAGCGCGCGGGCCAGCCGGTTGAGGCTGGTCACAGAGAGGGCTTCGCGGATGGCGGATGGCGTGGAGAGATAAGGCATGGGCGCATGATAGAGCAGGGGGAGGGCGAGAACAACGAAGGGCGGCGAGCCCCTTTGCGGGAAGTGAAATCTTAAGCGCGCTCTTAATGTTGAATTAAGATTCGCTGCCTAAAGTGGCGCCATGGTCCAGTCATACGGAGTCCCGATCATGTCAGCCACCCCACTCAGTGCAGTCCGCAACGCACCCGCTCATCCGCTGTTGTGCCTGCACCTTGAGGATGCCCCGCAGCGCCCGGCACTGGAAGCCTTTGTGCACGCGCGCTATGCCGCAGCCTACCAGGCCAATATCACCCACTTCCTGCCGTTCCTGCTGGCGACACGCCACGAGGAAAGTCTGCAGGGGGTTGTGGGGCTGCGCCCGGGAGCCAGTGGACGCTTCTTCGTGGAACAGTATCTGGATGCCCCGATTGAACAGGTGATTGCATCCACCCGCGGCATTGCGGTGGACCGCTCCCAGGTGATCGAGACCGGCAATCTTGCCGCCAGCCGTGGTGGCAGCCAGTTGTTGTTCGTGGTGCTGGCCGAGGTGCTGCACCGGGCGGGCTACCGCTGGATTACCTTCACCGCCACAGGCCAGGTGATTTCGCTGTTGCACAAGCTCTGCTTCGAGCCGCAGGTGCTTTGTTCTGCCGATCCTCAGCGGCTGGGCGAGCAGATTCGGGATTGGGGCACGTATTACGATCAGCGTCCCTCCGTGGTGATCGGGGATCTGGAGCCTGCGCACCGCACACTGCAGCAGAACGAATTTGTACAGAAACTGCTGAGCCTTTACGAGAACGAGATTGCGGAGCTTGCAGACGTCCTGCGTGAGGCTCGGGAAGGGGCTGTCCATGAATAAGCTGTGGTCTGCCATCTGTCATCATGCGCGTGTGATGCCGGACAAGATGGCGGTGCAGACTTTTGATGCGGCGCTGCAGGATGCTCTGAGCTGGAAGCAGTTGAAAGAGCGGGTCGAGTCGATGGCCCGGCGCCTGCGCGAGGACGAGGTCAGGGTACTGGCGCTGCAGGCAGGCAATGTGCCTGCCTGGGTGCTGACGGACATCGCCTGTGCCCTGCACGATATTGTCCTGCTGCCGTTGCCGGGCTTCTTTTCCGCGCAGCAGGTGCTGCATGCACTGCGCAGCCTGCGTATTGATGCGGTGCTGACGGATCAGTACGAGGCGCTGGTCGAGCTGACCGGCGAACAGTTTGAACTGGCGGGCGAGCTGGCGGATCTGAGCTATCTGCTGCGCAGCCCGCAGTGGCAGGATGCCATGGACAATGCGGCGCTGATTCCGCCGCAGACCAGCAAGATTACCTTTACCTCGGGTTCAACAGGCACACCCAAGGGCGTATGCCTGAGCGCTGCCCAGATGCAGGCCGTCACAGGCTCCCTGCTGGATGCGACAGCGGACTGCAGGATCGATCGTCATCTTTGTGTGCTGCCGCTGGCGACGCTGCTCGAGAACGTCGCCGGGGTGCACGCCCCCTTGCGCCGTGGCGCGACGGTCATCCTGGCGCAGGAAAGCGCACTGGGCTTCAACGGTGCCTCGGGCTTCTCCCTGCCCACCTTCCTGCATGCGCTCTCAGTCTGCCGACCCGGCAGCATGATTCTGATTCCGCAATTGCTGGAAGCCCTGGTCATGAGCTGCGACGCCGGCTGGAAGCTGCCGGAAACCCTGCAGTTCATCGCGGTGGGTGGTGCCACCGTCAGCCCCGACTTGCTGAGCCGCGCCTGGGCGCACGGCATGCCGGTGTACGAAGGCTATGGCCTGTCCGAGTGCGGCTCCGTGGTATGCCTGAACAGGCCCGGTGCCCGCTGCAACGGCAGTCTGGGCAAGGTGCTGCCGCATACCCACGTGGACATTGTAGACGGGGAGATTGTGGTGACCGGGCCGGCCTTCCTGGGCTATGTCGGTGAGCGGGAAAGTTGGCATACCGACGATAGCGCCCGCCGCGTGGCAACCGGGGATCTTGGCCGTTTCGACGACGACGGTTACCTCTTCTACCAGGGGCGGCGCAAGAATGTGCTCGTGTCCAGTTTCGGGCGCAACATCAGCCCGGAGTGGGTGGAGGCGGAGCTGAATGCCCAGGCGGAAATTGCCGGGAGCGTCGTGTATGGCGATTCACGTCCTTATTGCGTGGCGCTGATTACCGCGGTCAACCCATCCCTGCCCAACGCCGCACTTTCCGCTGCTGTAGCCCGTGCCAACAAGCGGTTACCAGCCTATGCCCAGGTGCGCCGCTGGTATCGCCTGCCGCAACCGCTGACGCGAGGCAGCGGGCGCGATGACGATCTGCTGACCAGCAACGGGCGTCCGCGACGCGAGCAGATATTCCAGCAATTCCAGCAGGAGCTGGAAGCACTCTACCTGAGTGAATCTCTTACAGAAGCCATTTGATGAACAGGAGACCCCTGATGTTCTATGACACGCTGAAAGCCGCCACGGAAGCGGAACGTCAACAACTGGTCAGCAGCGAAATCATTGAGCGCTGCATGGCGCGCAACGTCACCCTGAAGGAATATGTGGACTACCTGACACAGGCCTATCATCACGTGAAGTTCACGGTGCCTCTGCTGATGGCGGTGGGCTCGCGTCTGTCCGACGATTATGAGTGGTTGCGGGTGGCGGTTGCCGAATACATCGAGGAAGAGATCGGACATCAGGAGTGGATTCTGAACGATATTGCTGCCTGCGGGGGGGACAAGGAAGCGGTGCGCAATTCGCTGCCCGCTCCCGAAACCGAGCTGATGGTGGCCTATGCCTTCGATCTGGTGAACCGCCGCAACCCGATCGGTTTCTTCGGCATGGTGCATGTGCTGGAAGGCACCAGCGTCAATCTGGCGGACTACGCTGCGGAACAGATCAAGGCCGCGCTCAATCTTCCGGAACAGGCATTCAGTTATCTGCGTTCCCACGGCAGCATCGACCAGTCCCACATCCAGCACCTTGAAACGCTGATGAACCGGTTTACCGATCCGGAGGAGCAGGCGCTGCTGATTCGCAGCACCAAGATGTTCTACCGTCTGTACAAAGGGGTGTTTGACAGTGTTCCCCGTATGCAGGAAGACGCCGCGATTCAGAGTGCCGCCTGAGGAGGGTGATGCATGCAGCTCACAGGCAAGACAGTTGTGTTGACGGGAGCAGCCGGGGGCATTGGTCAGTGCCTGGCCCGGCAACTGGCCGATGCAGGCGCGCGCCTGGTGCTGGTGGGGCGTGACCCTGCGGCACTGGAGAAACTGCGCATTCAACTGGCTCCCTTGTCACGGGCGCACCAGGCCTTCATCGCCGACCTGCGTCAGCAGAAGGCGCGCAAGGCGCTGGCGGATGCCTGTGGGGAGCTGCAGGTGGATATTCTGATCAACAACGCCGGCACGGGGGAATTCAACTGGCTGGAGGATTCCAGCACTGAAGCCATTGCCGATCTGCTGGACCTGAATCTGAACGTGCCTATTCAGCTAACCCGTTTGTTCCTGCCGGTGCTCAAACAGCGTCCTGAGGCGGCCATCGTCAACATCGGTTCAGCGCTCGGCAGTATTGGCTATCCCGGCTACAGCGTGTACAGCGCCAGCAAATTCGGTCTGCGGGGGTTCAGCGAAGCGCTGCGACGCGAGCTTGGCGATACGGCCATTCGTGTGATGCACCTGGCGCCAAGGGCGACCAGGACTTCGCTTAACAGCGATCGGGTTGTGGCGATGAACGACGCCATGGGCGTTGCGATGGACAGCCCCGATTTTGTCGCCAGCATCCTCGTCGCGCGCATCCGGGCCGATCGCTGGTCTGTGCGGGTGCTGGGTTGGCCCGAGCGTCTGTATGCCTGGATCAATGCGGTGGCACCCGGAATGACAGACAGCTCCATTCGCAAACAGTTGGCGCGCATTCGCGGTTTTGCGCAAGACAATCGCAGGCAGGACGGCCGCGAGGCCGGGATATCCCACACAGGAGAGACACTATGAGAACACCAACCATCATGATGATTCTGGGCTTTGCGTGCACATTGCTCACATCAGCGCTGGTGCAGGCAGATACCACTGCGGAGGTTGCCGCGTTGCAGCAGCGCTGGGCGGAAGTGAACTATCTGCTGGATGGCAAGCCGCAGGTGGAGGCCTTCAATACGCTGATCGACGATGCAGAGAAGGTCACCCGTAAGCAGAGCAACAGTGCCGACGCCTGGATCTGGAGTGGCATCATCCGCTCCAGCTACGCCGGTGCCAAGGGCGGTTTGGGTGCCCTGTCAGCGGCCAAGGCCGCCAAGGCGGATTTTGAAAAGGCGATGACCCTTGATGCCGATGCGATGGATGGGTCTGCCTACACCAGTCTCGGCGTGCTGTACCTGAATGTTCCCGGCTGGCCCGTCGGCTTCGGTGACGAGGAAAAAGGCGTTGAGTTGTTGAAAAAAGGCCTTGAGCTGTCACCAGGTGGTATCGATGCCAACTATTTTTATGCAGAATACCTCTTCAAGCAGAAACAGGACGAGGATGCGACCCGTTATCTGAATCGTGCCATGAGCGCACCGGCCCGTCCGGGACGCGAACTGGCAGACCAGGGACGTCGCAGTGAAATCGAACAGATTCTGCAACAGATTGAGGCAAGACACTGACAATGAGGGCACGCCATGCAGGTGTTGCTTGTAGAAGACAATACGCTGCTGGCCAATGCCATCATGAGAACCCTGAAAGGCGAGGGTTTCAGCGTGAACCATGTGGATCGCGGCAGCCGTGCGCTGACGGCGATCCGCAGCGCGCGGCCGGATATCGTGGTGCTGGATCTCGGGCTTCCCGACCTGGACGGTCTGGAGGTGCTGCGCTCCGCCCGCGAGCAGGGCTTCAGTAACCCGGTGCTGATTCTGACGGCGCGGGATACGACGTCGGACAAGGTCATGGGGCTGGATGCCGGCGCGGACGACTATCTGGCCAAGCCCTTCGAGATTGACGAACTGCTGGCGCGGCTGCGTGCCATGGAACGCCGACTGAGCAATGTCCGCAACCCGTTTATTGTGATCGGAGAGGTCAGTATCGACACCAGCAGTCATGAGGTGTCGGTGAACGGAGAAACCATCGTGGCTTCGCGTCGGGAGTACATGCTGCTCAAGGCGCTGATGGAGAGCGCGAACAAGATTCAGACGCGCGATGCCCTCGACAGCAAGCTCTACAGTTGGGGGGAAGAGGTCAGCAGCAATGCGGTAGAGGTGCATATCCACAACCTGCGCAAGAAACTGCCTGCGGGCTTTATTCAGACGGTGCGGGGCGTTGGCTATGTGGTTCGCAAACAGGCCGACGCCGGGTAGGCGCCCATGGCCTCGATTCGACTCTTTCTGACGCTGACCCTGATTGCCATCATCGTGCTGGTGAGTTTCCTGTCGTCCCTGCGCGGCTACCGGCAGAGCATGACGGAGGCGGAAACGCTCTTCGACATGCAGTTGCAGGAGCATGCCAAGCTGCTCAGTCTGGCCGATTTGAATCGCGGTCGGGTGATAGAGGAGCTGCTGTTGCCGCGACAGGCCAATACCCAATTGAGCACCGAGAGCCTGATTGCGTATCAGGTGTTTGACGAGGAGGGCGGTCTGCTGCTGCGTTCGGTGGTGGCGCCCAGCGAGCCGATGAGCCCCCGCGAGGTCGGGTACTCGGATCGCAATTTCAACGGGTATCGCTGGCGGGTGCTGGTGGTACGGGAGGCAAACAACGGGCACTGGGTCATGGTGGCGCAGCGCCTCGACGTGCGCTATGAATTGGCAGAAAGCGTGATTCTGGAGGCGGTGATTCCGACCGTGCTGGGCATTCCTCTGGCCGCCCTGCTGATCTGGTTTATTGTGGGCTATGGTCTGCGGCCCATCCAGCAACTGGCCCAGGAAGTGCGCTCGCGTGAGGTTTCCGACCTCAGCCCGGTGCGACTGGACAATGTGCCGAGGGAGCTGACCCCGCTGACGGTGTCCACCAACGATCTGCTGCGCCGCCTGCAGTCGTCCTTCAGCCGGGAGAAGCGCTTTGCCGCCGATGCGGCGCATGAGCTGCGCACCCCCATCAGTATCCTCAAGGTACAGGTGCACAATCTGCTCGCGGAAATGGAATCCCCCAGCGCGACCCTTGAGGAGCTGCGTCAGGGGATCGATGCCATGGGGCATCTGGTAGAGCAGATTCTGGTGCTGAACCGCACCGCCCCTGATCAGTACATGGTGCAGTTTGTGCCGATCGATCTGTATGCTTTGGCGCAGGATGTCATCAGCAGCGAATACGAGCAGATTCTGGAGCGGGAGCAGCGTTTTGACCTGGAAGGCGGGTCGGCTGTTGTGGCAGGCGATGCCACCGCCCTGCGCTCCCTGATTCTGAACCTGATCGGGAATGCGTCCAAGTATTCTCCGGTAGGGGCGCACATCCGCATGCGGGTGAGAACTGATCATGAGGAAGCCATCCTGCAGGTGGAGGACTCCGGCCCTGGCATTCCGGAGTCCTACCGAGAGCGGGTGTTTGACCGTTTCTACCGGCTCGATGGCGATCGCCACGCGTCGGGTGTAAGCGGCTCCGGTCTCGGCCTGGCCATCGTGAAGCATATTGTGGAAATGCATGGCGGGCGCATCCGGCTGTCGGAATCCCGCGAGCTGGGTGGCCTGTGTGTCACGATCGTGTTCAAGCCTCTGGCAGAGGAAACAACAAAAGGAATGAAGGCATGAAGGCGTTACCCACTCGCTGTCTGCCACCGCGCCGGGGACGGCAGGGGCTGCTGTCGCTCCTGCTGTGGAGCATTGCCCCCTGGGTGTATGCCCAGACGCCGGTGTTTGAAATCGAGATTCGCGAGCATCTGTTCTTCCCCGCCGAGCTCGTGATTCCTGCCAATCAGAAAATCAAGCTGATCATCTACAACCGCGATGACACCCCGGAAGAGTTCGAGAGTTACGAACTGAACCGGGAAAAGGTCATTGTCGGCAACAGCCAGGGCGTGGTGTTCATCGGACCGTTGAAGCCTGGGGAGTACCCATTCTTCGGCGAGTTCAACATGAAGACGGCGCTGGGGAAGATCATCGTTGAATAGCATGCCGGGGAGCGCGAGCGTATGACAGACGCAGTAATCATTGTGCTGCGCGAGGTGCTGGAGGCCATGCTGCTGATCTGCATGCTCATGGCCTCGTCGACCGCCATGGGTTATCGCTTTCGCTGGATGCTGCCGGCTCTGGCTCTGGGTGCCTGCGGTGCTACCCTGTACGCCCTGCGCCTGGAGCAGATTTCCCTGGCCTTTGAAGGGTTTGGTCAGGAGTATGTCAATTCCACGCTGCTGATCTCCATCGCCATCATGCTGGCAGCGCATAATTTTCTCGCGGTCTTTCAGTTGCGCAATCTCTCCGGCACCGTGGCATACGGACCGCTGGTGCTCGTTTGCATCGCGACCGTGGGCATGGCCATTACCCGGGAAGGGGCGGAAATCTATCTGTATGGCTATTCCTACGGTGTTCTGGCGGGCAATGTGACTTCGATTTTTTCTGGCGGTGCAATCGGCCTGGGCATTGGCTTCAGCATGGGTACCTTCTTCTACTATGGCCTGCGCTCCCTGGCGCGCCGCCAGCGCTTGATTGTCTGCTGCGCTGTGTCACTGGTGCTGGGAGCCAGCATGATGGGGCAGGCCTCCGTGTATCTTTCCCAGGCAGATATCCTGCCTTACCAGGAACCTTTGTGGGACAGCAGCGGTCTGTTTGAGGAGTCGTCTCTCATGGGGGAACTGCTGCGCGCTGCCATTGGCTATGAGGCGCGCCCCACGCTGACCCAGGTGTCGCTCTACCTGGGCTCTGTTATTGTTTCCACTCTGGCGATGCTGGCAGGATGGCGGCTGCGTAGGGCGATGGAATCCACAAAGGAAGGAGAGGCGGATGCGAAGTAAGGGGGGAACGCTGGCAGTGCTTGTCGGCGCAGTCTGCGGCAGCGGTCCGGCGATGGCGGACAACCCGCTGCATCACAACGGCGTCAGCAGGATCTACGACCCCTATGTGCAGGCCATGGAGAAAGAGCTGGAGCTGCGGACACTCTACCAGTGGGACGACAATCCCGTTGAAAATCGTGTGATACAGCAACGCATCGGCTATGGCTTTTCCGTGAACGACCGTGTCTTTGCAGAAGCCTATGCCATCGGCACGCGTTTTCCGGACAAGCCCCTGAATATTGAAGCCTATGAGCTGGAGGCCAAAATACAGCTCACCGAGCAGGGGGAGTACAGCACCGACTGGGGAGTGCTGGTGGAATACGAGCGGGAGATCAGCGAGAGCATTGCAGAGCTGGCGCTGACGCTTCTCGGCAGCCGCCAGTGGGGCAATTGGGTAGGCACTGTGAACGTTGGGCTTGAGTATGAGTTCGGCTCTGACATCACGGACGAGATTGACCGTTTCCTCAATGCCCAGTGGCGCTATCGTTACAAGGAAGCACTGGAGCCGGGCGTGGAGTTCTACGCCGATGAGTTTACCCGTGGCATCGGCCCGGTGCTCGCCGGTACGGTGCGTGGGCAGGGCAAACGCAAATGGATTTGGGAGGCGGGATTGATTGCGCCCCTGAACGACACCACGCCTGATACCACCTTTCGCTTTCTTCTGGAGTATGAATTTTGATCACTGCTTAAGTTTGACTTAAGTTAGGGCTTCCAAAATGTGGCAGAATTGTGAATTTGCCCATTTTGCCGCAAGCGGAGCCCCGATTTGAAACTGACCAGTGATGCCCTGCGCACCGTCGTTGCCACCTATTTAGCTGTCTTTCTTGCCAGTGTGGTGATGGCCATACACCTGCCAATGCAGGCATCCTCTGTGGCGTTCGTGATTGTCGCCCTGATCGTTCAATCCTTTCTGCTGAGTTCCCCGGTCCTTGTTCTGTACGCCCTGTATCGCTTCGTGCAGCCGCGCAGTGACAGGGCCGCGCGGGTCATTGTGTTTGTGATGCAGGTGCTCTGCGTGTTCACCATCGTGTTCATGTTCGGCAACTACAAGCTGCACGACATGTACGGGTTCTACGTGAATTTCTTTGTGGTGAACCTGCTGGTAACGCCCGGCGGTGTTGAGGCCATGGGGGTGTCGGAGTCCACGATGTGGACCCTGGCGGGGGCAGTGCTGGTGCTGGGCCTGGTGGTCTTTGCCGTGCTGCGCTACGTGCCTTTTGAAAAACTGTACCCGGCGCGACTGGGCAAAAAGCTGCTGTGGTCCAGTGTGACCGTGCTCCTGCTGTGCCAGGCCTTCTGGTATGCCTACGCCGAATATCGCTACGACCGCGCCATTCTGGGCGCCGCCGGACGCATCGTGTGGTATATCCCGGTGACTGCGCGCACGTTCTTTGAGGACATGGGGGTGCCCATCGTAAGGCCGGATGCGGCGGAGTTTGAGGTGTCCCAGGCCAGTGGCACACTGGATTACCCGGCGACGCCGGATGTGACGTTTGCGAAACCCTATAACGTGGTGTGGCTGGTATCGGAATCCCTGAGGGCGGACATGCTGGACCCGGAGATCATGCCGAACACCTGGGCCTTTGCACAGAAGACCCAGCGTTTCACCCAGCACTACAGTGGTGGCAATGGCACCCGAATGGGGATGTTTTCGCAGTTCTACGGCCTCTATGGCAGTTACTGGTTTGATTTTCTCTACGCGCATCGTCCCCCGATGCTCGTGGACCTGATGAAAAAGAACAATTACTCCATGATGGCGTACACGAGCTCCCGCTTCTCCTATCCGGAGTTCGACAAGACCGTCTTCGCCAGCCTGACGAACGACCAGCTTCAGTCCTACACCGAAGGCGATGGCTGGCAGCGCGATCGCAAGAACGTAGGGGATCTGCTGCAGTTCATCGGCAGTGCCCAGCAGCCCTTCTTTGCCTTCATGTTCTTCGAGTCGGCCCATGCCAATTACTATTTCCCGGAGGAGTCTGTGATCCGGGAGGACTACCTCAAGGATTTCAACTACCTCACGGTGGACGTGGAAGAGAACATCGAGCGTATCCGCAACCGCTACATCAATGCCACGCACCACCTGGACAGCCAGTTGGGGCGCGTGTTTGATGCCCTGGAACAGCAGGGGCTGCTGGACAATACCATCGTGGTGGTGACGGGAGACCATGGCGAGGAGTTCATGGAGAAGGGGCGCTGGGGGCACAACTCCACCTTCAGCCAGGAGCAGATTCGCGTGCCGATGCTGGTGCACATCCCCGGCCGTGCGCCCGGCGTCACCAACGTGATGACCAGCCATCTGGATATGCCGGCGACGATTCTGGCGGCCCTGGGCACCGATATTGATCTGGCCATCTACAGCTACGGGCACGACCTGTTTGCGCCCGACTATGCCCGTGATTACACCGTGATCAGCGACTGGCACGGCAATACCCTGGTCACGCCGGATTTGAAGATGGTCTTCAGCAAAAAATCCGCCGCGTATGACGACACGGTGACGACGCTGAATGACGCGCCACTTGATCTCAGCCAGACGACCAGCGATTATCGCACCCCATTGGGTCGGTTTACCCGCGAAGTTTCCCGTTTTTATCATTGAGAACCCGTGTTATGGATGCTGTTGCAGCACTCTTGGATCAAAGTCGCTCCCGCGATCTTACCGTGCTCAAACGCAGCGCCGCGCAGCAACTGGCAGATGCTGGCTACACCCGCTTCGACGATCTTTGGGGGTTGCCACAGGATTTCGTTGAGCCGGCCAACCTGCGTCGCAACGGCTGGAGTGGGGTCTCCATTCTCAAGCTCCCCAACGAGCAGGGGCAGCAGGACACCTATTTCCTGAAACGGCAGGAGAACCAGTCGCGCTACTCCCTGCGCTATCCTTCGGGAGCCCTGACTTATCGTTATGAGGCCGACGCGCTGCGTCGCGCGGCGACAGAGGGCTGGCCAAGCGTGGAGCTGGTGGCCTACGGCTTTCGTGTGAATCCGGACAACAGTGCCTCGCAGGGGCTGCTGCTGACCCGCGCACTGCCTTACCCAAGCCTGAGCAGCTACCGGGAACAGATTTCCGACTGGACGCCCTATCTGCCTCAGTTGCGTCGCATTGGCGAGCAGCTACTGGCCATGCACCTCAGTCGCTGGCAGCATGGTGCCCTGTTTCCCGCTCACCTCTTTGTGGACTTGAACACCGGGGAGAGTCGATTGATTGATTTTGAGCGCGCGCGCCGTCGTCTGTTTCCGCAATGGGCTGCCTATGCGGATCTGACCCAGTTTCTTCGGCGTACCGACTGGCTGCCGAACAATGCCCTGGCGGCACTGCTGGAGAGCCACATGGCCACAATGCCGGGTTTGTACAAGCGCCTGCAGAAACGTTTCTCTCACCGTTTTCAATAACAATTAGATTCATTTGGAGTTTTTTTAATGACGGACCAGATCAGCTATGACCGTGTGAAATCCGACGAACAGTCCGCGTTGTCCTACAACCAGCGCAAACAGGAGAAACACGATCAGGAAATGGCCATGCTGGCCGACGCCTTTGCGCATACCCAGGACGTTCAGACAGTGCTGGATGCGCCCTGTGGAGTTGGCCGTGCGAGCATCTGGCTGGCCCAGCAGGGCAAGCAGGTGGTGGGTATCGATCTGGGCGAAGCGGCCCTGTCGCTGGCGCGGGAACTGGCCGAGAAGGACGGTGTCACGGTCAGTTTCGAGAGCCAGAACATTTTCGAGATGCCTTATGGGGACGGACACTTTGATGCGACCCTGTGCTTCCGCCTGATCCACCATTTTGAGAGCAAAGTCCTGCAGCAGCGTCTGATCGCGGAAATCTGCCGGGTCAGCAGTCGCTACGTGGTGATCTCCCGCATTTCCCCAAGCTCTTTTACCTCGCTGCGTCGTCGCCTGCGCAAGGCACTGAGCGGCAAGGCCATCAAGCAGTACCCTCTCTCCGGCGCCGAGCTGGACGCCGCATTTGCCCAGCACGGCTTCAAACCGGTGCACCGGGTCGCGCGCTCCGAGTTCCTGCATTCCCTTCAGCTTCATGTGTACAGGCGAGGGTGACGTCTGTATAATCGCGTTTTTGCTGATACGTGGAAATCTTATGTTGCGCATTGCTGAAGAAGCTCTGACATTCGATGACGTTCTACTCGTGCCCGCACACTCCACGGTGCTCCCCAAGTCGGTCAGCCTCAAGACCCAGTTGACCGCGTCCATCTCCTTGAATATCCCCATGATTTCGTCTGCCATGGACACCGTGACCGAGGCCCGCCTCGCGATTGCGATGGCCCAGGAAGGCGGCCTTGGGGTCATTCACAAGAGCATGAGCATCGAGCAGCAGGCCCGTGAAGTCCGGATGGTCAAGAAGTTTGAGAGTGGGGTCGTGAAGGACCCTATCACCATTGCTCCCACTGCCACGATTCGTGAATTGATCGCCCTGATGCGGGAGAACGATATCTCCGGCATGCCGGTGGTCGAGGGCAGTAATCTGGTGGGCATCGTCACCAGTCGGGACGTCCGTTTCGAAACGAATTACGACGCGGCCGTCGCCACCATCATGACGCCCAAGAAATCCCTGGTCACCGTCAAGGAAAGCGCTTCCCACAAGGAAGTGAAAGAACTGCTGCACAAGCACCGCATCGAGAAGATTCTTGTCGTCAATGACAACTTCGAACTGCGTGGCCTCGTGACCCTGAAGGATATCCGCAAGGCCGAAGACTACCCGAATGCCTGCAAGGACCAGCTCGGCCGCCTGCGCGTGGCTGCTGCCGTCGGCACGGGCGCCGACACTGCCGACCGCGTGGCGGCGATTGTGGAAGCCGGTGTGGACGTGATTGTGGTGGACACCGCCCATGGTCATTCCCAGGGTGTGATCGATCAGGTGCGTCGCATCAAGGGTCTCTACCCCCATATTCCCGTGATCGGTGGCAATATCGCGACCGCCGAAGCGGCCAAGGATCTCGCGGCTGCCGGTGCGGACGCCGTCAAGGTTGGCATCGGCCCCGGTTCCATCTGTACCACGCGCATCGTCACCGGGGTGGGCGTACCCCAGATCACCGCCGTGTCCAATGTGGCCGAGGCGCTGAAAGACACCAAGGTCTGCGTGATTTCCGACGGTGGCATCCGCTTCTCCGGCGATATCGCCAAGGTGATTGCCGCCGGGGCACACGTGGTCATGATCGGCAGCCTGCTGGCTGGCTCCGAAGAAGCGCCTGGCGAAGTGGAACTGTACCAGGGCCGCAGCTACAAGGCCTATCGTGGTATGGGTTCTCTGGGTGCCATGTCGCACAGCCAGGGTTCCAGCGATCGTTACTTCCAGGACATTGGCTCGGGTACCGAGAAACTGGTTCCCGAGGGCATCGAAGGTCGTGTGCCCTACAAAGGCCCCATGTCTGCCATAGTGCATCAGTTGATGGGCGGCCTGCGTTCGAGCATGGGCTATACCGGATGCGAAAACATCGGGCAAATGCGCACCAAACCTCAGTTCGTGAAGATTACCGCTTCCGGCATGAGCGAGAGCCATGTGCACGATGTCAGCATCACCAAGGAAGCGCCCAATTACCGCATGAGCTGAACCTAAACACCAGGTCAACACATCTTGAACATTCACAGCCAGAAAATTCTCATTCTGGATTTCGGGTCTCAATACACCCAGCTCATCGCGCGACGCGTGCGTGAGCTGGGTGTGTATTGCGAGATCTGGGATTACCAGTCCTCACAACAGGAAATTGAAGCCTTCGCTCCCCAGGGGGTGATCTTCTCCGGCGGCCCGGAGACGGCCACGCTGGAAAACTCTCCCCGGGCTCCCGAGTTTCTGCTCAAGGGCGGCCTGCCCCTGCTGGGCATCTGCTACGGCATGCAGACCATGGCCGAGCAGTTGGGAGGCAAGGTGGAGTCCTCCGCCAAGTCCGAGTTCGGCTACGCAGAGGTGAATCTGGTCAGCCCCAGTGCCCTCTTTGATGGCATAGAGGACCGTGTGACGGATGCGGGGCTGGCGCAACTGGATGTGTGGATGAGCCACGGTGACAAGGTGGTGAAGGTGCCCCAGGGCTTCACTACGATCGCTGCGACCGAGAGTGCTCCCATCGCGGCAATGTCCGACGAATCGCGTCAGTTCTATGGCATTCAGTTTCACCCCGAGGTAACGCACACGGCCCAGGGTTTGCGCATTCTGGAACGCTTCGTGCGTCAGATATGTGGCTGTGAGGCGCTGTGGACGTCTGCCAATATTATCGAAGATGCCATTGCCCGCGTGCGCGAGCAGGTGGGCTCTGACCACGTGCTGCTGGGGTTGTCCGGTGGCGTGGATTCCTCCGTCGTGGCGGCGCTGCTGCACAAGGCGATTGGCGATCAGTTGACCTGTGTGTTCGTGGACAATGGCCTGCTGCGCCTGCACGAAGGCGATCAGGTGATGGCGACTTTCGCCAAGAACATGGGCGTGAAGGTGATTCGTGCCGACGCCGAGGCCCAGTTCCTCGGCAAGCTGGCCGGGGTGAGCGACCCGGAACTGAAACGCAAGGCCATCGGCAATACCTTCATCGAGGTGTTCGATGCCGAGGCGAGCAGGATTCCCAACGTGAAATGGCTGGCCCAGGGCACGATCTATCCCGACGTGATCGAATCCGCCGGCTCCAAAACCGGCAAGGCCCACGTCATCAAGTCGCACCACAACGTCGGTGGTCTGCCCGAAGACATGAAGCTGGGGCTCGTCGAACCCCTGCGCGAGCTGTTCAAGGATGAGGTGCGCAAGATCGGTCTGGAGCTGGGCCTGCCCTACGACATGGTCTACCGTCACCCGTTCCCGGGGCCTGGCCTTGGCGTGCGCATTCTCGGCGAAGTGAAGAAGGAATACTGCGACGTCCTGCGCCGCGCCGACGCCATCTTCATCGAGGAACTGCACCGCAGCGGCTATTACCACAAGACCAGCCAGGCCTTCGCCGTGTTCCTGCCGGTAAAATCCGTGGGCGTGGTGGGCGATGCCCGTCGCTATTCCTGGGTGATCACCCTGCGCGCGGTGGAGACCATCGACTTCATGACCGCCCGCTGGGCACATCTGCCCTACGAGCTGCTGGAAACCGTCAGCAATCGCATCATCAACGAGATCGCCGACGTGTCGCGCGTCGCCTACGACATTTCGTCCAAGCCGCCAGCGACGATTGAGTGGGAGTGATCTTCCCCGCAGACTCTACTCTATGATTGGGTAGTACGAACCAAAGCCTCAAACTCCTGCAGGGGCAGGGGACGGGCGAAGAGGAAGCCCTGGAACAGATGGCAGCCCTGTTCCAGGAGGTAGCTGTGCTGCGCATCACTCTCCACACCTTCCGCCAGAACTTCCATATGCAGCGTTCTCGCCATTGTGATGATGGTGCTGACAATCGCGGTGTCCTGTTCGGCGATGCCGATATTGCGCACAAAGGACTGGTCAATCTTCAATTGGTCGATGGGAAGTTGGCTGAGATAGCTTAGTGAGGAATATCCCGTTCCAAAATCGTCGATGGCAAAGCGTACGCCGAGTTGGCTCAGTTTTTCGATGGTTGATTTCGCCAGTTGCAGATTGCTGATCAGGGTGGATTCGGTGAGTTCCAGCACCAGGTAGCGGGCATCCAGACTGCGGGAGTGAATTTCTTCCTTTACGGTTTCGATGAAATTGGATTCGAAGAGCTGTTCCGCAGAGAGGTTAATGCTGAGCGCAAGTTGCCCCAGCTTCGGGTCTGCTTGCCAGCTGTTCAGTTGTTGCAGGCCCATTTGCAGGATTTCGTCGCCCAATGCGAGAATCCAACCGCTTTCCTCTGCAAAGGGAATGAACTCGTCGGGACCGATGAGGCCCCTATGTGGATGCTTCCATCTCACTAGCGCCTCGGCGCCAACAATGTGTCTCGTCTCGTCCCACTGGGGCTGGTAATACAGCTCAAACTGATGGGCTTTGAGCGCTTCGCGCAGGTCGCTGTTAAGGTTAGCGCGTGCTGTGATTTCTTCCTGCCAGGACGGGTCAAAGAAGCTGATATTGGTCCGGCTCGTTATTTTTGCCTGTGTCAGGGCGATGTCCGCCTGTTGCAGCAGCTCCGAGAACTCGATTCTGGCGCCGTCGAACAGGCTGATACCGATGCTGCATGTGGTGTAGTGTACTTGCGTGTCCAGGTGGTATTCCCCCTCCAGCGCTTTGAACAACGTCTGGGCCATGGCCTGTACTTTTCCCGCGGCGTTGCTCTTGTCCTGCGAGAGGTGGGGAAGCACAACTATGAACTCATCGCCACCATAGCGCGCGGCGACTTCTCCGTTTTGCAGTGTCTTTTGTAGGCGTTGTGCAACCTGCACGAGGAGTTGATCGCCTGCGGCGTGGCCCAGGGTGTCATTAATGTCCTTGAAATCATCCAGGTCTATCATCAGCAGAGCGCCGAAATACTGGTCGCTATGGCTGCTTGCCAGAATCTCATTCAGCTGCGCCTGAATGTTAGTGCGGTTGGGCAGACCGGTCAGCGGGTCAAACAGAGACAGGCGATTGATAGTTGCTTCCGCGTCTCGAATTCTGGAGATATCGACCATGTCTCCCACATAGTGGGTAGTAATGCCTGCAGCATTTTTCACTGCGGAAATGGTGACACTTTGTGGGAAGACTTCTCCGTTCTTGCGTTTGTTCCAGATTTCCCCATGCCAGCTTCCATCGCGATGAATGCTCTCCCACATGGCTTCGAAGAAAGCCTTGTTGTGTTTGCCTGAACTGAGGATGGACGGGGTTCGACCAACGACTTCCTGCAGGCTGTAGCCGCTGGTTTCCTCGAAGGCGGCGTTCACGCGCAGGATGTTCTGCTGTGCATCCGTGATGATAATGCCTTCCTGTGAGGAGAAGGCCGTTGCTGCGATCCGCAGCTCCTGCTCCGACTCGTATTTGCTGGTGACATCCCGGATCAAGATCAGGCAGCGTCTGTCCCTGGGCGCCTCCAGGAGGGTGCCGGTCAGCTCGTACCAATACTGCCTGCCCTGTAGCATCAGGGAATAGGCTCTGCCTGCCGTACTGCCCGTGTTGAAGATATCTGCCATGGCCTGCTCGATGACCTTGATGGCCTCTACTTCGGTGATGAAAAGGCGAAAGTTCTGGCCGATAAAAATATCGGGGGATTCCAGCAGGCGGGGTAGTCCGAGGCGTGAGTGATAGGCCTTGATGATCCCATCGGTGGACAGCTCGAACATCATGTCTGGCACGGCATCCAGTGTAGCCTGCAGGCGACCGCTCAGTTCGCGCAATTCGAAAAACGGAGTCGTGATGCCTTTGACAACGAGGGCCTGGTAGAGATAGGTATAGGCTAGGAATTTGTAAATATGGCCGACCAGATTGAATGTATCCGTGACGTCGACATAGAAGGTAAAAAGCAGCTCGGACATGGCCATAATGGCCGCGGACATGCTCAGGGCAAGGGTGTCCTTCTGGCCATCCCGCAAGGCTCGTGCCCACAACAGCGTGGCGGCGAGGCTGTAGAGCAGGATCAGGGAATACTCCGCGAAAATCTTGAAGGAGGTCAGCCCAGTCTCGGTGTCAAATGTCGCGGGCAGGTGCTCGTGAGCTATCAACACCAGGTAGTGAATGGCCGCCATGGAGACAAAAATGCTCGCTAGCAGGGTGTGCCGACGAATGAGTTTTCTGTCCGGGAGAATGACACTGGCGAGTAGCGCCAGTGCGGCGAACAAGCGTGCGAACAACCAGAAAATGATGGCTTTTTCCGGCCCTGATGGGGTGACAAAATCTGGCATGCCGGCGAAAGAGATCATGTGGCTGAAATCGAGGATGGCCACTGCCAGGAAGAAACACGCGATCACCTGCATGCGCAGGGTTTTTGCCCCGCGCTGGGTATACCAGCCCAGTACGAAGATCATGCTGGCCACGATGATGGCGAGGGTTTCGAGCAGCATGTGCAAAGGGAGATATTGCCCGGTACCCGTCAGTGCACCGAATGCACCGGCAGGAAACAGGCGCAGAGCCAGGATCAGCAAGGCCAGTGTGATCAGAACAATTACATTGGATCGCACGGTGGCCCGAACGTACGCAGTACCACTGCTTTCCACGCCTTTTTCTCCTTGTTGTCGCGAGGTTCCATGGAGGCAAGAATACCGTGGAGTGTGACGGGTTTCCAGCATTCTGCCATCGGGAAATTAATGGGGTCAGGGACACTTAAACTGGCGCTGAGGAAATTGATAGTCTAGGGTTGTGGTGTTGAGAGCTTACTGGAAAAGGACTTCCGATGGCGCGCAGACCCAGGGCGTTTGTTCCCGATGTTCCCGTTCACTTGATTCAGCGTGGCAATAATCGGTGTGTATGCTTCTTTCAGAATTGTGACTACTTGATTTACCTCGCTAAGCTCGCTGAGTATGCGTCACGATTTGGTGTTGCGGTACACAACTATGTCTTGATGACTAATCACGTGCATCTTCTTGTTACACCGCTGGGGCAGCAGAGCGTGAGTCAGATGATGCATTCTCTCGGAGCGTATTATGTCCGCTACGTTAACGCGCGGTATAAACGTACAGGAACGCTGTGGGAGGGCAGATACAAAGGCAGCATGATAGACAGTGAGCGATACCTGCTCACGGTGAGCAAATACATCGAACTCAATCCCGTGCGGGCTCGTATGTGTCAGAACCCGGCGGAATACCCATGGTCAAGTTTTCGACATCTAGCGACCGGACATCCCAACAGGATTATCACACCTCATCCACTGTATCTCGCGTTGGGTGCCGACGACAGCGAACGGCAATTCTGCTATCGCCAGCTCTTCAAGGAACAGATACCGGAGTTATCGCTGCAGGAAATTCGCGAAGCGTGCAGCAAGGCCTGGACGCTGGGTGATAATCAGTTCAAGCGAGAGATCGAGGCGCAGTTAGGTTACACTCTCCCCCCTTTCCTTCGCGGACGTCCCAGAAAGCGTGATGATGCTCCTCTCTCTTGAGGTTTATTCGTCCCTGACCCGATTTATCGAGTGGGAGTGAATGCCCAGTGCAATCGCACCAGGCGGAGTGCGCTCAGCCGCGAATTTGCGGCTGGGCAGACAGCGAGCGGCATTGCGTGGATCCCCTCACCAGTAACAGCAGTCCAGCAAGAAGCAGTGGACCGCTGACAAGAAGTTCAGACCCTGCCGTTTCGCCAAACAGTACGATTGCAATCGGAATGCTGAAGACTGCACTGACTCCACCCATCAGGCTGAGCAGAACCGGCCCCCCACGTCGCTGAAGGGCAAACAGGAGCAGAAACTGTGCCGCGAAGGTGAAGGCCTGCGCGCCGATCAGTCCAAGCCCCGGGAGCGAATATTGTCCAAGGTCGAGAGATTGACCGGAAAGCAGTGAAAACAGAATCAGCAT
>JACKOJ010000005.1 GCA_024234325.1 Pseudomonadales bacterium | reverse complement strand
CCACGCGGCGGGCGATTCTGGTGCTGCTGGCAGCGCACACCATGACGGCGGGCGCCATTGCAGCGAACTTCGACGTGGCACGCCCCACCATCTCCAAGCACATCCAGATTCTCAGCGAGTGCGAGCTGATACAGGCGAATCGCCAGGGCCGCGAGATCTATTATGAGCTGAAGATCGACAATCTGCAGGAGATCGACATGTGGATCGCGCAATGCCGCAAAGCCTGGGAAACCCGCTACGCGCAACTGGACACCCTACTTACCGAACTTCAACAAAACGAACAACAGGAGCAAGAAACATGAGCAAGCCCGCACTGCAGTTTGATTTCATCGTGGACCAGACCACACACACACTCACCACCCGCCGCGAGTTTGCGGGCAGACGCCAACTGGTGTGGGACTGCCACACCAAACAGGAGTATCTGGATCGCTGGTACGCGCCCAAACCGTTTAGCACCAGAACCAAGACCATGGACTTCCGCGACGGCGGCCACTGGCTGTTCGCCATGATCGACCCGGACGGCAATGAATACTGGAGCCGGATGGACTATGTGCACATTCGCGCCATCGATGGCTACTCCGCGCTGGATGCCTTCAGCAATGCCGAAGGCGAGATTAATCCCAACCTCCCCCGTTCCGAATGGGAAGCCACTTTCAGCGAGCTTCCTAACGGTCATACTTTGGTAGAGACAGTCGTGGTGTACCCCTCTGCCGAGGCGCTGCAGACTGTGTTGCAGATGGGCATGGAAGAAGGGCTCAAATCCACACTGGAGCGTCTGGACGAACTGCTGCCACAGCTCGTTTAAGAAGCCTTGCAGAACAGGCGGCGTGTCGCGTGTCCCGCGCGGCACGCCGTTGTTGTTTCAACTGCCGACGGGGTTGGGGTCGCGCCAGGTGCGCTCGAAGGGCAGGCGCCAAGCATGGGGCGCAATCAATTGATGAATGGCATTCGGCCCCCAGGAGCCCGGCGCGTAGATGCGCACGCGGGGCGGCGATTCCAGCAAGGGCATAGAAACCTCCCACAAGCGCTCGATGCCCTCGGCGGTGGTGAACAGCGTGCGGTCTCCGCGCATGGCGTCCAGAATCAGGCGTTCGTATGCCTCCAGCACGTCACCCACCATGCCGGTGTCGTGCATGGCGAACTGCAGGCTGAGCTTGTCCAGCTTCATGCCGGGGCCGGGGCGCTTGCCATAGAACGACAGTGACATCTTGGAGGAATCCGCGAGATCAAAGGTCAGGTGGTCCGGCCCCTGGGTGCCGACACCGGAGTCCGGCGGAAACATGCTCTTGGGCGGCTCGCGAAAGGCAATGGAGATGATGCGCTGCCCCTCCGCCAGGCATTTGCCGGTGCGCAGATAGAAAGGCACGCCGGCCCAGCGCCAGTTGTCGATCATGCACTTGAGCGCAATAAAAGTCTCGGTGTCGGATTCCGGGTCGATGCCGGGCAGCTCCCGGTAGCCGGTGAACTGCCCGCGCACCACATCGGCGGGCTGTATCGGCACCATGCTGCGGAAGACCTTGTTCTTTTCCTCGCTGATGGATTTGGGCTCCAGCGCGGCGGGCGGCTCCATGGCCATGAAGGCCAGAATCTGGAACAGATGGGTCACCACCATGTCGCGATAGGCACCGGTCTGTTCGTAGAACGCGGCCCGGTTGCCCAGGCTCAGGGTCTCGGGCACATCAATCTGCACATGGTCGATGAAGTTGCGGTTCCAGATGGGCTCGAACAGACCGTTGGCGAAACGAAAGGCGAGGATGTTCTGCGCGGGCTCCTTGCCAAGGAAGTGGTCGATGCGGAAGACCTGCTCCTCAGCAAACACCTCGTGCACCTTCCCGTTCAGCGCCACCGCGCTCTCCAGGTCCGTGCCGAAGGGTTTCTCCATCACCACGCGGGAACGGTCCACCAGCTCTGCCTCGCCCAACATGCGAATGGCGGACAGCGCCGCATTCGGTGGCACGCTCAGGTAATGCAGACGCCGGTTCTCCGTGCCCAGGGATTCCTCGGCCTTCAGCACCGCCTCGCGCAGCGCGCCTGCCCCGGCCTGAATGGAAACATAGTCCAGTTTGGCAGCGAAGGTCTGCCAGTGCTCCTCCTTCACCTTGCGGGTGGACATCTCGTCCAGCGCCGCCCGCACAAAGCTGCGGAAGGCATCGGGACTCATCTCGTCGAGGGACACGCCGATGATGCGGCAGTCGGGAATGAAGCCCACGCTGGCCAGATGAAACAGGCCCGGCAGCAGCTTGCGCCGGGACAGATCGCCCGTAGCGCCCACCAGCACCACCACCTGGGGAAACTTGGGCCCTACGCCGGGCGGAATCTTTGCCATTGCCTTGTCCTCCTGCCGGATTGTGGTGGCTCTACTGGTACGCCATGTTGCAGCGCGCACGCATGAGCTCATGCAATTACGGCACCAAGGAATCAGAACGGCGGGAGCCTGCAGGATTGCGGCAGTTCAGGCAGATGAGGGAAAGAAAGAACGGTGCAAACGCACCAAAGTGAGGCTTTCGCTGTGTTTTGGAGCATGCCCGGCTGGCGATTCAGCCGGGCATGTCCGTCCTCCCCCGTGTCAAACACGGGAAGCCTTCTGCTGGCCTAGGCCAGATCGAAGCGGTCTGCGTTCATCACCTTGGTCCAGGCGGCAACGAAGTCCTTCACGAACTTCTCCTTGTTGTCGTCCTGGGCGTACACCTCGGCATAGGCGCGCAGAATGGAGTTGGAACCGAAGACCAGGTCCACTCGCGTGGCCGTCCACTTGGTGTTGCCGCTGCTGCGCTCCACGATGTCGTAGGAGTTCTTGCCAGTCGGCTTCCAGGTGTAGTCCATGTCGGTCAGCGCCACGAAGAAGTCGTTCGTCAGGGCGCCCACCTTGTCAGTGAACACGCCGTGCTTGCTGCCACCGTGGTTGGTGCCGATCACGCGCATGCCGCCCACCAGCACCGTCATCTCCTTGGCGGTCAGACCCATCAACTGAGTGCGATCCAGCATCAGCTCCTCGGGCGTGACCACATAGTCCTTCTTCACGTAGTTGCGGTAGCCGTCGTGAATCGGCTCCAGCACTGCGAAGGACTCCACGTCGGTCTGTTCGGCAGTGGCGTCGCCACGACCCGGGGCGAAGGGCACGCTCACGCTGACACCGGCAGCCCTGGCAGCCTGCTCCACGCCCACGTTCCCCGCCAGTACGATCACGTCTGCGACGCTGACGCCGGAGCTGGCAGCAATGCCTTCCAACACCTTCAGCACCTTGGCCAGACGGGCGGGCTCATTGCCTTCCCAGTCCTTCTGCGGTGCCAGGCGAATGCGGGCGCCGTTGGCACCGCCGCGCATGTCGGAGCCACGATAGGTGCGCGCGCTGTCCCAGGCGGTAGTGACCAGGTCGCTCACGCTCAGACCACTGGCCGCGATCTTCGCCTTCACAGCGGCCACGTCGTAGCCAGTCTTGCCTGCGGGCACCGGATCCTGCCAGATCAGGTCTTCGGCGGGCACGTCCGGGCCGATGTAGCGCACTTTCGGCCCCATATCACGGTGCGTCAGCTTGAACCAGGCGCGGGCGAACACTTCGGAGAAATAGGCCGGGTCCTTGTAGAAGCGCTCGGAGATCTTGCGGTACTCCGGGTCCTTCACCATGGCCATGTCGGCGTCGGTCATGATCGGGTTGTAGCGCTTGCTCGGGTCTTCCACATCAACGGGCTTGTCTTCCTCCCTGATGTTGATCGGCTCCCACTGGTTGGCCCCGGCCGGGCTCTTCTTCAGCTCCCAGTCGTAGTTGAACAGCAGATAGAAGTAGCCGTTGTCCCATTTTGTCGGGTGCGTGGTCCAGGCACCTTCCAGGCCGCTGGAAACGGTATTGCGGCCAATGCCGCGCTTGGTGTGGTTCATCCAGCCAAGGCCCTGGTCGGCAATGTCTGCGCCTTCTGGGTCCGGGCCCAGCAGTCCGGCATCGCCGTTCCCGTGACACTTGCCTACGGTGTGGCCCCCGGCAGTCAACGCCACCGTCTCTTCATCGTTCATGGCCATGCGGGCAAAGGTGACGCGCACATCCTTGGCCGTGCGCAGGGGGTCGGGCTTGCCACCCACCCCTTCCGGGTTCACATAGATCAGCCCCATCTGCACCGCAGCCAGCGGGTTCTCCAGCGACTCGCGGTTCTCCCCTTCCTCGTAACGGGTGGAATCCAGCCACTCCTTCTCGGAACCCCAGTAGGTGTCTATCTCCGGTGCCCAGATGTCCGGACGGCCGAAGCCAAAGCCGAAGGTTTTCAGGCCCATGGACTCGTAGGCCACCGTACCGGCCAGCACCAGCAGGTCGGCCCAGCTCAGTTTGTTGCCGTACTTCTTCTTGATCGGCCACAGCAGACGGCGGGCCTTGTCCAGGTTGACGTTGTCCGGCCAGGAGTTCAGCGGTGCAAAACGCTGGTTGCCAGTGCCGCCACCACCACGGCCGTCCGCCGTACGATAGGAGCCTGCCGCGTGCCAGGACATACGAATCATCAGGCCACCGTAATGCCCCCAGTCCGCCGGCCACCAGGGCTGGCTGTCGGTCATCAGAGCGGTCAGGTCTTTCTTCAGGGCGGCGAAATCCAGTGTCTTCACCGCTTCACTGTAGTCGAAGTCCGCGCCCATGGGGTCGGTCTTGGTGTCGTGCTGGTGCAGAATGTCCAGGTTCAGTGCGTTGGGCCACCACACCATGTTTGACATGCTGCTGGTAGTCGCACCGCCGTGCATCACGGGGCACTTGCCGGGACTTGCTTGCTTGCTGTCCATTCGTACTCTCCTTTACTGGCTCTCTGGTGTGATTGTTTGCCCCCGCAGTTCCCGGTGCGAAGGTCTTGAGAGGCAGACCCCGGCAAGGCAGGAAAACTTCACAGGTTTTCAGGAGTCTATCGGCCTAGTCCGACGCCTTCCAATTCATTTATCCACTTGTTGTTATAGATTTAACGGAAATCATGACGCCTTCGTGTCGGGCACGAAAGACGCGAGAATGATGTCGGATTGATGACATTCGCGTCACAAACCGAGGGAGCCTGTTTCGCGAATGCCTGTTCCAGATGAGAGGGAGAGATAGCGACTTCAGTCCTTGAGAGGCAGATACACATCGGTGATCATGTCGGCATCGCGCACGTCCGGCCCCACGTTCACATAGTGAAAGAAGATCGGGAAGTCGCGCAGCTCGCGACCACTGGCGGGCAACCAGTCGCGGTAGAGATACTCGGCCTCGGCAATGTGATCGCGTGAGCCGAGATGACGGATGCGGGCGCACAGCCCGGCGGGAATCTCCTTTGCCATCACGCCCTGCGGGTTGGGCTCCACGGGACCTTCGTAGCTGACGCCGACGTCCAGGCGGTAGTCTTCGGGTGGCATGATGTCGGGCGGGCTGTAGTGAATGCCATAGGTTTTGCCCTTCTGCGGCGATACGCCGTGGTCCCGCCGCCAGTCGATCAGCCGGCGCACGGCAGTGAGCGACTGCCATTCCGGCCCCTGGTATTCCACCGCGGCAATCGCGGTCTGCGGAAACTGCACAATTTCGACGTCTGTGTTCATGGAATCCTCCTTCAGGGGTAGTAAAGCCTGGCGCTGCCAGGGTTGCCATTGCGGATCGTCGCGAAACGCGCTGGGCGGCTTGCCGTAGAGTTGACGAAACGCGCGGCTGAAACTCTCGGGGCTGTCGAAACCGCTCAGGTGGGCGATCTCGGTGATCGGGATGTCAGGCTCTAGTGCCAGCTTGCGCGAGGCGAGGCGCAGGCGCATCAGCCGCACCAGGCGGCTCACAGGGATGCCGGTAAAGGCGCTGAACTGACGGTGGAAGTGATACGGCGAGAAGTGGGCGACCTCGGCCAACTGCTCTACGGAGAGGTCCCGCGCCAGATTCGTCTCGATGTACTCAATCACCCGGTGAATGCGCCGAGCGTAGGCCGGCTGATGGGCAAGAGCGGGTTCGGGCTGATCAGAAGGCGTTGTCATGGGGGCATTGTGCCCCAGGCCTCTGGCGCATGCCTGACATTTCTTGCGCAATGTGCAGGGCTCAGAGAATATCCCGCAGCAGGGCCGTGAGTTGGCCGCGGTTCTTCACAAAGGTCTTTTGGTAAATGCGAGAGGTGTGGTCCTTCACCGTCTGCAGGGACAGGAACAGGCGGTTGGCAATCTCCTGATTGGTTCGCCCCTCGTAGATGCCCTGAATGATCTGCGCCTCACGTTTGCTGATGCCATGACGCTCAAAGAAGGCATCGAAGCCACTGGTCTTTGTGCCTTGCGGACGCTCGGCCCGGTAGACATACAGCACCGGCAGTGTCGCCGTCAGCAGGAAGAAAAGCAGGATGAAGGCCTGCTCGTAAGCGGAAAGCAGGGTCAGCGGTGTCAGGCCGCTGATGAACACGACACCGAGGGCAGCCGTTGTCCCCAACCAGCCAAGCCTGGCTCCTGCGGACACAAATCCCTTGCCTCCCAGGCCCATCACGACAAGACTGAACAGGGTAAAAATCACCCCGGCAGCAGACCAGGCCTGACGCACCCGGTTGTGCACCATCCACTCTCCGTTCAGCAGCCACAGCGCCACCAGAACAGCGGTGCACCACGCGAGGAGAAGCGGCAGGTGTGCGGACCGTTGCTGCAGGCGACAGCACCACAGCAGCAGGGCCGACAGCCCCAGCAAGAGGAACGGCAGCCCAAGCAGAAGAATCAGCGCCGACACGGCATCGGCACTGTCGTAACCGATGTAGGTCAGCAATAGGCGCGGCCACAGCCCGTAGTACCCGAACACGCTCACCAGGATGAAGGCGCCCTGCAGAAGCGGGTACTCACTTCCCATCTGCTGCCGCCCCACCCGGAACAGTACCAGAATGCCCGCGGCCGTCATGGACAGGCAGAAGGCAAAGCAGAGCCAGAGGAATACGGTGCTGATGAGATTCATGGGGCGGACTATAGCACCCCGACCTTGGTCGTCCTCACTACCAAAGTCGTGAGTTGCAGAACACGACTTTGGTCGCTGTTGTCTTCTGCACTCCAAGGGCATAGTCGGCCCCGTATGACATTCACAGGAGCCCGTCATGATTCCACTTACTGATTCACACTACCCTGCCCCAGGCCCGCTGAATGCTTTGGCTTACGGCTGGTCGCGCATGAAGGCCAATGCGCTGTTGCTGTTCCTGGCCACCCTCGTTGCCGTAATCGCAGACATGCCGGTCAATCAGAACACCGGCGACTTCTCCGGTGACAACCCGGTCACCCCGCTATTTGCGCTGCTGGTCACCGCCTACGCATTGCTGCTGCAACCCGTGTTCCAGTTCGGGGTCGATCTGATCTTCCTGCGCAGCACCCGGGGTGAGGACGTTAAAATCGGCAGCATTCTGGACGGCTTCCAGCGTTATGTCGATGTGGTGCTGGCCCATCTGCTGGTGATCGGGCTGATCTTCATCGGCATCATCGCACTGGTCATTCCGGGGCTGTATGTTGCCTGCCGACTGGTCTTCGTGTCCTATCTGGTGATGGACGAGGGAATGGACCCGATTGCAGCGGTGGAAGGCAGTTGGCGAATGACGCGCGGGCATGCGCTGAAAATCTTTCTGCTGGGGTTGCTGTCCATTCTGCTGTTCCTCTGCGGGCTTGCGCTGCTGCTGATCGGAATATTCCCCGCCATCATGTGGTGCAAGTCGGCTTTCGCAAGCCTGTATCTGTCCATTCAGGCCGAGAGTACGCCGAACGAGCCACTGCTGGATGAGACTACCGACGCCTGAAGAAACCCACTTTTGCAGGAGCCTGCAGGCAGGCTCCTACAGAATGGCAGAAGGTGCGGGGGAGCGGGCTTTTTAGTTCAATCGAGATACTTGGCGCGCAGTTGCGCCAGCTCCGCCTCGCTGAGGCCCAGTTCTGTTTCAGCGTAGTTCTGAACAGAGCCCCAGTGGTGATCGATCTCATCCAGCGCAAAGAACAGATACGGCGTGCCGTCTGCCAGCACCAGCGGCTGGGCAGTCTCTTCCTCGGCACCGGCGTAGTTGAGCATCAGGGCAGCAAAGGCGTTGGTCTTGGCCGCTTCCGCCAGGTCGACATTGCCACGTTCCACCGCCGGGCGACGGAACTGGGTGGACAGTTGGTAGTCCTGCAGAATGGTGTCGCGCTCCACCCCCAGCAGGCTGAGGATCACGGCGGTAGCGACTCCTGTGCGATCCTGCCCGGCGGAACAGTTCACCAGCACCGGCCCCTCGGACTGCAGCAGGCTGTCCAGGTACAGCGTCAGTTGCGGCTTCAGCATGGTCGGGAAGTTGCGGTACATCGCTTCCGGGTCCATCTGGGCCTGCATCTGTTCGGCGCTCACCTCTCGCGGGTCGCCCATCAACTGAAAGATGCTGTAGTCGACGTTCAGGTAACGAATATGGGACTGCTGTGCCCAGCGGTTGGGGTACAGGTCCAGCTCCTCGGAGGAGCGCAGATCGACGATGGCAGCAAAATCGAACTGGTCGAGATAGTCCATGTCTTTCTGGGTCAGACTGCTGGGTGCGCCAGAGCGGAACAGCTTGCCACGCACCACGGACTTGCCGTTGGCACCGGCGTAGCCGCCCATATCACGAAAGTTAGAACCCCCTTCCAGGGGCAGCAGCTTGTCGTAGCTGGACAATAACGCTTCGTCTGCCAGTACAAGCGGACTGAGCACTATCAGGAACAAGGAGAAGAGAAGGGAAAGAGAACGGAATGAACGAGTCATGACTCACCTTTTGAAAAGAACACTCAACAATGAGTAATTGAAAACAGACAGGAGAAAAGACGCCGGGCAGTCTCGCTGCCCGGCGTCCGGTTCATCAGAAACCGACGCGCACGCCCAGCAGATAGCTGCGGCCATAGCTCTCGCGCTGGTTGACGGTGCCATTGCCGGCATACCGCAGGTCCACCTCATCGGTCAGATTATTGCCGTTGAGGTACACAGACATGCTGGCGCCGTTGAAGTCATAGGGCAGTTGGTAGGACAGGGACAGGTCCACGCGCTTCTCTGCCCCCCACACCTCGTCCGGACTTTCGATCGGGGATATCCACTCGTCACGGTACTGGTAGTTCAGTCGCGCGGAGAAACCGTAGTTCTCGTAGTAGATCGAGGAGTTGTAGATCAGGTCGGATGTGCCCGGCAAATTGAAATGCTGGCCGTGAATGCCGGTAAACTCGCTGTCCAGGAAGGTGATGTTGGCGCTGAAACCCACGCCTTCCGGCGCACCGGAAATCAGGTCGCTGATCTCGCTGATGAAGTTCAGCTCCAGGCCCGTCATCCTGCCGTCCTTGCCATTTACCGTGCCGCTGTACTCCCACAGTTGCCCGGCACCGGCGGGCGTGTAAAGACCGCCATCAATCACACTCGAATCGGCATAGATCACGTTGTCGATGCTGCGTGTGAACGCGCCGGCGGAAAGAATCGCGGCAGGCGCGAAATACCACTCCAGCGAGGCGTCGAAACCCATGGTCTCTTCCGGCTTCAGCGTGGGGTTGCCCCCGCGAACCTTCTTGTTGATCACATCCACCGATGCCGCCGCACGCCACTCGTTGTAGGTGGGACGGCTCAGGCCGGTGGAGGCTGACAGACGGAACTTCAGGTCGTCGCGCAGGTTCACGTTCAGGTGCGCACTGGGCAGGAAGCTGTTGAAGTCGTCGGACACGGATACAGCGGAACCATTGATGGTGCCGCGGCTACTGTAGTCCGTCATCTCATTGCGGGCACCCACCACCACATTGCCCCAGTCGTATTCCAGCGTCGCCATGGCGTACAAGGAAGTCACGTCTTCCTCGATGTAGATGCGCTCGTTGTCGGCGGGCACGGGCACACGCCACGCGGGAGAAGCCTGCCACGCCTTGCGCAGGGCAACGTTGTTGTAATAGCTGCCACCGATGCTGTTGGTGGTCATCGAATCCCAGGGCTTGCCGGTGTTGTACTGCTCGGGGTCGATTCCGGCGGCCACAGGAGAAGCCCCGTAGGCGATGGTGCTGTAGCCCTGGGCGGCGCGGGAGTCCTGCTGCAGACCAAAGCGCAGGAAAGTGGTCGTACCGAACAGACCTGTTTCACGCTCCGCGTCGAGCTTGAACTTGTCTGCGTCGTTGTCGAGCACATCCGCTACAAACAGGCCAAGGTTGCGCACGTTGTAGTTGATCTGGCCCGGAGTGATCGGGTTGGCTGTGCCCATGGCCGTCAGCACCAGCAGGGGATCTTCAATGTCGGACACATCATAGGCCGCCCCGGCAAGACCGATATCATAGGTGATGGGCAGGTTCTGGTTACGTTCCGTCTCGGTGTTGGTCAGGCGCGCTTCCACATACCAGTCACCCAGCGAGAGATTCGTGCCCAGTGTGTTGGTGAAAGTGGAGTTGTCGTACTGCCCGTCTTCCAGCAGGCGCGACACAGCATTCGCCGGGCCAAAACCCTTGTTGCCGGTCAAGCCGGGAAGCGCCACGACGTACTGATTGCGCTGTTCCGAGTCGATGAATTCACTGTACAGACTGGACAGGAACACACTCTCTACCGCCCCCGTGCCACGCCACTCCAGACGCCCACCCTGGGCGGAGTCTTCACGCGTGACCTTGTAGCTGCGAAAATCCAGTTCGTGCACGATCAGATCGCCATTGGCAGCAGTTTCCAGATCGTATTCACGGTTATCCGTGATCTGGTCGCGGCTGTTGTGCGAGGCAAACACCACGGCGCCGAACTGCTCGTTGGACCAGGAGGCGCGCATCCCGCTGCGCTCCATGTCCCCGTCCCCCAGGGCCTGCTGGCCACTGCCAAGATCCACGTTGACGGCAAAGCCTTCGCGGTCGAAGGGGTTGAAGGTGTGAATATTGATATAGCCGGCAATCGAGTCGCCCGGCATGCTCGGCAGCATGGCCTTGTTGGCTTCCACGCGGCTGGTAATCACGGACGGAAAGCTGTCGAAGCGCGGAATACGGCCATTTTCGGCACCGGGAACGTCAATGCCATCGAAAGCGATGCTGGTATAGCGAAAGGGTGCGCCGCGCAGGTTGATGAAACGCGCCTGGCCCTGGTCGCGCTCGATGGCCAGCCCGGGCAAACGGCCCAGGGAATCCGCCAGGTTCTGGTCGGGGAAACGGCCGATGGTGTCGGCAGACACCACATCGGACATGTTCAGGGCGTTACGCTTGGCCTCAAGGGCAGCGAGTTGACTGTCGCGAATCGGCGTTGCGCGTACAACGACTTCTTCGATCTGGGATTGCTGCGCGCTGGCGGTGCCACTGATCAGCAACAGAGAAATGAGGGCAGCCAGAGGCTTCACATTTCCGGGAACGGAATGCGGGTTTGTCATGCGGTGTCTCCTGTGGGAATTGGCTTAGAAAGTGAAGGGGTATCTATTTTTTTGCTTCACTTTAATTCCCATAGGTGACAGATCGATTACGGGGTCATGTCGTTTTCTTTACAGTTAATGCAACATCCTCTTAAAGATTCATGCGCAAAGTGGCGCCCAGCAGGCGCGGATCGCCCGGTTGCCCCAGCACCAGGCCGGAGTTGCCAGTCTGGAACGTCAGCGCGGTGAGGTAATCCCTGTCCAGCAGATTGCGGGCGAACAGGTCCAGCATCCACCCCCGCTCCGAACGATAGCCGAAACTCGCATTCACCAGGGCGTAGCCCGGAATTTCGGCATAGCGCGATACCGCACCACTGCTGTTGTAGCCGCTACGTGCCATGGCATCCAGATGCCAGTGCCACTCACCACCCGCCGCCGGGACGCGCCAGTCGGTGCCCAGGCTGCCCACCCAGGGCGAAAGCCCGGGCAGCGCAAGCCCCGTCAGATCACAGGCAGAGGTACTGCCTGTCTGCACCTCCAGCGCACAGGGGCCTGCCGGGTAGTCTTGATAGCGCCCATGGGCATAGGCCAGGGAGGCACGCAGCAGCAGGCCACGCATCGGCGACACCGCCAGGTCTGCTTCCAGCCCGCGTACGCGCACCTCGGGAATATTGGCGGGATAGGAACGCAGCGCCGCCGTTTCGGTACTGGAGACAATATTGGTCTGATAGTCCTCCACCGCCGTGGCATACGCCGCCACATTGAAGGTGCCAAGTCCCCCCGGAAGACTGCTCTTGATGCCGGCCTCTACGGTTCTGTTCAGTTCATCTTCTATCTGCGCCGTCGAGAGCACCGGCCGGTTCTGCACATCCCGCGGCAGGCCTGACATATTGAGTCCGCCGGATTTATAGCCCCTGGCAAAGCTCGCATACGTCATCAGCGCGTCGTTTATCCGATAGGCCAGGTTGGCTCGCCCGGAGAAATTGCCATCGCGGTTGCTCACCCGGTCACCCTGGGGCCGGAAGATGGACAGTTTGGCACGCTGCAATTCCGCCGCGTCCGGACGTCCACTCAGATCGAGCCCGCCAAACACGTCGGTGCTGTAGCTGCCGTGCTTGTCTTCCAGCGTGTAGCGCAGACCCACCGTCGCGGTCAGCGAGGTGCTCAGGTCATAATTCACTTCGCCATACACTGCAGCACTGTCCATCTCGAAATCGGAGTCGCCGATCTGGCCGTAGCCGTCCAGCAGATCGCGCGGAATGCTCACGCTGAAGCTGGCGGGATTGAGCAGCCAGTAGGCAGCCTCCGGTCCGTAAATGCTGGTGGGTCGGCCACTGATCTGCTGGCTGAAGTAGTACAGACCGGCTACGTAACGCAGGGCTTGGTCATCGCGGGAGCTTAGCCGCAGCTCCTGGCTCCACTGATCCTGCCGCGACGGAATGCGCTGCACGCCCTGAATCGGAATGCCGGTATAGTCACGGTCATTGGCCACATCCCACTTCCAGTAACGCCAGGCGCTGATGGACGTCAGTGTGACCGCGTCCAGCGCCTTGTCCAGATGCAGAGAGACCCCACCGTCCTGCGTGTCCACGTGCAGATCGGCGTCGATATCGCTCAGGCGGTCGTAGACGTCGCGGCTGGGCGGCGCGTACCCCAAACCGGCCGCCAGTGCCGGAAACTGTCGCGTCGGGCTGCGCAGGCTCTCACCCACACGCAGGAAAATCTGTGTACAGCAGTCCGAATCGAGATTCGAAACATCTGCGATCAGGCGCGCGCTAAACCCGTCATCCGCCTCGTAGAGCAATTGTCCCCGCAGCGCATAGTTGTCCAGACTGTTCAGCTTCTGGCCCGTGTTCACATTGCGGATCAGTCCGTCACGCCGGGTAGTCTGCACGGACATACGCCCCGCCAGCTTTTCCAGCAAGGGGCCAGTGATGCTTGCCCGGGTCTGCCGGAAGCCGCTTTCGCCCATACTCAGCTCCGCATTGGCCTCGGGGCGGAAGGCAGGCGGGCGACTGCTGATATGAATGGCGCCGCCCGTGGTGTTTTTCCCGAACAGGGTACCCTGTGGCCCTCGAAGCACCTCTACCCGTTCAACGTCCGTGAAGTCAAACGCGGCGGTTGCCGGACGCCCATGATAGACGCCATCCACATAAAACCCGACACCTGGCTCCATGCCATCGTTCGCCGCGCTGATCGACAGGGTATTGGAACCCATGCCGCGGATGGTATAGGCCGTATTGCGGGGATTGGCTGAGTTGTAATACAGCGTGGGTACGAGTGTCCCAAGCTCTCGCGTATTCACGGCGTAAGCGCTGTCCAGCCAGTTGCCCCCCACAACCGACACTGCGGCAGGAACGTCCTGCAGACGCTCCTCACGCAGACGAGCGGTCACGCGCAACTCCGTGATAGCGGGTTCGGACCCTGACTGGGCGATAAGCGGAAGGCTCTGCCCAAGCAGAACCAGGGCAGTAAGGGAGTAGCGGAAGAGTATCATCGGAGATGCCTGCAATCTGGTTTCGTTATGTTCCAGCATATATAACGATACTCAGACCACCCTGTCAACTGCCGTGACCGGGCCGAGCCTTCCGCCCGGCCCCGCACCCGCACCCCGGTCTAGAAGGTTCCTCTCACCTTGAACGCAAGCTGCGTGCCCACCTGAGTACAGGAGCGCTCGATTTCCCGCAGCGCGCCATCGCGCAGATAGCCATTGAAGCGGCGGCGTTCGCGGCAGGACTGGTGGTCCAGCAGGTTGTTGAGCTCCAGGCGATAACTCAATCCGCCGAAACCCACCTTCTCTGCAAACACATTCAGATAACTGTTGGACCCCAGGAAGAGCACATTGTCGATGTCCCAGAACGGTCGATTGCCGTCAATCCCGTCGCGATAGTTGAACCCGTAGTTCAGGCTCCACGCAGGAATGTCATAACGGAAACCCAGGCGCACATTGCCGCGATCGAAGGGCACGATGCGGCGCAGATCGTTGATCAGCGGGTCCTTGATCTCGGAGTCCTGCACCAGCACACCTGCCGTCAGCAGTCCTCCCGGAAGGCCAAACATGCCGAGACGGATACTCGCGTCCAGATTCACCCCCAGCACCTTGCCATTCCCGACATTGCCGTTGGTGCTGACCAGATTGGTCGGCGACGGCGAGATGTCGATCTTGCCGATGGCATTGTCGATCTCGTAGTAGAACACGCGGGAATTCAAGGCTCCGCCATCATTCGGCAGGCGGTAATCCAGGTTGAAGGTGTAGCGCCACCACTGCTCCTGCTCCAGCTCCGGGTTTCCTGCCACCGTGTCCTGATCATCGTCGCGGTTGTTCACGTTCGCTGAGAAGTCCGCAAAGCTGAGCTGCGAGACAAACTTGTCGATGCTGGCACGAAACTGGAACGAGCGGCTGATATCGTAGCGCAGGTCAAACTTGGGTTTCAGGAACTGAAAGTCGCGGCGGTTGTGCACATCCCCCGTCTGCTCGATCTCGGAGAACTCCGTGACCAGCGAGCTTTCCAGCGACAGGCGCGGATTGATCTGCCAGTTGTGCACAGCAAAGACTTCGTAGCGGATCTCTTCCACCGTGGAGACGGCATTCGGCTGCGGCACCGGCACCAGCCCGCCGTAGTCCGGCGAGGGCACGCCCGGTCGCGCCAGGCCACGCTTGAGTGCCGAGTCCTGAATCGTCTGCGCGCGTTCCACCCCTACCTCCATGCCCTGTCCTTCTGTCAGGTTCCAGGTGTAGGAGGTGCGCAGTATGCGCTCGCGGTAACGGCTGCGGGTATCCAGATACAGGTTCTTGCTTTCCGCCCCCCCCAGCGTTGCCGAGGCATAGCGTTCCCGCGTGGTGATCTCGTTCTTCTCGTTGACGATGAACAGGGCCTTGTAACGCCCTCCGCCAGAGAATCCGTGCTCGTAATCGCCGCCTATTTCCCAGTTATCCAGCGTCGCCGGAAGCGCTTCGCGCTCGTAGGTAATGATCGCCGGGGAAAGATTGAAATTGGTGGTGGCGCGCAACAGATCGGCGGGCGGATCGGCTTCGTTGTAGAGCATGTTCAGAGCCATGCGATCGCCCAACACCGACTGATAGGTAAGGCTGGCATTAAGTGTGACATCTGTTTCTTTACGGATGCGTTCGAACACAATGGCATCATTGAAACGCAGGTCAGGGTGCAGGCTCAACTCGCGGCTCTGCAAGGCCTCGTATCCGGATTTCACGGCGGCCGACAGGCGGTAATCCAGCGTCCCGTTCTGCCCGCTGTAGGCCAGCAGCCCGTCGGGTTTGACGCTGCCATCGTGAAAGCGGTTCACTCCCACCTCGGCTGCCAGGCTGGAGCGCGAGGCCCCCTTGACCAGCACAATGTTGACGATCTGGCCGCTGTTCCGCACATCCAGTTCGCTGGAGGTTCCGCGAATGATCTCGATGTGGTCCACCTGCGCGGCGGCAATACGGCTGAGCTGCTCGCTCGCCTCGTTGGCCTTGCCCGCAAGACGCTTGCCGTCGATCAGAATCTGGGAGCTGGCCCCAAGGCCACGATTATTGTTGTTGCTGCTGCTCGACCCCCCATTGTTGGCGTCCAGCGCCAGGCTGATGCCGGGAATCTGATTGAGCATGTCGTTGACGGAAACGGGTTCAAACTCGGCGAAATAGGCAGCGGGGTAAGTCAGGGTGGAGTTATCGGGCTCGGGGGCCGCCTGTGCCCACACAGCCGGCATAAATGCCAGCCCGACCGCCACGAAAATTCCCTTTCTGACAAACAGCCGTGCACAGACAAAGCGATTCATCTGCAACCTCCAATCCATTCTTGTTGTTGTGAGTCGGGCTCGCGCTGATCCTACAGCTACAGGAGATGACCGCAAGTGAGGGGAGTTTATCACCGCAACGGCATACGCGCGCATAAAAAAGGCCGGGGCACAGGCTCACGCCCGCGTCCCGGCCTTTTTTCGCTCAGACAGCCTACAGCGAGAAGCTGTAGCCCACCGTCAGCACATCTTCCTTCAGGTGCACATTGGCCTCACCGCCGCCGAAAGGCATGGGGATGGAGCCCAGGCCGCGTACGCTTTCGCGGAAGGCGTGGGTATAGCTGATGCTCCACTCGCCGCGCTCGCTGCGTTTCCAGCTTGCGCCGAGGCTCAGGTGATCGCGCACCGTGCCGGGTGCGAGAATGTTGAAGAAGGTCTCGGAGCGGGGAATCGGCTGATCCGCCCGGCTGATACCGGCGCGCAGCGTGACGCTGTCGCTGTAGGCATAGACGGCACCCAGCTTGATCACGGCAATGTCATTCCAGCCGAAACCACCGCCGTTGTCGCTGCCCAGCGGGTTGCCCGTCAGCAGGTTCTGCAGCGGATTGCCAACGGAAGGCACCTCGCTGTACAGAATCTTCTGCCAGTCGGCCGCCAGGGTCAGCGCAGGCGCCGCCTGCCAGCTCAGACCCAGCGAGTAGGTCGAGGGAATATCGAAACCGCCCTGCTCTGCGAACAGGCCACGGTAGGCGCTGAACTCTTCCATATCAATCTCGGACGACCAGCTTGCCCCCAGACTCAGGGTGGAGGTGATCTGCCCCAGCCAGCCAAGCTTCAGACCCCAGCCATTGCCGGAATCCTCGCCCTGATTGCTGACACGGCCCGGGGTCGCGGAGAAGAAGGGATTGTCGAAGGCGCCAACGCCTTTCATCTCGAAGCGCTGATAGGCGTAGCTTACCGCCACGCCCACGCTGTTGCGCTCGTTCAGCTCATAGGCCAGCGAGGGAGTGATGAAGAGTTGCTCCAGGTTCACCCCCGCAGAGCCGGTGGAGCCGAAGGGAGCAAAGGGGTTGCGCCCGTAATCGGTGTTCATGCCGCCGTTGCCGTAGACAGCCACGCCTGCCGTCAGGGAATCGGAGAGGTGGCGTACATAGCCCAGTTCCGGAATCAGGAAATCTTCTGTGTCGTTGCCGTCGAAGCGGCCATTGGCTCCGGCGAAGTTGCCGGTGATCTCGGCGCCGCGAGACGGGCGAAACCAGCTCACCCCGAGGTCAAGGCGATTGTCCAGGCGTGCAATGCCTGCCGGGTTCAGGGCTGCCGCCAGGCCGTCCTGCGGCAAGGCCACGCCAACGCCGGCAACGGCAAGTGAACGCACGCCGATGCCATGAGTGAAGTATCCATTGGTCGCTGATGCCGTCACCGGCAGCAGACTGATGGCGATCGCGGCGCCAAGTACTGATTTGTGTCGCAACATCTTCTCTCTCCAGTCTTTTGTATTGCGGCCTGCGTCTACCTGCAGGTCCGATTGCACGCGCACCATACACGCTTGCGCTATAAACGCAAAGAAATTAAAACGACTTTGTATAGTAGATTTAGTTATATGCAGGCCTGCGGAAACCATCTGCTATCATGCAAGCTCGATGACACGACACAGGGGGAGGCCTCATGAAAAAAATCTTGTTTGTACTGGTACTGCTGGTCGTCAGCGCAGGCGTCTTCCTGTATGTGAATTTCGAGGCAGGGCTGCGGCGCGGTATCGAAATCGCCGCCAGCAATGCACTGGGAACCCAGGTGACGGTGTCCGGCGTCAGCCTGTCTCCCCTCTCCGGAGAGGGCAGCATCCGCGGCCTGCACATTGCGAATCCGGAAGGCTTTGATGCGCCGACGTTGATGGATCTGGGTTCGCTGGAGGTTGCCGTGAACCTGAAATCACTGGTCTCTGACGTCATCGAGATCGAGCGCGTCATCGTCAACGACGTGCAGGTCACCTACGAAACCACCGTGCTCAACGACAATATTCGCACCCTGCTGAACAATTTGCCGAGCGCCAACGCGGCGCCCGTGGTGGACGCGTCGCCGGACGCCGAGCCCGCCAAGCAGATCATCATCCGCGATCTGAAGCTGCTGCAACCACAGATCAATCTGCACACGAAGGTGGCATCTGCCCCTGTGCCATTGCCGGACATTGAACTGACGAATATCGGGGAACAGAGCAACGGCGTGACGGTAGCCGAGGCGGCACGCCAGATCCTTACCGCGCTCAATCGCTCACTCACTACCGCCGGTGTGCCCAATATGGATGTGCTGGTAGACAGCGCCAAGCAGCAACTGGAGGAAGGCGCCCGCAAGGTGGGCGACGCGGTGGAAGACCTCACCGACGGCGTGCGCGGCCTGTTCAACCGCCAGTAAGCAGGTCCTTACTCAGGGCTCAGCCAGTCTACCCGGGCGCAGGCCTCTGTGAACCAGGCCAGCGCCCGCCCCTGCTGGTGTTTACGCCAGGCCATGTAGAGCGGTATCGGAGGCCTTGGCACACTGCAGGGCAGCGCCACCAGCTCGCCACGGGCCAGATGTCCGGTCACCATGTGGCGGGGCAGAAAACCTACCCCGACCCCCATGCACTGCGCCTGAATCTTCGCATCCATGTTGGCGACTCGCAGGCTCTGCTTGCTCGCCAGCAGCCCTGAGGAGCGCGCGGGGCTGGTCAACGAGGTGTCTGCCGCAATGACCGTGGGAAAGGCGGCTATGTCGCTGGCATCGATGGGCTGGGCGCTGCGGGTCAGCGCATGCCCGGGAGCCACGGCGAAAACGAACTCCACCGCCCCCAGAGTCCGATACTCAAACACGCCCTTGGGAATATCGCCAGACGCGCCCAGTGTCAGATCACAACGACCCGCCACCAGCGCATCCCAGCCCCCGCCCAGCACCTCCTCACTGATCTGCACCGTGACCTGCTGCCCCAGCGCATTGAAGGCGTGCACCTGCTGCAGAAGACGGTGTATCGGCAGCACGGTGTCGCAGGCAATGCGCAGACTGGTTTCCCACCCTGATTCCAGTTGCCTTACGGCCTCTTCAAGATCCGCCGCCTCCTGCAGCAGGGTTCTCCCGCGCTCCAGCAACAATCTTCCCGCAGCCGTTAACTGTGCGCGCTGCCTGCTGCGATCAAAAAGACTGACCTCAAGGTCGGATTCCAGCTTCTGAACGGTATAGCTCAGTGCCGAAGGAACCTTGTGCAGCGCTTCGGCAGCCGCCTGAAAACTGCCACGGCGATCAATGGCATCCAGTACCCGCAGCGCTTCAAGACTCAGAGGATGATGCATAGCCTTCCCCAATAATCAATTTTTTTGAAGTATAAGCTCAAATACTTCCGCTATAAAATCAATTAATAGCTCTATAGCCTATCTCTATCGAACAAAAAGCAGTTTTATTAATTTGATTAAAGGAGAAGGAAATGAGCTATATCAACACCATTCTTGCGACTGACAAACAGTTCTCCCCCCTGGCCCTGCGCCTGCCCATGGGGATTATCTTCGTGGCCCACGGTGCACAGAAACTGTTTGGAGCCTTCGGGGGGTATGGTCTGGAAGGCACCGGGCAATTCATGGAGTCCATCGGACTGACGCCCGGCGTTCTGATGGCGGGTGCCGCCGGGTCTGCGGAGTTCTTCGGTGGTTTGCTGCTGATTGTCGGCCTGCTCACCCGTCCGGCTGCCGCCGCCCTGGCCGTCACCATGGTGGTCGCCATCCTCAGCGTACACATCGGCAACGGCCTGTTCATGGACAAGGGCGGCTACGAGTTTGGCCTGGCACTGCTGGCCGGAACCGTGTCACTGCTGATCAGTGGAGCCGGGCGCCTGAGCGTGGACAACGCCTGGTCTCGATACATCAGCAGAGCGGCGACACCCCAGCAGCAGGCGACGTTTGCTCAGCGCACGGCATCCGTGTCGCAGTAGGTCGTGTCTTCCAACCGCTTCGTGTAGTTGTTGAGAATGCGCATGCCCTCGGCCGGCTTGACCACGCCGGCCTCGATCTTGCGACGGATCAACTCCGTCATGCGGCGGTCGAGATCACTCGGGAAATACTGCACGGTGGAGAGCATGTCCTTGATGCTGATGGGCTTGATCGTCTCTTCGATCCAGAAATTGCCCGGCTCGTCGGCACTGGCGTAGATATGCGCCTCGCCGACCCGGCCCAGCAGATTGTGGGAATCGCCCAGAATCTCCTGATAGGCCCCTACCAGGAAGACGCCCAGATAATAGGGCTCCCCCGGGCGGAAATCGTGCAGCGGCAGCCAGGTCTTGTTGCTGTGTGAGGAGACATACTGGTCGATCTTGCCATCGGAATCGCAGGTCAGGTCCACCACCTGACCGCGGCGGCGAGGCTCTTCGTCCAGCCGGTCCAGCGGCAGCACCGGGAACACCTGACCAATCGCCCAGTGATCGAGAATGGACTGGAACACGGAGAAATCCGTGAGATAAAGATCCGTGAGCTGGGTTTCCAGATCGATCTGTTCCACCGGCACCGGGTCGATCTCCAGCGCCTTGAATTTGCGCAGCACTTCCCGCGCCGTGCTCCAGTACAGGCTTTCGGTGTGCGCCAGGTATTCCACATTGAGATACCCGAGGCGCGCCAATTGTTCGGCTTCCTGATGTGCATCTCTGGCATCGTGAATCACCTCGGTCAGCGCCCCCCGCGTCTTCACCTTCTGCGCCTCGGCATAGGCCGTCTGCATGCGCCTGACCACCATGGGGACTTCGCCCTCTGCTGGCAACTCACGCATGGGCGGAGTGTCCGGTCGATGGACGCCGATCACCGGCATCACCAGCATCGAGTGGTGCGCGGTCAGCGCGCGCCCGCTCTCGGACAGCAGGGTGGGCACCGGCACAGAGCGCTGTTCGCAGATTTCCTTCACCGCGAACACAATCACATTGGCATATTCCTTCAGGCCGTAATTGATCGAGGAGTCTACATCTTCGTATTCGCCGCCGTAGCTGCCGCCATAATTGACCCCAAGGCCGCCCCCGACGTCGAGAAACTTCACGCGAATGCCCCGCTCGTGCAGGTCAGCATAGAACTGGGCAATCTCCTTCACGGCGGAGCGCAGCACCTGGGTATCGGCGATCTGGCTGCCAAGATGAAAATGCAGGAGCTCCAGGCGGTCCGCAATGCCCCGCTCCTCCAGCACACTGACCAGTTGCACCAGCTCCGGCACCGTGAGGCCAAACTTGGAACTGGAGCCGCCCGACTCAAACCAGCGGCCCGAACCGCGCGTGGAAAGCTTCACCCGCACCCCCAGGCGCGGCGCCTGCTCCATGCCCAGACCACGCTGGTCGGCCAGAATCATGAGCTGCTCAAATTCGGTGTATTTCTCGATGACAGGCAGCACCTGCTGACCCAATTGCTGCGCGTTCAGCATGAGGCTCAGCATGGAGTGGTCCTTGACGCCGTTGCACAGCAGTAGGGTGTCGTCGCCGATAAGCGCAAGTGCTGCCATCAGCTCTGCGCGCGACCCACACTCCAGCCCCAGGTTGAAGGGCTTGCCTGCCTCCATGATTTCCGCCACCACCTCATGCAACTGGTTGACCTTGATGGGGTAGATGCTGCGGTATTCCCCGGCATAGTCTGCCTCGACAATGGCTTCCTGAAACGTCAGGTTCAGGCGACGTACACGGGCACTGATGATGTCCTGAAAACGGATGATCAACGGGAAGGTACAGCCCTCGGCAACGGCGGCGTCAATGACCTCGGTGATGTCGATTTCCAGATCGGAATCCGGAATTGGCCGCACCGCCATGTGGCCCTCGTCGTTCACGCCGAAAAAGCCGGCACTCCAGGTCTTGATGGCATACAGGTCTTCGGCATCGGCAGTGGTCCACGCCGGCTTCTTTGCATTCGTCTCGCTCACAGTGCTCTCCCTTTCCGGCCGCTTTATCTGCTCAGCGCAGGCGTCGGCACTCGTCATATAAACACAGCAACTCTATGGCAATCTGGGCCGCCGCCAGCGCAGTCATCTCTGCGTGATCGTAGGCAGGCGCCACCTCTACTACGTCCATGCCCACCAGACGGATGCCCACCAGACCACGCAGAATGTCCAGCGCCTGGAAGGAACTGAGCCCGCCGGGCACAGGGGTGCCGGTGCCCGGCGCATAGGCCGGGTCAAGACAGTCGATGTCGAACGTAATGTAGGCGGGACGATCTCCCACGCGATTCAGTATCTGCTCGACCACCACCTCCGTTCCCTTGTGGTGCACGTCTGCTGCCGAGATGATTTCGTAGCCCAGGGTGTCCTCGTTCGTCGTACGGATGCCCACCTGAACCGAGCTGTCCGGCAGCACAATGCCCTCCTTCGCGGCCTTGTAGAACATGGTGCCGTGATTGATGCCTTCGCCGGAGGACGGCCAGGTGTCGGTATGGGCGTCGAAGTGAATCAGACTGATCGGGCCGTGCTTCTTCGCGTGGGCGCACAGGCTGGGGTAAGAAATGAAGTGATCTCCGCCCAGCAGCAGCGAGGCGGCACCCGACGCCAGAATGCGCTCCACATGCGCCTCAATGTGTTTGACGCTGAGCAGGCTGCCCTCGCAATCGCCGTAATCCACTACTGCCATTTCCGCCAGTGGATCGCGCTGCCAGGGCCAGGGCCGCTCCCAGGCCAAAGACAGGGAGGCATTGCGAATGGCTCGTGGCCCAAGCCGGGCGCCGGAGCGATTGGTGGTCGCAATGTCCAGCGGCACGCCACTGACAGCAACGTCCACGCCACTCAGATCGCGCGAATACGGCGTGCGGAAGAAACTGCCCGCGCCACCGAAACTGTGTGAACCCGTGGCCATGCCGGACTTCGGCTGGCCGGTAAAGGCATTGTCCCAATCCGTCATGATTCAGCTCCCGGCATCGACGAGGGGTGGGGTATTGTCCGGGGCGCGACGGGCAGCAAATACCTGCTCAACGGCATAACCCCGGGCCAGCAATTGTTCATCGGAAAACGCTTCGCCCAGCAGCTCCAGGGACAGTGGCAGCCCCTGCTCGGTAAATCCAACAGGCAGGGAGAGCGCGGGCAACCCCGAGTTGGCGCTGAGGCTGCAGTTGTTGCCCGGCTGATTCTCGCCTATCACGACCGGCAGCGCGCCAATGGGCGGATAGGCAAGTACGTCCACCTCCGCCTCTGCCATCGCCGCTTCGATGGCTGCCTTCACGGCTGAGCGCTGTGCCAGCGCTGCCTGGTATACCGCCGGGTCCTGCTGCCCGGCGGCACTGCGGGTCAGTACCGTGGCGACGGCCGGGTCGTACTGACCACTCGCCACAATGCTCTCCAGCGTCGTGCTGGCGCCAAACTGCGCCAGATAGGCATCCAGGTCTGCCTCGAACTCCTGACCGATGACGCCGGACGCTGCCAGCAGATCCGTCATGCCGGGAATGCGCACGTCCACAATGACCGCGCCTTTGTCGGCAAGCTGTGCAAAGGCGCGATCCAGGGCCTCCCGCACAGGGGCATCGGCACTGTCCATGTAGTTCAACAGACGTCCGATGCGCATGCCTGCCAGCGACTCACTGCCCAGCTTCACCCGAAACTGCGCGCGCGTTCGTGCCTGCATGGGCAGGGTGGCCGGGTCGCGGGAGTCGAAGCCGGACACAATGTCCAGCACCACCGCCAGGTCTTCAAAATTGCGTGCCAGCGGGCCCGCCACATCCTGCGTGCTGGCCAGCGGCATGATGCCGTAGATGCTGGTGAAACCCTTGCTTGGCCGCAGCCCTACCAGGTCGTTGTAGGCCGCCGGAATGCGGATGGAACCGCAGGTGTCCGAGCCCATGCCCACAGCCGCGAAACTGGCGGCGATGGCCGCGGCAGTGCCGCCGCTGGAACCCCCGGGGATGCGGGTCAGATCATAGGGATTGCGGGTCTGCCCGCCGAGAGAGCTGATGGTGGTGATGCCATAGGCAAACTCGTGGAGATTGGCCTTGCCCAGAATGATGGCGCCGGCATCCCGCAGGCGCCGGACCAGCGTGGCATCGGCATTGGGCACGAAACTCTGCAGCGCCTTCGAGCCACCGGTGGTGGGCATGTCCACCGTGTTGTAGTTGTCCTTGAGAATCACGGGAATGCCGTGCAGGGGGCTGCGTGGGCCGGTGATGCGGCGTTCCTGATCCAGTGCCACCGCCTCTGCACGCGCATTCGGGTTCAGCCGGATCAGGGCATTGAGCGCCGGGCCATTGTCATCGTAGGCATCGATGCGGGCCAGGTAAGCGTCCACCAGCTCCACCGCCGTCAGGCGCTTCGCCGTCATCGCGATCTGCAGATCGTGAATGCTGGCCTCGGTCACCTCGAAAGAGGTCTGCGCCTGTGCAGACAATGCCAGTGTCAGGCCCAGTAACAGGCCAACCCTGCGCAGACTTTGACAGAAAGGGGTCACGATCGCTCCGGGCATGCGTTCCTGCTCCTTGTGTTGTTGAGTTCAGCCGTCCTTGTTCACGGCCGCCAGAAATTCACTGCTCATCAGCAACACGGCCACCTTCAGGTACTCCACCAGTTCGGCATAGGCGGCCTCGTCGCTCTCGTCTTCCGCAGACTCGTCGGAAAGGTTCGCAATATTGACGATATCCTTCAAGGCCTCTTCGGTCTCCGGGCTGAACTTATCAATCTTCGACTGCGCGCTGGCCGTGCCAAACCCGACCAGATAGCCCTGACACCAGGCTGCCAGAGAGCGCAGGCGCTGGGTCAGATCCGTCTCGTCGTCTGGCAGGAACAGGGAGTAGCGCGAATCGGCACTGAACATCGCCCGCTCGATCATGCCGTGCATGGTGAGGATGGTATGGCGATTGCGCTCGGAGCAGGTGTCCGCGTTCACGTGCCTGAGCACCAGGGTGATGATGCTGTCCGGGCGAATCTTGAGCCCGGTGCAGGCGACACCCGAGAGCAGGCCATGCAGCTCCGAGGGAGAGACCTCGTAGCCGAATTCCAGCATCTGGTTGCAGCACTCATCAAAATCCAGGGGAAGCGGGTCGTTCACAGTCATCGGGAATCCTTTCTGCCGGGGGCAGGCTTGCGTCCGGCGCGCCAGACAGAGGGCGCGGCCAGGGTAATATGGTCGGGGTGAATCACGATCTTCTCCTGCTTCAGCAGACCGCCGAGGGCCTTCTTGTAATTGCCCTTGCTGACCTTGTAGGTGGCGTAGATCTCTTCCGGGGCGCTGTGGTCGCAGAGGCTGGAGCGCCCTCCGTTCTCCGCCAGATGCGCCAGAATCTTGTCCGCCAGATCGTCACGCACCTGCTGCCCCTGCAACTGCAGGCTCAGGTCCAGCCGCCCGTCTTCCCGCACCCGGCGCACAAAACCCTTGAGCTTCTGGCCGATCTTCAGGGGCTGCAGCACTTCGGTCTTGTAGATCAGCCCCAGATGGGTCTGGTTCACTACCGCCTTGTAACCCATGTCCGTCCGCGCACTGATGAACAGGTCCACGGGCTGGTTGGCCTTGTAGGCGCTGCCATCTTCGCTCAGCCAGCGGTCCAGCTTGGAGCTGGCGGCCAGCCGACCGCTGGGCTTGTCCACGTAGACAAACACCACATAGCTGTTGCCTTCACGCATCGGCACCCGCTGCTCGCCGAAAGGCACCAGCAGATCCTTGGGCAAGCCCCAGTCAAGAAACGCGCCGGCGTGGTTCACCTGCACCACCTGCAGGGAGGCACACTGCCCCGCCTGGGCCCGCGGGCGCCGGGTGGTGGCAATGGGACGGTCCTCGGAATCGGTGTACAGAAACACCTCCAGATCGTTGCCTACCGCGCAGTCTGCGGGCACTTCGCGACGGGGAAGCAAGACCTCGCCCAGCTTGCCGGCGTCCAGAAAGACGCCAATGGGAGAGTCGCGCGAGACGCGCAGGGATTGGGTTTTGCCCAGTTCGGCCATGATGTGTCCTGAAAAAGAAAATGCCCGCCGGGATTGTCCCGGCGGGCATTGAATTGTGGCAGATTGCGGCTGCCAGGGTAAGAGCACAGGCCCTTACCCTCCCTCGATCAGAAGGTGCCGCGAATCTTGATGGCGTACTTGATGCCGGTGTTGCTGCAGGAATCTTCGATCTCGTTCAGGTAACCCGTGGCGATGGTGCCGCCCAGGTAACGGTAGCGATCACGACAACGCTCGCCTTCCAGCATGTTCATGGCCTCAAAACGGTACGTCAGCCCCATGTAGCCAACCTTTTCAACGAAGGCCGTCATGAAGTCGCCGGAGTTGTAGTCTTCGATCTTGTCGATGTCGTAGGCCTTGCGGTTGCCATAGAAGCCATGGTTGTAGTTAAAGCCATAGTTCAGGCTGTGGGCCGTGATGTCGTGACGGTAACCGAAACGGAAGCTGCCACGGCCGGCCTGGCGCAGGCGACGCTTGACGCCGAGGAAGGGGTCGGTCACTTCCGAATCTTCCACCTGCAGACCGGAGGTCACCAGGATTTCCGGCATGTTGATAAAGCCCAGACGCAGACTGGCATCCAAGTTGATGCCGGAGCGCCAGCCGTCACCGATGTTGCCGTTGGCAGACTGAATCGTGGTCGCCGTGGACACGTCGATCTTGTCGATCACGTCGGTCAGGTCGTGATAGAAGACCTTGGTGCTGAGCACGCCACCGTCATTGGGCAGGCGGTACTCCAGGTTGCCCTCATAGCGCACAGACTGCTCCTGCGCCAGTTGCGGGTTGCCTGCCAGCGCGTTCTGGTCATCGTCACCACCGGCCACGGACGCCGTGAAGTCGGCGAAGCTCAGTTGCGCCACGTCTTTCTCGATGGAGGCGCGGAACTGCAGGGACGGCGTAATATCGAAACGGTAGTCCACCTTCGGGCGCACGAAGTCGAAGTCACGCTTGTTGCGCACGTCCCCGGTCTGTTCGATGGTGGAAGTTTCATACAGCAGCGTGCTTTCCAGGCTCATGCGATCGTTGATCTGCCAGTTGTGCACGATGAAGTTCTCGTAACGGATTTCTTCTACCAGGGCATCGGTGTCGCTGGACTTGGCCAGCCCGCCGAACTTGGCTGCCGTCGGCTTGGTGCTGCTGGGCAGACCGAGCTGCAGTTGCGCGTCCAGAATGGTCTGCGCGCGCTCCACCCCCATCTCCAGATCCTGTGTGTCGCTCAGGCTGAAGGAGTAGCTGGAACGAACGATACGCTCCTTGTTCACGCTCTGGTTGGCCAGATACAGGAACTTGTCCCAACCCCCTGCCGTGTTCTGGCGGTAGGCATCACGGGTGCTGTCCTGATCCTGCTCGTTCACAATGAACAATGTCTTGAAGCGGCTGCCATTGGCGAAGGTATGTTCGTAGTCACCGCCCACTTCCCAGGAATCATTCCCGCCGGGGATATTGTCGTGTTCGATGGTTTGCGCCTTGGTCGGGCTGCGCAGATCGGTGATGACACGATCCGCCTTGCTGGGCGGGTCGGCATTCGCGATCTGGAAGTTGAAGTTCACGCGGTCGGCCTGACCGATGTCATAGCCGAAGTTCGTGGACAGTGTGTTCGTGGTCTGATCACGGTATTCCAGACGCACAACGGTGTCGTTCGGAGAACCGTCCGCCAGAATGCTGGTTTCAAAACCGTCACGGAATTCATAGCGCGGCTCAGACTGCACGCTGATCAGGTAATTGAAGGCACCGCGCTGGCCGGTCAGGGACACGGAACCGCCCGGGTCCAGTGTGCCGTCATGGTAGCGGTCGGTGTTCAATTCCACGGCCAGACTGGAGCGGGATTCGGCTTCCAGCAGCACAATGTTGATCACCTGTCCGCCGCCGCGCACGTCCAGACCACCGGAGGTGCCGCGGATGATTTCGATGTATTGCACCTGGTTGGCAGGAATGCGGCTGAGCTGGCCGTTGCCCTCGTTTTCCTTGCCGGCGATACGGCGGCCATTGATCAGAATCTGATCACCACCAGCACCAAGACCACGACGGTTGGCACCACCGGAGCTGCCGGGGCCACCGTTATTGCCGCCACCCATCGCCAGGGAAATCCCCGGGATACGGTTGAGCATGTCATTCACGGAATAGGGTTCGTACTGCGCGAAGAACTCGGCTGGGTAGGTCACGGTGGACTGAATATCAGCCCCGGCCTGATCCTGCGCCGAAGCAGTGCTGGCCAGAATCAGGGCTGTAGCGGCCAGTGTCAGGGTAAAAGTACGGGGAGGAAACGCACGCGCGCTCCCGCCGAGAAGACGAAAACTCATAAGACAGGCTCCAGAAATCCAGTAGCGACTGGGCGCCGTTATTATCGGATGGCGCCTCGGTTCAAAAATAAACGGTGTGCGAGTATGCACGGATTTACAGTGTTTTCAAAACACCACGGCGTGAGGTTCTGTGACATTTTGTAATGCCACAGAACCCTGCCGAATGCGCCCTAGCGCGGCGCGACGATGGTCTGGCGCTGGAAGCCCATCCCGTCAATACCAACCCGCACGACGTCACCCGGCTTCAGATAGACCGGAGGGACCATGCCATCGCCCACTCCCGCAGGTGTGCCGGTGAAAATGATGTCGCCGGGGTAGAGCGTCATGAACTGGCTCAGGTGGCTCACAATCTGCGCCACCCCGAACACCATGTCAGCGGTATTGCCCTGTTGGCGCATCTCGCCATTCACTTCGGACCAGATGCCGAGTGCCTGCGGATCTTTCACCAGATCGCGCCCCAGCAGATAGGGACCCACCGGCGCGAAGGTGTCGGCACTCTTGCCCTTGGTGAACTGGCCGCCGCGCTCGCGCTGGAACGCGCGCTCGGACACATCATGCCCGACCGTATAACCAGCGATATAGTCGAACACCTCGGCCTCGGAAATGTATTGCGCGCGCTTGCCGATCACCACCACCAATTCAGACTCATAGTCCAGCTTGTTGCCGTTGCGCGGCTGGATGACGTCATCGAAGGGGCCGTTCAGCGAGGAGTTGGCTTTCATGAACAGCAGGGGCTCGGTGGGCAGCTCCACCGCCATTTCGGCGGCATGGTTCACGTAGTTGAAACCGATGGCCATGATCTTGCCGATGCCGGTCAGCGGCACACCCAGGCGCGGGTTGCCCTGCACCACCGGCAGTTGGCTCATGGGGATGGCAGCAATCGCGGCCATGCCTTCGTCGGACAGAACATCCGGCGTGATGTCGCTGATGTGGCCGGACAGGTCATGAATGCGACCGTCGGCGTCCACGATACCGGGCTTTTCCTGACCGGCGGGACCAAAACGGACCAGTTTGATGTCGGAAGCGCTGGCAAGGCTCGCCGCGGCGCAGAGAAGACAGGCTGTCACAATGCGGGTGTACAGGGAACGGAACATAGAAAACCTCGTTATTGTTGTCGAAAGCACTCAATTCAGGCTCGCCGGGAGTGTAGCCAAAACGACCCGCTTTGTCTTGCCCCGACCGCCGCTCAGGTAGCGGCGGGCTTCGGCTCTGCAGAGCGCAGGAACACCAGCAGCGCCAGGGCCGTCAGCAGGGCCGCCAGCGCGAACGGGGCTCCCGGGAAATACACCGGCGCGTCGTCCCTGCTGAACAGGTAAAAGGCTCCGGTCATCAGGGGCGGGCTGAGAATGGACGTCAGGCTGGACATGCTGGCCACCCCGCCCTGCAGCTCGCCCTGGGAGTTCGCCGGAATCTGCCCCGACATGATGCCGTTGACCGACGGCATGACAAAACCCTGTAGCGCACCGGGGATCATGAACAGGTAGAGCATCCAGCTACTGCTGGCCATGGCATAGCCGACAAAGGACAGCAGGCAGAAACCGAAGCCGATCAGCGCCGCCTTGTACTGACCGATACGGGGCACCACCCGACGCAGCAGGAACGCCTGGGTAAAGATCATCAGAACGCCGACGAAGGCGAAGGAATAACCCACCTCACGCTCGCTCCAGGCAAACTTCTCCAGGGTGAAATAGGTCCAGGTGCTGGGCAGTGCGTGATGCCCCATCATGAACAAAAAATAGACAAAGATCAGTCCGATCACCACGGGATACTTGCGCAGGGCCATCAGCGTGCCGGTGGGGTTGGCCCGGCGCCAGTTGAACGCACGACGCTCGCCCTGTGGCAGGGTCTCGGGCATGACAAAGAAACCGAAGGTGAGATTGCTGAATGCGAGCACGGCAGCCGCCACAAAGGGCAGGCGGGCGCCATATTCTCCCAGCAGGCCGCCGATGAGGGGGCCCAGAATAAAGCCGGTGCCAAAGGCTGCTCCGACCAGCCCGAAAGTCTGGGTGCGTCTCTCGGCGGGCGTGACGTCTGCAATCACGGCATAACAGGTACTGTAGGTGGACGCGGCAATGCCGGCGATCAGGCGTCCGAGGAACAGCCACGCCAGTGTGGGCGCCCAGGCCATGATCAGATAATCGATGCCGAGCAGCAGCAGGGTCAGCAGCAACACGGGCCGACGCCCGAAGCGGTCGGAGATATTGCCCATCACGGGCGAGAAGAAGAACTGCATGAGGGCATACACCATCATGAGCCAGCCGCCAAAGCGGGCGGCATCGGACAGTCCTTCGCCTGTGACGCTCATGATGAGCTGGGGCATGACGGGAAGGATGATGCCGAAACCGATCGAGTCGATCAGCAGGGTCACGAAGACAAAGCCGATGGTGTACTTGTGAGTCATGGTGCGTTGTTCTTGTTAGCCCGGATCGCCGGAGGGTGTCCAAAACTAACGGAAGGTCGGTTGCGGTGCAAGAACGAGCGATGCGTATGCTTCGTAGTTCGTCCTGGCCAGAGGGTGTCCGCTTTCCGGACACGCCAAAAGGCGCACATCCCTGTGCAGGCTCGGCACGCACCGTCCTTGGTGCGTGACGGTCCTGAAAGCGGACACCCTCTGGCCAGGACTGACATTGTGCCAAGCGCAGGATGAAACGGCCCGGAACGGAGCGATACAGGGGACGAACCGATAGAGAGTCCGAGTGGTGTGATGTATCGGGGATGGAGGAGCGTCGGGCGCCAAGGTCGGCAATTTGCTCCTGCAATACCGACACTCCCGCCATCCCAGGCGGTCGGAAACGCAGGCCGAGCCTGCACAGGGATGTGTGTTTTTTGGCGTGCTCTGAATGTCATCTTCCCCCACCCGGGTCGAGCTACTGGGGCGGCGAATCAACATTGCTTTAGCGCCGCCTTGCTGGGATCATCCGCGCCTTAATCCACACGAGTGAATGCCATGGCCACCAAAGCAACGGTCTGCAAGGCGCAACTGCAGCTCTGCGATTTCAACCGCGACTATTTCGGCTCCCACAGCCTGACCATCGCCCAGCACCCCTCCGAGACCGAGGAGCGCCTGCTCATGCGCGTGCTCGCCTTTGCCCTGCACGCCAGTGATGCCCTCGCGTTTACGCGAGGGCTCAGCACCGAGGACGAACCCGATCTGTGGGAAAAGGATCTCACCGGTGCCATCACCTGCTGGATCGATCTCGGCCAGCCGGAAGAGAAGCGCGTGCGCAAGGCCTGCGGGCGTGCCGCGCAGGTGTTCCTCTACACCTACCAGCCCCGCAATGCTGGCCCCTGGTGGAGCAAGTTCGGCAGCGAATTCCAGCGCTTCGACAATCTCAGCGTCGGCAGCCTGGAGGTGGAAGACGGCGACATCGCCGCCCTGTACGAGCGCAGCATGGATTTGCAGTGCACGATTCAGGACGACGGGATTACGCTGTCGGATGGGCGGAAGGAAGTCAGCCTGCGCCTGCGCTGGCTGAAGCAAGCACAGGATCAGACCCTGTAGGAACCTGACCCCTTGATCACCAGCAGCGCGGCGAGGGTCAGTACGCCCATGCCGGTGAGGTAGTAGCCCACCGCCGCGATGCCGTGGTTCACGGCCAGCCAGGTGGCGATATAGGGCGCCAGGGAGCCGCCGAAGATGCCCGCCAGATTGAAAGCCATCGACGCACCGGTGTAGCGCACCGAGGTGGGGAACAGTTCCGACAGCGCGGTACCGAGAGGGCCATAGGTCAGCCCCATGCAGGACAGGCCCAGCGCGAGCATCACCGTGACAATCAAGGCACTGCCACCCGCAAACAGGGGGCCGAAGATCAGCCCGAAGGCCATGATGAACAGCGTGGCATAGATCAACATGCGGATACGCCCCACACGGTCGGCCACCACGGCAGACACAGGAATCAGCGCACCGAAGAACAGCACGCCCACCAGTTGCATCATCAGGAAATCCTGCCGCAGGAAACCGAGTTCGCTGGTGCCCCAGCTCAGGGTAAACACGGTCATCAGGTAGAACACCACAAAGGTCGTAGTCGCCATCAGCGTGGCCAGGATCAGTGTGCGGGTATGCTCGCGCAATACCGTGACAAGAGGCACCTTCACCCGTTCGTCGTTGTCGATGGCACTCTGGAAGGCCTGCGTCTCGGTGATCTGCAGGCGCACGTAGAGGCCGACGAACACCAGCAGTGCACTGGCAAGGAAGGGAACACGCCAGCCCCAGGCGAAGAACTGTTCCTCGCTCAGCACCGCGCTGAGCATCACGAACACCAGCGTGGAAAGAATGAAACCGATGGGGGCCCCGAGCTGCGGGAACATGCCGTACCAGGCGCGCTTGCCCTCCGGCGCATTCTCCGTCGCCAGCAGCACGGCACCGCCCCACTCGCCCCCCAGGCCGATGCCCTGACCAAAGCGGCACAGTGCCAGCAGCGCCGGCGCCAGAACGCCAATGCTCGCGTAGGTGGGCAACAGACCGATCATCACAGTGGACAGGCCCATGGTCAGCAATGCCGCTACCAGCGTGGCCTTGCGCCCGATGCGATCCCCAAAATGCCCGAACAGGGCGGAGCCCAGCGGACGTGCGAAGAAGGCGAGTGCGAAGGTGGCCAGGGATTGCAGCGTGGCCGTGGCCGGATCGCCCCCAGGGAAAAACAACTGGGGAAACACCAGCACCGCCGCCGTGCCATAGATGTAGAAATCGAAAAACTCGATGGTGGTGCCGACCAGGCTGGCGAACAGGATGCGGCGCGGGTTCATGCGGAATTCCGGCTGGCGTTGATGTTGCCGAACAGGGAACGCATCACCATCTTCTCGTACAGCTCCAGCGTCTCGCCCTCGCCACTGCTGCGGGCCTGCTGGATGCGCATCAGCGCATACTGCTGCACAGTCAGCAGCGGCAGCACTACGCGCTCGCGTAACTGAATGCTCATGCGGCTGCGGTGATTGTCTTCCAGCAGCCACTTCTGCCCGGAAATCTTCAGCACCATGGCCCGGCTGAGCTGGTACTCCTCATGCAGCGTGGTCCAGAACCCGCCGAAACGCGGATCCTTCTCCATATAACGCGTGAGTTCGAAATTGGTCTTCTTCATGCTCTGCATGCTGTTGGAGATCAGCGCGCGGAAGAAGCGCGAGCGCTGGTAGAGCGCCACGCAATCTTCCCAGCGACCGGCGTCTTCCTGCGCCTTCAGCGCCGTGCCCAACCCGTAGAAGCCGGGCACATTCTGTTTCAACTGGCTCCAGGCGCCGACGAAGGGAATGGCCCGCAGATCCTCAAACGCCAGGCTGCTGCCCCCGCCCCGCTTCGCCGGACGGCTGCCGATATTGGTCATGGCGTAATACTTCAGCGTGCTCATTTCCTCCAGATACGGCAGGAAGAGCGGATGTTTCTTGAACGCATCGTAGGCGCGATAGCTGGATTCGGACAGCGTCATCAGCAGCGTGCGCTGCTCGGCATCCAGCTCCCGTTCGGGGCGCTCGTACAGGTTGTTCTCCAGCCCCGCCGTCAACAACTGGCTCATGTTGTGCACGGCGGCGGCCTTGATGCCGTAGAGGGTAGAGATGGTCTGCCCCTGCACGGTCATCTGGATCTGGTTGCTCTCGATCTTCTTGCCCAGGGCGGCGTAGAACAGATAGGTATCGCCACCCCCGCGTGCGGGCGGACCACCACGACCGTCGAAAAACAGCACCTCGACACCGGCGGCGCGCGAGACTCGGGTCAGGTCTTCCTTGGCGCGGTAGATGGACCAGTTGGCCATCAGGTAGCCGCCGTCCTTGGTGCCATCGGAGAAACCCAGCATCACCGTCTGGCGACTGCGGCGCTGCTGCAGATGCGCCCTGTAGATCGGGTGTTCGTAAATCGCCGACATGGCCTCCCCGGCACCGCGCAGATCGTCCACCGTCTCGAACAGGGGCACGATGTCTGCCGTGATCGCCTCGTCGCCCCAGCCGCAGAGCCGGAACAGGGCGTGTACACGCGCGAGATCCACCGGGCCACGGCAGTTGCTGATGATATAGCGGTGCGCCGCGCGCGGGCCGTTGAGTGCCTGAATGCGACGAATCACACCGAAGGAAGCCAGCGTGTCCTGCAGCACCGGCTCCTCGAAATCCTGCGGGTTCACGCTGCCGCGAATCTGCAGCAGGCAATCGATCTTGCCAGCGTCATCACGCTGATCAAAATCATCGGGAAGCAGACCTGGCACCTTTGCAGAAACTGACTTGAACGCAGTGGCGATAATGCGGCTGTCCTGACGGATATCGAGACTGGCAAAGTGGAAACCGAACAGCTTCAGTTTGCGTCGGAAGGACTGTAGCTGATCACGGTACAGCCCCTGGTGCTGTTCCACCAGGACAGACTCGATCTCATCCAGTTCGCGCAGGAAATGCTCCATGGAGAGTGGTTCGCTGATGGCGGATTCGCTGAGCTCCTGATGCAGGCTCTGCTCCAGCGCCTCCAGTCGTTTGTAGGTGTCGCGGAAACTCAGGCGCCGTTTGAGCGCGCGGATGTTCTGGTGGTAGCAGCTCAGAATGGTATAGCGCAGCTTCGCCGCCACGCGCAGCGTCGTCTCGGTGGTGACGAACGGGTTGCCGTCGCGATCGCCTCCGGGCCAGAAGCCGATGGAAATCAGCTCCTGGTTCGCGGTGACCTTGTCCGGGTGGAACTCTGCCAGCTTGTCCACGATGTCGCCGATGCCGGGGTAGAAAATATTGCCGAGATACCAGGTCAGCAGCACCGCCTCGTCGAAGGGGGTAGGCTTCTCCTTCTGGAAGAAGGGCGTGTTGCCCAGTTGCTGCAGAAGGTCGCGCGCGGTGCCGACTTCATCTTTGGACAGGGCGTCAGTAAGGTCGGAAATAATCGCCAGCACCGGGCCGGTGTAGAACTGGGTGGGGTGGGCCGTGAGCACCACGCGTACGCCAAAATTCTCCAGCAATTCACCCAGCTTATCGTTCAGATCATTGTCGCGCGCACGCTCCACCAGTTGCACCAGCGAGCCCTTGCCCGCCACGCGGTGAATCCGGCTGTACGAGGCATCTTCGAGCGCATCCACCAGCACCACCTGGCGCTCCACATACTGAATCACCTTGAACAGGAACTGGATCTGTTCCTGTTCACCGAACTGGGGGCGGTGTACCTCGAAGAAGTTCTGCACGATCTCGGCGGGGCTCAGCCCCTGGTCCAGCCCGTGGGTGCAGGCCTCGCTGAGGAGGGGCAACAGGGTGCCGGTCTGCTCCACCGCGTCGAGCGGCAGGGTCAGAAAAAGACTGTTATACAGCTGGAATTTCAGCTCAACGAGCTCGGAAAACGTCTTGGCGACCTGGTCTACCATTGTGTGTGCAATCCTCCTGTCAGCAGGCGTGTTATTTCAGCAGCTCGTCAAGCGTCAGCCCATAGCTGGGCACAAAGGTTTCGAGAAAGTAGTGCACCTCGGGCAGATCAAAGCGTTCAAGGCGCGCCTTCACGTCCTTTTCTGCCTGGGAAAATTCGGCATTGCCTGCCATCACCTCGGAGCGGCACTTGATATAGGCGCACAGGGTATCCGCCGCCTTGATGATCTGCAGGTGTTCGGCGGGAATTTCGTCGTGCAGCAGCACGCCGCGAAAATCCTGCTGCAGGGCATCCGGCAACAGGCTCAGCAACTCATGCTCGGCCTGCTTTTCCACCGCCTTGTAGGCCCGGGTGATTTCGGGGGAATGATACTTGATTGGTGAGGGCATATCGCCTGTGATCACTTCGCCACAGTCGTGATACAGCGCCGCGACCACTACCGCATTCACGTCCAGCGTGCCGTCGAAACAGCGGTTGCGGATGGTGCCCAGGGCATGGGCGATCGTCGCCACTTCCCAGCTGTGCTCCATCACGTTCTCGTTGATGACGTTGCGCTTCAGCCCCCAGCGCTGCAACCAACGGATTTTGCTGATATAGGCGTAGAAGTGGCTGCGAACGGTGTTGAGCATGCTGTCTCCCGGTGGTGTGGCACGGTCCTGCAAGGCGGAAAGCATAGCAGCAATGACGCTGCCCTGCCCATATCGCCAGCAGGGCTGGCTGCTGCAGTCCGTACCGCACCATTTAGGAGCACGTCCTGCTGGCGATGAATAAAGGTACCTGCAGGAAATTCCGTTTATCGCATCCGGCTTGCCCCCGCCCGGCGGGAATGGCTACACTTGGCGCGCCCTGCTGGTTTGGCGGGCACCAATAGAAAAGGGAATCACAACATGACGGGCAGCAGTACAAACCACTCCCCGGCACCCGACAGTGCCCTTGGCCGCTTTCTGAGTGGCGCCAACTACGGGCTCGCCCGCACCTACTGGACGCTGTACTGGATTGGCGCTGTTATCTTTTTCCTGATTGGCAGTGTGCTGGTGGCCGAACGCAACTGGGTGCCTTATGTCATCCTGCTGGTCGTAACAATCGCCTATTCCTTTGTATTGCTGATCGGTGTACAGCGCTTCTATCGCGGCAGCGACCCGGGCAAGGCCCTGGCCCGCATCGCCATGCTGTTCCTGCTGCTGAACCTCACCAATATGCTGCTCACGTTCAGCTTTATCTGAATCAGCGCCCGCCCTCACGCAATCGCGTCAGCAGGGCATCCCAGTACGCCATGCCTTTCTCCCGCGCCAACGCGATGTTGCGCTCGGGAATGGCGGCAGTATCGCGATGCGCCGCCACCGCCTGTTCCACACTCTCTTCCCGCAGCAGATGAATCACCGGCCAGGGAGCACGATTGGTGCAGTTCGCGGCATCGGTCTCCGGTGAGTCTGCAAACACATAGTCGGGATGGAAACTGGCAAGCTGGTAAACACCCTCAAGCCCCTGCTCTTCCAGCCAGGCCTGGGCCATGTCCAGCAAGTCCAGGTAGTCATCGAAGTCCGCCAGCGCGCGGGCAAAAATCAGCAGCGTGGTCTCAATCTGGGCGTCCTGCTCCAGGCGCAGCAGTTCGGTGGCAAAGGACAGCAGAAGCGCCTCGGCGTCTGTCTCTTCACAGACAGCAAAGTGAATGCGTCCTTGTTCATGCTCGCGACGGGCAAACGGGCACAGGTTCAGCCCGATAACCGCCTCCTCAAGCCAGCGCCGCGTTGCCAGCGTCACCTGTTCTTTCAGCGCGCTCATTTCTTGGCAGGCTTCTTCTTGCGCTTGCTGGTAGCAGCCGCCTTGCCCGAAGCCTTCAGCTTCTTCGGCCCCTTGTAGGTGCCGGGGCAGTCCGCGACCTTGCGCGATTCCATTTTGACATTGAGGTAGCGTTCAATGGAGGCCTTCAGGTTCCACTCGTTGGGAGCGATCAGCGACACGGCCAGCCCCTGCTCGCCACCACGCCCGGTACGGCCGATGCGATGCACATGGTCATCGCCCTTGCGCGCCATATCGAAATTTACGACCAGATTCACGCCCTTGACGTCGAGCCCTCGCGAGGCCACATCACTGGCAATCAGCACCTTGAGCTTGCCTTCGCGGAAGGCGCGAATGGTCTTGGTGCGGATGTCCTGCTTCACTTCTCCGTGCAGATAGCCGGCGGCTTGATCGCGGTAGCGCATCACACCGCTGAGGTGGGTCGCCATGTCACGCGTGTTGGTGAACACCAGCGCACGCTCGAAGGGCTCGTTTTCCAGCAGCCAGAGCAGCAGGCGTTCCTTGTGCTTGTTGTCGTCGGCCAGAATGAACTGCTGGCGAATATTCTGATGAGGCTGCTCGCGCGCCTTGTCGAGCATGACGCGCGCCGGCGCATTGAGCACCTGGCTGAGGCGGCGCACCCCGGCAGGCAGCGTGGCCGACAGCAGCATCGTCTGCCGCGCTTCATTGCAGGCGGCGACGATAGCCAGCACGTCCTCGACAAAGCCCATCTCGAAGAGACGATCAGCCTCGTCAAGCACCAGTGCCTCCAGATGCGCGAGGGCGGTGCTGCCCTCCTTTGTCAGCTCCAGCATACGCCCGGGGGTGGCGACCAGAATCTCCGGATCCTTGCGCAGCATGGCGCGCTGAACCTTCAGTTCCTGCCCGCCGGTGATCACGCCGACACGCAGTCCGGTGAACTCCGCCAGGTGCTCACAATCCTTCGCGATCTGTCGTGCCAGCTCCCGCGTCGGCACCAGGATCAGCGCGCGCGTTCCCTCTTTGGGAGCCGGTTTCGTCAGCAGCCCCTGCAGGATGGGCAGGGCAAAGGCCACCGTCTTGCCACTACCTGTAGCGGCATTCACCAGCAGGTCGCGCCCGGCAAGCGCCAGCGGCAATACCTGCTGCTGCACAGGGGTAGGTTGAGTGAAGCCCAGTTTGTCGAGGGCTTTCTGCAAGGAGGATTCAAGGGAGAAGTCTGTAAACACTAGGGTTTCCTGCGATTTTCGTTTGGCGCACCTTACCATTCCCGGGCCGCTTTGCAATCAGAATATCCATCCTTTGTGCATTCCGGGTATAGTCCAGTCTTCACCGCCACACCTCTGCCGGAACGCCATGCTGACAGAATACCTGCTACTGTTTCTCAGCGCCTTCATCGCAGCGACCATTTTGCCCTTCTATTCCGAGGCCTTTCTGTACGTGCTGCTGCAGTCCGCCCCGTCGCCCCTGTGGCCCGTGCTGATCGCCACCGTCGGCAATGTGCTGGGTTCCTGCGTGAACTGGTGGCTGGGCCGCAGCATCCTGCAGTTCCGTCACCGGCGCTGGTTCTACTTCAATGATGGGCAGATTGAACGGGCACAGCGCGGTTTTCAGCGCTACGGGCTGTGGACCCTGCTGTTTGCCTGGGTGCCGGTGCTGGGCGACCCACTGACCCTGATTGCCGGGGTGCTGCGGGTGCGTTTCGGGGTGTTTGTGCTGCTGGTGACCATCGGCAAGGCGGCGCGTTACTGCGTCATCGCCTGGCTGGCGCTATAGCATGCTTCTTCGCCAGCAGGGCTGGCTCCTGCAAGGGCCAGCGCCTCACTTCTTTGACGGTTTATTTGCGGCCGCGCCGTTTTTTCCGGGACGAGCTTTCCGGGGTTTGGAAGTGTCGTGTGCCGGGGCCTGGTCATGCAGGGTGACATGGCTGCCCTGCTCGGGAACGTTGAGCCCCGCGGGTACCCTCGGCGAATACTGCCTGCTGATTTCCAGCGGCGGGAACAGATCGGCGATATCTGCATGGTACACCTGGCACAGGGATTCCAGTGTGTCCAGGGTGACATTCTGGTCTTCGTTCTCAATACGCATGATGGTGGACTGAGCCACGCCGATTTTGCGGGCGAACACACGCTGCGGCGTCTTGCCCCGCTTTTCCCGGATGAACCTTGCCAATCGCTGCCGCAGATGAACCATAAATGGTTTATACTGGATGCAACGAACCACAAGGGGTTCATCAGATCAGGAAGCACCCGGGCCGTAGCCTGGACGGCAACCCCGCGTGTCATGGCTGAATGGCGCGCGGGGAAGCCACCTTGAAGAACCTCCAGTGCCTCCCCTGCAGGTAATTCCCGGCACTCCATCCCATCGCTTGTCGCCTCCCCCCATCCATGCAACACTTCCGCCATTGTGTTTCACCGGCAGAAGAAGAAAACCATGACAACATCCGATGCGAAAACTCCCAATCCCGAAATGACAGGCATGCTCGGCTGGATCGAGCGCACGGGCAACCGCCTGCCCGACCCGGTTTTCATCTTTTTTATCCTGATCGGGGTGCTGGTGGTCATCAGCGTAGTGGCCGCCATGGCCGGCTTCTCGGCCCTGCACCCGACCCAGATGGATGCCAATGGCAATCCACTGGTGATCGAAGCCGCCAGCCTGCTTTCCGCCGAGAACATCCAGCGCCTGCTGGTGCAGATGCCCGCCACCTTTGCCGGCTTCTATCCCCTGGGCTTCGTGCTGCTGGTGATGCTCGGGGCGGGTGTCGCGGAACGCTCCGGCCTGTTCGCCACCGCCATGAGCGCTGCCGTGCGCAGTGCGCCGAAAGTGATGCTGACCCCGGTGATCGCGCTGGTCGCCATGGTGGGTAACCTGGCCTCGGATGCCGCCTATGTGGTGCTGATCCCTCTCGCTGGCATCATTTTCGCCGCCGCCGGGCGTCATCCCATCGCGGGCATTGCCGCAGCCTTCGCCGGCGTGTCCGGGGGCTTCTCTGCCAACCTAATGCCAGGCCAGCTCGACGCCCTCCTGTTTGGCATCACCCAGGCCGGCGCCCAGACCATCGCCCCCGAATGGACAGCAAATATTGCGGGCAACTGGTACTTCATCGCGGCCATGACAGTCCTCTTCCTGCCGGTGATCTGGTACCTGACCGACAAGGTGATTGAACCCCGTCTGACGCCCCTCGGCCCCAATGCGAGCAGCGCCACCGCAGGCCTGGTGAAAAGCGGCGGTGAGATCACGGATGTGGAACGCAAAGGGCTGGCCCGCGCGGGCTGGGCCTGTGTGGCCGTCGTCCTGGCCTGGGCGGCGCTGTGCTTCCTGCCCGGCACGCCGCTGATCAACGAGGACGGCGGCGCCGCCCGCATGCAGCCCTTCTATCAGTCTCTTGTCGCCGCCTTCTTCATTCTCTTCTTCGCCGCAGGCTGGGCCTACGGCGCCGCCACCGGCACCGTGAAGACCCACCGCGACGTTGTGCGCATGATGTCGGAAGCCATGGCCGACCTGTCCTACTACCTGGTGCTGGCCTTTGCCGCCGCGCATTTTGTCGCCATGTTCAACTGGTCGAACCTGGGCCTGATCTTCGCCGTGAAGGGCGCAGGCGTGATCCAGGGCAGCGAGCTGCCCATGTCGGTGCTGCTGGTGCTGGTCGTGCTGATGACGGCGCTGATCAATCTCTTCATCGGTTCCGCCAGCGCCAAGTGGGCACTGCTGGCCCCGGTCCTGGTGCCCATGCTGATGCTGCTGGGTGTGAGTCCGGAGATGAGCACCGCCGCCTATCGTGTGGGCGATGGCGCCACCAACATCATCACCCCGCTGATGCCCTATTTCCCGCTGATTCTGATGTTCGCGCAGCGCTGGCAGAAGGAATTTGGCCTCGGCAGCCTCGCGGCCGTGATGATCCCCTATTCCGTCTGGCTGCTGATTACCGGCACGGTGATGGTGGTGCTGTGGATATTGCTCGGCCTGCCGCTGGGCCCGGGCGCAGGGTCGAGCTACATGCTCTGAGAATGATGCGGGCAAAAAAAGGCCACCTTCGGGTGGCCTTTTTCATTGAGGTCTGCAATCAGCGTGAACTGAGCTGATCCGCATTCTTCCAGCTCATGGCGCCGAAGAACATCTCGTCCCAGCTCTGGTCGCCCCAGGGCACTTCGCGCGCCGGATCGGGGTTGGCCTTGTTCTGGGTGGAGTTGTCGTAGGTGCCGACGGCCTCGATGCGCGTGCCGGCGGGCAGGAACTTTGGCTCCTCCAACTGGTAGGCGATCTGCCAGTTGTAGTTGTAGTTGGCGATGTTGATCAGCGCCTCTTCGCGGCCGTCCGGGTAGTAGGCGGTGAAGCGCATGCTCTTGCCACGGAAGTGCATGTGCGGCAGGAAGGACTGCATGTACACGTCCTGCTTCAGCACCACGCTCTTGCTCTGCTCGAAGGCGGGGTCGTAGGGTGGAATATTGGTCCAGCCCATCGGGAAAATGCAGGCACACTGGCCGGACATGCGCTCCTGCGGGATCTGGTCATCCGGGTAGAACCACACGCCGATCTCGCTGGCATCCACAGTTTCCTTGCCGTTGGTGGTGTAGTGCAGTTGCAGCCGCAGGGTGGAACCCACCTTCAGCAGACCCCCTGTATTCGGCGGTTCGATCGCGGGCTCGGCACCGGGAATATAGGCCGTGATATTGGCCTGATCCGGATCGCCGCCACCGAGAAAGCCGGTGCGTCTTGCGCCCGGCGCCACCAGTTCGTTCAGGGTGTGGTGCAGTACGGTGCGATCTCCGGGGAGATACTGGCTGGCGCGCACCCAGCGATCACGATCCAGTTCGATGGGCACTTCCACCGTAATGTAGTCGAGCACGCCGGTGGCCGGAATCGTCTGCGGCGGCACCTGGATGATCAGGTCCGGTTCGCCCAGCGCCCATTTGGTCGCGGGCCACTCCAGGTTTGCCAGGGGGTCCACGTCACCGTCTTTCTGCGCACCAGCCTCGATCCAGTGGATCAGCTTCTGCTGGTCTTCCACTGCCAGTACGTAGTCGTTGCTGAAGTGCCCGACGTGGGGATCGATCTGCCCGGGCGGCATGCGCTTGGTCATCAGCACTTCGCGGATCATCGGCGACCAGCCCTGCACCATGGCATGGCTGTCCATGGCGAAGGGGGCAATGCCCCCCTGGCGGTGGCAGGTGGCACAGTTCTGCGCCAGAATCGGGGCCACATCGCGGCTGTAGGACACGCCAGCCTCACGCTGGGCATCGCGCGCGGAATAGGAAACCGGCGCCCCGTGCATGGCGACAGAAGGGGTGCTCACGGACCTGCCCGCCACAAGGTCTTCTACGGCCGCGTTCAGGCCATCGACGCTGCCGCGATAGAGAATGGTGAAGCTGCGCGGGTCATAGAGGAAGGCCTCGCCGCTCTTGTCCACGCCCATGGCCTCGGCCACGATCTGGGCATCGTCAATCAGAATCGGCAATTCAGTCCCGAGTGCCCCGGCATCGGCCTTCACGCTGGCCCGCTCCTCGCCGAGCGGATTGAGCAGCATGAACGCCACGCCGTCCTGGGTAAAGCGCCCCGCCAGCGACTGGTAGTCCGCCATTGCCGCACGCGTGTCCGCGCTGCCGTTCACCTGCACCAGAAAGGCAATGGCCTTGTGGTCGTCGTACCAGGCCATGTGGTGAAACACGCCGTCCTGGTCCAGCAGGGAAAAGTCGCCCACCCGCTCCGCCGCCTGGGCTGCGGTGCCGCCCAGCAGAAGGCTCATCAACACAAATTTCGCTATCGGTCGTCGCACGTTCTTGTCTCCCGATCGTCCGCCCGGAATGGGCACGATCTGCGCAGTTTGTGCCAGGCACAATAGCACAGCGCCCTGTCCGCAACAGGGCAAAAGCTTGTCAAAAGCTGCAATGCCGGCTTCCTGCAAGAATTTGCAAAGAGGAAGAGGACGGGCGAGCAGCCGTAGGCAACGAGCGTACGTTCGGTTACACTCCGGCCACTGTGCTGAATCGTCAAGCAAGGGGGAATCCATGCCAGAAGCCGTCATCGTCGCCACCGCCCGAACACCCATCGGCAAAGCCTATCGCGGCGCCTTCAACAACACGGATGCCCCCAGCCTCGGTGGCCATGCCATCCGCAGCGCCCTGGCGCGGGCAGGCATCGACCCGGCGGAAGTGGATGACGTCATCATGGGCTGCGCGATGCAGCAGGGCAGCTCCGGCTACAACATCGGCCGCCTCGCCGCCGTGGCCGCCGGCCTTCCCAACAGCGTCTCCGGCATGAGCATCGACCGTCAGTGCGCCTCCGGCATGATGGCCATCGCCACTGCCGCCAAACAGATTCTGGTAGACCGCATGCCCATCGTGGTGGGAGGCGGCCTGGAGTCCATCTCCCTCGTGCAGAACGAACACCGCAACCAGTACCGCACCACCGATCCCAACGTGCTCGCCGCCTCGCCCCATGCCTATATGCCGATGCTGCAGACCGCCGAAGTGGTGGCCAGGCGCTACAACATCAGCCGCGAGGCCCAGGACGCCTACAGCCTGCAGAGCCAGCGACGCACGGCATCGGCCCAGGCGCTGGGCAAGTTCGACAACGAGATCGTGCCCATGGCCTCGGTCAAGGGCGTGATGAACAAGGACACCGGCGACATCAGTTTCGAGAATGCGCTGCTGAACCGTGATGAGGGCAATCGCGCGGACACCACCGCCGACGGGCTGGCGTCCCTCAAGCCGGTCATCGAGGGCGGCTGCATCACCGCCGGCAATGCCAGCCAGCTGTCCGACGGGGCCTCCGCTGCCGTGCTGATGGACAGCAAACTCGCCGAGCAGCGTGGTCTGGAACCGCTGGGAGCCTATCGCGGCATGGCCGTGGCCGGCTGCGATCCGGACGAGATGGGCATCGGCCCGGTCTTTGCCGTGCCCAAACTGCTGCAGCGCTTCGGCCTGAAGATGGACGACATCGGCCTGTGGGAACTCAACGAAGCCTTTGCCGTGCAGGTGCTCTACTGCCGCGACAAGCTGGGCATTCCCGACGAACTGCTGAACGTGAACGGCGGTGCCATCTCCATCGGCCATCCCTACGGCATGAGCGGCGCCCGCATGGTGGGTCACGCCCTCATCGAGGGACGGCGGCGCGGCGTGAAGTACGTTGTCTGCACCATGTGCATCGGCGGGGGCATGGGGGCGGCAGGGCTGTTCGAGGTCTTCTGATTCTTCATTCCTGTGCTAGGATTTGGGCTGGCCCCCAGCACGATCCTGCGCAGCCATGGACATCGATCAGCTCAGGCACTTCTCCGGCACCTTTGCCGACGCCCAGCGCGAACGGCAATTCATCGCGCACGCGTGGCCGCAATACTCGCAATCCCTGCGCATGCCGCTGATCCTGCTTGGCGTGTTCGTCAGCGCAGGTTTGTACCTGGATCATATGTGGTACGCGTTCGGCCCTCATTTTCTCGCCTTTGGTCTGTTTCGCGTGTCCGTCAGCCTGGCGGCCTGTCTGGTGGTCTGGCTGTGCTACCGCCCCCACAAACCTGCGGCGATGGATGCCCTTGTCGCCTTGCTGCAGTCCTACTTTCTGCTGTTCATCTTTGCGGTGTTCTATGACCGCATGTTCCTGAACAACAACGGCATCGTTTCCGAGAGCTTCTTCACGGTCATGTTTGTCACCTATCCCTTGCTGGTGTTCTATGTCGTGCGGGGGAACATTCTCTACGCCCTGCTGAACAGCCTGCTGGCACTGGCCATCTATATCGCCATCATCGAGATCATGCCGCAGATCAATCTGCGCAACCGCATCACCGAAGTGCTGGTGTTCATGTTCTTTATCTATTACTCCTTTACCCTGCAACGACGCCTGAACACCGAAGAGCGAACGCGCTTCAGCCTGCAGGAGCGCCAGGAGACCGCCATTGCGCTGGCAAAGAAGGAGAGCCTGGAGAAGTCGCGCTTCATCGCTGGCACCAGCCACGACCTGCGCCAACCCCTGCATGCCCTCTCCCTGCACATCGATCTGCTGGACGGCCATCTGGGCGCGGATCATGCCGCCAGCGAATCGCTGCAGCACGCCAAGTCCTCGATCAGCTCGCTCAACGAGTTGCTGTCGGCGCTGTTGGACATCTCCAAGTTCGATGCGGGAGCGGTGACGATCAATGCCGTGCACTTCCGTCTCGATCCGCTGCTGGAGAAACTGCAGGGGGTATACGACAAGCTCGCGGCCAGCCAGGGAATGAGGATACGTCTGCGCAATCCATGCCGGGTGGCATACACGGACCCGATCATTCTGGAACGGGCACTGGGCAATCTGCTGAACAACGCCATCCAGCACGCCGGACAGGGCGATATCCTGCTGGCCTCCCGCCAGCGGGGAGACCACCTTGTCATCGAGGTCTGGGATCAGGGGCCCGGCATTCCGGCCAACCAGCTCGAGCGCATCTTCTCCGAATACCAGCAACTGGAATCCGCGCAGTCCGAGCGCCGTGGCGGCCTGGGCCTGGGACTCTCCATCGTGCGGCGCATCTGCGATTCACTCGGGCTTGGGCTGAAGGTGCGCAGCCGTCCCGGCAGGGGTTCTGTGTTCAGCATCGCTGTACCTGTCGGCGACAACGCCAGGGTGGAGACGCCGGATCATTCACGTCCCGCCATCTCCGGCGCACTGACACTGAGGGGCCGCCGGCTGCTGCTGATCGACGACGACGTGGAGGTGCGGCATGCCATGGCGAGCCTGTTCGGGACCTGGGGTTGCGAGACCCTGATCGCGCGCGATCGCGATGACCTGTTCTCCCGCCTCTCTCCCGAGGAGGTGCCGGATCTGATCATTTCCGATCTCAACCTGCCGGGAGAAATTGACGGCGACGCCCTGGTGAGGGAAATTCGGGACTACTACGCACGCCCGATTCCCGGCCTGATCATCACCGGGAATACAGGAGACACCGCAGAGGAGCAGGAGGATGGAAACACGCTGATGCGTCTGTACAAGCCGCTTCGGGCCACCCAACTGCGGCTGGCGATCGTGCATGCCCTGCAGGACAGACAGCACTGAGCCCACTTCACATGGCTCGATCAGAGCCGAACGAGCTGCATCTCCAGAGCCTTCGTCACCGCCTCCGTACGGCTGTTCACGTCCAACTGCCGGAAGATATTGCGCAGGTGGGTCTTCACCGTCTCATCGGAGATATGGAGCGTGGTGGAGATGCGCTTGTTGGGATAGCCGCGGGCGAGCAGTTGCACGATCTGCAGTTGACGATCGGAGAGCCCGAGATTGGCCTGCCGTTCACCGCCGCCACGGTTGAGAAAGGCCAGCTTCTCGCGGATGTCCTTGGGGAGAAAGACCTCGCCCTGAAGAATGAGATCGATCGCCTGCAGCAGCGCCTCGCGGTTGTAGGACTTGGGAATGAAACCGAAGACGCCGGCATCGAGCACCTGTTGGATGCGCAGCAGATCGTCGGTGGAGGAGATCACGGCGATGGGAATCAGCAGCTGCCGGGCGTTGACGGCCTGGATGAATCCCAGGCCGTCCATTCCCGGCATGAACAGGTCGATGAGGATCAGGTCCGGCGGGTTCTGTGGCAGCGTCGCCAGTGCCGCTTCGGCGTCGCTGGAGATCCGCACCTCGGCGTTGGCATCCAGCAGCAGCCGCTCCAGCCCCTGCAGAAGCAGCTGGTGATCATCGATCAGCAGGATGCGCAAGCGTTCCAGATCCAATCAGCCCGCCCTCCCCTTCGCCTTACTGCGCAGAGGCGGCATCCGCTGCCGTCAGGGCGAACTGAATCGGATTGTCATTGCTGACCGCCATCGTCACGCGATAGGGCACACCGCCCACCATGACTCTCGGAATGGTCAGCAGATTCTCCGAGAAGGACCCGGTGCTCAGGGTGGCTGCCGCGGAGGGTTCCGCCGCGATGAGCGTGAAGGTGATCGGGTCTTCGGAGACCAGTTGCAGAGTCACATCGTAGCGGTCCGCACCGACATACACGCCGTCCACACTGACCTTGAGATCTGCAAATTCGGGAAAGTTCACCGGCGTATCGGGCGCCGTAGCCTTCACCAGCGTATCGTTGCCCGAACCGCTCACGGAGTTCATGGTGGCCAGCAGATCGGCTGCCTGGGCATCCTTCTTCACATAGGCGTCGATGAAGATTTTCATCCAGGCGTAAGCATCCGCCGTCGCCCCGGCACTCATCGCATGCTTCTCGCCTTCGTACTGCACCAGGTACTGGGTACCGGGGATCCTGTTCATGGCATCCTGCACCAGGCTGTAGTCCGCGACATCATCGCTCGGGGACGAATTGGCCATGAAGGGGCGATCGATCGAGCCTGCCCCGGCGCCACCGCTGCCAAAGAACGTGTACTTGCCCACGGGCAGACTCTGCCCCATGAAGGGCACCACGGTGGCAGCCGCCACGATGCGGGTGTCCACCGTGGTTTCGATCAGCTCGTTCGCGATCACACTCTGCACATCGGGGTTCACCTTCTTCGCACCCAGCAACGCCATCATGGTGGCACCGCCAAAGCTCTCGCCCATGCCTCCGATGCGGGTAGCGTCGATGTGGGAAGCGAAGCGGCTGTCCGCCAGCAGCGTGTCGAGCGCCGTCTTCACTGTCAGGGGTCGCAGATTGAACTTGCGCCCTTCCGTGTCGCCGAAGCGGTTGTCGCCGTGGAACACCGCCAGCACCACATAGCCATTGCTGGCAAGGGCCTTCAGGAACTCGAGCTGGGTGGAGCGCGGAAACTCGCCGGAACCGTGGGAGTAGACGATCAGCGGATAGCGATCACCCTCCGTGGCAAACAGCGGATCCTGGGTTTCGTTCTGCATGTGCGGCAGCGTGGAGCCCCCGAAAAAGGTGTAGTCGGCCCGGGGGTTGTCCGCCGTCGTGGGATAGAGCACGATGCCGGCGTAGGACACCTGTGCACCGGATGAAGCGCCATAGAGCTTGCTGTTCATCGGCACCTGCAGATTGAAGGAGAACGCCGCATCCCGGTGCAGCAGCAACTCGTCCACATAACGCGCCGAGCCGCTGTGATCGATGCCGCGCATCAGTTGCTCGCTGTTCAGCCCCTCGCCGCCGAGCTGGGAAACCTTGCTCTCATTCAGGGTGAAATTGCTACTGCCCACGGCGAACACACCGGCCTGGACCGGACCGGCCACCACTGTGCGCTCTGCGGCATGCGCCAGCAGCGACCCGATCATGGCCGCACAAAAAAGGACTATTGTCGATGTTCGCGCCTTCGCGCTTCCTGTCAACATAAGGATCTCCCCTTCGATAGCTGTCAATAGAATGGTCTGCTCCGATTCATTGCATCATTCCGTCACGGCGGGAATGTGGCAATACCACATTTGGGTGTCAGGGCATGCTCACCTCGCGAAGAGACTGCCCTCGATATCGCGGAACGCCTTGAACTCCAGCGCATTTCCCGAGGGGTCCAGAAAGAACATGGTGGCCTGCTCCCCCGGCTGGCCGCGAAAGCGCACATAGGGTTCGATGACGAATTCCACCAGTCCCCTCATCTTCTGCGCCAGGGCGTCCCAGGCGTCCATTTCCAGCACCACGCCGAAGTGCGGCACCGGCACGCCGTGACCATCCACGTGATTGCCGATCTGGTTGACCCTGCCCTGCGGCCCCAGCTGCGGATTCAGGTGCACGACCAGTTGATGCCCCAGCAGATTGAAATCGATCCAGTGATCCGAGCTGCGCCCCTCTGGCAGACCCAGCTTGCCGCCATAGAATTCCCGGGCCTCGTCCAGATCGCGGACCTGGATGGCGAGATGAAAGGGGGTCAGGCGATTTGTCGGCAGCATCGGTGCAGGCCTCGCAGGAGAGAAGGAACCCGAAAGTACCTTTCGCAAGCCCCGCGAGTCAATCCTGCCCCCTTTTGGCCCTGCCCCAATTTGACGCATCGAATCGGGCGGTGCTAGATTGCCTGGGACCTGACACTGGCTGACAAGGCTGCCATGACCCGAAAAATCGTGTTCGCACTGCTGCTGATCCTCAATCACTCGCTTCTGCTGGGAGAGATTCAGGCGGCCGAAATGCCGGATTCCGAGCACCCCTTCGGTCACGAATCTCCGCTGGATCATCTGGTGGAATTCTCGCTGGAGGAGCACCTGCTGCACGAGCACCACGTTGATGGCGGCGAGCACGACTGCGAGCAGGTGCATCCCTCGCATCAGGATCACCACGAGCACGGCATGCACATCCATCTCAGCCTCGCGCTCGCAGATTCCCTGCTGCTGGATTCCGTTCCCGCTCCCCGCGCGCCGCAGGTGCCCTATCTGCTGACGCACAAGAACCAGACCTACACCCCTCCGGTTCCACCCCCTATCCGTTGATCCGACCACAACACGATTCCGTCTGACGCGCGGCGCATTCGCTCGTGTGCACCTCTGCCATGTCTGCGGACTTTCCTGCAGACCCGGTGAGCGCACGTCACGCTGCCCCGCGCAGACCTTCACTGGATTCTGATACTGGATCAACACTATGACATTCCCATGCTGGAACCGCGGACGCCTGTGTGTGCCCGCGGCATTGCTGTGTCTCTGTGCGGTGCTGCTCGGCACCGCACAGGCACAGGTAGCGGATGCGCCACTGACACTGGACGAGGCCATCCGCCTGACTCTTACCCGCAACCCCGAGCTGCTGGCTTTCGGCTACGCGCTGCGGGCGCAGGAGGGGCGTGAACTGCAGGCATCATTGCGACCGCGTCCGACGCTGACCGTCGGCGTCGAGGATGCCCTCGGCACCGGCGTGGCGAAGGGACTCGAGGAGACCCAGGCCACTGTCGCGATTGCGTGGATACTCGAGGGCGATCGCCGCCAGCGCCGCATCGACGTGGCCCGGGCAGGCTCCGAAGTGCTGGCGGACCAAGCGCGCGTGCTGCGCCTGGACGCCGCCGCGCAGACCGCACGCCTGTACACCTCCGCTCTGGAACAACTGCTGCACCGCGACATCGCGGACGCGGCGCTCGCGCTGGCGCAGGAGACGGTGGCGGCGGTGGAACGCCGGGTGCAGGCAGGCACCACCACTACAGCGGAACTCGCACGCGCCCGGGCCGAGGAGGCGAAGCGGGCGCTGTACCGCGAGGACGTGGATCACCAGATCAACGCCGCCCGCCATCGCCTCACTGCCCAGTGGGGCGACATGGACGCGGACACCGGTGACCTGGTGCCCCTGCCTGCGGCACTGCCCGTCGTGGAAGCCTTCGAGACGCTGCTGAGCCGCATCGAGCAGAACCCGGATCTGGATCTCTTCCTCACTGAAGCCCGCCAGCAGGAATCCCTGCTGCGGCTGGAGCAGGCAGACAGCAAGGCCCCCTGGGAGGTCAGCACGGGACTGCGCCGCTACCAGGGCAGTGCGGACTTCGGCCTGGTTGCCGAACTCAGCATTCCGTTCAACGCCGGCAACCGCAATCAGGGCCGCATCCGCGAAGTCACCGAATCGCTCGCACAGACCCGCGCGGAGCGTGAGGCGGCAAGGCTGCGCCTGCAGACGCGCCTGCGGGATATGCATCTTGAGCTGACGCACAGTTTGCATCGCATCGACGCCCTGCGCGACGAAGTCATCCCCCGTTTCGAGGACGCCCTGGAACAGATCCGTCGTGCCTGGGAGCTCGGCAGCGCCAGCTACCTCGAACAGCTGCAGGTGCAGGAGGAACTTCTGAACGCGCGCAGCGAGCTGGCGGAGACCCTGATACAGGCCCGGCTCGACATCATTGAAATCGAACGCATCACCGGCGTGAGCATCACCCTGCCCGCCACTGCACCAGGAGGTGCCCCATGACACATCGAACTCTCTGCATATTGCTGGCGCTGCTGCTGGGCGCCTGCACCGATCCGGCAACGGTCACTCCCGTGGCCAGCGTTGAGGAGCCCCACGCACACGAGCACGAGGAGGAACATGAAGCCGTTGCCATCGCTCCGGCGGTGGCTGCCGAACTGGACATCGGCACCCAGATCGCCGGCCCTGCCTCAATCGAGATGCGACGCACTGTCTACGGCCGCGTGCTGGCCAACACCGATCTCGGCCGCCAGATCAGCGCCCGCTTCGAGGGACGCATCGATCGCGTCTACGTGAATCAGGGGGATCGGGTGGAGGCGGGGCAGCGTCTGGCAACGGTGGAGAGTAACCAGAGCCTGACGCCTTACGACATCACGGCGCCGATCTCCGGCATCGTGCTACAGCGCGAAGCCGCCCCCGGTGAGCAGACAGCCGGACGCGTGCTGTTCACGCTGCAGGACTATTCCTCGGTGTGGGTAGACCTGGCACTGTTCCCGTTGGATCTGGCTGCAGCGCAGACCGGCACCGCCGTGCGCATCACCTCGCCCTCCGGCGGGGAGCCCGTGGAAGGCACGATCGAGCGACTGCTGCCGATGACGGACGTGAACCAGTCCCGCATCGCGCGGGTCACCCTGCCCAATCCGCAGGAGCGCTTCACTCCCGGCGCCTGGATCAATGCAGAACTGCTCACCGGCACTGTAGAGGTGCCGCTTGCTGTGCATCCCGACGCGGTGCAGACCGTGGAGGGGAACACTGTCGTCTTCGTGCAGGAGGGCAGCGACTATCACGCGCGCCCCGTGCAGCTGGGCCTTGAGTCCCCAGACTGGGTACAGGTATTGAACGGGCTGTCCGCCGGCGAGCGCTACGTGAGCCGCAACAGCTACATCCTCAAGGCCGACGCGGGCAAAGCCGGCGCCGAGCACCAGCACTGAGGAGGCATCATGCTTGAATCCATCATTCGTTTTGCCATCGCCCGGCGCGCCCTGGTGGTGCTGCTGGTGCTGCTGCTGATGGGCCTGGGAGTGTGGAACTTCCAGCGCCTGCCCATCGATGCCGTGCCGGACATCACCAATGTGCAGGTCACCGTGAACACGGCGGCTCCCGGCTACACCCCGCTGGAAGTGGAACAGCGCATCAGCTTCGTGGTGGAGACCGCGATGAGCGGGTTGCCCAGGCTGTCCTATACCCGCTCGCTCTCCCGCTACGGCCTGTCCCAGGTCACCGTGGTGTTCGAGGAGGGCACCGACCTCTACTTCGCCCGCCAGCAGGTGGCGGAGCGGCTCAGTGACACCCGCGGCGGCCTGCCGTCCGGACTGGAGCCGACACTGGGCCCCATCGCCAGCGGACTGGGCGAGGTCTATATGTTCACCGTGGACGCCGAGCCCGGCGCACTCAATGAGCAGGGTGTGCCGATCAGCGCCACCGAGTTGCGCAGCGTGCACGACTGGATCATCCGGCCGCAGCTGCTGCGGGTGCCCGGCGTCGTGGAGGTGAATCCCATCGGGGGCTACCGCAAGGAGATTCTGGTGGCCCCCGATCTGCCCCGCCTGCTCGCGCTGGGGCTGGGCCCGACCGACGTGTTCGCGGCCATCGAACGGGACAACCGCAATCGCGGTACTGGTTTCATCGAACGCAACGGCTCCCAGTGGCTGATGCGCGTGCCCGGTCAGGCCGACACGCTGGACGACCTGCGCAACATCCTCGTCTCACAGCAGCAGAGCATTCCGGTGCGGGTGGGAGACGTGGCCCGGGTGGAAATCGGCCGGGAACTGCGCACCGGCGCCGGCACCTACAACGGACACGAGGCAGTGCTCAGCACCGTGTTCATGCTCATCGGGGAGAACAGCCGGGAAGTCGCGGCGGCCACGGCGGCAAAACTGCAGGAGATTGCGCCGACGCTACCCGAAGGCATCACGCTCACGCCTGTTTACGACCGCACCACTCTGGTGGACAAGACCCTGCAGACCGTGGAGAAGAACCTGCTGGAGGGCGCCCTGCTGGTGATCGCCGTACTGTTCCTGCTGCTGGGCAATCTGCGGGCGGCACTGCTCACTGCGATGATCATTCCCATCGCCATGCTGATGACGATCACGGGCATGGTGCAGAGCCGGGTGAGTGCCAACCTGATGAGCCTGGGCGCGCTGGACTTCGGCCTCATCATCGACGGCAGCGTCATCATCGTGGAGAACTGCCTGCGGCGCCTGTCCACGGCCAGTGCCCACGGCAGCCTGTCGCAGGAGGAGCGCCTGCAGGTGGTGGCATCCGCCACTCGGGAGGTCATTCGCCCCGCGCTGTTCGGTGTCTTCATCATTACGGCGGTTTATCTCCCGCTCTTCGCGCTGGAGGGCGTGGAAGGCAAGATGTTCCACCCCATGGCGATCACCGTGGTCATCGCGCTGCTCAGCGGCATGCTGCTCTCCATCAGCTTCGTGCCGGCCTGCGTGGCGCTGCTGTTCCGCAAGCCTGTGCGGGAGAAGCACAATCCGCTGATGCAGGCGGCGCGTGCTGCCTACCGGCCACTGCTGGAGACGGTGCTGCGCCTGCGCTGGCTGTGTGCCGGACTGGCGCTGATGCTGGTCGCCTGCTGCCTGCTGCTGGCCTCGCGGATGGGCACCGAGTTCATCCCCAATCTCGACGAGGGCGATGTCGCCATGCACGCCCTGCGGATTCCGGGCACCTCGCTGGAACAGTCTCTCGATCTGCAGACACGCATCGAGGAACGACTCCTGAAGGTGCCCGAGGTGGAACGCGTGTTCTCGAAAATTGGCACCGCGGAGGTCGCGACCGATCCGATGCCGCCAAGCGTGGCGGACACCTTCATCATGCTGAAGGAGCGGGACGAATGGCCGGACCCTCAGCGTGAGAAGGCCGACCTGGTCGCGCAGATGGAGCGGATCGTGGAGGAGATTCCCGGCAACCGCTATGAGTTCCTGCAACCCATCCAGATGCGTTTCAACGAACTGATCGCGGGCGTGCGCAGCGAACTCGCGATCAAGGTGTTCGGGGATGACTTCGACACCCTCATCCGCACGGGCGAGGCGATCGAGGCCGTGCTGGCGCAGGTACCTGGCGCGGCGGATGCCGCCATGGAGCAGGCCACCGGATTGCCGGTGCTGACGCTGGCGCCGAAGCGGGACACGATGGCACGGCTGGGCCTGAACCTCAACGACCTGCAGGACAGCCTGGCCCTGCTGCTGGGCGGTGCGGTCGCCGGCCAGTTCTACGAGGGCGACCAGCGCTCGGACATCGTCGTGCGTCTGCCCGACACGCTACGCTCCGATCCCCGGGCCTGGACGAGCCTGCCCATCGCCCTGCCCACGGGCGGCTATGTGCCACTGGGGGAGATCGCGCAGCTGAGCAGCAGTGATGGCTACAACCAGATCTTCCGCGAGAACGGCAAGCGTCGCGTCGTGGTCACTGCCAATGTGCGCGATCGCGATCTGGGTTCCTTCGTGACGGAAGTGCGCGAACGCGTCGCGCAGCAGGTCGACCTGCCGGCGGGCTACTGGATCGAGTACGGCGGCACCTTCGAGCAGCTGGAATCCGCCTCACAGCGCCTGCTGCTGGTGGTGCCGGTCACCCTGCTGATCATCGGCATCCTGCTCGTCATGGCGCTGGGCTCGCTGCGGGATGCAGCGGTGATCTTCACCGGCGTGCCCCTGGCACTGACCGGCGGCGTGCTGGCGCTGGCCGTTCGGGACATCCCGCTGTCCATCTCCGCGGGCGTCGGCTTCATCGCACTCTCCGGTGTGGCGGTGCTCAACGGTCTGGTGATGCTGTCCTGCATCCGCGATCTGCGCGCGGACGGGCAGGGTCTGCATGCCGCCATTGTGGAAGGAGCACTCGGTCGCCTGCGGCCGGTGCTGATGACGGCCCTGGTGGCTGCCCTGGGCTTCGTGCCCATGGCCCTGAACACCGGCATCGGTTCCGAAGTGCAGAGGCCTCTGGCGACGGTGGTCATCGGCGGCATCCTGTCCTCGACGATCCTGACGCTGCTCGTGCTGCCTGGGCTCTACCGCATCATGCACGGGCGCGGATTGCGCAGCCACGGAGTGGCCCAGACAGCCCATCAGGCCTGAGCTTCGTGCACTCATAGTGTGCGAAGCGCCCGAATTCGCTGCACGATAGCGCAGCGAATTTCGGGCTCTCAAGTTCTCAAAAACCGGAGAGTTTCCCTATCCAATTGTTTTTAAAAGAATTTAAAAAGTTGGCCCGCTTCTTGTTTAGACATTGGCGTAGTACTCTCCAGTATCACATTTAAATCGGGCAACGATGCCTGTCCCCTTCGGGGGGCAGGCTTTTTTTTCGCCTGATGTTTCTCCTCCTGACAGTCGCCGACGATCTGTTTGCCGCCCCGGCACCAGGATCATCAGTCGAATGAAGCCGTTGCGCAGACGCACTTCTTTGGTGCGGATTTTCTGATTGCGCCCGAATAAGCAACGCAGGAACGAGGCGCTGGAGGAGCCGTTCCTGGCCTCCTGCTGCTGCGGCGTGACCGCACGAGGGAAAAATCAAAGTAAAAACAAGACGTTGATCATTCCAGCAAAAAACTGGCATGCCACATGCATTTGTCAGCTCATGAACGGGTTAACCTCTAACCTGTTCAACGCGGATCTGAACTCTCCCCCCGATCAGGATCCGTCTAAGTATGGCCCACGTCGTTGCGCTGCAGCCCGTGGGCCTTTTTTTTCCGCACCTTCCGCACTTTCCAGTACCATGACGCTCACAGCCAAAACGAGACACCCGCGCCCATGAGCACTGGTCAGTACAGCACCTCCTTCAGTATCTGTCCCTACTGCGGCACTGGATGCGAACTCGAACTGGGCGTGCTGGATTCCCGCCTGCGCACTGTGGCCGGAAGCAGTGACTATCCCGTCAATCAAGGCCGGGTCTGCGTCAAGGCGAGCAATCTTCCTGAGACTCTGGGCTCCACCAGGCGATTGCTGGCCCCTTCCGTCGACGGCCTCAACTGCTCCTGGGACCACGCTCTGGACACGCTTGCGGGAAGGCTGTCGCACCTGCTCTCACAGCATGGCCCCACCTCGGTCGCCATGCTGGTATCCGGCCAGTTGAATACCGAAGACCTGTACGTGGCGAACAAGCTCATGAAGGGTTTCCTGGGTTCCGCCAACATCGAGAGCATCACCCGCATGAGCGATCTTTCTGCGTTCCATGTGTGGCGCAGGACGTTCGGCAGCGATCTGCCTCTGTGCAGCTTTTCGGATTTGGAACAGTGTGAGCTGCTGGTCATGACCGGGATCAATCCCGCGTGGAGCCACCCCGTGCTGTTTCAGCGCATCCACGAAGCCCAGCGAAAGCGACCCGACATGCGCATTGTCCTGATCGATCCGCGCCGCACGGTCAGTGCGGAGATTGCGGACCTGCATCTGCCCCTCGCTCCGGGATCGGACACCGCGCTCTTTCTCGGCCTCTTGCGCTTCCTGCACGACCGCGGCGCGGTCAATGCCGACTTCGTGGCCATGCACACCGAGGGTTTCGAAGACTGCCTGAGCGCTGCACAGCAATTTGATATCGATTCCGTAAGCCGACACACGGCTCTCGATCCGGACACGCTGCGTCAGTTCTATCAATGGTTTGCACGGGCGGAACGGACAGTGACCCTGAGTGCCAGCGGAATCGGTCAGTCCGGACACGCTGCCGATACGCTCCAGGCAATGGTGAACTGTCATCTGGCGAGCGGCCGAGTCGGCCAGCCGGGCATGGGCCCCTATGCGCTGGCTGGCCAGGCAAATGCCCTGGGAGTGCGGGAGACAGGCGCCCTGCCGGAGCTGTTGGCGGCGGGATTGGATTTCAGTGATGGCCATCGGCAACTGATCCGGGAATTCTGGAATGCACCTGCACTTTCGGCCGCCCCGGGATTGCGTCTTGAGCACCTAGCGGAGGCTCTTGAGCAGAAACGGATTCGTGCCCTGTGGATCCTCGGCAGTGACCCGTTGCGCAGCCTGCCGGAGTCGGGACGTCTGCGCAGGGCAATGGAAGCCTGCGAGCTGGTCGTGGTCTCCGAGTGTTTCGCCGACACCGAAACGCTCGGCTGCGCGCATATCAGCCTGCCTGCCGCCATCTGGGGCGAAAGAGCGGGCACACTCATCAATGCTGAAGGACGCCACGCGCGGCAGGATGCCTTCCTGCCCACCACCGGAGATGCGAGACCGGACTGGTGGATGTTGTGCGAAGTCGCCGCACGGCTGGGCTTTGGGCAGGCATTCCCATACAGCAGCGCAGAAGAAATCCGGCAGGAGCAGATCGCTCTGTCCGCTCTGGCGGAACACCATAGACCCGCCATGCCCTCCGGGAACTTCCCAACCGCCACCGGTCGGGCGCGCATGACGACTGTCCACGCGGAATTGCCCCGGCAGCCTCCCCACTACGACACAGCCTTCACTCTTCTCGTCAACCGACTCAGGGACCCGTGGCTGGGGATGAGTTGGACGCAGAATGCACCGCGACTGTTTTCCCACACCGGACAACCGGAGCTTTCCCTGAACCCGCGGGACGCCCGCAGCCTCGGCATGGAAGAGGGTGACCTGGTACGCCTGTACACCCGCGGAGCCGACGGCTCACGACATTCGCTGTTCCTGCGGGCCACCCTGGACCCTGGGCTTCGCGACGGCGATCTCCAGATGCCGATGCACTGGCCCGCTCGCCTGGCCCCTCAGGCACAGATCAACCGGTTGACTCCGCACAGCGCGGATCCGGCAAGCGGCAGCATGAACGGCAAGCGACTTGCCGCGGGCGTGACACGCGTACCGGTGCAACTCTGGGTCAGTCTCGTCACAAGACAGGCTGTCGATGTCTCCGCCTTTCCCTACCAGGTAAGGACACCCTTTGTCGGAGGTCAGCATTATCTGCTGGCTGTAACGGAGGACCAGCATGACATGATTCACTGGAACAGCTGGCTGCAGCAACTGAGGGCTGGCCATGCCACCACGCACACAAGCCCGGACAGCCTGCTCTGCTGCAGCGAGCAGCGCGTGGAGCTCGCCCTGTTCAGCAACACCGATCATCGGCAGCTTCCGGATCCTTTGTGGCAGCGGGCTCTGCTCAAACGGAAGCCAGGACCCGACACCGCGAATATGATGCGGGAGCCACCGCGCCAGGTGCTCCATGCATCACGCGTGGTCTGCCACTGCTTCCAGCTGCGCGAGCACGACATCGCCTCCGCAATCCGGGAAGGTGCCCGCGATCTGGACATGCTGGGCACCCGGCTGCGTGCAGGCACGAACTGCGGCTCCTGCATCCCTGAGCTGATGAGCCTGATAAGCTCTGCTTCCTGACTCTGCTTTCATCATCCTGTCATCTTGCTGCGCGACCATGGGCAGCGTCCGAAGTCCCGACAGGAGTTGTCCCGTGTCTGCCCGTATCCTTACCCCCCTGATATTGAGCCTGTATTGCTGCACCCTCCCCGCACTGGCGGAGGAGACCCCCGAGAAATGGTTTGCCCAGGGGCAGGAGGCCGTGGAGACCCGGCTGGAGCGCCTGAAGGAAGCGCCGGCGAAGGCGAAGAATGTCATCCTGTTCATCGGCGACGGCATGGGCATCTCCACCATTACTGCTGCGCGCATCCTGGCCGGGCAGCTGGCGGGAGAAGCGGGGGAGGAGAACGAGCTGTTCTTCGAGACCTTCCCGAATTCCGCCCTGTCCAAGACCTATAACGTAAACCAGCAGACGCCCGATTCCGCGGGCACCATGACCGCCATGGCCACCGGCGTGAAGACCAATGCGGCGCTGATCAGCGTCAACCAGTACGTGCGTCTGGGCGACTGCAGCAGTGCCGAGGGTAACAACCTGACCACGCTGCTGGAGCGCGCCGAGAGTGCCGGCCTGTCCACCGGCATCGTCAGCACGGCACGACTGACCCACGCGACACCGGCCGCCAACTACTCACACAGCATGCACCGCAATTTCGAGGACGACGGCGATGCCGCCGCCATGTCCGAGGTGGGCAACTGCATCGACATCGCCCGGCAGCTCGTGGAGTTCAGCGCGCTGCATCCCGGCAGCAATGGCCTGGAAGTGGCGCTGGGAGGAGGTCGCCTGAACTTCCTGCCCAAAACGGAGCACGCGGATCCCGAGGACGGCGTGGCGGGCATGCGCCTGGACGGCCGCGACCTGACCGCCGAGTGGACCGAGCGCTACCCTCACTCCGCCTATGTGTGGAACCAGGCCCAGTTCGACAAGATCGATGTCGGGCACACGGAGCACCTGCTCGGGCTGTTCGACGGCTCGCACATGGAATATGAACTCGACCGCGAGCGCGACAAAGCAGGCGAACCCTCCCTGAGTGAGATGACTGCCACAGCCATCCGCCTGCTGGCCAAAAACCCGAAAGGCTATTACCTGAACGTAGAGGCTGGTCGCATCGACCACGCCCATCACGCGACCAATCCCCAGCGCGCCCTCACCGACACCATCGAGCTGGCCAATGCCGTGCGCACGGCCTTTGAAATGACGAACCCGGAGGAGACCCTGATCATCGTCACTGCCGACCACAGCCATGTGATGACACTGGCCGGTTACCCCACCCGCGGCAATCCGATTCTCGGCAAGGTGGTTGGCAACGATGCCAGCGGCGCGCCCAAACATGAACCTGAAAAGGCCGCAGACGGCCTGCCCTATACCACCCTGGGCTATATCAATGGCGTCGGGTACCACATGCTGGAGAATGAGGAGAGCGCCGATGCGGTCTTCGCACAGCCCATGAACCAGACTGGCCGTGCAGACCTGACGGAAGTGGACACGACAGCTCCCGGCTTTCACCCGGAAACCCTGGTGCCCATCGCCAACGAGACTCACGGCGGCGAGGACGTGGCGGTATACGCAACAGGGCCGGGCGCGGAACTGGTGTCAGGACTGATGGAACAGAACGTGATCTATCACATCATGGCCGAAGCCCTGCAACTGCAGGACCACTAGGGCCTCAGTGGGTCATGGCGTAGATCAGGTAATTGATGCCGAGCTGATAGGCGGTGTTGGCGTAGCGGGTGGGATAGTAGGGATGGTAGGTGTGCTCCCAGCCATCGCCCATGTCGGAGTTCCAGTTGATCAGCACCATGACTCGCCCGTCGTCATCGAGAATGGCGTGATTGCTGGCCACGTCGATGTCCTGCTCGCCACGGGAATCGTCGCGGCCCAGCGCCGGAATCATCTTGGGACCGTCGAGGTCGTAGTAGGTGTGAAAGATCTCGTGATCGGGTTTCAGCTCGATAATCTCGCGATCCGGGAATACCTGTGAAAAGGACGCGTAGAAGGCATCCCACTGGCGCGTGCCCCAAAAATCATCGATCAGCAGAAATCCACCCCGCAGCAGATACTCGCGCAGATTGTGTTTCTCCAGTTCGCTGAGATTGATGCCCCCCTGCTGCCCAACTTCCAGCATGTACAGGAAGGGATAATCGAAGATGCGGTCGTCATCGAAGCGCAGCACGATCGGCTCCTGCATGACGCGCACGTTGGTCAATCGCGAAACCCCGCGCAGAAAATTCTTGTCGGCGTCCGGAAAATCGATGGACCAGGGCTGCCCGCCATCGCCGAAGAAGCCGCGAAAGCCCCTGCCAGCGCCGTAGGTGTCGAACTGCACGCGCACGAAACTGAACTCGCCTGCTGAATCGTAGGCAATATCATCCAACGGGCCTTGCGCAGATGCACTGCCACTGGCAAGCAGGATCATTGCTGCGCTGATTAGAAGTCGTCGCATGCGGCACTCGTCTGTTATTCGAAGGCACCTATTAAACTCCAAAGCCCCAGCCTACTCAACCATTGCCGTCGTTTGGCCGGGCCGTGCGATCAATCCGCATGAGCAGGGCGGGGAAAAACGTCAGGTCCAGTACCAGCGCAACGACCACGATGGGCACCAGCAGCGTGGCGGCCTGCTGGAAATACAGCGTGCTGGCGGCAATCAGCACACAGGTGCCGAGTGCCAGTACCACAGTGGTGATGACCAGTGCCGGCCCGGCACGATGCAGCGCGCGCGCAATCGCGGCGTCAGCCTTCAACCCGTCGCGACGGGCGGTGTGATAGGTGCTGAGCATGTGCACGGTATCGTCCACCACCAGACCGATGCTGATGCTGAACAGCATCATCACAAAGGGATCGAGCCGCCCGACAAACAGCCCCCAGGTGCCGAACACCAGCACGGCAGGCAGCAGATTGGGCAGCATGCTGAGCAGGCCGTAGTAGAGGCTGCCCATGCCCAGCACCAGGGTGAGCGTGATCAAGGCCAGACTGACGCCGTAGCCCTGCAACAACTCCAGGGTCACGGCATGATCCATGCGGGCAAACAGCAGGGTGCCACTGCCGTGCAGCAGACGCGCATCGGGAAAGCGCCGGGTAAACTCCGCGTCGATATGGTCGCTCAGTGCCAGCAGCGCCTGGTTGCTGTCGATATCCGTCGTCACGAACAGGCGCATCAGCGTGAAGTCCTCGTTGACCAGCGTGTCGATGGTGAAGTCGCTGGCCTGCGCCACGGTGTAATTGAACAGGGCGTCTTCTATCTCCGCCTCGGTATCGGGGATGACAAAGGCCTCCGGCGCATCGTCACGCATAATCTGATGAACGGTCTTGACGACCTCCACCAGACTGGCAACACCCGTCACGCCGTCCTGTTCCCGCAGCCAGGTGGAAAACTCATCCAGACGACGCAGTCTGTCGGGCGACACCAACCCGAACTCGTCTGCCACCTCGACGCCGAAACCCAGCTGTGTGCCACGGTCCAGATGTTCCTGTACCGTAGAATAGTACTCGTGCAGGGGCGAGTCCTCGCTGATGAAGCTGCCGCGATCGAAGTCAGTGGTATTGCGAAAACTCAGCACGAGCGCCAGCAGTCCCAGTCCCGTTGTCCCTATCAGCAGTGCCCGTCCATGCCGCAGCGCCAACCACTCACAGGCGCGTAACAGGGTGGGAATCACGCTCATTCCTCCCGTGTTCCCGATGCGGGACACCGGCACCAGCAATACCAGAGCGGGCAACAGCGCCAGTGTGAGGAAATAGGCGAAGGCCACGCCAACCGCCACCACGCTGCCGAAGGAGGAAACCGCGGGGGCAGAGGCAAGATTCAGCGCAGCAAAGCCGGTAAAGGTCGTGATCGTGGCCAGGGTGATGGGACGTAGATTGATGCGCAGGCTCGCCTGCATGGCGGTCTGCGGACTTCCGCCTGCGAGGACATGCTGGCGAAACAGCGACACGATGTGCACGCTGTCCGCCACCGCAATGGTCACCACCACCAGCGGCGCCATGACGGAAATGGTATTGAAGGACCATCCGGCCCAGGCCAGCGTGCCAACGGTCATCAGCACCGTGATAAGCGCCACTACCAGAATGCAGGCGCCCAGCAACAGGGAGCGAAAGCTGTAGCAAATCACCGCCGTGCACAGCAAAAGCACAACCGGTAGCAGATACATCAGGTCGTCCAGCATGGCATCACGATTCGACTGCTCGTAGTGCGCCTCACTGTTCACGAGAATGCGGATATCCGGGTAACGGGCCTGCAGGGAATCCCGCAGCGTGTCGGCCGCCGCTACCAGGGCCGCACTCTCCCCCCTGTCCAGATTGCGGGTGTTCAGTCGGATTGAGGTCAGCGCCAGCGCTTCGTCCGAGGAGACATAACTGCCGAACAGAAACGGGTCCTTGCGCACACGTTCCCGTGCGTCGGCAATCGCCGCCGCATCGGGAATGTTCTGGGCCGTCAGCACACGGGGAAACAGTGAAAAATCGCCGAAGGGAGACTGCCACTGCACGATGGAGTTCATGGACACCGCGCCCGGCAACTGCCGGAACTCGCGATTGAGGTCCGCCAGCGCCAGCAGCGTATTGGCAGTGAAAACCGTGCCGTCATCGGGCAGCAGGGCGAAACTGAGTTCGACCGGTGCCGGAAACGCCTCCGCCATGCGATCGCGCTCGGCGAGATAGGGATCGCTGCGGGTGAGCAGCACGCCCAGCGAGGTATCAAAGCCTGTGCGTGGCAGACCGCCGGCGACACACAGTGCCAGCAGCAGGCAGATCAGGAGCAAACCGCTGCGGCGCTGAATCAGCCAGGCCACCAGGGCATCTGTCCACTCTTGCATTCAGTCAGCTCCACTTGATCGCGTGCAGGGCAGGCTCCTACACGATTTACTGTGGGAGCCTGCCCTGCACGCGATCAAAGCGCAAGCATCAGATTCGTGGCAGCTCTGCCTATTCCTTCGCCACATCGGCGGCAGCAGGCGCCGGACGCGGCAGCTCGCGATGCAGCGAGATGACCGGAATGAGCAGACTCATCAGGAAGCCGAAGCAGACGATCCACATCGCCGTCATGAACATGGTGGTGATGGAGTTGGAGAATGCCTGGCGAATCCCCGACTCGATGCGGGTCACCGTCTCGTCAATCTGCCCCGAGGCCATGCCACGAATAAAGGTGATGCGCTGCGTGATCACGTCCGCTGGCAGGGCATCCGCGGCGGAATGGGGCAACTGCTCCTTCATCTGCTCGGGCACCAGTGGATTGCTCTGCACCTGGGCAATGGCCGCCTCGTCGCCCTCATAGGCATGCTGCAGGGTCAGCATCATGTCGTCGAAGCTGGATTCGATGCGGGCACGCAGGGCATCGCGGTTCATGGCGCTGGACTGCGCCTGACTGAGACTGAAACTGCCGCCGTCACTGCCCGGCATGCTGGGCAATTGCCGAGGCAGTTCTGCCGTCAGGTTCAGCGTGAGCAGGGTACCGAAGATGGCGACGCCCACGGTGTTGCCGATCTGCCGGAAAAACTGCGTGGAACTGGTGGCCACGCCGATTTGGGACGGCGGGAAGGCGCTCTGCACTACCAGATTCACCAGGCTCTGCGAGGGGCCAAGGCCAAGCCCGACCACCACCATGCGCCAGACCAGCTCCATGCGGGTGGTCTCCGGCCCGACACTGGTCAGCAGATAGATGCCAACAATCAGAATGGCGGCGCCGCCGACCAGGAAGGGTTTGTAATGGCCGGTGCGCGAGACGATGCGTCCGCTGAGAATACTGCCACTCATCAGGCCCACCATCAGCGGAAACATGGAGAAGCCGCTGGTGGTGGCGGTGATGCCCATCACCACCTGCATGAACAGCGGCATGAACATCATCACGCCCAGGAAAGCCATGCCGATGATGAAGGAGGTGAGATTGGTCATCACGAACACGCGGTTGCTGAACAGGCTCATGGGCATGACCGCGGCCGCCTTCGCGCGCTTTTCCACCACGATGAAGAACACCAGCGCCACCAGGCTCAGCCCGAACATGGACAGCAGCACGGGTGAATTCCAGGGGTAACGGCTGCCGCCCCAGGTGAGGGCCAGCAGGAAGGGCACGAATACCACCAACAGCAGGCACGCGCCCAGATAATCGATCGCGCCCCGGTTGCCGCGATTCAGCGCCGGCGTCTTGAAGGCGATCATCGCCAGCGCCAGGATGCCCAGCGGCACATTGGCGTAGAACACCCAGCGCCAGCCGGCAATCTCGTAACCGAACAGCGTAGTGTCAGCGTAGTCAGTCAGGAATCCCCCCAGCGCAGGCCCGATGATACTGGCTACGCCAAAGATTGCCCCGAAGAAGCCCATGAACTTGGCACGCTGCAGGGGCGGATAGATGTCGGCAATGATGCCGATGGCACTGGTGAACAAGGCAGCACCGCCCACGCCTTTCACCGCGCGAAAAATAATGAGCTGATGCATGCCGTCGCCCAGCAGGGGCAGTGTGCCGAACTCGCCGCTGATGCCGCACAGCATTGAACCCAGCAGGAAAATGCTGATGCCGATGAGCAGGATACGCTTGCGTCCGTACATATCCCCTAACTTTCCGTATATGGGAACCAGCACCGTGGAAGCCAACATATAGGACGTGGTCACCCAGGCATACAGCTCCAGACCGTTGAGTTCCGAGACAATGCGCGGCATCGCGGTGGAGAGGATGGTCATGTCAAGTGCGGCAAGCAGGAAAACGATAAGAAGAGCGATCAGCGTGGTGCGTTTGTCCTTTTCGGACATGCCCACGTCTTCGGTGGTGGTTGTCAAAGTCAATACCTTCCAGCAGAAATGCGAATTCTCTGGCCCAAGACTCAACTGGGCCCCTCATTGCTGGCAACCGTCCCTGGAGCGAGCGCTCATATGCTACGCCTGAGGGAGCTGCGAGACAACGTAGAACATCTGCAATGCGATCAGGCGCAAGTCTGAACTGGCGAACTGCGCGTATAAGGCGAACACACCGGGAGAACATCCGATGGACAGCTTCCTGCTGCAATGGGCGGGCATGACTCGAGAAAGTGCACTGCTGCTGATTCCATTGGTGGCGTTTGCAGAGGCCTGCGTGGGAATTGGCCTCTTCGTATCCGGCTTCATTGTGCTGATACTCGCCACCACCTTCTATTCCCTGCAACTGGTCAGCCTGGCTGAGATTTCACTGCTGGCATTTCTGGGCGCTGCGGCAGGGGACCATACCGGCTACTGGTGTGGTCGACTGCTGGGGCCGCGCCTTCATCACGCCTTGCGACGCCCTCGGACTGCCGCCCTGGCTGAGCGGGCGGATGCCCTGATTCGCCGCCACGGCGGGGCAGCCGTTGTGATTGGCCGTTTCTTCCCTGCCGTGCGCAGCATCGTGCCTGCACTGGTCGGGCTGAGTGGCTACCCTCCCTTCAAGTACAGCCTGCTGGATATCGTCACGTGTATGGTGTGGGGACCAGCACTCGCCGCTCTGGTCGCGCTGGGGGCCCAGGCTTTCTAGGCGATCATCCGATTCGGCTTGATTCGCTGCCCTGCGCTGCGGTAATGTCCCTGCCCGTAGGCGCCCGCTTCTTTCGCGAACACCATCAGGTCGCCACGCGTTCGTCAATGCTTTCGCCATCCAGCCAGCAGAATCCGCTATGACAAGACTCACACGCGTCCCCGGCCTTGCCAGGGCTGCCATCCTGCACTTCCTGTTCATCGTCGCCCAAACCGGGCTGGCCCAGTCACTGGCACCGGTCCGCATCGCCATCATCGATCCCCAGTCCGGCGCTTTCGCCGCCACGGGCGAAACTGCCTATCTGCAACTGCAGTTTGCGGCAGACTATTACTACAACGAACACGGCGGCATTCTCGGCGGACGCCCGATCGAGATCGTGGCGCTGGACAACAAGGCCAGCGTGGCAGACACCCAGCAGCAACTGCGCCGCGCCATCAGCGAGGGCATCCAGGTCGTCGTTTCCGGCAATGGCTCCGCGCCGGCCAGTGCCCTCAGCCAGGCCATCGAGCGGCACAACCGCCGCAATCCGGACCAGCGCGTGCTCTTCCTCAACTATGCCGCAGTGGACCCTGCCCTGACGGGCGCGGACTGCAGTTTCTGGCACTTCCGTTTCGATTCGGATTCCGACATGAAGATGGAGGTGATGACCCAGGCCATCGCCGCCAACCCGGACATCCACCGGGTCTACATCATTGGCCAGGACTATTCCTTTGGCACCGCCGTGGCAGCATCCGCCACCGCCATGCTGGCAGGCAAACGCCCGGACATTGAAATTGTCGGCAATGAGCTGCACCCCATCGGCCAGGTCAAGGACTTCACACCCTACGTGAGCAAGATCGTCGCCTCGGGTGCCGATGCCGTCATCACGGGCAACTGGGGAGCCGACATGGTGGCACTCGCCCGCAGCATCATCGATGCAGGACTCGACGTGCCGATCTATACCTTCTACGGGGCCTACGATGGCATCACGGCCACCCTGGGCGAGGCAGGCAAGCACCGCATCCGCCTGGTGCACAACGACCTGCCCAACCCGCTCACCAGCGAGGAACACATCGCCTTCAACCGGGCCTTCAAGGCCCGCTATCCGAACAAGGACGTCACCCAGCCGCGCATCGCCACGGCGCTGAAGATGCTGGTGACGGCGATGGAGAAAACAGGCTCGACCGAGCCGTTTGCCGTGGCCACGGCAATGGAAGACCTGCGGGTCACCAACATGGACGGCGAAGAGGTGTGGATGCGCGGCAGCGACCACCAGGCCTTTGAAGACCTGCATGTCTCGGTGCAGACGGATGAGGGCATCGTCTTCGACGCCGACAACTCGGGCTTCGGACTGCTGGCGGAGCTGACCGTCCCGGCGCGGGAGACCGTGCGACCCAGCACCTGCCAGATGACACGCCCCACTCAATAAACCGCGGACATCGCGACCATGATTGACGTGCTGATCTTCGCAACACTCAATGGCCTGGTCACCGGCCTGCTGCTGTTCCTGCTCGCCAGTGGCCTGACGCTGATCTTCAGCATGATGGGCGTGCTCAATTTCGCGCACGCCAGTTTCTATATGCTGGGCGCGTATTGTGCTTTCTCCATCGGTCAGTACACCGGCTTCTGGCCAGCTCTCATCCTGGCCCCCGTACTGGTGGGCGGATTCGGAGCGCTGGTGGAACGTTACGGACTGCGCCATGTACACAAGTCCGGACATGTCGCGGAGCTGGTCTTCACCTTCGGGCTTGCCTTCCTGATCGAGCAGGCCGTGCAGAGTTTCTGGGGTGCCGACACCAAGAACTACCAGCCACCCGCCCTGCTCGACTTTCCCTTGTTCACGCTGTTCGGGCAGGACTTTCCCGCCTACAAGGCCTTCATGCTGCTGGTCTCCATCGGCATCTTCATCGGGCTGTACTGGGGGCTGACCCGCACCCGCACCGGCATGATCATTCAGGCCGCGACAAGCCATCCGCAGACCGTGGCAAACCTTGGGCACAATCTGCCATTGATTCATACCCTGGTATTCGGTGCCGGTTCCGCACTGGCGGCGCTGGCTGGTGTGCTCGCCGGCCCGGTGCTGACGACCTTTCCCGGCATGGCGGCCACCCTTGGCAGCATCGTCTTCGTCATTGTCGTCATCGGAGGGCTCGGCTCCCTGACCGGGGCGCTGGTGGCCTCGCTGCTCATCGGCCTGCTGCAGTCCTGGGCCATCGCCGTGGATGTCGGCATGGCCGATCTGCTGCACTGGGTGGGGGTGGAGTTTCCGCCCGATCATCCACTGAAAGACATCTGGCGCCTGAGCCTGCCGCAACTGGCCCCGGTATTGCCCTACCTGCTGCTGGTATTGATGCTGATCTTCCATCCCTCCGGCCTCTTCGGCAAACGGGAGGGCTGAACGTGAAACACCTGCTGCCATGGATAGTGTTCGCCCTGTTGCTGCTGATGCTGCCGTGGCTGTTTCCCTCCGTGCTGGGCATTTCCATTCTTAACGAGATGGCCATCGCCATTGTGTTTGCGCTCAGCTACAACATGCTGCTGGGGCAGGGCGGCATGCTCTCCTTCGGTCATGCCGTCTATTTTGGACTGGGTGGTTTCATGGCAGCGCACGCGCTGCTCGGCATGGAACTGGGCGGCCCAATTTTTTCCGTGACACTGATTCCCCTGGTGGCTGGAGGCTTCGGCCTGCTGGCCGCCGTGCTGATTGGCAGTTTCTCCACCCGCCGCGCCGGCACTGCCTTCGCGATGATCTCGCTCGGGGTGGGCGAGCTGCTGGCCGCACTGGCGCTGATTCTGGTGAGCTTCTTCGGTGGCGAGGCCGGCATCAGCGGCGATCGCAGCCTGGGCCCGGCCTTTCTTGGCGCCGACTTTGCCCAGGACAGCCAGGTCTATGCGCTCGCAGCCGTGTGGACCTTTGTCAGCACTCTTGCCATGTATCTGTTCACCCAGACCCCGGCGGGCCGCATGGCCAATGCGGTGCGCGACAACCCGGAGCGCGCCGCCTTTCTCGGCTACAACGTGCAGCGGGTGCGCCTGCTCTCCTTCATCGTGTCCGGTTTCTTCGCCGGTGTCGCAGGAGGACTGTTTGCACTGCACTACGAGATTCTCACCGCACAGAACCTCAGTACCACGACCTCCGGCAATGTGCTGCTGATGAGTTATATCGGGGGCGTGGGTTTCTTCACCGGCCCCATGATCGGCGCGGTGGTGCTGACCCTCATCAACTCCGTGCTCAGTCATTACACCGAGCTGTGGCTGCTGTATCTCGGCCTGAGCTTTGTGCTCACCGTGATGTTTCTGCCCCAGGGCCTGACGGGACTGCTCATGATGCATCGCACGCCCTGGCGACGCGGCCGTCTGCGGTCGCTGCTGCGCCCCTATCTGCTGACCGGTATCCCGGCCACCCTTTGCCTGTTCAGTGTGTTTGCATTGCTGGAGATGCTGCACCAAGGAAGCGGCAGCGTGATGTTTTTCGGCCTGGCGCTGAACACGGAACAACCCTGGGCCTGGCTGGGTGCACTGCTGCTCGCCATTGCGGCAGCGTATGGCTGGCGCCGCAGCCTGCCCTCCTTGCGGGAGGCCTGGCGCTCTGCCAGCCAGGAGGACGCGCCATGAGCCTGCTGCAGCTTCAGGCGGTGCACAAACACTTCGGTGCCACACGCGTGCTGGAAGACGTATCGCTGAACATCGAGGCAGGCGAGCGTCACGCCATCATCGGCCCCAACGGCGCCGGCAAGTCCACGCTGTTCGATCTCGTCAGCGGGCGGCACCGCGCAAGCTCTGGCCACATCGTCTTTCGTGGCCGGGCCATCGACACCCTGCCTCCCCATGAAATCGCGCGACTCGGGCTTGCCCGCAGCTTTCAGATCAGCAGCCTCTTTCCGCGCCTGAGCGCCTTCGAGAACCTGCGCTGCGCCCTGCTGCGCCCCCAGGGCTTCGGCCTGTCCATGACCCGGCTGCTGCCCCGGGCCAGCAGACTCAACGCCTGCGCCGACGCCCTGCTGGAGGAGATCGGCCTCGCGGCCCGTCGCGATGTCCTCGCGGGGGCGCTCAGTTATGCGGAGCAACGGACTCTGGAACTGGGGCTGGCCCTGGCCAGCGGCGCCGAGCTGATCCTGCTGGATGAACCTGTGGCCGGCATGAACCGACGCGAGGCCGAGCAGGCCATTGCCCTGATCCGCAGGGTGACGCAGGGAAAGACCCTGTTGCTGGTAGAGCATGACATGGGCGCGGTGTTTGAGCTTGCGGACCGCATCTCCGTCCTGGCGGGGGGACGTGTGATCGCGACGGGCACGCCCACACAGATTCGCGCCAATCCGCAGGTGCAGCAGGCTTACCTGGGCAGCGCGATGACGGAGGATACGCCCCATGCTTGAGGTCCGGAATCTGTACGCAGGCTACGGGGGCAGCCGGGTACTGAACGGGGTCTCCCTGACGGTCAACGCAGGCGAAGTCGTCAGCCTGCTGGGGCGCAATGGCTGCGGGCGCAGCACTCTGCTGAAAGCACTCATGGGCGAACTGCCCGCGCATGGCAGCGTGTTCTTTCAGGGGCATTCGATCCTGGGCCTGCCGAGTCATCGCATCGCCCGCCTCGGCATGGGCCATGTGCCGGAGCAGCGCGACATCTTCCCGAGTCTGACGGTACAGCAGAATCTGGACATGGGCCGCAAACCCAGGCAGGAAAAAGGACGCTGGTTGCAGGAGGAACTGTTGACGCGTTTCCCGGTCCTCGCCCGTCGACTCGACGTTCCCGGCGGCGTTCTCAGCGGCGGCGAACAGCAACTGCTGAGCCTGTGTCGCAGCCTGATGGGTGACCCGACGCTTCTGCTGGTAGACGAACCCACGGAAGGCCTGGCGCCCGCCCTGGTGGAGGACATTGCCGCGCTGCTGCAGGAGGTGGCACAGCGTGGCTGCGCCGTGCTGCTGGTGGAGCAACGCCTTGCCTTCGCCCTGCGTATCAGTGCACGCCTGTATGTCATGGGGCACGGCGAAATCGTCTTCAGCGGCAACCCGCAGAGCCTGCAGCAGGCGCCCCAGGTGCGCAGCGAGTGGCTGCAGGTGTGAGCACTGGCTAACTCCATGCCGGCTTGCGATACATGTCCCAAAAACGCCCTCGAATGGACCTGGGAACGGGTAGTCGGCGGGCAGCAAACGGGGTAAAGTACGGCTCACTTTTATGCCCATTGATCCCGTCAATACGTCCAATACCAATAACAACAGGGAATGTATTCGAGCCGCCGGCCCCCGTGCGCCGGTCTCTGCAGGTACGCCCGCAGACCCGTTTGTTAAAGGAACCGACCGACGAATGACGTTTCGCCTTTTTATCAGCCTGTGCCTGACCCTGCTGCTGCCGCTGCCGGCACTGGCCTGGGACGCCACCTCTCACCGCCTGAGCGCCTATGTCGCCTGGGAGGCCCTGACTCCCGCCCATCGCAACCGCCTGTTGCAGATTCTGGAGAAACATCCACGCTACGAGCAGGACTTCCTCGACCAGATGCCCGTCAACGTGATGGTGTCGGACGAAGACACCAAGGGGCGCTGGCTGCTGGGACAGGCGGCCGTGTGGCCAGACCTCGCCCGCAGCTTCGAGGAAGAGGACCGCATCCGCTACAACCGCCCGGACTGGCACTGGATTGACGGCACCTGGATGCGTGGAGACGCCCTGCAAGGCAACGTCTACGTTGGCGTGGACCCGCTCCCCAGCATCCATGGCGAGGCCCAGGGCCCGCTGGAGCACGAGGAAGATGTTCACAACGTGGTGCAGGGCATCGAATACAATGCGGGCGTACTGGAAAACCCGGCCAGCTCCCCCGCTGCCCGCGCAGTGGCACTGTGCTGGCTGCTGCATCTGGTGGGTGATATCCACCAACCCCTGCATACCGGCGCGCTGGTCTCCAGCGGCCTGTTCCCGGAGGGCGACCGTGGCGGCAACGGCATCCCCACCCGCTTCGGCAATCTGCACAGCACCTGGGATGGCGCGCTGCGCAACCAGCCCTTCGACGACACCCTGCGCCGCATGAACTCCGCCCTGCGTCAGACCAGTCCCGGCATGATCGACATGAACGTGGACACCTGGCTGCAGGAGAGCCGGCAGGTCATGCAGGAATTCGTCTATACCGACGAGATCAAGGCGGCCGTGCTGCGCAGCGAACGCCGACGCACCTCCCTGCCGACTTTCGCCCTCGACGACGACTATCTGGGCACCATGCAGGCGATTTCAGAGGACCGGATAAGCCACGCCGGAACGCGCCTCTACCTGGCCCTGCGGCGGATTCTGAACACGCCCTGAGCCGCGCGCATCCGGTTGTGCCAGACAGCGATTTCTCCGACAATACCGGCCTCAATACGAACTCCGGAACGGCGACACCCCGCCCAGGTCGCCCACGCAACAGAGACACAGCACACCATGAACACTGCCCTGCATGCCGACACTCCCGCGCTGGTCCGCTACCGCCGCATCGCCTGGATTACCCTGTTTGCGGTGTATTTCCTGATCCTGGTGGGTGCTGGCGTGCGTGCCTCGGGCGCCGGCATGGGTTGCCCGGACTGGCCCACCTGCTTCGGTAGCTGGATTCCGCCCACCAGCGAGGCGCAACTGCCGGCCAATTACCAGGAGATCTACGCGGATCTCGGTTATGCCGACACCCGTTTCAATGTGGTCAAGACCTGGACCGAATACCTCAACCGCCTGACCGGCGTTACCATCGGCATTCTGGTATTCATGACCGCAGTGTTTTCCTGGGCGCTGCGCGGCCACGACAAGGCCATTGTCACGTCCTCCATCGCCGCATTTCTGATGGTGGGTTTTCAGGGCTGGCTGGGGGCGCAGGTGGTGGCCTCCAATCTGATGCCAGGCATGATCACGCTGCACATGCTGATGGCGCTGGCCATCGTGGGCACGCTGCTGTTCGCCCTGGCCCGGTCGCGCCGCGGCATCGTGCTGGCGGAGTCCATCGACGGAATTTCGCCACAGGCCGGCAAGTGGCTGAACATCGTACTGGCACTGACGGTCATCCAGGTCACCCTGGGCACGGAGGTGCGGGAAATGATCGACTACCTGAACCACACGGAAGGCGCGGAGCGTTCGTCCTGGGTAGAGGCGTTGCCGTGGGTCTTCAACGTGCACCGGCTGTTCTCTGCGGTGGTGCTGGGCTGCAACCTGTGGCTTGGGCTGGTGATGATTGGTTCGCTGGGCTGGCAGCACACGCTGACACGGCTGACGGTGGCGATGATCGCGGTGGTGGTGATCTCGACCGTCTCGGGCATCGCTCTGGGCTATCTGGGCATGCCGGCCTTCGTGCAGCCGCTGCACCTCGTCGGAGCCTCCGTGCTGTTCGGTCTGCAGTTCCTGATCTGGATCAGCTACCGGCATGCGAGGGCTGCGCAACTATCAGAGTCCGCTGCTTAGCTCACGCTGATTGGGCGTAAGGTGGCTCTTACTCACTTCGTAGCCCACCCTGAGCACGATACAGAAGCATTCAGAACACGCCAAAATGCGCACATCCCTGTGCAGGCTCGGCTCGCGCCCTCCCTGGCGCGAGACGGTTCTGCCTGCTTCTGTATCGTGCTCAGGGCTGACACATTGCCAGCAAATTGGCTCGTGTCGCAACGTAAAAACACAAAGCAGGAAGTCAGTGCGCCTGACCGTCCTCAGCGCTTTCGAACAGCAGGCGCAGTTCACCGGGGCCGAAGTTGTATTCGGTGCCGCAGAATTCACAACTGATTTCCACCCCGCCCTGTTCGGCGATGATGCTCTCCACTTCCTCCCTACCCAGCGCAGACAGGGCACGCGCCGTGCGCTCGCGCGAGCAACTGCAGGCGAAATGCAGTTCGCGGGGCGGGAAGACTCTCAGCGTCTCCTGATGATAGAGACGGTGCAGGACATCGGCGTTGGGCAGGTTCAGCAGCTCCTCGTCGGTGATCGTGCGCGCCAGGGTCGAGAAGTGCTCCCATTGCCCCTTGCGGATGTCCGGGTCTTTCTCCAGTTGCGTGGGCAACTGCTGCAGCATCAGCCCCGCCACCGTCTCGCGATCGCTGGCGAAATAGAACACGCTGCCCAGTTGTTCCGACTGCTCGAAATAGGTCTGCAGGGCGTCGGCCACGCTGTTGCCCTCCAGCGACACGATGCCCTGATAGGGTTCGCCCTTGCGATGATCGATGGTGATCACCAGCGTGCCGTCGCGCAGCAGCTCCGAGAACTGTTCGCTGCCCGGAGTCTGCTCGTAGCGCGCAATGCCGCGAATGGCACCGTCGCTGCTGCACTCTCCCATCATGACCCGGATCTCACCCTCGCTGCGCGCCTGCACCACCAGGCGCCCCTCGAACTTGATGGTGGTTGCCAGCAGGGACGCTGCCGCCAGAAACTGCCCCAGCAGCCTGGCCACCGGCTCCGGGTAGCCCTTGCCCTGCACGCAGGAAAGATAGCTGTGGTGCAGACGGACAAGCTCGCCGCGAATATCGGTGTTCTCGAAAATAAAACGCTGACTCGCATCAGACCCGGGCATAGTGGCAGACATCGTAAGAGTGTTCCTGTGTTGAGTGACGTGCGTGTTGCAGCGCGTATTGTACAACATTGGCCACCAGTACCCGCCCTGCCTGCTGCTCCAGCGACAGAATCGATTCGGGATGAAACTGCACGGCCAGCATGGGCAGCTCACGATGTTCCACTGCCATCACAACGCCGTCGCGGGTTCGCGCCGTCACCCGCAGGCAACCCGGCACGTCCAGCGCATGCAGCGAGTGATAGCGTCCCACCGTAAACGCCTGCGGCAAGCCCTGGAACAGCACGCCGCCTTCATGCTGAATCGGGGACGATTTGCCGTGCATCGGCGTCTCCAGCAGGCCCAGCTCGCCGCCACAGAACTCGACGATGCCCTGCAGCCCCAGACACACACCGAATACCGGGATGTGCCGTGCCTGACACAGCGCCAGCGTGGAGGACAGGGCAAAGTCCTGCGGTCGCCCCGGGCCGGGGGACAGGATCACCAGATCGAAATCCTCCCGCGCCAGCCGTGCCCGCGCCGCTTCCGCGCGCAGAGTCTGCAACTGCACGCCGTGTTCGCGGAAATAGCTGCCCAGGTTATGCACGAAGGAATCGCGGTGATCCACCATGAGCACACGCAGCGCCTGTGCACCCGCGACCACAGGATGCTGCCGGCTGCGTGCTGCAGGCAGGGGCTCCGCCCGGATCGCCGCCAGCATGGCGCTGGCCTTCAGACGGGTCTCGGCTTCCTCGGCATCCGGGTCCGAGTCCATCAGCAGTGTGGCCCCTACACGCACCTGCGCCATGCCGTCCTTGATGCGCGCCGCACGCAGGGTCAGGCCGGTGTTGAGATTGCCGTTGAAACCGACGAAGCCCACCGCGCCGCCATACCACAGGCGCGGACTCTTCTCGTGGTCCTCAATGAACTGAATGGCCGCCTGTTTCGGCGCACCAGTCACGGTCACCGCCCAGGCGTGGGTGAGGAAGGCATCCAGCGCATCGTACTCGGGGGCCAGTTCTCCCTCGACGTGATCCACGGTGTGAATGAGACGGGAATACAGCTCGACCTGACGTCGCCCGATGACGCGCACGGAACCCGGCACGCAGACGCGGCTCTTGTCGTTGCGGTCCACATCCGTGCACATGGACAGCTCGGCCTCGTCCTTCTCGGAGTTGAGCAGTTCGCGAATCTGTCGGGCATCGGCAATGGCATCCTCCCCCCGGGCGATGGTGCCGGAGATCGGGCAGGTCTCCACCCGCCGCTGCTGCACACGCACATACATCTCCGGGGAGGCGGCCAGCAGATACTCCCGCTCTCCCAGATTCATCAGGGTGCCGTAGGGTGCCGGGTTGCGCTGCTGCAGGCGGGAGAAGATGCGGGCCGGACTGTCCTGGCAGGGTTCGTGGAAGACCTGGCCCGGCACCACCTCGAACAGATCGCCGCGACGAAAATAGTCCTTTGCCCTGCGCACGATGTCCGCGTATTCCCCGGGCGCGTGATCGCAGGACGCATGCGCGTGCTGCGGCAACGCGAAGTCCTGCTGCGCGCCGCTGCGGCGAAAGCCGCCCGTGGTTTCCATGGGGGTCTCGTGGTCGGCCTGCTCCGCCCGTCGGCAGACAAACTCGTAACGAATGAGGCTTGTCACGCCGGCATGATGATCCGCCACCAGCAGCTCGTCCGGCAGGTAGAGCACCAGATCGCGGGTGCCGGCATCGCGCTGCTGATGTTTCTTCACTGCCTCGAACTGGAACGCAAGGTCGTAGGCAAAGGCACCGTACAGGCCCAGATGCTCGTCCTCATCGCTGTGGAAGTGCGCCGACAGCGCACGGATCACCGAGAACACACTGGGTTGGCGGCTGCGTTGTTCCTCTGCCATCTCCTTGTCAGGCAGGCGAATGCGAACATGCAGGCTGTCCGGCCTTGCCGAGCACTCTGCGATGGCCGGCTCATTCCGCAGGGCACGTTCCAGCTCCGGCAGCAGGATGCGGCCACGCGGATTCAGGGCGTCGATCTGCAGCTCCCGGTCCCGTGCCGTCAGCACCAGCGGCGGATTCACAAAACCCACATCCCAGCGGTTGTAGCGCCCCGGGTACTCGAAGGACGAACTGAGCAGGACGCCACGCTCGGCGTCCAGTCTGTCACGCAGCCGCGCGATGCTCTCGCCATGTGCCACGGGCAGCACGGTGCGCTGCACACGAATGCCACCGGCAGTGACATAGTGCGCATGCACGGGCCGACGCGGACCGGTCAGGGCCTCGGATGAGATGGTGGAATGCATGATGGAACCCTCTTCTGTGTCAAAGTGACCAGAGCGTGCCGGGGGTTCGGGGGACTGTTCGAGGAGCTTTCAGAGCTCTGTGAGGAAGACCGCCCGATTCCCGGGCGGCCCTGGATATTTACTGCAAATACCCAAGCAGGCGACCCGTGAATTCGGGCCACCAAAAATAACTGAGACTGTGCGTGTTGCGTTTCAGAGTATTCATAGGGCGCCGATCATCCTGCGTGAGCCGGAGATTGTCAAGTCGTCCTGCCTCCTTTACCCTAGCGCACAAACAAAAAGGAACCCCGCCATGACTTCGCTTTCCCGCACAGCCCGCACAAGCGGACGTGTGCTGCTCTGCACGCTGCTGCCCTGCCTCGCCTTCGCACAGAATTCCGATGTGCCGGCCAACTGGGTCATGCCCCGCACCGAATACGGCCAGCCCGATCTGCAGGGCATGTGGGGCAACCAGACCCAGACTCCCATGGAGCGCCCAACGGAGCTTGGCGAGCAGCGCAGCTACAGCCGGGAAGAGGCCCTGCACCTGGAAAACGCACTGATCGAACGTGAATCCAGCCGCGAAACCGTGCTGGACCCGGACCGGGACGCCCCGCCTGCCGGGGTTCGCATCGGACAGGAGGCCGAAGCGGACTATTCCGACGTCGGCATGGGCGTCACCCGCATCAACGGCGAATACCGCACGTCTCTTGTCGTGGATCCGCCCAACGGACGCTTCCCCTTCGTTGAGGGTGGACGCCAGAAAGACATTTACGGCCAGTGGCGCGCCCAGGGCTTTCAGGAGTTCGACGGCCCGGAAATGCGCAATGCCGGAGAGCGCTGCCTGTCGGCCATCGGCACCATGCCCCCGATGGTGCTGCTGCCCTACAACTCCAATGCGCAAATTGTGCAGACCAAAGACTATGTGATGATTCTGGGCGAGATGGTGCACGACGCCCGCATCATTCGCCTCAACGGGGAACACCAGCCGGCGAACATGCCTCAGTGGTTCGGCGACTCTATCGGCCATTGGGAAGACGATACCCTGGTGGTGCACACCACGAACTTCCGCCCGGAGATCTCCAACTTCCGCGTGGTCTCCTCCGAGCTGCTGGAAGTGGACGAGCGTTTCACCCGGGTCAATGACACGGAAATCCTCTACACCTATACCGTCACGGACCCCAATATCTACACCCGCCCCTACACCGTGGAGATGCTGCTGCATCACCTGGCACCGGGCGAGACCATGTACGAGTTTGCCTGCCACGAGGGCAACTACTCCATGGAACTGATCCTGCGGGGGGCACGGCAGGAAGAGCACGACGCCAGGCAGGCTGCCCGCTAGGATCTGGCAACACGCCCCACCTTCCCTCTCTTAAATGAGAACAATTCCTATTTGCAACTCTCGTCAGGCCTGTTATGATCTGACTTCAATGAGGCCTCTGGCGTCCGCGAAGACGCCCGAGGCCCGACTGATGAAAAGAACCTTGATGGAGACGAGTCAGCCATGAGCGACAGCACACAGAACAACGCTGAGCGCCGCAACACCTGCCCGGAGGAGATCAGCAGCGCCCGCCTGCTGGGCCCCAAAGGAACGCTTGTCATCCTCCACAACGGAGAACGCTACACTCTGCGGATTACCGCGAACCGCAAACTGATACTGACCAAGTGAGTCACGCCAGCCACTGAAGACCTGCCGACACGTTTGTGTGCGTCGCAGCGTCCCCGCAGCCAGCCAGACTCTCCCGAACGCCCAAGGAGAGCACGCCATGCCGAATCAAACCACCAATTCCGCCAGACCTCGCTGCAAAGCCCGGCACACCCTGTTGCCGGGTGAATATCACCGACAATCCTGACAGCGTTTTCCCGCCTCGGGTCTGCGGCCGGGCAGCCCCCTTTTCCCACACAGTCCTCCCACCTGTCACAATCTTTTGAGACCTGCCTTTTGAGACCCTCGCCAGCACCGGCCTGCTGCCCTCCCGCCTCCCTCCTGTCATCCCGGTGTCATTGAGATTGGCCAGGGAGTGTGCTTATATCCCCGAAAAATCAGGAAGCTCGCGCACACCAGGGGGATACTCATGAGCGTCATTCGCCACTCTTTCATTCGTACAGGGTTGATTCTCGTCCTGGCCCTGCTGAATGTCACCTCACTGACGGCCGCAGAGAGAGACCTTGCCAGCGCCAGCCCGGAAGAGGTGGGCATGAGCAGTGAGAAGCTGGCCGCGTTCACCGCCGCGATGCGGGGCGAAGTGGACAAAGGGCAGCTCGCCGGCATCGTCACGCTGGTTGCGCGTCACGGCAAGCTGGTGCAGCAGGACCACTACGGCTTTCAGGATCTGGAGAACGGCGTGCCCATGGAAGAGGACACCATCTTCCGCATCTTCTCCATGACCAAGCCGATCACCGGCGTGGCGATGATGATGCTCTACGAGGAGGGCAAATTCTCCCTGGACGACCCCGTGGGCAAATACATTCCCGAGTTTGCAGACCTCGTCGTCGCCAAGGACGATGCCCCCAACGGCATTCCCATGGCCGAACTGGCACAGCATCCCATGACGATGCGCGAATTGATGAGCCACACCGGCGGCCTGACCTATGGCGCCTTCTCGCGCTCACGTGTCGACACGCTTTACAGCGAGGCGAACGTGCTGGATCGCCAGTCCAGCCTGCAGGACATGATCGACAAGCTGGCCCAGATTCCACTGCGCCAGCAGCCCGGCACCCTGTGGCACTACAGCGTGTCCGTGGACGTGCAGGGCTACCTGGTGGAGAAACTCTCCGGCAAGTCCTTTGATGCCTTCCTGCAGGAACGTTTGTTTACGCCGCTGGGCATGACGGACACCCGCTTCTATGTCGGTCGCGACAAGGCTTCCCGCCTCTCCCGCGAATACACCTCCGGCCCCAACGGCCTGAGCAGCCCGGAAAACGGCGAATTCATTGATCCCGTTCCCTTCCTCTCCGGCGGCGGCGGCCTGACCTCCACCGCGCAGGACTATCTGCGCTTTGCCCAGATGCTGGCCAACGGCGGCGAGCTGGACGGGGTGCGCATTCTCTCTCCCGACAGCCTCACCCTGATGCGCAGCAATCAGTTGCCTGCGGGCATGACCGAGATTCCGGGCTACCCCGGCAATGTGTTCGGGCTGGATTTCGCGATTGTGAACGACCCGGCAAAGAACGGCGGCATGTCGGCGGGCAGTTACTGGTGGTGGGGGATTGCCGGCTCCTGGTTCTGGATTGATCCGGTGGAGGATGTGGTTTTTGTCGGCATGATTCAGAACCGCAATCTGCGCTATGCCCGCGAGCTGCAACTGCGCAGCAAGGAACTTCTGTATGACGCCATCGTCGACTGAACGCCTCGGACTCACAAAGGCGTCATGACGCACATGGAAGACAGTGCTGCCGTTCTGCACAGTTGGGAGGAAAACGCCCAGGCCTGGACCGACGCGATCCGGCAGCAGAAAATTGCCAGCCGCACCCTGGTGACCAATCAGGCGATTGTCGAGGCAGTGCTGGGCACTCGGCCCGCCACGGCACTGGACCTGGGCTGCGGAGAAGGCTGGCTGAGCTGGCGTCTGGCCACCGAGGGCATCGCCATCACCGGCACCGACGCCATTGCCTCACTGGTCCTTGCTGCCCGACAGAATTCAACCCCCGCACTCGCACACACTCCCGAGTTTCTGCACATGCGCTATGAGGAGCTGCCCGGTACCCTGCGGGGCAGGCTTTTCGACACCGTCGTATGCAATTTCTCTCTTCTGGACAAAGAGGGCGTGGAGGCACTTCTGGCAGCAGTGCCGGGCCTGCTGGCACCGGCAGGCCATCTGATCATTCAGACGCTGCACCCGAACACGCTTGCGCAGGAACAGGGCCATCAGGATGGCTGGCGCAAGGAATCCTGGCAGGGCATGGGAGGAGAGTTTCGCGGGGCTGCGCCCTGGTATTACCGCACACTGACGTCCTGGCAGACACTGTTCGCCCGCAGCGGCCTGCATCTGCAACACGTTGTGGAACCCCGGCATCCCCACACCGGCGAACCCGCCTCTATCATCTTCACGCTGACGGCAGGCTGAGGCGCGCCCCCACTAAGGCTCGCTGCGCAGCACGACACGCCCCGACACCTTGCCCGCCTTGAGGTCGGCCAGCGCCTGACTCACCTCCTGCAAGGGTCGCTCCTCGATGCGGATCGGCGCAATGCTGCCCGCCCGCACCAGTGCCATCAACTCCTGCATCTCCTGCAGGCTGCCCACATAGCTGCCCTGAATGGTGCGCGCATTCATCGGCAACAGCGGCAGGGGAAGATGCAGGGCGCCGCCGTAGAGTCCGACAACAATCAGCTTGCCCCCCTTGCGCAGGCAGGCAAGGCCAAATTCGGCGGAGGAGGTCGCGCCGACAAAATCGAGCACAGCATACACCCCGCCGTCGCAAAGCTTGCGAATGGCCTTGGCCTGTTCCCGCTCTCCGGAATGAAAGACACGGGACACCCCCATGCCGCGGGCGGCTTCCAGCTTCAGCGGGTCGATATCGGCGACCAATGGATCAATGCCCATGGACTGTGCGATCTGCACCGCCATCATGCCCACGCCGCCAGCGCCGAGAATCAGCACCTCGTCACCCGCCACACGCTCGCCGATTTTCCTGAGAGCACTGTAGGCAGTCAGGCCGGAGCAGGCGTAGGTGGAGGCGAGCGCGTCATCGACATGGCCCTTGTCAAACAGATAGCGGGAGTGCGGCACCAGCACATGATCGGCGAAGCCTCCGCTGACGACGGTGCCAAGCCCACGACCGGGAGTGCACAGGTGCTCCTCGCCGCGACGACAGGCGGCACACTCACCGCAGCCGATCCAGGGATACACCACGCGGCGCTCGCCGACGCGTACGCCCTCGGCGTCTGGTCCCAGTGCGACGACTTCCCCGAAAATTTCGTGTCCCAGCACCTGACCGGGGCGGCCGACATCCAGGTGACGCCCGTCGCCAAGATCAAACACCCCCTCGTGCAAATGAATGTCGGAGTGACATACACCGCAGGCGAGCATGCGCAGCAACACCTGTGAGCCCTCCGGGACCGGAGTCGGGGCCTCTACCCTGGCCAGGGCGGCACCGGGATCGCGTGTTTCGTAGGCAATCACCCGCCGTCTCCTATTCCTGGGTTTTCGACCATTGCGCGAAGGTGCTGCCCTGCTCCGCCAGTCGGGCCAGCAGAGGCGCGGGCTGCCAGTAGTCCGGCCCCAGCTCACGGGCGAAACGCTCTATCGTGTCGCACACCGTCTTCAGGCCGACCTCATCGGCGTAGAACATGGGGCCCCCACGGGAGGCGGGGAACGCGTAGCCATAGAGGTAAACGATATCGATATCGCCCGGGCGCTGGGCAACGCCTTCTTCCAGAATAAGGGCTCCCTCGTTGATCAGAGGGTAGAACAGGCGTGCAACAATTTCCTCGTCGCTGATCTCGCGCTGCCGAATGCCCAGCTTCTGCGCATGTTCGCGAATCAGCGCCTCAACTTCCGGATCGCTCTTGCGTGCCCGGGTCTGGGGATCGTAGGTGTAGTACCCGGCCCCAGTCTTCTGGCCGAGGCGCCCCATCTCGACAAGCGCAGAGGCGACACAATGGGTGGCAGGGTCCAGCGTGTCCCCTGCCGCCTCCCGCGCCTGCCGTGCCTTGTAGCCGATATCCAGCCCGGCGAGATCGCCCACCGCCAGCGGTCCCATGGCCATGCCGAAGGCCTCTGCCGCCGCATCCACCTGCGCCGGCGTCGCACCGTCCAGCAGCAGCATGTGTGCCTGACGACCATAGCCGGTGAGCATGCGGTTGCCGATAAAACCATAGCACACGCGTGAGAGCACACAGACCTTGCCGATCTTCTTGCCGATCTTCATCACCGTGGACAGCACGTCGTCGGCCGTCTTGTCGCCCCGTACGACTTCCAGCAGTTTCATGACATTGGCCGGGCTGAAGAAGTGCATACCCACCACGTCTGCGGGACGCGACGTCGCTGCGGCGATATCGTCGATGTTCTGGTACGAGGTGTTGGACGCGAGGATGGCGCCGGGCTTGCACACGGCATCGAGCTTCGCAAACACTTCCTTCTTGATGTCGGGATTCTCAAACACCGCTTCGATCACCAGATCGACCTTGCTCAGATCCCCATAGGACGTTGTGCCATCGATCAGCGCCATGCGCGAGTCCATTTCCTGCTGACTCAGACGGCCCTTCTGCACGGTGATTGTGTAATTCTTGCGGATAATGCCCAGGCCGCGCTCCAGCGCCTCGTCGTTGATCTCCAGCAGGGTCACCGGAATGCCGGCGTTGGCAAAACACATGGCGATGCCGCCACCCATGGTGCCACCGCCGATGATGGCGACCTGACGAATGTCCCGCACCGGCGTGTCGGCTGGCAGACCCTTGATTTTGGCGGCTTCACGCTCCGCGAAGAATGCATGGCGCATGGCACGGGACTGCGGTGACTGCAGGCATTCCATGAACAGCTCGCGCTCTGTCTGCAGGCCCTCGTCAAACGATTGGGTGACTGCCGCTTCCACGCAACTGACGATGCGATCCTGGGCGATCTGCCCCCTTGCCCGGGCAGCCACCTTGCGACGATAGGCATCGAAGAAACCTTCCGGAATGGAGTTCGGATCGATCTGCACATCACGCACCCGCTTCAGGGGTGCCGACAGTGCCACCAGCTCCTGCGCATAGGCTATTGCGGCCGACTTCAGATCCTCGGTCTGCACCACTCGGTCAATCAGTTTCATCGCCCCGGCATCTGCCGCAGAAATCGGGTTGCCGCTGATGATCAGCTCCAGTGCCGCCTCCACTCCTGCGAGTCTCGGCACACGCTGGGTGCCGCCTGCTCCGGGCAGTATGCCCAGCTTGACCTCGGGCAGACCGACCTTCGCACTTGGCAGCGCACAGCGGTAATGGCAGGCAAGCGCCGTTTCAAAGCCGCCGCCAAGCGCGGTGCCGTGAATGGCCGCGACGATGGGCTTGGTGGAATTTTCGAGAGTCTCCAGCACATCGGGCAAGGAGGGGGCTTGCGGTGGTTTGCCGAACTCGGTGATATCGGCACCGGCGATGAAGGTGCGCCCTGCGCACAGCAGCACCAGTGCCTTGCTGCTGTCGCTCTGTGCCGCCGTGACGGCATCCTGCAGACCCTGTCGCAGCGCATGGGACAGCGCGTTGACGGGCGGATTGTCTACCGTGATCACGCCAATGTGATCGATCAGTTCATAACTCACAACCTTGGACATGCGATTCCCCCTTTCTTCGATTGCTGGCAGAGTGACGCGACCCCTTCGCGCCACCCGGTTTCAATCCAGGCGCTCTATGACCGCCGCCACCCCCTGACCCACCCCGATACACAGGCTCACCAGTGCGTAACGCCCGCCGCTGCGCTCCAGTTGCCGCACGGCACTCAGGGCGATGCGGGCACCGGATGCGCCCAGGGGATGCCCCACTGCAATGGCGCCACCGTTGGGATTGACCCGCGAGTCATCCGCAGCGATCTCCAGCAGCTTGAGACAACCCAGCACCTGGGTGGCGAAGGCTTCATTGATCTCAATAATGTCCATGTCGGCCAGCGTCAGCCCGGCCCGGGCCAGCGCCTTGCGGCCCGCGAAGACGGGGCCAAGCCCCATCAGCCGCGGCTCGACCCCGGCGATGGCGCCCGCAAGAATGCGGGCACGCGGACGCACGCCATATTGCTCGCCAATCTGCCGGTCTCCCAGAATCAGGGCAGCAGCGCCGTCGTTGATGCCGGAAGCATTGCCGGCCGTCACCACGCCGCCCTCGAACAGGGGGCGCAAACCCGCCAGCGCTTCCAGATTGGAGTCCGGGCGCGGGTGCTCATCGGCACTCACCGTCAGTGGCGGTTTCTTGCGTCCCTGGGGCACCTCCACGGGGATGATTTCCCCATCGAAGAATCCGGCTGCACGCGCCGCCTCGTAGCAGGCCTGGGAGCGTGCGGCGAAACGGTCGCTGTCCTCCCTGCTGATCCCGATGTCACGAGCGATATTGTCCGCAGTCTGCGGCATGGTGTCGTTGCCGTAGGTGTCGGCGAAGGCAGGGTTGGTAAAGCGGGCTCCGAGGGTACTGTCGGCGATCTGCTGGCCGCGATCATAGGCTGTGGTGGCCTTGGACAGGATCAGGGGAGCCCGGCTCATGGATTCCACTCCTCCGGCGAGAAACAGATTGCCCTCACCGGTACGGACGCAACGGGCGGCATCGAGCACAGCGGCCAGACCGGAACCGCACAGGCGATTGACCGTGAGTCCGCCAACACTGATGGGCATGCCTGCCAGCAGCGAGGTAAAACGCCCGACATTGCGGCAATCCTCGCCCGCCTGATTGGTGTTGCCCATGATCACATCTTCATAGGCCTCAAGGGGAAACGCGTTGCGCCCGGCAACCGTGCGAATGACATGGGCGAGAAGGTCGTCGGGGCGAACCGGCGCCAGTACGCCTCCCTGCCGCCCGAACGCGCTGCGCCCGCCGTCGTAGATGAACACCTGGGTGGATTCCGTCATAAACATTCCCTTCGAAACAGGAGGGGGAGCCATGGTAGCACAGCGTCTGAAAGAGGTGGAATTCGCGGAATACAGTCTTTAAGCTTCGTTGCAGACACAGGCATTCGCAGGAGTGCTGCGGGAGGAAACTGCATGATTCGCGATCAGGAAACACTGGCCCAACTCATCGACATGGTGGACCGCTTCGTGCGCGAACGCCTGGTGCCCGCCGAGCACGAGGTGGCGGAGCACTACCGCATTCCGGACGATATCGTGCAGGAAATGAAGGCGCTGGGCCTGTTCGGCATGACCATTCCCGAAGAGTATGGCGGCCTGGGGCTGACCATGGAGGAAGAGATCCATGTGGCCATGGCATTGGGGCGCACCTCCCCGGCCTTCCGTTCGATTATGGGCACCAATAACGGCATCGGTTCCGCCGCTGTCGTCTTCGACGGTACCGAGGAGCAGAAACAGCGTTTCCTGCCCAAATACGCCAGCGGCGAATGGGTCGGCTGCTTCTGCCTGACCGAGCCGGATGTAGGCTCCGACGCCGGGGCCGTGAAAACCTCTGCGCGCCGGGACGGCGACCACTACGTGCTCAACGGCACCAAGCGCTTCATCACCAATGGCCCGGTTGCCGACACCTTCAACGTGATGGCTCGCACCAATCCCGACATCAAGGGCGCCCGCGGCATCTCCGCCTTCATCGTGGAGAAGGGCACCCCCGGGATCACCCTGGGTCCGGTGGACCGCAAGATGGGTCAGGCGGGCTCGCTGACCTGTGACGTCATCTTCGAGGACTGCCGCGTTCCCGCAGAAAATCTCATCGGCAAGGAAGGGGAAGGCTTCATCACCGCCATGAAGGTGCTGGATCGCGGTCGCCTGCATATCGCCGGGGTCAGCGTCGGCGTGTCCGAACGCCTGATTGCGGATGCCCTGGAATTCGCCATGAACCGCAAGCAGTTCGGCGTTGCCATCGCCGAACACCAGTTGATACAGGCCATGCTGGCAGATTCCAAGACCGAATCCTACGCTGCCCGCTGCATGGTGCTGGAGACGGCCCGCCAACGCGACGACGGGAAAAACGTCAGCACCGAGTCTGCCGCCTGCAAACTGTTCGCCACGGAGATGGTCGGTCGGGTGGCGGATCGTGCCGTGCAGATTCACGGCGGCGCCGGGTATATCTCCGAATATGCCGTGGAACGCTTCTATCGCGACGTGCGCCTGTTCCGCTTGTACGAGGGCACCAGCCAGATCCAGCAGCTCATCATCGCCCGCAACATGATCCGGGACGCCAGTTGACACTACTTTCTGGAAGACTATGTCCGCGCAAGACTTGAGAATTCTCAGCCTTAATATTCACAAGGGGTTTGCCCTGGGTCCCAAACGCCTGGTGCTGGAGAAGATTCGCGAGTGCCTGCGCGAAAGCGGCGCCAACATCGTATTCCTGCAGGAGGTAGTGGGCGACAACCAGAAGCACAGGCAGCGCCTGTCCGCATGGCCCTCCCAGACCCAACTGGAATACCTGGCAGATACCGTCTGGCATCACCACGCCTATGGCAAGAACGCGATTTACCAGCACGGTCATCACGGCAATGCCATCCTCAGCGAACTGCCCTTCGTGCGCTGGGACAATATCGACGCCTCGATTCTCAGCTTCTCCCAGCGCGGCTTTCTGCACGGGACCATCCACGGCAATCTGCACCTGATCTGTGTGCACCTGGGCCTGTTCGAGCGCGAGCGGCAACTGCAGGTGGCCCACCTGATCGAGCACATCCTGCGCACGGTGCCCGAACAGGAGCCGCTGATCCTGGCGGGTGACTTCAACGACTGGCGTCTGTCGGCGCACCAGAAGCTGACGCAGACACTGGGCCTGCAGGAGGTTCACGAGTGCATCAACGGACGCTGCGCCCGCACCTACCCGGCCTTTCTGCCCATGCTGTCGATGGATCGCATCTATGTGCGGGGATTGTCCGTCAGCCGCTGCGAAAGCATTGCCGGCAACCACTGGCGTGACTTCTCCGACCACCGGGCACTGGTGGCAGACCTGCGCCTGCCCGCCGACGGGGAGGACGAGGCGTGACGCTGGATACCTCCCTTCTCTGGTTCATCCCGCCGGTACACATCGTGATGGCAGTGCTGGCCTCGGGGCACGCACTGTTGAACAAGACAGATTCCCGCGCCGCGTTCGGCTGGATCGCCCTGTGTATCATCCTGCCGCTGGCAGGGCCGGTCCTGTACCTGATGTTCGGCATCAACCGGGTCAACGCCTCCGCCCGCCGCCACTACGTCACCAAGCTGCAGAAAGACTCGACAGACACTGTCGAGGAACCTCCCGGCACTGCGTTCCGCCCTTTGTCCATGGTGGGGGAGCAGGTGGTGAAGAAGGGGCTCACCTCCTGCGACGACGTACAGATTCTGCACAATGGCGAGGCACTCTTCCCCGCCATGCTGGATGCCATTGCGGGTGCCCGGCATCACGTGCTGCTCTACACCTATATCTTCGATCGCGACGAGACCGGCATGCGCTTCGTCGAGGCACTGGCGGCGGCCCGGGAGCGGGGCCTGGAGGTCAAGGTCATCGTGGACGGCATGGGCGAGTGGAACGGGCTGTGGCGCATCGGCCCGGTGCTGCGTCGGCGTGGCATCCCCTTCGCCCGCTTCAATCCGATCACCCTGATTCCGCCCGCGCTCAATCTCAACATGCGCAGCCACCGCAAGATGCTGATCGTGGACAATCGCTATGCCTTTACCGGAGGTTCCAATATCGGTGATCGCCACCTGGCCGCACGGGACGACAATCCTCACCGTGTGCTCGACATCCATTTCCGCCTGCAGGGGCGCATAGTCGACGAGCTGGAATGGGCGTTCCGGCGCGACTGGCACTACTGCAAGGGCAACCGCTCCCGGCTGCCGCCGTTTCATCACAGCAACCCCAATCGTCTGGAAGCGCCGGTGTGGAGCCGACTGGTACTGGATGGCCCCAACAAGTCGCTCGACCGCCTCAACGACCTGATGCTGGGGGTCATCAGCGCGGCGCAGAAGCGCGTCTGGATCATGACGCCCTATTTTCTGCCGACCCTGGATCTGATCGGCGCACTGATGGCGGCACACCTGCGCGGCGTGGACGTGCAGATTCTCCTGCCCGCGCTGAACAACATCAAACCCGCGCACTGGGCCTCCCGCAACATCCTGGGCCAGGTGCTGGAAGGGGACATTCAGGTGGCCTATCAGCCCGGCCCCTTTGTCCACGCCAAGCTGCTGCTGGTGGACGATCAGTATTCCCTGATCGGCTCGGCCAATATGGACCCGCGCAGCCTGCGCCTGAATTACGAGCTGGGGGTGGAACTGTTCAGCAGGGACATCAACCAACAGTTATGCGAGTATTTCAGCGCCCGTTGGGCCGTCGCCTCTCCCGTGACGCGGGCCGAGATTGAATCGCGGTCCCTGCCGGAGCATCTGCGCGACTCGATCGCCTGGCTTTTTTCACCGTATCTGTAGGCGGGCTGTCCCGGCTTGCTTCTCAACCCCCTTCGTCTCCGCTACACTGCCCTCAGACAAGGATGCATGCGAGGAGTCCATCATGAGTACTTATCAGAACCTGCTGGTTGCCATTGATCTTTCCAACGAGTCCACCAAGGTCATCAACCGCGCGAAGCGGCTGGTAGGGGGGGATGCCCACAAACTCAGCCTCATTCACGTGGTGGAGCCCATCGCGGCGGCGTATCCCATCGATGCCTATGCGATCAACATTACCAAGATGCAGGAAGAGGCGATGCAGATTGCCGCAGAGCGCCTGACCGATATCGGCAAGGAGTTCGGCATTCCCCCGGAGCGTCAGCACACCATGCTCGGCGCACCGGCTACGGAAGTTCGTGCCAAGGCAGAAGAGCTGGGCAGTGACCTGATCGTAATCGGCAGCCACGGCCGTTCCGGCTGGAAGCTGCTGCTCGGGTCCACCGCGAACAAGGTGTTGCACGGGTCTCACTGCGACATCCTGACCGTTCACGTCGGGGAATGAAGCCGGACGCCCCCTACCCCCACCTGCTGGCGCCGCTCGACCTGGGTTTCACCCAACTGCGCAACCGGGTGCTGATGGGGTCCATGCATACAGGGCTGGAGGACATTCCCGACAGCCATGCCCGCCTGGCGGCGTTCTATGCCGAGCGGGCGGCGGGCGGAGTCGCCCTCATCGTCACCGGCGGCTTCATGCCGAACGCACACTGCCTGCCGCCGGGAGAGACACCCGCCTATCGCCAGCCGGATGCCATTGCCGGGCATCGCCTTATCACCGATGCCGTTCACCGGGAAGGCGCGAAGATCTGTCTGCAGATTCTGCACACCGGGCGCTATGCCCACAGCGAAAATCTCATTGCTCCCTCTGCCCTGCAGGCCCCGATCAACCGTTTTGTGCCTGCCGAGGCCACCGACACGCAAATCCTGCAGCAGATCGAGGACTTTGGCGACTTTGCGTCCTTCTGCCAGCAGGCCGGCTACGACGGCGTGGAGGTCATGGGCTCCGAAGGTTATTTCATCAACGAATTCATTGCCCCACGCACCAACAGGCGTGAGGACCGCTGGGGTGGCAGCTTTGACAATCGCTGCCGACTGGCGCTGGCCATCGTGCGGCGCATCCGGGAACGGGTCGGCGAGAAATTCATCATCATCTTCCGCCTGTCCATGCTGGACCTGGTAGAGGGCGGCAGCACCTTCGACGAAACCGTGGCACTGGGCAAGGCACTGGCAGAGGCGGGCGTCACCCTCATCAACACCGGCATCGGCTGGCACGAGTCGCAAATCCCCACCATCGCCACCAAGGTGCCACGTGCCGCTTTCACCTGGGTGAGTGCCCGCTTCCGCGCGCAACTGCCGGTGCCGGTCATTACTTCCAATCGCATCAACTCGCCCGATGTGGCGGAAGCCCTGCTCGCACTGGGCGACGCCGACATGGTCTCGATGGCCCGGCCTTTCCTGGCCGACCCCCGCTTCGTCGCCAAGGCCGCAGCAGGGCAAAGCGACAGCATCAACACCTGCATCGCCTGCAACCAGGCCTGCCTTGATCACATCTTCAACGGCAGGCTCACCAGTTGCCTGGTCAACCCACGGGCATGCCACGAACTGGAACTGATATCGGACCCGGCAACGCAAGTGCGGCGTATCGCCGTGGTCGGGGCCGGCCCCGCGGGCCTTGCCTTTGCCACCACGGCGGCAGAACGCGGTCACCGGGTCACCCTGTTTGATCAGGCAACCGAGATTGGCGGCCAGTTCAATCTGGCCAAGCGTATTCCGGGCAAGGAAGAATTCGCGGAGACCCTGCGTTACTTCAACAATCGCCTGCAACACCTGAAGGTCGATGTCCGCCTCGGTGCCCGGGTAGACACGGCCATGCTCGAATCCGGCGACTTCGACCTCGCCATCATTGCCACCGGCATTACGCCACGCATGCCCGCAATTCCGGGCATCACGCACCGCAGCGTTGTCAGCTATGTGGACGTTGTGTCCGGGAAGGTGACTGCAGGCCAACGGATCGCCATCATCGGCGCTGGCGGCATCGGCTTCGATGTTGCGGAATTTCTCAGCCACGGCACAGAAATGCCGAGCCGTGACATTCCCGAGTTCATGCGGGAATGGGGCGTGGACATGAGCCTGCAGGCGCGAGGCGGTGTCGAGGGCATGACGCCCCTCACGCCTCCGTCACCCCGGCAGATCACGCTGTTGCAGCGCAAACCCGGAAAGCCGGGCAGCACCCTCGGCAAGACCACGGGCTGGATTCATCGCCTGGGGCTGGTGAAGAAGCGGGTGGAGATGCTGGCGGGTTGCGACTATCAGCGCATCGATGACGACGGCCTGCACGTGGTGGTACAAGGCGTCCCACGGGTACTTGCAGTGGATCACATTGTGATCTGCGCCGGACAGGAACCGCTGCGTGAACTGGCACAGGGCCTGCGCCTGCCCTGCCACGTCATTGGCGGTGCTCATGAAGCGACAGAACTGGATGCCAAACGCGCCATCGACGAGGCCACGCGCCTGGCGCTGGCTATCTGACGAGATCCAGCGCCGGGTTGTGCAGACCAGTATCGACATTCAGCATGCCCAATACCGTGTGGAAGTAGTTGTCGTGAGAGAGTGATTGCACGGCCTTGGCGCGCACCCGTTCCCCCTCCTGCTCGAAGCCCTTGCCAAACCACAGCATGGACGCGACATGAGTCTGCGCTTCGGGCGCCAGTGCGTAGGGCAGCCCGTGCAGGTACAGCCCCATCTCTCCCAATGATTCGCCATGGTCGGCCATGTACAGCATGGCCGTGGAAAAGTCATCTTGCTGTTTCAGGAAATCAATCACGCTGGACAGGAAGGCATTGGAGTACAGCACCGCGTTGTCATAGGCGTTGCGAATCTCCTCCTGCGTGCACTGCTCGATCTGATTGGTCTTGCATACCGGCGTGAAGCGCTCGTATTCCGGTGGATAGCGTTTGTAGTACGCAGGACCGTGGTTGCCCATCTGGTGCAGGACGATGACGAAGTCACCCTCCGGATGCGCCTGAACGTAATCGTCCAGCCCGGCCAGCATTCCCACGTCGCGACACTCGATATCGCAGACCGGGTTGACATCGGGAGAGCGGAAATCCTCGAAGGGCACCGCCACTGCCACGCCTTTCGAATCGGAATTATTGTCGCGCCACAGCACGTTGACCCCGGCGCGCTGCAGCACGTCCAGCAGGTTCTCCTGGGCGTTGGCGTCACTCAGGTTGTAGTCATCAAAACCCAGGGCAGAGAACATGCAGGGCAGGGAGTAGGCGGTGGAGGTCGCGCAGGACTGCACATTGGGCAGGCTGATCACGGCATCGTCTTCCACCGGCGCATTGGTGTCACGCTCGTAGCCGTTCAGGGACCAGTGATCGGCCCTTGTCGCCTCCCCCACCACGAGTACCACCAGCTTGCGCTGGCTGCCAACCCGGGCCACGCGGGCATCCTCGCCCATGACCTTGCGTTCCCCCGTGTCCGACCCGGCGACGACCCCGTCAATGAACTTGCCTGCCGAATACACAAAAGTCAGGGGATTCATGTAATAGCGCAGATCTTTGTGTTCGCGAATAAAACTGGTGTACTCCTGCGACATCAGCAGCAGGTTGGCAACGATTACCAGCAGAAGAGCACCCAGATACTTCATTCTGCCGATCAGCTCGCGCTTGCCGGAACGGCAGCGCAACCGCATCCGGTAGACAATCACCCCGGGAACAACTCCGAGCAGCAGAATGTAGGCGATGAAGCGCGCACTGATCAGGTCGGCCACTTCGCGGCTGTCCGTCATCAGTGAATTGCGGAGCATCGACGCATCAATGATCACGTTGTAGCTGTTCATGAAGTACGCGCAGACGGCTGCTGCCAGGAACAGAAAGATCAAGACGGGCTTGACGGTAAACTTGTTGACGACCAGCCCGAGGAAAAACGCGATACTGCTGAACAGCAGTACCGTCAGGGAAATCAGGAAGGCGAGATTCTGATCCAGCGGATAACGCGCCACCACGTTGTGGTAGAACGAGGTATTGTACGCAACAGTAAAAAAGAAGGCAGCACACAAGAGGGTTGTTATGCTGCCGTTTGCCTTAAATACAGTCATGCTTGTTTCCGTCAGGCAGAATATGGCGAAAAGACGCCTCACTCAAATGGAGATCGATGCTATTCTTGCGCGCCAGCCTTAAGACAAACTTAATGAATCTGTCATAATCTGCCCCTTGTCCAGTCCCCACGAGTCCGACCACTCCCATGCATGACATACGCCTGCGCATGACCCTGCTCCCCACGCTGATCTTCGTGGTGCTGGCCCTTGCTCTGGCCATCACGGATGGGGACTTGTGGTGGGGGGATCAGTTGTATCGCCTGGAGGGCGGAAGCTGGGCACTGCGCGGCGCATGGATCACGAACGACCTGATCCATGACCGGGGCCGCAATCTCGTGTCCCTGATGACTCTCACCCTGCTCCTCGCCATCGGCCTGAGCTTTTCCCTTGAGAAATTCCGCTCCTGGCGGCGCCCGCTGCTCTATCTGCTGTGCTCGGCCCTGATCAGCGCGGCCATCGTGGGCCTGTTAAAGGACACCACTGGCATGGACTGCCCGTGGGATCTGGACCGCTACGGCGGTGACAAGGCCTATGTGAGCCTGCTTGGTACCCGGCCGGAGGGGCAGGAACCGGGGCGCTGTTTTCCGGCGGGGCATGCCAGCGGTGCCTACTGCTGGCTGGGGCTGTTTTTTCTGGCCCTGCGCTACCGGCCCTCGTGGCGTTACGGCGTACTGGCGGCGGTGGTGGCGCTGGGCTTGACCTTCGGTGTGGCACAGCAGCTACGGGGCGCCCACTTCGTGTCGCACGACCTGTGGACCGTGTACATCTGCTGGATGAGCGCCGCGCTGTGCTACTACTGGGTGTTCCGGCTGGAGCGTTAACGCCCCAGCAGGTTTGCGGGAGAGAACTGGTCGGTGAGTACGCGTCGTGTCTGATCCCAGTCCGGGCGCGTGCCCATGCGGGCGGGGAATTCGAGAATATCCACCCCATAGGGCTTCAGGGGTTCAAACAGAGGCTGGGCATTGGCTTTCAGCTCTCCCATGCTGGGCAGAGGCTTCTGCTGGGCGATGATCACCCGGTTGCCCGAACCGCTCATCTTCAGATTGAAAAAGTCTCCGAAGACAGCACGGTAGGTTTCCGACTCGTAGGAATAAAGCCGGCTGCTGGAGAAGGTGTTGGCGACCACCACACCGTCCGGGGTCAACACCTGCTTCACCTCTTCCAGGAACTCCTGGGTCATCAGGTGTTCGGGAATGTACTCCCCGGTGAAGGCGTCCAGCACGATAAAGTCGTACTTCTTGCCCTCCAGACCTGCACGCTTGATGAATACCCGGGCATCCACCACATGGGTCTGAACCTGCTCACTCTCCTGGAAGTTGAAGAAGTTCTTGGCCACATTCACCACCGCCTGGTCGATCTCCAGAATGTCGATGGTCGCATCGGGATACATTTCGTGCAGGGCAGTGGGCAGCGTGCCTCCACCAAGGCCGGCGATCAGGATGTGCTGGGGATTCGGGTTCACCAGCAACCCCGCCATGGTCATGCGCGCGTAGTGGAAGACAAATTCCTTCGGATTGCGCATGTCCATGCAGGTCTGGTTGCGTTCGCCACGTATCGCGTTGAACATCAGGCAGCGACGCCCGTCCACTTCGGTCACGAAGATATTGCGGTAAACAGACTTCTCCTCGTGCAGCACTTCGGCGCTGACCACGCCGCAGAACAGCGACGCCATCATGCTCAGGCTGAACAGGGCACACTGCCGCCACAGGCGGCGGGTACGATGCAGAACTCTCTCAGTTTTCATGGTATTGAACTCCCGCCGTGGCCTGGCCCGGCAAGCGGTGAACGATTGCCACTGACGCGCCGCACAGCAGCAACGCGCCGATGGCGCCCCACATGATGGTGTCGATCTCGAACCACAGCACAAAGTAGAACGAGGTCATCAGGGTGCCCAGGGCACTGCCCAGGGTCGATACAAAATACAGAAGACCGGCCATGCGCCCACTGTGTTCCTCGGAACTGACCAGCAGACGAATCGAATAGGGCGAGACCATGCCCATCAGACAGATCGGCAGGAAATACAGCACGGTGGCCGCAATCAGCGAGCCATAGCGCGGATCCTCAACCCGCAGAAACACCTGGGTCATGGTCCATTCCGAGAAGAAGATGATCGGCAGCGACAGCAGTGCAGACAAACCAAAGAAGCTGGCAAAAGTCGCGTGGTTCGGGTTACGGCTCGACAGCCGGCCTCCCCAGAGATAGCCCAGCGACAAGGAGAGCATGAAAATGGTGATGATGCTGCCCCAGACATACACGCTGGTGCCGAAATAGGGTGACAGCACGCGGCCGCCCAGCAGCTCGATGGTCATGATCACAAAGCCGTTCAGGAAGGCGCAGAAGACGATTACATTCTGCATCAGGCGATTCTTGCGGGGTTCAGTCACAGTCAATTCTTCTTGTAGGTTCTGGTTATGGATTCTGGGACACTGCAGGCAGGAAGCAGGGACACAGGGATTGGATCCCGGTCTCGGGGGATTCAGGAGCCTGAAATTACGTGAACTTCCCGGGCGGGTCAAGGCGAGCAAGCCAGGGCTGGCCTGCGCTTGAGCTAGAGCTGTGCCCCGTTCACCATGACCCGTTCGCACATGCGCTGCAGGCTGTGCACCTTGCCCAGCAGACTGGCAAAACGGGGGTCACGGGTCAGGCCCTGGGCATAGCGGGTGTAGATCTGCTGGCCGATGGCAGCCAGCCGGAACAGACCAAAACAGAAGTAGAAATCGAAACGCTCCATGCGCAGCCCCGTGCGCTCGGCAAAGCGGGCCACAATCTCGGCACGGGTCGGAGCCCCTGGCACATCACTGGGCATGGCACGGTACAGACGGAAATCCTCCGGGTCTGTGGCCTCTGCCCAGTAGCCGAGGGTACACCCCAGGTCCATGAGTGGGTCCCCTACCGTGGCCATCTCCCAGTCGAGCACCCCGATAAGACGCAGGGGCTCGTCCGGTGACCAGATGACATTGTCCAGCTTGTAATCGTTGTGGATCAGGCAGGCAACACCACTGTCGGCAGGCATGTTGTCGTGCAGCCAGCCCATCACCCGCTCGAAGTCCGGCGCATCGGGAGTCCTGGCATCACGGTAACGTCGGCTCCAGCCCTCCACCTGACGGCGAACGTAGCCTTCGGGACGGCCGAAATCGCCCAGGCCCACACGCGTGAGATCGATGCTGTGCAGCTCGCCCAGCACATCGAAGAGGGTGAAAAACTGCTGCCGTACCTGCTCCGAGCTGAGGTGCATGCCCTCGGGGTAGGACTTGCGGATCACCACACCGGGAATATAGCTCATCAGATAGAAGTCACAGCCCAGGACGACCGGGTCCTCGCAGAAATGCACCGGCACGGGCGCATAGGGGAAGGTACCTGAGAGAGCTGTCAGCACCCGGAATTCGCGCCCCATGTCATGGGCCGAACGTACGCGGCTGCCGAAGGGCGGACGGCGCAATACCCACTGCTCCCCTCCCGCGCTCAGCAGATAGGTGAGATTGGAATAACCGCCCGGAAACTGTTGCACCCGCAAATCGTCAAGAGGCAGACCCAGCACGGGGCGCAGGTAGTCACGCAGCAGGTCCAGGGGCAGCTCTTCCCCTGCCCTGACCGACGTCGCTTTGTCCACCTGACTGTTGCTCACTCCAATGCCTCGTCCTAACGATAGGTAATCTTGTCGCGCAGTGCCGGCCCTTCCAGGTGCGGGAGGCTGTTGAACTGGCTGAGCGACACGCGCCCCCCGCCGTAGCGGATGCGGGTCACTGCGCTGTTGTTGACCAGCCAGTTGGTCGCGATAGTCTGTTCGTCCGGAATGCCCAGGACACGCTGCAAAGCCAGTGCGATCACCCCTCCGGAGGTGGCTACCAGCACCCGACTGCCGCCGGTATGGCGCGCCATCAGCTCGTCGATAGCGCCATGAACCCGTGCTTTGAAACTCACCCAGGGTTCGAAATTCTCGTCGTCCTGCGTCTGCAAGCGGCCACTCACCCACAGCGCGACGGCAGCCTCGAAGAGACGCTGAAATTCGCGACGATCTGCGATGGGCAGCGTCACGGCTTCTCCGGCATCGTGATGATGGTGCAGGTACAGGCGCATCAGCCCGTCGCCGTCGTACTCGTTCAAACCGGGATGGACGTGTGCATGCGCACCACTGCGGACAAGCGGCCTCAGCAGCTCCGCAGTTTCGCGCTGCCGCTGCAGTTCTCCGCAGTAGAGATGATCGAAATGCTCAGCGCCCTCCTGCCAGTGACGAGCGAGCAGTTGCACCTGCTCTTCGCCCAGAGGGCTGAGTTTGTCATAGGACTGCGCGCCGAAGGAAGCCTGCCCGTGGCGCACCAGAATCAGTTCACTCACGGCGCAGGCTCACTCACAGGGCGGCGAAGCGCCGGGTATGAAAATCGGTATTGCCGAACAGGGTCTCGATGGCGGTGACACGCTTGAACAGATGTCCCACATCCAGCTCGTCCGTGATGCCGATTCCCCCGTGCAGTTGCACCGCCTCCTGCCCAACCTGACGGATGGCCTTGCCGACGCGACTCTTCGCAGCGGACACCGCCTTCGCCTTTTCCGCATCCGGCAGATCGCTGTCCAGCTTCATCGCTGCCATGAGCACTACCGACCGTGCCAATTGGCATTCGATAAACATATTCGCCATGCGATGCTGCAGCGCCTGGAAACTGCTGATGGTGATGCCGAACTGTTTGCGCGTCTTGCTGTACTCAACGGTCTTGTGCAGCAGGGTGTCCATGGCCCCGACAGCCTCGGCACTCACGCACAGTGCGGCGCGGTCTATGGCCTGCTCCAGTGCACAAAAACTGGTGCCCTCGTCGCCCAGCAGGGCGGACGCCGGAACGCGCACCTTGTCGAGACGAACCTGCGCGGCGCGATGGCCATCCACCGTGGTATAGCCATGGCAATATACCCCGGCGCTGGCCATATCAATCATGAACAGGGAAATGCCGTCCCTGTCGCAGGAGTCGCCGGAAGTGCGCGCAGACACCAGCAGTCGCTCGGCATTGGCGCCGTTGAGCACCAGCACCTTGTTGCCACTGAGCACGTAGCCCTCACCGTCGCGCTGCGCGCTCGTGCAGACATTGGCCAGGTTGTAGCGGCTCTGCTCCTCGTAAAGCGCGACGGCCAGTTGCAGACCGCCCTCCATCAATGTCACCAGCGCTTCTTTCTGCGCGGCATTGCCAAGACTGGCGAGCAGGCCGCCTCCCAGCACCGCAGTCGGAATGAAGGGTTCCACCACCATGGCGTGACCGAACTCTTCCATCAGCACCATCAGGTCCGTGGCCAGGCCACCAAAGCCTCCGTCTTCCTCCGCAAAAGGCACGGTCAGCCAGCCCAGCTCAGCAAACAGCGCCCAGTGTTCGGCGCTGTAACCTGCGTCGCTGGCCACGATGCCCCGGCGATCCTCAAACGCGTAATGCCGCTGCACAAACTTCTGCACGCTGTCCTGCAGCATCTGCTGCTCTTCGCTGTATGAAAAATCCATATTGCTTCCTGTCCCCCGGACCTACAGGCCCAGCACCGCTTTGCAGATGATGTTTTTCTGGATCTCGTTGGACCCACCGTAAATCGACGCCTTGCGATTGTTGAAATAGGTCAGCGCCGTAGACGCCGCGCCATCTTCCCCGATGACCTCGCCCTGGAAATCCACGGAGAACTGTTCCGGCACATAGGGCAGGCTCTGCAGCGCCGCCATCTCCATGTACAGCGTGTCGATGGTCTGTCCCAGCTCGGAGCCGACAATCTTCAGAATGGAGGATTCCGGGCCGGGCGCCTTGCCCACGCTGACGGCCGCCAGTGCGCGCAGCTCCGCGTACTCCAGGGCGAGGCACTGAATCTCGGCCTCGGCAATCCGGCTGCGGAACAGCGGGTCGTCCAGCAGTGTGCCGCCCTGTCCGTCGGGAGCCTTCGCTGCCAGCTCACGCAGCTTTTCCAGCCGCACCTTGGAACGGGGCACGCCAGCGATGTTCGTGCGTTCGTGGGTCAGCAGCACCTTGGCATAGGTCCAGCCCTGGTTTTCCTCCCCGATGCGGTTCTCGACCGGCACCCGCACATTGTCGAAGTGCACTTCGTTCACTTCCGGTGTGCCATCGATGAGGTAGATGGGGGACAGGCGGATGCCGGGCGTCTTCATGTCGATCAGCAGAAAGCTGATGCCTTCCTGCTTCTTCGCACCGCTGTCGGTGCGCACCAGACAGAAGATCCAGTCTGCATACTGCCCCAGGGTGTTCCAGGTCTTGGTGCCATTGACGATGTAGTGGTCGCCGTCACGCACCGCCGTGGTTTTCAGCGAGGCAAGATCGGAACCGGCATTGGGTTCGGAGTAGCCCTGGCACCACCAGACCGTGCTCTCAAGAATGCCGGGCAGGAAACGCTTTTTCTGCTCCTCATTGCCATAGGTGAAAATCACTGGCCCGACCATCTTGACGCCAAAGGCAACCGGCTCGGGTGCTCCGATACGGGCCATTTCCTCGGCGAAGATGTATTTCTGCACCGCAGTCCAGCCCGTGCCACCGACCTCCACCGGCCAGTTGGGCGCGACCCAGCCCTTGCGGTAAAGAATCTTTTGCCAGCGCACATAATCGTCTTTCTCCAGACGAATGCGATTGTCTACCTTGTGGCGAATGTCCGTGGGAAACTCTGCTTCCAGAAACTCCCGGACCTGCTGCTGAAATTGCCGTTCTTCAGCGGTGAAGGAAGGGTTCAACGTGAGGCTCTCCTGTAAAACTGACTCATGGGCTTGAGCGACAGGAAACCGACTCTATCACTTTTGCCAGGGCTTGAAAATGAAAATCGAGCAAATGTTCGATGCCCATGAAATCTTATAGCAACACTATGAATCAAAAGGAGAAATCTGAGATTTCCCGCACCATTCGCCTGGCGCCTGGAGCAGCGGATCGGCGTAGAAATGCTCGATCCCCTCAAACGTCAGCGCGTTGTGCCCTGCCGCCATGGCCTCGAACGGTGTGGCAAAGCACTGCATCCATTCCGAGACCTGATCGCCATGCCCGTGCACACGCAGAATCCATTCGTTGGAACGCAGGCGCAGGGCACAGAGGCGCACCGTCATGCCGCCATGCGTGACATGCTGCACAATGCAGCAAGGCAGAGAAACGGGGGACTGAAATTGGCCTGCCATGAAAACAACCTGCGGGTGTCAGGGGTTCTCTTCAGGCATAGCGAAGAATCGGAATTTTGTCCAATGCGGACGACGCGTCAGGAGAAGCGGATGCGACGGATTGAGTGGAAACCCGTGTTCCAGGCCACGATGGCGAAGGCCAGCAGGGCCGGCAGCACGAACAGCATCAGCGAGCCGACATTCTGCCCGCCCATTCCCGTAAGCCCCAGGAACAGATAGGCCAGTGCCGCAAGGATGTGTGCGAACAGATAGAAGATGACCAGACTGTGCGACCCGGCACGGAGTGCGCAGGGACGACCAAGCAGCAACCAGCGCAGCGCAAAAGTGACACCCAGCAGGTCGGTCGGCCAGAACAGCAGAAGATTGAGATTGTGGTGCAGATCGAGATGGGCGGAGGCGAGCCAGCCAAAGCTCATGACAAGACCGTACAGGCCACTGCACAGCGTGATCACCAGTCCCAGCAGACCCATCAGGCGATAGCTCAGGCCCGGGCTGCGCAGAGTGACGCCTGGCTGGCTGGAAAACGAGGCCAGCGACGTTCGCTTGAACAGCAGGAACAGCAGCAGCGCGGGCAGCAGCAGGCCTGCTGCCAGCAGATAATAGGGGTTCGGGCCTGACGCCGGGGGTGTGAACTCCATGATGACAGTAGGCTCTTCCAGCATGTTGCTGCGCTGGCCGTTACGCATGACATCGGATGGGAAACTCAGGAGTTCACGCCGCAGTTGTGCAGGCAGGAACATCTGCTCCCACTGCGTCATGCGGCGATCGATATTGCCGTTCATCAGCACATCGAGTGACACGGCTACCGGCGGCACGCTGGCATAGTGCGACAGCACCTCGTCGCGGAAGGTGCGCAGCGTCGGCGCGCGGTTCTGGGACTGCAGGCGACCGCCCAGCGCCTCGTTGAGGTAATCCCTCACACGCGTGGTGCAGTTGTCGAAGAAATACTGGTAGTCGTAGACAATGTTCTCTTCCCGCAGATTCCACGCCAGGCGCTTGTACAGCGTCTCCTTCTGGGCATTCGTCAGGTTGAGTTTGTCCTGCCATACGCTGCGCTGCTCACGCTCGTAGCGGCCAAACTCCCAGGCAGGCGGCGATACCCCGAGCTGGTAGGGAAGGATGCCGCGCAGGAAGTTAAAGGCAAAGCGGACATAGCCGCCGCTCGGATCGAACAGACCCCAGTTGAACACCAGGTCCGAATTGCTGTTGCGGTCCACCACGCGCAGGGCGGTGTGACCGAAGTTGTCCCAGACCTGGTCGCCGACATCGACCGTGACCAGATAGAAATCCACCAGATTGAAATTGGCCGGCAGCAGAATCGCGTCAGCGTCAGTGATCGGCGGCAGCGTATAGCCCTGTTCGTCCTGCGACTGTGCCCAGAGAGACACGCCGGACAGCAGCGCCAGAAACACAAGCAAGGCGCGGAGCGTACGCAGAAGCGATGCGGAATTGGTGCGCGAAGGAGTCAATGCGTGTCAGGCTGCCATACAGGGTGGTTGAGAGAGTGGCGGCCATCATATCAAAGAAACCGACCCGATCAAGCAAGCGCTTTAATCGGCACATGAACTCCTTTGCGTAAGCCCTCGATTCAGCGGAAATTGTCAGTGCACCCGCTCCCAGGGCATGGGCAGGCCGCGCAGCGCGCGCACCTTGCACACCTTGAGCCAGTAATTCATCACGAAATGCTGGTCACGGGCCAGGTTCTGCAGTTTTTCCCGAATCTCGTACACCGTAGTGTGCGGCAGCATGCGGGCTATCTGCCAAATCTCTTTTTCCTGCACTGCGGCGTCCAGAACACCTTTGTACACCTCGGCAGGGCGGAAACCTTCACTCAGAGTCTTCATAGTCATATCAGTCACCAAACAGGATGAGAACATCTCTACAAGCCATTGATTTCTAAATTGCTGTATATATATACACTATGTATTTATACAGTACAAGCACTGTTTAAATTGCTCCCCCGCCTGGCAAGCTGCCGCGCTTGAGGGGCAAACGGGGTGTGCTACACTCAGGCCGCCCTTCCCTATAGAGGCTCGACCCATGACCCAGGCTCCGGTCAACGGCGCTAGCGCCCTGCTGCAAACCCTCGTCCACAGTGGCGTGGACCTGTGCATCGCCAACCCCGGTACTTCTGAAATGCATCTCGTCCAGGCCATGGATCAGGCGCCCGGCATGCGCCCCGTACTGGCCCTGTTCGAGGGGGTCTGCACCGGCGCGGCCGATGGTTACGGACGCATGCTCGGCAGGCCCGCCGCCACTCTGCTGCATCTGGGCCCCGGCCTGGCCAACGGCATTGCCAATCTGCACAACGCCCGCAAGGCGGGGACGCCCCTGCTCAACATCGTGGGCAATCATCCGCACTACCACATGGGCGTGGACGCGCCGCTGACCTCGGACATCGATACCCTGGCACACAATTTCTCCGCCTGGACCAAGTCCTGCAGCACCAGCGGCAGCCTTGCACAGGACGGCGCGGATGCCGTCACTGCCACCCTGCGCGCCAACCCCGGCGCCCAGGGACAGATTGCGACCCTGATCGTGGGGGCGGATGCGGCCTGGGGAGAGTCAAACGGCCCGGTTGCCCCCAATGCCCTGCCGCAGCGCAGCCTGGTTGACGAGGCACAGATCAACGCGATTGCCACCGATATGAAGGTACGCTCGCGCATCGTTCTGCTGCTGGAACACCACGCCGTGACACCGGGCGCACTGGAGGCAGCCTCTCGCATCAGCAGCCTCACCGGCGCACGGCTGATGACCAGCACCTTCCCGGCCCGCATCGACGGCGGTCCGGGCGCGGTGCAGGTCGAACGCATGCCCTATTTTCCGGAGCAGATTCTGGCCACCCTGGATGGCACCGAACTGCTGGTACTGGTCGGCGGCCAGGCCCCCGCCAGCTTCTTCGCCTACCAGGGCCAGGCCAGCCTGCTCGTGCCTGCGGGCTGCAGACTGCAGACGCTGGCCCGCATTGAGGACGACGCCGTCGATGCCCTGAACCGCCTTGCCACACGATTGGGAGCCGGACAACAGAGTGTGCGACGCTTCGACACAGTGGCCTTGCCAAAGCCACAGGGGAGTCTGAACACCCGCAGCATTACTCAGGCGATCGCGGCCTGCCTGCCAGAGGGCGCCATCGTGGCCACAGACTCCGGTGGCGGCAATGCCGCCTACCCGATCTGCCAGCAGGCCGCACCCCATACCTGGCTGAGCCTGACCGGGGGCTCCATCGGGCAGGGTGGTCCGGTGGCTACGGGAGCGGCATTGGCCTGCCCCGATCGCCCGGTACTGGCCCTGCTTGGGGACGGCGGCGCGGCCTACACCATTCAGTGTCTGTGGACCCAGGCACGGGAGAACCTGAACGTCACCACGGTGATCTACGCGAATCGCCAGTACAACATCCTGAACGCGGAATATGCCCGCCTGGGCATCACCGACCCGGGGCCTGCGGCGACCAGTCTGTTCGACATCAGCAATCCGGAAATTGACTGGGTGGCGATGGCGGGCAGCTTTGGTGTGCCGGGGGCCAAGGCGAGCAGTGCAGAGGAACTGTGCAGGCTGCTGGAGCGCAGCGTGCGGGAACCCGGCCCCTTCCTGATTCAGGCGCAGTATTGAGAACCCGGGCTGGGGAATTTGACCAACTCATGATGGAATTTCGCCAACATCTCATGCCCTTACGGGACTGAGATGCCGCAATAGACTGATTTAAAAGAAATAAATTTCTGGCACGAAACTGGCTAGATTTCTGGAGTCACTGCCAAGAGCAGCACTGAATAGGAGTCAAACGCCTACAATGAAACTACTTTCCGCAATACTGAGCTTCTGTCTCGTCTGCGTCGTCATTCTGATGGCGATCCCTGTCCTGTCTGCCGGTCTCGCCCTGATGGTGGTGGCCGGATGCTTCTTCATCTGGTTCCTGCCCATTCTGCTGATTCTGGGCTCAGACGTGACCAGCGGGGGCGAGAAGGCGGCCTGGATTCTGGCCATTATCTTTCTGTCCTGGTTCGCCTGGGTGTTCTACCTGCTGCTCGCACCGCTGAAGCCGCGTCGCTACTACCGCTACTGAGCCGTGTCGCAATGAATCCGCGCTGATCGCCAGCAGGGCTGGCTCCTACGGGAATCCGCCCCGGCGGCGGCCTGCCCAGCAGGCGATCTGTTTTCAGTCCTCGTCTTCTTCATCCTCATCGTCATCATCGGGAATGGCGACGTCGGCGACAGCACCTGCCACCTTGAAGGGAACCTTGGCGACTTCCAGGGTCACATCGACCGCCGTCCCCACAACGGTTCCCAGGCAGGCAGTCAAACTCATGCACAGCAGGGTCAACGCAAGCAGACCCACCTTTCTCATCACGTGTCTCTTCACAGTTTCCTCACGGCTTTCTCACGGCTTCATCCAGCGGCCGGATACGCTCCAGCCCTTCACCACTGCGCACTAGCTGTGCGAATTCTTCGCCCAGACGGGCGCTCTCCTGCAACACGGTCTGCCAGTAAGCGTGCCTGGCATCAAAATCCATGCGGACAAAGTCCTTGCGGTCGGGAATCTTGCCATGAGGGAGACTGCGCACGAACTCCCGGCTCGGGGCCAGCACCAGGACATTGTGATAGTGCGTTGCCCGGGGTCTGCGCCAGGGCAGGGATTTGTCGAACCAGCCCGGCGAGAAATGCGAGTAGAAATGCGGGTACAGCACCAGGTCCTCGCCCTGCTGAAACGGCAGGTCGAAGTGGTAGTCAGTGATGCCGCCGTCGCGGTAGAGCCCTGGCGGCGCACCGGGAATATCCGCCACCCCCTTGAGTACCAGCGGAATGGCCCCGCTGGCGAGCAGTGCCTTGCGCACATTGCCCTCCGTCAGCCGCACACAGCGCGTGTCGAAGTCCTTCAGCGCTGCCAGTGCGGGAGCGGGAGGCCCGGCATGAAACACGACCCGCTGAAACCAGCGCCCCAGGGTGCGACGACTGAACAGATTCGCCACTGCGGACAGTCCGAGCCCCGCCATCAGGGCGCCCCGGCGCTCGGACGCCACCAAGCCGCGCACGCGGTCGGCAATGATGTTGACCTGCACCACCGGGTGTTCGGCAATCTCGCGGGCGCCGTGCTCGCCCAGCACAATGTCCACCAGCTTCACGGCTTCCTGGCTGACCTCGTCGATGTCGGGGTCCGCAGAATACTGTTGCGCGGCATAGTGCTTCGCCAGGCGATCAATGCCTGCAACGGGGTCCTGCAGCCCGAGGCAACTGAGGCGCCACGCGCCCGCCGAGGACCCCAGTGCCACCAGCGGTTTTTCGCGCCCGGCAAAGAAGTCGCCAAACAGGTAACGGTCCAGACCGTAGAGCACAAACCATTTCGGTCCGCCGGAGGCTCCAACCACCGTGCCGAAACTGTCTGCGCGCAGCCCTTCGCGCTGCAGGCGCCGCAGGGCGGTGGGACCCGCAAAGAGGTCGAGTGCCGGAGCGGACATCGGCCGAAATCTCCTGATACTGCCGGCACAAGACGCCGACGGATGATGAATGCCAGGACCCGCATGCAGGGTCCACCTGTAGCGCCCGCACGCGGACAACCGGCGCCTACGATAATACAGCCGGGTGCTATACTGCCAGGACCGTGCATTCCGCAAGGCCCCTTACGCCGACACCAGAGGAACCCCTGACGCCTGTATGCAAGCCGCTTCCCACACCCCTGCCCGCAAACGCCTGGTGCTGCTTGGCGGCGGGCACAGCCACCTCTCGGTGCTCATGTATTTCGCCAGGCATCCCCTGCCGGGGCTGGAGATTACCCTGGTCTCCCGCGATATCGAGACTCCCTATTCCGGTGCCCTGCCCGCGTACCTCGCTGGCACGGCAGAGGAGCGCGACCTGTTCATCGATCTGCGCCCCCTGGCACAGATGGCTGGCGCGCGGCTGATACAGGCCAGCGTCAGCCGGGTGGATCTGGAAAAACGCGAGCTGCACTGCCCCGGTCGCCCGGTGCTGCACTTCGACATGCTCGCCATCAACATCGGTTCTCAACCCGACGGCAGCCAGATCGCAGGTGCCGCCGAACATGCCATCGCGGTCAAACCGATTCCAGCATTCCTGCAGCATTGGGAAAGGATGCAGGCTGATGCGGCGGCCTGCTTCGAGCGAGCAAGCCCTTACACACTCGCCATCGTGGGCGGCGGCCCCGCCAGCGTGGAGCTGGCCTGCGCCCTGCAACAGCGCCTGCGCGAGCGCTGCGGACAGGACATTCCGCTGCAGGTACACCTGTTCACCAGTGCCCCCACCGTGCTGCACACCCATGCCTCCGGCGCGCAGTCGCTGGCCACGCGCGCACTGCAGCAACGCGGCATTCAGGTGCACACACGTTGCCGCGTCAATGAAATCGGCGCAGGCAGCCTGCGCTTCCGGCAGACAGAACGCGAAGACGAAACCCTGGCAATCCATGCCTGCGTGCTGGCAACCGGTGCCAGCCCCGCCGCCTGGCTGCGGGACACCGGCCTCGCGCTGGACAGCACGGGTTTCATCCGGGTGAATGATCACCTGCAGTCCCTGAGCCACCCCTTCGTTTTCGCCACCGGCGATATCGCCGCCATCGCCGGGCGTGCGCGACCCAAATCCGGCGTCTATGCCGTGCGCCAGGGCATGCCACTGGCGAAGAATCTGCGACGTTACGCCCTCGGCAAGCCCCTGCACTCCTATGCTCCGCAGCGCAAGGCACTCGCCCTGCTGAGCATGAGCGACGGCAGCTCGATCGCCTCGCGCGGTGGCTGGGCCCGTCAGGGGCAGTGGGCCGACCGCTGGAAGACCTGGATCGACCGCCGGTTTGTCGCGAAATACCGCGACCTGCCTGACCCCGGTGCCGGCCTCGATGACAGCTCCCCAGACGCTCAATCCCCCCTGAATGAGAGTGTCATCCCGAGCATTCGCTGCGCTGGCTGTGCCGCCAAACTGGAGAGCGGTCTGCTGGGGCAGGTGCTCGGCGAACTGCAGCCCTGCAACCATACGGACGTGGAATCGAGCCTGAGCAGCGTAGAGGACAGCGCCATCATCCGTCTCGGCAAGGAACGGGTGCTGCTGCAGACGGTGGATTATTTCCGCGCCTTCATCAACGACCCCTACTTGTTCGCCCGCATCGCCACCAATCACTGCCTGAGTGATATTCATGCGATGGGGGCCACGCCACACTCCGCTCTCGCCATCGTGGGCATTCCCCATGCCGCATCCGCCATCATGGGCGACCAGTTGCGCGAGGTAATGACGGGCTGCACCGAAGTGCTCAATGCCCACAACACGGCACTCATCGGTGGGCATACCAGCGAGACCGAATCCCTGAGCTTCGGCCTCAGCGTGAACGCCTTTGCCAACCCCGAGAAGCTGCTGCGCAAGACCGGCCTGCGCGCAGGCGATCGCCTGATTCTTACCAAGGCACTGGGCACCGGAGTCCTGTTCGCTGCCGACATGCGCTACCAGGCCCGCCATCGCTGGATCGCCAGCGCACTGGGTCAAATGCAGCGCTCCAACCAGATGGCCGCGCATGTCTTCCTTCAGCACCAGGCCCATGCCTGCACGGATGTCACCGGCTTCGGCCTGCTGGGGCATCTGCGCGAGATGCTGGCGGCCCCCGACATGCCGGTTGCGGTTCGCCTGTCCCTCGACGCACTGCCGGTGCTCGATGGCGCACTGGACTGTTTTGCAGCGGGCATCCGCAGCTCGCTGCACGAGGCCAATGCCCGTCACGGCGACTGCCTGAGCAACGCCGGGGAATTCCGCAAGCACCCCAGCCTGCCCCTGCTCTTCGATCCGCAGACGGCGGGAGGCCTGCTGGCTGCCATACCGGCGGAACACGCAGCCCGGTGTTTGCAGGCACTGCGGGACAAGGGCGACCGTGACGCGGTGTGCATCGGCGAAGTCATCGAGGGCGGCGAAGGCCTCGTCACACTCTGTGACGGCCCGCTGCCCGCACTCGGTGGTGCCGGCCCGGAGCATGGGGTATAGTCGCACTTCACTGAATTTCAGGCACCGCAGCGCATGCTGCGGCCACTTCCGGGACGCTTAGGGAACCTCTGATTAAATGAAGACCACTGTACGTACTCTGGCCCTTGGCCTGATGGCCGCCCTGCTGGCCGGCAACACCCTGATCGCCACTGCCCAGAGCGGCACCAGCTCGATGACAGACCCGGAGCTTGCCGAGCGTCACTACCGCCGAGGCAACACCTACAACAATCTTGAGCGCTACGACGAAGCGGCGGAGGAGTATCAGCTTTCACTGGCCGCCGACCCCAACTTTTCCGAATCCATCCGCAACCTGGCCAATATCTACTACGTCCAGGAACGCTATGACGAGGCCATTGTGCTGCTGCAGCGCTATATCCAACTGGAAAAGGAAATCACGGTTTCAGTGATCGCGTCCTTCAACACCCTGGGGCAGTTGCTGCGCGACGCACAACGCTATGACGAGGCGATCGAGATAGACCTGCAGGCGATCGAGCACGACCCGGAAAACGTCTCCCAGGTCTACGTGATGGCCAATACCTATTTCAATGCCGGACTGACGGAAGATGCGATTCGGGTGTACGAGAAGGCGCTGACCGTCAACCCTGACGACGCCTTCGTCCACCGGACCCTTGGCCGCATGTACGAGGATGTCGGGCGTGAATCCGATGCCCTGCTGCAGTACCGTGCAGCCGCGGAACTGGACCCGGAATCACAGTTCTACCGCGACCTGGTCAGCAGCCTTGAGGCCCGTCTCGGCCAGTAAACGCTCCCGCTCGGCCGCCGGCAGGCGGCTGATCTCCTCCACACGGACATAGAAACGTGCCAGGTCACCCTCCGATTCGATCAGCAATCGGGCGAAGGCTGGCACCAGATCATTGTAGGACGCCACGGTGGACAACTGCGCGTTATTAAGAGGGCCATCGAACCAGCGGTCGTAACCGCGATAGTCCCACGCCTCCCGGAATTCAGCATAGTCCTCGCGCAGAGCATGCTGGATCTTCTGCTTGCGCTCACGCATCACAGCATCGTCCAGTGACTGCGCATAAAGCTCTTCCAGCCGCTCCCGGTATTCACTGACCAGGCCGACAAACGCCTCGTCCATACGCGCTTCCCGTGCCAGTTGCTCCTGCAACCCTGGCTGCGGATGCAGCGCGAGCCAGCGACGCAGGCCTTCCTGCTCCACAAAGGTCGCAAAACTCTCGTTGAACGTGGTGTCACCCGGCAGATAGACGCGACGATGGGCAAGCTCGTGGAATACGAGGGTAAGCAGACGGGGGCCGGATCGCCGCAGCACCGCGCTGGTCAGCGGGTCGTCGAACCAGCCCAGGGTCGAGTAGGCATCAACACCACCGCTGTAGACGTCCAGGTTCTGCGCCCGTAGCGATTCCGCAAACTCACTGGCGCCCTGCTCGGAGAAATATCCGCGGTAGGACACACAGCCGGCAATGGGATAGCACCAGTTCACGGGGCGGGTGGAAAACTCGGGGGCCGCGAACACGTTCCACACCACATAGGGGCGATCCAGCGCCACATAACTGAGATAGCTGCCACCGGGCTCAAGCAGCAGCGCATCCCGGGCAAACGTGCGTGCATCCAGCACCAGAGCAAGCTTCTCCCGGGTCTGGGCATCCAGCGAATCTTCCTTCAGCAGGGTTTCAATATCGCGTCGCGACCATAACAGGGACATCTGCCCCTTTGCTGCCTGGCCGTAATAGCGTACGGAGTCACAGGCAACCAGCACCAGGGGCAACAGCAACAGAACGGCCAGGCGGGGAAAAACTCTTGCCATTCAGAAATGCTCCGCGTTTATTGCAGCGGCACCAGCTCGATCTCGAACAGATCGGACCACAGCTTGCCGGTGACAAACAGGCGCCCGGATTCGGGTGTGCTGCCCTTCAGCCAGGCGATACCGTTGAGCACGGCATCGGAACTGTCCGCCCTGGTCTCCTGCGACAGGCCGGTGAGATTGACCACGCTGTTGATGTTCCCGGTGGCAGGATCAACGCGCACGATCTCATTGGTCATCCACACGTTCGCCCACACCTCTCCATTGATGTACTCCAGCTCATTGAGATTGCGGATGGGCCGCCCCTCCAGGGTGACTTCCACCTTGCGCTGCACCTGGAAAGTTTCGGGGTCGATAAACTGCAGCGTGGCGGTGCCATCACTCAGAATCAACTGTTCTCCGTCCCAGGTCAGACCCCAGCCTTCGGTCGGGTGATAGAAGGAGGTCACCGTATCGAAGCTTGCCAGGTCATACACAAACACAATATTGGACTGCCAGGTCAGTTGAAAAATACGGTCGCCGACAATGCTGATGCCCTCGCCGAAATAGCGGCTGGCCAGACGTTTGCTCTGCAGTACCTCTCCGGTCTCCAGATTGAGTTTGCTCAGGGTGGAGCGCCCGTTGCGTCCGGTGCCCTCATAGAGATAACCGTCATGAAACTCCAGCCCCTGGGTAAACGAGGTCGGGTTATGGGGGTAGCGGTTTACGATCTGGTAACCGTACACAGGCACTTCTGCAGCAGCAGGCAGTGCGAGAAACAGCAGGCAGAAAAGCGTCAATAGAGATTTCACAAGCGTCTTCCAGTCATCCGGTGGCCCGCCGCTGAGTGCTGCGGCAGGCGGAAGCCCAGTCTAGGAGGGAAGCCCCGCCAAGGCAAGCGAGCGCACAGCAGGAGGGTCCGGATCGGCCTCAGCCTCCCAGAAACATCTCCACCACCTGTTTCTGCAGCTTCAGGCCATCCGGGTCTGCGTCCGTCTTGAGCCGACAGAAATCCTCTGCCCAGTCGGACGTACGGGTACGTACGGGCGGGTTGTCGGACTCCATGCAGCGGATCACTACCTCGGCGACCTGATCGCAGGTCTGGTACGCCGTGTCGCCCCGCGCACGGGCACCTCCCAGATACTTCTGAATGATGGGCAGGTACTCGTCCTCCAGCATCCCCCCGGTAGCCGCCACATGGGCAAGGGCGGCATTGGCGAATTCGGAGCGGATGCCGCCGGGCTCCACAGCCGTGAAGCGGATTCCGAAACTGGGCTGCACATAGGCCGCCAGGGATTCCGTGTAGCCCTCCACGGCGAACTTGGAGGCGCAATACACCTCATTGAAGGGCTGACCCACCAGTCCCCCCACCGAGGTGATATTGATGATGTGCCCCGCCCGCGCCCTGCGCATGGAGGCAATCACCGCCTTCGTAGTGCGCACCACGCCCATGAAGTTCACGTTCATGATCCAGGCAATGTCCTCTTCACTCGCCTGCTCGGTGGAACGCACGAAGCCGGAGCCGGCATTGTTGATCAGCACATCGATACGCCCTTCGCGCACCAGAATCTCGTCCACGCAGGCATTCACACTGGCCGTGTCGGCGACATCCATCGGCAGAATATGCAGGGACACCTGTGCGGCGGCCGCCGCCTGTTGCAAGGCATCTGCCTTGCCGGGGTCGCGCATGGTGGCATACACCGTATTGCCGCCCCGGGCCGCCTGCACGGCAATGGCAATTCCCAGCCCGGCAGAACAGCCGGTAATCACAACGATTCTGGACATGGATATTCTCCTGTTTTTGTGAATTGTCGGAGGCCTGCCACCGGCTTGGTCGCCTGCAGGCTTGCGTGCTAGAGTGCCCTCAAATCCGTTTCACCCGCAAGGACACTCTACATGAGCTCACAATGTCTGTTCTGCCGCATCGTGGCGGGAGAAATCCCTTCCACCCGTGTCTATGAAGACGATCAGGTCATCGCGTTTCGCGATATCAGCCCGGCGGCCCCCCAGCACATCCTGCTGATTCCCCGCCGCCACATCCAGAGTGTTGCGGCACTCGAAGTGGAGGACGCTGCGCTGATGGGCCACCTGATGCTCCAGGCCCGCCATATCGCGGAACAGGAGGGCTTTGCCGACACGGGATTCCGCAGTGTGCTGAACACCGGCGACGAAGGCGGCCAGACCGTGGGTCATCTGCATCTGCACCTGCTTGCGGGCCGCCAGATGCACTGGCCGCCGGGTTGAGAGGCTGTCAGGCCGGCCGCTCCGCGAGGGCGGCCAAGCTGTCACGCCGGGCAGCAAACACGCCCTTCTCCGTGATCAATGCCGTCACCAGACGCGCAGGCGTCACGTCAAACCCGTAATTGTTCACCGCACTGTGGTGCGCCATCACCTGAATACGGGTCAGTTGTCCCTGCTCGTTCAAACCCTGCATATGCGACACCTCGTGCGGGTGTCGCTGCTCAATGGGAATCTCCCGCAGTCCGTCTTCCAGTGTGAAGTCGATGGTGGACACCGGCAGTGCCACGTAGAAAGGCACGCCGTTATCATGGGCGGCAAGCGCTTTCAGATAGGTGCCGATCTTGTTGCAGACGTCACCGGTAATCGTGGTGCGGTCGCTGCCCACCAGACACAGGTCCACCTGCCCGTGCTGCATGAGATGGCCGCCTGCGTTGTCCACGATGATGGTGTGATCGATGCCCTCCTGCTGCAACTCCCAGGCCGTCAGAAAGGCCCCCTGATTGCGCGGTCGTGTTTCATCCACCCACACATGCACCGGAATTCCGGCGCGATGCGCCTTGTAGATGGGCGCCAGCGCCGTTCCCCAGTCCACCGTGGCCAGCCAGCCCGCGTTGCAGTGAGTCAGAATATCCAGACAGTCTGCCTCGGGCGTCACGGCACGTTTGGCATCCCAGGCCGCCCGAATCAGCTCAAGGCCGTATTCTCCGATGGCACTGCACGCCGCAGCATCCTCGTCGGCGAGAACGCCAGCAAGGGCCAGCGCTGCGTCTGCACGCTCGGACTCGGGGGTTTGCTGCAGGGCACGCGACACCCGCTCCAGCGCCCAGCGCAGATTGACTGCGGTGGGCCGGGTTGCCAGCAGGCGCTCACAGATGGCTGCCAGATCCGCATGCCCCTCACGCAGCGCCAGGTAGACCCCGTACGCGGCGGTCACCCCAATGAGCGGTGCACCACGCACCTGCATGGCGGAAATGGCGGTGCAGGCGTCATCCAGACTGTTCAGGCGACGGGTCTCGAAATGGTGGGGCAGGCGGGTCTGATCAATGATGCCAACGCACTGGTCAGCCTCGTCAAACCAGATGGTGCGCCAGGCCTGTCCGTTGATGTGCATGGTCACCTCCCTTCGGGAACCCTAGATCACGCGTTCATTGCCGCCATCCACCGGCACCTGGGCACCGGTGGTACAGGCAAAGGCGCTGCCCGCCAGAGCCAGGGCGCCGGCAGCCACATCGCTGGAACGCACCTGGCGCCCCAGCACATTGTGTTTCTTGTATTCGTCAACGCTCAGGCCGTAGTGGCTGGCGCGCTGCTGCAGCACCTCGTCCGTCCAGATGCCGGTATCGAACACAGCATTGGGATGCAGGGTATTCACGCGCACTCCGCTGCCCCCGAGTTCCAGCGCAGCCACCCGCGCCAGTTGCGCCAGTCCGGCCTTGGCGACGGAGTATGCCCCTGCCCCCGGACCGGGTGCCGGCACATTCTTGGAGCCGATGAAGACCACGGACGGATCGATGCCAGCCTGCAGGAAGGGCGTGCAATCCCGCAGCAGACGCAGGTGTGCGGTGAGATTGAGTTCCAGCGAGTGCGACCAGGTATCGTCATCCATGCTCTCCAGGCGACGACTGGCAGGGAAGCTGCCGGCATTGCTGACGAGCACATCGATACCGCCAAACCAGCCTACCACCCGGTGCAGGGCATCCCGCACCTGTTCCGCCACGGTCACGTCGCAGGCAATGCCCAGTACCTGGGCACTGCGCCAGCGGGTTTCGACCTCCGGGTTCCGATCGAGCGCAGCGACGGCGGCCCCCTGGGCAAGGAAGGCATCGACACAGGCCTTGCCGATCCCTGACGCGGCGCCGGTCACCAGTACCACACGCCCGGCAAACTCGGGTCGGGTCTGACTGCTTCGGAGCTTGGCCTGCTCCAGTTCCCAGTATTCAAGATCGAACTGATCCTGCTTCGGCAGGGTGGTCCAGCCCCCGAGGCTCTCTCCCCACTGAATCGCACGCGTGGTGTGCTCGACAATATCGCTGACGATCTGCAGCCGTTTGCAGTCGGCGCCCAGAGCGATCGTGCCCTTGCCCAGCCAGGCGCCGAAACGCGGCATCGGATCCAGACAGGTGTGGTAGTCCTTCGCATGACGCTTGAAATAGGCGAGATAGTCGCGCTGGTACTGCTCCAGGCCCGGCAGGGGATCGTCACCGAACACGGCGCCGAAGGGCTTGGTGTGAATGCTGTGGTCCGGGGTCAGCGGGCCGCGCGCAATCAGATCAGCCACATCGGGCAGGGCAGAGAAGGATTTTGCCGTGGAGCTGCGGTCCCAGCGGGCAAGCACGGCGGCTCCCATCAGGGCGCTGGCCTGCCGGCGCAGGGTAGCCAGATGGCGGTAATCCGGGTCAGACGCGGTGCCGTTGGCCGACCTGCTTTCGCCAGCAGGACTGGCGCCTACCCGGGCACTCAGATAATCCTCCGCACGGGACACCAGCTCGATCATGCGCTCGTAGCTGATACGACAGTCATCGTCGAAGGTGATGATGCCGTGATGCAGCAACACGATGCCCCGGAGCCTGCGCCAGTCCACATCGCGGGTCGCCTCGTGTACCTGCTTCGCCAGAATGAAGCCCGGCATGATATAGGGCAGGACCAGCACCTCGTCGCCATAGATCTCACGCAGAATCGCCTCGCCGTTGGGCGAGTTGCTGATGGTCACCACCGCATCGGCATGGGTGTGGTCCACGTAGCGCAGAGGGACCAGGGCATGCAGGATGGCCTCAACAGACGGGGTGGGCGCAGAAGGGTTCAACAGCGCAAGCCGCAACTCGCGCATCATGTCGGTGTCGCTCAGGGACGAGAGGCTGGCCAGCCGTTTCAGGTGTGCCAGCCGGACCGGAGGAAAGCCTGGGGCGGCAATCGTCTGCAGATCCCAGCCGGAGCCTTTGACGTAGAGCACCTCTTCCGTCTCACCAAAGACATTCTCCAGCCTGCCCTTGACGGAGGTATTGCCCCCCCCATGCAGAACCAGATCGGGATCGCGCCCCAGCAACTGCGAACTGTAGACGCGCAGGCCCAGGCTGCCCTGCGCCGCAAAGCCTGCGGCCTCCTCATCATTCCAGAGACTCTGCATACATCCCCTCGCTGTTTTTCACTGGCTTGAAACAAAAAACGCACCTTTAGGGTGCGTTTTTGCTTGATCCCGGCAGTCTCACACAGAGCACTGCAGACGGGTGATCAGGGCTCTACGATAGAGATATTGGCAATACCGGCCTGACGCGCAGAATCCATTACCGCTACCAGAGTGGAAACGTTGGAGCGCACGTGCGGCTTGATGATTACGGAAGCTGCCGGGTTCTCGGCCTTGAGACGGTCGATGTTGGAGCGGATCTGGCTCTCAAGAATCGGGCGGGGCTCACCGTTCAGGATGATGTCGTTGTTGGCACCCAGTTCAATCAGGATGTTCTTCTTGTCAGTATCCTGTTCGGGCGGAGTCTCGTTGTTGTTCTCGTTACTCGCCGCGTCAATGGCAGTTTCGGAAAGGAATGTGGCGGTAACTACGAAGAAAATCAACAGGATGAATACCACGTCCAGCATGGGCGTGAGGTCTACGTTGCTCTCGTCGTTCTTTCTGGTGCCTGCGAGTTTTCTCATTATTGTCTACCTGTTGTTTTCTGCTATTTCTCTACACGAAACGTTTTGTCCAGGCCCAGTTTCAACCATTGACGGGCCGCACGAAGGCCCAAGTATACCCGATAATGTCCTGACCACAATACCCGCTCTGCCATCGGCTACCGACCGGATGCTCGGTCATGCCCGAGGGGCCGAAACGTCATGAAACGCAAGGGTCACAAAGAGGGTGGGGGGAGCAGTTGGAGGCGCAACCCCGAATGTCGGGGGACTGCGCCTCCAGGAGGCAGATCGGCAGGATTACTGCAGGGAAGAAACAGTGAACTGAACCAGTTCACCCAGGGCCTTGGCATTCTTGCCATCGCGGGAGTTCACGCGCAGGCCGTACAGGGTGTTCATCAGCACTTCCGCCGCGAAATCGGCACTCACACCCTTTTTCAGTTTGCCGCCTTTCTCGGCGTCCTTCAGACGCTTCACCAGTGCCTTGCGGATTACGGCGAAGGAAGCCCGCACAATCTTCTGGATATCCTTGTTGTAGTTGATGCTTTCGCAGAAGGAGTTGACCAGCAGACAACCCATGGAACGCTGCTTGTTGGTGACGGAGAGGAGGGTCAGATCGAAATACTTCTCTACAGCGGCCCAAGGTGCCAAGTCTGCATTATTAAGGGAGGCATCCAGATCCTTTGCGATCATCTTGTTGTAATGATCGAGACAGGCCTTGAAAAAAGTGTCCTTGTCGCCGAATGAATTGTACAGAGTACCGCGGTTGATTCCGGTGACATCCAGAAGCTTCTGCACGGAACTGGCTTCAAAGCCTTCGCGCCAGAACTGCTCCATTGCGTTGTTCAACACATCGTTGTACTCAAACTCAACTGGTCTTGCCATAGTAAATGCTCAGTCTCTCAATCTGGTTCGTTAGAAGAATAATCGACCGTTCAGGCAGTCAATCAATCACAAATTTCGGGCCGCATTGTAGTACAGGGGAGGTCTTTTTACATCTATTGATACAAAATAATACATTTTGTCTGGCGCGTAATGTGACGCACGCCTGCAATTGGCGAAAAAATGCACAATACCGGACCAAATGGTAGGGGCATTGCACATCGGCCAGTAACGCGAACAGACAGAGGGAGATTGCCCGCATTCGCAGGCACGAAAACACGAGGCAGAACATCCGTTCTATTTTTGGAAAACTCGGACCAGGTCCGTCAGAATTGTGGATCAGGCACCCAGCGCCGTGACCAGCAGACCGATCAGTCCGCCCAGCACCCCACCCCAGACCACGAGCCAGCCAAGGTGTTTCTTGATCATGCTCTGCACGATTTCCTTGACCAGTTGCGGGGTCAGTTCGTCCAGTCGGCGATCCACAATCTGCTCGATGCGCCGGTACAGGGTCTCTCCCCCCTCGCTGGCGTTGGCAATCCCCCGGGCAAGCGAATCGCGGAAGGCTTCGGAATCCACCACTGCGAGGAAATAGTCGCGCATGCGGGTAACGAAGGGTTCCCGCAGGGGATTCAGGGCATCACGGCCACCGAACATGTTGAGCATATTGCCGAAGGACGAGGCCATGATTACATCAAGGAGGGAATCGAAGGCTTTCTCCAGGTCCAGCTTGTCGATGAGTTTCACGATCTCGGCGTCCAGGCTACGGGACAGCCCCCCGGACTCCTGCATGAACTTTTCAATGTTCTCCGGGCTGAAGAACTGCTGCATGATGAGCTTGCGGATACCGCGCTTGAACTCCTCGAAGTGCAGAGGCACCACGCCGGAGCCGTAAAACCCGGGAACCCGCTCGAACAGCATGTAGATGGCCAGCCAGTTGGTGACACTGCCGGACAGGGCAAACAGCCCGGCGCTGAGAAACCAGGGGGCCGCAGGCACCGGGCTCAGCCCGATCAGCACCAGGGCCAGGGCGATCAGATTGGTCAGCAGACTCTTGTCCAGGCTCACATCAGGCACCAAAAACGAAGAGGGCCAGCGACGTGCCAGGCCCGACAAGGCGCGCATCATACGGGAAAGGGGGGCGCCTGTTCAACCGATGAGGCGATCAGGAGAGACGCCGGTGCGCCTGCACCGGCATTCTGGAACGCACACGATCGAGGTGGGCCAGATCAATCTCTGCCAGCGCAAAGCCCTCGCCCTTTTCGTGTCGCGCCAGCACCGTGCCCCAGGGGTCCACGATCATGGAATGTCCGTAGGTCTCGCGCATCTCGTTGTGCACGCCGCCCTGATTGGCAGCCAGCACATAGCACTGGTTCTCGATGGCCCGTGCGCGCAGCAGCACTTCCCAGTGAGCAGCGCCGGTGACCTGGGTAAAGGCCGAGGGAACCGTCAGCAACTGTGCCCCCTGGTCCCGCAGACTCTGGTACAGCTCGGGAAAACGCAGGTCATAGCAGATAGTCAGGCCCAGCCGGCCCACCGGGGTATCCACACAGACAAGTTCGTCACCCGGCTCGAAGCGCAGAGACTCGGAATACTGCGCCTGTTTGTCTTCCACCTGCACATCGAACAGATGAATCTTGTCGTAGCGTGCCAGCAGCGTACCGTCTGGCCCGTAGACCAGGCTGGCCGGGCGCACCCTGCCGTCGGTCAGGCGAACCGGTTCACCCTCCCCCTGCTGCTGCGGCCGGGTAATCAGGGGGATGGTGCCACCGACCAGCGTGATGCCATGAGCCTGGGCCTGGGCACTCAGAAAGCCCTGCAGGAGGCCATCGCCCTGCCCTTCCTCTTCCGCAAATTCGGGCAAGGGCCCCGCGTCCAGCACGGCAAAGTTCTCCGGCAGCAGCACCAGGCTGGCACCCGCCTCTGCCGCCGCACGGATCTGCCTGGCCGCCGCATCCAGATTGCCCTGCACGCGGGCGCCACTCACCAGTTGTACTACCGCTACTTTCGCATTCATTTTGTACGTCCTGTCTCAGTTTGATGCGGGGGGTGCTGCCGGCGTCTGCGCCGGGGATTGCCCTGCGGGTGCCGCTCGGGTGCCGGCGGCATTGGTGCCCGGTGTACCGAATACCTGATTCAGGCTCGGTTCCAACCCCTCCCACGGCCCCTTGAGGGTGTACTGGGCACTGGTCAGGCTGTCCACCTGATCCCCGAATATCTGGTCAAACAGAAAAACACCGACCGCCACCTGCCAGTTAATCAGGTTGTTGAGCACTGCAATACCGCTCATCCAGGGAATATTGTCGCTGACCGGTAGCGTGATATACAGATAGCCGTCGATGGTCTGGTGAGCCAGGTCAAGCTGGCCGGTCACCTGGAAGAGACTGGCCGGTCCAATGATCTGCAGGCGGTCGATAATGTCCACAATGCCGTCGTTGATCTTGAGGGACCCATAGATCTGCTCATAGGACAGACCACGACGCAGCAGGTCGTCGCTGAAGCGCAGGCGGCGCACCAGCGCATCGAAGTTGATGATGCTGATCAGCTTCAGCGCCCCGTTGGCAGCCCCTGCATTGCTCTGCAGGAAACGCCCGTCGAGCACTTTCAGGTCCATATCGCCACTCAGGGACTCCACCGAGAAGAAGGCGGGGGAACCGGGCCAGTCGAGACTGGCATGGAAGAGCGCACTGCTGCTCTCCAGACTGGGAGCGTAACCAAAATTGCTCAACACGGCGCCGATATTGCCCGCTTCGAGTACCGAGCTGAAATAGCTGTGATGCCGCTCGCCGTCGAAGGTCCAGACAAAACGCCCCTCCTCTCCATCCTTGCCTGCGCGCATGCCACGGGTATCAAAAAGCAGGTCGGAGAAGGCCGCGCCGCCGGCATTGGGTTCCAGCAGGAAAGACCAACTGCCGTAATCCGATTCGCCCCGGGTAATGGACGCCGCCTTGAAGCGCATATAGGGAAAGACACGTGGATCCACATCGGCAAGAATATCCACACGTTCGACGGGCTCCAGCCAGACCGGATCGTTTGCAGCAGGAGGGCCTGCCTGCCCGGAATCCGTGAAGGACACCGGAACCGGCTCGTCTGCCCCCTCCGGGGCGGGAAGATGCAGATACTGCAGATTCACGTCCAGCGGCATGGTGGCCGCATAGGGCACCCGCAGCTCACCAGCCACCGTCTCGCTGGCCAGCATCAGTTTCCAGTCCCGCGCCTCACTCGTAATCTGTACATTCAGGTCGCGGGCATTCTGTCCGAAAGCGTAGGCATCAGCGATGTTCACGTCCACCGCATTGATCACCTGGCGCAGGCTGGAAAAATTGGCCGCGCCTCCGGATGCTGCCGACGACGAGGATGAAGTGATGTCGCGCACCGCCCGCATCCACTCCTCATAGTCGAAACGCGGCAGGGTTCCCAGTACGTCCAGCCCCGGAGCACTGGCATTGAGGCGACGCACATTGACCTCCTCGCCGGAGCCCAGGAAGATCAGCCCATTGCGTATCTGCCCATCTGCCAGCCCCATATTGATGGACGCCAGATCGGACAGCGACAAACGCAGGTCTTCGCGCGCATCGAGAAAATCAATGGTCATCCGCAGCGGCAGGTGCCCATCCTCACTCTTGCGAAAGGGTTCCGGATAGTCGAGCGATATGCCCTCCAGCTCCGAGGTCAGGGTCAGGCGTCGCCGGGGCTGGGCTTCGGACCCTGACAACTCCGATTCGGCAGGCTGAACAATCTCCAACTGTGCCAGGTAATCCATATTGCCCTGCGCCCGGCTCAGCACGTCGGAGACAAAGCGGCTCTGCTTCGGCCAGGCCCGCAGGGCAGGCACATCAACCCGCCCGCGCATGTCCACCAGCGTCTGCGTGGTGCGGGCTGCATCCACCTGGCTCGACACCTTCACATCAACCGCCTGCTCGAACAGCCTGGCACTGAGCGCCTCGCCGATCAGGCCGTTCTGCGTGCTGTAGCGCAACTGCCCGTTGACCGCGTTGAAACGCAGCTCGAACTCGGGAATATAGAGCGTGTCATCCTGCAGTTGCAGATCGACATTCACCTGCGGAGTACTGCCCTGGATACCCAGGGGGATGCGCAGACTGAGGGCCAGGTCCACAATGCCCTCTCCCTGCCAGTCGGAAATATAGTTGCCAAAACCGCGGGTAACCGGCGTCTCGCGCAGGTAGTGGAGCGCCTGTTGCGCCTCGCCGGCCCCCTTGCCGGAGACCGTCAACCAGTTGCCATTGCCGCTGTCATTCGGGCGGATTGCGGCACTGGTGGCATCAAAGCCCATGCCCAGGGACTCCCCCGAATTGACCCGGATATCGACATTGCGGTCATCAATCAGCACATGACCCGCAAGGCGATCCAGTGCCGGCCACTGCGGGTCGTACTGCAGGCTGCCATCGGCCACATTGAAATACATCTGCAGGGTGCGCTCCGCCGGGTCGGCATCCGGCATCACGGAGCCGCGATAGATCAGACCACTGTTCGTCGCGCGCCCCCCCTGAATGGCACGATCCAGCCAGTTCATCAGCTCGCGCAGGCCATCCTTCACGCCTTCTGCCCGGGGCAGATAGAGGGACTTGTGACTGACATCCCCCTCGCTCAGCCCGACCATCAGCTCCAGATCAGCAGCATCTCCCTCGTCGCCACTGCGCCGGTTGAGCAGGGAGAACTGGGCCCGCCCCGTCGCCACGTCGGACTCCGCCACAATGACACTGCTGCTCAGTTTCAGCAGTTGCCCCTGGGAGAGATCGAGGTCCACGGCGACACGCCCGTTGACGTGATCGTAGTCCCAGACATCGTCAAAGAGATGAGGTAACTGGAACATCAGACGATGGGAATCCACGTCGGCAAAGCCCGTCAGACGCTGTGCTCCGGTATCGAAGAGCAGCTCGGCGTAAGCATCAATCCCCCAAATGGCTGGCGTCGGGCCTCTCGCACTGATGGCGCCGTCCACCACATTGGTGACGAGACGCCACTGATCGCCTTCGCTGCCCGGCGCCGCCCGCTGCCATTCCAGATCCAGGTTGGCAAGCTCGCCACGCGGATTGATCTCTGCCAGCACCGGGTTCGCCTCGGCCGGCAGCAGCTCCGATGCCGCCAGCATGCCGGTCGCTACGGTCAGGTTCAGCAGGTCGGCGCGCACATCGAGACCCGCCGTATCCTCATAACTCGCGTACAGGTTGCTCTCGCGCCAGGTCTGTCCGTTCCAGGCAAAGCCGAATTTCTCCAGCCACAGCTCCCAGCCCCGGCCGGCCTCTCCCCGGTGCACAAAGAACTGTGTGCCGAGATCCTGCACCCGCAGCGGCGCCGGCAGTGCCACCGCCAGTTCGCTGAGGCTGACACTGCCCTGCACCGCCTCGACCTGTCCCTTCTGCACGTCGACCCACACTTCCCCATTGCCGGCAAGCGCATCCAGCGTCAGCGATTCATTGATGCGCCCCGCGACAATTTCGGAATAGTCGGTCTGCGGCACCAGCAGATAAATCTGCCCGGAGAGATCGGCAATCTGATTGCCCTGCAGTTCAGCCGACACGCTCAGCGGGCCGATCACGCCATCCTGCCACACGTCCAGGTGCAGGAAGTGCTGCGGCCCACGGTTCTGGAAACGGACACGGCTGCGCTCGAACAGGCGCCCACGGCCGTCTGCCCTCTGCAGGGTCAGTTCCAGATTGCTCAGTGTCAGGTCACGAACGCGTGAGACCAGATCCAGAACCTGATCGGGGCTGAGACTCACCTCGCCACTGCTTTCAAAGCCCAGCAACTGCCAGCGGCCATCATTGCCCTCCACCAGAGTGAGCGCCGGGCTTTCAATATCGATGGACGAGAGTTGCAGCGTACGGGTGAGAAGACTGCCCACCGCGTCGACTTCCAGCGTCATGAAGTCGAGTTGAAGGGCCTGCGCAGGCGCGTCGGAGGTGCCGGGAGCGGCAATGCTCACCTTCTGCAGGTCAAGAACGGGATTGAAGCCGCGCCAGTGGCCATCGAGAACGGCGATCTGCACCGTCTGTCCCAGACGCAGCGACAGTTCGGCCTCGATGTCCGCACGGTAGTTATTGACGTAGGGCATCAACTGACGCCCCAGGCTGACATAAACAGCGAGACACACCAGCAGGACAAACGACGCTGCCAGCAGCAGGGACAATGTCTTCTTTGCGAGTGTCAGGATCATGGCGCTTCAGGCCTGAGGCCGGATTGTCAGAAGGTGACGCAGTGGGTGCCAGGTGTTAAAACAGCACGACGTCAAACTGCTCCTGAGTATACATGGGTTCAACTTCAAACCTGACGGTCTTGCCAATTAATTCTTCCAGGTCGGCAAGGGTACTGGACTCCTCATCCAGCAGCCGGTCCACCACTCCCTGGGAGGCCATCACCAGTATCACATCATTCTCATAGACCCGGGCCACGCGCAGAATCTCGCGAAAAATCTCATAGCAGATGGTTTCCGGAGTCTTGAGGCGGCCCCTGCCTTCACAAACCGGGCAGGGGCAGCAGAGCACCTGCCCCAGGCTCTCACGGGTACGCTTGCGGGTCATTTCCACCAGCCCCAGCTCCGACATGGCGCTGACGGAGGTGCGGGCATGATCCTTCTCCAGCGCCTTGGTCAGGGTACGCATGACCTGACGCTGATGCTCGGGATCGGTCATGTCGATGAAATCGAGAATGATGATGCCACCGAGATTGCGGATGCGCAGTTGGCGGGCAATCGCCGTGGCGGCTTCGAGATTGGTCTTGAGCACGGTCTCTGCGTGGTTCTTGCTGCCGAGATAGGCGCCGGTGTTCACATCCACCGTGGTCATCGCCTCGGTCTGGTCGATGATGAGATCGCCGCCGGATTTCAGTTTGACCTTGCGCCCCAGTGCCTTGTCGATTTCATCGTCGATGCCGTGCAGATCGAAGATCGGGCGCTCGCCCGCATAGAGTTCGACACTGTTGCTGAACTCCGGAATAAAGTCCTGCAGAAATCGCGAAATCTCCTCAAAGGCATCGCGGGAGTCGATGCGGATTCTCTCGATGTCCGGCGTGATGAGGTCGCGCATCGCGCGCATGTACAAAGGAACCTCCCGGTACAGAATGTGCACTTCCCGGCTATCCCCGACACGACGTTCCACGGCACTCCAAAGGCGTTTCAGGAAACGGATGTCTTCGAGCATCTCCTTTTCCGTGCAGCCTTCCGCCGCAGTGCGGATGATGAAACCGCCCTTGCCTTCCAGCGCCTCCTGCCGGATGCATTCCTGCAGCAGGGCCATGAGACGATCGCGCTCCTGTTCGTTCTCCAGGCGCTGGGAAATGCCCATGTGCACACTGCGCGGCAGGTAGACGAGATTGCGCGAGGGCAGGGTCAAATGGGTACTGAGGCGTGCGCCCTTGCTGCCGATGGGATCCTTTACCACCTGCACGATGATCATCTGCCCCTCGCGCACCAGGCTCTGAATCGGCGCGGGCGACTCATCCCGCACCTCGAAACCCTCCGGGCTGATGGGCGAGATATCGGCACTGTGAATGAACGCCGCGCGTTCGAGACCGATATCCACGAACGCCGCCTCCATGCCCGGCATCACCCGCAGCACCTTGCCCAGATAGACATCGCCCACGTGGCCCTTGCCGTGCGGCCGCTCGATGAAAATCTCTTGCAGCAGGCCATTCTCGATCAGCGCGACCCGGGTCTCCATGGGCGTGACATTGATCAGAATCTCTTCGCTCATGAACGTGCTCCCTCACTCAGACCTGTGCGCACACCAAAGCGCGCGCACAACTCGGCCGTCTCGAATACCGGCAAGCCCACCACACCGCTGTAGCTGCCGCTGAGCGCATTGACGAACATGCCGCCCAGACCCTGTATGGCATAGGCGCCTGCCTTGCCCTGCGGTTCGCCGGATTCCCAGTAACGAATCCTTTCCGCCTCCGACAGCGGCTTGAAGCCCACCTCGGTGCTGGACAGCACGCCCTCGCAACGCGCCCTCAGGCACAGAGCCACCGCCGTGTGCACCTGATGGCGGCGCCCGCTGAGCAGTGCCAGCATGCGCAGGGCGTCGTCGCGGTCCACCGGCTTGCCCAGTATCTGACCCTCGCAGACCACGATGGTATCCGCCCCCATCACAGGAAGGGGATTGTCCGGCTGCAGGGCCTGCACGCTCTGCGCCTTCTCTCTGGCGAGACGCTGCACAAAATCGACGGGCGCCTCGCCGGGCAGCGCCACTTCATCCACGGTGTGCTCCGCCACCTGAAAGCGGATGCCCATGCCGGTCAGAATCTCGTGACGGCGGGGCGAGGCGGAGGCCAGCAGAAGGGAAGCAAAGCGATCAGACATGAGGCATCACCCGGGACATACGCAACACCGCCATCAGCGCACGCCGAAACCGCGCCGCATCTGGCGCAGCAGGACAAACATCCAGGGCCAGATGAAGGCGCTGGACAGAGCCCCGAGAAGGAACAGCAGATTGGAGGCAACCGCCTGCTCGGCGGCGATCTTCATCCAGTGGGTCATCATCAGGTGCAGGCCGACGAGCGCCAGCACCACGCCGCTCTGCTGCAGGGACGAGAACATGCGCAGGCGCTGGTGCAGGCTGAGGGTAATGTAGGCGATGATGGCCAGCGCCAGGGCATTGAGCCCGAGCAGGGAGCCTTCGAGCAGGTCCATCACCAGCCCCGCCATCCAGGCGAAACCGATGCCGACACGATAGGGCAGCGCCATCGCCCAGTAGATCAGCACCATGGCGACCCACTGGGGACGGTAGTTCATGGCCCAGTCCGGAAAGGGCACGATCGCCAGCAGATAGGCGACAAAGAAACTGAGAAGGATGACCCACGTGCCGTGGTTGCGCTGCTGCATTCACTACTCCTGCTGATTCGAGGGCTCTTCGGGCAAGATATCCGCCACTTCCGAGGGCAGGGGTTCGTCCGGGCTCACGCTGTCCGGCTCGGGGTTCACGACCTCTTCCTGCGGACTGGCACTGAGCTCCTCAATCTGTTCTTCGATGGGCACGGCAGGCTTGTTCTGCGCGGTATCCACCCAGACCGGGGCCGTGCCGTCGCCGCGATCGGCCTCATTGCCGGTCAGGGCCAGCAGCATGACGTGACGCGTGCTGTCCATCTGCGCCAGGGGCCGGGCCTTGATCACCGCAAAGGGTTGACCGCGGTCATGCACAACGCTGGTCACTTCGGCCACAGGATAGTCCTTGGGAAAGCGCTGCCCCAGGCCGGAACTGACCAGCAGGTCGCCCACTTCGATGTCGGAGGTGTCCGGCACGAATTCCAGCTCCAGCTCCGGCACGTCGCCCCGGCTGCCGCGGGCCACCGCCCGCTCGCCGTTGCGGTTGACCTGCACCGGCGTGCCATGGCGGGAATCGGTAATCAGCATGACCCAACTGGTAAAGGGCAGCACCTCCACCACCTGTCCCATCAGACCGTGGGCGTCCAGAAGGGCCTGGCCAACCAGCACCCCGTCGGTCGCCCCGCGATTGATCAGCACGCGACGTGTACCAGGAGTCGAAGACACATTGATGATTTCGGCGGGCAGCACACGCCCGTTGACGCTGGCGGAGGCCTCCTGCAGGGCCCGCAGGCGGTTGTTCTCGGTGGCCAGACCCGCCAGCAACTGCAATTCGCGCTGCGCAAAGAGCAGCTCTTCGCGCAGGCGTTCGTTTTCTTCGATGAGATCGCCGTGGGAGACGAAGACGTCGTCAATCCAGTTGGAGACGCGGGCGGGGGTATCGGCAAGCCAGTAGACGGGGGCCGTCAGAAAGCCCAGGGAATAACGCACCCGGTCAAGGTAGTCGAAGCGGCTGTCGGCAAACATGACCGCCATCGAGAGCACCACGAACGCGGCAACGCGGTACTCCAGCGACACGCCTTTGATGAATAGGGTCTTGATGATGGAACCTCGAACCGTTTATTCAATGGTTAACGAATCCATGTCGTTGGCGTCCATCAACTCCATTGCTTTGCCGCCCCCACGAGCCACACAGGTGAGCGGGTCTTCAGCGACAATGACGGGCAGCCCTGTCTCTTCAGACAACAGTTTATCCAAATCTTTCAATAATGCGCCGCCGCCGGTCAGCACCATGCCGCTTTCCGCGATGTCGGACGCCAGTTCGGGCGGGGATTGCTCCAGCGCGCTCTTGACCGCCTGCACGATGGCCGACAGGGTTTCCTGCAGGGCTTCCAGGATCTCGTCGGAGTTCAACGTGAAGCTGCGGGGCACGCCCTCTGCCAGGTTGCGGCCGCGCACGTCGATCTCGCGCAGCACCCCGGAAGACGGGTAGGCACAGCCGATTTCCTTCTTGATGCGCTCCGCGGTGGCGTCACCGATCAGGCTGCCGTAGTTGCGGCGCACATGGGTAATGATGGCTTCGTCGAAGCGGTCGCCGCCGACACGGACGGATTCGGCATAGACAATACCGTTCAGGGAGATAATGGCGATCTCGGTAGTGCCCCCCCCAATGTCCACCACCATGGAGCCACTGGCTTTCTCCACCGGCAGACCGGCGCCGATGGCAGCCGCCATGGGCTCCTCGATCAGGCGCACTTCACGGGCACCCGCGCTGACCACGGACTCGCGAATGGCACGACGCTCCACCTGGGTGGACTTGCAGGGCACACAGACGAGGACGCGGGGGCTGGGCGGGAAGAAGCTGTTTTCGTGGACCTTGCTGATGAAGTGCTGCAGCATCTTCTCGGTCACCTGGAAGTCGGCGATCACCCCGTCCTTCAGCGGGCGAATGGCGGTGATGTTGCCGGGAGTACGGCCCAGCATGCGCTTGGCGTCGGCGCCGACGGCGGTAACGGTCTTCTGGCCGTTGGTGGTGCGGATGGCCACAACCGAGGGTTCGTTCAGGACGATGCCCTGGCCGCGAACGTAGATCAGGGTGTTGGCAGTGCCAAGGTCAATGGAAAGGTCATTGGAAAACATCCCCCGGAATTTCTTGAACATCGACTTCGTAACCTCAAATGGAAATCCACCCCGGGCTTGAGAGCGAGCATCTGATCACAGTCTTGAAGCAGGGATTCAGCTTGCGCACTGGAATTCGTACAAGGGGTTGGATAAATCGGTGGAATCGGAGGGTGCGGTGCGAAATTACCCTCGGCTCCTGAAACTGTTGCCCTAAACCGGTCTCTTTCCCGTATAATCACGGCTTCTCCGGCGAATAGACACGCACTCTAACAACGGCAAGGATATAGGGCAAGAGCCAATTTGCGAATTGCTCGAAAACCGGGAATGCCGCACAAAACAGCGTCGGAATCCTTACATGAATTCTTCGTGAGACGCTCACGAAACTTGGAGATCGGGCATGGCTTTAGCATTATCAGACGTGGAAAAAATCGCCCATCTGGCACGTCTGCACATCAGCACCGAGGACGCCCAGGAGGTGACCCGTCGCATCTCGTCCATTCTTGAACTGATCGATCAGATGCAGAGTGTGGACACCGCCAATGTCGCCCCGCTGGCACACCCGTTTGACGCGGTGCAGCGCCTGCGCCCCGACGAAGTGACGGAAACCGACCAGCGTGACTATCTGCAGCAGATTGCTCCCGCCACCCAGGACGGCCTGTATCTGGTCCCCAAGGTGATCGAGTAACGAGTATTCGCTGACTGAAAACCGAAGCCCGCTGTTTCGCCATCGCGCATTCGCCGCACGCTTCCATTGCAACCTGATGATCAAGGACACTCACTGACATGTCTGACCGCACCGTCGCCGCACTCTCCCGCTCACTGGCGCAGGGGGAAGTTTCTAGCGTGGAACTCACCCGCGACTACCTGAGCCGCATCGCCCGGCACAACAGTGTCTACAATGCCTATATCACCGTAACGGAAGAGCTGGCCCTGGCCCAGGCAGCAGAGGCCGATGCCCGTCGTGCCCGCGGCGAGCATGGCCCGCTGACCGGCGTGCCCATCGCCCACAAGGACATCTTCTGTACCCGCGACGTGCTGACCACCTGCGCCTCGAAAATGCTGGGCAATTTCGTCTCTCCCTATGACGCCACTGTGGTGGAGCGACTCAATGCCGCCGGCACCGTGACTCTGGGCAAGACCAATATGGACGAGTTCGCCATGGGCTCTTCCAACGAGACCAGTTTCTTCGGCGCCGTGCGCAACCCCTGGGATACCGACCGCGTGCCCGGTGGCTCTTCCGGCGGTTCCGCCGCAGCAGTGGCGGCCGACCTGTGCGCCATCGCCACAGGCACCGATACCGGCGGTTCCATTCGCCAGCCCGCCGCCTTCTGCGGCGTCACCGGCTTCAAGCCCAGCTATGGCCGCATCTCCCGCTGGGGCATGATCGCCTTCGCCTCCAGCCTCGACCAGGCCGGCCCCATCTGCAAGAGCGCCGAAGACGCGGCCCTGATGATGAACGTGATCGCGGGTGCCGACCCGAAGGATTCCACCTGCGTGGACGCGCCGGTGCCGGACTACACCGCCACCCTGAACGACTCCCTCAAGGGCCTGCGCATCGGCGTGCCCCGCCAGCATCTGGCGGAAGGTCTCGGCAAGGAAGTGGAGCAGGCACTGCAGGAAGCCCTGAAGGTATTCGAGAGCCTGGGTGCCACCGTGAAGGAGATCGACCTGCCGAACAACCATCTGTCCGTGTCCGCCTATTACGTGGTCGCACCGGCAGAGGCCTCGGCCAACCTGTCCCGCTTCGACGGCGTGCGCTACGGCTACCGCTGCGAGAACCCGGTGAATCTGGAAGACATGTACAAGCGCAGCCGGGGCGAAGGTTTCGGCGCCGAAGTGAAACGCCGCATCATGGTGGGCACCTACGCCCTGTCCGCCGGCTACTACGACGCCTACTACCTGAAGGCCCAGCGCATCCGCCGCCTGATCAAGCAGGACTTCGACAAGGCCTTTGCCGAAGTCGATGTCATCATCGGCCCGACGACTCCCCACACCGCCTTCAAGGTGGGCGAGAAGAACGACGACCCGGTGACCATGTATCTGGAAGACATCTACACCATCGGCGTCAACCTGGCCGGTCTGCCCGGTGTGTCCATCCCTGCGGGGCTGAGCAGCACCAGCGGCAAGCGCCTGCCCATCGGCATTCAACTCGTCGGCAGCGATTTTGGCGAGGCGCGGCTGCTCAATGTCGCCCACCAGTTCCAGCAGCACACGGACTGGCATCTGCAGAGACCGGAGGTATAAGCACATGGTCTGGGAAACAGTCATCGGCCTGGAAGTGCACGTGCAACTGGCCACCAAGAGCAAACTCTTTTCCGGCAGCAGCACCACCTTTGGTGCCGCGCCCAACACACAGGCGAACATCTTCGACCTGGCCATGCCCGGCACCCTGCCGGTGCTCAACGCCGAGGCCCTGCGCATGGCGGTGAAATTCGGTCTCGCCATCGACGCCGAGATCGGCCGTCGCTCCGTGTTCGACCGCAAGAACTACTTCTACCCGGATCTGCCCAAGGGCTACCAGGTCAGCCAACTGGAATTCCCCACCGTGGGCAAGGGCCAACTGGAGATCACGCTGGAAGACGGCAGCACCCGCAGCATCGGCATTACCCGTGCGCACATGGAAGAGGATGCGGGAAAATCCCTGCATGAAGACTTCCAGGGCCAGTCCGGCATCGACCTGAACCGTGCCGGCACACCCCTGCTGGAGATCGTCTCGGAACCGGAGCTGCGCAACGCCAAGGAGGCCGTGGCCTATCTGAAGAAGTTGCACTCCATCATCCGCTATCTCGGCATTTCCGACGGCAATATGGCCCAGGGCTCCATGCGCTGTGACGCCAACGTGTCCGTGCGCAAGAAGGGCGCCACCGAATTCGGTACCCGCACCGAAATCAAGAACATCAACTCCTTCCGCTTTGTCGAGAAGGCCATCCTGCACGAAGCCCAGCGCCAGATCGACCTGATTGAGGACGGTGGCCGCGTGGTGCAGGAAACCCGTCTGTACGACGCCGACCGCGACGAGACCCGCTCCATGCGCAGCAAGGAAGTGGCCAACGACTACCGCTATTTCCCGGAACCCGATCTGCTGCCGGTCGTCATCGACGAGGTGTTTATTGAGGCCGTGTGCAAGGAACTGCCGGAGCTGCCGGATGCCAAGTGTGCCCGCTTCGTCGAACAGTACACACTCAGTGACTACGACGCCGGCGTGCTCTCCAGCAGCCGCGCCCTGGCGGACTACTACGAGCAGGTGGTCGGCATCTGCGGCGATGCCAAGCTCTCCGCCAACTGGGTGAGCGTGGACCTGCAGGCGGTGCTGAACAAGCAGGACCTGGAAGTGGAAGATTCCCCCATCAGCGCGGAACGCCTGGGCGGGCTCATCACCCGCATCAAGGATCAGACCATTTCCAGCAAAATTGCCAAGACCGTGTTCGAGGCCATGCTGGAGTCTGCACAGAGCGCGGACGAGATTATCGAGAGCCAGGGCCTCAAGCAGGTGACCGACACCGGCGCCATCGAGAAGCTGGTCGATGAAGTCATCGCCGCCAATCCCGAACAGGTGGAGCAATACCGCGCCGGCAAGGAGAAGGTGTTCGCCTTCTTCATCGGCCAGGCCATGAAGGTCTCACGCGGCAAGGCCAACCCCGCACAGCTCAACGATCTGCTGCGCGAGAAACTCAAGGGCTGAGCGCCTGACAAACCTATTATTCGAGTAACGCTAGCTATGGAAGACAAGAAGAGGGGCGCGGAGCGCACACAGCCCGCGACCCGCGATGAATTCTGGACAGACGAACGCATTCAGTCCTTTCTCGGCATGCTGCCACCCGAGGGGGTGCCTGCGGACTATCACGTCCTGCTGAAAGCCTATCGCGGCATGTTGCCCGATGCCTTCGAACGTTTTGTACCCTTCTTTGTGGAAGCGGGCCGCGACATCAACGTCAAACTCGGTGACGGCAGCACCTTTCTGGATCACGTGGCACGTCACCGCAAGTCGGTACCGTATATGGAAATCCTGGAAGCGGCAGGCGCGGTGCGTTCGCGCTAGGCTTTCGGGGAAGCGAATCGCCTGCAGGGCAGGCGATTATTTACACCACAGGCCTCAGCGTCTCCGGGCAGGCCTGCCGCCGCCACGGCTGTGTCCGCCACCGCCGCCACTCTTGCCGGTTTTCTCGGGCTTGAAGCGTGAGGGGCGTGTGAAGGCGGGCGGGTCCACCAGCAGTTCTTCCGGCGGATGAATGCAATTCAGTTTGCGCCCCAGTTTTTCCTCGATATTCGGCAGCAGGAAAGAGTCGTCCTCGCAGGCAAAACTGATGGACGTGCCCTCGTTGCCCGCGCGCCCCGTCCTACCAATACGATGCACATAGTCCTCTGCCTCTTCCGGCAGGCTGAAATTGATCACATGGGTCACGTCATCGATGTGCAGGCCTCGCCCCGCCACGTCCGTCGCCACCAGCACCTTGATACGGCCGTCGCGGAAAGACTCCAGCGTGTGCACGCGCTTGTTCTGCGCCACCTCGCCCGACAGCAGACCACACTCCACGCCATTGCGATAGAGATTGTCCGCCAGTTTGCGCACCTGATCGCGGCGGTTGTTGAAGACGATGATCTTCTCCGCCCCCTGCGCCATGATGAGGTTGTATAACAGCTTGTACTTGTCCTCGGTGGTAACGAGGTAGACGATCTGGTCGATCGTGTCGGTGGCCACCTTCTCGGGCTCGATCTCCACCATGACGGGGCTCATGGCCCAGCGTCCGGTCAGCTCCAGAATCTCTGGCGTGAACGTTGCGCTGAACAACAGGGTCTGACGGCATTCTTTCGCTGGTGCACGCGCCACGATGCTGCGCACCTGGGGAATAAAACCCATATCCAGCATGCGGTCGGCCTCGTCGATCACCATCAGCTCGATCAGGCCCAGGTAGATGTGATCGTTCTGCAGGAAATCGATCAGACGGCCGGGCGTAGCCACCAGAATGTCCACGGGCCGCTTGTCCAGGGCACGAAACTGCTTCTGGTAATCCTCGCCGCCGACCAGGGTCACGATGTGCAGGCCGGCATATTTGCTCAGGTTCTGCGCGTCACTCGCAATCTGCATCACCAGTTCCCGCGTGGGGGCAATGATCAGGGCACGGGGTTCGCCGATGTAGCGTTCTTCCTCAATCGGATTACTGACCAGATCGTTAATAATCGTGATGAGAAACGCCGCCGTCTTGCCGGTACCCGTCTGTGCACGACCGGTCACATCGTGACCTTCGAGGGTGTAGCGTAGACTTTGTGCCTGAATGGGAGTGCAGTATTCGAAACCGAGATCTGCGATGGCTTTGTTGAGCGGTTCTACCAGATTGAATGCCGAAAACTTCAGCCTCTGGTCACTTTCTGCTTTGTCCATAGGGAACTACGCCGTGGGCATGTCGCCGGTGATAAACCCCTGACAGGACACGCTCGCGGCGCGCAGGGGTTAATTCTCTTAAAAATCTGCTACTTATGTGTGCAACTCTGCAAGGCCGCAATCTTAGCTGGCAAGTGCCGCAACATCAATAGCGCTATGCATCCGCGCGACTGCCACCGCAGGCGGGGCAATGGGGGTCACGCGGCAGGCGCAACTCGCGCCATTTCAGGCTGCGGGCATCCAGCAGCAGCAGGCGCCCGGTCAGGGGTTCGCCAACACCGGCAATGAGCTTGATGGCCTCCATGGCCTGCACGGCGCCGATGATGCCGACCACGGGGGCCATGACTCCGTTGGTGGCGCAGTTGGTCTGCTCGTCGTCACCGATCCGGTAGAGGCACTGGTAACAGGGGCTGTCGTCACGCCGGGAATCGAACACGGCGACCTGTCCTTCGAGCCGAATGGCAGCGCCGGAGACGAGCGGGACGCGGGCGTCGACACAGGCCTGGTTAAGGGCAAAGCGGGTGTTGAAGTTGTCGCAGGCATCCAGGGCAACGGTGACACCGGGCAGCAGTTCGGCCATGCGTTCGGCGCTCAGGCGCTCTTTCAGGGCGGTGACACGGACATGGGGATTGAGTTCGAGCAGGGTCTGGCGGGCGGAATCGACCTTGGGGCTGCCGATATCGGACTGTCCGTGGGCAATCTGGCGCTGGAGATTGGTGATCTCGACGGTGTCATCGTCGACGATGATAAGGTGGCCGACGCCGGCGGCGGCAAGATACAGGGCGGCGGGGCAGCCGAGCCCGCCCATGCCGACGATGAGGACGGTGGCATCAAGGAGCTTCTGCTGCCCGGCAATGTCCATCTCGGGCAGCATGATCTGCCGGCTGTAGCGGAGGAGTTCTTCGTCCTGCATTCCTTAAATCCCTTGGTTCGAGTGCCCGGCAGTGTACCGTATTTCCATTCCGCCGGGACCTCCCCGTAGGAGCCTGCCTCCAAGTGATTGTTTCGCCAGATTTGTTTAACTGAACTTCGTACCCCGCGCCGACCCACCGGGAGTTGCGGTTCCGGAAACGCCAAAAAGCGCACATCCCTGTACAGGCTCGGCTCGCGCCATCCCTGGCGCGAGACGTTCCTGAACCGCAACTCCCGGTGGCTCAACGCTGACCCTGTGCCACGATTGCTATTTCACCACAGGGCTTCGGCTAGAAATACGAAACATGAACAGACCACAGTTGGAGCAGCGAAATGTGCGGTGTGGGGGTGACGGACCGTCGGGCGCCAAGGATGGCGCACGCCGAGCCTGCACAGGGATGTGCGCCTTTTGGCGTGTCCGGCACACCCACACCGTGCAGTTCGATGCGTGCGACAGAGTAATTAAACACTCACAGCACCAACTGTTACCCGGTCAAGACCATTAAAATCCTGAAGAGTGCGCACATCCACGTAACCGCGATCAAGGAACAGATCCCGCACCGCCTGGCCCTGGTCGTAGCCGTGTTCCAGCAGCAGCCAGCCACCGGGCTTCAGGTGCGCAGGGGCCTGTTCGATCAGGGTACGCAGGTCGGCCAGGCCGCTGTCGGGGGCGCTGAGGGCACTCGCAGGCTCGAAGCGCAGGTCACCCTGCTGCAGGTGCACGTCGTGGGGGGCGATGTAAGGCGGGTTGCTCAGCAGCAGGTCAAAGCTGCCTGTTGGCAGGGCGTCGCACCATGCCCCCTGGTGGAAGCGGACGTGCGTCAGGTGCAGGCGCTGTGCATTCTCACTTGCGACCGCCAATGCGTCTGCGCTGAGATCGGTCGCCACGATGTCCCATTGTGCACGCTCGCTGGCCAGTGCCAGGGCGATGGCGCCGCTGCCGGTGCCCAGGTCTGCCACCCGGTGCGGCGACGCGTCGGCAAGAGAAAGCGCCAGTTCCACCAGCAGTTCCGTCTCGGGGCGCGGAATCAGCACGTGGCGATTGACCTTCAAGGGAAGCGACCAGAACTCGCGCTCGCCAATGATGTAGGCCACCGGCTCGCCCAGCACCCGGCGCTCCAGCAGGCTCTCGAAGAACGCAATCTGTGAAGGACTCAGAACCTGATCCGGCCAGGTGTAGAGATGGGTGCGGGAGCAACCGAGGGTGTGCGCCAGCAGCAGTTCGGCATCGATCTGCGCGGATTCGTGACCATAGAAAGTATGTTGAGCCTGCCGCAGCGCCTGCTTGATGGTGACGGCATGCATCGGGTTCAGGACTCTGCCAGCTCTGCCAGCAGATCGGCCTGGTGTTCGTTGACCAGGGGCTGGACGACCGAGTCGAGTTCTCCCTCCATCACCTCGGCGAGCTTGTAGATCGTGAGATTGATGCGGTGATCTGTGACACGGCCCTGCGGGTAGTTGTAGGTGCGGATACGCTCGGAACGATCGCCTGTGCCCACCAGTTTGCGGCGGGTGTCAGAGACTTCCTGCGCCGCCGCCTGCTGCTGCTGGTCGTTGAGCTTGGCGTGCAGCAGCGACATCGCGCGGGAGCGGTTCTTGTGCTGGGAGCGTTCGTCCTGGCATTCCACCACGATGCCGGTGGGAATGTGGGTGATGCGGATGGCCGAATCGGTCTTGTTGACATGCTGGCCGCCCGCGCCACTGGAACGATAGGTATCGATGCGCAGATCCGCCTTGTTGATCTCCACTTCGGCCAGCTCGTCCATGGCAGGCATCACCGCCACGGTGCAGGCGGAGGTGTGGATGCGCCCCTGGGTCTCGGTCTCGGGCACACGCTGCACGCGGTGGGCACCGGACTCGAACTTGAGGCGTCCGTAGACATTGCGCCCCTCGATGCGGGTAATGATTTCCTTGTAGCCGCCGTGCTCCCCCGGGCGCTCACTCAGCACCTCCAGGCGCCAGCCCTGCAGCTCGGCGTAGCGGGAATACATGCGGAAGAGATCGCCGGAGAAAATCGCCGCCTCGTCGCCACCGGTACCCGCACGAATTTCCAGAAAGATGTTGCAACTGTCTTTTTCGTCCTTGGGCAGCAGGAGTTTCTGCAGCTCCAGCTCCTGCTCGTCGATGCCGGCCTCAATACTCTTGACCTCTTCATCGGCCATGGCGCGAATGTCGCTGTCGGCATCCTTCTGCATCTCGCGGGCCTGCTGCAACTGGTCCAGCACCGCCTCGTACTGCGTGTAGGCCTTCACCACCGGTTCGATCTCGGAGAACTCCTTGGACAGATTCCGGAAGCGCTCCTGGTTGGAGATGATCTCGGCATCGCTGAGCAGCGCGGCCAGTTCCTCGTAACGATCCTGAAGATTGGCGAGTTTGGTTTTGATGGAGTCTTTCATGGGCGGGCGTCGGCGTCTCGCTCAGTCGTCGGTGGAAAGTGGGGAGTCGGGAGCAGGGGCAGACGGATCTGCACCATCCTGATCCAGCTCGTATAACTGGCGCGTCAACAGCAGCAGGTCGTCGCGGCCATCGGCGCTGGCTTTCTTCATCTGCACACTCGGCGAGTGAATCAGCTTGTTGGTCAGGGTACGCGCCAGGGCTTCCAGGACGGAGGCCGCTGCATCGCCCTTCTCCAGCGCACGCAGCGCTTTCTGTACCTCCTGGTCGCGAATATGCTCCGCCTTCTCGCGGAAGGCGCGCAGCGTGTTGACTGCGTTCAGCGCGCGCAACTGGCGCAGGTATTCCTGCACACCGCGCTCGATGATGGAGCTGGCCTGGGCCGCTGCCTCGGCACGGCTCTTCACGTTGTCCTCGATCACATCGCGGATGTCGTCCACGCTGTACAGATAGGCATCGGCAATTTCGCCCACCTGGGGTTCGATATCCCTGGGCACGGCGAGGTCCACCAGCAGCATGGGCTTGTGCCGGCGCTTGCGAATTGCGCTCTCCACCGCGCCCTTGCCCAACAGCGGCAACTGGCTGTTGGTGGACGACACCACGATGTCCGCCTTGATCAATTGTTCGGGAATATCGGCCAGCAGCACCCCTTCGGCGCCAAACTTCTCGCCCAGTTCCACGGCATTCTGCAGCGTCCGGTTGGCGACGACGAGGCTGCGCACGCCCTTGTCGGTGAGATGGCGCGCCACCAGTTCGATGGTGCGACCGGCGCCGATCAGCAGGGCATGCAGGCTGCCGAGATCGGAGAAAATCTGCTCTGCCAGGGTTACTGCAGCATAGGCTACCGAGACAGGGTTCTCGCCAATGGCCGTGTCGGTGCGGACTTCCTTGGCAATGGAAAAGGCTTCCTGAAACACGCGCCCCAACGCACCGCCGACCACCCCCAGCTCGCGGGAGACTGCGTAGGCCGATTTGATCTGGCCCAGAATCTGCGGTTCGCCCAGCACCATGGAGTCCAGTCCGCAGGCCACGCGCATCAGGTGCCGGATGACATCTTCGCGCCAGTGGAAATAACTGCAACGGGCGACCTCGTCCGGGTCGAGCCCGTGGTATTCGCTGAGCCAGTGCAGCAGGCGGGCCTCTTCGGCACGCAGCAGGGTTTCGGGGAGTTCGCTTTCGGGGTCTGCCGGCACCGCCTCGCCCAGATTGATGTGGGCGTACAGCTCGGTACGGTTGCAGGTGGAGACAATGACCAGTTCTTCCAGCTCCGGCATAGTACCGGCACGCGCAATGGCATCGCCCACCTTTTCCGGCGGAAATGCCACCCGCTCGCGAAAGTCCACGTTCGCGGTGTTGTGGTTGATACCGAGTAAAACCAGCGCCATAGGTCCCCTGTCAGACACTGCCATGAGCATGCCGCAGGAGCATGGGCCTCCGGCGGTCTGATCCGTTCGAGACGGGAAAAAAGTCGGCTATCTTACTAAATATGCGGCGAACTTCCCAACAGGATAATCAAATCACCATCACTCAGGAATCCGATGGACGATGGCGCGTGGCCCAGATCGGTGCCGGTTTCCAGGGCTGCCATTCTAACGCCGCCCCAGCAGGGCTCACCAGGCCTGCCCGCCACCGGGACGAAGTTGTTAAATCCTCTTTATTACGGGTACACTCGTTGGCACCTGCTAATGAAGTTATCAACCGGTGACCGCAAGCGCATGAACATAACCCGTAGAACGCTTTTCCTGTGTGCTGTCGGCTTCACCCTGGCCGCTTGCCAGACCCTGCCCGAGACGCCCGTTGACGACGCCATGGACGACATGGCCGAGGAAGTCGCGGAACCCGTTACTCCTGCGGAACCTCCCGCGCCCATCGTCTACGGCAATTTCACCAAGGATCAGCTCAACCGCACCATTCTGAACGAACTGGGCGGCCAGCGCGGGCATCTTCCCGAGGCAGCCGAGGACTATTACAGCCTGGCCATTGAAACCCGCGACCTGTCCATCATCCGCCGTGCCGCCCAGTTTGCTGCGGCCACCAATGATGGCCCCCGCGTGGTGGAGCTTTCCCGCCTGTGGATCGAACGCGATCCGAGTGCCCAGGAACCGCATCTGCTCATCGCCTACCAGTTGCTGGAACAGGGGCGTATGGAAGAAGCCATGCGCCATATCGGCGAGGTGCTCGCGCTCGGCGGCAATGTCGATTTCACCACCATTACCTCACGCACACAGTATCTGCCCCCCCAGGCGCGCAACCAGTTGATCGAGAGTTTTCTGGAGCTGCATGCCCAGTTCCCCGAACGCCGGGCGGTGCACTACAGCCTGATCCAGTTGCTGGAGCAGAGTGACCGCGCCGAAGAGGCCATGACGCAACTGCTGGAATACCGGGAACGCCACGGCAACTCTTCCCGCATCATGCTGCTGCAGGCGCAACTGCTGCTGAAGCTCGGCCGGGTCGATGACGCCGTGGGCGTGCTGGCGGCAGGCATAGAGGCCTATCCGGAGAATCGCCTGCTGCGCTTCAACTATGGCCGCATTCTGGTGCAGACAGAGCGTCTGGTGGAAGCAAGAGAACAATTCGCCCTGCTGGCCGTAATGGCCCCCGACGACAACGAGACCCTGTACTCCCTCGCCCTGCTGGACCTGGAGCTGAACGCTCCCGACTCTGCCAAGACGCTGCTCAACAAGCTGCTGCAGGCCAATTACCGGGTGAACGAGGCACACTACTATCTGGGCTATATCGGGCAGACCGAAGGCACCAACGCCGAGGCCATCGAACACTTCAAGCAGGTGGGAACGGACTACGTCAACTACCTCAACGCCCAGCGCCAGGCCATTCGACTGATGGTGGAGGAAGGCGAGCTGGAAGCAGCACACGAGTGGGTCAGCACTGTCGCGGCGGGCAATCCGGAACTGGAGCTGATGCTGGTCTCCGTGGAGACCGACGCCCTGATGAACGCCGGACACCAGGAACTGGCGGAAACCCTGCTGAGCACCAATATCGAGAAGCACCCCGGCAATGTGGATCTGCTGTTCGCCCGCGCACTGCTGAGCGAACAGATGGGCGACATGGCCAAATCCGAAGCCGACCTGCGCCGCATCATCGAGCTGCAACCCACCGACGCCCGCGCGCTGAACCACCTGGGTTACACGCTGGCCGACCGCACGACGCGCTACGACGAGGCCCTTGGCCTGCTGCAGCGCGCCATCGCCGCCTCCCCCGAGGACCCCGCCATTATCGACAGCCTGGGCTGGGTGCTGTTCAAGCTGGGCCGCTACGAAGAATCCCTGAGCAATCTGCAGAAAGCCTTCGAAGTGTTCCCCGACCCGGAAGTAGCCGCCCACCTGGGCGAGGTGCTGTGGGTCATGGGGCGCCAGCGCGATGCCAACCGCATCTGGGATGCCTCTCTGCGGGACAATCCCGGCAGCGATATTCTGCTGCGCACCATTGAGCGCCTGCGGTCGCGCCAGGGCTCCTGAATGCACCCCCGCCTGCACACCTGTGCCCTGCTGCTGGCAGGCACCCTGCTGGCAGCCTGCGCGACGCCACGCATGGATGCTCCGGTCAACGACAACTGGCAAACCCGCCGCAACGTCCTCAGTGCACTGACGAGCTGGGAATTTACGGGGCGTATCGGCGTGCGTGACGAGCGCGAATCCCAGAGCTCACGCATCCGCTGGCGCCAGAGCAAGGACGACTACATCATCAATCTCTGGGGCACGCTCAACGCCGGGGCCACCGAGATCACCGGCCGGCCCGGCCAGGTCGTGCTGCAGCAGGAGGGCAAGTCGCCCCTGCGCGCCGCCACCCCCGAGGACCTGGTCTACGAGCAACTGGGTTACGAGCTACCGGTGTCGCAACTGTCCTACTGGATCAAGGGCATTCCCGCCCCCGGCAGCGCGGGGCAGCCCTCCTTTAATGAGGAGAATCATCTGGTAAGCCTGGAGCAGGACGGCTGGCACGTGCAGTACATGGCCTATACCCGTTACACGCTGGAATCCCTGCCCACGCGCATCCGTATCGAGAAGCCACCGCTGCGTCTGGACTTCGTGCGTCTGGACTGGACCCTGCAACCCGAATAGCACGCCGCGAAACGTACCCTGACCACCATGAATGTGTCCTGCCCCGCCAAGCTCAACCTGTTTCTGCACATCACCGGACGCCGCACGGATGGCTACCATCTGCTGCAGACCGTGTTCCAGTTGATCGATTACTGCGACACCCTGCAGATCACGCCTCGCAGCGACGATGCCCTGCACTTCACCTGCTCAGAACCATCCCTGGCAGGGGACGACAATCTGGTGCTGCGTGCAGCCCGCGCCCTGCGTGAGGCCACGGGAACCGAGTACGGCGCCGACCTGCACCTGGTGAAACGCATTCCAGCCGGCGCGGGCCTCGGCGGCGGCAGCTCGGACGCAGCGAGCGCACTGCTGGGCCTCAACCGGCTCTGGCAAACCGGGCTGGACGAAGACGCGCTGGCCGCCATCGGCCTGCGCCTTGGTGCCGACGTTCCGCTGTTTGTCCGTGGCCACAGCGCCTGGGCAGAAGGGGTGGGCGAGACCCTGATTCCAGTGGATTTACCCCCCCGTTTTTTCCTTGTGATCACCCCGGATTGCCACGTTTCCACGGCCGAGATTTTTTCGCATCAAGAATTGACACGGAACACAACAGCCATCAAAATGGCCGCCTTTCTGGATGGGCACACCAGAAATGACTGTGAAAATGTGGTTCGCAGCCTGTATCCGCCCGTCGATGAGGCCCTGAAATGGCTGCATCCGTTCGCCCCGGCGCGAATGACGGGAACCGGCGCCAGCGTCTTCGCAGCCTTCGATTCGGCCGAGGAAGCCCAGGCGCTTCTGAGTCGTCTCCCGCAGGGAATGAAGGGATTTGTCGCCCGGGGTTTGTCGGTACGTCCTGATTGAACTCCTGCATGCCTGGCATGCAAACACGAGCGCATTCGGTTAAAATGCACGAGTTTCTTGGGGTGTCGCCAAGTTGGTAAGGCACAAGGTTTTGATCCTTGCATGCGTTGGTTCGAGTCCAGCCACCCCAGCCATTTTTCAAGCGTCCTGCGTGACGACTCCGCGCATCAACCCACAGACGACAGTGGCGGAACGCATATCTTAAGCCTGAACAACAGCCTCCGACCTGGCATCATCAAGCCTGACAAGGGTACGACACGCATGGCAAACAACCTGATGGTATTTGCGGGCAACGCAAATCCTGTACTCGCCGACAAGATCGCAAAGCATATCGGTATTCCTCTGGGAGAGGCCACCGTCAGCAAGTTCAGCGACGGCGAAGTCAATGTCGAAATCAAGGAAAACGTGCGTGGCAAGGATGTGTTCGTCATCCAGCCGACCTGTGCGCCGACCAACGACAGCCTGATGGAACTGCTGATCATGGCAGACGCCCTGCACCGTGCCTCCGCCAACCGCATTACCGCAGTGATCCCCTACTTCGGCTATGCCCGCCAGGATCGCCGCGTGCGCTCCTCCCGCGTGGCCATCAGCGCCAAGGTGGTGGCGGACATGATCGTGGCTGTGGGCGTCAACCGCGTGCTCACCGTCGACCTGCACGCCGAACAGATTCAGGGCTTCTTCAGCATTCCCGTGGACAACGTCTACGGTTCTCCCCTGCTGACCGAAGACATCGAAAGACAGGATTACGAAAACCTCACCGTGGTGTCCCCGGACATCGGCGGTGTGGTCCGCGCCCGCGCGGTGGCCAAGCAGCTCAATGTGGACCTGGCGATCATCGACAAGCGTCGCCCGCAGGCCAACGAAGCCCAGGTGATGCACATCATCGGCGAAGTGAAAGACCGCACCTGTCTGATCGTGGACGACATGGTCGATACCGCCGGGACCCTGTGTAAGGCAGCCACCGCCCTGAAAGAGCACGGCGCGAAGCGCGTGGTCGCCTACTGTACGCACCCGGTGCTGTCCGGCAATGCCTACAACAACATCAGCGATTCCGATCTCGACGAGCTGGTGGTGACCGACACCATCCCGCTGCGTGCGGAATTCAGCAATTGCAAGAACGTTCGCCAGCTCAGCATGGCGAAACTGCTGGCCGAGTCCATCCGCCGCGTCAGCAACGAAGAATCCATCAGTGCGATGTTCGACAACACCTGAGGGTGTGAACACGCACGGATAACACTCTGCCCACCCAGGTGAGCGGAGCAAAACGAAAGACCCGACGGAATGCAGCGCAGTCCTGACCCAGGAAAGCGCGGCGTTCTGCTGGGTCTTTTTTTACCGCCCCAGCCGGTTGGTCGCAAACCGGGGACGGGCTGACGATGTTGCGAAACATCACTCTTGGAGAACTGAAATGTCCGATGCATTTGAAATTCACGCTACCGCCCGTACGGAGCTGGGGAAAGGTGCGAGCCGCCGCCTGCGCCGTCAGGCTGACCTGGTTCCCGCCATCGTTTATGGCGAAGACAAGGCCCCTGTCAGCATCAGCATCCCGCACAAGGATCTGATCAAAGCCATTTCCAACGAAGCCTTCTTCTCTCACATCATCAAACTGGTGATCGACAAGAAAGCCGAACAGGTGGTCATCAAGGCGCTGCAGCGTCACCCCGCGAAAGTGCGCATCCTGCACGCTGACTTCCAGCGCGTCAGTGCGGACCACGCGATCACCGTGGCGGTTCCGCTGCACTTCATCAACGAAGACAAGTGCAAGGGCGTCAAACTGGGCGGCGGCAGCATCATCAAGGTGATGACAGAACTGCAGGTGTCCTGTCTGCCGAAAGATCTGCCCGAGTTCATCGAAGTCGACATGATCGACGTCGGTGTGGGCGAGGCCATTCACATCTCCGGCATCAAGCTGCCGAAGGGTGTGACCAGTGTTGACCTGATCCACGGCCACGATGCCGACAACGCCGTTGTCAGCGTTCTGGCACCCCGTGGTGGCGCTGCTGACGCTGGCGAAGCCGCCGCTGAGTAAGTAGCCGTCCCGGCACCTGCGCTGCACGGACGTCCGTCATGCAAGCAAACGCGTTGAAACTGATTGTGGGCCTGGGGAATCCCGGCCCACAGTATCGCTTTAACCGGCACAACGCAGGTGCCTGGTTCCTCTCGCGCCTGGCCGCCGACTATCACGGCGAGCTGCGCGCAGAGGCCAAATTCTTTGGCGAGGCCGGCCGCATCACCCTGGCCGGTCACGACCTCCGCCTCCTGTTCCCCACCACCTACATGAACCGCAGTGGCCAGTCCGTCGCCGCGTTCTGCCAGTATTTCGATATCGAGCCGCAGCAGATGCTGGTGGCCTATGACGAGATCGATTTCGATGTGGGGACCACCCGCTTCAAGGCCGGTGGCGGACACGGCGGACACAATGGCGTGCGCGACATCATCAGCGCACTGGGCGGGGCGAACGATTTTTATCGCCTGCGCATCGGGGTCGGCCACCCCGGCAACAAATCGCAGGTCGCCAACTATGTGCTGAGCGACCCGGGCAAGCAGGAGATGGAGGCCATTCTGGGCGACATCGACCTGGCCATCCGCTGCCTGCCTCACGCCATCAAGGGCGACTGGCAGACGGCCATGCACGAACTCCACACCAAACCTTAAGGAAGATACGAGAATGGGTTTTAAATGCGGCATTGTCGGGCTGCCCAACGTAGGCAAGTCCACCCTGTTCAACGCGCTGACCAAGGCAGGCATTGCGGCAGAGAACTTTCCCTTCTGCACCATCGAACCCAACTCCGGTCTGGTGCCCATGCCCGACCCGCGCCTCACTGCGCTGGCCGAGATCGTACAGCCCCAGAAGGTGATCCCCACCACCATGGAATTCGTGGACATCGCAGGCCTGGTGGCCGGCGCGTCCAAAGGCGAGGGCCTGGGCAACCAGTTCCTCGCCAACATCCGCGAGACCGATGCCATCGCCCATGTGGTGCGCTGCTTTGAAGACAGCAACATCGTGCACGTGGCCGACAAGGTGAACCCGGCCGCCGACATCGAGGTCATCAACACCGAGCTCGCCCTGGCAGACCTGGAGACCGTGGACAAGACCCTGCACCGCCTCACCAAGGTGGCCCGCAGCGGCGACAAGGACGCCATCAAGCAGGTGGCACTGCTGGAGCGCGTCAAGGCACATCTCGACGAGGCCAAACCGGTGCGCACCCTGAAACTCGGCAAGGAAGAACTGGCCGAGATCTACAGCCTGCACCTGCTGACCGTCAAACCCACCATGTACATCGCCAACGTGGACGAGGACGGTTTCGAGAACAACCCGCACCTGGACCGCGTGCGCGAGATCGCCGAGTCCGAGGGCGCCTCAGTCGTGCCCATCTGCAACAAACTGGAATCCGAAATCGCTGAACTGGAAGACGACGAGAAACTCGAATTCCTGCAGGAACTGGGCATGGAAGAACCGGGCCTCGACCGCGTGATCCGCGCCGGTTACGCCCTGCTGGGCCTGCAGACCTACTTCACCGCCGGCGTGAAGGAAGTGCGCGCCTGGACCGTCCGCGTTGGCGCCACCGCCCCCCAGGCGGCAGGCGTGATCCACACCGATTTCGAGAAAGGCTTCATCCGCGCCGAGGTCATGGGCTACGCCGACTTCGTCCAGTTCAAGGGCGAACAGGGCTGCAAGGATGCCGGGCGCTGGCGCCTGGAGGGCAAGGAGTATGTGGTGCAGGATGGGGATGTGATTCACTTTCGGTTTAACGTGTAACTCTCGCTCAGCGGTTTTCCTAAACAGCACAGCACCCCGGACCTTCCGGGGTGGCGATCTGTATGACTTCGCTTCGTTCTGGGCTTTTGCCTTTTCTTGATATCTAATAAGCCTGCTTCCCGTGCAATTGGGGGTATTCCTTCAATTTAATGGGGTATTAATGAATACAAATACCCCTTTAAGGGCTATGATTACCCCATTTAGAAAAACCAGAGCGCCAGACTCATGCACTCGCTTACCCCAGGCTACCTTTCCGCACTTCGCTTCGATGGCAATCAAGCTGCCACACTGCGCGCCTTAGGCAAGTATCAAGGCAAGCAGCAGCTATATGCCACACAATCGCCAGAAGCTCTGAAGGACTTGCGCCAGGTGGCAGTGGTGGAATCCACCGAATCGTCCAACCGACTGGAAGGCGTTGTCGTTGCCCCTTCACGGTTAAAGTCTCTGGTTATCCGCAACGCAACACCTAAGAGTCGTTCGGAACAGGAAATCGCAGGTTATCGCGACGCTCTGACGCTGATTCACGAGTCTGCCCTGCACATGGCCTTCAGCGAAGGGGTTGTGCTGCAACTGCATGCCCAGCTGTACCGCTACATGCCACAGACCGGTGGGCATTGGAAAGCCACCAACAACGACATCATCGAGCGGCACCCGGATGGCACATCACGAGTGCGCTTTCAACCAGTCGCCTCGCATCTAACACCGATGGCCATGGCCGACTTGGCCCGCTACTATGCCACCGCGCTGGATCAGCATCTGGCGGACCCGCTGGTCTTGGTGCCACTCGCAATACTCGACTTCCTGTGCATCCACCCCCTCCCGGACGGCAACGGTCGCATGTCCCGTTTGTTAACACTGTTGCTGCTCTACCACTTCGACTATGCCGTGGGACGCTACATCAGCCTGGAACGCATTTTCGAAGAAACCAAGGAGGGTTATTACGACACCCTGGAGGCCAGTTCGCAGAGTTGGCATCAGGGACAGCATGACATCAAACCCTGGCTCGATTACTTCTGGGGTGTTTTGCTGCGAGCCTATCGAGAGTTTGAAGAGCGGGTCGGCACCATTGAGCGCGGTCGTGGCAGCAAGGGCGACCGGGTGCGGGCAGAAGTCTTGAAGCGTAGCCTCCCGTTTTCGATCTCAGAGATCGAAGAAACCTGCCCAGGCGTGAGCAGAGACATGGTGCGGTTGGTATTGCGGGCGATGAAGTCTGAAGGATTGATCGAATCGACTGGCAAGGGGCGAGGGGCGAAATGGATCAAGCAAGCGTAAGGGGAGCATGATGGAACTGATCGACAACATCAGCCGCCTGCTGGGTGACGATCTCAAGCAAACCATCCGGCCAGGAACACGGCTCAAAATCGCAGCCTCCTGCTTTTCGATGTATGCGTACGAAGCCTTGAAGTCCGAACTGGAAAAGATCGACGAACTGCACTTCATCTTCACCTCCCCCACCTTTGTAGCCGACGAAGTCACAGACAAGATCCGCAAAGAGCGTAGAGAATTCCATATCCCTAAGCTAGATCGGGAACGCAGCCTGTATGGCAGCGAGTTTGAAATCCAGTTACGCAACCAACTCACCCAGAAGGCGGTTGCCAAAGAGTGCGCCGACTGGATACGGCGCAAAGCCAAGTTTCGAAGCAACCGCAGCAAAGCACCAATGCAGCAATTTGCCTGCGTAGAGGCCGACGGTGCTAACAGTGCTTATGTGCCTCTGCACGGCTTCACCGCTGTTGATCTGGGTTACAACCAAGGCAATGCCATCTCCAATCTGGTGAATAAGATTGAAGCCCCTATTGCGAATGCCTATCTCAGTCTGTTTGATCAAATCTGGGGCGACTCTGAGAAACTGGAGGATGTGACTGCCCAAATCTGCGAGCACATCGCGTCCGTTTATCAAGAGAACTCACCCGAGAGCATCTACTTCCTGATGCTCTATAACATCTTCAACGAGTTCCTTGATGACATAGACGAAGACGTGTTACCCAATGACCGCACTGGTTATCAGGACACGCTAATCTGGAATAAACTCTTCAATTACCAGAGGGACGCCGCCACCGGCATCATCAACAAGCTGGAAACCTACAGCGGCTGTATCCTGGCCGACAGCGTCGGGCTCGGCAAGACTTTCACTGCACTGGCAGTAGTGAAGTATTACGAGCTGCGGAACAAGTCTGTTCTGGTGCTGTGCCCGAAGAAACTGGCGGACAACTGGCTTAACTACAACCGTAATCTCAAGACCAACATCTTTGCCCGCGACCGTTTCAGCTACGACGTGCTGTGCCACACCGACCTAAGCCGCACCAGTGGTGATTCCTTCGGAACACCTCTCAACCGAATCAACTGGGGCAATTATGACCTCGTCGTTATTGATGAATCGCACAACTTCCGCAACAACGACGCCTTCAAAGATCGAGAGACCCGTTACCAGAAGCTGATGAACAAAGTCATCCGCGAAGGTGTGAAGACTAAGGTGTTGATGCTCTCGGCCACGCCAGTAAACAACCGTTTCACCGATTTGCGCAATCAGCTTGCGTTGGCGTATGAGGGAGATTCCGAGAACCTCAGCAAAAAGCTGCGCACCAGCAGGTCAGTGGAGGAGGTCTTTCGAAATGCCCAGACCGCCTTCAATGCCTGGTCCAAGCTCCCACCAGAGGAACGTACGCCACGCGCTATCCTTGATGCACTGGATTTCGACTTTTTCGAGTTGCTCGACAGTGTCACCATCGCGCGCTCGCGCAGGCATATCCAAACCTTCTACGACACCAAGGACATCGGCCATTTCCCCGACCGTCGCAAGCCTTTGTCGTTCCATTGCGCTCTCACCACGCGCTCTGACGTTATGAGCTTCAACGAAATATTCCAGCAACTTTCCAGCCTCAAACTCGCCGTCTACGCCCCGGTCAGCTACATTCTGCCCAGCCGTCTAAGAAAGTATGAAGATCTGTACGACACCAAAGTCGGTGAAAAAGGTACTCTACGGCAGGTGGATCGCGAGAAAAGCTTGCAGGCACTGATGACGGTCAACCTGTTAAAACGCCTAGAAAGTTCCGTCCACTCGTTCCGCCTCACGCTACAATCCCTACAAGCCAAGCACCAGAATACTCTGGAGAAGATTGCGGCTTTCAACCAGACCGGCAACGCCGATAATGTGAACGACCTGACCGAAATATTGGAAGGCATTGATGTCGAAGATGACGATCTGCTCGATGAAATCGACCAGGATGACGATATCGGCGGCAAAGTTAAGATAAGCTTGGCCGATATGGATTTGCCTTCATGGGAACACGATCTTAAAGGCGATCTTGCTAGTATCGAGATATTATTGGTGTCGATGGCAAAAGTTACCCCTACTGACGACGCCAAGCTCCAGCATCTCAAAGGGCACGTCCTGAGCAAAATAGCCAGTCCCATTAACCCCGGCAACAAGAAAGTGCTGATCTTCACTGCCTTCGCCGACACTGCCGATTATCTGTACAACAATCTGGCTCCGACTGTGGCAGCCCTGAAACTGCACACCGCCAAAGTCACAGGTAGTGATCGACCCAAGTCCACGCTACCCAGGACATATGACTTCCAGGAACTTCTGACGCTGTTCTCGCCGCGTTCCAAAGAGAAACCCATCGTGCTGCCCAACGAGCCAGCGGAGATCGACCTTCTCATTGGCACCGACTGCATCTCAGAGGGTCAGAACCTTCAGGATTGTGACTACCTAATCAACTACGACATCCACTGGAACCCCGTACGCATCATCCAGCGCTTCGGGCGCGTGGACCGTATTGGTTCGCCCAATAGCAGTATTCAGTTGGTGAACTACTGGCCCGAGATTTCGCTGGATGAATACATCAACCTCAAGGAGCGCGTCGAAAATCGGATGATGATCGTAGATGTCACCGCCACCGGCGACGACAACGTGATTTCCGCTCAGGCCAACGACATGGCCTACCGCAAGGAGCAACTGCGCCGCTTGCAGGAAGAAGTTATCGAGCTGGAAGATCTGAAGACCGGTGTCTCTATCACCGATCTGGGTTTAAACGACTTCCGCATGGACTTGTTGAACTACGTCAAGGCCCACGGCGAACTGAGCAATGTGCCCAACGGCATACACGCCGTTGTACCCGCCCAATCTGAGATGGGGCTGCGCCCAGGGGTGATCTTCACGCTACGCAACCGCGCTATTTCTTCCAAAGCAGGGGGTGTCAACCTCAACCAGCACAACCGCCTGCACCCCTACTACCTCGTCTACATCAACCGCGAGGGCGAGGTGATCCATGACCATACCGAGATCAAGCGCCTGCTCGATCTGGCGCGCACCTGCTGCAAAGGGCGGGACAAGCCCATGATTGAGGCCAGCCAGCGCTTCAATCAGGAAACATCGGATGGCCGCAGGATGCAGCCCTACTCCGATCTGCTGGGCAAAGCCATCCGTTCGATGATCGAGGTGAAGGAAGAAAAGGATCTGGACAGCCTGTTCACCGGCGGCAAGACCACGGCGCTCACGGGCACCATCTCCGGGCTGGACGACTTCGAACTCATCAGCTTCCTCGTGATTCAGGAGGCTGGATGAGTGCGCTGATCGCCTACCCCAAACAGGCAGCCTTCGGGCGTGTTCTGCCCAAGAACAAGATCTACGAGCACAGCAGAGCCAACACCCGGCTCAAAGATCTGTTCGTCAAGCAAGTTGAGCAGATCGTCTGGGCATTCAAGCTCGCGCCAGAAACGATTCACCTGCCTGCGCGACCCGGCGCGCCAGAAATTCAGGTATTCAGTCTTCAGCTCAAGACGTTGGAACTGCATCGTGATGTGTTGCGCTGCATCGACGGGGCCATCCCGTTCCCCATCGTGTTCGAGCTGGCCTTCGAGGACAGGACTCAGGTTATCGCCGCCTACAAACGCCTGAACGAGTCCGACGCGAACCGGTGGGTGATATCGGACTACTTTGCGACCGACTGGCTGCCGGTCGGCAGCCCGCGGACAGCCATGCCCGTAGCGCTGCACCTGGGCGGTTTGTACGAGCAGTTGCTGTACCGCCTGATCCCTCTGCCAACGCGGCCACAGGAAACACTGGCCGAGCTGGTGGCGCGGGTCGAACAGGTGCAGGCCAAGCAGCGCGAGCTGGATAAGACCACGGCGCGGCTGGCCAAGGAAAAGCAGTTCAACCGCAAGGTGGAAATCAATGCGGCCTTACATGCTTTGAAGAACGATATTGAAGTATTGAACCGCTAAAAAATGTTGACTATGTGATTTGAAAAAATCTCGGGGCGACGATGCTAAAGAAGATTTCGATTTCCAACTACAAGAGCTTTCATCAGACCAAAGCGGTCGAAATTGAGTTCGATACGAGCACCCAAAAGCCCGTGTTCTTCTACGGTCTGAATGGCACCGGCAAGTCGTCCATTGGCGAAGTAATTCATGGCTGGGGCGAGAAAAGTCCAGATTTCGACCATTGCGCTGTTGAGACTACGGGTCAGGGAGCGTATCGCCCCGTGGTCTATAACAGTGACTTCGTTGATCGTGTGATTGGTGACGTAGCTGGAATGCCGGGTATCTTCACCTTGGGTGAACTGGATACGCAGTCGCAAAAACAAATTGAAGAAATAACTCCAGAGATTGCCGCTGCTGAAGCACGACGTGAAGAGTTAAAGGAGCTAACTGCATCGACGACGAATTCATTGGCTGCTGCGAAAAATACGGCCCTGGCCGAGGTTTGGAAAGCTCATGCCGCTAATAGCGGCGGAGAACTTCAGCCGTTGATACAAGGTTATGGGAATAATCGACAGAATTTCTTTGACGCGCTGAAGGCTATCCCGGTTGCTAAAGACGAAGAGCTGGATACAATTGAAAATTTAAAGAAACGATTGGAAGAGGCATCAGGGACTGAACCCCAGAAGTCCAAGCTAAGTTTGAGCCAGCCGGGATTCCAAGCGATAGAGCTTGACGCGATCTGGCAGGAGCGCATCGTTGTATCGGGACAAAGCAGGTTGGCTCCGCTTATCGAGAAGTGGGGGAACAGCGATTGGGTCAACAAAGGACGGGAGTTTGCACATGACCCGGAGTGCCCTTTTTGCCAGCAGATAATGCCGCATGATTTGCTCGCCGAGCTTTCCAAACTTTTGGATGGTGACAGGCAAGCAAAAATTGATCATATCCAAAGCCTTGCCCAGAGATATGAGGCTGCGATTTCTGCATTAGAGGCTTCGGTCAATCAGGCACTGCAAGACCCGTTTGCCAAGGAGGATGCTGGGCTAGCGAGCGTGTGGTCTGCGCTCAAGTTGGTCTTGCAGACCAATCTGGTCGCAATGAAAGCGAAGATTGAAAAACCAAGCGAGCCTGCCATCATTGCCGAATCCAGCCAGAGTGACTTGTTGGATAAGCTCGCCGTAATCAACCAGCGAATCTCGGGATTCAATCAGCGCATCTCTGACCGTGATGCGGAAAAACGCCGTATCAAGGCCGAATTCTGGAAGGTCCTCCGCCGAGACAGAGCCGCAGCCTTTTCTATGTACGACGCCATGACCGCGCCGCTTCTCGACCAGAAGGCTGGATATGCCAAAGAGGACAGTGAGCTGGCGACAAAGTTAGGATCGCTCAACATAACGCTGACCAAGCTCCGCCGAAAGCAGACTGGCGTGGATGCGGCGATGGTTGCTATCAATCAGCGGCTTTCCAACATGGGGATTTCCGCTTTTTCAATCGCCAAAAAGTCAGAGCAAGAAAACCTGTATTGCCTAAATCGGCAGGGGAAAAGCAGTGGCGAATTGAAGTCATTGAGCGAGGGGGAGAAGACCCTAATTTCCTTTCTCTACTACATGGAACTGCTGAAGGGATCAGTGAAAGAAGGTGAGACGTTCCAACTGGATAAGACCATTGTTGTTATAGATGACCCAATTTCCAGTCTTTCGGTCAACTACGTCTTTGATATCGCAGCTGTAATTTGCAAGGAATTGATTGCACCAGCCGGGGGCCAAAAGGTTCGCCAAGTCATTGTGCTGACGCATAACCTGTTCTTCTTGCACGAACTGATGAAGCAGCTTGGTGTGACCGATAAGAACGGAAAGTGCCAGCTATTCAGAGTGACCAAGAATCCGCACACCCAAGTCAGCTCGATGAAATCGAATGAGTTGATGAACGATTATGACGCCCTTTGGTTCATCCTCCGTGAGGCGAGAGATCAGCAATTGCCAGCCCATGTTGTGCCGAACACCATGCGCTGCATCCTTGAGCACTTCTTTTCGTTTAACAACAAGGGCGAAGAGCTCAAAGCAGCTTTAGGAAAGTTAGAGCAGCAAGACAACCGGTTCGTGGCGTTGGCTCGATTCCTGGATAGGGGGTCACATAAGGATGGCATCAACTTCAGCGTCATGGACTACGCAGATTATGACCTTGCGTATTATTTGGAAAAATTCAAAGCGGTGTTCGTCGAAGCCGGCTTTCCGCAACATTACGATGCTCGTATGGGTGTCCTTGAAACAGTATTGTGAATTTCACGTGGAAAATACGATGAATCAACTAAAAATGCACTCGCCCAACCTGACCGAAGACAACATCGCGCGCATCCGCGATCTGTTCCCTGGCTGCGTGACCGAGGCGCGAGGTGAGGACGGCAGTGTGAAGCTGGCGGTGGATTTCGACCAGTTGCGGCAGGAGCTTTCGGCTTCGCTGGTGGAAGGGCCGCAGGAGCGGTATCACCTCAACTGGCCGGGCAAACGCGAGGCGCTGCTGACGGCCAATGCGCCGATTGCCAAGACCTTGCGGCCTTGCCGTGAAGAGAGCGTGGACTTCGATACCACGAAGAACCTGTTCATCGAGGGAGATAACCTGGATGCCTTGAAGCTGTTGCAGGAGACGTACCTGGGGAAGGTGAAGCTGATTTATATCGACCCGCCGTACAACACCGGGAACGACTTCATTTACGAGGATGATTTTGCCGAAGACGCAGGCGAATACTTGCGTCGCTCAAATCAAGTGGATGATGAAGGTAATCGGCTGGCCGCCAACACTGCAGCAAATGGACGATTCCATTCCGATTGGCTGACCATGATGTATTCACGACTTCGTCTTGCGTCTCGACTTCTGGCCGACGATGGCGTGTTATTCATCAGCATTGGCGACGATGAGGTCGGAAGCCTTAGAACACTGTGCGGCGAGATATTTGGAGAACAGAACTATATTTCGCAAGTAACGCGTATTGCAAAGAGAACATCGGACAAAGGAACCCACTTTCGTCCCACGAAGGATCACGTTCTAGTTTATGCAAAGCAGATCGAACTGCTTGCCGAGTTCGGCATACCCAAGGAAAGGGAGGAAAGTGACTACAAGTATGAGGAAGAGGATGGTCGAAAGTACAAGAAGAGCGGAGCGTCTCTCTATCAGCCATCTTTAGATTCGCGACCGAACCAACGCTATTATATAGAGGCTCCAGATGGCTCTCTCATCATTCCTCCTGGAAACGTATTTCCTGAAGAAAAGAAGGATGGAGCCAAGATCAAGCCTCAGTCGAATGGCGACAAAGTCTGGCGTTGGTCGGTAGATACATACCTAAAACAAAAACATCTTCTGATATTTACAGAAGGATCAGCAAAAAATCCGCTCCTCGATGAGAACGGCAATCAGGCAAGGTGGAATATATATCCAAAGGTCTATTTCGATGAAGATGTAGAATCAACATTGCATCCCGAGGACGTAATATATGATTTTCCAAACTCTCAGGGAACAAAGGAACTGAACGACCTATCGATTCCGTTCAGCTTTTCGAAACCTACAAACCTGATCGCCTACCTGATGCGCTTGGTGAAAGGCGAGAAGCAGATTGTTCTCGACTTCTTTGCGGGCTCTTCCACTACTGCGGATGCTGTTATACGACTTAATGCAGAGGATGGGCGCAATCGAAAGTTCATAATGGTTCAACTTCCTGAGCCTTGCGACGAACAGTCCGGGGCGTTCAGAGATGGTTTTCGGAAAATATCAGAGCTCTCCATGGAAAGGATTCGCCGCGCTGGCAAGAAGGTTATGAACGGAACAGCTCATCCGGATTGGAATCAAGATACTGGCTTCCGCGTCTTCAAGATAGACACCTCGAACATGGCCGACGTGTATTACTCTCCCGACTCGCTGGACAAGACCAATCTCGATCTGTTCGTCGACAACATCAAGCCTGACCGCACAGCGGAAGATCTGCTGTTCGAAGTGATGCTGGACTGGGGCGTTGACCTCGCCCTGCCCATCGAAAAGCAATCCATCCAGGGCAAGGACGTGTTCTTCGTGGACGGCGACGCGCTTGCCGCCTGCTTCGACGCGCATGGCGGCATCGACGAAGCCTTTGTCAAGGAACTGGCCACGCACAAGCCGCTGCGCGTGGTATTCCGCGATGCGGGGTTCAAGGACAGCGCCGTCAAGATCAACGTGGAGCAGATCTTCAAGCTCTTGTCGCCATCCACCGAAGTGAAGAGCATTTGAGGCACGTCATGGATCAGGTGGAATTGAAGTCGCTACTGGATGAACTCATTGCCCGCTGGGAATGCGAGGTGGTGGAGTTCAAACAGGCGGACAACGACTACAAGACCAGCGAAATCGGCAAGTATTTTTCTGCTTTGGCCAACGAGGCGAACCTGCGCGGCGTGGAATCGGGTTGGCTGGTGTTCGGCGTCAACAACAAATCACGCACGGTGGTGGGTACGAACTACCGGCCAGATGCCGAACAGTTGAACGGCTTGAAGCACCAGATGGCGCAGGGCACGGAGCCTAGCATCACGTTCCGCGCCATCCACGAGCTGCATCATGGCGGCGGTCGCGTGCTGCTGTTCGAGATTCCCGCCGCGCCACGTGGCATGCCCGTCGCATGGCAGGGTCACTTCTACGCCAGAGCGGGCGAAAGCCTGATGCCACTGGGGTTGGACAAGCAGGATGAAATCCGCAACCAGACGCTGGCGCAGGACTGGACGGCACAGTTGGTTCCCAGTGCCACGCTGGACGATCTCGATGGTGAGGCGGTGGGCAAGGCGCGTGAATCCTTCGCAAAGAAGTACGCCAATCGCGTATCCGTTGATGAGGTGATGGACTGGCCGCTCGCGACCTTCCTTGATCGCGCACGCGTTACGCGGGATGGTCATATCACGCGCGCCACCTTGCTGCTGTTGGGGAAGGCAGAATCCGCCTGGCGGCTCAATCCCCATCCGGCGCAACTTACTTGGAGTCTGGAAGGCCCGGAGCGCGCCTACGAGCATTTCGGCTTGCCGTTCCTGCTCAACACGACCCGGCTCTATCAGCGTATCCGCAACATCCAGTTGCGCATCCTGCCGCAGGATGAACTCTTGCCCATTGAAGTGCCAAAGTACGATCAGAAGATCGTGCTCGAAGCCTTGCACAACTGCATCGCGCATCAGGACTACAGCCGCAATGGCCGCGTGGTGGTGACGGAGCAGCAAGATCGTCTGATCTTCATCAACGAGGGCGGATTTTACGACGGCCAGCCGGATGAGTATGTCCAGGGCACGAAGACGCCGCGCCGTTATCGCAACCCGTTCCTCGCGCAGGCGATGGCCGAGTTGAACATGATCGACACGATGGGTTATGGCATCCGTGACATGTATATCGGCCAGGCTCGCCGCTACTTTCCGATGCCGGACTACGACCTGAGCGAACCGAACGCCGTGCAGATGACGCTCTATGGCAGCGTGGTGGACATTGCATATAGCCGCTTGCTGATCCAGAAGACGGACTTGCCACTGGCCGACGTGTTGGCGCTCGATCGCGTGCAGAAGAAACTGTCCATCCCGGAAGACGCTGCCGCGCATCTGCGCAAGGCGGGGCTGATTGAGGGGCGCAAGCCGAAGTACTTTGTTTCGGCCAAGGTGGCTGCTGCCACCGCCAGCAAGGCGGACTACATCCGCACTCGTGCCCAAGATGACGAGTTCTACGCCAAGCTCTTGACCGACTATCTGGAGAAGTTCGGGGAAGCCAGCCGCGCCGAAGTCAACAAGCTGTTGTTGGACAAGCTGAGCGATGCCCTGGATGCAGGACAGAAAGAAAAGAAAATCGCCAACCTGTTGACTAAGTTGCGGCGCGCCGGACGGATTACCAATACCGGCAGTCGTGGGCAGCCCGCGTGGAAGCTTGCAGAATGAGCGCAGAAAGGGAGATGATGTGTTTTCTATATAAATCAAATAGTTGTGCCTTTCTGCTATCCGAGCATGCAGAAAGAATGCAGAAAGAAAGGCGCTTACCAGCGATGAATCTGAAATTCAAGTGGTATCCGCACAGTGCATTTGTGCAAGCGGCGCTTGCACAATTTCTCGGCTGTTTAAAAGGCCAGAAGCCTTCTGGCTTTTTAAGGAAATTGCACGATTTGCATCCAGAATTTGTCCCACAACCCGTGGGACAAATGGCAACCAGCCTGAGCTGCTTGTGGAGCGCAAAACCAGAACCACGCTCCACAACACGCTTTGCGGCGCTCACAGGCTCCACAAAGCTTGAGGGACCCGCATGAAACTGAAGTTCAAGACCCAGGCCTACCAGACCGCCGCCGTGCAGGCAGTGGTGGATTGCTTCAAGGGGCAGGTGCCGCATCACGGCGGCATTCGCTACCGGCTGGACCCCGGCACCCGCAAGGCGGCGCCGGCGCACCCGCAAGGGGCATTGACACTGGAGGCCGCGCCGGATGCGACGGCAGAGCAGGAGGCGGCTTTCCGCAATGCCGACCTCACCCTGTCGGAATCGACCCTGCTGGATAACATCCACGCCGTGCAGCGGGGGCAGAACCTGTCGCTGTCGGATGCGCTGATCAAGACCAAGGTGGCCAAGGTCAATCTCGACATCGAGATGGAAACCGGCACGGGCAAGACCTACTGTTACATCAAGACGATCTTCGAGCTGAACAAGCAGTACGGCTGGAGCAAGTTCATCATCGTCGTGCCCAGCATCGCCATCCGTGAAGGTGTGGCCAAGTCGCTGGACATCACCGCCGAGCACTTTCTGGAGACGTACCACAAGAAGGCGCGCTTCTTCATCTACAACTCCAAGCAACTGCACCACCTTGAGAGTTTTTCGTCGGACGCGGGCATCAACGTGATGGTGATCAACGTGCAGGCTTTCAATGCCACCGGCAAAGACAACCGCCGCATATACGAGGAACTGGACGACTTCCAGTCCCGCCGACCCATCGATGTGATCAGCGCCAACCGCCCGGTCTTGATACTGGATGAGCCGCAGAAGATGGAAGGCAAGAAAACGCTGGATTCCCTGGAAGCGTTCAAGGCACTGATGGTGCTGCGCTATTCGGCAACCCACAAGACCACCCACAACAGGATTCACCGGCTGGATGCGCTGGACGCCTACAACCAAAAGCTGGTGAAGAAGATCGCCGTGCGCGGCATCGCGGTGAAGGGGCTGGCGGGCACGGCGGGCTACCTGTACCTGCAATCCATCGAGATTTCGAGCAAGAAGCCACCCGAGGCGCGCGTCGAGTTTGAGCAGAAGCTGGCGGGCGGCAACATTAAGCGCGTGGTGAGAAAACTCGGCAAGGGCGACAACCTGTTCGAGCAGTCGGGTGGACTGGATCAATACCGCGACTACGTGGTCGCGGACATCAACGCCAACACCGACACCCTGAGCTTTACCAATGGCGTGGAGCTGACGGTCGGCGACGCCATCGGTGACGTGACCGAGGCTGCGCTGCGCCGCATCCAGATTCGGGAAGCGATCAAGGCGCACTTCGACAAGGAACAGGCGCTGTTCCAGCAAGATGTGAAGGTGCTGACCCTGTTCTTCATCGACGAGGTGGCCAAATACCGCGACTACGCGCAGGCGGACGAAAAAGGCGAATACGCCCGCATCTTTGAAGATGAGTATACGCAGTACCTGAACGAGATGCTCGACCTGATTGATACGGCCTACGTCAAGTACCTGAAGGGCATCGCGGCGGACAAGACCCACAGCGGCTACTTCTCCATCGACAAGAAGAGCAAGCGGCAGGTGGATTCGGCGGTCGCCGCGCGCGGCGAGAACGCGGGGCTGTCTGATGACGTGGATGCCTACGACCTGATCCTGAAGGATAAAGAGCGCCTGCTGTCGCTCGCCGAACCGGTGCGTTTCATCTTCTCGCACTCGGCGTTGCGCGAAGGCTGGGACAACCCGAACGTGTTCGTCATCTGCGCGCTCAAGCACAGCGACAATACCATCTCCCGCCGACAGGAGGTGGGACGCGGCTTGCGGCTGTCGGTCAACCAGAATGGCGACCGGATGGATCACCCGGCCACCGTTCACGACGTGAACGTGCTGACCGTGGTCGCCAGCGAGAGCTACAAGGACTTCGTTGCTGCGTTGCAGAAAGACATCAGCGATTCCCTGTCCGCCCGGCCCAGAGTGGCGAACGAGGAATACTTCACCGGCAAGGTGCTGAAAACGGCGACTGGCGATGTACCGGTTACGCCGCAACTGGCGAAGCAAATCTACCGCTATCTGGTCAAGCACGACTACACAGACGATTCAGATCAGATCGCGGGTGCGTATCACGATGCCAAGAAGGCCGGCACGCTGGCCGACCTGCCAGACGAACTGAAGCCGCACACCGCGCAGGTGTACCAGCTCATCGACAGTGTGTTCAGCGCCAGCCAGTTGCCCGACATCGGCGACGACCGCAAACCCAAGAAGAACCCGCTCAACGCCAATTTCGACCAGCAGGAGTTCAAGGCGCTTTGGAACCGTATCAACCGCAAAGCGGCTTACAGTGTCGATTTCGACTCTCATGAATTGGTGCAAAAAGCGGTCAAGGAACTGGACGCATCCCTGCGCGTGACCCCGCTGCAATACACCATCCAGGCAGGCGAACAGATCGACCAGGTGACTGGCGAGGCGCTAAAGCGTGGAGATGGTTTCAAGGTTTCCGAAACAAAGACCGAATACAACAAGCATTCGATTCATTCAGCGGTCAAGTACGACCTGATCGGCAAGCTGGCCGAAGGTACTCAATTGACTCGCCGCACGGCGGCGGAAATCCTCAAGGGTATTAACGTCGCGGTTTTTGCGCAGTTCAAGACTAACCCAGAAAGTTTCATCGCCGAGGCCACGCGGCTCATCAACGAACAGAAGGCAACGGTCATCATCGAACACCTGGCCTACGATCCCGTCGAGGACAAGTTCGACCTCGACATTTTCACCACTGGGCAGACCAAGCAGGACTTCAGCAAGGCCGGTGACAAACTCCAACGGCACATATATGACTATGTACTGACAGACTCGAAAGTGGAGCGGGAGTTCGTGAAAGACTTGGACACCGCCAACCAGGTTGTAGTCTATGCCAAACTGCCGCGCGGATACCTGATCCCTACGCCGGTAGGAGACTACAACCCCGACTGGGCCATTGCCTTCAAGGAAGGAAGCATTAAGCACATCTACTTCGTCGCCGAAACGAAAGGCTCTATGTCATCCATGGAGCTGCGCGAGATTGAAAAAACCAAGATCAAGTGCGCACGCAAGTTTTTTGACAAGATGAATCAACGCTACTCACCGGACAACGTCAAATACGACGTGGTGGATAGTTTTGGCAGACTAATGGAAATCGTGAAGAGCGAGGAACTCCCAGCGCAGCATGTGATGTCCACCCGGTTGATGAAAGCTCCTCGTAGGACAGAACTCTACCGGCACTATCTGCCGGATACTGTGCCCTGTTGCGAAGCAGAGGACTGGCTGGCAGGTCTGGTCTGCGATCTGGTGATTCAAAACGGACCTCTGTCCGAACAAGATCTACGCATGCTCCTGCTGACACAAGTGGATGCCAAAGACTATGACGAGATACAGGAACAGTGGCGTACCCAAGAACGACTGGAACGGCTGCCATTGGTCATGAGCTGGCTGAAAGGGCTGTTAAGCCTCTCTACTATCGGCCAAACACTGGCAATACCAAATAGTGCTAATCTGAGCAACATCCTTGGCGATGAACGCACCCAGCTGCTGGCAGGCCGCCTGCTGGAAGCCAGCAACTACCAAGAACAGACCCTTGACTCACTCGACATGGAAAGGGAAACAAACATCGACGCACAGGACCCGGGAGCGCACAGACGGGCCTAAGGTGGAAGGCATGGGGGCGATAGCAATCGCAGAAGCCGGACGTACTCAGCCCAGGGTGTGGGTGGAGACCCTATGGCTGCTGGAATCGATGAAATCGGTCACACCGTTGCGCGAGATCCCCCTGCAGCGCGGCCTGAACCTGATCTTATCAGAACCCTTGGAAGGTAGCCCCGGTCACGGTGTCGGCAAGACAGCTTTCTGCCAATTACTGCGGTTCGTACTCGAAGACCCCCAGTGGGCGGCAGGAACCCCATTGCGCGACGAACTGTGCCAGGCCATGCCGAATGGTGCTGTGGCCGCGCTTGTGCATGTGGACGGCGAAGCCTGGACAATATTGAAACCTTGGCAACATCAGAAGCGCTACCGCGCTGCCAAAGACACAACCTGGCAGCAACTTGCCACCAATGAAGTCAGCAACAAGTACGACGCCTACGTCCGTGTACTGGAAGAGAGGTTGGTCAAAACCCTGCCCGTTCAGAATCTACCCGGCTCGAATCAGGCCATTCAATGGCAACACTTGCTGGCTTGGTGCTCCCGCGACCAGGGCAGTCGCTACCAGAGTTACTATCACTGGCGCATTGAGGGCACTGGCTTTTCTTTGCCCGCACAATCTCCAGCACTGCTAGTGAAAATCGTGCTCGGCCTACTGAAGGACGCCTCTCTCCACAACGAATTGAAAAGCAAGGAAACCTGCCTCAGTCAACTGCGCACAAAAATTGCTAATCTAGAGCGTCGACCAGCGGACTTGCTGGCCCATATAAGACACCAGCTAGCAACCGCACTGGGCGCAGAGGAGTCTTCTCCGTTTCGTGCAGCCTCCTTGTTCGATGATGTCTCACTACATGGACTGGCCCAGCAACAGATCAAGAAATACACCGAGGAACTTCAGCAAAACCACCAACGGTACAAGCATCTGGAACAGGAAAGACTGACTGTTCTAGAGCAACAGGTGCCTCTCAGGCAGCAGCAAAGAGCGTTGCAAAATCGGATCGCTCAACTACAAGCCGCCATTAACGGCAACAACACCGAAGTTGAACGCCTGAAGAAAGAGCCAGAAGCCTTACAGGAAAAGCTGCCGCGTCTCTGTGAGCCTGGCAACCGGTTGATGCAAGACTGTCAGTATGTTCGAGAGCGCTTAGATGTCGTACAACTCAGCTCTATCCGTGACACTAGAGAACGTCAGCGAAAGAACGAAGAATACCAATCAGAATTGAGGCAACAAAGACGATTTCTAGATGAACTCGAACGGAAGCTGTCTTCTTTTGATACCAAATTCGCATCCTTGACAAGCTCATTGAACGACAACAAAAGCCTGGAAGTAAACATTCTCGGCAGGAAAAAACATCTGGAAACAGCGATTGCTGAATACCATGACTATGAAGGCATCATTGCCAATCCGTCGGGTTGGCAGGAGCTGGTTGCACTTAAAGACGACGAAGCAGCACTTGACACTGAAATTGGGCAGATCACGCTGGCCATTCATCATCAGCAGTCTGAATACGCCGAACGCAAGCAAGCCTTGAGAGACGCAGCAGATTCGATCGCAAAGAGCATCCCCGGATTTACCTGGGGAGATTTTGACTGCGACAAAACACCCCCTTTCCACATGGGACCGCCGCATTCGACCACCTATGGAGTTCTGGAAACGCTGACCGCAGACCTCCTTTGCTTGCTGGACAGTAGCCACTCTGAAAGCAACCATCCCGGATTTCTGTTACACGATTCACCACGGGAAGCTGAAATGAGCGAAGTGCTGCTCTGGTCGCTTTTGAAGATCGCCAAGGATAATGCCGCCACAACCTGCCAATACATGGTCACTACATCCACAGCAACGCCCCCAGCCTTTGAGGACTATGTAAGAGTGCGGTTGCATAGCCGAGAGGAGGAAGGGTTCCTATTCAAGAAACGCATTGGGACGGAAGCCCGACCACTGGATATGTAGACCTTTTACAATTCCGTTACGATGCAGTCGTGGAACAACAGTATCCAGCCATGGCGTTCCATCAGATTGCCACTTCACCTTCAATGTCTTTGTCGAAGTCTGCCGGACGCCCCAGATTGGCGAGCATGGCTGCGGCGAGCTCATCCGGCAGCTTGCCAAGGTGTTTACCCCGACTGATGTCCTTCTCCAGCATTTGAAGGAAGGCGCCAATGGCAGGATCTTCATGTTCCGCATCGGCACGAGTGACGATCACATCATTGCCCCGCAGTTCGAAGGACACCTTTTCCCCTACGTTTACACCCAGAGCCTGCCGGATCGCCTTGGGCAGGGTAATCTGACCCTTGGAGGTGAGGGTGGCGTGTTCATGGATGCCTGCGTGAGTCCTGGGCATGGTCGGTCTCCTGTTCGGTTTTTCAGCCTCGGAAAGCTAGGATTAGTCCCTACTCTATCAATCTCGGTTCCTGCCATATGTTGCAATTTTGAAGAAATCACGACATATCCTGTTGATCTGTCGCCTCCGGCAACCTTTACCTTAGACCATCAAGCCTCCGTGCGTGATATCCGGCCGTCTTGTACAGAAGCCGAGACCGAGAGGCGCCTAACGACTTGACAACAAAACCCGAAATGGCCAGAATGCGCATCCTTCAAGCGGCTCCGACCCGTTCCGTGCCGCCCGTTTTCATGGCTATGTAGCTCAGCTGGTTAGAGCGCAGCATTCATAATGCTGATGTCCGTGGTTCAAATCCACGCATAGCTACCATACAAATCAAAGGCTTACCTGATGGTAGGCCTTTATTGTTTCCGGGGTCAGACAAACTCCACACCCGTCGCCTGCAGCCCCACCAGTCCGATGTTGACCTCGTTGAGATCGTACAGGGCTGCCATTTCAAGCAGTTGGGCCTTGCTCAGGTTGCCACCGGATCCTTCCATCAGGCCAACAAAGTGCTGAAGCTCCGCCTCTGACGGCGCCGCTCCCGCCACATGGGTGTACAGCGAATTGATCAAGGAGTCGTTGGAGGGATTGCCCAGCACATCGATTACCAGTTGCGCGACTTCGAGAACGCTCTTGCCCTGATCAAACAGATCTATCCCTACGCCAACCCAATCCGGATGTTCGGCCAGTGCCGGTGCATCCAGCGCCGCACCGATCAGGCGAATTGCCTTACCGGCAGATTCGTCGGCCCCAAGGTCGTAGGCAAACTTGCCGTCCGTAAAGGCAATGCGCTCCACCTGGTTCAGGGTGTCAGTGCCACTGGCAGTGCTGGTCACGGCGAGTCCGCTGTCGGTGCGGGTGACACTCGCCTGGGCATGATTGACATGCAGGTACAGAATATCCCCTCCGGCTCCCCCTTCAATTGTGTCATTGCCCGTCGTGCCGAAGATGGTGTCATTGCCACTGCCGCCCTTCTGTCCCACTGTCAGGTCAAAGGGGTTCCGGTTGACCCCGGCCAGTCCCGCTTCGTAGGTTGAGAAGTCATGAGCGGTGCTGTTATAGGACGTCACCAGCGACAGCACACTGCTGAGGGGGCTGTCCGGATGCCCCTCCACCTTCAGCACCTCCACGGTGCCGCGTGGATAGTAGTTCTGGGTAAAGAACGGCACCGATTCGGAAAAGAGTGTTGCGGGAATTCCGAAGGAGGAACTGAGCACGGAACCCAGTTGCCCCACCATAAGCGACCCTGGAAAACTGCTCAGAGTCTGCCCCACGGCGGCGCGCTGACTGCCGAGGAAAACGATCGGATCATCCGTCACCTGATAATTGATCAGGCGGGCATCTGCCACAGCGGCAGACTGCAGATAGCCAGGCGCTCCGGTGGTGATCGCGTAGGCGGGAGCTATTCCCTGATAGTCCGCCATGAACATCTGCGTCATGGCGCCCCCCAGGCTGTGGCCGGTCACCAGCAGCAGGTCAAACTCCCCACGTGCAATGGCTGCATTCAGGGCAGTCACCAGAGGATTAAACAGCGTGTAGTGCCCATTGATGTTCTGAAAATCCTGCTTCCAGTCCTCATTGTCGTTGGTGCCCCGGAAGCCGATGGCCAGTGTGCGAAGACCGTTGTAGGTTGCTGCGGCAACAATGGCCTCCGCATTGCTGTTGTGAAAAACACCGTTGCTGAGCTGCGAACTCGCAAGACCGATTTCACTGCCCCCGACAAGATGCCATCCATTGAGTGCGGGAACGGTGCTCTGCCAGCTAGACCAGGCCTTTGTGACCTTGAAAAGTACGTCCACCAAAGCCGAACTGCCGTTGATGACGGGAGCGCTGCTGACAGGCATAAGGTAACTCCTGGATAACTTCACTGTTGATTGTTATTAGTGTATGCCGGCGAATTTGTCTATGCCATTTCGACACGGAATGCTTGTTTGCGTTACCGCAATAATTTGTGTGGCTTACCCTTAATCGGGCACCTTGACAATGACGGTTCCAGAACCCAGATTGCCTTCATGGAAACACTTTTCACCCTCAACAATACCGTGCGGGACGATCCCGACATCGACGCCTGGCTCGCCAGCGAACCTGCGGCGCTGTTTGCCATCGCCCGCCACTGGTTCGCCGTGATGCGGCGTTGCGGGAACGATGTTCGGGAAGCGATTCACGACGGCTGCCCCACGGCCTGCGTCAGCAATGCCGCCTTTGCCTACGTCAATGTCTACAGCGCACATGTCGGCATCGGCTTCTTCACCGGCGCCATGCTGCACGACCCGACAGGTCTGCTGCAGGGCAGCGGCAAACGCATGCGTCACATTAAGCTAAAGCCGGATGAGGCATTCGATAGCGCCGCACTGGAGGTGCTTATCCGCAGCGCCTACCAGGATGTCCGCGCGCGAGTTCACGCACGCGGTGCGTCCGCCTGAGAAGGAGTGCAACACATGAGCAAAACAGACGCTTTCTTCGCAAAACCCGGGCGCTGGCAGGAGGCATTTCTTGCGCTGCGCAAAATTCTCCAGGAATTTCCGCTGACAGAGGAGTTCAAATGGGGCAAGCCCTGCTACGCCTGGCAGGGCAGCAATGTTGTCATCCTGCAGGGCTTCAAGGAATTCTGTTCGCCGATGTTCTTCAAGGGCGCGCTGCTGAAAGACCCGGCGCAGATACTGGAGGCACCAGGCGAGAACTCCCGGTCAGCAAAGCGGGTGCGCATCACCAGTGCGCAGCAGGTACAGGATCTTGCGGCGGATCTGCGCCGCTATATTGCAGAGGCCATCGACATTGAGAAAGCGGGCCTGAAGGTGGAGCTCAAGGAAAACACAGCACTGGACTATGTCGAGGAACTGCAGGCAAAGCTCGAAAGCGATAGAAGTTTTTGCGCTGCCTTCGAGGCGCTGACTCCCGGTAGGCGTCGTGCCTACAATCTGCATTTTGCCGGGGCCAAACAGGCAGCGACAAGAGTCTCCCGTATTGAAAAATGCGTTCCGCGCATTCTGGAAGGACTGGGGCTCAACGATCGCTGAGCCCCGGGGTATGTCGGTTTGCTTACTGCTGGCGCGCCTTGCGTCGTGCGTCCTTGTAGGCCTTGTCGATGGCACGTTCGTGCCCACGCTCCAGTTCCGGGTAAATGGCCATAGCCGCGGCCAGCGCCTGCTCGTAATCGGCCTCGCCGTTGAATTCGCTGTGCATGTACACAGACAGATCGTCCAGACTGTTGAAGGACAATTCAGTGTTCTCGCGAATGAAATCCCAGCCGCCAATCGCGACAACCGCACCGGTTTCCTTGGCCTTGCTCTTCGCCTTACCCGCCAGGAAGCCACCAAGAGGCACCTTGCTCGCCAGCGACGATACGGCGCTGTCTGCAGCACGCCCCCCCACTTCCGCGCCTACCTGTGCACTCAACGCCTTCTCCGCCCAGGGGGTCAGGTAGCCGCTTTCTGTGTAGGGAAAGTAGAACTCGCCTTCGTTGCCCTCAATCGGTTCCGGCACGTCCAGCTCCAGCGTTCCGGCGTTGAGCATCTCCTGCACGTCCTGGTACTTGTCGGCGAGCCCGGCGACCGTACTGAGAATCATACTGGCCTTGGCAATGCTGTTCATGTCCGCGGCGTAAACCACCACGCTGCTTACCAGCCACACGCCTGCCAGCAGGCCGTAAATCGTTTTCTTCATGGTCCCTTCCTCATGTAGTCACAGGTCAAAACGGCGCTCTCGCCATCGTTGTGAGGAAGTCTAGACTGATGCCGACGCACGATCTCCCCCCTGAACTGGGGTATCGGAGAATCTGGTAGTTTGCTTGTGCAGCGAGACCAGTCGCAGTGCCTTGAGTGACATGTCAGAATAGACCGTCGAATCCTTTCGCGAGAATGCGCTTATGAAACCCAGTTTTTCCCCACTGTCCGGCGCTTGTCGCTGCGGCCGCGTCCGTTTTGAGGTCAGCGCCCCGCCGCTGATCACCATGGCCTGCCACTGCAGGGGATGTCAGCGCATGAGCGCGAGTGCGTTTTCGCTGAGTGCCGCCTTCCCCACCCAGGCCTTTCGAGTGACACAGGGAGAGGCAATCATTGGCGGGCTGCACGGGGACGATGTACACCACTACTGTTGCCCGCATTGCATGAGCTGGATGTTCACCCGTATCCCAGGCATGGACATGTTCGTCAATGTGCGCAGCTCCCTGTTGAACGATCCCCAGCCCTTCGCCCCTTTTATCGAAAGTTGGACCAGCGAAAAACTTCGCTGGGCGAGTACTCCGGCCGTGCACAGCTACGCACAATTCCCGCCGATGGAAGCCTATGAAGCGCTGCTCCTGGAGTATGAGGAATTCAGGACAAAGCAGGAGCGCGGGATATGAGCCTGCACGGTTCCTGTTTGTGCGGAGAGGTGCGTTTTGAAATTGATGGAGATTTCCAGAACTTCTATCTCTGCCATTGCAGCCGGTGCCGCAAGGACACCGGATCGGCGCACGCCGCCAACCTGTTCTCAACGACGGCGACCCTGATCTGGCTAAGCGGCACAAGGCTAGTAAAGCGCTTTGAACTGGCAGGCACACAGCACGCCCGCAGCTTCTGCTCGCAATGCGGCTCCGCACTGCCAGGAGAGCAGATACACGGCGCACTGCTGGTGGTACCGGCGGGCAGTCTCGACGATGAACCTGCGCTGGGACCGGAGGCACATCTGTGCACGGCAAGTCGCGCAGGATGGGATCGGGAACTGGAATCACTCACCTGTTTTCCCGGACTCCCCGGTTAATAAATTTTGCTTGCCAGAACGAAAATTCCGCATAGAATGCGCTCACTTTTCCTTGAGCTTTCACCCATTCATGAATCTTGTGTCCTTCGACGTTTTTCGTACGCTGGGCTTTCCCGACACCACCGTTATCAAACCGGAGCATACGCTTCGTCATCGCACGCTCCTGCAGGAAGCCGACTGGGTCCTGTTTCCGGAATACTGGCAACTGAACGGGCTGATCTACGGCCTGCATTGTCGCGTGTTCCCCAGCGAGGCGAGCTACCGCATCGGACACAACAAGATTGAGATGACCCGCGCCTTTGAGCTTGTCGCGCCGGAGCACACTCCGCTGACGCTCATTGACGCCAACACACCGGAAGCCCAGGAACGCCTATGGGACACCATGGCCCTGCCCTTCGTGGCCAAGCTGCCCCGCGCCAGCATGGGGGAGGGAGTGTGGCTGATCGAGTCACGCGAAGACTGGCGGCGCTACTGCACCCGTACCGATTCCCTGTACGTGCAGGAATACCTGCCCATTGATCGCGATGTCCGCGTGGTAATCGTGGGCGAGCAGGTCGTTACCGCGTACTGGCGCACGCAATCCCCACGGGGCTTCTACAACAACGTTGCCCAGGGCGGCAGCATCGACTACTCCCCGGTCCCCGCCTCGGTCACGAATCTCGCCCTGCGCCTGGCGCGCGAGTTGGGTGTCGACCATGCCGGTTTCGACATCGCCCTTGTCGGCGGGCACCCCTATGTGCTGGAATTCAACCGGCTGTTCGGCAATCAGGGACTTGGCACCGGCTCCGAACTCAAGGATGCCATTCTGACCTACCTGAACAGCAAGACAGAACCCGAAGACCCGGATCGACCGGCGCCCATCTGGCCAGTGGCGGTGTAAGTACACTCGCGGCTGCCCGGGCGAACTCACACAACAAGTACAGGCACGAGGCCCGACCGACCATGACTGCGACAACACACCCGTTATCCCTGACCTGGCTGCGCCGCAGCCTCTCCCTGGCCCTGTTCCTGCTGGCTGGGGTCAGCCAGCTAGCCAGCGCCCACATCGACCTGCAGCGGGCCGGCACTCACGTGGCCAAATTCGAGCAGGGCGAGCGGGGGCGCGACACCAAGATCGGCGCCTGCGGCAATCCCGAGGGTGTTGCCACCGGCGCCATCTACACCTACAAACCGGGCGAGACCATTACCATCGCCCTGGCCGAATATGTCCGGCACCCGGGCTATTTCCGTATCGCATTCGACAACGATGGCGACGATGATTTTGTCGATCCGCGCTGGATCGTTCCGGTAGACCCGGACAATCGCGCGGGAGGTTGCCCCATCGATGGCACCGACCAATGTCGCCTCGGCGACCAGGCCACCGAAGGCGACTTCTTCAACAACGCCACCGTCCTGATGGACAACCTGAACCCCCACACGCGCGACACGGCGCAGGCGACCTACACCTGGCAGGTCACGCTGCCCAATGTAGAGTGTGACAACTGCACCCTTCAGATCATTCAGATCATGGAGGATCCGGCGGGCCCGGCGCACGGCGTGTACAACACCACGACACAGGACGATGACAACGACGTTTATCATCAGTGCATCGATCTGGTGCTGACGCCCGATGCGGTTGCCGGCGACGCCGCGAACGCAGCGGCAAAAGCGCTTATGCCGGCGGCTCCCTGACCCGCCTCTGAGCGGGGAAGTGGGCACCTGGTTTGCCAACTCGGGCAGCAATACTCACCGGGCAACGCTTGAGTTGGCAGTACCCGATGTAGCACAATCGCCACGCCACCGACTTGGTGGTCTTCTCGGGCCCTCTGCCCACCGGAAATACCATGCCTCCAGTGCTTCTTTCGATTGGCCTGCTGATCTGCAGCAATGTGTTTATGACCTTTGCCTGGTACGCCCATCTGAAAGAACTGAACCACAAGCCCTGGGTCGTCGCTGCCCTAGCGAGCTGGGGCATTGCCCTGCTGGAATACCTGTTTCAGGTGCCTGCCAATCGCATCGGCTACAGTGTGCTCAGTGTTGGACAATTGAAGATCATTCAGGAAGTGATCACGCTCAGTGTGTTCGTGCCGTTCTCGGTCATGTACCTGAAGGAACCGTTGAAGCTGGATTATCTGTGGGCGGGCCTGTGCCTGGTGGGGGCCGTGTTCTTCATGTTCCGCAGCCGTTTTGGCTGAATCGGCTCGCCAACCGCTCACTGCCATTCCATGGCATACTTCCTGCTGCAAAATTCCTCATGTTTTTCCGCAGCGGTCGTGCTTCGGCACGCCCGCTACTGCCCACGATTCGAGGACCCGCCATGCAACGACGTCACTTCCTGAAAGGTTCCGCCGCCCTGCTCTCCACTCTGCCGGTCGCAGTTGTGGCGGCTCAAGGCCCAGGTTCTTCTGCCCCAGGCGCCACTGCGGGGATGGGAGCCGACACGCGAACGCTGGCACCGATCGTCGCCGGTCCGGACAGAATTATCGAGATGAATGTGTGCACCCGACCCTTTCGCCCACAGGGACCTCGCATCGAAACCGAGCGCATCGGCCGCAAGCAGGTCGTGCACAATTACGGGCACGGGGGCAGCGGCTGGTCCCTGTCCTGGGGCAGTGCCCAGCTTGCCGTGGCCATGGCCAAGGAGACGGGACGTCAGGAAATCGCCGTTGTCGGGTGCGGTGCCATTGGCCTGACAACTGCGGTGGTGGCACAGCAGGCAGGTTTGCGAGTAAGGATTTATGCGAAAGAACGCCCGCCCTATGTGCGCTCAAACTTCGCCACAGGAGCCTGGACACCGGATTCACGCATCTGCACCGCCGAGCACGCTGCCGCGTTCGCCGAACGCTGGGAATCCATGGCGCGCTATTCCTTCCGTCGCTATCAATCCCTGCTGGGGGTCGCTGGCAACCCCATCGAATGGCGCGACATGTACAGCCTGTCGGATTTGCCTCCGGGCAGTCCGCAGCCCAACAACGAATCCGGCGAGCCCGAATATCCGAACTTCGAGCGAGAACTGATTCAGGACATTACACCGCAGAATGTGGACGTGGTGTCGCATCCCTTCCCTGTGCCCTACGTGCGCAGGCGACCGACCCTGCTGTTCAATATCGCCTCCTACTCGCGCCTGTTGATGGGGGATTTTCTCGCCGGAGGTGGCAGGATAGAAACCTATGCACTTACGGATCGCAGCGACTTTGCTGCCATTGAGGAACGTACGATCATAAACTGCACAGGATACGGCGCCCGTGCACTGCTGGCGGACGACAGCATCATCCCGGTGCGTGGACAGACCTGCAAGCTGATGCCGCAGCCGGAACTGGACTACGGCTTCTACTACGGCAGCCGGCATGTCGCCGTGTATCCGCGGCGGGACGGCCTGCTCGTGCAGGCGCAGGCAGAGGGCGACTTCAACAATGACGCAGAGAATCTCGACCCGAACGAGTCGATTTCGGCAGTACAACGACTGGCGGAAATTATCGCGCAGATGAAGCGGGCGTAACGCCACAGCCATTGCGGCTGACAGCAGTAAAAAATGGGCAGGGCACACACGTCGAAGTGTACCCTGCCCCAGTTTTCAGCGACGGTCTACTGGAAGCGGTAATTCACTCGGGCGTACAGCATACGCCCCAATACATCCTGGGTCTCCGCTGCCACACCGGCGATCATGCCGGTTTTCTGCGGCATTCTGTCCGTGAGGTTACGGGCACCGACCGAGAAGGCAAACTCCCCGCCAAGCGCCTCGTAGCCACGGTAGGAATAGAACATGTCCAACTGCGTCCAGGCGCGCAGCTTGTCGGTTGGACCGCCCCATTCGGCTCCCGGGAAGAACTGCTGGAAGCTGAATTCGCTGGCATCGAACTTCACCTCGTCGATGTAGCGCGTCGTGGCACTGATCGCATGATTGCCCATACTCCAGTTGATGCGGAAGTTTGCGCGAATCTGCGGAATGGTCGGCACAGCACCGAAGGGGTTGTTCTGATTGCCCACCGCCTCACGCACCGGGCCGTCTTCCACCAACTGGAACTGATAGGTATCCATGTAGGTGCCCTGCAGTTGCAAATCGATATTGCCCCAGCCGTTGAGGCCTACATCATCCAATGAGAAACCATAGTCGAGCTGGGTATCCCAGGCACGCACCAGCATGGTGGACGCGTTGGAGTCGCTCTGCAGGATGCGGTCAGGCGTTGTGATGTCCGCCGCATTGCGCACGACACGCTTGTCCGAACGTGGATCGTTCACCCAGGCTTGAATCTGCGCGGCACTCGGATGGGGGTTCGCGGTTGTCGCCGCAAAGCCCGTCGCTGCCAGGAAGTTCTTGTAGTCCGAACGCAGAATGTCTTCTGTGGTCGTGCTCACGATGCGGTCTTTGAAGTCCGTTTCACTCCAGGTGATGGACCAGGTGAGATTCTCCAGCAAGTTGAGATCGATGCCCACGGAAAGACTGTCGGAGGTCTCGGACGCCAGATTGGGGTTACCACCACGGCAGGAAGTGATGAAGCCCTGGAAGGTCGAGAACGGGTCGGCCACGTTGCTCAGGCCGCAGGTTTCCGGCGAATCCAGCTGCGAAAGCGTCGGCACAATGAAGGCCTCGCCCATGGTCGCCCTGACCGCCAGCCAATCCGTCGGCACATAGACCAAACCGAACTTGTCCACGACAGAACTCTGGCCGGTGCTGAAGCTCTCGTCCCGTACCGCTGCGCTCAACTCGAGATTGTGCAGCAATGGAAACGCAAACTCGGCAAACCAGGAATCGCTGGAGCGACTCTGGCTGCGCGGCAGTATCTGAGAGCCAATCAGCTGGTCGTCGCGGATGGAGGTTGCAGTTGGGCCGTCCGTCTGCTTTTCATCCCGGCGCTGATAACCCACCGCCATGGAGATCGCGCCGCCAGGCAGTTCGAAATCGCCAAGCGGCACGTTGCCGTTCAGGATCAGGTCGTACACCTGAATCTGGGTTTTGTTGTCGAGTGCATCCTGGGTGAAGATCGCGTCCACCACATGCTGCGGCGTACGGAAACGCGGATCCACGGCACCGAAGGGGTTGAAGCAGCTGTCCACATCATTGATGACATCGCAGTTCAGGCCCTGGTTCACGGCACCGAGACTGAACTGCTGGGAGTTGTTGCTGACATCATTGAACAGGCCATAGGTATAATCGGCGCTGCCTTCCCAGCCTTCCAGCATCGGCACATTGAAATCGAGCCCCGTGGTAAATCTCACAGTGCGCTTGTCATTGTGTTCGAGCTGATAGCCGTTGTACTGCTGTATCACCGTCGGAATCGTGTTGGTTTCTCTTCTGTTGAAGGGCACCCACTGCGCACCGTTGATGTTCACGTCCTCATAGAAGACGACACCGCCGAGGGGGTCGTTGTCGATGGAGGCAAAGCGATTGTTTGCCAGTACCACCTGGCCGGTGGCGTCACGCAGGGGCAGGGGGCGGCCATAGCCATCCAGGACCAGACCGCCACTGCTGTTGCGCATGGGCTCTGCGAACAGTTCCTGACCGGCAGATGACTTCGCCCGGAAGGTGTTGCCGGGCAGCTCGCCTCTGACCACTGCCAGGGCATCCGATCTCGCCCCTGGGTTACTGGGGTTGTTGCGGTTCTGGTAGCGCTGACGGTTCCACATGATCTGCGAATGGAAGGTGACGTCCTCGCTCATTTCCCAATTGAGATTGCTGTAGAAAGCGGCGGTCTGATAGGCGGGTTGGAAATCCCGCGTGTCACCAAAACTCATGAAACAGCGACCGCCCAGCAGGTTGCCCCAGGGGTTGTTCCCGGGTGCGGCCTGATCGGTATCTGTCTCACGGCCGCAATTCGGATCGGGACGGCTGGCGGATTTGCCGGTCAGGTTCCCGTTGGCATCGCGCAGGGGCACGATGTAGTTGCCCGGGTTGCCACCGCCATTATGGGTGAGGCCTGCACGCACATAGTCGGGGCGCTCGTTCCAACCCAGGGTCGTGGAATCCACATAGGACCCCGCCATGACGATGTCGACATCGCCGAAGCTCTTGCCGCCGAGGAAGGAGGTTTCCGTACGTCCGAAGTCCCCACGGTCGTCCCCTTCCGTGAACACTTCCACCTCCAGCCCGTCATAGGACTGATAGGGGATGAGGTTGACCACCCCTGCCACCGCATCTGTGCCGTAAAGTGCCGCAGCACCGTCGGTTACGATCTCCATGCGCTGCAGCGCCGAGGCGGGGAGCATAGTCTGGATATTGTCCGTGGCAACCCGCTTGCCGTCGATCAAGGTCAAGGTGGCGCGCGGACCAAGGCCCCGCAGGTTGAAGTTCGAAATGGTGCTGCTGACGCCCTGGATGGAGTTCGTGACCGCGGTGCCGTTGTTGAAAGTCAGGTTCTGTGCAATCTGTGCCATGTTAACGGCACCCTGACCCTCCAGGTCTTCGGCGCTGAACTGGGTCACGGGAGAAGCGGCAGTAATCTCTTCAGAACGGCGGAGGTAGGAGCCGGTCACGACCACCTCCTCCACATCGGGGGTCTGCGCCAGCACCTGTCCTGCGCCTCCCAGGAGAGAAAGGGCGATCGCGGAACTCAGGAGCTTGATAGCGAATGCGGGGTGATCTTGCGTCGATCTTTTAAACGACATGATGTACCTCATGTTGTGATTGTTATTGGTGCTGCTGAAAGTAGCAACGAGGTACAGGAAGGTCTACCGGATTATGACGAATGCATTTGGATTCCGGAATTCGTCGGATTCGGCACAAACGCAGACAAAATTTTTTAATTATTTGATATCCAAACGATTTACACGGGAGCCGCTAAGCAAAAATGAAATATGGGTCGTTTTGGCAAAGAAATATTTTCCGCAGGAAGGTGGGGAAGAAAGCGGTGCAGGGAAACAAGGTTCAGTCCAGCGCATGCAACTCCACGGGCACCGCATGTGCTCGTGTACCGGACAGCAATTCGCGGAAGCTGTCGCCCCAGGTGTATTTTTCTGCCATCAGCCGGTTGATGCGATCCCGCTTGTCCACGCGTACGACTGCTGTGTATTGACGGGTCTCACCGTTGCGAGTGAGCTCTACCGAATAATTGTCTCTGATACGGGCCAGCCACAGATCTTCAGGGTTGCCTGCTCGCAGGTACTGCAAACCCGCATCATCAACAACCCACAGCTCCGTGACGACACGTTCGTTTTGCGGATCCAGAGTATGCAGTTCCACCACCTCCCCTCGCTCCAGCGCCACGCGGGCAATCACCAGCAGCAGTATGAAGATCGCCAACGTAATGCCGACAGTTCTGTAAAAGTACTTCATGAATCCTCCCCATGAGCCTTCTGCTCAGGATTCCCTGCGGCATGGTAACAGACCCCGCGCGCGGGCTGCTACAATGAGCCAGACTCGCCCGCAGGGCCTATCAGCAGGAGAAAACCCCCATGCCATCCAGCACTCCCATGCCCGCTCTCGTCTCCGTGGAATGGCTCGCAGACGCCCTGCAGTCCGACCCGCGTATTGTCGTCCTTGATGCCAGTTGGCACATGCCCGCCACGCAGCGCGATGGCGAACAGGAATGGCTGCAGAAGCGCATCCCCGGCGCCCGCTTCTTCGACTTCGACCGCCGCATCTGCGACCGCGAGACCAGCCTGCCGCACATGATGCCGGACGCCTCGCTGTTCACCTCCGAGGCCCAGCGCCTCGGCATTCACAAGGACAGCCGGGTCGTGGTTTACGACAGCATCGGGGTGCAGACCAGCCCGAGGGCCTGGTGGATGCTGCAATCCATGGGACTGACAGACAGCGCCGTGCTCAATGGCGGCCTGCCCGTCTGGCAGGCCGCCGGTTACGCCATTGGCACTGGCGAACCCGACTCTGTTCCCGGCAGCGGTGATTTCGTTGCGAGTTTTCGCCCGACGCGAATCAGCGACTGGCGGGAGGTGCTGCTGGCAACCACATCCGCCGACACCCGCATTGTGGACGCCCGCTCCGCAGACCGTTTCTATGGCCGCGCTCCCGAGCCGCGCCCGGGCCTGCGCGGCGGCCACATGCCGGGTGCCTGCAATCTGCCGTTCGATTCCCTGATCGACAAGGGGCACCTGCGACCCGTGCCGGAACTGACGCTCGCCCTGCAGGCACTGGCACCGCAGGATAACCGTCTCATTGCGACCTGCGGCTCCGGCGTGACAGCCTGTGTGGTGGCCTTTGCCGCGCACCTGGCGGGCTACCGGAATGTCTCCGTGTACGACGGGTCCTGGGCAGAATGGGGGGCGGGCGACAGCCTGCCCGTGACGACAGCTCCAGCAAGCTAGAAGCGCACGCACACGATGGGACAGCCGCAGGAAATTGCGTATACTCGCAGGCTTTCCGATTACGCACAGGTTTTATTCATGCAAGACCCGACGCCACAGGACAAGCCTGTCAGCCCCACCGGGAAGAGCGATCGTGCACCGGGTGGTTTCCTGGCCAATCTTGCCTTCAACATCGTCATTCCGGTGTTCATTCTGTCCAAGCTCAGCGGTGACGACAGCCTGGGCCCCTCCCTCAGCATCGTGTTTGCGCTGGCCTTCCCGATTGCCTATGGCCTGTGGGACCTGCGTCAGTCCGGCAAGGTCAATGCCTTCTCGATTCTGGGGGTTGTCAGCGTGTTCCTGACCGGTGGCATAAGTCTGCTGGAACTGGATCCGAAGTACATCGCCATCAAGGAGGCCACCATTCCCGGCCTGATCGGCATCGCCGTGCTGTTTACCCAGCGCACCCGATTCCCGCTGGTCAAGACGCTGATCCTGAATGGGCAACTGGTACGAGTGGACGCGCTGTACCAGGCGCTGGAGAAGAACGGCAATACAGGGACCTTCGACAAACGCATGGGCCAGGCCTCCTTCATCGTGGCCAGCTCCTTCTTCCTGTCGTCCGTGCTGAACTATGTGCTGGCCAAAGTCATTCTGGTCAGCCCTCCCGGCACCACGGAATACAGCGAAGAACTGGGCAAGATGACAGCGCTGAGCTACCCGGTGATTGCATTGCCGAGCATGATCATTCTCATGCTCGCCATCTGGTTTGTGTTCTCCCAGGTTCACAAACTCACGGGCGAAAGCCTGGAGCACTTCCTGGTGGACCAGGCCTCCTCCTGAACTTGGGCAGCTAGTCAGGCGGCCCGGCCTTCTCCGTCACCGCGTCCTCGTTGCGGGGGTCAAGCTCAAAGGCCATGGGAGTTGCCGTATCGGCAACCGCGCGGAAAGGGCCGGTCTCGTCATGCACTGGCAGGACATGCACGCGGCGACGGGCGGCCAGAGTCAGGGCAAAGATGCTCAGGCAAAGCGCGGCGAACACATAAAGCCCTGCGGGACCAAAACCCTGCATGAACACAGCGGCTATCACCGAACCCAGCGCCGAAAACACCCCCATCGACAGCAGCATCACGCTGCCCACCATCACAAACTCTTCCGGCGCTGCACGATCGTTGGCATGGGCCAGGCTGATGGCGTACTGCGTCATCACACAGCCTCCCCACAGGAAGGCCAGCACGCTCAGGCTGGCCGGAAAGAAGCCCGGCAGCACGGCCAGCAGTGCCGACAGCACGGCGCCTACTGTCGCGGTGCCCAGCAGCACCAGGCGCCGGTCGTAGCGATCGGACAGGCGGCCGAGAGGTAACTGGAACACGGCACCGCCGAGCACCACCGCACTCAGGAACAGGGTCAACGCTCGGGTTTCCAGACCCAGCCCGCGGGCATACAAAGGCCCCAGGGACCAGAAGGCTCCCGTCACCAGGCCAGTGGCGATCGCCCCGGCCACCCCTGCCTGGGACAGCCGCCAGACCTTGCGCACATCAATGCGCACATTCTGAATGGGCGCGGGTGCCAGCGAAGTCGTCAGGCAGACCGGAATCATCGCGATCGACAGCAGAATGGAGATCAGGACAAACAGCGTCTGCCCCAGCGGGTCCGCCAGGTTCAGCATCTGCTGCCCGACCATGGTCATGCTCATGTTGATCACCACGTACAAGGACAGGATGGTGCCCCTGGTGGACGACGTGGAACGTTCGTTGAGCCAGCTCTCGATGGTCATGTACAGGCCGGAAATTGCCAGCCCCACGATGAAGCGCAAGCCCAGCCACACCGGCAGATAGGGAAGAGCGAAGAACATGAGCACTACAGCGGAATAACTGGTGGCAAGAATGGCAAAGGTGCGGATGTGGCCGGTACGCCTTACCAGCCAGGGGGTCAGCAGACACCCTGTTACAAAGCCCAGATAGTAACCGGAGCCCATCAGACCAATCTGCGCGGTAGTGAAGCCATGCAGCTCCGCACTGACGGGCAGCAGGGTAGCCTGCAGTCCGTGTCCTGTCAGCAGCAGCGCATCGGAAAGCAGCAGCGCTGCCACAGGTATCAGCATACGTGTCATAGTCTGCGTGAGCGGCATCGCGCCGACCCACCTACCTCCTCGTTAGCCGGTCAAGCGGTTCAGCATAGTGGAGCATCGTGTCAGTCTCAAGGCGCCCACGGGAAGTGAGGGAAAATTCTCTGCCGGAACTGGCACGCGCCGGTCTGCATTGTTGTACACTCTTGAGCACTCGCACGTGACCTGCCCCGGAGAAAAGGAAATCCGCCAGGTCTCACACCAGCCTTCGGAGTCCTGTCATGACAACAATAAAGCGCGTTCTGATCCACAGCAGCCTGATTCTTCTCGGCAGCAGCCTGCTCGCAGCCTGCTCCCCGCAAGGCTCACCACAGGTCGACACGAGCGTGGATGCCAGCCGCTACGATCTGCAACTGGACATCAAGGCCTACATGAACATGGTGCTGGACCCGATCTCCGACGTCCTGTGGGATTACGCGGGCTGGGTGGATGACGTCAACACGGGCTACGAAGAACTCTACCCCACAAACGACGAGGAGTGGCTGATGGTGCAGCAGCGCGCGGCGCAACTGATTGAGGCCGGCAACGCGCTGGCCCTGCCCGGACGCGCGATGGACGACGACGGCTGGGTCACCTACGCCAATGCCCTGAGCCAGGCGGCATCGCTCGCCTACAGCGCCGCCTCCAGCCGCAACCAGGAAGACTTCTTTCAGGCGGGGGCGCAGATCTACAGCGTCTGCAGTGCCTGCCACCAGACCTACAACCCCGAGATCTCCAAGTTTGTGAACAAGAACTGAGCCCACGGCCCGGTATGCTCTGCTCACGGCCCAAGGCATCAGGGAAGTCTTATACCCTGGCCCTGCTGCTGGCGCTGATCGGCAGCGGGCTGGCCTCGGGCGCTCTCGGCCACACCATCACCGGCAACGACGCCAATTATGTGCAGGCCATCGACGGCCCCGCGATTGGCCCTTTCATCTACCTGGGCGCCAAGCACATGGTCACGGGCTACGACCATCTGCTCTATCTGTTCGGAGTGGTGTTCTTTCTGCGCCGCCCCGTGCAGGTGCTGCAGTTCGTCTCCCTGTTCGCCATCGGACACAGCCTGACCCTGCTTGCAGGCGTTCTGCTGAACCTGCGCATCAACGCTTTTCTCATCGATGCCATCATCGGCTTTTCGATTGTTTACAAGGCCTTCGAGAATCTGGGCGGTCTGGCCCGCCTGGGCAGGTGGCGCCCCAATCCGAAAGCCGCCGTCTTCGTCTTCGGTCTCTTTCACGGACTGGGGCTGGCGAGCAAGTTGCAGGCGTTTACGCTCAGCGACAACGGTCTCCTCATCAACATGCTGAGCTTTAACGTCGGTGTCGAAATCGGGCAGTTACTGGCCCTGTCAGGCATGCTCCTGCTGCTTGCCGTGTGGCGCGCCCGTCCCGGTTTCCCGGGTTCGGCCCTGGCCGTCAACACCCTGTTGATGAGCGGCGGCTTCGTCCTCACCGTTTACCAGCTCATGGCCTGGGCAAACGACAGCCCTTACTGATCACGGGAGCACATCATGTCAGACACGCCGTCCACTGCCGTCAGTAGCCGTACCTTACTGTTAGCCACCGCATGCGCCGCGTGCCTGGCCACAGGGGTACTCCTTATCGCGGTGTTGCCTGCCGAGTTCGGTATCGACCCGCTTGGGGCGGGCCGCGCCCTCGGTCTGCTGGATCTCGCGGATGCCAGCGACAGCCCGCTGGAGGCTCATGACACGGCCCACCGGATCGATCACGCCGAATTCATCCTCGAACCCTATCAGTCCGTCGAGTACAAATACCGGCTGAGCGAAGGCAACACGCTGGTCTTCTCCTGGACGGCAACATCGGATCTGCTGTTCGACATGCACGCCGACCCCGACGGCAGGGTGGGCGACGAGGGCGTCGAGAGTTTCAGCAAAGGCACGGCCGCCAGTGGCGCCGGGGTCTATGAGGCACCCTTTACCGGCATTCACGGCTGGTTCTGGGAAAATCGCAGCTTCAACGAAGTGGTCTTGCAGATAGAGAGTGCAGGGTATTACGAGGGCTCGGTGGTGTTTCGTGACGGCGGCAGCTTCGAGCGCACGCCGGAAACCGCACTGTAGAATGCACAACGCCCGCGTTCCACCGGGGAGCGCGGGCGCTGGCGACATGAGCGAGGGCGTCAAGCCCTGCGATCAACGCTCGTTCGGATCGGAACCGTCACGCGGAGCACCGGTACCGGAAGAGCCCATGAACAGCTTGCGGCCGTCTGGGAAGGTGATGTCGCGACCGTTGCCACGGCATTCCGGTTCGCACAGACGATCCTTGCTCTGGTAGCCCGTCACCACGATCTCCGTGCCGATCTGCAGGGAATCGCGGTTAATGCCACGACGCAGCAAGGTGTTGGGCGTACCGCCCTCCACCATCCACGGCTGTTGGGTGCCATCTTCGTTCGTGTTCATCAGATGAATCCAGGAATGGGGGTTAATCCACTCCACCCGGATAATCGGGCCACGCAGCGCGATCGGCAGGTTCGCATCGAATTCCGCCGAGAAGGCATGGTGTGCGGAGGCGGGCATTGAAGCCGCCGCCAGGGTTCCAGCGACACCCGCCGCCATCAGCATGTGTTTAAACTTCATATTTCCACCCCTCTTGAGTACTGACTCATAGTCTTTTTCACTGACCGGCTCATTCCCCGAAAAGCTCGCTTTCACGTCCCTTGCGATACCTTCCGTACATAAGCTCTTCCACAAACTCCACACATTTAAACTGGGGGAGCTCGAATCCTTCTTCAAGCCTTCGGTAGATCGGCATCCTGATGGTCCACGGCCGCTCGAAGATATCCGGATCTTCCATAGTGGCCTCGTACTGGATGACGTTCTCACTGAGCAGAGTATAACGCTCAGTGACCTTTAATTTGTAGGTGTGATAATTGCCAGCACGATCAAACCACGTGCGATCGTCCAGGCCGGTGACTTCAACCACGAAGGTGTCGCCGTCCCAATAGCCGTAGGACTGCCCCATCCAGGCATCCAGCGGCGGCTCACCCGGGTCTTCAAGATACACGTTGCGCACGGCGCCAGCGAAGGAATAGGCGATAAAAAATGCCTTGTCACTCTGAAAAATCTGAAAGGGGTGCGGAATATACGTGGCGCGGGGAACGCCGGGCATATAGCACTTGATCTCCGGGTCGCTGCTCAGCCAGTTCTCGCGATTGCTGTCGCGCTGTGCCAGCGCAGCCGGCTTGTAGGGAATGCTGCCCCCCTCCACCACGCCGAAGCTGGCGGGAACTGCCCCCACGGCGCCAAGCGCCACGACCTCGGGCGCAGGAACCGGCACAAAATCGCCGGGAACCAAAGCAAATGCAGCCTTGGCCGGAGCGGATTCCAGATTGTTGTTGGCCGTGCTGAGAACCTGCCAGATGCCGTTGAAATCCGGCTTGCCACCCGGTGTTCTGGGAATATCGGTAGCCGACGCCTGGCTTTGCATCCCTGTGCTGGTACAGGCTGCCAGAGTGACCGCCGCAACGGCCCCCAGGAGTCCCAGCCTCCACTCCTTCGCTCTCATACTCTCTCCCCTATTCCAAGTCGGGCGATATAAACACTTACAAAAAGTAGTGTCAAGCGAGCGCAGGGGGAGGGAAAAGCGCCTGCGACACCTTGTCGCAGGCGGGAATCGAGTCAGGCAAACGGCCCGGTGATCTCGTAGGTAATGCCCGGCCCGTTCTTGCTGAAACCACTCTGGGAACTGAAATAGAGTCGGGTATAGGACGGGTCGAAGGCGGGGCCGCAAAGTTCGGAGTCGTCCTGCCCCACCACCTGCACGATGGGCACAACCCCGCCCTCGGGCGTCAGTGCCACCAGTTGATTATCGCCTCCGTCCTCCGCCACGATGACGTCGCCGGCCGGCGTGATCACCACATTGTCCACGCCCTTGAGAATCGGGTTAGGACTGGTCTTGATATCGTAAAGCACGCCGATCTCGCTCGTGTGGACATCGTAGACCCACACGCGATTGTCCCCCTTCGTGGTGAAATAGACTTTGCCTCCGAAGAAACCAATCCCTTCTCCCCCATCGAAGTGGCTTGCCCGTGCGATCTGCTTGCGGGTCAGCGTGTCTTTCGCCAAGGGATCGGGCAGGGCATGCCATTGCACGAGACGTTTGCCGTTCTTTTCCGTCACTTCCGCCACCTCCAGCACTCCGGCGCTGAGATCCGGCAGCGGGCGTTGCGGACGAAAGCGGTAAAAACAGCCATCGGGTTCATCTTCCGTCAGATACAGATGTTCGTGATCAGTGTCCACCGCCACCGCTTCGTGGCGGAAGGCGCCCAACGCAGGGCGCACCTCGGCAAACTTTTCTCCAAAGGGGTCGCACTCATAGACCAGGCCGTGGTCTACCTCCTCACAGGACAACCAGGTATTCCAGGGGGTCTTGCCACCCGCGCAGTTGCTGGTCGTGCCACTGAGAATCGGGTAGGCATCCACCAGATCGCCGCGGGAATTGAAGCGCAGTGCTCCGACACCGCCGGCCTTGGCTGGCACCTCGCTGTTGGACACGTAGACCCAGCCACCATCCGGCGTCGCGTAACAGGCGCCACCGTCCGGCTCTGCATGCCAGACATAGTCGCCGTCCGGCAGAGGCGGCTTGCCTGTCATCGCCAGCACACGGGAACGGTAACCCGCTGGCAGCATGATGCCGTTCTCATCCGGTGGAAGCAGGGGGCCAAGGCGGTGCAGTCCCTCAAAGGAAGACTCCCGCGACGCCGGTTGCGCCATCAGGCGTCCGGAGGGGAATACGCTTGCACTGCCGGACAGCAGGCTGCCACCGGCGAAAGCGGCCAGGCCCTTCACACCCAGGCGAATGAACTCTCTGCGATTTGCACCAATCTCTGACATACCAGCATCCTTGAATTCTGCATTAATGGAGGCGCTATGGCACCTCCTTGGTCAACCCGGGAAGCCTATCACCCCAGTATTGCAGATTCTTGACACCACTGCCGCTCAGCGCGGCGGGTCGATGTGGTCTCCCACAGAATTGTTGACCCGGTACCAACCGGCGATGCTGTAACGATGGCGATGGGCGGGGCGCACCTCGTGCGGCACTTCCTCGCTGAGAAAGACCACCAGGGTGCCGAATGCGGGAGTCACATTGAGGAAAGGCTCCGTTTCCGTCTCCTGATACAGCGCCAACTCCCCTCCGTCTTCCGGCAGCCAGCCCGGATTGAAATACGCCACCACTGACAGAACGCGATTGGTCGTATCCTGTCGGGGATTGCCCCGGAAAGCATCCACGTGCTTGCGATAGAAGGCACCAGGAGGGTAATGGGCGAAGTGGCTCTCGAAACTGAACAGACCGAGAAACAACCGTCTGTTCAAGAAGAGACGCAGGCGATTGCTCCACTGCAGCCAGTCCTTCTCCGCTTCTGTTTTGCCTTCAATCCAGAGAATGCCGTCACGACGCACAAAGGGGTTGAGCGTAAAATCGGCGCTGCGCCCCACCCCGGCCGGGCTGAACTGCTCCTCGCTCATCCCCAGAATCTGTGCGTGGAGCTGCTCCGCCAGCACGGGCGGAAGGGCATTGGGAATGACACTCCAGCCCTGGCTGCGCAGGTCGTCGGCAATCTGCGAGAACAGGGGATCGTCGCCGTCAAAGTCGCCGCGAAGGGGCGATGGGGCAAGCTGCATGCTCGGGGACTCCGGGGTCTTTAACAGACGGTTGGGTGGGCGCGCACATTACTGCAATTTGACCTGTGAGTCTAACAAGGAATGACTGGAATCAGCAGTAGTGTGCACCGCCCCACTCCTTTATAATGCGCCCCTTTTCCCTGCGCCCGCTCTCGCTCTTTGACCCGGCGCCTTCTTCGACCCCAGTAAACGACGGATACCGCCTTGATCAACGCCGCCAATATCACCATTCAGTTTGGTGCCAAACCCCTCTTTGAAAACGTGTCACTGCGCTTCGGCGGGGGCAACCGCTACGGCCTGATCGGTGCCAACGGCTCCGGCAAGTCCACCTTCATGAAGATTCTCAGCGGCGAGCTGGAACCCACCTCCGGCAATGTCAGCGTGGACGAGAACGAGCGCGTCGGCATTCTGCGTCAGAACCAGTTCGCCTATGAAGACTACACCGTCATCGACACGGTCATCATGGGCCACGACAAACTGTGGCAGATCAAACAGGAAAAAGATCGCATCTACGCTCTGCCGGAAATGAGTGAAGACGAGGGCATGCGCGTGGCCGAGCTAGAGATCGAGTTCGCCGAGCTCGACGGCTATTCCGCCGAATCCAGCGCCGGCGAACTGCTGCTGGGGCTGGGCATTCCCATCGAACAGCACTACGGCCTGATGAGTGAGGTCGCCCCAGGCTGGAAACTGCGTGTGCTGCTGGCCCAGGCGCTGTTTGCCGACCCGGACATCATGCTGCTGGACGAACCAACCAACAACCTCGACATCAACGCGATCCGCTGGCTGGAAGGCGTGCTCAACCAGCGCGACAGCACCATGATCATCATCTCCCACGACCGCCACTTCCTGAACAGCGTGTGCACCCATATGGTGGACCTGGACTATCAGGCGCTGCGCCTCTACCCCGGCAACTACGACGACTTCATGCTGGCGTCCACCCAGGCCCGCGAGCGCATTCAGGCAGACAATGCCAAGAAGAAATCCCAGATCGCCGAACTGCAGGCCTTCGTGAGCCGCTTCTCCGCGAATGCCTCCAAGGCCAAGCAGGCCACGTCGCGCGCGCGTCAGATCGAGAAGATCAAGCTGGAGGAAATGAAGCCCTCCAGCCGTGTCAGCCCCTTCATCCGCTTCGAGCAGGAGAAGAAACTGCACCGCCTGGCCCTGGAACTCAAAGGGCTGAAACTGGGCTACGACGACAAGTTGCTGATCAAGGGCCTTGACCTGATGGTGGAGGCCGGCGAGCGCGTGGCAATTCTCGGCGCCAACGGCATCGGCAAGACCACCCTGCTGCAAGGCGTCACCGGACATTTCGGCGAGGCCGCAGAGGAAACGATGAGCGGCACCGTCAAATGGGCCGAGAATGCGAAAGTGGGCTACTACGCCCAGGATCATTCCCATGAGTTTGCCGAAGACATGAACCTGTTTGACTGGATGAGCCAGTGGGCCAACCCCGGCGACGACGAACAGGTGATTCGTGGCATTCTGGGCAAGATGCTGTTCTCCAAGGACGACAGCCTGAAGAGTGTCAAGGTGATCTCGGGTGGGGAGAAGGGCCGCATGATCTTCGGCAAGCTGATGCTGCAGAAACCCAATGTGCTGGTGATGGACGAGCCCACCAACCACCTCGACATGGAATCCATTGAGGCCCTGAACCTGGCGCTGGAGAATTACGCCGGCACCCTGATCTTCGTGAGCCACGACCGCGAGTTCGTGTCCTCGCTGGCCACCCGGGTGCTGGAAATCACTGCAGACGGCATCAGCAACTTCCAGGGCAACTACGATGAATACCTGCGCTCTCTCGGCGTGGAATAAGGCAGAGACAGCGAGGGGTGGCAAATGAACGCCACTCCAGGGCGGGAGCGCTGCCCGCGTTGCGAGCGCCCGCGCTCTTCCTGCTATTGTGCGCAGCTTCATCCGGTCGCAAACTGCTGGCCGGTATGGATTTGCCAACACCCTGCGGAGAGTCGTCACGCGCTGGGGACAGCCCGCATCGCTGCACTGGGGCTGGAACACAGTGTCATGATGCCATGCCCAGGCGCCGCAAATCCGTCGCTGTTTCCCGACTCTCCCATCACTCCGGCACTGATCTACCCCGGCGAGGCTGCAAAGCCAATCGATGAACTTCAGGCGCAGACTGAGCGCCCCCTGCTGTTTCTCGACGCCACCTGGCGCAAGAGCCATCGCATGTTGATGGAGTCGCCCTGGCTGCAGTCGCTGCCCCGCTACGCGCTGGAAAACCGGGCGACGAGCCGCTATCGCATTCGCCGCGCCTCACGGCCCGATGCCCTGTCCACCCTGGAGGCAATTGTCGAAACGCTGGGAGTCGTCGAGGGCGACGCGCAGCGCTATGCCCCGCTGCTCGCGGTCATGGATCATCTCATCGATCAGCAGATCGCCCACATGGGCACAGAGGTCTACGCGCGCAATTACCGCAAGGGTTGAGCTAGAGCAGGGAGAACACGGCGGCGCCACCGCCCCCGAGCAGCAGCACCAGAATCGGCAGCATGCTCAGGCCGAAGCCAAGGCCACGCGAAGCGGGGTCGGCAACGTAGGCGCGCAGATAGATGAAACGCCCGATCAGGTACACCACCCCGATACCGGCCGCGATGTCGGGACGCACCCAGTAGGAGAACAGCACGATGGCGGGAATGAACATCACGATCATTTCCAGCGTGTTCTGGTGCACCCGGTAGTAACGCTCAAACACGGGATGCCCGGTGATGGCGGGCGCATGCACCTGATACTGCGCCCTCGCCTTGCCCACCAGGAGAGCAAAAGAGAAATACTGCAACAGCGCCAGCACTACCACGATTGCCACAAATTCCATTGCCTTTCTCCTTTAAGGACTGACGGGCCGGGACTCAGCCCTGCTCCTGCGCACTTTTGATGATTTGTTCCAGATAGGAACTGGACCGGGTGACTTCATAGCGTTTGAACTTGATACGAGGGTGCAGCTCTCGCATTCTGGCAGACAACAAACCATGGGCCGAATGCAACTGTGCATCGGAGATAATGCCATTAGTATCGCAGTCGCGCGCCAGGCGCAGCAGGCGATCGAAATTCATGATGAAGTTGTCGGTATGGGTGCAGCGAATCTGCGTGCCGTAGAAAAGATCCTGCAGATCAACTCCCTTGCCCGCAAGTGCCAGAAAATTGCGCGAAAAAATCTCAAAATCGCCCGTGGCAAACAGATGCCACATTTCCATGAACTCCGCCTCGGAGAAATGCTTGTCGCCCTGTGGCCCCTTGCCCGACTGCAGCAGAAGCCCCGAAATACCCCCGAGCTGGCGGCGCGTATTGTCCGCAATCTTGAAATAAGTTTCCTGACGCGCATTCAGTTCCGTGGCGGCAATCGCCATGGTCTGCTTCTCGGACTGGATATTGTTGTGTCGAAGTTCGCGATTGTTCTCCGCCAGAATGCTCTGCTGAATGAACAGGCCAATGACCAGCCAGAGGAACGCAAGGGGGGCAAAGGCCCCTTCCAGAAAATTGCCCATGTCGGCAATCGGCAGGCTGAGAAAATCGGACCAGCCCACGTTATAGGAGATATACAGCATGCCCAGCAGCAACCAGAACAGGGTGGCCACCAGACCATAGACAATCCGCGTGTCCTTGTTGGGCACGATGATGTCAGGGTTGTTGTTGTTTTTCTGGTTGTCCATCGTCGGAGGATATCCTGAGCATGACGTTCTGCCTCGGCCCGCGCGCATCCGGGCCGCCGCGAACGCAGGCTAGATTACTGCCTGCCCGATAGCGGGTCAACGAGTATGACGCAGGCGTGACACTCAGCGCGGGGTGGCCCTGCCGTGATACTGCCGCAGCAGGGCGGCGTTGTCGGCGAGCAGTTCATCCAGCTTCGCACAGATTTGCCCATTGCGGGCCGCATCCGGGTTATTGCTGTAGCCGTCGGCATAGTGAGCAAGTGCCTCCCGGTAAGCGGGCAGATGCGAGAAAAACACCTGCAGGGTTTCGATATCGGCATCGGCGGCATTCATGCCATAGCCGAGCTTGTCCAGGCAGAAGGCATTGAGCTGCTGTTCAAACTGCCCGTGCATGGGGAAGGCCAGATAGGGCTTCTGCAGGTACATGGCCTCGCTCATCAGGGTATAACCTGCCGTGGCAATCACCGACCGGCTACCGGCCACATCCCGCAGAAACCCCAGAGTACTGAACTCACGGAAACGCAGATTGCCCGACTCTTCTTCCTTGTTATACCCATAGATGATGAAGCGCTCGCCGCTCATCTGGCGCAGGGTATAGATCAGGCTGTCGTAGGCACTGGTGACGTACACAAGATGATAGTCACCGTCGCGGGGCTCCAGAGATGCCACTTCGGAACGCAGAATAGGCGGAAACAAAAAGGTGTAATCATTGCTTACCGGCCCCTGCATGAAGGTGGTCGCCAGCACCACATCGGGCTTTGGCACCACCATGCGGATAACGGTTTCGGTGATCACGCGGTCCCAGTGCAGATGCGCGGGAGACTCATACTCCATGAAGCGCATCCGGTGCTGGTTGTCCAGGCTGATGAGCGGCAGCTTGCGCCAGTTGGCAAAGCGTGCACACATCGGCTCAAAGTCCGTAATGACCAGGTCTGGCTGAAACTCATCGAAGAGCTTGCGCAGCGAGTGAATGCTGCGCCGGTAGGCAGGGAGCATACGCAGGTTGTAGGCCAGCGTGCGGGGCACTGTCACCTTGTTGTCCACGCTGAGGATGCGCAGACCGTCGATGCGGTGACAGGGAAACAGTTTGTGCAGGGTCTCGTAACCCCGGTTGTAGCTGACGATCTGTACCTCATGGCCAGCCCCCAGCAGGTGAGTGACCATTTCCTTCGCCCGGGAAGAGTGCCCGGACCCCTCGCCTGACACCCCGTAGATGATCCGCATAATGGCGTTTTCCATCCTTGCGCCGCATGGCCGCATTGTCATGTCGCGGTAAAGTATAGCCAGGGAATGTGACAGTTCAGGGTCCCGTAGCAGCCTTCGTCTTTGCTATTGCGACACAGACATTGGATAATTGCGGCCCCACGGCGCCCACCCGGAACGCACGCAGATGAGCAAGAAAAAAGACAGCCCAGATCCCATCCTCAACTTCGAGGAATCCCTGGCCAGCCTGGAAGCAATTGTCAGCTCCATGGAGGACGGCGACCTCAGCCTGGAGGAGTCTCTGCAGGCCTTTGAAAAAGGCATCCGCCTGACCCGGGAATGCCAGAGCGCCCTGCAGAAAGCCGAACAGAAGGTGCAGATTCTGATGAGCGAGAACGGCGATCCCGAACCCATGGATCCGGAAGGCGAGTCCTGAGCCTGATGACTACCACTGCCGCCCTGTCGCCAGACGACACCATGCAGCAGGCCCGACAACGCTTTGAACGGGTACTGCGCGAACAACTCGACGCCCTGCCGCCGCTTGCCCCGCGCCTTTGCGAGGCCATCCACTATGCCTGCCTGCAGGGTGGCAAACGGGTCCGTCCGACGCTGGTCTACGCGGCCGCCCAGGCAGTCGGTGCAAGCGAGGACGCCGCCGACATTCCGGCCTGCGCCGTCGAACTGATTCACTGCTATTCCCTGGTGCATGACGACCTGCCCGCCATGGACGACGACGATCTGCGCCGGGGCCAGCCCACGGTGCACATCGCCTTTGACCAGGCCACCGCCATTCTTGCTGGAGACGCGCTTCAGGCGATGGCCTTCCGCCTGCTCAGCGACGAGACCGGCGAACCCGGCCCCCAGGCGCGTCTGCGCATGCTGCAGCTCTTGTCCTCTGCCGCCGGCTATGAAGGCATGGTGGCAGGGCAGTCCATCGATTTCGAGGCCATGGGCAAGACCCTGAGCCTGGAGCAGTTGCAGACCATGCACAGCCTGAAGACCGGGGCCCTGATCCGGGCCAGCGTGTTGCTGGGCGCCCTGTGCAGCGAGCACATCGATGCCGCCACGCTGGAGAGTCTGCGCCACTACGCCGAGTGTATCGGCCTGGCCTTCCAGGTGCAGGACGACATTCTCGACGTCACCAGCGACACCGCCACGCTGGGCAAGACCCAGGGTGCTGATCAGGCGCTGAACAAGCCGACCTATGTCAGCCTGCTGGGGCTGGATGGTGCCCGGGAAAAGGCCGCCGCCCTGTGCGAGGATGCCGTAGCGGCACTGTCCGGATTCGGCCCCCGCGCCGACACCCTGCGCAGCATTGCCCGCTTTATCGTCGCCCGTAACCGCTAGGACGCATTCATTGACGCCACCAGACCATTCCATTAAGTTAGCGCCAAGCCCGGATTTTCTGGCCGTTCGCGCACATCCTTGCAGTCTGTTGTCGGCACGACCTCTAAATGCATTCCGTTACCCAAGAACAAGAGTAAGGTTTTCAAATGCTTGACGAAATTCCACTTACTCGTCCGGAAACGCCGCTGCTCGACACCATCGACAGCCCCGCGGACCTGAAATTGCTGGAACCTGAGCAACTGGTCGCGCTTGCGCGCGAGCTGCGCCAGTTCCTGCTGTTCTCGGTGGGCCAGACCGGGGGGCACTTCGGCGCCGGCCTGGGGGTGGTGGAGCTGACCATTGCCCTGCATTACGCCTTCAACACCCCCCACGACCGCCTGGTATGGGACGTGGGTCACCAGACCTATCCGCACAAGATTCTGACCGGGCGCCGCGAGCGTATGCTGACCATGCGTCAGGCTGGCGGGCTGGCCGCCTTTCCGCACCGTGGCGAGAGCGAATACGACTGCTTCGGCGTGGGCCATTCCAGCACCTCCATCAGCGCAGCGCTGGGCATGATGATCGCCGCGCGGGAACAGAAGATCGACCGCCACACGGTCGCCATCATCGGCGACGGCGCCATGACCGCCGGCATGGCCTTCGAGGCCCTGAACCACGCGGGCGATATCGACGAGAATTTCCTGGTCATTCTCAACGACAACAACATGTCCATCTCCCGCAACGTCGGCGGACTGTCCAGCTACTTTGCGCGCATGTGGGCCAGCCGCCCGTACAATGCGATTCGCACCGGCGGCAAGAAGGTGCTCTCACGCATCCCTCCAGCGCTGAAGGTGGCTCACCGGGCAGAGGAATACATGAAAGGCATGGTGTCACCCGGCACCCTGTTCGAGGAAATCGGCTTCAATTATATCGGCCTGGTAGATGGGCACGACACGTTGGAACTGATCGAAATCCTCAACAACATCAAACAGTTGCGAGGCCCGCAACTACTGCACATCGTGACCCAGAAGGGCAAGGGCTATTCGGCCTCGGAAAACGATCCCTTCGGCATGCACGCAATGAACAAGATCGAGCCGAAGCAGAAAAAGCCGGCCATCAGCAAACCGGAATCGCCAAGCTACTCTGCCATCTTCGGCCAGTGGCTGTGCGACATGGCGGCGCAGGATCCATTGCTGGCGGCCATCACCCCGGCGATGAGCGCGGGGTCGGGCATGGACACCTTCGCCGAACAGTTCCCGCACCAATTCCACGACGTGGCGATTGCGGAACAACACGCCGTCACGCTGGCGGCGGGCATGGCCTGCGATGGCCTGAAGCCAGTGGTGGCAATCTACTCCACCTTCCTGCAGCGCGCCTACGACCAGCTCATACACGACGTGGCCCTGCAAAACCTGGACGTGCTCTTCGCCATCGACCGCGCGGGCCTGGTGGGCGAAGACGGCCCGACGCACGCGGGCAGTTTCGACCTGAGCTTCCTGCGCAGTGTGCCGAACATGGTGATCATGGCGCCGAGCAACGAGGACGAGTCCCGCCAGATGCTCTACACGGGCTACCAGCACAGGGGGCCGGCGGCGGTCCGCTACCCGCGTGGCAAGGGGCCGGGCACGGCGATCAACACGGCCATGAAGGAACTGCCGATCGGCAAGGGTGTGGTGCGCCGCAAGGGGCACACCGTCGCCATTCTGGGCTTCGGTTCACTGGTGAACACGGCACTGGACGCGGCGGAAGCGCTGGATGCGACGGTGGTGGACATGCGTTTCGTGAAGCCGCTGGATGAGGCGCTGATCGGGGAAATGGCGACGCGCCATCAGTTGCTGGTGACGCTGGAAGAAAACACGGTACAGGGCGGTGCGGGCTCGGCGGTCAATGAGTTCCTGCTGCAGGAGGACTACCGGATTCCGGTGCTGAACCTGGGCCTTCCTGACGAGTTCCTGCAACATGGCAAGGTGTCGGACATTCTGGCCTCGGTGGGCCTGGACAAGGACAGCCTGATCCAGCGCATTCGCGCAAAACTGCAGAAATGCAAAATCCAGTCTGAGGCGGTTTAACTCCCTCACTTCTTCTCTTTGGTTAGTGCCTGGCTTATTCAGTCCGGGCTTGGTCACACTGTTTGCCAATCCGCACAGCGGATATACCTGGTCACTCAGTGGGTCGATCCGTGCAGCGGATATGCCCGGCCGGGAGACGCCAAAAAACTCACATCCCTGTGAAGGCTCGGCTCGCGCCGTCCGTGGCGCGAGACGCTCCCATCCGGGCATATCCGCTGCACGGATCTCTTTTTGCAGGCTGTTCTGGTTTCTTACTTTGTTTATGTAAAGCTCGTATCCCCAAACTCTTAATCCCAGAACATAGCGGGTAGAAAGAATCCTGAAAAATTTGAGCGATGCAGAATGTCAGCGCCGGGGCCGGATTCATGCTGACAGGAGCGTCGGGCGCCAGGGATGGCGCACGCCGAGCCTGCACAAGGATGTGCGCTTTTTGGCGTCTCCTGACAGCATGAATCCGGCCCCGGTGCGACCTACGAAGCACCCAACCAAAAACAAGCTCACCAAGAAACCCCAAAAAGAAAAAGCGGACCGAAGCCCGCTTTTCCTTTGGCAAGATCACGCAATCGATTACAGCGAGTAACGCAGACCAATCGCGTAGGTGGTGCCGAACTCGTCGTACTGGGACAGGCGGTTCTTGTTGCCCCAGTAGTAGTATTCCGGCTCATCGTTCAGATTGATCACCTCGAAGTTCAGCATGAAGCGATCCGAGATTGTGTACTTCGCCGTGAAGTCCCACTGCTGGTGCGCATCCGTGTAGCGGATCTGGTCATTGGTGAAGCCCGTGTCCGCCGCTTCCCCGTCGAACAGCGAGTCCAGATAGCGATCACGGTAGTTTGACACCAGGCGCATGTCCCACTTCTCATCCTGGTAGCCCAGCATGAAGTTCGCCACGTTCTTCGCCATCTTGCGGAACGGAATTGTCTGGCCTGTCGGCAGGTCCGACTCCGCATCGTTGTACGTGTAGTTCAGCGACGCATACAGATTCGACAAGGCACCCGGCAGGAAATTGAACTGACGCTGCGCATTGAATTCGTAGCCCATGATTGTGGAAGAATCCAGGTTCTCATAGGTCACGATACCATCGTTGTAGAACACCCCGTTGATTTCACGGTTGTTGCTCGCCACCTGGTAGATCGCGTTGTCGATGCGCTTGTAGAACAGCCCCAGGCTCACGTAGGAGAACTGATCCAGGTAGTATTCCGCGGTCAGATCCAGGTTGTCGGACTCATACGGATCGAGGTCAAAGTTGCCGTACTCAATGCTGCGGTCCAGACCCAGCGAATTGATTTCCGCGTTCGGTGCGAACTCGCTGAAGCTTGGGCGCGACAGCGAACGCGAGTAACCCGCCCGGTAGATCACGCGGTCAGATGCCGTGTACTTCAGGTTGACGCTGGGAGACACGAAGGTGTAGTCCTTGGACAGATCCACCGGTGTCCACACCCCGTTCACCATCTGCGTCGCCTTCGACTCCACGTCTGTCTGTTCGATGCGCAGACCTGCCACCACACGCAACTTGTCGGTGTAGTCCAGAGTCGCCATGCCATACAGCGCCAGGATGTCCTCATTGGTCACGAAGTCACCGGCAATGGAGCCTTCCTCATCAATCTCGTTCGGGTCGAAGTACTGTTCCAGCAGGCGCGACGCATTGCGTTCGATGAAGTAGCCGAAATCTCCCACGAAGGCGTGGTCCGGAGAAATGGTGCGGAAGTCCGCCAGGCTGACATCCGGCTCCGCCGTGTAGATGTTGAAATCCGCGTCCTTCTCACGCGCGCGGTACTTGAAGCCGAACTTCACCGTCGCAGGCAGGTTGAACACCGGCATGTCCTTCTCCAGATCGCCATGGAGAGACACTTCCTTGTCCTGCACCACTGACTTCTCGAACTCCACGCCATCCAAGTTGTACTCAGACAGCGGGGCAAAACCGCCGATCAGTGTCGTCACCGGCTTCTGTGGATCCGCCCAGCTCACCACCCCGGTAGCGGCCGTGCTGGAGCGGTATTTCTTGCGGAAGGCCATGTCCACGTTGTCGCTGTCATCCTGCTCCGCAAAGGAGTAGGCCAGCTCGTAGTTGGCATCCCAGCCATTGTTGAAACGGGTGTCGCCGCCCACGGAGAACGCGTTGATCGTGCGGACCTCCACGCGGTCACGGGTTTCCTGATCGTTGTCGAAGCGACCGTAGGATGCCGAATTCGCCTGCACGTCGATCACGTCCAGCGTCTTGAATTCGCCCTTGTAGCGGACCTCGTCATCGGTGTAGCGATTGAACAGCGTGCGCGCATACAGCGTCGTCGTGTCGGACGCGGCAAAGTCGTAGTTGAAAGTCAGGCCCAGACGCTCGCGATCCAGATCGTAGTAACGACGCTCAAAGTCGTCGTTCATATAGTCGTTGCCATTGGCTGCCACCGCCCACCCGAAACCCGTCTCGTTGTTCTGGGAGATCACGTTCTTGTTGGCATAGGTCAGGCCCAGTACGAAGCCGTTGGTCTCGGAGAGCTTGTTGGCCCAGGTCAGCGATGCCTTGGGCGAATTGCTGTCCGCCAGGTCGTTGTAGGCCGTATCCAGCTTTACCCGCACCATGGAATCGTTCAGATCCAGAGAGGACAGCGTGCGGAAGTCCACACGTCCACCGATGGAGTCGGCATCCTGGTCCGGCGTCAGGGATTTGGACACCTCGATGGAGTCCAGCAGGTCGGTCGGCAGACCGTCCAGCAGCACGGCACGCCCTTCTTCCGGCGCAACAATGGAAGAACCGTTCAAATAAATCGAGTTCAAGTCGGGAGAGAAACCCCGCACGACCACATAACGCCCTTCGCCCTGATCGTTCTCCACGGAGATTCCCGAGAGCCGACGCATCGCTTCCGCTGCTGTCGTATCCGGAAAGTTGCCCAGTGCATCGGAGTCTGCCACGGACAGAACCTTGTCCGCATTGCGCTGTTTGGACAGCGCAGAGGTGAGACTGGCACGGGAGCCTGTCACCACGATGGTGTCCAGCTCCGCCCCTGTGGCGGCACCGCTTTGTGCGGCAGCAATACTGCTGAACAGAACGCTTGGCACAGCGCCCAGCGCCAGCCATGCCATGTGCTTCGACTTGTTTTTGTCGTTCATGATTCTTTGTTTCCCCTTGATGAGTGTGTCGTGTTGCCATGCAAACAGGCGCTCACGATACCGGGGGAATGTGACAGTTTTCTTGCGCGCGGCGACGCGTCACCGCAAATCCCGGCGGTGTCACGCAATCTTCATCTGGCTGTCACCGGATCGTCACAGCAATGACGCTTTGTCACTTGCCTGTCATGATTTCGTCACGCCGAACGAGCAACCGCATTGACTCTGCCCGGGGCGCTGCGTAGACTGCGCGCATCGTAAATCCCCTTCCGGGGACACGCGATACTGATTGAATTGTCTGGTCCCCGTCATGACAAGCGTCGTGCCGGGTGAAATGGGAAGCTGGTGAAACACCAGCGCTGCCCCCGCAACGGTAAAGTGAACCGGCCCTGTTGCCGTCTCATCAAGCCCGACACCAGCCCGGCAATGTATGTCACCTGTAGATGAAGCGGAGGGCTCCATCGGTGGTCGGGTCAGTCGTCTCCTGTCGATTCATTCCTGCCGCTCCCCCTCCCTCATGAAACTTTTTTCATTGAGGAAATATCATGCAACACCGAAAACTGTTTACGTCCATCTCAATTCTGGGCGCAGGCGCCGCCGTTCTTGGCCTGCCTGCCGTGCACGCCCAGGAACCTGCGGCGCTGGAAGAACTTGTAGTGACTTCCAGCCGTATCGAAACGCCTCTTCGCCAGATTGGCACCTCGGTCTCCGTGCTCAGCGCACAAGACATTGCCGCCGATGGCAGCGCCGTCCTGATGGATGTGCTGCGTACCCTGCCCTCGGTCAGCGTGACCAACACCGGCGGAGCCGGCCAGGTCAGCAATCTGCGCATTCGCGGCGAGGAGGGCTATCGCACCCTCACCCTCATCGACGGCATTCGCCTGTCTGATCCAAGTGTGACCCAGGTGCAGATGCAACCAGAGCACCTGCTCAGCAGCGGCATTGAGCGTGTGGAAATTCTGCGCGGCCCCCAGGGCCTGCACTACGGCGCCGATGCCGGGGGCGTGGTCAATCTGACGACCCGTCAGGCGGGACAAGTCCTGGAGACAAGGCTTGATGCCTCATCCGGTAGCTTCGGCACGCAGCAGTGGGCCGGCAATGTCAGCGGCGGCAACGCCCGCGCAGACTTCTTCCTCTCCGGCGCGCACTTCACCACGGACGGTTTCAATGCCCGCACTGCAGACACGGTGCTGGCGGACGACGATGGCTATGACAACACCACGCTGCACGCGCGGGGTGGGCTCAATGTCGGTGAGAACCTGCGCCTGGAACTGGTGCATCGCGACACAGCAGGCGACACCGCCTACGACGGCTGCTATGACACCCTGAGCTTCGCCACCGTGCACGATTGCGATGCCCGTTTCGATCAGCAGGCGTCACGGCTGGCGGCAATCCTCAACACTTCTCGCGGACAGCAGTCACTGGCGTGGAGCTCTACCCGCACCGAACGGGAATATTTCTCCTCCGGGCTTTCCAGCTTTGCCTCCGAAGGCAAGCTGCAGCGCATGGAATATCTCGGCCAGTGGCTGCAGAGCGATCGCCTGCAACTGGTATACGGCGTCGATTACGAGGAAGAAGACAATAATGGAGACACCCGGAACCAGTGGGGCTACTACGCAGAAGCCTTGAGTGCCTATTCCGACACCCTGTACCTGAGCGCGGGCATTCGCCGCGACGACAACGACGACTTCGGCACGCACAACAGCGTGCGCATCAGCGCAGCACGACTGTTTGCGCTGAGCGGGGGAACGCTGAAGCTGCGCAGCAGCTACGGCACCGGGTTCCGCGCCCCGAGTCCCTATGAAGCCAGTTATAACAGGGGACCGTTTGCAGCACCGCCTGCATCCACTACAGCACTGCAGGAAGAGAAAAGCCGGGGTGCGGAAATTGCGGTGGAGTATTACACGCAACCCGGGCTGCAACTGGAGGCCGTGTATTTCGACCAGCGCATCGACGACGCGATCTACTTCGACCTCAGCGCCTACAGCGGCTATCTGCAGGACAGCGGCGAGAGCCGCTCGCGCGGGCTGGAGCTGTCTGCCACGCTCCCCCTGGGGACTCAGTGGCAAGCTCAGCTCAATTACACCCACAACAAGGCCGAACGACCGGACGGCAGCCCGCGCCAGTTACGCCCACGCCATCTCGGCAATGTCAGAATAGGCTGGCACAGTGCGGATGAGCGCCTGCGAGTGAACGCCTTCTACCGCCTGTCGCGGGACACCGTGGACCTCAGCGGCGGGCAGACGGTAACGGTGGACGACAGCCAGGTGACCGACCTGACTCTCAGCTTCACTCTGACTTCGTATGCGGAACTGTACGGACGCATCGACAACCTGTTCGACGCGGACTACGAAGAGGTATACGGTTATCACACGGCAGGACGGGCCGCCACCCTCGGCTTCCGGCTGCATTTCTAGATCAGGAGGACACTGTGGACCACAATGCCGAACGCAGGCTACGCCATAAACGGGCGATGCAACGCAAGAAGGCCCATGTCGATGAGCGCATCGCCCAGGCGGTAATCGACAAGGGGCTTATGGTAGTGCTCACCGGCAATGGCAAGGGCAAAAGCTCTTCTGCTTTCGGCATGCTGGCCCGCAGCGTAGGCCATGGCCTGCGCTGCGGGGTGGTTCAGTTCATCAAGGGACAATGGGAGTGCGGGGAGCATCTGCTCTTCGCCTCTCATCCGCTCGTGGAATTCCACGTCATGGCGACCGGGTTCACCTGGGAAACCCAGGACCGGGAACTCGATATCGCCGCCGCCCGGGAAACCTGGGCCCACGCAGCCGCCCTGCTGCGCAACCCCGCGGTTCAGGTGGTGCTGCTCGACGAGCTGACCTATATGCTGACCTATGGCTATCTCGATGCCACGGACGTGCTGCAGACCCTGCGCGAGCGACCGGCACACCAGCACGTGATCGTGACTGGGCGCAATGCCAGCGATGCTCTGCTCGAACTCGCCGATACTGTCAGTGAAGTACGCGATATCAAACACGCCTTCAACAGCGGTGTGCGGGTGCAAAAGGGGATCGATTACTGATGCGCGCCCGGCCATTTCTTCGCCTGCTTCTGGGCCTGTTGCTGGGCCTGTTGCTCAGTGCGGGCACCAGCTCCTGCCTCGTCGCCCAAGGGATCAGCGTTGTGGACGACAATCAACAGACGGTAAGCCTGGATGCCCCGGCACAGCGCATCATCAGCCTGGCGCCGTCACTCACCGAACTGCTGTTTGTGGCGGGCGCAGGCCGTCACGTTGTCGGCGTGACCGAATACAGCGATTTCCCTCCGGAAGCCCAGGGCATTCCGATAGTCGGACGCTACGATCTGCTGGACATGGAAGCAATCGTCGCCCTGCAGCCTGATCTGATCGTGGCCTGGCGCAGCGGCAATCCACGCCAGGCACTGCAACGACTCATCGATCTGGGCTACAAGGTTTATGTGGCCGAACCGCTCACGCTGATGAGCATTCCCGAGCAGATCGAGAAACTCGCCCGCCTGGCGGGAACGCAGGAGACCGGAGACGCCGGTGCACGCTATTTCCGCGAACAGATCGACACCGTTCGTGCCCGCTACGAGAATGCCGCACCGGTCTCGGTGTTCTATCAGGTCTGGAATGCGCCGCTAATCAGTGTCGGTGGGCATGAGCTGATCAACGATGTCATCACCGTCTGTGGCGGCGAGAATATTTTCGGCGATCTCGGCCTTGCCCCCAAGGTCAGCGAAGAGGCCGTGCTCGCGCGCAACCCCGAGGTCATCATTGCCAGCGGCATGGACATCGCCCGGCCGGAGTGGCTGGACGACTGGCGGCGCTGGCCGCAGTTGCAGGCGGTTGCCAACCACCATCTCTTCTTTATCCCCCCCGATCTGGTGCAGCGGCATAGTCTGCGGGTGCTCAGCGGCGTCCTGCAGATGTGCATGGACATCGACCAGGTTCGCCAGGCACGCCACTGAGCCACACCCAGCCCCCTGTCTTCGGCAGGAAGGGATCGGTGGTCAAAAAAGGGTCAACTTAGGTGTTTTCGCTCCAGCCGCCTCTATTTTTGCGGCGATTTGCTTATAATCACCCTCAATAACCAATTCGGTCGTCCTCCTTATGCAGCATTCCGGCTTTGCACTGTGCCTGCTGCTGGCGCTTGGGACCGGCGCCAGCCATGCACAGACCCTTAACCTACTGACCTGGGAAGCCTATTTCTCGGATGAAGCGATTGCGCAGTGGGAAGCGCAGTCAGGGGTTCATATCAACCAGATATTCTTCGACAAGGACGAGGTCCGCAACACCATCCTGTTTTCCTCAGAGTCCACCCGCATCGACCTGGTCGTGCTTGACCCAACCACCGCCTCCGTAATCGGAGAGCGTGATTTCTTTGTCCCCCTGTCCCAGTACCGCAATACGCCCAATCTGGTGAACGCCGATCCGGTATGGGCCCAGCGTTGCGGGAACTTCAGCGTGCCTTATATGTGGGGATCTCTCGGGCTCGTCTACCGTCGCGACAAGGTGATTCCGGCTCCCCACTCCTGGAACGATCTGATGCATCCGAAGCCGGCCATGCAAGGCCATATCGGGCTGGTGGAGAACTATGTCGATACGCTGGCTCCGGCCCTGATCCTGCGTGATGCCCCTGTGACGACGGACGACGAGCTCATCCTGCGCGAAGTCTTCGAACAAATGCAGACACTGATTCCCTGGGTACTGACCTTCGACTATTCGATATCGTTCCTGAACAACAGCCCGGACGCAGACCAGCTCTATCTGGCGCTTGCCTATTCCGGGGACCAGAAGCAGCTCAATGCCCTGAGCGGTACCGACAACTGGGCCTATGTGATCCCGGACGAAGGCAGCATGCTGTGGGGCGAGTGCCTGGCGATTTTGGCGCAGTCCAGCAACAAGTCGCTGGCCATGGATTTCATCAACTTCATGAACATTCCGGAGGTTGCCGCACGCAATTCCGAGATTCTGGGCATCACCACCGCCAACAAGGCAGCACTGCCTCTGCTGAGCGAGGAGCTGCGTGCAGATCCGAACCTCTTTCCCCAGGGCGAGTACCTGCACAGGCTGCAGCACTATGACCTGAACATCAGTATCAAGAACATCATGCTGCGCGACCGCATCACAAGCACCCTGGTGGAACTCCATGACTCTCAATAAGCGCGCGCTGCTGGTCATTACTCCGGTGGTGTTGTTGAGTTTCGTCGTCGCCTCCATGGTGGTCTATGAGCAGGCGCGCAACTTCCTCGAACGGCAGGAGCAATACCGCATCAACAACGCGGTGACGCAACTGGCGTCCGAATTCGGACGCTACGCAACCTTCGCCGAGAGTTACATGCTCTCCACCACCCAGAGCCACGCCCTGCGTCAATACCTGCAGACCATGGACGACGAGTTCAGCAATCTCGGCCTGTCCCGCAGCCTGGAAGACACGCTGCGCTCAAATGATGAAGTGCAGACTGACTATCTCAGCGTGTCGATCGGCATGCGTTCACCCGAACCCCATATCCACAGCCATGTGGAATTCAGCACAGACCCTTTCAGCGAGATCAGCCCGCAGCTTGAAGCATTCATTTTCGGCATGTTCAACGAAGGCGCGCTGGAACGCTGGGCCTATATTCCCGATGCCGGCTCGCACAACCTGCTGGTCAAGGCCGAGCTGATCGACCAGCAGACCTTTGTGCAGCCTCTTCCGGTGCAGGCGGACAAGGCTCTCACCGTGGTGCTCGCCATTGAACCCACCGGCTTCAACACCCTGCGGCAGCAACTCGAAGCCGAACTGGGCGCGCACTTTACCATCGGAGATGCGCCGCGGGCACTGTCACCCCTGACCGCCTCTGCCCCCCTGACCGCAGGACAGACGCTGCAGATTTCCCTGCCGGAGAACCACCTGCAGCAGCAGTTGCTGCCGCTGGCCGGCTGGCTTGCCCTGATCAGCCTGGTCTTCGCGCTGACCGCCTCCATCTGCCTGTACGGACTGGTCACCCGTTACATCACCCGCCCGGTGTCGCAACTGGAGCAGGACCTTTCCGACGTGCTGGCAAACCGGCAGACAGAACTGCCAAAACGCCACCTGGGCGGCAGCGAAATCGGCAGCCTGGCGCGCACCTTCGGCACGCTGTACGACACACTGTCCCAGTCTTACAAGGAGACCCGGCGCCTGATGGAACAGGACCCTCTGACCGGGCTGTACAACCTCAATTTCATTTCCCAGGTGGGGCAGGAGGCTCTGGAGACCGCCAGAGCGCGTTCGGAACAGGTGGCGCTGATGTACCTGGACCTGGACAACTTCAAGTTCGTGAACGACAAATACGGTCACCGCTTCGGCGACGAGCTGCTGACGGCATTCGGCCTCAGCCTGGCGGATGTGTCGGTGATCCGTTCTTCCAGTACGGCTGATGGCAAGGGTCCTGTCGTGATCGCCGGTCGCGTGGCCGGTGACCAGTTCTGCCTGCTGATACGGCAAAAGAATGCGCTGGACGCCGCGCAGCAGATTGCCGACATGGTGCTGCGGCAAATGGAAGACGGCCTGCATTTCGCCAAGGCCCGCTTTCCCATTACCACAAGCATCGGCATCGCCCTTTACCCACGGGACGGAGACTCCTTCAGCCAGTTGATCTCCAATGCCGATACCGCGATGTACCAGGCCAAACTGCAGGGCAAAAACCAGGCCGCCTACTACTCTCAGGAACTGGCGCAGAAACTGCGTCGCCGCCAGGAAATCGAGAATGCACTCAAGCTGGTCAATCCAGACCTGGAATTCAAACTGGTCTATATGCCGCTACTGAACGTCAAAACCGGAGAGCTGGATGGCTTCGAGGCTCTGTTGCGCTGGAACTCACGCAAACTGGGGGTGGTGGAGCCGGATGAATTTGTCCCCATCGGCGAGTCCTGCGGTGTGTTTACCATGATCGATGAGTGGGTGATCAGCAGGGGACTTTCGACCTACCCGCAAATCCGCCAGATGCTGGGACGCGACTTCAAGATGTCACTGAACATTTCCTCTGCCCAGTTGCAGTTGTCCAATCTGAGCGAGGTGCTGGATCGCTATGCCAAACGTTTCCAGATTGAGCCTCGCCACATCCAGCTTGAGATTACCGAAACGGTCAACATCGAACTGACCGCCCATGCCCGCAGCTTCCTCAAACGACTCAGCAGCGCCGGCTATCAACTGGCCCTGGACGATTTTGGCGCGGGTTTCACATCACTTCTGCGTATTGTGGAATACCCGATCACGATGGTGAAGTTCGACAAGGGATTCATTCAGCAGACGCTGAAGCGGGGAAACCGGCAGATTCTCAAGCCGCTGGTGGAACTGTGCCATTCCAACGGCCTGCTGGTGACAATGGAGGGCGCCGAATCACAGGAAGACATCGACGTCCTGAGCACTTTCGACTGCGACTATATTCAGGGTTATTTCCTGGGCATGCCGATCACGCTGGAAGAAATGGAAGACGCCCTGCGCAGCCTGCGGGAGGGCAAGCTGGCTGCCGTCAGCTAGCGCCTGTCCTCAGTCTGATCGGGGAAGATGCCCCAGCTTGCGGGCCTTGACTGCAAGATAGTCTTCGTTGTGTGGGTTGTAGCCGGTGTGAATCGGCACACGCTCGACGACGGCATACCCCAGCGCCTCCAATGCCATCACCTTGCGCGGATTATTGGTGAGCAAACGCAGGGATTTCACGCCGAAGTGTTCCAGCATGGGCTTGCAGATCTGATACTCGCGGCCGTCCGCCAGAAACCCCAGTTGTTCATTCGCCTCCACGGTATCCGCCCCCTCGTCCTGCAGGGCGTAGGCGCGAATCTTGTTGAGCAGGCCGATACCACGCCCCTCCTGGCGCAGGTACAGAATCATGCCGCGCCCCTCCTTCGCGATCTGCTGCATCGCATAGCGCAGTTGCGGGCCGCAGTCGCAGCGCAGACTGAACAGGGCATCTCCCGTCAGACATTCCGAATGCACACGGCACAGCACCGGCGCATCGCCGTCCGGCTCGCCCATAACCAGAGCCACATGCTCCTTGCCAGTATCGGGATCTTCAAATCCATGAATAGTGAACGCACCCCACTCGGTGGGCAGCGACGCACCCGCGACAAATTTCACTTGCACTCCGACAATCCTCTTTATAGAAAAACCCAGACGGCGAGCTGCAGACAAGCCCACGCCATCAATCCAGCCAGCACATCGTCGATCATGATGCCAAGCCCGCCCTCCACGTGTTGGTCAAGCCAGCGGATGGGCCAGGGTTTGACGATATCAAACAGACGGAACAGCACAAAACCCGCCACCACATACTGCCAGCCAGCCGGGGCCAGAAACATCGTAATCCAGTACCCGACAAATTCATCCCAGACGATGCCTCCGTGGTCGTGCACCCCGATGTCTGTCGCCGTTCGACCACACAGCCAGATACCCAGCACAAAACCGAGCAGCAGAAACAGCAGGTAGGCAAACCAGGGCATGGGGGGCAGCAACAGATAGAGCGCCACCGCCATTGCCGTACCAAAAGTGCCAGGTGCCACAGGCGAGGCACCGCTGCCAAAACCAAACGCGGCAAAATGAACCGGGTTGCGCCATACGGAAGCAGGAGTGCTGGCCATTAGCGCTCTCCTTCTGCGGCAACAAAGTGGCGGTAACCCTGCCACTGCCGCGACACGGGACTGCCGGACTGCTGCCATACCAGCCCTTTCTGTGCAGTGATACGGCCAATACAGCTCACCGGAATACCCGCGTCCGTGAGCGCCTCCTGCACGGCCTGCTGCCTTGCGGAAGGCGCAGTAAAACACAATTCGTAATCATCGCCACCGCTCACGGCCAGATCCTGCTGCTCGCGCGTCGGCACGGCAGCCTGCAGGGCCGATGACAGCGGCAACGCCTGCAGATCAATCTGCGCACCGACACCACTGGCGTTCAAAACATGCAGCAGATCGGAGGCCAGGCCATCCGACAGATCGATACAGGCAGAGGCAAGGCCGCGCAGACGCAGCCCTGCCCCGATGCGGGATTCCGGCACGTAAAACGCCTCCAGCAAGGCCTCACGCCGGGCGGCAGACAAGGACTCCCCGAGCCTGCCCTGCAGCACCCCGAGCCCTGCTGCGGCATCCCCCAGGGTGCCGGTCACGAAAACCAGATCACCGGGTTTTGCCCCGTCACGCCGCAGCGCCTGCCCGGCAGGCACTTCACCCTGCACCTGGATGCAGATAGTGGTGGCGCCGGCTTGGGTTCCACTCATGTCCCCCCCCACCAGCGGGCATCCGTTGGCCCGTGCCACCTCGGCCAGACCACGGCTGAAGCCCTCCAGCCAGTCAGCGTCCACCCGTGGCAGACACAGGCCCAGCGTGAAACAAAGAGGCCTGGCCCCCATGGCTGCAAGATCACTGAGATTGACCAACAGACTACGCTTGCCGAGCAGAAAGGGATCAGCGGCGCTGGGAAAATGCACGCTCTCCTGCAGCAGATCCATGGACATGGCCAGCTCCATGCCGCTTTGCGGGCGAAGCAGCGCGCAGTCATCGCCTATGCCCAGCGCAACTTCTGCTGACGGAAATGCCAGTGTGCCTGCATTGAAATAGCGGCGGATGATGTCGAATTCGTCGGACGCCAATGAGCGGCCCCCAGGGCAGTCTAGTCGTTTTTATCAGGCCCGCATGGCCTCCACACCGCTCAGAATTCCAGCGTGCGAATCTGCCGGGCGGCCTTGTCCAGTATTCCGTTGATGTATTTGTGTCCGTCGGTAGCACCGAAGACCCGCGCCAGTTCCACGCACTCGTTGATGACCACCTTGTAGGGAATGTCGATGCGATGCAGCAGTTCGTACACACCATAACGCAGCAGGCAGAGTTCGATGGGATCAATGGCACTCAGATCGCGATCCAGCCAGGGCATCAGGGCCGCATCCAGCTCCGCGACGCGGGGCGGAATGGCGGGAAACACCTCGTGAAAATAGGCCCAGTCGATCTTGCCCTGATAGTAGCCACGAAATTCAGCCTGAATCTCGTTGACGGGCGCACCCGCCATCTGCCATTGGTACAGAGCCTGCAACACCATACGGCGAGCCTTCTGCCGTTCGGTGAGCTTCTTCTTGGTGCTCTCCCCGCCGTCTTTCACGGGGGTCAGCGGCTTGCCGGCGCTGCCCGGGTCGGTCACAGGCTTCACTTGGCGCTCAACTTCCCTATCACACTCACCATCTCAATGGCGCTGAGGGCGGCTTCGGCCCCCTTGTTGCCCGCCTTGGTGCCGGCACGCTCAATGGCCTGCTCAATGGTATCGACAGTCAGCACGCCAAAGGCCACGGGAATGCGGCTGTCCAGACTCACGATGCTGAGACCTTTGACGCATTCGCCTGCCACGTAGTCAAAGTGCGGAGTGCCACCACGGATGACGGCCCCCAGGGCAATCACCGCGTCATAGGCGCCAGTGGCCAGCACGTTGCGGGTCAGCACGGGCAGTTCAAACGCGCCCGGCGCCTTGACGATCGTGATATCGGTGTCCTTGACGCCATGGCGGCGCAGGGCATCGAGCGCCCCTTCCTGCAGCTTGTCCACGATGAAACTGTTGAAGCGTGCCACGACGATGGCGTAGCGGGCGGAACCGCCCTGAAAATCCCCTTCAATCGTCTTGATAGTGCTCATTCTCTTCCCCTTGATCCTCTTACTCTGTTGCGCCGGTTTCCGGCTTCCTGTCTGTCTCCGTCAGTCCCTGCACGAAGCCGTCGTCAAACGGCACGAAATCCACCACTTCAAGATCGAAGCCGGAAATCGCATTGAATTTGGCCGGGTAGCTGAGCAGGCGCATCTTGCCCACCCCCAGATCACGCAGGATCTGGGAACCGGTGCCGATGGTCAGATCATTGCCCTTGCGGGGCTGGCGCGAGACTCCGGATTCGTGCGCAAAGGCCTCTACCAGGGTCTGGCTGATGTTCTCGGCATATTCGTCGCCGGATAGTAACACAGCGACCCCACGGCCTTCCTCTGCGATACGCGCCAGGGCGGCACTGAAGGACCAGGTGGGCCACACCGGGTTCACCACGTCGCAGACATCGCGCAGGGTGTTGGCGACGTGCACGCGCACCAGGGTCGGGTCCTGCGGCGTGATATCCCCCATGCTCATGGCGATGTGGGTGCCGCCCATGATGCTGTCCTCGAAGGTGTGCAGGGTGAATTCGCCGTGGGCGGTCTTCACTGGGTGGGAATCGCGACGGATGACGGTACGCTCGTTGGCGATGCGGTAGTGGATCAGATCGACAATGGTGCCGATCTTGATCCCGTGCTGCTCGGCGAATTTTTCCAGATCGGGACGACGCGCCATGGTGCCGTCCTCGTTCATGATCTCGACGATGGTGGCCGCCGGGGTGAAGCCGGCAAGACGTGCAAGATCGCACCCTGCCTCGGTGTGCCCGGCGCGCTGCAGAACCCCCCCGGGCTGCGCCATGATGGGAAAGACGTGGCCAGGCTGCACAATGTCATCGGGCTTCGTGTCCCGTGCAACGGCCACCTGAATGGTGCGGGCGCGGTCGGCAGCGGAGATGCCGGTGGTGACGCCGGTGGCTGCCTCGATGGAGGCAGTGAAGTTGGTGTGAAACTGGGCGCCGTTGCGATTCACCATGGGGCGCAGATTGAGAAACTCGCAGCGCTCACGGCTGAGGGTGAGGCAGATGAGGCCGCGGGCAAAACGGGCCATGAAGTTGATGTGCTCGGTCTTGACGCATTCGGCGGCAATGACGAGGTCGCCTTCGTTCTCACGGTCTTCGTCGTCCATGAGAATGACCATCTTGCCCTGGCGGATGTCGTCGATAATCTCTTCAACGGTGTTCAGTTTCATGGTCTTGTCACTTGCGGTATTCCGCGTGTTGGCTTTCGGTTTTCACTTTCTTACATAAATCCGTTTTCGGCGAGCAGTGTCTGGGTCAGGTTGCTGGCCTTTGACCCTTGCGTTGCTGCGGCATCGCCCTGCATCAGGCGCTCCAGGTAGCGGGCGATGAGATCCACTTCGAGATTCACTTTCTGCCCCGGCCGGTAATCCTGAATGATCGTTTCCTGTTGCGTGTGTGGAATGATGTTCACGCTGAAATTGGCGCCGTCGACTGTGTTAACGGTGAGGCTGGTGCCGTCGATGCAGATGGACCCCTTCTGGGCGATGTAGCGTGCGAGGGCATCCGGCGCACAAAAGTCCATGCGGATGCTGGCGCCGTCCGGGCGCGTGGCAAGCAGTTCTCCCACGCCATCCACATGGCCGCTGACGATGTGACCACCAAGACGCTTGCTGGGCGTGAGCGCCTTTTCAAGATTGACCCTGCTGCCAGGCTTCAGGCTCTGCAGGGTGGTGTGCTGCATCGTCTCGTTGGACACGTCGGCGTCGAACTGATGGTCTGCAAAATGCGTCACCGTCAGGCAGCAGCCGTTGACGGCAATGCTGTCGCCAAGCTGCACGTCTGCGAAATCGAGGGTGCTGCTGTGGATGCGCAGGCGCCACTCGCCGCCGCGCAACTTGAGGTCGGCAACGCTGCCCAGGGCTTCGATAATTCCTGTGAACATAGGCTCTCCGTGCGCTTACTTGTTGATGACCCGGGCGGTGATCCGGCAGTCGCCGTCAATGTTCGCGACATCACTAATGGTCAGCCCGATATGGTCTGCCATGTGACGCAGGCCGGGCAGGTTCAGCAGCGGCAGGGCATCGCTGCCGAGAAACTTGGCGCCGATGTAGACAATCACTTCGTCCACCAGACCCGCCTGGATCATGGCACCGCTCAGCGTGGGTCCGGCTTCCAGCAGCACTTCGTTGCACTGGTACTGCCGCGCGAGCCAGGACATGGCGGCCCGCAGATCCACACGCCCGCCCGGCACCGTGGCAATGGCATCGATCTGCGCCGGGCTTTCTGCAAAGCGCTGGCGCTGCTGCGCATGGGGCGCTCCCACCAGGAACAGCACGTCCCCGGGCAGTTGCAGAATGCGCGACTCGGGCGGGGTGCGCAGGGAAGAATCAATGATGACCCTGCGCGGCTGCCGCTTCACAATCTCGGCGGCATCCGGGTGCTGCAACTGTTCCTGCCGCACATTCAGCGAGGGATTGTCGCTCAGTACGGTATTGACCCCGGTGACCACGGCACAGGACTCGGCGCGCAGACGCTGCACATCGGCACGCGCCGCCGGGCCGGTGATCCACTGGCTCTCGCCGGAGGCCATCGCCGTGCGCCCGTCCAGGCTCATCGCCATCTTGCAGCGCACAAAGGGCAGGCCTTCGCTCATGCGTTTGATGAAGCCCCGGTTAAGGAGTCTTGCCTCGTCTTCCAGCACCGGACCTGTGACCTGGATGCCCGCCTCGCGCAATGCCTCCACGCCCTTGCCCGCGACCAGCGGATTGGGGTCGAGCATGCCATAGACCACTTCCTTGACTCCGGCGTTGATCAGGGCCTGGGTGCAAGGCGGCGTACGCCCGAAGTGACAGCAGGGTTCGAGGGACACGTACGCCGTTGCGCCCCGTGCCAGTTCTCCCGCTGCCAGCAGTGCATTCACCTCGGCATGATGCTCCCCGGGCTTCTCGTGCAGGCCGGTGCCCACGATCACGCCATCACGCACGATCACGCAGCCCACGCGCGGGTTCGGCGTGGTGGTGAAGACACGCTGCGCGGCGGCAAGCGCCAACTGCATGAAGGATTGGGCAGTCGTTTCCATGAAGGCTGGTCCGGGTGCTCAGTTATCGTTGGCCAGACGGTCAATCTCGGCACGAAACTCGTTCAGGTCCTTGAAGCTGCGGTACACCGAGGCGAAGCGCACATAGGCGACTTCGTCGAGCTGTCGCAGCTCCTGCATGACCTGTTCCCCGACGATGCGCGAAGGAACCTCACGCTCCCCCGTCGCCCGCAGGTGAGTCTTGATGCGATTGATGGCCTCGTCCACCTTCTCGATGCTGACAGGCCGTTTCTCCAGCGCCTTGAGCAGGCCGGAGTGCAGCTTGTTCTCATCGAAAGGCTCGCGATTGCCGTTCTGCTTGATGATGCGGGGCATCACCAGTTCCGCCGTTTCATAGGTCGTGAAACGTTCGGCGCAGGTGATGCACTCGCGGCGGCGGCGGACCTGGGTGCCATCGGCCACCAGGCGCGAGTCGATCACCTTGGTATCCAGCGCATTACAGAACGGACAATACATAAACGACGCCTCGCGCGTGTCGCGCTGAACTTACTTTCCGTATACCGGGAAGCGTGCGCACAGAGCCAGCACCTTGGCCTTGACAGCCTCGATGGTGGCCTCGTCCTCGATGTTGTCGAGCACGTCACAGATCCAGGAGGTCAGCTCGCGCACTTCGGCTTCCTTGAAACCGCGACGGGTCACGGCAGGCGAACCGATGCGCAGACCGCTGGTCACGAAGGGCGGACGCGGGTCGTTCGGCACGGCGTTCTTGTTCACGGTGATATTGGCGCGGCCCAGCGCGGCATCCGCGTCCTTGCCAGTGATGTCCTGCTTGACCAGGCTGAGCAGGAACAGGTGATCGTCCGTGCCGTTGGACACGATGTCATAGCCGCGGTCGATGAAACCCTGGGCCATCGCCTTGGCATTCTTGACCACCTGGTGCTGATACTCCTTGAACTCCGGCGTCATGGCTTCCTTGAAGCACACGGCCTTGGCCGCGATAACGTGCATCAGCGGGCCGCCCTGGCTCTCGGGGAACACGGCAAAATTCAGTTTCTTCTCCAGCTCCGGGTTGGCGCGGGCAAGGATGATGCCGCCACGCGGACCGCCCAAGGTCTTGTGGGTGGTAGACGTGGTCACGTCGGCAATATTGACCGGGCTGGGATAGGCGCCCGCGGCCACCAGACCGGCGATGTGCGCCATGTCCACCACGAAATAGGCGCCGACCTTGTCGGCGATGTCACGGAAACGCTGCCAGTCCACGATGCGGGAATAGGCAGAGAAACCGGCCAGAATCATCTTCGGCTTGTGCTCCAGCGCCAGCGCTTCGACCTGCTCGTAATCGATCTCGCCGGTCTCGCTGTTCAGGCCGTACTGGATGGCGTTGTAGATGCGGCCGGAGAAGCTCACGGAGGCGCCGTGGGTCAGGTGGCCACCGTCGGCAAGGCTCATGCCCAGCACGGTGTCGCCCGGTTTCAGCAGCGCCATGTACACGGCGGCATTGGCCTGGGAACCGGAGTGGGGCTGCACGTTGGCATAGTCGGCGCCGAACAGGGCCTTGGCGCGTTCGATGGCCAGGGTCTCGACCACGTCGACGTGCTCACAGCCACCGTAGTAGCGCTTGCCCGGGTAACCCTCGGCGTATTTGTTGGTCAGGACGGAACCCTGTGCCTCCATCACGAGAGGACTGGTGTAGTTCTCGGATGCGATGAGTTCGATGTGATGCTCCTGCCGCTCGCGTTCGGCTTTGATGGCGGCATCGAGTTCAGGATCAAAATCGGCAATGGTGATGTCAGGACTAAACATTCAGTACCCCGTAGGCTGGCTAAGTTTCAGTGGAGCGCCATTTTACAGCAAGCCCCCGGAGGGAGCACCCTAAAAAGGGTTTGCAGCCCGCAAATTCGCTGGATTTTTTTGCATTCAAAGTATGAAGTGACTGCATATTGTCAAAACAGCGCGCTGCGGACAGAGGCATGATCGCCTGCAGGGCAGGCTCCTGCAGCGGGCGCTGGCTGTGGGAGCCTGCCCTGCAGGCGATCCATGCTCCGAAGATTTCGGAACCTTGACTGTGCCATAATGCGCGACAAATCAGCGCTCACTAACACGCGCGAACCTCGGCAACATCAGGACTCAATCTTTATGGCTCAGTTCGTTTACACCATGCATCAGGTCGGGAAGATCGTCCCGCCCAAACGCGAAATCCTCAAGGACATCTCCCTGTCATTCTTCCCGGGCGCCAAGATCGGCGTGCTCGGCCTCAACGGTTCGGGCAAGTCTTCCCTGCTGCGGATCATGGCCGGTGTCGACAAGGAGCATCACGGCGAGGCACGCGCCCAGACGGGCATCAACATCGGCTACCTGCCCCAGGAGCCGATGCTGAACGCCGAAAAGGATGTGCGCGGCAATGTCGAGGAAGGCATCAGCGAGCTCATGAGCCTGGTGGAACAGTTCAATGCCATCAGCGACCGCTTTGCGGAACCGATGAGCGACGAGGAAATGAACGATCTGCTGGAGAAGCAGGGCGAACTGCAGAATGCCATCGACGCCGCCGACGGCTGGGACGTCGAACGCAAGCTGGATATCGCTGCCGACGCACTGCGCCTGCCGCCGTGGGATGCGGACGTGTCCAAGCTCTCCGGCGGTGAGAAGCGCCGCGTGGCCCTGTGCCGCCTGCTGCTGTCCAAGCCGGACATGCTGCTGCTGGACGAGCCAACCAACCACCTCGACGCCGAGAGCGTCGCCTGGCTGGAGCGCTTCCTGCAGGATTATCCCGGCACCGTGGTCGCCATCACCCACGACCGCTACTTCCTCGACAACGCGGCGGGCTGGATTCTGGAACTCGACCGCGGCCACGGCATTCCCTATGAAGGCAACTACACCAATTGGCTGGAAGCGAAAGAGCAGCGCCTGGCGGTGGAGGCCAAGCAGGAGGCCGCCCGCGAGCGCACCATCAAGTCCGAACTGGAATGGGTGAGACAGAACCCCAAGGGCCGTCAGGCCAAGAGCAAGGCGCGCCTGGCGCGCTTCGAGGAGCTGAATTCCCAGGAGTTCCAGAAGCGCAACGAGACCACCGAGCTGTACATTCCGCCGGGCCCGCGCCTGGGCGACGTGGTCATCGAGGTGGAAAACCTGAGCAAGGGTTTCGGGGATCGCACCCTGATCGACAACCTCAGCTTCAGCATTCCCAGGGGCAGCATCGTCGGCATCATCGGCGGCAACGGCGCCGGCAAGACCACCTTCCTGCGCATGCTGGTGGGGCAGGAAGCGCCCGACAGCGGCAGCATCCGCCTCGGCGACACCGTGGACCTGGCCTATGTGGACCAGAGCCGCGATGCGCTGGATGACAACGCCACCGTGTGGCAGGAAATCTCCGACGGGCAGGACATCCTGCAGATCGGCCGCTACGAGGTGCAGTCACGCTCCTATGCCAGCCGCTTCAACTTCCGTGGCAGCGACCAGCAGAAATTCGTCAAGGATCTCTCCGGCGGGGAACGCAACCGCCTGCACCTGGCAAAGCTGCTGCGGCGTGGCGCCAACGTCCTGCTGCTGGACGAACCGACCAACGATCTCGACGTGGAGACTCTGCGGGCACTGGAGGAAGGGCTGCTGAACTTCCCCGGCAGCGCGATTGTTGTTTCCCACGACCGCTGGTTCCTGGACCGGCTGTGCACGCACATCCTCGCCTTCGAGGGCAACAGCCAGGTGGTGTTCCACGAGGGCAATTACAGCGATTACGAGGCGGACCGGCGCAAGCGCCTGGGCGACCAGGCACAGCCGACGCGAATGAAGTACAAGAAACTGGCCTGAACGGCGACGCTGGCTCCGCAGGGTGCCTCACTGTGGGAGCCAGCGAGCTGGCGATTGGATCTTTTGAGGGCTTCTGAATCGATCGCCTGCAGGGCAGGCTCCTACAGTCCCAGCTCCTGCCGCAGCTTCTGCATGCGGGCATGGTTTTCCTCGCCGGACAGCGGCTGCGGAATGTGCTCGGGCAGCGCAGCGGGGGTCGGCATCTCCAGCGTCTCGCCGCGCATCACCCGCTGGCACAGCAGGTGGTAGTGGTACTGAAACAGGGGAAACACCTTGTCCTCGGGTTCGGAGGCGAGAAGAAACCAGTCTGTCGCCTTTCCCGCCAGATAGACCGCCTCATGACTCCACGGTGCTTCCGATTTGGGCGACTCCGCCCGGCAGGCCTCGATATAGGCATCGTGGGGAGACGGCAATCCAAACAGACCAAACCCCTCCTCACAGGCCTTGACCACCACTGACACCGTGGGCAGGAAATCATGGGTCTTCACCGCGTGGCGCGCCGCCGCCACGATCTGTGCCGGGGCGTAGGAGGACAGGCAGCCCAGCCAGTATTTCTTCGCCAGCGTCAGGCGCTCTTCGGAACCATAAGCCTTGTAATACTGATTGTGATAGGCCAGCTCAAACTCCGCGAAGAGCTGATTGATGGCGTCGATCCTGTCCGGGCCGTCACCGCGCTGCGCGCCCTTATTCCGCCCAGCTTCGGTCTGTGAATCTGCGCAGGGCTGCGCCAGGCTCTTGCTGGCCCTTTCCAATAAAGGATTGATTTTCTGCATGGCTGATACTCATGTCCGGGGCGTCGAGCAGGCGTCGCGCCCATTGGTATTTGATGAACTGCAGGAAACGGGTATTCCAGGAGGCATGCACCTGGTTGGTGTCGCGCCAGTACAACACGAACTCGCTGACCTTGCCACGGGCAAAGCCTTCGTCGATCTCGGCCAGACGCAGAATCTCGAAGCATTCCGGGCTGGGTTGCCAGTCGTCCGGAATGCGGCGCGGCTGGGTGTCGTGATGAATGGACGCCGAATAGCGCGCCCACTGCCGGCGCACATGCTCGATAAACCGGGTATTCCAGGCACCGGAGCTGACACCACGCTCGCGCCAGTACAGCACAAACTCGGGCACCGCGTCCTCGATAAAGCCCGCGCTGATCCCCGCGTTCTCCAGAATCGTCAGGGCATCCTGGCTCGGCCACCAGTGCGCTGACATTTCGCTGTCCAGCTCGGCCATGCCCCGGCGGGACTGCTCCGAACGCCATTCCCGCAACACGTATTTGTAGAAGGCATTGCCCCAGGAAAAACGCGCCTGGCCGCGCTCGCGCCAGTACATGACAAAGCCGGGCACCAGATCCCGGACAAAGGCCTCGGGAATGTTCTGCTGGCGGCACTGGCGCAGCCATTCCTCGCCCGGCTGCCAGTTGGAGGGGATATAGCTTGCGCCGGCTCGCGGGGCCTGGGCCACAGGGGCAGGTGCTGGTGGTATCGGCGCAGTATCGGACGCCTGTTCCTGACGCTGGTTAATCGCGTAGAGGCAGCCGTCATCCTGCTCCGCAGCCTTCGCATCCAGCAGTATCAGCCCGAGATCCAGCAAGGACTTCTGTACCCGACGAATGTCGATCAGCGCCCAGAACGGCAGGGCATCGGACAACTCCTGCTGCGTCAGCTCGACCCAGCGCAGGCCGTCACGGGGGAGCAGCGTCCGGTGTGCCATCAGCTCGGTCAGCACATGCAGCATGACAGCCTCCTCCAGGCCAATGGTGGCGGCCAGAGTCGGTGAAATCACCAGAGGACGTTCCGGAACGAGAGAGGACTGCATGGGAAACCCTGGGTGGCCGATGGCGGCCCGTTTTACATTGGCGGCGCGTAACTTTGACGCTGCCTTGAACGAGCCGCCATGCTATCACAGGCACTGAGCACAGGCACTGAGCACAGGCCCCGGTCACAGGCGCCGCGGCAGGCAGTGGAAAGCTTGCTGCGTCAGAATGGCAGGGCGGACAGCTCCCGACGCGCCTGCAGATACTGCCAGGCCTTTTCATGAAAGAAGAACGCGACCGTATTGACTGCCGGTTCCACCAGGGCGAGGGCACCGCCGACGATCCAGCTCCCTGTCATCACCCAGGCCAGGGTGAAGGCCACTGTGAAATGCACCATTGCAAAGCTGATTGTCTTACGCATCTTGGGATGCCTCCAGGGAAGAACACGAGCCTAGAGTAGGACAGCCTTACAACAAATAAAATTTATTAATTTCTATAAAAACAATTCGCCTTTTCTATTAAATGCGAATGCTTCTCATCTGCCACGGGCATTGATCGCCGACAGGGACAGCTCCATCGGCACCCGCGCTGCTTCCAGAGTGACCGCCGCACTCTCCGCATGTGCCTGCAGGCGCGGTGCCAGCGTGGCATCCAGCCCCGAGAGGGCGGTAACAATGGCGTTCAGCCGCTCCTGCGCCAGCCTTTCGAGATCGGCCTGGGTGATGGGCTCCCGCGCAATCAGGGCTCGCCGCAGGGATTCCAGGTAGGCCGTTTCATCAAGCTGACCCTCCTGGCTTGTGAATTCTGCACGCTGTGACGTGAGGAAGGCCTCGGCATCCTCCCCTGCCGCCAGATCCACCGCCGACTGCCGATAAAAGCGCTCCAGCACCTGTCGCCGTAACTCGGTGGCAGTGGGTATCGCGGGCACCGGAATGGTTTCCGGCCGTTCCGCCACCGCTACCTGCGCCTCGGCCAGCGCCCGCGCATCCTCTGCAGCCTGGCGTGCGGCCTCCAGCGCCAGCCCCACGCGGGCATCGAAGACATTCTGTTGCATGGCTTCGCGGTCTGTCGTCCGCTCATAGACCCCGGTGAGGTCAAGCTGCAACTGCGGTCGCTCAATCAGGGCACTGCCCAGCTTGAGCAGCTTTTCCCGCTCCGGCGGCAGCAGATCGCTGCGCCCGGGCATGAAGGCAATCACCCCGAAATCATCGTCTTCTCCACCCCCGACCAGGCCTGCCAGAAAACGGAAAGGAGACGTCACGATATTGCGGATGATGTTGGCCAGCGCCGTGCTGATGACGCTGCCGTAGCTGAATTGCGGATTGTCCAGATCGCCCGTGACCGGTACTGCCAGATCAATCACCCCATTGCGATCCTTGAGCAGTGCAATGGCCAAACCCAGCGGCAGGTCCAGCGCATCGGGGTGCGGCACCCGCTCTCCCAGCACGAGGTCACGCATCACCATGGCGTTGTCGCCCTGCAATTGCCGCTCCTGAATGCGGTAGGAAAGATCCACATCGAGATCCCCGTCGTCGATGCGCCGCCCGGCAAACTTGATCATGTAGGGTGACAGGCTAGGGATATCCAGATTGCGGAAACTGAGATCGATTTCAGTCAGGGACGCAAAATCCAGGGGACGCAAACGACCGGAAATACTCGCCAGTCCGAACTCGTCCACCTGGCCTTCCAGCATGACACGCGCCGGTTCCGTGGACTGGCTGGAGATGGCGGAGATCTCTCCTCCGAGGGCATCCATGTGAACCGCAAAGGGCAGTGGCAGGCTGCGATCACTGAAGTCTGCACTGGCACCGCTGATGACGACCTGATCGATACGAACCGGGGGCAGAGGCGTCGGCGCCGCAGGCTCGGGAGTCTCTTCCAGAGTCTCGGGCTCGCCGCTGTCCGGTCTCATCACCCGCCCGATGTTGGTACTGCCATCGGCCTCAATCTCGACCCGGGCATAGGGGTGCGTCAGGCGAATGGCGCCGACGTCCACCGAGGTCTGCTCCCCTGTTCGCAGATTGATGGCCTCGACCTGCAGCGAATCGATGCCGAACAGAGCCTCGTTTTCCCCGGTATCCGTGATGCCAAGGCCTTCCAGCGCCAGCGCACCGCTGAAACCGGATTGCGTTGGCGCATAGGAGACATTGCCCTCTGCCCTCAGCACACCACTGTCCAGATGGATATTGGCCAGCTCCTGCAGATAGGGTTGCACCACCGGCAGGGCCAGATTTTCCAGCGTGAACTCGCCGTCGTAGCGTGGCGTAGGCAACACCGTCAGCGCACCTCCCGCACGCAGCCGCCCACCCGAACCCAGGCTGATATCGGTATCGACATTGATGGGAGCGTTGGCGCGATTGCTGATGTTGGTGGCACGCACATTCAGGCCCAGCGCCACTGCGACCGGCTGCTGCGGCACTTCGTCACGCAACTGGATACGCCAGCGCTCGACAGCCGTCTCCGTAATGCGCAGATCCCAGGGGCTGGAATCGCTTCCAGCATCGGCAGTGGCGGCTGCAGTTTCCTGTTCCGTTTCCGGCAGCAGGCGCAGGAAATTGATGCTGCCATCGCTGTAACGCGTGGGGCGAATGTCAAAATCCGCCAGTTGCAAACGATTGAACTGCACCTGGCGCCTGGCCAGATCAAGATCCCCCCCACTCAACGCAAGAGTGGGCAGCCGGGCGAGTAATTCTCCGTTTTCGGGTGAGAGGATATCGAGATTGCTGAGCGACACCTGCATATTGCGCAGCCGCAGTTGCGGGGCGCCGTCGTTGCCCAGGGAAAACTCGTAGTCGAGCCCGGCATCGAACCAGCCGCCGTCCAGCACCACCGGTATCTGCTCCTGAAAGTAGCGGTACGCGAGTTCGGTGACCGGACCGAACAACTGCAGATCACCACTGGAGGCGATGGGCGCGATACTGATGTCCCCGCGCCAGCGTAACTGCGTGCCGTCGCCCAGGGCCAGGGTAAAGGACTGATCTGCCGCCTCGGACTCGGGCACCGTGCTGAGATTGGTGATTGCGATGTCCACCGCCTCGACATGGGTGCGGAAAGGCACGGCAGGCACCTCGTCCACATAGCCGATGCTGGCGCCCGTCAGCTCCAGCAACAGGATATCGATGCGGGGCATGGCGGGTTCATCTTTGGAGGGCGGTGCTGCAGGAGCCACAGGCGCGGTGTCATTCACGTGCGCCAGCAGGCGGGCAATATTGGTGTCTGTCTCGCTGTAGCGGTGCACACCGACATACAGGCCATCCACCCAGAGCTGCTGCACCTGGACAGTGCCCTCCAGCAGGGGGAAGAGCGCAAGGTTTGCGTACACGGTATCGAAGGCCAGCAGGCGCTCGCCCTGCCCGTCCCTCAGATCGAAGCTCTCTATCGTGGCCGCAAGAGTAAAGGGATTGATGCGGATACGGCCCAGGCTGACGTTGTCCCCGAGCCGCTGCTGCAGCAATGGCATGAGCTGCTGGCGAAGCACCATGGGCGCCACCACGCCACCCAGCAGCGCCCAGGCGAGCAGCACACCCGCCAGCCACCACCACAGGCGCGGTATGGGCTTACGCGTTGCTTCGTCTGCTGTTGCCATTCCTTCCTCTTAGGCGCTATCGCGGCGACATGCCATCCATGCGGGCAAGACGCTCGATCAGGTTTTCCACACGGGTGCTGTAGCCCCACTCGTTGTCATACCAGGCAATGACCTTGACCATGCGCTTCTGCATAACCTGGGTCAGCTCCGCATCGAAGATGCTCGAATGCGAGTTGCCGATGATATCACTGGAAACGATCGCTTCTGTGCAGTAGTCCAGAATTCCGTGCAATGCTCCGCCTGCTGCCTCTTTCATCGCCTCGTTCACCTGCTCGACGGTCACGTCCTGTTCCAGCTCCACCGTCAAATCCACCAGGCTGCCATCGGGCACCGGCACCCGCATGGCGACACCGTCGAGGCGCCCCTTCAGCTCGGGCAGGATAACCCCAATGGTGCGCGCCGCGCCCGTCGAGGTGGGGACAATGTTGGTGGCGGCATTGCGTGAGCGCCGCTTGTCGTCGTGCGGGGCATCAATCAGGCGCTGATCCGAGGTGTAGGCGTGCACCGTGGTCAGCAGGCCATGCCGAATGCCGAAGCGCTCCTGCAGCACCTTGACCAGAGGCGCGGCGCAATTGGTGGTGCAACTGGCATTACTGATAATGCGGGACTCGGGGGTGACGACCTGATCATTCACGCCCATGACGAGTGTCGCATCCAGGGGCTCCTTGGTGGGCACCGTCACGATGACCCGCCTGGCCCCGGCGTCGAGATGCTTGTTGAGGTCGGCAATCTTGCGGAACTGGCCGCTGGCCTCGACCACATAATCGACCCCGAGCTCCTTCCAGGGCAATTTCGCAGGATCACGCTCGGAGAGAACAACGAAAGGATCGCCATCAATCTCCATGCGATTGCCATCAACGGAGACCTTGCCGGGGTAGACGCCGTGAATACTGTCGTACTTGAAAGCATAGGCCAGTTGCTCGGCGGTGGAGAGATCGTTAACGGCCACCACGTTGTAGTGGCCCCGCAGTTTGGCAATGCGCATCACTGTGCGCCCGATACGCCCGAAACCATTGATCGCAATTCTTGGAATACTCATTACTACCTCCCATCTCTGCGTGTCATGTGGATCCCCCGGCCGCCAGTCTACACCGTCCAATGCGAAAAGGGTTCCTCACAGAATAATTGCTTGTAGCACGCCGCAGATGGGCGGCGAAGGACAGGCAAAATCACTTCGCCGCACGGCTCTTGGTTCGCGGAAATTCGTCGTCCAGCGGCTTTGTTCCATGCACTGACCTTTTCGCGAACGCTGAGGCCAGCCCCGGGGGAGGAAAGTGCTGTCAGGACCGTCTCGCGCCAGGGACGGCGCGAGCCGAGCCTGCACAGGGATGTGCGCCTTTTGGCGTGTCCTGGCGGCACTTCCCTCCCCCGGGGCGTACTACAAAGTTCAATGAATATGGACCATATAACCCCCTGAACTCAGGACAAAAAAAAGCCCGGTTACCTCGTCGGTAACCGGGCTTTGTTCTGCAGAGCAAATCAGGGGATCAGTGACCGCCGCTGTAGTGCTCAACCGGGCCGTGCAGGGACATGGCGGTCAGTGTGCTGCCAGTCTGCAGTACCACGTACTGCTCGCCCTTGTGCACATAGGTCATCATGCCGTAGCGGCTGTTGGCAGGTACCGTTACCTTCGCCAGTTGACGGCCAGTGGCCTTGTCTACCGCGAACAGGGTCGGTGTGCCATCGCTGGTCTGGGACGCGTACATCAGCAGGTTCTTGGTCACAGTCATCGGCGCGTGCGCCCCGGTACCTGTGTTGCCGATATCAATGCCCGCCAGAGCCGGGTTGTTCTTGATGCGGTCAGGCGTTTCACCCACCGGGATCATCCACAGATGCTCACCCGTGTTCAGGTCGATCGCCGTGATGCGGCTGTAGGGCGGCTTGAACAGCGGCAGACCCTGAGGACCACGGGGACCGCCACCGCCAGTGCCTACTGCGTACTGAGCCGTGGTCAAACCGGTTGTGGTCGTACCATTGTCAGTCATGTAGCGCAGGTCGGCTTCTTCACCCGGAACGATGACACGAGTGGTGCAGCCGCTCAGAGAAGTGACGTACAGGATGCCTGTTTCGGGGTCGCCAGCAGCAGGACCGCTGATGTTCACACCACCCACGTCACCCGGGCACCACAGCGCGCCGCGCTTGCCCATATCGTTGTCGCGGTGCAGCGGAGGCGTGAACAGCGGGCCAATTTCCCACTCAGACAGAATCTGGACAGCCTGGGCACGCAGCTCGGGCGTGAAGTCGATCAGATCGTCTTCGGACAGACCCTGCAGATCGTACGGAGCAGGCTTAGTCGGGAAGGGCTGGGTCGCAGCCAGTTTCTCGCCCGGGATGTGAGACATCGGCACGGGACGCTCTTCGATCGGCCACAGCGGCTCACCGGTTTCGCGGTTGAACACATACGTGAACGCCTGCTTGGTCACTTGTGCAACAACCGGCGTCTTCTTGCCATTGTGCATCACGTCCAGCAGTACCGGAGCTGTCGGGGTATCGTAGTTCCAGATGTCATGGTGAACCATCTGGAAGTGCCACTTGCGCTCGCCCGTTTTCACGTCGAGTGCGATCAGGCTGGTACCGAACAGGTTGTCACCGGGACGGTGACCACCGTAGAAGTCGATGGTTGCGCCATTGGTGGGGATGTACACCAGGCCCAGTTCGGGGTCAGCAGACATCGGTGCCCAGGAGGACACGTCACCCACGGTTTCCCAGGCATCGTCTTCCCAGGTCTCGTGGCCGAACTCGCCCGGACGTGGAATCACGTTGAATTTCCACAGGAAATCACCTGTCTTGGAATCGTAGGCCAGGATATCGCCCGGAACGTTTTCGATACGGGACTGGTTGTAGCCCTGCTCGGCAGAGTTGCCTACCACCACTACGTTGTTGACCACGATGGGCGGCGAAGAAGTGGTGATGTAACCGACTTCACGCGGAATCCCGTAGTAGGGATCGAACTCATGGCCCAGGTCGGCCAGCATGTCGACGACGCCAGTGTCAGGGAAGCCTTCCACGGGCACTTTCTTGCCGAAACCTTCCAGCGGAGCGCCAGTCTTGGCGTCCAGTGCAACCAGGAAGAAAGCCGGGGTGCTGATGTAGATGACGCCTTTGCCGTCCACGACGTCGTAGGCCACGCCCTTGCCGTAGTCGGCACGCATGGAGTACTCGTAACGGAAGGTGTTGGGCTCGCGATAGGACCATACTGTCTCGCCAGTCTCGGGGTCGATGGCAACAACATGGCGACGCGGACCGGCTACGGTGTACAGCAGCCCGTCAATGAAGCTGGGAGTGGCACGGCCACTCTGGGCGTGGAAGCTCGCGCCGTCCCATACCCAGGCTTCTTTCAGTTCAGAGAAATTGTCGGCAGTGATATTGGTCGCCGGAGAGTAGCGGGTGTGGTCGAAGTCACCGCCCAGGTGTACCCATTCGACTTCTTCCTGCGCCTGTACGGAGGCCCCGGCCAGCAACAGGCCAAGCGGCAATACCCGCGTCAGCGTTCTGGTGAGCGATCGCCAGCGATTTCCTGCCGGCTGTCGGGAATGCCCCGACGCAACACACAACTTTGTCATTATCATTTCCTCGTTGAGTAAAATACTTTGCTTACCCGCTCGTGAACGAACTCCCGTCCCCCCGGGCCGCTCCTCCACGAACATCACCAGTCCTGGAGACCTGGAAACACGCTCTTTGAATGAAACCAAGCGTGTAAAGAGGACGCAGAATACCCCAGCTCTCAGACCAAGTCCATTGGCCCCCAGCCCTGCAGGCGGCGGGATGCCAGCGGTTCACGACGACAAGCCCCGATCATCTGTCTCGCTGAAACAGACCGGGCAAGGGCCTCGTTGATTCTTGCCCCATCGCAGATCGCTGGCGTTCACGCCAGATATTTCACTTTATTGCAGGCTGGCAAAAATTGTCACAACCGTGGCTTCGCGTATGCGCTGAAAGGAATCCCTGCAGAGGAAGCAGAAGAGGACTGGCGGGGGAGCGGGCCTGCTGTCTTGGCAAGAATGGGCGCCCATAAAAAAAGCCCGGCTGCCATCAGCAGCCGGGCCTTTTCGTTCTTCAGAGCAAATCAGGGGATCAGTGACCGCCGCTGTAGTGCTCCACCGGACCATGCAGGGACATGGCAGTCAGAGTGCTGCCGGTCTGCAGCACGATGTACTGCTCGCCGTTGTGTACATAGCTCATCATGCCGTAGCGGCTCTGCTTCGGTACCTGGACGCGGGCCAGTTCACGACCGGTTTTCTTGTCGATCGCAAACAGGAATGGCGTGCCATCGCTGCCGTCACCGGCGTATACCAGCATGGACGGGGTTACCATCATCGGAGCCTGGGCGCCGGTGCCGGTGTTGCCGATATCAATGCCGGCCAGGGCCGGGTTGTTCTTGATGCGGTCAGGCGTTTCACCGATCGGGATCATCCACAGGTGATCGCCGGTGTTCAGGTCGATTGCTGTGATGCGGCTGTAAGGCGGCTTCATCAGCGGCAGACCGTTCGGGCCGCGCGGTGCACCACCGCCTGCGCCATTGGCGTAGCGGGCGGGTGTAACACCCGTCGTGGTCGTACCGTTGTCGGTCATGTAGCGCAGGTCGGCCTCATCGCCCGGTACCAGAGTGTGTGCCGCACAGGCGCTCTGGGAGGTCAGGTAGATGATGCCTGTTTCCGGGTCAGCGGCTGCCGGACCGGTGATGTTGGAACCACCGCCGTCACCCGGACACCAGAAGGAACCACGCTTGCCCAGATCGTTGTCACGATGCAGCGGCGGGTTGTACAGCGGGCCGATCTGCCAGTCTGCCATCGCAGCAATTGCCTGCTGACGCAGTTCCGGCGTGAAGTCGATCATGTCGTCCACGCTGAAGCCAGTCAGGTCGTAAGGCAGCGGCTTGGTCGGGAAAGGCTGTGTCGGAGACAGTTTCTCACCCGGAATGTGGGACTGAGGCACGGGGCGCTCTTCGATCGGCCACAGCGGCTCGCCGGTTTCGCGGTTGAACACGAACAGCAGCGTCTGCTTGGTGGGCTGAGCGACAGCCTTGACCTTGCGGCCATCGTGCATCACGTCGATCAGCACAGGCGCCGTCGGGATGTCGTAGTTCCACACGTCGTGGTGAACCAACTGGAAGTGCCAGCGGCGCTCACCTGTCTGGGCGTCCAGCGCAATCAGGCTGGTGCCGAACAGGTTGTCGCCCGGGCTGAAGCCCGCGTAGTAGTCCACTGTCGGCGGGTTGGTGGCCACATAGACCAGACCCAGTTCGGGGTCAGCAGACAGCGGCGCCCAGGGAGAAACGTCGCCGGTGTATTCCCAGGCATCGTTTTCCCAGGTGTCGTGGCCGAATTCGCCCGGACGCGGAATCACGTTGAACTTCCATTTGAACGCACCGGTCTTGGCGTCGTACGCCAGAATGTCACCGGGGACGTTCTCGATACGGGACTGGTTGTAGCCCTGCTCGGCAGAGTTACCGACCACGACCACACCGTTGACCACGATGGGCGGCGAGGAAGAAGTCAGATAGCCCACTTCCTTCGGAATGCCGTAGTAGGGGTCGTATTCATGGCCCAGGTCGCCCAGCAGGTCGACCACGCCCGTCTGGGCAAAGCCTTCAATGGGAACCGGCTTGCCGAAACCTTCCAGCGGGGCGCCCGTTGTGGCATCCAGTGCGGTCAGGAAGAAGGCCGGGCTGATGATGTAGATGACGCCCTTGCCATCCACCTCGGCATAGGCCACGCCCTTGCCGTAGTCCTTGCGCATGGAGTATTCCCAGCGGAAGGTGTTCGGCTCGCGGTAGGACCAGAGTGTCTCACCGGTTTCCGGGTCCATGGCCACCACATGGCGACGCGGGCCGGCAACGGTGTAGAGCATGCCATTCACATAGCTCGGTGTGGAACGTCCGCTCTGGGCATCGAAGCTTGCGCCGTCCCAGACCCAGGCTTCCTTCAGTTCACCGATGTTCTGCGGGGTGATCTTGTTGGCAGGGGTGTAACGTGTGTGATGAGCATTACCACCGAGGTGGGTCCACTCTACTGTATCCTGGGCTAAGGCAGGAGTCGCTGCAGTCACCAGTAAACCCAGTGGCAGTGCTCGTGTCAGAGTCCGTCTCAGCGAACGCCAGCGATTGCTCACTGACTGTCGGGAGCTACCCGACCCAACTAAAGAGTTTGTCATTGTTATTTCCTCGTTGAGCAGATGTATCACTCAGCTAGACGATTGGAACCATTGTATCGCCGCCTGATCACCGCTCAGGCAAACCATTGCGGATTCAGACCCCATCAGCCTTACACATCTTGCTTGACGGTAGCTGAAATGAGGCGTCGAGCATAACGCACACCGCCGGGGCAAGTCCATAAGCGGGCCCGCTCCGAACGCCCGCAAGCCCATAAAAAAACCCGGTCGGCGCTGGCCTTCCGGGTTTTTGTTTCATAACACTTCATCTTGTGAAGTTTGGTAACGGATCAGTGGCCGCCGCTGTAGTGCTCCACCGGTCCGTGCAGGGACATGGCAGTGAGTTTGCTGCCGGTCTGCAGCACGATGTACTGCTCGCCCTTGTGCACATAGCTCATCATTCCATAACGGCTGGTAGCCGGCACGGTCACGCTGGCCAGTTGACGGCCCGTAGCCTTGTCCACGGCGAACAGGGTCGGCGTACCGTCGCTCTTCTCCGAGGCGTAGACCAGCATGGACGGCGTGACCATCATCGGTGCCATGGAGCCAGTGCCCGTGTTGCCGATGTCGATACCCGCCAGGGCCGGGTTGTTCTTGATGCGGTTCGGCGTCTCGCCCACCGGAATCATCCACAGGTGATCGCCGGTGTTCAGGTCGATTGCCGTGATGCGGCTGTAAGGCGGCTTCCACAGCGGCAGGCCCGAGGGCGCGCGCGGGGCACCGGCACCCGGACCATTGGCATACTGCGCCGGAGTCACCCCGGTCGTGGTCGTGCCATTGTCCGTCATGTAGCGCAGGTCAGCCTCTTCCCCCGGCAGCAGTTGTACAGCGCTGCACGCGGACTGGGAGGTGACATACAGAATGCCCGTTTCAGGATCGCCAGCCGCAGGGCCGGTGATATTGGAACCGCCACCACCGCCCGGACACCAGTAGGCGCCGCGCTTGCCCAGATCGTTGTCACGATGCAGCGGCGGGTTGTACAGCGGGCCGATCTGCCAGTCTGCCAAAGCCGCAATCGCCTGCTGACGCAGTTCCGGCGTGAAGTCGATCAGGTCGTCCATCGTCAGACCATTGAGGTCATACGGCAGCGGCTTGGTCGGGAAAGGCTGGGTGGGAGAGGCATGCTCGCCGGGCACATGGGACGGCGGCACGGGGCGCTCTTCGATCGGCCACAGCGGCTCGCCGGTTTCGCGATTGAACACGAACATCAGCGTCTGCTTGGTGGCCTGCGCCACTGCCTTCACCTTGCGGCCATCGTGCATCACGTCCAGCAGGACGGGAGCCGTCGGCACGTCGTAGTTCCAGATGTCGTGGTGGACGAGCTGGAAGTGCCAGCGGCGCTCACCTGTCTGCACGTCCAGCGCAATCAGGCTGGTGCCGAACAGGTTGTCGCCCGGGCTGAAGCCACCGTAGTAGTCCACTGTCGGCGGGTTGGTCGGAATGTAGACCAGACCCAGTTCGGGGTCAGCAGACAGCGGTGCCCAGGGAGAGACGTCGCCGGTATAGGTCCAGGCGTCGTTTTCCCAGGTGTCGTGGCCGAATTCGCCCGGACGCGGAATCACGTTGAACTTCCATTTGAACGCACCGGTCTTGGCGTCGTACGCCAGAATGTCACCCGGGATGTTTTCCATGCGGGACTGGTTGTAGCCCTGCTCGGCAGAGTTACCGACCACGACCACACCGTTGACCACGATGGGCGGCGAGGAAGACGTTACATAACCCACTTCCTTCGGAATCCCGTAGTAGGGGTCGTAATCATGGCCCAGGTCACCCAGCAGATCGACCACGCCGGTCTGGGCGAAGCCTTCAATGGGAACCGGCTTGCCGAAACCTTCCAGCGGGGCGCCTGTTGTGGCATCCAGTGCGGTCAGGAAGAAGGCCGGGCTGATGATGTAGATGACGCCCTTGCCATCCACCTCGGCATAGGCCACGCCCTTGCCGTAGTCCTTGCGCATGGAGTATTCCCAGCGGAAGGTGTTCGGCTCGCGGTAGGACCACAGGGTCTCGCCGCTCTCGGCATCCATGGCAATCACATGGCGACGCGGGCCGGCAACGGTGTAGAGCATGCCATTCACATAGCTCGGTGTGGAACGTCCGCTCTGGGCATCGAAGCTTGCGCCGTCCCAGACCCAGGCTTCCTTCAGTTCACCGATGTTCTGCGGGGTAATCTTGTTGGCAGGCGTATAGCGGGTGTGGTGGGCATTGCCACCGAGGTGGGTCCACTCAACCTCATCCTGGGCCAGCGCCGGTGTCGTCATCGACACAAGCAGGCCCAGAGGTAACGCTTTTGTCAGAGTCTGCCGAAGGGTACGCCACACACTTGCCGTGGACGACCGGGCGACTCCCGACACTAAAGGCTCTTTTCTCATTATTGTTTCCTCTTCTGAGCGTAGTTGAACTGCAAACCAGCAATGACAAACCGATGCCCCCTCGCGCCCGGTATTGGTCGCTGGACGACAAGTCTTCTGAGACCTGGGTCATGACAGGCAGAGCGCTTGCGCGCTTGAAAAGGAATGGAAAATGAAAGACAGGGTCAGACTAACGTGTAATGAAACTGGATCTGTACTTATTATTTTCGATTCCCGCCGCACTTCCTGTTGCGGTTCCGGTCTTCCCTGCAGGAAGGTTAGCGCAGGCCATGGGGCAAGTCCAACACTCATTGCCCCCTCATAAACGCCCTGAAAAGCCGGACAAAGGCGCTATTCACTCTCGCTCAGCGTCTCGATACTGAAATGGACATCCGTCCCCAGTCGTGGCAGCACTTCATTGAGGGCGTCTTCCAGCACTCGCTCCAGTTGCCAGGGGGTGTTGACCAGCAGCATTCCCGAACCGTGCATGCCGAACTCTGGCGCCTGGGGCGACACGGTAAGCTCGATACAACTCAGGGCATCCAAGCGCTCCTGCTGCAGTGCCTTTTTCAGCCATTCGCTGCGGTCGCGCGCCTCTCCCAGCAAGGGATACCACACAGCCAGAATGCCGACTGGCCAACGCCTGTGCAATTTGTGCACGCAATCCACCACGCGCTGGTAATCGGCCTTCTGCTCATAGGACGGGTCAATCAGCACGAGCCCCCGCCGCGGGTCCGGCGGTGTCAGCGCCAGCAGCCCTTCAAAGGCATCGCGCTGATGAATGGCAATCCGGGCGTCGCCGCGCATGTGGGCCCGCAGCAGATCCACTTCCTCCTGCTGCAGATCCAGTAACAGGAGACGATCCCGCTCTCGCAGGGCCCAGCGCGCAACCGCAGGAGAACCTGGGTAGTAGTGCAGTTCGCCGTCGGGATTGAGCGCTTCCACGCAGTGCAGGTAGTCCTGCAGCAGGGAGGACTTCACAGGTTGGCGCCACAGCCGGGCAATGCCGCTCTCGTACTCGGCATTCATGAGGGCGTTGGCACTCTGCAGATCGTAGGTGCCCGCTCCGGCATGGGAGTCGAGGCAGGTGAAAGGCTTGTCCTTCTCACCCAGCTTGCGGACCAGTGCCAGCAGCACCAGATGCTTGAGCAGATCCGCGTGGTTGCCCGCGTGAAAACTGTGGCGATAACTCAGCATGGCAGTCTGCCGTCGCTGCAGGCGACCCTAGCGGGCCGCCTCTACACGCACGATCTCGGAAATGCCGTGCGCGTGTTCAATGTGGGGGTTCGGTTTGAGGAATGAGCCCACCACCATGCCGATCAGACTCAGTGCGAGTCCGATCAGTTGCGGCTCGAAGGGCAGCTCCTCGAAGAACAGCTCCAGAATCAGCCAGCTCCCCAGGCCGAGCGAAATCGACAGTGTGGCCCCCAGATTGCTGGCACGGCGCCAGAACAGACCCGCCGTCAGGGGCACAAACACGCCCGCCAGGGTAATCCGGTAGGCATTTTCCACCATGGCATGAATGCTGGCATTGGACAGCGTGGCGTTGGCAACCACCAGCAGGGTGAAGCCAAACACGGTCATCCGGGTGGCCTTGAGCAACTGGTCATCCGTCATATTCGGTTTGAAATTCTTCAGCACGTTCTCCGTGAAGGTCACGGACGGGGCCAACAGGGTGCTGGAAGCGGTGGACATGATCACCGACAACAGGGCACCGAAGAACACGGCCTGCAGCCAGAAGGGCATGTGCGTGGCCACGAAGGTCGGCAGCACAAGCTGGGAATCCTCTTCCATCAGTTGTGCGGTCTGCACGGGATCGATCAGGCTGGCGCTGTAGGCCAGGTACAGCGGCACTGCCGCAAAGAAGAAGTAGCTCAGCCCACCCAGGGTGGTTGCCCATACCGCGACCTTCTCGTTCTTGGAGGTGTTGACGCGCTGAAACACGTCCTGCTGGGGAATGGAGCCCAGGGCCATGGTAAACAGGGCGGCCAGCCAGCCCAGGATATCAATCATGTCCATGGACGGCAGCCACTGAAACTTGCCTTCCGCCGCCGCCTTGCCGATCACCTCGGACATACCGCCCGCCATCATGCTGGCATCCGCGGTTACCAGCAGCAGACCGATCACGATGATCACCATCTGCACACAGGTAGTCACCGCCACCGACCACATACCACCGAACAGGGTATAGGCCAGCACCACGGCAGCACCGATCAGCATGCCCTGGGTCAGCGACACCCCGCCGTCGGACAGCACATTGAACACCAGGCCCAGCGCCGTTACCTGCGCGGACACCCAGCCAAGATAGGACAGCACGATGCAGCTCGACAGCACCAGCTCGGTCTTCTTGTTGTAGCGGATATGAAAAAAGTCGCCCAGGGTCATCAGTTGCAGGCGATACAGCGGCAGCGCGAACACCAGGCCAAAGAGCACCAGGCACACGGAGGCGCCCAGGGGATCGGAAATCAGTCCACGAAAGCCTTCATCAAGGAAGGTTGCCGAAATGCCCAGCACGGTCTCGGCACCGAACCAGGTCGCGAAGACCATCGCCATTACCATCGGCATGGGCAGACTGCGGCCGGCGGTAATGTAGTCACTGGCCGAATGCACCTTGCGGGCGGCAAACAAGCCAATGGCAATGGAGAAAACGAGGTAAACCACAACAAGTGCAAGCAGCATAATGAATCCCGATAGACTGTGGACGTATCAGATAAACGCGTAGGCTGACCGGCGATGGACCCACGCGGGGCCTGCAGTGTTGCCGCTCTCGGGCATAATATAGAAAAACCTGCCACAAAAAAACTTTTTTTGCACCAGCCAACTCCCGCATAAGCATTTGTTTCTGATATGGATTTTCCCGATTTTTCCTGCCACGGGAGGCGTGTCGGGCAAAGCAGAATGACAACAATCTGTCAGCCCCTGCGCTTTCGTCCACCGCTACCTCTGCCCTGGAAAAGCAATCGACACGGAAAACAGTGCCGGGCTTCGCCCTCAGCAGGGGTATAATCCGCGCAATTTCCAGTGCCGGCGGGCAGAAGCCCCGGACACCCACTCATCTCTGCAGACCCGATCATGAACCAGCCGTCCCACAACGCCGCCCCCCTCTCCCTGTTCATTACCTGTGCCAAGGGGCTGGAATCCCTTCTGGAGCAGGAGGTGCGCGACTGCGGAGGCCAGCATGTGCGCCAGAGCGTAGCCGGCGTTTCCTGCCAGGCCGATCTCGGCACAGCCTACCGCTTGATCATGTTCTCCCGTCTCAGCAACCGGGTCATTCTGCTGCTTGCCGAGGCGCCGGTGCAGGACGCGGACGATCTCTACCGCTGCGCCGACAGCGTGGACTGGCCCCATCACCTGAGCCCTTCGCAGACTCTATCCGTCAGCGCCGCAGGCAGCACGGAACAGCTCAACCACACCCAGTTCATCGCCCAGCGGGTCAAGGACGCCGTGGTGGACCAGTTCCGGCGCAAGGGCCTGCCACGTCCCAGCGTGTCCCGCGAGGCCCCCGATCTGCTGATTCACGCGGTCATCCGCAAGAACCGGCTCAGCCTGGGTATCGATCTGTCCGGCGCCAGCCTGCACCGTCGCCACTACCGCATCGAGCAGGGCGACGCCCCACTGAAGGAAACCCTCGCCGCCGCCCTGCTGATGCGTGCAGGGTGGCCACAGACCGCCATCGCCGAGCCCTGCCTGATGGACCCGATGTGCGGTGCGGGCACCCTGCTGATCGAGGGGGTACTGATGGCGCTGGATATTGCCCCCGGTCTGGTGCGCGACAGCGGCCTGACCGCCTGGCCCCACCACGACGCCGCGCAGTGGCAGGCGGTGGTGGAAGAAGCAAAGACACGCCGCAGAAAGGCCGCTGACTGGAAGGGATGCGTCATCGGCGCCGATGCCGACGACCAGGTCATTGGCTTTGCCCGGCGCAATGCTGAACGGGCAGGGGTAGGCACCTTTATCCGCTGGCAGGTCGCAGCGCTGGCAAGCAACACCCCTGACAAGGCACCCAGCCTGGTCATCTGCAACCCGCCCTACGCCGAGCGGCTGGGGGAGCAGGCCGAGGTGGAACTGCTGTACAAGGCACTGGGCGAGTGGTTACGACAACACGCGATGGGCGCCACAGTGGCGGTCTTCACAGCCAAACCGGAGTGGGGCAAACTGCTCGGCATTCACAGCCACAAGCAGTACGCCCTCTACAACGGTGCCCTGCCTGCCAAGCTGCTGCTGATGCAGATCAACGAGGACACGGTTTACCGGCGCAAGGCTGCCGGCGACAAGGCCTCCCCCGCAGAACCACGCCCACTCGACCCCGGCACCCAGATGTTCGCCAACCGCCTGCGCAAGAATCTGCGCACGCTTGGCAAGTGGGCCGCCCAGCAGGGGCTGGAGTGTTACCGGCTCTACGACGCCGACATGCCCGAGTACGCCTTCGCGATCGACTGCTACGGCAAGCACATCCACATGCAGGAGTACCGCGCCCCGGCCTCGGTCAGCGAAGAAGATGCCGCGCAGCGCCGTCGTCAGGCCTACGAAGCCCTGTGCCTGGTCATGCAGGAAAGTCTGCAGATCCCGCCCTCCCACATCACACTGAAAGTACGGGAACGTCAGAAAGGAAAGGAGCAGTACCGCCCCAGCGAGAAGGCAGGGGAAGACTTCGAGGTCCATGAGGGCAAGGCCCGCTTTGTCGTCAATCTGGAACGCTATCTCGATACGGGGTTGTTTCTCGACCACCGCCCGGTGCGACAGTGGATTTACGAACACAGCCGGGACTGCCGCTTCCTCAACCTGTTCTGCTATACCGCAACGGCGACAGTGCACGCGGCACTGGGCGGCGCAAAGAGTTCCACCAGCGTGGACCTCTCGCGCACGTATCTGCAGTGGTCGGCCCGCAATTTTGCGCTGAACGGTGTAGACCCTTACCAGCACAAGCTGGTGCAGTCGGACTGCCTGGAGTTTCTGCAGGGCTGCCGGCAGGAATTCGACCTGATCTTTCTGGACCCGCCCACCTTCTCCAACTCCAAGAGCACGGAGAACGTGCTGGACATCCAGCGCGATCACGTTCGCTATATCGAGCTTTGCATGGCGCGGCTCGCGCCGGGTGGCCTGCTGATCTTCTCCAATAACCACCGCCGCTTCCGCCTGGACGACACCCTGATGGAGCGCTATCAGGTGGAGGACCGCTCGGCCGCCAGTATCGACAAGGATTTTGCCCGCAATACCCGGATTCATCGCACCTGGTTCATTCGCCCGCGAAGCTGAGCACAAGAAAGTCTGTCAAGAACTGTGCATTGAGTGATTGCTTCCCGCCCGCAGGCTGTTTACTCTTGGGGCAATAGCGACAACCGGAATGCCGGTCGTCGCAATGGCGTCTACCAATAACAATAAGGGACACCCCGATGCAATCAACCAAACTGTTTGCCCGTTCTGCCCTGGCGGCCTATGGCCTCTTTCTTCTGGTCTCTGGCAGCCCTGTCTATCACGCGGCTGAACCCGCGGAATTTCCCGGCCCCAACGACCGGGTGGTCCCCATTCTGCAGGAACCCCGTCACCGCACAATGCACGTCGATGGCGATATCCGCCTGCTGGATGTGCAGATCAACCCCGGCGACATGACCCTGTTTCATACCCACGATGCCGCCATCATGTACACCTTCATCAGCAGCGGTGAGGGCCCGTCGGGCGGACGCCTGTCGAGCAACACCGACTATGTGAAGGAACACTATACCCATCAGGTGGCCAACAACGGCCCGGGCCTGTTCCGCATCATCGCCCTGACCAACTACGGCCCGGCGATGGCCGAACTGGACAGCGACCGTCCGGAAGGTCTCTCCGGAGAGCCGGCACTGGAAAATCTGTACTTCCGCTCCTACCGGCTGACGCTTGCACCGGGCGAAACCTCCCCGATGCAGACCCATCACAACCCCAGCGTGGTGGTACAGGTCACCGACGGGCTCACCCATGTCACGCGGGAAGACGGTATCACCGCCGAACTGACCGCCATGGGAAGCTGGGCCTGGCGCAATCCGCACAGCCCGTACCAGATCAAGAACGTGGGTTCCACCCCCGTGGAAGTGGTTGTCAACGAAGCCCGGCGTGCGATGTAACACGCCGGTTCCACCCCGATGTGTCAGTTTTTTCGGCGAGGCCCTGCCTCGCCGGTTGTTCTGACGGAGAGATCATGCAGACTTTCATCAAGACCGTGTTGTACACCGACCAGGATGGCTATGCCCGCTTCCGTAACGAAGAAATCCCCATGACTGAAGGCAGCCCGGAGGTTCGTCTGTCGCGCAACTTCGCGGCGCAGGAGCTGCAATTGCGTACCAGCCCGGTAGGCTTTCGCAGCGAAATGCACTGCACCACCCGTCCGCAGTGGCTGTTCGTGCTGAGCGGGGAAATGGAGATTGGTCTGGCAGATGGCAGCAGCCGCGTCTTCAAGGCGGGCGAACACTTCTATTCTGCCGACCTGCTGCCTCCGAAAACCACGTTTGATCCAGCGGTTCACGGGCACTGGAGCCGACAGGTGGGGGACGCGCCGCTGGTGACCCTGTTCATCAAGGACTGATCAGCCCTCGACCGGGTCCAGCTCGATCACCAGTTGTTTTGTGATGCGCTCGTGCAGCGCCAGCCGCTCCTCGGCAGTGGCACTGGCGTGCACGATGTAGCCGGTGTCCTGGCCCAACCCCGCGCGGGGTGACAGTATCTCGCCCAGCTTGAGCTTCAGACGGAATTCACGAATTCCCTGTTCGTCCAGCACCTGCGCCTTTCCCCGGATCGCCCGAACACGCCCGGCACCCGGATAAAGCACCTCGGATGCCGCATAGGCGGTCGGCTCCAGCGGAAACTCGAAGGCCTCTCCCAGCTCCATCGCCAGAAAGGCCGCCCAGGGATTGAAGTCCCAGGCGTGAGAGATGGCATTCATGATATAGCCGCCCGGAGGCCGCAGCGCGATCTCGCCGAACAGAGGACCACGCTCCGTCAGATACACTTCCAGGTGGGTCATTCCCCAGCCGATTCCCAGCGCCGAGATCACCCTTTCGTTGAGGGCAAGCAGCGTCTTTTTCAGCTCAGGTTCCAGAACAGCCGGCACAAAATTACAGTGCCCCTTGCGGTGATATTCCGTGATATTGGTAAAACGGATTCTGCCCCGGTCAACAAAGGATTCGACACTCGCCTCCGGGGCGTTAACGAAACGCTCCAGAATGCAGTGCCCGGTCTTCCCCTGAACCAGGTCTTCGGGCGACCTCAGCAACTGCAGACCCTTGCCACCGGAAGACTTGCGCTGTTTGCGCACCACAGGACTGCCAAGGGCCGCGAATACCTGCTCCGCATTGGTCGCGTCTGTGTCTGCCATGAAGCGGGTCATGGGAATGCCGAACCCGGTCAGATACTGCTTCATCAACAGCTTGTCGCGGCAACGACTCCCCGTGGCAGCATTGGAAAGACGTGCGCCGACCTGACGCCTGGCGACTGCCGCCGGCAGCACGGCCGACTCGGTTCCGGCAATCACATGGGTAAAACGGCTTCCAGGGAAGGACTTGCGGACCTGCTCGCGAATTTTCTCGGGGGAACTCCACAGGGGTGCAGTCACACTCTTTTCGCCGCGGGCAACGTTGAACAGGAAGCGTTCCTGCCACAGCGAAAACGGAATGCGCCGTTCGCGCAGCTCGTCAATAAGCCCGCGACGGGGTCCGATCACCAGGACATGATAGTCTTTCATCAGCAAGACCAGGACTCAACACAACACCAGAGAATGATTGTGTGTGCAGGAACGCCACGCTGTGCCGACCGGCGACGAAGCCGCCCGCCGGATCAGCGTGGCGCAGAAAATCAACGCTTGACGCGTGACTTGTACTCGCCGGTACGGGTATCGATTTCGACGGAATCGCCGATTTCGCAGAATGCGGACACCTGCATCTCGTGCCCGCTCTTCAGGCGTGCAGTCTTCATCACCTTGCCGGAAGTGTCACCACGAACAGAAGGCTCGGTGTAGACGATCTCACGCACGATGGTGTTGGGCAGGTCAATGGAAATTACCTTGCCGTTGTAGAACACGGCGTTGCAAACGTCTTCCATGCCGTCTTCGATGTAGTCGATCACGTTTTCAAGATCGTCTTTCTCGATCTCGATCTGCTCGTAATCGGCATCGACAAACACGTACATCGGGTCGGCGAAGTAGGAGTAGGTCACTTCCTTCTGATCCAGAATGACCATCTCAAACTTGTCGTCCGCCTTGTACACAGTCTCGGTGGCCACGCCGTTGAGCAGGTTCTTCAGTTTCATTTTGCAGACGGCGGAGTTACGACCGGATTTGTTGAACTCGGTCTTCTGCACCTTCCAGGGCGAACCGCCAATCATCATGACCTGGCCGGCACGGATCTCTTGCGCTGTTTTCATGTGGTAAGTCTCACGCTTTGCTGTTACTTCAGTTTAGGGGTTTCGGCCAGTCCATAGGGCTCGCCATCGGTCGGCGATGGCGCGATGGGCTCGCGGCACGCCTGCACCAGGCTGGCGGCCAGATCGGGCCAACTTGCCAGTTTTTGCTGCCAGTTCCTCGCCTGTCGCTGCAGGGTCGGAAGTTGTGGGCGCAGATAATGCCACAATTCGCGGCAATCTTCATCCAGATTCCAGTGCCGCCAGAACGTCGCCAGCGCTTTGTCTGCTGCGCTCTGCCCACAGTACAGGCGCAGAAAGGCCTCCATCTTCACGAGATGGGCGTTGTCCTCCTGGGGATAGAGCTGCCACACCAGTGGATGGCCGGCATACTGGGCACGGACAAAGGAATCCTCTCCACGGACAAAATTGCAGTCGCACAGGCTGAGCAGGCAATCGTACTCGCCCTGCGACAGGAACGGCAGCACCAGCAGACGCAATGCCCCGCGCTCGAACACTTCACCGGGAGCTGGCAGGGTTTGCAGGCCCAGGTGGGCTGCCACATCCTTCAGACTGCGCCCGCAGGGCACCAGACACAGGGCAGGAGCACCCCCCTCCTCCAGCGCGCCCAACAGGCTCCGCGTCGCCCGTCCCTCATAGGTAAACAGCGACAGCAACAGCAACTCTTCCGTATCCAGCCACCCTGGAGGCAAACCCAGAGAACAGAGCATCTGTTGTCTTGTCCCGGCCAGATCCGCCTGCCAGCCCGCATGTCGATCCAGGAGACCCGACTCCCGGATCAACCCTCCGGTGCCGTCGCCGAAGCCGGGAAAGAAGAACTGCTTGTGCAGCAGTCTCAGCGTGCCGCGTTCTACCTCTACGCTCTGCGGCGAGGCGAGCAGGTGGCAATCGCGCGCCCAGTCTTCGGCGCTCAGATACTCCAGATTGAACCAGCGAGGAGGAGGGGAGCGATTCGCCATGCACTGCAATACGCAGTCCGGCACGGCACAGGCAAAGGCCTCAAGGACGACCTCCACCTGCTCGAAGACGGCAAGCGATGATGCGTCGATGTCCTGCGTCCGCGACCAGTGGTGCAGGCTGACCCCCTCATGCTCGACGCGGCTGTAACCGGCCAGGGCAGCGCTGCCCAGAAAGAATTGCAGGGCATTCCAGTCGTCCACCCACAGGTGAACGCGGGCGCCGTATTCCCGGTGCAACTGGCTGGCCAGACGCCAACACACGCCGATATCACCGAAGTTGTCGATGGCCGCGCAAAAAATTGCCCAATTTTGGGGCGCGGCAGTCTGATTGGGAAGAAAGGAAACCGGCATGGGCAAACACAGCATTTGTGGACTGAGGCGGCAAGAATACAGCAGGCGCATCCCCGAGGAAATTCAACCCTTCATCTCATTGTTTTTATTGGTTTTTACAAAATTATCCCCAAGCCTTCCCCCTGCTACGGTATGGATTTTAAACGGTAGTTGTTTTATCCTTCCGCTCCACTTCTCATAAGCAGCCCCGGGACTATGAAACAAAGCGCTATGAAGGCCTCTAAGAAAACTGCAGCTAGCACAACGGCGAAAGCCGCAAACACCTCCAAATCCACCCAGTACGTTTATAATTTCGGACGCCAGACCGACGGCAATGCCACCATGCGCGAACTGCTGGGCGGCAAGGGTGCCAACCTGGCCGAAATGGCGTCGATCGGGCTGCCGGTACCTCCGGGCTTTACCATCAGCACCGAGGTGTGTACCTATTTCTATGCCCACAGCCGCAGCTATCCGAAGACGCTGAGCGCCGACGTGAAGAAGGCGGTCGGCCTGGTCGAAGACCAGATGAAAAAGGTCTTCGGTGGCAAGGACAATCCCCTGCTGGTCTCCGTCCGCTCCGGGGCGCGTGACTCCATGCCGGGCATGATGGACACCATTCTCAACCTGGGCCTGAACGACGTCACCGTGGAAGGGCTGGCTGCCATCTCCGGCAACCCGCGCTTCGCCTGGGACTGCTACCGTCGCTTCATCCAGATGTACGGTGACGTGGTGATGGGCGTGCAGGCGAAGGACGAAGAGTCCCACGACCCCTTCCACGAATTGCTGGATGCACTGAAGAAATCCCTGGGCAAGCAGCAGGACAACGAACTGAGCGCAGACGATCTGAAGGTGCTGGTCGGCCAGTACAAGGATCTGATCCGCAAGCACACCGGCACCGCCTTCCCGCAGGACGTATACGAACAGTTGTGGGGTGCCGTGGGCGCCGTGTTCGGCTCCTGGAAAAACGAACGCGCCATTCTCTACCGTCAGCAGTACGGCATTCCTGCTGAGTGGGGCACCGCCGTCAACGTACAGGCCATGGTGTTCGGCAACGCGGGCGACGACAGCGCCACCGGCGTGGCCTTTACCCGCGATCCCGCCAACGGCGAGAAAGCCTTCTACGGCGAATACCTGATCAACGCCCAGGGCGAAGACGTGGTGGCTGGCGTGCGCACGCCGAAGCCGATCGCCGCCATGGAGAAGGAGCTGCCCGAGAGCTTTGCGGCGCTGGAAAAAGTCCGCGCCAAGCTCGAAAAGCATTTCAAGGACATGCAGGACTTTGAATTCACCATCGAGAGCGGTCGTCTGTTCATGCTGCAGACCCGCAACGGCAAGCGCACCGGCCTCGCCGCGATCCGCATTGCGGTGGAAATGGTGAAAGAGAAGCTGATGGATCAGAAGACTGCACTGCTGAAGATTCCGGCCGAGTCCGTGGACACTCTGCTGGTGCCCGTGTTCGATGCGCGCTCCCAGAAGGAAGCCCATCTGATCGGCAAGGGCCTGCCCGCAGGTCCGGGCGCCGCGACCGGTCGCATCTGCTTCACCGCAGCCGCCGCCGAGATTGAATCCCGCAAGGGCAACAAGGTCGTGCTGTGCCGTACCGAGACTTCTCCGGAAGACCTCAAGGGCATGCTCTATTCCCAGGGCATTCTGACCACCCGCGGCGGCGTGTCCTCCCACGCGGCACTGGTCGCCCGTCAGCTCGGCAAGGTCTGCGTCTGCGGTGCCGGCGATGTCACCATCAACTACGAGCGCCGCACGCTGACGGCTGGCGGTGTCACACTGCAGGAAGGCGACTACATCTCCATCAACGGGACTTCCGGCGCCATCTATCAGGGCCTGATCGAAAGTGCGGACTCCGAAGTGAAGCGCGTGCTGGAAGGCAGCCTGAAGCCGGAAAAGAGCTACACCTACGAGCTGTTCAACACCGTCATGACCTGGGCTGACAAATACCGTCGTCTGCGCATTCGCACCAATGCCGATACGCCTGCGATGGCGGAACAGGCCGTGGCCTATGGCGCGGAAGGCATCGGCCTGTGCCGTACGGAGCACATGTTCTTTGAAGGCGACCGCATCGACTTCATGCGCCAGATGATCCTGGCCGTGGACCAGGTACAGCGCAAGGAAGCCCTGAAGAAACTGCTGCCCTTCCAGCGCAAGGATTTCGTGGGGCTGTTCAAGGCCATGGCCGGGCGCCCGGTCACTATCCGTCTGCTCGACCCGCCCCTGCATGAGTTCCTGCCCCAGGACGACGCCGTGCGCCGTCAACTCGCAGACAAACTGGGCCTGCCGCTTGAGTTCGTGATCGAGCGCATCAAGGCGCTGCACGAAGAGAACCCGATGCTGGGCTGCCGTGGCTGCCGACTGGGCATCCTCTATCCGGAAATCACGGAGATGCAGGTGCGCGCGATTTTCGAAGCGGCTGCACAGGTGATGACCTCCAAGAAAGGCAGCACGGAAGTGAACCCGGAGATCATGATCCCGCTGGTCGGCTTCAAGGCCGAGCTGGCAGACCAACTGGCCATCGTGCACCGCGTGGCCCAGGAAGTCATGGAGAAGAACAAGATCAAGATCGGCTACATCGTCGGCACCATGGTGGAAGTCCCCCGCGCCGCGATCACGGCGGAACAGATTGCCGAACAGGCGCAGTTCTTCAGCTTCGGCACCAACGACCTGACCCAGACCACCCTGGGCCTGAGCCGCGACGACATGGGCCTGTTCTACGACGAGTACCAGCGCAAGGAAATCTACAACAAGAACCCCTTTGCCAGCCTGGACCAGACCGGTGTAGGCAAGCTGATGCAGTTTGCAGTGGAAAATGGCCGCAAGTCCCGCCCGGACCTCAAGCTGGGCATCTGCGGCGAACACGCAGGCGATCCGGACTCGATCGATTTCTGCCACCGTCTGGGCCTGCACTACGTAAGCTGCTCTCCGCCCCGCGTGCCCATCGCCCGTCTGGCGGCAGCACAGGCAGCCCTGCGCAACGACAAGTAAACGTCTTGCTCTGACAAAGCCCCGACTCCCCTCACGGAGTCGGGGCTTTTTTTCGCCTGCCGGAAGCCGACATCCAACGGACGAATTCAGGGGGGAGCAGACCTGCCCGCGATGGGGCCGCCGTGCCGCACTGAGCTATTCGCGGGCAAGCCCGCTCCCACACCATCGTCTGCTACAATTCCCCTGCCTTCCGTTCAGGTGGCATTCATCCTGTTCAGCGCAGGATAAACTGCAAGATAGCCAGTTCAGAGGAGTGGGAGCCTGCCCAGCCCCTGGAGGCGAATAACGGAGTACCAGGCACCGGTGAAAATGCTGAAACCAGCGAAATTCCGGGGGAGAAGAGAGGCAATGAGGTCGGCTTGACCGTGGTTTATCCTGCCGATACCCTTGCGCCACGGCGCTTAAATGCGTAGCATCCTGCCGGTTGAGTCCGTAGGTCCCACACTCAGGCGGACACCCCGACAGAAGTCAGAAAAATGGGAGAGGGTAGTAGTATGACAAGCAAGAAGAAGATGATTTCGTCATTCATCGCGAGTGTCGGCATCATGATGTGTGCCCAGGCGGGCTGGAGTCAGTCCGGCACGGATGTATCCAAGGGCGACTGGCCTGACTATAACGGCAACATGGCCGCGCAGCGCTACTCGCCGCTCGACCAGATCAACGCAGACAACGTAGGTTCCCTGCGTCTGGCCTGGCGTTTCGCCACCGACAAATTCGGCCCTTCGCCCGAATTCAACAACACCTCCACACCGCTTGAAATTGATGGCGTACTGTACGCCACCATGGGAGCCACCCGTAACGTATCCGCCATCGACGCCACCACCGGCCAACTGCTGTGGATGTGGCGCCCCCAGGAAGGCGTGCGCTATGAAACCGCCCCCCGTAAGGGTGCAGGCCGCGGTGTCGCTTTCTGGCGTGATGGCGACAAGCGTCGCATCCTGACGATTACTCCCGGCTTCTTCCTCGTGTCCCTGGACGCCGATACCGGCATCCCCGACCCGGAATTCGGTGAGAACGGCCGCATCAACCTGTTCTACGGCCTGCGCAATGCCGAAGGCTTCGACGATGTGGACATCGGTTCCTCCATGCCCCCCTTCGTCATGAACAATGTCGTCGTGGTTGGCCCGGCCCACCGCGTGGGCATGCGTCCCCGCTCCAAGTCCAACGTAAAGGGCGATGTGCGTGGCTATGACATTCATACCGGCGAGCTCCTGTGGACCTTCCACACCATTCCGGAGCGCGGCGAAGTCGGCATCGAAACCTGGCTGGACGACGGTGTGAACTTCACGGGTAACGCTGGTGTATGGGCGCCCATGTCCGGTGATCCGGAGCTCGGCATCGTCTACCTGCCCGTTGAATCCGCCACCGGTGACCGTTATGGCGGCGACCGCCCGGGCGACAACCTGTTCGCCAACAGCCTGGTCGCGCTCGACATCAAGACCGGTCAGCGCAAGTGGCACTTCCAACTGATTCACCATGACATCTGGGACTGGGACAACCCCTCTGCCCCGATTCTGGCCGACCTGCCCAATGGTCGCAAAATCGTCATGCAGGTGACCAAGCAGTCCTGGGTATACACCTTTGACCGCGTGACCGGCGAGCCCATCTGGCCGATCGAAGAACGTCCTGTGCCCATCGGCGACGTTCCCGGCGAGTGGTACTCCCCGACACAGCCGTTCCCGACCAAGCCTGCCGCGTTTGATCGCCAGGGCTTCACCGAGGCCGACCTGATCGATTTCACCCCGGAGCTGCGCGCCGCTGCTCTCGAAGCGATCCAGGGTTTCCGCCTCAGCGAAAACGTCTACACGCCATCCTCCCTGGCAAGTGCTGCTGATGGCACCAAGGGTGTGCTGAGTCTGCCCTCCGCCACCGGTGGCGCGAACTGGGAAGGTTCTGCGATGGATCCGGAAACCGGCATGCTGTACGTGCCGTCCCGAACTGCGCTGGCCGTTCTGTCCGTTGAAAAAGACGAGCAGGCCGACGTGGACTTCAGCCAGGCATTCGGCGTACGCGTTCCACGCGTGAGCGGCCTGGAGATCGTGAAGCCGCCCTACGGCCGCGTAACCGCGATCAACATGAACACTGGTGACCACGTGTGGATGACTGCCAACGCAGACACTCCGGACTCCATCGCCAACAACCGTGCGCTGCAAGGCGTGGATCTGCCCCGTACCGGCGTACCGACTCGCGCCGGTCTGCTGCTGACCAAAACCCTGCTGTTTGTGGGTGAAGGCGTTGGCGGCGGCCCCACTCTGTATGCGCAGGACAAGAAGACGGGTGAGATCATCGCCCGCATTGAATTGCCCAACACTCAGACAGGGCAGCCGTTTACCTACGAACACGACGGCAAGCAGTACATCGCCATGTTCGTCAGTGGCGGTGGCAAGCCAACCGAACTGGTGGCCTACACGCTGCCATAAACCAGACAATCAGGAGTAATAAATACCATGCGTACTTTTACTAAAAGAGCGGTGCTGACACCGCTCCTGCTCGCCGCAGGCATGTCCGTACACGCTGCCAACTGGGAAATCGACCCCGTCGAGTCCCGCGTTGTCTTCAAATACGCGTACGAAGGCACCCCCTACGAGGGCGAGTTCAAGAATGTTGAGGCCAGCTTTGACATCGACATGATGAACCCGGGTTCCTGCAACTTCTCCGTGACCATTCCCATCGACAGCATCAGTGTTTCCGACGCCGAGACACTGGACTACCTGATGGACATCGAGATGTTCGACGTGGACCAGTTCCCGACAGCAACCTTCAAGGCCGAGAAGTGCAACCTGACCTCTGCCAACTCCTTCACCTCCGACGGCACGCTGACCATTCGCGATCAAACGCACCCGATCAGCTTCCCGTTCGATCTGGAGATCGAGATGTACGACGGTCAGCCGCGCTTCCACCTGACCAGTGAAGTGACCGTGCAGCGCCTGCAGTTCGGCGTGGGCCAGGGCTACTGGGCAAACACCTCCACCATTCCGAATGACGTGGTGGTATCCATTGACGTGTACGCCAACCAGCGTTAATCCAACAGAGTTCTTGCAATAGGTTCTATCAATGATCAACACAATAATGTCTAAAGGCCGCTGGCTGGCACTGGGATTGGCCTGCTCAGCAACACTGGTATCATGCGACCGTTTGCTGACACCTGATTTCAACACTGACGTAGCGGAGCTGCGCGGGGGCGGTTACGTTCTCGACAAGGACCACGCTTCTCTGGTGTTCAAAATCAATCACCTGGGCTTCTCCACGTTCATCGGTGGCTTCGATGATTTCGATGCGTCTCTGGACTTCGATCCGGAAAACATCGAAAACTCCACCCTGGAAGTGATCGTGAACATGTCCAGCCTGGACGTGAACCTGCCCGAATTCGAGCAGGAACTGCTGGGCTCCAACTGGTTCGACGCAGAAGCCTTCCCGCAGGCGGTTTACCGCACCACGTCTTTCGCTGGTCAGAACGGTGACTACTACACGTTCAACGGCGATCTGACGATGCACGGGGTGACGGCGCAGGTTCCCTTGAACGTGAAGTTCAACGGCGGTGGCCGCAACTTCCTGACGCGCAAGTACACGCTGGGCTTTGAAGCCAATGCGGAGTTCCTGCGTTCTGCGTTCGGGGTAGATCGCTTCACCAACTTCGGTGTGGGCGACGACATCCAGCTCGACATCAACGTGGAGTTCCAGGCGGCGGAGTAATCCTCCACCAGGCTTGAACGCACCGAAAGGGCGGTGACAGGTTGCGACCGGTCACCGCCCTTTTCTTTTCTGCCCTTTGGTCAGCTCACTCCTGGTACACAGCCCGCTCCTCACTCCGATACACGAGCCGTGGAGTGGATTAAGTCTGTCGGAGACGCCAAAAGACGTACATCCGTGTACAGGCTCGGCGTGCGCCATCCTTGGCGCCCGACGCTCCGCCAGACTTAATCCACTCCACAGCTCTCGAACTGCTGGCTCATCCGGAAAATCGCCGTCGTTTGATTGCATCTCTCACTTGTTCGGTGGCGTTGTGCGAGCGCTGGGCAGGAGAGGGAGTCAGGCAGAACCGTCTCGCGCCATGGACGGCGCGAGCCGAGCCTGCACAGGGACGTGTGCCCTTTGGCGTGTTCTGAATGGCTCCCTCTCCTGCCCAGTGCGCCCTACGAAGCACAAAACTCGCAGGGGGACATCTCAAGCAAGCGGCGCCTGCTCAGCATCGGCAACCAGAGCCTGCTGGAGCTGCAGTTGGTGCATGTGGCGGTAGAGACCGTCTTCCCGTAACAAGGCCTCATGGCTGCCCTGCTGGACCACCTGCCCCTGATGCAGCACCACAATCTGGTCCGCATGGGTGATCGTGCTCAGGCGGTGGGCAATGGCCAGGATTGTCGTGTGGCCCCGCAAGGCGTTTAGCGCCTCGGTAATGACCGCTTCCGTGTGGCTGTCCACGTTCGCCGTCGCCTCATCCAGAATCAGAATACGCGGCTGTCGCGCCAGCGTGCGCGCCAGGGACAGGAGCTGTCGCTGCCCCGTGGACAGATTGCCACCCCGCTCCCCCAGCAAGGTGTCGTAGCCCTGCGGCAGGCTCACCACGAACTCATGCAGTTGCGCCTGCTTCGCGGCCGCAATCATGGTCTCCTCGTTGATTGGCAGCCCCAGGGTGATGTTGTGGCGCACAGAACCCGCCGCGATGAACGGATCCTGCAGCACCACGCCCATGCGTGCGCGCAGGTCTGCCTGATCGATCTCGTCCAGCGGATGGCCATCGATCAGAATCTGTCCCGAGCCCGGCGGGTAGAAACGCAGCAGCAGGCTCATCAGCGTACTCTTGCCACTGCCGGTATGGCCGACAATCGCGAAGAACTGCCCCGGTTCCACGCAGAAACTCACGTCCTGCAGTACCGGGTGCTGGGGATCGTAGGCGAAGCTCAAGTGATCAACCCGCACCTGTCCGGCACCGATCACCGTGCCGCTGGCACGTTGCGCCTCCCCTTCCTCGTCCATGATGCCGAACACCCGCTCCCCGGCAACGACCGCCTGCTGCAGCAGGCTCAGGCGCTGCGTCATCTCCACCACCGGCTGGGTGATGCGGGAGAGATAGTTGATGAAGGCGTAGATCACGCCTACCTCCACCAGGCCGTCAAAAGACTGCGCCCCGAAGTAATACAGCAGGCCAGCCAGCGTCAGGGTGCGGATCAGGTCGGGCAGCGGGCGCAGCATGAGGGCGTCCAGACGCAGGTTGCTCATGCGCGCATTGAACAGCTCGTTGCTGATACCACGAAACTGCGCGAAGAAACGCTGCTGCTGGTTCAGCATCTGCACAATGCGCATGCCCTGAATCGACTCGCTAAGATTGGCGTTGATGCGGCTAAGCACACTGCGTGCGCGGTGATAGCGCGGCGCACTGAGTCGCTGGTAGAAGAACATCACCACAATCACGATCGGCAGGATGATGCTGCACAGCAGCATCAGGCGTACATCGAGCCAGGCCATCGCAATGAACACCGCCAGCACCAGCGTGAGGTTCTGGATAAAGGTGGACATCACCTGCACGAACAGTTCCTTGATTGCCTCGGTGTCATTGGTAATGCGGGACACCAGCGCCCCGGTGGGACGATGATCGAAGTAGGACAGCGGCTTGCGCATGACCGACGCAAACACCTGGGAGCGAATGGTGCGCACCACGGAGAACGCCACCTGATTGAAGCGCATGGCGTTCTGATACCCTGCCCAGGCAGACAGACCATAGAAGAAGACATAGGCGATACCCAGCGCCGCCAGCTCCTGAACCGGGTAGCGCCCCTGTGTCACATAGTCGTCCAGAAACACCTTGACGAGAACCGGCCCCATGACCTGCCCGATTGTCGCAAGCAATAGCAGCACCGCCGCCTGACGCAACAGGCGCGGGTAGGCCAGCCCATAACGAAGCAGGCGCCACAGTGCGGAGAGATCCAGGCTCTCGGAGGGCTTATCGTCCTGATGCAACGGTTCGCTCCAGTTTCTGATAGTTGACCATGCGGGCGTACCAGCCCTGCTCTGACAACAGGCTCTGATGGGTGCCACGTTCCACAATTTCGCCGTGATGAAGCACAACGATCTGCTGTGCATCCTCGACCGCGGAGAGACGGTGACACAGCACGATGCTCGTGCGGTCGGCCCGCACCTCACGCAGATGCGACAGAATGCGTCGCTCAGTCTCCACGTCTACCGCCGACAGTGCGTCGTCGAGAATCAGGATCGGCGCATCCAGCAGCAGGGCCCGGGCGATGGCAATACGCTGCTTCTGCCCGCCGGAAAGGGTAATGCCCCGCTCACCCACCAGAGTCTCGTAGCCCAGGGGGAAGCGCAGAATGTCCTTGTCGATGGCGGCCAGCTCGGCCACTGCACGCACTTCTTCCCGCGTCGCCTCCGGCTTCCCCAGTGCGATGTTCTCGGCAATGGTCGCCGTGAACAGAAACGGATCCTGCGGCACCATCGCAATCATTCCGCGCAGCGCCTCCAGCGTCAGCGACTGCACCGGCACACCGCCCACGCGGACATCACAGTCCGGGTGATCGAAGTAGCGCATGAGCAGATTCACCAATGTGGTCTTGCCCGCGCCGGTCGGCCCCACAATGCCCAGTGTCTCACCCGCCTTCACCCGAATATGAACGTTATGAAGTGCCGGCATTGCACTGCCAGCGTGAGTGAAGGCGGCCACATTGAAATCGATGTCGGCACTGGCCACCCCGGTCAGCGTCCCTGCGTCCCGCACGGGAGATTCCGTGTCCAGCAACTGCTGAATCCGCTCATACGCCGCCGACCCCCGCTCCAGAATATTGAGCAGCCAGCCATAGGCGAACATCGGCCAGATCAGGAAGCCGAGGTACATGGTGAAGCTGGTGAGTTGTCCCAGCGTCAGCTCCTGCTGCTCCACCAGCCAGGCTCCCATGCTGATACACAGCAGAAACGAGGAACCCACGGTGATGAAGATGGCGGGATCGTACAGTGAGTCCGTTGCCGCGACGCGCATGTTCGCCTCCGCCGTGCTGTCGGCAATGTTCAGAAACTCCTGATCCTCGATCGCCTCGCGTCCGAATGCCCGCACCATGCGGATGCCGGAAACGCTTTCCTGCACACGGTCATTGAGATCAGAGAAGCGCTCCTGCGCATCGCGGAAGCCGATATGAAGACGCTTGCCGATGATGATGAAATACCAGGCCATGAAGGGAAACGGCAGCAGGGCAACCAGGGTAAGACGCCAGTCAATCATGACCGTCATGATGGCAACCACCAGCACTCCGGTCACCATGCCGTCGATACCCGACAGCACGCCTTCCCCGGCCGTCATCTCCAGTGCCGAGATATCATTGGTGGCACGCGCCATCAGGTCTCCGGTGCGATGGGTGGCAAAAAACTGCGGCGCCATCTTCGTCATGTGGGCGTAGATCCGCTGCCGCATGGTCTCGGCCAACTGGAACGAGGAGTAAAACAGAAACACCCGCCACAAATAACGCATGGCATACACCAGAAACCCTATGGCCACCACGATGCCGACGTAGCGCAGCATCAGACCGCTGTTCAGCGTGTTCGCGACCACGTGATCAATTACCTGGCCCGTAATCCAGGGAATGCTCATTTCGAGCACATCGGTCCCCAGCAGCATGAGGATCGCCGCGGTGTAGCGGCGCCACTGCAACCTGAAGTACCAGCCGAGTTTGATGAACAGAGTCATGGCATTACCGGAACAGGCAAAGGACGGGCGCCTGCAGGCCCTGGAAAGCTGCGCAGTCTAGCAGGGTTTTCCGGGTTTTGAGTGCGTCCCGTCACATCCAGGATTTCTTCGGGATTTCAACAGCCTGAGCCGCATCGCAGGGCGGCAGGAGCAGGCCCACAACACGGAATTGCCCGGATTGTGCAATTGCGCATTTACCTGCAGAGTGTCTTTGCTACAATAGCGCACCAACGCCAAACCACCCCTCAACTCGGCATACGCCACGGAGGAGACCAGACCGTCAATGAACACAGAATACACTCGCGTGGAAGACTATTACGATGCGGAAACCTTCAAACGTATCAAAGACTTGGCAGATACCAAGGATACCCCGTTTGTCGTCATCGACATAAAGACAATCGAGAACTCTTACGACACCCTGAGAGAGCTCTTCCCCTACGCGAGCGTGTACTATGCGGTCAAGGCCAACCCTGCCCCCGAGGTGATCTCCGCCCTGCGTGACCGAGGCTCCAATTTCGATGTTGCCTCCATCTACGAACTGGACAAACTGCTGTCACTGAATGTGGGTGCCGACCGCTGCAGCTACGGCAACACCATCAAGAAAAGCAAGGATATCCGCTACTTCTACGAGAAGGGCGTGCGTATGTACGCCACGGATTCCGAAGCGGATGTGCGCAATATCGCCAAGGCAGCCCCCGGCTCCCGCGTCTATGTCCGCATCCTGACGGAAGGCAGCGGCACGGCAGACTGGCCGCTCTCCCGCAAGTTCGGCTGCCAGAGCGACATGGCCATGGACCTGCTGGTGCTCGCCCGTGACCTGGGCCTGGAGCCCTATGGCGTGTCCTTCCACGTGGGCTCCCAGCAGCGCGACATCGGTGCCTGGGACGCGGCGATCGGCAAGGTGAAAGTGATCTTCGAGCGTCTTCAGGAAGAGGACAACATCACCCTCAAGATGGTCAACCTGGGCGGTGGCTTCCCGGCCAACTACATCAACCGCGCCAACGACCTCGACACCTACGCCGAGGAAATCACCCGTTTCATCGAGGAAGACTTCGGCGAAGACTTCCCGGAAATCATTCTGGAACCTGGCCGCTCCCTGATCTCCAACGCCGGCGTGCTGGTATCCGAAGTGGTGCTGATCTCCCGCAAGTCCCACACCGCCCTGCAACGCTGGATCTTTACTGACGTCGGCAAGTTCTCCGGCCTCATCGAGACCCTGGACGAGTGCATCAAGTATCCGATCTATGTGGAGAAACACGGGGAACTGGAAGAGGTGGTGATTGCGGGGCCGACCTGTGACAGCGCCGACATCATGTACGAACACTACAAATACGGCCTGCCGCTGAATCTGGCCATCGAGGATCGCATGTACTGGCTGTCCGCCGGGGCCTACACCACCAGCTACAGCGCCATCGAATTCAACGGCTTCCCGCCGCTGAAGTCCTACTTCGTCTGACGACAGGGCCTGCTCGCCAGGCCCTGCCCTTCGGGTGCTGCGTCGGCACTATGCCTTCGCAGCCCCTTCTACCGACATCTCTACCGCGCCATCTGTCTGCATGGACAACAGCTTCGTCGTCACCACGCCGCTGGTGATGGCGCCGTTCACGTTCAGTGCAGTACGCGCCATATCAATCAGTGGCTCAATGGAAATCAGCAGCGCCACCACGGTGATCGGCAGGTCCATCGCGGACAGCACGATCAGTGCGGCAAAGGTCGCCCCGCCACCCACGCCGGCCACCCCGAAAGAGCTGATGGCAATGATGGCCACCAGGGACAGGATGAACATGAAATCGGTCGGGTCCACGCCCACCGTCGGCGCCACCATCACGGCCAGCATGGCCGGGTAGATGCCGGCGCAACCGTTCTGCCCGATAGTGGCACCAAAACTGGCCGCCAGGTTGGCCACCGGCGCCGGCACTCTCAGCTCCTCCACCTGCGCCCTGACGGTCAGCGGAATCGTTGCCGCAGAACTGCGCGTGGCGAAGGCAAAACTGAGCACGGGCCAGATCTTCTGGAAATAGGCGCGCACATTCATGCCGGTGCCCATGATGAACAGCGAATGCACCCCGAACATGATCAGAATGGCAGTGTAGGACGCCAGCACGAAGCTGATCAGGTTCAGAATGTCTTCCGCGTCGGAACTGGCCACCACGTAGGTCATCAGTGCGAGAATGCCGTAGGGTGTCAGCCCCATGACCATGCGGACCAGCTTCATGACCACGGCCTGCACTGCATCCACGAAAGACTTGATGGTGGCGCCCTGTTCCGGATTGTCCTTGCTCACCAGCAGGGCGGCGATGCCACTGAGAATGCCAAAGATCACGACGGCAATAATCGAGTTGTCCCGCGCCTCGGTCAGGTCATTGAAAATATTGGTGGGCACGAAACTCGCGATCACATCCGGCAGCGTGAGTCCGCTCACAGTGCCACGTCGCACTTCCAGCACATCCGCTCTTGCCAGCTCGCGCGCCCCGGCCACCATGCCCTCTGCACTCAGGCCGGTGATCAGGGTGATGCCAATGCCGATAAGCGCCGCGATGGCTGTCGTCAGCACCAGCATGCCCACAATCGACACCCCGATCTTGCCGACCGAGGCAATCGCATCCATTTTCAGTACCGAGGCAATCATGGTGACCAGAATCAACGGCATGATGATCATCCGCAGCAGGCGGACATAGATATCGCCCACCAGATTGGTCCAGTTCAGGGTCTCGTTCATGACCTCCGTCCCGGTGCCATAGAGCAGTTGCAAGGCAAAACCGTAGATCAGCCCCAGCACCAGGCCGGTAAAGACACGACGGGAAAGACTCTGGGACTTGGTGCTGAAGTGGTAGATGAGGAACAGCAGTGCACAGAAGACGACGAGATTGAATGCGGTAGATAGATGCATGATGAGTACTCGTTTTATTAGTATGCCGTGAAAGTAAACCAGCTAAGGCCTACTTACAAGTGGCCTACTGACAAGGACGAGATTCACCCCGGCTTGTTACACCCTCAATCCGGCAGGTTGGACATCATGATCGCCAGGGTGTCGGAACGGAACTCCCGGCGATAGAGCACGGCCACGACCCAGGCCGACAGGAACATGAACACCCAGTAGTTCACGAACCAGCCCAGCACCGCCATGCTGAAGTAATAGGTGCGCAGCCCGTTGTTGAAATTGCCGGCCGCCTTGGAGGCCATGGTCGAAATGCTCTCGATGTGCCGGTCAATCAGCTCGTCGGGGGCATTTTCGTGGCGCTCGGGCACGCCCCCCAGCATCACCGAGACCTGGCCGAACTGGCGCAGCCCCCAGGTGAACTTGAAGAAGGCATAGACGAACAGGCAGATCAGCAGCAGCACCTTGATCTCCCATTCCCCACGACTGTTGTTGTCCGAGAAGGGAATGTCGCTGAGCATCATGATCACCGTCTCGGAGGACGTCCCCAGCACGGTCATCAGGCCCGCCAGAATGAACAGGGTGGTAGAGGCGAAGAAGGACACATTGCGCTCAAGGTTGGCAATGATGTTGGTGTCGGCAATCCGGTTGTCCCGGCGCATGGCCTTGCGGAACCACTGCTTGCGGAAGCGGTGCATGGCGTAGGCCAGTGTGGGGGTGTCGATGCTGCGCGCCGCGGTGTAGCGGAAGTACCCCCGGAAGCACAGGAGAAACCACGCCACGGCAGCGACGTTGCCAATGTTGTTCTGCAGAATTTCGATCAGTGTCATTTCCTGGGCCACTTCCGAATCGGCTTATCCCTGCGGGTAAGCGCGGGTTTTACACATCCACGCGACTATTGTCTGGCAGACGGCCAAAAATACCAACTTCCTGTTCTCAAGAACTTCCGTTCAACCTTCCTGCATGGCGTCGATGGCTTCCGCCAGACGGCTGACCCCGATGATGCGCATGCCGTTCACGCCTGCCTTGGGGGCATTGGCCTTGGGCACGATTGCCCGCTTGAAGCCGTGCTTGGCCGCTTCCAGCAGTCGTTCATGGCCGCTGGGCACAGGCCGGATTTCTCCCGCCAGGCCGACCTCGCCGAACACCACCAGGTCCTGCGGCAGAATGCGGTCGCGGAAGCTGGAAACGATGGCCAGAATCAGCGCCAGGTCGGCACTGGTCTCAGTGACCCGCACGCCGCCCACCACGTTCACGAAGACGTCCTGGTCCGCCATATAGACCCCGCCATGGCGGTGCAGAACCGCCAGCAGCATGGCCAGCCGGTTCTGTTCCAGGCCCACGGCAAGACGCCGGGGATTGCCGAGCTGCGTGCCGTCCACCAAGGCCTGAATCTCCACCAGCAGCGGTCGTGTGCCTTCCCAGAGCACCATTACTACCGAGCCCGCACTGGGTTCCTCGGTGCGCGCCAGGAAGATCGCCGAGGGGTTCTTGACCTCCTTCAGCCCTTTCTCGGTCATGGCGAACACGCCCAGCTCGTTGACGGCGCCGAAGCGGTTCTTCTGGCCGCGCAGGGTGCGGTACTTGCTGTCACTGCTGCCGTCGAGCATCAGGAAGCAGTCGATCATGTGCTCCAGCACCTTGGGCCCGGCGAGATTGCCGTCCTTGGTCACGTGACCGACGAGGAACAGCACGGTGTTGGTCTGCTTGGCGTACTGAATCAGGTAGGCCGCACATTCGCGCACCTGGGACACACTGCCCGGCGCCGAAGGGATGTCGGCACTGTGCATGACCTGTATGGAGTCCACCACCAGCAGTTTCGGTTGGTGCTGCTGCGCGACCTGGCAGATGGTCTCGACATTGGTCTCCGCCAGCAGCTTCAGATTCTGCTCCGGCAGACCGAGACGGCGCGCACGCATGCCTACCTGCTGCAGGGATTCTTCGCCGGTGACATAAAGAGCCGAGGTCTGCTGCGCCAGCAGACACATCACCTGCAGCAGCAGGGTGCTCTTGCCCGCCCCGGGATTGCCGCCGATGAGGATCGCGGAACCCGGCACCAGCCCGCCGCCCAGCACCCGGTCGAGTTCGGACAGCGTCGTGCTGACGCGCGGCACGGCAGCGAGGTCAATTTCCGACAGATCCTGCACGGCTGACGTCACCCCGGAGTAACCCTGGCGACGGAAGTCCGGCTTGGCAGCAGGCGAGGCGGAGCCGCCGAGGGAAATCCGCGTCAGCGTGTTCCATTCCTTGCAGGCCGCGCACTGCCCCTGCCATTGCCCATGTTCCGCTCCGCATTCGGAGCACACATAGGCCGTCTTTACCTTTGCCATGGCGCTTCCTTTATCACGCTGTACCCGTGCCTGCTAAGCATAGATGAAGTGCACCCGTGGGGTGACCTGGCAGAAAAGTTCGTAGGCGATGGTGCCGCAGCGCTGCGCGATCTCGTCGGCGGGCAGGCCTTCCCCCCACAGCACGACTTCATCCCCCACCCGCGCATCCGGGCAATCCGTCAGGTCCACGATGGTCATGTCCATGGACACGCGTCCGCACAGGGGAACCTGACGCGTGCGGCTCTGCCCCGCCACCTGGCACTTCACCAGTACGGGAGTGCCCCCGGGCATCCGCCGCGGATACCCGTCACCATAGCCAATCGAGATGACACCAATGCGTTGCTCGCGCTCGCAAACATGGGAGGCGCCATAGCCAATACTCTCGCCAGCCGCCACCTGCTTGATGGCAATCAGGCGCGCCTTGAGCGTCATCACCGGCGCGATGCCGCGCTCTATTGCATATTCGCCCGCCACCGCCGTGCCGCCATACAGCATGATGCCGGGGCGCAGCCACTGGTAATGGGACTGCGGCCATAACTGAATGCCGGAGGATGCCGCCACGCTGATCTCCCGCTGTTCCTGCGCCACGCCTGCTGCGTCCAGTGTGCGTTCGAGCAGGGCAAGCTGACGTGCCGTCATGTCGCTGCCGATATCATCGGCGCAGGCAAAATGGGACATGATGATGCGCTTGCCGACAGCCGCCTCGCCCGCGAGAGCCTGCCACACCTGCGCAAATTCCTGCGGGCTGAGTCCGAGCCGGTGCATGCCGGTATCGATCTTGAGCCAGACGGTGAGGGACGCTGCCGGAGCGGGATTGGCGGCGAGATACTGCTGCAGCAGATCGAGCTGGAAAAGAGAGTGGATGACCAGGGAGCAGGACTGCTCGACCGCGACCGCCTGCTGCTGCGCATCGAAGACCCCTTCGAGCAGCAGAATCGGCTCGGTCAGACCGCTGTTACGCAGCTCCAGGGCTTCATCCAGGCTGGCGACGCCAAAACAGTCGCCCGCGCGCAGACGGGAGCGCAGGGCATGGGCAACCGGCAGTGCGCCGTGGCCATAGGCATTGGCCTTCACCACCGCCACCACATGGGCATCGGGGCGGAATGCGCGCGCCCGCTCAAGGTTGTTCTGCAGGGCCGTCAGGTCGATGGTCGCCCAGGCACGGGAATCACTCGCCGTGGGTATAGCTTTCATCGTAATCCTGCCGCGCCAGATTTTCGAACCGGGTGAACTGCCCCAGGAAGCCGAGACGCACGGTGCCGATCGGGCCGTTACGCTGCTTGCCGATGATGATCTCGGCCACGCCCTTGTCCTGGGTGTCTTCGTGGTACACCTCGTCGCGATAGACGAAGGTAATGATGTCTGCGTCCTGCTCGATGGCGCCCGATTCCCGCAGGTCCGACATCACGGGCCGCTTGTTCGGGCGCTGTTCCAGGCTGCGGTTGAGCTGCGAGAGGGCAATGACCGGGCACTGGAATTCCCGTGCCATGGTCTTGAGTGAGCGGGAGATCTCCGAGATCTCGCCCACGCGGTTGTCGCCGTAGCCCTTGATCTGCATGAGCTGAAGATAATCCACGACGATAAGACCGAGCTGCCCGTGTTCGCGCACCACGCGGCGGGCACGGGAGCGCATCTCCATGGGGCTGAGGCCGACGCTGTCGTCGATCAGCAGGGGTTTGTCCTTGAGCTTGCTGACCGCCGCCGTGAGTTTGGGCCAGTCTTCGGATTCGAGCTTGCCGGTCCGCAGGCGCTTCTGGTCGATCTTGCCGATGGAGCTGATCATACGGAAGATCAGGCTCTCTGCCGGCATTTCGAGGCTGAACACCAGCACCGGCTTCTCGGCCAGCAGCAGCGCGTTCTCCGCCAGGTTCATGGCGAAAGAGGTTTTGCCCATGGACGGACGACCGGCCACGATGATCAGGTCGGCCTTCTGCAAACCGGAGGTCTTCTCGTCAAGGTCCTTGAAGCCCGTGGGCAGACCGGTAAGCGCGCCCTCACTCCGGAACAGCTCGTCGATGCGGCCAACAGCCGCCTGCAGCAGGGGATTGATCGCCTGTGGCCCGCCTTCCTTGGGACGGTCATCGGCAATCTGGAACACTTTCTGTTCGGCAACGTCGAGCACGTCGTCAGCACGCTGGCCCGCCGGGTTGTATCCGCTGTCGGCGATCTCGTAGGCCACGCGAATCAGTTTGCGCAGCTTCGCGCGCTCGGCAATGATGTCGGTGTAGGCAGCAATATTGGCAGAACCGCGGGCATTGCTCGCGAGGTCGCTGAGATAATCCAGCCCACCGGCGGCATCGAGCTCGCCACGGCTGTCCAGGGCCTCGACCAGGGTCACCACATCCAGTGGCTTGTCGGCCTCTGTCTGCACCAGCATCACCCGGAAGATCAACTGGTGCTCCGTGCGGAAGAAGTCTTCCTCGATGAGCTTTTCCACCACTGTGTCCCACACGGAATTGTCCAGCATCAGACCGCCGAGCACAGCCTGTTCAGCCTCCACGGAATGGGGAGGCATCTTCAGGGACGCCAGCGAACCGGCGTCCACCGGCTTGCGGCTTTTCTCAAACGCTTCGGACATGGGGAAATACCAGCAATGGGGATGGTAGGAGCCTGCCCTGCAGGCGACCCTGACACCGCACCCGACAAACAGAATTCACAAAAAAAAGCGCCGCCACTCCGAAGAGCGGCAGCGCCTCATTGTCACCTATTGGTCCGGAGACAACAACCGCCGAATGAGGCAGCCGCAGACCGGAACCGCAGAATCAGGCGGGAACTACCGCCAGCGTGATGACCGCTTCCACTTCGTGACCGAGGTCGATGGTGATCTCGTACTCGCCCACTTCGCGCAGGGCACCGTTCGGCAGACGCACTTCAGACTTGTTGATGTCTGCGCCCGTTGCGTTCACGGCGTCGGCGATGTCACGGGTACCGATGGAACCGAACAGCTTGCCTTCTTCGCCAGCGTTCACGGCGATGGCGACACGCAGTTCCTTCAGCTTCTCGGCACGGACCTGAGCCGCAGCCACTTTCTCGTTGTGCGCAGCAACCAGCTCGGCACGACGGGCTTCGAAAGATTCCAGGTTGGACTTGGTGGCGGGAATTGCCTTGCCAGTCGGGAACAGGAAGTTACGGGCGTAACCTGCTTTCACGGAAGCGGTGTCACCCACGGCGCCCAGCTTGCCCACTTTTTCCAACAGAATGACGTTCATCTTGGTTTCCTCATGTAAATCTGTGTGTATTCTTTGCCAAATATCAGGCCTTCACAGCCTGCCTTGCCTGTCACAGCGGCGCCTGATGACGCTAGTCGCGGGCAGGCACTTTCGAGCGAAAATCGAACCAGCTATCGGCCAACGCGGCCAGCCCCACAAGCTGCAGCATCGCCGGAAACACCATGACCGAGTAGAAGATCACCAATATGGAAACCGGCAATTTTCTTCGACCCACCAGGCCATGCACCAGGGCAACGCCTGCAATCATCAAGGGCAACACAAACAGCGCCTTCATCTGCGGCAACACCGGCACGCCCATATCCGACAGCAGGTACAGGGCGAACAGAACCACGCTCAGTCGCCAATCCAGCCGCAGGGCATGAAACTCCTCGCGGAAGCCCCCCGGGTTGTACAGCTTCGCCTGCCAGCTTCGGGCCAGCATCAGCAGCGTGACCGTCATCGCAGTGACCGATGCGGAAAACGCCATCAGCATCAACTCATGCAGGCGTTCAGGGCCAGGAATATTCAACTGCCCCTCAAATCCCGGTGAGTTCACCACCTGCTGCGCCGACTGCGTGAACTGCGTTTCCAGCAGATCGAACATTTCTGTCTGCTGGGAAAAACCGAGCAGCGCCAGCATGCCGACACCCACCGACGCCAGCAGCGTGAACTGCCAGGAACCGGTGCTGCGCAGAATCAGCGCCAGCACAACCGTTCCCAAAAGCGTCATCAGGGGCATCATGTCCCCCAGTACAAACCAGCCCAGGGCTGGCAGTGCGGCCCAGAGGAGAACAGTAAGGGTTTCTCCCCGGCCTTGGCGCAAGGCAACCAGTGCTACTACCGGTGGGCTCAGAAAATTGAACACCGGAAGGAAGCCGAGGATGAGCGCCGCCAGGATGGCCTGGCGGCGGCCCGACATCGCAAACTGGGCCAGCGCCTTCATACGCGTCTCCGCACGTGCATCCGAACTTCAGCCGCCACTGCGTGACGGCACTGTTTCACGGAATCAGGCGGTGTGGCTGTCTGTGTACGGAATCAGGGCCAGGTGGCGTGCACGCTTCACGGCAGTCGCCAGTTGACGCTGATAGCGTGCCTTGGTGCCAGTGATACGGCTCGGTACGATCTTGCCGGTTTCAGACACATACGCCTTCAGGGTTTCGATATCTTTGTAGTCGATCTGATCAGTGCCTTCTGCAGTGAACTTGCAGAATTTACGGCGACGGAAAAAACGAGACATGGTGTTTACCTTTCAATTAATGGGTGGGACCGCCTGTGGCAGTCTGAAATCACTCTTTGGAATCGTCCGCATCCTGATCGTCGTCAGTATCGTCGCCATCGTAGCTGTCAGCGTCTTCGTCGTCAGCTTCTTCCGCTTCGCGTGCTGCCGCGTCTTCTTCCAGCTTGCGCTTCTGTTCCGCACGGGCGCGACGCTCACGGCTCTCACGCTCACCTTTCAGAATCAGGGATTCTTCAGTGACCGGGCCGGTCATCTTCATAACCAGATTGCGGATGATGGCATCGTTGTAGCGGAACAGGGTGGTGATCTCTTCCAGCGCCTCATTGCTGCACTCAATGTTCATGAGGATGTAATGGGCTTTGTGGATCTTATTGATCGGGTAGGCAAGCTGACGGCGCCCCCAGTCTTCCAGACGGTGTACAGAGCCACCGCTGTCCTTGATGATCTGAGTGTAGCGCTCCACCATGCCCGGCACCTGGTCGGACTGGTCGGGGTGAACCAGAAATACAACTTCATAATGTCTCATAGAGACTCCTTACGGGTTGAAGTCTTCTGACAAACACCGGGTTGAGGGCCCGATGCGCAGGAAGACAAGGAGTGAAGGGGACGCCCAAAGACAGCTCCCCGAAATTAAAGAGCGGGCATTCTAGAGAAGAGAAGGACAAGATGCAAATGGTTTGTGGACTCTGGCGCCATCCCGTAGGAGCCGACCCTGCAGACTCCTACGGGGGGGCCGGACAATCAGCCCTGGACCCGGCGCTGGCGGACGGCCTCGAACAGGCACAAGCCGGTAGCGACGGACACATTGAGGCTGGACAGCGCCCCCGCCATGGGAATGGCCATCAGGTAATCGCAGTGCTCCCGGGTCAGGCGGCGCAGGCCCTTGCCCTCGGAGCCCATCACAATAGCCGTGGGCTGAGCAAAGTCGATTTCGTAGAGGCTCTGGGTCGCCTCGCCCGCCGCCCCGGCAATCCAGATGCCGCGCTGCTTCAGGGACTCCAGGGTTCGGCTCAGATTGGTCACAGCCGCATAGGGCACGGTCTCCGCTGCGCCACAAGCCACCTTGCGTGCCGTCATGTTCAGCGGCGCCGAGCGATCCTTGGGCACAATCACCGCATCCACCCCCGCCGCATCGGCTGTGCGCAGGCAGGCGCCAAGATTGTGCGGGTCCGTGATCTCATCGAGCACCAGCAGCAGGGCCGGTCGCTCCAGTGCGTCCAGCAGGGCATCCAGCGCCTTCTCGTCGAGAAGCTGCCCACCCAGGCGCACGAGGGCGATCACGCCCTGATGCACGGCGCCGGAGGGTAGATTGCGCAGGCGCCGGTCCAGGTCGCGCCGCTCCAGTTCCTGCCACTGCACGCCGGCGGCACTGGCGAGCGCCTTGATTTCGTTGACGCGCTTGTCGTCACGCCCCTGCAGAAGCTGCAGCTCCAGCACGTCTTCCGGGTGCTGGCGCAGCAGTTCGCCGACGGCGTGAATGCCGTAGATCCATTCCTTGTTCATGGTGTGCTGGTGATCTCTTATCGCCTGCAGGGCAGGCTCCTACAGGGGTTTGGTTCCTTTTTGGGGTTCTCTTATCGCCTGCAGGGCAGGCTCCTACCGGGGTTTGGTTCCTTTTTTGGGGCTCTGATCGCCTGCAGGGCAGGCTCCTACCGGGGGTTTGGTTCCTTTTGAGGTTCTCTGATCGCCTGCAGGGCAGGCTCCTACAGGGGGTCGCCTTGTAGGAGCCTGCCCTGCAGGCGATTGGTCCTGGATTATTTCCTGCGGGAATTGCGTTGCCTGCCGGCCACCCGAACTTCCCGGGCGCCTGTTTCCTTGCCACCCGCCTTGCTCGCGGCACCCTTCTTTACTGCCCCTCTATTTGCGGCCCCTTTGTTGGCGCCCGCCTTCTTCTCAGCCCCTGTCTTCTCGGGAGCGGTCACGATGCCCTTGGCCACCTGCTCGCGCAGTGACATCTGCTCGGCCTTGGGCACGCGGCGCTTGCCCTTGTTCTTGTCGGCAACCTTGGCCTTTGCCTTTTTCTTGCCAGCCGGTTTCCCGGCCGGTGGCTTGGTGGGCTCAAGCGGCGCACGGCCCCTTGTCTTCCTGTCATCCTTGCTCCTGCGGGACCTGTCCGGCTTCTCGTCAGCCCTGCGTGCCTTGCCCGACGCCGGCCTAGGCTCCGGCGCGCGCCCCGCGCTGTCGAGCATCACCAGATCGATCTTGCGATCGTCCAGGTCCACTCGCACCACCTTCACCCGCACCACATCGCCCATGTGATAGGTGATGCCGCTGCGCTCGCCGCGCAGCTGATGCCGCACCGGGTCGAACTGATAGTAGTCGTTCTTCAGGGCCGTGATGTGCACCAGGCCCTCGACATAGATGTCCTGCAGCTCCACGAACAGGCCGAAGTTGGTGACACTGGTGACCGTGCCCGCAAACTCGTCGCCCACGCGGTCCTGCACGTATTCGCACTTGAGCCAGTCCACCACGTCGTAGCTGGCGGCATCGGCGCGACGCTCGGTCATGGAGCAGGTCTCGCCAAAACCCTGCATGGCCGCCAGGTCGTAGGGATAGATGTCCTTGCGGTTGAGCGGGGCCACGCCCGGCACCTTGCGCACGCCTTCCTTCTGCTTCTTGCTGCGAATGAGGTAACGCAGCGCGCGATGCACCAGCAGATCGGGGTAGCGGCGGATGGGCGAGGTGAAGTGGGTGTAGGCCGCAAACCCCAGCCCGAAGTGGCCGATGTTCTCCGGCTGATAGACCGCCTGCAGCAGCGAGCGAATCATCACCGTCTGGATCAGGTGCGCATCGGGCCGGTCGGCAATCTTGAGCAATACACGCTGGTAATCCTTCGGCTCCGGTTTCGCGGCACGGGTCAGCTGAATGCCGAACTCCTTCAGATAGGCCTTCAGGTTTTCCAGCTTGTCCATGTTGGGGCCGTCGTGCACCCGGTACAGCACCGGCAGCGAGGACTGCTGCAGGAACTGCGCCGTGCACACGTTGGCGGCCAGCATGCATTCCTCGATCAGGCGGTGCGCGCTGTTGCGCACCACGGGCACGATGGAGCTGATCTTGCGCGTCTCGCCGAACACGATGCGCGTCTCGGTGCTGATGAAGTCCAGCGCCCCCGCCATCTGCCGCCGCTTGGCCAGCTTGTGGTAGAGGCTGTAGAGGGATTCCAGCGCGGGCAGCAGATCGGCGTATTTCGCGCGCAGGCGTTCGCGGGTGCGTGCACGCAGGTCCGTTTCCGGATCCTCCAGAATGTCCGCCACCTCGGTATAGGTCATGCGCGCATGGGAGTGAATCACGCCCTCATAGAAGAGGTAGTCCTGCACCCGGCCCAGCTTGTCCATCTGCATTTCGCAGACCATCACCAGGCGGTCCACCTTCGGCTTAAGGGAACACAGGCCGTTGGACAGCGCCTCGGGCAGCATGGGAATCACATGGCCGGGGAAGTAAACGGAGTTGCCCCGGTTCTGGGCCTCCTCGTCCAGCGCCGAATGGATGGAGACATAGTGAGAGACGTCGGCAATCGCCACGTACAGGCGGGACGCGCCACCGGCCTGGGGTTCGCAGTACACTGCGTCGTCGAAGTCCTTGGCATCCTCGCCGTCGATGGTGACGAAGGGCAGGGCGCGCAGGTCCACGCGCTGCGCGGAATCCTCCGCGGAGACCTCGGGACCAAAGCCCTTCAGCTCGTTCAGCACCTCTTTCGGCCACTTGTGCGGAATGTCGTGGCTGCGCACGGCCACGTCGATTTCCATGCCCGGCTTCATGTGGTCGCCCAGGATCTCCACCACCTTGCCCACCGCCTTACGCCGCTGGGTGGGGTAGGCCGTGATCTCGGCCACCACGAATTGGCCGTCACCGGCGCCGTGATTGTCCTTCTCGGGAATCATGATCTCGTGGGCATTGCGCCGGTTGTCCGGCACCACCACCCCGAAGCCCTGCTCCCAGTAGTAGCGCCCCACGATCTGGCTGCTGCGCCGCTCCAGCACCTCCACGATCATGCCCTCGCGGCGCCCACGACGATCCACGCCCGAGACCCGGGCCAGCACGATGTCGCCGTCGAAGACCTTCTGCATCTCCGTACTCGGCAACACCAGGTCGCCGGAACCGTCTACCGGCACGAAGAAGCCGTAGCCGTCCTTGTTGCCCTGCACGCGCCCCTTGGTCAGCTCCATGCGGTTGACCAGGCCATACACGCCGCGACGGTTGCTGATGAGCTGCCCATCCCGCGCCATGGCGATCAGGCGGCGACGCAGCGCTTCGGCCTGGTCTTCGGAATTCAGGCCCAGATGGGCACACAGGGATTCGTAGCTGACCGGCTCTCCGGTCTGTTCCATATAGTCGAGGATGTACTCACGGCTCGGGATGGGATTTTCGTAGTTTTCCGCTTCCCGGCTTGCGAAGGGATCGATGATTGCTGCGGGGTCTTTCGGTTTTTTAGCCATATCCTGCCAGTTTCGATGGATTCGGCGGCCAGTATACACACCCGGCGCCGGGAATACGCAAACAATTGCACGCAGACGATTGACAGACGCGTTTCGCGAAGATAAAGTGCGCGCTCTGAATTACCCCCCTCCTGCCCAGGTGGTGGAATTGGTAGACACGCCAGCTTCAGGTGCTGGTGACCTTACGGTCGTGGAGGTTCAAGTCCTCTCCTGGGCACCATTGCAAAGTTCAACACCTTCCCAGAACGTACAAAAAATCCTTTAAAAACATCATCTTTTCTAATTTTCCGTCTATTCACGTCCAGGAAAATTCCGCAGCATCCAGCTTTTTTAGTAACATAGGTAGCAACAAAAACTGACGTAGCAACAAAAGCTTTTGTTGCTACGAGTTAGCAGGTGTTGCCACCATGCCTAGAATCGCCAAACCGCTCTCCGATACCGAGATCCGCCAGGCCAAGCCCCGCGACCGGGAGTACAGCCTCGCCGACGGCAAGAACCTCTATCTGCGCGTGCAGCCCTCTGGCGGCAAGTACTGGATTCTCAACTACTACCGGCCCGGCACCCGCAAACGCGCCAATATCGGTCTAGGCGCCTACCCCGACATTTCCCTGGCACTAGCCCACAAGCGTGCAGATGAACTGCGTGCCGCTCTCGCCGAAGGCATCGATCCCCAGGAGTATCGAGAGGCAGTCAATCGCGAACGCTCTGAAAAGAACGCCAACACCTTCGAGCATGTGTCCCGGAAGTGGTTGGCGCTTAAGAAGAGCAGCGTCTCAACCGTCTATTACGACAAGATTGTCGACCGACTGGAAAAATACATCTTCCCCAAGATGGGCAAGACGCCAATTCATAAGGTCTCTGCTGTGACTGCCATCGAGATCATTCAGCCGCTGGCCTCCGACGAGAAGTTGGAGACTGTGAAGAAAATTTGTCGGTGGGTGAACGAGATCATGGTGTATGCCGTGAATA
>JACKOJ010000004.1 GCA_024234325.1 Pseudomonadales bacterium | reverse complement strand
CGATAAGATCTCAGAAGCTTCCACAAGAGAGGGGTTCGAACCCGAAAGAGGGTTTGATCGATTGCGTCAGCAATCGAAGACGAGCGCGCAGCGCGAAGCCCGCAGGGTTTCAGCAGCCCCAAGGCTGCTGAAATCAATCCCTCTCGCAGCTTCGAGCACAGCCAGTGCCGAGCAGCGACCCAATCCTGTACCCAAAACTCACGCCACACGACGACTCCCTTCCTTGTTAATCCCGCCCCCCCTGTGCCACCATTAGCCCACATCTGAAACGCGCAGACTTCCCCCGCCAGGCAGGGCAGGAGATGAGCCGCAGAAGCGCCAGTACTGCCCATCAAGAGGTAGCTATGTTGAAATTCAACTCGTTGATTTCATGTGTTTTTTCTGTTTTTTTGACGCTGGGTTTCACCGATTTTGCGCAGGCTCAGCCGACAGGGAATGAGACCATCACTCCCTTTGAAATCCACATTCCCGATGCCGATATTCAGGACCTCAAGGAGCGCCTGTCGCGAGCCAGGCTGCCGGCGCAGATCCCCGGCACAGGCTGGGAGTACGGCACCAATGCCGAGTATCTGAAGGAGCTGGTGGACTACTGGCGCACGGAGTTTGACTGGCGTGCCCAGGAGCGCGAGCTGAACCGTTTTGCCCAGTTCAAAACCAACATCGACGGGGTGCCGATTCATTTCATCCATCAGCGCTCCTCCAACCCCGATGCCATGCCGCTGATGATTACCCACGGCTGGCCAGGGTCTTTTGCGGAGTTTCGCCACATCATTGATCGCCTCACCGAGCCGCAGCGTTACGGTGGCCGTGCGGAGGATGCCTTTCATGTCGTCGTGCCCAGCCTGCCGGGTTTTGGCTTTTCCGGTGAGCCGCAGGAGCGGGGGTATAACCCCGAACGCATGGCGCATACGCTTGCAGCACTGATGCAGCGTCTGGGGTATATGCATTACGGGCTGCAGGGCGGCGACTGGGGCGGCATCATCAATCGCATCCACGCCTTTCAATATCCGGAGCGGGTGATCGGCCTGCATTCCAATTTCGTGTTGGCCAATCCACCCGAAGACCAGGCGATTCGTGATGCCGTGCCGCAGGAGGAGCTGGCGGCGCGCACGGCGCGGCAGGCCTATATGGCCGATGAGGTGGGTTATCAGCAGATTCAGGGCACGAAACCGCAGTCTGTCGGGGTGGCGCTGAACGATTCTCCGGCAGGCCTGGCGGCCTGGATTGCGGAGAAGTTTCACGGCTGGAGTGATATTGATCTGCAGAGCGTGAATGGCCTGGACGCCAAGTTCAGCAAGGACGATATCCTCACCGACATCAGTATCTATTGGTTTAGCGGCACCATCACCTCGTCTGCACGCATCTATTACGAGAATCGCAATTTCCCGCTGCGTGAGCCCCTGGGCTATGTGTCCGTGCCCACGGCAGGGGCCATTTTCCCCAAGGAAATTTACATTACGCCCAGACTATGGGCCGAGTCGCAGTACAATATCGTGCGCTGGACCCCAATGCCCCAGGGCGGACATTTCGCCGCCATGGAGGAGCCCGATCTGCTGCTGGAGGATGTGCGCGCGTTTTTCCGAACGCTGCGCTGACGAGATGATGACAGGCCTGCCATGCCATTGAATTTATGTTGTTCCAATCGGGTGGAGGCCCTGCATGCACGCCTGGCGCAGCGGCTGGGCGAAACACCCCTGGCGGATCCGTTTCAGCCTGAGCTCATTCTGATTCCCAGCATGCCCATGAAGCGCTGGGTCAATCTGCAGCTTGCAGAACATCACGGGATCGCCAGCAACATCGAGTATCTGCTGCCTGCGCAATGGATCTGGCAGCTTGCCGCACAAAGCACGCAACAGTTTGCCGGGGAGGACCCCCTGTCGCGGGAGCGCGCTGCCTGGCGCATCCACGCAATGCTGCCCGGATTGCTGTCATCGCGGGATTTTCTGCCGCTGCATCGTTACCTCACGGGGGACGACACGGGCGTCAAACGCTGGCAACTGGCCCAGCGCCTGGCCGACCTCTTCGACCGTTATCAATATTATCGCCCCGAGTGGATTCGTGACTGGAGTGCTGGCAGGAACATGGCTGGCAGCGCAGACGGGGTGCCAGCCTGGCAGCCGCAGTTGTGGCAGGCGCTGATTGCCGACTGCAAAGGGCGCCACCGGGTAGCGCTGATCGACACGCTGCTGCGGGCACTGTCCTCGGGCACTGTGCAGTGTGCGTTGCCGGAGCGCATCAGTTGTTTTGCCTTGTCCAGCCTGCCGCCGTTGTTTGTGCAGGTGCTGGAGGCCCTGTCCCATCAGTGCGAAATCACCCTGTACCAGCACAGCCCTACCGATCAGTACTGGGCCGATCTGCGCAGCAAGAAAGAGTACGCACGCAAGCGTTTGAGCAACCCAAAAGAGGCGGCTTATTACGACACCGGCAACGAGCTGCTCGCTTCCTGGGGGCGCCAGGGCCAGGCCTTTCAGGATTTGATGCTGTCTGGCGATGTGCTCGAATCCAGCAACTGGGATTACTACCCGCCTGCAGGGAAGGACAGTCTGCTCCATGCCATCCAGAGCGATATTCTGAACCTGAATGCCGAGCCTTCGGACAGGACTCCTGACGACTCCGTGGAAGTGCATGTGTGCCACAGCCCCCTGCGGGAGTGCCAGGTGCTCCACGATCGTATTCTGTCCGCGATGGACGCGGATGCGACGCTGAAGCCGGAAGACATTCTGGTGATGGTGCCGGAGATAAGCCGTTATGCTCCCTATGTGGAAGCGGTTTTTCGTTTCGACGAAACCGCCAGCCGTCCCTTTGTGCCCTGGAACCTGTCGGACACCACGCTGGCCGATGAACATCCGCTGATCCAGGTCTTTATGCAATTGCTGCAACTGCCATCCTCACGCTTCAGTTTCTCCGAACTGGTTTCCTATCTGGAGGTGCCGCGCATTGCCCGCCGGTTTGGTCTGGAGGGCAATGCGCTTGAGGAAATGCTGAGCCTGTTGCAGGCCAGTGGCATCCGCTGGGGAATGGATGCCGGGCAGAAGGCTGAGTTTGGTCTACCGCAGGTGGCAGAAAATACCTGGAGGCACGGCCTGGATCGTTTGCTGGCGGGTTACGCCATGGCCGATGTCGAACAGTGGCAGGGCATCGCGGTGATGCCCGGTGCGCAGGGGGCGGATGCGTTGGCGCTGGGCAAGCTGTGTCATTTTCTGGAGACGCTGCGGCACTGGCACAGCGTGCTCGAACGCCCCCGCGAGGTGGGCGTATGGCAGCAAACCGTCAATGAACTGATGGCCGATTTTTTTGCTCCGCTGCCGGATGAGGGGGACAAGCTGCAGCAGATTCGCGATGCCATGAAGGAGTTGAAGCAGTATGCCCCGGGGCAGGAACTCTCCCTGAGTCTGCTGGGCTACTATCTGCAGGAGCACCTTGGCACGCGAACGCAGCACGGGCGTTATTTCAGTGGCGGCGTCACCATTTGCGGTATGCGCCCGATGCGCAGCCTGCCATTTCGCATGATCTGTGTGCTGGGCATGAGCGATGCGGCTTTTCCCCGGCGCGAGCAATCGCAGTCTTTCGACGCCATGGCGGGCCATTGGCACCCGGGAGACCCCCGCAAACCCGACGAAGACCGCTATCTGATGCTGGAAACCCTGCTGTGTGCACGCGAACGGCTGTATTTCAGTTATACCGGGCGCAGCCTCAAGGACAACAGCGAGTTGCAGCCCTCGGTGCTGCTGCGCGAGTTCATGGATTTTGTCGATGCGCACTACTCTGTGCTGGAAGAAGAACACAAGGAAAGCGGGAAACCCGAGTCGAAAAAGACACCGCCCATGTCTGCCTGTCTGTGGGTTGAACATCCCATGCAGGCCTTCCACTGGCGGCAGTTCGATGCCGCTGGGAAAGGGGCTGCACTGGCGTCCTACGATGACTGGTGGTGTCAGATCGCGGATACCCTGCTCAAGCGTACGATCTGCTCTGAACCCGGGGCTGTCGGAAACTGGCCGGGTGAGGCGCTGGCAGGAGAAGAGGAAGATGCCGATCAGCTCGATCTCGGGCGACTGCTGCGCTTCCTGCAACATCCCGTGAAGGGTTTCTTCAATGCGCGTCTGGGCATTTATCTGCGTGAGGAGGAAGCCGATGAAGACGAAGAGCCCTTCACCCTGGATGGCCGTGAGGTATGGGCCATTCATCAGGAGTTGATCGGGCGCGCCCTGGCGGGAGAGGAGAGAAGCGAGCGCGAACTGCAAACCCTGTTTTCCGCGCGGGGCCAGTTGCCACACGGCACCCTGGCCGATGCCAGTTTTCAGTCCTTGCACAAGGGCGTGCAGGATATGCTCGAAAGACTGCAGGCTTATCAGGGAAGCAACATACGCCCGCTTGCCGTGCAGCTTGCCTGCCCGCTGTCAGCACAGCGTGTGGTGTTGTTGAGCGCTCAGGTGTCACGCTATCGCCCAGGCAAGGGGTTGTTGCATTTCGCAGCGGCACGCATGAAGCCCAAACATCGCCTGGAGCTGTGGCTGGAACATCTGGCGCTTTGTGCCGCTGGCTTGTTGGCGCAGGAGGAAGACAGCGTGCTCATCTGCCGCGATGGCAGTGTGCGTTTTGCGCCACTCCCGGCGGAAGAAGCGGTGCCGCTGCTGGCACGTTATCTGGAACTGTATTTTGAAGGCTTGAAGCGGCCTCTGCCGCTGTTTCCCGGCGTCAGCTACGAACTGGCGCTGGGGGCGGATGAGAGCGCACTGCGCAAGGCGCAGAACCTGTGGTTTGGCAATGAGTTTTCCCCCGTGACACCGGAATGCCAGGATACCTATATCGCCATGATGCTGAGGGGTTTGTCCGGCAGTCCGCTGGAGGATGAAGAACATCTGGCGCTGGCAAAACGGGTGTACGAACCCCTGCGACAACGGGAGGAGGCATGGTGAGCAACGCCCATTCGTCTCCTGCCGTGCTGGACATTGAGCAGACCCTGAGTCTGCCGCTGCACGGCGTCAAGTTGATCGAGGCCAGTGCCGGCACCGGCAAGACCTACACCATCAGTAATCTCTATCTGCGCTATGTGCTGGAAGGCCGGGCCGTGAACCAGATTCTGGTGGTGACCTTCACCAATGCGGCCACCGAGGAGTTGCGTGGTCGTATTCGCGAGCGCCTGTATGCGGCCCAGCAAAGACTGGAAGCGGCAGAAGGCGCTGTGAAGGAAGATGCCTTTCTCGACGCGTTGGTGCTGAGGCTGCAGGAGGGCGATGAAACGGCCTGGCAGACGGCACTGAACCGGCTGCGGCTTGCCGTGCGCAGCATGGACGAGGCGGCAATTTTCACCATCAACGGGTTCTGTCAGCGCGCCCTGACCGAGCACGCCTTCAACAGCGGGCAGGCCTTTCAACTGGAATTGCTGCGCGATGACAATGCTCTGTGGGAGGAGGCTCTCAAGGACTGGTGGCGGCGTGAGACCTACACCCTGAGCGCGGATCGTCTTGCGCTGCTACTGAGTGTGTTTCCGGGCATTGAGGACCTGCAGAAGGCGCAGTTGCCCCTGCGCAATGCCGCACAGAAAACGATTCTGCCGCAGGCGTTTACTCCTCTTTCGCAGGTGTATGTCGAATGGGAGGCCATGCACGCGAGCCTGGATGGGCTGGCCGCACAGTGGCAGCAGCAGGCGGATACCCTGAAGGAGATACTGCGCTTGTCCCCCGCGCTGAGTCGCAGCAAGACTTCCGGCTACCGTCTGGCAGAACTGGACGTGTCCCTGCGCGAGCTGGATGCCTATTTTGTGTCGGGAACACTGCTGCAGATGCCGGACGCATTCGAGTTGCTGGGGGCCGGCTATTTGCACGCCAACAGCACGCCGACAAAACGTGGCAGCGATCCACAACTGGAGCACGACTTCTTCCTGCGCTGCCAGTCGATCTCCGAACAACGGCTTGATCTGTGCAGGCGCTGCCGAATCGCCGTACTGCAGGAGTCATCGCTGACACTGCGAGAACAGGTGGCCCAGCAGAAGCGAAGCAGCCACACCTTGTCCTATCAGGATCAGTTGAGTCATGTATTCGAGGCCTTGCAGGGAGAGGGTGGTGAGGCGCTTGCCCGGGTGCTGCGCCGACAGTTTCCGGTCGCCATGATTGACGAGTTTCAGGACACGGATGATCTGCAGTACGGGATCTTCCGTCGCCTGTATCTGGCTCATCAGGAGGATCAGAGTGAGGCCGGTGCCCTGATCATGATTGGCGACCCCAAACAGGCCATCTACAGTTTCCGGGGCGGCGATATTTTTGCCTATGCAAAAGCCAGGCAGGACGCGATAGAGCATTACACGCTCGATACCAACTGGCGTTCGCTCCCGTCGATGATTCAGGCGGTCAACGCAGTGTTTGCACGACACACGGCACCTTTTGTCTATCAGGACATTATTGCGTTTCATCCGGTTAAGGCATCACCGAAGCAGCACAAGGCGCTGCTCGAAAACGGTGCGCCAGTGGCGGCGATGACGCTGTGGCAATTCGGGGCCGGAAGCGATGGCAAGGCGAAGAGCAAGGGCGCGCTGGAGGGGGAAATCTGCGAGGCCGTGGCGCAGGAGATCACGCGTCTGCTGATTGCGGGGCAGCAGGGCAGTGCAACACTCGGCGATGAGGCCTTGCGCCCGGGCGACATTGCGGTGCTGGTGCGCAACGGTTACGAGGGCGTCAAACTGCGCCGGGCGCTGGCCATGCGCGGTGTCAGCGCGGTAACAGTCGGAAGAGAGTCGGTCTATCAAAGCGAGGAGGCAAAGGCGTTGCTGCTTCTGTTGCGTGCCGTGGTGCACTGTCAGGACAGGGACGCGCTGCGTCAGGCCCTGTGCAGCGCGCTGCTGGGGCTGGACTATCGGCAGATCGCACAGCGCGTGGAAGCCCCCCTGGCCTGGCTGCAGTGGAAGGAGATGTGTCGCGCGCTACACGAACAATGGCGTCAGCGTGGCTTCATGGCCATGTTTTATACCCTGCTGCAGCACACCGGCCTGGCCTTGGGTGTGGCGCAGGGGCAGGATGCCGAGAGGCGTCTGACCAATCTTCTGCACCTGGGGGAATTGCTGCAGCAGCGTGCCGGCGCCTATCCCGGCTTTGAGGCACTGCTGTCCTGGTACCAGCAACAACTCAGTGAAGGCGCGGATGAAGAGGCCGAACTGCGGCTGGAGAATGACGATGCACTGGTGAAGATAGTGACCATTCATACCAGCAAGGGCCTGGAGTACCCCGTGGTGTTCGTACCCTTCCTGTGGAGCAGCAGGCCCGTCACGCGTTCGGGCAAGGATGAGACCGCGCTGAGTTTTCATGATGCCGGCAACAAGGCCTGTCTGGCGCTTGATCTGCAGGATGCCGATGCATGGCTGGCGCTGGCGGACAATGAGCGCCTGGCCGAGGATGTGCGCCTGGCCTATGTGGCGCTGACCCGTGCCAAGGCGAAGACCTATCTGGTCTGGGGGGCTGCGGCTGCAAGGGCGTATCCCGAACAGACGGCGCTGGCCTGGCTGCTGCGCGAACGGAAGCAGGCAGGCGCCGCCGCGCCTCTGCGGGATGAGGAAGTGGATGCTGCACTGGCTGCGCTGGTGGCGCAGGCAGCCACGGCCATTGATCTGTCTGTTCTGCCGGTACCAGAGCACCCGAATTATCTGGAAGCACACACCGACACCACGCGCACACTCGCCGCGCAGCGTTTTGCCGGAAGTGTCGCGAGAGACTGGCGCATCAGCAGCTTCAGCAGCCTGGCGCGGGACGTGCACCAGCCGCCCATGCGCTCCCTGGGTGAAGACGACAGCGATGCCATTCTGCAATTTGCGGCAGGCAGCGAAGTGGGGCTGTTCCTGCACAAGCTGCTGGAGGAACTGGATTTTCAGGGCGATATCGCGGCGCAGGCAGACGTACTGAACGAGCAGCACGCGAAGGACTACGGTTTCGTCGCGGCGCAGCAGCAGAGCCTCGTCCGGCAGTGGCTGCAGAACATCGTGCACACCCCGCTGGATGACAGCGGTTTGAGTCTGGCGCGCCTGCCTGCGACGCGTCGGCTCAACGAGCTGGAGTTTGATTTTGCCGTTGAGCGTGTGGATATCGCTGCGCTGAATCAGTTTCTGGCAGCGCATTCAGACAATCCCCTGAGCCCGCTGACGGCGGAGAGTTTTCGCGGCATGATCAACGGCATCATCGATCTGGTGTTCGAGCACGAAGGGCGTTTCTACATTGCCGACTACAAGAGCAATCTGCTGGGTCGCTCTCTACAGGATTACACCGATGCAGCATTGCGGAAGGCGATGAGTGAGCGGCGTTACGATCTGCAAAGCCTGCTGTATGTGCTAGCCCTGCATCGTTACCTGAAGCAGCGTGTGCCGGGCTACTCCTACAGTCAACACATGGGCGGTGCCTACTACCTGTTCCTGCGTGGCATGCGCCCGGAGCACGGCAAACGCTACGGTGTGCACTTTGAACGTCCCGAAGAAGATTTCATTCAGACGCTGGACGAAGGCATCTTCGGTTTCGTGGCGGCAGCCGGGGAGGTGCCGGCATGAGTCTGCTGAAGAGTCTGCAGGACAACGGCCAGCTCAGCCCGCTGAGCGTCAGTTTTGCCCGTTTCCTCGCGCGCCATGGACAGCAGGGCGAGGACAGCGTGCTGTGTCTGACGGCAGCCTGCCTAAGTGAATGCAATCAGCACGGCGATGTGTGCATAGACCTGGCCCCTCTGGCCGGAAAATCGCTGTTTCCTGCCACGCCTGCGATGCCGGAACTCCAGCAGTGGCGTCAGATCCTCCTGGCAAGTCCGTGTGTTGTGGAAGCGACAGGGGATGCCCCTGTGTACCTCGACGGCTCGCGCCTGTACCTGCAGCGTTTCTGGCGTTACGAAGGCACAGTGCTCGCTGCAATTCTGGCGCGTATGGGCGAGGTGGCCGATCTGGACAAGCCCTTGTTGCGGGAAGGCCTTGCTCGTCTGTTTCCGGCGGCATCCGCAGAGCAGGCGGTGGACTGGCAGAAGCTGGCCTGCGCCGTGGCCCTCAGTCGTCGCTTTGCGGTGATCTCGGGTGGGCCGGCACCGGCAAGACCACCACGGCGGTCAAGGTGCTGGCTTTGCTGCTGGAGCAGAATCCGGCAATGAAGATTCGCCTGGCGGCACCCACCGGAAAGGCGGCGGCGCGCATGGTGGAATCGATTCGTTCCGCCCGGCAGCGCCTGCAACTGGCGCCGGACATCGCCGAGAAATTGCCGGATGAGGCGAGCACGCTGCACCGCTTGCTGGGTTATCGCAGGCAGCAGGGAAGCTGGGGTTTCCGCCACCATGCAGAGAACCCGCTGTTGCTGGACTGTCTGTTGATAGACGAAGCCTCGATGATCGACCTGCCGCTGATGGGCGCTCTGCTGAGTGCCTGCCGACCGGAAACCCGCATTATTCTGCTGGGCGACCGGGACCAGTTGGCGTCCGTGGAAGCGGGCAATGTGCTGGGCGACATCACAGGACACGGACAGGCGCTGCATTACAGCCCTGACATGGCGACCCTGTTGCAGGAGCTCTGCGAGGTCGGGGCCGATGCCTTGCCGGTGTCCGTCGAGACTCCGCCCGTTGCCAATGCGCTGGCATTGCTGCGCACAAGCTACCGGTTTCATCAGGACAGTGGCATTGCGCTTCTGGCGCGTGCGGTCAATGCGGCCGATGCGGAGACGGCGTTGGCGGCGCTGGCCCGGGCCAGTGGGGCAGGGGAATTGGCCCTCAATGATCTGGTCTGGGTACAGCCAGGTGCCAGCGACTGGCAGCCGCTGAATACCGAGGTGTTGCGCTGGGCGGTGTCGCGCTATGGCGATTATCTGGCCTGCCCGGACGTTGCCGACGCGCTGTCCCGGTTCGCGGCAAGCCGCATTCTGTGTGCTGCTCACGAAGGCCCCCTGGGCGAGCGAGAATTGAATGCGCGCATTGCCGAACGCCTGCGCGGTGCCGGGCTGCTGGCTGCGGAAGAGGAGGGGCATGGAACCCCCGTGATGGTCACGGTGAACGACTACGAAATCGAGCTGTTCAACGGCGATATCGGCTTGTTGTGGCGCAACGACGAAGGGTTGCTGCAGGCCTGTTTCCCCGGCCCGGATGGCGAGGTGCGCAGGGTGCCTGCGGGCAGTCTGCCGGAGCATGTGCCCGCCTGGGCAATGACCGTGCACAAATCGCAAGGGTCCGAGTTTGACGAGGTGCTGCTGGTGCTGCCGAACGATGCCAACAGTCCGCTGTTGCTGCGGGAACTGCTCTATACCGGCATTACCCGTGCCAAAACGCGCCTGTTGCTGCACACGGGCCCGGCGGCGCTGGTGCGTGCCTGCCAGACACCCGTACAGCGCAGCTCCGGGCTGGCCGCACGGCTTGGCTGGTCAGTGTAAGCCCGGCGTGTCAGGAGATTGAACTTGCTTCCAGGGCGCTGGTCACAATGGTGTGTGCCATTTGCAGATGCTCGGCCGCCTCGCGCCCCAGCATGGTCAGATAGCCACCGTCGGGCTGGGTGACCAGCCCCTTGCCGTGCAGCCTGCCTGCCGCAGCGATGAGGGAAGGGTCTGCGTCCTTGTGGATCTTGATGCCTTCCTGGGGATCGGCGACATTGAAAAGCAGCAGGGTGTTGATTTCGGCGACAAGTTCCGGACTCATGAGCATGGTAGTACCTCTCGGGGATTTTTTCTTGTTGGCGCACAGCGCTGTCTGGTCCTAGTATATGCCCGCCCCGAACAGACAAGAAGCGGCAATTGAGCCGGTGTAGAACAAACAGGTGAGTATGAAAATCCCCGCAAGACTGCAGGTGCTGTGTGACGACGGACTCATTGATGAGGTCATCGGCCAGTTGATGAGTGGCAAGGAGGCGCAGGTCTATATGGTGCGCTGTGGCGAAGTGCTGCGCTGTGCCAAGGTCTACAAGGAGGCGGACAAGCGCAGCTTCCGTCAGGCCACGCAATATCGGGAAGGCCGCAAGTTCCGCAACAGCCGCAGCGAGCGCGCGGCGGGCAAGCGCAGCCGCTTCGGACAGCAGGAGCTGGAGCAGGCCTGGTTGAATGCGGAAGTGGAAGCGCTCAAGCGCCTGGGGCGTGCCGGGGTGCGGGTGCCCGCCACTCACGGTTTTGTGGATGGCGTGCTGCTGATGGACATGGTGTGCGATGCCGAGGGAGACCCGGCGCCGCGTCTGAACGACGTCAGTGTCTCGCCGGAAGAGGCCCGTCTCTACCACGCCCAGATGATGACTGAAGTGGTGAAGATGCTGTGTGCCGGGCTGGTCCACGGCGACCTGTCGGAATTCAATGTGCTGATGTCGGCGCGCGGGCCGGTCATTATCGATCTGCCCCAGGCCGTCAGTGCCTCCGGCAACAATCAGGCGGCGAGCCTGCTGCTGAGGGACGTGGAGAACATGACGCGCTATTTCGGGCGCTTTGCCCCAGAGCTGCGCAGCACCCAGTACGGGCCGGAAATCTGGCATCTCTACGAGAAGGGGGTGCTGAAGCCGGACACGGTGCTAAGCGGACGTTTCGAGGGGCGCCTGGACAATGCCGATGTGAGCGAGGTGCTGCGGGTGATCGAGGATGCCCGCGCGGAGTACGAGCGCGAACAGGCGCGTCGCCAGGCGGCGCTGGACGACGCGTAGGCAATCGCTATTTCAGTCTGTGTCGATACCGAGGCGTTCGGCCACGTCTGCCGGTTCCACTTCCAGACCGCTGAGTTCGGCATTCCAGTTGGGGCCGACCATTACCTCATCCTCGTGCATGCCGGGCAGCCAGTTGACCACAAAGTCTTCCAGTTCGATGACGGAGGGCGTGTAGATTTTCCAGTCTTCGGAGCAGTGCACACGGGCGTCGGCCTCGTCGGACCAGAAGGGGAACACGTCCGTGCTCTCGAACTCCAGTGAAGGGCACACCGCCCAGCCGTCATCGGCCTTCAAGCCCCACACTTTTCCCGTCTCCAGAATGCGGGCAATGAACAGATCGTAATTGGCTTCTTCGTCTTCACCCAGGGCGCTGCGGGTGTTTTCGGGAGGGACTGGGGGCATAATAACCTCGGTATGGCACGGCGGACCCGACAGCAGGGGCGCTGTCCTCGTGGCGCTCGCACGGCGCTATGGTAACCCATGCGGCGGGGTGGAACCCAGTGACAAAATCATGAAGGCAGGCGACAGGCGGCCTTGATCAGGAATTAACAGACAACAGCAGGAAGGCAAGACGAGAGCATGACGCAGACAACAGGGAATGATACGGCCAGCAGCATCCTCGAAGTGGATGAAATCAGTTGCACGGGAACGATTGACGCGGCGGTAAGCCCGCGCGGAACACTGGAGATGCTGTCGCAATGGGAGGTGGACCGGCTGCGCAATGTGCGCAACTCTGCCCTCTACGAGCTGTTCCGGCGCTGCGCGCTGGCGGTGCTCAACTGCGACGACACCACGGACGATGCCTCGGAGGTCTATGCCCGCTATGCGGATTTCAGCATCGAGATTGCCCAGCGCGCTCGCGGCATCAAGCTGATCCTGAAAAACGCACCCGCCTGCGCCTTCGTGGACGGGGTAATCATGAACGGGGTGCGCGACCACCTGTTTGCCGTGCTGCGCGATATCGTGTTCATGTCCGGCGAACCCTACGCGCTGGCCGATCGCAGCCTGACACCGCCAACCGACGTGAACGGTCATGCCCTGGGCGACGAGAATGCGGAGGGGCAGGCCGGCAACCTCGTGTTCAACATGCTGCGCAACGCCAAGCTGCTGCGTCCGCGCACCGTCCCGCGCCTGGTGGTGTGCTGGGGCGGCCACTCCATCGGACGCGAGGAATACCTGTACAGCAAGTCGGTGGGCTATCAGCTCGGGCTGCGCGGCATGGACATCTGCACCGGCTGTGGTCCGGGTGCCATGAAGGGGCCGATGAAGGGCGCCACCATCGGTCATGCCAAGCAGCGCAATCGCGATGGTCGCTACATCGGCATTTCGGAGCCCGGCATCATTGCCGCCGAATCTCCCAACCCCATCGTCAATCAACTGGTGATCATGCCGGACATCGAGAAGCGGCTGGAGGCCTTTGTTCGCGTGGGACACGGCATCATCGTCTTCCCCGGCGGGGTGGGCACGCTCGAAGAAATCCTGTTCCTCATGGGTACCCTGATGGACCCGGGCAACTGCGATATCGTGGTGCCGGTGATCTTCACAGCAGGCGGGGAGAGCCAGGACTATTTTGACGAGGTGGATGCCTTCCTGGTGGCGACCCTCGGGGAAGAGGTGCGGCAGTATTACACCATCATCCGTGATGACGCGGCGGCGGTTGCCGTGGCCATGCGCGAGGGCATGCAGCGAGTGATGAGCAATCGTCGCCAGGGGCGCGATGCCTATTACTACAACTGGCTGCTGCAGATTCCGGCGGAGATGAAACGCCATTTCGTGGTGGATCACGAGAGCATGGCGGGGTTGTCGCTGCGCCGCGATCTGCCGGCCTCCGAGCTGGCCATCAACCTGCGTCGTGCGTTCTCCGGCATTGTGGCAGGCAACGTCAAGGATACCGGTATCCAGATGATCCGCCGCCACGGACCCTTCCGTCTGCAGGGCGACCCGGAGATTCTGCAGCGCATGGATGCCCTGTTGCGCAACTTTATTGCCCACGGACGCATGAAACTGGGCGGAAAGGCGTATAATCCCTGCTATTTGATCGAGGCGTAAGGCTGGCCGGTAGACGGGCCAATACTTGACTGAAATACTCGGATATCCGATAATTCGCGCCTCAAAAAACGGTTTCCAATCCTCCCTTCGGGGGCTAGACCGATACCCGTGTGTGTCGGTTCCCGTGCCTGGTGCGCGGGTTGTTCGCATTGGGGCAGCGCCATCGTGCTGCGCGTGTGCGGCCCCGAGGCGGAGCAGTGAGGTAGACAGGTGACAGAACAGGTCGAAAGCTTGATCCGCAAGGACTACTCCGCGGGTTTCCACACCAGCATCGAGTCCGAAACGCTCAGGCCCGGTCTCGACGAAGAGGTGATCCGCTTCATTTCGGCGAAGAAGGACGAGCCGGAGTGGATGCTGGACTGGCGCCTCAAGGCCTTTCGTGCCTGGCAGGAAATGGAAGAGCCGACCTGGGCCCACGTGCATTACCCCACGCCGGATTTCCAGGCGCTGTCCTATTACAGCGCGCCCAAGAGCATGGCCAACAAGCCCAAGAGCCTCGACGAGGTAGACCCGGAGCTGCTGGAGACCTACGCCAAGCTGGGCATTCCCCTGCACGAGCAGGAGGCGCTGGCTGGCGTCGCGGTAGATGCGGTGTTCGACTCCGTGTCGGTGGTCACCACCTATCGCGCCAAGCTGGAAGAGGCGGGGGTGATCTTCTGTTCCATCTCCGAGGCCGTCAAGCGCTTCCCCGATCTCGTGAAGAAATACCTCGGCTCGGTCGTCCCCCAGAAAGACAACTTCTACGCGGCGCTCAATTCTGCCGTGTTTTCCGATGGCTCCTTTGTCTATATTCCGAAGGGCGTGCGCTGCCCGATGGAGCTGTCCACCTATTTCCGCATCAACGAGATGAACACCGGCCAGTTCGAGCGCACCCTGATCGTGGCCGACGAGGGCTCCTATGTGAGCTATCTGGAAGGCTGCACGGCGCCCATGCGCGACGAGAACCAGTTGCACGCCGCCGTGGTGGAACTGGTGGCGCTGGACGATGCGCAGATCAAATACTCCACCGTGCAGAACTGGTACCCGGGCGACAAGGAAGGCAAGGGTGGCATCTACAATTTCGTGACCAAGCGCGGCCTGTGCCAGCGCAATGCGCGCATCTCCTGGACGCAGGTGGAAACCGGTTCTGCTGTCACCTGGAAATACCCGAGCTGCATCCTCAAGGGCGACAACAGCGTGGGCGAGTTCTATTCCGTGGCGCTGACCAATAATTTCCAGCAGGCCGACACGGGCACCAAGATGATTCACCTGGGCAAGAACACCCGTTCCACCATCGTGGCGAAGGGGATTTCTGCCGGACGCAGCCAGAGTGCCTACCGTGGCCTGGTGCGCATCAACGCGGGGGCAACCGGCGCGCGCAACTACACCCAGTGCGATTCGCTGCTGATCGGCGACCGCTGCGGCGCGCACACCTTCCCGTACATCGAGAGCAAGAACCCGTCTGCGGTGATCGAACACGAAGCCACCACGTCCAAGGTCAGCGATGATCAGTTGTTCCTGTGCCAGCAGCGCGGGCTGGACGCCGAGAAGGCGGTGTCGATGATCGTCAACGGCTTCTGCCGCGAAGTCTTCAAGGAACTGCCCATGGAGTTCGCGGTGGAGGCGGGCAAGCTTTTGGAAGTGAGTCTCGAAGGCTCCGTCGGCTAGACACGCGCAATTACATTTATTCCGGAACACGCAATCAGGAACAGACCGTATGTTGGACATCCGCAATCTGAACGCACGAGTGGAAGGCGCAGACATCCTGCGCAATCTTTCCCTCTCCATCAAGCCCGGCGAAGTGCATGCCATCATGGGCCCCAATGGCGCGGGCAAGAGCACCCTTGGCAATGTGCTGTCCGGTCGTCCCGGCTACGAAGTGACTTCCGGGGAAGTCAGTTTCAAGGGCAAGGACCTGCTGGAAATGGAAATCGAGGAGCGCGCCCGCGAAGGCCTGTTCCTGGCGTTTCAGTATCCGGTGGAGATTCCCGGCGTCAGCAATATGGAATTCCTCAAGGCGGCGGTGGACGCCCGCCGCAAGCACCTGGGGCTGGAGGAAATGTCCTCCTTCGACTTCATGAAGCTGGCGCGTGAAACCTCCAAGCGCGTCAGCCTGGATGCCGCTTTCCTCAAGCGCGGCGTCAACGAAGGCTTTTCCGGTGGCGAGAAGAAACGCAACGAGATCATGCAGATGATGCTGCTGGAACCGAGCCTGTGCATTCTGGACGAGACGGACTCCGGCCTCGACATTGATGCCCTGCAGGTCGTGGCCGCGGGCGTGAATGCCATGCGCGACAGCGAGCGCAGCTTCATCGTGGTGACGCACTACCAGCGTCTGCTCGACTTTATCGTGCCGGACCATGTGCACGTGCTGGCCGCGGGCCGCATCGTCAAATCCGGTGGCAAGGAATTGGCGTTGGAGCTGGAAGCCAAGGGCTACGGCTGGCTGGAAGACGAGGTTGCCTGAGCCAATGAGTGACACTGTAGAGACAAGTGCTGTGGATTTTCAGCAAAGGGCGTTGCAACTAGCAGGCGAGCAGACCAGTGCCGCCTGGCTGGATGCCCTGCGCTATGAAGGCACCGAGCAGTGGCTGGCCGCCGCGTGGCCCGGGCGCCGTACGGAACTGTGGAAATACACGCCGCTGAACTCCCTGCAGCGCGGCGATTTTCGGCGCTGGGGTGCGGGGCAGTCCTGCGACCTGGCCGACGACGCACTGCTGACGCTGGATGCCATTCGTCTGGTATTTGTGAACGGTGAATTCGACGCCGAGGCGTCCGACTGCCAGGCAGCCGAAGTCGTGCGCTTCAGTCAGGCCAACACCGAACAGCGCCAGGTCATCGCAACCCATCTGGGCAAGATCGTTGACACGAAGCGCCATCTGTTCGCGTCCCTCAGCAATGCCTGGGTGAACGACGGCGTGCTGGTGCACGTGCCGCGCAATGCCGCGCTGAAGAAACCGGTGTATCTGGTGCATGTGTCCACGCCCGGCGCGGAAGCCGCAACGGTGAACCAGCGCACCTTGATTGTGCTGGAAGACTCGGCCACGGCCGAAGTGATCGAACATTTCATTTCCGACGAGCAGGCGCAGAACGGCTTCGTCAACAGCCTCACCGAGATCAGCATTGGCGCCAACGCGGCGCTCACGCACTACCGCATGAATCTTGAGGAAGAGCACCTGCTGCACATCGGCGGCGTGCACGTGGTGCTGCAGCGCGATGCGCGTTATCACGGGTTTACACTGGCAGAGGGCAGCACGCTCAAACGCCTGGATTACCAGATTTACCATCGCGGGCAGGGCGCCCATGCCGACCTGAACGGCGTGTATCTGCCGCGCAACAATCAGTTGCTGGACTACCACACCAATGTGGAACACGAGGTGCCCCACTGCACCACCAGTGAGGTGTTCCGCGGCATCATCGCCGACAGCGCCCGCGCCGTGTTCAATGGCCGCATCCATATTCACCCGGATGCGCAGAAGACACTGGCGGAGCTGAGCAACAAGAATCTGCTTACCTCCGACAAGGCCGAGGTGGACACCAAGCCCGAACTCGAAATCTATGCCGACGATGTGCGCTGTGCCCACGGTGCGACCGTTGCGCAACTGGACCAGACGGCCATGTTCTATCTGCGCAGTCGCGGTCTCTCCGAGACCCAGGCAAGCACCATGCTCAGCTTCGGTTTCGTCAACGAACTGCTGCAGGAACTGCCACGCGAGGAAGTGCGCGAGCATCTGCATGCGCGTCTGCACACGCTGTTCGCGAAGGAGCATTTCAGCGCATGAGCGAAGCCGCTGCCGTGAGTCAATCCAATGACAAACTCGTCGCCTTTGATGCTGCACGGGTGCGGCAGGATTTTCCCATTCTGCAGCAACAGGTGAACGGTCAGCCGCTGGTGTATCTGGACAATGCGGCGACCACGCAGAAACCTGAATGTGTCATCGAGGCCATCAGCGATTACTACCGCCACGACAACAGCAATGTGCACCGTGGCGCCCACGCACTGGCAGATCGTGCGACGGCTGCCTTTGAAGGCGCAAGACGCAAGGTGGCGGACTTCATTCACGCCGCCAGCCCGGAACAGATTATCTGGACGCGCGGCACCACCGAGGCGATCAACCTGGTGGCCTCAAGCTGGGGCCACAGCGAACTGCGCCCCGGTGACCGCATTCTGGTCTCTGCCATGGAGCATCACTCCAATATCGTGCCCTGGCAGATCGTGGCCGCGCATACCGGCGCGCGGGTGGAAGCGATTCCCGTGGACAGTTCCGGCACGCTGGATGTGAAGGCCCTGGAGTCCCTGCTGGACGATACCGTGCGCATGGTGGCGGTGGGGCATGTCTCCAATGCCCTGGGCAGCGTCAATCCGGTCATCGACATTGTGCGCATGGCTCACGCGGTGGGCGCCCGTGTGCTGGTGGATGGCGCGCAGGCAGTGGGACACTGGCAAGTGGATGTGCAGTCGCTCGACTGCGATTTCTACGTGTTTTCCTCACACAAGATGTTTGGCCCGACGGGTGTCGGTGTGCTTTACGGCCGACGCGAATTGCTGGAGGCCATGCCGCCCTATCAGGGTGGGGGCGAGATGATCGAGTCCGTCAGTTTTGCTGGCACCACCTTCAACAAACTGCCCTACAAGTTTGAGGCAGGCACGCCGGACATCGCCGGGGTGATCGGCCTCGGGGCCGCCGTGGAGTATCTGAATCATCTGGATCGCGCAGGCGCCGCACGTCACGAGCAGGCGCTGCTGGAGTATGCCCTGAAGAAGGCGCATTCGGTTCCCGGACTGCGAGTCGTGGGCACCTCAGACCATAAGGTCAGTGTTTTGAGTTTTGTGCTGGAAGGCGTGCACCCGGCAGACCTGGGCACGCTGCTGGATCAGCAGGGCGTGGCGGTGCGCACTGGCAATCATTGCGCGCAACCGATCATGGACCAGTTCGGTATTCCCGGCACCGTGCGTGCCAGTTTCAGTTTTTACAACACATTCGATGACGTGGACCGCCTGTTTGCCGCCCTTGAAAAGGCCCGGCAGTTTCTCGTCTAATCAACAGCAGCTTAGCGAACAAGGAATATTCCGATGAGCGTAGAGTCATTCGACCCCGTTCAGTCTGCCAACGAAGGCACCGTGGAAGTCACGGCGGCGGCGGTGGCCCATTTCCGCAGCCAGTTGCAGAAGAACGCGACGGCGCGAGCGATCCGCCTGAGCGTGAAGCAGAGCGGCTGCACGGGCTATATGTACGTGGTAGACCTGGTGCCGGAAGCGCGGCCGGACGATCTGCATCTGGCGCTGGAAGAAGGCGTGGAACTGCTGGTGGACAGAGGCAGCGTGCCCATCGTGAAGGGCACCCGGATCGACTACGTGACTGAGGGCGTCAATCGCCAACTGCAGTTTCTCAATCCCAACGCCAAGGACCATTGCGGTTGTGGCGAAAGCTTCAATGTGAACTGATATGGAAAGACGCATGGTACTGGCGCAGGAAGACACCCCTGCGCGCCGCGTGCCCGACGGCACCCCCCTGACCATTCCACAGAACACTTTCGTGGCCATCACCCAGGCGCTGGGCGGCAATTACACGGTGGTCTACAACGGACAGATGGTGCGGGTGGACGGCACGGATGCGGACAAACTGGGCCTGCAAGCGGAAAAGCTGAGCTTTCCGGCGCCGGTGGACGATCAGATCAATCCCGATCAGGTATGGGAGGCACTTGGCACGGTCTTCGACCCGGAGATTCCGGTGGACCTGGTGAACCTGGGACTGATCTACGATGTGCGCATCGACCAGAACGCGAAGCAGGTGGACATCGAGATGACCCTGACGGCGCCAAGCTGCGGCATGGGGCCGGTGCTGGTGGGCGACGTGGAGTACCGGGTGAAGCGGGTGCCCAACGTGAAGGTGGTAAACGTGCAATTGGTGTTCGACCCGCCCTGGAGCCGCGACATGATGAGTGAAGAGGCCCAACTGGAAACGGGGATGTTTTACTGAGGCGATTTTTTGTTTCGTGGTTTTTGGTTTGGTGCGGTCCGCCGAAGCGGAGATTTCCCGTCCGGACACGCCGTAAACCCGTCCCTGGGGGCTCCGCTCCGGCATCCCTGCCGGAGAGGGTCCTGACGGGAAATCTCCGCTCCGGCGGACTGGAATTCAGCCAGAAAAACGGGTGATCGCGTAGTAGGTGACCCCACACAGTAAAACCTGGAAGAGAGCCAAGAAACGAGCCCTGTGCCTTCCGCACCAGATTAGGCGGGTGCCGGGAGTACGCATGGCAGACCCTCTCCGGCAGGGATGCCGGAGCGGAGCCTTCAGGGATGAATTCACGGCGTGTCTGACATGCGTACTCCCGGTGGCCGCCGGACCCGCTCACAGAGCACAAAGCAAACCAAAGAAAGCGAAGAACAAGATGAGCATGAACCGCTTCGGCACCGAGATTACGACTGACGACATTCTGGAGGCTCTGGCCTTCTTCGACAGTTGGGAAGATCGCTACAAATACATCATCGATCTGGGTAAGGAGCTTCCTCCCATGGACGCTGGCCTGAAGAGCGAAGATCATCTTGTGCGCGGCTGCCAGAGTCAGGTCTGGCTTGTTGAGCACAAGGAAGGCGAACAGTATTTCTTCGAGGCCGACAGCGATGCCTTCATCGTCAAGGGCCTGCTCGGCGTCGTGCTCGCCGCCTACAACGGCAAGACCGCCGACGAGATCCGCCAGTTCAATATCGACGCCTATTTCGAACAGCTCAATCTGCTCAAACACCTCAGCCCCACTCGCGGGAATGGCCTGCAGGCCATGGTGAAACGGATTCAGGCGCTGGCCGCCTGAGCTTCCGCCATCGTCCCGGCGTACGCTTCCCTCCGTTGATCTTGCCCCCCTTTGCTTCCCCCGAGCACCTCCTTACAATCCGCGTCGTTTAGATTGTTCAGTCACGACTGAACAAGATTTACTGGTTTCCCGCAGGGGACTGGCAGCACACGGAGACTGCATGGATTACAGCACGCAGGCGGAGCATATGTCCGTCCACGATGACCGGGAGTGTGGCTCTGCGCCGCTCGATGGCATCGGCCGTTTCATTGAACAGATGGGGCTTTCCGCCCAGAAAGATGGTGTGGCCCGAATTTCCGGCCGCATTTTTGGCTATTTCATCGTGCACGGCGGGCCGGTGAGTTTCGCCCAACTGGCCGAGGAACTGCAGGTCAGCCGTGCCAGCGTCAGCACCAATGCGCGCAGCCTCGCGGCGCTTGGCATCATCGAACGCGTCACGCTGCCGGGCGATCGTCAGGACTATTACCAGCTTGCGGCATCGCCCTTTCTGCGCATGATCGAGTCCTATCTTATCCGCATGCGGCAGATGCAGGAGATTCTGCAGCAGGCGGACGACAGTATTCCCGCCGACATGCACGCCACGCACGCCCGCCTGGCGCAGATGCGCCGCTTCTACACTGCCGCCGTGCAAGCCAATCAAACCCTTATCGAGGACCTCGGACAATGAAAAAACTACTGCCCGTGCTGATCATCGGCGTGGCCGCCATTGTTACGACCCTGTTGATCGTGAACCGCCCCAGCCCCGAGGTAAAACCGCCAGAGGAGCGCATTACCCTGGTGGAGGTGCAGGAGGCCAATCCCCAGGACATGCCCTTCAGCGTCGCGTCCCAGGGCACCGTCGAACCGCGCACGCAGACGACAATTGTGGCCGAGGTTTCCGGCCGCGTGGTCGCGGTTGCGGAGAACTATGTGGTGGGCGGATTCTTCCGCGAAGGCGATCTGCTGCTGAGCCTGGATTCCGCCGACTACGAGGTGCAGGTGCAGCAATCCCGCGCGAATCTGCTGACTGCACAGGCGCAACTGACTCAGGAAACCGCGCAGGCCGAGCAAGCTACCCGGCAGTGGGAGTCCTCCGGGCGTTCCCGCGCCGATGCGCCGCCCCTGGCGCTGCGCACCCCGTTTCTGGAAGAGGCCAAGGCTCGCGTGCTGTTTGCCGAGGCAGACCTGGCCCGTGCAGAGCGCCAGTTGGCCCGCACACAGATTCGTGCGCCCTATGATGGCCTGATTCGCGAGAAGCTGGTGGACATTGGCCAGTTCGTTGGCACGGGCACCCAGTTGATGCGCACCTTCGCCGTCGATTTTGCCGAGGTGCGCCTGCCGCTGACTGATCGTGATATCGCGTTCCTGGACCTGCCCCAGCCCGGGCAACTGGCCCCAAACGGCGGGCGTGACAAAACCGTCAGTCTCAGTGCAACCGTCGGCGGGCGTCCCCTGCAGTGGAACGCGCACATCGTGCGCACCGATGGCGTGGTGGACAGCAGCACCCGCGTGTATCACGCCGTTGTTCAGGTGGCCGACCCCTACGGATTGCGTCAGAGCAGCAGCCGTCCGGCCCTGCACATCGGCAGTTTTGTGAACGCCACGCTGGAAGGCATCGTGGCACACAACGTGGTCACGCTGCCTCACAGCGCGGTGCGCAATGGCAACCAGATCATGATCATGGACGAGGACAACCGCCTGCGGGTACGTCCCGTCAATGTGCTGCGCACTGACACCGACTACGTTTACATCAATCGCGGCGTTGAAGCGGGGGAGCGCATCATTGTCAGCCCTGTGCCGGTGCCCATTGATGGCATGCGGGTGTCCACCGCCGACGGCTTTGTCATGAACAGTGGAGACGCGTCATGAGCCAGCCGGACTACGGACGCAACGAGGGCATGATCGCCTGGTTCTGCAACAACGGCGTTGCGGCGAACCTGTTGATGATGTTCATCCTGTTCGCCGGCATTGCGTCGGCGATGACCATCAAGATTCAGATATTCCCCGACTTCGAGACGCGCATGATCCAGGCCAGCATGGCCTACCCGGGCGCCGCGCCGGAAGAAGTGGAAGAGGCGATTGTGATTCCCATCGAGGAAGCCTTGCAGGGCATCGTGGGCATCAACCGCATGAACTCCGTTGCCCGCGAAGGCGTCGGCACGGTGTCGATTGAAATTTCGTCCGAGTATGACGTGGCGGAACTGCTGGACGAGATCAAGGGGCGTATCGACGCCATTTCCACCTTCCCGGCGGACGTGGAGCGCCCCACGGTGCGCGAACAGGAAATTCGCCAGAACGTGATGAACGTGTCCATCTACGGCAATCTGGACGACAAGGCACTGAAGACCTTTGCGCACCAGATTCGCGAAGATATTCTGGCGCTGCCCGAGGTGAGCCAGGCCACGATCGTGGGCGACCGCGACTATGAAATCGCCATCGAAGTGTCAGAGAACACGCTGCGCGAATACGGCCTGACCCTGGAGCAGGTGGCCAACGCCGTGCGCGCCTCGTCCGTGGACATGCCCGGTGGTGCCATCCGCACCGATACCGGCCGCATCCAGTTGCGCACCAAGGAGCGGGCTTTCACCGGCACCGACTTCGGCAATATCGTGCTGCGCACCAACCGCGATGGCACCCGCCTGCTGGTCAGCGATGTGGCGACGGTAATCGACGGATTTGTGGAAACCGAGAACTTCTCCCGCTTCGACGGCAACCGCTCTCTCAGCATTCAGGTGCTGGCTACCCGCGAGCAGAACGTGCTCGATATCGAGAAGGCCGTGGCCGCCTATATTGAACAAAGACAACCGACCCTGCCCCAAGGCCTGAACGTGGATAGCTGGGGTTCGCAGGCCTTCTACCTGAAGAGCCAGCTCAACATGATGCTGGGCAACCTCGCCATGGGCGCTGTACTAGTCTTCCTGGTGCTGACCACCTTCCTGCGCCTGAACATGGCGCTGTGGGTGATGCTGGGCATTCCCATCAGCTTCTTCGGTGCCATCTGGCTGATGCCCATCGGGCCTTACCCGGTGGACATCAACATGATCAGCCTGTTTGGTCTGATTCTGGTGCTGGGGATTGTGGTGGACGACGCCATTATCACCGCCGAGAGCGTGCATTCGGAGGTGACGCAGAACGGGCACAGCATGCGCAATGTGATTGCGGGAACGCGGCGGGTGTCGGTGCCGGCAACCTTCGGGGTGTTGACCACTATTGCCGCCTTCGCGCCCATGCTTCTTGTCGGCGGGCAGGTGGCTCCGTTCTTTGAGTCCATCGGCATGGTGGTGATTCTGTGTCTGCTGTTCTCCCTGACCGAATCCAAACTGATTCTGCCCGCCCACCTGGCACATTCACGTCTGGCAGATCGTGAGCGCAAGCCGAACCTGCTGGTACGTTTTCAGGATGGCGTGGCCCTGCGGCTGGATCATTTCATCAACGTGCATTACCGCAACTTTCTGGAGAAGACGCTGCGCAACCGTTACACCACGGTGTCGGTGTTTGTGGCGACGATGATTCTGGCCATTGGTCTGATTGCGGGCAACCTGGTGCGTTTCGAGTTCTTCCCCAATGTGCCCAGTGACTTTATCCAGACCAATCTGGTGATGAACGACGGCGTTTCCTACGAGGAGCGCAACGACGCACTGGCGAAGATCGAACAGGCGGTGCTGAGCCTGAACGAGGATTTTCCGGACGAAAAGCCTATCGATCATGTCATGGTGTTCACCAATGGCGACGATGGCGGTTCCGTGGTTGTGGAACTGACCAAGGCGGGCGAAGAACGCAAGATCAGTGCTGTGGAGATTGAGCGCCACTGGCGCGACAAGGTGGGCTTCATTCCGAACACCCGCGAGCTGCGTTTTTCCTCCAGCACCAATGCCGGAGGCGGCGCCAAGATCAACCTGCGTCTGACGGGCACACGCTACGATCAACTGGAACTGGCAGCGGGGGAACTGGAAGCCAAGCTGGCAGACTACGCTGGCGTGTTTGATGTGACCAATTCCTACAGCCGCGGCAGCGAGGAAATCACCCTCAGCATCAAGCCCGAAGCCGAACAACTGGGGCTGACGGCCACGGCACTGGGCAGCCAGGTACGACAGGCATTCTATGGTGCCGAGGCCCAGCGCATGCTGCGTGGGCGTGACGAGTTGAAGGTGATGGTACGCTACCCGGAACAGGAGCGCGTTTCCGTGGCCAACCTGGAAGACATGCGCATTCGCACCCCGCAGGGCGAGGAAGTGCCTTTCGGGCAGGTGGCAGAAGCGACGATAGGCGAGGGCTTTGCCCGCATCAATCGCATCGATCGCCAGCGCACCGTGACCATTACCTCGGACGTGGATGCCAACGTTGCGCAGTCAGCCACCGTGATTCGCGACATCAGCGACAACTTCATTCCGCAACTGCTCGCCAAGTATCCCAGCGTCAGTTTCGGACTGGGCGGTGCGAGCCAGGAGCAGGCCGCCCTGATCAAGCGCATTGCCATCTTCTTTGGCGCGGCAATGTTCCTGATCTATGCGCTGCTGGCGGTGCCGCTGAAGTCCTATCTGCAGCCGGCGATTGTGATGGCGGTGATTCCCTTCGGCATGATCGGTGCGCTGATCGGGCACATTCTGTTTGATACCACGCTGAGCATGATGTCCCTGTTCGGCCTCGTCGCGCTCTCCGGCGTGGTGGTGAACGACAGCCTGATCATGGTGGACTTTGTGAACCGGGGCAGGGAAGAGGGCATGAATCTGCACGACGCAGTAGTCGGGGCAGGCACCAGCCGTTTCCGCGCCATCATGCTGACCACGATGACGACCTTCCTGGGGTTGCTGCCGATCATGTTCGAGACCAGCCTGCAGGCACAACTGGTCATTCCGATGACCCTGTCACTGGGCTGGGGGATTCTGTTCGGCACGGTGCTGACGCTGGTAATGATTCCGTCGCTGTACCTGATTCTGGACGACTTTATGGGGTTGTTCAGAAGTGTCGAGGCGGAAGACGCAACTACTGCTCCAGCGTCCAGCGGGCAAATATCCCCCGCGCATCACTGAGCTGCTGCGGGCTCATCTGCGCCGCCAGTTCTGCGAGCAGTGCCGGAGCATCCGGGTGTTCGTTGAACTGCGCGGCACTGGCCCAGAAGTAGGCCTGAACCAGGTCGATGTCTGTGCCTTCCCCCAACTGATACATGGTGGCCAGGTTGACCTGCGCATCCGCATGATGCGCCTGCGCCGCCTGGGTGTACCAGTACAGGGATTGCTCGTAATCGACGTTAGTGCCAGTGCCCGTGTAATAGAGGGCGCCGAGATTGAACTGGGCATTGAGATGCCCCTGTTCGGCGGCGGCCTTTGTCCAGCGGAAGGCTTCGGCATAATCCTGGGCAACGCCCTGGCCGGTGAAGTAGAGAATGGCGAGATTGTACTGGGCCAGATCCAGCCCGGCTTCCGCCGCAGCGGTGAACTCCTTGAGGGCTGTGGCGTAGTCGCCGCTCTGCGCCGCGTCCACGCCGTCTTCGTAGTCTGCCTGTGCACCGAGGTTCAGCAGCAGGGGCAGTGCCGCTGCCAGCAGACCTTTCCTCATTGCGCACTCGCGCGCGGGCTGGCAGCGTTATCCGCTGCTGCTTCGGCAGCCTTGCGTTCCTGCTCCTGACTGTATTTCTCGATCCAGTCCCGCGCCATGCGCTGGCCCTCGGAGATCTGCAGGTCGCTCAGCATTTCCTGGAACAGCACCACATTGGCCTGGGCTGCGCGGTGGCCAGCGGAAGCCGCAATGGTGAACCACATGTGCGCCAGCACCGGGTCACGGGGCACGCCCTTGCCATTGGCATAGAGCGTGGCCATGGTGAACTGCGCGGGCGGGTCGCCCTGTTCCGCCGCCTTGCGGAACCATTCAATTGCCTGGTCCAGGTCTGCAATCACGCCGGTACCCTGCATATACATCACGCCCAGGTTGTATTGCGCGTTGTTGTCGCCCTGGTCTGCCGCCATGCGGAACCAGCGCGCCGCCTCGAAATTGTCGGCTTCCACGCCGTCACCGGAGAGGTAGCGGTTGCCCAGTTCAAACTGCGCTGCCACCTCGCCGTCTTCCGCATCTTCCATCAGGGTTTTCAGATCGCGCGGCTCTTCCTGGGCAAACGCGAATGCCGTGCAGAGGCTGAGGAGGAGGGCGCCTAACCCGCTGCGAATAGTCATCGTTGCTTGCTCGCCCAACTGGCTGCCAGTTGTTCAGCCGTGTGAATTTCGTCTGGCTTCATATAGCCGCGCAGGGTGGCGATCACATTGGCCGCCTCTTCGTCGCCGTTGCTGTTGGCAATCTTGAACCACATGTAGGCCGAGATCAGATCCCGTTCCTCCATGCCCAGGCCGTTCAGGTAGAGGCGCCCCAGGAAAGCCTGGGCCGGCACATCGCCGTTCTCCGCCGCTACCGAAAACCACTCCCGCGCCTTGCCGTAGTCGCGCTCCACGCCCACGCCGGAGGCATAGGCAATGCCCACGCGCGCCTGCGCTTCGGGAATGTCGTTGCGGGCAGCCCGCAGGAACCAGCGCACCGAGGTGGCCGCGTCCGGGGCCACGCCCACGCCGTCCTGATACATGATGCCCAGGTTGTATTGCGCATCCGCACTGCCGCCTTCCGCCGCAGCCTGGAACCATTTAAAGGCTTCGTCCGCATCCGGTGGCGTGCCATAACCATTGGCGTGCATCACCCCCAGGTTGTACTGCGCATCGCGGAAGCCCTGTTCCGCTGCCTTGCCGTACCACTGAATCGCCGCGCCGTAGTCCTCTTCCTTGCCCTGGCCGTAGAAGTTCATGGTGCCCACGGCATACTCCGCCGCCGCGTCGCCCTGTTCCGCCGCAAGTTCGTACCAGTGATACGCCTCTTTATAGTCCTGCTTCGTGCCCTGGCCATTGTCGTACATGCTGCCCAGGTAATACTGCGCCTTCGCCAGCCCCTGCTGGGCAGACAGTGCAAAGAGCTGCATGGCCTTCTCGTAGTCGCGGTCGGTGCCGAGGCCGGAATGATAAATCAGGCCCAGATTGAACTGCGCCAGCGCCACGCCCTTTTCGGCGTCCTCCGTGAACTCCCGCATCGCGGTGGCATAGTCCTCGGCCTCGAAGGCCTTCAGGCCCGCGTCCAGGTCCGCCGAAGCGCTGGAGGCCGCGAAAACACTGCCAATGAGGAAGGGTACTGCATAAAGAAACTTGTTCATGAGCTTACGACCTGCCTGCTGCTGTCAGCCTGTAACATCGGAACACGGCCCCCGAGGCCGTGAAGTGGCCTGATAGTAACATGCAAGCCCAAAATTGCAGAAATATGGCGAACACGAGTAAAAAAACCCCTTTGCAAGCGCGCCAATTTCTATATAATACGCACCTCTTTACGCACCCGTAGCTCAGCTGGATAGAGTACCTGGCTACGAACTAGGTGGTCGCACGTTCGAATCGTGCCGGGTGCGCCATACCCCAAAAGCCTGCTTATGCAGGCTTTTTTTTTGGGTATGGCGCACCCGGCCGAAGAACGTGCTCCGTTCGACCGGTTGCGAGAGCAACCGGGACAGCCGCAGGCTGCCCGCAGGGTGAGGACTTTGGCTGCGCCAAAGTTCGAATCAATCGTGATTTGGTTACCAATAACTTGGCTTATTTATAGGTCTTTTGAGAGTGGGAATTTTGCCAGGCAGGAGACAGGTTTCACATTCAGAGTCCTTGATTTCTCTTCGGGTCCAGTCACTGTGAATGGATAACGCCTTGTTTGTTCTCCTTGCGCCTCCTTCTCTGTTTGGAATGATGATGCCCATCGCAACGAGAGGGCTGTCCATTTTAACTAGCCTAAGTGCCATCTCCAGGTCTGTGTCATTTGAAATAACGACCTGTTGCTTAAGGCCCTCTCTGATCGAATCCCGATAGAGATGCAGGGCCAGATTGACGTCAGTTTGCTTTTCCTCAAATTTCCATACTTCCACTCGATCATCCTTATCAATGGGTTCCTTGTATCGTGGGGGAGTAGCTTTCTCAACCGTGTGATACCCGTTGATTATTTGCAAGCGAGAGCCATAGAGGTATGTCAATGCTCTGTGGTAAGTGTTTTGGGATTCTACAGATGCTTGGCCATGGGTTGAAAAATTGGCTTTGATCGGCGAAGTAAAGTACTTAACGGTTAGAACAGTCGAAGAGGGATTTTGAATTTTAGTAATTAATTCGGAGAGTTTTACAATGTCTAGCCACTTATATGGAGTACCGCGTAAACGGCCATAGAAAAGGTTGTAGCCGTCGATATAAACCGCTGTTTCCATGGTTTTCATCATTCCAAAATGAAAAAACCGCCTTTCGGCGGTCTTTTCTCCTCAAATTGACATCAACTTAATGATGCCCCTAAGAGGTAAGTAGTTGCGCCAATTCTAGTTGTATTCCCCAAGTCGATCAAGGCCTCTTTGCGATAATCGCCAAACAAGGTGGATTGGTTACCAGCTTATTGAAATGTATGAATTTACGCTGCAACAGTCTCATTCCGTAGACATGCATGCGTAATCTACAGTTCTTACATATAGAACCTTATTCAGATATATGCCAGAAAATCTCTGTCATTGCCGTTTCTTGTGTCCAGTTTAAAAAACTGCATCAGATTACTTTCGTTCCTTTTGTTTTGCGCAGGACGAAGGCTGCGGCTGCGCCAATCGCGGTGGGGAAAACATTTTTCTGATTACTGAGGGAGTTGCACCAGGTTCCCCAAGGTGAATTGATACAAACGCGAAAGAACATCAGGCCCGTCATCACAAGCAATTCCGATCATGGTTGTCTTCAAATACTCCCGGCCAAGGCGAAAAGGGTAGTGGGCGTTCGAAGAGTGGGATATTCCTGTACTAAATACGAGTGTGCCAGCAGAATCCCGTACATCTATTCCGACATCCCGCACTTTACAAGCCCCGAAGGCTGATAAGTCCAGTTCGAAGAACAACGGAGAGGGGGCGTCCAGGAGTTCGTAGCTGAAATTCCCTGTCTCCAGAAAAATTCCCAATTCATTGGCAGTCTTGCTGTCGAGCGTAATTCTTGGACCTTCAGTAGTCGCGATTACTGTGCCAGGAAGGAGAGTCGCGCTGAGGCCAGGCATCAAGAGTAGTAAAAGAATTACCAGATTCTGTTTTTTCATGGCTTCACACACAAGTCATATTAGATCAAGGTACCTGACCCGTTGATTTATTTTCTTATCGTTATAAACCAGTTGATTAGAAAAGCATAGCGCTCGCTACAGACCTCAACGCCTTTACAGCAAATACTCCATCGGCACAGAATAAGGCCGCCGCACGACTCGCTCATCAGCCTCCACAAATCCAAGCCGCTGATAAAATTGCACTGCATTGAGAGAGGAGTTCAGGCGCACATATCCTCGACTGGAGTTTGCCCTGCAGATCGAAAGCGCCTCTTCAAGCAGCGCCTTCCCAACCCCGCGCTTCTGGTGTGCTGGCAATACGAACAGGTTCGACAGATTCCAGTAGTCCTTCACCAGGATGTACCCCAGGATCACGTCGACTTCCACGAACTTCAGAAAGGCACACTCGGGATTGTCGGAATCGAGGGCAGTGTACTTGCGGCACAACTGTTTAAAGTCCGCCAACACTTCAGGCGGAGCAGAGACACCATGCTCAATGGCGGCGTCCGAGATGGCAGCCAGGCTCTCCAGATCGGACGTTTCAACGCGATAGATGGGCATTAGGGGCGTCCGTAAGTCCAGAGAGGTTGATATATAAGGAAGCTGGACCAGCAGAATACCCAAGCCTTACAGTTCCCACAATAACGGAGGGTTCGACCCAGCCTATCCGTCCACCCTTTGCGCTGAATCAAACCCACTGCAAATCCCGCCCGTTTCCCTCCAACTTCCTTTGCCTTTCTAAATGATAATGGTTATCATCCGGCTTTCTTGGATATGGAGCGCTGGAGCGCCTGTGTCCTGACCACACACGTTACAGGTAGCTATGTTTTCTTCCCTTTGGTCTTTGAAGGCCGGCGCTCAGGGCCGGATCAGCGATTTTGATACCGCGCTGGCAGAGAATTACCGTATTCGCCTGATGGAGCTGGGGTTTCATCCCGGGGAAGTCATTACCTGTCTGCAGACACCCGCCTTTGGCGCGCCCAAGGTGTACCGGGTGTCCAACTCCATTTTTTCCCTCGATGACGACGTGGCCCGCCATATTCTGGTCACGCCGGTAGCGACCGCATGAAAGTAGGCCCTGCATGAAGAAGATCATCCTGATTGGCAGCCCGAACTCCGGCAAAAGCCTGTTGTTCAACCGCCTGACCGGCATGCATCAGCGCGTGGCCAATTACCCTGGCATCACCGTGGACGTGGCCAGCGGTCGTCTGGCCTCCATCCCGGAAGTGGTGCTGGTGGACTTCCCCGGTTCCTATTCGCTGCACCCCATCTCCGGGGAAGAGCAGGTGGCGGTGAACTTCTTCAGTCAGGCGCTGGACGACCCGGATGTGGTGCAGGTGCTGTGCCTGATCGACGTGACCCGCCTGGAGAAGAGCCTGTATTTCACCCTGCAGGTGATTCGCGAGTGCGAACGTCATGGCAAGCATGCCGTGGTGGTGGCGAACATGATGGATGTGCTGGAGCGGCACAAGATCGCCATGGACCTGGCGGGTCTGTCCGAGGAGATGCAGGCGCCGGTGATTCCGGTGTCTGCCCGCAGCGGCAAGGGGTTGGATCAGGTGCTGGAGCAGATTCGTCAGGGCGTGAGCAACGCCAAGGGCGACGTGAACCAGAGCATTGCCGAGGTGCCGGACGCTGTGCTGCGGGGCACCGCGCACAAGCTGGCACACAAATACGGGCCAAAGGGCGACCTGCTGATCAAGAGCCAGGCGCGCCTGGATGGTTTCTTCCTGCACACGGCCATCGGTGGCCTGGTGTTCTTCGCCATCATGTACATGATGTTCCAGTCCATCTTCACCTGGGCCGCCCCTGCGATGGACGCGATTGAGGCGCTGATTGCCGATATGGCGGCGGTGGTCGTGCCGCTGATTCCCAATCAGATCGCCAAGGATTTTGTGGCCGACGCGCTGTTCGGCGGCATTGGTGCCTTTCTGGTATTTGTGCCGCAGATCTTCGTGCTGACCTTTGTCATTGGCATTCTGGAGGACAGCGGTTACATGGCCCGCGCGGCACTGATCTGCCACAAGCCCCTGCGCCTGTTCGGCCTCACGGGCAAGAGTTTCATTCCCATGCTCTCCGGTGTGGCCTGTGCCATTCCTGGCATTTACGCGGCGCGCTCCATTGATTCGCCGAAGAAGCGCCTGCTCACCTATATTGCCATTCCGCTGATGCCGTGTTCGGCGCGCCTGCCGGTGTACACGCTGCTGATTGCTGCCTTTCTTCCCGCCACCACGATTTTTGGTGGTCTGGTTGGCGTGCAGGGCGCGGCCATGTTCGGGGTGTATTTCTTCGGCATGATGTGCGGACTGATCGCCACCAGTGTGCTGACGCGCGCAAGCAAGGATCACTACGAAGACCTGCCCTTTGTGCTGGAGATGCCGCCCTATCGTCTGCCGGCCTGGCAGCCGCTCATCCGCAATTCGTGGAACCGCTCCAAGCACTTTGTGACCAAGGCGGGCAAGATCATCTTCACGGTCACGGTGGTGATCTGGGTGCTGGGCTACTTCCCCACCATGGGCACAGACCTCGGCAATTCCTGGCTGGGGCAGATGGGGCATGTGGTAGAGCCGATCTTCACGCCGCTGGGGCTGGACTGGCGCTACGGTGTGGCGATCATGACGTCCTTCCTCGCCCGCGAAGTGTTCGTGGGCACGCTGGGCACCATGTTTGGCATCGAGGGCAGCGACGACAATGTACTGCCCCTGGCCGAACAGATTCAGGCGAGTGGCCTGAGCATTGCGTCCGGCATTTCCCTGCTGGTGTTCTTTGCCATCGCGCTGATGTGTGTTTCTACCATGGCCATTCTCAGCAAGGAGAGCGGTTCGCGCACCCTGGCGCTGAAGATGTTTGCCATCTACGGTCTGGCTGCCTACCTGATGGCGATTCTTGCCTACAACCTGGTGTCGCTGCTCTGAGGGGACGAAGCCGTCCCTTCACTGTTCGAGCTCTGTCAGTTGTCCCTTGCAGGCGCTGTGCCACTGCGTAAATTCGGCGGCGCAGCGCGGGCGGGCTATGTAGAAGCCCTGCGCCATGTCGCATCCAATGTCGCGCAGCATCTGTAGCGAACTCCTGTCCTCCACTCCTTCGGCAACCACCGTCATGTCCATCCGGTGCGCGAGATTCACGGCGGTCTCCACGATGTGGATGGCGCCGGCATCCCTTGCCAGGTTGCGCACAAATGACTGGTCGATCTTGATCACGGACACTGGCAGTTTCTGCAGATACTGCAGGGAGGAGTAGCCTGTGCCGAAGTCGTCGATGGACAGTGCAATGCCCTGGCGGGCGAGCTTGCCGAGAATGTCGATGGCCTTCTGCACATTGTGCATCAGCGAATTCTCTGTCAATTCCAGTTCCAGGTGCGAACCGTCGAGCTGGTGTTTGTCCAGCAGGCGCATGACCTGATAGACGAAACTGGGCTGCGAGAGATTGCGCGCGGAAATGTTTACCGCCACCTTGAGATGCATGCCTTTCTTGCGCCATGCCACAACCTGGCGCAGGGACTGGTCAAGGGCAAATTCCGTGAGACGGTCAATGAGTGTGCTGCGCTCGGCTCTCGGAATGAACAGGGCAGGGGGAATGTTGCCCATGCTGGGGTGCTGCCAGCGCATCAGGGCTTCGACGTGTTCGATGGCGCCACTGCGCAGATTCACCTTGGGCTGGTAATGCATCAACAGTTGCTGTGCATCCAGCGCTTCCTTGAGATAACCCAGCAACTCCAGGTTCTCTGATATTGTCTCATCGGTATCGTGCGCGCTAACGGTAAATACCGGTACATCGGATTCTCGCGCCTCATTGACTGCCTGATTGGCGCGACGAATATAAAACGCGGGCGAGCGGCTGAACTCGTCGATTTCCACCACACCGATGTGAATGTCGCCGTGCATTTGCAGCCCGTTGAAAATGAAGGGCTCCTGATAGTACTTGCGCAGCGTGTTGCAGAATTGGTGAATGTCGAATTTCTCGTACTGGCGCAGCAACAGGCAAACCTGGTGTTCGTGTACGCGATACACAGGAACACCGGCAGGAGACTTGATCTGCACACGGCTGGCCATTTGCAGAATCAGGCTGTCCAGCACTTCCGAACCGAAGTTGCTTTCGATCTCGCGCACGTTGGTCAGCGAAATCATCAGCAGGTGGCGAAGTTGAGTATTCTTGCCATCCCGGCGCCGCAGACGTGTGATGGCTTCCTCAAGAGCAGAGCGATTGGGCAGTTGGGTGGCGCTGTCGTGCCGGCTGCTCCAGCGAAGGCGGGAAATGTAAGAACGAATGCCGTCGCTGGCGAGTCCGACAGTCAAACCAATCAACGAAAAGAAGCCCATGCGGTAGAGCCAGTTGATGGTCTGCTGCGGTTCGCCGGTGAGAGTGTCGATGGGGACATAGGGGCCGAGAATCAGGCCGCCGAAAATGCCGGTCAGCAGGCCACCCCGCACGCCGAAGACAATGGCGGCGAAAACGATGGGAAGATACATCGAGTGCGAAAAAACGTACTTGATGCCGCCTGTCGCCATCACAATGAAGTAGACGCAGATCATCATGGCAGCACAGACGGGCGCAGCAACCCACTGGATTGCGCGGCGGTGTTCGTCGGTCCACGCGAAGAAAGCCGAGATGTTCACCTAGTATTCCAGGTTGTTTTCTGCCGGGAGAGTCTTATTTTTGTCGTCTTGTGGGTCGAGTCTACGCCATCGGGCGGAATCCAAACAAGTTTTTCCGCGTAATCGTCTTTTTTATGACAGAACTGAAATGAATATTACAAAATGTAAGAATATTCCTACTATCCCAGGTTGCTCAGCCACACGCTCTGATAGGGTTGCAGCTCAATCTGTTCATAATGCTCGTCATATTGTTTGCCGCTGATGAGATCCTTCCAGGTATCGGTGCTCACCAGGTTGAGATCGGCAAGCGAAAGAATCTGCGTCTCGTTGGTGATGTTGCTGACTGAGAATATGCTTTGCGCCCGGCTCATGCTCTGACGCCAGAAGCCAAAGAGGTTGAGGCCAAGGTGCATGGTGAACTGCGTGGCATTGGGGTGAAAGGCGGGTTGCCTGCGGCGAAGTTGCATCAGGCGTGAGAGCTCCGTGAACGCTTTGGCGTGGTGGGAGTAGGGGTTCTCTAACAGGGTTTCCAGGGTGTCCACCTGCCATTGCCGGCGATTGATGGAGCGTGCGCGGCCCGTATGTTTCGCACGGTCGTAGTCGTTCTCGGTTGCGAACAGGCTGTGAATGTAGAAGGCGGGAATGCCCTCCAGCGCCAGCATGATCGTATGCGCGCACAGGAAGCGTTGCAGTTGCCACTGATCGGGTTTGCCGTCGATGGTGCCCTTGAGGGCATCGAACAGGCTGATGTTCATTTCGTAGGGAGAATCGCTGCCATCCTCCAGTCGGCGCATGGTCAGTTGGCCGCCGAAGCGTTGAATGGCGTTGACCATGGCAAATTTTTCGTCTTCATTCAGGTAGCCGTCTGCGGGGCGCAGGCCGATGCCGTCGTGCGAGGCAATGAAGTTGAGATACGCGGTGCCGTTCTGTGCGGGTGGCATGCTCATCATCCAGGTTTTCAGGTGGCGACAGTTGCCGGTAAGCAGGGTGTGCACCAGCAGCGGTGGCAGGGAGAAATTGTAGATGACGTGGGCCTGATTCGCGTTGCCGAAGTAGGTGAGGTTTTCCCGGTTCGGCACATTGGTTTCGGTGATGATCACGGCGCTGCTGTCGCGGTGTTCGATCAGCAGGCGCAGCAGTTTGATGATCTCGTGGGTCTGGTCCAGATGAATGCAGGGCGTGCCGATTTCTTTCCACAGAAAGGCCACGGCATCAAGGCGGAAAATGCGTACCCCGCGTTCCATATAGTGACGAATGATGTTGACGAACTCGACCAGCACCTGCGGGTTGCGAAAGTTCAGGTCTACCTGATCCTCGCTGAAGGTGCACCAGACATGACGCTCGCCATCCTCCGTGTTCACCGGCACCAGCAGGGGCGAGGTGCGGGGCCGCACCACGCGGGAGATATCCGTTTTCGGGTCTGCCTCGAAGAAATAATCCTTGCCCGGGTCCACGCGTTTGCGGAAGTTGTCGAACCAGCGGCTGCGCGAGGACATGTGGTTGATGACGAGGTCGGACATCAGTTTGAACTCGCTGGCAATGGCTTCCACATCGTCCCATTCGCCCAGGGATTCGTTCACGGCGAGATAGTCGGTGATGGAGAAGCCGTCGTCCGAGGTGTAGGGAAAGAAGGGCAGAATGTGCACATCGGTCACCGTGTTGGCCAGCCTGCCGGTGAGGAAGCGGTGCAGGGTGCGCAGCGGTTTCTCGCCTTCCTGTTGCAGCGTGTCGCCGTAGGTAATCAGCAGAATATCGCTCTGGTCCCAGTGGTTCTGATGCGGCAGCGGGCCCTCTGTCTCTGCCGTCAACCCCATGGTGTTGAGCAGCGTCAGGGTCAGTTGCTCCACATCCTGCTCCGGGTAGATGAAGCGCAGGTGTTCGCGTAGACGGGTACTCAGATCTGCAGCCATGGCGTGATGACCTCGTTACTTGAAATACTGTTGATGATCGGCTTCGACGGCCTCCACCAGTTGCTCGCGAATGTCCGGAATGGCGCTGAACACTCGGTTCCAACTGGGAATGAAGGGCGTGTCCATTGGATTGTCGAGGAAGTAGGAGCCTGCTGCCATTACGTTCTGCGCAAACAGTTCCACCGTGCGCTCTTCTGCGTGGCGGTCGAAGGCTAACCCGTTGATGGAGGCGTCATTGGCGTAGGTCTCGATAAAGTCGAGCGCAATGCGGTAATAGGTGGCCTTGATGGTGCGGAACTTCTCGTTGGAAAAAATCTCGCCGTTGGTGGCCAGCTTGCGGAAGATGGCCTTGGAGATATCGACGCTCATCTTGGACAGCCCCTTGGTCGCGTCCTCGGGTGAGAGCACCTGATGCTTGTGGTCGTAATTGTCGGCAATGTCCACCTGGCAGATGCGGTTGGTCGCGTAATTGCGCTTCATTTCCGAGAGCACGCCTACCTCCAGTCCCCAGTCACTGGGAATGCGGATGTCGCTGATGACATCCAGGCGGAAGGAGAATTCACCGGCCAGTGGGTACCGGAAACTGTCGAGGAATTCCAGGAACTCGCTGTAGCCGCACACTTTCTTCAGCGCGCGCAACAAGGGTGTCACCAGCAGACGGGTGACGCGGCCGTTCATCTTGCTGTCCGCCACGCGTGCGTAATAGCCCTTGCAGAATTCGTAGTTGAAATTCGGGTTGGCCACGGGGTAAATCAGGCGCGCCAGCAACTCCCGCGTGTAGGTCTTGATATCGCAGTCGTGCAGTGCCACCGACTCGCAGCGACCGGAGGCGAGCACATAGCCCATGCAGTACCACACATTGCGCCCCTTGCCGAGTTCGGTGGGCGCCAGGCCGTGGCGTTCCAGCAGTTTGTCGATTGCCTGCAGGCGTGGGCCTTCGTTCCAGAGCACGCGATGAAATTGGGGCAACCGCGAGAAATACTTCAGTGCGTGTTCGTATTCGCTCTGGCTGGCACGGTCCAGCCCCACCACTATCTCGCTGAGATAGGGCACGTGGATCAGCTCATCGACGATGGTCGCCAGGGCATCGGTCTGCAGCTCGGAATACAGGGAGGGGAGGATCAGCGACATGGGCCTGGACTGCTTGAATTGCATCAGTTGTTCTTCCAGGTCTTCCAGAGGTCGCTGGGACAGATTGTGCAGTGTCGTTACGACGCCGTTCTGATAAAAATCACCCATGGAGTACTCCTTATGCTCGTTTTCTGTTGTGGTGTCATGGATCGGGATTGGCGGCGCCGGAAGCGCCTCTTGCCTCGTCGTCGGGGTAGGTCTGCTGCAGCATCGGCAGCAGCAGTTCATTCCACCCCTGCGGTCCTTCTGCCTCGCTGTAGCGGGCTGCCTTCGGTTTCGTCAGTCGAATGTCAGCGCTGTGAGGGCTGCGAATGACGAGCGCGCAGTCCACGGCATTGAGCATGCCTTCGTCATTGTGGCTGTCGCCCAGCGCAATCGTGTACAGCGGGTTCGGTGCGTAGCGCTGAGCGAAGGCCCGGCACAGCCAGCGCACACCGTCGGCCTTGTCGTACTGGCCCATCACGTGCAGAAACCTGCCGCCCTGCACCGCGCGTAGATGAAATGCCGCGAGAAATTGTTGGAAACTGGCAAGATCGCCCTCCAGCAGAATGGGTTCCGAGCCCGTGCGCTGTTTTGCCAGCGTTGCGGCCTGTTCGGTCAAACCGGTTTTCTGTGCCAGCTCTGCTGCCGACCAGTCGGAGAAACCTGCAAAGGTGAAGCCGCAATGTCGCGCATCTGCCAGCACCTCAAGAATATGCTCGTGGGGGTCGCTGAAGCGCTTTAGAAGATACCCGCTCCCTTCTCCCAGGGATTCCAGGTCGGGCTGTGCGGGAAAGTAGCCTTCGGGGACCAGCACTGCAGCACCGTTTTCAACGACGAAGGGATCGCCATTGTCCAGTTGCTGACGCAGCAGCATCATTTCCGCTGCAGTCTTGCTGGAGTTCAGGATCAGAGGGATTTGCAGGGATGCGAGCTGCTGCAAAGCAGGCGCGGCGGCTGCGAAAGAATAGCTGTCACGATTCAGCAGCGTTCCGTCCAGGTCTGTGAACACGATCCATTGCGCATTCATCGGCGGCGCGCCTGGAAACTGCACAGTCATGGCGGGCCTCCTGCGACGAATGCCACCTGTCGCCAGGCGGGCTTTTCGCCCCAATATTGACCGCCATTTTTTTCAATGCACTCTAATGGTGCAAATCCAGGGCGCGCGTATTGAGCGGTCTGGGGCGATATGCTCAGGCTGTCGGGCGCTGGATGCACCTGCCGGGTGCGCCGCTGGAAAGGGCTTATCGCGCACACTGTCGGGAACTGATCCGACGTCTTGGTCTCGTTCTGGCTCGCTTGCATAACAGATGTTTCGCAAGTTTCGTACCGGGTTTGGCTATGGGCGGGACAGTTGGAAATAGAGTGTAAAGCATGCTTGACATTGTGGGAGTGCGGTTCTACCCTGCATGTCAAATAAACTTTACATGCGGGAGGCCGATATGCGGAATTCGAGTGCGGAGAAAACACCCTGGGTCAGGCAGCAACTGGTGAACCGGAACAGGCTGGCAGTGTGGACTGCCGCCTATGTGCTGACGATGGCGCTGGCGAGCTTCGGTCCCGTGTTCCTCTGGGACGGGGCGGTGGCTGGCAGTGTGTTGGCCATCGGGCTGAATACCTGTGTCGGGGCGGGCATGATCTGGGCGAACATCCGTAATCTGCTGGGGCTGGACGAGATGCAGCAGCGTCTGCAGCTTGAGGCCATGGGCATATCGTTGGGCGTGGGGCTGGTGGCGGGACTGAGCTATGAAAACCTCGACATCAGCAATGTCATCGTCTCGCACGCCCAGATTTCCTGGCTGGTGATGCTGATGGGCGTGACCTATCTGGCCACGACACTGCTGCGCGCCAGGGCGTATCAATGAAGAACCGGCTACGGGAATTGCGGGCCGAGAAGGGCTGGACGCAGGCAGACCTGGCGCTGGAGCTGGACGTGTCGCGGCAGACAATCAACGCGATCGAAACGGGCAAGTTCGACCCGAGCCTGCCCCTGGCCTTCAAGGCGGCCCGAATCTTCGGTTTGACGATTGAAGAGATTTTTCGGGATGAGCCGACATGAACCCGTGTCAGCGCAAACCGGACGTCTGCGCTGACACGGTCAGGCTTATTCGCCGGGGTGGTAGGTCGCGCTCGCGCGGCGTTCCACGTCTTCGCGATAGTAGGCCACTTCCTTGAACTTGCGGTCTACATAGGGCTGCGCCTGGTCATCGAAATGCGGCGAGGCCGGGTTGTTGCTCTGGCCACCGGCGAGCATGCTCAGGGCATGCACGCGCTCCCCAAACTCCACAACGGCGACGAAGCTGTTGCCCGAGTAGCCGTAGAGGCGGTTGGTGCCCGGGAAGGCGCGCGCACCATAGGACGCGAGGGCGCCCCAGCGACCGGACGCCATGCCGACGGCAAGGCTGGGCGCGGTGTCATCGTACTTCAGGTCGATGTCGCCGCTCAGGCGCTGGAAGCGGTTGATCTCCCCCCATGGGGTGTTCCAGTCACCAAACTTGTCACTCAGTTCCGTCAGCGTATCGGCAAACACCTGCAGACGTTCCGCGGGACTGCTGTCGGTACCCAGCCAGTTGATCTGCTCCAGTTGCGTCAGCTCGTCCGGCGTATCGATCGCCTGGGAGGCATTCATACCATAGAAGTGGGCCAGCGACATGGCGACGGAATCTGAACTGACTCGCAGATCCCAGTCGCGCAGTTCGTCAATCGCATCCTTCAACTGGGGCCAGTTGGCACTGTCAACATCCCAGGCCGCCACCAGGCCGGGAATCAATTGCTCAAAGCCGGGCAGATAGGTGTCGTAGGCCAGGTCGAGCAGGGTGTCCAGGGTCATGTCGTGCGCTGCTTCCAGCAGGGGAATGGAGTGCTTGGCGCGAAAGTTTTCGGCGTCCGGCGCCATATAGGTCGGGTAGTTCTCCCGCTTGGGACTGTTGTCGCCAGCCACGGTGAAGGGGGTGGAGTTGCTGTTCTGCAACCAGCCATTTACCGGGTTCACGATCATCACGGTCTCGTCCACTGCGTGCACGCCCTGCCAGTCGGTGGCGGGATTGCTGCCGTCCACCGGGTGCTGGTAATCAAACTGCGGATCGCGCTTTGGCATGAAGTTGCCATGGAAATAGGCAATATTGCCTTCACTGTCGGCGAACACCGTGTTGTTGGAGGAGTTGGTGCGGATGTTCATCATCTCGCGGAACTCGGCGTAATTGGCGGTCTTCATGCGCAGGTAGGACTGCTGCAGCGCATTGACGGGATCCCAGTTGATGCGGGTGACTGCCCAGCGACCGTCCTGGGCGTGGGTAATGGGGCCGTGATGGGTGTGGTAGGCGGGAAAGCGACGCTCCTCCATGCCATTGTCTGTTTTTACCTTCAGCGTTACTTCGGAGACCTGCACCGGGCGCACTTCGTCGCCATAGCGGTAGACCAGGCTGCCATTGTCGCGCACGACGTCTTCCACGAACTCGTCGATGAAGTCTGCGGCGGTGGAGGTGTGCATCCAGCCGGTGTCTTCGTTGAAGCCCTGATAGATGAAGAACTGCCCCCACGTCACAGCACCGTAGGCATTCAGGCCTTCCTCGCTGACCATCTGGTACTCGCCGCGGAAATAGAAACTGGTGTGCGGGTTGATCAGCAGCATGGCGTCGCCACTGGCAGTGCGGCTGCCATCCAGTGCGATGCCGTTGGAGCCCACGGGCTCCTCAAAGATGGTGCGGGCCAGAGCATTGTCGGCATGGGCATCCGCCAGCACCGGCATGGGCAGCGGGCTATGTGTGGCGACTGGTACGTTGCGCTCCATTTCCGCGGCCTGGGAGTAGAAGGTCTGGATGCGACGCAGGGGAATCTGTTCGATATCGCCGCCGATGGAACCCTCGAAGAAGTAGAAGGGCATCCAGGGCTCGAAGCGGGTCAGAAGGCGGGGAGTTACCTGGGGATTCTCTGCCAGGTAGAAGTTCAGTCCGTCGGCAAAGGCATCGCACAGTGTCTGCAACCATGCCGGTGCCGCATCGTAGGCGGCACGTGCTTCGGCTTCGGTCATGTAGAGACGGGCGCGAAGATCGCTGTAAAGTGCCGCTTCTCCTTCTACCTCTGCCAGCCGCCCAATGGCCCAGATGTAGTTGCGCTCGACACGTGGGAAGTCGTCTTCGGCCTGCGCGTACAACAGTCCGAACACGGCGTCGGCATCGGTTTTTGCGTAAATATGCCCAACGCCAAAATCGTCGCGAATGATGGTGACGCGGTCCGCAATAGCCTGCAGACGCTCCGCTTCGGTTTGAACGCCGCTACTGTTCTGTGCACCAGTGCTGGGCGCATCGGACGATTGTGGTGCACAGGCGGTCAATAACAAAACGAGCAGTGAAAAAAGTGACAGTGATCGTGACAAAAGCGGGGGCATGAAGGTCTCCGGGGGTGTTGATTGCAGTGATAGGGCAACGCAGGAAGTAAACCGTATTCTGGACCAAATAGGAAGTTGCGGCAGGGATTGAAGCGCTGCTAGGATGTTTCGCACCGGTTTCCATATACTTGTTTCCAACCTACAGAGACTCTTCCTATGTCCCACCATCATTCGCTTTTGTTGTTAAGCTGCGCCATCGTCCTGGCCGCCTGCAGTCCGGCCGAACAGTCTGCGCCAGCGCCGGCCCCCGAGCCGGCCGCTGCCACTTCCGCCCCTGCCATGGAAAGTGAAGAGGCATTGATTGCCCGTGCCCGGGGCATTCACGATCGCGTAATCACGCTGGACACCCACGACGATATCGATACCTCGAACTTTACTGTGGACAACAACTACACCTCGGATCTGGATACCCAGGTCAACCTGCCGAAGATGATCGAGGGCGGGTTGGATGTGGCCTGGTTCAGCATCTACACCGGCCAGGGGCCGCTGACGGAAGAGGGCTACGCCGCCGCGTCGGCCAATGCCCTGGACAAGTTCGCGGCAGTACACCGGCTGGCGGAGGAAATTGCACCGGACATGATCGAGATTGCCTACACCTCGGACGATGTTCGTCGCATTGCGGCATCTGGCAAGAAGGTGGCGATGATGGGGGTGGAGAATGCCTATCCCATGGGGCTGGATGTGGGCAACGTCAAACGCTACCAGGAACTGGGCGCGCGCTATATGTCCCTGGCCCACAACGGTCACAGCCAGTTTTCGGATTCCAATACCGGAGAGGCAGACGGCGTGTGGCTGCACCATGGCCTTAGCGATCTGGGGCGTGAGGCGGTGATGGAGATGAACCGCTGGGGCATCATGATCGACCTTTCCCACCCGTCCAAGGAATCCAATATGCAGGTGCTGGCCATGACGAAGGCGCCTGTCATCGCGTCGCACTCGTCCGCGCGTACCATGAACGATGTGAGCCGTAACCTCGACGACGAGCAGCTACTGGCCATCCGCGACAACAACGGCGTGGTGCAGACCACGGCGTTCAGCAGCTATCTCAACAGCGAAAAGAATTCGGCGCACATGGCGGCCCTGAATGCCCTGCGTGGCAGCATTGCCGAGGGCCTGGGCTTTGAAATGCTCAACGGTGCGCAGGTACGTGCATTAAGTGAAGCAGACCGTGCCAACTATCAGGCGAAAATGGCGCAGGTGAATGAACTGGCTGCTCCGCGCATTGCGGAAGAGGTCGATGCCATTGCGCCGCCGGTGGATGTTTCCGACTTCGTGGATCACATTGATTACATGGTGGGACTGATTGGTATCGACCATGTGGGCATCAGCTCTGACTTTGATGGCGGTGGCGGTATCACGGGCTGGAATGATGCGTCTGAAACCTTCAACGTGACGCTGGAACTGGTGCGTCGTGGTTACACCGAAGAACAGATCAACAAGCTGTGGAGTGGCAATCTGCTGCGTGTGCTGGATGATGTGCAGCGCGTTGCGGCGGAGATTCAGGCAAACGAGAGTCTCTGACACAAGACCGTAGGAGCCAGCCCTGCTGGCTCCTACAGGTTCTGTGGTCAAGCTGGATCAGGCGATTTGGCGTCCCTGGGAGGATAGCCTCCTACTCATCCAGCAGCGCATAGATGCGGCGAATGGCGCGCACGTCGGCGCCCGGTCCGCGGATCTGCCTGTAGTGCGTTGCGTGATTGCTCATGTCCACCCGGTCGGCTGCTTCCTCTGCGGTCAATCCCTGGGCCTTCAGTGCCCCGGTCTTCTGCCACAGGTCCGAGATATAGGCCTGGAAGAATCCGATCTCCTCCTTGCCCTGAACCGGCGCACCGTGGCCGGGCAACAGCACGTCAAACTCCAACCCTTTCAGGGCCTCCAGGCTGCCTACCCATTCCTGCGGGAAACTGTCGCCCATATAGGACAGTGAGGGCAGCATCATGTCGCCGGTGAACACCAGGCGTTCCTGCGGCAGATACACCACTACATCGCCTGCCGTGTGGCCAAGGCCCAGGTGCAGAAGCTGAATCTCGCGATCGTGCTCCCCCACCTTCTGGAACAGGGTCATCTTCTTGTCCAGGGTGATGTTCGGCGGGGTCGGGATGATTTCGCGCAGGGAGATCATGTGGTCTTCCTGGGCCTTCAGGCGACGCTCCAGTGCGGCACGTTCCTGCGGGTCACGCGTGTCGGACAGTTGTGCGCGCAGGCTCTCCACCAGGTCTGGTACCCCCTCCGTGAAGCTCACCATCGTGGTTTCCGTCAGCACATTGCCCAGCTCGCCGTTGAGTTTGGTGCGGGTGTACTCGTGGCCGATGATTTCCACCTGCTCGGGAAACACCTGATTGCCGTGGGCGTGGTCGAAATGGTAGTGGGTGTTGACGAGGTAGCGAACGGGTTTGTCCGTGACGGCCCGTACGGAGCGCAGCAGGGCGTTGGCGGCGTTCGGCGTGACGTGGGAATCCACCAGCAGCACGTCTTCGTCGCCCACCAGCATCATCGCGTTGCTCATGAGATAGACTTCACCAGTGCCGGTGACCTGGTAGACCCCATCGGCCATGCGGGTAAAGACGTGGGAGCTGGTCTCGATGACCTCGGGAGGCTCACCCTGGGCGTTGACGTAGCCGAATACGGCGAGCATGAAGCCGGTGCCGATCAGACCCAGCATGGCGGTATTGAACGAGTTCTTCTTGTTCATCGGGGAAATCCTGTTGTTGTTATTGCTTGTGGATGTTTGCGGAATCCTACTGCAATCGGCTTCCCAGCGGAAGCCGGTGCCTCTGAAGCCCGGACCGGGGATTCATCGCAAAAATCACAATCTGCCCGAATCCTTGCATCAGCTTGCCACAATTGCCCTGCATAGTAGGCCCTACGATCAGATAGAGCCTGTGTTAGAAGAAGGAGGTTGTTCATGCTGACCCAATCGAGTGAATCCGGGAGCAGTTCCGCTGCGTTTTCCCAAACAGTAAGCGTTTCTCTGGATCTGCGCGTCCGCGAGGCGGAACAGCGGGAGGCTTTTGACGGGCTCTATCCGGTCGACCAGTTGTCGGCGGGTGAAGAGGCGATGATCCTCTGGGGCGACGTTTCCATTCTCGCCCGTCACCCCAGTCGCATCGCCCTGTAGAGGCGCTATACACATCCGGGTGTTGTTTGCTACGCTCCCTCCACCATTATCCAGTGGGGGCGAGTATGGCCAATAATAAGAACAGCACCCGGAACACTTCCGATCCGTCCACAGCGCCACGGTTCTCACGTCGCGCGCTTCTGAAACAGGCTGGCGTTGTCGGCGCCGTTGCCCTGGGGTCGTCCGCTCCGCTGGCGAACGCCGCTTCCGGCTCCAGACCGGGTGGCAGCAATAGCATCCCCGTTCGCGAGGCCTTTGAAACCCTGACCGCCGCAGAGAGTGAGACACTTGATGCCGTGCTGGATCGTATTCTGCCCTCTGACGGCAACGGTCCCGGTGCCCGGGAAGCCCGTGCCATCCAGTTCATTGATCATGCCCTGGCAGGATACCTCGCCAGCCAGCGCAATACCTATGCCATCGGTCTTCTGGCGATCGACACCGCAGCGCAGGCACAACACGGCACGCCCTTCCATTTGCTGACACCGGCACAGCAGGACACCCTGTTGAAAGCTGTTGAGAGCAACGAGATTGGCGGCTTTGAGGGCAGTGGCTCCAGCTTCTTTTCCATGGTGCGCAATCACACCATCGACGGCACTTTCAGTGATCCCTATTACGGTGGCAACCGGGACTACATAGGCTGGGACATGCTGGGCTATCCGGGGGTGCGCATGGGCGCCTCGCCCGACGATGTGAGGAATGAAGAGAATCTGGCGCCGTCGCGGCAGTCCGCGTATGACCTGCCTCATTTCACCAAAGACCCGGTGGGAGGTGCATGATGGCGACCGAAATGCAGAAGACAGATGTTGTGGTCATTGGCCTTGGTGCAGTGGGCGGCGTTGCCGTGCTGCCACTGGTCAGCGCTGGCCTGCGAGTGGTAGGGCTGGAAGCCGGAAGCTGGCTCAGCACACGCGACTTTGCGCCGGACGAACTGCGCAACAACACCCGCGACTGGCCGCAGTCCGTGCAGAAGGCCAATCACGAAGTGCCGACCAGCCGGGCGAACGAATCCGAGGCTGCCACGCAGGCCAGTGGCCACCCCATGATGAACGCGGTGGGAGGAACCTCCCTGCATTACTGGGCACAGAGCTGGCGGCTCAATCCCTGGGACTTCAAGGTGGTCAGCGAGACGACGCGGCGCTACGGGGCCAATCGTCTGCCTGCCGGTTCCACCGTGGAAGACTGGCCGTTCGCCCTGGAAGATCTGGAACCCTTCTACGACAAGGTGGAATACGCGTTGGGCGTCTCCGGTATTGCGGGGAACGTGCAGGGCAGATTGAACTCCGCAGGCAATATTTTCGAGGGGCCGCGGGCGCGGGAGTATCCGATGCCACCGCTGCGCAGCTCCGGCTTCACCGACATGATGTCGGACGCCGCCAGACGCCTGGGCTGGCATCCCTTCCAGGGGCCTGCTGCGATTGCGTCCCAGGTCTACGGGACACGCCCGGGCTGCCTTTACCATGGTTTCTGTGATCGCGGCGGCTGCCACGTGTCAGCGAAAAGTTCCACGGCAGTGACCACGATTCCCGAGGCCATGAAGAGCGGTCTGCTCGACGTCGTAACCCATGCCCGGGTGATGGAGATCGTGACCGACAGCAACGGGCGCGCCAAAGGCGTGCAGTATCAGCGCGGCAATGAAACGATTTTCCAGCCGGCCGATGTGGTGCTGCTGGCCTCGCATACCTACGAGAACTCGCGCATTCTGCTGCTCTCCAAGTCGGGGGACTTCCCGAACGGTCTGGCGAACAACAGCGGCCAGGTGGGGCGGCATTACTTCAGTCACCATCAAGGGGCGCCCGTTACGGCGCTGTTCCCGCACAATCTGCACAACTGGTACGGACTGCCCGCGCAGGGCGTGGCCATCGACAACTGGGCGGACGACAATTTTGATCACAGCGATGTTGATTTCATCGGCGGGGGCAACCTCTGGGTGCACACCAACCGTCGCCCGATGTCTGCTGCCCGCATGAGCACCTTTGGCAAGGCACCGGGATGGGGCAGTGACTGGAAGGCCTTCATCATGCAGAACGCCGATCGTACCAACAGCTCCTATATCCAGAAGACGACACTGCCCTACGAGAGCAATTACCTCGACCTCGACCCCACGGTGAAGGATCGACTGGGAGTTCCCGTTATCCGCATCACGGCGGAGTACAAGGAGAACGAGCTGAAGATTGCGGCGTTTACCCAGGACAAGATGGAACAGTGGTTCCGGGAGGCTGGTGCGGTGGAGATTCTGCGCAGCGGACTCGGGCGCTCCATGGGGCCTTCAACGCACGCCTATGGCGGCACGCGCATGGGGAACAATCCGCGGACCAATGTAGTGGACAGCACAGGGTTTGCCCACGAGGTGCCGAACCTGGGCGTGCTTGGCGCGTCGGTGATGGGTACCAGCGGCGCCCGCAATCCGACGCTGACGGCGCAGGCGCTGGCCTGGCGTACCGCAGAACATCTGGCGCAGAACTGGCGCCGGATCGCCGACGCCTGACGGGTTATCAGGCGTAAAGCGGCCAGATGCGTTGAACCGCCGGGTTCTGCTTCATGCGTTCCCGGTGTTCAATCACTCGGGGCAGCTTGCTGATGTCCACGCTGTCCCCCTCCAGCCAGTTGGCAATGGTGAACAGATACATGTCTGCCACCGTGTACTGTTCTCCCATCACCCACGGCCCCTTCAGCATGCCGTGTTCAATCAGGGCCATGGCCTCGCCCATGGACTGGGGCACTTTCTTCTTCATGTCGTCGATGGCGATCGGATCATCCGCCCAGCGCGTGCCGCGCACCCGGTGGGCGTGTGCAACGTGCACGGTGGCACACAGATAATTGTTGAAGGCCTGCATCTCGGCAGTGGCAAAAATGCTGCCCAGCGGTGCCAGATTCGCCTCGGGAAAGCGCTGGCACAGATACAGCAGCAGGGCAGGGGTTTCACTCAGAAACCCGTCCTCGGTCACCAGCGCTGGCACTCGCCCTTTGGGATTGATGTGCAGGTACTCGGGGGAGCGCTGCGCCTGCTGGCTGAAGTCGAGCACGATGGCCTCATAGGGCGCGCCGATGTGCTCCAGTGCCAGGTGAACGGCGAGGGCGCAGGTCTTGGGGGCGTAGTAGAACTTGAGCATTGACGGACTCCTTGAAAAGGCCAAAGGCGCTCAAGCTTACAGCCAGCCCTTGCGCTTGAAGTACCAGTAGGGCGCGATGCCCGAGAGAATCATCAGACCGATGGCCCAGGGGTAGCCCAGCAGCCAGTCCAGTTCCGGCATGAATTCAAAGTTCATGCCGTAGGCGCTGGCTACCAGTGTCGGCGGCAGGAAGACCACTGCTGCGATGGAGAAGATCTTGATGATCTGGTTCTGTTCGATATTGATGAAGCCCTGCGCTGCATCCATCAGGAAGTTCACCTTGTCGAATACGAAACTGTTGTGCGGCAGCAGGGATTCGATGTCGCGCAGCAGCTCGCGTGCCGTTTCCGCATGGTCCGGCGCCAGTTTGCCGTGGCGCAGCAGGAAGGTCAGGGCGCGCTGGGTATCCATCAGGCACAGGCGTACCTTGCCGTTGGTGTCTTCGTGGCGGGCCAGCTCGTCAATGGCGTCCTCGATATTGCCGTCGCCGTCTTCCAGCACCAGATTGCTGGTGTGCTCCAGCCCCGTGTAAACCTCTTCCAGCGTGTCCGCCAGGTCGTCGATCTTGATCTCGAACAGCGCCAGCAGAATGGCGATGCTGTCGTGTGCCAGACCTTTCTGGCGCTTGGCGCGCATGCGCAGCAGGCGGAAGGCGGGAATTTCCCGTTCGCGCAGGGTAATGAGCTGGTCGCCGCTCAGCGTGAATGCAACAGTCGTGTTGCGCGGGCGGTCTTCCACATGGTGCAGGAACATGGAGTGAATGTGCAGGCCACCGGCCTCGTCCTGGTAGGAACGCGCACTGGCCTCGATCTCTTCCACGTCTTCGGTGTCGGGCAGGGTTTGACGGTTCTGGATCTCGACCAGATGGCGCTCGTCGTCGCTCGGGTCGACGAGGTCGAGCCACAGGGCCTGGGTCAGCGGCGTGGCGTCGGCGTCGTCGGTGCGGGCGACGAGGTACTGGTCCTTGTTGAGATCGTAGATGTTGAGCATCGTGCCATCACCCGTTTGTTTCGCTGAAAGACCGGGGTGCGAGTGGGCGTTGCCCGGTCATGAGGCTGCTATTGTAATTCGGGACGCCATGCGTCGACGGTGATCCTGTCGCCATTTTGCGTCATACCGAAGTCCGGGGCGTTCATTCCCGGGACAACCGGGTGCAATCGCAGGCGCTTGAATTTCGACGGGAAACCGGGCGTGAACTATACACTACCGGTGCTCCACTGAGCTATAAAAAAGGCAGCATTCGCCGTATTTGACGTGAGCTGCGGTACTCCTGGTCAGCAGGTTTCGGGTAAGATCGTCGGCTCATTTTGCGGGCTGCATCAGGCCCGAAGATGATGGCCTCGGCGACGAGCGAGTTTGCATGCTTGCGCCGAAGGCTTGTGCTACATTCGATTCGCGACCGGCACCTGGGGTGTCGGCGCACAGGTTTTCTGCCCGTCTTCGGAGGGGGGATGGCCACCCGGCAGGACATGCCGGGCGGTTGTCGCCAGACAGGCAATGGACCATTCACAAGGAAATTATAAAAGGAGAGGATGATGAGATTCATTGTTCCGCAGATGACGACCCTGGCTGCTGCCGCATTGCTGGTGGCGTGCAGCCCCGCCAGCGATAACCCCCCTGCGAATTCCACCCCCGACACAAGTGCATTGCCCCCCGTCGTGGTGCCCTACAGCGCCGCCGTGAATGCCCAGCGCATCATCGACACGGATCAGGAACCCGGGGCCTGGATGACCGTGGGGCGTGACTATGGCGAACAGCGTTTCAGCCCGCTGACCCAGATCAATACCGAGAATGTCGGCGAGCTCAGTCTGGCCTGGTATGCCGACATCGACACCAGCCGTATGCAGGAAGCCACCCCTGTGGTGGTGGATGGTGCCATGTATGTCAGCACCGCGTGGAGCCATGTGAAGGCCTTTGATGTGCGCACTGGCCGTCCCCTGTGGGCCTACGATCCCGGTGTGGACCCGGCCAAGGGCGTGGATGCCTGCTGTGACGTGGTGAACCGTGGTGTGGCCGTGTGGGAGGGCAAGGTCTTTGTCGGCACCATTGACGGTCGCCTGATCGCAATTGACTCCAAGACCGGTGAGGAAGTGTGGAGCCAGATGACCGTGGACGAATCGCTGCCTTACACCATCACCGGCGCACCGCGCATCGTGAAGGGGCAGGTCATCATCGGCAACGGTGGCGCTGAATACGGCGTGCGCGGTTACATCACCGCCTATGACGCGCATACCGGCGAGCAACTGTGGCGCTATTACACCGTGCCCGGCAACCCGGCGGATGGCTTCGAGCAACCGGAACTGGAAATGGCTGCCGAAACCTGGAACGGGGAGTGGTGGCGTCTGGGTGGTGGCGGCACCGTATGGGATGGCATGGCCTATGATCCCGATCTGAACCTGCTCTATATCGGCGTGGGCAACGGGTCTCCGTGGAACCAGAGCCTGCGCAGCCCGGGCGGCGGCGATAACCTGTTCCTGTCGTCCATCGTGGCGCTGAACCCGGATGATGGCACCTACCGCTGGCACTATCAGACCACCCCGGGCGAGACCTGGGACTACACGGCGACCGCCCACATCATGGTGGCGACACTGGAGATCGACGGTCAGCCCCGCCGGGTGGTGATGCAGGCGCCGAAAAACGGTTTCTTCTACGTGATGGATGCCGCAACCGGGCAGCTCATCACCGCAGAGAAATTTGTACCGGCCACCTGGGCTTCGCACATCGATCTGGAGACAGACCGTCCTGTGGAGATTCCCGAGGCCCGCTACAACGAGACCAGCATTCCCATGATTGTGTCTCCCGGGCCGCAGGGAGGCCACAACTGGCACCCGATGTCCTTTAGTCACAACACGCAACTGGTCTACATGCCTGCTACCGAGCAGTTCATGGGCTACGTGGCCGAGACCGAATTCGTCACTTCCCAGCGTGGCTGGAACACGGGGACGGATTTCGCGGCCGGTGGCGCCCTGGTGATGGCAGCAGGCGAAAACGCGCCCAAGCGTTCCGCCTATCTGCTGGCCTGGGATCCGGTGGCGCAGCGTGAAGTGTGGCGTGTGCCCAAGGTGGTCACCACCGATGCAGCCGGGGTGCTGAGTACCGCAGGCGGCCTGGTGTTCCAGGGCAATGCCTCTGGGGAATTCAATGCCTACCGTGACACCACGGGCGAACTGCTGTGGACAGCGCCGACCCAGGCCATGACCGTGGCGGCTCCGATGACCTACACCGTGGACGGCGAGCAGTACGTGGCCGTGCTGGTGGGCGGGCGGGCGCTGCCGACCGAGGGCGCAGGCGCCATCGGCTCCACCACTCGTGCCTCCACCAACAACTCCCGCATGCTGGTCTTCAAGCGCGGCGGCACGGCCCGCCTGCCGACGGAAATCAGCCAGGAAGTCACGGAAGCGGACGAACTGAATCCGCCACCGCTGACGGCAGACTTCGAGACGGTCGCCCAGGGCGAACAGATCTACGGTCGCTTCTGCAGTGTCTGCCATGGCCCGGCGGCGGTGAGCGCGAGCCGCGAAACCTTCCCGGACCTGCGCTACAGCCAGCGTCTGTACAGCCAGGAGATGTTTGATTCCGTTGTGTTGGGTGGCGAACTGGAATCCGGCGGCATGGTGTCTTTCGAAGGCACGTTGCAGCCGAGCGATCCGGACGCAATCCGTCACTACATCATCTCCCGCGCCAACGCGGACAAGGAAGCGGGCGGCGCTCAACAGACGGCCCCGCTCCAGTAAGAGCGAACGCTTCGCATGACCCAAGAGGGTAGCTTTCGCAAGAGAGCTGCCCTTTGTCATTTACTGGTTCCAGATTTGGGAGCTTCGCAGGTCGCCCGAAGAGGGAGTCACTGCCAGTCAGGACACGCCAAAATGCGCACATCCCTGTGCAGGCTCGGGGGGCGCGCCATCCTGGCGCTTTACGGTCCTGCCTGGCAGTGACTCCCTCTCCGGGCTGGATCTTCGCCATCGAATTGGCAATTTCACTCGATATCGAAGTCAATGGTGCGTTTTGTTGGCACTGCATTGAGAGCCGCGCAGACAGTCCGGACGCAGCGGAGCGTCGGGCGCCACGGATGGCGCACGCCGAGCCTGCACAGGGAGGTGCGCTTTTTGGCGTCTCCGTCGCGGCCGGACTGTCTGCGCGGCTCGGCTGGCAGCGTGAGACCCTTTGCAGTTAAACGCATTTTTTGATGATGTCCGAAAACGACCAGAATTGGCTCGTTGGCTGTGCTACTGTGCGCATCAGTGAGGACACAGACGAAGGCCACACCCAGTGCAACTAGACCCCGATGATTTCGAGCAGGCACGCCAGGCGCGCGACCCCCGTTACGACGGCCGCCTCTTCATCGGCGTGCTCACCACCGGCATCTACTGTCGCCCCGTCTGCCCCGTGCGCATCCCCCGCAAGGAGAACATTCGCCTGTATGCCACGGCTGCCGCTGCCGCCGAGGCCGGGTTTCGCCCCTGCCTGCGTTGCCGCCCTGAGTCTTCCCCCGGTACCCCCGCCTGGCTCGGCACCTCGCATACCGTCTCCCGTGCCCTGCAACTGATCGCGCAGGGCGCGCTGGCGGACGGACGCGTTGGCGAGCTGGCGCAGCAGCTCGGCATTGGTCCGCGTCATCTCACGCGCCTGTTTCAACAGCATCTTGGCGTGTCGCCGCTGACGGTAGCCAATACCCAGCGTCTGCATTTTGCCAAGAATCTCATCGACGAAACCCGCCTGTCGATGGCGCAGATATGCTATGCCGCGGGCTTCAGCAGTGTGCGCCGCTTCAACGCCGTGTTTCAGCAGGTATACGGGCGATCTCCGCTGTCTCTGCGCAAGCAGGGAAAGATTGCGGGCGAAGAGGTGCCGGATGGCATTCGGATTCGACTGCATTACCGTCCGCCTTTCGACTGGCGCATCATGCTGGTGTATCTTTCGACCCGCGCGATTCCCGGTGTCGAGCATGTCACCGAAGATTCCTATTCCAGAACGATTGTCTGCAATGGTGAGGCCGGTGAGATTCATCTGCGTTTTCTTTCTGACGCTCATGCTGTCCTGCTGACGGTGATACTGGAAAATACCCGCTATCTGCAGCAGGTTGTCGAGCGTGTGCGCATCATGTTCGATCTCAAGGCGGTATCTGCAGATATTGACAGTTTCTTTGCACAGGATGCGTCTCTGGCCGATGCGGTTGCGCGTCATCCCGGCATTCGGGTGCCCGTGGCCTGGGACGGCTTCGAGGTGGCCGTGCGGGCCATCATCGGGCAGCAGGTCTCCGTGAAAGGTGCCACGACGCTGGTGTCCAGGCTGGCCCTGACCACTGGAACTCCGTACGGCTCTGCCACGGACGATTCCCTGAACCGGGTGTTTCCCTCTCCGGCGGTGCTGGCGCAGGCATCGCTGGATGGTTTGGGCATCACCACGCGTCGGATTGTGGCCATCCAGGCGCTGGCGGTCGCGGTACGAGATGGGGAACTGCGTTTCGATGGCAGCATGGATTCGGCGGAGTTCTGTGCCCGTATCGTGCAGATACCCGGCATTGGGCCGTGGACGGCACAGTACATCGCCATGCGTGCCCTGGGCGACCCGGATGCATTTCCCGATGCCGATCTGATTCTGCTACGTGCGGCGGCGAAGGATGGCGATGCATTGACTCCGAAACAATTGCAGCAGCGTTCGCAGGCCTGGCGGCCCTGGCGGGCCTATGTGGTCATGCTGCTGTGGCAGGACTATGCCTGGCGCAAGGCTTCGACACAGACACCTGAAGAGAGATGAGGACAGCATCATGACGCGACTGTACACCTACTGCGACTCTCCCGTTGGCGCACTGCTGCTGGCGGGAGATGGCGAACGCCTGCACCTGATCGGGTTTCCCGAGGGCAAGGGGCGCACGCGCCACCAGCCGGAGTGGCAGCGGGACGACAACGCTTTCAAGGAGGTGAGGCAGCAACTGGAGGCGTATTTTGCGGGAGAGTTACAGCGTTTCGACCTTGCCCTGGCTCCGGATGGCACGGATTTTCAGCAGGCAGTCTGGCAGGCGCTGACCACCATTCCCTACGGGGCCACCTGCAGTTACGGGGAGATTGCCCGGCAGATCGGCAAGCCCAAAGCCTCGCGGGCCGTTGGCGCGGCCAATGGACAAAACCCCATTCCCATCATCATTCCCTGCCATCGGGTGATCGGCAGCACCGGCAAGCTCACCGGCTTTGGTGGGGGCCTGGCGGCAAAGGAGATTCTGCTGGAGTTGGAGCAGCGTTTCGCGCCGTTTGCCCTGCAGCCCTAAAGTTGCAGATAGCGGGGGGCAATCATGAGCACCAGGCCGATCAGTACCAGCGGCAATACACTGCTCACAAAATAGGGATAGATCATGAGGCCAATGCCGGCGAGCAGAGCGCTCTTGTGCTGCTGCTTCTTGCCGTACACGAAGTAGCCCATGCCCACGGAGCTGAACAGCACGGTCCACAGCAGATAGGAGGAATCCATATTCATCGTTTGTGCCGGGCCTTGAACCGGGAGTCCTGCACCACGCTGAAACCGATCGCGAGCAGGGTAAGCGGCATGAAGAAATACAGCATGGTGTTGCTGAAGGGGTTGAGCAATACATGTTCCATGGCGTCGAAGACCAGATAGCTGCTGTAGGCGATGTAGTAAATCAGGAAGGCCGCCCCCTCACTGCGACTGATGACACCGCCGGTAAAGAACACCGGCAGGCACACAACAGCGACCCCCAGCATGACCAGCAGGTCGAAGTGCAGCAGGGACTCCGGCACATCGATGCCCCCGGGGGAGATGATGCTGGCTACGCCGAGCACCCCCATGATGTTGAAGAGATTGCTGCCCACCACATTGCCTACAGCAATGTCCCGTTTGCCGTGAATGGCGGCCACTACGGATGTCACCAGTTCCGGCAGCGAGGTTCCTGCCGCCACAATGGTCAGGCCGATGATCAGCTCGCTTACCCCGAAATAGGCAGCAATTTTGATGGCGCCATCAATCAACTGATCGGAACCGATCACGAGACACACCAGCCCGACCACAATCAGGCCGGCATCGCGCAGCAAATGGGGCCTCTCGGTTCCGGCGGGTTCATCCTCCTGCAGGGCCTCATTACGGCTCTGCCGGAACAGATAGAACAGATAGGCGAACAGGCCCAGCAGCAGAATGACCCCGTCTGTGAAGCCGAGGACGCGATCCTGCGCCATGAACAACACCAGGGCGGACAGCAGAATCATCAGGGGAATATCAAAGCGGATGAGTTGCTTTGACACCAGCAGGGGGACGATCAGCGCGGAGATGCCCAGGATGAAGAGCACGTTGAAAATATTGCTGCCGATGACATTGCCCACGGAAATGCTGGCCTGGTCGTTCAGCGCGGCCTCGATGCTGACGGCGAATTCGGGAGAGCTGGTGCCGAACGCGACGACGGTCAGACCGATGATCAGCGGGGGGATGCGAAAGAGGGATGCCACCCGCGAGGCGCCCATCACCAGCAGCTCCGCCCCGACAATCAGCAGTATCAGGCCTACGACAAACCACAACAGACTCATGCTTCCTCCGCTTGTTTCGCAGCATTGTACTCCTGTTGGCGCCAGAAGTGACTGGCGTCACACACAATGTAAGACCGGTCGGCAGGGGCGGTCTTTTTCAAGACATGGCAGAAAGCTTGCCCTATAATCCGCCCACTTTCATGTGACTGATTCCCAGTCAGGAGATACGCCCGATGGATATAGCACGCCAGTAAGGACTCTGGACCCTCGCACACGCTGAACGATCAGCCGACCCATCTTTCCCTGCCGCAGACTTTTCATGCAGCAGGATCACTGGATCCAGAAGTCCTCCAAGCCCGCCCCGTGCGCAGAACGCACGCGTGGCATGACGTTTAATCATTTCTTTCTGGAACCATCATGACTCGAAGCAAACTACGTTCAGGCCTGAGCCTGTTCCGTCAGGCCCTTTTGGGCAGTTCAACCATCAATTACACCGAAGGCTCCATTGCGCGCGCCACCTTTCTGCTGGCAGTGCCCATGATTCTGGAGATGTCGATGGAATCGGTGTTCGCCATCGTGGACATCTTCTTCGTCGCCAGCCTGGGCGCGGAAGCCGTGGCAACGGTCGGCCTGACCGAATCGGTGATTTCGCTGCTCTACGCGCTGGCCATCGGCCTGTCCATGGGCACCACGGCTATGGTGTCGCGCCGCATTGGCGAGAATTCACCCGAGGCGGCGGCCTTTGCGGCCGGTCAGGCCCTGTGGATCGGCGTGGCTGTCTCACTCTGCGTGGGGCTGGGAGGCATCTTCTTTGCCGAAGATATTCTGCGTCTGATGGGCGCGGAGGACGCGGTGGTGGAAACGGGGTCGCTCTACACCCAGATCATGCTGGGCGGGTGCTTCACGATTGTGTTCCTGTTCCTCAACAACGCGATCTTCCGTGGCGCGGGGGATGCCTCGATCGCGATGCGGGCACTGGTGCTCGCCAATGGCATCAATATCGTGCTGGACCCCTGTCTGATCTTTGGCTGGGGGCCGTTTCCGGAGATGGGGGTCACGGGCGCTGCGGTGGCAACCAACATCGGCCGCGGCATCGGGGTGCTCTACCAGTTCTACTATCTGTGCGCTCGGGATCGCCGCATTCGCCTGGTGTGGCAGGACTTCGTTGTGAAGCTGTCGGTGATTCTGACACTGGTGCGCATCTCGGTGGGGGGCATCCTGCAGTTCCTGATTGCGACCGCGAGCTGGGTGTTCCTGATGCGCCTGGTGTCAATCTACGGCAGCGATGCGGTGGCGGGCTATACCATCGCAATCCGCATCATGATGTTCGTGATCCTGCCTGCCTGGGGCCTGAGCAATGCGGTGGCAACCCTGGTGGGGCAGAACCTGGGCGCGGGCAAGATCGACCGCGCGGTCAGCACGGTGTGGCAGGTGGCGAAGTACAACGTGGTGTACATGATGGCGGTGGCCCTGGTGATCATTGTGGTGCCGCGCGCGATCATGGAAGTCTTCACCACCGAGCCACAGGCGCTGGGCTTCGGCATCGACGCGCTGCGCATCATGAGCTACAGCTTTGGCTTCATGGCGCTTGGGATGGTGGCAGTCCAGGCTTTCAATGGTGCCGGGGACACGATGACACCGATGTGGATCAATGTGTTCTGCTACTGGATGGTGCAGATTCCGGTGGCCTACTGGATGGCGACGAAGTTGACTATGGGGCCGTACGGGGTGTTCTGGTCCGTTTTCCTGGCGGAGATTCTGATGGGCATTGTCGGGGTGCTCTGCTTCATGCAGGGGCGCTGGAAGCACCAGAAGGTCTAGGGTCGAAATCCGGAGATCGGCTTCTGTGCTTCCGAGCCTCTACGGGCGTGTTCGCAGCGTATCAGCGAAGCCGCTGTCGGCAGGATTCCATGCGTTGTCCAGACGAGCGCATTACTGGTCGACGCCTGAAATGGTCTCCTTAAGCGCCTGATCAATCCGGGATTGCCAGCCTTTGCCGGTCGCCCTGTAGTATTCAAGGACTTCGGGAGATAGTCGAATAGTGATCCTTTCCTTCGTAGGGGAGATCTGCGGCCCGCGTCCTGCGCGCTCCTTAAGAAACTGAATGGCTGGCTTGAAATCGCTCAAGTCATTGAGGACAGGCGCCGCGTCGGAATCTTTAGCGATCCCCGCCGCGATATCTTTGTCCGTGATTGCGTCAATGCGTTTCAATGTTTTCTTCATACCTTCTTACCTCTCTTCTGTTCGCCTTCCGCAGGGAGATTGCGCGAACATTTTCATCTCGCAGGGCGAATACCAGCACGACCACACGACCTGCGAGACGACCAATGGCAATGAATCTGCTTTCCCCGTAATTCCTGCGGGTATCCTCAGCAACCAACGCGGTGCTCCAGTCAAAGCCGCTCAGGAGGTCGAAATGAAGCCCATGGTTGGACAGGTTCAATTCGGCTTTCTTGGTGTCGTATTCGTATTTCAAGGGCTTTATTGTATGTACGATATGTGTAGGGATCAACACAAGGAACTTGAATGCTGGCCCTCCAACGGTCATGGCCATGAAGAGGGCGAGACTCGGCGGTCTTGCTCCTTTCTGACTTGAGTATGGCACCGGATGTCAGAGTGCGCTGCCGGTTCCGGTGGCGATGATGGGTGCATCGGTGTCTGCACCAACACTGTGCTGGAAGTCGCGGATGCGGTAAGCTTGCCGGTCTTCGGTTCGCCCGTAGCAGCAGTTCAGAGGCACATCATGCAAAGCGGTCAGCAGCACATCATTGTTCGGGTTTTCGACTGGTTGAGTCGGGGGCAGCCTGTGTGGCTGTGCACGATTCTGCAGACCTGGGGTTCCTCGCCGCGCCCCATTGGTTCCATGATGGCCTGCACCCCTGACGGCGAGCTTGCCGGGTCCATTTCCGGCGGCTGCATTGAAGAAGACTTCCTCGGCCAGTTGCGCGACGGCACGCTCAAGACCCAGTACGAGCAGGAACGCAAGCCCTTCATCGTCAAATACGGCATCACTGCCGAGCAGGCGGCCCGCCTGCGTCTGCCCTGTGGTGGGCAGTTGCATGTGCTGCTGGAGTACATTGCGCCCAGTGATGACAACAAGCAGATTTTTGGCGAGCTGGCCAACGCCCTGGACAATCACCACCCCATCAGCCGTGAGGTGAATCTGAATACCGGCAGTATCCGGGTGCACCGGGGCAGCGCGGATGAGGCGGTAGTCTTGAATGACGAGACCATGCTGCACAGCCTCAGCCCGAAGTACAAACTGCTGCTGCTGGGAGCGGGCGATGTGGCGCGCTATGTGGCAGAGATGGCGCTGGCGCTGGAGTACGAAGTGACGCTGTGCGATCCGCGGCCCGATTATCTTGGCAACTGGCATGTGGACGGCGTGCACGTCACGTCAGAACTGCCGGACGATGTGGTGCGGGACGGTTTCAGCGACCCCTACAGTGGGGTAATTGCCCTGGCGCACGATCCGCGGGTGGATGATATGGCCTTGATGGAGGCGCTGAAGACAGATGCCTTTTATGTGGGCGCCATGGGCTCGGACCGCACGTCTGCCAACCGTCGTCTGCGCCTGCCGGAACTGGGGCTGACCCCGGAGGAGATCGATCGCCTCTACGCTCCCATCGGCCTTCCCATCGGCAGCAAGACACCTGCAGAAATTGCCATCTCGGTGATGGCGCAGGTCACGCAGGTGCGCCATGCACGCGATGCGCGCGTCCTCGGCGGTCAGTGTGCCAGCGCGCTCGAAGCGCCGGTCTGTCGTTAAGTCTGAATTTCTCGTGAAACGACCTTTGCTTCTCTTTGCTCTTTCGTAGTGCCGAGCCCCGGAGCGAATCTTGCCGTCTGGAACACGCCGTGAATACATCCGTGTAGGCTCCGTCGCAGCATCCCTGCTGCTTAGGGTTCCCGACGACAAGATTCGCTCCAGGACTCTGGTTCTGTGCTGGCAGGACGTTCTTTGGTTTTGAATTTTTTCTGCTTTGAGGTGGCACTGGATTTCAGAGCCCCCTGTCGATGGCGGTGGCGATGACCGTAAGCAGCAGGGACGCTGCGTCCGAGCCCCCAGGGACGGGTTTACGGCGTGTCAGCGACGCCGCCATCGGCAGGGGGCTGAGCGCTGAACGACTATAAAAAAGGGCGGTCAACCGTGCGGTTGCCGCCCTTTTTTATGAGATGGCTGGGAACTCAGCCCGAGGCGCCGTATTCGGTTTCGTAGTCGTCCATGGCCGCCTGAATGACCACCTTGGCGTGTTCGTAGCCGTAGGCTGCGCCGATGGACACCTTGTTCTCCTGGCCCGGAATCAGCTTGTAGGTCAGGAAGTAGTGGCGCATACGCTCGATCAGCGCATCCGGCAGCTCGCTGATGTCTTCCACATCGCCGAACAGCGGGTCGTTCTGCAGTACCGCAATGATCTTGTCGTCCGCCTCACCGCCATCCAGCATCGGCAGGCCGCCGATGACCTTCGCGTTCAGAATGATCTCGGTCTTGGAGATCGGACGCTCTGTGATCACGCAGATATCCAGCGGGTCGCCGTCGCCGCGGGCCGCACCTTCCATCAGGTCGCGCACACGCGCACCGCAATAGGTACGGGGAATGAAACCGTACAGCGTCGGGTGCTGGGAGGAGGATCGCTGGGGACGATCGACACGCAAATATCCGGTTGCCTTGTCCACTTCATACTTCACGAGATCAAACGGGCAGATCTCGATAAACGCGTGCACCAGTTTCGGGGCCTCTGGGCCAACTTCAAGGCCGTGCCAGGGGTGCGGGCGCCAACGGTAAAAGGGTGGAGGAAACTTCTTCATTCGGGTACCTGTGTTAAGTCGTGACCCAGTGATTGTTATTGTGTGGCCGGGGTTGATGAAAGGCGCGCATTATAGCAGGGCCATCGGAAAACGCACGGGCCGCAAAGCATTTGTGACAAGATGCTGTCGCAGATTGTGCAAAAGATAGGCGTGACTGATTTCTCTTGGGGGCAGACATGAAAAAGCCGGAGCCTGCAGGGCAGGTTCCGGCTCTTGCAAAGCGCGTATTCCGCGTCTTAGCGCATGTCGGGCTGACGGTGTACCAGTTCCACGCGGGCGCCTTCCGGACCCTGAACGTAGAAGAAGTTGATGATGCCGTTGGGCAGCGTCATGTCACGCGGCTCGGAAGTGAACTCCACGTGCTTGTCGTGCAGGTCTTCCTGGGTTTCGGCAGAGTCCAGTGCGCGCCAGCCGATGTGGTCGATGGTAGCGCCCTGGCTGGGGAAGTTCTCGCCACGGGAGATCAGAACCCAGACATTGCCGGGGTACAGAATGCCGTCCAGACGACCGCGCATATTCATGCGAATGCCGCCGAAAGTCTCTTCGTACCACTTGAACATGGCCTCCGGGTCCGGAGAGCGCAGATGTACGTGGTGGAAGCCGAGGTGCTGCGGGTCTTCGATCAGCTCCAGGCGTGAACCGAAGGGGTCCACGATGAAGGCCAGTTTGAACAGGCCGGGCACGTCACGGATATCGCCCTGCACGGTGGCACCGGCGGCGCGGGCTTTTTCCACGGTGGCTGCCAGGTCGGTGAAGGAGAAGCCGAGGTGGTCGATTACGCCGCCTTCACTGTGGCGGGTGCTCTCGTTGCCACGCAGGAACATGATGCGGGTGGTGCCGAACAGCAGCCGGTCGGTGCGTCCATCGACGAACTCACCGCCAAGATTGTCCTTGTACCACTGGGCAGCGGCCTCGGGGTCGGGCACGGCCATGTGAACGTGGTCATACAGATAGGTTTTGCTCTCAGCCTGGGCGAATGCGCTCAGGCAGGACAGAAGGCTCAGGAACAGACCCTTCATGATGAGGTGGCGCATGGTGTTCTCCTTCATCCCCGAGGGGCCGGGGAATGTCGTTATTGTTATATCAGCGTTGTCCCTGGCCCAGGCAGGGAAACGCCCGGGCGCAAAAGAAGGGCCAGCATAGTCCCCGGCCCCCTTCAAGTCCAGTGTCAGCTCAACTGGACGACCTTGAAGCCATGTTCATGGCAAAGCACATCAACACGGGCGAACAGCTCTCCTGCCATCCGTTCTATGGGGATAAACTGGTTGACCACCACCAGGGCATGCCCCTGGGGCGCCAGCAGTCGTCGGATCTGTTGCAGGAATTTCTCGGTCAGGCCGCTGCTGGTATCGAACCCCTGGTGGAAGGGCGGATTGCAAAGAATCCAGTCAAACGGACCCTGCAATTGTTCGCCGCAGTCGTCCAGCGTGACCTCTACCTCCAGGTGCGCACGTGCAAAGCCGGCGCGGGCGGCGTCCACGGCGGCAGCGTTGTTGTCAGTGGCCACCCGTTTGCCAAAGTGAACGGTGGACGTGGCGAGCAGCAGATAGCCGTAGCCGCAACCCAGGTCGAGCACACTGCCGGCGGCCTTGCGGCGCTCCAGAAGTCGCAAGGCCTGTTCGGCCAGCATGGCGCTGCCGGTATCGACCTTGTTCCAGCCAAACACGCCGGGCTTGCTGAGGAAGTGAAAGTCACCCACGGTGCAGGTGCGCAGTTCGTCGTAGTGTTTGCTGTCGAGTAGGCGGGTGTCGGCACCTGCCTCCCGTGTCAGGCGAACGTGGTAGGCATCGCCGTGCTTCTTGGCGTGCTCCGGGGTAGCAAAGGCCTGCTCGGCATTGCGACCGTGGGTGCGGATGCCTTCGTCCTTGCTGCCGATCAGGTGCAGATTGCCGCCATCGCACAGATGCCGAACGGCCTGGTTGATGCAGTGATGCACTAGAGGGCGTTCCTTGGAGACGCGGTACACGATATTGCTGTATTCCTGGCAGGGCAGGGAGGAGAAATCGAAGTCGCTGACGCTTACCTGGTGGCCTGCCTGGCGCAGGGCAGTGGCCAGGTCGTAGCGGTTGCTGAGTACGTCCAGGCCCTTTCGGGGACGTGCGGCCTGCAGCTCGGCGTGGGTCAGCGCCTCATCGGCAATCCAGAGCGTAGGGCCGTCTGGGGCCGGGGTATGGTTGAGCAGTTCCACAAGCAGATGTTCGATATGAATACTCATGGTTGAAAACTCGCGATCTCCTCTTGGGTCAATGGTCGGTAGGCGCCGGGGGCAAGACTTGCATCCAGCACCACGTCGCCGACCTGTTGTCTGTGCAGGGCCAGCACCTGATTGCCGCAGGCGGCAAACATGCGCTTGACCTGATGATAGCGCCCTTCCTGCAGAATGACCTCCGCCTGATTGCCGGGCAGCGGTGTGCAGCGTGCGGGCAGGGTGGGCTTGTCTTCGCCGCGCAACATCAGGCCGTCGGCGAAGCGCGTAACGGTGTTATGGTCTGCCGCTTCGTGAAGCGTGGCGAAATAGACTTTGTGATGCTGGTGGCGCGGGGAGCTGACGCGATGCAGCCACTGGCCGTCGTCGCTGAGCAGCAGCAGGCCGGTGGTGTCCATGTCCAGGCGTCCGGCGATGGCGAGCCCTTCCGTGTCCATGTCGGTAAGCAGGTCAAGCACGATGGGGTGATCGCCATCTTCGGTGGCGCAGATATAGCCTGCCGGCTTGTGCAGCATCAGATAGCGTGGCTGCGGCAGGGCCAGTGTTTCATCGTCGAGTCGGATTACATCGTTATCACCGACGTGCAGTGCCGCATTGCGCACGACTTCGCCATTGACGCTGACACGCTGATGACGCACGGCTCGCTTGCTGTGGTCGCGGGGCAGGCCAGTGGCGTGGCTGATGAATTTGTCCAGACGCATGCTCATGCTCCGGGTACCCGTTGCCACTCGCGTGGATCGACACGGTAGTAGGACATTAATTCCTCAAACAGGGAAGGGTGGCGGCTGGCCAGTTCGTAGGGCCGTTCGTAGAAAGTCTCGGTGACCACTGCAAAGAACTCGGCCGGGTTGGTGGCGCCGTACTCGTCGATCAGCGTGTGATGATGGTGGGCGCTGTCGTGCTGCAGACGCAGGAATTCTTCCGAGAACACGCGCGACCAGTCGGCATAGGCGCCCTTGCTGTAGAGCAGGGGCGCGCCGTTGGTGACACCGGATTCGTGGTCGAGCTGGTGGGCGAACTCGTGCAGCACCACGTTCTGCCCGTCGGCGAAATTGCGCACACTCTGCTGTACGCTGTCCCAGGCCAGAATCACCTTGCCATTGCCCCAGGACTCGCCGATCAGGAAATGCTCTCCCTCGGTGACCAGGCCGAACTCGTCGTGCTTTTCGTGGTTGACGACAAAACCGGTCGGGTAGACCAGAATGGTGTGCAGATCCTGGTATTCATGGGAAGGTCGTCCGACCAGCAGAAGACAGGCGTGGGCGGCAATGGTGACCCGGATCTCGTCGTTGATGGTCTGGCCTGCGCAGCCGACAAACTCCTTGCTGTTGAGGAAACGTTTGATGAGCTGACGCAGTTCCCGCTGCTGGTCCGGCCACATGCGTTTATAGACGGGCAGGCTGTCGCGCAGTATCTGCAACCAGGGAGCAGGAAAAGGGGACGCGTCTACCTTCTTGCGCCGGTAGCGCGGGTAGACGAAAAGCATCAACGCAACGACGATGCCGAAGCCCCACAGAACGATCAAGCTCAGAATGCTTTTGAGATCCATTGTGCCTGGTGTCAGTGGCCCCGGCCGGAGTCGTCTTTCGGTTGCAGGGACAGGCCGCCGAGGCCGCCGTCGTCGTCGCCCTTGCCGCCTTCGGAGAGCTGGATGCGCAGGCGCAGGTTGTTCTTGGAGTCGGCGTTCTTCAGCGCCTCTTCCAGGGTGATCTTGCCTGCCTTGTACAGATCGAAGAGGGCGGAGTCGAAAGTCTTCATGCCCTGGTTCTCGGATTTCTCCATCACTTCCTTGATCTCGTCCACCTTGCCCTGCTTGATCAGATCACACACCCGCGGCGTGCCGAGCAGAATTTCGATGGCGGCGGCGCGCTTGCCGTCCACGGTCGGAATCAGGCGCTGGGAGACGAAGCCCTGCAGGTTGAGCGACAGATCCATGAAGAGTTGCTTGTGGCGCTCTTCGGGGAAGAAGTTGATGATGCGATCCAGCGCCTGGTTGGCATTGTTGGCGTGCAGGGTGGACAGGCACAGGTGGCCGGTCTCCGCGAACGCCAATGCGTGCTCCATGGTCTCCTGGCTGCGGATCTCGCCGATCAGGATGACGTCCGGGGCCTGACGCAGGGTGTTTTTCAGCGCGTCCTCATAGCTGTTGGTGTCCACACCCACCTCGCGCTGGTTGATGATCGACTTTTTGTGCTGGTGTACAAATTCCACCGGGTCTTCGATGGTGATGATATGGCCATCGCTATTGCTGTTGCGGTAGTCGATCAGGGCGGCCAGCGAGGTGGATTTGCCGGAGCCGGTACCGCCCACGAACAGAATCAGGCCGCGTTTCTGCATGATCAGTTTGGTGAGGATTTCGGGCAGGCCCAGGCTTTGCCAGCTGGGGATTTCGGTCTTGATATTTCGCGCCACCAGGGCGATCTGCCCGCGCTGTTTGAAGATATTGACGCGGAAACGGCCAATCTCCGGGTCGGCGATGGCCAGGTTCATTTCCAGGTTTTTCTCGAACTCCTGGATCTGCTCCGGGTTCATGATCTGGTAGGCAATCTGTTTCACGGCGCCGGGCGGCAGGCTTTGGTTCGACATGGGAGTCAATTTGCCGAAAGCCTTCATGCTGGGCGGCGCGCCGGTGGTCAGAAACAGATCCGAGCCTTCTTTCTGGATCATGATGCGAAGCAGGTCTTTGAATCCCATAGTCTTTGGCCTTTGTTGAGTCTTTTCTGTTAGTTAGAAACGGCGCTCGGTGTACCAGTTTACCTCGCGTGCACTGTGGTGAATCTGTTCGCACACATCCAGGGTCAGCGCGAACAGGGCCATGCGCACGAGCACACCATTGTCTGTCTGCCGAAAGATAGCAAGATTCGGGTGCTGGTTCAGATCATTGTCCAGCTCATTGGCATCTTCACGCGAATCGCGCGGCAGTGGATGCATGATGACCGTTCTGGGCTGGCAATAGCGGGTATAGATGGCTTCGTTAAGACGGAAACGGCCGCGGTAGATGTCGGCTTCCATCTTGCTGTTGAAGCGTTCTTCCTGAATACGGGTCAGGTAGACAGTATCGTTGTCCACCAGGCCCTGCTCCATATCTTCGGTTTCCATCACGGTATGTCCGTTGCGGCGCAACTCCTCCACAATCTCCTGCGGCATGGACAGCTCCTTCGGGGAGATCAGGGTGAAGGTGATGTTCTCGTACAGTTGAATCAGCTGTGACAGGGAGTGCACGGTGCGGCCATGCTTGAGGTCGCCCACCATGGCGATATGCATGCCGGAAATTTCCTTGCCGTTGCTGCCCAGTTCCTTGCGGATGGTGTACAGGTCGAGCAGCGCCTGGCTGGGGTGTTCGTTGGGGCCGTCGCCGCCGTTGATAACGGGCACCCGGCTGGCCTTGGCGAACTCGGCCACGGAGCCGGACTGCGGGTGGCGCATGACGATGATGTCGTTATAGCCACTGATGACCCGTGCGGTGTCGTACAGGGACTCGCCCTTGGAGATGGAGGAGGTCTTCACGTCCGTGGTCTCGCGGACCTCGCCGCCCAGCAGGTTGAAGGCGCAGCCGAAGCTGAGCCGTGTGCGGGTGCTGGGTTCAAAGAACATATTGCCGAGGATGGCCCCGTCGAGCACCTTGGTCATACGCTCGCGGCGGGCATAGGGTCGCATGGAGTCGGCCACATCGAAGACGCGCTCGACATCGCCCCGTTCAAACTGATTGACACTGAGAATATGTGCGCCTGGGAAATGCATAGGGTATATCGCTGTGAATAGGGTGATTCGCTGTGAGCCCTGCCATGGAGGGCCGTGGCGTTGAAGTCCGGGGCAAATACTAAACTAATTGGGGGGCGCTTAGGAATCGTGCCCGGACAAATTGCTGTACCATGGGGCCCAACGCCCCCCCCTCTGTAGGAGCCAGCCCTGCTGGCGATGGGGGGCAGATACGGATGACGGATTCCATCGCCAGCAGGGCTGGCTCCTACAGAGGGGTGATGTGGGATTGGATCGCCAGCAGGGCTGGCTCCTACGGTAGTGGGGGGCGAGTCATCAGCAGGGCGATGTGGGTTTGGGCGGGTTTAACGAGTAGAGGGAGAGATTTTGGCCAACACGATTTACTGGCACGACTACGAGACATTCGGGGCAGACCCCCGCCGGGACAGGGCTTCCCAGTTCGCGGGCGTGCGCACGGACGAGGATCTCAATATCGTCGGGGAGCCCCTGCGTATGTACTGCCAGCCCGCACCCGACATGCTGCCCCATCCCATGGCCTGCCTGATCACCGGCATCACTCCGCAGCAGGCGCTGGAGAAGGGGGTGACGGAGGCCGAATTCATCGCCCGCATTCATCGCGAATTTAGTCAGCCGCAAACCTGCGTCAGTGGTTACAACAGCCTGCGTTTTGACGACGAGATGACACGCCAGTTGCTCTACCGCAATTTCTACGACCCCTACGAGCGTGAGTGGAAGAACGGCAATTCGCGCTGGGACATCATCGACATGGTGCGTCTGTGCCATGCCCTGCGTCCGGACGGCATTGTCTGGCCCAGGCGTGAGGACGGTTCGCCGTCTTTTCGCCTGGAAGAACTGACCAAGGCCAATGGCATTGTGCACGAGGATGCTCACGATGCGCTCTCGGATGTGCTGGCGACGATCGCCATGGCGAAGCTGATCAAGCAGCATCAACCCAAACTGTATTCCTATGTTTATGAACTGCGCGACAAGAATCGTGTACAGGCACAACTGGATATCGTCGCACGCAAGCCCGTCCTGCATGTCTCCTCCATGTATCCGGCCTCCCTGGGCTGCCTCGCCTTGGTTGCCCCGCTGACCCGACATCCGCGCGACAAGAACGGGGTGCTGGTCTATGACCTGCGGGAGGACCCGGCATCCTGGCTGGGGCTGTCCGTGGAGGAGATGCGGCGGCGGCTGTTCAGTGCGGCGGAAGACCTGCAGGAAGGGGAGAGCCGCATTCCCGTCAAGGTGCTGCACATCAATCGCTGTCCGGTGGTGGCCTCCAGCAATCTGCTGACGGACACGCTGGCACAGCAATACCGCATCGACATGGGGCAGGCGCGCAGGCACTGGCAGCAATTGATGGACAACCCGGAGGCAATTAGCCGCCTGGCCTCGGTCTACGACGAAACGCCGGGGGATGGCCAGATGCCGCAGAACCCGGATTTCATGCTCTACAGCGGCGGTTTTTTCGGCGCCCAGGACAAACAGTCGATGGCGCAGATCCGTCAGGCCACGGCGGTGCAGCTCAGCGTGTGGCGCCAGCCCTTTGTGGATACCCGTCTGGACGAGATGTTGTTCCGTTACCGGGCGCGCAATTTCCCGCAGAGCCTGCGTCCCGAGGAGACACAACGCTGGCAGGATTTCTGCCAGACCAGTATCAACCGTGATGCGGCGCAGCGGGGGGCGGGAGCGGCACGGGAGACCTTCTTTGCCGAGATCGCCAGCCTGCGTCTGAGCTATACACAGGCGCAGGATCAGGCACTGCTCGACTCACTGGAATCCTATGGTCATCAGCTCCTTGGAGAATAAATTGCCATGAGCCTTGTGATTGTTTTTCGTCGTCCCAATCTGTAGGGTTTCCGTCACCCGGAAGAGAGAAAACCACCATGTCCGAAGATAGCAGCAAACGCGCCCGCCCCTCTGCACCGCCCAGTACCTCTGCACTCAGCAGTCTGCGTAAATCCTTTGTTTTTCTGTGGCCCTATAAGCTGCAGATGGTGCTGGCCACCATTGCCCTGGTGTTCACGGCCGCGATATCGCTGGCGTTGGTGCAGTTTGTGCGCGTCATCGTGGACGTGGGCTTCGTGGCGGGCTCCAGCCAGTCACTGGGCTGGGCCATCCTGGGCTTCTTTGTGGTGGCGATTCTGCAGGCGCTGGGTACCTTTGCGCGCTTCTTTACCGTGTCCTGGCTGGGGGAGCGGGTGACCGCCGATATTCGCAAGGCCGTGTTCTCCCATCTGATGACCCTGCACCCGGGGTATTTCGAGGAAAATATCAGCGGGGAGATTCAGTCCCGCATTACCACCGATACCACGCTGTTGCAGACGGTGATCGGCTCTTCCGTGTCCATCGCGTTGCGCAATCTGCTGATGATGGTGGGGGGCACGATATTCCTGTTCATTACCAACCCCAAACTCACCAGCATCGTCATGCTCTGCATTCCGCTGGTGGTGGGGCCCATTCTGGTGTTCGGACGGCGCGTGCGCCACCTCTCGCGCAGCTCCCAGGACGAGATCGCCAATGTCGGCGCCTATGTGGGGGAGAGCATTCAGCACATCAAGACCGTGCAGGCCTATAACCAGCAGGGGGCGAATGAACACGCTTTTGACACCCATGTGGAGAAGGCATTCCGGGTGGCAATTGCCCGCATCCGTTCGCGTTCCATTCTGATTACCGTGGTGATTACTCTGGTCTTTGGTGCCGTGGCAGCCATGATCTGGTTCGGCGGGCAGGACGTGATCAACGGCCGTCTGTCTGCCGGGGAGCTGACCGCCTTTGTGGTCTACGCCGTCATCGTGGCCTCTGCCGTGGGCGCCATCAGCCAGGTGATCGGAGACTTGCAACGCGCCGCCGGGGCCACTGAACGCCTGATGGAACTGCTGCACGCGCAGAGCAGCATTCTGGCGCCCGCACAGCCGCAGGCGCTGGCGGAACCCTTCCATGGCGAGATAGCACTGACGGACGTGCGCTTCCACTACCCCTCACGGCCGAATACACCCGCCATCGATGGTTTGAACCTGCACATTCAGCCTGGTAGCAGCGTGGCCCTGGTCGGCCCTTCCGGTGCCGGCAAATCCACCCTGTTTGAGTTGCTGCTGCGCTTCTATGATCCGCAGGAAGGCTGCGTGAAGATCGATGGCATTGATATTCGGGAGCTGGATCTCCAGGACTTTCGCAGCAAGATCGCCATCGTCTCGCAAATGCCTGCGATGTTTACGGGCAATGTCCGGGACAACATCCGCTATGGCCGCCCGGATGCCAGCGATGAGGAGGTGCTCGCGGCTGCTCGCGCCGCCTACGCCAGCGATTTCATCGAGGCGCTGCCGGAAGGCTATGACAGCTACCTCGGAGAATCCGGCATTCGCCTCTCCGGGGGGCAGAAACAGCGCATCGCTATTGCCCGCGCCATTGTCAAGGATGCGCCGATTCTGCTGCTGGACGAGGCTACCAGTGCGCTGGATGCCGAGAGTGAACGCAAGGTCCAGATGGCGCTGGACAGCCTGATGCAGAACCGCACCACGCTGATTATCGCCCACCGCCTGGCCACGGTGAAAAACGTGGACACCATCGTGGTCATGGAGGCGGGCAAGGTGGTGGCACAGGGCAGCCATCAACAGTTGCTGAAGGAGAGCCCCCTGTACGCGAATCTGGCGACACTACAGTTCTCGGCGAGCGAGCCGATAGCGGAAAGTGGGGCATTTGCAGACGAGACGGCAAACTGAGTAGAATCGCGCCCCGAACGGTCCGGGCCTGTGCGGCCCGAGTCAGTGACCGTTTTCAGATTAGCCGCGCAACCTGCGCCCGTGAGCAGGAATCACACGTCATCTATGGACCAGTTTCAGGACATTCGCCCCTACCACGACGAGGAAGTACGCCCTGTCATTGACAGGCTCCTCGCGAACCCCGAATTCATCAGCAGCCTCGCCGGTTTCGGTGCTCCGCGCCTGAGCCGCTGGTTGCCGGGGCTTGCCCGCTGGCTGACCCGCCGCAAGCTGGGCGCGCAACTGGCAGGTGTCAACGACGTCAAACGCATGCAGAGCGTCATCGCCCTGTATATGGACCAGATGATCGAAAAAACCACCTCGCAACTGACCCACTCGGGGATTGAACATCTGTCCAAAGAGAAGGCCTATCTGTTTCTGTGCAACCATCGCGACATCGCCATGGACCCGGCCTTTGTGAATTACATGCTGTATCACGCCGGCTTTGACACGGTTTACATCGCCATTGGCGATAATCTGCTCAAGCGTCCCTTTGTGACCGACCTGATGCGTCTGAACAAAAGCTTCATCGTGAAGCGTTCGCTGAAAGGGCGTGATCTGCTGAAATCTTCCATGCAACTGTCGGAATACATGCACTATCTGGTCGAAAATCATCACAACGTATGGATCGCCCAGAGAGAAGGGCGGGCGAAGGACGGCGTGGACTGCACCGAGACGGCGATTCTCAAGATGCTGTCCATGGCTAGACGGGGAGACGGCTTCGCTGCCGCCCTGAATGCTCTGCACATTGTGCCGGTGTCGGTGTCCTATGAATTTGATCCCTGCGATGCGCTGAAGGCCGACGAGCTTTACCAGAAGGCGACCCATGGCAGGTACCAGAAGGACGAGCGCAGCGATATTCACAGCATCGTGACCGGCATGGTCGGCTTCAAGGGGCATGTGCATGTGGCCTTTGGCGAGCAACTGGTGCTGGAGAGCGACGACGCCGACGAGGCTGTCTCGCGTGTTGATCGTCAGGTGGTGGACAACTACCGGCTGCAGGACACCAACTACCTCGCGGTGCACCTGCTGCGGGAAACCGAGCCCGAGAGTGTGCCGGAAGCCGCCATGTCACTATTGCCGGCGCTCGCGGACATTCCGCTGACCACGCGCGATACCTTCGAGGCCCGTCTGCAGGCGGTGGATGCCAATATCCGCCCGTTTATTCTGCGCATGTACGCCAACCCTGTGCTTTCCCGCGTTCAAAACCTCTGAGAGCGCCGATTTTCCCATTCCCGCGGGTAGTTTGCTACCGTCCGGTCCTCCAAAAATGTACGTCATCAAAGCCGGAATCAGGCTGTTTTCTCTGTGGACTTTCGTTATTTGATCAAAGATGGGCTTTTATCCACATTTTTACCGCGTATTAGGCTATTTTTTGTCGCTAAAATATGAGTTAATCTGGCCTGCAAAAAAATCTCTTAACCCCTTAAAAAGGATAAATATTTTTCAGTGTACTTGGAATATTATTCCCTGGAGCGTCCGCCCTTTCGAATCACGCCGGACCCCAGTCTTTTTTATACAGGCGGGGCCAACGGGCGTGGCGTCGTGCTGGAAGCCCTGCTGTACGCGATTAGTTCGGGCGAAGGCATCCTCAAAGTGGTTGGCGAAGTCGGCAGCGGCAAAACCATGCTCTGCCGCATGCTCGAAGAACGCTTGCCGGAGTCGGTAGAGATTGTCTATCTCGCCAATCCCAATCTTTCCCCTCATGACATCCTTTACGCCATCGCCTTCGAGCTGAAGCTGCCGGTCGATCATTCTACGCAGCGGCTGGTACTGATGCAGCATCTGCAGGAGTATCTGCTGCAGCAGCACGCGGCCAACAAAAGCGTACTGGTGATTATCGAAGAGGCACAGAGCATGCCGCTGGAGACTCTTGAGGAGGTTCGGCTGTTCAGCAATCTGGAGACCCACCAGCACAAGCTGATGCAAATTGTTCTCTTTGGCCAGCCTGAGCTGGACAAAAATCTCCAGGACAAATCAATTCGTCAATTGCGCGAGCGTATTACCCACAGTTTCGACTTGCGGCCTCTGAATCTGGAGGAGGTGAGAGACTATATCCGTTATCGCTTGCAGGCGGCAGGCTGCCCCGCGCCTCAGGTGTTTGATGCGGGGGCGGAAAAATTGATTGCGAAGGCTTCGGGTGGCCTTACCCGCCGCATCAATATTTTGGCGGACAAGGCCATGCTGGCTGCCTACTCGGAATCTGCGACGGCCTTGAGACCAAGAAGCGTGGGGCATTCGTTGAAACCAGCCGTGTTGGCGCGCCACGTCAAGGCGGCGATCAAAGACAGCGGTTATTATCAGCCGAAGTGGCGGCAGCCGGGTCTCTGGATTACGCTTGCGCTGTTGCTCTCCCTTCTGGTTCTGGGAACGGTGTGGTGGCTCAGTGCTCGCAATGCAAGTCCGGTTCTGGCGGCGCATGTTCCTGATGCAGTGGTGGCGCTTTCCGCGCCTGCTGTCGCGGATAGCGCCACCGTCTCTCCCTCTCTCCTCCCGTCAGAGATTCCCGTTACGGTGAGTGAGGTTGTAGCAGACGCAGCGGTCGAAGCCAGGCAGCAAGTCCCGGGAAATGAACTCTCCGGGAGTGTGGCGCGGACTGCTGCTGAGCCATTGAGCGTGAATGCCGATCTTGTCCCGGAGCTAAGTCAGAGCATGCTGGCAGAGGGCAGGCCTGAATCGTCAGTGCAGGCCCCAGTGCCGGGGGCTGAGCAATTTTCGGCAAACGGGCTGGGTTGGCTGGCGATGCGTACAAGGGCATCTGAATCCTGGCTGGAGGCTTCGGATCAGGACGCCTATACAGTGCAATTGCTGTCTGTGGCCAGAATTGATGCGGCTTATGTAGATTACTACGTAAACTATGTGCTTGGGCGTCTTTACGGGACAGAATTTTGGGATAATACCCATGCCTGTATTTCACAAATGAACGGGGTGGATTACTGGAAAGTTGTATACGGTGAGTTTGGCTCGGTGGAGCAGGCACGGGCGCTGATCCCCGTGTTGCCGACAGTGCTGCGCAACAACAGTCCGTTTGTGCAGAGCATCAGGCGTTTGGATTGTGGTTCTTTTGGAGGGCGTGGGTGATGAAGATGATGAGAGTGTGCAGGCAACGCGTTGTACTGCTGGCAATGTCAGGGGTATTGATCAGCGCGTGTGGCACCACCCTGCCGGAACCAAATCCTCAGGGGCGCCATTTGCAGGTGCCGGAGCTTGTTGAGGAAGGGAGGGGTATTCCCGGTATTGTGCAATCAAGTTCGACTGCTTTGTTGCCAGAGCCCAGTGCTCAGGAGACCCCGGAGCTCTTGTCCGTCGTTGTGCAGGATGTGCCGGTTCGTGAGCTGCTGTTCGCGATTGCTCGTGATGCAGGTGTCAATGTTGATGTTAATCCCAATGTGCTTGGGGTAGTCAGTTTAAATGTGGTGGACCGAACGTTGCCGCAGATTCTAGACCGTATTGGACGACAGATTGATATTCGTTGGCGGATTGACCCGATTAGTGGGCTGGAGGTAGAGGCCGACACGCCTTTTTTGAAAACCTATCAAGTGGATTATGTCAACGTGGCACGGGAGTCCACGACGGATTTTACCGCGACCTCCGCCTTTGGCAGTGTTGGCGGGGCTGATTCTGGTGGCACGGGCAGCAACAATTCAACCGCTGCGTTGAGGCAGACCTCGACGAATAGATTCTGGGAAACCCTGAATGCCAATTTGCTTGCCATTATGGGAGAGGCCGGTGGTGGTGAGGCTGACCAAGGTTCTGTCAATGTGATCAGCAATGTTGAAAATGGCATTGTTCTCGTGCGGGGAACTTCCCGGCAACACAATGAAATTCAGCGATTCCTGGATTTTGTTCGCAGTCGTTCCCTTGCTCAGGTGTTGATTGAAGCAACCATTGTTGAAGTTGAACTGAGTGATCAGTATCAGTCGGGTGTGGACTGGGCCGTCATCGGTCGTGACAGCGGCCAGTTGGATTTTGTGCAGTCCTTGAACGGTCTTAATCTTACAGAGTCTCCGGTCAGTACCTTAACTCTGGATCGCAGCGCGGGGCCGGATGCACTGGCGACGAGTATGCGGATGCTGTCCCAGTTCGGTAACTTGCGCGTGCTGTCAAGCCCCAAGTTAATGGCGCTGAATAACCAGACTGCCATGTTGCGTGTGGTGGATAACCGGGTGTTTTTCACCTTGGATGTGCAAGCTGGCACGCCGGCGACGGTGAATGGCCCCGGCACACCGCCAACCTATACCTCTGAAATCAATACAATTCCGGTAGGGTTTGTTATGGGGGTGACCCCGCAGATAGGTGAAGGGGATCAGGTGACATTGAACGTGCGCCCCACTATTTCCCGTATCTTGCGCTATGTGAACGATCCCAACCCGACTTTGAATAGTAATAATGTGGTTAATGGTATTCCGGAGGTACAAATACGGGAAATGGAATCCATTCTGAAAGTCTACAGTGGTCAAATTGCCGTGCTTGGTGGGTTGATGCAGGACTCCATAGATGATCAAACCTCCGGGTTGCCCGGGCTGTCCAGGTTACCAGGTGTGGGGGGGCTGTTTAGCTACAAAGAGGAGGTCGCGAAGAAAACGGAGCTCATTGTATTTATTCGGCCTGTTGTTATTAAAGATGCGTCCCTGGACAGTGATTTGAGCCCCTACAGAGACTTTTTATCAGATATCGATGTCAACAGTGACGGCTTTATGACATCCCGTTTTACTGAAGATAACGATGGAAGATAGTGTCGCGAGTATATTGCAATGAGTCTATTGATGGATGCACTGCGTAAGGCAGAAGAAGCCAAGCGTAAATCGGCAGGGCAGGGAAGTACGCCCGATGCCGATAGCGAAAACGAAAAGATTGCGGCAGCTGAAGAAACGGCTGAAGCACATGAGGCCGGTGCGCGACAAGAACAGCGACCCTCTACGGAATCAGCGCAGCAGCCAGTCCTGGAATCGGCAACGCAGAATACGCCATCGCTGGACAATGGGGTGATCGATTTTCAGATTGATGAAGCCATGCTTGATACGGCCCTCCAGCCTGGCGGTGTCGATTCCGGAAATGACCTTGATGCCGCCTTGGCGGATGCCGATGGCGAGGCTCACAGCATTGATTTCCCGTCAGTCGATGAGCAAGCCAAGGATGATGATGCAGACACGAGTGTACAACATACCGACAAAGAGCTGCCGCTTGCCACAAAACTTGATGATGTTCCGCTAGAGCAGGCCGGTGAAGCGTTCACCTTGGCGGACATTGAGTTTTTTCCTGAGCTGGAGCCTTCGCTTGATGGGACCTCTTTTGATGAAAACGGAGCCTCAGTGGGGTCTGAAGAACCGGTGCAGGAGAAGCCCGGTTTGCTCGTTTCGGAGAGTTCTGAGGAGCCCTCGGAGCCGCCGCTTGCTGCGGTGGAAACAAGGGAGCTTAAGCCAGCCGTATCGGAGGCAAAGACCGATTTCAACACGAAACCTGAACCCCCCGATGCCGGGGAGACGTCGAGTGTCCTGGATAATGAGCCCGAGCACCCCTCACTTGCCGAGAAGGCGGCACAACAGAGGCAGGAGCAGCAAGTAAAAGAAAGGAGTCGTCGTCAGTCTGCACAGGCGCTGTTCATGGCGAAACAGCACAAACCGTTCGACAGTAATCGAAGACAATGGTATCTGCTTGGTGTCGTCGTGCTGTTGTTGTTGATAGGTGGCGGATATTTATGGTTTCTGTCGACAGGTAATGAGGTTTACCCTCCGCCGGTGGCCAGCACCAACTTTGATCAGGGGGGCAGGCCTGCTGATGAATTTCAGGACGCATCCAATAATGCGTTCCTGCCCGATATCCCGACGGAACCGGTCTTTGCAGATGACTCGGGTATCCATGAACCCTCTTTTTCGCCCGTACCTGAAACAGTTGCTGCGACAGATTCCTCTGCTGAGCCGGAGAGTGTCTTCGCCACATCGGCTCCTGTTGAACCGGAAGCCCCTCTGGCCACGGCAGTGGCGGCTGAGGTCGCTTCAGCCGAGCCTGAAACCATGGCGGACACGGGGAATGAGCGTGTCAGCGATCGTGTTGAAGAGACTCGCCCGGAAAGTGTGTCGCAGACAACGCAGGTCGCAAGTACCGAAGCCCTCCCAACGGAGCCAGAGCCTAGGTCAACGATCAATGTAAGTCGCCGTATTGCCCCCCGAATCGATCCCCAGGTAAGCCAGGCTTACGCCGAGCTTCGCAGTGGAGACATGATAGCGGCAAAATCGCTCTACGAATCCGCACTGCGCAATTTACCCAATAATCGTGATGCATTGCTGGGTTTGGCTGCCATTGCTCTTGCATCAGGGCAGGCCGGGCAGGCCCGTGATTATTATGCAGAGCTTTTGAATCTCGACCCCCGGGATGCGCTTGCACGGGCCGGGCTGCTCGAAGCACTCCCGAGCAGTGATCCGGTGCGCAAAGAAGGGGAGCTTCGTCAATTGCGTGAACAATATCCGGAAGTGCCTCAAGTTGCTTTTGGTCTTGGTAATTTTTTGTCGTTACAAGGTCGTTGGGCTGAGGCGCAGCAGGCATATTTCGATGCGTTGTTGATTGCGAAAGCGGAAGGAACCACGAGCGTCCTGGCAGATTATGCCTTTAATCTGGCTGTGAGTCTGGAGCGATTGAACCAGCCACGGCCAGCCTTCACTTATTATCAAGAAGCTCTGATGTACTCGCAGCAGAATTCCACGGCGTCGTTTGATATGAACGTATTGCAGGAACGTCTGGAGAGTCTGGGCAGGATTCTGCCATGAATACGGCAGTTGGACCTTCAACAAAGAAACGACTTGGCACTCTTCTGGTGGAGCAGGGGGCAATCACAGAAGATCAGTTGCGCATTGGTTTGCTTGAGCTGAAAACGAGCAGCAAGCCACTTGGAACTGTTTTAATCGAGTTAGGTTTCGTGACTGATGCCATCATTCGCGACGCGCTAAGTGAAAATACCGGACAGCAAAGTATTGATCTGAGTCAAGTCGTACTGGATGCGCACTCCATACGGATTGTCCCTCAGGATCTTGCCCGCCGTTACAATATTCTGCCAATTTCCTATGATCCGGGTAGCAATACTTTGATACTGGCCATGGCAGATACTTTTAATATTGTGGCGCTTGACCAGGTGCGGGCCTTGAACGGTGGCAGCCTCAATATTGTGCCAATGCTGGGCACGGAAGCGGACATCGCTCGTGTTATAGATCAATCGTATGGATTTGATTTATCAATTGATGGCATTTTGCGAGAAATTGAAACAGGTGAGTTGGATATTGCAAGTTTGCAAATGGAGTCAGATGAATACAGCCATCCTATGGTCAGGCTGGTCAATGCCCTTTTGTCCGATGCGGTACAGTTGGGGGCGTCGGATATCCATTTTGAGCCGGAAGAAGCATTTTTGCGCATTCGCTATCGAATTGACGGTGTATTGCGCCAGATTCGTTCTTTGCACAAACGCTACTGGCCAGCGATGGTGGTGCGCTTAAAGGTTGTCAGCGGCATGGATATTGCCGAATCTAGAACGCCTCAGGACGGGCGCATTTCCCTGTCTTTGGTTGGCAGGCCGATTGATTTTCGTGTGGCGGCACAGCCGACCAATTATGGCGAAAATATCGTGTTGCGAATACTGGACAGACACAAAGGTATTGTCAAACTGAATCAACTGGGGTTAACCGAAGAAAACCTCAATCTTTTGCAGCTTATGCTGGCGAGACCGGAAGGGATTGTTCTGGTTACCGGGCCTACAGGTAGCGGTAAAACAACGACCTTGTACTCGGTGTTAAATCATATCAATACCGAAGGGGTCAACATCATGACCTTGGAAGACCCGATAGAATACCCCATGAATATGATCCGCCAGTCATCCGTGAATGAAGCTGCCAAAATGGGGTTTTCCGAAGGGATTCGTTCGATGATGCGTCAGGACCCCGATGTTATTCTGGTCGGAGAGATTCGTGATCATGTGACAGCCGAAATGGCCTTGCGAGCGGCTATGACGGGGCATCAAGTCTTTTCTACCCTGCACACGAACTCTGCCATAGGGGCAATTCCCCGCTTGTTGGATATTGGTATTTTGCCCGACGTGATCGCGGGTAATTTGATTGGTGTTGTTGCCCAGCGTTTGATCAGGAAATTGTGTTCGAATTGCAAAGAAAAAGTGCTGGCCTCCGAGTTGGAGAAGCGCCTGCTGGATGTTGATCTGGATACAGAACTCTTCATTTATAATTCAGTAGGGTGCAAGAGTTGTGATCATCAGGGGTACAAGGGGCGTACGTCTGTAATCGAAATACTGAAAGTGACGGGTGATATGGATGATCTCATTGCCCGTCGAGCCAGCGTCAGGGAGATGCGCAATCTGGCAATATCCTTTGGTTTTAGACCAATTGCTTATGATGCGTGTCGTCGGGTGCTGGATGGAACAACGAGTTTGGAAGAAATTTCCCGGGTTGTGGATTTGACTGATCGAATCATGAGTTAGCATCAATGTCACAATACAAGTACAAAGCGATGGCTAGAGATGGAAGAGTCCGCCTGGGTTCTATCGATGCTGCTAACGAATCGGAGCTGGAGCAGCGCTTGTCCAAAATTGGGCTGGATCTCATTCGTGCCGAAGTCACTGCTCAGCGTACAAGCGGCTTCGGTCAGCGTAAAATTGAAAAAACCGATCTGATAAACTTTTGTTTTCATATGGAGCAATTGACCAAGGCCGGCGTGCCAATGCTGGAAGGTTTGAAGGATCTTCGGGATAGCGTTGAGAATCCCGCCTTCAGGGAGATAATTGCGAGCATTGTTGATGAGATCGAGGGCGGGAAAACCTTGTCTGAAGCGCTGGTGGACTATCCCACGATATTTGATACCCTGTTTATTAATCTGATCCGGGCGGGTGAGGCCAGTGGTGAATTGGGCAAGGTATTGGAGTCTTTGGGAGCAACCATCAAGTGGCAGGACGAGTTGGCTAAATCCACCAAAAAATTACTCATGTCTCCCTTGTTTATTGGCATTGCTGTGCTTGGGGTTACCATTTTCCTGATGGTGTATCTTGTGCCCAAGCTGGTTGATTTTTTGACTAATATGGGGCAGGAGCTTCCGTTTTATACACGAGCATTGATTGCCACCTCGGATTTCATTGTCAATTATTGGTATATCTGTCTGTTCACTCCTATTGCTTTGTTTGTCGTGCTCAAACTTGCTGTGACGTACAACAATAAAGCTCGGTATGCCTTTGACGAAGTCAAGTTGAAGGCCTGGAAAATAGGTCCTGTACTGCAAAAAATTATTTTGTCACGCTTTGCCAATTTTTTTTCCATGCTGTACGACGCGGGTATTCCTATTATGCGTTGCCTGGATATTGCTGAAGGCATTGTGGACAATGAAGTGGTCAAGGCCGCTATCAAGCAGGCGAGAGGCGATATCAACGAAGGAGAACCATTGTCGCAGGCTTTTCAGAATACAGGCCTGTTTCCTCCTCTTGTCGTGCGGATGTTGAGAATCGGAGAAACCACAGGAGCGCTGGACAAGGCTTTGCTTAACATCAGTTATTTTTATGATCGCGATATCAAAGACTCTATTGACAAGGTGCAGGCCATGATTCAGCCAAGCATGACTGTCATTCTCGGTATCTTGTTAGGCTGGGTTATGATGGCTGTTCTTGGTCCTATTTACGATACGATCAGCAATATTCAGTTCTAAGGCTAGAGATATATGGAAACACCTCCGCGCGGCACAAAGCGACATTTGTTATTCATTCGCGCTGAACGCATGACCCTGCTTGCCTGGGGGGGAGGATGTATGTCTTTGATTGGGCACTTCGCCCATGATGAGGAGGCTTTTGACAAGTTCAGCGCATATATGGCGGCGCACAGCAAAATTCCCTGTGTCGTGATTGTTGATCTTATTGAAGAAGACTACAAGATGGAAACAGTCGTCCATGTAAGAGGCGCTGACAGAGCAGCTTTGCTGAACAGGCGCATGACAAGCCTGTTTCGGACGACGCCTTATCGTTATGCAAGTATCATTGGCCGCGAAACCTCTGGTAGAAAAGACGACAAGGCCGTCTTGACCGCCTTGACCAAGCCCGACTTGATTGACCCGTGGGTGAGTCGTTTGCTAGCCAAACGGGTGCCAATATTGGCCATTAGTTCTGCCGCGTATTTAATGGAGAAGCTTGCAGAACTTCTCAAGTTGAACAAACTGGCGCAGACCTTGATTGTTACTTTGGAATCAGACGGGAGCATGCGTCAGACATATTTGCAAAATGGTCAGCTTATTTTCAGTCGTTTAACACGTGCCCAGTCATTGGAGCTTGACCTGGTTGGGAAAGTAGTCAGGGATCAGTGCGATCAGACATGCAAGTATCTGGCGCGAATAAAAGTGTTGCTGACAGATGCCTCACTGCCAGTGCATGTGTATCTCTCTGAAGATGTCTTCGTTGATCCTTTGACGGTTCAATTGGAAAATGTCGAATTCTTTTTTCATTCGGCAAGAGGGTTGGTGGACGAGGCATCTCTAAATCTTGATGAATTGGCGCCAAGTGTTCTTTTTTTTCTGCTGGCGTTCCAGTTGAAAAAAAACGAGGTTGCCAATATTTATGCATCGACCTTGGTGCGCCGTTATTATTACCTGTTTTCCGCGCGGCGTGTTTTGTATGTGTTTAGCGCGTTGGTTGTGATGGCAGCAACGGCCACTAGCGCTCCGCTTGTCGGACGAATTGCCGGACAAACTGCCACCACCACGTCAACCTTGCTCGATTATCAGAATTTAGAGTTACAGTACCAACAGTTACGGAACAGTTTTACACAGACTCCGATTCCTGCTGTACAGATGGTGTTGGTTGTCTCCACGTATGACGCGATTCTCAAACAAATGCTGGATATGAACCGTTCGCTCAGTGACATCAGCAATTCACTGCTCGTGTCGCCAAATTTACGTCTCACCCAGATTGCGTGGCAATTGGTGGAAGATAGTTCCGATGCCGTATCTGCTGTGGATGAATATGGTTTTGAGGAAAGTGAAGAGAGCCGGTATCAACGAAATTTCGTGAATGGAAGGTTAAGCCTGATGACGACTATTCATGGGCGTATCAATTCTGCGATAAGCTTCCGGGAAGTTGATCGCTTGATAGACGATTTTTCACGAGCGTTGGAACAACAAACGGGCGGGGTGGTTGCGGCAGTAAGGATGCCCTTGAACATGAGTGTTAATGAACGAATGGACACTGTCGTTGATGGCGGTAATGCCTCGGGTGAATTTGTATTGGAGCTGACAGAGCGATTTGCCCATGACGAAACTGAAAATCAATAAAGCTGATTTGATGATTTTGCGCCCGGCAGTGATTGTTTTACTGCTTGGCTTGGTGTTTTTTTATGGCAGTAGTGTCGCGCTTCGTATGATCAGTGAAAGCACCAGCGCTGCTTTGGTTTCGGCACGTAATTCCTACCAACAGATTAATGAGGCTATTCAGCGCTTGACGGAAGAGGAGTCTGATGTCGTGCGTTATAGCGGGCGCTATCGCACCATGGTTGATAAAGGAGTATTTGACGGTGAAGATCGCCTGGCAGTGATGGAAGTGATTGGCAGAGCTCGTGTTGACAATAATCTTTTCCCGATTAGTGTGGAAATGGCCGAGCAACAAACCTATCCGCTGGATTATCCTCCAGAGGAGCTGTTTCCCGGGGATCCGGTCGCTTTGCATTTGACAGACATCAGTTTGCGTATTCCATTGTTGCATGAGGGCGATCTCCTGCGTGTGATCTCCCCTTTGATTGAAGGGCCGGGACTGTTGGTGCCCATGGATTGCAAGATTATCCTGGACGAGGGGGTCGAAAGATTGTTGACGGTAAGAGAAAACATGAGGGCTGAATGCCAAATCAAGATGATTACCTTCGATCTTAACCCTGCTCCGGTTGATGAATATGTTCAATAGATATTGTTGGTGTTTTGTGACAATGTGTTTGTTTTCTGCGCACAGCGAGGGCCAGATGCAGACGTTTGGTGCTATCTTCAGTACGGCAGAGGAGAGGCGTGCGCTTGACGAGATGCGCAACCAGTTGTATGCGCAAGCCTCAGGAGCGTCTATGGAAGAAAGGCTTTCCGTGGAACAGATGCAGCAGTTACTGACACAGTCTCATCAGGAGGCCGGGAGCGAGCAGGTCGCTCCACAGCCTGTAGCATGGGAGGGGGTTCTACGCCTGGACAATGGCAAGAATACCCTATGGATCAACGGTCAGGAGGTGAACGAGTCTGATCTTCCTGTGAGTCATCAATTGGTGTTTGACAATGGACGTGCCACTTTAATCGTGCGGGACGAACGAGGAGAGCACCACCTGCGTCCCGGGCAAGTGCTGGATCCGACGGGTACCGTCCGGGAGGTCTATGAGCTGGCAGTGCCGCTCGAGGTCGAGACGGAGCCTTCGGTGGAACAGCTGCCGGGAGAAGTAACAGTGCCCACCTCCAATGAAACAATGGAGTCGATGATACAACAGGCCCAACAAATTTTAGGAAGGCCGGAGTGATGCGCCAAGCAAAACCAATGGGCAAAGAACAGCGCGGTGCAGCATTGGTCCTGATGTTCGTTACCATGGTGTTGGTCTTGTTGACCGTGGTGATGTCCGCCTTGAGCAATCGCAATGTTCACATTGCCCAGGCGCGTGAACGTCAGGAGGAAATGCAGCGCGTCAAAGACGTGCTCCTGGGCTTTGCTGTCACTGACAGCCTGCTTTACGGGCGGGGACCTGGTCGCCTGCCCTGTCCGGACATCAACAATTCCGGGGCGGACACCTGCAACACGGTTAATTTTAGAAGGCTTCCCCAGACCTTGACCTTGCCGTCAACAAGTCCGCTGGTGCTCAGCACCGAGTATGCAGGCCTGGATCAACAGTTCTGGTATGCCGTGACGCCTGCGTATAAAACCAGCTCTACCCTGTTGAACAGTCGTTCTGTTGGAGCGTTTTCCATCGATGGTGTGGCTGGGTATGCAGCTGTCCTGCTGTCCCCTGGAGAGGCCTTGTCCGGGCAGAATCGGCCTCATAACACCCAGGCCGATCGCTATCTTGAGTCGACCAATGTGGGGGGGGTGAACTTTGTCAGTACCGGTGGTGTCAATGTGTTGAATGACACGGTATTGGGGATTACGGATAAAGAAATCATGAGTCTGACAAGCGTGCGGGTAGCGCAGGAGGTCAAACGCGTCCTGGATGTCTATTACCCTGCCAATGGCAATGATTACCCGCTGGATCTGACAAGCTTTCAGGCGGCCATGATCAACCCAACCTATGGGGCCGCCGCCTGGGTGGCCAGCAATGACTGGCTGGGTGGCACATTTACCTATACGCGCACGGGGGCCGGCCAGGCGCGTATTCAGTTTGAATCTTGTGCCATACAATTCAGCTTTGGGTTTGGTGCGGCCACTATCGCGAGGTCAAGCACATCATGTTAGCGCAAGCTAGAAATAACGCTTCCCGCAACTCCAGACGGCGTATGCGAGGGTTCTCCCTGATTGAAATGGCCATGGTGCTGTTGGTGTTAGGATTGATACTCGGAGGCATGCTGACGGCGCTGGGCGCATCGGATGCTGCGAAGCGGCGCGCCGATGCTGCCGCTACGCTGCAGCAGATCAGCGATGCGCTATACGGTTTTGCCCAGGCCAACGGTCGGTTGCCCTGTCCCGCAACGGATGTCAGTGCCGGCGATGAAGCGCCTGCCGCAGGAGGCAACTGCACCAGTTATGCCGGTTTCGTTCCTGGTCGCAAACTGGGTCTGCAGGGCAGTTTCAATGCCAACGGCTTGCTGGAAGATCCCTGGGGGAACCCTTACCGGTATATGGTGGCCAACAAGCCGGTGAGCGGTGTCAACGCCATGACGAGCGCTGCACAGTTCCGGCAATGGTTCGCGACCACGCCGCCATTGGGTGCGGGGTGGTTGTGTGTGGCCACGGCTCTCAACTGTGGCTCGGGGGTGTTGTCCGACACCGTGCCGGCGATCGTGTACTCCATGGGGCCGGATTTCGGACTGGCGGCGACCGGCCTGCAGGCAGAGAATGTCGGGGCAACCATGGGCGCCAGCGCGTATCCGGTTGCCAATGATGTGCAGTTTGTCGATCTCGCGCCTGCGGATCGTCCGGCAACGTTCGATGACCAACTGACCTGGTTGTCCATTAACATACTGACCACCCGCATGATAGAGGCTGGTAAACTCCCTTGACACAGCTTCCTTCTCCCTCTGCCGCTCAGGGCACCGTGTTGATTGTCGACGACGACGATACCCTGCGGGGTGTTCTGCATGATGTGCTGGTGATGGAGTCTTATCGGGTTGTGCAGGCGAACTCCCGGGAGATGGGCCTGGAACAGCTTGCCAGCCATCCTGATATTGCCGTTGTCATTCTTGATCTGGGCATGCCACCGGCAGAGCACAGCACCGAGGAGGGAATCGCCTTCATTCGGGAGTTAAGTGCTCGTGCCCACAAGGCCAAGATCATCGTGCTCACAGGACAGGACGAAGCCAGCTCGGCATTGCAAGCCATCAGCGAAGGTGCTTTCGACTTCCTGGCAAAACCCGCCAGCAAAACCGAGATTCTGCAAGCGGTGAAGCGAGCCTTGCTGTTTTATCGCAACGAGCAGACCATGTCTGATTCCGGCTTGACACGCTTGCAATTGAATGCAAGGGTGGCGGACGGTTTGAAAGCGGTGCGTGAGGATGCCGAAGAGCGGCTGGTGCGCCAGGTGCTGCGGGAGACCGGTTTCAACGTGTACCAAAGTGCGGCTCGCTTGGGTGTGAAGCGAGAAAGTATCTACTACTTTCTGAACAAGTTTAATATCAAACGTGACGACAGTTGATCTGTATCCCTATCTGATTCTGGTGGGTGGTTCTATTCTGGCGGCAACCTTCTGGTTGCTTTCCCGTGCGCGTGCCCAGGCCAGGCAATCGCAGAAACTGGTGAAGCTCAACGAGACCCTCCATTTTGATCTCCCGGATTTTCTGAGCCAGTGCTGGCCCTTGCTGGAGGCTGGTGGCATATCCGGTTTCAGTTGGCATATGAGCTGGTTCGGGACATCAATGTCCAAGGATTACGGTACCCGCACCGACAACGTCCTGTCGCAACATTTTGACATGCAGGAAATTGTGTTGAATGTATACCTGTTTCACCACAGCAAAGGTTGGGAGCGACGTTATTTCACGCAATTGCTGGCAGATAGCCTGTTTCTTCTGTTGCGTATGGATATCTGGATCAAGTTGGGGATGATACATGGCACGTTTGATCAAACCGCCAAAATGAATGTCTTCCTTCAGCACGATATGAAGAATCTTGTGCAATTGGTCAGCCTGGCTGCCGAGCAGGTGCGTGATGTCAAGCCAGGCCAGGAGCTCAGCGTGCTGTCTGCCTTGCAAAGATCAATGCCTGCGATGGAGGAGCGGGTGAAGCATGCGCTGCACATGCTGGTGCTGCCCCAGCCTCGTCAGTATCTCCCCATTCCGCTGGCCCCGATGTTGGCGAATATTGCGGAAACCTATGCGCTGGAGGTGGATATCGCAGGCAGTGCTACGGTGTCACTGCCCAAAGATGTCTTGCGCAGTATCTTTGATAACCTGCTTGGAAATTACAGCCTGCAGGCACGCAAGAGCGACAACTCTTGCGTTCAGTTGCAGATCGTTATTTCAGTCTCCGGCTCTCGTATTGTGCTGGAGTTCGAAGACCGCCTTGGTGAGCCCTTTCTGCGCCCGGAGCGCCTTTTTGAACCTTTCTGGAGCGAGCGGGGCAGCGGTCGCGGTATTGGTTTGTATCAGTCGCAGCAGATGGCGGAATCCCTGGGGGGAACACTCACGGCATTGGCACCGGAAGACGGCCCCCTGAAGTTTGTCTTGACACTCAAAGACGGTGTGCCGGCCCCGGCAGCCGGAGCTTGAAAACAGTGTAGGGAAAACTTACAGGCGTAAGAAAAACCTACATATTGTGAGGGGGTCTCCAGCTCCCTATACTGCGCCTGAATTCAGATCACTCTGAATGACTATATCCACTGGAGGTTATACACAATGAGTAATTTTGCAGGTAAAAGTAAGCAGTCAGGGTTCACCTTGATCGAAATCGCGATTGTGCTGGTGATCGTGGGTCTGTTGCTTGGCGGCGTATTGCAGGGGCAACAACTGATCGAGAATGCACGTATTCGGGGAGCGGTGAACGATTTTACCGGTGTCAGCACGGCGATTTATTCCTATCAGGATCAGTATCGACGTCTGCCGGGTGATGATGGTCCCCTCGCGACGCTTCAGGCGCGTGGAGGCAATTGGGCCACGATTACTGCTGCCAGCACCCCTGGCCCGAACGGTCTTTTGGCGGGTGCTGCCGTCGCCAATACTTTTACGGGGGCGTCAGGTGAGCACATCGGCCTGTGGCAGCATCTGCGTGCTGCTGGCTATGTAGCAGGCGACCAGACCATCGCCGCAGCGGGAACCATTCTGCCTTCCAATCCTTTTGGCGGCCAAACAGCGGTTACGTCTGTGCTTGCCGTGGGCCTGCCACTGAACACGCTGAAAGTGTGCATGAGCAACGTGCCGCAAGCTGCTGCGCTGGCACTGGATACCCGTCTGGATGACGGCAAACCGGACACCGGGTCATTCCGCGCCAGCGCGGGCACGGCTCTCTCGGCAACGGCCGCCACAAACTACTCAACGGCGGGCGTCTACGCGGTCTGCAAGACGATGTAAGCAAAGCCAGCAGTGCTGGGTGACGGAAGGCCTCCTTGCGAGGCCTTCTTTTTTTGAAAGCTTGGCACCTGGATCCTGACCGCTATCCAGCGGATGAAGCCCGTCCATTCAAGGTGTTCCCGATTGTGCCGGGCATGGATTGAAAAACGTTGCTTGTTTGGCCCATTAGGGGCCAGTCAACCGGGATTTTGCGGAGCGAGATTGGCACGATAGGTTCATGATAGCTTGCGGAAGAAATGACCCAGGTTCACACATCATCGAAGAGATATTCAGCGTCCCCTAGCCTGATTCGGGTGGCCGGGACGGTGATTGCCTTGCTCCTGCTGTTACTTTTCTTCATCGGCATCGGGCGTGGTTTGATGGCGAAAGTTCAGGTGTTCCTGGTGCGGCAGGAGTTCCAATCCATAGAACTGGCAACGGTAAGCTATATGGATCGGTATGGACGCTTCCCTGGAGATGACGGACCCACCGAGGTCTTGCGTGGACGCGGAGAAAAATGGAGAGGCATTCATGGGGGCGATGGCAACCGGCGTTTGAATATTGATCCCTCGTTGTTCGCTGGTAAGGGCGAGACGGGCTTGTTCTGGCAACATTTGCGTGCTGCCGGCCTGCTTGACGGGGACGCGCAACTTGTCGGGGTGATGGCCTTGCCCAGAACCACGTTTGGTGGCGTATTGGCGGTGAGCGATGCCAATATCCTCAATGCAATGAGGGGCCATAAATTGTGCATGACGGGGCTTGGCGGCGCGACAGCCGCTTCCCTGGATTCCTTATATGACGACGGCCGTGGTGCGACGGGGCGAGTGCGGAGCAGCTCCAGTGCAATTCAGGAGCTGTCTTATGTGCTTCGGGCAGACGAGGTTTACAGCAACGATCGGGTTTATACGGTTTGTTATGCTCTGAATAACTGAGCCAAGGTCTGCGCGAAAGTGAGGTTCTGACGATTAGATTTTTTTATCCACGGCTTGGAATTGCCTCCCCATATGAACTATCATGCGCCCCGGTCAGCGCAGTTGGATTTGCAGTGGCGCTGGCTTTGGGTCTCAGTCGGAGTGTAGCTCAGCCTGGTAGAGTGCTACGTTCGGGACGTAGATGCCGGAGGTTCGAATCCTCTCACTCCGACCAACCCGACCCAATCCCCAACCCGCGGGTGTAGTTCAATGGTAGAACGAGAGCTTCCCAAGCTTTAGACGTGGGTTCGATTCCCATCACCCGCTCCAGAATTCTCCATTGCCAACAATCGCTTAGCGCTTCTTCCTGGAATTTTTAATCCCTGTGGCGGTTTCTTGCGCCAGGCCAGCGTACGCCTCAGCGAGGCGTGGTCAGCGACTGAAACAGGTCGAAGTATTCCGGGAAGGTCTTGGCAGTGCAGCCCGGGTCATTGATGGTGATGGGGCTCTCGCCGAAGGCGGCCAGGGAGAAACACATGGCCATGCGGTGGTCGTCGTAGGTGTCGATGCTGGCGGCCTGGATGTGGGCGGGCGGGTCGATGAGCAGATAGTCCTCGCCTTCCTCCACCGTCGCGCCGACTTTGCGCAATTCCGTAGCCAGGGCGCTGAGACGGTCTGTCTCCTTCACGCGCAGATTGTAGACATTGCGGATGGCGGTGCGCCCTTTGGCGAACAAGGCGGTGGTGGCAATGGTCATGGCGGCGTCCGGGATGTGGTTCAGGTCCACGTCCACGCCGTTCAGCTCCCCGCGGCTGACTTCTATCCAGGTATCGCCCCAGCGCACCTTGGCGCCCATCTGCTCCAGCACCTCGGCAAAGCGGACATCCCCCTGCACGGAGTTCAGGCCGGTGCCGTGCACGCGCACCGTGCCGCCCGCAATCGCGGCTGCGGCGAGAAAATAGGAGGCGGAGGAGGCATCGCCCTCAACCATGAGGTCCCCCGGTGCGCTGTAGCGCTGGCCAGCCTTGATCACGAAGCGGCGATAGTCCTGATTTTCCACCTGCACGCCGAACCGGGCCATGACATCGAGGGTAATCAGGATATAGGGCTTGGAGACCAGCTCGCCTTCCACCTCGATAATCAGGTCATCGCTGCAAAAGGGGGCGGCCATCAGCATGGCCGTCAGGAACTGGCTGGAGATATTGCCCTTGATGCGGACCTGGCCTCCGCTCAGACCCTGCCCGTGAATCTTCAGGGGCGGGTAAGCTGCGTTGCCCAGGTAATCAATATGGGCACCACAGGTACGCAGGCAGTCCACCAGATCGCCGATGGGGCGTTCGCTCATGCGCGGCTCGCCGCTCAGCGTGAATTCGCCCCGGCTGGCGCTGAGCATGGCACACAAGGGGCGCATGGCCGTGCCCGCATTGCCCAGAAACAGGGACAGGCCGCCTTCGTGGTGCAGTGGACCTGCTTTGCCCTGCACGATGCATTCGCGGCGATCGGCACTGAGCTGGTAAGTCACGCCGAGCGCCTTAAGGGCGTTGAGCATATGGCGCACGTCATCGCTGTCCAGCAGGTTGCTGATACGGGTTTCCCCCGAGGCAACGGCGGCCAGCAGCAGAATGCGGTTGGACAGGCTCTTGGAGCCGGGCAATGTGAGCTCCCCCTCGACAGAGGCGAGGGGAGGCAGGATCAGCGTTTCCATAATCGGTCTTCGGATCGGGTTTTGGTTCAGAGTGTGGCGCGAGCCTTCTGCAGTCTTTCCAGGCAGGCCTTGCGGGTTTTGGCTTCCAGCGGCCCCAGGCACAGCAGCTGCACCTCAAGCTCGCTGAGCTGCTGCGTGGCACTCTTGGTGTCGCGGCTGCCGAAGCTCTGTTTGAGTTGCTTGAGCTGTACCTGCATGCGCAGGGCCTTGTCGGCCTCGGGCGTTTCCTGGTTGGCCAGAATCTCGGCGGCAATACACAGCTCCCGGGCTTTCTCTTCGTTGTCCTTGCTCTGGCGCTTGAGAGCAGCTTTGTCCACATGCTGGTAGATTGACTGGAAGCGCTGCTCCAGTGCCTGTTCCTGTTTCAGGTCGGAAACACGGCCAAGCGCCTGCCACTCGTCCTGCAGGGCATCCAGATCGGCATCGGTGTTCTTGCCCGCCAGTGCGGCAAGCTCAAGCGTCTCAAGAAATTCCGCTTTGGTCTTGGCCTGATCAACGAGCTGCAGGCTCTTCTTGTCCGGGGCGGCCTTCAGCTTGCTGTGATACTGGCGGCTGAGCTTTTCCCATTGCTCCTGCAGGGCGCGGCGTTCGTGACGGATGTCTTCTTTGAGCTGCTCGCTGAAGCGTTCCTGCAACTGCTGGAACTCCCGGCGGGAATTGACCAGCTCCTCGCTGCTGCGCTGGATCAGCTCACGCAGGCTGCGCAGCACCTCTTTGGCGGCCGTGATGGCGGGAGACTGGGGAGCCTTGTCTCGGGCCGGGCGCTGGGTTTTGGGGCTGCCTTCTGTCTTACGTCGGGCGAAAATCTTGTCGCAGGCGGCACGGAAGGCCGTCCAGTGATTGCGGTCGTCCTTGAAGGGGGAGGGACCAATGGTTTTCCACTGGGCCTGCAGTTTCTTGGCCTGCTCCATGGCTTCCTGCACGTTTTCCTGAACGGCGAGTTTCTCCGCTTCTGCTATCAGTTCCAGCTTCTGCGCGGCATTGATTTGCAGAATCTTGCGTTTGAACTGACGAATCGGATTCAGGGCATCGTTGAAACGCTTCTGTAGATTTTTGATTTTGGCCTGCTCGACGGGGGCGTAGAGTTTCCAGTCTTCTACCGCCTTGGCCTCGATCTTGTTGATTTCGGCGATATTGCTGTCCGGTGTCAGCGTTGTGCTCAGCTCTTCCAGTTGCACGCAGATCTTTATGCGTTCCTCCAGATTGCTGTGCAGCTTGGCCTTGCGTTCCTTGAAATACTGTTTGCAGGGCTCAAAGGCCTTGCGGGCAGCCTTATTGAATTGGTTCCACAGGACATCGTTTTGTACGGAGTGACCAAGTTTCTTCCATTCGTCCTGCAATGTTTTGATTGCTTTGGATTTTTCTGCGGCGTGCTGGCTGCTCTCAATGAGCGCCTGCATCTGTGCGATCAGGTCTTTCTTTTTCTGTGCGGCCGCGAAGTTCTTCCAGTCGATCAGCTCGCTGATGCGAGGCTTGAAGGGCGCGAGCAGCTCGTGCAGGGTCTTCTGTAGAGCCTCGTCACCATTCTTGATGGCACCCAGGACCTTATCCCACATGCGCTGGGCTTCGTTGACCTGCCCGGCCTCAATGTGTTTCTCCAGGGCGGCAATGTGCTCCAGGGAATCCTTGTGCAGTTTTTCTAGGTAGGCCTTGTTGCGGTTTTGCAGTTTGCCGAGCTGTTCCTGCATGGCCAGGCACTGCTGGTGCAGTTCGCTGGAGGGCAGGGTGTGGGGCCAGGTATTGTCCGGCAGCAGGCGGTGCAGACGCTTGGCTGCAGCGGCGATACCTGCGGTGTTCTTGTGGCTCAGGCCATTCAGTGTTTCCTGCAGGGCATCCAGGTCTGCGCGCTTGGTCTCCAGGGTGTGATGGGCACGAATGGCGCCGGACAGGGTTTCCTGGAGTGTGCGCGTACGATCCAGTACCTCCTGCTCCACGCCCCCCGCAGCCAGGGTGTCGTGACGCAGGGCTTCCAGGGCGTGCTGCTGCAGTTCCAGGGCATTGATCTGCTCTTCACTCAGCGGCGCCTGTAAACCGTTCAGCAGGGCCTCGCTTGCGATGCAGGCGGTGAGCAGGTCGGCGAAACGCCGCTCCTGCAGGGCTTTTTGCTGCTGCTCGGCGGCGTGTTCCTGCAGCCGCGCCTCAAGGGCACTGCAGGCCTGCTCGAAACGCGTTTGCAGCGCGGCAGCGGCTTCCTGACGAACGTCCTGCCATTGACTGAGCTTGTATTCGTACTGGGCCTGACTGAGGGCGCCGATCACCTTGCCGGCGAGGGTCTCGATATCCTCACAGAGCTGCGCCGCCAGTGCGGCATCGGCCTGCTTTTTGGCCTCGGCATCGTGCAGGGCCTGCAGTTTGTCCTTGCACATCCGGTAGACGGTTTTGTCCTTTTGGCGCACCAGGGTTTCCAGTTGCTGCAGCAGGGCGGGGGTTTCGATCTGCACCGCTGCGGCGTGGCGCACGGTGTGATTATTGGAGTGGGCCGCGATGTCCAGCAGCCCCTGTTCGTCCAGCTCGAAGTCCTGTTGCAGGCGGCTCAGCGTGGCCAGGCCGATCTCGTCACAGCCACAGTCGTGCAGCACCGCCAGCAGGCTGGTCTTGTCCTGCATCTGCTGCATCAGGTCCAAGCGCTGCGCAGCATCGAGATGGTTGGGCACTGAACCGGACACCAGGCGGCAATACTGCATCAGGGCCGCATTGGCGATGTCGGTATCGGCATCCTCGCGCAGGGTGCTCAACACCCCCACATCGCGCACATGGGCGATGGCCGCGAGGCGGACGGCGTTGTCGCTGTCCTGTGTCGCCATGTCGGCAAGAATTCTGCCTGCTTCATCGGCGCCCTCGTCGTTCGGGTCGAAGCTGTGGTGGAGTTCTGCAATAGCCTCCAGGCGAATGCCGGGATCTTTATGCTGCCAGTTTTTGCTTTGAAGGAAGGTCTGGAAAATCATCGTGCTGCTGATCTCTTGGGGGGCTCGATAGATACCGCGAAATGGAGGTCTTGTTCAGGATAGACGATCGATAGCAATGGCACAGGCCCCGTGGCCGACTCGAGAGCGGCCATTCTAGCAGATGTTTTTTCCGTGCCGATAGCAATCCGCAGTGTTTATCAGCATCCTGTCCCGCTGACACTCTCCGGGTAGCGCGATGCTATACTTGCCAGCGCCGCCGCGGATCCCCCGCCGCCGAACTGTAGAACGCCGTTTTTCATGCTTCCCGACGATATCAAACAGCTTATCCAGAGTGCCTACCGGCAGATTCTGGAGAACAAATCCCTTGCGCCGCGTTATGGGCAGAGAGTGATGATTGCCGAGATTGCCAAGAGCCTGGGGCAGATCGATCCGGTGGCGGAAGCGGAAGCGGAAGAGGAGGGCGCCGATACGGGAGGCCCGGTCTGCGTGGTGGAGGCAGGCACCGGCACGGGTAAGACACTGGCCTATGTGCTGGGTGCACTGCCGGTGGCGCAGTATCTGAACAAGACCGTGATTCTAGCTACAGCCACGGTCGCCCTGCAGGAGCAGGTGACGCTCAAGGATCTGCCGGATATCAAACGCCACAGCGGCCTTGAGTTTTCCTATACCCTGGCCAAGGGGCGTGGCCGCTATCTCTGCCTGTCCCGTCTGGATATGCTGCTCAGCGGCAACGACAGCCTTAATGCCATTGCCGATCTCTACGGCGATGTCATCATCCCGCCCAACGCCCAGTCCCTGGCGCTCTACGAGAAGATGTTCCGCAAGATCAGCGCGGGGGAATGGCACGGGGATCGCGATGACTGGGAAACCCTGCTGACGGACCAGGAATGGCAGCCGGTGACCGTGGACAACGGGCAGTGCATCGGCCAGAAGTGCTCCAATTTCAGCAACTGCTGTTTCTACAAGGCGCGGGAGGAGGTGCAGAAGGCCGATTGTGTGGTGGCCAACCACGATCTGGTGCTGGCCGACCTGGCGCTGGGCGGCGGTGTGATTCTGCCGGCGCCCGAGGACTCCATCTACATCTTCGACGAGGCGCACCATCTTCCTCTGAAGAGCAACAATCACTTCGCCAGTTTCACCCGCCTCAAGGCCAGCCTGGGAGCGCTCGACCAGTGGCGCAAGACGCTGGGCAAGCTCGCTGCGGATACGGTGCTGGAGGAGAATCGCGTGCTCAAGCGGGAATTGTCCGCCGTGGAGCAGGCGCTGGAGATGGCCGAGCTGCGCCTGAACGAGATCTGGCCGCTGTGCGAACAGATTCTGCACAGCGCCGAAACGGATCGCCAGGGAGAACAATCGCAGCAGCACGCCTTCGCCATGGGGCAGGTGCCGGAAGACCTGCGCGAGCTGGCGGACACGCTGGATGCCCAGTACACCCGCCTTGCTGCTGTGTTTCAGGAGCTGGGCGCCGAGCTGAAAACCAATATGGAAGCGGGCAGCAACGTCTGGATTCACGCCAGCGCGCGGAATACTGGTTTCCCATCGTTGGCAGCATGGCCGCCCGTGCCCAGGGCAGCCAGAAGCTGTGGGCGCAGTTTGCCTGGCAGGATGCCCAGGGGCAGGCCCCTGGGCCCGCTGGCTGACGCTGAATGAGTTTGGTGGCAACGTGGACATCGGCATTTCCTGCAGCCCGGTGCTGGCGGCGATCACCTTGCAGGAGAGCCTGTGGCAACGCTGCGCGGGCGCGGTGCTGACCTCCGCCACCCTGTCTGCGCTGGGGCAGTTTGATGTGCTGCAGATGCGGGCGGGGCTGCCGCCGCGCACGCAATACCATCGCATCGCCAGCCCCTTCGATTATGCCAATGCGGCCAGTTTCATCGTGCCGAAACTGAACTGCGACCCCGGCAACAGCGCGCAGCACACGGAGGCGATCGTGGAGATGCTGCCGAAGGTGCTGGACAAGCGGAAGGGGCGTTGATGCTGTTCAGCTCCCGGCGGCAGATGCAGGATGTGCTGGACGGGTTGGACCGGGAATGGCGGGAGCTGATTCTGTGCCAGGACGATTACCAGAAGGCGCAGTTGATCAAGTTTCACAAGCAGCGCATCGACCGTGGAGACCCGAGCATTATCTTTGGCCTGGCGAGTTTTGCCGAGGGTGTGGACCTGCCGGGGAAGTATTGCCAGCATGTGCTGATCGCCAAACTGCCCTTTGCGGTGCCCAATGACCCGATCGAGGCGACACTGGCGCAGTGGATCGAGCAGCAGGGCGGCAACGCCTTCATGAAACTGTCCGTGCCCGAGGCGGCCTTCAAGCTGGTGCAGGCGGCGGGCGTCTGTTGCGCAATGAAACCGACACCGGGCGCATCACCCTGTTTGACGAGCGCATTGTCAGCAAGTTTTATGGCGGCCTCGATTCTGGCGTCCCTGCCGCCCTACCGGCGTGAGATATTCCCCGCGACCTCAGTGCGGTTTACGCCCGTAGCTGACGCCGTTGCGCCGGTCGATGGAATAGCCAAGCGCGCAGCCCGCCACCACACCGACCAGGGTTGCCACGAGGGCACTCCCATCAGGGCACCCAGGCCCAGGCCGATGAAAAGGCCCCCGCTGCTGCCATGGGGAGAATACTGGTCGCTTTCACTTTTTTGCTTTTCTGGACATGATGCTCTCGCTGGAATGAACCCCGGGGCGACCCAGGGACTAGGGTATCGGTGAGGGTGGGGCATTCACCTGCCGCACATCGAAAATCATGGTGGCCGTGGTGGGCGTGGGCTCTGTGCTGTCACCGCGCAGCACGGCACCCTGATCGATGCGATCGACAATCTCCATGCCGTCCACCACTTCGCCGATAATCGTCGCCCTGCCGGCAAGCCAGGGCGCATCCTGCAGGAGGAAGTAAAACTCGGCCTGATTGCCGTTGGGTTCGGCCTGCGCCATGGCGAGGCTGCCGCGCAGCCGGGGCGCGGGCGCTCAGGCGGTCGTTGTAGCGATAACCCAGGTTTTCATAGGCCTGACGCAGGCTCATCTCGCGCAGTGCCTTGTGTACCTCAAACTGGCGGCTTTCCAGAGCCTCGGGGTTTCGATGCCCAGTTTGCGGTACAGCGGAATCAGAATGCTGTCTTCAAAGGCCTGGCGATCGGCAAGGTTCAGCAGGGGTTGGGAGCGCCGGTTTCGTCCAGCACCTTCGCCTCGTTCAGGCCCAGGTCTCGCGCATTGATCTCGTCGATCACGCTGTATTCCGGGTGCGCATCCTCCGGTGAGCGGGGAGCACCGGCCTGCACCAGGGTGTTGCGCAGTATGCGGTAGAAGACGCGGTAGTCGTAGTAGTTCGGCTGCACCTCCTGCTGGGTGGCAACGTCGAACAGGGGCACCTGACCTTCTGCCAGTGCGATGAAGTTGGCGACATTGCGCGGCGCGGACTCGGGGAACAGCTCCACATAGATATCCCCGCGCGAGGTGCGCATGAGTATCAGCGGGTGGGAAGTGTCCTCCATTGCCTGCACCGCGTTTGCCAGGTCGGCGTGGGTGAGCACAGGCAAGCCCAGGGGCAGCAGGAAGGACAAAAGGCTGGTGGTAAAACGTCGCATTGCAAATATCCCAAACTCGATCTTGAGCTTTATTTTGCTTCATCAATCATCTTTATTGTGCTGCCCTCGACCTGTGCGGCCACCTCTGCCAGGGCTGCATCCTGGGACAGGCTGGCCAGCATATCGGCAGGTTTGATCAACCCCAGGAAGGTCTTGTTGCCTTCGGTGAATACGGAGATGCGGCAGGGCAGTGCCATGTTCAGGCGCATATCGCTTGCCAGCACCTTGGCGGCCTGCTGCGGGTTGCACACCTCGAAGACCCGGCACTGTTCCTTGAAATCTACCCCTTTGCTGCGCAGGGTTCCCCCCAGGTCGTGTACATGCAACACGCCGAAGCCGTTTCGTTTTACCGCGGCGTCCAGATCGGTGGATGCCTGTTCGAATGATTTAGCGGATTCAGCGATGTAATACATGGTGTCCTCACAATGGGTGGATGAAAGCCTGTCGGGATGTTAACCATGAGAGGGCGACAAAAGAAGAGGGAAAATCAAGATTCCTGCACTCCTTTCCTTGCGGGCAGGGCAAGGGCAGAGACTGGAGAATGAAAAAGTGACCAGGACTGGTCATTTGAGCGCAGAGCGCTTAAAGTGTTCCGACCCCGAAACTTGAGAGCGTGTATGCCTTGCGGCGCAGGCGGCAAGCGCAGGGCGAATAACAATAAGCAAGCTTTGACAGGAGTGTCCTCAATGAAAATAAGAACACAGGTCTCCGTCCTCACCGCAAGTGCTGCTTTGTGCGCTTCGCTGGCGATGGCTCAGACTGGCACCAGTGTAGAGCAGGGTGACTGGCCGATATACCACGGCAGTTTCTTCTCCCAGCGTTACTCCCCACTCGATCAGATCAACGCGGAAAATGTCGCTTCCCTGCGCATGGCATGGAATTTTTCCACAGAAAAGTTCGGCCCCTCAGCAGACTTCACCAACCCCTCTACTCCTTTGGAGGTGGACGGTGTGCTGTACGCGAACATCGCCTCCACCCGTAATGTGATCGCCCTGGATGCCACTTCCGGCCAGGTGCTGTGGCTGTGGCGCCCGCAGGAAGGACAGCGCTACAGCACGGCTCCGCGCAAAGGGGCTGGGCGTGGCGTTGCCTTCTGGCGCAACGGCGACAAGAAACGCATTTTCGACATCACCCCGGGTTATCACCTGGTGTCTCTGGATGCCGAGACCGGTATTCCGGATGCCAATTTCGGCAACGACGGCATCGTGGACCTGATGGTGGGGCTGCGTAATGCCGAAGACCCGCGTTTCGGAGATGTGGATATTGGCGCCTCTGCGCCGCCCTTCGTCATGAACGATGTGATTGTTGTGGGGGCCGCGCACTCCACAGGCGGGCGTCCGCGCTCCAAATCCAATGTTAAGGGCGATATCCGTGGCTTCGACGTACATACCGGCGAGTTGCTGTGGACCTTCCACACCATTCCCGAGGCTGGTGAGGCCGGTCATGAGTCCTGGCTGGAAAACAGTGCCGAATACACGGGCAATGCCGGGGTGTGGGCGCCGATGTCCGGGGACCCGGATCTGGGCCTGCTGTTCCTGCCGGTGGAAGACCCCACGGGGGACTATTACGGTGGCGACCGTCCGGGCTCCAATCTGTTCTCCAGTAGCCTGGTGGCGCTGGATGTCAAGACGGGGCAGCGCCGCTGGCATTACCAGCTGATTCACCACGACATCTGGGACTGGGACCTGCCTTCCGCTCCCGTGCTGGCAGACCTGCCCAATGGGCGCAAGGTGGTCATGGCGGTCACCAAGCAGGCTTTCGTCTACACCTTTGATCGTCAGACAGGCGAGCCGATCTGGCCGATCGAGGAACGCCCTGTTCCGGCAGGAGACGTGCCGGGTGAGTGGTATTCCGTCACCCAACCCTTTCCGACACGTCCGGCAGCGTTTGACCGCCAGGGTTTCTCGGAGGCGGATCTGATCGACTTCACTCCCGAGCTGCGTACGCTTGCGCTGGAGGCCATTCAGGGCTTCCGTCTCAGCCCCAGTCTGTTTTCGCCGCCTTCGCTGGCGGAAGCACCGGATGGTACGCGTGGCCTGCTGAGCCTGCCGTCTTCCACCGGGGGTTCCAACTGGGAAGGCTCTGCGATGGACCCGGAAACCGGCATTCTGTACGTTCCATCCAGAACGCAGTTACAGGCACTGGCCCTGGCCAAGAACCCGGCCTCGGACATCGATTTCAGCCAGGGAGGGGGCATCCGTATTCCCCGTATCCAGGGTCTGGAGGTCATCAAGCCCCCGTATGGTCGCGTGACGGCGATCGACATGAACACGGGGGATCATCTGTGGTGGGTGGCCAATACGGACACGCCGGACCGCATTGCCAATCACCCGCTGTTGCAGGGCGTGGACCTGCCCGATACCGGTGTGCCGACACGCTCCGGTGTGCTGCTGACCAAGACCCTGCTGTTCGTGACCGAAGGTGTGGGTACTGCGGACGCAGGCCCCAGCATGCGCGTGATCAACAAGCAGACCGGGGAAGTGATTCTGCAGATGGAGTTGCCGGACAACCAGACTGGTCTGCCCTTCACCTACGAACACGAAGGCAAGCAATACCTGGCGATGTTCGTGGGTGGCCGTGGCACGCCTGCGCAACTGGTGGCCTACACGCTGCCCTGACAGGGCACCGGGCTTAAATGAAGCCAAACCCGGGGTCAGAGTTGTTTGATTCGATCAAATGACTCTGACCCCTTCTTTTCGGCCCCATCTTTTTTAATCCCCTGTTTTTTGTCTTGCATCAGCAAGTTTCTCCCCCCAAAATCGTACTATTGTTCAGGTAAGCGCCCTCAGCATTTGGGGTGCCTCGCCATTCGGTCAAGGAGGAGTTATGTACTCTCGATATCGCAGTCTTTCACTCGCCAGCGTTGTGCTGGCCCTTATCTGCTGGGCTGGTCAGGCCTCCGCACAGGACGCGCACGATCACGGCCACGATGCCGCTCATGACCATGAGGGGCATGGCGATACTGCCGCTCTCTCGTTGAACCACGGCGAGCAATGGGCAACGGACGAGGCTCTGCGCCACGGCATGATCGAGATTCGTGCGGCGGTGGACATGGTTACGCCTGCCTTTGACGCCGGGCAGCTCAGCACCCACCAGGGGCATCAGCTCAGCGAGGCTGTTCAGGGCAGCGTGAACACCATGATCGAGCAGTGCAAGCTACCGCCAGAGGCCGATGCCAACCTGCATGTGATCCTGGCCTCCCTGTTGGCCGGGGCCGGTGCAGTGGCGTCTTCCCCCCAATCAGCAGAAGGTGTGCCCGCCTTGAAAGAAGCACTGGAAACCTATGGTCATTACTTTAATCATCCCGGTTGGCAGGCGGACGAACACGCAGGGCATTCGCACTGAGTGAATGGCAGGCTCCGGTGTGATGAGACAGGGGCAACCCCGGTCTCTTGATATTGCAAAAATAAAAACCAAACAGCAGTCTGCACAGGAGCACAACATGATAAGAAAAACCCTGTATAGCCTGAGCTTTGGAGTGGCGCTGGTGTTATTTGCCAGCCCGCCGGAAGTCTCTGCTCAAGCCATGAACTCCGTGGAACCCTTCAAGGTCGGCACCTTTGCCATCAACGACGTTCCCACCGTCGGGCTGGTGGTGCGCAACGATCAGTACATCATCGACCTTGCCGCCGCCAATCGCGCACTGGAGCTGTTGCCGCAGTACGCCGATATTCCGATGCCGGACAATATGATCGGCCTGATCGAACAGTACGAATACGGCCTCAAGTACCGCATCTACGAGCTGGTGAACTGGCTGGTGGAGGAGGACATGCTCAGCGGCAGCAATATGCACGCCTTTGTGCACCCGGTGAGCACCGTGGACATCATGGCGCCGATTCAGTACCCCAGCAAAATCATGAACGCGGCCGTGAACTTCTATACGCACGCCTGTGAAGGCTGCAACGACGACGAACTGGCGCGCCGTGTGCGCGAGCGTCAGGAAAACCGCGGCGTCCCCTATCTGTTCCTCAAGCCGACCCGCGGGGCGGTGATCGGCGATGGCGATGACATCATCATGCCCTATGGCCGTGACCGCATCGAATGGGAAGTGGAGATGGCGATTGTTTTTGGCCGTACAGGCAAATACATCTCCGCCTCGCGCGCCTATGACCACGTCTTCGGCTACATGGTAGCAATGGATATTTCCGACCGCGGGGGGCGTCCGCCAGGTGGCTATGGCGTCACTTCCGACTGGTTCGTGGGCAAGGGGCATGACACCTTCGCACCGCAGGGCCCGTGGATTGTGCCCAAGGAGTTCTTCGGTGACCCCATGGAGCGCCTGCACCAGACTCTGGTGATTGATGGCGTGACCGTGCAGGAAGCCAAGGCCGGCGACATGATCCACAACATCCCGGAACTCATCGAGTACGCGTCTTCCCTCATCACTCTGTTCCCGGGCGATGTGCTGCAGAGCGGTACTTCAGGGGGCACCGGGGCAGGGCGGGTGGAACGCGCCAGCGGGTCAGGGTACCTGATCGACGGTGAGACCATCAGCGCCAGCATCGAGGGCATCGGCACACTTACCCACACCGTGCGTGTGGAGCAGAGTGTTCCCGCCGACCTCTCTGGTTCGCAGTTGCCGCCGGTAAGGACCTATCGGCCGTAAGCAGCGCCAACCAAGCCAAAGGTGTCAGAGTCGTTTGATTTATCAAGCGACTCTGACACTGCCTTACACTTCATCATCGTCGGGCGTATTGGTCTTTGTCTGCAAAGCACGCATTTTTGCCTGAATCGGCAGCACACGGCTTCCCTCCCAGATCACCAGGGCGACGCCCAGTACCAGCATGGGAACGGTCAACACCGGATTTTCCAGCATCGGATGCAGCAGGTATTCCTCTCCGCCAATCAGAGACATGAAGGCCGTCACAGCCATAATGGGGCCAGGTACCCCCATGAAGGACACGATGACGAGTTCACGTTTCAGTGCCTGAATTTCCTTATCTTTGTTGCTCAATGGCTTCGCGCTCTTGTTTTCAGAGTTTCAGTTTCAGTGTTACACCAATCACAGAGGTGTTTTGATCAAACACGTTCGGTTTCTGGATTGGTTGTGTAGTCCTTTCAATGCTCTCGGTCTAGCTTGGTGATATACAGCCCCATGTCCGGCACCCTGACATCTCCGTTCCTGAGATAAATCCCAGGAAGCCACTACTCCACGTCCACAAATTCACACTCTACACCCCCAATCATCCGGAAGCAGAGATTGTAAAGCCAGCACCCGAAGACAATGGAGAGATAGCCGAAGATCAAATAGAAAATAGGGAAAATGATAAAGAGAAAGGTGGGGAAACCCGCACCGGCCTCATCCGGGCTGCCCACAAGTGACAGCGCTGCCATAAGAAGGAGCATGGGCAGGCTGCCCACGGCCATGAGCACAGAGAAGACTTTGGCATTCTGGTGGGGTGAGAATCTCTTTATTTGGGTTTTCATATCACGCCTCGGGTTTGTTTTGTTGTGATGGCATAGGAGCAGGGGCTGATCATGAGTGGTCAGCAATCTGCAGGAAAGCCGGCCTCTAATATACCCGCTTAATTAGCGGGATTAAACCCTGCCTTGGCAGCAGGTGTACGGTCTGTGGAAACAGGGCTGACAGAGGGTTGACAGAGGGGCGTTGAGACAGGATTGCTGTAAACCAACACTGCGCTGCGGCGTTGTACCAGCTTTACGGTCACAATCAGGAGTGTGAAATTGAAGCGACTGCATATCACCGGTTGCCCCCGCAGTGGTACGACGCTGGCACTGGAGCTGCTGGCGACCTGCTTTCAGGTGGATCATCGTTGCGGGCACGAGCAAAGCGTTTTCCAGCCTGTTCCCGCCGGCGAAGGAGTCAGTGTAAGCAAGCAACCGACGGACATCGTGCATGTGCACAAGGTGTTGGCGGAGGACGAGAACCTGCACGTTCTCTATATGCTGCGCGACCCCCGGGCCGTGGTGACCAGCCGGCATGCCTCCACCAACGAATATTTCTCCAATTACCGCGTCTGGAAGGAGTGCGAGAGCGCTGCGCGAAAGCTGGTGGACCACCCGCGAGTGTTGCAGATTCGCTACGAAGACCTTGTCAGTTATCCGGATATTTATCAGCAGATTATTCAGAGCAAGTTCCCGTTTCTGCACCAGACGCACCGGTTCTCCGACTTCAGCAGCTTTGCCACGCCGAATGCCGACTCCCTGCAGGCCCTGAACGGTCTGCGCCCGATTGAAATCTCCAGCCTGCGCAAATGGACACAGCACCTGCCACGGGTAAAAAGCCAACTGGCACGCTTTCCGCAGATGCAGGATGATCTGGAGTATCGGCGCTACGAGCCGGATACCCGCTGGCAATCCGCGCTCGCAGGCGTGGATGACGAGGTGCATGCCTGCCGCTACAGCGACCGCAAGCCGGTGTTCAAGGAACTGGAAAAAAGCCTGCGCATCTGGGTGAAGGCAGAGCGCTACAGGCGTCATGTACGCCAGAGCAAAACCGCACTGCCCGCGTTAAAGGCATGAGTAGCAGAGTGGACACGCGGCGAATGGATCGACGCCACGAAAACCTCTTCTGGACACCCCCGGCGGTGGAGCGGCAGGAACGCGAGGCACTGAATGGCCACCGTGGCGCGGTTCTGTGGTTCACGGGTCTCTCGGGTGCCGGGAAAACCACACTCGCCCAGGCGGTGGCCAGAACGCTGCATGATCTGGGCTGCCGCACCTTTGTGCTGGATGGCGACAACATCCGCCATGGCCTGTGCTCCGATCTCGGGTTCAGCGCTGCCGAGCGCATAGAGAACAACCGGCGCCTGGGGGAGACCGTCAAGCTGTTCGCGGAGGCGGGCATGATTGCGTTGGCGGCCTCCATTTCCCCGTTCCGAGCGCAACGCGACAGCATCCGCGCCTTGATGGGAGCGTGTGATTTTCTGGAGATCTACTGCCGTTGCCCGCTCAGCGTTTGCGAGCAGCGCGACGTAAAGGGCCTGTACCGAAAGGCGCGGGCGGGAGAGATTGCAATGTTTACCGGCATCTCCTCGCCCTATGAGGAGCCTCTGGCCCCTGATCTGGTTGCCGACAGCGCGAATAGCGGCCTAAACGATCTGGTTACCGAGGTGATCGGCCTGCTGCAGGCACGCGGTTGTATCGGAATGGGTCGTTCCGGTGCGCCTCAGTAATCCATCCTGTCAATTTCTTCCCGGTGTGCTTTTGGCTCGTGTGCTTCTGAAGGGGCAAGCACACGATATTGCTGCCATTGGTTGTTGCGAGCGGTCGTGAAATCACACTACTCTGGGCACGTCGCCATTACGCAGAAGGTGAGTGCCCCCATGAAGACGCTAACACTGTTTGCCCTGAGTTTTCTCCTGATATGCCAGTCCTGGGCGCAGAGTCCGGTGAACCCCCAGGGTATGGATGTTCAGAGCCGCCCCGAGGCATTTGTGTCGCTGCAAAGCGTCATTCCCAACCTGGTGATCGAGCTGCGCTACTTCAGCCACAATAACTTCGTGGGGCGACCGATCGACGGCTACAAGGCGAACATCGTTTACATGACAGAACCCGCCGCGATGGCCCTGAAGGCCGTGCAGGACGACCTGGCCTCCCAGGGGCTTGGCCTGAAGGTGTTCGATGCATACCGGCCGCAAACAGCCGTTAATAATTTCATTCGCTGGGCTGCGGACAACAACGACACCCTGATGAAGCAGCAGTACTACCCGAGCCTGAACAAGGACGAGCTGTTTCCCGGCGGCTATATCGCGGAGCGATCCGGACATTCGCGCGGCAGCACGGTGGATTTGACAGTGGTGCGGCTGGCAGATTCACAGGAGCTGGACATGGGCAGCCCCTACGATTTCTTCGACCCCGTGTCCTGGCCTTCGGATACCTCCATCACCGAACAGCAACACGCCAATCGCATGATTCTGCGCGAGGCCATGTTGAGGCATGGCTTCCGCCCCCTGGACACGGAGTGGTGGCATTTTACACTGGAAGGCGAGCCCTATACGGACGTGTATTTTGATTTCCCCGTGGAGTGAAGGGAGCAACAGGCTGGAAAGGGGAACGTTTCTTCCGTTTGCATTTCTCAGTTTCATTGCCTTCGTGTATTTCAGTGTGCCTTAAGTTTCCGCCCGTACCGTAATTCCAACATCGGCTTCGAGATTCGGAGCATGGTGGCGTTACATAGGTAAACGGAGCGAGATGATGACGGCAACGGAACGAGAAGTCCTGGTAAAAGTGCCCGCATTGACCCTGGGGTTCTGGGTGATCAAGATTCTGGCCACCACGCTGGGGGAGACCGGTGGAGACGCGGTGTCCATGTCGATGAATCTGGGTTACCTGGTGGGCACCGGCATCTTCATGGCTCTGTTCGTCGCAGCAGTGTATCTGCAGATTCGGGAAACGGCCTTCTCGCCCTGGTTGTACTGGATGACGATTATTGCCTCTACCACCGTGGGCACCACCCTCGCGGATTTCGCCACGCGCTCTATCGGGATTGGCTACAGCGGAGGCTCCGCGCTTTTGCTGGTCATTCTTCTGGGTTCGCTTTACTGGTGGCACAGGGACCTGGGCCGCATTGACGTCAGCTCCATCAGTTCGCGCAAGGCCGAGATCTACTATTGGATGACCATCATGAGCTCCCAGACCCTGGGCACGGCACTGGGGGATTGGAGTGCGGATACGGCAGGGCTGGGTTATCTCGGCGCTGCGGCAATTTTCGGAAGCCTGCTTGCTGTGGTGCTGGTACTGCATCTGATGAAACGTGGTTCCACGACGGTGTTGTTCTGGGTCGCGTTTGTTCTCACCCGCCCCCTGGGGGCAGTAGTCGGGGATTTCCTGGACAAACCGGTCGCCCAGGGCGGCCTTGAGTTGAGCCGTTTCGGTGCCACAGCGGTTCTGCTGGCAGCCATCGTGCTTCTGGTTCTGGTGTTGCCACAACGCGCGGCGGAGCATAGCCACTGAGTTGGCAAACTCGACTGCTGGCATCACCAGGGCGTGCTTAGAAGAGCGGAGCGCCCGTTATTGCCATCCGTGCCTTTTCTCCTGCGCCGCCGGGCCGTCGGAACCTGGCATTGCCCCAGCCTACGGTGCCGGCGCCGCCCATTCCGGGGTCGCCGCCTCCGCCCAAGGTGCCATGACACCTTTTATTCACGTGACTTTTTGGCTCAAAGTGCATCGTAGAGGATCGCGATATCGAGTTTTCCCAGGTACAAGATAATCAGGAAATCTATCACGATAAAAATCAATTGGAAGACGGTGTTCGCTGTGGTGAATTCGCTTCCAGGTAAAATGGGAAAGATTGCCAGGATACCTAGAGGGATTGCAATGATGTACAGCCAAAAGGCTAGTTTAAGCCCCCAACGCTGCAGCACCCAGAGACCATAGACGGCAGCAAATGTAAAGACAGCATGCGCGGTAAAGAGCGTACCCAGTAGATAGGCAAAGAACGAAATGCCTGGAATTCCTGAGAGCAGCATGGACAGGAAACCACCCAAAAGGGAGACAAGCCCGGTAAGCACGCTGAAAATGACGATCAACACAATGCCCAGTGGTTTCACATTGCTATCGTGCATGCTGCAATCTCCTGACGCATTTTCTGATTCAATTTTTGGGGTGTACCTTTCCAGCCACTCAACAGAATGCATTCTCGAACCTATTTCTGCTGGCCTGAGAGAGGCAGGGCAAGCGACACTATACCCGCTTTTATCGTGGGATCATACAAGTCATGGGGTAGGGTACCTGAATTGATCTGGCTGAGCCGATCAAGGGACCTTACCCCTTGCTTTCTTGTCCCTGCTGGTAAGTGCCAGTACAATGCCCAGCCTATTCCTTCCAATATGAGGTGTTTGTCCGATGCGTTATTGATGCCGCCGTTTTCGTAACGGCCAGTCTCCACCCGCTCCCAGTCGCAAGGGGAGTTCTTGGCATCTTAGGAATAGCGCATGACAAATATCCATCTCGTCCTGAAAGACGTGTCTTACGTTCTGCCCAACGGCAGAACTCTTTTCTCCGACCTTCACGAGCAGTTCGATGGGCGCCCAACGGGGCTGGTCGGGCGCAATGGTGTCGGCAAAACCGTGCTGGCGCGCATTCTGGCGGGTTTGTTGCCTGCCAGCACAGGCCAATGCCAGTGTTCCGGCAATGTGCATTACCTCGCCCAGCAGGTGGTGCATCTTGACGGTTTTACTGTAGCCGACCTGGCCGGCGTAAAGCACACGCTGGATGCCCTGGCACGTATCGAGTCAGGCAGTACTGCCGCAGAGGATTTCGATGCGGTGGGCGATCAGTGGGAGCTGCCCCAGCGACTCCGTCATGAGCTAGAGCGCCATCACCTGGGTCACCATGACATCGAGACTCCTGCCCGCAGTCTGAGTGGCGGTGAGGCGATGCGGGTCTCCCTGATTAGGGCCATGCTCTCGGGGGCTGACTTTCTGATTCTGGATGAACCCAGCAACCATCTCGACCGACCAAACCGGCAGGCGCTGATCGAACAACTGCGGTGCTGGCCGCGTGGACTGATCGTGGTCAGTCATGACAGAAAATTGCTGGGCTCCATGGACCGTATCGTTGAACTATCGTCCCGGGGCTTGAACAGCTATGGCGGCAATTACGCCTTCTATGCCGAGGCCAGGGCGCACGAACGGCAGGCCGCGCTGCAAAATCTCAATGAACACAAGCTTGAACGCCAACGCCAGGAACACTTGATGCACAATCAGCGGGAGCGGCAGGAAAAACGGCAGGCACGTGGCAAGCAGAATGGCAGAGAGGCCAATCAGGCGAAGATTCTGTTGGGGCGGCAAAAAGAGCGTAGTGAAATTACGTCGGGCGTGCTGCACCAGAAACAGACCGCCACCCGGACACAGCTCCAGCAACGCGTGCGTGAGGCCGCACAGCAAGTGGAAGCAGAATCGCAGATTAGCCTGCACGAAGTGCCGATCACGCGGACGGTAAAGCGCCGAGTGGCAGAGCTGAAGGGTGTGGCATTGCCCTTCATCACGGGAGCAACCCGCACAGTCAGCCTCCTCCTGAGTGGCCAGCAACGTATCGGTGTGGTCGGCCCGAACGGGTGCGGTAAATCCACCCTGCTTCGCCTGTTGGCAGGCCGACTTGAGCCCATGACCGGACTTGTTGAAGTGCTGCCAGGCAGTGCCTATCTTGACCAGCGCCTGGAAAATCTGGATGCCGAAAAGACCGTGCTGGAGCAGTTGCAATTGGCCAACCCCACCGCGACGGAAGGGGACCTGCGCATGCGCCTGGTACATCTGGGCATTGACGCGCAGAAGATAGACACGCCCAGTGGGTCGCTGAGTGGCGGTGAACGCCTGAAGGGAGCACTCGCGTGCATACTCTACGCCGAATCACCTCCGCAACTGCTCTTACTGGATGAACCGAACAACCATCTGGATCTGCCGTCAATGGAAGCGCTGGAAATCATGCTGCGCAGTTATCAGGGCACGTTGGTAGTGGTGTCGCATGATGACTCGTTTCTCGGGAATATCGCGCTCACGGATCGGTTGCTTGCCACTGAGCAGGGTTGGCGGTTGGAGCCGGTTTGAGGGACATGTGACGCAACTTGAATCCCAATTGGCAGAATAGGTGGGCATATTGTCCTTTCGGACAAATCAAAATTTGCTATCTTACTGCCATGCCAACGAATATCACCAAGCCAAATAAACACCTCAAATCACGTCATGTGGTGATGGTGGTCTATCCCAATTGCCATATCCTGGATGTGGTGGGGCCTATTGAAGTGCTGACCGGCAGCGGTCTGTTTATGCCGCAACAGAAAGTGCCGTATCAGATTACCGTGGTCTCAAATAACGCGGGCATGGTGCCCACCACCTGCGGCATCGCCCTGGCGGCGGACAAGAGCTTTGCCAGTGCCCGGCGTAGCCGGCAGCCCATAGATACCCTAATAGTTGCCGGGGGACACGGCACCACCGCGGTGTTAAATAACCAAGCGCTGCTGGACTATGTGCAGTGGGCGTCTCTGAAAGCCAATCGTGTGGTCTCCATCTGCACCGGTGCCATGATCCTGGCAGAGCTGGGCTTGCTGGACAACCGTCGGGCCACCACTCACTGGTTCTGGTGCCCGATCCTTGCGAAGCGATATCCCAACGTGCAAGTGGATCCGGATGCCATCTTTGTCAGGGACGGGCACATCTGGACATCCGCCGGTGTCACTGCGGGCATGGATTTGTCCCTGGCCTTGATTGAGGAGGACCTGGGGCATGACATTGCGCTGAAGATCGCCCGTTACAACGTCATGTACATGATCCGGCCCGGTGGGCAGACTCAATTCAGCACGCAACTGCTTGCGCAGCAACATGCGGACGGCCCGCTGGCAGATACCCTGGCCTACATCAACAGCCATCCCCGTGAAAATCTGAACGTCACGGCCATGGCCGCCCATGCCTGCATGAGCGAACGCTCCTTTGCCCGCAAGTTCAAAGAAGCCACCCACATGACCCCGGCGCATTATGTGGAGCTGATTCGGCTGGACCTGGCGCGGGTGGAACTGGAGCAGACTCACCACGGGATCGAACAGGTAGCCATCAACACAGGCTTTGCCAGTGCGGAAGTGATGCGCCGGGCCTTCCAGCGTCACCTCGGCATTTCCGCCTCCGACTATCGTGAACGTTTTCAGTCGACGCATCTTAACCTGCAGTCAGGCAGCAACAGCCGCAAACCGAACAAGCATCCACCCTGATCGCTCCCCGGTTACCACCGGGCAGTTCCACACTCACCGACGAACATTTTGAATTTTGCAGCGATGCAGAAGGGGCACCCTTGTGCCCAAAAAACCAAAGCAACCCTTCTCAACAAACGAGGAAAACCATGAACGTCATGAAAAATATCGTATCCAACCACCGCATTGTCATCCATACCCTATCCATGGTTGTGTTGTTGTCGGCAGTTACCATCACGTCAGATGCCCGGGCAGAGGCATGGGAAAAAAGCATTGGAGTATCGCTTGGACAGTTCCAGGGCGACAAATCCAGTTGGAGTATTCCCGATGAATTCGGCAGCATTGGCTTTTCACTGGAGATGAAAAAACCCTCCTGGCCGGTGAGCCTTACCCTTGATTTGATGGGCGCAGGGGATGACAGGACAACAGCGACCTCCAGCGCGGAGGACACCCTGGGCAATATTCTGCTGGGGTTGAAAAAGTCCTGGCAGCTTGGCAATTCCAGCTTCAAGCCCTATGTCGGCGCGGGCCTGAACTACGCCGTTGCGGAAAAGACCTTCAATGCGCCCGGCATCTACCGGAAGCAGCATGACAAGGACCTTAGCTACTATGTTGGTGCCGGACTACAGTGGCAGTTCAGCGACGCCTATTCTTTGAGCATTGAATCACGCTATATCGACGCCGATGTCACGATATTCAACAAGGCTGTGGATGCAGGGGGTGTCAATACCAGCCTGCGGTTTGACTATCACTTTTAAATCCAGAGACTGAAGCAGATCGAAGGCAGATCGAAGGTGTCAGAGTAACTTGCTAACAGATCGAAGGTGTCAGAGTAACTTGCTAAGAGGCGTGGTTTTAATTAGCCTTTCAAAATACTCTGACACCTTTGGTTTGAACGATTCTTCTCGCCGTTGCTGCGAGCGATGTCCCCACATACCCACCTCCTGGAGATTCCGCCTGAATGAGCAGAACTTCCCTCTGGATTGTCATGACCGCCGCCGCCTTCCTGGTGGCGATTTACACGGTATTCACCGCTCTCACAGCTGTCGGTGGCAGTGGCGTGGCGGCGCAGATGTTTGCTACCTCGGCCATTGGTGCGTTGTCCCACTTTCTGGGCGGGGCAATCGTCATGACCGCCGGGGCGTTGCAATTCAATGCCAAGCTTCGGGGCAGGTACCTGCGTTGGCATCGCTGGTTGGGGCGAATTTATGTGAGTGGAGTTCTGATCGGCGGCATAGCCGGCTTCTACCTGGCGTTTCACACTAATGGTGGGCTGGTGGCGCGTTTTGGGTTCGCGCTGCTGGCGCTGTGCTGGATGGGAGCCACCTGGGTGGCCTACCTGCAGATACGACGCGGCAACGTCGATGTCCACCGGGCCTGGATGGTTCGCAGTTATGCGTTGACCCTGGCGGCCGTCACACTGCGCATAGAAATACCCCTGTTCCTGTTGAGCGGAGTCTCCTTCGAGGAGGCTTACCCGGTCATCGCCTGGCTGTGCTGGGTGCCCAATATCCTGGTGGCGGAATGGCTGATCATTGCCAGGCCACGATTTAGCCACTAAGAGATCAAAAGTTTTCAATTGCGTGCTTGCTCATTAATAGTATTGGAGTATTAGTTACCAAAAATTGGTAATTCGGAAGATCAAAGGTGTAGAGATCAAAGGTGTCAGCGTAACTTGATTAGGATCAGAATAACTTGATAAGAAAGGTGAGGTATATATCAGTTTTTCAAACTACTCTGACACCTTTGAAATTAAATTTCGACAGTTAGCGGCATGTGGTCGCTTATGTGGAGCCAATCTTCCGGTTTGCCGATTTGTATTTCAGCACTTGGCAGTAGATCTTCAGACACAAATGCATAATCAATATGGTAAGGCTTCTCCATTTTTCTTTGCATGTAAAATGTCGCTGTCAATTCACTACCCTGTGGCTCTTTGCTCTTTTCGTGGTAAAGGCTGTGAAGGCCAATATCAGCGAGTTCTGATACTACTCCGGAATGGCTCCACCATCGATCCTGCTTATCCCAGATGGCATTGCTATTGAGGTCGCCGACAATCAAGGTAGATGGGTTTGATAGTTCCTTTCTGTGAATTTGTAGGTATTTCCACAGTTGGCCTATGTATCCAAATGCTTCTCGGTCACTGCCTTTCGTCCAAACACCTAAGACAGTGAGTGTGTCATTCACAGTAAACGGCAGGAAAATCTGCAAGTCTGACGTTGCCCAGCTTATGCTGCGATGCGCATCAAAAAGTCCTGGAATTCTGAATCGACCCTGCCAGGGCAGAATCGCTACCTTGTTTCCCTTTTTGGGAAATATTCCTATGCCTTTATTTTTGTTCGATCCTGTCCAAAGATAGGCTCCTTCCCAACCATCAAAATCTTCTCGATAATATGCCGGATTTTCGCATTCCTGAACCACTAAAATATCGGCATTCAATGCATCAGCGTCGGAAAACTTTCTGCGTAATGCACCATTGCAATTCCAGGAGACGACTTTCATAGACGAGCTAGAGTAGGGGATTGGTTCTTCAGTTCAAAGGTGTCAGAATAACTTGATAAGTAAGATGAGGTTTTAATTAGCTTTTCAAACTACTCTGACACCATTGATTCGACTTGGTAATATTTATTCATAGGGACAATGCCAAATCTCTTGCAGCACTACTTGTAGAAAGTGGCACGCGTTCAGACGAAGCAATGATCTTTAAAGCATCTTTGGCTCGGCCAGATGCAATAATCCTTCTGGAACCTAGAACCCTCGTTCTGGCCCCTGACTCTTGATAGCCATGCTCCAACATTAGTTGTTCAATGGCGTCGTCGTTGGAAATTTTCGCATCAATAAATAGAGCAAAGTTTTTAACAAAACATCCCTTACCAATTGACTGGATTGTTCTATTCAACTGTGTATCGGTCATTGAATTCTCCTGGTACGTAGCGCCGCTGCCAAGAAGTAAAGTGAAGCTGTCGAACCCTTTGTGCAGGAAAAAGGTGTGACAGCTTTTCGTTGTTTTTCTTGTGCGTCTTGCTAGCGCTGCTCACTTGAACTTCTCAAAATACGCAAGATCAGCCTCATAAACAACTCGCCGCTTTACGCCGAGATCCACTCTCTGAAACATCTCTACAAGCTTTTCTCCGTCGATCAGCTCAATCTTTGGCGCCCCTTCGCGCGCGGCTTCCTGGCTTGCAGCATTACTGAAGCCAGAAGTGGTGATAATTATTCCCTTCTCAGCTCGCCCAATCATTGCGTTACGAAAATCCCCGACTTGTGCCCTTGATACAAGATTTCCTTCCGCATATCTCTTGCATTGAAATAGAACCTTGAAGCTTACAAACGGATTGATCTCCAGAGTTCCATATCCATCAATCCCGCCATCAGCAGATCCTCCAGTAATTTCAACATTCTCGAAGCCTGACTCTCGGAGCAACTCCCGGCAGACCTTCTCAAAACCAAGGGGGCTTAATGACCTCAAGATATCTATTAGTGATGAGCTTTTTGGAAGCTCAATTTCTTCTGTCAGCGATTGTTCTATCTCTTGCTGAGGCTGTTCATTCTTTTTGCTCTTCCTAGCCTCTGCATGAATTGCTACCCATTTCTTAAATATCTCTTGAGCTTCCTTATCTGTGAGGTGCGCGTTCGAACCTTTCTCAGTCAATGTCCAAGTTCCATGTTTCGAGGAATCAAGTAGCCCCTCCCAAACCAAATATTGCCTAGCCCAAGCCACCTGGTTCTGAAACCTACTCGTACCAGACTTCACAGTCTCGTCTAAGAAAGAATCCGGAAGATTGTGGTTTTTTGCAATTCGATCATAGACTTCTCGAGGTTTACCTGAATCTCCAAGATCACGAAGGGCATCGAGCAATGGCCCAAACCACTTAACAAATTCTGCTTTTGAAGATTTCGACATGCTTGTCTCCAGGAGAAGTTAACGCTTCACTAACGTGCGCCACTCGTGGCGTCACCGCTCGGTGGTTTGTTCGCAGCCTCAGCGTTCAATCGCTCAACTAGCCATACCTTGATAATCGACTGCCTGGTCACACCTATGCGAGCCGCGTCTCTGTCCAGAGACTCAACTACCCATGACGGGAAATCCACATTAATGCGCTTCTGTTCCAGATTTACGCGACGCGCAGTTGAAAGATCCAGGCTATCGGTAATGTCGGATTCGTCTTGATCAAATTTTTTGTCAAAGTCTGCTGCTTTCATATAGCTCTACCTCTCTGGTGCGAGACCTTCTCACTGATATGAGCCGAATAGTTCCGTCTCGGTAGGTGACAATGGCTGACCAGTGCTTCGTCCCTATAAGCCCCACCAGGAGAAATCGGGGCTCGTCATCGCATCGGGCTTGGACTTCCAGGAGATCTGGGTCATTCCAGAGGGCTTGTGCAGCCAGAAAGTTGATCCCGTGTTTTTTCAGGTTGGCCAGGCTTTTATCGTCATCGAACTCGAAACCAATCATGAGTATAAACTATTCCTTTTCTACTCATATGACAAGAAGTGGGAGGGCTGCAAATGCTCGTGTCAGCAACGAACGCGTAACACGGAATTGCAACGGCTCTCCCGAAAATATACCCACGAATACGATGGGAGCAAGAAGAAACACAAAGAAGAACTCAAGAACCCGACCAAGCGAACCCAATCGGCGATGATCAAACGCGGTGCTGGCCCAAATCCCCCGGCACATCGATATCCAGATGCACTGCAGAGTCTTCGACAACAACTCGCTGGATCGCGTCAGAGTTGCCTTTCATCACCTCCCGACCACCACTGTCCCCACTGGCCTGCGTCAAAGAGGTGAACCACTTCCCCCCAAACCCCACCGGATTCCCGCGCTTGCCCTGATGCTCAGGCACGACGATCACGTCTGGCCTCAAGGCACCCAACAAAGTGGTGTAGGTAGAAGTCTCCACAAACGGCATATCCGCCAGACACACCAGCACGGCATCCCAATGCGCAGGCATGTGCCGAATACCACAGGCCAGTGTATGCCCCATGCCGAGTTCTGCATCGGGGCAGACCACTGTCTGTGCCAGGGGAGTACCTGCTTGCAGTAGATCGTCGAGCAATTCGTCGCGGGTCACGACGAGGAGGTTGTCGGTAGCGCCCCGAATCCGCTCAAGGGTCTGCTGAAACACGGTCTTGCCGCTGGGGAGGAGGGCGTTGAGTTTGATGCTGCCGAAGCGGCGGCTGAAGCCGGCGGCCAACAGGATGACGCCTGTGGTTAAGGTGTCATCCTGCTGGCCTGGCTTCTGCTGTAGGGGCTCGGTTGTCATGCCCGGCGGGCTCAGTGCAACACGCGCTCGCTGGGGTCGTCGGGTTCATCGAAGCGGGAAATCTCGATGATGAACTGACGTTCCACTGCGGGGGCCTGTTGCTCCGCGATACCGTCTGTATCGCTTTCCGGGGCATTGTCATTCGGGTGCCTGGCCGGGCTTGCCTCGATGGAGAGGCGTTGCGCGCGGGCAAGCTGCTGCAGTTCCTGCAATTCGCGTTCGTTGCTGAGCAGGGCCTGCTTGAGGTCGCGGGTCACGGCGCTGTCGTGCTGCAGCGACATCTGCTGGTGCAGGTGCCGCTTCAGGCGGTTGACCACGCCGGTCATCACCTCGATGGTGTCGCTCAACTGGTCGAGCGACATCAGGGTGTTGCTGGCGCTTTTTTCCGGCTTGTTCTCGCTGCTGCTCATGCTTGGCTACTCCTGGTTTACAGGACGCTTACTCCCAGCTCAGCGCGCCGCCGGTCTGGTATTCGATCACACGGGTTTCGAAGAAGTTCTTCTCCTTGCGCAGGTCCATGATCTCGGACATCCAGGGGAAGGGGTTCTTCACGCCCTTGAACTGCTCCGGCAGGCCGATCTGCACCAGGCGACGGTTGGCGATGAACTGCAGGTACTCTTCCATCATCACCGCGTTCATGCCCAGCACGCCGCGCGGCATGGTGTCGCGTGCGTATTCGATCTCCAGTTGCGTGGCCTGCAGAATCATCTGCGTGGCTTCCTGCTTCATCTTGTCGGTCCACAGGCCCGGGTTCTCCAGCTTGATCTGGTTGATCATGTCGATGCCGAAGTTCAGGTGCATGGATTCGTCGCGCAGGATGTACTGGAACTGCTCGGAGGTGCCGGTCATCTTGTTGCGGCGGCCCATGGACAGAATCTGGGTGAAGCCGCAGTAGAAGAAGATGCCTTCCAGGCAGCAGTAGAACGCGATCAGGTTCTTCAGCAGGGCCTGGTCGGTCTCGCGGGTACCGGTCTTGAAGGTCGGGTCGCTCAGCTCACGGGTGTACTTCAGGCCCCAGGACGCCTTGCGGGCGACGGAGGGGATCTCGTGGTACATGTTGAAGATCTCGCCCTCGTCCATGCCCAGAGACTCGATGCAGTACTGATAGGCGTGGGTGTGAATCGCTTCCTCGAAGGCCTGGCGCAGGATGTACTGGCGGCACTCCGGGTTGGTGATCAGGCGGTAGATGGCCAGCACGAGGTTGTTCGCCACCAGGGAGTCCGCAGTGGCGAAGAAGCCCAGGTTGCGCTTCACGATCAGACGCTCGTCGTCGGTCAGGCCGGTTTTGCCTTTCCACAGGGCGATGTCCGCGTTCATGTTCACTTCCTGCGGCATCCAGTGGTTGGAGCAACCGTCCAGATACTTCTGCCAGGCCCAGTCGTACTTGAAGGGCACGAGCTGGTTCAGGTCGGCGCGGCAGTTGATCATGCGCTTGTCGTCCACCGTCACGCGCTGGGCAGACTCGTCCAGCTCTTCCAGGCCGGGCGCCACGTCCAGGTCTTCCAGGGAGCGAATGGCTTCCTCCACGGCATTGCTGGCGGCAGCGGCGCTCACAGGTGCCGCCGCAACGGGTTGCGGGCTTTGCGCTTCCACGTGGGTGGTCACGCTGCTGGCCGCCGTTGCGGGTGCCGGTGTGGGTTCGGCCTTGGCCGGTGCAGGCGCGATTTCCTCGCGCAGTTGCTGTGCGGCCTGGGTGGCGCGCTGGGCTGCGGCGGCATCGGCCTTGGCTTTGCTGGTCTGCGTGGAGGAGGCAGACTCCTCCACATCAAATTCATCCCATGACAACATAATCAGTCCTCTCTACATCAATGCTTGACTTGAACGCTTATTGACAGGCTTCGCAATCCGGATCGTCGATGGAGCACGCCTTTGGAATGTCCGCGGCTTCCGGTTCCAGTTGGCTGGACACCGCGTTCAGGCTGTTCTTGTCGATCGTCGATTTCTCTGTGCTTGTCGCGGCCAGGGCACGCAAGTAGTAAGTGGTCTTGAGACCGCGCAGCCAGGCCATGCGGTAGGTCACGTCCAGTTTCTTGCCGTTGGCGCCGGCGATGTAGAGGTTCAGGGACTGGGCCTGATCGATCCACTTCTGACGGCGGCTGGCGGCGTCCACGAGCCAGCGCGGTTCAATCTCGAACGCAGTGGCGTAGAGTTCCTTGATGTGCTGCGGAATGCGGTCGATCTGCGCCACGCTGCCCTCGTAGTATTTGAGGTCGTTGGCCATCACGCTGTCCCACAGGTCCAGCGCCTTGAGGTCGCGCACCAGGTAGGGGTTCACCACGGTGAACTCGCCGGAGAGGTTCGACTTCACGTACAGGTTCTGGTACGTCGGTTCAATGGACTGCGACACGCCGCTGATGTTGGCGATGGTCGCGGTCGGCGCAATCGCCAGCACGTTGGAGTTGCGCATGCCCACGGCCTTGATGCGTCCGCGCAGGGCGTCCCAGTCCATGGTCTCGTTCATGTTCACGTCGAGGAACTCTTCGCCGCGTTCCTGGGCCAGCATCTTCAGGGAGTCGATGGGCAGAATGCCCTGGTCCCACAGTGAGCCCGGGTAGGTCTCGTAGGTGCCACGCTCTTCGGCCAGGTCAGTGGAGGCCTGGATGGCGTAGTAGCTGATGGCTTCCATGGAGGAATCGGCAAAGTCCACGGCTTTGTCGGAGGCGTAGGGGATCTTCAGCGCGTACAGTGCGTCCTGGAAGCCCATGATGCCCATGCCCACGGGGCGGTGCTTCAGGTTGGAGTTCTTGGCCTGATCCACGGAGTAGTAGTTGATGTCGATCACGTTATCCAGCATGCGCACGGCGGTTTTCACGGTGCGCTGCAGTTTCTCGTGATCCAGCCCGTTCTCGCCCACATGGTTGACCATGTTCACGGAGCCCAGGTTGCACACGGCCACTTCGTCCTTGCTGGTGTTCAGAGTGATCTCTGTGCACAGGTTGGAGGAGTGGATGGTGCCCACGTGCTGCTGCGGGGAGCGCACGTTGCAGGAATCCTTGAAGGTGATCCACGGGTGGCCAGTTTCAAACAGCATGGACAGCATCTTGCGCCACAGGTCTTTCGCCTTGACGGTTTTGTACACCTCGACCTTGCCGGCCATGGCCTGACGCTCGTACTCGCAGTAGGCCTCTTCAAACGCGCGGCCGTGCAGGTCGTGCAGTTCGGGCACGTTGTTCGGGGAGAACAGGGTCCAGTCGCCGTCTTCAAACACACGCTTCATGAACAGGTCCGGAATCCAGTTCGCGGTGTTCATATCGTGGGTGCGGCGGCGGTCGTCGCCGGTGTTCTTGCGCAGTTCCAGGAATTCCTCGATATCCAGGTGCCAGGTTTCCAGATAGGCACACACAGCGCCCTTGCGCTTGCCGCCCTGGTTCACGGCCACGGCGGTGTCGTTCACCACCTTCAGGAAGGGAACGATGCCCTGGGATTTGCCGTTGGTGCCGGTGATGTGGGCACCCAGTGCACGTACCGGGGTCCAGTCATTGCCCAGGCCGCCTGCCCACTTAGACAGCATGGCGTTGTCGCGGATGGCGCTGTAGATGCCGAACAGGTCGTCCGGCACCGTGGTCAGGAAGCAGGAGGACAGTTGCGGACGCAGCGTGCCGGAGTTGAACAGTTGCGGCGTGGACGTCATGTAGTCGAAGCTGGAGATCAGGTCGTAAAACTCGATCGCGCGCTCTTCACGGTTCTCTTCGTTGGTGGCGAGACCCATGGCGACGCGCATGAAGAACACCTGGGGCAGCTCGAAGCGGATGCCTTCGCTGTGGATGAAGTAGCGGTCGTACAGGGTCTGCAGGCCCAGATAGGTGAACTGGGTGTCGCGCTCGGCCTTCATGGCCTCGCCCAGGCGCTCCAGGTCGTACTCCATCAGGTGCGGAGACAGCAGGCCCAGTTCCACGCCCTTCTCGATATAGGGGCGCAGGGTGGTGGGGTAGCGGTAGTGCATCTCGCCCTGCGTGGCGCTGTTGGCCAGGCCCAGGAAGCCCAGCGCTTCGGAGCGCAGGGTGTCCAGCAGCAGGCGGGCAGTCACGTAGGTGTAGTTGGGGTCTTTTTCCACCAGGGTACGGGCGGTCATGACGGCGGAGGTGCGCACGTCGTCGATCTTCACGCCCGGGTACAGGTTCTTGATGGTCTCGTTGTAGATGACGTCGGCGGAGACGTTCTCCAGGCCTTCGCAGGCCTCGTCGATCACGGTGCGCAGACGAATGGTGTCCAGCGGACCCTGGGTGCCGTCGTCGTAGGTGACGGTGATGGACGGGGTATTGTCCTGCTCACGCACACGCTGGGTCTCACGCACACGGGCGCGCTCGGCACGGTAGAGCACATAGCTGCGCGCCACCTTGTGTTCGCCGGTGCGCATCAGCGCCAGTTCCACCTGGTCCTGCACGTCCTCAATGTGGATGGTGCCACCGGAGGGCATGCGGCGACGGAAGATCAGGGTGATCTGCTTGCCCAGCTTGGTCACCGTGTCGTGCACGCGGGAAGACGCTGCGGCCGTGCCGCCCTCGACCGCGAGGTAGGCCTTGGTGATGGCGACCACGATCTTGGATTCGTCATAGCCCACCACGGCGCCATTGCGCTTGATGACCCGGATCTGACCGGGAGCGGTGGAGGAGCTGGCGGTGGGCTTGGAGGTGCTGCCGGTGTGTGCCGAGGAAGAGGTGCCGGATTGACCGCGGGATTCAGTCTGCATGTGTGTCTCCATTTTTTATGTCTATCCGGCGTGCCCGCCTGCTGGGTCGGAGCCGGAGACTGCTGACTTTGTTTTCTTGGTTTGCTGCGTTGGGTTGATGCTGTGCGTTGTGCCTGACTTTGGCCTACCTTTTACTGGCCATTTACATGGCCGGGGTGCCGATTTTTCCCGGAAAAACAGGGAAAAAGGTGCCACTATCGCTCTTTTTTATGGGGATCGCGAAATCGATCCAAATACTACATATAGGGTCTTTTCGAGTCAGGGACACAAGATAGTGCGCAGGGAGGGGGATTGCAAGCGGTTTTTATGTGTAAAACTTGTGGATAAAGTGTTGGCAGACGTGACCGCGGTCACAGTGTGTGCGGGGTGCTCTCTGGCGGTGCAGGCAAGTGGGAATTTTTGACTCAGAACGGACACAAAAGTGACATTGTGGTGCAAACCGGCGTCATCACTTTTGTGTCCGTGAGCAGAGCGGTACTCAGAGGGAATCGATTTCCAGATCGCCGCTGACGGTGGTCATTTCGATGCTGCCGCTGCCGTCGCCGGTGCTGAAGTTGAGGCTGCGGCCCGGGCCATAGCGGTCGCGGCGGCTGGCGCGCTCGTCGGTGAGGCGGTTTTCGATATCGCCGCCGGCGTGGGCTTCCAGGTCGAAGCTGGCGTTGACGTCCGGCTCCAGCGCCAAGCGCAGGTCACCGCTCACCGTGCTGCCTTCCACGCGCGGGCTCATGGAACCGGCCATGCGCACGTCGATGTCACCGTTGACGGTGGACAGCTCCAGTTCTTCGGCACCCTGCAGGCGGATGTCGGCCTCGCCATTGACAGTGCTGACGGTCACCTCGGTGGCGCTGCCGGTGACATAGATCTCGCCGTTCACGCTGCTGTATTCGGCCCGGCCGCTAGCGCCGGTGTCGTGAATCTCGCCGTTGACGGTGCTGATGTCCAGACGCCCGCTGAGGTTCTCGCTGCGCAGCGTGCCGTTGACCGTGGACAGCTCTACATAGCCGGCAAGATTGCGGGCGGTGATCTCGCCGTTGACGCTGCTGACATTGCTGCTGCCCTGCACGCCGTCCACAGTCACGTCGGTGTTCACGCCCTCGAACTCCAGCTCGGCGTTGCGGGGCACCTCGAATTCCAGTTGCGAACCCTCGTCATCGTTGTTGAGCCAGCTTCCCCGGCGCAGGCGGCGGGGGACGTCCACCTCGAAGTGCGTGAACCCGCTGGCGGAGTCGAGGGTAAAGCCTTCGGCGTCTTCGTCCAGGGTGCCGCGCACACGGAACACATTGTCGTCCGACACGCGGATGCTGGCGGTGCCGCGCACCACCTCAATGGAGATGCGCTCGTTGGGGCTTACCGAGCGGCTCTCGTCGATCGCCTCCTGTGCCAGCAGGGTGCCGGGCAATAACAGGCTCAGGCACAGGCCTGCGTGAAGCGTGGTCAGTCTCATGGATGCAATGCTCCTGTTCAGTAGTAGTCGGTGGCCAGCGGATCGGCTTTGGCCAGTTGTTCTAGGTAGTCGAACTGCTGCTGGTAGAGTTGTTCGAGAAGTGCCATCAGTTGCGGGTCGCCAGGAGCCTTTGTCAGTGCCTGGTGCACCTGTCCGATAGCTTTATCCCAGACCTCCAGTTGCCGCGCGACAGAGGGATTGTTGACGGACAGATCTCCCATCTGGCGGGCTCTCTGTCTCTCAAGACGCTGCATCACGGCCGCCGGGTCATTGCCCAGGCCGACCGCGCCGTTCTCAAAGGCTATGGCGATGTCTTCGAGCGCAGTGAAGTCGATGGTCTCCAGTTGCCGGGTGATGTCCTCCAGGTCGATGTCGAGATCGTCCAGATCGATATTCAGGGACGCCAACTGCGTGTTCAGAGCATCGAGATCAAGGTGAATGCTGGGGATGCTGATAGCAGGCACTTCGATACGGGGTATCTCAAAACTGGGTACCTCAAAACCGGGCACCTCGATGGCGGGAATGTCCAGGCTGTCGGCGATGGCCACCGGCTGTGTGGCAGCCAGGGGCAGCGCGAGGCCAAGGCACAGGCCGCGAAGGATTGGCGTGGTGGATCTCATGGAGCTCTCCTCAGTAATAGGCAACCAGTTGCGGATCGGTCATGGCCACCTGTTCCAGATAGGCCAGTTGCTGTCGGTAAAGTTTGTCCAGTTGCGCCAGCAGTTGCGGCTCTTCCGGGTAGAAATTCAGGGCCAGACGCACCTGGGCAATGGCGCCGTCCCAGATTGCCAACTGCCGTTCCACCGCCGGGCTGTTCGCGGGCAGGGCGGCCAGTTGGGCGCCTTTCTGGCGCTCGTAGGTGCTGAGCAGTTCCGCCTCGGGGTCGTTCGTCACCCTGGGCTGTGCCGGTAACTGAACGGGTGGGGTCCGTTCAGCCACCGGCACAGAGGTAGGCACCTGGTTGAACCACAGGCCGGAGGCGACGATGGCGATGGCAGCAGCAACCGCCCAGGGAGCAGCGCGTTTCCAGGCAGGCTGGCGAGCGGGCAGGCGCAGGGCCAGCTCTGGCCACAGGTCGCGTTCCGGCAGCCGTTCCCGGGGCAGGGCAGCGATGGCGCGGTCCAGCGCGTCGTCCTGCTTGTCTGTTGCCTTATCGTTCACCAAACCTCTCCTGTAACAATTGTCTTGCGCGGTGGTAGTGGGCCTTTGACGATCCTTCCGCGATGCCGAGCAGTTTCCCGATCTCCGGGTGCGTATACCCCTCCAGCGCGAACAGCACGAACACGGCGCGAGCCTGGGCGGGCAGGGAGGCGATGGCCTTCTCCAGGTCGTCGCTGATTTGCTCTGCGCTGCTGCCCGGGTGTTCGTCCGGCTCGCCTTCGTCCACCAGGCGCAGCACGCGATCCTTGCGCCACAGGTCGATCGCGGTGCGGGTCGCAATGCTGTGCAGCCAGGTGCTGAAGCTGCTGTCACCGCGGAACTGGGGCAATTGCTGCCAGACCTTGAGAAAGGTTTCCTGGCAGGCGTCCTCGGCCTTCTGGGCATCGGCGAGCAGGCGCAGGCAGATGCCATAGGCGCGTCCCACGAACTGCGCATGGAGCTTGCGGAAGGACTGCAGATCGCCACCCTGTGAGGCGCGGATCAGGTGTTCTAGTTCTTCGGACATGAGCTCCCTGCGCGTTCTGTATATCGATGAGACGACAGTGTGCCGGAAACAGTTTAGCCGTGATGCGTGATTTTATGCGTTTGCGCCGGTTTGTGCCGTCAATGGTGCACGGGTTTGGTGGTTTCCGGCTCTTGCTTTGCGGACAGGCCTTGCAACTGCTGCTGCAGGTTGGCGAGCTGGGGAATGAGGTCGGCAACCGCCACCGGGGCGCAGAACAGGAAGCCCTGCTGCAGTGAGCAGTGGTGGTCGCGCAGGAAGGCTTCCTGCTCGGCGTTTTCGACGCCTTCGGCCGCCACGGTGAGATTCATGTGTTGGGCGAGCGCAATGACGGCAGAGGTAATGTCGGCATCGCTCTGGGAGGAAGACAGGCGGGTGATGAAGCTGCGATCCACCTTGAGGGTGTCGACCGGCAGGCGGGCCAGGTTGGTCAGGGACGAGAAGCCGGTGCCGAAATTGTCGATGGCGATGCTGACCCCCAGTCCTTTCAGTCTGGACATGGTGTCAATGGACTTCTCGATATTGGTCATCAGCATGCCTTCGGTAATCTCGAACTGCAGGCCACTGGCGTCGAAACCGGTCTCGCCCAGAATACGTTCCACCATGGTGACCAGTTTGGGGTCGCGGAACTGGCGTTCGGACAGGTTGACGGAGACCTTCTGATCGACGAACCCGGCGTCGCGCAGCACCTGCATCTGCTCGCAGGTTTTGCGCAGCACGATCTCGCCGATGTCCAGAATGAGACCGCTTTCCTCGGCAACGGCAATGAAGCGATCCGGCAGCAGATCGCCCTCGGGCTGTTTCCAGCGCACCAGGGCCTCAAAGCCACTGATGCGGTGGGCGCTGATGTCCACCTGGGGCTGGAAATACACCACGAAACTCTTCTCCGCGATGGCGGCGCGCAGGGAGTTTTCCAGGCTGTTGCGAGCCTGGTTGGCGGCGTTCATGTCGTCGGTGTAGAACTGGGAATTGTTGCGGCCAAGAGCCTTGGCGCGGTACATGGCCATGTCCGCATTGCGCATCAGTTCATTGGCGTCCATGGAGTCTTCCGGGGCCACCGTGATGCCGATACTGCCGCTGATGCTGACTTCCTCGCCTGACAGTGCAATGGGCACCTGCAGGGCCTTGATGATCTTGCCAGCCACCTTGGCAGCCGCCTCGTTGTCGCGCAGATTGGCGAGGATGACGGTGAATTCGTCGCCGCCCAGTCGGGCCACGATATCTTCCTCGCGCACACAGTCCTTCAGGCGCTTTGCCACCACGATCAGCAGTTCGTCCCCGGCTTCATGGCCTAGGGTGTCGTTGATGTTCTTGAAGCCGTCGAGGTCGAGGAAGAGCAGGGCGATGATGCTCTTGTTGCGGCGTACCTGCCGGATACTCTGTTCCAGGCGATCCTTGAACAGGCGGCGATTTTCCAGGCCGGTCAGGGGGTCGTAGAAGGCCAGTTGTTCCATCTGCGCATGGATGGCGCGTTGCTGGCTGGTGTCTTCGATACTCACCACGATGTGGGTGAGTTTCTGCTGATCGTCCAGCACCGGGGACGCGGACAGGGCCTGCCAGAACAGCTCACCGTTCTTGCGCGTGCTGCGCATGGACACCGTCCAGCTCTGCCCGGCGCGGATGCACTCGCGCATGCCGCGCTGCTGTTCGTCCACTGCGTCGGAGTATTCCAGCATGCGCGCGGTGGTGCCCAGCAGTTCGTTGCGGCTGTAGCCAGTAATTTCGGTGTAGCGCGGGTTCACGTACTGAATGACTGCGCGGTCGTCCGTAATCATGACGGCGCCATGGCTTTGTTCAACGGCGCTGGACAGAATGCGCATGGATTCCTCGGCTTCGCGCTGTTCCGTCACATCGCGCAGGCTGGCAACGATGCCGTTTACGCCGGCCACTTCCGTCATGTCGATGAACTCGGCTTCCATGATGCGCCAGGCGCCGTCGTGGCGCAGGCAGCGCACGGAATCAAGGCGCTGGTGGCTGTGGGAACCCGCCACCTGGGTGATGGTGTTGAGCACTACAGGAAGGTCGTCGGGGTGCAGGTAGTCGTCGGGCTGAATGTCGAGGCGTTTGTCTTTTTTCAGCAGCAGTTGCAGCGCGTGGCTGGCATAACGGTGGCTGCCGTCTGCATTGAAGATCACGGTGATCTGGCGGGCGTTTTCCGTGATGGCGCGGAAGCGTTTCTCATCCAGTGCCCGGCGCTGGCGAAACAGAAGGTAGGCACTCAGGCCCACAGTAAGCAGCATCAGGGCGCCGCTGAGCAGGTCGGACAGCAGGGCGAGGTTAGCGTTCTGTTCGGTGACGCCGCGATAGGAGAACCACGCGTTGATGGCAACGGCGCCGATAGCGGCTACCAATACCAAAGCCGAGAGAACGAGAGTCGCTTTCCGATCTGTTCTGATGCGCTTTGGCGTGCTCATGAGTGTGTCCTAGTGCGTGGCAAACTCGCCGCGCGGGCGCATCGTTTTCCGCCCCGCTCGCGAGAGCGGGGCGATGGTCTTGTTGCGGGCCTGTCTGTGCGGTATCCGCATGATCATGGCTTGCACAAAAACTCCAGCAGGGCTTTCTTGGTGTGCAGACGGTTTTCCGCCTCGTCCCACACGACCGAGTTCGGGGCATCCAGAACACCGGCCGAGACTTCTTCACCGCGATGCGCGGGCAGGCAGTGGAAGAACAGGGCATCCGATTTTGCCAGTGCCATCATTTCTTCGTCCACCTGATAGTCGGCAAAGATCTTCAGGCGCTTCTGGCGTTCCTCTTCCTGGCCCATGGATGCCCACACATCGGTGGCGACCAGATCGGCGTCCTTCACTGCCTCGTGCGGGTCGCGCAGCAGGCGTACACGATGGCTGCGCGCCTCCAGCAGGGCCGGGTCGGGGTCGAAGCCTTCGGGGCAGGCAATGGTCAGTTCAAAATCGAACTGCTCGGCGGCGTTCATGTAGGACTGGCACATGTTGTGGCCGTCGCCTACCCAGGTGACGCGCTTGCCCTGGATGTCGCCGCGATGCTCGAAATAGGTCTGCATGTCTGCCAGCAACTGGCAGGGGTGGTAATCGTCGCTCAGGGCGTTGATCACCGGCACGCGGGAGTGCTGCGCAAACAGCTCCAGCTTGCTGTGTTCAAAGGTGCGGATGGTGACGAAATCCACCATGCGGGAAATGACGCGCGCGGTGTCCTCCAGCGGCTCGCCGCGACCGAGCTGGGTGTCATCGGTGGACAGAAACAGGCTGCTGCCACCAAGCTGGGTCATGGCGACTTCAAAGGCCACGCGGGTGCGGGTGGAGGATTTCTCAAAAATCATGGCCAGGGTTTTGTGCTGCAGGGAGTCGTTGTGCAGCATCGGGCTGTTCTTGAGTGCGATGGCGCGCTGGATAATGGCGTGCAGCTCATCCCGGCTCAGGTCCATCAGTGTCAGAAAGTGTCGAGTGCTCATGGCAGTAAGGTCTGTCTTTGTCCTCAAACGTTGGTTCTGTACCCCGGTTGCTCAATTCAAAACGCCCCCGTCAGGCCGAACCTGTCAGGTGAGCAGCGCGGAAGAGTCACGGGAGTACGCAGTTTGCGTTGCGGGCACGGGGTGACCGAGTGTGCCGGTGTCCAAATGGCCCCTTTCTGAATCGACCTGCTTTCTGTATCTGTAAAAGCAATGTCGGGAAAAGCCGTCTCAAAAAATACGATAAGGGGCTGTTTGTACGCCGGTTTCTTAAGCAAGCGGCTATCTTATATTACTTTGCAAGGCAGAGGCAATGTGGCCTGCCGTCAGCGCAAGTTCTGGTAAAAATCTGCCGTGCAATCGGGTAGAATGCCGCCATTGTGGTGCTGACCCAGAGAAGGGCCAGAACCGTTCATCGGAGTGATCACGCTGGCAGGCAGTGGTTGCGTCCCGTCCCTGCCTGCCAGGCAAACCGGATTCATTATGAGCATTGAAAACACTATCAGAGAACAGATCAGTTCCAACCCCATTCTGCTGTACATGAAAGGCAGCCCGGATCAGCCCCAGTGTGGTTTCTCCGCGCAGGCGGTGCGCTGTCTGATGTCCTGCGGCAAACGCTTTGCCTATGTGGATATTCTGGCCAACCCGGAAATTCGTGCGACGCTGCCCACCATTGCCAACTGGCCGACCTTCCCGCAGCTCTATGTCAACGGTGAACTCGTTGGTGGCTGCGACATCGTGACGGACATGTTTGACAGCGGCGAGCTGCAGACCCTGATCGACAGCGTGGAACTGAACGGCTGATTTCCGCGCCGGGCCGTGCACACCGTGCATGGCCCGACCCTCTTCTATGCGGCTGCCTCTACAGCGGCCACCCTCCGAGATCCTTCCATTTATTGACGATGCCGCAGAACAGTTGCGCGGTCTTGTGCGCATCGTATTTTGCCGAATGGGCTTCAGTGTTGCTGAATTCGATGCCCGCCGCTTCGCAGGCCCGCGCCAGCACGGTCTGTCCGTAGGCAAGGCCGCTGAGGGTGGCGGTATCGAAGCTGGAGAAGGGGTGGAAGGGGTTGCGCTTGAGGGTATGGCGATCCGTGGCGGCATTGATAAAGCCGTGGTCGAAATGCGCATTGTGCGCCACCAGCACGGCGCGCTTGCAGCCGTTGTGCTTGATGGCACTGCGGATGATGCGGAACATCTCGTCGAAGGTGTCCTTTTCGGATTTCGCAATGCGCAGGGGGTGGTAGGGGTCGATGCCGGTGAACTTCAGCGCGGCCTCTTCAATATTCGCGCCCGCGAAGGGAATGACGCGCTGGAAGAAGGTCTGCTCGATGCCCAGTTTGCCCTGCTCATCGAAGCCCAAAATCACCGCCGCAATTTCCAGAATGGCGTCCGTTTTTGCGTTGAAGCCGCCGCACTCGATGTCCACCACCACGGGCAGGTAGCCACGAAAGCGTTGCGCCATGGGTGTGTCGGCGACGTCCTCATCAATTCCCAGGCTCATGCGGACACCTCCGCCACGCGCCACTGCAGTTGCTCGCCGGCCCGCAGGGGCACCACGCGCTCCTTGCCGAAGGCGTAGTCGGCCGGTACGGTCCAGGGGGATTTCTCCAGGCGAATGCGACGCGTGTTGCGGGGCAGCCCGTAAAAGTCCGGCCCGTGGTGGCTGGCAAAGCCTTCCAGTTTGTCCAGGGCGCCCGCCTTCTCGAACACCTCCGCGTAAAGCTCCAACGCGGCGTAGGCGGTATAGCTGCCCGCGCAGCCGCAGGCATTCTCTTTCAGGTGGCGGATATGCGGGGCGGAGTCCGTGCCCAGGAAGAAACGCGGATCGCCGCTGGTGGCGGCACGAATCAGCGCGTGCTGGTGCACATTGCGTTTCAGGATGGGCAGGCAGTACATATGCGGACGCACGCCGCCCGCCAGCATGTCGGTGCGGTTGTAGAGCAGGTGGTGGGCGGTGATGGTGGCGCCTACCTGCCCCTCGCAGGCCAGCACGAAGTCCACGGCGTGCTCGGTGGTGATGTGTTCCAGCACCACTTTCAGCGTGGGGAAGCGGCGTGTCAGCGGATTCAGGATGGTGTCGATGAAAACTTTCTCGCGATCGAAGATGTCGATGGCGGCGTCCGTTACCTCGCCGTGAATCAGCAGGGGCATGCCCTGATCGGCCATGGCCTCAAGCACCGGGCTGACCCGGTCGATATGAGTCACGCCGTTTTCGGAATTGGTGGTGGCGCCTGCGGGGTAATACTTCAGGGCGTGCACGAAGCCGCTCTGCTTCGCCTTGGCAATCTCGGCAACCGGAGTGGCGTCCGTCAGGTACAGCGTCATCAGGGGCTCAAAGCTCAGCCCGGCGGGTACCTGCGCCAGAATGCGCTCGCGATAGGCGCGGGCACTGGCGGTGTCCACAACGGGAGGTTTAAGATTGGGCATCACGATGGCGCGCGCAAAGTACCGGGCGGTGGCGGCGACGGTGTGTTCCAGGGCTTCCGCATCGCGCAGGTGCACATGCCAGTCGTCGGGTTGGAGCAGAGTGATTTGTTTCATGCGTGCGTGACTACCTTGTTCAGCAATTTTCTTCGAATGATCGGGTAAAGTTTTCAGTGGGCCTGCCGATGCTTGTCTACTGAGGCACTGTTTAAAGTGGGTACCGCTATGGCGCGCCCCTAAAAGCAGGAAACCCTAACGACCAGATGCGGCGAATGAAAAACAGCCTGAAGTTTACCTTATCTTTGATGAGTATGCTCTCTGCTACCAGTGTGCAGCCGGGCAATCTCGTCTATCACGCCGATTTCGATACGTCCCGCTGGAACGTGGAGGGCTCGGTGTTTGGCTGTACCCTGACCCATATCATTCCCGGTTTTGGCGAAGCCATCTTTTACCGTCAGGCGGGCGAGCCGATGCTGTTTTCCCTGCATTCGCTCGACAGCGGCATGGCCGAGGGCCGGGCGCTGCTGACCTCGTCCCCTCCTGTCTGGCGGCATGAGCTGCGGCAACAGGATCTGGGCTATGTGGACGTCGCCCGCAGCAGCCGTCCGGTGGTGCTGGACGAAAACAGCACCCGGCTGGTGCTGGCGGAGCTGTTCAAGGGCATGATGCCCACGGTGACCCGCCGTACCTGGTACAACGAGCTGGATTCGGTGCAGGTGGCCGTGTCGCCGGTGAATTTTCAGCATGCCTATCGTGAGTTCCAGAGCTGCCAGGCCGACCTGCTGCCCGTGAATTTCGGCCAGATCGAGCGCTCCACGGTGTTCTGGAAGGCGGGGCAGATGGATCTGGACGAGCAGGGCCGGGAACTGCTGGACAATATCATTCTCTACATCAAGGCCGACCCGAGTGTGTATTCGGTGCAGGTCAACGGCTTCACGGATACCGCTGGCAGCAGCCGCGACAACCTGGAAAATTCCCGCCTGCGCGCCTTCACCGTACACCAGTACCTGGTGGACCACGGAATCGACGAGGCCATGCTGGAGACCCGCTATTTCGGGGAGACGACGGAGTACCTGATTGTGCGCAACGAGCGCACCGCCGCCGACCGCGACCGCAACCGTCGGGTCACCCTGATGCTGCGCCGCCGCTAATCCTGCAACCGAAGCCCGCTTCGCAAGCTGCCCGTCGAATTTCCCCGCTGATCCCTGTACAATGCCCGCTCTTTTCACCCCCCGTTTTTCTATGTGCTGAAAGTGCAAGGAGTCAATGATGTCTGGCATCAAGAAAGTCGTGCTGGCCTATTCCGGCGGACTGGACACCTCGGTTATTGCCAAATGGCTGAGCGAAACCTACCAGTGTGAAGTAGTGACCTTTACGGCCGACCTGGGACAGGGCGGCGAGGTCGAGCCTGCACGCGCCAAGGCACAGGCCATGGGCATCAAGGAAATCTTCATCGAAGACCTGCGCGAAGAGTTCGTACGTGACTTCGTGTTCCCGATGTTCCGTGCCAACACCCTGTACGAGGGCGAGTACCTGTTGGGCACCTCCATTGCCCGTCCGCTGATCGCCAAGCGTCTGGTCGAGATTGCTGACGCCACCGGTGCGGACGCGATTTCCCACGGTGCCACTGGCAAGGGCAACGACCAGGTGCGTTTCGAGCTGGGTGCCTACGCGCTGAAGCCGGGCGTGAAGGTGATTGCTCCCTGGCGCGAGTGGGACCTGAACTCCCGCGACAAGCTGATGGCCTACTGCGAAACCCACAATATCGCGGTGGAGAAGAAGCGCGGCACCAAGTCTCCCTACTCCATGGACGCCAACCTGCTGCACATCTCCTATGAGGGAGACCTGCTGGAAGATCCGGGTTCCGAGCCGGAAGAGGATATGTGGCTGTGGACGGTGTCGCCCGAGAATGCCCCGGACGTACCGACCTATATCGAGCTGGAATACGTGAAGGGTGACATCGTGGCCATCAATGGCGAGAAGATGACACCGGCCACCGTGCTGGCGACGCTGAACAAGATCGCCGGTGAAAACGGAATCGGTCGTTCCGATATCGTGGAGAACCGCTATGTGGGCATGAAGTCCCGTGGCTGTTACGAGACCCCCGGCGGCACTGTCATGCTGAAGGCCCACCGTGCGATCGAGTCGCTGACACTGGACCGCGAACTGGCCCACCTGAAGGACGAGCTGATGCCGCGTTATGCGTCACTGGTCTATAACGGTTACTGGTGGTCGCCCGAGCGTCTGGCACTGCAGCAACTGATCGACTACTCCCAGCTCTACGTCAATGGCAAGGTGCGTCTGAAGCTGTACAAGGGCAATGTGATTCTCGCGGGCCGCGAGTCTGCAGACTCCCTGTTCGACATGAAGATCGCGACTTTTGAAGATGATGCCGGTGCCTACAACCAGGCCGACGCGGCAGGCTTCATCAAGCTCAACGCCCTGCGCATGCGCATTGCGGCCGGCAAGGGTCGCAAGTTCAAGTAAGCGATTTCTGCTGTCATAAGAACGCCCGCAGAGGAATCTGCGGGCGTTTTTTTTTGAGTTATATTTTTGATCGACTGCAGGGCAGGCGATCAGCCCATGGCTTGAAATCTTACTTGGAAGCCCGCGCCTGCAAAACCAGCGCCTGGTGGGTCAATCAAGAGTCTTGGACTTGTAGTCGCACAGGTCTTCGATGAGACAGGAGCCGCATTTGGGCTTGCGTGCCACGCAGACATAGCGGCCGTGCAGAATCAGCCAGTGGTGGGCATCCAGCAGATATTCCTTCGGCACGTTTTTCAGCAGTTTCTTTTCCACTTCCAGCACGTTTTTTCCCGGTGCCAGCCCTGTGCGGTTGGAGACGCGGAAAATGTGGGTGTCCACCGCCATGGCCGGTTCGCGGAAGGCGGTGTTGAGCACCACGTTGGCCGTCTTTCTCCCCACACCCGGCAGGGCCTCAAGTGCGGCGCGCTCGCCCGGTACTTCGCCGCCGTGGCGCTCGACCAGCGCCGCACAGGTCTTGATCACGTTCTCTGCCTTCGTGTTAAACAGACCGATCGTTTTGATATAGGCCTTGAGGCCATCCACGCCCAGCGCCAGAATTTTCTCCGGCGTATTCGCCACGGCAAAAAGGGGGCGGGTAGCCTTGTTCACGCCAACGTCGGTTGCCTGGGCAGAAAGAATGACGGCAATCAGCAGTTCAAAGGTGGAGTTGTATTCGAGTTCCGTGGTGGGGGCCGGGTTCTCTGCCTGCAGGCGGCGGAACATCTCGGCGCGGGTGAGTTTGTTCATGGCTCTTCCTTCTGTTGTGCCGCCTTGCGCGCCCGCACACGTGCAAGTGCCGCCGCAATGTCCGCTTTGGCCTGCGTTTCGCTGAGGATGACCGGTCTTTCCTGCGGGGGAATCCATACGCCGACTTCCACCGGCTGGCTGGGTTCTTCCTGCAACAGGCGGCGTGCCGTTTCTGCAGCCAGCTTGCGGCGCGCAAGCAGGGCGCTGCGCTGTTTCTCCAGTCGGCGGTTGCGCGCCTCGAAGCGCTGGCGCCAGTAATCACTCTGCTGGCGGCGCAGGGCTTCGTCCTCGTCGCGTGCCGCGACATCCCCGGAGACCGGCAACATGTCGATGCAATCGACGGGGCAGGGTTCCACGCACAGATCACAACCCGTGCACTCGTCCACGATCACTGTGTGCATGCGTTTGGAGGCGCCGAGAATGGCATCGACAGGGCAGGCCTGAATGCATTTGGTGCAGCCGATGCACTCGTTTTCGCGGATGCTGGCAACCAGGCGTACGGATTCGACTCCGTGCACAGGGTCGAGCGGTACGACGTCGCGGTGCAGCAGTTGGGCGAGCTTCGCAATGGTTCTGCTGCCGCCTGGCGGACACTTGTTGATGGCACCGCCCTCGCTGATCTCCCGCGCATAGGGCAGGCAGCCCTCATGGCCGCATTTGCCGCATTGCGTCTGCGGCAGCAGGGCATCGATCAGGGGAATCAGGGCGCTGTTCACGGTGGGGCATACTCCGGGGCAAGACCAGCGCGGATTTTAGGGGCCCTCGGAATCACTATGCAAGTGCGTGATTCCGAGGACCCAGGCGAGTTGTGTCAGATCGCAGACTGGTACAGCGCGCGGAGGGTGTCGGCGTGGGCACCGACATCGGAGGCGGCGAGTGCTTCGCGTTGTGCTTCAAGTTGCGGCACCGCGCGGCTCAGTTGCTCCCTCTGAAAGCTCAACTCTCGGCGAGTCTGCTCGGACAGATCCGCAGACAGCACGGCGTCATAGGCTGTCGCCAGCGCGGACCAGCCCTCCTGGTAGCCCGAGCTCATGAACAGCAGGGTCTGCAGCTCCAGAGCCTGCCATGCACTCTGCAGTGACGGGGTAGAGGCATCGCGGGACTGGGCAGCGATATCCAGGGTGTTGCTGGTGGCGCTGCGGGCCTGTGCCATGGCGCGCAGGAAGTCGGAAATCACCCATTCCAGCGCATTGGCCGAATCCAGCAGGGCACCGGCTTCCTGTTTCAGGGCCTGCTTGTCCGCGTTGGCGAGGTCGCCGGGGGGCCAAGCCAGGGCGCGGGCGTGGCGTACCAGTTCAATGTGCTCGAACTGCAGGAAGTCGTAATGGGCCACCTGCCCGGACTGCACCTCGGCCATGGCTTCGGCAATGCGGGCCGGTGCTTCCTGTACCGTGCTCAGGGCGCTGCGATAAGCCTCATCGTGCTCCGTATTGCGTTCCGCCAGTACCAGCGAAGGCCAGCTTGCTGCCAACAGAACGAGGCCGGCGAGAGTCTTTGTCTTCAACAAGGTTTTCATGGAACTCTCCTTCTCAGTGAGCATGCTGGTGAGTGGACGCATCGCTGTCGGCCGCAGAGTCGGGCGTTGCGCGCATCATCTGTTGCATATGCTGCATGTGTTCCTGGTGCATGCCGCCCTGCATCATCTGCTGCATGTGTTGCTGATGGTTCTCGCCCTCCATCATGCCGCCGCCCATGCGGTCGGGCATCTGGTTGCGCACGGCGTCCTCCAGTTCGTGGTCGCTCATCATGCTGTGCATGGAGCCGCTGAAGAACTCGCTGCTCAGGCTGGCCAGGAAGGCGCTGATGTCGTTGACGTCCTCGTCGCTCAGTGTGCGGCCGACTTCCTGGGCCCCCATGCGACGAATCGCATCCTGCAGGGTGGGCACACTGCCGTCGTGATAGTAGGGCGCGGTCATGCCGACGTTGTGCAACTGCGGCACCTTGAAGACGAGTCGATCCTGCTCGCGCCCACTACGAGCGTACAGGCCTTCCTCGCCCTGCAGGGCATACTGCAGGGAGGTATTGAAGTTGCTGGCGACCGGCTGGTAGGAATTGCCGCCAAGGTTGATGCCGTTGTGGCAGGAGACGCAGCCCAGCGCATTGAAACGGTCCTTGCCGCGCAGCGCCTGTTCGCTCAGCGTGCGCTCGTCATTCAGATAGGCGTTGAAAGGCGAGTCGGTGCGGGTCATGTCCTTGGTGTGCTGCGACAGGGCGTTGCCCAGGTTGGCAGCCGTCACGCCATCCGGATAGGCCTCGGCAAACATCGCCTGATAGCTTGGATCGGCCTGCAGGCTCGCCAGCACCTGGCTCAGGTCGTGGCCCATTTCCACCGGGTTGACGATGGGTTCAATCGATTGCGCGTCGAGGTTGAACGCGCGGCCGTCCCAGAACTGGCGGAAATTGAAGGCCGCGTTGAAGATGGTGGGGGTGTTGCGCTGCCCCAGTTCGCCATCAATGCCTCGGGCGATGCTCAGGCCGTCGATGCCTCCCATCATGCCCATGTGGCAGGTGTTGCAGCCTACCGTGCCATCGCGTGACAGCGAGGCGTCGTGGAACAGCGCAAAGCCCAGGTCGCGCTTGGCCGTGTCCGCCGGAAAGCTGGCCAGCGGTGGAATGGGCCGGTAGGCCTCATTTGCGCTCGGGTGATCGGCATTGGCGTTGATCCAGGGCGCATCGCCAAGAGCAGACAGAAAGGCCTGATAGTCGGCGTCCACAGGCTCGCTGGCCTGGGCACCAGTGATCAGCAGTGCGGCACTGAACAGCCCCGCAAGGGCTCGGGTTCCGGTTACGTGAGTCATAGTCTCTCCTCAATGACAACGGGATATCGGGGCGGCGTCTGTGCTTCTCTGGGTCATGAACTGACGTCTTTCGCACACCCATGATGACAGTATTGGGGTGTTTGCCCCCAGTTCCCATGCGGCATGTTGTCGCACACCGGACGGAGGGTCAACGGAGGCTGCTTCTGTGCGGAGACTGGGCCGGGCCTTGGGAATACAGTATGCTTTGTCCGTAATTCACCGGAGAGAGCATGCATGAGTGAAGAAGTAAAAGCCCGTTTAGAGGCCCTGCTGGCACAGGCGACGACCGAGCCGTTCTGGTGGCAGATAGCCGTCATTCTTCTTGGCATCGGCGTCGCCTATCTGATCAATCACCGCGTGCAGGCGCTTCTTGAAGCCCGCAGCTCCAGTTCGGGCACGGGGTTAAAGCACCTGGCGATCCGCAGTGCGCAGCGTCTGCTCTTCCCCGTCTCCATGCTCGTCGTGCTGGTCTGTGGTCGGGCCATTCTCGACTTCTATCAGGTGACCGTGCCCGTACTGAATGTCGCCGTGTCCATTGTGGTCGCGCTGGCCATCGTGCGGCTCAGCGTGTATGTGCTGCGCAAGGCCTTTACCGTCAACCCTGTCCTCAAGTCCTCGGAGAACGCACTGGCCATGGTGGTGTGGGCGGGGGTCATTCTTGATCTGCTGGGCTGGCTGCCCGGCATTCTGAACGTGCTGGACAGCATGGCGCTGGAGCTGGGCGACAACCGTATCTCCGTGCTCTCCGTGATCAAGCTGATGTTGATCGTGGGCATCGCCTTCACCCTGGCCATCTGGATATCCGAGGCGATCAACCGCTATCTGCACCGCTCCACCCACATCTCCCCCAGCATGCAGGTGGGGATCAGCAAGTTCAGCCGTTTTCTGCTGATCACCCTGGCTTTCCTGCTGGCCCTTAACGCTGTCGGCATCGACCTGAGCTCACTGGCGATCTTCGGCGGTGCGCTGGGCGTTGGCCTCGGTTTCGGTTTGCAGCGGATTGCCTCGAATTTCATCAGCGGCTTCATTCTGGTGTTCGACCGCTCCATCAAACCCGGGGACGTGATCACCGTGGGCGACAAGTTCGGCTGGGTGCACGAGCTCAATGCCCGCTACGTGGTGGTGCGCAATCGCGAGGGGGTGGATACGCTCATCCCCAACGAGAACCTGATTACCTCCGAGGTGATCAACTGGAGCTATATGGACCGCAATGTGCGGGTCACCGTGCCGGTACAGATCAGCTACGACGACGATCCCGAGAAGGCGCTGGCCCTGGTGCTCGACTGCGCCTATGCCTCGCCCCGCGTACTGCACGACCCGCCCCCGGCAGCGCGGTTGATGGCCTTTGCCGACAGCGGCATCAATCTTGAGGTACGGGTGTGGATTGGCGACCCAGAGAACGGGTTTGCCAATGTGCGCTCCGACATCAATCTGGCGATCTGGCGTTCTTTCAAGGCTGCCGGCATCACCATTCCCTATCCGCAGCGCGATCTGCACATCAAGTCGATGCCTGCGCGCGATTCGCGCCTGGACCAGTAGGAGGCGAGCGTGACTGAAACGGTTCCCAAGGTGCAGTGCCGCGTGCGCGTGACCCGAGGCAAGGACATTGCAGTAGGCCCCGGCAAGATGGAGCTGCTTGCCGCCATTCGCGACGCGGGTTCCATTTCCGGCGCGGCCCGGCGTATGCAGATGAGTTACCGACGTGCCTGGCTGCTGGTGGAGACGATGAACAGTTGCTTCCAGAAGCCTCTGGTGGAAACCGCTACCGGCGGACGCGCCGGGGGTGGGGCGCACCTGACCGCAGAAGGCGAGAAGGTGCTGGAAGGCTATGCCGCGATGATGCGGGAAATCGACGACATTGCCGAACGCTATCTCGGTTCCCTGCTCAAGAGCAGTCCGCTCACCCCTGTTCCCGCCGACTCAGAGTGACGGCAGTTAGCCACTCCCGGGGCTGAATTGAGGCGCCTCATGGAGTATCATCTGCGCCCTTGAACCCCCTGTCTCCGCAAGACTTCTGTGTAATCGTGAAGGTGAAAGACGTGAAGAAATGGCAATGCATCGTGTGTGAGTTCATCTACGACGAGGCCCTGGGCCTGCCGGATGAGGGCATTCCTCCCGGTACCCGCTGGGAAGACGTCCCCGAGGACTGGTGCTGCCCGGAATGCGGTGTCGGCAAGGAAGACTTCGAAATGATCGAAGTCGAATAGAAGTGGAATAAGAGTAAACAGCAAAGGAACCGGAACCAGTGCAACAGACCAGCAAACAACGCCGCATTCTCGTGACCATGGCGCTGCCCTATGCCAACGGGCCCATTCACCTCGGCCATATTCTGGAGGCCGTGCAGACCGACATCTGGGTACGTTACCAGCGCCTGAAGGGAGAGGACTGCGTGTACGTCTGCGCCGACGATACCCACGGCACCGCGATCATGCTGCGCGCCGAGAACGAGGGCATTACGCCCGAGGCGCTGATCGCGCGCGTGCAGGCGGAGCATGAACGCGACTATGCCGGGTTCAACATCGGCTTTTCTCACTACCACAGCACGCATTCGCCCGAGAACCGTCATTACGCGGAAACCATCTATCGTGCCGCACGGGCAAACGGGCATATCAGTCAGCGCACCATCCGTCAGTTGTTTGACCCGGAGAAGGAACTGTTTCTCGCTGACCGGTTTATCAAAGGCACCTGCCCCAAATGCAAGGCACCGGATCAGTACGGAGACAACTGTGAGAACTGCAACGCCACCTACAATGCCTTCGATCTGATCGATCCCCGTTCCACCCTGTCCGGTGCCACGCCGGTGGAGAAGGAGTCTGAGCACTATTTCTTCCGTCTGCCGGAATTCACCGACATGCTGAAAGCCTGGACACGCAGCGGCACGCTGCAGGAACAGGTGGCGAACAAGCTCAGCGAATGGCTGGACGGCGGCCTGCAGGAATGGGACATCAGTCGCGATGCTCCGTATTTCGGTTTCGAGATTCCGGATGCGCCAGGCAAGTATTTCTATGTGTGGCTGGATGCCCCCATCGGTTATATGGCGAGTTTCCGCGCCCTGTGCGACAGCACGAACTACGAGTTCGACGATTACTGGCGTCCGGGGAATGGCACGGAGCTGTACCACTTTATCGGCAAGGACATTGTGAATTTCCACACCCTGTTCTGGCCGGCCGTGCTGACCAGCGCGGGCTATCGTACGCCCAATGGGGTGTTCGTGCACGGTTTCGTGACCATCAACGGCCAGAAGATGTCAAAGTCACGTGGCACTTTCATTAATGCCGAGGATTATCTGAAGCATCTGGACGCGGAATATCTGCGTTACTACTTCGCCGCCAAACTGAGCAGTGCGGTGGACGATCTCGACCTGAATCTCGACGATTTCGTGGCGCGGGTAAACGCGGATGTGGTCGGCAAGGTGGTGAACATCGCCAGCCGCTGCGCCGGCTTTATCGTCAAGGGTTTCGACGGCATGCTGGCGGCCGAGTGCAGTGAGCCTGCACTGCTGGCAGAGTTCCAGGCGGCGAAGCCTGAGCTGGCCCAGCTCTTTGAGGCGCGCGAATACAGCAAGGCCATGCGCCTGATCATGGCACTGGCCGACAAGGCGAACCAGTACATCGCGGACAAGGCCCCGTGGACCATCGCGAAGACGGACAAGCAGTCGCCCGAGGTGCAGGCCGTGTGCAGTACCGGCTTGAATATGTTCCGTATTCTGATGACCTATCTCAAACCGGTGTTGCCTGCGATGGCGGCAAAAGTCGAAGCATTCCTGGCAATTGATCCGCTGCGCTGGGACGACGTGGACACACTGCTGCTGAATCACCGCATCGGCGAGTTCTCGCCGCTGATCAGCCGCGTTGATCCGGCCAGGGTAGAGGCAATGATGGAGACGGTGAAAACAGCACAGGCGGCTACGGCAGGCGCTGTAAAGGCTGACGTGCCCGCGAGCGATTCCCCGCTCGCGAAGGAGCCGGTCTGTGAAGAAATCCAGTTTCCCGATTTCGCCAAAGTGGATTTGCGCATCGCTCGCATCGTCAACGCCGAACATGTGGAAGGAGCAGACAAGTTGTTGCGCCTCACGCTCGATCTTGGGTTGGATGCCGAGGGCAAGCAGGTCACCCGCAATGTGTTCTCCGGCATCAAATCCGCCTACAAACCCGAGCAGCTTGTGGGACGTCTGACGGTAATGGTCGCCAACCTGGCACCGCGCAAAATGAAATTCGGCATGTCCGAAGGCATGGTGCTGGCGGCAGGCCCTGGTGGAAAAGATATTTTCCTGCTGCAACCCGATGACGGCGCGCAGCCGGGCATGCGGGTGATCTGAGTCGGAGGAGGGCGCCGGCACCGCGCGCAAGGCAGGAGGAGACATGCACATCCGTTTGCTCAGGGTCTTGATGATTTGTTTGTGCACCAGTGTGCCTGCGGGTTTTGCGCAGGACATCGGTGTGGCACCGGCATTGCCCAACTCTCCCGTGCATCCCTCCGTATTGCTGGAACTGCGCATTCAACGCCTGATTGATGCGCTGGGAATCAGTGGTGAACAGGAACCCGGTTTTCGCGTGGCCATGAAGCAGCTCAGCGAACTGGAGGCTGCGTATCAGCAGAGCACAGGTACTGAGCCGGGTATGCCGAAAACGCCAGAAGAACTGCTCGGCAGGGCAGAGGCGCTGCTGGCTCCCGTGCTGTACCCGACGCAGGTAGCAGGCTTTCGGGATCTTGAAATCGATCGCATGAGGGATCTGCGTGTGCATCAACCCTAGCATCCTGCTGAAGGTTGGTAGCCCGTATTTTTGACAGGAGTTTCTTTCAGTGACAACCACCCATGTTGCTCAATCAGCGCTTCACAGACTTCTGCTTCTGTGTGTGCTTCTGGTGCAGATCAGTGCCGCACGGGCGGCACTGCCCGAGCGCTTCCCGGAAGGGGGAGAGGTGATACCTGCTCTGGGCCTGACGGCGGATTTCGGGCGTTGGAAAGGTGTGATCCGCCTGGGCTATGACCCTGCGAATGCGCCCTCGGTGTACGCCAATCCCGAGGATATGCGTGCGCTGCTGCGCGAGGCGGCGGCTCGCTGGGAACTGATCAGTGGCATTCGCTTTGAGGTGCTCTCTGCAGGCAACTACCCCGATGACCGGGATGAATCCAACCGGGACGGCATCGTACGCGTATCCTGGGTGAGCAATACCGGGAGTTTTGCCGGCCGTGCCAGTGTCCGCTTTGGTAGATTTGATCCGATCCTGGGTTATTACCCATACACAGATGGTTATATCGAATTGAACATCGCGGAGCTGCAGACCGAGCAGGAGCTGAGTTGGGGGCCGTTGAGTACTCTGACCCATGAAATTGGGCACCTGATTGGGTTGGGACATTCCGATATTCCCCAGTCCCTGATGTTTGCCAATCCCTACAATCGTCGCGGGTATCCGGGCGAGGACGATATTCGTGCTGCCCAGGCGCTCTACGGGCCACCCGCGCAGGCTGTCAGTGCGAGCCAGGCGGTTCGTGACTGGATGTTTCAGGTGCCTCCTGCGGCGGATGAAAGTACGACTCGCTTTATATTCAAGAAGAATCAGCACACGCTCAGTCCCGATGGCCCAATCGTGATGCTTGACAGCGATCCGTACAAGAAAATCGCCGGTATTGATGCAAGCACAGCGAAGGATGATTATCTGGGTGTCCTGATCCCTTTTGGGAATTTTGATAGCCCCGCTGATATCCAGTTGCCTGTTTCCATGGTGCTGCTAGATCCGGTCGGTTATGTTGATGCCATCTATACCGGAAACCTGAGATGTTCCGCCAGATCGGCATGTATCACCGGGTTCTATGCCAGCACTGTTGAGACGCTTCTCAATATTCCGGGCACGTGGCAAGCGTTTTTTATTGCCAACCTTGACAGCAGTGACCCACGCTTTCTGTATTCCACATCGTTTTCTGTTGCAGACACGCTGTCCTACAATAAAGCCCCTACTGCAAGAGTCATTTTTGAGCCGGGTGGCAACAGTACCAGCGTCCGATTGCGGATACAGGCACATGACGAGGAGCAGGACAATATTCTGCTGCGCTGGCATACCACCGGACGGATTGCCGATGACACCGGTATCTCACTTTACTATGAACGTAATCTCGGGCCCTCAGACGTGTCTCCCTGGGAGGAGATTGACTTGCGCAGCAGTGGGCAGCACATTTTATTTGTAGAGGTAAATGACGACGCCGAGCGCTACACAGGCAGCGGAGATGGTAAATGGGCCGGTGAAGGATACCGCACGCTGCTGCGCATTACTGTCAATCTGCCGCTGACTGATTCAAATTCAGTGTCCGTGATTTCGTCCTCAAACGAAGTCAACAGTGACACGACGCAGCATCTGGTGGCGCAACCCCAGACCTATCAGGCCAGTGCTGAATGGCCTTTGCCATTCAGTGGGGTTGCTCCTGACCCCTTGTTGAAGCTGGGTCTGAACAATATCGGGGTCATGAACGATCAGGCGAACGCAATTTCCACCTGTATCGAGACGTATCTGAATGGCGTGCGCAAGCCGATCGATGGCAAGTTGCAGATGGATATCGGCTTCCGTGTAACCGACCTGAACAATGGGGTCATTCAACTGAGCCAGGCGCGTGCGTTCAATAGCAGCAACAGCCTGACGAAAGATGGTTTCTTGCCGGAATGCAGTGGCAGTTTCGATTTTTTTACGGGGGTGTATTCCGATACCTTGCAGTTTGGTGGCAAAGCGTATCGAGTGCAGTTCATGCTTGAAAATTCGGATGTGGCACGCTTTCGTCTGATGAACTTTGAAGCGCTCTAGGGGCTGTCCGTAGAGCTGATGTAAGGAAATCCTGTTCATGCAATCTCTGCTTTCGATTCCATTGTTCACGTTTCTCATCTACCTGGGTACCGTGTTCGAGTTTCCCATTCCCGGCACCACCATCATGCAGACCGGGCAGACCATTGCGGTGCTGTGTGCGGGTGCCCTGCTGGGTGCGCGGCAGGGCATGAGTGTGGTGCTGCTCTATATCGGCCTGGGCGCTGCGGGTTTGCCGGTGTTCAGCGAGGGCGCATCCGGGCTGGCGGTGCTCGGCGGCGCGAGTGGTGGCTATCTCGTGGGTTTCATACTGGGGGCAGGGTGTCTTGGCTGGTGTCGCTCTCACGCCAGTGATGGCAGCTTTGCGATCAGTTTGCCCCGCTGGCTGCTCGGCATGCTGCTGGGCCACGCAATCATTCTGATGTGCGGATGGTTGTGGATGAGCCATCTTTACGGAGTGGCGGAGGCTTATGCCAACGGGATTGCACCGTTTTACCTGGGGTCGGTGGTCAAGTCCGCGCTGGCGGCCACGCTCGTTGCCGTGCTGCTGCCCGTCAGTCACCGAATGCGCGGGCTTGCCGCTCTGAAGTAGGCGGGACCGCCACCGGCACGGCAGGGCGCGTCAAGGATGGTTCAAGGGTGGCTCAGTCCTCGCGCTTCAGATTGTTCAGCTCTTCGTTCAGGTCGTAGCGCTTGTCTGTGACAATTTTTTCCAGCACCGCCAGGCGTTGCTTAACGGCGTCCAGCTCTTTTTGCACCACGCTGTTTTCCACGTGGTCCACCTTGTTTGCCAGTTTGATGGCTTCCTTCTTGTAACTGAAATAGTTGGCAATCAGCACGATTGCGATCACGAACAGAAAAACTTCCATCAAAGACTCCTTGTAATGTGGTGTCCCGCCTCCGGGTACCCCGGGGCGTTCGGTCAGCGTCAACAGCGATAAAGCAATTCAAATGCCAAGAATATTATCCAGCAAAAACAGTGGGTTACGGAGCACGTTTCCCAGGACTTGTGCGAGTTTGACCACGTCGTGGTGAATTTGGCACCACGGCCTGCTGGACGGCACCTTCCTCGGCCTGGCTGCAGGCTTCCCTGACCGGTGAATTCCCGGCCTGTCAGACGCTTGCCATGACCGCAAAACCTGTGACATAAAGGCAGTCACGCGACAATTCCAAGAAGCCGATGCGCGCTTATGCTGAAGGACTGCCCATGACCCTTGCCCGACGCAGCCATGCTGTACTGTTCTGCCTGTTTGCCACCTTTCTCCCTGTTTTAACATACGCCCAGAGCGGTGAAGACATTCGGGCCATTGAAAGCTCCATTGTCAAAATCTACACCACTCAGGCCGCGCCGGATTATTTTACGCCCTGGCGGCTGCTGACGCCCAGCCAGAGCAGTGGTTCGGGTTCCGTGATCTCCGGCAACCGTATTCTGACCAATGCTCACGTTATTGCCGACGCCAGTTATGTGCAGGTGCAGAAACACAACGATGCCAACCGGTATACCGCACGAGTGGTGTTTGTCTCGCATTCTGCGGATCTGGCGCTCGTGGAGGTGGATGATCCGGGGTTCTTCGCCGATCTTGAACCGCTGGAGATCGGAGACCTGCCACAATCGCAGGCCGAGGTGTATGTGTTCGGCTACCCGATGGGCGGGCGCACGCTGAGCATCACCAAGGGCATTCTGTCCCGTGTGGAACAGCAGATCTATGCCCATTCCGGCGACTTCCTGCTGGCGGGCCAGATCGATGCGGCGATCAACCCCGGCAACAGTGGCGGCCCTGTGATTGTGGACCGCCAGATTGTGGGCGTGGTCATGCAGGCCAATTCCGGCGGGCGTGCCGAGAACCTGGGCTATTTTGTTCCTCCCGACGTCATCCAGCATGTGCTGACAGACGCCGAGGACGGCATCAATGACGGGTTTCCCGATCTCGGCTTTCGCACCCAGGATCTGGAGAGTCCGGCGGCCAAGGACGCCTACGGGCTGAGTCCCCAGCAGAACGGTGTTCTTGTCATCAAGGTGTTCGAGGATTCTCCCGCCGACGGTGTGCTGCAGGAGAACGACGTGATTACCCGCATTGCCGGTTTCCCGGTGGCGGGGGACAGCACCATTACCGTCAACCCGGAATTGCAGACCAATTACAAATACGCCATCGACCTGCGTCAGATTGGTGAACCGGTCGAGATCGAGTTTTCCCGCAATGGTCGGCTGATGACGCAGCAACTGGTGGCGCAGAAGCGGCAGCCGAGCTACAGCCTGGTGAAGCCGGAGGCCTTCGATGAGGTGCCGGAATACTATATCTACGGCGGCGTGCTGTTTGTGCCGCTGAACATGAACCTGATTAAACGCTGGGGACCGGATTGGAACCGCACCGCTCCGGTCAATCTGCTGCAGGCTCGCAGCGAGTGGAGTTCGCCGGAGAAACGCGAGCTGGTCGTGGCGCTGCAGGTGCTCGCGGCCGACGTCAATCTGGGCTACCACGACCTGCGCAACTGGATTGTGGACACCGTGAACGGCGAGCCGATTCGGGATTTCCGCCAGTTCACCCGCATGCTGCACGACAACACCGCGCCCCATGTCGTATTCCGCAATGACGCCGGCTATCAGCTGGTGGTCGACGACCGTCAGGCACGTGACAGCGAAGCCGCCATTCTTGCGCAGTACCGCATTCCTTCCATTTATTCCGACGGCCTCTTCGACGACTGAGCTGGCAGCCAGTCGGTTGTGAAAAGCCATTGGCAGCGCTGGCACCACTCCCGTATCATCTGCCCCCGGCGTGCGCGCCCGGGGCGGCAGGTTTTTGCCGGGGCGGCCAGAAATTTACAGTAAAGGATACAAGCGATGAGCATCAAGTCAGACCGCTGGATCAAAGAAATGGCCACCCGCCATGGCATGATTGACCCGTTCGAGCCCGGTCAGGTGCGATATGTGGATGGGCAGAAGGTGATTTCCTACGGCACGTCCAGTTATGGATATGACGTGCGCTGTGCCCGTGAGTTCAAGATATTCACCAACGTGCATACGTCGAATGTGGTCGATCCCAAGAATTTCAGCGAAAACAGTTTTGTCAGCATCGAGGAAGATTACTGCATCATTCCGCCGAACTCCTTCGCTCTGGCCCGTACGGTCGAGTATTTCCGCATCCCCAGCGATGTGCTGGTGGTCTGCCTTGGCAAATCGACTTACGCCCGTTGTGGCGTGATTGTGAATGTCACCCCACTGGAGCCGGAGTGGGAAGGGCACGTGACCCTGGAGTTTTCCAATACCACGCCGCTGCCCGCGAAAATCTATGCCAACGAGGGCGTGGCCCAGATGCTGTTCTATCAGTCTGACGAGCAGTGCGACGTCACCTACGCCCAGCGCGGCGGCAAATACATGGGTCAGACCGGCGTGACACCGCCAAAGGCCTGACGTCGGACTGGTACACGGCAGAGCGGAAAATTGACGCCGCCTGCCGTCAAGCCTCTGCCTCATCCCCCGCAAAAAAGGTCAAAATATTGACCATTGTCCTCGCCTGAATCTCTAAGCTGCTGAAATCAAAGTGCTTGTGCGAATGGCACAGAGATTGCTGTTCCCCTTGAACATGTCGTTTGGAAAACGGCGTTTTCAAACTCAAACGGACACGCCCTCGCAGAAGGGTGCACTATTTGAAACGGGCACATTATGGCGGCAGCCGCAAATACCATCAGGGCGCAGCAGGACGAGAACGTCCGGCCTTTCCGACCCCTTCAGGAAATCCCGCTGGAGCTGAACAGCCCCGAGGCACTGAATCTTGCTTTCCGGGCATTCAATGAGCTTTCCAGTGAACTGAGCGCAGCGTACGAGCTGCTGCAGGCGCGCGTGGGCGAGCTGACACGCGAGGTGGAGCAGGCCAATAACCAGCGGCTGAAGGAAATCTCCGAGAAGGAGCGTATTGCCAGCCGTCTGGAGAATCTGCTGCAACTGCTGCCCGGTGGCGTGATCGTGCTCAACAGCGCGGGCCAGGTAAGTGACTGCAACGCCGCGGCCGTAGAGCTGCTGGGCGAGCCGCTGAAGGGGCTGTACTGGCGCGACATCATTCGCGAACGCTTCGCACCCCGCCTGGACGACGGCCACGAGATATCCCTGCGCAACGGCAAGCGTGTCAGCCTCGCGACCCGATCCCTGAACGACGAACCCGGACAGATCATTCTGCTGACCGATCAGACCGAAACACGGCAACTGCAGCAGAATCTCAGCCGCCATCAACGCCTGTCCGCGATGGGCAAGATGGTGTCCTCCCTGGCTCACCAGATCCGTACCCCGCTCTCCGCCGCCATGCTCTATGCCGGTCAACTGCAGAACCCCCAGCTTACCCGGGAACAGACCAGCCGCTTCACCGACAAGATCATGTCGCGCCTGCACAATATGGAGCGCCAGGTGAAGGACATGCTGATCTTCGCCCGTGGCGACGCCGTGCTGGACGAGACCATCAGCATCGAGGCCCTGTTCGACGAGTTGCAGATTGCCTCTGAGGTGCTGACCCGCAGCGGTTTCGAGTGCCAGTGGCACACCGACTGCCCGCAGGCCCTGATCCGCTGCAATCGTGAATCCCTGATCGGCGCCATGCTCAACCTGATCGAGAACGCTTTGCAGGCTGCCGGGGAAGACGCGCGCCTGCAGATTCATGCGCAACTGACTGAGACGGGCGAGATACGCCTGTGGGTGCAGGACAACGGCCCGGGCATTCCCGAGGCGCTGCGCAACCAGATTACCGAAGCATTCTTTACCACCCGCGCCCAGGGCACAGGGCTTGGCCTGTCTGTCGCGCAGGTGGTGGCCAAGGCGCACAAGGGGCGCTTCTTCATCGAATCGGAATGTGCTCCCGGCGCAGAGACAGGCACCCGTGCCGGGTTTGTCCTGCCCCAGGGCGTTGCCACATCCCCCATGAACCAGATCGCAAGCGAATAGGACGAGGTTGATATGAGTAAGGCCACTATCATGGTAGCGGAAGACGACTGGGATCTGCGTGAAGCGCTGTGCGACACGCTGGAACTCGCCGGTTTCCGTGTTGTGCCGGCCTGTTCAGCAGAGGAGGCGCTGGAACTGCTCGCCAGCAGGCCGGTAGACATGCTGGTGTCCGATGTGAACATGGGCGATATCGACGGGCATGAACTGCTGCAGCGCCTGCGCGTGCAGATGCCGACACTGCCCGTGCTGCTGATTACCGCCTACGGCAGCATCAGCAAGTCTGTCGAAGCCATGCGCAACGGTGCCGTCGATTACCTCGTGAAGCCCTTCGATCCCCAGACGCTGGTCGAGGCCGTGCGTCAATATGTGGTCGCACCTGCCCGCGTGAGCGAGGACGAGCCCGTGGCAGAAGAGGCATCGAGCCAGCAGGTGCTGTCCATGGCCCGCAAGGTCGCCGGCTGCGATGCCACGGTGCTGATCTCCGGCGAGAGCGGCACGGGCAAGGAAGTGCTGGCCCGCTATATTCACCGCAAGTCTCCGCGTGCTGACAAACCCTTTGTCGCCATCAACTGCGCGGCGATTCCCGAGAATATGCTGGAAGCAACGCTGTTCGGGCACGAGAAGGGGGCTTTCACCGGCGCCTACAGCAGCGCCGAAGGCAAGTTCGAGCAGGCCGACGGCGGCACCATTCTGCTGGACGAAATTTCGGAAATGGATATCGGCCTGCAGGCGAAGATTCTGCGCGTCCTGCAGGAGCGCGAAGTGGAGCGCGTCGGTGGTCGTCGTACCATTCCCCTGGACGTGCGCGTGATTGCCACCACCAACCGCGATCTGCGCCAATGTGTGCTGGATGGCACGTTCCGGGAAGACCTCTATTACCGTCTCAGTGTGTTTCCCTTGCAGTGGTTGCCGCTGCGTCAGCGCCGCAAGGACATTCTGCCGCTGGCCAATCGCCTGCTGCAGCGTCACGGCAAGAAGATGGCCCGCGGTCATCTCAGTTTCGACTACGCGGCGCAGCACATGCTGGAATCCTATGCCTGGCCCGGCAATGTGCGTGAACTCGACAACGTCATTCAGCGTGCCCTGATCATTCAGGACGGCAATGTGATCAGTGCCGGCAGTCTGGCCCTGGACATGCAGGCTGGACAGGCGTCGGGGGTTTCCCTGTCCGCGATCCAGACCGGCGTAGTGACAGACATCATGAACGCCCCGGCAGCGGTGCAGAGCGCAGACGACGAGGGCTTGCTGGCCGATGCCGACGAAGGCGTGCTGGGCAACGATCTGAAGCAGCGCGAGTTCGAGATCATTCTCAAGACACTGCGTCAGCAGGGCGGTCGCCGCAAGGAGACGGCCGAGGTGCTGGGCGTCAGTGCGCGCACGCTGCGTTACAAGATGGCGAGAATGCGCGATAGCGGCATCAATATCGAATCCATGCTGAAAGTCTCGTAGTAGCGGGAGAGAAAAGATGACAGATCTCAGTAATCGAGTGGATATCAACCGCGTGCTGATGCAGATGCGTGAAATGCGCGATCAGGTGCAGGCACCCGGGGTGCACGGCACAGGCCAGGGCATGGTCGATCCCTTGCGTGGCCTGGATGCCGCAGCACGCTCCGATCTTGTCAACGCCACATCGTCGCTGGAGAAGGCGAGCTTTGCGGATCTGCTCAAGCAGGCCGTCGATTCCGTGAACGAGACACAGGCCAAGTCTGCAGCCCTGCAGACTGCCTACGAGATGGGCGATACCAGCGTGGATATCACCCAGGTGATGATCCAGATGCAGAAAGCCAGTGTGTCCTTTGAGGCGATGACCCAGGTGCGCAACCGCCTGGTCAGCGCGTATCAGGACATCATGAACATGCCGCTGTAAAGCCGGCGGAAATACGAGACAACTGAACAGACAGGTCAATCATGGCGGAAGCGACAGCAAACAATCTTCCTGCAGCGGGCGGCGCTGAGTCCGGGGCCCGGGGCAGCAATTTCCTCGCGGGTTTCATGCGTCTGGATTTTCTCCGTCAACTGGGGCTGATGACGGGACTGGCAGCCAGCGTCGCGGTTGGCTTCGCCGTCGTTCTCTGGTCACGAGGCGAAAATTACCAGCCTCTGTATGCGGACATGAACGGTTATGATGTGCCCACTTTGGTCGAGGTGCTGGAAACCCGTAATCTGAATTTTCGTATCGAACCCTCCACGGGCGTGATTCTGGTGCCGTCTGACCAGGTGGCGGAGCTGCGCTTGCAGATGGCGGCGGCGGGCATCAGTCGCGAGACCGGCTATGGCTATGAATCCCTGGACGTGGATCAGGGGCTGGGTACAAGCCAGTTCATGGAAGCCAATCGTTATCGCCGCAGCCAGGAGGGTGAGCTTCAGCGTACCATCATGGGGTTCCGGAATGTTCAGTCGGCCCGCGTGCATCTGGCAACGCCGGAGCGCTCAGTATTCGTGCGCAGCAGCCGCAACCCCAGTGCCTCGGTCTTCCTGACCCTGCAGTCAGGCAGTGAGCTGACGGATACGCAGGTGGATGCCATCGCCAATCTGGTGGCCTCCAGCGTTCCGGAGCTGACCCCCGATCGCGTCACCATTGTGGATCAGCGCGGCAATCTGCTGTCCCGCAAGGATGACACCAGCAATCTGGCAATTGCCGGGCAACAGTTTGATTACACCCGGCGCTATGAAGACACCCTGGTGGAACGCCTCAACCGCATTCTGCAACCCATTGTCGGTGCCGGGCGCTTCAGTGCCGAGATCAGTGCCGATATTGATTTTACGCGCACGGATCAGGCTGCCGAAATCTACAATCCCGACGGAGCATTACGCAGCGAACAGTCGCTGGCGGAGAATCGTGCCGAAGGCAACGATGGCGCTGCCGGAGGCGTGCCGGGTGCCCTCAGCAATCAACCGCCAGTGGACGGAACCCTACAGAGCGCAGCCGCTCAGGCCGCCGCCGGCGCCGCTGATGCGGCAGCAGGTGCTGCCAATGGCAACTCCCGTCAGCAGTCCACACGCAACTTCGAACTGGATCGCACCGTCAGTTACACCGCTGGAGATCCCGTCAGTGTCCGTCGCCTGAGCGTGGCGGTGGTACTGGACGACAAACAGGGCACGGTAGCGGATGCCGACGGCAACGTCACCTCGGAGCCCTGGACCGACGACGAGATTACCCGCATCACGGCGCTGGTGCGGGACGTGGTCGGCTATAACGAAGCCCGTGGTGACAGCGTGACCATCATCAACAACCGCTTCGCCCCGATTACGCTTGATGAAGTGGATTCCCTGCCATTCTGGCAGCAGAGCTGGCTGATCAGCGGCCTCAAGCAATTGCTGGGCATTGGCTTTGTGGTGCTGATTGTGTTCGGTGTGCTGCGCCCGGCGCTGCGCAACCTCACGTCTTCTTCCGGAACCGGCAAGGATCTGGCCAGGGCGGCAGCCCAGGGGGATTACGCAGATCTCGATATCAATGGTGACAAGGTGACGCTGTCCGGCGGCGAAGACCTGATGTTGCCTGGCCCTACCGATGGCTATGAGCGGCAGCTTAACGCCATCAAGGGACTCATTGCCCAGGACCCGGCCCGGGTCGCCCAAGTAGTCAAACAATGGATAAGTGACGATGCCTGACGATAACGCCTTGCCCCGACCGGGGGCTCACCGCAATTTCTCTCCTGTGGATCGTGCCGCGATCCTGCTCATGAGCATGGGCGAAAAGGATGCTGCCGAGATTCTGAAACAGATGGGCCCGAAGGAAGTGCAGAAGGTAGGCACTGCGATGTCGGGGCTGCGGCAGATCAGCCAGGAAAGTGTCGAGCAGGTTCTGTCCCAGTTCATTTCCGACTGCAGCGGGCAGTCCAGCCTCGGCGTGGGTTCGGACAATTACATCAAGAACATGCTGACCGAGGCCTTGGGGGAAACCCGGGCGCGCGGACTCATGGACCGCATTCTGACCGGCGGCACCTCCACTGGCATCAACAGCCTGAAGTGGATGGATGCGCGTTCGGTGGCCGATGCCATTCGCAATGAACATCCGCAGATTCAGGCCGTGGTGCTCAGTCATCTGGAGCCGGACCAGGGCGCGAGCATTCTGGCACAGTTTCCGGACAAGGAGCGCGTGGAAGTGGTGATGCGTCTGGCGACACTGGAAAGTGTGCAACCTGATGCGCTGAAAGAACTCAATGTCGTGCTGGAGACACAGTTCTCAGGCAAGACCAGCAAGCCGACGACCTCGATCGCGGGCACCAAGCTGGCGGCCGACATCATGAACAGTCTGGACAAGACCATCGAGGCAGAACTGATGGAGGCGATCAAGGCCGTGGACGAAGAGCTGGGTGTGCGCATCCAGGATCTGATGTTCGTGTTCGACAATCTGCGCGAGGTGGACGACCGTGGCATTCAGGCCTTGCTGCGCGAGGTGTCCTCCGAGGTGCTCATTCTCGCGCTCAAGGGCGCCGACGATTATCTCAAGGAGAAGATCTTCTCCAACATGTCCAAGCGTGCGGCGGAACTGCTGCGCGACGACCTCGAAGCGAAGGGCCCCGTGCGCGTCAGCGAAGTGGAGTCGGCACAGAAGGAGATTCTGGTCATCGCGCGACGCATGTCCGAGGCCGGCGAAATTCAGTTGGGCGGTGGCGGCGACGACATGATTTAAGTTTGAGCATGGCCTTCCGGGTCATCCTCACAGCCAATGAAAACCCCGGGTACTGCCCGGCAATAGAGGGAAACGAGCAGTGGAACGACATCCGTTTGACGGCGTAGGCCGTGTGACCAGCGCAGATCTGGAAGCGGCAAACGTGCACGCCTGGTTGCCCCCCTTGATCGACAAGGGCGGGCACCTCGTGCACGCTCAGCCCCGCGAGGAGCGGCGCCCCAACGCGCCACGTACCCATGAACAGCAATTGGCCGCCGGTTTTGAGGAAGGCGTTGCCAAGGGGCGCCTGGAAGGCATCGCTGAAGGGCGTCGTGAAGGCCTGCAGCAGGGGCAGCAGGAAGGGTTGGAGAAGGGCATGCAGCAGGGGCTGCTACAGGCTCAGCGTCAGGTGGATGCCAAGATGGCGGCAGTGGACGAGGTGATGAAGAGCCTGACTCACGCCATGAACGAGCAGGACTACACGCTGGAACAGGCCCTGCTGAATGTGATCGTTACGGTCTCGCGCACGGTGGTGGGACGAGAGCTGGAAATCGATACCCGCCATATATTGAATGTAGTGCGAGAGGCGCTGGCAGCCCTGCCGCCGAGCCGGGACAACGTGCGTATTTTTGTCAATCCTGCGGATGTGGCCTTGCTCAAGGAAGCCCAGGAGCGCGCGGGCGAGGCCTGGCGCGCGCTGCCGGACGACAGCGTGGCGAAAGGTGGCTGTCGTGTGGAAACTGAACAGAGCCTGGTGGACTACACGGTTGAGCGCCGCTTTGCCGCCATGGTCGAGCAGTTGCTGACCAAGGAATTGAGTGACGGTGAAGAACAGGTGTTTGAACCCGCGCCGGAAGCACTGGTAAAACCCGTCACGCCGAAACCGGCGCCGGTGGAGCCCCCAGTGGTGGAGGACGCGCAGAGTCATGAGGACGAGGAACCCAGCCTTCTGGAACAGGTGGAATACCTGCGCCAGGGCGTGAACATGCCGCCGCCCCCCCTGTTGAGATCGGGAACCTGAACATGCGCCGCAGCCTTGCCCAGCGCATGCGTCAGTACCAGCCGCAGCGCGAAGCCAACCTGGTACCTCCCGTGGAAGGGCGCCTGACCCGCGTGGTCGGCATGACGCTCGAAGCGGTGGGTTGCAATGTCTCCCTGGGCGGACGCTGCAGCGTCACTGATGGGCATGGCCGCGAGATTGAAACCGAAGTGGTGGGCTTTGATGGTCCACGAATCTATCTGATGCCGCTGACCAGTATCGAGGGGTTGCAACCCGGTGCCCGCGTTCTGCCAATGGCACGAGGTGAACATCTTGCGGTGGGGCCTGCACTTCTCGGACGTGTACTCAACGGTCTGGGGGAGCCCATCGATGGCAAGGGAGACGTGCCCCTTCACGACATCATGGAGCACGGTCCCGTCGTTCACAAAACGATTAACCCGCTGCAACGCCAGCCCATTCGCGAACCGCTGGACGTTGGCATTGCCACCATCAATGCACTGCTGACAGTGGGGCGTGGTCAGCGTCTCGGCCTGTTTGCCGGCAGCGGCGTGGGCAAGAGTGTGCTGTTGGGCATGATGACCCAGTTCACGACTGCTGATGTGATTGTAGTGGGACTGATCGGTGAGCGGGGTCGCGAGGTGAAGGAATTCATCGACGAGATTCTGGGACAGGCGGGTCTGTCGCGTGCCGTGGTGGTCGCATCGCCCGCTGACGACTCACCGCTGCTGCGCATGCGTGCTGCCGTGCTTACCACCCGCATCGCGGAGGGCTTCCGCGAACAGGGCAAGAACGTCCTGATGCTGATGGATTCCCTGACCCGCTTTGCCATGGCGCAGCGGGAAATTGCCCTGTCCATCGGTGAACCGCCTGCCACCAAGGGTTATCCGCCGTCGGTGTTCGCCAAGCTGCCGCAACTGGTGGAGCGGGCAGGCAACGCGGATCAGGGGCAGGGCTCGATCACCGCGTTCTATACCGTACTCACCGAAGGGGACGATCAGCAGGACCCCGTGGCGGATGCTGCCCGGGCCATTCTGGACGGTCACATTGTGCTGTCGCGCTCGCTGGCCGAGGAGGGGCACTACCCGGCCATCGACATCGAAGCCTCCATCAGCCGTGTCATGCCTTCCGTCGTCAGCGCCGACCAGTTTGCCAAGATGCAGCTCTTCCGTCGCATCTATGCCCGCTACCAACAGAACCGCGACCTGATCAGCGTCGGCGCCTATGTGCCCGGCAGTGATAAGGACATCGACTTTGCCATTGAGCGTATGCCGCACCTGCGGCAGTTCATGCAGCAGGGGCTGAAGGAGAAGGTCAGTTTTGAGGACGCCCTGCAGCGCCTCGGCAAGGTCGTTGTCCCGGCGCCACGTCCGGGCAATCAGAACAATAACAACGTGACGCCCTTGCAGTCCCGTACCTTGAACCACGGCGGTGGACAGGCGGCGCGAGCATAAAGCGTGCAGAGAGGGAAGTGAATGAAACGCTCGCAACGACTCGATTCCGTTGTGCAACTGGCCGAGCGCCGCGCACAGGACGCGGCCCAGGCGCTGGCCTTCGTGCAGCAGAGGCTGCAGGATGAGCAGCAGAAGCTCGAACAACTGGAACAGTATCTGGCCGAATATCGCGATACGGTGGCCCAGGAAGGGCGCAAAGGGCTGAGTGTGGCGGTGTTTCGCCGCTACAACGATTTCAGCGACAACGTCATGAAAGCCATTGCCGCGCAGACCCAGCAGGTCAATACAGTGCGGCGCCAGGTCGAACAGGTGCGGCGTCACTGGCAGATGCTGGATGCCCGGCACAAGGGCATCCTCAAGATGCAGGACAAGGTCAGGCAGACAGAGAGCCTGGAGGCGCAGCGACAGGAGCAGAAAGAACTGGATGATATTGCCGGGCGCTGGCGCCTGCGCCATCCGGGTTTGTAGATTCTGGCAAACTTATTGCTCTGTCTTCCTCAGGAGATTCGTTGTGCACCCACGGGGGCACACGCTACTGAGGAATATGTATGCCTGTTCTCGAAGCCCTGCTTCCCATTGTTGCCACTGCGTCCACCCGTAAGGATGGCGGTTTTTCATTTGCCGCAAATCCGGATCCGATTGCCAAAAAAGCGTCTGCAGCCCCCGTAGATAACGGGCCGGAGCGCGATCTTTCCAGGCAGGAACAGGAGGCGGACAAGCGCTTTGCCAAGGTGCTGGACGAGCGCATTCAGGCAGGCGACGAAGAAGAAAAGCGGCCTGCCAAACCTGCGAGCGAGGAAAAAAGCGACGCTGCCGTCGGCAACAATGCCGGAAACGCTCTGCCGCCGCCGGGTGAAGTTTTGCCGTTGCAGCAACCTGATGCTGCCGCGTCCGGTGCGCTTGAAGGGGATGCCCCGGAAGCGCTGCCCGTGTCTTCCTCCCCCGTCATTGACGAGGAAACAAGCGATGAAGAGGCCCTGACTACAGCATCCTTGCTGGTGGATGCCACCGATGCAATGCAGACGCTGGAACCAGTAAGCACCCCTTCGGCAGATGATCGCCCTGTTGGACAAACGACTGTCAGTCCGCAGGAGACTGCTTCGGACGCAATCACCCAGGCTGTCGCCCCTGAACCCAGAGAAAATATCGCTCCCGTGCCCGTGGAGGATGTTCCTGCCTCGGCAAGTCCGCAGACGGACTCCATCGGAGAACCCCAGCGGGTCATGGTGGCGACTGTCAAAACCTCTGTGGACACCTCCGACGAGACGACTCCGGTCCCTGACGGAACGTCTGTGTCGTCACCTGACCCTGCCTTGATAGCGGCACGGAACAGCGAAACCGCTCTTCGCCAGGACACTGCTGTGCAGGCCAATGCAGTGCAGGCCAATGCCGGTGATGCCGTGGCAACGCTCGTCAAACAGGATCAGGCAGACAAGGTACGCGCGTGGCGCGGTCTGAGTCTGAGTGCACAGATGGACGCAGCCCAGCCCATGGCGCGTTCCGACAGCAATGTTCCAGTGACACCGCTGGCCCACAGCGGTCAGTTGCAGCAGTTTGCCGAATCCCTGCGTCTGGCGGTGAATCAGGAAATGCCGACAGCAAGCGGGGCAGAGCGCACAGTGAGCAGCACCAGTACAGCACCGGCAACCGGCACCGACGCCACACCATGGCGGGCAGAGGCGGGGCAGACGGCGCTGACTGCCGGGGCTGCCACCCGTCCCGGTCTCAGTACCACCAGTTTCAGTCAGGTGCTGCAGGGCGCTGCCTTTGGTCAGCCGCTGGGCGAGCGCTTTGGCAATAGCGCCTGGGGCGAACGCTTGTCCCAGCGTGTCTCGATGATGATTGGCCAGAAGATCAGCTCCGCACAGATTCAGCTCGATCCTCCCGAACTGGGTGCCATGACCATCAAGGTTTCTCTGCACGGGGATCAGGCCAGCGTCAGTTTCCAGAGCCCTCACGCGGTGGTGCGTGATGCCCTGGAGCAGAGCTTCCCGCGCCTGCAGGAAATGCTGGGGCAGCAGGGGCTGCAACTGGCGGATGCCCAGGTGTCCGATCAGTCGGCATCCGGTCAGGGCTTTGCCCAATCGGGTGAGGGGCGCGCCGCCGCCTCTGCTGTGACGGACACCGAGGAGACCAGCGGTAACGCCCAGCGCCAGACCGTGCAGGTGTCGGCCGGGCTGATTGATTTCTACGCCTGACTCCGGGCAAGCGTCAGGATTTTGTCGCCTGACGCTCCCCGCGCGTCGCGGCGCTTCTCCGACATTCTCTGTTCATTCTTCCGTACTTTCTCAAGACATGGAATAAACTCTTTGTAAATCAAGGAGTTTATCTTGCTCATTTTTCTCTGTTGCGGATGCAGATCGCTGGCACAGGCTTTGCTACAATCCACTGACATTCGATGTTTTTGACGGTGACGGTATGGCAGAGAACAACGCTGGAGCGGAAGGCGCGGCTCCCGAGACCAAGAGCAAGAAAACCCTGATCATCATCATCGCCGCCGTGGTTCTGTTGCTGGGCGGTGGTGCCGGTGCCTACTTCTTCCTGCTCAGCCCTTCCGGCGAAGGCGTCGCGGAGGAGGAGCATGCGGAACCCACAGGACCGATGTTATATCTGGACCTGTCTCCTGCCTTCATCGTCAGCTATCCCTTCCAGGGGCGTCAGCGCTATCTGCAGGCTTCCCTGTCCATCATGTCCCGTGATCAGGCTGCACTTGATGCGGTGGTGGAACACATGCCGATCATCCGGCACAACCTGCTGAACCTGTTTACAGCCCAGATGCTGAATGTTGCGGAGACGCCGTCATCGGGCATCGAGGAACTACGCCAACTCGCCACCGACGAAGTGAAGTCGATCCTTCATGAGGAAATCGGGCGCGACGGGATTGAGGCGGTTCTCTTTACCTCGTTTGTTACCCAGTAGGGACAGAGCCCGATACGGGATCACAAGGGATCAATGACAGATGCAAGACCTCCTATCACAAGATGAGATCAATGCCCTCCTGCACGGAGTCGACGAGGGTGAGGTCGATACCAGCGCGGAGGGTGGAGCACTCAATGTGCGCCCCTACGATCTGACCAGCCAGGAGCATGTGGTCCGCCAGCGGATGCCAACGCTGGACATGATCAACGAAAGCTTTGCCCGCTCTGTACACAACAATCTGTTCAATCTTCTGCGTCGCAATGCAGAGGTGTCTGTCACTGGCACCAAGATCGGCAAGTTCAGCGAGTACAAGAACTCCCTTTATCTGCCTACCAGTCTGAATCTGTTCAAACTGCGCCCCCTGCGTGGCACTGCCGTCATGGCGCTGGATGCCGGGCTGGTGTTCCGCATGGTGGATAACTTCTTCGGCGGCAGCGGGCGCCAGGTGAAAATTGAGAGCCGCGACTTTACTCCCACCGAACAGCGTGTGGTGCAGATGGTCCTCAATCAGGCCTACAAGGATCTGGTATCGGCCTGGCAAAGCGTCTACAAGGTCGAACTGGAGCCGCAACGCTCTGTGTCCAATCCCGAGCTGGTCAATATTCTCTCGCCGGGCGAGCTGATCATGATCACCACCTTCTCGGTGAGTTTCGACGGTGGTGGCGGTGGTGAAATTCAGCTTGCACTGCCTTACAAGATGATCGAACCGATTCGTGAGCTGCTGGAAGTGGGGCTGCGCGTGGATCCGGATGATGTGGATGAGAGTTGGGGCAAAGCCATTCGCGAAGACATTATGGACGCCAGCGTGGAGTTTAGCTGCCAGATGTTCGAGCAGGGAATTACGCTGCGCGACGTGGTCGACCTGGAGGCTGGCGACGTGATTCCGGTGGACATGCCCGAAACCGTGGTGCTGAAGGCGAACGGGGTGCCCATGTTCAATACGCGGATTGGCGTTTCCAACGGCAATCTGGCACTGAAAATCGATGGTTTCATTGCGGCCAGAAGCAATGGCAACAGCAATGGCAAGAGCAAGGGGAAGTAAAATGGCAGAGCAGACACAGAACGAGAACAAAGCGAACCCGGCCGCTGGGGACAAATTTGTCGAGGGTATCGCGAAGGACGGTAGTGGCGCGCAGCCGCCCGAAAAGAAGGCCGACGGTGGCAGTCCCGATCTCGACGTCATTCTGGATATTCCGGTACAGATCTCCATGGAGGTGGGCAATGCCTCCATCACGATTCGCAATCTGCTGCAACTGAACCAGGGCTCTGTGATCGAACTGGACCGCCTGGCGGGGGAGCCGCTGGATGTGCTGGTCAACGGTACCCTGATTGCCCACGGTGAAGTGGTCGTGGTCAACGACAAGTTCGGCATCCGGATGACGGATGTCATCAGTCCGTCAGAGCGCATCAAGAAGCTGCGCTAACAATCTGCAACACGTAATTTCAAAACGAGCATGGTATCGAGTGCGGGTCGCACTCGCCCCGGAGTTGATGTGAACAGTCTTTTCAGCGCAGTCGCCAGTACCACTGCAGGTGTCCAGGGAGCCTCCGCGATGAGCGCGGGGGCCATGGTGGAAATGCTGCTGTGGCTGGGTGTCGTCGTCGCCTTCATTCTGGTGTGCGCCTGGGCCTACCGTCGGCTCAGCGGTGGCATGATGCACACCGTGGGGGCCATCAAGGTGCGCAGCGTCATCTCCGTTGGCAACCGCGAGCGTATTGCCCTGATCGAGGTCGGCGACAAGCAGTTGCTGGTCGGGGTGTGTCCGACCCAGATCAATACCCTGCATGTGTTTGATGAGCCTGTGCTGCTGCCACAGGGCGACGCCGGCACCGGTGCGTTTGCAAGCAAACTGCAGAGCCTTCTGAACAAGGATGCAAACTCGTGAGACTGTTCGTAAGCCTGATTGCGAAACTGAGCCCGATACAGTTCGCCACACTCCTTGTGGTGCTTGCCTCCTTGCTGTTGATGTCACTGCCAGCTCATGCTCAGACACCGGATAATGGCAGCACGGTGACCACTACCTCGACAACAGATCTGAGCCCGCAGCGTGCCTTCGACATGCTGACCTCCAACGATACGCTGGGCGTACCCGCGCTTACGGTGACCACGGACGAAAACGGGGTGCAGAACTATTCCGTCAGCATCCAGATTCTGCTGCTGATGACTGTGCTGACCCTGTTGCCGGCCCTGCTGATGATGATGAGTTCCTTCACGCGCATTCTGGTGGTGTTTGCCATTCTGCGCCAGGCACTGGGTTTGCAGCAGACGCCGTCGAACCAGATTCTGCTGGGCCTCGCGCTGTTTCTGTCCCTGTTCATCATGAGCCCGGTATTGCAGCAGATCAACGCCAATGCGCTGCAGCCCTATCTGAGTGAAGAGATGTCTGCGGGAGATGCCCTGGCGCAGGCCGAGTTGCCGGTGCGTGAGTTCATGATGGGGCAGACGCGGGAATCAGACCTGGCGCTGTTCATGGAACTGTCGGATTCCGATCCGGTGGCGACCCAGCAGGAAGTCCCCTTTACCGTGCTGGTGCCGGCCTTCGTCACCAGTGAGCTGAAGACCGCCTTCCAGATCGGCTTCATGCTGTTCATCCCCTTTCTGGTCATCGACCTTGTGGTGGCCAGCGTGTTGATGGCGATGGGGATGATGATGCTGTCCCCCATCATTATTTCATTGCCGTTCAAGATCATGCTGTTTGTGCTCGTGGACGGCTGGGCCATGGTGATTGGCACCCTGGCCGCCAGCTTTGGAACCTGACAATGACTCCGGATACCGTGGTAGGCCTGTGGCGTGAAGCCATGTTTCTGATTGTGCTCATGGTCTCGGTGATCGTGTTGCCGAGCCTGTTGGTGGGGCTTGCCGTCAGTACCTTCCAGGCGGCAACGCAGATTAACGAACAGACCCTGAGCTTTCTGCCGCGTCTGCTCACCACGCTGATGGCAATCATCCTGGCCGGCCCCTGGCTGCTGACCCGCGTGCTGGATTTCACGGAGCAGTTGATCACCAGCATTCCGTTCCTGCTGGGGTGAGGAGGGACGCGTGGAACTGCTTACCCTGAGCGCGGAAGAGCTGGGCGGCTATCTCGGCAGCCTGCTGTGGCCAATGTTCCGCATCATGGGGTTTTTCCTCGCGGCCCCCCTGTTTGGTACGCAACTGGTTCCGGTCCGCATCCGCGTGGTACTGGCCGTCGCCATTACCGTGATGCTGGTGCCGATACTGCCGCCGGTTCCCCGCGTGGATGGGGTGTCGCTTGGCGCTATTCTGATCGTGATGCAGCAGGTGCTGATCGGGGCGGCGCTTGGGTTTTTCATGCAGTTGCTGTTTCAGGTGTTTGTCATGGCGGGGCAGTTGATTGCCATGCAGATGGGCCTGGGTTTTGCGTCCATGGTGGACCCGTCCAACGGCGTCAATGTGGCGATCATGAGTACCGTGTACATGATGCTGGTGATGCTGCTGTTCATCACCTTCGACGGGCATCTGGTGATGCTGGAGATTCTGGTGGACAGCTTCCGGGTGCTGCCGATTGTCTCCTTCGGCGTCGAGTCCGACATGCTGCTGCGGGTGGTCACGACCTTCAGTTGGGTGTTCTCCAGTGGCCTGTTGCTGGCACTGCCAGCACTGACGGCGCTGCTGATCACCAACTTCGCCTTTGGCATCATGACCCGGGCGGCGCCGCAACTGAATATCTTTGCCCTGGGCTTTCCGATCTCGCTGATGTTTGGCCTGTTCATCATCTGGATCAGCTTCGGCAGTATTCTGGATTCGGCACAGAACCTGTTCGCCGAGTTCTTCGGCATGGCGAGACAACTGCTGTAAAGAAAGTGATCTAAGGGAGATATCAGTGCGCTGATATCTGAAAGTGCTTGAAAGGCTGCATGTCGCGGCACCGACCATAAAGAGATTGTGAGATGGCGGAAGACAGAGACTCCTCGGCGGAGAAGAGTCAGGAACCTACCCAGAAACGCCTGGACGAGGCGAGGGAGCAGGGCAATATTGCCCGTTCCCGCGAGCTGAACACCACGGCGATCCTGCTGGGGGGAACCGCTGCGATGATCCTGTTCGGGGGAACGCTGGCGCGTGGCCTCAGCGGCATCATGCAACACAATTTCGTGCTCGACCGGGCGATTCTGTTTGATCCCGCGGCGATGCTGCGACAACTGGGCGATTCCGCCTACACGGGCCTGATGAGTCTGCTGCCGGTTTTCATCATGCTGCTGATCCTCGCGTTTCTGGCACCGATCGGGCTGGGTGGCTGGAACTTCAGCATCCAGTCGGTGGCACCAAAAGCGAGTCGCATGAATCCGTTGGCAGGTCTGAGCCGGATGTTTGGCGGCAATGCCGTGGTCGAACTGCTGAAGGCCATCGCGAAGGTGGTGGTGGTGGCATCGATGGCGCTGCTGATTCTCGCCCTGAACACGCAGGATATTCTGGCCACGCAGCATGAGTCGGTGTTGCCCGCGATGGCGGATGCGGTGGAGCTGATCGTATGGTCGGTGTTCTGGATGTCCTGCGCGATGATCCTGATCTCGGCGGTGGACATTCCCTACCAGATCTACCAGCACAGCCAGAAGTTGCGCATGACGCTGCAGCAGGTCAAGGACGAGATGAAGGACTCGGAAGGGCGTCCGGAAGTGAAGCAGCGCATTCGCCAGTTGCAGTACCAGATGGCGCAGAACCGGATGATGTCGGATGTGCCGCAGGCGGACGTGATCATCACCAACCCGGAACACTATGCGGTGGCACTGCGCTACGATCAGAGCAAGGAGGCGGCGCCGGTGATGCTGGCAAAGGGCGTGGACTTTGCGGCGCAGAAAATCCGCGAAATTGCGAACGAGCACCGCATTCCGGTGGTGTCCTCACCGGCCCTGGCGCGTGCGATCTATTTCAACACGAAAATCGGCGAGGAAATCCCGAGCGGCCTCTATGTCGCGGTGGCGCAGATTCTTGCCTATCTGCATCAACTCAAACAGTTCACCGCAGGCCGCCTGAAGAAACGCCCGGTCCTCAACCCGAACCCCTCTATCCCTGAAGAGCTGCGTCACGATTGATTTTGGTTTTATAAACGTCACTCTGCATGACGAGCCGTATGGTGGAGTTTTTGTGTCAGAGACGCCAAAAGGCTCACATCCCTGTGAAGGCTCGGCGTGCGCCATCCCTGGCGCCCGACGCTCTGCCACAAAAACTCCACCACACGGCTCTTGTTTGGAGTTCATTTGGTGTTTCGTGTCTTCGTTCTTGGTTTGGATGTGATGTCTGGAGCCGGACGTCTGGCGATGGTTACGGCGTAGTGTCTGTCTTCCAATCGCCAGCAGGCTGGCTCCTACACAAATGCGCGTATTCGCTGGCGTGATGTCAGCTTCGGGCGGTGGAACCACCAGGCAGGACCGTAGAGCGCCTGGATGGCGCGACCCCCCGAGCCTGCACATGGATGTGCGCTTTTTGGCGTGTCCTGACTGGTGGTTCCACCGCCCGGAGCGTCCTACGAAGCAACCTAAGAAGCACCCTACAGCGTGCTCCTTTCCACATCTCACTGCCGCTATGCGACTAGGTCAAAAAAGTAGGCCGGGTTCTTGCAATGAGTCCTGGGTATGGCTTTGAAATCGGCATCCGGCACGCAAATGCCCGGTTTCTTCGTGAGTGGAGCGTCAAGAAATTGAATTTTCACCACGCTCCCCAGAACACAGCGTCCAGGATATTGACGCTTTTGAACAATAATGCGCACCGCGCAGGAAGGCAGACAGCAAGACATGAGTGACGGCGCCAGCATTCAACGCAATTCCCTGATCGACAACGCCCGCACCCTCGCGAACGGCAACCTCGGGATCCCCGTGCTGCTGCTCGTCATGCTGGCCATGATGACCCTGCCGCTGCCGCCGTTCCTGCTCGACGTTCTGTTCACCTTCAACATCACCATCGCCCTCGTCGTGCTCTGCGTCGCCGTCTATGCCATGCGGCCCCTGGACTTTGCCGTCTTCCCCACCATCCTGCTGATCGCCACCCTGTTGCGTCTCGCACTCAACGTCGCCTCCACACGCGTCGTGCTGCTCGAAGGACATCAGGGCGGGGCCGCTGCCGGCCGTGTGATCGAGTCTTTCGGTGAGGTGGTGATCGGCGGCAACTACGCCGTGGGTCTGATCGTGTTCATCATCCTGATCATCATCAACTTCGTGGTGGTCACCAAGGGTGCCGGCCGTATTGCCGAGGTGAGTGCCCGATTCACCCTGGACGCCATGCCCGGCAAGCAGATGGCGGTGGACGCCGACCTGAATGCCGGCCTGATCGATCAGGAACAGGCGCGTACCCGCCGCAAGGAAATCACCCAGGAAGCCGATTTCTACGGCTCCATGGACGGTGCCAGCAAGTTTGTGAAGGGCGATGCCATTGCCGGCATCCTGATTCTGCTGATCAACATCATCGGCGGAGTGGGGGTGGGCATGTTGCAGCATAGCCTCGATTTCACCATGGCGATGCAGCGCTACGCCCTGCTGACAATCGGTGACGGTCTGGTGGCACAGATTCCGGCGCTGGTGCTGTCCACGGCAGCGGCGATCATGGTCACCCGCAACAACAGCGCCGAGATGATGGGTGCCCAGGTCTCCGGCCAGATGTTTGCCACCCCACGCGCCCTTGGCATCAGCGCCGCCGTGTTGTTCATCATGGGCGTCGTGCCGGGCATGCCGCATTTTGCCTTCCTCGCTCTCGCCGCGATCGCGGGGGCAGGGTCGTTCTTTATCTACTGGCGGCAGAAGAAGACGGAACCCTCGCCGACCGAGGCAGAGCTGGCCGAGAAGAAGGCACAGGAAGAGAAGGATGCAGAGCCACAGGAGCTGGGCTGGAACGATGTGACCCCGGTGGACGTGATCGGTCTGGAGGTGGGTTATCGCCTGATTCCGATGGTGGACAAGTCCCAGGGCGGGCAACTGCTCAATCGCATCAAGGGCATTCGCAAGAAGCTGTCCCAGGAGCTCGGGTTTCTGGTGCCCTCGGTCCACATTCGCGACAACCTCGACCTGGGGCCGAACGAATACCGCATTACCCTGATGGGGGTGAACGTGGGCGGCGCCGAGATCCTGCCGGAGCGGGACATGGCCATCAACCCCGGGCAGGTCTTTGGCAAACCCAACGGCATCGATACCAAGGATCCCGCGTTCGGGCTGGATGCCCTGTGGATCGAGCCCTCGCAGAAGGATCAGGCCCAGACCCTGGGCTACACCGTGGTGGACAGCAGCACCGTGGTAGCGACGCACCTGAACACAATTCTGCACAAGCATGCCCATGAGCTGCTTGGGCACGAGGAGGTCCACGAACTGCTGGCCATGCTGGGCAAGACCTCCAAGAAACTGGCAGAGGAGCTGCCGTCGGCGGTCAACACCAATGTGCTGCTGAAAGTGCTGCAGAACCTGCTGATTGAGGACGTCCCCATCCGTGACATGCGCAGCATTGCCGAGGCCCTGGCGGCCGCGTCGGTGAAGAGTCAAGATCCCGGCGCTTTGACTGCGGCGGCCCGGATCGCCCTGTCACGCGTCATCGTGCAAAACATCTACGGAAGCGCGTCGGAGCTGCCTGTCATGACGCTGGAGCCGGCGCTGGAACAGATATTGCTTAAAGCTGTTCAGCAGTCCCAACAATCCGGCGCCAATGCCAGCAATGACGATGGCATGATCATCGAGCCGGCCATGGCAGAACGTCTGCAGGCGTCGCTGCTCAAGGCATCCAGAAACCAGGAGGCGGCAGGAAAGCCGGCCGTACTGCTGGTGCCCGCGCCACTGCGGGCGGTGCTGAGCCGATTCGTCAGATTTACGATCAGCGGTCTCAAGGTGCTCTCCTATCAGGAGATTCCGGACAACAAGCAGATCACCATAGTGGCAACGATTGGCAATTCATGAACCCGGCCGGGAGGCAGCTAAGGCCCAGTGCCTGCGGGACAAGAGGAAGACGAGATGAAAGTGAAACGATATCTGGCGCCCGACATGCGTCGCGCACTTTCCCTGATCCGTGAGGAGATGGGGGAGGACGCGGTCATTCTGTCCAACCGCTCGCTCGATGGCGGTGTGGAGGTTGTGGCGGCAGCGCTTCCCGGAGATATCTCTTTCTCGTCCAGCGGCAGCCTTGGGCCAGCGTCTGCCGCGCGCGCGAATAGCTCCGACGCGACCGTTGCCAACAAAACCACTCAGAAGATGCAGGCGGACACCAGTGGGATAAAGTCCCGGGAGCCTGCACCTTCCTTCGCTGCAGCGCCTAACAGGCCCGCCCAGAACTCAGTTGCTTCCGAGCCTGTTGACACACAGGCAGGCGAACAGGCGCAGGCCGCTGCACGTGCGGCGGAGGAGCTGCGCCAGGAGCGTGAGCGCGTAATCCGCGAGGGGCGCGAGATGAATCGCATGCGCTCCGAGCTCAATGGCATTCGTCGGCTGCTGGAGCAGCGGCTCAGTGGCATGGCCTGGGAGCAGTTCTCGCGCCGTACGCCAGTGCAGGCCGGTGTATGGGAACGTTTGAACGCCATGGGCGTGCCTGCCGGCTTGAGCAAGTCCCTGCTGGAAACCCTGAGAATTGATATGAACGCCGCCGAGGCCTGGCGGTTTGCCATTGCCGGTTTGTCGCGGCAAGTGCCGGTGGTGGGGACAGATATTGCCGCCAAGGGGGGGATCTTTGCCTTCCTCGGACCAACCGGTGTCGGCAAGACCACAACCATCGGCAAGCTGGCGACGCGTTATGTGCTGGAGCACGGCCCGGAATCGGTTGCCCTGGTGACCACCGACAGCTTCCGCGTCGCGGCCCATGAGCAACTGCGTACCTTCGGCCGCATCCTCGGCGTCAGTGTGCGCGTCGTCGATGAGACGCACAGCCTGCGCGAGATTCTCGCCTCCCTGCGTCACAAGTCGCTGGTGCTGATTGATACCGCCGGACTCAATGCCAAGGACCCTGGTTTGCAGTTCCAGTTGCAGACGCTGCGCAACTGCCCCGAGATACAGAATATTCTGGTCATGGCCTGCACCAGTCAGGCCAGCGTGCTGGCAACCGCCTACCGTACCTATGCGCCGGCAGGGCTGAGTGCCTGTGTGCTCAGCAAGCTGGACGAAGCCGGGACCATCGGCGAAGCCTTGTCTCTGGTGATAGAGCGGGCATTGCCAGTGGTCTACGAGACCCACGGCCAGAACATCCCCGATGACATCAAAGTCGCGCAAGCTCATAATCTCGTCAGCAAGGCGGTGGCCTTGTCTGTACACAGTGATGAAGAGAGCGAGAGACTGATGATGGAATTTGGCAGTGTATACACGGACGATGTGTCGTCTCTGGATACCCCGGCCGCCTATCCTGGCGTTGCGCGGGGAGCGACTAGATGAAGCCAGTGCAGGTGGTAGCGATTACCGGAGGCAAGGGCGGCGTCGGCAAGACCAATGTGTCGGTCAATCTGGGCCTGGCACTGGCGGAGGCCGGCAAGCGTGTGATTCTGATGGACGCGGACCTGGGCCTGGCCAACGTCGATATCCAGTTGGGGATCAAGGCCGAAAAGACCCTGGCCGAGGTGATGAATGGCGAGTGCTCCCTGCGGGAGGTGCTGATCACGACACCCGGCGGGCTGAAGGTCATACCCGCCGCGTCGGGCGTGCAGTCCCTGACGCAGCTTGGGCCGGCGGAGCACGCGGGGCTGATCCGCGCGTTCAGTGAGCTGGATGACCAGCTCGATGTGCTGCTCATCGACACAGCAGCGGGCATTTCCGAAAGCGTCATCAGTTTTGTGCGCGCCTCGCAGGAAGTGATCGTGGTGGTGTGTGACGAGCCGTCCTCGATTACCGATGCCTACGCGCTGGTGAAGTTGCTCAATCGGGACTACGGCATGCAGCGCTTCCGCGTGCTGGCCAATATGACCCGCAGTGCCGAGGAAGGGCGCAATCTGTTTACCAAGTTTGTGCGGGTAGCAGAGCGGTTTCTGGATGTCACCCTGCAGTATGCCGGTGACATCCCCTGGGATGACTCGGTGCGCAAATCGGCGCAGCGACAGAAGGCAACCCTGGAGGCCTATCCCTCCAGCAAGGCGGCCATCGCCTACCGTCGTCTTGCCCAGGAAGTGCTGGACTGGCCGATCAATCGCCAGGCCAGCGGGCGTCTGGAATTTTTTGTCGAACGTCTGTTAATGAGTGATACAGCGGACTGAACCCATGGTGACATCCACAAGCGGTGCCTTGATGTACAGCGAAGTGCAGACCGACAGCATGAACGATATCGTGTTGCAGTATGCGCCGCTCGTGAAGCGCATTGCCCATCATTTGCTGCTGCGGATGCCCTCCAGTGTTCAGATCGACGATCTCATCCAGTCCGGCATGATCGGCCTGCTGGAAGCTGCGAAGAAATATGACCTGACCAAGGGCGCCAGTTTCGAGACCTATGCCGGCATCCGCATTCGGGGAGCCATGCTGGACGAGATTCGCAAGGGCGACTGGGCGCCACGCTCGGTGCACCGCAAGTCGCGCCAGATTGCCGAGGCGATCAAGATCATCGAGGGACGCACCGGCACCGACGCCAAGGATCATGACGTGGCGGAAGAGCTGGGCATCTCCCTGGAGGAATACCACAACATTCTGCAGGATGCCTCGGGCAGCCGCCTGTTCAGCTTTGACGATCTGCTGGACGGCGACGACTCCGCGATCGAGAAGGTGGCAGGGGAGCTGCCCAATCCGCTGGACGGATTGCAGGACAGCAGTTTCCGTGCCCATCTGGCTGAAGCCATCGCGACGCTGCCGGAGCGCGAACAACTGGTGTTGTCGCTGTATTACGACGAAGAACTGAACTTGAAAGAGATTGGTCAGGTGATTGGCGTCAGCGAATCCCGGGTCAGTCAGATCCATACCCAGGCCGCCATGCGCCTGCGCGCCAGACTGGCGGGCTGGGACTGAACAGGGCCGAGAACGGTACGACAGGAGCGCATCATGACCCCAGCACTCATTATCAGCGTTACTTTTATTGTGATGCTCTGCGGCTGCATGCTGGCCATGAGCGTCCATGTGCTGCGCAAGGTACAGCGCCTGCAGGAGCGGCTGGACAACGACATGCGCGCCCTGCGCGGTGAGATTACGGCCGTCAGCCGCGGTGCCGTGGGCCTGGGCAAGCGCGTCAAGAAGGTACAGGACACGCTGCAGGACACCCGGCGTCGCCAGGAAGACCTGGAAAACAAGGACATGGGCGATGTCGCCATTATCCATGCCAGCAAACTCGCGCTCATGGGCGCGCCCACGGAAGAACTCGTCAGCACCTGCGGCCTCTCCAAGGCTGAGGCCAGCCTGCTTTCCCTGATGGCCGCGCGCAGCAAGGCCGAAGGACGTCACGCCGCCTGAGGCGGTGCTTATAAGGCATTCCCTGCCAGACTCGGTTATACTCCCGCGATACTTTCGAACCCACGCATGCCCGCCACGGCGGGCCTTCGCCAGAATCGACTATGTCCGCAAGTCCACAAGCCAGTGTCGGGACGGCAGCCGCCACGTCGCCCCTGCTCGAAGGGCGCTCGCTCTTCTGTGAGCGGGACGACCGGGTGCTGTTCAGCGGCCTGGATTTCCACCTGCACGGCGGCGAAGTCATGCAGGTGCAGGGCAGCAACGGCAGCGGCAAGACCACACTGCTGCGCATTCTCTGCGGCCTCAACAGCAATTACGAAGGGGAGCTGTTCTGGCAGGGCGTCCCCATCGACGAGGATCGCGAGTCCTTTCTGGCGTCGCTGCTCTATCTGGGGCACCGCGTGGGCGTGAACAAGATTCTGACGGCACGAGAGAACCTGCGCTGGAGCTGTGCCCTGCACGGACCGGTCAGCGACGTGGCCATCGACGAGGCGCTGGCCTCCCTGGGCCTGGCGGGTTATGCCGATATCGCCTGCCGCAATATGTCTGCCGGCCAGCAGCAGCGGGTCTCCCTGGCACGCCTGCTGATCAGTCCGGCGCGGTTGTGGGTGCTGGATGAACCCTTTACGACCCTGGACGTACGCGGTGTGAAGGCACTGGAGCATCTGCTGGCACAGCATGCGGCAAGAGGGGGGGCGGTGCTGGTCACCACCCACCATGCGCTCAACGTGCCCTGCGAGCTGCGTCGCCTGAACCTGGACACGGAGGGCGTGCGTCTCGACGCGGCAAGTGCATGAAGCAGAACGCCCTGAATATTCTTCCCGACGGACAGCCAGTGCCGGTCAGCACCTATACCGCCTTCAAGGCCACGCTGCGCCGTGACCTGCTGATTGCACTGAAGCGCCGCAACGATCTGCTCAACCCCCTGATGTTCTTCCTCATCGTGGTCTCGCTGTTTCCCCTGGGGGTATCTTCGGATCCCCAGGAGTTGACCCGTATCGCTGCCGGCACCGTGTGGGTGTCTGCGCTGTTGGCGTCCATGCTGTCCCTGGACAATCTCTACCGTGCCGATTACGAGGACGGTTCCCTGGAGCAGTTGCTGCTCTCGCCCCAGCCCCTGTATTTCCTGGTGCTGGCCAAGAATATCGGGCACTGGCTGGTGAGCGGCTTGCCGGTGGTGCTGCTGTCACCGCTGCTGGCCTATATGCTCTATCTGCCAGGCGATGCCTACTGGACCCTGGTGTTCACGCTGCTGCTGGGCACTCCGGTGCTGAGCCTCTTCGGCTCGATCGGTGTGGCTCTGACGGTGGGCCTGGGCAGTCGCGGACTGATTCTCGCCGTAATCGTTTTACCCCTTACAGTGCCGGTGCTTATAATTGGCGCCAAAGCGGTGGCAGACGTGAGCCTCGGGCTGCCTCTGGCCATGCATTATTCGCTGTTGGGAGCCCTGCTGGCACTGTCGCTGAGCCTGGCGCCGCTGGCTTCGGCGGCGGCATTGAAAATCAGCGTGAATTGACCCGCAAGGGGTGGGTTCGGTAGTTACAAAACGTAACATCGGGCGATGAAATCACCATGGTATAGTCGGGCCCGCATCGCGGAATATAGACCGGGAAACACGGATTTCCCGCGGCCGCTCGCACTGGAGTGTATGTCACATGTGGCAATGGTTTTACAGACTGGGTTCGCCCAAGTGGTTCTATGAGATGTCGGGCAAGTGGTTGCCCTGGCTCTACGTGCTGATGACCGTGCTGATGAGTGTCGGCATTGTGTGGGCACTGCTGTTTGTGCCGCAGGATTATCAGCAGGGCGATACCATTCGCATCATGTACGTGCATGTGCCCGTCGCCAGTATTTCCCTGGCCTGTTTCCCGCTGATGGCAGTCGCAGGCATCATCACCCTGGTGTGGAAGATGAAGCTGGCCGACATGGTGGCCAAATGCGCAGCGCCCATTGGCGCCTGGTTTACTGCCGTGGCGCTGGCCACAGGCGCTATCTGGGGACAGCCGATCTGGGGTACCTGGTGGGCCTGGGACGCGCGTCTGACCTCCATGCTCATCCAGTTCTTTCTGCTGATCGGCGTCATTGCGCTGCGTTCTGCCATTGAAAGCCCGGATGATTCTGCCCGCGCCTGCGCGCTGCTGGCGATTGTGGGCGCCATCAACGTGCCGATCATCAAGTATTCGGTGGAGTGGTGGAACACCCTGCACCAGCCCGCCAGCAACTTCTCCATGGACAACGAGAGTGCCTTCGGCCCGGAAATCTGGGTGCCGCTGGTGATCATGATCTTTGCAGTCTATTGCTTCTTTGTGATCAGCCTGATCCTGTCCACCCGCAACGAAATTCTGCGTCGCGAGCGCCGGGCACAGTGGGTGCAGGATATCGTGGCCGTGGAAAAGGTCTAAGGGAGAGACGGGATGCTCGACAATATTCAGTTCAGCAGTGTCAGTGAATTTCTCCAGATGGGAAAGTATACCTTCCATGTCTGGTCTGTATACGGGCTATTTGCTCTATTCGTTTTCGTGAACCTGTTTCTGCCGCGGGTTCAGCGCCGACAATTCATCCGCGAACAACGCCAAAGAGCGCTGCGGGATGCGCAACTGGCACGAAACACGGCAGTGGATGAGGAGCGCAGCAGCGCTCAGGGGGAGGGCGAATGAAAGCACATCGCCGCAAGAAACTGACCATTATCGGCTTTATTGCCACGGGCCTTGCCGTTGCCATCGGCCTGTCCCTGTATGCCTTGAGTAATACGATCGATCTGTTTTTCACGCCGTCGCAGATCGCGGCGGGCGAAGTCTCCGACGGCCAGCGCATTCGCATTGGCGGCATGGTCAAGGAGGGCTCGGTAGAGCAGAGCCAGGATTCCCTGCACGTGGAATTTGTGGCCACGGATTACAGCCACGACCTGCGGGTACGCTACGACGGCATTCTGCCGGACCTGTTCCGTGAAGGGCAGGGCGTCGTGGTGGAAGGTGCCGTGGCCAATGGTGTGTTCGAGGCAAGCCGGGTGCTGGCCAAACACGATGAGAACTACATGTCGGTTGAAGTGAAGGCGGCGCTGGATGCCGCCGAGCGCGACCGGGCCATGCCAGTAATGGCAACGGAAGGAGGCGCCAGTGGTACCTGAGTTAGGTCAGTTCGCTCTCATTCTCGCCTTTTGTCTGTGTGCCATGCTCGGCACACTGCCTCTGGCCGGTGCGGCGACGGGAAACCGTCTCTGGATCGGTCTGGCACGCCCGCTGGCGGCGGGTGTGTTCGTGTTCCTGTCCCTGTGCATGCTGATTCTGGGTTACAGCTTCGTCAACGATGATTTCACCGTCCTGTTCGTGGCGCAGCATTCCAACAGTCTGCTGCCGATCCAGTACAAGCTCACCGCCATCTGGGGCGGGCATGAAGGTTCCTTCCTGTTCTGGACCTGGATGCTGTCGGGCTGGATGCTGTCCGTGGCGATCTTCAGCAAGGCCATGCCGGATGATTTCGTCGCGCGGGTGCTGGGCATCATGGGTATTATCGGTGCCGGGTATACCATGTTCATGATTGCGACCTCCAATCCCTTCGATCGCGTGTTACCCCTGGCCCCTGCAGACGGCGCGGACCTGAACTCGGCGCTGCAGGACATCGGTTTCATCATTCATCCGCCCTCGCTGTACATGGGCTATGTCGGTTTCTCTGTAGTGTTTGCCTTCGCCATCGCGGCGCTGCTGAGCGGGCGGCTGGATTCGGCCTGGGCACGCTGGTCGCGCCCCTGGGCGAATGCGGCCTGGGCCATTCTGACCATCGGCATCGCGCTGGGCTCCTGGTGGGCCTACTACGAACTGGGTTGGGGGGGCTGGTGGGCCTGGGATCCGGTTGAGAATCCGCCCATGATCAACTGGCTGCTGGGCACGGCGCTGATTCACTCGCTGGCGGTGACCGAGAAGCGCGGGGTGTTCAAGAGCTGGACCGTGCTACTCGCTATCATGGCCTTCGCCGCCAGTCTGCTGGGCACCTTCATTACCCGTTCCGGCCTGCTGACCTCGGTGCACGCGTTTGCGTCCGACCCGACGCGCGGTATCTATATTCTCGGTTTCCTGGGGCTGGTGATCGGCGGCTCGCTGTTGCTGTTTGCCCTGCGTGCGCCGCTGATGAAGAGCGAGTTTGGATTCGGCGCGGTGTCCCGCGAAGTCTTCCTGCTGGCCAACAACATCATTCTGGTGGTGGCCAGTGCCGGCATTCTGCTGGGCACCCTGTATCCGATGGTCTACCAGGCGGTGTCCGGTGGTGATCTGATTTCCGTTGGGCCGCCTTACTTCAACATCATTTTCGTGCCGCTGATGTCCCTGCTGGTGGTTTTCCTCGGCCTCGGTGCTGTCAGCCGGTGGAAGAAAACCTCTGTGGCCTATCTCAAGCAGCAGCTCATGTGGGTGGCCATTGCCTCCGTGGTACTGGGACTTGTGCTGCCACTGGCGTTGACGCTGGAGTTCTCCATTGGCGCGACGCTGGCAACGGCCCTGGGCCTGTGGATTGTGCTGGGCATTGTGCAGGACATTCGTGTCAAGACGGCAAACAAGGCAACACGCATGGAGGGGTTGAAGTCTCTCGCGGTGGCCTATATCGGCATGCAGATTGCCCATTTCGGCTTCGCGGTCATTCTGCTGGGGGCGGGCCTCACCAGCATGTACAGCATCGAGAAGAGCGTGCTGCTGGCGCCTGGGCAGAGCGTTGAGCTTGGGCACTACGAATTCCAGTTCGAGGGCACCGAGCATCTGTCGGGCCCGAATTACGAGGCCGAACGTGCCACCTTCCAGGTGCTGCGTGAGGGCAGGTTCGTGCGTGAACTGCATCCGGAAAAGCGCGTCTATGTGGCCAGCCGTACGCCGTCCACCGAGATGGCGATCGATGCGGGCTTTACCCGTGACCTGTTTATCACGCTCGGCGATGAGCGCGAATCCGGCGCCTGGTCCATGTCCCTTTACATCAAGCCCTTTGTGCGCTGGGTATGGCTCGGTGCCATCCTGATGGCACTGGGCGGTGTGGTGGCTGTGACGGACAAGCGCTATCGACGTCTGAAGGTGAAGACACTGGCGAAGGAATCGGATACTGCGGACAAAGCTGACGGCTATCAGCCGACGGCGTCCTGAGTACGAGGAGCGATGAGATGTCGAGACTGAAACTGTTTATTCCTGTCATCGTGTTTCTGGCCATGGCGGTCATGCTGTGGCGCGGACTCTATCTGGACCCGCGCACACTGCCTTCGGTGCTGATTGACAAACCTCTGCCCGAGTTTGCGCTGCCGACAGTCGAGCTGGGCGATCGTGTAGTGGGCAAGGCGGATCTGCCGGACGAGCCCTTTTTGCTCAACGTCTGGGGCAGCTACTGCCTGCCCTGTCTGCAGGAAAATCCCATTCTGATGTCCGCTGCGGAGAAGGGCGAAGTGCCGATTGTCGGGGTCAACTACAAGGACAAGCTGAACCTTGCGCAACTGTGGCTGGAAGACAACGGCAGCCCGTTCGAGTTCAGCATCATGGACGAGAATGGCCGTCTCGGTATTGATCTCGGTGTGTATGGGGCACCGGAAACCTTTGTGGTGGATGGCAGTGGTGTCATCCGTTACAAGCACATTGGGGTGATCGATTACAAGGCCTGGGAAGACGAGATCATGCCTGCCGTCGCGCAGGTCAGGGCGGAAACGGGGCAGTGATGGCAATAATGAAGACAACGGGCGCCTTTTTACTCGCCTTGATGCTGTGGACACTGCCCGCAGTCGCACCGGATGCAATACATGCCGGCGCCGCTTACGCTGCGGTGGATACCTTTGAGTTTGAGACCGACGAACAACAGCATCGTTTCCGTCGCATGTCCGATGAGTTCCGCTGCCCGATGTGCCAGAACACCAGCCTGACCGGTTCCAACGGCGGTGTGGCGGAAGATTTGCGCCGCGAAATCTATCTTATGATCATGGATGGCAAGACCGACGAAGAGATCGAGCAATTCATGTTCGAACGCTACGGCGACTTCGTGTTTTACCGTCCGCGCCTGATGTGGCAGACCGTGCTGCTGTGGTTTGGTCCCTTGCTGTTTCTTCTGTTCGGGGGCTGGCTCATTGTCGGTATTGTGCGACGCGCGCAGGTGAACAAGGTTGAAGAACAGGTCGTTCTTAATGAGGACGAACAGGCGCAGTTGCGCAAACTGCTTGATACCGTGAAGGATCGCGACTGAGCCCCTTGTGCTCGGTGTTTCTCACGCTTTATTAAAATGACAGGAAATCCGGCAGCCATGCAATCGGCGCGCTGACCGGAAGACTCAGGGGGTCCATTGTTCTGGTTTTACGCTGCAGCGCTGCTGGTACTGGCAGCCTTATTCATCCTTTTGCCCCTGTGGAAGTTTCATCGTGGCAGTGATGCTACCCGTTCCCGTCGGGAGCGCACCAATCTGCTGATCTTCACTGAACGTGTTGCCGAGCTGGAGGCCGAGCTCGCTGCCGGAACGCTGGACGAGGAGAACTTTGCGGCCCTCAAGAGCGAGCTGGAACGCAGCCTGCTGACAGACGTGAAGGCGTTGCCGGAGACAACATCTGCCGACAGCGAATCCGGCAAGAGTGGCTGGCTGTCGGTGTCGCGAATTGTGCCGCTGGTGATGGTGCTGGCCGCCATTCCGACCAGCGTCTTTCTGTATCACGAGTGGGGCTTCCAGGACGAACTGAAGCTGAAGGATATTTTTGATCGTACCCAGACCAGTGCAGAGAATCCCGAGCAGATTCGCGACCTCATTTTCGAGATCGGGGAAATCATCGAGAAAGACCGGCAGAACGGCTGGGCCTGGTATTTCCTTGCGCAGAATCTCGTTACCATCGGGCAGTTCCCGGAGGCCTCCATGGCCCTGCAGCGCGCGAGCGAAAACATCGATGAGCCGCAGGACAAGGTGATCGTGCTCAGCCAGTACGCGTTTCTGGAATACATGCTGGCGGACCAGCAACTGACAGATAAAGTGCAGGCCATTGTGGATGAGACCCAGCGACTCGATCCCAATCAGGTGCTCATTCTGCAGATACTGGGCATGGACGCGGAACAGCGCCAGGATTACCAGGCGGCCATTACCTACTGGCGCAGAATGTTGCAGTTGACCTCTCCGGGCGAGGAATCCGAATTGCTGCAGGGGATGATCGCGAATGCGCAGCAGCAACTGACGGCATCGGGGCAAGATGGCGCAGTGAGTGGTCCCAGTGTGGATATTGAGCTGTCACTGGCACCGGGGCTGGAACTGCCGGGCAATATGCGGGTGTTTGTGTCCGCACTGGAATACAACGGTCGTCCCCAGCCGCTGGCTGTGAAGGTGCTCTCGGTGGCAGACCTGCCGACGACTGTGACGCTGTCCGATGCGGATGCGGTTGGACCGTTCAATCTCTCGTCTGCCGAAATGATTACCGTGGTGGCCACGGCCTCCACCAGTGGCAGCGCCAATGTGCAGGCGGGCGACTACCAGGTACGCAGCGAAGGCTTTGCCCAGAACGGCGAGCACGCCATTCTCCAGTTACAGATAACGGATCAGGTTCAGTAACCTGTCAATTGCAAGTTCCTCACCCCGCATCACGAGCCGCGCAGCGGAGTAAGGGTGTCGGAGACGCCAAAAGGCGTACATCCCTGTACAGGCTCGGCGGGCGCCGTCCATGGCGCCCGACGCTCCGCCCCCCTTACTCCGCTACGCGACTCTTGGGCGGTGCGGCATTGAATTGAATGGCTTCGTTTCAGTTGGGAAATATCTATCGCTGGCATGATGTCAGTCCTGGGAGGATTCAAGTCATGCAGGACCGTAGAGCGCCAGGCCGAACATTTGCTCCTGCAATTTCGGCACTCCCGCCATCCCTGGCGGTCGGAGGCGCGCGACCCGAGCCTGCACAGGGATGTGCGCTTTTTGGCGTGTCCTGAATGACTTGAATCCTCCCAGGGCGTACTACAAAGTGTATGACATTCCTATCTGTGGAGATGCAGCAAGAATAACAACGACAAGAATAACAACGACAAGAATAACAACGACAAGAATAACAACGAGAAGGAGGCTGAGATGCTGGGAATCATGATGGACAAGCAATTGAATATTGCCGACATCCTGGAATACGCCGCGGTGTATAACCGCGACGCCGAGATCGTGACACGCCTGGTGGAAGGGGGCATTCATCGTTATACCTATGCCGACGCACTGACCCGCAGCAAGCAACTCGCCAATGCCCTGCAAAGCCTTGGTGTGCAGATCGGTGATCGCGTTGCCACCCTCGCCTGGAATACCCATCGCCACTTCGAAATCTACTACGCCGTCTCCGGCATGGGGGCCATCACCCACACCATTAACCCCCGACTGTTTCCCGAACAGATTGTCTACATCATCAATCATGCCGAGGACGGTGTTGTCTTCGTTGACCTCACCTTCCTGCCCCTGCTCGAAGCCATTGCCCCGCAGATCAGCGGCGTTCGGCACATCGTGGTCATGACCGATGCCGCCCACATGCCCGAGTCCTCCCTGCCAGGTCTTTTGTGTTATGAAGACCTCCTGCAGGGGCAGGAGGCCGATTTCGAGTGGCCCCAGTTCGACGAGAAAACCGCTGCCGGTCTCTGCTACACCTCGGGCACCACCGGCAACCCCAAGGGCGTGCTCTACAGCCACCGCTCCACTGTGTTGCATGCCATCGCCTCCTGCCGCTCCTCCGCCCTGAATCTTGGCCCCATGTCCCGTGTGTTGCCCGTCGTGCCCATGTTTCACGTGTGTGCCTGGGGCATTCCCTATGCGGCGCCGATTGCCGGGTCCAGCATCCTGTTTCCGGGTGCCGGCATGGACGGTGCCTCCCTGCACGGTTTGATCGATGGCGAGAAGGCTACTGCGTTGCTGGGGGTGCCGACGGTGTGGTTGGGGCTGCTGAACTATGTCGAGTCCATTGGTGGGCATCTGGACAGCGTGGACTCGGTGGTGATTGGTGGTTCGGCGGCACCACGTTCCATGCTGGAGAAGTTTCAGGACCAGTACGGTGTCTTTCCCATTCATGCCTGGGGCATGACCGAGATGAGCCCCATGGGTAGCCTCTGTGCCATGACCCCCTATCTCAAGGGCGCGGACCGGGATGCGCGTCTGCGCATTCAGTCCAAGCAGGGACGACCGGTGTTCGGGGTCGAGATGAAGATTGTCGATGACGAAGGCAATGCCCTCCCTCACGACGGCAGGACCTTCGGGCGCCTGATGGTTCGAGGCCCCTGGATTGCCAGCGGCTATTACCGCAGTGACGAAAATGCTGCCTTTCAGGACGGCTGGTTTGACACCGGGGATGTGTCCACCATCGACCCCGAGGGCTATATGCAGATCGTGGATCGCAGCAAGGATGTGATCAAATCAGGCGGCGAGTGGATCAGCTCCATCGAGCTGGAGAACTACGCGGTCGGGCACCCCTCGGTGGCCGAGGCCTGCGTGGTGGGCATCGCGCACCCCAAATGGGATGAACGCCCGCTGCTGCTGATCGTCAACCGGGAAGGTGCGACCTGCACGAAAGACGCTATAATCGCCTACCTGAGTGACAAGGTGGCCAAGTGGTGGCTGCCGGACGATGTTGTTTTCGTGGAGTCCCTTCCGCATACTGCGACGGGCAAACTGCTGAAAACCGAGGTTCGGGCACGCTTCGAACGCCACTACACGGGTTGACGCAGACAGATACCGGAAATTTGCGATGACGACTGACGTTTCACAATCCCTGCCGACGGCGCTGATCGATTCTTTCGGTCGGCGGGTGGACTATATCCGCCTGTCGGTCACGGATCGCTGCGATTTCCGCTGCGTCTACTGCATGACCGAGGAGATGGAGTTTTTGCCGCGCGCCCAGGTGCTGTCGCTGGAAGAGCTGTATCTGGTTGCCCAGGCCTTCACGGAACTGGGGGTGAACAAGATCCGCCTGACCGGTGGTGAACCCCTGGTGCGCAATAATGTGATGTCCCTGATCGAGCGGCTGGGGCGGCTGGATGGCCTGAAGGAGCTGCTGCTGACTACCAACGGTGCGCAGCTCGACAAATACGCGGAACCCCTGCGCAAGGCCGGGGTGAACCGGATCAATATCAGCATCGACAGCCTGGATGCCGAGCGCTTTCAGCGTATCTCCCGCGTGGGACGTCTGGACAAGGTGCTGGCCGGTATTGATGCGGCAAGAGCCCAGGGCTTTGACCGTATCCGTCTCAACGCCGTGATCATGAAGTCCTATAACGAGGACGAAGTGCTTGCATTGACGGCTTACGCACTGGCGCGGGATGTGGACATTGCCTTCATCGAAGAGATGCCCCTGGGGAGTGCCTCCGATCATGACCGCGAAAGCACCGTCTGCAGCAATGACTGGGTGCGCGAGCAGATTGAGCAGCACTACGAGCTGATTGCCAGTGCCGCCAAGACGGCCGGGCCTTCACGCTATTACCAGGTGGCTGGCAAGCGCAGCCGTATCGGGTTTATTTCTCCCGTCAGCCATAACTTCTGTTCAGACTGCAACCGCGTGCGCGTCACCGTCGAGGGGCGTCTGCTGCTGTGTCTGGGCAATGAGCACTCCGTGGATCTGCGGGCGGTGCTGCGGGAGCAGGGCGGCGGCCTGGATGCATTGAAGCAGGCGATTGTCGCTGCGATGTCGCTGAAGCCCGAGCGCCACTACTTCTACGACAAGGATCATGTTCAGCCCGTTCGTCTGATGAATATGACTGGCGGCTGATTCCCGTTACAATTCCCCGACTTCCAGGCGGTACTGGGCTGCATATTGCTGCAGCGCCAGTGTCATCCCCTTATCAGCACGAGAATGAGACCATCATGGCGCATCCAGACAAACACGCTACCTTCACCCCCCTGCGCATTGCCGTTGTCACGGTGTCGGACACCCGCACCGAAGAGACGGACAAGTCCGGAAACTATCTTGTGGAATGCGTGAAGGGTGCCGGGCATGTGCTGGTGGAGAAGCGCATCGTCAAGGACGATACCTACAAGCTGCGTGCGGTGGTGGCGACCCATATCGCCGACGACAGCGTTCAGGTGGTGCTGCTGACGGGAGGCACGGGCTTTACCTTCCGTGACAACACCGTCAAGGCAATCACGCCCCTGCTGGACATGCATATTGAAGGTTTCGGTGAATTGTTCCGCGCCCTGTCTCATGCCGAGATTGGCTGTTCCACCATTCAGTCGCGGGCCTTTGCCGGCTTGGCCAACGGCACGGCGGTGTTCTGCATGCCCGGTTCTCCGGGTGCCTGCCGAACCGCTTGGGAAGGCATTATTGCCCAGCAACTGGACAGCCGTCACAAGCCCTGCAATTTTGTGGACAAGGTCAAGAAGATAGAGGGATAAACGGGGTTAAGGCGGTGGGGGTAAAGACGCCCGTCGCCGGTATGACCAGAAGGTCAGACGCGTGCGACGGAACGAATACTGCGGGGATGACTGTTCTGTATTGCTCTCATAGGCACACCCTGATGTTGTGAAGTTACAGCCTTGCTTGGGGCTGCTCAGGGATTATGCGGTTGCCAGCATAGTCAGGACGGGCACAGCAACGGAGGCGGCCACGACGGCAACAGAGATCAGAACGGCACGTGCATTGATAAAAACTTCGCTCATTTGGTATTACTCCCAGTGTTTAATGTTTAAGTGTTACCTTTCTGTGCTGTGGTAACGGGGAGTATGGTAACACATTTGAGAAACAAAGTAACAGTATTATGTTTCCGTGTTTTAACGTAACAAATGTGCATTTCGTCTCAGTTTATTGATTCATCCGGGCCTGGAAGAGGGTTTCTATGAGCGATGTTGCAGAGCAGGAGGCTTCCGGAGGTCTGCAGGGACAGCTTGTTGCTGTGCCGGAGAGTCGGCAGCTCGATGTGCTGGAGGACTTGCTGCGCAATCGCGGGGCACAGGTCATGCGAGTGCCCTTGATTGCCATTCTGGATGCGCCCGACTCGGCCCCGATTCTGCGCTGGCTGCGGGAGTTCATTGCCAATCCGCCGGACTATTTCATCATTCTTACCGGGGAGGGCCTGCGTCGCCTGCTGGGTTTTGCGCAGCGGGAAGGCATTGAGGCGAGCTTTCGGGAGGCTCTTGCCGGGGTGTGTCGAATCTGTCGTGGTCCCAAGCCCGGCAGGGCGCTTAAAGAGATAGACCTTAAACCTGATGTGCTGGGCAAGGCACCAACGACAGCCGGCATTATCGAGACACTTGCAGAGCTGCCCATTGAACAGAAACGGGTTGCGGTGCAGCTTTATGGCGAGGAGCCCAATCTGCCCCTGATGGAGTATCTGCAGGCACGGCGGGCCCTGGCGTTGCCGGTGGCGCCCTACATCTATGCGCCACGCAGCGACGAGGAGCGCGTCCTTGAGCTGATCGAGGCGCTGGCGACCGGACAGATCACCATGATGACTTTCACCAGCCAGCCCCAGTACACGCGTCTCCAGAGCGTCGCCCGGACGCACGGTCTTGAGGAGCGGCTTGCGTCAGGACTCGCACGGGTACATGTGGCCGCTGTAGGCCCAGTGGTGGCGGAGCAATTGCGGCAGGCGGGCGTGTCGGTTGCGGTGATGCCTGAATCCCTGTTTTTTATGAAACCCATGGTGACGGAGCTTGTGCGGCTCGCCAGGGGTGAAACTTCCGTGCTATGACATTATATTGTCGTAAGCCTCTCTGCGAATCAGCACTCTCCGTCGGGGAGTACAAGACCAGGAGTACCAACCGATGCGAATCATGACACTGAACTGCAATGGCATTCGATCCGCGGCAAAGAAGGGCTTTTTTGACTGGCTCAAGGATTCCGATGTGGACGTGGTGTGCCTGCAGGAAACCAAGGCGCAGATCGATCAGTTGTCTGACCCCGTGTTCACCCCTGCGGGATTTCATTGTTATTATTTCGATGCGCAGAAGAAAGGGTATTCGGGGACGGCGCTGTATGCGCGCAGGAAGCCCGACCGGGTGAGCACCGGCCTGGGCTTTGCCATCGCGGACGAAGAGGGGCGCTATATTCAGGCAGATTTTGGCAATCTCAGCGTTGCCTCCCTGTATTTGCCCTCGGGTTCGAGTGGCGAGGAGCGGCAACAGCGCAAGTTTGAATTCATGGACGCCTTCATGTCCCATATGGACGCACTGCGCAGTGATGGGCGCGACTACATCATTTGCGGTGACTGGAACATCTGCCACAAGGAAATTGACCTGAAGAACTGGAAGGGCAACCAGAAAAATTCCGGTTTTCTTCCGGAGGAGCGACGCTGGCTTGATACGCTGTATGACGAGCTGGGCTATGTGGATGCCTTTCGTCTGGTGAACAAGGAGGCGGAGCAGTACAGTTGGTGGTCTGCGCGTGGTCAGGCTCGCGCCAAGAATGTGGGGTGGCGGCTGGATTACCATGTCATTTCGCCAGCGCTGCAGGACAAGGTAGAGGCCGCGGAAATCTACACCGGACAGGCATTCTCCGATCATGCCCCGGTTACACTGCAATATGGATTGACACTATGAACAGACTGAAAGTAAAGGCACTGCTGATGCTGGCCGTGCTGTTGCTCACGGGGCAAGGGGTCCTTGCGCAATCGCTGACCGCGTCAATTGTCACAAACAAAGGAGACATTGAGCTGGAGTTGAACGAGCGTGCGGCACCCACAACCGTTGCCAATTTCGTCAACCTGGCCGAACGCGGCTTCTACGACGGACTCACCTTCCACCGCGTTGAACGAAACTTCATGATTCAGGGGGGCGATCCCCGTGGTAATGGCACGGGCGGCCCTGGCTATCAGTTCAGTGGGGAATTGCTTCTCAAACACACGCGACCTGGCACCTTGTCCATGGCGAATAGCGGTCCTGGTACAGACGGCAGCCAGTTCTTTCTGACACATGTGCCGACACCGCATCTGGACGGCAAGCACTCCGTGTTTGGACGGGTGACCTCGGGAATGGAGGTGGTTAACAGGATTGTACGCGGTGACGTGATCCGCAGCATTACCATCCATGGCGATACCGCTGCGCTAAAGGCGCGAAAGAAAGCCGATCTGGACAAGTGGAACGCGATTCTCGACAAGGAGTTTCCCGACCTGCGTCCCGCGCTTCCCTAAGCGTTTCTTCCTGGTGTCAGGGCAGCACTTTCTTGAAGGGTTTGACGCTGACCTTGCTGAAGACTCCTGCGCTCACATAAGGATCGGCGTTCGCCCAGGCTTTCGCTTCTTCGAGTGAATCAAATTCCGCGACAATCAGGCTGCCGGTGAAACCGGCTTCGCCCGGGTCAGCGCTATCGATGGCCGGATGGGGGCCGGCGATGGCGATACGACCGGCCGCGACCATTGCCTGCAGGCGTTCGAGATGGGCGGGGCGGGCCTGTTGACGCAAGGGCAGGCTATTGGGCACGTCTTCGCAGAAAATGGCGTAAAGCATGAGACTTGTTCCTTGGTGTTGATGTGCGAGCCGGTATGGTAATCGATTTGCCGGCCCCAGTCTGTTATTGTTCGGCCCGTTCCCGTTCAGGCGGTGGCCGCTGACGATTCTGCACGATGATCAGGGCTGGTCGGGCAAACAAGGGTCACAGGAAAATTGCTATGGCGCAGACACTCAGAATTCATCCTCAAAACCCGGAGCCCAGGCTGATCGCCCAGGCTGCCCGGGTGCTGCTCGATGGCGGCGTCATCGTGTATCCGACTGACTCCACCTACGCACTGGGTTGCCATATCGGCGACAAGTCGGCCCTGGAGCGCATTCGTCGCCTGCGCCAGCTCGACGACCGTCACAACTTCACGCTGGTCTGTGCCGATCTGTCTGCCATTGCCACTTACGCGAAGGTGCCGAACAGCGCCTATCGCCTGCTCAAGGCCCACACTCCCGGGCCTTACACCTTCATTCTGAGTGCGACGCAGGAAGTGCCGCGCCGTCTGATGCATCCCAAGCGCAAGACCATCGGTCTGCGGGTGCCCGACAGCATCGTCGCACAGGCACTGCTGGCGGAACTGGGCGAACCCATTATGAGCACCAGCCTGATTCTCCCCGACGACGATCTTCCCATGACTGAAATCTACGACATTGAGGATCGTGTCGGCCACGCGGTGGACCTGATCATCGACAGCGGGGCCTGCGGCGTCGAGGCGACCACTGTGGTCGATCTCGTGGACGGTGGCGCGACCGTGGTGCGTCCCGGCAAGGGCGATCCCAGCCCCTTCGAGTAAGTGTTCCGCTGCCAGTCTTCAGGCACAAAACCATCGTATTCACGCATCCCATCTGCGATAATGCCGCTCTTGAAAAAACGCCGGAATGAAGGGGAAGAGAATTGTCCAGCACGGAGTCGCGGCAGCGCGTGTTATCGGGGATGCGTCCCACGGGGCGCCTGCATCTTGGTCATTTGCACGGGGTTCTGAAGAACTGGATCCATCTGCAGCATGTCTATGACTGCTATTTCTTTGTCGCCGACTGGCACGCCCTCACCACTCACTACAACGATCCTTCCATCCTCGAAGAGCACGTCGTCGATATGGTGATTGACTGGCTGGCGGTGGGTGTTGATCCGGAGGCTGCCGCCGTGTTTGTGCAGTCCCAGGTGCCGGAGCATGCGGAGCTGCATCTGCTGTTGTCCATGATTACGCCGCTGGGATGGCTGGAGCGTGTGCCCAGCTACAAGGATCAGCAGGAAAAACTCAAGGACCGTGATCTTGAGACCTACGGCTTCCTGGGCTACCCGCTGCTGCAGAGCGCCGACATCCTGATCTACAAGGCCGGGCATGTGCCCGTCGGCGCCGATCAGGTGGCTCATGTTGAACTTACTCGCGAAGTGGCACGCCGTTTCAATCACATGTACGGACGCGAACCGGATTTTGTTGAGCGCGCGCAGGCGGTTATCCGCAAGATGAGCAAGCAGGCCGGGCGGGAATACAAGGCGCTTTGCACCGCCTATCAGGAACAGGGCAATCAGGAGGCGCTGGCCACCGGCAAGGCGCTTCTGGCGGCGCAGCAGAATCTGTCTGTCGCTGATCGTGAACGTCTGCAGGGTTTCCTTGAAGGAACTGGCAAAAGCATTCTGGTCGAGCCCCAGTCCCTGTTGACACCGGCGGCGAAGATGCCGGGGCTGGACGGGCAGAAGATGTCCAAGTCCTACAACAACACCATCGCCCTGCGGGAGCCGGTCGACCAGGTCAGCAAGAAGATTTCCACCATGCCGACCGATCCGGCGCGGGTGCGTCGCACCGACCCGGGTAACCCCGAGAAATGCCCGGTGTGGCAGTTGCATGAAGTGTACTCGGACGCCGGAACCCGTGACTGGGTGCAGCAGGGTTGCCGCAGTGCAGGCATCGGCTGTCTGGAGTGCAAGAAGCCCGTGATCGACGCGGTGGTGGCCGAGCTGCAGCCCATTCAGGTACGGGCCAGTGAGTACGAGAAGAATCCCGATGCCGTGCGCGCGGTGCTGGCTGCCGGGAAGGAGCGGGCACGCGAAACCGCGTCCCGCACCATGCAGGATGTCCGCCAGGCCATGGGCCTGAGCTACAAGTAATGTACAGGTAACGCGAAGCGATGCAGGACGAAACAGCCGAAACCGGAGCGACGGGCAATGAGGAAGAGAATGCAGCGGACTTGCAGTCCGCTGCACAGCGTCGTCCCCTGCGCGCCGGCGACGCAGAAGGCGACGTGGCACAGCAGGAGATGCCCTTCGCCTATGTCGATGGCAAGGCGGTCACGGAGCTGCCGCTGGACCTGTATATTCCGCCTGATGCCCTGGAGGTATTCCTGGAGGCCTTCGAGGGGCCGCTGGATCTGCTGCTCTATCTGATCAAGCGTCAGAACATCGATATCCTCGATATCAACGTGGCCGAGATCACCGATCAGTACATGGCCTATGTCGATCTGATGGAGGCCAGTCAGTTTGAACTGGCGGCGGAATACCTGGTGATGGCGGCCATGCTGGCGGAGATCAAATCGCGCATGCTGCTGCCGCGCAGTGCGTCGGAAGACGAAGATGAGGAAGACCCGCGGGCACAACTGATCCGCCGTCTGCAGGAGTATGAGCGCTACAAGCAGGCTGCGGAGGATCTTGACGAGATTCCGCGCCTGGAACGGGATATTTACGTCGCCGAGGCGGGCACGCCGCAACTGGAGCGCAACGCGCCGGAACCGGATGTGGACCTGCGCGAAATTCTCATCTCCCTGGCCCTGGTGCTGCGCCGTGCCGACATGTTCGAGCGGCATCATGTGCAGCGTGAAACCCTGTCCACGCGGGAAAAAATGTCCGAGATTCTGGTGCGTCTTTCCAGTCAGCGCTTTGTTCCCCTGGTCTCCCTGCTGATGCGGGAAGAGGGGCGGCTTGGCGTGGTGGTGACGTTCCTGGCGGTCATGGAGTTGATCAAGGACTCCCTGATCGAGATTGTCCAGACCGAAGCGTTTGGCCCCATTCATTTGAAGGCAAAGACTGAATGAGCGAGAACAGCAACAAACTCAAACAGATCATCGAAGGCCTGCTGCTGGCGGCCGGTAAACCCCTGTCCCTGTCGGCCATTGCCGAGGTGTTCAACGAAGAGGAGCGTCCGGCGGACGAGGAGCTGCGCGCGGCGCTGGCCCAGATTGCCGAAGACTGCGAAGGGCGCGGTTTTGAGCTGCGGGAGGTTGCTTCCGGCTTCCGCTTTCAGGTGCGTCAGGAGCTGAGCGAGTGGATCTCTCGCCTCTGGGAAGAGAAGCCCCAGCGCTACACTCGCGCCCTGCTGGAGACCCTGGCACTGGTGGCCTATCGTCAGCCCATTACCCGTGGCGATATTGAAGAGATTCGTGGTGTGAGTGTCAGTTCAACCATTATCCGTACCTTGCTGGATCGGGAGTGGATTCGTGTTGTCGGACATCGTGATGTGCCGGGTCGCCCCGCCATGTTTGCCACCACACGACAGTTTCTCGACTACTTCAACCTGAAGAGTCTGCAGGATCTGCCGCCCCTGTCGGAAATCCGCGATCTGGACAAGCTGAACCCGGAGCTGGCGCTTGAGGGTGAGGAGATTCCGGGCCGCGTGCTGGAACTTCCGGATGAGGAAGAGCAGGGTGGTGAGGAAGAGGGGCTCGCGGATGGCGCCTTTGACGAGGACGACCTGATTGACGAAGAGGAAGCCATCGCCCTGGCGAAGCGTCCTCTGGATGAAATACTCGGGGTCGGGCAGTTCGCCAGGCAGCCGGATGAAGAAGACGCAGAGACTGAAGACGAAACGGACACTGACGACGAGTCCGAGTCCAGCTAATGAATCAGGGGCTCATTTGGTAGCCCTGGCAGACAAACTTCAGGCGAACACCCGCTTCGCCGTTCATGTCGGGAGACAGCACGATGGATGAGAAAATACAGAAAGTTCTGGCCCGCGCCGGGTTCGGTTCACGCCGCGAGATGGAGGAATGGATCCGTCAGGGCCGCGTGAAGATCAATGGCAACGTCGCCACAATCGGTGACCGTGTCGGCGGTGGTGATGCCCTGCTGGTGGATGGCAAGAAGGTCAATCCCAACAGCGCCACCTCGCAGATGCAGCGTGTGCTGCTCTACAACAAGCCGGAAGACGAAATCTGCTCCCGCAAGGACCCGGAAGGGCGTCCCTCCGTGTACGATAAACTCCCCCGTATCACCCATGGCCGTTGGGTGGCCATCGGTCGTCTGGATATCAACACCAGCGGCCTTCTGCTGTTCACCACGGATGGCGAGCTGGCCAACCGTCTGATGCATCCTTCCTCGAATATCGATCGTGAATATGCGGTGCGAGTCATGGGAGAGGTTACCGAGGAGGTGTTGAAGAACCTGCTTAAAGGCGTCGAGATCGACGGCCATCTGTGCCGGTTCACCGATGTGCAGTATTACGCAGGTGAGGGCGCCAACCGCTGGTATCACGTGGTGCTGATGGAGGGGCGCAACCGCGAGGTGCGCAAGCTCTGGGAGTCCCAGGGGATTCGTGTCAGCCGCCTGAAGCGGGTACGCTACGGCCCGATTTTCATTCCCAGCAAAATCAAACGGGGCGAGTTCTACGAACTGCCCCGTGATGAGATGGCCCTGCTCTACAAGGCCGTGAATCTGACAGTCGACACCAAGCCCCGCAAGGTTGTGCCCACTCGCCGTTAGAGGCTGTCAGCTAGCTGTGGATCAGATTGCCACCGCGCTTCTTGGCGCTGCCCAGTGCCTTGCTGGCGCGGTCGACGAGGCTGGCGCTGGAATCCGTCCCTGTCATCACGGCCATGCCCACACTGAGTGTCAGCTTCTGCATTTCCTGATTGTCTTCCACCAGCACCAGATCGTGCGCGCTGTCAGAGATTCGTTTGGCAATGACGTGGGCGCCCGAGCGATCAGTATTGCTCAGAATGGCCATGAACAGGCCTGAATCACAGCGGTAGATGGCGTCCGTGGTACGTGAGAGGGTGACGATGCGTTGCGCCAGATCGGTCACTGCCAGTTTGGACTGTTTGAGCAGTGCGCGACTGGCATTCTTGCCCAGACTGTCCACTTCGATCATCAGGACGGCCAGGGGCTGGTTGTGACGCTTGGCCAGATTGATCTCGCGTTCGAGATTGCTGAGCATGTGGCTCTTGATGCCCAGGCCTGTCAGTGGATCCACGAATGCAGCGCGTACCGCTGTGTGGAAGCGCAGAGCGTTGCGCAGGGGGTGAATCAGCGGAGAGAGCAGGGTTTCCAGAATGCTCAGCTCTTTCTCGGTAAACTTCTTGCCACGCTTGAAAATGATCTCGCCGAGGTTGTCTTCGTTGGTAATCAGGCGGTAACCGCAACTGTGCGTCGCCTGCTTCGCGATGCTGGCGCTGACGTCTGCGTCTTCATTGACGTAGAGAATGCCGTCCAGACGTACCACCGTGCTGACTCGCTCCAGAAACAGATTCAGCAGCGTGTGAATCTCCAGCGAGGATTGCAGGATTTCGGTCAGTTGCATCTTCAGATCAAGCTTGTCACCCGTATAGGCATCCGCCTGCAGGATCTGTTTGCTCTTGTCGGCATTGGCCTCGGACTGCGAGTTCGCATGTACGGAGACGACCATGATTTACCCCTTTGATAGCGTCGCTATTGTTAGTTCGTGTTGGCTACAGGCCGATTACCTTGTTGCCACCTTCGCTCTTGATCAGATACAGCGCCTTGTCTGCCCGGTTGAATATGGACTCTGCCGAGTCCTGGGCAGTGAAGCTTGTAGCTCCGATGCTGATGCTGGTGGTGATCATTTCGTCCCCAACGGGAATTTCCAGGGCCTTGACCGCCTTGCGCAGGCGCTCCGCAATGACCAGGGCGCCGTCGGCATTGGTGCGGTTGAGCAGCACAACCAGTTCGTCGCCGCCATAGCGGAAGGTCAGGTCGGTGTTGCGATTGATCTTGGTGATGGTGCTGACAATGCTCTTGAGGACGGCATCGCCCGCGCCATGGCCATACTGGTCATTGATCTGTTTGAACTTGTCGATATCCATCACCAGCACGGACAGAGGCTGTTTGAAACGTCGGGCCAGATTGATCTCGCGCTCAAGTGCGTTGTCCATGGCAATGCGATTGCCGGCACCTGTCAGCGGGTCTGTCAGGGAGGCCATGATGGCGTCTCGATAGGTGAGGGCATTGCGCAGCGGGCAGATCAGCGCGCTCAGCATGACTTCGATGGCCTGCAGGTGCTGGTCGGAAAAGCGGGTATTGCGATAGAACACAATTTCGCCGAGATGATCATTCGCGGTGATCAGGCGGTAGCCGCAGCTATGGGACGCCTTGCGTCCGGTCACGATCTGCAGCTTTTGATTCTCGTTGATGTACTGCAGGCCATCCAGCTCTACGCTGGACTTGAGCTCCCCAAGGAACAGTTGCAGCAGTTGTTCAACATCCAGAGTGGATTGAAGACTCGTTGCCATGCGATAGCGGCGTTCGCTGTAGTCCTCACGAATGGTTTCGCTGAGGCTGGGCTGGGGCTTGCTCAGGCTGAGTCGTGCGCTGTTGAAATCAATCGTGTTCGAAGTTTGCAGTGGCGTCGCCATGATCGGTTTGCGCTCCATCAATCCAATTTCCGCCGCGGACGGCGGGCTGTGCAGTTTGCATCGAACGGATGCCTGCCCTGCGGATAAAGCGAGTATCATGCCAACCCTGCTTAAAAGCTCTTTAAGTATATATAAAACAAATAGATAGCTATGGTATGGGAGGGGGATTCGAGGCGGAAATCTGCCGCAGGAGTTGCCGCCTCTCTGGCGGGAGGCGGCAAATTTTGGCCCTGCGCTTTGCCTTGGGCGGCAAAAAGACGGTTTATTGACGCCGGCGAGGGTTCGCGAGAACGTTTAACCGGCAGTGGCGGTAAGCCTATGCCTTCAGTGCCTCGCCGGTGACCCCGGTGGAAGCATCGCTCATCAGATAAAGGAAGAGGGGCATACGATCTTCCGGTGTCGGCAGGAGCAGTGGATCTTCGGCAGGGTAGGCTTCCTTGCGCATATTGGTACGCGTGCCGCCGGGGTCGATGCTGTTGACGCGAATACGACTGGTCTGGCGCAGCTCGTCTGCCAGCACCTGCATCAGGCCTTCGGTGGCGAACTTGCTGACGGAATATGCCCCCCAGTACGCACGGCCTTTGCGACCGACGCTGGACGAGGTGAAGATGACGCTGGCGCTGGGGGCTGCCTGCAGTGCCGGCAACAGGGCCTTGCTCAGGGCAAAGGCCGCATTGACGTTGACCTGCATGACCTTCATCCAGGATTCGTTCGGGAAAAACTGAATGGGTGCGCGTGGCCCGAGTACGGCGGCGCAGTGCAGCAGACCGTCCAGCTTGCCGAACTGCTCTTCCACATTCTGGCCGAGCACCCGGTAATCTTCTTCATTGGCACTGGCCAGGTCCATGGGGTGAATGATGGGCTCTGCACCGCCGGCGGCGAGGATGTCATCGTACACCGCTTCCAGCTTCGCTGTGGTGCGGCCAAGCAGAATCACGGTTGCCCCGTAGCGGGCATAGGCGAGTGCGGCCGTCTTGCCGAGTCCGTCGCCTGCGCCGGTGACAAGAATTGTTTTTCCTGAAAGAGAATTTTCTTCAGGAACAAAGTGTTGTGGTTCAATTTGCATGTAGTTTCACTCTTGTGTCATGGGTGTTGTGGTGGCCTGCCTCAGCAGTGTGTCGATGGCATTTGCCTGATCCACAATCAGATCGGCTCCCCATTCGTGAATGGCGGGAGCGGTGGGGATGTAACCGTAGCGCACGGCAATGGTGAACATGCCAGCCGCGCGCCCGGCCTCGATATCTCTTGGATGGTCGCCCACGTAAAGGGTCTTTGCTGCCGCTACCCCCAGCCGTGAACAGGCCAGCAACAGGGGCTCCGGGTCGGGTTTTGTCTTCGTGACATCGTCCGGGCAGATCAGCACCGAGCAGCGCTCCTGCAGGGACAGGGCCGCAAGAAGCGGGCGGCTGTACAGCGAAGGCTTGTTGGTGACCACGCCCCAGGGGATGCGGGCGGCTTCCAGATTGCGCAGCAGGGTGTCCATGCCGGGGTAGAGGCAGGACTGCGTTTGTTCGATGCGGGCACTGTAGAGCGCCAGCAGGGTGCTCAGGCGCTCCTGGAAGGCAGGGTGTTCGTCGTCGATGGCAAACGCCAGCCGTACCAGGGCGCGTGCGCCGTTGGAGACGGTGTGGTGGATGGCCTCATCTGCCGGAGCGGGAATATTGGCCTCCCGGCTCATCTGCAGCAGGACACTCTTGAAGTCCGGGGCGGTGTCGACCAGTGTGCCATCGAGATCGAACAGCACGGCCTCAACGGGGGCGGGCAGTGTCAGGCTCATGAAGGGCGCTGTTCCTCATCGTCCAGCCGCCGGAAGTGGCCAAGGTAGTTCACGTCCACATTGCTCTCCAGCGAATAGCGTTTGCTCAGTGGGTTGTAGGCCATGCCAGTCAGTTCGCCAGCCTCCAGGTCCGCGTGGCGAGTCCAGGTCAGCAGCTCGGAGGGCTTGATGAAGCGGGCGTAATCGTGGGTGCCCCGTGGCAGCAGGTTGAGGATGTATTCCGCACCGAGAATGGCGAACACATAGGCCTTCGGGTTGCGGTTGATGGTGGAGAAGAAGACATGTCCGCCCGGTTTTACCAGGCTGGCACAGGCCTGCACGATGGCGGCAGGGTCGGGCACGTGCTCCAGCATCTCCAGGCAGGTGACAACGTCGAAGCCAGCCGGTTCCCGCGCTGCCATGGCCTCGGCAGCAATCTTTTCGTAGCGGATTTGCAGGCCGCTCTCCAACTGATGGAGTTTGGCGACGGAGAGGGAGGCATCCGCCAGGTCGATCGCTGTGACGTCGGCACCCTGACGGGCCATGGCTTCGCTGAGAATGCCACCCCCGCAGCCGATGTCGATGACCCGTTTGCCTGCCAGTGTCACCTTGCTGGTGATGAAGCCCATGCGCAGCGGGTTGATCTCGTGCAGAGGCTTGAACTCACTGTTCGGGTCCCACCAGCGCGAGGCCAGGGCAGAGAATTTGCGGATTTCGGCGTCATCGCAGTTATCGAATGTCGCGTTGTGCTGTGTACTGTTCATGGCAAAGCCTCAGCGGCGTGTGTCGGGTTGAATTCGTTGCTGCCACTGCTGGACATGGCCGCGCAGACGGCCGAGATCGACGCTTGTCAGTTCGCCGTCATCCAGCAGCAGTTTTCCTGCCACCCAGACGTGGCTGACCTGATTGGACTGAGTGCTGTAGACCAGTTGCGAAAGCGGATTGTAGCAGGGCAGTGCGTTGAGGCTGTCGAGCCGAACGGCGATCACATCGGCGCTCTTGCCTGTTTCCAGTGAGCCGATTTCGTTGTCCAGCCCCATGGCGCGTGCGCCGTTGATTGTGGTCATGCGCAGGGCCTGCAGTGCCGGCAGCGCGCTCGCGTCGCCCGCGACCGCTTTCGCCAGTTGGGCTGCAGTGCGCATTTCCCCGAACATGTCCAGATCGTTGTTACTGGCGGCGCCGTCGGTGCCCAATGCCACGTTCACACCGGCCTGCTGCAGTTTTGCCACAGGGCAGAAGCCGCTGGCCAGTTTCAGGTTCGATTCCGGGCAGTGGGCAATGCTGGCGCCGTGTTCCGCCAACAGCGCGATTTCCTCGTCCAGCAGTTGCGTGGCGTGCACGCAGACCAGTCGCGGCGACACCAGTCCGAGCTCTGCGAGACGCTGCAGCGGGCGGCGTCCGTCGGCCTTGAGGGCATCGCTGATCTCCTGCGCTGTCTCGTGGACGTGCATGTGGATCGGAATGTCGAGCTCTTCGGCGAGCATTGCCACTCTTTCCAGCGGCGCGTTGGAGACGGTGTAGGGCGCGTGGGGCCCGAAGGCAAAGCTGATCAGGGGATGGTTGGTGTATTGATCGTTCAGGTCAGTGGTCTTGCGAATGTATTCGGTGGCGTTCTGTCCCCAGGCGGTCGGGAAGTCGATGATCGGGCTGGCAAACTGTGCGCGCATGCCAATTTCGCTTGCTGCGCGGGCAGCCTGGTTGGGGAAGAAATACATGTCGGCAAAGCAGGTCGTGCCCGAGCGCAGCATTTCGGCGATCGCCAGTTGCGTGCCGTGGTAGACGAACTCCTCGCTGACCCAGCGGCCTTCCAGGGGCCAGATGTAATCCTGCAGCCAGGTGTGCAGGGGCAGGTCATCGGCCGCTCCGCGCAGCAGGCTCATGGCCGCGTGGCCATGGGTGTTGACCAGGCCCGGCATCAGCACATGCTCGCCCAGTGTCAGGCAGGTCTGTGCGCTGTAGCGCTCACTGGCTTCGCTGCTGGGCAGAAGATCCACGATGCGACCCTTGTCCAGCACCAGGCAGTGATCCTCCAGCAGGGCCTGGTCGTCGTCTGCTCCCAGCACCCAGCGGGCGTGCAGCAGGGTCTCGACCATCTCGGGGGGAATGGCTGTCACTGCAATGCTCCTTAAAGCCAAATTGGAAGCGGGCGATTATAGCGAAAGCTGCCGGAAATAGCCCGTTTCCGGCGAGCAGGGGCCTGAGCTCTTTCGCGACCTGGAAAATGACCTTTCCGGGGCGTTTAAGTGTCTGAATCAGTGTCAGTTACGCATTCATTTGTGCTATGATCACGCTCTTTTATAAAGAGGGAAAACCGGTGTCGTTTTCCCCCGGAATTTGAGCAGGGTCGAGGTCTTATTTCTGCGGCGTTCGCCTTGCTACTGTCCAGTGTCACTGACCGCCAGTGTGCCATTGAGGGATTAGTCTTTTATGTCTGAGTTTGCAAAACAGGTCTCGCCGGTATCGCTCGAAAGAGAGATGCGCGAATCGTATCTGGCCTATGCGATGAGCGTCATCGTGGGCCGGGCGCTGCCCGATGTGCGCGATGGTCTGAAGCCCGTGCACCGACGGGTGCTGTTTGCCATGAATGTGCTCTCCAATGACTGGAACAAGCCCTACAAGAAGTCTGCCAGGGTGGTCGGGGACGTGATCGGTAAATACCACCCCCACGGCGACAGCGCGGTGTACGACACCATTGTGCGCATGGCCCAGGACTTCTCCCTGCGCTACACGCTGGTGGACGGTCAGGGCAACTTCGGTTCGGTGGACGGTGATGCGGCGGCGGCCATGCGTTATACCGAAATCCGCATGGCGCGTATTGCCCATGACCTGATGGCGGATCTGGACAAGGAGACGGTGGATTTCTCCGACAACTACGACGGCACCGAGCAGATTCCCGACGTGTTCCCCACGCAGGTGCCGAACCTGCTGATCAACGGCTCCTCCGGCATTGCGGTGGGCATGGCCACCAATATTCCGCCGCACAATCTGCGCGAGGTTATCGACGCCTGCGTGGCCCTGCTGGACAACGAAGACATCAGCATCGATGAGCTGATGGAGCATATCCAGGGGCCGGATTTCCCGACTGCCGGCATCATCAATGGCCGCGCCGGGATTGTGGAGGCCTACAAGACGGGCCGCGGTCGCATCTATATGCGTGCCCGTGCCGAAGTCATCGAGGACGAGAAGAGCGGCCGCCAGTCCATCATCGTTACCGAGATTCCCTACCAGTTGAACAAGGCGCGCCTGATCGAGCGCATCGCTGAGCTGGTCAAGGAAAAGAAAATCGAGGGCATTACCGAGCTGCGCGACGAGTCCGACAAGGACGGCATGCGCATTGTCATCGAACTTCGCCGCGGTGAAGTGGGTGAAGTGGTGCTCAACAACCTCTATGCCCAGACGCAGATGCAGTCCGTGTTCGGCATCAATATGGTCGCCCTGGTGGACGGTCAGCCGAAGCTGCTGAACCTGAAGGAGATCATCGAGTGTTTCATCCGTCATCGCCGCGAGGTGGTGACCCGGCGTACTGTTTATCTGCTGCGCAAGGCGCGCGAACGCGGCCATATTCTGGAAGGCCTGGCGGTGGCGCTGGCGGACATCGATGCCGTGATTGCCCTGATCAAGGAATCTCCCAGCAGTGCCGAGGCGAAGGAAAAGCTGATGGCGCGCTCCTGGAATGCCAGCGGTGTGCTGCAGTTGCTGGGTGATTCTGCTGCCGATGCCTGTCGCCCGGAGGAACTGCCGGCCGAGTTTGGCCTGCGTGAGAACGAGTATTACCTGTCTGCAGCCCAGGCCCAGGCTATTCTGGATCTGCGTCTGCACCGTCTGACCGGGCTGGAACAGGAAAAACTGATCAACGACTACCAGGAGCTGCTGCGTCAGATCGCGGATTACCTGGATATCCTCGCCAGCGAAGCCCGCCTGTTCCAGGTGGTGCGTGAGGAGCTGGCGCTGGTGCGCGAGACCTACGGCGATGATCGTCGTACCGAAATTACGACCTCCCAGCTCGACCTTTCCATGGAAGACCTGATCTCCGAGGAAGACCGTGTGGTGACCATCTCCCGCGGGGGCTATGCCAAGTCGCAGCCGCTGGCCGACTATCAGGCGCAGCGCCGTGGTGGCATGGGGCGTGCGGCGGCCACAGTGAAGGAGGAGGACGGGGTAGAGCACCTGCTGGTGGCGAACAGCCACGACACCCTGCTGTGTTTCACCAGTACCGGCAAGGTCTACTGGCTGCGGGTGTTCAATATTCCGCTGGCCAGCCGTACCTCCCGGGGCAAGCCGATTGTGAATATCCTGCCGCTGGAAGAGGGCGAGCACATCACCAGTATGCTGCCGATCAAGGAATACACCGAGGGGCATCACGTCTTCATGGCGACTGCCATGGGCACGGTGAAGAAGACGGCGCTGGTAAACTTCTCGCGTCAGCGCAGCGTGGGTCTGCGGGCCATTGAACTGGACGAGGGCGATCGCCTGATCGGCACCGCTGTGACCGACGGCGAGCGCGATATCATGCTGTTCAGCAGCAGCGGCAAGGTCATCCGCTTCCAGGAAAGCGATGTCCGTGAAATGGGCCGTACCGCCCGCGGCGTGCGTGGTATTCGCCTGGCAGAAGGGCACGAGATGATCTCGCTGATCATTCCGCAGCCGGGTTGTCAGGTACTGACCGTCAGCGAGAACGGCTACGGCAAGCGCACTGCAACCGAGGACTTCCCGGTGTACGGTCGTGGTGGTCAGGGCGTGATCGGCATGCAGACGAGTGAGCGCAACGGGCGTCTCGTTGGCGCCACCCAGGTGGCCGATGGCGATGAGATCATGCTGATTTCCGATCGCGGCACGCTGGTGCGCACGCGGGTGGAAGAGGTCTCCATCCTGGGGCGTAATACCCAGGGGGTGCGCCTGATCAAGCTCAAGAGCGACGAGAAGCTGGTGGGTCTGGAGCGTGTTGAAGAGCCGGAAGACGATGGTCAGATGGAACCGGCAGACGACCTGGACAGCGCTGAATGAGAGTGCACTGCCTTATGTGTGGTGCCCGTGCGGGGTGCGGACGTGACTGAGCCAGCCCACGCTGCGGCAAATGAGTCGCTCGTCGCCTTCCTCGGCCCCCTGGGTACTTTCACCCATGCCGCTGTGGATCAGTATTTCGGTCCTGATGCGCGCAAGCACAGTGTCGCCACCATCGATGAGGTATTTGCGGAAGTGGCGTCCGGTCGCGCCCGCTATGGTGTGGTGCCGGTGGAGAATTCTACCGAGGGCGCCGTCAATACCACGCAGGATTGTCTGATGGATACGGGGGCCCGCATCATCGCCGAGGTGATCGTGCCCGTGGAGCAGAACTTCCTGCTGCGCCGGGATGCTGATCCTGCACAGATTCGTCGTATCGTTTCCCATCGTCAGTCTCTTGCCCAGTGTCGTCACTGGCTTGCCGAGCACTGGCCGCAAGTGGAAAAGCACGAGGTTTCCAGCAACGCTGAGGCTGCCCGCCTTGCCTCGGAAGATGTTCATACGGCCGCGATTGCCGGTGAACGTGCCGCGAAACTTTATGATCTTGCTGTGCTTAATGCGCGCATTCAGGATCAGCAGAACAACTGTACCCGTTTCCTCGTGCTGGCCAATCAGGACACGCAGCCGACGGGTCGCGACAAGACTTCCATTCTGGTCTACACCGAAAACAAGCCCGGCGCCCTGTTCCGGGTGCTGGAGCCCTTCAACACGCATCAGGTCAGTCTGACCAAGATTGAGACTCGCCCGGCGCGGGATATTGCCTGGGCCTATGTCTTCTTCATCGACTTCGAGGGGCATGTGCAGGATGCGCCGGTGCGCAGAGTGCTTGAACTGCTCAAGGGCTGCACGGTGCGTATCAAGCAATTGGGTTCCTACCCGATGGCGCGGGTGTCCTCATGAGCCTGCCTACTGTCACTGGCCAGCTTGCGGACAAATGCGTGCTGATTGTGGGGCTTGGCCTGATTGGGGGTTCTGTCGCCCGGGGCCTGCGTGAGCGGAAACTGTGCCGACGCATTCTTGCCTGCGGGCGTGACACCGTGCCGCTGGAGCAGGCGAAGGCGGACGGCGTCATCGACGCCTGGTCCACGGATCTGCGGCAGATCGCCGCCGAGGCCGATCTGGTGCTCATCGCCGTGCCGACCCTGAGCATGCGTCCCATTCTTGAGATACTGCGTGAGGCCTGCTCTGCGCAATGCGTCATCACCGATGGTGCGAGCGTGAAGGGCAGCGTGCTTGCGGATGTTTGTGCGGTTTATGGTTCTCTGCCTCCGCGTTTCGTGCCCGGTCACCCCATTGCCGGCTCCGAGCGCAGTGGCTATGCCGCTTCTGTCCCTGACCTGTACTGTCAGCGCAAGGTGATTCTGACCCCCGATGCCGGGACAGACCCGGAGGCTCTGGCCCTGGTGTCCGAGCTGTGGCAGTGCCTGGGAGCGGAGCTGAGCCTGATGAGCGTTGCAGATCACGACGCGGTGCTCGCGGCCACGAGTCACTTGCCGCATCTGCTGGCCTTTTCGCTGGTGAATACGCTCAGTGCCCAGACCCGCGTGGATGATATTTTCCGCTATGCCGCGGGGGGCTTTGCCGGCTTTACCCGCATTGCGGGAAGCGATCCGGTGATGTGGCGGGATATCTTTCTGGCCAACGGCGAGGCCACGGTGGCGATGCTGGATGCCTATACGGCCGAGCTGGCGCGGATGCGCGACGCGGTGCAACGGGGCGATGGTCAGCGTCTGGAGCAGGCGTTCTGCCATGCCCAGGCGGCTCGTAACCGCTTTATCGAACAGCATTTCAGCAGAAAGCCTGTGCGGCCTGTGCCGGTGCTGACCATTGATGGTCCCGGCGGCTCCGGCAAGGGCACCATCAGTGCCCGTGTGGCTGCCGAGTTGGGTTGGCATTATCTGGACAGCGGTGCCTTGTATCGCCTGCTGGGTATGGGGGCGCAGAAGGCAGGGGTTGCCACGAGTGATGTCGAGGGCCTTCTGGCTCTGCTGCCGCAACTCGATATCCGCTTCTCCAGTGCCGATGGCAGCGTCTGGCTCAACGGCCGGGAGGTGTCCGACGAGCTGCGTCAGGAGGCGGCGGGAGCGCTGGCCTCGGAAGTGGCGGTGATTCCCCAGGTGAGGGAGGCGCTGCTGGCCCGCCAGCATGACTTCCGCCAGGCGCCGGGTCTGGTGGCGGACGGGCGCGATATGGGGACGGTGGTGTTCCCCGATGCGCCGGTGAAGGTCTATCTGACCGCAAGCCCCGAGGAGCGTGCAAAAAGGCGTTATAAGCAGTTGATTGCTAAGGGGATTGATGTTAATCTCTCCGCCCTTTTTCTGGATATCAAGGCGCGGGACGAACGGGACAGTAACCGGGCAGTCTCTCCCTTGAAACCCGCCGAGGATGCCATCGTGGTGGATACCACCGAGTTGAGCATCGATCAGGTGGTTGCCAAAGTTCTGGAATTGGTACGTCAGGCCTGCCTGATGTCTGGTAGTTGATCGATCGTTTCGCGGCGTTTTCTTCGTAGACCAGTCCTAGCCGGAGAAAACGTTTTTAGTAATAACCCCGTGCGTGCTGGAGCGCGGTTCATCATGGAAATAACAGGATAAGCAATGAGTGAAAGTTTCGCTGAATTATTTGAAAAGAGTTTAAATGACATCGACATGACTCCTGGCGCCATCGTTACCGGTGTTGTCATGGCGATCGATCCGGACTGGGTAACCGTCCACGCAGGTCTGAAATCCGAAGGCGTGATCCCGCGCAGCCAGTTCATCAATGAAGATGGTTCTTTCTCCCTGGCAGTAGGTGATTCCGTTAAAGTGGCACTGGAAACTGTTGAAGACGGTTTCGGTGAAACCCGTCTGTCCCGCGAGAAGGCCAAGCGCGCTGAATCCTGGATGGATCTGGAAGCGGCATTCGAGAAGAATGAAGTGGTCAAGGGCGTGATCAACGGTAAGGTCAAAGGTGGCTTTACAGTGGATCTGAACAACATCCGTGCGTTCCTGCCAGGCTCTCTGGTGGATGTACGTCCGGTTCGCGACACCACTCACCTGGAAGGCCAGGAACTGGAATTCAAACTGATCAAGCTGGATCAGAAGCGCAACAACGTTGTGGTATCACGTCGTGCCGTACTGGAAGCAGTGAGCACCGAAGAGCGTGACGAACTGCTGGCGGCGCTGCAGGAAGGCATGTCCGTGAAGGGTATCGTGAAGAACCTGACCGACTACGGTGCCTTCGTGGATCTGGGCGGTGTTGACGGTCTGCTGCACATCACCGACATGTCCTGGAAACGTATCAAGCACCCGAGCGAAATCGTCAATGTAGGCGACGAGATTCAGGTGAAGATTCTGAAGTACGACCGTGAGCGCAATCGCGTTTCCCTGGGTCTGAAGCAACTGGGCGAAGATCCGTGGGTAGCGATCAAGACACGTTACCCCGAGAAGGCCGTTGTCAAGGCTACCGTTACCAATCTGACAGACTACGGCTGCTTCGCGGAACTGGAGCAGGGCGTGGAAGGTCTGGTACACGTTTCCGAAATGGACTGGACGAACAAAAACGTTCACCCGTCCAAAGTGGTACAACTGGGTGACGTGATTGATGTGATGATCCTGGATATCGACGAAGAACGTCGTCGTATTTCCCTGGGTATCAAGCAGTGCTACCAGAACCCCTGGGATCGTTTCGCCGAGACATACAAGAAAGGCGACAAGATCAGCGGCAGCATCAAGTCCATCACCGACTTCGGGATCTTCATCGGTCTGGAAGGCAACATCGATGGTCTGGTTCACCTGTCCGACATCTCCTGGGACGAGCCGGGTGAAGAAGCGGTTCGCGCCTACAAGAAAGGCGACGAGATCGAGACAGTCATTCTGTCCATCGACTCCGAGCGTGAGCGCATTTCTCTGGGCATCAAGCAACTGTCCGACGATCCGTTCGTCAGCTATGTTGGTGAGTTCGAGAAGGGCAGCATTGTGAAGGGTACTGTGTCTTCCGTAGATGCGAAGGCAGCAACCATCGCGCTGAAGGATGGCGTTGAAGGTGTACTGCGCGCGTCCGAAATCAGCCGCGACAAGACTGAAGATGCTCGCAATGTGCTGAAGGAAGGCGATGAGGTTGAGGCAAAAGTAATCAGTGTAGATCGCAAGAGCCGGGTGCTTGGCCTGTCTATCAAGGCGATCGAAATTGATGACGAGAAGTCTGCCATTCAAGAGCACAAGAATCAGGAGCCAGGCCTGGCTGCACCGACTACCATCGGTGACCTGATCAAAGCGGAAATGGACAAGAAGTAATTCCGCAGGTGCTTGTTTCGGATTGCAGTGTTGTCATAGATCGCAAGGTAATTTACAAGGAATAGGCCATGACCAAGTCTGAACTTATTGATCGAATTGCAGGGAAACAAACGCAGTTGTCGTCGAAAGACGTTGAGCTGTCTGTGAAAGCAATCATTGAATATATGTCTCAGGTGTTGGCAGAAGGTGGCCGCATTGAAATCCGGGGATTTGGTAGTTTTTCATTGCACTACCGGATTCCCCGTATCGGGCGTAATCCCAAGACAGGCACTCCGGTGTCTCTTGCCGGGAAATACGTACCGCATTTCAAACCGGGTAAGGAGTTGCGTGATCGCGTTAACCTCAGTCTGGAAACTCATCCCGGCTAATCTTCTGCGTTGCAGAGGTCGGGAATCAAAAAACGGCGAACCCGTCATGGGCTCGCCGTTTTTTTTACATCTGAACGCGTATAATGGGGCGGGTGCACTGACTGCCTCCAAAACGTTTTTCAACTGCCTGTTAACCTGGTCGTAGCAGGGGAGTCTTCACTCATGAACAAACTGATGCGCATTATTGCCTGGACCTTTCTCTTCCTTGTGTTCATCGCCAGCATCGTCTTTTCATACGCCAACCCCGAGCCTGTCGCGCTGTCCTTTGGTTTTGCAACCTTGCCGCCACAACCTCTGGCAGTGTGGATCATTGCCGCCTTTGTGATCGGTGGTCTGTGCGGGCTATTGCTGGGTGTCGGTTTTATGCGCGGCCTGCGGGCGAGAATGGAAATACGGAGACTGCGTAGCCAACTGGAGAAATCGACGCAGGCGCTGGAGGCTCTCAAGGCCGAGAAACACTCCGTGAATGAGAACAAGTAAACGATAGAGGGGGAAACGAGGAATGACAGGAAGGACTTTTGATGCGCGACGAATCGTGGTGGCGCTGGATTTTCCCGACGCGGATTCTGCGCGAGTGCTGCTGCGTCAACTGGATCATTCTCTATGCCGGGTAAAGATAGGCAAGGAGCTCTTTACCCGTTGTGGCCCGGCCTTTGTCGAAGAGGTGGTAGCGCAGGGTTTCGATGTGTTTCTGGACCTGAAATATCATGACATTCCTCATACGGTTTCCAAAGCCGTGGCGGCCGCAGCAGAGCTGGGTGTCTGGATGGTGAATGTCCATGCCAGCGGTGGGCGCGAGATGATGACGGCGGCGGTCGAATCCGTCAGGGCATCCTCGCACAAACCCCTGCTGATAGCGGTGACGGTGCTGACCAGCATGGCGGCGCAGGATCTGCAGGAGGTGGGCGTGGACGCATCACCCATGGAGCAGGTGCGCCGCCTGGCGACGCTGGCGAAACATTCCGGCATGGATGGGGTTGTGTGTTCTGCTCAGGAGACAGCCATGCTGCGGCAGTTGCTGGGCCATGAATTCGTTCTGGTGACACCGGGCATTCGTCCGGCGGGTGATGCTGCCGACGATCAGAAACGCATTGTCACCCCCGAGGAGGCTATCGCCGAAGGCAGTCATTACCTCGTGATCGGTCGTCCGATTGCCAGGGCTGAGAACCCGGGGCGCAAGCTGGCCGAGATAGCCTCCCGTCTGCATGGCAGATTTTCCGATCTCTGCTAGATTGAAGGGTGCAGCGATGTTGCTGTAACCCTCGAAACCCAAGATTGCATTGGGAAGGAAACCATCATGAAAAGGATTTTCTGTTGTGTTGCTTTGATCTTGTCCTGCCTCTCACCACTCGCATTTGCGGTGCAGGCCCCGCAGAACCCGGCGGCGGATACGCAAATGGCCGCCAAGACCCAGGTGGATATCAATAAGGCCGATGCGGCAACGCTCGCGCTTGCGCTGGACGGCGTGGGCATGGCCAAGGCCCAGGACATTGTCGCCCATCGAGAGAAGATCGGTGAGTTCAAGTCTCTGGAGGATCTGGAGCAGGTGCGGGGCATTGGTCCGGCGACGATCGCGCGAAACCGCGACAAGATCCTGATACTGCCGAAGGAGTAAGTCCGTCGGCATGAGGTAGAATAGGGCGCCTTGTGCGCCCTTGTTTCCTGCAGAGCCGGTATAAGCATGTCTGATGTTCTGTTGATATTGCCCGTGTTCCTCCTGTCCGTTCTGCTCACAGGCGGCGTGCGGGCGTATGCCTTGCGGACGCAGATGCTTGCTGTGCCCAATGCCCGCAGTTCACATGCCCAGGCGACCCCGGTTGGTGGTGGCCTGGCGCTGGTGCTGGCCTATGCGGCAGCCTTGTGTCTGTTGATTTTGCAGGGAAGGCTGCCGCTTCCTGAGAGCCTGGCTCTGGCCACCAGCCTGCCGGTAGCACTCATCGGCTTTGTCGATGACCGTCGCGAGCTCGGCTACCGGGTGCGCCTGGCAGTGCAGGCGGCGGTGGTGCTGATTGCCTTGCTGCTGCTGGGGAGGGTGCCAGCTCTGCCCATTGGGTCTGTTGTCCTGGGCAGTGTGCTGCTTACGTTTCTGCTGGCTCCTTTGTCCCTTCTGTGGCTGACCAATCTCTATAATTTTATGGATGGCATTGATGGACTGGCCGGCTCCGAGACAGCCTTCGTCAGCCTGGCCGCGGCAGGCATGCTGCTGGCGGCGGGTGACAGGGCGCTTGCACTGCCCTGTCTGTTTCTGTTTGCCGGCAGTGTCGGGTTTCTGGTCTGGAACTGGCCCACGGCCCGCATTTTCATGGGTGACGTCGGGAGCGGATTTGTCGGCATGAGTCTTGGACTCATTGCATTGCTCAGTCACTATCACGGCTCCATGAGTCTGTGGAGCTGGTTTCTGCTGCTGGCTGTGTTCGTGGTGGATGCCACCGTCACCCTGTTGCGCCGCACACTGAGGGGGCAGCGCTGGAGCCAGGCCCACCGGCAACATGCCTACCAACATATGGCCGTGGGACAGAACGGTCACAAAAATGTCTCATTGGGCGTGTTAGGGTTGAACCTTCTATACCTGCTTCCCCTTGCGATTGCCGCAGGCAAACACCCTGAATATGGGGTATATTTCGGTGTCCTTGGCGTTATACCCTTGGTTCTGCTGGCGCTTTACAGTGGCGCAGGCCGCGAAGCCGGCAGGCGCTAGGGCAAGCCCGGACACTCCCGGCACTGTTTCTCAGGAAACTCTATGAACTTGTACACGATCCCTCTGACGCGAGCCGTCAAGCAGATGCTGATGATGCTGGCTGACAGTGTGATGCTGGGTCTGGCGTTGTGGCTGTCTTTTGCACTGCTTGGGGCCGAATTCTTCAGTGTCAGCCAGGGGGTTTCGGTCTATCTCGTCCTTGCCAATCTTGCCAGTGTTCTGGTGTTTTACCGCATTGGTCTGTACCGCGCGATTCTCCTTTACATGGGCCTGCAATCCGGCTTCATCGTGCTGCAGGGCGTCACGATCTCCACCGGGCTGCTCGCCGCCACCTCCTATTTCTTTGTGCCTGAGGCCCGTTACGACAACGCGGTGTTTCCGATTTACTGGATGATCGCGCTGCTGTTTATTGGCGGCAGTCGCTTCGTGGCCAAGGTGGCTTTGCTGAATCTGATCCAGAATTTCCGTCCCAAGGAACCCGTGATTATTTACGGCGCTGGCAGTTCCGGTATGCAATTGGTTGCTGCCCTGCAGAACGGGGATCAGTATCTGCCGGTGGCCTTCGTGGATGACAGTCGAAGCCTGATCGGCAGCACCGTACACGGCATTCGGGTCTACAGTCCCGGGGCACTGCTGGACCTGGTCGAGAACTTTTCTGTGCGCCAGATACTGCTGGCGATTCCCTCCGCGACGCATGCCGAACGCAAGGAAATTCTCAATCGTCTCGAACACCTGCCGGTGCATGTGAAGACGGTGCCGGACCTCTTTGACATGACCTCCGGCAAGGTGGGCGTGGACGAGGTGCGGGATATCGATATCGAGGATCTGCTGGGCAGGGATATTGTGCCGCCCAACCCCAAGCTGCTTGGGGCCTGCATCACCGGTTGCTCTGTGTTGGTCACGGGGGCAGCAGGTTCGATTGGTTCCGAGCTGTGCCGCCAGATACTCCAGCTCAAGCCTCGGCGTCTGGTCCTGCTGGACAGTTTCGAATACGGTTTGTATACCGTTGAAAACGAGTTGCTGGAAAAGAGAGCGGTCATGGAAGGCGGCGAACAGATCGAGCTGATCGCGATGCTGGGCAATGTCTGCAATCCGCAACTGATGGAGCACGTCATGAAACGCTTCGGCGTCGAGACGGTATACCATGTGGCCGCCTACAAGCAGGTGCCGATGGTGGAGAGCAACATCATCGAGGGCGTGCAGAACAATATTTTCGGTACGCTGGTCTCGGCGCAGGCGGCGGAAAAAGCCGGGGTCAACCACTTTGTCTTTATCTCCACCGACAAGGCAGTGAGACCGACCAATTTCATGGGCGCGACCAAGCGCTTTGCCGAGCAGTTGCTGCAGGCCATGTCCCAGAACAAGAGCAGGACACGTTTCAGCATGGTCCGTTTCGGCAATGTTCTGGGTTCCTCAGGCTCCGTGGTGCCTCTGTTTCGCAGGCAGATCAGTCAGGGCGGGCCGGTGACGGTGACTCACCCCGAGGTGACCCGTTACTTCATGACGGTGCAGGAGGCTGCGCAACTGGTGATTCAGGCGGGCTCCATGGCCACCGGGGGTGAGGTTTTCGTGCTCGACATGCACGAGCCTATTCGTATTGTCGATCTGGCCAGAAAGATGATTCACCTCATGGGCTATGACGTGAAGGACGAGAACTCCTACAAGGGCGATATCGCCATTGAGTACACGGGACTGCGCCCTGGCGAGAAGCTGTTTGAAGAGCTGTTGATCGGTGAGTCGGTGACGGGAACACAACACCCGAAGATCATGCGAGCCGAAGAGGATGCGCTGAGCTGGGGTGAGCTGGAAGCCCTGATGGGGCGCCTGCAAGTCGCCTGCAAACGACTGGACCTGCATCAGATTCGCGAAGTTCTCATGACTGCTGTGGACGGGTTTGAACCCAAGGAAAGTGCGACGGATCCTCTGTGGGAGGCGGGGCGTACAGAAGCAGCCAGTGCCGATGCCGCTGACAATGCCGCCGACGGCAAGGTCACCACACTCTACAAATAATTTTCTCTGCCAAGTTTCCGGGCATTCACGGTCAGGCTCAATCGTTCTTTTCTTGCGGTGCGAGAGCTGCTTCAAGCCACGGAAGTGGTACGGAAAGCGGTGCGATATGGCGGATAAAAGGAAGGAGAGGGGTCAGAGCTCCGACCCCTCCAAAACAGGAAGGCCTTACTCGCGCTTCATGGAAGTGATGATGATCGGCTCGCTCGGAACATCCTGATACATGCCCTGGTTGCCAGTTTCCACTTCGGCAATGGCATCCACAACATCCATCCCGTCGATGACCTCACCAAACACGGCGTAACCGAAGCCGCGTGGCGTTTCGTCCGTGTGGTTCAGGAAGTCGTTGTTGACCAGGTTGATGAAGAACTGGGCAGTAGCACTGTCTACGACCTGGGTACGTGCCATGGACAGCGTGCCACGATTGTTGGGCAATGACGCCGAGGCCTCGTTCTTGATCTGCTCGAAGGTCGGTTTCTGCACCATGTCCTGCGTAAAGCCGCCACCCTGTGCCATGAAGCCGGGGATGACGCGGTGGAAGATCACGCCGTCATAGAAACCGGCATCGACATAGCGCAGGAAGTTGGCGACGGTGATTGGAGCTTCGGATTCCCACAGTTCAATTTTCACGGTGCCCTTGTTGGTTTCCATGATCACGATGGGGTTCGCATTCTCCGCGGCCGTCGCAAGGCTGCTCAGACTGAGGAGGAGGGCGAGAAATAATGTGCGCATGCGTTTCAATCTCCTGTGGAGGCGTATGAATAGTGGCGTCACTATACCCGATTGTTCCCGTCAGGGATAAGGTTTGTACCCGTCAGGGGTGTGAGTGTTTGTGACAGATTCACGATGAGTATTGCCGGGCACGACTGAACGCCGGATTAACGGCGCAATCAGGAGCAAAAGGAGTCACGGGGAACGAGGGGAAAAGTGGCTGCCCAACCTGGGCTCGAACCAGGAACCAAGTGATTAACAGTCACCTACTCTACCATTGAGCTATTGGGCAGTGATTTGAAAACGATCGGATGTCTTCAAAGCGTGCGTATACTAATCACTATCCGGGGAGTGGTCAACCCTTATGGTGGCCACTCATGTGCAATTCTTTGCTGTTATAATGGCCGGTCCCGTTTACCGCTCTCTTTTCTTTATTGCTCCGGATGCTTCCGATGGACACGCCTTTCAAGATTCACTCCCGTTTTCAGCCCGCCGGTGATCAGCCTGCGGCCATCGAGGCACTGGTGGATGGCCTGGAGAGCGGGCTTGCCGGGCAGACGCTGTTGGGTGTGACGGGGTCCGGCAAGACCTTCACCATTGCCAATGTCATTGAGCGCACCCAGCGCCCTGCACTGATCATGGCCCCCAACAAAACGCTGGCTGCGCAGTTGTACGGAGAGTTCAAGGAGTTCTTCCCTGATAACGCGGTCGAATACTTCGTGTCCTATTACGACTATTACCAGCCCGAAGCCTATGTGCCTTCGTCTGATCTCTATATAGAGAAAGACTCCTCGATCAACGAACACATAGAGCAGATGCGCCTCTCTGCGACCAAGGCCTTGCTGGAGCGGCCGGACGTTGTCGTGGTTGCTACGGTGTCGGCGATCTATGGTCTTGGCGACCCGCGCTCCTATCTGCAGATGGTGCTGCACCTGGATCGCGGCGATAAGGTGGATCAGCGCAGCATTCTGCGCCGCCTGGCAGAGCTGCAATACACTCGCAATGACATGGAGTTGCAGCGTGCCACCTATCGCGTGCGCGGCGATGTCATCGATGTCTATCCGGCAGAGTCGGAGAAGCATGCGATTCGCATAGAGCTGTTCGATGACGAGATTGAATCCCTGTCCTATTTTGATCCGTTGACGGGCGCCCTGATCAAGAAGGTGCCGCGACTGACTGTTTTCCCCAAATCCCATTATGTGACACCGCGTCAGACCATGATGGATGCGATGGAGGAAATAAAAACAGAACTGAATGAGCGTATTCAGCAGCTTGAGAGCAATCATCAGTTGGTGGAAGCGCAGCGCCTTGCGCAGCGTACGCGCTTCGATCTGGAGATGATTGCAGAGTTGGGCTATTGCACGGGTATCGAAAACTATTCGCGCTATCTGTCGGGACGCGGGGCGGGGCAACCGCCCCCTACGCTCTATGACTATCTGCCGCCGAATGCGCTGATCATTGCGGATGAATCCCACGTGTCCATTCCCCAGCTCGGCGCCATGTACAAGGGCGACCGTTCGCGCAAGGAAACACTCGTGCAGTATGGTTTTCGCCTGCCCTCAGCGCTGGACAACCGCCCCCTGCGTTTCGAGGAGTGGGAGGCAATGGCGCCGCAGATCATCTATGTCTCTGCCACGCCCGGCCCCTACGAGGAAGAGCATTCCGGTCAGGTCGTGCGGCAGGTCGTGCGTCCTACCGGTCTCGTGGACCCGGAGCTGGAGGTGCGGCCGGCCAGTACTCAGGTCGACGATCTGCTGTCGGAAATCCGGCAGGTCATTGCACGTGAAGAGCGGGTGCTGGTGACGGTGCTGACCAAGCGGATGGCGGAGGATCTGACCGATTACCTGGGTGAGCACGATGTGCGCGTGCGGTACCTGCATTCGGACATCGACACGGTGGAGCGTTCGGAAATCATTCGGGACCTGCGCCTGGGGCACTTCGATGTGCTGGTGGGGATCAACCTGCTGCGCGAGGGGCTGGACATTCCCGAGGTCTCCCTGGTGGCAATTCTCGATGCAGACAAGGAGGGGTTTCTGCGCTCCGAGCGCTCCCTGATTCAGACCATTGGTCGCGCTGCCCGCAACCTGCGCGGCAAGGCCATCCTTTATGCCGACCGCATGACCGGCTCCATGGAGCGGGCGATTGCCGAATCCGAACGACGACGCCAAACGCAATTGGCCTTCAATGACGAGCATGGAATTCAACCGGTAGGTGTGAGCAAGCGTATCAGCGATGTCATGGAGGGGGCCTATGCCGCACCCGGGGAATCCCGGGCAAACAAGCGCGGGCGGACATCGCCGCAGGCGCGGGCTGAACAGGGCGGTACAGGAGAACTACTCGATCCCAAGGCGCTGACAAAAGAGATTGCCCGGCTGGAGGCGCGCATGTACGAGCTGGCGCGTAACCTGGATTTTGAAGAGGCCGCAGCAACCCGGGACCAGCTAAATGCGCTCAAGGAGCAGTTGCTCAAAGTCTAGTCTCCCGATTGTCTGGAGCAGCTTTATTTTTGTGTGGCAACAGTGTGATTGTATTGTGGTTTTCGATTCATGCCCCTATAATCGCCGTTCTTTTACGGAAGTCGATTCAGGCGCGTAGCTCAGTTGGTTAGAGCGCTACCTTGACATGGTAGAGGTCACCAGTTCGAATCTGGTCGTGCCTACCAGAATGGCTCCCGGCGCCACATCGCAAGCAGGCGAAAAATCGCCGCTTTCGAGAGCGAAGACAAAATCTTGACGACACAAACCACGAGCCGGAAGCATTCGTTTCGGCTCGTATTTTTATTGCTATCAGGAATGTTATGCCCACAGTCGTATTGCCAGATGGAAGCTCACGCAGCTTTGACGGCCCCGTCAGCGTCGCGGATATTGCCGCGTCGATTGGCGCCGGGCTTGCTCGCGCTGCACTGGCCGGTCGTGTCGATGGAAAGCTGGTTGACACCTCTTATACGGTAGATCACGACTGCGAACTGGCTATCATCACCGAGCGCGACACCGACGGTCTGGAGGTGCTGCGGCACTCCTGCGCCCACCTGATGGCGCAAGCGGTGCAGCGTCTGTTCCCGGAAGCCCAGGTCACGATTGGCCCGGTCGTCGAAGACGGTTTCTTCTACGACTTTGCCTATGAGCGTCCCTTCACGCCGGAAGATCTGGAAAAGATCGAGGCCAAGATGCGCGAAATCGTGGCGGAGAATCTGCCGGTTGAGCGCTCCGTCATGTCCCGTGAAGAAGCCGTCGCGATGTTCGAAGGCATGGGTGAGAAGTACAAGGTTGAAATCATCAAGAGCATTCCGGGTGATGAAGATCTTTCCTTTTATCGTCAGGGCGAATTCATCGACCTGTGTCGTGGCCCCCATGTGCCGGAGACAGGCAAGTTCAAGGCCTTCAAACTGACCAATGTGGCTGGTGCCTACTGGCGTGGCGATGCCAGCAACGAAATGTTGCAGCGCATTCACGGCACTGCCTGGGGTGACAAGAAGGCCCTGGAGCAGTATCTGCAGCGCCTGGAAGAGGCCGAGAAGCGCGATCACCGCAAAATTGGCAAGAAGTTGTCATTGTTCCATTTCCAGGAAGAAGCCCCTGGCATGGTGTTCTGGCATCCGAAGGGCTGGGCCATTTACCAGACCATTCAGGCCTATATGCAAAAGCTACAGAGAGCCAATGGCTACCAGGAAATCCGCACGCCGCAACTGGTGGATTACTCCCTGTGGGAGCGTTCGGGCCATGCGGACAAGTTCGCGGAGCAGATGTTCAGTGTTGAGTCTGACAGCCGTCTGTACGCCATCAAGCCCATGAACTGCCCTTGCCATATCCAGGTGTTCAATCAGGGGCTGCGCAGCTATCGCGACCTGCCGCTGCGCCTGGCGGAATTCGGCTCCTGCCATCGTTACGAGCCGTCCGGCAGCATGCACGGCCTGATGCGGGTGCGCAGTTTCACACAGGACGACGGCCATATTTTCTGTGCTGAGAGCAGCATCCAGGACGAAGTGGCCATCTTTATGAAGCTGCTGTTCGGAGTGTACAAGGATTTCGGCTTCGACGAGATTATCCTGCGACTCTCCACCCGTCCGGAGAAACGTGTCGGCAGCGATGAGCTGTGGGACAAGTCCGAGACGGCATTGAAGCAGGCGCTGAACAACAGTGGTCTGCAGTGGGAGCTGCTGCCGGGTGAAGGCGCGTTCTACGGGCCCAAAATCGAATTCTCGCTCAAGGACTGCATGGGCCGTATCCAGCAGTGCGGCACGATTCAGGTGGATTTCTCCATGCCGGATCGTCTGGGCGCACAGTTCGTGGCCGAAGATGGCAGCCGCCAGGTTCCGGTCATGCTGCATCGCGCCATTCTGGGTTCCTTCGAGCGTTTCATCGGCGTGCTGATCGAACATTACGCCGGGGCACTGCCGGTTTGGCTGGCGCCGGAGCAGGTTGTTGTACTGAACATTACGGACAAGCAGGCCGCCTATTGCGAAAGCGTCCAAAAATCCTTGTCAGACAAAGGGTTTCGCGTGTCTGCGGACTTGAGAAACGAGAAGATCGGCTTTAAAATCCGCGAGCACACGCTGCAGAAGACCCCGTTCCTCCTGGTCGCTGGCGATCGCGAGGTGGAAACCGGGTCTGTTTCCGTGCGTACGCGCTCAGGAGAAGACCTGGGCAGCATGAGTCTTGAGGCGTTCACGCAGCACCTGAGTGATGCTGTGGCACGCATGGGGCGCACAAGCGCCAACTGAAAGAGAACAGATCGCCGGTCGATGGACGACCGGCCCCAATCATCACCTGTGGAGAGTTTAGACAAGCGCCTATGAGGAGTAGTTCTAAGAAGCCCGTCATCAACGAGCATATAGACGCCAGTGAGGTTCGCCTGGTGTTGGCCACTGGAGAGCAAGCCGGCATCGTGTCTATCGACGAAGCAAGAGCTGCTGCCAGTGAGGCAAAACTGGACCTGGTGTTGATCGCGCCGGAAGCGGAGCCTCCGGTCTGCAAGATCATGGATTATGGCAAGCATGTTTTTGATCTGAAAAAACAGAAGGTTGCCAACAAGAAGAAACAGCGCAAGACGACTGTTAAAGAAATCAAGTTTCGTCCAGGGACGGAGGAGGGAGACTATCAGGTAAAACTACGCAACCTGATGCGTTTCCTGACCGATGGGGACAAGGCCAAGGTGTCATTGCGATTCCGTGGTCGTGAGCTTGCCCATCAACATCTTGGGCTGGAGCTGGTACGCCGGATCGCAAAGGATCTGGAGGAGTACGGCACAGTGGAACAGGAACCCAAGATGGAAGGCCGACAGATCGTTATGGTCCTGTCGCCAGGAAAAAAGAAGAAGTAGTCGTACGAAACGAGTCCATTGCTTCTGCCACACCGTTCGCGGTGCGCTGTTTCAAGGCAGGCAATGGATTTTTTGTACCCTGCGGATTCATCACATAAACCAGACTGTTTTCTGCCGATTAGGTAGGCAGAAACGACAAATGCGGAGTATGCAATGAGCAACAAAATCAAGACCCATCGTGGTGCTGCAAAACGGTTCAAACTGACCGCTGGCGGCTGGAAGCGCAAAAGCGCCAACAAGAGCCACATCCTCACCAAAATGACGACAAAGCGTAAGCGTCAACTTCGGGGCACGTCACTGGTTCATCCCTCTGACAAGGTTCTGATCGACCGTATGCTTGGTAAGCAGTTCTAACATCTTAATTTTGCGAGGATAAATCGATGGCCCGAGTTAAAAGAGGCGTCATAGCACGTCGTCGTCACAAGAAAATTCTCAAGCTTGCCAAAGGCTACTATGGTGCGCGCAGCCGCGTGTTCCGTGTTGCCAAGCAGGCAGTCATTAAGGCAGGTCAGTACGCATATCGTGACCGTAAGACGAAAAAGCGTATGTTCCGTGCCTTGTGGATCACCCGTATCAATGCACAGTCCCGTGCCAACGGCATGACCTACAGCCAACTGATCGCCGGTCTGAAAAAGGCCAACGTTCTGGTGGACCGTCGTGTGATGGCGGATCTGGCCGTGCATGACAAGGCTGCATTTGCGGCGCTGGTCAATCAGGCGAAAGCTAGTCTCGCCGCCTGAGAGAAGAGTGCTTTCCTATGCTAGACACCAATTCCCTGGTCGAGTCGGCATTACGCGCGATTGCTGATACCAGCGACGAACGTGCGCTGGAGCAGTTGCGCGTCGATTACCTGGGTAAGAAAGGCAGTCTGACGGAGCTTCTCAAGGGGCTGGGGAAACTCAGCCCGGAGGAGCGCCCGCAGGCTGGTGAACGCATCAACCAGGCCAAGCGCCAGGTGCAGGATGCGTTGGAATCCCGCAAGAAAGATCTGGTGGAAACGGCCCTGAATCGCCAGTTGCAGAGCGAAGCAGTGGACGTGACATTGCCGGGTCGACGTCAGAGTGGCGGGGGGGCACACCCCATTTCCCGTACCATTGAACGTATTCAGAGTATTTTCGAGGCGGCGGGCTATACCGTCGCGATCGGCCCCGAAATCGAAGACGATTACCACAACTTCGGTGCGCTGAATATTCCGGAACACCACCCCGCGCGTGCAATGCACGACACCTTTTATATTGATCCCGCCACGGTACTGCGCACGCATACCTCGCCGGTTCAGGTGCGGGTGATGGAAGCATCGAAGCCTCCCTACCGGATGATCTGTCCGGGGCGCGTATATCGCTGCGATTCCGATATTACCCATACCCCCATGTTCCACCAGGTGGAAGGCCTGCTGATTGATACCGATGTCAGCTTTGCCGACCTGCGCGGGACTGTGGAAGAGTTTCTGCAGGCCTTCTTCGAGAAGGACCTGGCAGTTCGCTTCCGTCCTTCCTATTTCCCCTTCACTGAACCGTCTGCCGAAGTGGATATGGCGTGCGTGATGTGCGAAGGCAAGGGATGTCGCGTTTGCAGCCATACCGGATGGCTGGAGGTGATGGGCTGCGGCATGGTGCACCCGAATGTGTTGAGCTGCTCGGGGATTGATGCCGAGGAGTTTACCGGTTTTGCCTTCGGCATGGGTGTCGAGCGCCTGGCCATGCTGCGTTATGGCGTGAACGATCTGCGTCTGTTCTTCGAGAACGACCTGCGCTTCCTGAAACAGTTTAACTAGCCCGCGGGCCTTGCGGCCTGACGGGCTTTCCTGCAATACCAGTCAACGGACAGAGTACACAGCATGATTTTCAGCGAACAGTGGATTCGTGAGTGGGTCAATCCCGCCGTCGATACGCAGGCGCTTGTGGAACAATTGACCATGGCGGGTCTTGAGGTCGATGGCCTCGAACCGGTGGCCAGTGAGTTCTCCGGCGTTATCGTGGCCGAGGTGCTGCGTGTGGAGCCTCATCCCGATGCGGACAAGCTGCGTGTGTGTGAGGTGAGCGATGGCAACGCCGTGCTCCAGGTGGTCTGTGGTGCGCCGAATGTGCGTGCGGGCCTGAAGGTACCCTATGCCCAGGTGGGTTCGCAGTTGACTGGGGAAGACGGCAAAGCCTTCAAGATTCGTCAGGCAAAGCTGCGCGGGGTGGAATCCAACGGCATGCTCTGTTCCGCCGAGGAGCTGGGGCTGGCGGAAAGCTCGGATGGCCTGCTGGAGCTGGCCGCAGACGCCCCGATTGGTGCTGATGTCCGTGACTACCTGCACCTCAACGATCTGAGTATCGAGCTCGATCTGACGCCCAATCGTGGCGACTGCCTTGGCATCATGGGCGTGGCCCGCGAAATTGGTGTGCTGAACGGCGTTGCGTCGGTGCCACCGCTGATGCCGCCCGTGTCTCCTGCCATTAACGATACCTTCCCTGTATTGATTTCGGCGCCCGATCAATGCCCGCGCTACCTTGGCCGTGTGGTCAAAGGGGTGAACGTGGCTGCGAAGACTCCCTTGTGGATGGCAGAACGTTTGCGCCGCAGTGGCCTGCGCAGTATCGATCCGGTGGTGGATATCACCAATTATGTCTTGCTTGAGCTCGGGCAGCCCATGCACGCCTTCGATCTGGCGACCCTGAAAGGGAAAATCGATGTGCGTCTGGCCCAGGAAAGTGAAACGCTGACCTTGCTCGACGGCAAGGAGGTGGTGCTGACCCCCGATGTGCTGGTGATCAGCGATGACAGCGGTCCCCGTGCCATGGCCGGCATCATGGGCGGCGAAGACTCCGGTGTCAGTGAGGGAACGCGCGACGTGTTCCTGGAATGTGCCTTCTTCTCGCCGCTGGCAGTAGCCGGGCGGGCACGTCGCTACGGCCTGCATACCGACGCCTCTCACCGTTATGAAAGAGGCGTGGACTTCGAGCTGCAGTCCCTGGCCATGGAGCGGGCAACAGCCCTGCTGCTCGACATTGCCGGTGGCAGCGCCGGCCCTGTTGTGGAGACTCTGGGGAATCTGCCAGCCTGCCCGCAGATATCCCTGCGCTTCGACAAACTGACCCGCTTCCTCGGCATGGAAATTCCGCGCCAGGAAGTCTGCGACATTCTGGATCGCCTGGGCATGCAGTTGCTCTCCCAGGGCGATGCCTCGATTACCGTCAAGGCACCGAGTTACCGCTTCGATATGGCGCTGGACGTGGATCTCATCGAGGAAATCGCGCGGGTATACGGATACAACCGCATGCCCAAGACCCGCACTTTGAATCGCTCTGGTCTGGGCGCCTGCACCGAGACGCGTGTCGAGCAGACGCAGTTCAAGGATCGTCTCATTGCGCTTGGCTATCAGGAGGTCATTACCTACAGTTTTGTCGAGCCCGGACTGCAGGAACTGATCAACCCGGGAGTGGTGGCAACGCCTCTGCAGAATCCGATTTCAGCCGATATGTCGGTCATGCGCACCAGTCTGTGGCCCGGGCTTCTGTCCACGCTGCGCTACAACGCCAATCGTCAGCAGGAGCGGGTACGCCTGTTTGAGACGGGGCAGGTGTTCGTGCGCGAGAACGGTGCGCTGACGCAGCCGTCACGACTGGGGGGGCTGGCCTACGGTGCGCTGAGTCCTCAGTTATGGAATGGCACGAAGAAAGTTGTGGATTTCTTTGATATTAAAGGAGATATTGAATCTCTCCTTGATCTCGGGCGTGATGCATTGGCCTTCAGTTTTGCGAAAGGCGAGCACCCCGCCTTGCACCCAGGGCAGTGTGCTGCGCTGATGCTGGAAGGCGAACAGATCGGATTGCTGGGTGCACTCAATCCTGTGCTTCAGCGCAAGCTGGATATTAATAACCGGGTGTATCTGTTTGAAATTGATATGAATTCTCTGCAAAAGGCGAGAATTCCCAGTGTTCGTGAATTGTCACGTTTCCCGGAAGTAGGGCGCGACCTTGCCATCGTGATCGATGAAAACGTCTCTGCCGCACAGATTCAGAGCCTGGTTAGAGACTGTGCAGGTGAATATCTGGTGAACCTGAGAATATTCGATGTATATCAAGGCGATGCGGTCGAAAAAAGTAAAAAAAGCATCGCTTTGGGCTTGACCTTGCAGCATCCTTCGCGCACTCTAGGCGACGAAGACATCAATGCAATAATTAATAGTTGTGTCAACGAGCTACAGAAACAATTTAATGCAAAGTTAAGGAATTAACTATGGCAGAAGGGGCACTTACCAAGGCGGAGATGGCGGAGCGTTTGTTTGAGGAGCTCGGCCTGAACAAGAGGGAAGCCAAGGAGCTGGTCGAACAGTTCTTTGAAGAGGTTCGTTTGTCGCTTGAATCGAATGAACAGGTGAAGATTTCCGGCTTTGGTAACTTCGATCTGCGAGACAAAAAACAAAGACCCGGACGCAATCCCAAAACGGGCGAGGAGATTCCCATCAAGGCGCGGCGTGTGGTGACTTTCCGTCCCGGTCAAAAGCTGAAAGCAAGAGTGGAAGGCTATGCTGGAACCAAGCAATAACGACGAATTGCCCCCAATTCCGCCAAAGCGTTATTTCACGATTGGCGAAGTGGGCGAGCTGTGCGCGGTCAAGCCACACGTTCTGCGCTACTGGGAGCAGGAGTTTCCGCAGCTCAAACCTGTGAAGCGTCGCGGCAATCGCCGCTATTATCAGCGCCAGGACGTGATTCTGATTCGTCAGATCAAATCCCTGCTCTACGATCAAGGCTTCACCATCGGCGGTGCGCGTCAGCGCATGAGCGGAGCGGAAGAGCCGGTGAAGGCGACAACAGGTGTCGACGACAAAATTTTCAAAGATTTGATAAAAGAACTCGAAGAAGTCATCGCACAATTGTAAAAATGCGGTAGAATTGCCGCCGCTCAGCAAGACGAGCACACCAGGGGCCGTGAGGGTTGATGAGAGTCGCCACACGGTCACCAGAGCAAGATTCCGATATTTAGATTTGCTTCCGATCCACTTCAGAACAACTCTTTATATATCAAGCGAATTCGGGGCATAGCGCAGCCTGGTAGCGCACCACACTGGGGGTGTGGGGGTCGTAGGTTCAAATCCTGCTGTCCCGACCAATCAAAAAAGGGTATCCGATAGGATGCCCTTTTTTTTTGCGCCTGATTTTCGCAGGAGCCTGCCTTGCAGGCGATTGAGCTCCTGGAGGCCTTTGAATGCAGTCGCCTGCAGGGCAGGCTCCTACAGAACGGGGACAGGTGGGAGGTTTTCAGCGGGCAAAAAAAAGGCGCCTGGAAGGCGCCTTTTTCTCGCGTCGGAAGATCAGTTCTTCACGTAGCGTTTGATGCCGCCTACGGGGCCGACTTCTGCGCCATAGATCACACCGTTGCGGTCTGCAACAACGCCTTCTGCGGTGCAGGTGCCGGTGCAGTCAGGCTGCGGATCGGGGATGAAGGCAGTGACTTCGCCCGTGATAGCGCTGCCCACGCGGATACCGCGCAGCCAGTTGCCGTGATCCGGGTTCACAGAGCCGGATTCGGAGTCTGCAGCGTACAGAATGTCATTCTTGTCGATGTAGATTCCGCTGTTGCGGCTGAACTGGTACCAGGTGTCCAGACGGTTACCGTCCTGATCGAAGATCACCACACGGTTGTTGCCGCGGTCAGCGACGAACAGGCGGCCGCGGGAGTCCATGGCCAGGGAGTGCGGCTGCTGGAACTGATCCGGGCCGGTGCCCAGTTCGCCCCAGGTCTTGATCAGTTTGCCGGTCTTGTCGAATTTCAGCATGCGGCCGGTAGAACCCGGAGCATTGGAATGCCCTTCGCCAATGAAAATATCACCGGTAGTGGGGGAGACATACACGTCGTTCGGCTGGAACAGGTAGCCGGGTTCACGTGCGCCACCGGGCTCACCGATGGTCATCAGCAGTTCGCCGTCCGGGCTGAACTTCAGTACCTGGTGTCCTTTCAGGGTGCCGCCAACGGGGTTGCCGTCGCGGTCGAGGTTGTCGCGGCCGTCCGCAATCCAGACGTTGCCTTCAAAGTCCACGTGAATACCGTGGGGCCACATCACGAGGCCGGAACCGAAGCTTTTGACCATGTTGCCGTTGGCATCGAACTTCATGACTGGGTCAACAGTGCTGGTCACGCAGGCGCCCACGTTGCCACCGCAGCGCTCGGCAACCCAGATGCTGACGCCATCGGGATCGATGTCAACGGCACTGCTGGAGCCCCAGGGACGGCCAGCCGGCATCTTGGCATAGCCTTCGATAGTCTGGTAAGGATTGGGCAGATTGTTCACCGGCGCCATATCAGACTGTGCGAAACTCATTAAAGGGAATACTGCGACTGCTGCTGTGAGGCCAATGAAGGCCGATTTCATCGTTTTATTATAGTTTGACACGGCGGAGAACTCTCCCTTGGATTACTAAAATGGAGGAACAGAATAAAGCACCTGTTGGGCTAATTCAATGGATAGACAAGTTGCTTAGAAGAAGGCAGTTTTCCTACGCTTTTTCTTTCACGAACATGCTAAATTGTGGCTCATTTTGGGCTCGTCACCCGGAACATTTAGGTACGGGAGCCCGGCGCGTACGGAGGACGGCATGAAAGACCTGGAGGCCATTCGTCAGCGGGTGGCGGAATTCGCTCGTGAGCGGGACTGGGAGCAGTTCCACTCGCCCAAAAATCTTGTCATGGCGCTCAGTGTTGAGGTTGGCGAGCTGATGGAGCATTTCCAGTGGTTGACGGAAGAGCAGTCGGTCGAGATTCCTCCGGAGAAACTGGACCAGATTGCCCGGGAAGTGGCTGACGTGCAGGTGTATCTGGTGCGTCTGGCCGACCGGCTTGGCATTGACATCATGGCGACGGTGGAGGCCAAGATGCGCGAGAACGAGCAGAAGTATCCGGCGGACAAGGTGCGGGGGAGTGCCCGGAAATACAATGAGTATTGAGCGGGGAGGTATAGACCCCATTGAATCGGGAAATCATGCAGACACAGGTGCGGGCGACACCCGTGTGGCGGTGTATGGCACCCTCAAGCGGGGGCTCTGCAATCATCATGTCATGGGGGAGGCCCGATTCCTCGGGGAAGATACCCTGTCACAGATTACGCTCTATGATCTTGGACCATATCCGGGTGCCGTGCTGGCGGACTCCCGGGGAATTGAGGTCGAGGTGTTCAGCCTGGATGCAGCCCAACTGGCGCTGCTGGATAGGCTGGAAGAATATAATGAAGACGATCCCGGCCGTGGGCTGTATACCCGACTGCAACTCGCCACCCGCTTTGGCCCGGCCTGGGTGTATCTCTATCAGGGCAGTCTGGAAGGATATGAGCGCCTGGACGCGGGCGCCTGGTCAGAGGCAACGCCAACAATGAAGGAAGTTCGGGTATGAATGCGGAAGGGGTGATCGATCTGCGCAGCGACACCGTGACAGAACCGAGTGTCGAGATGCGGGCGATGATGGCTGCTGCGGCAGTCGGAGACGATGTCTACGGAGAGGATCCTAGCGTCAATGCCCTTCAGACCACGCTGGCTGAGCGGGTCGGGATGGAGAGTGGTCTCTTTATGCCATCGGGAACCCAGTCCAATCTTGTGGCCCTGCTGACCCATTGTGGCCGTGGGGATGAGTACATCGTCGGCCAGCAGGCCCATACCTATAAATATGAGGGAGGAGGCGCGGCGGCACTGGGCGGCATTCAGCCTCAGCCCCTGGAGTTTGCGCCCTTTGGCGGACTCGATCTCGCCCAGGTCCAGGCAGCGATCAAACCGCCGGATTCCCATTTTGCCAGAACCCGTCTGCTGTGCCTGGAAAACACCATGCAGGGGAAAGTGCTGCCACCTGCCTACCTAGCAGAGGCGGCTGGGTTTGCGAAACGGCAGGGTCTGAAACTGCATCTCGACGGTGCCCGCCTTTTCAATGCCTCAGTCGCATCCGGAGAAGAGGTGCGCACTCTGGTGTCCGGTTTTGACTCCGTGTCCATTTGTCTCTCCAAGGGCTTGGGTGCTCCGGTGGGATCGGTGTTGCTGGGATCTGCTTCCTTTATTGAGGAGGCCCGGCGCTGGCGCAAGGTCTGTGGCGGTGGTTTGCGACAGGCAGGCATTCTTGCAGCGGCAGGGATGTATGCGCTGGAACACAATGTGCAGCGCCTCGCTCAGGATCATCAGAATGCTGCGCAACTTGCAGCTGGGTTGAAGGCGTGCGGGTTGGAGGTGGAGCCAGTACAGACCAACATGGTTTTCGTACATTGCGGTCATCATGCTCCGGTAGAATTGCGAGACTTTCTGGCCCGTCAGCACATTCGTATCACGGCGGCTCCTCGTCTTCGGCTGGTGACACATCTGAATATTGACGAGGCAGATATAGCGCGAATTATTGCGGCATTTGAGCGATTTCTACATTGATTTCAGTGCAGATGACACTGGTATCTTTCACCAGACCTTTCCTTTATGATGAGGGTTGTTATTGCGGAGGCACAGGGGCGTGATGCCGGAATCAGCCACGGTAAGTCAGGTAAAACAGAGTATGAACACACCCAAGGCCGAGAAGGTGTTTCGCGCCGGTGAAACGATCATGACGCAGGGTGAAATGGGGGCGTGCGCCTATTTCATTCAGGAAGGGCGCGTCAGAATCGTGGTCGAGAAGGGTGATGGTACGATTCTGGACATGGGGACCCGTGGGCCTGGCAGCATCATTGGCGAAATGGCCATCGTGGACAACCAGCCACGAAGCGCTACGGTTAAATCCATCGAGAACACAACCCTGCTGGAAATTACCAAGGAAGATTTCGCACGCAGCGTGCGTGGCGCCAATCCGATTGTGCGTCTGATCTCCCAGGTAATCCTGATGCGCTACCGCGACATTCTGCGTCGTTCCCAGACATTGCTGATGGACAGCCCCGAGATTCCGTCTCCCGAGGAATCCGAGCGTGCCTACGCCGAACAGATCAACGTTGTTGAATCCATCAAGCTTGCCAATGAATTCAAGGTTGCCATCGTCAGTGGGCAGCTCTTTCTGCATTATCAACCGATAATTTCCATCAGCACCGGGCGCGTGCTGGGTGTTGAGGCGCTTATGCGCTGGCGACATCCTGAGCGTGGCGTTGTGCCTCCCGATGAATTTATTCCCATGGCGGAGGACAGCGGCCTGATTATCGAAGCCAGTCGTTGGGCGATCTCGGAAGTGTGTCAGATGCTGCGCAGGCTCGGTAGCCATCGGCCGGATCTTGACGATCTGTACGTCAGCGTGAATCTCTCGGCTACCGACTTTGAGGAAGAAAAGTTCCTCGATAACTTCTGCCGAATCCTGCAGGAAAATCAGACACAGGCAAAACGGTTCCATATCGAAATCACAGAGCGACTGCTGCTGAAACAACCCAAGAATGTGAAGAGCTCTCTGGAGCGTTGTCGCCGCCTGGGAATGAAAGTGGTTATCGATGATTTCGGTACCGGATATTCCTCGCTTAGTTATCTGCATCAGTATCCCATTGATACCCTGAAGATCGATCGCAGCTTTGTGCACGATATGCGCAGCGACAAGGCGGTGTTCGGGCTGGTCAAATCCATTCTCACCCTGCGTGAGAACATGGGCATCGATATCGTCGCTGAAGGGGTCGAACAGGCGGAAGAAGTGGACATGCTCAGTCAGCTCAACTGCGACAATGCCCAGGGATACTACTTTGCGCGTCCAATGCCCGAGAATGAACTGGGTGCATTCCTGGATGCGCGCAATCCTCCACGCTGAATCCTGATGCTTACACAATGAAGCTTGCCGCACCTCCCACCCTGGGTTCGCGCTTTGTTGCGGCTCTGCCCGGCGATGCTGAGAAGGAAAACCGATCGAGGCAGGTGTCCAACGCCCTGTATACCCCTGTGTTGCCAGAAGCGGTTTCAGATCCCCGCCTGTTAATGCTGTCACCCACGTTGAGCGCGGAACTGGGTCTTGATGAAGCATTTTGCCAAAGTGATTCCTTTGCCCGACTGATGTCCGGAAACGAGTTGTTTCCCGGTGTTGTGCCGTTTGCAACACGGTACGGTGGGCATCAGTTTGGGCATTGGGCGGGTCAGTTGGGTGACGGGCGTGCCATCAATCTTGGAGAGCTCGTTGCCCGAGATGGGCGTTTCATGAATCTTCAACTGAAAGGTGCCGGGCCTACTCCTTATTCGAGGGGTGCCGATGGCAGGGCCGTTCTGCGCTCCTCTGCACGCGAGTTTCTCTGCAGTGAGGCCATGCATTTTCTCGGTGTTCCCACCACCCGTGCGCTCAGTCTTGTTCTGACCGGCGATCAGGTGGTGCGTGACATGTTCTATGATGGCAATCCGCAAAAAGAGCCAGGCGCCATCGTCTGTCGGGTTGCACCGTCATTTACGCGTTTCGGTCATTTTCAGCTCTGTGCCTACTGGGGAGAACTGGACCTTCTGCGTCTTCTTATTCATCAATGCATACGCGACGATTTTCCCCATCTCGGTGCCCCGACTATCGACAGCGGAAAGGATCTGTCCCGGGACCTGATGCTGCGTTGGTTCGAGGAAATCTGTCAGAGCACTGCGCGAATGATTGTGCACTGGATGTGCCTGGGGTTCGTGCACGGGGTGATGAATACGGACAATATGTCGGTGCTGGGATTGACGATCGATTATGGGCCGTACGGCTGGCTCGATCATTTCGACCCCGAGTGGACGCCGAATACCACCGATGCCCAGACACGTCGCTATCGTTATGCCGAGCAGCCCGATATAGCCCTCTGGAATTTGTACCAACTGGCGAACGCGCTGTTGCCAGTGCTGGAGGATGTGCCATCGGTGGAAAAAATCCTTCAGGCCTTTCCGTTGTTTTACGAGAATGAATGGTTTAACCGAATGGGCGAAAAGCTCGGGCTTGAAGACAGGTCTGGAGACGAGGGCCGAGCCTTGATACGTGATCTCGTGGGGCTGTTGACACTGCGCGAAACGGATATGACGCTGTTCTTTCGTGCCTTGGCAGATCTGCCTCTGATGGGAGATGTGGGGCAGGATATCGCGGTACTGCAACACACTTTCTATGGAAGTGAGCCGGTAGAAGGCGAGCACCTGGAGCAGCTTTCCGGATGGCTACAGCGCTACGAGGCCAGGGTGAAGCAGGAAGCGCAATCTCCGGCACAGCGCCATGAACGGATGAACAGGGTCAACCCCTGGTTCATTCTGCGCAATTATCTGGTGCAGGAAGCGCTGGATCGGGTGCAGGAGGTGGGCGACTTCAGTGGTCTTCACGCGCTGCATGCCGTTCTGCAGTCCCCCTACGCCGAGCACAAGGACTTTCCCGGCTTTCATCGCAAGCGTCCGGACTGGGCACGACACAGAGCGGGAGCCTCGATGCTGTCCTGCAGTTCCTGACCCGTCAGGGTTCAGATCAGCCAGGGTTCAGGCCGGGAATGGCTTGCAGTTGTATTGTGACTGCTGGCGCATTGCGGGCGCCGGACTCCACGCTGCCGTTGCGCAGCAGCAGCTTGGCGCCACTGTCTGCGAGTTCGCAGGGCAGAATGGCGAGGAATTCATAGTCGCCTGTCTCGGTGCGCGAGACACTCAGCATCTCACCAACCACCTCATCCTTGTGCATGACGAGCGACTGCAGAGAGACCTTGAAGTCGCTTACCCTGCCCAGGTACAGGCGTTTCTTGGCCGTTCCCCGGTAGTGCATGCGGGCAACGATTTCCTGCCCGGTGTAACAGCCTTTCTTGAAGTCGATCACCCCGTTGATGTCGTAATTGAGCAGTTGCGGGGTATAGGTCTCCTGAATGTCCGGGTGGATGTGCACAATGCCCTGGCGGATGTCGGCCAGCTCCCACTCCTCGGTGTCATCGGTTGCCCCCAGCGCCTGGATCTGCTCCAGCAATTCGTCGCAGTCACTTTGCACCAGAACCTCGTAGCGCGGAGCCGGGTCTGGCAGGCGGAAGACAAGTCCACCCTCGTGCTGCACCACGTCACCGGCATTGGCGGGTGCCTGACCAAAGAGAGTACTGACGGTTTGCTCGGCACCTTCGCCATGAATACCGTAGCGCTCGAAGTCCAGCGTCACCATGCTGGTTTTTGCTTTCGAGAAGACGATGTATTTGTCCAGGGTGCGGCGCAGGGCATTGCCCATGCCGCTGAGACAGAGTAGATACAGGCATTCACCCCGCTGCAGAACCTGCATGTCGGTGATGACACGCCCCTTCAGATCGCAATAGGCTCCGGTGAGGCTGTGTGTCGGGCCAAGCTTGTCCAGGTTGCAGCTTAGCTGCCCCTGCAGGAAGTGGCTGGCGTCTTCGCCGCAGACGGCAAGCAGATCAAAGTTGTTCAGGTCGGTGACAGTGCTTGCCATGACGAAGGCCCGGATAAAAACAGCGTTTTGGGTTATGATGAACGGGCTGTTGTCCCATTCAGGTTGTCACATGTTATCAGATATTGAGTACAAGAAACTGGCCTGGCACAGTCGTCGCGGCATGCGCGAACTGGACCTGTTGCTGTTGCCCTTTGTGGAGAAATGCCTGCCGGCGCTGGGCGAGGAAGAGCGTGCCCAGTACCGCCGCCTGCTGATGGAAGAGGACCAGGATCTGTACAACTGGCTGGTCATGCGGGAGCCTGTGCCAAAGCCCGAACTGGAGCAAATTATCAGCCTGGTTCGCGGCGCTGCCTGAACGGGGAAATCTCTCATCTGCATGACACAGGGAACCGTGTATGCACACCCGGATAGAGCTCGTTGAATCACGCGTGCTGCGTGCTGCCTGTTATGCGCAAACGGCACTGGCGGGGGCTGCCCTTGTGCTGGCGGCGCTTCCTCCGGCGCTGACTCTCGGTGCTCTGTTACTGCTGTTGATGATGCCTTGGTTGACGCGCCGATGGCTCGCCCCATTGCCCAGGGCGCTAACCCTTGCCGACGGGTGCTTGAGTCTGGATGTCGGAGGCGAACGCCTGCCGATACTTCTGGCTTCCGAGTGCCACTGTCATCCCTGTCTGATTGTGCTGCGTTTCAAGGTGCTCTTGTCTGACGACTCGCCAGCGTCTGATGCGAAAACCCTGCCCCGAAGACTGGTATTGCTGCCGGATTCGGCACCCCCCGATGCGTTGCGCAGGCTGCGGATTTTTCTGCGCTGGCAGGCATTCGGGGGTCAGAGTGGAGCAGGGCTCTCAGAGCAAGGGGCTGTTGGGGGGCGTTAACACGGTGTCCACGGCCTCGGGCAGCATCTGCGGGTGATCGAGGGTGTAGTGCAGGCCCCGGCTTTCCTTGCGCGCGATGGCGCATTCCACGATCAGGCGGGCGACCAGGACAAGGTTGCGCAGCTCCAGCAGGTCACGGGTGACGATGTAGTGTTTGTAATAATCATCGGTTTCCTGTTCCAGCAACTGAATCCGTCGCTTTGCGCGCTGCAGGCGCTCGTCCTTGCGGACGATGCCGACGTAGGCCCACATGAAGCGGCGCAGCTCATCCCAGTTGTGGGACACCACAATTTCCTCGTTGGAACGAGTCACCAGGCTCTCGTCCCAGGGTGGGATGTCGCCCTCCAGAGGGGTGTCGGCGAGCTTCGCGCGGATGTCCTCGCTGGCGCTAAAGGCCAGCACGAAACATTCCAGCAGTGAGTTGCTGGCCATGCGATTGGCGCCATGCAGTCCGGTGAAGCTGGTCTCGCCGATAGCGTAGAGATTGGGCAGGTCGGTGCGCCCCATCTTGTCCACGACAACCCCGCCGCAGGTGTAGTGAGCGGCCGGCACCACGGGGATGCGGTCCCGCGTGATGTCGATGCCGAACTTCAGGCAGCGGGAATAGATGGTGGGGAAGTGCTCCTTGATGAAGGCGGCCGGTTTGTGGGTAATGTTCAGGTACACGCAATCACAACCCAGGCGCTTCATCTCGTGGTCGATGGCACGCGCGACAATGTCCCGCGGTGCCAGTTCGGCGCGGGCATCAAACTGTGGCATGAAACGGGTGCCGTCCGGCAACTCCAGCCATGCTCCTTCGCCCCGTAGCGCTTCCGTAATGAGGAAGGACTTGGCATGGGGGTGGTACAGGCAGGTGGGGTGGAACTGATTGAATTCCATGTCAGCAACGCGACACCCCGCACGCCAGGCCATGGCGATGCCATCGCCGGTTGCACCGTCGGGATTGGTGGTGAACAGATAGGCCTTGCTGGCGCCGCCGGTGGCGAGGATGACGAATCGGGCCTTGAAGACCTCGATGCTGCTGGTCTCCGGGGAGAAGATGTAGGCTCCTACACACTGCTCTCCCTCCAGGCCCAGTTTCTTGCGCGTGATCAGGTCAATGGCAATGCGGTTTTCAAAGAGATCGATATTGCTGTTCAGGCGGGCACGATTGGCGAGAGTCTCGAAAACAGCCCGACCGGTCGCGTCGGTCGCATGAATAATCCGGCGATGGCTGTGCCCGCCCTCCTGAGTGAGGTGCAGGGGGGCAAGGTTATCGGGTTTCAGAGGCGCCCGTTCCGCGCCTTCGCGAGCCTCTTCCGGGGCGATAGTGGTAAAGGGTACCCCCTGTTCCACGAGCCATTTGACGCAGGCCCCGCTGTTTTCCACGATATGGCTGACCATGTCGCGGTGGCACAGTCCGGCACCGGCATCGAGCGTGTCGGCAATGTGGGCCTCGATGCTGTCCTCGTCGTCCAGCACCGCGGCAATGCCGCCCTGTGCCCAGAACGTGGCGCCCTGGCTCAGTTCACCCTTGCTGATGACGGCGACCCGGGCAAAGTCTGCGGTCTTCAGGGCCAGGGTAAGCCCGGCGGCGCCGCTGCCGATGATCAATATGTCGTAGTCGTGAACAGATGTGGTATCGTTGGCGCTCATTGTCATGCCGTAAACTGGTGGCTGTAACAGATGGCCCAGGCCGGGCAATCCGGGAAGCCGCCTATATTACAGGCAGGCTGACCCTAAGTGCCAATACTGCAGGTAGCAATACCGAAAGTGCCACTGCCGCTTGCTTGCTGCCTGACATGTCTGAACTAACACCCATTCCCGTGGTCTACCCCCTTGATGAATGATGTCCACCCGCATTATGAGTTTCATCCTGTCCGGAGCTGTTCAGTATGAAGCAGGAAACTGACCAGCAATTGGTGGACCGTGTCATGGCGGGGGACAAGACCGCGTTCAACTTCCTTGTGCTGCGTTACCAGCACAAGGTGGCGGCCCTGATATCCCGATTCATCAAGGATCCACACGAGGTGGAGGACGTCAGCCAGGAAGCTTTTATCAAGGCCTATCGCGCCCTGAAACTGTTTCGCGGCGACAGTGCCTTTTATACCTGGTTGTACCGCATTGCCGTGAACACGGCCAAGAACTACCTGGTGTCACGGGGGCGGCGGCCTCCTTCAACGGATTTTGATCTGGATGATGCCGAGCTGGTGGAAGACACCGCTGCCCTGCGTGAAAGCGAGACTCCCGAGGGCCAGTTGCAGCGCGACAAGCTGGAGGCGGTGATCAATCAGGCGATCGAGGAACTGCCCGAGGATCTGCGGACGGCATTCCGGCTGCGGGAGTTCTCCGGCCTGAGTTACGAGGACATTACGGAGATCATGGATTGCCCCGTGGGAACCGTGCGTTCGCGCATTTTCAGGGCCCGGGAAGCGATTGATAAAAAAATTCGCGAGTTTATGTGAACGGCACGGAACCTGGATCAACATGCGTTGTCTTACTCGTAAGATTGCCAGATTTGTGCCATATTTCACTGCCACTCATAGAGCGTTTTATGTGCAGGACCGAAATCTGAACGTTTTACCCCTAATTCAGGCCGCCACAGTGGCGGTATGCAGAGGTATTGAATGAGTTTGGAAAATAGTCGTGGTCGCCCGCTGGAGGAATCCCTGTCTGCCCTCATGGACAATGAGGCAGATGATCTGGAGCTGCGCCGTTTGCTGAAAACCGCCCCGGGTGACGGGGAACTGGGGGAAACCTGGCGGCGCTACAATCTGGTGCGCTCGGTTCTGCAGCATGAGGAAGTCGCTGCGGTATCCAGCGATGCCACGCAGCGGCTCTTTGCCGCACTGGAGGCCGAAGAGGCCTACACTCCCGAAACTTCTGCTCCTGTTGCAAATCCCGTGAGAAGCCTTTGGCAGGGAATGGGACGTATGGCGATCGCTGCATCCGTTGCCATGGCGGCCTATGTGGTGCTGCAGAGTACCCTGTTGGAACCCGTTGGCACGCCTGGCTCCATGGCGTCCAGTGAAGCGCCCGAACAGGCTCCTGCCGTTCAGCTTGCCGATTCCGTCGATGTGCCGGTGCAGTTTGATGCGCAGGCCCAGCAGCGCCTGAACGACTACATTCGCAGTGCCTCCATCCAGTTCAGCGATCAGGATTCCGACCGTCCCCAGTTCAATATTCTGGAAGATTCGCAACTGATCCGTCAGGTCAACCAGATCGAACCCTGATTCTTGAGTTTTATCGTGTGAAATCCCGGACGGGGTTTCACGCGTTCCCCTTTCCTCTCCCGGCCCGTTCAGGGCGTTTCATCACAGCAAGGGCTTGCCCGTCCTGCCGCCGCGCTGTACTTTACGAACTCTGCTGGTGGTCGGTACGGCATTCTGTTGTCTGTCCGCGCAATTTGGGAGTTCAGGTATGAAAAGTCTTCGTCTCAGGGCCTATTTGAATGTGCGCGCAAGTGTTCTGGCGCTTGCTTTGGCTGCATTTCCTCTCGCTTCCGAAGCAGCCTCTGCGCTGCCGGATTTTGCCGAACTGGTGGAACACAATGCGCCGGCGATCGTCAATATCGCGACTCTGCAGACCGTGCGTGCACGTGAAGGTCGCAGCAGTGACATTGAGGAATTGCTGCGCCGCCTGAGTCCCGATGACCAGGCGCCTCTGGATCTGGACGATATGCCGTCCCGGCCCCGTGGCGGTGTGGGCTCCGGTTTTCTTATCTCCGATGACGGTTACATCATCACCAATCATCACGTGGTCAACGGCGCGGATCAGATCACCGTGACCCTGAATGATCGCCGGGTATACGAGGCCAGGGTGATTGGTACGGATGAACTGTCCGATGTGGCACTGATCAAGATCGAGGCAAGTGGCCTGCCTGCCGTCGCCTTCGGAGATTCCGAAGCAGTGCGTGTGGGGGAATGGGTGCTCGCCATCGGTTCGCCGTTTGGGCTGGAATTCTCCGCAGCAGCGGGCATTGTGAGTGCCAAGGGGCGCACGGTGCCGGGCAATCAGACCAATTATGTCTCCTTTATCCAGACTGACGTGGCAATCAATCAGGGCAATTCCGGAGGACCGCTCTTCAATCTGGCGGGCGAAGTGATCGGCATCAACTCCCAGATTCTGAGCAGCTCCGGGGGTTCCAATGGCGTGTCCTTTGCAATTCCGAGCAATGTGGCACTGGATGTGGTGGAGCAACTGCGCGAAACGGGTACCGTCAGCCGGGGCCTGCTCGGGGTGCTGATCAAGGATGTGGACTATGCGCTGGCAGAGGCTTTCCAGATGCCCCGGCCACGAGGCGCCTTTGTTGACGAGGTGCAGCCCGACAGCCCCGCAGAGCGGGGAGGGGTGCAGAACGACGACATTATCATTGCGTTCAACGGTCGTGACATCGAGAGTTCCTCTCAATTGCCCTTCTATGTTGGCCAGGTGCGTCCGGGCAGCAGTGCCCGCCTGACGATTATCCGCAATGGCGAGCAGATCGAGGTGCCAGTGGTGGTGGGCAGTCTTCCCGGTAGCGGAGTTGCTGCTGCGAATCCGCAGGAGGAGGCCCCCCGCGCCAATACCCTGGGGCTGGATGTGGAGGACTTGAGTCAGGAGGCCCAGGAAGTGGCCGGTATCTCGGGCGTTCGCATCAGTGAGATGGACGACGGCCCGGCGGCCGCAGCAGGACTGCTCAGCGGCGATGTGATTGTCGAACTCAACCGTACCCCCGTTCCCGATGTCCAGAGTTTTACCCGCGTGCTGGAGTCGCTTCCGGATACCGGTTTTATCCCCGTGCGCATCTGGCGCGAAGGGCGCGGCACCACCCTGGTGCTGGAGCTGGAGTAAACCTCTCAATGGTGATGTGCCGCTGGCCCCTGAACCGGCTTGCGGCACGGCGGCCTGCGTGCAAATCACACTGACAGTCATGCCCTTATGCTGTAGACTTGCGGCCTTGATTTTCGGGGGTGGAGCCTGTGCTCTCCGCGCCCCAGGCCCATTAACCTCAGAGCTGTGACCCAATCCAAGTGAGCGACCTCAGTCATATCCGCAATTTCTCGATCATTGCCCACATCGACCACGGAAAATCCACCCTGGCCGACCGTTTCATTCAGACCTGCGGAGGTCTGGAAGACCGGGAGATGGATCAGCAGGTGCTGGATTCGCTGGATATCGAACGCGAACGCGGCATTACCATCAAGGCGCAGAGTGTCACGCTGTATTACAGCGCCAAAGACGGCAAGCGCTACCAACTGAATTTCATCGATACGCCGGGCCACGTGGATTTTACCTATGAGGTGTCGCGCTCCCTGGCCGCCTGCGAGGGCGCGCTGCTGGTGGTGGATGCCGGGCAGGGCGTGGAGGCCCAGTCGGTGGCGACCTGCTACACAGCCATTGAGCAGGGGCTGGAGGTGATCCCGGTACTGAACAAGATGGACCTTCCGCAGGCCGAGCCGGAAAAAGTGCGGCAGGAGATCGAGGAAATCATCGGCATCGACGCTTCCGCTGCTGTTGCCGCAAGTGCCAAGACCGGCATGGGCATCATCGATATTCTGGAAGAACTGGTGCGGCTGGTGCCGCCCCCCACGGGCGATGTGGACGCGCCGCTGCAGGCGCTGATCATCGACTCCTGGTTCGACAATTACCTGGGAGTGGTGTCCCTGGTGCGCGTGAAACAGGGCACTCTGCGCACCGGCGACAAGATCATTGCCAAGTCCATTGGCAAGGCGCATCTGGTGGATGGTGTGGGGGTGTTTACCCCCAAGCGTACCGAGACCGATGTATTGCGCGCCGGCGAGGTGGGCTGGATGGTTGCCGGCATCAAGGAGATCAAGGGGGCGCCGGTGGGCGATACCCTGACCCATGCCAATACGGCCAATGTTGCACCGCTGGCGGGCTTCAAGAAGATTCAGCCCCAGGTGTACGCGGGGCTGTTCCCGGTGTCTTCCGATGACTTCGAGGACTTCCGCGAAGCGCTGGAAAAACTCACCCTGAACGATGCCTCCCTGTATTACGAGCCCGAGAGCTCGGATGCTCTGGGCTTCGGTTTCCGCTGCGGTTTCCTCGGCATGCTGCACATGGAGATCATTCAGGAGCGCCTGGAGCGCGAGTATGACCTCAACCTGATCACCACCGCGCCGACCGTGGTCTACGAAGTGCTGCTGACCAATGGTGAGACTGTGCGTGTGGACAGCCCGTCCGCACTGCCCGCCGTGACCTCGATCGACGAGATGCGGGAGCCGATCGTGCTGGCCAGCATTCTGGTACCCAACGAGTACGTGGGCAATATCATCAATCTTTGCATCAGCCGGCGGGGCGTGCAGCGCGACATGCAATTCATCGGACGCCAGGTTTCCCTGCGCTACGAACTGCCCATGAACGAGGTGGTGCTGGACTTCTTCGACAAGCTCAAATCCGCCAGCCGGGGCTATGCCTCTCTGGATTATCACTTCATCCGCTTCCAGGAGGCCCGTCTGGTACGCCTGGACGTGCTGATCAACGGCGATCGCGTGGATGCGCTGGCCCTGATCGTGCATCGCGACCAGGCGCACCACAAGGGGCGCATTCTGGTGGAGAAAATGAAGGAACTGATTCCCCGGCAAATGTATGATGTGGCCATTCAGGCCGCGATCGGCGGTCAGATCATTGCGCGGCAGACAGTCAAGGCACTGCGCAAGAACGTGACCGCAAAGTGCTACGGTGGCGACGTCACGCGCAAGAAGAAGCTGCTGGAAAAACAGAAGGCTGGCAAGAAACGCATGAAACAGGTAGGGAATATCGAGGTGCCCCAGGAGGCATTCCTAGCCGTACTGAAGGTGGATAGCTGATGGATATAGATTTTTCGCTCGTCCTGCTCGTGCTCGTGGTGATTTCCGGAGTGATTTCCCTGGCGGACCGTCTGCTGCGTGCGGACGATCGCAAGGCGGCTGCGGACAAGCTGCGGGCGGCCCAAAAGCCTCATTCCGAGGCGCTGCTGGTGGCGATTGCCGAGGCGGAGCGCGAGCCGGTTCTGGTTGAGTACGCCAAGTCCTTTTTCCCTGTTCTGCTGATCGTGCTGGTGCTGCGCTCGTTCCTGGTAGAGCCTTTCCAGATACCCTCGGGTTCCATGATTCCGACGCTGGAGGTGGGCGACTTCATTCTGGTGAACAAATACACCTATGGCCTGCGTCTGCCGGTGGTGGGCACCAAGATTGTGCCGATGAACGAACCGAAGCGCGGGGAGGTCATGGTGTTCATTCCGCCGCACGACAAGCGCTATTTCATCAAGCGCGTGGTGGGGCTGCCGGGAGACACGGTTCGCTACGAGGACAAGGTTCTGTATGTCAACGGCGAACAGATCATGTCCGAACCGGTGGACGATGTGCAGATCGAGATGCCCAATGGCATGATGCGAGCGGGAACGCTCTACAATGAGACCCTGGGCGGGGTTGAACACCTGACCCAGATCATTGATGCGCCTCCCCGTGACGAACGCACCGTGTGGGTGGTGCCGGAAGGGCATTATTTCATGATGGGCGATAACCGTGACAACAGCGCCGACAGCCGCGTCTGGGGCGCGGTGCCGGAGAAGAATATTGTCGGCAAGGCCTTTGCCGTGTGGATGCACAAGGAGCCGGGCCTGCATCTGCCCACGTTCTCCCGCAACGGCCTGATTTTCTGAAACGCGGACCACGTCGCGGTGTCGGCAGCGCGGCGCGTTATAATGCATGGCAGGCGCTTTTGTTACAGGTGCTGAAACATCTCTTATTGATCCATAGAGTGCAGGTGATGTCATGAACAAACTGTTGAATGCCTTGCCACGCCGTCAGCGCGGTTTCTCCAAGTTCGGCCTTCTCGGCATGCTGGTGATTCTGGTTGCCGGGCTGACCTTCGGACTGAAAGTGTTGCCGGTGTACATCGATCATAATTTTGTCCGTGGAGTAGCGGAAACCCTGGTGGACAGCGGGCGTATCAGCACGATGACCCAGGCAGAGGTGCGGGAAGAGATTGCCGCGAGCATGCGTGTGAACAATGTGCGTGACTTTGATCTCGACAGCATTACGACAAGCCGCGCCAACGGCGGCAATGTCATCAGCATTGTGTACGAGCGTCGCATTCCCCTGGTTGCCAACATCGACGTCATCGTCAGTTTCGATGATCAGATTCAATAGATGTCTGTGCCTGTCTCCCAGCTTGAGAAAGCCCTTTCCTACCCGTTTGCAGACCCTTCTCTTGCGCTGCGTGCACTGACGCACAGCAGCGCAGGATCCGACAACAACGAACGTCTTGAATTCCTCGGCGATGCAGTGCTGGGCTTTGTTGTGGCTGCTGAACTGTTTCGTCGACATCCCGAGGCACCGGAAGGTGAACTCAGCCGGATGCGGGCGGCTCTGGTGAATCAGCAGAGTCTTGCGGATATTGCGACCAGGCTGCAACTGGGCGACTTGCTGACCCTGGGGCCTGGCGAGCGCAAGGCCGGAGGGCGCTCTCGTGCCTCGATCCTGTCCGATGCGCTGGAGGCGGTGTTCGGTGCCATCTGCCTGGACGGTGGGCTGGAAGCCGCCAGAAAGGTCATTCTCGCCGCCTACGGGGAGGCGCTGGCCAGCGGTGCCCGGGTGGAAAGGGCCAAGGATCCGAAGACCCGTCTGCAGGAACTGTTGCAGGCGAAAGGCAAGTCCCTGCCTGTGTACGAGGTTCTAAACATAGAGGGCGAGGATCACCAGCAGACTTTCCATGTGTCCTGTCAGGTGCCTCTGCTTCGACACTGTACGGAGGGACGCGGTCGCAACCGGAAACTCGCGGAACAGGAAGCAGCGGAAAAGGCGCTCAAGGCACTGGAACAGCAGCTTTAGATCAGGAACTTACATGTCAGATACGATGCCCCACGAACAGTCATCTTCACGCCGCACGCATTGCGGTTTCATTGCCATTGTAGGCCGCCCCAATGTGGGCAAGTCCACCCTGCTCAATCATCTTCTGGAGCAGAAGATCAGCATTACCTCGCGCAAGCCGCAGACAACCCGCCACCGGATTCTGGGGATCAAGACGGTGGGGGATGACCAGTTCGTCTACGTCGATACGCCCGGCATGCACAAGGTGGAACGCAAGGCGATCAATCGTGTCATGAATCAGGCGGCCACCAGTGCGCTGGATGGCGTGGACATTGTTCTGTTTGTGGTGGAACGGCTGGTCTTTAATGAAGAGGACGAGATTGTTCTGGAAGCCCTGCGCAAGGTCGGGGTGCCTGTGCTGCTGTTGATCAACAAGTGCGATCTGCTGGAGTCCCGGGAGCGTCTGCTGCCTCATATTGAACGCCTCTCCCGTCTGCGTGAATTCGCCGAGATTATCCCGCTGTCCGTACTTGGCTCCCACAATCTCGACACTGTCGAGCAGTGCGTACGCAAGTACCTTCCCGAAGGGCCCTTCCTTTATCCCGAAGATCAGGTGACGGACCGCAGCTCGCGCTTCATGGCGGCAGAGATCGTGCGGGAGAAGATCATGCGGCAACTCGGGGATGAGCTGCCCTACGAAGTGACAGTGGAAATCGAGAAATACACCATCGCGGAAGGCGTGGTGCACATCCATGCGCTGATTCTTGTGGACAAGGAAAGCCAGAAGCAGATCATCATCGGCAAACGGGGCGAACGCCTGAAGACCATTGGCAGTGCCGCCCGCATCGACATGGAAAAGGCCTTCGATGCCAAAGTCATGCTCAATCTGTGGGTGAAGGTGAAGACAGGTTGGGCCGATGATGAGCGTGCGCTGCACAGTCTCGGTTATCACGAGGACTGAGTAGCCCGCCGTATTTTCGAGGGTTTCCGGCATGCGCAATCGAGTGGATCTGCAACCGGCCTACGTGCTTCACACCCAGGCCTACCAGAACACCAGCCTGCTGGTGGACTTTTTCTGCGTGGACTATGGCAGGGTGCGCGCGGTGGCCAAGGGGGCGCGCCGCGCAGGTTCCCGCACCCGGGCGTTTCTGCAACCCTTCCAGCCTCTGCTGGTGTCGCTCAGCGGTCGTTCCGAACTCAAAAATCTGGTTGCCGTGGAAGGCAGTATCAATGCCATGAGTCTGCAGGGAACGCGCCTGTTCAGCGGCCTGTACATGAACGAACTGCTGGTGCGTCTGCTGATGGCGCACGAGGGGATTCCCAGCCTCTATCGCAGTTATCAGGAGGCCATTATCGCACTGTGTGGCGACCGTGATTTGCCGGGGATTCTGCGCCGCTTTGAGCTGAGCCTTCTGGAAGCACTCGGCTACGGCGTCGATCTTCTGCACGATTGCTACAGCGGCGACGCCATTGAGGAAGGTGCCCAGTATCTGTTTCATCCCGACATCGGCTTTGAACGTGTTCCCCCGCCTTTGCCAGGGCAGAGCAACCCCGCGGTATTCCGTGGTCACGAACTGCTGGCTCTGTACCACAATGATCTTGCAGACAAGGCGGTGAGCCAGGCGGCATTGCGCCTGACTCGTATGGCTCTGCAGGGACACCTCGGCGACAAGCCGCTGGCGAGCCGCGCCCTGTTTGCGCGGCCGGTGGCCGGGGAGTGAGTCCGCTCAGCGCACGGCCTTTGCTTTCAGCGTGCAGCGATACAGGGTAAAATCGCGCAAATTTTTCCTCGGGATGCTGTTATGTCCATCGATTACCCTCTGCTGGAATCCCAGATCGGCAATACCCCGCTGGTGCGTCTGGCACGCTTGCCCGGCAAGACCAGCAATACCGTGCTGGTGAAGCTGGAGGGCAACAACCCCGCTGGCTCAGTGAAGGACAGGCCCGCCTACAACATGATTCTGCAGGCGGAACTGCGTGGCGACATTTGTCCCGGCGACACCCTGATAGAGGCTACCAGCGGCAACACCGGCATTGCCCTGGCCATGGTCAGTGCGGTGAAGGGGTACCGGATGATTCTGATCATGCCGGACAATATGTCCGAGGAGCGCAAGGCGGCCATGACGGCCTATGGCGCCGAGCTGATCCTGGTAAGCGAAGAGCAGGGCATGGAAGGGGCACGGGACCTGGCCCAGCAGATGGCCCGGGAAGGGCGTGGCAAGGTGCTTGATCAGTTCGCCAACCCGGACAACCCCAATGCGCATTACCTGCATACGGGGCCCGAAATCTGGCGTGATACCCAGGGCACGGTGACCCATTTTGTCAGTTCCATGGGCACCACCGGCACCATCATGGGCGTGTCACGCTATCTCAAGGAGCAGAATCCGGACATCAGCATCGTTGGTCTGCAACCCAGGGAAGGCTCCCGCATACCGGGAATCCGGCGCTGGCCGCAGGAGTATCTGCCTGCCATTTTTGATGCCTCCCGTGTGGACGTCGTGATCGACGTCGACCAGAACGATGCAGAGACCACCATGCGTGCCCTGGCGAAAGAGGAAGGCATTTTCTGTGGTGTGTCTTCGGGCGGCTCGGTTCACGCGGCCCTCGCCCTCAGCAAGCAGGTCGAGAATGCCGTCATCGTGGCCATCATCTGCGATCGCGGCGACCGTTATCTGTCCACCGGAGTCTTTGCCTGATCCGGGATCTGGCCGATTCGCCGCTTCATTCGCGCAGTGCGCGTTCCCATTCGATTATTCAGACTGAAACACTATGAGACATTCCAGACGCAAACGTCAGAAACTGCCTGAAGAGGCGATTGAACTCCAAATTCAGCGCCTGAGCCATGATGGCCGCGGCGTTGCCAGCATAGAGGGCAAGATCGCCTTTGTTGATGGCGCCATTACCGGGGAGACTGTGTTGGCCCAGTTTACTTCCCGCCGTCGCCAGTTCGACGAACTCAAAACGGTGGAGGTGCTCTCGCCCTCGCCCGATCGCGTGAACCCGCCCTGTGAATTTGCCGGCATCTGCGGAGGGTGTTCCATGCAGCATATTGCCCCGGCAGCTCAGATTGCCCTCAAGCAAAGCGTGTTGCATGAGCAGTTGCAGCACATCGGCAATATTGAGCGTTTCGCGTCGATCCCCCCCTTGCGGAGCCAGACAGAGGGCTACCGGCGCAAGGCGCGCCTGGCCATTCGCTATGTGCATAAGAAGGAATCGATGCTTGTCGGGTTCCGTGAGAAGAACAGCAGTTTCATCGCCGACATGTCCAGTTGTGCGGTGCTCAATCGTTCGGTGTCGGATCTGATTGCTCCCCTGCGTGCGCTTCTGCTGGGGTTTGAGGGGCGTCTGGCGCTTCCCCAGATCGAGGTGGCAGTGGGGGAGAGCGCAGAGGCGGAGGCAGATGGCACACACCGGCCGGATCGTGTCGCCTTCATCGTGCGTCATCTTGAGCCGCTTCCCGACGCGGATCTGCAGGCGCTGCTGGCGTTTGCACAAGAGCATGCCATCGAACTGTATCTGCAGCCCAAGGGACCGGATTCCGTGCACAAGCTGTGGCCGGAGGATGGCTGCCACAGGCTCTACTATTACCTGCCGGATTTTGATCTTCGCCTGGCCTTCCATCCCGCGGACTTTACCCAGGTGAACGGTGAGCTTAATCGCGCCATGATTGCCCGCGCCATGGAACTGCTGGATCCGCAGCCGGAGGAAACCGTGCTTGATCTGTTCTGTGGACTGGGCAATTTCACGCTGCCCATCGCCCGTCGGGTCAAGGCCGTGGTCGGCGTCGAAGGCAGTCAGGAAATGGTGGAAAGGGGAGCGGAGAATGCGGCGGCCAATGGCATCGACAATGCCCGCTTCTACAGTGCCGATCTGACCATCGATTTTGACGAAACCACCTGGGCACAGCCGGTGTATGACAAGATTCTGCTCGATCCGCCGCGTTCCGGTGCGATCGAAATTATTCCACGACTCGCCGCATTCCGGGCGAAAAAAATTGTCTACATCTCCTGTAATCCCGCGACTCTTGCCCGCGACGCCGGGGAACTGGTCAAGCATGGCTACGTCATGTCCCAGGCGGGGGTCATGGACATGTTCCCACACACCGGACATGTTGAATCCATCGCGGAATTTAACCTGAAGAAACCGTAATACGACTCCTGGCAGGCATCAGAATGGTTCACATCCGAGAATCACACCCTTTCAATGAAGACGGCAGCATTCGCTTCGACGAGTGGTTTGAAACCCTGCAGAGCAACGGCGTGCCGCTGGACAGGGAAATGGTCAAGCGTGCCTGCGATGTCAGTTGGCGTGTTCATCAGCCGTCCGAAGCGCCTGCCCACGCCTGGTTCGAGAAGAGCAGCAGCTATATCACCGGCCTGGACATGGCCGAGATTCTGGTGGAACTGCATCTGGACAACGAGGCCGTTGTCGCCGCCATTCTTTACCGCAGTGTGCGCGAGTCGCGCCTGAGCATGGAGGAGTTGGAGCAGGGCTTTGGCCACGGGGTTGCAAAGCTGGTCGAGGGGGTGCTGCGAATGGCGGCGATCAACGAGACCGACACTAGTCGCAAGCGGGTGCTGGGCCAGAGCGATGACCAGGTGGAAAACGTGCGCAAGATGCTGCTGGCGCTCATCGATGATGTGCGGGTCGCGTTGCTCAAACTGGCCGAGCGCACCTGCGCCATTCGCGCGGTGAAGAACTCTCCCGAGGAGAAGCGCCTGCGCGTGGCGCGTGAAGTATCCGAGATCTACGTGCCTCTCGCCCACCGCCTGGGTATCGGGCAACTGAAGTGGGAGCTGGAGGATCTGTCGTTCCGTTATCTGCAGGAAGACAACTACAAGCGCATTGCCGCCCTGCTGGATGAACGGCGGGTGGATCGTGAGCGCTTCGTTGAAGAAGTCACCGAACAGTTGCGCCGTCAACTGGAGCGGGCAAACATCGATGCGGAAGTCACCGGGCGGGCCAAGAATATCTACAGCATCTGGCGCAAGATGCAGAACAAGAAACTCGATTTCTCGCAGATTTTTGATATTCGTGCCGTGCGCATTCTGGTGCCGGAAGTCCGTGACTGCTACGCCACTCTCGGCATTGTGCACAATCTCTGGCGGGTGATTCCCAACGAGTTCGATGACTACATCGCCACGCCCAAGGCCAATGGCTATCAGTCTCTGCATACCGCCGTGATCGGGCCGGACAGCAAGGTGTTCGAGATTCAGATCCGCACCTTTGCCATGGACGAGGATGCCGAGCTGGGCGTCTGTGCCCATTGGCGCTACAAGGAAGGCATTGCCGATCCCAATTACAAGGACAGTTTTGAAGACAAGATTGCCTGGCTGCGTCAACTGCTGGCCTGGCACGACGAGATGGGCATGGTCGGCGGTCTCGCCGAGCAGTTGCGCAGCGATTCCACCACCCCGGATCGTGTGTACGTGTTTACGCCGGAAGGCCATGTTGTGGACATGATGAAGGGCGCCACGCCGCTGGACTTTGCCTACTATGTGCATACGGAAGTCGGCAATAAATGTTGCGGCGCCCGCGTAAACGGCAAGACAGTCCCCCTGAACTATCGTTTGCAGACAGGGGACAGGGTGGAGGTGCTGGCGGACGACAACAGCAGCCCCAGCCGCGACTGGCTGAAGCCCTCGCTCGGGTTTGCCAATACGCCCCGCGCCCAGGCGAAGCTGATTCAGTGGTTCAAGACCCAGGGCCGTGATCAGAACATCGAGCTTGGCAAATCCCTGCTGGAGGAGGAGTTCGAGCGCCTGGCGGTGTCCGGTGCGAACTACAAGGATCTGGCACGCCGTTTGGGCTGCAAGAATCCCGATGCACTGTTTGCTGCAGTTGGTGTGGGTGCCATCACGGTGGAAGAAGTGCTGGCGGCGGCACAGGACCTCTCGCAACTGCTCTGTGTTCTGGATCAGCCTGGCAATGTTGAAGGGATCGCGGGCGAGGCAGACGCATCAGGACAGATATATGGTGCAGGGCGTATGTCCACCCAGTTTGCGAGTTGCTGTCACCCTGCACAGGGCGACGCCATCGTAGGCTGTCTGACCCAGGACAATCAGGTCGTGATTCATCGCAGTGATTGTCCGGTAGCCCTGCAGTATCAGCAGGTCGGCCACGAGAACTTTATCGAAGTGCAATGGAGTGAGGGGCGTCGCATCAGCATGCTGGCAGAGCTGTTTGTTCTTGCCTATGACCGCGCCGGTTTGCTGCGGGATATCTCCACGATTCTGGCCGACGCCCGGATCGAAGTGATGCAGGTGAACACCCGTTCTGACAAACAGGCGGGTACTGCCCGCATGAGTCTGCAGGTGGAAGTGGAATCGTTTCACGCCCTGTCGCGGGTGCTGGACAAGATCAGCCGTCTGAACAACGTCATCGAGGCGCGACGTGTCGATGGCGACAAACCTGCCTGAGCGCGGCCGACGCGCTAGGTGGCACAGGAGTCAGCATGACACAGAGCTATGACATCAAAGACCTGCTCAGCCTCATGGAGAAGCTGCGTGATCCGGAGCAGGGCTGCAACTGGGACAAGAAACAGACCCTCGCCTCGCTGACAGGCTACACGCTGGAAGAGGTCTACGAAGTCATCGATGCCGTGGAAACCGGAGACGATGTGCAGTTGCAGGACGAGCTTGGAGACCTGCTGTTTCAGATCGTGTTTTACGCGCAGATTGCTCACGAGGAAGGCCGGTTTGATTTCGGTGGAGTCGTCACCGCCGTGACGGCAAAACTGTTGCGTCGTCATCCGCACGTGTTTCCCGATGGCACGTTGGAAAGTTTCGGCGACCCCGCCCTGCAGGGTATCGATGCAGACGAAGTGGCCGCCCGCTGGGAACTGATCAAGAACGAAGAGCGTGCCCGCAAGGCCGCGCGCAGTAACGCAGAAGCAAGGCCGAGTGTGCTGGAGGATATTCCTGCATCCCTGCCTGCGTTCGATCGTGCACGCAAGCTGCAGAAGCGGGCGGCTACCGTCGGGTTTGACTGGCAGCAGGCGGGTCAGGTGCTGCATAAACTGCGTGAGGAGACGGACGAACTGGAAAAGGAGATGCAGACAGGAGACAGGGAACGGATGGCGGAAGAGTTTGGCGACCTGATGTTCTCCTGTGTCAATCTGGCGCGGCATCTGCAACTGGACCCGGAAACGGTGCTGCGTTCCGCAAACCGCAAGTTCGAATCCCGCTTCAGGGCCATGGAATCCGTCGCACAGGACGAGGGCTTCGTCCTGGCTGACCTGAGCGAAAGTGAGCTGGAAAGTCTCTGGCAGCAGGTCAAGTCCGGGGGTGCCGTCAATTAGGGTGGAAATGCACATGCTCACGGCGTCTTGTTTCGTCGCGGGGCTTTGGTGTATGGTCGATGCCTTTGCACCCTGGCCGCTGCGCCAACGTGAGGGAAAACGGCCGCGCAGCGCGGACAGACAAGCCTCGGCAAGGATATGCCTGGCAGGCTTTAAAACAGAATTCAGCACTACAAATGAAGACCGTCTGAACCCGTTTCAGGCATCACTAGGAGTAATTTATGCGAGTAATTTTATTGGGGGCGCCAGGCGCGGGGAAAGGGACTCAGGCTCAGTTCATCACGACGAAATACGGGATTCCGCAGATTTCGACGGGAGACATGCTCCGCGCCGCGGTCAAGGCGGGTACGCCGCTTGGTCTTCAGGTCAAGGAAGTGATGGCTTCCGGTGGTCTGGTCACGGACGACATTATCATTTCCCTCGTGAAAGAACGCATTAAGCAGGACGACTGTGCCAAAGGATTCCTGCTGGACGGTTTCCCGCGCACCATCCCCCAGGCAGAGGCGATGGAAGAAGCCGGCATTGCCATCGATGTTGTCATCGAGATTCATGTGGCAGACGAAGAGATTGTGAATCGACTCAGTGGTCGCCGCGTGCATCCGGACTCCGGGCGTATCTATCACGTCACCAACAATCCTCCGAAACAGGCTGGCCTTGATGACGTCACGGGTGAAGCACTGATTCAACGTGAAGACGACAAGGAAGAAACCGTGCGCAAGCGCTTGCAGGTATACCATCAGCAAACCAAACCGCTCGTCGATTTCTACCAGAAGCTGGAGAAAAATGCGCAGGGTGTGAAAGTGCTGCGCCTGAACGGTCAGGACAATGTGGACGCGGTACGCACACAGATTGCGTCACTTCTTTCTGCACTCTGAGCGATCAAATTGACCGGGCGTTGTGTCTGACAACGCCCCGGATCGAACGTTAGAAAGGATGCCTTGTGCATCCTTTTTTATTGCCTGCTTTTCGTTTCAATTCCTGCGTTTTTTCCCTTTCCGCTTTCATCCGGACTCTGTTCTGCGAAATTTGTGATTTATTTGCTGATTTAAGTTGATTTTTTTCAATAATTTCGGATTGCACTGCTGTATAGCAGATATTTTTTGTGCTAAGGTGCCGCTCAAACGTGGGGTCACCCATGTTGATGAAATTAAGGTGGTTTTGTTCCACATTTTAGGAGAGATAACAGTATGGCCAAAGTGAAAGCGACAAAGAAGGCGCCTGCTAAATCGGCGGTTAAAAAAACCGGTGATGCCACTCTTGCAAAAGCACAAGCAGCTTTAGCTAAACTGCAAAAAGAAGCCGCTGCCGCTGGCAAGAAGCTCGCTACTGCACAGAGCAAAGCCGAGGCTGCGAAATCCAAAGCTGCTCAGACCAAAACAGCAGCAAGCAAGAAAGCTGCCGTTACTGCCAAAGCTGCTGCAACCAAGCTGGCAGCCAAAGTCCGCGAAACTAACGCTAAACTCAAATCTGCTGAAACCAGTGTGAAAGCTGCCCAGGCTGCAGCAAAAGCCAAAGCTGCCGAGGAAGCCCGCAAGAAAGCAGCAGATGCCCGCAAGGCTGCTCTCGCTGCCAAAGTAGAAGCAGATCTCGCCAAAGCTGTAAAAGCTTTCTCCGCACAGTGGAAGAAGAAGCGTGTGAAGGCAGACGCTGTGAAAGAAGCTGCCCGCATCAAGAAAGAGAAGCTGAAGCAGAAGATTGCTGCCAAGAAAGCAGCCGTTAAGGCAAAAGCTGCAGCACAGAAAGCTGCAGTAAAAGCCAAAGCGGCAGCCAAGAAGCGCCTGGAGCGTGAAAAGGCGGCTGCCAAGAAGGCGGCGGCGAAAGCCAAAGTAGCTGCCAAGCGTCTTGCTCTGCGCGAAAAAGCAGCGGCAAAGAAAGCGGCGGCGAAAGCCAAAGCGGTTGCCAAGAAGGCAGTAAAAGCCGTGAAGAAAGCGGTTGCCAAGCCGGCTGCGAAGAAAGCTGCCGCCAAACCAGCAGCCAAGAAGCCCGCAGCGCGTAAAGCGGCTCCTAAAAAGGCAGCTCCGAAGAAAGCAGCAGCGGCCAAGAAACCTGCCGCAGCGAAGAAGCCGGCAGCGAAACCCGCAGCCAAGAAAGCAGCGGCAAAGAAACCTGCTGCCAAGAAACCCGCCGCTAAGAAAGCAGTAGCGAAAAAGCCGGCAGCGAAGAAGCCCGCCGCAGCGAAAAAACCTGCTGCGAAGAAGCCCGCTGCACGACGTAAGGCTCCTGCGAAAGCCGCGACACCGGCAAGCTGATTCAGCGCCGGATTTCCCGGCGATGTTCGGTGTTCAAGACAAAATCCTCCAAGGCTAAAAACCTTGGGGGATTTTTTTATTCCTTTCCGTATAATCCCGCCATGTCCAATATTCTCGCCATCGATACCTCCAACGCCTATTGCTCCGTTGCCCTGAATTGTTCCGGGCAAACATCGGCACGTCGCAGTTCCGAGGTACGCCAGCATGCCCGCCAGTTGCTTCCCATGATTCAGGAATTGCTGACAGAGCGGGCTTTGAGTGTTGCTGAGTTGCAGGCGATCGCGTTTGTCAGTGGCCCGGGGTCTTTCACCGGCCTGCGGATAGGCACTGGCGTGGTCCAGGGGCTGGCGTTTGCGAGCGATCTGCCGGTAGTGCCGGTGTCATCACTCGCTGTCATGGCGGCCAGTGCCCTGCAGGAAAAGGCTTGCAAACGGGTGTTTGTTGCCCTTCAGGCGCGGGAAGATGAGATCTATGGCGCCCTGTATGAATCCGTCAATGGCGATGTGGTATTGCTCGGAGAGGAGGGCGTAGGTCCTGTCTCTGCGTTCCTGTCATCGTTGCGGGCGTTGAATGCTGAGGACTGTCTCGCGGGTGATGTGGAGACTGTTTTGAATGCTGTGCAGGGGACAGAAACACTATCGCCTGAGGTTGGTGAGGTGCGCGATTGTGCGAGTGATGCCCAAATGCTGAGTCAACTGGCTGCCCTGCGCTTTGCCAAGGGCATGGCCGTGGAACCCATGCAGGCAGAGCCTGTCTATGTGAAGGAACAAATGGATTACCGGGAATAATATGGAGCTGGATTTTTTCAGGGCGAGTTTTCTTGCCATTCTTCAGGGGCTGACGGAGTTTCTGCCGATTTCCAGTTCGGCGCATATTATTCTGCCGAAGGAATTGCTGGGCTGGGCAGATCAGGGGCTTATCTATGATGTGGCGGTGCACGTGGGCAGTCTGTTGGCGGTTCTGGCTTATTTCCGCCGTGATATTGCTGCGCTGTTTTCTGCCTGGCTGCAGTCCTGCTTTCGTGGTCGGCACAGCGAGGAATCGAGGCTGGCCTGGTATGTGGTATTGGCAACCATTCCGGCGGGTCTGACCGGCTTTCTGATGAAGGACTACGTGGAACAGTATTCACGTTCCATGCTGCTCATTGCCTTTACCTCCATCTTCTTTGCCGGCCTGCTGTATGTCGCCGATCGTGTTGGCCGGCAGGGGCAGACACTGCAGGGCATGACGTTGAAATCGGCGCTCGTGGTTGGCCTCTTTCAGGTGATGGCGCTGCTGCCCGGCACCTCCCGCTCGGGGGTGACCATGACGGCGGGTCTTTTCTGCGGGCTTGACCGGAAGGCGGCGGCAAAATTTTCGTTCCTGCTGGCGATCCCGATCATTGCGGCCGGAGGTTTGCTGGAGGGGGTGGAGCTGGCGCGTTCCGGGCTTGCCGCCCAATGGGGAATGGTGCTGTACGGACTGTGTCTGTCGGCGCTCGTTTCCTGGCTCTGCATCCATTATTTTCTGCGCCTGATCGAGCGCATCGGCTTCATGCCCTTCATCATTTACCGAATTTTGATGGGGCTTGCTCTTCTTGCCGTCTACCTCGTACGCCTGCCCTGATGAGCAGTTCTCTTTCCATCCGGCTCGCCGATCCTGATGCCTCTGCGTACATTCCCCTGCCGGAGCTTTCCGCGCGTCTGGGCATTCCACTGTACGATCCCGGCGAGCCCTGCGATTTTTTGTTGTTCTACCAGCAAGGCAGTCTGTGCCTGCGCCAGATGTCGGACACTACCGTCGGCGCTGTTCGTGTCGATTTTGACAATGAGGCGCTTTACTACCGTCAGCGTCGGCAAACCCAGCCAGAGGCGCTGCTGAAGGCTGCTGGCATCAAAAACGGGCAGGGCATTCATGCGGTGGATGCCACGGCCGGTCTGGGGCTTGACGCCTTCCTGCTGGCCTCGGCAGGTTGCCAGGTGACTCTGTTTGAACGCTCTCCGATACTGCATGCTCTGCTGGAGGACGGGCTGAGGCGCGCGCTGCAGAGTGCGGAAGAGCGCGTGCGTGATGCGGCAATGCGGATGCATCTGGTGCAGGCCGACAGCGTTGATGCGATAGCCAGCGTGACGCCTGCACCGGAGCTGATCTATCTCGACCCGATGTTTCCGGAACGGCGCAAGAGCGCGAAGGTGAAGAAGCACATGCTGTTGCTGCAGCAGTTGCTGCACGGGCAGGGGGGGGATCGGGAGACAGAACTGCTGGCGGTCGCTCTGGCGAGTGCACACAAGCGTGTTGTGGTCAAACGACCGCGACTGGCAGAGCCGCTGGCGGGCCGCAGGCCGTCCCACCAACTGGAAGGCAAATCCAGTCGCTTCGATGTTTACGTTGTGCCTGCGTCCACGCCTTAGCGGCTGCGCAACAGGCGTGCCAGTACGTCTTCGTAGACCCGGGTCAGGGTGTCGAGATCGGCAATACTGACGTGCTCGTTCACCTTGTGAATGGTGGCATTGCAGGGGCCGAGTTCGAGCAGTTGCGCGCCTGTGGGAGCGATGAAGCGGCCATCCGAGGTGCCGCCACTGGTGGAGCACTCGGTTTCCACACCATTGACGTGACGGATGCTCTCGCTGACCACATTAATCAGCGTGCCGGGCTGCGTCAGGAAGGGATTGCCCGACAACTGCCACTCCAGCGTATATTCCAGTTCAAAATCGTCGAGAATGGCTTCCGTGCGTCGCTGAATCTCCTCCTGCGTCAGTTCCGTCGAGAAACGGAAGTTGAAGCGGGCGTGCAAGGTACCCGGAATCACATTGTCTGCCCCCGTGCCGCTGCTGATGTTGGAAATCTGGAAGCTGGTAGGCGGGAAGGCCTCATTGCCCTCGTCCCAGGTCTCGCTGGCAAGCGCGTGCAGGGGGGCCATGGCCTTGTGGATCGGATTGCTGGCCAGGTGCGGGTAGGCGACATGACCCTGCACACCGTGCACCGTCAGCAGGCCGTGCAGGGAGCCGCGCCGTCCGATCTTGATGACATCGCCCAGTGTCTTGCTGCTGGAGGGTTCTCCCACGATGCAGTAGTCGATTTTCTCGCCCCTGCCTTCCAGCACTTCCATGACGCGCCGAGTTCCGTCCAGCGCAACACCTTCTTCATCACTCGTGATCAGGAAACCGATGGACCCGGTGAAGGCGTCGTTACTGGCCAGGAACTGTTCGCAGGCCACCACCATGGCAGCGATGCTGCCCTTCATGTCAGCGGCGCCGCGGCCGTACAGCATGCCATCGCGCACCGTGGGCGTGAACGGATCGCAAAGCCAGTCCTCCCTGGGCCCGGCCGGTACCACATCGGTGTGGCCGGCAAAGACGAACAGGGGGCCTGCTTTGCCCCGTCGTGCCCAGAGGTTGCTGACATTGCCGAAGGGCATGGATTCGACAACAAAGCCCATCGCCTGAAGGCGTTCGGTCAGCAGTTGATGACAGCCGGCGTCGTCGGGAGTGACGGACGGCTTTTCCATCAGGGCCATGGCGAGTGAAAGGGTGGATGTCATAATGCTCTCGGCGCTGTTGGCGCAATCAATTGTGGGTGTGCAGCTCGGCGTTCAGGGCTACGGCAGTCTTGTTGGCCTTGCATTCCACGGCACCGGTTACGGAGTTGCGGCGGAACAGCAGGTCGGATTTGCCGGCCAGCTCGCGGGCCTTGAGGGTGCTGACTACCTGATTGTCGTTGTCCAGCAGCAGCACTTTGGTGCCCGCCGTGACGTATAACCCTGCCTCCACAATGCAGCGGTCCCCCAGAGGAATGCCGAGTCCGGCATTGGCACCGATCAGGCAGTCCCTGCCCAGGGAGATGATTTCCGTTCCGCCGCCTGACAGCGTTCCCATGGTGCTGCAGCCGCCGCCAAGGTCGCTGCCTGCGCCAATCATGACCCCAGCCGAGATGCGTCCCTCGATCATCGCAGGGCCTTCCGTACCGGCATTAAAATTGACGAAACCCTCATGCATGATGGTGGTGCCTTCGCCGATATAGGCGCCCAGGCGCACTCGTGCGGTATGGGCGATTCGCACGCCCCTGGGCACAACGTAGTTGCTCATTTTCGGGAACTTGTCGACCGACATGACCTCCAGCAGTTCCCCCTTCAGGCGGGCCTGCAACTGTCGGGCTGGCAGATCTTCCAGGTCGATGGCGCCCTGACTGGTCCAGGCCAGGTTGTGCAGAATGCCGAAAGCGCCGCCGAGATTCAGGCTGTGGGGTTTGCACAGGCGGTGGGACAGCAGGTGCAGCTTCAGGTAGACCTCGGGCACGGAGGCAGGCGCGGTATCCTCGGCAATCAGCATGGCCACAATGTCTTGACGGCTGTTGTCCAGTTGGCGCAGAACGGCATTCAGTTCCGCGTCCTCGGCAATCGCAGACTGCTCCAGCAGTTGCGTGAGCTGGGTGTTGCCGATCACACAGTGGGCATTGCCACCGGCATACTCCAGTGTGCCTGCGAGGGCCTGACACAGGGCGGCGTCGGGGGCGCGGCGAACGATGGGGTAAAACACCTCAATGATGTCACCCTGACCGTTGCGTGTGGCGATGCCGATGCCGATGCTGTGAAATGAAAATGTTGTCATAGCGTGTTCCTTGCGTTTTCAGTGTCTGTTGTCAGCCCCGGCGGGGCGAGGTGTCTTGGGTTCAGCCCAGCAGGGCCTGCCATCGGGTTTCGTCGTAACCGGCGATCCAGCCCAGGCCTGGGTGCTGCAGAAGCGGACGGCGCACCAGGGAGGGATTGGCGCTGATCAGCGCGGCGGTTCTGCCTTGCTCCACGCTGGCCTGTTCCTCGGCGGAGAGTTTGCGCCAGGTGGTGCCGCGTTTGTTGAGCAGTGTGTCTATCGGCAGCGCAGCCACCATGGTCTGTGCCAGCTCTGCGGACAGGCCTGCCTTTTTATAGTCGTGGAACTGGTAATTCACGCCATGGGCATCCAGCCATTGCCGGGTTTTTTTCATGGTGTCGCAGTTGGCAATACCATACAAGGTCAGTGTGGCTGTTGGCATCGTGTCTCCTGTTGCTCAGTTGCCCAGTTCCTGACGGATGTCATTCTGCAGGCGCTCGATCTGCCCCGGGTCGATGATTTTCTGATTGTGCGCATCGACAATAAAGAACATGTCCTCTACGCGCTCGCCCAGAGTTGCAATGCGCGCGTTGAGCAACTGAATATTGTGCTCGGCGAAGATTTTGCCGATGGACGCCAGAATGCCGGGCTGGTCAGGGCAATTGATCTCCACGGTGGAATAGGGCTTGTCGTCGTAGTTGAGCAGTTCGGTTTCCACGTGACGACTGAAGTGTTTCAGCTTGCGGGCAATGCGCTTGTCCGACACTTTCAGGTGTTTGGTGGGCTCGTGCAGGTATTCCTGCAGCAGGCTGATGATCTGTTCGCGCCTGACCTTGCTGGCGGCAACGGGAGTGCCGTCATGTTCCAGCACGGTGTAGGTGTTCATGCAGGTATTCTTGCTGGAAGTGAAGATGCGCGCATCCTGAATATTGAGACCGAGCTTTTCAATCGCCGCTGCACTGCTGGCGAACAGATGGTTGCGGTTCAGGGTGTAGATGAAAATCTGGGTGCCGCCCTCGGTCATGCCTTCCGTGGGGTCCTCAATCAGAATCAGGGTTTCCTGTGCCTCGCTGTTGGCGATGGCTTCCGTGTGCCAGATGATGTTGGCCGTGGACTCGCGCACAAAGTATTCGTCGTCGATGTTGGCCCAGATCTGCTCGATGCGCTCGGCGCTCATGCCGTGCTCGGTCAGTTTCTGCAGGGCACTTTCCTGCTTGTCCTTGATGCGGTCGGCGCGATCGATCGGGTTCTCCAGACCTCGGCGCAGGGCGCGCTTGGTGCTCAGGTAAAGCTGTCGCAGCAGGGCAGCGCGCCAGGTGTTCCACAGAGTGGGGTTGGTGGCGTTGATGTCTGCAACCGTCAGGGCATAGAGATAGTCCAGGTGCAGTTTGTCGCCGACCTCCAGGGCAAAATTATGGATGACTTCAGGGTCGGCGATATCCATGCGCTGGGCAGTCATGGACATCAGCAGGTGCTTGCCGATCAGCCAGGACACGAGTTTTGTGTCCCAGGCGCTCAGGTGATGCAGGCGGCAGAATTCCGCGCCGTCCACCATGCCGAGCGTGGAATGGTCGCCGCCACGTCCCTTGGCAATGTCATGATACAGGCCGGCGATGTACAGCAGCTCCACCTTCGGCAGGCGCCGCACAATATGCGCGGCAATCGGGAAGTTTTCCTCGGCTCCCGGAAAGCGGAAGCGACGCATGTTTTCCACGACCTGCAGCGTGTGTGCATCAACCGTATAAATGTGGAACAGGTCATGCTGCATCTTGCCGGTGATGGCGCCGAACTCGGGCAGGTAGCGGCCGAGCACGCCGTAGCGGGACATGCGGCGCAGTTGCGTCGTCAACTCATGCGGAGAGCGCAGCAGTTCCATGAACAGGGTGATGTTGCGCAGGTCCTTGCGGAATTTCTCGTCAATCAGCCAGGTGTGCTCCCGGATCGAGCGGATGGTGCTTGCGCGAATGCCCTTGATCTGCGGGTTCTGCGCGAGCAGCACAAAGACTTCCAGCAGCGCGAAGGGGAAACGCCTGAACACATTGCTGTGACAGATTTCGATGTAATCGCTGCGGATGCGGAAACGCTTGTTGATGACAACAACCTCTTCCTTCTCATCTGCGCGCAGAATGGCCTCGTCAAAGTGCTGCAGCAGCACATCGTTCAGCACGCGCAGCGTCGCCACGGTGCGATAGTATTCCTGCATCAGCTTTTCGACAGCCAGGCTTTTTTCGTCGTCCTCGTAATGAAACAGGGCGGCGAGATCTTTCTGCTTGTCGAACAGCAGCCGATCTTCCTTGCGTCCGGCAAGCAGATGCAAACCGTAACGCAGGCGCCACAGCAAATGCTCGCCCGCCGCAAGCTGTTCGTATTCGCTGTTGGTGAGAAAACCGAGTTCAACCAGCCCAGCCAGCGTGTTGGCCTTGTAGTAACGCTTGGCGATCCAGGCAATGGTCTGGATGTCGCGCAGCCCGCCAGGGGAGGTCTTGACGTTGGGTTCGAGCGCGTAGTCGATATCGTAGTATTTGTTGTGGCGTGCCACTTGCTCGTCGCGCTTGGCCTCAAAGAAGGATTTGGCGGGCCAGACGTCATCGCTTTGGGTCAGGGCAATCATGTTGTCGCGCAGGGAGTCGGGGCCGACAATGGTGCGCGATTCCATCAGGCTGGTAGCAACGGTAATGTCTTTCAGGGCTTCCTGGCGGCACTGTGCGAGCGAGCGCACGGACTGTCCGATCTCCAGGTTCAGATCCCACAACAGGGTAAAGAAGGCGGTGAGATTCTTTTTGTAGATCTCATGATTGTCGTGACGGGTGAGGATCAGCAGATCGATGTCCGAATGCGGGTGCAGCTCCCCCCGACCGTACCCTCCGACCGCAAGCAGGGCAATATCGTCGGGCTTCTCCCAGTCGTACTGCTGCCAGGCGCAGCGCAGCAACTGATCCATGAACCAGGCGCGGCCGCAGACGAGGGCGCTGATGTCGTCCTTGTCATGGTAGTGCCTGTCCAGCAGTTGACGGGCATTGTTCAGGGCCTCGCGAAAGACGGCAACGGGCTGTTTGCTTTCGCGCAGGCGGGCGCAGAAAGCGTCCTTGTCGAACAGGGCATTGTCGAAATGTGCGTTCAGGCCATTCAGGTATTCAATCATAGTCTCGGAGCCGGTGTGGGGGACGTTGGCGCAATGCTGGGGGTCAGAACTGCTCTTCTGTGCGTTTGGTCAGCACCTCGCAGCCGTCGGCGGTCACGGCCAGGGTATGTTCCCACTGGGCGGAGAGACGTCTGTCGCGGGTGGTCACCGTCCAGCCGTCCGCGCGGGACAATTTGGTGTGGTGGGTGCCAGCGTTGAGCATGGGTTCTATGGTGAAGGTCATGCCTTCCTGCAGCGCGATCCCGGTGCCGGGCTTGCCGAAGTGCAGTACCTGGGGTTCTTCGTGAAAAATACGCCCGATGCCGTGGCCGCAGTATTCCCGCACAACAGAGTAGTGATTCGATTCAGCGTGCACCTGAATGATGTGGCCGATGTCGCCCAGGCGGGTGCCGGGCCTGACAATATCGATAGCCTTGTACAGGCATTGCTGGGTCACTTCGACCAGGCGCAGGACGTGCGCGGGAGCCTCGTCGATAATGAACATCTTGCTGGTGTCGCCGTGAAAGCCGTCCTTGATGACGGTGACGTCGATATTGATGATGTCACCTTTCTTGAGGATCTTGCCGTCATTGGGAATGCCGTGGCAGACCACATGGTTCACGGAGGTGCAGATGGACTTGGGGAAACCGTTGTAGTTCAGGGGCGCAGGAATGGCGTTCTGCACGTTGACAATGTAGTCGTGGCAGAGTCGGTCCAGCTCGCCTGTGCTTACGCCGGCCTGGACATGGGGGCCGATCATTTCCAGCACTTCGGCGGCCAGGCGTCCCGCGATCCGCATTTTGGCAATTTCTTCGGGGGTTTTGAGAGTGATGGCCATGGGTATAGAGTCTGTCGTCGCTGTTGTTGCTAAAAGGGGTTGCTCAAATTAAAGGAGCTGTTGAAATCAAGGCGTCATTGTAAAGCAGCAGGGGCGCGATTGACAGGCGTGGCGCGGCCTCCGCTCCGCATGGCGGCAGTGCAGAGGATGCACGCAATGCTTTATGTCCGAAGGGGTTTGTGGTATAAAGCTGCGCGCTTTGCGGGACGTCTGCCGATGATGGCGGGTTGTCGAAGTCCGTAAAGAGGCAAAAACCATTAACTTTAACGTCGCACATACACCGTCACATGTGTTTTGGGTGCCCACGGTCGCAAGGCTTACGGGTTGAACCATGGGGTGTGTGGAGGCTTAACCCAGAAAAGGAACAGCTATGACAACCGTTTCAATGAAAGACATGCTCAAGGCGGGCGTGCACTTCGGTCACCAGTGCCGTTACTGGAACCCCAAGATGAAGCAGTTCATCTTCGGTGCCCGCAACAAGATTCACATCATCAACCTGGAACACACCGTTCCGGCCCTCAATGCCGCTCTGGAACAGGTTCACAGCCTGGCCGCCCGCAAAAAGAAAGTGCTGTTCGTGGGCACCAAGCGTGCTGCTGGCAAGATCATTCGCGAGCAGGCAGAACGCGCCGGCATGCCTTACGTCGACCACCGCTGGCTGGGCGGCATGCTGACCAACTACAAGACCATCCGCGGCTCCATCAAGAAGCTGCGTGACCTGGAAGCGCAGGAAACCGACGGCACTTTCGATCGTCTGACCAAGAAAGAAGCGCTGGTTCGTCGCCGCATGAAGGAAAAGCTTGAGCGCAGCATCGGCGGGATCAAGGACATGGGCGGCCTGCCGGATGCCCTGTTTGTGATCGACGTGGATCACGAGCGTATTGCTGTGACCGAAGCCAACAACCTCAGCATCCCGGTGATCGGGGTGGTGGACACCAACAGCAACCCGGATGGCATCGACTTCGCCATCCCCGGCAACGATGACGCCATTCGCGCCATCGAGCTGTATGCCTCTGCTGTTGCGGATGCCTGTATTGCCGGTCGCGGCGATCTGAACGCAGTCGCTGGTGACAGCGAGTTCATCGAGGTGGACGACGCTGCCCAGGCAGCGGAAGAGCCTGCCAGCGCCTCTGCCGCTGAGTAAGGTATGAGCACTTGTGCCGAAGCCCGGGCCTGTCCCGGCTTCGGCATAGCCCGAAAGAAAGTAAGCAGAATACGGCCTGTGCAGGCCCTCCATGCACATCAAGAAGGGCTCAGCCCTTTTTTTTTAAAGTCACGTTTTGAATCACTGAATCAAAGATACCGATAGGGGCATGAAAATGGCGAATATTACAGCGGGTATGGTCAAGGAACTGCGTGAGCGCACCGGTCTGGGCATGATGGATTGCAAAAAGGCATTGGTGGAAGCCGATGGCGACATGGAAAAGGCAATTGACGATCTGCGCAAGGCGAGTGGTCTGAAGGCCGCCAAGAAAGCCGGTCGTGTGGCTGCCGACGGCACGGTGCTGAGCAAAATTTCCGAAGACGGCAACTTTGGCGTGATCCTGGAAGTCAACAGCGAGACCGACTTCGTGGCCCGCGACGAAAACTTCCTGAACTTTGCCAACAAGGTGCTGGACAAGGCCTTTACAACGCGTGAGTCCGATGTGGCCACGCTGATGGCTGGCGAGCTGGAAAATGCCCGTGAGGCCCTGGTGCAGAAGATCGGGGAAAACATCTCCGTGCGCCGTGTGAACATGATCGAATTCAAGAATGCCAACGACGGCATTGTGGACGGCTATATCCACAGCAACAATCGCATCGCCGTTCTGGTGGCCATCAAGGGCGGGGATGATTCCCTGGCCAAGGACATCGCCATGCACGTGGCAGCGGTGAACCCGATTGTGGTGCGCGCTGAAGACGTGCCCAAGGAACTGCTGGCAAAAGAGTCCGAGATCTACTCTGCCCAGGCCCGCGAGAGCGGCAAGCCGGAAGAAATCATCGAGAAGATGATTCAGGGACGTTTGCGTAAATACGTGGCCGAGGTTAGTCTGCTCGACCAGCCCTTCGTGAAAGACGGCGAAGTGACCGTGGGTGCACTGCTGAAGAAGGCAGGGGCCGACGTGATCAGCTTCATCCGCTACGAAGTGGGCGAAGGCATTGAGAAGGAAGAAGTGGATTTCGCAGCGGAAGTCGCTGCTGCAGCCAAGCTTTAATTCTTTCCTTTCTGACTCCGAGGTGGTGTGCTCATGGTAAAACCAGACAAGAAATACAAGCGCATTCTCCTGAAGTTAAGCGGTGAGGCTCTGATGGGAGATGCCGATTTCGGCATCGATCCCAAAGTGCTGGATCGCATGGCAGTCGAGGTCGGCCAGTTGGTTGGCCTCGGCGTCCAGATTGGCATGGTGATTGGCGGTGGCAATCTGTTTCGGGGCGCGGCGCTCAGCGCAGCGGGCATGGAGCGGGTCACCGGGGATCACATGGGCATGCTGGCCACGGTCATGAATGCCCTGGCGATGCGGGATGCGCTGGAGCGCGCCAGTATCGCAACCCGCGTGATGTCCGCTATTCCGATGAGCGGGGTGGTGGAGCACTACGATCGCCGCACGGCGATCCGTCATCTGCGTTCCGGCGATGTGGTGATCTTCGCTGCCGGTACCGGCAACCCCTTCTTCACCACGGATTCCGCTGCCTGTCTGCGCGGCATTGAAATCGACGCTGAACTGGTGCTCAAGGCCACCAAGGTGGACGGCGTGTATTCCGCCGACCCGAACCTGGTGCCCGACGCAGTAAAATACGACCGGCTGACCTTTGACGAGGTGCTGGATCGCAAGCTGGGTGTGATGGATCTCACTGCCATCGCGCTCATTCGCGAACATGATATCCCGGTGCGGGTATTCAATATGAACAAGTCGGGAGCTCTGCTGAACAACGTGATGGGCAATGCCGATGGCACCATCATCGAGAATCCGAGCGCAGAGTAAACCGAATTCACCCACGTTTACGGGGTAAGCATTATGATTGAAGACTTTATCAAGGACGCTGAGCAGCGCATGGCCAAGAGCATCGTCGCGCTGGAGGCCGCTTTCAACAAGATCCGTACGGGACGAGCACACCCCAGCCTGCTGGATACCGTCATGGTCAGCTACTATGGCGCGGATACTCCGCTCAACCAGCTCGCCAACATCACGGTGGAGGATGCACGCTGTCTGGTGGTGGTGCCGTGGGAAAAACCCCTGATCGGCGAAGTCGAGAAGGCGATCATGAAGTCCGATCTGGGCCTGAACCCGTCCAACAATGGCGAGACCATCCGCGTGCCGATGCCGGCACTGACGGAAGAGACCCGGCGCGAGTACACGCGTCAGGCCAAGGCGGAGGCGGAGAACGCACGTGTGGCGATTCGCAATATCCGTCGCGACGCCAATGGCAGCATCAAGGATCTGCTGAAGGAAAAGGAAATCAGCGAAGACGATCAGCGTCGCGCTGAGGAACGCATCCAGAAACTCACGGACAAATTCATTGCGTCCGTGGATGCCCATTACAGTGCGAAGGAAACGGACCTGTTGTCCATCTAGGGCACCTGCTATCGCCTGGAGGAATTCGGTATATGCCCTCCAGGTGAGGTGCACACAACCCCGTTGACCGGGGTCTGATCTATCGACGAACAAGAGCCATAAAGTCCGATGCAGAACCAATCTTCGCCTCAAGCCGATTCCGGTCAATTGCCCAGCCATGTTGCCATCATCATGGACGGCAACAACCGCTGGGCACGCAGCAGCGGTCTGTCCGGCTCTGCCGGGCACCGTGCCGGGGCAGAGGCCGCGCGTCAGGTCGTCTACTCCTGCATCAAGCGCAATATCAAATACCTCACCCTGTTTGCCTTCAGCAGTGAAAACTGGCTGCGTCCCAACAAGGAAGTGAAGGGGCTGATGGCGCTTTTCCTTGCCGTTCTCAAGCGCAAGGAAATCACCCAGTTGCACAACAACAACGTGGTGCTGCGTTTTATCGGCCACCGCGAGAGTTTCTCTCCCACCCTGCAGCGCCACATGCGCGACGTCGAAGAACTGACCGCGAACAATACCGGCACCATCGTCACCGTTGCGGCCGACTACGGTGGCCAGTGGGACATTGCCAATGCTGCCCGCAAGATCGCGGAAGAGGTCGCTGCCGGAACCCTGCGGCCGGAGGATGTGGATGTTGCCCAGATGCAAAGGCACATCTCCCTTGGGGGCGATCCTGCGCCGGATCTGTGTATCCGCACCGGCGGCGAGAGCCGTATCAGCAACTTCCTGCTGTGGCAGTTTGCCTACACCGAACTGTATTTCACGGATTGCTTCTGGCCGGATTTCGACGATGCGGAATTTGAACTGGCGATGGTGGACTACAGCAAGCGACAGCGCCGCTACGGACATCTGGACAACCAGGCACCAAGCGACGAACTGCCTGTCGTCGGGAGCGCGCGCAGTGCTTAGAACGCGCGTGCTGACAGCGCTGGTCATGTTGCTGGTGCTCTATATCGCCACCGTGTGGACCACCCCCTATCAATTTGCCCTGTTTGTCAGCGCCGTGCTGCTGGTCGGGGTATACGAGTGGACGGGTCTGATGGGCCTGCGCAACCTGGCTGCCCGCGCGCTGTATCTTTTCCTCTTCCTGCTTGCCATGGCTGCGCTTGCCGGGTTGACCGGTCTGCAGGTCGACAGCGCTTCCCTGCCGCGTACCCCCGTGCTGCTGATCAGTGGCGCAGGGGTGCTGTTCTGGCTGTTCGCCTTTGTTCTGATCCGGCACTATCCGGCCAACGAATCGCGCTGGGTGGGTTGGCCGAAAACGGGACTGATGGGCTTTGTGGTGTTGCTGCCCACCTGGATGGCGCTGATCCAGTTGAAGTATCTGGAAATCCACGGCGCGCTGGTCTTTGCACTGGTGGCGCTGGTCAGTATTGCCGATATCGGCGCGTATTTTACCGGGCGCGCCTGGGGGCGTACGAAACTGGCTCCGACCCTGAGCCCGGGGAAGTCCTGGGAGGGCTTCTGGGGCGGCATGGCGTGCTGTTTCCTGCTCGCGCTTGCGCTGCTGTACCCCCTGAATCTGTTTGCTGGCCCGCTGAGTCTGCCGCAGAGCCTTGCCGCACTGGTCGCGGCCATGATTGTGGCGGTGTTCAGTGTGCTGGGTGATCTGTTTGAAAGCATGCTCAAGCGCAGCCAGGGCCTGAAAGACAGCGGTCGTGTGTTGCCGGGGCATGGCGGAGTGCTGGATCGCATTGACAGTCTCACCGCTGCGGCACCGGTATTTATTTTCTTCTTCCTCCTTCTGTTCGCGGACGTCTCCTGGCCATGACTGCCTCCGTTGCCTCAACCGCGTCCTCCCCTGGTCGTCCTCAGGCGCTCACCCTGCTTGGCTCTACCGGTTCGATCGGTACCAGCACCCTGGATGTCGTAGCCCGGCACGAGCAGTACAGAGTCTTTGCGCTGACCGCCAATGACAGTGTGGACGTCATGCTTGAGCAGTGCCGCCGCTTTCAGCCGCGTTTTGCCGTGATGGTGAATGAGCAGGCGGCAGATCGTCTTGCCCGGGCCTGCCGCAGCGAGGGCCTTGCCGTCGAGGTGCTGGCCGGGTCTGACGCCCTGATTGACGTGGCTTCCCACCCCGAGGTGGATACGGTCATGGCCGCGATAGTGGGCAGTGCCGGACTGGCGCCTACGCTTGCTGCCGTGGAGCACTCGAAGAAGGTGCTGCTGGCCAATAAGGAAGCGCTGGTAATGGCTGGCGATCTGTTCATGGGGGCAGTTGCCCGCACTGGTGCGGTGCTGCTGCCCATCGACAGTGAACATAACGCCATTTTCCAGTGTCTGCCGCCGGAGAGCCGCCTGGCGGGCTCGGCGAACCCGCATCCCGGGGTGCGTCGCATTGTATTGACGGCGTCCGGCGGGCCATTTCGCGATGCCCCGCTGGAGGTGCTGGCCACCGTGACGCCGGCGCAGGCCTGCAAGCACCCGAACTGGAGCATGGGACGCAAGATATCCGTGGACTCCGCGACCATGATGAACAAGGGGCTGGAGCTGATCGAGGCCTGCTTCCTCTTCGGGGTAGGGCCCGACCTGGTGGACGTTCTGATTCATCCCCAGAGCATCGTGCACTCCATGGTCGAGTACGTGGACGGCTCCGTGATTGCCCAGATGGGCAGCCCGGACATGCGGGTTCCGATTGCCCATGCGCTGGCCTGGCCGGAGCGCATGAGTTCCGGCGCAGCCTTTCTTGATCTCGCCCGGGCGGGGGCACTGGAGTTTTCGGACCCGGATCTGGCCCGTTTTCCCTGTCTCAGGCTGGGCATGGAGGCGGCTCGGGAGGGCGGTACTGCACCGACCATCCTCAACGCGGCAAACGAAGTTGCTGTGGCCTCTTTTTTGGCAGGCAGGAGTCGCTTTACAGACATACCTGTTATCATTGCCGGCGTGATGGCACAAATGACTTGTCGCAGCGCAGATTCACTCGATATTATTCAACAGGCGGATGCGCAGGCACGGGAGCTGGCGCAGGCGTTTTGCGACAGAAATTAAGGTCTTGAACCGTATACACAGGTAATGAATCGCGCTGGTGTCCAGCGCCTTCCAACCCTGTACGGACCACTCCCGGGTGATGCGCAAAAACTATGGCTTTACAACTGCTTACCAATATCTTTGCCCTCGTTGTGACACTCGGTATCCTGGTGACGGTGCATGAGTTCGGGCACTTCTGGGTGGCCCGCCGCTGTGGTGTCAAAGTGCTGCGTTTCTCCATCGGCTTTGGCAAGGCGCTCAAGTCCTGGACGGGCAAGGACGGCACTGAGTATGTCATTGCCCCGATTCCCCTGGGCGGCTACGTCAAGATGCTGGGGCAGGATGACACGCGGGTCGATAGCGAAGACAGCATTCCTGAAAACCAGAAACACCTCTCCTTTGCCAGCAAGCCGCTGTGGCAGCGCATGGCCATTGTCGCGGCCGGCCCCATCGCCAATTTCCTGCTGGCCATTACCGTATTCTGGCTGATCAATGTCAGCTATGGTCTTAGCGGCACTTCGCCGGTACTGGCCAATGTGGTCAAGGACTCTCCCGCCTACACAGCCGGGTTGCGCCCCGGAGACGAAATCGTTGCCGTGGATGGCGAGAAAGCGGAAATCTGGCAACAGGTCACCATGCTGCTGCTGGCGCGTCTGGGGGAAACGGGCGATCTGATGATCAGCGCAATCCCTGCCGGTAACAGCACTCCCCGGGATTACCGCATTGCACTGGAGAGCTGGCAGTCGGACACCGCCGAACCGAATCCCCTGGGTTCTCTGGGGCTGGTGCAGTACGAAATCCCTCCTGTCATTGAAGGGCTGGTGCCTGGCGGTGCGGCAGAGCAGGGGGGAATGCAGGCCGGAGACCGTATCCTGTCGGTGGACGGCGAGCCGGTGACCGGATGGCTGCAGTGGGTAAACCTTGTCCGCGCCAGTCCGGAACTGCCGCTGCAGGTTGTTGTCCAACGAAACTCTGACGCCGTGCCGCTGCAGGTGGTGCCCGCGTTGAGTTCGGCAGAGGATGGCAGCCGCATCGGAGTCATCGGCGCCTATGTGCAGGATTTCGATCTGATGGGCAGCCTGCCGCCAGAGAGGCTGCGCGAGGTGCATTACAACGTGCTGACGGCGATTGTGCCGGCGGTGCAGGAAACCTGGGAAAAATCGGTTTTCGTGCTCGATTCCATCAAGAAGATGCTGATCGGGCTGATTTCGGTCAAGAACATCAACGGGCCGATCACCATTGCCCAGGTGGCCGGCGAAACGGCGAGTTACGGTCTGGAAGTCTATCTTGGCTTCCTGGCCATTCTCAGCATCAGTCTGGGGGTGCTCAATCTGCTCCCGATACCGGTGCTGGACGGTGGGCATCTGCTCTACTACAGCGTGGAAGCGATCATTCGGCGTCCAGTGCCGGAACGCATTCAGGCGATGGGTCTGCAGTTGGGTTTACTTCTTATCTCAGGGGTCATGGTTTTGGCGGTATACAACGATGTCAGTCGGCTATTGTGACCCTGGGGATCTTCTGCGCATTTCTTATTCCATTCGATAAAAGCTACCGACTCAGGCTTGAAGTACATTCATGACTAGATCCTTATTAAGCACACTTATCATGTCGTCAGTGGCATCCACGGCGGCCTACGCACAGAGTTTTGTTATTGAAGACATTCAGATTGATGGTCTTCAGCGAATTTCCTCCGGAGTTGTTTTCGGGCTGCTGCCCGTCGGCATTGGCGATGTCGTCAGCGATGACGTGCCTGCCCAGATTATCCGTGCCATCACCGCCTCGGAATATTTTGAAGACGTTGAGGTGGCCCGGGAAGGCAATGTGCTCTACATCTCGGTGCTCGAACGTCCTTCTGTCAGCGAGATCAATATCACCGGCAACAAGGTGCTGAAGACCGAAGACATTCTGGAGAACATGGCGACCGCCGATATTACGGAAGGCGGCATCTTCACCCGCGCGACGCTTGAGGCGATTCGTCAGGGCATCCAGGAGGTGTATTCCGGTCGTGGGCGCTATGGCACCACGGTGGATATCGACATTGAAGAGCAGCCGCGCAACCGTGTCGCCATCAACATGACGATCAACGAGGGCAAGGAAAGCCGCATCCAGTACATCAACATCGTTGGCAACAATGCCTTCGATGATGACGAGCTGCTTGACCTGTTCGATCTTGGACTCAAGCCCTGGTACAACCCCTTCAGCGGCCGCAACAAGTATTCGCGTGAGCAGTTCTCCGGCGATCTTGAGAAGCTGACTTCGCATTACATGGACAATGGCTATGTGCGATTCAATATCGATTCCACGCCAATCTCCATCACGCCGGACAATGAGCAGATTTACATCACCATCAACGTGACCGAGGGCGATCAGTACGTCGTCAAAGAGGTGAACCTGGCGGGGGATCTGGTCAATACCGAGGCCATTCTGCGCGCCTACACCGTGGTGGCGCCGGGGCAGACTTTCTCCCAGGCACTGGTGACGGCGACCGAAGAGTACATGACCCAGATTCTGGGGAACTTCGGCTACGCCTTTGCCGAAGTCAACGGCGTGCCGGAGATCGATGAGGAAGGCAAGACAGTTGACGTCACCTTCTTCGTGAATGCCGGTAACCGTACCTATGTGAACCGGGTGAATTTTATCGGCAATACGGCAACGGCAGACGATGTGCTGCGCCGTGAGATGCGTCAGCTCGAAAGTGCCCCGGCCTCCAGTCAGCAGATTGAGCTGGGCAAGGTGCGTCTGGAACGATTGGGCTATTTCTCGAAGGTGGAAGTCGAGACCAACGAGGTGCCTGGCACCAGCGATCAGATCGACGTTGACTACACTGTCGAAGAGCAGAACTTCAGTAATATTTCTTTCAGTGTCGGTTCCGGTGGCGGGGGCAATTTCTTCATCAGTTCCTCCCTGGAAGCGCAGAACTTTCTGGGCACGGGGCGCACGGTCGGCATCGGCATCAACAAAAGCACCTTCCAGAAGAGCCTGAACTTCAGTTATCTCGATCCCTATTTCACGGCAGATGGCGTAAGCCGAGGCTTCAACGTGTTCCTGCAGGAGCAGGATTCGCCGTTCAATATCGCCAGCTTCTCTACAAAGTCCTATGGCGGATCGTTCAATTTTGCCTACCCGATCAGCGAGATTCAGCAGATCGGTTTCAATCTCGGTTTCTCGCATACCGAACTGAGTTCCGGTGGTTATACCGTGCAGGAAATCGAGTCCAGCCCCAAGATTGCTGAAGGGGTGGACTACTACATCATCGACGAACTGAATGAGAACCCGTTCAATGGTCCCGTGGCGGATGCCAGCGGTGGTTTCATCGTGGATCTGCCGACGGAATACCTGAACCAGAATCCCGACCTGGGCTTTATCGATCGCCAGGGGACTGCGTTCGACAACTTCACCTTCTCCGTGAACTGGCTGCGCAGCACCTTGAACCGCGGACAGTTGCCGACGGACGGCAGCTTCCAGCAGGTGTCCTTTGAAGTGACAACACCGGGCAGCGACCTGGAATACTACAAACTGAATTATTCCGCCCAGTATTACCAGCCCATCATCAACGGCTTTGTGCTCGCCTTCCGGGCCAATCTTGGCTACGGCGGCGGTTACGGCAGTACCGACGGTCTGCCGTTCTTCCAGAACTTCTTTGCCGGTGGTCTGTCGTCGGCAGGTATCGTGCGGGGCTTTGACGAGAACAGCCTGGGTCCGCGCAGTACCGACCCCCAAACCTATGTCACCGGCTACGCCGGTCTGCTGCGGGATGAAAACGGCAATATTATCCGCAATGAGGCGGGATATGCGACGATCGACACCACCAAACTGGGGTATATGACCACGCCAGTTGTAGACGCGGACGGCAATCAGGTCTACGACGCCAACGGCAATGCCCGGGTACAGTTGCAGGTGGATGACATCGCCCTAAATCAGCGTCTGGACGCCTTTGGGGGTAATATCTTGACTACCGGTAGTGTAGAATTGCTGTTCCCGCTGCCGTTTGTGACAGACAGAAGCCGTGTGCGCTCCTCCCTGTTCGTGGACGCTGGTAACGTGTTCTCGACCAACTGTACTGCCAGGCAGAGTCTGCACAACAACTGCAGTGATTTTGATTTCGGGGAGTTCAGATACTCCATGGGCCTGAGCGTCACGTATCTGTCTCCCTTCGGGCCATTGACCTTCTACGTGGCCAAGCCCTTCACGAAGGATGCCAACGATGACGAGAAGAACTTTGACTTCACCATCGGGGCAGGCTTCTAGGGAATGAGCGGAATGTCCACCCGCCGGTTGAAAGCGGCTGACGGGGCAATGTGAATATAACGCGGTGCCAAGGCACCGTTTTCATGAGTCATGCGGAGATTGCATTGTGAAAATGATAGCGAAAGTACTGGCAGTGGCGGGTCTGGTTCTGACATCGGGTGTTGCGCTTGCCCAGCAGCCGGTGATTGGTGTGGTCAATCTCGAACAGGCACTGTTCAACTCCCAGGCCGCCCAGGAACAGCAGGCACAGATTCAGGAAGAGTTTCGTGACGATCAGCAACGGGCAGAGCGCCTGAACGGCGAACTGCGCGAACTGGTGGAGCGTGCCCAGCGCGACGAGTCCATCATGAGCGATTCCGAAAAGCGCAAGATCAACTCCGACGCCCAGGAAAAGCAGGTGCAACTGCAGATGATTTCCGAGCGCGTCCAGGGTGCCCTGCAGGAACGCAACCAGGCCTTCATCGACAGCATGCGCCAGAATCTGGGCGCTGCGATTCAGGCAGTGGTTCAGGAAGGCGGCTACACCATCGTCCTGAACGCGGACAGTGTTGCCTTCTTCGACAACACCTACGACATTACGGGCAAAGTGACTGCCAAACTCAATGAGTTGACCCGGTAAACCCGGCACAGTGCCCGGGTCTCACCAGGTGAGCAGACCAATGATCTTCACGCTTGGTGAGTTGTCAGACTTGCTGGCCGTCGAATTGCGGGGCGATCCGTCGCTGCGTATCGACGGTCTGGCGTCTCTGAAGAATGCCACTGCCGGAAAACTGAGTTTTCTGAGCAATCCCCGATACGTCAATCAGCTAGCCTCGACACAGGCCTCTGCGGTCATTCTGGAGCCGGCGCTGGCAACAGCCAGTCCCTGTGCCCAACTGATTTCATCGGCGCCCTATGTGACCTACGCAAAGGCGTCGCAGTTGTTTGCTCCGGAGTCCGCGACAGAGGCTGGAATTCATTCTTCTGCCTGTGTTCACCCCTCCGTTGTCATGGGTGAAGGTGTGAGAATTGGCCCCAATGTGGTGGTGGAAGAAGGGGTCAGGCTGGGTGCGGGAACGGTGTTGGGGGCAGGGTGCAGTATCGGGGCGCGCAGTACGCTCGGCGAAAATTGCACACTGTTCGCCAATGTCAGCCTGTATCACGATGTGCATATTGGTGATCGTGTTGTTCTGCATTCCTCCGTCGTGATCGGGGCAGATGGTTTCGGTTTTGCCTTTGATGGGCGTCAGTCCATCAAGATCGCCCAACTGGGTGGTGTGCAGATTGGCAATGATGTCGAGATCGGCGCTGGCTCCACGGTGGACAGGGGGGCGCTGGATGACACGGTTATTGAACATGGAGTTAAGATTGACAACCATGTGCAGATTGCCCACAACTGCGTGATCGGGGAGCACACCATTATTTGCGGTTGTAGCGCGATTGCCGGCAGCACCTCGATTGGTCGTTATTGCACGATCGGCGGGGGCGTCGGTATTATCGGGCATCTGCAGATTACCGATAAGGTGATGATCAGCGCCATGTCGCTGGTGAGTCAGTCGATACCGGAACCGGGCGTCTATTCTTCAGGCACCGGACTGCTGGAGTCGAAGGAATGGAAACGCAATATTGTCCGCTTTCGTCAGCTCGATGACATGGCGAAGCGATTGCGGGAACTGGAAAAGATCACGCCGGGAAAATAGTCCAAACTCTGCGTGGTAGTGCTGTTACGAAAATATGGACACCTGAGTCAGGAAAATATGATGAACATCGAAGAAATCAAGGAATATCTGCCCCAGCGTTACCCGTTTCTGCTGGTGGACAGAGTGGTGGAAATAGAACTGGGGAAGTCTATTACTGCCTACAAGAACGTCACCGTGAACGAACAGTTCTTCGAAGGGCATTTCCCCGGTCAACCGATCATGCCGGGCGTGTTGATCATTGAGGCGCTTGCCCAGGCGGCGGGTGTACTGGGTTTCAAGAGTCAGGAAAAGAAGCCGAAGGACGGGTACCTCTATTATTTTGTGGGGGCCGACGAGGTGCGTCTGAAGCGCCCGGTTGTGCCCGGTGATCAACTGATTCTGCAGGCCACCATCGTGACCAGCAAACGCGGCATCTACAAGTTCCAGTGTACGGCCTCGGTAGGCAATGAGCTGGTCGGTTCCGCCATCATCATGTGTGCAGAAAGGAAAAATGAAATTGATTGATCCGAGAGCCATAATTGATCCTCGTGCCTCACTGGCGGACAACGTCAGTGTCGGGCCCTGGAGCATTATCGGACCCGGTGTCGAGATCGACGAGGGAACCGAGGTTGGCTCCCATGTGGTGATTCGTGCCAATACCCGAATTGGCAAGCACAACAAAATTTATCAGTTTGCGTCCATTGGTGAAGATCCGGCAGACAAGAAGTTTGACGGTGAGGAAACCTGGCTGGAGATCGGCTCTCACAACGTGATTCGTGAGGGGGCGACCCTGCACCGCGGAACAGGCTTTGGCGGTGGCGTCACCCGTATTGGCAACCACAATCTGCTGATGCCCTATGTCCATGTTGCCCATGACTGCATCGTGGGGGATCATGGCATTTTTGCCAATAATGTCGGGCTGTCCGGTCACGTGGAAGTCGGCGACTGGGCGGTGCTCGGTGGCTATGCCGGGGTCAACCAGTTCCTCAAGATCGGTGCGCACGCCATGATCGGCGGCATGACGCATATCAGCAACGACGTGCCGGCCTATGTCATCGTCAGTGGCACCCCACCGGAAGCCCGCAGCATCAATGCGATCGGGCTGGAGCGGCGCGGCTTCGACAAGAACGTTGTGCAGCAGATTCGCAAGGCCTACAAGATTGTGTATCTGAAAGGTTTTACCCTCAAGGAAGCTCTGGAGGAGCTGCGTCCGCTGGCGGAACAGTGCCCGCAGGTTCAGGTCTTCGTGGACTCCATTCTGGCTTCGACACGAGGCATTCAACGCTAGTGGATCGGGGTTTCCCTTGGCCACCGGCTGACGCAAGCGGAGCGAAACGTGCGTATTGGCATGATTGCAGGAGAGGCCTCGGGCGACACGCTCGGTGAAGGGTTGATTCGTGCCATTCGCAAGCGTTGCCCGGATGCCCGCTTCGAAGGCATTGGCGGTCCCAAGATGATCGCCCAGGGTTTCGAGAGTTTCGCCCAGATGGAACGGCTCTCGGTGATGGGTTTTGTCGAACCCCTGGCACGCCTGCCGGAGCTGCTGCGCATCAAGCGCGATCTGGAGCAGCGTTTCATCCGCAATCCCCCCGACGTGTTCGTCGGTATCGATTCCCCCGGCTTCAATCTGCGCGTGGAGCAGGTGCTGCACGATCACGCGATTCCCACCGTGCATTATGTCAGCCCCAGTGTGTGGGCCTGGGGGCAGAAGCGCATTCACAAGATTGCGGCTGCGACCGATCTGGTGCTGGCCCTGTTCCCCTTCGAGACGGCGTTCTACGAACAGCACCAGGTGCCGGTGAGGTTTGTCGGCCACCCGCTGGCGGACGCCATTGCGCTCGACGGGGGCGGGGAGCTTGAGAAAACCAATGCCCGTGTCCGTCTTGGGCTGGCGGAGGACCGACCCTGCATCGCTCTGATGCCCGGCAGCCGTCGGAATGAAATCAGTCGCCTCGGGCCGGTCTTCCTGCGTACAGCCATGGAGTTGCGCAAGAAGTTCCCCGATCTGCAGTTTGTGATTCCCTGTGCCAATGCGCAGCGCCTGGAGCAGGTATCTGCCCTGTTGCGGGAGGCGGGCGTTGGTGTGGATTTTCAGCTATACGATGGACAGTCCCACGATGCCATGCGGGCGGCAGACATTGTGCTGCAGGCTTCGGGAACCGCGACGCTGGAGGCCATGCTGCTGAAGCGACCCATGGTGGTCGCGTACAGCCTGTCTCCTCTCACCTATGCCCTGGCGTCCCGCATGCTGAAGGTGCCCTATGTGTCGCTGCCGAACCTGCTGGCCGGTGAGCGCCTAGTGGCGGAGTTTCTGCAATACGACGTCACCCCAGACAATCTGTACAGGGAACTCTGTCGTCTGTTGACGGACATTTCGGCACAGCAGTCCCTGATGCAGGGGTTCAGTCGCATCCATCGAGAAATTCGCTGTGGTGCCGATGACCAGGCGGCGGAAGCGGTGTTGGCGCTGGCGGCAGAGCGTGCCGTCGGCAAGGGCGCTTGAGCCGTGCAACTGAGTTTTCCGTATCCCGAGACCGAACATAAGCTGGTGGCAGGCGTTGACGAGGTCGGGCGAGGCCCGTTGGCGGGGGATGTCGTGGCTGCTGCAGTCATTCTGGATCCTGAGCGCCCGATCACGGGTCTTCGGGATTCCAAGAAGCTCTCCGAACGACAGCGTGAGCGCCTGTACGACAGTATTGCCGAGCGGGCGCTGTGCTATGCTCTGGGGCGTGCCAGTGTCGAGGAAATTGACAGCCTGAACATTCTGCAGGCGAGCCTGCTGGCGATGTCCCGTGCAGCGACGGCCCTGTCTGTGCAGCCCGGCTTCGTGTATGTGGACGGGCTGCACTGTCCCCGCTGGGCCTATGCGAGCACGGCCGTGGTCAAGGGTGATTCCCGGGTGGACTGCATTGCGGCGGCCTCCATCCTTGCAAAGGTGACCCGCGACAGGGAAATGGACACGCTGGAGGCGCAATATCCCGGCTATGGCTTTGCCCAGCACAAGGGCTACCCCACCGCCGTGCATCTGGAGGCTCTGGGCAGGCTCGGGCCCTGTGCAATTCATCGACGCTCCTATGGCCCCGTAAAGCGGGCCGTTCAGGTGCAAACCCGCGAAACAGCGAGAGACCATGGCTGAGCAATTTGTACATCTGCGTCTGCACACCGAATATTCGATCGTCGACGGTCTGGTTCGTATCGACGAGCTTGTCAACAAGGCAGCGGCATTGGGGATGCCCGCCGTGGCGATCACGGATCACAGCAATCTGTTTGGCCTGATCAAGTTCTACAGCAGTGCCATGCGTGCCGGCCTGAAGCCCATTTGTGGCTGTGACGTGCTGGTGGCGAACGAGGACAATCCGCAGCGACCGTTCCCCCTCGCGCTGCTGGTGCGCAACAAGGAAGGCTACCGTAACCTGACTGAACTCATTTCCCGCGCCTATACCGACAAGGTGGGGCATGGGCAGGTCATTGTGCAGCGAGAGTGGGTGGCACAGCATGCCAAAGGCTTGATTGCGCTGTCCGGCGGTCGTGACGGCGAGATTGGGCGCTGCCTGCTGGACGATGACGGCGACAAGGCCGAACAGGCGCTGCGCTCCTGGATGCAGTGCTTTCCGGACAGTTTCTTTCTGGAGTTGCATCGCTGTGGCCGGGAAGGGGAGGAACGCTATGTGGATGCGGCGGTTGCGCTGGCGTCCGCCATGCAGTGCCCCGTGGTGGCCACGAATGACGTGCGCTTCATCGATCAGGACGACTTTGAGGCGCACGAGGCAAGGGTGTGTATCAACGAGCGTCGCACCCTGGATGACCCCCGCCGTTCGCGCAACTACACGGAGCAGCAGTACTTCCGCACGGCAGCGGAAATGGAAGCCTTGTTCAGTGACCTGCCAGAAGCCATCGCCAACACGCGGCTCATTGCCACCTGCTGCAACCTCGATCTGGAGCTGGGCAAACCCTATCTGCCCAACTACCCCATTCCCGAAAACACCACCATGGAGGCCTTCTTCCAGGAATTGAGCAGGAAGGGGCTGGATGCGCGACTGCGGGTGCTCTATCCCGAGGCGGAACGGGCCAAGATCGACTACGCGGCGGTGGTGAAGCGCTATGACGAACGTCTGGATTTTGAGCTCAATGTCATCAACCAGATGGGTTTCCCCGGCTACTTCCTGATCGTGATGGAATTCATCCAGTGGGCCAAGGATAACGACATTCCGGTAGGGCCTGGCCGTGGTTCGGGAGCAGGCTCCATCGTCGCCTATGCCCTGGGCATTACCGATCTCGATCCGCTGAAATACGACTTGCTGTTCGAGCGCTTCCTGAACCCCGAACGGGTATCCATGCCGGACTTCGACGTGGACTTCTGCATGGACGGTCGCGACCGTGTGATTCATCACGTGGCGGACATGTATGGCAAGGAAGCGGTGTCCCAGATTATTACCTTCGGCACCATGGCCGCGAAAGCGGTGGTGCGCGATGTGGCGCGGGTGCAGGGCAAATCCTATTCCCTGGCGGACAAACTCTCCAAGCTGATCCCCTTTGAACCGGGGATGACCCTGAACAAGGCGCTGGAACAGGAGCCGCAACTGCAGGAATTCATCGACGGTGATGAAGACGCGCAGGAAATCATGGAAATGGCCTACAAGCTGGAAGGCCTTACCCGCAACGTCGGCAAGCACGCCGGGGGCGTGGTGATCGCCCCGACCAAACTGACCGATTTCTCTCCCCTGTACTGCGACGAGAACGGAGAGGGGCTGGTCACCCAGTTTGACAAGAACGATGTGGAAACGGCCGGGCTGGTGAAGTTCGACTTCCTGGGCCTGCGCACGCTGACGATTATTGACTGGGCAGTAAAGATGATCAATGCCCAGGAGTTTGAGGAGGGAAGCAGCAAACTCGATATCACCACGATTCCGCTGGATGACGTCAAGGTGTACGAGCTGCTGCAGCGAGGCGAGACCACGGCGGTCTTCCAGCTTGAATCCCGTGGCATGAAGGATCTCATCAAGCGTCTGCTGCCGAGCCGCTTTGAAGACATCATCGCTCTTGTGGCGCTGTTCCGTCCCGGCCCCCTGCAGTCGGGCATGGTGGACGACTTCATCAACCGCAAGCATGGGCGTGCGGACGTGGACTATCCTCACCCGGATCTGGAGCCCGTGCTGTCCAATACCTACGGGGTCATTCTGTATCAGGAACAGGTGATGCAGATTGCCCAGGTGCTGGCGAACTACAGCCTCGGTGGCGCAGACATGCTGCGTCGCGCCATGGGCAAGAAGAAACCGGAAGAAATGGCCAAACAGCGGGGCCTGTTCATGGAAGGTGCCGAGAAGCGCGATATCGATCCCGCGCTGGCCGGTTCCATTTTCGACCTGATGGAAAAGTTCGCCGGTTACGGTTTCAACAAGTCCCACTCCGCTGCCTATGCGCTGGTGTCCTATCAGACGGCATGGCTCAAGGAGCATTACCCGGCCTACTTCATGGCAGCGGTGCTCTCGGCGGACATGCAGAACACCGACAAGGTGGTGACCCTGATCGAGGAGTGCCGCCAGATGAAACTGCCGCTGGTGGTGCCGGACGTGAACATTGGCGAGTTCAATTTCACCGTGAACCCGCGGCGCGAAATCGTCTACGGTCTGGGCGCGATCAAGGGCCTTGGAGAAGGCCCGGTTGCCAGCATCATTGCGGCGCGCAAGTCAGGCGGGCCGTTCCGCTCCTTCCTGGATTTCTGCCAGCGCGTGGATGCGCGCACGGTGAACAAGCGCGCCCTGGAGGCCCTGATCAAGGCGGGCGCACTGGACAGCCTGCAGTCAGGCAGCAAGGACCAGGCCCGCGCCACGCTGTGGGCGGACATTGCCGAGACGACGAAAGCGGCCGAGCAGAGCAGTCGCAACGAGGAGCTGGGGGTACAGGACCTGTTTGGTGATATCAGCCCGGTCAGCACTCCGGCGCCCGCCGCGAACGGCTCGCGGCCCCGTGTCCGTCCCTGGAGCGAGCAGTACCGGCTGGCCAGTGAGCGCGAGACGCTGGGTCTGTATCTGAGCGGACACCCGATTGACGAGTTTCTGCCGGAACTCAGCCGTATGACTCGCGACCGGCTCGCCAACCTCAAACCCGAGCGGGAGAGCCAGTTGGTGGCAGGGCTGGTGGTATCGACACGCACCATGAAGAGCAAGCGGGGCGATACCATTGCCTTCGTGGTGCTGGATGATCGCAGCGCCCGCCTGGAGGTATCGGTGTTCGGCAAGGAATACGAGCAGTTCCGCGACCTGTTGCAGAAGGACAGCATTCTCGTGATCGACTGTACCGTCAGCGTGGATGACTTCAGCGGTGCCCTGCGGGGACGGGCCCGGCATATCGTTGGTCTCGATCAGGCCCGCGCCCTGTTCGCGGCATCTCTGGAGCTGCATCTGCACCAGGAAACACTGCTGCCGGACTTCCCTGTCGTGCTCACCCGCATTCTGGAAGCGCATCGGTGCACCGCTGCCGCACCGACAACGGGGGCGACAGGAGGTGCCAATACGGGGGGAGGCGGGTTTGCCCGCGAACAGATGAGAACACCGGCTGGAGAAGAAAACGGCAAGGGGCGCCCGCCATCGTCACTCGCCCGCCCGGCAGGTGCCTGCCCCGTGCGCATTCACTACGAGCGCCGGGATAGCCGCGGATGCCTGGAACTGGGGGAGGAGTGGCGTGTACTGCCCTCGCAGGAGCTTTTGCACCGCCTGCAGGAGGAGTTTGGCCGCGGCAGGGTGAAACTGAGTTATCAACACTGATCCTCCGCAGGGCCGGCTTTCTGCGCCAGTCGCGTTGCAAGGCCGCCTTTTGCTATCATGCGCGGAGCATCGACATTAGCGGGATATGATGAATCTATGAATCCGAATTACCTCGACTTTGAACAACCCATCGCCGATCTGGAAGTGAAGATCAATGAGCTGCGCCTGGTGGGCACGGACAACAAGCTCAATATCACTGACGAGATTCAGAAGCTGCAGGAGAAAAACCGCAAGCTGACGGAGAAAATCTACTCCTCCCTCAGCCCCTGGCAGATCTCCCAGGTGGCGCGTCACCCCCTGCGCCCCTACACGCTGGACTATATTTCCCATATCTTTACCGATTTTGACGAGCTGCACGGTGACCGCCTGTTCGCAGACGATCTCGCCCTGATCGGCGGCGTTGCGCGCCTGGATGGGCGTCCTGTCATGGTTATCGGCCACCAGAAGGGCCGTGGCACCAAGGAGAAGGTACGCCACAATTTCGGCATGCCGCGACCGGAAGGCTACCGCAAGGCGCGTCGCCTGATCGCCCTGGCTGAACGCTTCAAACTGCCGGTGCTCAGCTTTATCGATACCCCGGGCGCGTACCCGGGCATTGACTCCGAGGAGCGTGGTATCAACGAGGCGATCGCCGAGAACATGGCCATGATGTCCATGGTGCGGACGCCGCTGATTGCCACAGTGACCGGTGAAGCCAACTCCGGTGGCGCCATCGCCATCGGCATTGCAGACCATCTGAACATGCTTGCCTACTCCACCTACACCGTGATCACCCCCGAGGGCTGTGCCACCATTCTGTGGAAATCCGCCGAATACGCCTCTGCCGCAGCGGAGGCCATGGGCGTGACCTCGCGCAGGCTGGAAGAGCTGGGCATTGTGGACAGCACCATTGAAGAACCGCTTGGCGGAGCCCATCGTGATGTCGCAGCCATGTCTGCCAGCATCAAGACGGCGCTGATCGAGCAGGTCGATCGTCTCAGTGGCATGGACACCGACCAGTTGCTGGAGCGCCGCTACAAGCGTTTGATGGGGTACGGTATTTCCCACTGATATGGTTTTTTCCGCTGACACATTGCTGGACCTGCTGCATGACTTTCCTGTCGGCAGCCGGTTCGCGGTGGCGTACAGCGGAGGACTTGATTCCACGGTGCTGTTGCATGCCATGCATCACGCCCTGTCCCTCGCTCAGGCACGCAGTGCCGGTGCCCCCGTCTATTCCCTTCGCGCGATTCACGTTAATCACGGCCTGAGTGTTCATGCCGACCAGTGGCAGGTGCTGTGTGAACAGACCTGCGCGCATCTCGGCGTGCCTTTGCATGTGGAGCGGGTGCGCATCGATCCTGACGAGGGCGCAAGTCTCGAAAGCCTGGCGCGAGAGAAACGCTACGCCGTGTTTGAACGCCAACTGGCAGAGGGTGAATGCCTGCTGATGGCACACCATCTGGATGACCAGGCAGAAACCTTTCTTCTGCGCACGCTGCGTGGGGCGGGGCCACGAGGATTGTCTGCCATCCCGCAACAGCGTCCGCTGGGGCGTGGCCTGGTTCTGCGCCCGCTGCTGGAGCTGCCCCGCGACGTCCTGCGCGATTATGCGGAGCGCGAGGCGCTGGCGTGGGTGGACGACGAAAGCAACGAAAGTCTCATGTTCGATCGCAATTTCTGCCGGCACAGCATTCTGCCGGTGCTGGAATCCCGCTGGCCTGGCTACCGCGAGAGCTGGAAGCGCAGCGCCCAGCTCAGTGCCGAGGCGGATGTGCTGCTGGACGAACTGGCGGCGATTGACTACGCGCAGGTGAAATCACCGATGGAATCGGTCATCGATGCCACTGCGCTTGCGGCACTGGGGCCCGCGCGGCAGCGCAATGTCCTGCGCTACTGGCTGTCATTGACCGGCGCGCCGGACCCGGGCTGGAATGTGCTGATGCACATTGTGGACGACATGATTCCCGCTGCGGCCGGTTCCCATCCCGAAATCCGCTGGCGCAACGAGACTACCAGTGTCGTCGTGCGTCGCTTCCGGCAGCATCTGTATCTGAAAAAGCAACTCGATGCCCTCGACGATATCACGCCGATCGCATGGCAGCCCGAGCAGTCCCTGCATCTTCCCGGCAACGGGCTCATATACGCGCTGGCGGTGAAGGGCGAGGGGCTGGTGGTTCCGGATGCGGCGGAACTGAATCTGCGTTACCGGCAGGGGGGAGAGTCCTGCCGTCTGCACGGGCGTCGAACACGGTCGCTCAAGAAAATTCTGCAGGACGCCGGCATAGAGCCCTGGCTGCGTGATCGCATTCCCCTGGTCTACTGCGCAGACGAGCTGGTCTGCGTTCCCGGTGTCGGTGTCGTGGAGGGCTGGAAGGCAGCATCCGGTGCCCCAGGCTGGCGTGTGGTCTGGGTGCCGCCGGACATATCCGTGAGCCGTTGATGAGCCAATTTTGCGTTGTGGTAAAGCCCGGCTTCTGGTAGTCTGTAATCCCATCTGTAGGTGCCTGTTTTCCCGGTAAGTTCTTGTGTATCGCTCCGCCTCGGAGTGCATCTCACATTCCTCGGAAGGACTGGCACACACTTCACTCTGATTGATCTTTGAATACTCTGGATGGGGCGTTAATGACGCGATATATCTTTATTACCGGCGGTGTTGTGTCGTCCCTCGGTAAAGGCATCACCTCTGCATCTCTTGCGGCAATTCTCGAAGCCCGCGGTCTTAATGTCACCATGCTCAAGCTGGACCCTTACATCAATGTCGATCCCGGCACGATGAGTCCATTCCAGCATGGCGAGGTATTTGTCACCGAGGATGGCGCGGAAACCGATCTCGACCTCGGTCACTACGAGCGCTATATCCGCACTACGATGACCCGCAAGAACAACTTCACCACAGGACGTGTGTATGAAGAGGTTCTGAAGAAGGAGCGTCGTGGCGATTATCTCGGGGCGACCATTCAGGTCATTCCCCATATCACCGACGAGATCAAGCGTCGCGTGGTGGACGGTGCCAATGGCGCCGATGTGGCGCTGGTGGAAATCGGCGGCACGGTGGGGGACATCGAGTCCCAGCCTTTCCTTGAAGCGGTGCGTCAGATGCGGGTGGAGCTGGGTTCCGATCGCGCGCTGTTCATGCACCTGACCCTGGTGCCCTATATTGAGACGGCAGGTGAGACCAAGACCAAGCCGACCCAGCATTCCGTGAAGGAACTGCGCTCAATCGGTATTCAGCCCGATGTGCTGATCTGTCGCTCCGACCACGAGATTCCGGAATCCTCGCGTCGCAAGATTGCCCTGTTTACCAACGTCGATCTGCCTGCCGTGGTGTCACTGCCGGATTCGGACACCATTTACCGCGTACCGGCGGTGCTGCGTTCCACGGGTCTCGACGACATCATCGTGCGCAAGTTCAATCTCGATTGCCCGCCCGCGGACTTCACCGAATGGGATCGCGTCGTGGATGCGAAGCTGAACCCGGATCAGGAAGTGACCATTGCGATCGTCGGCAAGTACATGGAACTGCTGGACGCCTACAAGTCCCTGATCGAGGCCATTTCCCACGCCGGCATTCAGACTCGTACACGGGTCAATATCAAATACATCGACTCGTCTGATGTGAAGGTGCAGGGCACCGGCATTCTCGAAGGCGTACACGCCATTCTGGTGCCCGGGGGTTTCGGTATCCGCGGCGTCGAGGGCAAGATCCGGACGGTGCAGTACGCACGTGAGAACAAGATTCCCTACCTTGGCATCTGTCTCGGCATGCAGGTCGCGGTGATCGAATACGCACGCAACGTGGCCGGGCTGCCGGAAGCGCACAGTACCGAATTCAAGGCTGACTGCAAGGACCCGGTGATCGCCCTCATCAGCGAGTGGACGACTGCGGACGGCAGTCGTGAAGTGCGTGACGAAAACTCCGATCTGGGAGGCACCATGCGTCTGGGCGGGCAGGAGTGCCAGTTGAGCGCCGACTCCAAAACCTTCGCCTGCTACGGCAAGGACGTGATCGTGGAGCGTCATCGTCACCGTTACGAAGTCAACAACACCTATCTTGATCTGTTGCAGAATGCCGGGCTGAAAGTGGCCGGCCGCTCCATGGACGGGACTCTGGTGGAAGTGGTGGAGGTGCCGGATCACCCCTGGTTCGTGAGCTGTCAGTTCCATCCCGAATTTACCTCCACGCCCCGTGACGGACACCCGCTGTTCACCGGCTTCATCAAGGCCGCGCTTGCGCATCAGGAACAGGCGGCCCACGAAGCGGCGCTGGCGGACTGAGAGGGCAGAGAGTGACACAAAGCGTTAACAGAACCATCAGCGTCGGCGATCTCGCGTTTTCCAATTCGCGCCCCTTCGTGCTGCTGGGTGGCATGAATGTGCTGGAGTCCGAGGCGCTGGCCCTGGAGGTCGCAGAACAGTTCGTGGACGTAACCGCTCGCCTGGGCATTCCCTATGTGTTCAAGGCGTCCTTCGACAAGGCCAACCGCTCGTCCGTGCATTCTTTCCGCGGACCGGGGCTGGAGAAGGGGCTGCAGATTCTGGCGGCGGTCAAATCCCGTTTCGGCGTGCCGGTCATCACGGATGTGCACGAGCCCTGGCAGGCACAACCTGCCAGCGAGGTGGCGGATATCATTCAACTGCCGGCCTTCCTGTCGCGGCAGACCGATCTGGTGGTGGCGATGGCGAAGACAGGCGCGGTGATCAATATCAAGAAAGCCCAGTTCCTGGCGCCACAGGAAATGCAGCACATCCTCACCAAGTTTGAGGAAGCGGGCAATGAGCGCCTGATGCTCTGCGAGCGCGGCAGCAGTTTTGGTTACAACAATCTGGTGGTGGACATGCTGGGCTTCTCCGTCATGAAGAAGTTTGGTTACCCGCTGGTCTTCGACGTGACCCATGCCCTGCAGAAACCCGGTGGGCTGGCCGCCAGCGCCGATGGCAGACGGGCCGATGTGACTGCGTTGGCCCGTGCCGGCATGAGCCAGGGCATTGCGGGCCTGTTTCTGGAGGCGCACCCCGATCCGGCGAAAGCAAAGTGCGATGGTCCCTGTGCGCTGCCGCTGGACAAGCTCGGGGAATTTCTGGCACAGATGAAGGCCATCGACGATCTCATTAAACAGTTGCCCGAGATCGACACGGCCTGAGCGCGAACAAGATTCTGATTTCATTGATTTGGAGAGCAAGGGAAACAACATGGCAGATATCAAACACATCAAGGCGCGGGAAGTCCTGGACTCCCGCGGCAACCCCACGATCGAGGCAGACGTGGTGCTGGCCTCTGGCGTCATCGGCACCGCCTGTGCACCTTCCGGTGCCTCTACAGGCTCCCGCGAAGCGCTTGAGCTGCGTGACAAGGACCCGAAGCGCTACCTCGGCAAAGGCGTGCTGACAGCGGTCAACAACGTCAATACCACGATTCGTGAACGGCTCCTGGGCGCCGACGCCAACGATCAGGAAGGGCTCGACAAGGCCATGATCGAACTGGACGGTACCGACAACAAGTCCAAGCTGGGTGCCAATGCCATTCTGGCGGTGTCCCTGGCAGCCGCAAAAGCAGCGGCGATCGAGAGCAAGCTGCCGCTGTACGCCCATATTGCCAAGCTCAATGGCAGCAGCGGTGTGATGAGCCTGCCGGTGCCCATGATGAACATCATCAACGGCGGTGAGCACGCGGACAACAACGTGGACATTCAGGAGTTCATGGTGCAGCCGGTGGGGGCAAGCAGCTTCTCTGAAGCCCTGCGCTACGGTGCCGAGATTTTCCACAGCCTGAAGTCTGTTCTGCACAAGATGGGCCTGAGCACAGCGGTAGGTGACGAGGGCGGTTTTGCTCCCAACCTGCCGTCCAACGCGGCAGCACTGGATGCCATTCAGCAGGCCGTCGAGAAGGCCGGGCTGAAGATGGGCAGCGATATCCGTCTGGCACTGGACTGTGCTGCGTCCGAGTTCTACAAGGACGGCAAGTATGTGCTGCGTGGCGAGAATTCTGTGTACGATTCCGCTGGTTTTGTGGAGTATCTGGCAAAGCTGTCTGCCGACTACAACATCCTGTCCATCGAGGACGGCATGGACGAGAGCGACTGGGACGGTTGGGCGAAACTCACGCGCAAGATCGGCAACCGGGTGCAACTGGTGGGCGACGATCTGTTTGTGACCAATACGTCCATATTGAGCCGCGGCATCGAGCAGGGCATCGCCAACTCCATTCTGATCAAGTTCAACCAGATCGGCACGCTGACGGAAACACTTGCGGCGATTCGCATGGCGAAGGAAGCAGGTTACACGGCAGTGATCTCGCACCGCTCCGGCGAAACGGAAGACACGACCATTGCAGACCTGGCGGTCGCGACCGGTGCAGGGCAGATCAAGACCGGTTCGCTGTGCCGCTCCGACCGCGTGGCGAAGTACAACCGTTTGCTGCGCATTGAGGAAGAACTTGGCAGCCGCGCCATTTATCGCGGTATTGAGGAGTTCAGCCATATCACCGGCTGAACGGGCACCAGTACCGGGGCACCGGCTGGGTGGGGGCACGATGAAAGTTCTGATGAGCGTACTCGTGGTGTTGTTCCTGATCCTGCAGTTCAATCTGTGGGTGGGTGAGGGAAGCTTTGCCCAATTGCAGCAACTTGGTGCCCAGGTTGACGAACAGAAGCAGGAAAACCTGACCCTTGCGGAGCGCAACCAGGAACTTGAGGGAGAAGTCGTGGACCTCAAGGAAGGGCAGGACGCCATCGAAGAGCGTGCCCGCAGCGAGTTCAACATGGTCAAGGAAGGCGAGACGCTTTACATCATCGTTGATGAGTAGAGAGAACCGCAGAGCTGTGGAGGATGCCGGTGCAAGCCGGCATCCTGCTTTCTGAGTACCGGAAATTGCACGCGTGAACGTAACAGAGGTCTTATGGCAGTCTGGGCAATAGTCCCCGCCGCCGGCATTGGGGCGAGAATGAACAGCGATCTGCCCAAGCAGTATCTGACACTGCAGGGTGCGTCTGTAATCGCGCATACGCTCAGGCGTCTCGCGCAGTTGTCCTCCCTGTCTGCAACCGTGGTCGCTCTCCACCCCGAGGACCGTTACTGGTCAAGTCATGGTCCTGAACTGCGGGAAGGCCTGATGACCTGCACGGGGGGGCAGGAACGTGCACTCTCCGTGCTCAATGGCTTGCATGCTCTGGCCGGACTGGCTCAGGACGAAGACTGGGTGCTGGTGCACGATGCCGTCCGTCCCTGTGTCCGCGTCAGTGACATTGAAGCCATGCTGGAGGAACTGGCGGCGCACTCCGTTGGTGGATTGTTGGGTGTGCCGGTGAGCAGCACGCTGAAGCTGGCCAATGCCAATCGTGACGTGGTGACCACACTGCCGCGCGATGACATGTGGCAGGCGAGCACCCCCCAGGCGTTTCGCTACGGTCTGCTGCGGGAAGTGCTCGAACAGGCGATTGCCCGTGGCGAGCTGGTGACGGATGAGGCCGGTGCGATGGAGCTCGCGGGATATTCGCCACGGCTGGTACGTGGCAATGCGGACAATATCAAGATTACCTACCCGGAGGACCTCGCCATGGCAGACGTGATTCTGCGGGCACAGGCACAGGAGATGGAAGACGCCACGACGGCGGATGGGTATTGATTTATGTGGAATCGAATGAGAACGGGCCATGGCTACGATGCCCATCGTTTTGCGGATACCCTGCTGCCCGGGAAGCCGCTGGTGCTGGGTGGGGTGACCATTCCCCATGAGCGCAGCCTGCTGGCGCATTCCGACGGCGATGCCGTTGTGCATGCTTTGTGTGATGCCCTGCTGGGTGCCATCGGGCGTGGTGACATCGGGCGCCATTTTCCGGATACCGATGCAGCATTCAGCAATATCGACAGCATGAAACTGCTGACCCAGGTCTGTGCGTTTCTGCACGAGGAGAATTGGAAGATCGGCAATGTGGACATCACCATCCTGGCCCAGGCACCGAAGATGGCTCCGCATATCCCCGCCATGTGCCAGCGCCTTGCGCAGGGCATGGGCATTCTGCCGGAGCAGGTCAATGTAAAGGCATCCACCACCGAAGGCATGGGTTTTGTTGGCCGGCGTGAAGGCATTGAGACCTACGCTGTCGTGCTGATCTATCGGGACGATGACACTGCATGAGCGAGGCCAGAGAGGCACTGGGCGCGCTGTCTTTTGCCTTCGGCACGCCTGCTTGCGAGGCCGTGTTCAAGCAGCAAGCCGAAGACTTTCAGGTGACGGAAGATCTGGGGTTTGCGCTGACCGGGGAAGGTGAGCATTGCTGCATCCAGGTCAGCAAACGTGGAGTCAGCACGCAGGATGTCGTGCGACATCTGACCCGGCTTGCAGGAGTGCGCGAACAGGATATTGGTTACGCCGGCCTGAAAGACAGGCAGGGCGTGTGCACACAGTGGTTCAGTATCTATGTGCCAGGGCGTGAACTGGATACGGCGCTGTTGCCGGCGCCCGGCGTCAGCATCCTGGCGGTAACGAGAAACAGTCGCAAGCTTCGCCGCGGCAGTCATCTTGGCAACCACTTCCGGATTGTGTTGCGCGAGTTGTCGGGTGTGAACCGTGAAGACCTGGAGCAGCGTTTGTGCTCCGTGCGCGACCACGGGGTGCCGAATTATTTTGGCGAGCAGCGTTTTGGGCGAGAGAACCGCAACGTGCAGGAAGCGCGACGCCTTTTTTCCGGCGAGCTGTATCTGCGCAGGGGCTACCGGCGCGGGCTGCTGATTTCCGCCGCGCGCTCGCTGCTGTTCAATGAGATTCTGAGTCGTCGGGTACAGGAAGGGTGCTGGAACCGCTACCTGGAGGGCGACGTCATGAACCTTGAGGGAACAGGCAGCGTGTTTGTTCCCGACACATGGGACACCGTGCTGGCCGGGCGTCTGGCACAGCACGATATCCATCCCACGGGCGCTTTGTGGGGGCTGGGAGAGCTGCGCAGTCATGCCGCTGCGGCTGCCCTGGAAAGAGACGTGGCGAGTGCCCACGCAGATTTGTGTGCAGGGCTGGAGAACGTAGGCCTGAAACAGGAACGACGCAGCCTGCGTTTGTTGGTTCAGGCGCTGCAGTGGACCTTCGGCGACGACGAGTCGCTGGAGCTGAATTTTGGCCTGCCACCGGGGAGCTATGCCACCACGGTGCTGCGGGAAATCTGTTGTCTGAAAGAGGCAAGTGGCGAGGAAGCAGGGTGAGCGGGTCAGTGAACAGCACGGTGAATTTGGCGGGTATCGGCATGACATCCCAGCGCACGCGCGAGCGCCTGGTGGGACGCCTGCTGGAACAGGGCATCAAGCATTGGGGGGTACTGGATGCCATTCGCAGCACCCCGCGGCATATTTTCCTGGACGAGGCATTGGCGCACCGTGCCTATGAAGACGTGGCACTGCCCATTGGTTACAACCAGACCATCTCGCAACCCTATATCGTGGCCCGCATGACCGAGCGTGTGCTGGAAGGCCACCCCAATCTGGAGAACGGCAAGCTGGGCAAGGTGCTGGAAGTTGGCACCGGCTGTGGCTACCAGGCGGCCATCATTGCCCCCTTTGCACAGAAGGTCTATTCCGTGGAACGCATTCGGCCGCTGATGGAGAAAGCGCGGCGTAACCTGCGCCTCGTTGGCCTGCACAACGTGCAGTGCAAGCACGACGACGGCAGTCTTGGCTGGAAGGAGAAAGGCCCCTTCGACGCCATTATTGCCGCCGCCGCACCGCAGCAGATTCCGCAGGAACTGCTGCAGCAGCTTGCCGAGGGTGGCCGTCTCATTATTCCGGTTGGCGGGGAGGACAGCCAGGAGCTGCGCCTGATTACCCGTCACGGCGATACCTTTGACAACCAACTGGTGGAGACGGTGCGTTTCGTGCCGCTGTTCATCGGTTCCCTGCAGCATTGAGGACAGGCATGACGCAAGAGTTTGTGCGCACAAAGCCGGGCATCGTGCTCTTTCTCAAAGGCATGGCCATGGGGGTGGCCGATTCGGTGCCGGGGGTTTCCGGTGGCACTGTCGCGGTGATGACGGGGATTTACGAGGAACTTGTGCATTCGCTGCGCAATCTTGATCCGCGCAATCTGCCTGCCTACTGCAGGCGAGGTGTTGTGGGTTTCTGGCAGGGCATCAATGGCAGTTTTCTGCTGATTCTGCTGTTGGGGATTGTCAGCAGCCTGTATCTGAGTGCCAGCACGGTGCTGTACCTGCTGGACTCGCATTACCCGCAACTCATGGCGTTTTTCTGCGGACTCGTGCTGGCATCCACCTGGTTTCTGCGGCGACAGGTTGCACATTGGCAGGCTGCTCATGTGCTTCTGCTCATCCTGGGGGTTGGGGTGACGCTGTTGACCGCCATGGTGAATCCTGTGTCCGGGAATGCCGGCTACGCCTATCTGTTTCTGTGCGGTGCCGTGGCGATCTGCGCCATGATCCTGCCGGGGATATCCGGCGCCTTCATTCTTATTCTTCTGGGGGTCTACGATCAGGTACTGACGGCGCTGCGCGGGCTGGAGATTGCCACCATCGTTGTGTTTGCCGCCGGCTGCGCCACCGGGCTGCTCAGTTTCTCCCATCTGTTGTCCTGGACCTTTCGCCACCATCGTGAGAGGACCTATGCCTTTCTCACCGGCATGCTGCTGGCGTCGGTCGTCGTCCTGTGGCCGTGGAAGCTGCAGGCCCAGGGGCAGGCAGGGGAGCAGGCGGGTGAGGTGCAGTACCTTCTGCCGGGGGCCTACGAAGCGGCCAGCGGCAGCGCAGCGGATGTGCCTACCACGGTCCTGCTGTTCATTCTGGGCTTTGCATTGGTGCTGATTTTTGAAAGAATCAGCCGCAGTCATACAGACCAATAACGCGACACGAGACCGACGACCTTGATTCATGCCAGACGCCCATTGAGTACCCGACATGCCCTGTCCAATGCAGCCTGCATCAGCCTTGCACTGCTGCTTGCCGCCTGTGGCGGGCGTTATCAGGCGCCTCTGGATGATCAGAGCCAGGTGCTGGAGCGTGAGGCGCCGGCCATCTATTCCACCAGCGGTGGCGCTTCTGCGCCGGTCTCCGCACCCGCCCGCAGCACGGGCAGCAGCAGCGGGGCGCGCACCATCGCGGCAGGCGTGAGTGTGCAGCCTGCGCCGGGCGTCAGTGTCAACGTGGCCAATGAGCCGGGCAGTATTCGCCGAGGGGCAATTTCCCGTACCCCCATTGACGGCAGCGGCAGCCCGGTGAGTTCCGGCATTGCGCCCGAGCAGCCGATCAGCGCGGCTTCCGCGCCCACCCCTTCGCTGGCGGGGCAAACCCATACCGTCGCCCAGGGCGATACCCTGTACTCCATCGCCTATCGCTATTCGCTGGATTACCGCGCATTGGCCCTGGCCAACAATCTGTCTGCCCCCTATACCATTTACCCCAATCAGGTGCTGAATCTGAATATCGGTGGGGTCAACAACAATGCCCTGGACAGTGTCCCGGCGATTCCTGCAGCACCGGCGGGGGATGCCTCCTTGAGGGTCGGTGAGCGCCCGGCACAGTCCGTCGCCCAGCGTCGCACAGGCAATACTCCCAGCCGGGTGATCGATGGCATTGCCTGGCAGTGGCCGCTGGACGGACGCGTGCTGCGTGGCTTCTCGGCATCGGCGTCCACCACCAGTCGTGGCATTGATATCGGCGGTCGCCGTGGCGATCCCGTCTACGCCGCGGCCGATGGCGATGTAGTGTATGCGGGCAGGGGAATCCAGGGGCAGGGAGACTTGATCATTATCCGGCACAGCGCACGCCATTTGAGCGCCTATTCCTACAACAGCAACATGCTGGTGACCGAAGGCGCCCGTATTCGCGCCGGCGACAAGATTTCGGAAGTGGGGGTGGATACCCGCGGCTCCGAACTGATCCATTTTGAAGTCCGTGTTGACGGCAAACCCGCCGATCCCGCGCAATATCTCCCGCCACGCTAGCCTGGATTTCTGAATGAGTGGTTCTGCTCAATTAGTAATCAAATCGGTTAAGGAATAATCAATCTCTCCTCTTTTTTCGACTCTTCTCCCCGATTGAGTTGTTGCCTCTTGTTGTCTCGTGATAATTTCCCGTCAACATTAGGGGGTGTGATAGACGTGCCTGCAATACTCATTTTCCGGATGAGTAGGGTGGGCAGGATGTGTTGTGTGAAACGATCCGTGAATGACAAAGGAGAATGTCATGAGCAATAAAGATAATAAGAACGATCGCACGAACGCAGTAAGCAGGAACAGCAAAGAGGAAAACGGTGAGGAGTTTGATAAGGACATACGCGAGGTAGCAGGCGGCTTCAACCCGAGCTGCAGAAATGAACCCGATGTCACTAGGCTTTATCTGAACGAGATTGGCGCCGCGAGCCTGTTGTCCGCCACGCAGGAGGTGCATTTTGGCCGCCTTGCCAGAGAAGGCGATGTGGTAGGCAGGCACCGGATGATCGTCAGCAATCTGCGACTTGTTGTCAGAATTGCACGCCGGTACCTGAACCGGGGGCTGGCCTTGCTGGATCTGGTGCAGGAGGGAAATCTGGGGCTGTTGCGTGCCGTGGAGAAATTCGATCCGGAACGGGGGTTCCGCTTTTCTACCTATGCTACCTGGTGGATTCGTCAAACCATCGAGCGGGCCTTGATGAACCAGACGCGTACCATCCGCCTGCCGATTCATATCGTCAAGGAACTGAACGCCTACATGCGGGTGTCGCGTGAAATGTTGCAGGAGGAAGACCAGGAGGTACTTCCGGAAACCATCGCGAGGGTGCTCAACAAACCGCTCAAGGACGTTGAAAAAGTACTCGCGTATAACGAGCGCGTGATTTCGGCGGACAACCCCTTGCTGCCCGGCCTGGACCAAACCCTTCTGGATACGGTGGCAGACGGAGAGGAGGGTTCACCGGATTTCACCTGTGAACAACGTCAGATTCAGGAAGCCGTGCTGGGCTGGCTGCACATGCTGAACACCCGTCAGGCGGAAGTGATTGTGCGTCGTTTCGGATTTCACGGGCACGACGCTGGCACTCTGGAACAGGTGGGGCGTGAAATTGGCCTGACGCGCGAACGGGTCAGGCAGATTCAGCTCGAAGCCATGACGCGATTGCGGGAACTGGCGGCGGAGGCTGGGATCAATACGGAGAGCTGGTAGGCTGTGGGCCGGTGCGCTTGGGACTCTGCGGGGCAGGGTCCTGAGCGTCTGGGCGAGTTCCGATGAGGTCACATCTTTGAACTGCGCAAACAGCGACATCATGGATGTGGCAGGGTTGGAGTCTTTGGGCAATCTCGAAACACTGGATCTGACCGGCAACACGGACATCCTGTGCTCTGATCTGGATGCGCTGGAAGCCGCCTTACCATCCACAACGATCACTCGTCCCCCATCTTGCGACACAAGCTTCTTGTGCGCTCCTCGGCGCTTGGTGCTGGGACTGGATTTGGTGAGAAAGGAGCTGCAATCACCATAAGTTCAAAATTCGAGGATTTTTCACATCTTCCAGAATCAAGAAACGTGGCTGGCAGATTTGCACTTATGGCTGCAGGAGCAACCTTTAGTCCAGTGCCAGGAAAGTTCCTTGGTGGGGCAGGGGTTGGGTTGAGTCTTGGCTTCACCCAATTGGGGAATGCCATTTCAACTCCTGGGATATCAGTTACTCTTGGTTTCGATTTTTCCGCAATTGCAGTGGTAGGTAAGACTTGGGTTAATTCTATAGAGAGGCTGAGTTGTGGCTGCAGATAAATATATGAAATGCTGTAGTTGTGAGAAGGTATTCAATGCCACTGGAAATGAGTTGTATCATCCGATACTCCAGGACATGCTTTCCCTTAATTTAGATCGAATTCATAGGGCTCAAAAGAATCTAATAGATCCAGGTTATGTGCAGAATAATTTTAATAAAGTTAAGTGTCCATATTGCGGGGCAGAAAACTATAGTAGGGATATCAAATTTCTTGGATTCATCGAGAGCAAAAAAGGAGTGCAAGTATTCTTCCTGCTAATTCTGCTTGTAATATTATTTTACGCGGTGTTTTTAGTTTGATTGAAGAAAATCAAGATCCAAGAATCAAGGGGTTAGGTTCCTTGATTCGCACAAACCTCACCACTCCTGACGCACGACGTCCCCCCATACTCAGTAGCACTTCTCTTTAGAGTCCTGGTGACCTTTCCCCTGAGTTAGTACCGCTCAGTCTCTTACGGTATTACATATTTCGAGCGCAACGCCCTCCAGGTGGTGACACTTTGTGAAAGATCATGGCTGAAAAGCCAGGTGGTGTTGTCGGGGGCAGGGAATCGGCCGTTTGGCGAGGCGGGAATCAGCGAAAGGCAGCGAGAGTGGGTTTCGGCTGCCCGGCTGTCGGCGGGGCGGGGAGAACAGTGTGGTGCACAACTGTCTCCCGGGAATTAAGAGGGCGAGCCCAGGGCGCGCCTTTGCTCAGCCTGCGTCCTTGATCAGGTACTGGATCTTGCCGGGAACGTCTTTCCACTTCTCGGCTTCTTCCATGGCGGGCTTCATTTCGGTGATGTTTGACCACTTCTCAGCCAGTTCGGCGTTCAGGGCCAGGAACTGCTGCTGGTCTTCCGGCAATTCGTCTTCGGCGTAGATGGCGTCTACCGGGCACTCCGGCTCACACAGGGCGCAGTCGATGCACTCGTCCGGGTGAATGACCAGAAAATTGGGGCCTTCGTAGAAACAGTCCACCGGGCACACTTCCACGCAATCGGTGTGCTTGCAAAGGATGCAGTTTTCGCCAACAACAAATGTCATGATCTCTCCACTTTCGAATGGTTCGGGCAATCGGGGCTCGTTTGAAGTGCGACATTATAAAGAGGTTGCCCCAAACAAGGAAAATGCTTTTTCCGATATCCCTTAGTGAATTCGCCGCTCACAGCTCCCGTTTCAGTTCGTAGAGCAGTTCCAGTGCGGCTCGGGCACTCAAATCATCGGGTTCAAGGGACTTCAGTCGCGTGAGCACCGGATGCTCCGGCTCTGCAAACAGCTCCGCCTGCAGCGGGGCTGCGGATTTCGCCGCCTTGCCTGCCGCCTGTTGCAGGCTTTCGCGTTCCAGCGCGTGCAGCTTCTCCCGTGCCTGCTTGATCACGGGCAGGGGAACGCCAGCCAGTTGCGCCACCTGCAGGCCATAGCTCTGGTTGGCCGGGCCGGGTTTGACGGCATGCAGGAAGACGATGCCATCCTGGTGCTCAGAGGCGTCCAGGTGCACGTTGGCAACGTTGGGAAAACGTTCCTGCAGCGCCGTCAGCTCAAAATAGTGGGTGGCGAACAGGGTCCAGGCATGCAGGCGTTCCGCAATGTAGACGGCGCTGGCCCAGGCCAGGGACAGGCCGTCGAAGGTGCTGGTACCCCGGCCAACCTCGTCCATCAGCACCAGGCTGCGGGCGGTGGCATTGTGCAGGATATTGGCGGTTTCGGTCATCTCGACCATGAAGGTGGAGCGTCCACCGGCCAGGTCGTCGGAAGAGCCGATGCGGGTAAAGATGCGATCCACACTACCGATGCGGGCGCTGCGGGCAGGCACGAAACTGCCGGTGAAGGCCATCAGCACGATGAGGGCGGTTTGACGCATATAGGTGGATTTACCGCCCATGTTCGGGCCGGTGATGATCAGCATCTGGCGTTCGCTGTCCAGGTGCACGTCGTTGGCCACGAATACGCCGTCGCTTACCTGCTCCACCACCGGGTGCCGTCCCTGTTCAATCTCGATACCCGGGGCCTCGCTGAGCTCGGGCTGGCAGAAGTCCAGGGTGCGCGCCCGTTCGGCAAAATTGTTCAGCAGGTCCAGCTCTGCCAGGGCCGCAGCGCTGCCCAGCAGCGGGGCGAGGTCTTCGGCAAGTGTCTCCAGCAGTGCGTCATACAGCGCCTTTTCCCGGCTCAGGGCCTTGCTGTTGGCGCTGAGCACCTTGTCCTCGAACTCTTTCAGTTCCGGGGTGATGAAGCGCTCGGCGTTCTTCAGGGTCTGGCGGCGGATATAGTCCGCAGGCATGTCGCCCGCCTGAATCTTGCTGACCTCGATGTAATAGCCATGCACGCGGTTGTAGCCGACCTTCAGGGTGCTCAGCCCGGTGCGGGCCTTCTCCTTTACCTCCAGGTCCACCAGGTATTGCCCGGCATTGCTGCTGAGATTGCGCAGCTCGTCCAGTTCGGCGTCGTAAGCTTCCGCGATGACGCCGCCTTCACGAATCACCACGGGCGGATTCTCGATGATTGCCCGTTGCAGCAGCTCGGCCAGGTGGGGGAAGTCAGCGATTTCAGCCTGCAGTGCCTGTAAACGGGGCGTGCCAGTGCTCTGCACAATGCGGCTCAGTTCTCCCTGCAGGCGGGGGAGTGTCAGCAGGGCATCGCGCAGGCGGGCCAGATCCCGCGGGCGGGCGGAGCGCAGGCCCACGCGGGCCAGGATGCGTTCGATGTCGCCGATTTCGTGCAACAGCGGGTGCAGCCGCTCGAAGCGGTACTCTTCGATCAGGGTGGCCACCACCTGCTGTCGCTGCTGCAGGGTAGCAATGTCCCGCAGCGGGCGGTGCAGCCAGCGGCTCAGCAGGCGTCCCCCCATGGCGGTTGCGGTATTGTCCAGCACGGACATAAGCGTATTGTCGGTGCCCCCGGAGAGGTTGCGGTCAAGCTCCAGGTTGCGGCGGCTCGCCGCGTCCAGAATCAGGGCATCGCCGGGCTGTTCCAGTTGCAGTGTCTGCACGTGGGGTAACTGCGACCGTTGGGTTTCACGGGCATAGGCCAGCAGGCAGCCGGCGGCCTCGATGGAATGGTGCAGGTCTTCACAGCCAAAGCCCTTCAGGTCGCGTGTCGCAAAATGCTGGGTCAGGGCGCGATAGGCGCTTTCCCGGTCGAACTCCCATACCGGGCGGCGGCGTGCTCCCTGGCGCGCCTCGAAGCGCGTCAGAGCATCGATCTCTTCGTTCCACAGCAGTTCGGCGGGCTTCACACGTTCGATCTCCGCGAGCAAACCTTCGGCAGATTCCACTTCGCTCAGCGTGAAGCGACCGCCACTGATGTCCAGCCAGGCCAGGCCGAAGCGGGCGTTGTCGCCGTGTTTGCTGTCGCTGCCGGTTACGGCCATCAGCACGCTGTCTCGGCGGTCGCTGAGCAGGGCTTCGTCACTGAGCGTGCCGGGGGTGATGATGCGCACAACCTGACGTTCGACGGGGCCTTTGCTGGTGGCGGGGTCGCCAATCTGTTCGCACACGGCAACAGAGACACCGGCCTCGACCAGACGCGCGAGATAGCGATCGGCGGCGTGAAAGGGAATGCCGCACATGGGGATGTCCTTGCCATCGCTCTTGCCGCGTGCGGTGAGGGTGATGTCGAGAATCGAGGAGGCCCTGCGGGCGTCGTCGTAAAACAATTCGTAGAAATCGCCCATGCGATAGAACAGCAGTTCGTGGGGATGCTGGGCCTTCAGGCGCAGGTACTGCTGCATCATGGGGGTGTGGTTGCTGAAGTCGGCTTTGCTGTTCATAGCCGGGCAGATTAGCAAACCTGTTGTCACAAGAACAATGCAAAATCTCATGCCCTTGCGAGCGTGCGGTGTCGAGCGCTTGTTCGTCTTTCCCGTCATCTAAAGGAGGTGTTTCAGCCGACGGTTGTCTTCGCAACAGACACAGGCCATAGTTCGCGCTCGTCACGCTTGCCATGTTCAAGCTGATTCGTTAAAGTCGATTCCAAGTCCTTGTATTGCAGCAGTATTCTCAGGCTCAAACAAGATTTTCACGAGATATAAGCGAGCAAGCACGTTCGCAGGAAATTTTCCATGCCTCATTCTTTTCGCCGTAAGGCCTCCTATCTTGAACGCTCGCTGTTGTTGAAGGCGGTCGCCTCCACTCTGGGTTGTTCCGTTGTTGCGGTGCACGCGCAGGAGGCGGTCGATCCGGCCGTGGAAGAGGTGCTGGTAACGGGTTCCTATCTGCGCGGCAGTCCGATCGACGGCCCGTCGCCGGTGCAGGTGATTGATCGCAATGCGATTGAGTACCAGGGCGCAGCCCAGGTGTGGGACATCATCAAGAACCTGGAAGCAAATTCGGGGTCGGTCTCGAATCAGGGCTCTGGTGAAAACACGCAGGTCGAGGGCATTGCGAACATCAATCTGCGCAATCTGGGGGAAAACTCCACGCTGACGCTGATCAATGGCAAGCGCCAGGTGTCCGCCGCTACCACCACGCGCAGTGGGGGGGAAATGGTGGATATCAACACCATTCCCATGGTCATGCTGGACCGGGTAGAGGTGTTGACCGATGGGGGGTCGGCCATCTACGGCTCCGATGCCGTTGCTGGTGCGGTGAACTTCATCATGCGCACCGATTTCGAGGGCTTTGAACTCTACGGCGACGTGCAGAATGTTGAGGCCGCCGGCGATCTGTTCGACAGCACGGCGAGTGCCATCTGGGGCTGGTCCGACGACGCATCACGCACTCATCTGGTGATTGCCGGCGAGCGTTTCACCCGCGATCCGGTGCCGGTCAAATACGCCAATTATTTCGATGAAAACTCACGATACAGCGACATTGTGGGGGCGACACCCGATGGCGCGGAAGAAGTGTTCAACAGCCCGATGTTTGGCGCCAACTTCAACATGGCCTATTACAACCCTGCAGTGGTGGCGCGCAATGTGGCGGAGGGCGGCTCTGATCTGCCCATCTATACCGATCCGCTGTGTACGAGCATGAGCGGTGCCAATGGCGAGGCCTTCTTTGTCGGGCACCGCGCGGATGAGGCGGGTGATCATTCCGGTGATTGCCGCGAAGATGTGTCCGACTGGCATTACATCAACCAGGGCATGGAGCGTAACTCGCTTGCCGTGGCGTTCGATCATCATTTCAGCGACAAGGCGCAATTCTATTCGTTCTGGCAATGGTCCGACACGCGTATCGAGCGTACCGACAATGGCGCGGTATCCTCACGTGGGCCGACAGTCTACCTGGCGGCACCCGGCTCCCATACCGGAAACCCTGCCTGGGGCGGTTATGCCATTGGTCAGACAGCCGAGCTGGGTTTTTACGCCCCGGCAGTAGGCCTGGCCCGCCCCACCGTGATTGCCAACGCCCCCAATGCCCTGGCAAACGGGGGCATGAATTCTCCTTTCTGGAGCACGATTCGTGTGAACACCCCACGGACCGGCGGCAACAGCAACGTCACCAATACGGAAACGCTTGGCGTGCAGGCGGGGATGAAGGGGGAGTTTCTGGCCTTCGACGATCGTCGTATCACGTACGATTTGAGCTATTCCTGGAGCGGGACGAGCTTTGAACAAAGCTACCGCACCCTGCAGCGTGATCGCGCAGAACTTGCGGCCAATGGTCTGGGCGGGCCGAACTGTACACCCAATGGCACCCCGTATTTCGATTTCCGTCATGCGCCCGGGCCTCTTGGTGGCCTGTTGCCGACTTTCTGGAATGTGTCAAATGGCGCCCTGGGCGATGCGCTGACCCAGGTGTTCTTCCCCGGGTTCGTATTCTCCACGCGGGAAAGCCTTTCGCTGGCGCTGACCAGTAACAATCAGGGGCAGGGAGGCTGTCAGTTCTACAACCCCTTCCTGACGTCTGTGACCAATCCCAACCTGGCCAATTCCCAGGAACTGATTGACTGGATGACACCGACGGTGATGCGCGCCGACAAGCGCAACAAGCTGGGTGTCGTGGATCTGGTGGTCACCGGAGAGCTGCTGGAACTGCCGGGAGGCATGGCGCAGGTCGCCGCGGGTGCCCAGTACCGCATGCAGAACAACAAGTCCCGGGCCCCGGCAATCAATTACCCCGGCCTGCCGAACGCGATTCTCGGCTACGACGCCAACGGTGTGCCTAATCAGTTCCACTACGTCAGCAATAATTTCGAATGTGCAGAGTGTATTTTCAACTACGACCATGACCGCAACGTCAAGGCCGTCTTCACCGAGCTGTCGCTGCCCTTCGCCAACCACGTAGAGTCGCAGTTTGCGCTGCGCTGGGAAGACTACGGTGGCAATATCGGCAGCGAGGTCACGCCCAAGGTGGCGGCAAGCTGGCGACCCGTAGATGAATTGCTGCTGCGCGGCTCCTTCTCGCAGTCCTTCCGCGCGCCCAATATCGGCATCGTGAAAGAGGGTCTGGAAGCCTCGTTCAACATCTTCCGTGATCCTCTGCGCAACCAGGCAGTGCGCGCAGGCCTGCTGCCGCCCAGTAATGAGTATGCCCTGCCGAATTTTACCTACACGGTCGGGGTTCCGGAGCCGAGCCTGGGCAACGAGCACGCCAACACCTTCAATGCGGGCTTCATCTGGACACCGCAAGGCGGTGCACTCGACGGTCTGTCCGTGAATGCCGATTTCTGGCGCTTTGAGCTCAAGGACAAGGTGCTGCCCCAGCCGGGCATTTCGGCTATTGCGGGAGAACTCGAAGCGTTCACGCGTGCAGCGGCTGACCCTGCGAACTACATTCTCAACAGCTCGCTGTCTGCGAATGCCAGCGTGGCCTTCGAGTCCTGCGACCCCACCGCGCTGGAAGCCCAGTACGGGCGTGATTCTGCGGAACGACTGAACTGTGTTGTTGATCCCCGAACCTATGTTGTGCCGGGCGTGGTGCGCACCTTTGGCTCCACGACAGCAGAGCTGAGCACTACCGTACTGAGCACCATCAACGCGGGCACCATCGTCTCTGACGGCGTGGACCTGAAGCTGGGTTACGGCTGGGAGAACGCGCTGGGCCGCTTCCAGTTGGGTCTGGACTATACCCATGTGCGTCAGTACAAGCTGATCGATGTGCCGGGTCTGGAACTGGGGCTGCTGGAGACTGGTGTCTTCGACGCCGCAGGTACGACCGGTGATGGCAATCTGGTGCGTTCGTTGCCGGACAATCGTGGCAACCTGCACCTGAACTGGAACCGCGACCGCCACAGTGCAACAGCGATTACCCGTGTGGTCGGTTCCTATCGTGATCTGTCCTATGACAGCATCTATGCCACTGCCAACAGCAATGTCCGTTCGCTGATGAGCAAGAAGATCGACACCTACCAGAGCTGGGATTTCCAGTACAGCTACGCGATGGACTGGGCCAACAGCAAATTGCCGCATTCCGTGTTCACGGTCGGCATACTGGATGCCTTTAACGCGGATTTGACGCATCGCGAGAGCGGCACGACCCTCTACGATTCCAGCATTGTGGTCAGTTATGATTCCAGCGTCTTCGATGGCCGCGGTCGTCGTCTGTACGCCCGGGTGCTGATGCAGTTCTAGTTTTCAAGGGGTCAGGAAAAAGGGGCACACGTTTTGTGTGCCCCTTTTTTTATGCTTCCTGTTTTATCGGGAGGACGCGGTGCTACTCAGTGCGTTGGTAGTTCCCCGTCAGTGTGCCTGATGCAAGCACATGTCCTTCCATGGCTTTCAGCAGGCCCGCCTTGTTCAAACCCTGCGGCAATGGCAGGGCGGTTCCCAGGGCGTACACCGTGAAATGGTAGTTGTGCACCTTGCCATCGACAGGTGGGCGGGGACCGAAATAGCCTGAGCGCCCGGTACCGTTCAGCCCATTGATCATGCCTGCCAGTTCCGCATGACCCGTTACCACCGCATCCGTCGCGAGACCGGCGGGAAGTCCGCTGGCTGAAACCGGGATGTTGTAGGCAACCCAATGCACGAAGGGCTGTGGCATGGCCACAATCGGATCTTCGAGAATCAGGGCCAACTGCTGGGTGCCCTCGGGCAGATCGCTCCAGTTCAGGTCTGGAGACATATTGTCGCCATAGGCGGAATAGCGCAGCGGAATGTCGCCATTGTGCTTGAAAGCGCCGCTGGCGACCGTAATGTTCTCTTGCGCATGCACGGCGCCGCCCAGCAGGGATGCGACGAGCAGCGCACCGGCCGCCACGCGACCCAGGCGGGTTGTAAAGTCTGGAAGTCTCATTGTTGTTTTCTCCTTTCTATGGGTGTTTGATGTGTCCGGGTTGAAACCCGACCAGGCCCTCTTCAAGACCGAATTCACGCGCAGGCTATTTCCCCTGTCTCGTACAGGGCATTGGCATGGCAATCTCTCTACGGCGTTTGGAAGGGGTTTGGCGCGTATTCACGGGCGTCGATGATGGAGGTAGGCCGCCTGGCATCCGGCCCGAAGGAAAAGCAGAAATAGCCGTAAACAATCACATTGTCTGCGTTCAGGGCGGCCCATTCGGCGGTGTAGTAGTCGGCTTTCTCCAGGGGAGGCAGGTTCTGTATGAAGACCTTGCTGTAGTCGAGGCTGAAGTGAAAACCAATGTCGATGGGGGTAATGTCATTGGCTTTCAGGGTCAGTTTCACGAGCCTGACGTATTCGTTGAACCGAAGCATCAGGTCTTCTGGCGCTTGTGCAAGAATTTCATCGTGCGTGGGAACGGTGTCGAATTGCAGCTCGATGGTGTTGCGCCTGCCGTGGGAATGCTGGGCATGGGCGGACGCGCACAGCATCAAGGCCAGTGACATCACCAATGACATGCAAATTTTTGACATGAGGGGGCAGGGGCGGCTTGTTATACTCATGACACGTGAATAGCGGATTTCCTGATGGCAAGACCTACGCCGCACTATAGCGAAAGCTGTGGGAAAAACAGTGCGGGGCGCAGAATACTTCTTACGATTTTTGAAATTTGCACTCTTTTCATTCGCCTTATGGGGTCGTGTGTAGCGCATGACAGGGGATGTGTCTCCAATCCCCCTGACGCAAGAGCGGGAAAGCCTTCGGCAATCGGCTGGGCCGCAGAAAAAAATGCCGGACGGGGTGCCAATGTGAAAGTAAAAAATCAATAATAACAAGGAGATACCATGCAGGTTTCACAAGTAGCGTTGCTGTTCGCTACCTCCCAGGCAATTTTTCTCGCCGTCGCATCACTCCTTTTCCAGAGAAACACCTACATCGGCAAGCTGCTGCTGATTTTTGCCGTGAGCACGATTGCCTATCTGCACCTGCTGTTGGTGCCATACCCGGCGGGTTCCTGGGCCAGTTTTATCTACGGTCGAATCAGCTACCTGATTCCAGGCGTCATCTGGTTGATGGCATTTGCGCTGTTTCGCCATGAAAAGCCTGTGCCCCTGTATGCCTGGGTCCTGTGCGCTGCCTATTTCTTCTTAAAGGCAATAGGGCAGGTCTTCTACAAGACAGACCCGGCGATCCTTGAGAACAACGGTGTCTATTTCATCTTTCACATCATTCCCCAGATCATCAATATCGGCATCTATATTCATACGCTGGGGCTGGCGGTGCTGGAGTACAGGCAGGATCTGCTCGAATCCCGGCGCAGCCTCCGGGTACCCTTTGTCGCCACCCTGGGGACTTTCTGGCTGTGGGTGTGCATCGATGTGTCCTTCAACGTGCTTGTGCGGATGGGATTCGACTCTCTGTCTGAGTTGGGTGCTACCGTCAAAGTGATCCGGGACATTTTCATTTTCCCCTCGATCCTGGCGATCAATGTGATGCTGTTCCGTATTAACGCCTTCAATTCCGAGTTCCCGATCGCCAGTTTCTCCACCCAGGCAAACCGGTCACTGGAAAGCAAGGAAATCTACGACGCGAAAGACGTTGCCCTGAAAGACAAGCTTCTGGAGCTGATGCGCAGGGATGCCCCCTATCATCAGGCCGGCCTGACAATCGGCAAACTCGCGACCATGCTCGGAGTGCAGGAGTATCGCCTGCGCTCGGTCATCAACAGGGTGCTGAAATACAATAATTTCAGTCACTTCCTGAACAAATACCGCATTGAGGAGGCGCAGGAACGATTGCTGAAAACGGACGACTCCATTTTCAGCATCGGAATGGACGTGGGGTATACCTCGCTGTCCTCTTTCCACAAGGCGTTCAAGGACAAGCACGGCATCACGCCGAAGGAGTACCGCATTGTTTCCAGAGGCTCCAAGCCGGGGCATGCTGCGGCACCCCATGAGTCTGCCTCTGCCTGAGTGCGCATTTCTGCAATAAAAAGCGCCCCGGGGAGATTTCGTTTCGATGACCGGATATGTTGTCCTGGTTTTGCAATCCGCAATCAATTCTCGCTTTCTCTCCTGCTTCGTGAAGGCCCGAAGATGTCCGCATGCACGTCGCCCGTATTCGATGTGCTGATTTTGAAATCGATACGAAATAATTGGTTTTCCGGACAAGTTATCTCAGATTCTGCACGTCTCGGCATTCGGCCACTGGTAGCATTTGTGGGTTCGTTCGCCGAGCACAATAAAAACACCGGAAGAATGCAGGAGGGACTATGAATTCTGCAAAGATGACGATTGGCGTAGTCGTGAAGGCCGACAGGCCTGACAGCGGCAGAAAATACCGGCACACAGACGGTATCAGGAGGTTGTGGTTTCTGGTTTCCTGTCTGGTGCTCTCTGGCAGCGCCATGGCGGACACCGATCTGACCTTTCATAAAGACATTCAACCCATCATTCAGGAAAAGTGCGTGAACTGCCATCGCGTCGGCGGTGCCGGGCCGATGCCGCTGACCACCTTCGAGGAAGTGTCACCGTTTGCCGGTTTGATCATGTACAAGACCGGGCTGAAGGACAAGATGGGTGCGATGCCTCCCTACTACATGGAGCGGGATAACGGCATCCAGGATTACAAGAGCAACCCTTCCCTGACAGAAGAGCAGATTGCCATGATCGCCGAGTGGGTGCAGAACGGCAGCCCGCGTGGCAACCCCGCCGATGCACCGCCCCAGCGTGAGTTTGCCGATGGCCCGGTCTGGCGTGGCGGCACACCGGATATCGTGGTGCGTAGCGCGGCGATCACCATGAAGGCGGGGCAGCCCGACTGGTGGGGCGTGATTCCGGACATCGAGATTCCGGTAGACGAAGACCGCTATATCAGCAGCGTCGAAGTCCGCGAGATCAACGACGTGGATCGCAGCAAGATCGCAACCAGTGTGGGTGGCCAGTTCATCGTTCACCACATGCAGTGGGCAGTGCAGGGTTTCGATGAGGAGGGCAATCCCATCGAGGACCAGAAGGTCAACATGCCGATTCACGAGCTCGGTCGCATGCCCGATATCTTCGATCCCAAGGCCGGACGCCTGTTGCCGGCCCATGCCCGCGCCATCAGTAATAACACGATTCACCTGCATTCCAATGGGGTGGATACCACGGCGTATGTCGAGATCGGATTCTACCTGCATCCCAAGGGTTACGAGCCGGAATATGACATCTCCCGCGTCTCGCTGGGTGATGGCATCAACATGAGCATTCCGGGCAACACCAAGGATACGGAACTGCATTCCTATGCTGTGCTCAAGAAGCCGACCAAGATCACCGCGTTTGAGCCCCATCTTCATAGCCCGGGGGCGCGCATGTGCCTGGAGGCCATCTGGGGGGCGAACGTCGAGACTCTGTCCTGCGTAGGCTATGACCACAACTGGGTGATCAACTACACCTATGCCGACAATGCCCAGCCGCTGTTGCCGGCAGGCACAATCCTCCATGCAACTGCCTTTATGGACAACTCGCAGGGCAACCCGAATGTGTCGGATCCGCGCAACTGGCAGGGAGCAGGCAATCGCTCTGTGACGAATATGTTCATCGACCTCGGCATTCAGCTTGAGATGACAGACGACCAGTTCTTCGAGGAGATGGCCAATCGCCGCGAGATGCTCAATCTCACCAAGAGCGACAACGTGCCGGGCTGCCCCCTGTGCATGATGCCGATCGTCAATCCGCTGGAGTTGACGGAAGAGGACAAAGAGAACATGAGCCCCGCAGAAATCCGATACTGGGAAGTGAAATGATGATGAGAAGTCGAGCAACAGCAGGGCTTTGCGCGCTGGCATTGCTGTTCAGTGCCCTGGTGGCCAATGCGCAGAACAACTACAACTATGGCAAGCACATTGAAGTGGCCTACGAGGGCTGGGAGCAGATGCCCGACGGCACCTACGACCTTTACTTTGGTTACCACAACGAAAACTGGGAAGAGATGCCAAATATTCCGGTGGGGGAAAACAATTTCTTCTCTCCGGGTGTTGAGGATCGCGGCCAGCCGACGTTCTTCCAGCCGCGAAGAAACCGCTTCGTGTTTACCGTCAATGTGCCCGCCGATTTTGGCGACAAGGAACTGGTGTGGACGCTGACCTCGCCAAACGGCGAAACCCGCAAGGCCTATGCGACGCTGATTCCTGACTTTGTGGTGAACAAGGATTTGATTCAGGCGGAAACCGGTGCCTTCGGCGGGGCAGCGGGGTCAGAGGACGGACACCTCAACCAGCATCCCACGCTGAATGTGCTGGAGGGCAACACACGCTATGCCCAGGTTGGCGAGTCGATCACGCTGGTGGCCAAAGTCGAGGACGATGGCTATCCGCAGACGAGACGTGGCCCGAAGGAGCGCTCGCCCAAATCCGAATGGGAGCGCATCACCCGTGCCCCGATGATTTCGACGGTCAACAAGGTCAACGGATTGCACATGTCCTGGATTGTGTACCGTTCTGCAGAAGGCGTGGACGGCAAGAACGTTCGCTTCAGTCCTGACCAGATCAAGGTGTGGGAAGACACCCGACCCTCGAACAACTCGCCCTGGAGCTACTACTGGGTGCCGCCTGCAGTACCGGAAGACGGCATCTACGAAACAGAAGTGATGTTCTCCGAGCCGGGCACTTACGTGCTGATGGGGCGTGCGGACGACGGTGGTTTGTATGACGACCAGTTTGTAACGGTGGAGGTCAGTGGGTCCTGAGATGGGCTTCACGCACGCCCGGGGCTAATGGATTTAGTTCCGGGCGTTTTTATTTGAGAACACAGAAAAGCTGCGAGGGCTGTGCTGCCTGGGCAGATTGGTCTGTGCTGACATTCAGGATTCTATCCATGACGCAGAACAATAAAAGCAGTGTCACTGAAAACATGGGGGACGGCATTTCCCTGTCCCGGCGCAATCTTCTGAAGCAGGCGGGTTGCGTCAGTGCAACGGTGCTGGGTGTCGGTGCCGGTGGTGCGGCCAGTACCGTTCTGGCGCAGGGGACTGCAAGCCCCCGGCAGGAACGCATTCCCGTTCGCGAGGCGTTTGAAACGCTGACCGCGCGCGAGAGTGAAATTCTGGATGCCCTGGTGTCCAGAATTCTTCCCAGCGACGAGAACGGCCCGGGAGCGCATGAGGCACGGGTCGTGCATTATATCGACCGCATTCTGGCGGGCCCCGCAGGCAATCTGCGTGAGCTCTACGCCAGTGCAATAGAGGCGGTTGAAGCGTATTCCGGCAGTCACGGCGGCGGGAGCTTTACCGCGCTGGACGAAGACGGGCAGGATGCGGTGCTGGTGGCAATGGAAGCGGGTGACATGGAAGGCTTCCCGGGCTCAAGCGCGGCTTTCTTCAATCTCGTGCGTACCCACACCATCGAAGGCGCATTCAGCGACCCGTATTACGGTGGCAACCGTGATTTCATCGGCTGGGATCTGCTGGGCTATCCCGGTGTGCGCATGGGCTCCTCTCCCGCAGACGTGCAGATGGGAGAAGACCTGCCGCCAAGCAGACAGTCCGCGTACGACATGGCGCCGTATACCAAGGACCCGGTGAGCAGGCCCGCTGCGAACGGAGGTGCTGCCCATGGCGACTGAACTGCCGAGAACGCAGGTTGTGGTGATTGGCCTGGGTGCCGTAGGAGGCGTCGCAGTGCTGCCGCTGGTCAACGCCGGAATCCGCGTGACGGGACTGGAGGCGGGAAGCTGGCTGAGCACGCGCGACTTCGCTCCCGACGAACTGCGCAACAATATTCGCGATTGGCCGCAGTCTGTCGGCAAGGCCAAGCAGGAGATTCCTACAGTCAGACCCGACGACAGCAGCGTTGCCACGCAGGGGTCGGGCCATCCGATGATGAACGCAGTGGGGGGCACGAGCCTGCATTACTGGGCACAGAGCTGGCGGCTCAATCCCTGGGACTTCAAGGTGGTCAGTGAAACCACCCGGCGCTATGGCGTCGAACGCCTTCCTAAAGACTCTACCGTGGAAGACTGGCCGCTTTCCTATACGGATCTGGAACCCTTCTACGACCGCGTGGAGCACGCTGTGGGCGTCTCGGGATATGCCGGCAATGTCAAAGGCACGATCCTGCCGCAGGGCAACCGCTTTGAAGGCGCGCGCTCGCGGGAGTACCCCATGCCGGGGCTGCGCAGTTCCGGATTCACGGACATGATGAGCGATGCCGCGAGAAAGCTGGGCTGGCATCCTTTCCAGGCGCCGGCCGCCATCAACTCCGAGGTATATGGCCAGCGTCCGGGTTGTTTCTATCACGGCTTTTGTGACCGGGGCGGCTGCCATGTCAGTGCCAAGGGTTCCACTGCCGTCACGACGATTCCAGAAGCGATGAAATCCGGATTGCTCACGGTGACCACGCACGCACGGGTTCTGCGGATCGACAACGATGCCAACGGCCGGGCGACAGGGGTCACGTATACCAGGGGAGGGGAGACCTTCTTCCAGCCGGCAGATGTGGTGCTGCTGGCCAGCCATACCTACGAGAACTCGCGTCTGCTGTTGTTGTCCACGTCCTCCGAATTTCCGCGAGGCCTGGCCAATAATGCGGAGCAGGTGGGCAAGCACTACTTCAGTCATCATCAGGGAGCACCGGTGCTGGCGCTGTTTCCGCACAATCTGAACAATTGGTACGGATTGCCGGCACAGGGAGTCGCGATTGACGAATGGGCAGATGACAATTTTGACCACAGCAGTCTCGACTTCATCGGGGGCGGCAATCTGTGGGCCCATACCGATCGCAAGCCGATCGCAGCGGGCAAGATGAGCACCTTTGGCAAGGCGCCGACATGGGGCAAAGAGTGGAAGGCATTTCTCATGAAGAATGCCGACCGTTACAACGTGTCCTATATCCAGAAAACGACATTGCCCTATGAGGGCAATTATCTGGACCTGGACCCGGATGTGAAGGATGCTCTGGGGCTTCCAGTGCTGCGCATCACCGCCCGATATCGCGAGAATGAACTGAAGATCGCGGCATTCACTCAGGACAAAATGGAGGAGTGGTACAGGGCCGCCGGCGCCACGGACATCATCAGGGCTGGTCTGGGCAACACCATGGGGGCATCCACCCATGCCTACGGTGGAACACGCATGGGAGACCGGGCGTCGACCAACGTCGTTGACCGTTTCGGCTTTGCACACGAGGTGCCGAACCTAGGCATACTGGGGGCATCGGTGATGGGAACCAGTGGCGCGCGCAATCCCACGCTTACGGCGCAGGCGCTCGCCTGGCGAACGGTCTCCCATCTGCTGCAGCACTGGCAGAGTATTGTCGGTTAAGGCAGCGCGGACTGGGCACGAGGTGTTCGTGCCCAGTCCGGCGTTTACACGAACATATCAAAGCGACCAAAATCTCCGCTCAGGACAGGGCGGACATCCTGCTGTCCAAGCCAGCCCTGCAGCATGGTCTGGTACACCTTGCGGAAATCGGTGGTGTAAACGAGATTATCGCCCTCGGTCAGCGCCGTCAGGCTGGGTATCTCGCCATAGTGCCCCCCCTTGACAGCATTGCCGACCACAAACATGGCATTGGCTGCCCCGTGGTCGGTGCCCAGGCTCACATTTTCCGGCACGCGGCGGCCGAATTCCGAGAAGATCATCATCACCACGTCATCGGCGCGACCGATGCGCTCCAGATCCTGCATGAAGCCGCTGACGGCATCCGAGGTATAGGTGAGCAGACGCTGATGCAGGTCGTTCTGGAACACATGGGTATCGAAGGCGTTGTTGCGATAGGATACGTAGTAGAGACTGGCCGGCAGCTTGGCATCAATCAGGGCAGACACCTTGGGCAGATCGAGGCGAGCGATGCCATAGTCCACCGGTGTGTCATAGCGATCCCACGCGTCGCGCACGAGGGCTGAGGCGTCGTTGGCACTGCGGGCAACGTCCAGCAAGAATTGCCGGGAGGCGTTGTTCACCTTGCCGGTTTCGCCGACAAAATCCAGGGCCTGTCTTTCCTCAAAAAAAGTCTCGCGCATGAAGCGTTCGGGTTCATCAAACACCACCGGGGTGTGTCGTTCGCTGCGTACCGCCAGGGACTGACGGGCAGCGATGTTCACGAGAAAATTGGGCGGGGCATCGGGCGCCATTGCATCGGCCAGTCGACCGACCCAGCCATATTCTGCTCCACTGTTGGGCATGGCGGTGTGCCAGTAGGCCATGGAGGTGAAATGGGAGTAGGAGGGGTTCTCGTAGCCACAGCCATGCACGATGGCGAGCTTGCCTTCCTTGTAGAGCCGCTCGAATCCGGACATGCCCGGGTTCAGGCCAAAGTGATCATCCAGCTTGCGGACCCGGGAAGCGGGAATGGCGATGTTCGGGCGATGACGGTAATAGGCATCGTCGGCGTAGGGCACGACGGTGTTCAGACCATCGTTCCCGCCCGAGAGCTCAAGCACGACCAGTATTTTTCCGTTTGCCCGCGCCTGGTTTGCCACATTCTGGGCAAAGGCTGAAGGCCACAGGCCGGAAGTGCCGAGACTCACGCCAACGCCGAGGCCAGCCTGCAGCAATTGGCGGCGATTGAGACGGAAGCGGGAAGAGGAAGAGTGTGTCATGGCGAATGTCCTGTTCATCAGCTTAACTGGTATTCGGGCTGGCTCATGATGACATGGGTGAGCAGGCGCAGCCCGTCTTCCATGTAGGTTTGTGCCCGCGCAATCTCGTGGGTGCCGAGCTCTTCATCGAGAAAGGCCACCAGGCGCAGGCGCACGGCATCACTGGGTGGCACTGGCATGAAACGGTGAATGAAATAGTCCACGACCTCGCCGGTGTTCTGCAGAGACTCCTGCATCACCATGGCGCTCAGGTTGAGCCGGGCGCTCTGTCGGGGAATCGGCTTGACCCGTTCCACTGCCATCTGCCAGCCACGATAACTGCCGTAGCGGGTGTTGAAGTCTTCGTCGCGGTCGGCCAGCATGTTCGATTCTGCAACCATGCCGCCCTCTGTCGAGACCGGTTGGGTGGCAGAGGTAATATCCATCCCTTCGCGAATGCGTCTCGCCACAACCTGAATGTCCTCGCTGTCATTGACAATGTCCGGCGGCACGAAGTTGAAATCGGGGAACAGCACGTCGCGTGCAAAATTGCCGCGCGAAAGCAGCAGACCGGGGGTAATCCAACTGCGCCCGCCTGCCCAGCCAGCGACGGTGGGCGGGCGGAACAGGAACTGCCCCAGCGCGCTGGTGGACTGATTGAAATCGGGAATGCCGGGAACGCTGGTGAGACCCAGTTTGTTGTAGGTGGAAATCGCCAGTTGCACCGGGCTTTTGATCTGGGTGCCGCGGGATGCATCGCTGTAAAAATCCCGCGACAAAAACACGGTTTCCAGGAAAGGCGCCATTTCATACTGTTTGTCCCGCAGAATATTGCCCAGTTCGGTCTGCAGTTCTGGCGTGAGGTCTTCCCGTACAAAGAAGCGATAGAGTTTGCCTGCGATATATTCCGCAGTAACGGGCTGCTCCATGATGATGTCGATGATGTCCACGCCATCGAAATTGCCACGGCGTCCCAGAAACTGCTTGTCCTCGTTGTCGTGCTGTTCTTCATTGACGACAAAGTCCACGTCCACGTAATTCCACCCGGTGAAGGCGCGTGCGGCCTCGCGAATGTCGGTTTCGCTGTAGTGGCCGACGCCCATGGTGAACAGTTCCATAATCTCACGGGCGAAATTCTCGTTGGGGGCGCCCTTGACGTTCACGCCGGCGTCGAGGAAGGAGAGCATTGCCGGGTCCTGGGCAACGGCGACCATCAGATCGCGAAAATTGCCCATGCCCTTGTCGTGAAACAGGGTGAGTTCGTTCAGCAGCTTGCGATAATCACGCACCTTGGCTTCATTGACGGCGAAATGGCCGTGCCAGAACAGGGCCATTTTTTCCTGCAGGGGGGTGTTGCTTGTGAGCATCCGGTTTGCCCACCAGTAGCCAACGCGATTGGTTTCCAGAACGCTGGCGCGCAGCCAGTAGAAGAATTTGTTCACGACTGGCTGCAGGCGTCGGTTGCCCTCCGGTTTTACCCGGATTCCCAGCGCCTCGCCGTTGGCTTTTGCCATCTCCGTGGTGGCGGGGCGGCTCGGGGGAAAAGGTTCGAGCCCGGGATCGTGAATACCGGAGTGATCAAAGGGCAGCAGATGGGGGTTGGCATCCGGGCTGAAATACACCAGGGAGCGTACGGCCGCCTCGGGTGACAGCGAGGCGAGGGCATGGATCTGTTCCGGAGTGCCACCAAAGCCTGCGCGCTCCAGGAGGTGGGCGGCGAAGGCATCATTCCATTCGCCCGGGCTGATGGGTTGAAGGGCTGCCAGCATGAGTCTGCTCCAGTAGGTGTTCGCACTCAGACGAGATTTTGTTTTCCCGGGATTGTAACGCCATTCCTCCTTGCTTGAACATCCGGCTCAGGCATCCGCAAGGCTGATTGCGTCCAGCCCGGCGAACAGAAAGGTCTTCAGGTGCTGTTTCAGCGCGGCCTTGTCTGCCCAGAGGTTGCCAAAGACCTTGCTGACCGTGTCGCGGTTGGCGATCAGCAGCATCAGATTTGGGGCGATGGTGCTCAGCAGGCAGCGGGTAATCCTGGGGTCGTCGGCGGGAAGGCCGGTGATGTCGCTGAGCAGGCCGCGAATCAGCACGAATTTGGGCATGGCTTCCTGGGTAATCAGGGTGTCCATAAAGGGAGACGGCGTGACGATTTCGCGGAAGAAGAGGCGGGAGTGCCATTGGCTGGCGTCAATTCCTTCAAGCAGATTGTCCAGAATCCGCGACAGCTTCTCCCTCGCATCGAGATTGCTGTGGGTGATGTCGAGAATGGTGTCCAGGCTGATCAGGCGGCGGTGGGATTCGATCAGGACAGTGGTGTACAGCTCGGCCCGGCTGCCGAAATGGTAGTTCACGGCCGCAGTATTGCAGCCACAGCTTTCGCATATATTCTTGCTGGTGGTGGCGTCGAAACCCAGGTCGGCAAACAGTTGTCCGGCGGTTTCGAGGATCTGGGCCCGTGTAGCATGACCGTCCGAGCGCCCGGCGGGGCGAGGCGGCTTCTCGGGGAGAGCGTTCTTGTCATGGATTCGCGGCGGCATTGCAGAGCCTCGTTCAGCGCTAATTTAAATTCAAATTTGTATTTGATTTGTGCGCATCATAGCAGCTAGTATTTCGACATTCATCCAGAATCAGCATGACGGGCGAATTTTATGAACACCAGGAAAGTGCTAGTGCTAGTCGTTCTGCTCGGTGTGATCGGTGGCACCGTGTACTGGCGTACGGCCGGAGGGCAGGGCGGCGACCAGGGAATCGTTCTGTACGGCAATGTGGATTTGCGCCAGGTAGCCCTGGCCTTCAACAGTGTGGAGCGCGTTGCCGAGATGCGTGTGGAGGAAGGGGACAGTGTCCGTCAGGGGCAGGTACTGGCCACCCTCGATACCGCGCTGGTAAACCTTCGTCTCGCCCAGGTGCAGGCACAGGTACGGGTGCAGCAGGAGGCGCTGAACCGCCTGCGTGCCGGCAGCCGTCCTCAGGAGATTGCACAGGCAAAGGCGCAGACGGCGGTGGCCGAGGCGGAACGCAAGCAGGCCCGGCAGCAACTGGAGCGATTGCAGGGCATTCAGCTTGATAGCGATGGCAAGGCGGTTGCCCAGGCGGATGTCGAAGCTGCCGAGGCCCGCATGGCCGTTGCCGACGCAAATTTGCAGCGCGTGCGGCAGGCGGAAAGTCTCGTTATTGCGGGGCCGGCGCAGGAAGACATTGCACGGGCACAGGCGCAGCTTGAGGCCGCGCAGGCGGAAGCTGCCGTGTTGCAGCAACAGCTTGGCGATGCCGAGCTGAAGGCTCCCGTGGATGCCGTCGTGCGTTCACGCCTGCTGGAACCCGGCGACATGGCTTCACCGCAGCGCCCGGCCTACACGCTGGCGATCGTGGAACCCAAGTGGGTGCGGGCCTATGTCAGCGAGACGGACCTGGGCCGTGTGCGGGAGGGGCAGGCGGCAAGCATCAGCACGGACAGTCATCCTGACGAGACGCTGTCCGGTCGTATCGGTTACATCTCGTCCGTTGCGGAATTCACCCCCCGGGCTGTGCAGACCGAGGATCTGCGCACCAGTCTGGTGTACGAGATTCGTGTGCGGGTGGAAGACCCGCAGAATCGTCTGCGACTGGGCATGCCTGCCACGGTCACTCTGGATACTGCCGACAGCGGAGCCCGCTGATGAGCGATGCGCACGCCGTTGTCGGGCGCCATCTGCATAAGCGCTTTCTGGACAAGGAGTCCGGACGCACGATTCATGCCCTGAAAGACATCAATCTCGATATTCCTGCTGGTTCCATTACCGCCTTCGTCGGTCCCGACGGGGCAGGGAAAACCACGCTGATCCGCATGATGGCCGGCCTGCTGCGCTGTGAAGAGGGCGAGTTGCAGGTGCTGGGGCTGGATGTTGCCCGCCACCCGCAACAGATTCAGGACCGCATCAGCTACATGCCACAACGCTTTGGTCTGTATGAAGATCTCAGCGTGCAGGAGAACCTGGATCTGTATGCCGATCTCCACGGCGTGCCGCCCGAGGCGCGCGGGCAACGTTATCAGCGACTCATGGAGATGACCGGGCTGGCCCGCTTTACCGACCGGCCTGCGGGCAAGCTCTCGGGAGGGATGAAGCAGAAACTGGGGCTGGCCTGCACGCTGGTGCGCTCTCCCGAATTGCTGCTGCTCGATGAGCCCACCGTGGGGGTAGACCCATTGTCCCGGGTGGAACTGTGGGAGATCGTCGAGCAACTGCGCCGTGACGAACATCTGACGGTGATTATCAGCACCGCCTACCTGGACGAGGCCGAGCGCTGCTCCCGTGTCTATGTCATGCACGAGGGGGAGATTCTGGCAGAGGGAGCACCGGAGGCGCTGAGTGCCCATGCCAGGGATCGCTGCTTCATGGCCGTTACGCATTCGGCAGAGCCGGCACGGGCACTGCAGGCACGGCTTCTGGATGCCTGTGAACTGGTGGTGGACGCGGTGCCCCAGGGCGGGCATGTGCGCTTTATCGTGGCGAATCCGGACAGCCAGCATGACCCGCGCCTGAGGTCGCTATTGGGGGATGCCGAGGTGCAGGCCATGACACCGCGTCTGGAAGACGGCTTCATGGTGTTGATGCGTCGGCGCCTGCAGCACATGGGGCACTCTCACGAGGCCAGCCTGGCTGCCGCGGCCATGTCTGCCGAAGAGTCGACGCCTCAGGCGTCGGCTGATGCCACGCGAGAGGTCATGATCGAGGTTCGTGATCTGGTGCGTCGTTTCGGCGATTTTGTTGCCGTGAACTCCACCTCGTTTGCTGTGCAGCGGGGTGAGATTTTTGGCCTGCTTGGCCCCAACGGCGCTGGCAAGACCACCACCTTCCGCATGCTTTGCGGTCTGTTGCCGGCGAGCAGCGGTTTTCTGCAGGTGGCCGGTGTCAATTTGCGCACCGCCCGTGCGGATGCCCGGCGTCGCATCGGCTATGTATCACAGAAGTTTTCCCTCTATGGCAATCTGTCGGTCATGGAGAACCTGGAGTTCTTCGGCGGCGCCTATGGCCTGCGCGGAAAGCGTTTGCGCCGCCGCATCGACACCGTGATGGAGCAGTTTGAACTTGGTGGATTGGAGCGCACGCCCTCGGGACATCTGCCAGGCGGGTTCAAGCAGCGCCTGGCCATGGCCGTCGGCCTGCTGCACGAGCCCGATATTCTGTTTCTCGACGAGCCCACGAGTGGTACCGATCCGCTGGCGCGCCGGGAATTCTGGCGTCGTATTACCGCCCTGGCCGACACCGGCGTCACCATTATCATTACTACTCACTTTCTTGACGAAGCCGAGTACTGCGATCGCATCGTGATTCAGGATGCAGGCGAGCTGAAGGCTCTGGGCACCCCTCGCGAGGTCTGGGTACAGGCGGGGCATCGGGCGGATTCTTTCCTGAATATGGAACGAGCCTTCATCGATATCGTCAACCAGGGGCGTCACCCCAAGACTGCCAACACAGGCGCTGTCATTGCAACCGGGGAGGTGCTGCATGCCTGAAGCTGCCGCTAACGCACCGATGACGGAAACGGATCATGGCGTCGCTCAGCGACGTACCGTCGGTGCCTTCCTGCGCAGGCTGTATGCCCTGACCCGCAAGGAAGTCCGGCAGTTGCTGCGCGACAAGAGCAATCTTTCCATCGGGCTCCTGTTGCCGGTGATCCTGATGCTGATCTTCGGGTACGGCCTGTCGCTGGATGTGCGCAATGCGCCGGTCGCTGTCGTGATGGAAGACGCCTCTCCCGCCGCGATGGACGCGATCAGCGCCCTGCAGTTAAGCCCTTATTTCTCGCCGGTACTGGTGCGTTCCATGCACGAGGCCAACGACAAAATGCTGTCCCGCGAAGTGGATGCCGTGGTGCGCGTGCCGTCCGACTTTTCCAGTGCCCTTGCGGCAGGTCAGGGGCGGTTGCAGGTGATCGTGCACGGTGCCGAGGCCAGCCGTGCCAGCATTATTCTCAACTACGCGACGTCCGCTCTGTTGCAGCAGGGGGTGCGCCTGCAGGACCGCAGTGGCGGTGCCTCGGGCGACGGCATTGGTCAGGTACAGGTGGACTCGCGGTTGTGGTTCAACGCGGCGAATACCAGCACCTGGTATCTGGTGCCGGGGCTCATCGTATTGATCATGACGCTGACCGGGGCGTTTCTGACGGCCCTGGTCATGGCGCGGGAGTGGGAGCGGGGCACCTTCGAGGCCCTGTTCGTGTCGCCGGTCAAGCCGGTGGAGATTCTGCTGGCGAAGATCATTCCCTATTTTGGCGTGGGCATTATCGGGCTCACCATGTGTCTGACGACTGCCCGCTTTCTGTTCGGTGTGCCGATGGAGGGATCTCTGCTGCTTCTGCTGTTTGCCTCGGTGCTGTATCTGTTTGTGGCACTGGGAATCGGCCTGCTGATTTCCTCGGTCACCCGCAATCAGTTCATGGCCAGCCAGATCAGCCTGCTGGTGTCGCTGTTGCCGGTATTCATGCTGTCCGGTTTCATGTTCGATCTGCGCAACGTGCCGTTTGTCATCAATGTCATCGGGCACCTGTTTCCCGCCACGCATTTCATGGCGCTGATCAAGACGCTGATGCTGGCCGGGAATATCTGGCCGCAGATCATTCTGGAGTGCAGCATTCTGACGGCCTATGCCGTGCTGTTTATCGGGCTTGCGCGCCTGGTCACGCGCAAGCGGCTGGATTGAGGGGGCACTATGCTGAACAAGATTTTCCGGATTCTGACGCTGTGCCGCAAGGAGATGCTGGCCATTCTCAAGGACCCCTCCAGCCGAATCGTGCTCATTATGCCGGTGTTCCTGCAAAGCCTGCTGTTCGGCTATGCCGCCACCTACGATCTGACCAATGCGCCCTATGCGGTGCTGGACCAGAGTCGCTCCGGCGCCTCCGTAGAACTGCTTAGCATGCTCGACGGCACCGGTGTGTTTCACCGGGTAGCAACACTGGAGAACGAGCAGCAGATTCAGGACGTGATCGATAATGGCGAAGCATTGCTGGTGCTGCAGTTCGGGCCTGATTTTGAACGCAATCTCTATGCGGGACAGGCGGCCCCCCTGCAGGTGATTCTCGATGCGAGGAATTCCAACAGCGCGGGGTCTGCCGCTGCCGATGTCGGTGCAATCGTCGCGTCTTTCAATCAGCAATGGCGGCAGTCTCAAGGAGGCAGTGCCCCGGCACTGACGATCGAAACCCGCGCCTGGTACAACCCGAACCTCGAAACCCGCTGGTTCATCATGCCCAGCATGATTGCCTCGCTTGCCTTTCTGCAGACAGTCATGCTGACCGCCCTGTCGGTGGCCCGGGAACGGGAGCAGGGGACCTTCGATCAATTGCTGGTAACGCCGATGTCGCCCAGTGAAATCATGGTCGGCAAGGCGGTGCCGCCGATCATGATCGGCCTGGTGCAATCCACGCTGGTGATGCTGGTGACCCGGTTCTGGTTCGAGGTGCCCATGGCGGGAGCATTGCTCACGCTCTACCTGGGACTGTTGTTCTTCATGGTGTCGAGCGTGGGAGTGGGGCTGGTCATTTCGGCGCTGTCTGCCAACATGCAGCAGGCCATGCTCTACGCGTTCATGCTGATGATGCCCCTGATGCTCTTGTCCGGCCTCGCGACACCCGTGCGCAATATGCCGGAACCGATTCAGATTCTGACCTATGCCAATCCGCTGCGCTTTGCGATTGATCTCATTCAGCGGGTGTATCTGGAAGGCGTCAGCATTTTTGCGGTTTGGCATGACCTGGTGCCCCTTACGGTGATTGCGCTGATCACCATGCCCTGGGCCGCCTGGCTGTTTCGTCATCGTTTGGTGTGAGGGAGATTTTCGTATGAGAAGCCGACTGCTGTTTGCTGTTTCAAGAGCCGGGGTGCTGATGCTGGCGACTGCTCTTGTTTCCTGCATGAGTGCGGGGCCGGACTTTCAGGCGCCGGACACCCCCATGCCGGAATCATGGACCGATGGGCACGGGGGTAGCCCCAGCCTGCTGGATGAGCAGATGCGCAGCAGCAATGACTCGGTGTCCATGCTTGCAGGTTTTGACCTCTTTGGTGACCCTGCGCTGAATGCACTGCAGGCTCGCGCACTGGAAAACAACGCAGATCTGCGCGTAGCCCTGTTGCGCTTTGCACAGAGCCGGGTACAGCGGGGCATGATTGCCGCAGGAGACCAGCCAACGCTCATGGCCAACGCGGCGGCGAGCCGTCAGCGCCAGAGTGAAACCGGCAGTGCCACGCGCCTGATAAGCGCCATATCTCCCGCCAGCCAGACCCAGAGCCTGATCGATTTCATCAGCGATCCCTTTGCCCTCTACCAGGCCGGGTTTGATGCCTCCTGGGAGCCCGATCTGTGGGGCAGGGTACAGCGCAGCCTGGAAGCGGCAGATGCGCAGCTCAATGAGGCGGGGGCTGCGCTTGACCAGGTTCAGCTCGGTCTGTTGTCCGAAGTGGCGCGGGGCTATTTCCAGTTGCGCGGTGTGCAGACGCAGCAGCGCCTGTTGCGACAGGACATCGCCCGTGCGGACGAGCTGCTGGCATTGTTGCAGACACGCGCGGCAGCAGGCCTGAGCACTGAGACCGAGGTCCTGGGCCAGCAGATTGTGCTGAGCGATCTGAAGAGCCGGGAACCCGCCCTGACGGAACAGGAAGCGCAGGCGCTCAACGGCCTGAGCTATCTGCTGGGAGACATGCCGGGAAGCCTGCAGCCCTTGCTGGCCGGGCAGGGAGACTGGACGCTGGGCGCGATGCCCGATCTGGCGCTCGGCCTGCCCTCGGATGTCGCCGCCTTGCGTCCCGATATCCGTATCAGCGAAGCGCGTTTGCGTCAGGCTACCGCCCGGCTGGGAATTGCGGACGCCGACCTCTACCCGCGCATCATGCTGGGGGCCGGCCTGGGATTGGAGTCCCTGGAATCCGGTGAATTTGCGGAGTGGGGGAGCCATCAGTGGTCTATCGGTCCACGGCTGAGCCTGCCCCTGTTCGATCAAGGCAGACGCCGGGCCACCATCACGCTGCGTGAGCTGCAGGAGCAGGAGGCGGCAATTGAGTATCAACGCGTGGTGCTGAATGCCTGGCATGAGGTGGATTCGGCGCTCAGCCGCTACACGGCGCAGCGCCAACGCGATGCCGGCCTGCAGGACAAGCTGCAGCATGAACAGCAGACGCGTGAACTGGTGCAGACCCGCTACAGCAACGGGCTGCTCGATTACCGTCAGGTGCTGGCTGCGGATCAGCGTGTTGCCGGAGTGCAGCGTGAGCTGGCCGAGAGTGACACGCAGTTGGCGCTGGATCTGGTGGGACTCTTCAAGTCGCTGGGGCGGGCCGCCCCCGTTCAGGGCAGCAAGACATTGCCCTGACGTCGAATACCGTATTCTCTGCTATGCTTTTTGATACCGATCGAGCCGATACGGATCAGGAGCACGGCAGACCCATGGATAGAACCTTCCTCTCGCTTAGCCGACAGATCGGCGAGGCACTTCTTGGCCAGCACTGGCAAATCAGTACAGCAGAGTCCTGCACCGGAGGCTGGCTGGCCCGCTGTATCACCGATGTTCCCGGCAGCTCGGAGTGGTTTGGCAGTGGCTATGTCACCTATTCCAACGAAGCCAAGCAGAAAATGCTGGGCGTGCCTGCAGGCTATTTCACCGGAGCAGAGGCCCCCGGTGCGGTCAGTGCGGAAACGGTGACGGCCATGGCAGAAGGGGCCCTGAAAGCATCGGGAGCCCAGTTTGCCGTCGCCACCAGTGGTATCGCGGGCCCCGGTGGCGGCAGTGCCGCGAAACCGGTCGGCACCGTGTGGGTTGCCTGGGCATGGTCGCTTGACGGCGGCAGAACGGTGGAATCGTTTGCCCAGGTACAACGTTTTCCCGGCGACCGTCAGGCCGTGCGCAAACAGACAGTTGGCGCCGCGCTGGAGGGCATGCTGCGACAGATCAAGGCCCAGCTTGCCGGGCGTAGCGGGCAGCCGCAGTAGCGTGGTGGAAAATTTAACACTACTGGTTGAATATACAGGTAAGCTTTGTTTTAATACCGGCAAATGAAAACCAGTCGTCCTGACTTGGAACAGCGAATGAGACGAGAAGTCCAAAGGAACCTTTTATGGCTACCGACGCGATGAAAGACAGCAACCGTGAAAAAGCGCTGAGTGCCGCGCTCTCCCAGATTGAACGCCAGTTCGGCAAGGGCTCCATGATGCGCCTTGGTGACAAGGGGAGGGAAGCCATTCCGGCCATCTCCACCGGTTCTCTGGGGCTGGATATCGCCCTGGGCATTGGCGGTCTGCCACGCGGGCGTATCGTCGAGATCTACGGTCCCGAGTCTTCAGGCAAGACGACCCTGACGCTGCAGGTGATTGCCGAATGTCAGCGCAAGGGGGGCACCTGTGCCTTTATCGACGCCGAACATGCACTGGACCCGATTTACGCCAGCAATCTGGGTGTTGATGTGGAGAACCTGCTGGTCAGCCAGCCCGATACCGGGGAGCAGGCGCTGGAAATCTGCGACATGATCGTGCGTTCCGGTGCAGTGGATGTGGTCGTGATCGACTCCGTGGCCGCCCTGACACCGAAGGCTGAAATTGAGGGCGACATGGGCGACAGCCACATGGGGCTGCAGGCACGCCTGATGTCCCAGGCCTTGCGGAAAATGACGGGCAATATCAAGAACTCCAATACGCTGGTGATTTTCATCAACCAGATCCGCATGAAGATCGGGGTGATGTTCGGTTCGCCCGAGACCACCACCGGCGGTAATGCGCTGAAGTTCTATGCTTCCGTACGTCTGGATATCCGCCGCATTGGCTCCATCAAGGAAGGCGACGAGGTGGTCGGCAGTGAAACCCGGGTCAAAGTGGTCAAGAACAAGGTAGCGCCACCCTTCCGTCAGACGGAATTCCAGATCATGTACGGCCAGGGTATTTACCGCATGGGCGAGGTGATCGACCTGGGCGTGAAACTGAATCTGCTCGACAAGTCCGGTGCCTGGTATGCCTACAACGGCGAGAAGATTGGCCAGGGCAAGAAGAATGCCGCGACCTATCTCGAAGAGAACCCGGAAATCGCCAAGGATCTGGAGGACAAGATTCGGGCCCAGATGCTGGGCGGCGCCATGCTGGCCAGTGGCGACGAAAGCGAGATGGATGAAGCCGAGCAGTTTGAATAAGAACCTGTCTGCGTGGATGCCTCCGGGGTGTCTGTGACAGAGGTGTGTTGTGATAGAGGTGTTTTGTGAGAGAGGCGTGCTATGACAGAGGAATCTGACAAGGCCCTGCTCACTGCCTTGCGACGTGCTGCAATGGATTTGCTGGCGCGTCGCGAGCATTCCCGTGCCGAGCTGGATACGAAGCTCGCCCGCAAGTTTCCCGATCTGCATGCCCATATTTCACCAGTGCTCGATCAGCTTGAGCAGGATGCGCTGCTGAGTGATGAGCGGTTTGCGGAGGCCTACACCCGTTATCGCCGCAATCGAGGGGTTGGTCCCTTGCTGATCCGTCAGGAACTCGCGGGCAAGGGTATTTCAACTGCGCTGATCGGTGCCTCGGTCGATGAGGGGGATGAGCAGTGGCGGGAAAGCCTGAAGGACGTTCTAGCCCGTAAATCCCGTGGCCTGGACATGCGCTCACTGGACAACCGTACCCGCCAGAAGCTGTTTCGCTTTGCCCTGTCGAGGGGTTTTTCCGCCCACGATATAAGCAGGGCTTTGCGCAGCGATCTTGAGTTATAATCCTCGCCGGACGCCGGTATTCGGCGACGAGGCGTTTACTGCTCGATCAACTGTGGCGAGGACACCCGGAATGCGCTTGGCACTCGGAATTGCATGGACACCCAACAGGGCAGGAGTCATGTGGGCGCTGCTTGTGCTGATTGCCAGCATGACGGCGTCCGTTCAGGCAGCCGAGCTGCGCATTGCCCTGCAGGATGCCGACACCGGTGCCGGTGTGTCGGATGCCGTGGTGGAGGTGCTTCTTCCGCCCGCCCTGCAGCAGGCACATCTTGCCGCGATGGAGGTGAGTGTCGATCAGGTCGAGAAGGAATTTGTGCCCAATGTGACCGTGATCAGTGCAGGTAGTCGCGTCACCTTTCCCAACAGCGACGACATTCTTCACCACGTCTACTCCTTTTCCCCCGCCAAGGTCTTTGAATTGCCTCTCTACGGGCAGGGGCAGAACGTGGATTATTTCGAGACTTTTGAGCAGGCCGGCGTCGTTGAGCTGGGTTGCAATATTCACGACTGGATGCTGGGCTATATCTATGTCGCCCAGACAAGTCTCGCGGTGAAGACCGATGAAGACGGTCGTGCCACTCTTTCCGGTGTGCCGGCTGGCGAATACACCGTTCGTGTCTGGCATCCCCGCTCCGCCTCCGAGGGGAAAGTGGTGGAACAGACCCTGGTCTTTGATGATGCCCAGCCCGCCAATCTGCGTCTGGCACTGACTCTGGAGCGCGACAACCGCCTGCGCAGAGCGCCCAACGTTTCACGCACACGCTACCGATGAGGACCGGATCGCCGTGATGGCACAGTTCTCCTTCCGCAGCTTTCGTACCCGGCTGCTGGTCTTTCTGCTGGCACTGATGGTGCCAGTGCTGCTTGGCATCTACCTGTTCGTCAACCGCGAAAACAATCAGTACACCACGGATACGATCAACAGTTACCTGGATCTGGGGGCGGACGTTTTCGACTTCACGCGGGAAGAGCACAAGAATACGCTGCTCACGATCATCAGTACCATGACGCGCGACTGGGGTTTCCGCAATGCCTTTGGCACAGGCGATCCCTACACCATCATCGATGCGGCGGACAATATCCTGCTGCGCTCACTCGGGGCGGCAGACATGATGCTGATTGCCGCCATGGACGGTGAAGTCATCATCGACACCAAAACCCAGGGCTTTGAACGCCTGGAGGGGGAGTGGCTGGAGTTGATGAATCGCGCGGCCAGCAGCGACGATGGCATTGGCGATGCCATTATCACCCTGCAGGGGGTGCCGTATCAGATTACCGTGATCCCGCTGTATCTGCCGACACCGGTGGCGTGGATATTCGGTGGTTTTCCTCTGGACAATCAATTCACCGATACCGTAAAGCAGAGCATTGTGTCGGATGTGTCCATTGTGGAGTATCAGCAGAGTGCGGCTGGCAATGGCTTGCAGGTGATTGCGTCAACGCTTGGCCAGGGAGACCAGCAGGCGCTGATTGAGCAATTGCAGTTTGACCGCCTGCAGACACAGCGCATTTTATTGAGTGACGGCGAATACGGGACGCTCCTGCGCCCCCTTTACGGGCAGGATGGCGATCCGCTGCAGATCAAGGCGGTGATCCAGAAGTCCTACAACGAAAACATCGAGAACCTGCAGGCCTTCCAGCGTGTGCTGCTGCAGTTCTATATCGCGGTCATTCTCGTCAGCCTGATTGCCGTGGTGCTCCTGGCACGTTCCTTTACGCGCCCGGTACTTGATCTGGCCAGCCGGGTACGCCGCATTGAAGCGGGTGACTACGGGCAGGCGATGCAGGTTCCGGGACGTGATGAGCTCAGCCAGCTTGCCAGTTCCGTCAACAATATGGCCGCCGGTCTCGCAGAGAAGGAAAAGGTACGTGACCTGCTCGGCAAGGTGGTGTCTCATGAAATTGCAGAAGAACTGCTGAGCAAGAAGATCGAACTGGGTGGCGAAGAGAAAGTAGTCACAGTGCTGTTTGCCGACATTAAAGGATTCACCACTCTGTGCGAGAGTTCGGCACCGGAGGCAGTGTTAACGGTTCTTAACCGTTATCTGAGTGAGATCACGAGAATCATTGAAAACAACAGCGGTGTGGTAGACAAATACACCGGAGACTCGGTGATGGCACTGTTTGGAGCTCCGCTGTCGCGAGGCAATGACGCCGAAAATGCCGTGAAGGCGGCGCTGGCCATTCAGGCCTGCATGGCAGAGCTCAACGCAATCAATCGCGCAGAAGGCATGGCTCTGATGGAGGCTGGCATCGGTATTCATACAGGATTGGTGGTTGCCGGAAATCTCGGATCCCAGAATCGTCTGAACTACACCGTCATTGGCGATTCAGTAAATCTGGCTGCTCGCCTGGAGGGGCTGACCCGGAAATACAACACGGGCAATATCGTGAGTGATGCCAGTCGTGCCCAGGCCCCTGATTTTGTTTACCGTGAACTGGATCTGGTACAGGTTGCGGGCAAGAGTGAGCCTGTTAGAATCTACGAGGTGATGGGTGAGGCCTCGCAGTTGACGGATGTCAGACGCCAGGAACTGCAGGCGTTCGCCGACGCGCTGGCAGCCTATCGTGCACAGCAGTGGGAGGACGCGACAGCCCGTTTCATGGCCTTGCAGGAAACCCTGCCCAGTCGCGAAAGGGCCATGAGTCTCTATTCGGTCTATCTGGAACGGATGGAATATCTGCCACGGCGGAATCTGCCGGCAGACTGGGATGCTGTTTTCGTCTTCGACCGCAAGTAGGCGCTTAACTATTTGTAGAAACCCTCATAGTCTCTGAAGGAAGTCCTATGAAGCTGATTCGACCGTTCAATGCTCTGCGACCCCGTCCCGACCTCGCTGCCCGTGTCGCGGCACCGCCCTACGATGTTCTCAATCGCGAGGAGGCGCTGGAGATGGCGACGGGGAATGAGGTCAGCTTTCTGCGCATCAACAAGCCCGAGATTGATGTTGATCCTGCGATTGATGCCTATGACTCAAGGGTTTATCAGCGCGGTGCAGAGAATCTGAAAAAGTTCATTGAGCAGGGCATCATGCGGCGTGACCCGGATGCCTGCTTCTATGTGTACAAGCAGGTCATGGGCAGTCACTCCCAGATAGGACTTGTTGCGGCCGCCTCGGTAGAGGCCTATGAAAAGGATCTGATCAAGAAGCACGAGTTTACGCGCCCGGACAAGGAGGACGATCGGGTCAATCACATCAACACGCTCAGTGCGCAGGTTGGGCCCGTATTCCTGACCTACCGAGCGCGTCCCGAGATCGATGCCCTGATTGCCCAGGTGGTTGCCGGTAAGCCTGAGGTCGACTTTGTGGCGGACGATGGCAACCGTCATGTCTTCTGGGTGGTATCCGAGAAGAGCATGATCGGGCAGATTCAAAGAGCATTTGATGCAGTCGATTGCCTGTACGTGGCCGACGGTCACCATCGCTCCGCGGCCGCGCAGCGGGTGAAGGATTTGCGTAAAAAAGCCAATCCACAGCACACCGGCGACGAATCCTATAACTGGTTCTCCACCGTTATTTTCCCCGACAATCAGATGCAGATTCTCGACTATAACCGGGTCGTCAAGGATCTTAACGGGCTGAGCGAGGAAGAGTTTCTGCAGAAAATCCAGGCCTGCTTCAATGTGCGTGTCAGTACATCGGGCGCCGTCAAGCCCGCGCACGAACACCAGTTCACGCTTTATCTTGGGGGCAAGTGGTATGTGCTCGACGTGATTGACGGCCTGTGGGATACGAGTGATCCCGTGGCTAGCCTGGATGTGGCAATTCTGCAGCAGAATCTGCTGTTGCCTGTGCTCGGCATCGAAGACCAGCGGCGAGACAAGCGCATCGATTTTGTCGGGGGCATTCGGGGCCTGCAGGCACTGGAAAAGCGGGTGGACTCGGGAGAGAACCAACTGGCGATTGCCATTTATCCAACTTCCATCCAGAGCCTGATGTCGGTAGCGGATGCCGGTGAGGTGATGCCGCCCAAGTCCACCTGGTTTGAACCCAAGCTCAAGAGCGGCCTGTTTGTGCACATGCTGGACTGAGCCGCCTGCGCTTTTATTGCAATCGGTTCCCCAGTTCATACCCGATGCTGTTCTGCAGGGCGGCATTGCGGTACTGGGTGGGCGTTAGATTGTGTATATCCTTGAATGCCTTGTTGAAAGACGACAGCGCGGAGTAGCCGACATCATACGCGATGTTGGCGATCTGCTCGCGATGGTGCGCCGTGGTTGTCAGGCGTCGGCACGCCTCCTCAATGCGAAACTCGTTCAGAAACTGGTTGAAGTTGCGGTAGCCGAGCTGTTTGTTGATGACGCGGCGCAACCGGTATTCCTGTATGGAGAGGCGTTGCGCCAACTCGCCGATTGTCAGGCCGGGTCTGGCATACAGCTTCTCCTCGTTCAACACTTTGAATATTTTTTCCACCAGGGCTGGGTTGTCCACCTTGATCAGGGCAGAAGGTACGGCACTCAGGTATCGTTTCTGCTGTTCCGGTGGCAAAACGATGAGTTGCAGGGCCTCGTCGCGAAGACGGCTGCTGCAGATGTTGAAGGTCAGCAAGATCAGGAAAATGTAGAAAAACAGGTAGTGCAGGGGAATCTGGGGGATCACTGCTGAGAGCGCGTAGTGATCCACTGCGGTTGCGAACCCGCGCAGAAGTACCATGATCACCATCAACCCCATGGCGACGACAAAGGGAACCCGCACGCGGCGCCGCGATTCCACCAGATCGTTGCGCAAGTTCTGCATGGCGAGGTAGATGGCGTGAATACAGAAGCCCAGCATAATGAACTGTGGAATGATGTAGCTGACCACATAGAGCATTTCCAGGTCAGGAGAGTCTCCTACACCGAAATAAGCGCCGATGCCGCGAATGACAACATAGAACACCATGACGCCCCAGATGGGTTTGCTTACGCGGGGGTTGTCGACAAACAGATAGAGCGCCAATAGCCAGAGTGCGGCTGGGGCGATGGTGGCAATACGGTGCAGAAAATAGTACAGCACCGGATTGTCAGAGCCGACCATCTGGGCCAACACATAGGCAGAAAAGCAGGCGCTGTAGAGTGTAAGCAGACGGCCAATGATTTGCTGTCGGTGGTAGACGAAGAAAAAGACGCAGGTAAAGGCCAGTTGCGATAGAGCCAGCGCGCCCAGGGTATTCAGACTCAGTCCGAGCATGATACACCTCAGTTTATAATTATCATTATTGGTGCTTATAAAGCCACGAGTCGGGTAAAGATGCAATCATTAAAAAACCGACACCGAACTCACTCCCTGAGTCTGTGTCGGGCACACTCTCACAGCGCCGTATACAACGCGGTGCTTCCCCTATTCGGTGACGATGACGGTGATATAACCGTCGTGATATAGACCACCATCATCGGCACGCCCCCACAGGATGTAAGTTCCAGGTTCCGAGAACACAACATCCGTGTAGTACATCCCGTCTTCGGGAACAGGGGGCGGCGTCCATAGTGCCCCCCAAGGGGAATTTGCTGAGGCGCGGGTGTCTTCCCAGGGTTTGATCTGGGGAGGATCGAAGTGCACCTCGCCGGCACCACGATACACATTCCACGACAGGAACAGACCATTGGTCTTGCCCACGGTGGTGCGTCTTGGTGGTGTCATCATTTTCTCCAGGCCTTCCAGTTCTGCCCGGGTGCGTGAAGGGGGGCGTGGCTTCGGCAAGCCATCGTCTTCAACCCTGGTTTCTATTCGCAAGGGCTCGCCTGCCCGTACCCGGCGAATGATCTCATCTCCGGTGCGGTCTCCCATCACTGTGAGTTTGGGTGGAATATTGGCGCGCGATTCGGGGCTGCTGGTGCCGGCACCGAGGGAACCGGTTTCGGAAGCGATCACCACATTGTCGATGACGTAGTCACGTTCCAGGGTGGCGTATGCCGTACGGGTGACCCCGTTGCTGGTGAGGGTCCAGCTCAGTTCGCGATCGCCCCAATCTGATGGCACAACGACCTCAAACGTGAAGCGGTTGCGCCGTGGCAGGAAGTGGGTTGGCTGGCCGCGGTCGGCATCACCCGGTTCAAAATAATTGTTGTCGCCCACCGGCACGTCGAGTTCTTCTTCCCAGTTCTCGTTGTGGTAGCCGAAGATGAAGCTGAAGCTGCCGTCCTCGTTCCGGCGCCAGCCCTCATAGGCAGGCTCGACATATAAACCACTGCGATAGGTTTCACCAAGGGCGGGGAAGGAAAGGCTTGTAAAAATCAGGAACATGCAGCAGGCGCTGCGAAGAAAGCCGACAGTCGAAAGATGCGCAGTCATCGTCAGGTGCCCTCTGCGTGCACGCAACGGGATCGCTCGTTGTTCCCGTGCGGCAGATTATTGTTTTTGTTGTCGTGGCTGTCAGCCACGCTTGGGCATAAAGTAGCGTGCGATACAGAGTGCGTCTTCCTCAAAGTGAAAAAAGCATTGACGTAATCTGAAATATTCGAGGGATTCTGAACGTTTTGATCGGTTTCCTCCAAATTGATATCAGGATTGTCGATCAACGGGACCAATGATCTGCCGGAGCCTGCCCTGCAGGCGATTCGCTCAGAAACATACCCGCTTTCCGATCACTCCCACAAAAATGCCAAGGTTCCAAATAGCAAAAAGGGTGCCTTTTCGGGGCACCCTTTTGCAGGACATTTGCCGTTCCGGCATCAGCTCGCCTGCGTTTCAATCAGCTCCGGTGTCTTGCCATTGATGGCAATCTGACGCGCTTTCATGGCTTCGGGAATCTCCCGCACCAGATCGATGTTGAGCAGGCCGTTTTCAAGCGTCGCGCCGGTCACCTTCACGTGGTCGGCCAGTTGGAAGACGCGCTCAAAGTTGCGGCCGGCAATACCCTGGTGCAGGTAGTTGCGCTCCTTGCTGTCTTCCGCCTTCTGGCCGCGCACGGTCAGGGTTTGGCGTTCGGATTGAATCTGCAGTTCTTCATCCAGGAAACCGGCAACCGCCATGGTGATTCGGTAGTGATCCTTGTCCAGTAATTCGATGTTATAGGGGGGATAGCTGGGTTGGCTCTGTTCGCGCTGGGCGACAGAATCGAGCAGGGAAGTCAGATGGTCAAAACCAATAGTGGAACGGTACAGCGGTGCAAAATCAAAATTTCTCATTGTGCATATCCTCGAAAGCAATATGGTTTAAGGGTAAGGGCTCATCCGAAGATCGAACCTGTGTGGCAAACCTCGCATGAGCCTTTGCCACAAAACACTAGATAGGGATGGGTCAAGATATTTCAAGGGGGAATTTTCATTCGCCTTTGTAGGAACCTGCCCTGCAGGCGATCAAGGCCTCAAATTTGTAGGAGCCTGCCCTGCAGGCGATCAAGGTCTATGCTTAGAACACAACCCCACCAAGGCAAATAAAATGCCCCCATCCGGACACCTCCTGAGAAAAGGGCGCTACAGCGAACCCGGTCGACTCTATCTGGTGACCGTTGTATGCGCGAAACGACAGCGCCACTTCGTCGATCTCCGCGCTGGTCGACAAGTGGTACACGCATTAAGGTCGCTCTCGCCCGATGCAGAAACCCTGTGCTACGTCATCATGCCGGATCATCTGCACTGGCTGTTGAACTTGCGCGGCGAGCGATCATTGCAGGCCGTTGTTCAGCAGGCGAAATCCCTGGCCACGAAACTCATCCATCGTTCCGATTTGTCATCGGAGCAAATTTGGCAGAGAGGCTTTCACGACAGAGCAGTGCGAAAAGAAGACGACTTGAAGGCGATGGCGCGGTATGTCGTTGCAAACCCTTTGCGGGCAGGGCTGGTAAAAAGACTGGGCGAATATCCCTTGTGGGATGCAAAGTGGCTGTAGGAGCCAGCCCTGCTGGCGATCGAAGCATTAGTTGAACCAGCAACAGGTCAATCGCCTGCAGGGCAGGCTCCTACCGGGGGTTCAGAGAAAACGTATTGTAGGAGCCAGCCCTGCTGGCGATCGAAGCATTAGTTGAACCAGCAACAGGTCAATCGCCTGCAGGGCAGGCTCCTACCGGGGGTTCAGAGAAAACGTATTGTAGGAGCCAGCCCTGCTGGCGATCGAAGCATTAGTTGAACCAGCAATAGACCAATCGCCTGCAGGGCAGGCTCCTACATTGGGTTGAAGCTTTGTTTGTCGTAGGAGCCAGCCCTGCTGGCGATCAGGATTGGCGATCAAATCACCAGCAGATCCATGAACTCATTTACAGGCGTTGCTTCCAGGGCCTGCTGATCTTTGCACAGGGCGAAGATTTTGGCCGCCCGGGCAGCCGGGAAGCGTGTCGCCAGGTTGTGCCGGAACTTGTCTTCCAGCAGGGGGATGCCTTCAGCGCGGCGGCGGCGGTGACCAACGGGGTATTCCACCTCCACTTTCTCGGTTGCACTGCCATCCTTGAAGAACACCTGCAGGGCATTGGCGATGGAGCGTTTGTCTGCCTCCAGGTATTCGCGGGTGTAGCGGGGCTCTTCGATCACTTCCATCTTGTCACGCAACTGATCAATGACCGGATTGGCCTGATGGAAGTCGTTTTCATAGTGCTCGGCAACCAGGTTGCCGAAGGCGAGCGGAACCGCCGTCATGTATTGCAGGCAGTGATCGCGGTCGGCCGGGTTATTCAGCGGGCCGCTCTTGCTGATGATGCGAATGGCCGATTCGTGGGTATGGATCACGATGCGATCGATCTGATCCAGGCGGTCGCGCACCAGCGGATGCAGCCGCACCGCCGCTTCTGCTGCGGTCTGGGAATGGAATTCGGCGGGGAAGGAGATCTTGAACAGGATGTTCTCCATGACATAACTGCCATAGTCCCGCGAAAACTTGAACTTGTTGCCTTTGAAGTGCACGTCATAGAAGCCCCACTTCGGCACGCTCAACACGCTGGGATAGCCAATTTCCCCGCGCATCGTCAGGTCGGCCAGACGCACGGCGCGAGAAGTGGCATCGCCGGCGGCCCAGGACTTGCGCGGGCCGGCGTTGGGCGAGTGGCGATAGGTACGCAGACTGGAGCCATCCAGCCAGGCCTGTGAAAGTGCGTCGATGATCTGCGCCTGAGAGCCGCCCAGCATTTGCGTGACGACCGCTGTGGAGGCAACCCGCACCAGCAGCACGTGGCATAGCCCCACGCGGTTGAAACTGTTCTCCAGCGCCAGCACACCCTGAATCTCATGAGCCTTAATCATGGCGGTCAGCACGTCCCGCATCAGCAGCGGCGCCTTGCCGGCGGCAATATTGCGCTGCGACAGGTAGTCCGCCACGGCGAGAATACCACCCAGATTGTCGGAGGGGTGACCCCATTCTGCGGCCAGCCAGGTGTCGTTGTAGTCCAGCCAGCGAATGATGCAGCCGATGTCCCAGGCCGCCTTGACCGGATCCAGACGGAACTGGGTGCCGGGCACGCGGGCGCCGTGGGGAACCACGGTGCCTTCCACCAGCGGCCCCAGCAGCTTGGTGCACTCCGGAAAGCGCAGGGCCAGCAGGCCGCAACCCAGTGTGTCCATCAGGCAGTTGCGGGCGGTGTCGTAGGCCTCGTCTGACTGAATCTGGTAATCGGTTACGTAGCGGGCGATATCGACCAGTTCCTGGTCCGGGGCGGGGCGTTCATTGAATTCAACAGTGGCGGACATAGGGGTACTCTTGGTTTGCCGTGGCGCGGCTTGCGTTGGGAAGGCGCTATGGTAGCCGAATTGCCGGCATAAAAGAATTTGGCTGATTTATTGGCGACATCTGAAAACGTGGACTACATTGAAAATGAACACAGGGAATGTGTTGTGAATGTCGGACAGGATGTCTGGCGGGTCACGGTGCGGCCCAGGGTGCTTCCTTGGGAACCGTGGCCTCTATCCGGGGGCGGCTGAGCTGCCCCCGGACCTTTTTCACAGTCGCCAGCAGGGCTGGCTCCTGCAGGGGGATGCTTTCTAGCGCTTGTCGATGTCGACCCATTCGGCCTGGGCCGGCCCAATGTAGTCCGCGCTGGGGCGGATGATGCGGTTGTTGGTGCGCTGCTCCTTCACATGGGCGGCCCATCCGGTCACGCGGGACATCACGAAAATCGGCGTGAACAGCTTGGTGGGAATGCCCATGAAATGATAGGCGGAGGCATGGAAGAAATCTGCATTACAGAACAGCTTCTTCTCTCGCCACATGACTTCCTCGCAGCGAACGGATACCGGGTAGAGCACGGTGTCGCCCACCTCGTCGGCCAGGCGTTCGGACCACTTCTTGATGATCACGTTGCGGGGGTCGGACTCGGAGTAGATGGCATGGCCAAAACCCATGATTTTCTCCTTGCGAGCCAGCATACCCATGATCTCCCGCTCTGCTTCGTCGGGGTTCTGCCAGCGCTCGATCATGTCCATGGCAGCCTCATTGGCGCCACCGTGCAGAGGGCCTCGCAGGGAGCCGATCGCCGCCGTAATGCAGGAGTGCATGTCGGAAAGGGTAGATGCGCAGACCCGTGCAGTAAAAGTAGAGGCGTTGAATTCGTGCTCCGCGTACAGAATCAGCGACACGTTCATGACGCGGGCGAATAGTTCACTGGGAACGTCTCCACCGAGCATGTGCAGGAAGTGGGCGCCGATGGAATCGTCGTCCAGAGCCGTGTCGATGCGCACGCCATCGTGGGAAAAGCGGTACCAGTAGCAGATGATGGCGGGCAGGGTGGCGACGAGGCGATCAATTGCGTCGTCCTGCTGGCTGAAGTTCTCTTCGGTCTCCAGATTACCCAGCATGGAGCAGCCGGTGCGCATCACGTCCATGGGGTGGGCGGTTGCGGGGATGCGCTCCAAAACCTCCTTTAGTGCATTAGGTAACGCTCTTAGCGATATGATTTTATTTATATATTCATTTAATTCGCTTCGGTTTGGCAGATGTCCCCGCAGCAGCAGAAAGGCGACTTCCTCAAAGCGGGCCCTCTCTGCCAGGACGCTGATGTCGTAGCCGCGATAGGTCAGGCCAGAGCCGGTTTTGCCCACGGTGCACAGGGCGGTTTCGCCTGCCACCTGTCCGCGCAGGCCAGCGCCGGTAAGAGTTTTGCCAGTTGCCATAGTCGTGTCCTGTTCTTTCAGAAGATTTTTCGAAGTGCCGGAATCGCCAGCAGGGCTGGCTCCTGCAATAGATGAATCGAATTCACATTCCGTAGGAGCCTGCCCTGCAGGCGATCAATTTTCTGTTCGGTTGCTGCTGAAAAGCTGATCCAACTTCTCTTCATAGGCGTGATAACCCAACACCTCATACAGCTCGGCACGCGTCTGCATCAGTTTCACCACAGAACCCTGGTCGCCTTCGCGTAGAATGCTCTCGTATACCGTGCTTGCTGCCTTGCTCATCGCACGGAAGGCGCTGAGTGGGTACAGCACCATGGCGACTCCGGCAGCGGCCAGGTCAGCCTTGTTATAGAGAGGCGTGGCCCCGAACTCGGTGATGTTGGCCAGAATCGGCACGTGTACGGCATCGGCGAAGCGGCGGTATTGCGCCAGGTCGGTAATCGCCTCCGGGAACAAGGCATCGGCACCGGCTTCCACGCAGGCAATGGCCCGTTCAATGGCGGCGTCAATGCCCTCCACGGCAATGGCGTCGGTGCGGGCCATAATCACGAAATCGTGATCCACCTTGGCGTCCACTGCGGCCTTGATGCGATCCACCATCTCCTGTTTGGAGACGATAGCCTTGTTGGGGCGGTGTCCGCAGCGTTTCTGCGCTACCTGATCCTCAAGATGCACCGCAGCGGCGCCGGCTTTCTCCATGGCCTTGATCGTGCGGGCAATGTTGAAGGCACCTCCCCAACCGGTGTCGATGTCCACCAGCAGGGGCAGGTCACTGGCACTGGTGATGCGGTCCACGTCGGTGATCACGTCGTTCAGGCTGGTCATGCCAAGGTCCGGCAGCCCATAGGAGGCATTGGCCACCCCGGCACCCGACAGATACAGCGCCTGGTGCCCCGCCTGCTGCGCCAGCATGGCGGAATAGGCATTGACGGCACCGACAATCTGCAGAGGAGAATTGGCCTGAAGCGCCTGATGAAAACGCGCGCCGGCGCTGGGTTTGATCGTCATGGAGAACCTCTTGGACAGGCTGTGAAAACTGCCAGCAAGGTAATGCATAGCGCGGGGATTGTAAATTCGAGGGTAAAAGACATGTAGGAGCCTGCCCGCAGGCGATTATCCCACTTGCCGCACCGATTCCCCGCGACCGATCCCATAATAGGTCAGTCCTTTGGCCTTTACTCGCGATGGCTCGTACAGGTTTCGCCCGTCAAAGATCACCTTGTCCGCCAACTGCTGTACCAGATTGTCGAAGTCCGCGGCTCGGAAGTGCTGCCATTCCGTGCAGATGATCAGGGCATCCGCACCCAGCAGAGCGGCATCCCGTGTCCCCACCAGGCGCAGATCGTCGCGGTGGCCGTAGATGCGCTCCACCTCATCCATGGCCTCCGGATCATAGGCCTGGATGATAGCCCCCGCATCCCAGAGGGCTTCCATGACCACCCGACTGGGTGCCTCGCGCATATCGTCGGTTTTCGGCTTGAACGACAGGCCCCACAGGGCAAACGTTTTGCCCTTGAGAGGTGAGCCTCCCCCTGTAGGAGCCTGACTTGTAGGAGCCTGCCCTGCAGGCGATTCTGGCTTGTCCTGGGCATTCATTTGATCGCCAGCAGGGCTGGCTCCTGCGAAGTGGAGCAGGGCGGTGTAGTGCCGAACAATCAATTCCACCAGGCGCGACTTCTGTGAAGTATTCACAGCCTCCACTGCGTTGAGAATGCGCATCTGCTTTCCCAGTTGCGAGGCTGTTTGCGCCAGCGCGCGCACGTCTTTGGGGAAGCAGGAACCGCCGTAGCCAATGCCGGGGTAAATGAACTGGTAGCCGATGCGGGAATCGGAGCCGATGCCATGGCGCACCTGCTCGATGTCAGTTCCCAGCAGTTCGGCCAGATTGGCAATCTCATTCATGAAACTGATCTTGGTGGCCAGCATGGCATTGGCGGCGTACTTGGTTAGTTCTGCCGCGCGAATATCCATGAAGATCATGCGGTCGGACTTCCAGTTGAAGGGCTCGTAGAGTTCCTGCATCAGCTCGCGTACGCCGCTCGAATCGGTACCCACAATGAAACGGTCTGGCTTCAGGAAGTCGTTGACGGCAGAGCCCTCCTTCAGGAACTCCGGGTTTGACGCCACGTCAAAGCGCAGCTCTGATTTACGCTTGTCCAATTCTGCCTGCACGGTATTCCGTATCCTGTCAGCAGTACCGACAGGCACGGTGGACTTGGTGACGATCACTTTCGGCTGGGTCATCAGGCGTCCGATTTCGGCAGCCACGGCCAATACATACTGCAGGTCGGCCGAACCATCCTCATCTGGCGGTGTACCAACCGCAATGAAGAGCAGGTCAGCGTACTCAATCGCTTCGGCTGCGTCTGCGCTGAAGAGCAGATTCCCGGATTTTGTGGTGGTCTCCACAATGGCGTCCAGTCCCGATTCGTATATGGGCAGTACACCTTCCTTCAGAAGCTGAATTTTCTTCGCATTCGTATCCACGCACATCGCGTGATGGCCGACATTCGCAAAGCATGCGCTACTGACAAGCCCAACGTAACCGGCACCAAAACAGGCTAGCTTCATTCCGTATCCCCAGAGTTTCACAATTGATCTGGGGCTCTCAGCCTATTGCAGGGATGTTGCTGTGCCGTGACGACACCGTGACATTTCCGTGACGAAACTCCCGTAGGAGCCTGCCCTGCAGGCGATTCTTGTAGTCAAAATGCCAAATTCACTCGCCTGCAGGACAGGCTCCTACAAAAACGGGTTAAAACCACCAAACGGGTGGTGGCGAAGCGCCTCACCACCCTGTATCATCCAGATCATAAAAGCCAATCTATCAGAGGCTTAACCCATAAAACGCAGTAATCGTCTGAAGAAGAAACTGAAGCAGTCATGACAAACTCAAGAGCGGCCAGCAAGGGCATCGTACTGGCAGGCGGCAGTGGTACGCGCCTGTACCCCATCACCAAGGGCATTTCCAAGCAACTGTTGCCCATCTACGACAAACCCATGATCTATTACCCCATGTCGGTGCTGATGCTGGCCGGCATTCGGGACATTCTGATCATCACCACCCCCGAAGACCTGGCTGGCTACCAGCGCCTGATGGGCGATGGCAGCCAATATGGCATCCAACTGACCTATGCCATCCAGCCCAGCCCCGACGGCTTGGCCCAAGCCTTCCTGATCGGCGAAGAATTCATTGGCAAGGACCGCGTGTGCTTGGTGCTGGGCGACAACATCTTTTACGGACAGGGCTTCACTGGCAAGCTGGTGGAGGCAGCAGCCAGGGAGAGCGGTGCCACCGTATTCGGCTATCAGGTCAAAGACCCCGAACGCTTCGGGGTGGTGGCCTTCGACGAGAACCGCCGCGCGATTTCCATCGAGGAAAAGCCCGCCCAGCCCAAGTCCAACTACGCGGTCACCGGCCTGTATTTCTACGACAACGATGTGATCGAAATCGCCAAACAGGTAAAACCGTCCGCGCGAGGCGAGCTCGAGATCACCACCGTCAACCAGGCTTATATGGAGCGAGGAGACCTCAACGTGGAGGTGTTGGGCCGCGGCTTTGCCTGGCTGGACACCGGCACCCACGAAAGCCTGCTGGAAGCCAGCATGTTTGTGCAGACCGTGGAGCACCGTCAGGGCCTCAAAATTGCCTGCCTCGAGGAAATTGGTTGGCGCAAAGGGTGGTTGAGCGATGAAGAGCTGTTGGCACGTGCGGCGGCGCTGGCCAAAAATGGCTATGGACAATATATGAAGGGCTTAGTGAGCTGAGGATCATCGCCTGCAGGGCAGGCTCCTACGGAATCACGAGTGAACGCCTGCCCCTGTAGGAGCCTGCCCTGCAGGCGATAACAAGCTCTCAAGCTGTAACAACTCGTTTATAGAAAACAATTTGTTAACGAACACTATATGCCGTCACATGCCCGTGTTATAAAGCGTTCAGGCATTGAACAATTAAAGGCAAGACCATGCTAAGCGAAGAAGCCGGTTTTCATATCCTGCGCAAACTCGAGGCCCAACCGCGAATAACCCAGCGGCAACTGGCGCAGGATCTGGGCATCAGCCTGGGCAAGGTCAACTACTGCCTGCAGGCCCTTATTGAAAAGGGCATGATCAAGGCGCGCAACTTTAGCAACAACCCGAACAAAAAGGGCTATCTCTACGTGTTAACCCCTACCGGCCTTGAGAGTAAGGCCGCCATCACCCGCCGTTTTTTACAGCGCAAGATGAATGAGTATGAGGCGCTGCGCCACGAAATCGAGGCCCTGCAGCAGGATATTGCTGCGTCCGAGCTGGGGGAAGTCAAATGACGACATCCCACTGGTATCTGTTGCATTGCAAACCTGGGCAACACGCGCGTGCCCAGTGGCATTTAACACAGCAGGCTTTTGAGCACTATTCCCCGGAACATGCTGTAAAGCGTATCGCCCGCGGCAAGGTGACCCTGCGCAACGAAGCGCTGTTTCCCGGTTATGTATTTGTGCGCCTGCACCAGGAAAGCAATTGGCAGGCAATCCGCGCCACGCGGGGTGTCAGCCGCGTGGTCAGTTTCAATGGTGCTCCGCACCCGGTTCCGGATGCGCTGATTGCGGCGCTGCAGGAACGCCTTGCCGCACCACAAAGGCCCGCGCCCCTGTTCAAGGTCGGGGAAAGGGTGGTAATCACCGAAGGCTGTTTCAAACATGTTGAAGCGATTGTAAAAGGCGAAACTGCCGATGAACGCATCATTGTGTTGATGCAAATCCTGCAAACCGAGCAGACCCTGGAGATGTCTCCAACCCAGCTCGCCAGAGCAGGATAGAAGGATACAAACAATTGCCAGCAGGGCTGGCTCCCACAGGTTTATCCCTGTAGGAGCCAGCCCTGCTGGCAACAACAAACCCAAAGATGCCGCATATTGCCCAGGCAGGGCGGTAGCGTGCCTGAACCATGCCCGTTATGATGGGCCGCTGATAAAGAACAACAAGGTTTCTACAGAGAAAACCCATGACGCTGAGAACAAAAACCTCCAGGGCCATCGGCCTGGCCGCTGTCCTTCTGGCAGGCGTTGCCACTCTCCATGCCCCCCGGGGCTATACCCAAGGCATAAACCTCACGCCCGCACAGATCCAGCAACTGCAGAACCTCAGCGAAGAAGAACGCCAGGCGCTGTTGGCGCAGGCCGGCGGGCAGGTGGGAGAACGCCAGCAGCAGATTCCCGAAGAAGTAAACCTGCAGCAAGCGGCAAATACCGCACCCAGCCAGGCGGAGTTGGCCATTCAGCAGGACGCTCAGGCGCGCCAGCAAGCCGACCGCATCGAATCCGATCAGCAGCAACAGACCACCCGCCAACCCCTGACCCAGTACGGCTACGAACTCTTTGCCGGCGCCCCCACCACCTTTGCGCCAGCCACCAACATTCCCGTGCCCGCCAATTATGTGATGGGGCCAGGTGACACCGTCATCCTGCAACTTTATGGCCAGCGTAATCTTACCCATGAACTCGTCATCACGCGTGAAGGCATGCTGATGTTCCCCGAGATCGGCCCCATCAGCGTGGCCGGTCTCACCTTCCAGGAACTGCGCGATCAGCTTCAGAGCGTGGTGGCTAACCAGCTCATCGGCCAGAACGTTTCTGTCACCCTAGGCGCCCTGCGCTCCATCAACGTGTTCGTGCTGGGCGAAGCGGT
>JACKOJ010000003.1 GCA_024234325.1 Pseudomonadales bacterium | reverse complement strand
CATCGCTGTCGGCGGCCTCGAACGACACAATTACCCGCACACCCTGTGTCCGCAAATCCCGAATCACAGCCTGCAGGGCCGGGTCTGCGTCGCCAGGAGCACTGACGGCCTTGTCCCGCGCCAGGGCATCCTGGCTCAGACGCGCAATCACCTTCAGGTCGGCATCAAAGCCGGACGCGGGTCGCACCCGCCCGGATACCTGGCCCACGTCATCAAAGCGGCCACCCTGTGCCACCGCCCGCCCATACTCAGGGGTATAGGCCGCGAACACAATGCCGGTGTGATACTCGTAACCGCGCAGTTCGCACAGATCAAATCCCAGGGAGAGCGAAGGCAGACGCTGCTTCACCCCCGCTGCAATGGCTTCCAGCTCATGAATCTCTTTCTGTACGCTGCCAGGCGCCTGGCGGAAGACGTCCAGCGCTGCCGACAGAACGGATTCATCGCCACTGAGACGGGAGAGTTCACGCAGCATGTCACGGAGGTCGTCGTCCGCGACATGAGTGTCCAGCAATGCATCGATTTCACCGTAGGCCTTGCGCTGCAGGGCATCAAACAGATCGCTCTCGCTATCAGCCGAAAGCTGCGAGGCTTTCACCAGGCTGCGGAAGATCCCGACATGCCCCAGCACGATGTGCACATCATCGACACCCGCCTGCCGCAGTGTCTCGTACATCAGGCAAATCAGCTCCACATCGCAGGCAATGCCGGCGTGGCCGAACAGCTCGGCGCCAATGCGAATCGGTACGCGCGAGGCCAGCAGGCCCCGTGGCCGGGTATGGGCCACATGGTCGGAATAGCACAGGCGCACCGGCAGATCAGCACCCGCCTCGCCTCGCTGTGCGACCAGATGCGCGTCAATGCGGGCAACCTGCGGCGTGATGTCGGCACGCAGCCCCATCATGCGCCCCGTCAACTGGTCCGTGATCTTGAAGGTCTGCAGATCCAGATCATGGGAAGAGCCTACCAGCAGCGAATCGAGATACTCGATCAACGGAGGAATCACCAGATCGTAGCCCCAACCTGCGTACAGGTCGAGAATCCGGCGGCGCAGGCTCTCCAGCCTGAAGGCCTCCTCGGGAAGAATTTCTTCAACCCCCTCGGGAAGCAACCAACGATCACATACGGACATCTTTTCGTTCCAATTCACTCAGTGACGGACACCAACCCGCTCCCTGCGGAGACAGGCCGGTACGGTGGGAGCCGTCATCACCCTCCCAATAAACGGCGAAAGACCAGCAGCAAGAACCTTGCGGCTGGTCTTTCCTGTACTGCCAGTTACTGTGCGTCGCTTCCGCGCAGATACTTGAAGTATTCGCTGTCCGGGTCTACCAGCAGAATATCTCCCTTGTTGGAGAAGCTCTCCTGATAGGCGCGCAGACTGCGCGTGAACGCATAGAACTCTTCGTTCTTCGAGTAGGCCGCCGAATAAATGGCCGCCGCACGGGCATCGCCCTCACCACGAATGGCTTCCGATTCGCTGTAGGCTTCCGCCAGCAGCACCTGCTCCTGACGATCCGCATCGGCCTCAATGCCGATTGCAAGCTCATTGCCACGGGAACGCAACTGCTGCGCCTCGCGCTGGCGCTCGGAAGTCATGCGGTCATACACCGAGCTACGCACATCCAGGGGCAGCTCGATCTGCTTGACCCGCACGTCGATCACTTCGATTCCGTAGTCTTCCAGTGCGGTAAGATTCAGCTCCCGGGTCAGCTCTTCCATCAACTGGTCGCGTTGACCGGAGACCACTTCCTGCAGATCGCGCTCACCAAACTTGTTGCGCAGCCCGTCGTTGATACGCTGGGCCAGCAGATTGCTGGTGCGGCTCTCTTCCCCGGAAGAGGTCGTGTAGAACTTCGCCACGTCCACAATACGCCACTTGGCAAAGGAATCCACCACCAGGGCCTTCTGTTCCAGCGTCAGGTAGCGCTGAGCATCGGCAGTGACCGTCAGGATGCGGCCGTCAAACTTGCGCACGGTATTGACCCAGGGCATCTTGAAGTGCAGTCCCGGTTCCAGATCGCTGCGGATAACCTCACCAAACTGGAGCAGTACCGCCCGCTCGGTCTCCTTGACCACGAACAGGGAGTCGGAACCCGCCACGACCAGCAGGAATACGATGATGCCGGCAAATGCATTTTTCATTAGCGTACACTCCTCGTCGTCGTCTGCGTGCGGGCACGATCAGCCGCTGACGTACTGTCGCGATTGAGCTGATCGGAAAGGTCACGCAACTGCTGCGGGGTCAGTTGCGGTGTCGTCGTGCTGCGCGCCGCATTGCCCTGCTCGATAATCTTGTCCAGCGGCACATAGAACATGTTGTTGCCGGTCTCCACGTCGATCATGACCTTGCTGCTGTTGGTCATCACCGACTGCATGGCGTCGATGTACAGGCGTTCACGGGTCACCTTCGGTGCCTTCTCGTATTCGGTCAGCAACTGATCGAAACGGGCACCGTCACCCTGGGCCTTGGCCACGACCTGATCGCGATAGGCATTGGCCTGTTCGATGATGCGCTGGGCCTCACCACGGGCAACTGGTACCACCCGGTTGGCATAGGCCAGGGCTTCGTTCTGGACACGCTGCTCGTCTTCCCGCGCCTTGATCACGTCATCGAAGGCATCCTGCACGGCATCCGGCGGCTGGGCATTGCGCATGTTCACCTGGGTCACCAGAATGCCGGAATCGTAGCTGTTCATGTAACGCTGCAGACGTTCGCGGACTTCTGCCGCCACATCCGCACGCCCCTGGGTCAGCACGCGATCCATGGTCGTTCCCCCCACTACGTGGCGGATGGCGGATTCTGCGGCGTGGTCCAGACTCACCTCGGGATCCCGCACCACGATGGTGAATTTCACCGGGTCCTCAATGATGTACTGCAGCTCCATGGAGACATTCACGATGTTTTCGTCCGTGGTCAGCATGTCGCGGGTGTAGGAACGCGTGTTGACGCGGGACACGTTGACCTTCTGTACGTTGTCGATCAGGGGAGGGTTCCAGTGCAGCCCCGGCAGCACCACTTCCTGACGCAGCTTGCCGAAACGCATGACAACGCCACGCTCAGATTCATCCACGGAATAGAAACCGGTCGCCGCCCACATCAGCACCAGCACGACAATGGCACCGCCGAGCAGACCGGACGACAGCCCCCCGCCTCCACCACTACCGCCGCTCCCGGAGGAACCACCGGACTTGCCGGAACCAAACAGGCTGTTGAGCTTACGGGACACGGACTTGATGACTTCGTCGAGATCTGGCGGCTTCTGGTCGCCGCCCCCACGGCCACCACCCCCCCAGGGGTCGTTTCCATTGCCTTTGTTTCCAGGTTCATTCCAAGCCATTGGCTTCTCCATACCCCAGTCAAAATACGGGGGGTGATTTTAACGAATTATTGATGATTAACCCAGCTTTTTGCCTGGGTGATGTGCGGGGCCAGTCTGTGCGGGTTCCTTGAAATTGCCGGGCTACAGCCCCGCAGGCAGGTTGCCGGAGGTCATGCCTTCGTCCACGAGAATCCGGTCCAGGTCATGGCGTGGCAGGCGGATATCCAGACAGACCAGGCCTTCATCGTCGAGTGTCTCCTGGCGGACGGCACCGCGCGCGTAAAGGCGGGCGCGCAGACGCCCCTGCTCCGGCCGCAGCCGCAGACTTCGCTCCACGACATCATGACCGAGCAACTCGCTGATTGCGCTCAATAGCAGTTCAACGCCTTCACCGGTACGGGCGGAGACCCAGACCCGAACAGGCTTTCCGGACTGATCGCGCTCAATGGCGGGCTGACGATCCTCCAGCAGATCGATCTTGTTGCACACCCGCAGACTGGGCACTTCGTCGGCACCGATCTCGGCCAGCACCTCTTCTACATGCGCTGTCAGGGTTTCATGATTCTCGTTGGCGACGTCAATGACATGGAGCAGCAGGCTCGCCTGAACGGTTTCCTCCAGGGTTGCCCGGAAGGCTGCCACCAGCTTGTGCGGCAGATGACTGATGAAACCGACGGTATCGGCCAGAATGGCGGGGCCGAAATTGGGCAGCTCGATACGCCTCAGCGTGGAATCCAGCGTCGCGAAGAGCTGGTCTGCAGCATAGGTCTGCTCACCACACAGGGTATTGAAAAGAGAGGATTTTCCGGCGTTGGTATAGCCCACGAGGGAGATCGTGGGAATGTCTGCCCGCTTGCGGGCACGACGCCCCTGATCCCGCTGGCTGCGCACCTTCACCAGCGCGGCATTGATGCCCTTGATGCGCTGGCGGATCATGCGCTGGTCCATCTCAAGCTGGGTTTCCCCCGCGCCCCGCAGACCAATACCCCCCTTCTGTCTGTCCAGGTGGGTCCAGCCCCGCTTCAGGCGCGTGACAGTGTGTTCCAGTTGTGCCAACTCGACCTGCAGGCGGCCTTCATAGCTGCGGGCGCGTTGGGCAAAGATATCGAGAATCAGCCCGGTGCGGTCCAGCACCCGGCAGGAGAGTCGTTTTTCCAGGTTGCGTTCCTGGCTGGGGCTGAGGGCATGGTTGAAGAGGACGACATCAGCCTGATGTTCGCGAACCGCCGCCTCTATCTCATCCAGCTTGCCGGCACCTACGAAGTGGCCGGCATCCGGACTCTTGCGGCTGCCCTTGATGTAGATGGCCGGAATGGCTCCGGCTGATAACACCAGTTCCTCAAACTCTTGCGGGTCCTCCTGCTCCTGCTCTGATTCCAGATCAATGTGCACGAGGACAGCGGATTCACCGCGATCGGGTCTGTCAAAGAACAAGAAGGGACCTCAAATCAGGCGACGTTCCCGGTAGCGTCTTCTTCGTCAGAAGCAGAATCACCCGAACCCTGGGTCGGGATTTTGACGGAGCGCGCGGGCACGACGGTGGAAATGGCGTGCTTGTATACCATCTGGTTGACCGCGTTCTTGAGCAGAATGACAAATTGATCGAATGACTCAATTTGCCCCTGCAACTTGATACCGCTTACCAGATAGATGGAAACCGGAATGCGCTCCTTGCGAAGCACGTTCAAGAAAGGGTCTTGTAAGGAATGCCCTTTTGACATTTACTTTCTCCTTAACCATTAAAGTGGGCTGGATGTTCCCAGCGTATGTGTCCAAACACGCTCTATATTGCGATCCCGTCGAGTGAATTCAATAGCAGACTCAGTGTTTCGGGATCTTCGCTGTTAAAACTGTGCAGATTGTCCCAACTGCGCATCCAGGTGATCTGTCTCTTCGCCAGTTGTCGCGTGGCAATAATACCCTGTTCCACCATCTCATCAAAGCGCAATTCACCAGCAACGTGACGCCAGGCCTGGCGGTAACCTACAGCCCTCATGGACGGCATGCTCAGGTTCAGATCGCCACGGGCATGAAGTCTCTCCACTTCCGTCACCAGGCCCTGCTCCACCATCCGGCGGAAGCGCCGGGCGATCCTGTCATGCAATACGGCGCGCTCCTCCGGCTGGATCGCAAAGAAGTGCAGCGCAAACGGGAAGTTATCGCGGGCCTGCTGGCGCCTCTCCCGTTGGTGAAAGACCGACAGGGGCTCGCCGGACACCAGATAGACTTCGAGCGCGCGCTGAAGGCGCTGTGGATCGTTGGGATGAATACGCGCAGCCGCTTCCGGGTCCACCTGCTGCAACTGGGCATGCACGGCTGCCCAGCCTTCCTCGCGCGCCCTTGCCAGAATGGATTCTCTTACCGCCTCATCCGAAGCCGGCATGTCGGCAAGCCCGTCGCGCAGCGCACGAAAATAGAGCATGGTTCCTCCCACCAGCAGAGGAATACGGCCTGCCGCCTGAATCTGCTGCATCTCCCGCAGCGCGTCTTCGCGAAAGCGCGACGCTGAGTAGGCTTCGGCGGGGTCCAGAAAATCGATCAACCTGTGGGGCGCCCTGGCAAGAGTCTCCGCATCGGGCTTGCCAGTGCCGATATCCATGTCTCGGTAAATCTGCGCAGAATCCACGCTGATGATTTCGCAGGGAAAGCGCTGCACAATCTCGACAGCAAGATCTGTCTTGCCCGCCGCTGTCGGCCCCAGCAGACAGATCGCCGGTGGTCGCGCCCCCCGTGGTCCTTCATTGTTCACAGCGCTCTCCTATTGCCCCCGCAGGAACAACTTGTCGAGTTGCTCAATACTCTGCAAGACCCAGGTAGGGCGCCCGTGGTTACACTGACCGCTACGCTCCGTCTGCTCCATGTCCCGCAGCAGGGCGTTCATCTCGGGAATCGTCAGTTGCCGGTTGGCGCGCACCGAGCCATGACAGGCCATGGTGCCCAGCAACTCGTCCTGGTAATTGCGGATGCGTTCGCTGCTGCCATGCTCGCGCACATCGGCAAGCACATCGCGAACCAGTTGTTCAATATCGGCAGATGCCAGAATCACCGGCACCTGGCGCACCACGATCGATTCGCTGGCAACACGCTCGATACCAAGCCCCAATTCCAGCAGTCCCTGCGCCTGCTGCTCTGCGCAGTCGGCCTCGGCCTGACTGACGGCAATCGACAGGGGCACCAGCAGGGGCTGCGCCCGAATGCCCTCGTTCTGCGCTGCCGCTTTCATCCGCTCATAGGTAATCCGCTCATGGGCGGCATGCATGTCCACAATGACCAGTCCATTGCGATTCTGCGCCAGCACATAGATGCCGTGAAGCTGTGCAATGGCGTAGCCAAGAGGGGGCACCTCATCATCTTTGGCCAACTCCGCATAGGCATTGATCTGCTCGGCCACCTGCGCCGCACTGAAACCGTTGCCGTCTGCCGGAGGCCGTGAGTAAGCACTTCCACCACCATAGGATACCGGGGCGAAACGGATACGCTCCTGCCCGGCAAACTCCCCCGCTGTCGGGCCTGCCACCGGGGGCACATACTCGCCCGTTTCCGGATCCACACCCCCTCCGTCGCGGACCGTCTGCATGGCCAGCTTGTCCTCGGGCCGCACATCTGCCAATGCCTTGTGCAGCGCTCTGAACAGGAAATCGTGCACCAGGCGTCCGTCGCGGAAACGAACCTCATGCTTGGTGGGGTGCACATTGACATCCACCAATGAGGGCTGCAGTTCAAGATACAGCACGAACGCCGGGTGACGCCCGTGGAAAAGCACATCCTGGTAAGCCTGCTTGACGGCATGACTGATCAGCTTGTCGCGGATGATGCGACCGTTTACATAGAAATACTGCAGGTCTGCCTGGCTGCGCGAGAAGGTGGGCAGGCTGACCCAGCCCCAGAGGCGCAACCCGGAGGCCTCGATGTCGATGCGCACGGCGTTTTCAACAAAGGCTGGCCCACACACGAGGGCTACCCGGCGCTGCTTCTCCTGATCGCTGCGCGCAGTCTGCAGGTGATGAATGCTGCGCTGGTTATGACGCAGGTGAAAGCTGACATCGAAGCGGCTGAGAGCAAGCCGCTTCACAACCTCTTCAAGACGATCGAACTCGGTTTTCTCGGTACGCAGAAATTTGCGCCGGGCGGGGGTATTGAAGAAGAGGTCGCGCACTTCCACCGTCGTGCCCTGGGGGTGGGCCGCGGGGCTGATCGCGGTCTGCATCTCCTGCCCCTCCGCCTGCACGCGCCAGGCACTGTCCTGTGCCGCATCAGCAGCACGCGAGACCAGTTCAAGACGGGACACGGAACAGATGCTGGCCAGTGCCTCACCACGAAAACCAAGGCTCGCAATGTTCTCCAGATCATCCAGATTGGCGATCTTGCTGGTGGCATGACGGCTCAGGGCCAGCCCAAGATCATCCTTGTCGATTCCACCTCCGTTGTCGCGGATGCGGATCAGCTTGGTCCCGCCCTGCTCGACATCGATCTCGACGCGATCAGCGCCGGCATCGAGACTGTTTTCCAGCAGTTCCTTCACAACGGAGGCCGGGCGTTCAACGACCTCACCGGCCGCAATCTGGTTCGCCAGCCGCTGGCTGAGCAGTGCAATGCGTTTCATGGTATGTCTTCGGTAAAAGGGTTCAGGGGGCAGGTATCTTCAGTACCTGGCCCACCATGATGACATCGTTGCGCAGGTTGTTCGCCGCGCGCAGACTGGAGAGGCTGACGCGGTACCGTTCGGCAATTCCCGACAGGGTCTCGCCACGCACAATCTTGTGTTCCACCGGTTCCGGCGTAAAGCTCCCGGCACCTGGAATATTCAACTTCTGCCCGACGCGAATGACATCGCTCTTGAGCTGATTTTCCTCACGCAGCACGCGCATGCTCACCCCGTGCGCCTCGGCGATCTCGGACAGGCTGTCGCCACGCTTGACGGTGTAGATCGCGCTCATCAGGTTCCCCGTCTGCAGTTCGACGCCATTTTCCTTTTGCCAGGCAATCAGGGTGTCCTCGGGCGGATGCTCGTAAAAATAGCGCATCACTCCCTGCACAATGCCATCGGCCAGACGGCGCTGATACGCCGAGGTGTTCAGCTTGCGGGCTTCCTCGGGATTCGACAGATAACCGGTTTCGATCAGTACGGATGGAATGTCGGGGGAGCGCAGCACCCAGAGATTGCCCTGCTGCGTCTTGTCCCGGCGCAGCGTGGCAACATTGCGCAGCGAACCCAGAATATAGGAACCAACCGTGGTGCTCTGTTCAATGCTCCAGGCCATCGACAGATCCAGCAGGGTTCTCGCCAGATCGTCTTCGATGTTGCGCAGAGAGGTATCGCCAGCAACACCGCCCAGCAAGTCAGCGCTGTTTTCCTTCTCGGTCACCCGGCGTGAGTTCTCGTCCTCTGCAATACGCTCCGACAGGGCATAGATCGTTACCCCCTCGGCACGGGCAGTGCTGTAGGAATCTGCGTGTATCGACAGAAAAATATCGGCCCGGTTCTGGCGGGCAATCTGCGGACGACGCTGCAACTGAACAGAATAGTCTCCGTCGCGAATCAGCACCGGTTTATAGCCGGGTGCCGACAGCAGGCGCTGATAGATCGCACGGGCAATGGCGAGGGCCACATCCTTTTCGCGAATCCTGCGGTCATAGCCCAACGCGCCCGGGTCCTCGCCCCCGTGACCGGCATCAATGGCCACAATGATGTCACGCTGGGAATTCACTGCCACAGGAGCCGGCAGCGTCTCCGCCACCGCTGGTGCGCGACCGACGTCGTAAAGATCCACGACGAGACGGTCCTTGGCTTCACCGTTGGCTGCCAGTGTAAAACTGCTGGGATTCACCTGGTTGGCAAGATCAATCACCACGCGCACGTCGTGGGTGTTGCGTGGCGCGCTACGGATGCCCGTCACCGGGCTGTCCTTGAAATCGAAACCGGAGAGACTGGCGGAGACCTGAGAACCGCTCAGGTCCACAACAATGCGGTGCGGGTTTTCCAGCGTGAACAGGCTGTACTGCACCTGTTCATTGAGATCGAAAACGATGCGGGTGTAGTCTGGCGCCCGCCACAGACGGATATCCTGCACGTCCGCCGCCTGCGAGACACCGGAAACAAACAGCAGCGCCAGGGGCAGCAATCCCTTCAAGCCTGCGCGCATGACGCGAAGAAGGCCCGGAACCGTTCGGGACATTGTCTGGCATGCGGCCCAGCAGAGGCCGTCAGGAAAAATCATCGCACACTCATTCCGCTGTTCAGTAAGGCCATGGATTCCGATAGTCGCTGAGCAATGCGCTCTCCATGAGCCGAGCAGGCAGTCCAGGCGATTCGCCGACCCGTGCCGTCGTTTGTCAGCGTCAACTCCAGATCGGGAGGGGGCAGAAACCCTGCGCCACGCTCCGCCCATTCCACCAAGCACAGATTCGCCCTGTCAAAATAGTCGAAAACCCCAAGAAATTCAACCTCTTCCGGGTCTTCCAGACGATACAGGTCAAAATGGTAAAGCAAACAGTCTGACATCTCATAGGGCTCCACCAGGGTATAGGTGGGACTCTTTACCGGGCCGACATGCCCGTACTCCCGCAGAACCCCCCGGCTCAGCGTTGTCTTGCCTGCCCCCAAGTCGCCCTTCAGAAACAGACGCCCCCCTAGCGTCTGCCCGGGATGCGTTGGCGACATGCTTGCACGAGCCAGCAGCCGGCCGAAGGATTCCGTTGCGTCTTCATCCGCAAGATACATATCAGACATCGCCATACCCGTATTTCATTCCCGGAACCCTGCCCTGTAAACGCAAGGCCTTAAAGGTGGTTGACCAGGCGCCGTATCGGCAACATCAGGTCAGTGGCGAGAAGCCCTCGCTCACCCGCCTCTTCAACGGCAAGATCGGCAGCTTCGCCATGAATGCAGACCCCGCAACGCAACGCCAGGGCCGGGGACAGGCCCTGCGCGATCAGCCCTCCGATCAACCCCGCCAGCACATCCCCCATGCCTCCGCTGGCCATGCCAGGATTGCCCTCCGTGCAGACATCAATTCCGACTTCCGTCTCAACACGGTCGGCACGGGCGGTTTCCGTGCACAGCAGGCTGCCTGCACCTTTCAGCACTACCGATCCCCCCCAGCGCGACTGCAGGGAAGTTACTGCAGCGAAACGATCGGATTCCACCGCAGAAACAGTGAGTTGCAGCAGACGCGCCGCCTCACCCGGGTGCGGAGTCAGCACCCACAGGGGCGAGCGCAGTGGCAGCACAGCATCCCCACCGTCCGACTCGGCCTCCAGCGACGCATACTCTGCAAGCAGATTCAACGCATCGGCGTCCAGCACGACCGGCAAGTGAGTCCCCGCAAACTGCAATACCTGCCGCAGCATTGAGTGCGACCAATTGGAATTGCCAAGACCTGGCCCCAGCACCACGACACTGGCTCTCTGCAGCAGGGCCAGAATCTGTTCCGACCCGAATCCATCAGGCTCATCTACACCACGCACCATCACCTCGGGGCGACGCATCAACGCCGCCGTCGTGTGCTGGCTTCGTGTCAGCAGGGTCACCGTCCCGGCCCCGGCCCGTGCCGCCGCCTCAGCCGCCATGATCGCCGCGCCGCCGAAGCCAAGATCGCCGCCCACGACCAGGACATTGCCACACTGCCCCTTGTGCGTACTTGCAGAACGGGGAATGAGGCAGTCCGTGACGGCGTGAATGTCAATTCGGGTACTGCTCGGCGATCGGGCCTGAGGACTCGCCCTGACCGATTCCGGCATGCCGAGATCGTGAAACACAATCTCGCCCGCGTAGTCCGGGGCCTTGCCCGTGAACAGCCCCTGCTTCAGACCTACCAGGCACACCGTCATGGTGGCCTTTACGGCAATCTCTCCAACGCTTCCAGTATCGCAGTTCAACCCGGACGGCAGATCCACCGACACAACGGGCAGATCGGACCCGTTGATCCACTCAATCACCGATTCATGGCTCTCGCGCAGCGGCCCTTTGAACCCCGTCCCCAGAATCGCATCAATCAATACCGTGTCCTGCGAAAACTGGGCGCTGGCAAGATCCAGCAACATGTCATAAGGCCGACAAGACACCCCTGCGGCAATCGCCTCTACCCGGGCGCTGAGTGCATCGGCGCTCAAGCGTTCATGATCCCCGCACTCCAGCACCTGCACCTTGATGCCGTCCGCCGCCGCCAGCGCGGCAAGATAGTAACCATCTCCGCCATTGTTGCCAGTCCCGGCAAACACCACCAGTCGGCGCAACTGGGGCCAGCGCTGGCAGACCACACTCAATACGACGGAAGCAGCACGACGCATCAGTTTCAGGGAACTGATGGGCACCTGCTCGATCATGAGCTGGTCGAGCGCCCTAACCTGCCGGGCGGTGTAGAGTTGACGGGGGAGATGGGTATGGGAATGAGGCCTGGACACGAGTGCCTTCCTGTCTGTTTCGGCTTAAGAGGCGCGTTGTAATAACACGAAAACCTTAGGACTAGCGGTCAAACTTGTAGATCAAACGCCTGACCAGTTGCAGGCCTGTTTCGAGCTCTTCCAGCGGCACATCCTCGGTGTTGTCGATGGCCCAGGGGTCCTGCACAGCGCGCAGGGCCGTGTAAACCTCCTGCCCTCTGTCCGTGAGACAGACCAGAACCGAGCGCTTGTGCTCCGGATTGTCCTGGTAACGCAGAAGCCCATCCTGCTCCATGACATCGGTGATTCTCTGCACCGCCTGTCGGGATTGCCCCAGCGCTCTGGCGATGCCGGGCACGGTAACCCCCGAATGCGCCAGTGCGACCACACCAATGACCTTCCAGCGGGCACTGGTCAATCCCAGTGCCTCGGCCATACGATCCCCTTCCGCGACCAGCAGCCCGTTGAGACGAAACAGGGACAGAACGAGGTCCAGAAAGAGTTTACGCTTGGGGGAATGCGCCATGAGTCACTCCTGCAATGCCCGACCAGTTTTGCAGCATGTTGTCATTCTGACCAGTTGCTGTCAATTGCTCGTCAGGGATGGTACAGATTGACCGGAGAGGGCCCGAAGGACAACCAGGTCTGATTCTCGGTCTGGTGCACCCCGGGGCGCGACCAGTCGCAGACACCCTGCGGGAACACTGCCTCAAGCCGCGCCTTCTCCTCGTCTGTGAACTCCACCCTGTAGTCGCGGTAGTCGATGGGTCTCAGCTCGCACTTGAGAATGTCGTTGCTGAGGGGGCCACCCGCCACCAGGCGAAGCCCTGCATGGGGCGGAAACACCGCGTTGCAGCGCGAGCCGGTATTGTCGAAGAGACGATCCGTGTCGAACACCGCGTCCTCCACAATATGCTCCCCTGCCTCGGTAAAGCAGTCGTCCTGCAGTGTCGCCGGCCTGGCGCGCACAATACGCTCCAGCAGCGGTGCATCGGAGTGGTCCTCACGCAGCTTCATCAGCCACTGGTTCATCAGCTCCAGGTTTTCGTCCTCCAGCGACAGATTGCTGAAATGGCGACGAATCACGTAATTGTCGGCATGACCGTTGTCCCGGATCAGCCGTGCCCGGGTGGTAAAGGAATACACACTGGCGTGGAAATTTCCCTCGTGGTCGAGATAGGGGCGGTCATCGATGATCGGCACGGCGGCAAGCCCCGTTCCCCCGCTGGTCACGCGCCCGGTTTCATAGGCAATGCGTATGGCAGCATCATCTCCCACGGTGCGCGTCGACAGTGGCTGAAAATCGATGTCCCAGCCGCCAATGCGCTCATTCAATGTCAGGAACAGCGCCTTGTCGATCAGGCCTTCATTGAGAGCCTTCAGACCATACTGCACGCCAACATTGTCGTGGGGACTGACAGCAAAGGCTCGCTCACTGTTAATCTCGGGGAACAATCGCTCACCAAAAATATTACGCATACCGTCGTAGATGGAGCATCTGACCCCTCCCGGATTGCTGACAGGGTCGTAACGCGACGGGACAGGAATCGGCTCCGGACAATCGTCCGGAGCAATGCGATCCGGTCGCTCACCAAGGGACACGTCGCACAGATACCAGTTTGGCCAGCCACCAATCGCGGCCTTGGTCTCGTCGGAAAGGCCGAGCGCAGGGTCGTTGACCACACCACGCAGTGGCATGGCGCACTCTTCCGAATCTGTCATGTAGCTCACCGCGTCCGAGAACGTCATGCGCGGCATAATGCCGTCGAGGATGCCGGGATAGGCACCAGCAATCAGCAATTGCTGCATGGCCCCGCCGGACGCCCCGTTACCGATCGTAAACAGCGGAGCTCCGTAGTGATCGATGAAATGTTCTTTCACCATCATGGCCGTCTCGGCGGACAGGACATCGTTGCAGCCGCCCTGCGAATTGACATTCAGCGTCGAGGACAGCACGGCATAGCCCTTGCCCAGAATGCTTTCACGCAGCACGCCACCCGTCGCTGTCGCCTGATAGTAACCGGCCTCACACCCCCCGCCGAAGGTGTAGACAATACGCTCGTTCCAGGCGCTGGACGGTGCTGTGGCGCTCGGTGCAGGCGTGCGTGGGTCATGCAGCAGGGCGATCTGATAGATTGCGCGATTGATGGTCCCGGTCTCCAGGCGCACGATGAAGGGCACTTCCTCGCCTTCACTGGTGCGGGTGTAAGCCAGATCATCGGGCAAGTTCCCCGACAGCGTGCTCACATCGCGCAAGGCCAGAAAACCTGCATCCGGCGTTTTGCTGAAATAGACATAGTCCACGCGTGTCGGCAGGGAACAGGCGGCATCCAGCGCGGAATCATCGAGCATGTCGCCATTGCCGATGGCAAAGCGCCGCTTCTGGCCGTTCGCCAGGGGACTCAGTTCGGACAGACAGAAATAGGGCGTTTGCTGCTCGCCTGAAAAGATCGGCCCCGCAATCGGGTAGTTGACCAGTGCCACCTGTGAGGCACCACCCCCGGCACTGACCTGCAACACATTGTCGCCGTCCGTGAGACCGTCGATCAGTGCGCGATACACCTGCCCCTCGCCATCACCGGCAACGGGCACCATCTCGACCGCCCTGGGCTGGTCGTTGACCAGCACCTGCAGCTTGTGGGCATCCGCAATATCCGTACTGACCTCGATCAGCACATCGCCACCGCTAAGCAGATAGGGCCGGTTGGACAAGACCTCCACGCTGATACGGGCAGGCGTATCGGAGGAGGGCGGAGTACAGGCACCCAGCAGGGCCGCCAGGCAGATGGTGACAAGGGCAGGGACGGAAAAACCGGTTGTTCGCATCATGATCGTTCTCATTATTCTGGCTTGCGCGAGGAGTGTTCGGGACTGTAAACCCTGTGCCCGCGAGGTGCAAGCCAGCGCTTTTCCCGAGTGCCGCCACGCCTTGCAAATGACGGATGTGCAGGGTAGCTTTAGTCCAACTCCATCGTTGGCAGGGCTTCTGCCCCCCCACAATCATGAGCAGACCCGCAACATTCCCTTTGCCAGCCGTCACCTTCCTTCTGCTGGTTCTGCTGTGCCTGCCGGCAACACTCCGGGCGCAGCCCCTGCTGGACCCCTTCACCGATGAGGCACAGGACGTCGCAGGCGAGTTCGCCTTCGTCCGCCTGCGCTACGACAACTATTATGACGATGGCTTCGGTTATGGCACCTGGCGAACCGACTTCCCCAACTCCGACACCAATTTCCTGCGCGGCGTCTCCCGCCTCACCAACGTAAGAGTCATGCAGGAACCGATCGTACTGCGCTTCGACGATGAAAAAATTTTCGACTACCCGTTCCTGTATGCGCTGGAGATGGGGCGCAACGGCGGCCCGCTTTTCAGCCCCCGGGAAAAGGAGAACATGCGCGAGTACCTGCTGCGGGGCGGTTTTCTTCTGATCGATGATTTCTGGGGAACACGGCAGTGGAACAATTTTTACCGGGCATTTTCCGATGTTTTTCCAGACCGGGAAATTGTGGAACTTGGCCCCGAGCATGAAATTTTCCGCAGCTATTACGACATCGACGGCCCGCAGATGATTCCGGTGATCGGCAACCCGGAGAATTACCCCGAGCAGGATGTGGACCATGCCAGCAATCACGCCATCCTCGACGACTCCGGCAGGGTCATGGTGCTGATCAACTGGAATTCGGACATGGGGGATGGCTGGGAGCACACCTACGATCCGCGCTACCCGACGCGCTACGCCAACCTGGCCTACCAGCTCGGCATCAACTATCTCATCTATTCACTGACTCACTGATCCGCGGCATTCCCGCGCAGACTCGCGCAATAATCTTCCGTCGCCACCGCTGGCGTGAACCAGACATAATCATAGGGCAGGGTAGAGGAGAAGCTATCGAGGTATTCCTGCAGGGTCAGCGCGTCCGGATGCACCTCAAGAAAGGCGACGCTCAGCAGGCGACCGTGATCCCTGCCGTTATCCAGTGTCAGATAATTCGGCACCCCCAGATCCCGCCGCGCGTGGAAATTGCCGGCAATGAGCACATGAACCCCGGCAAGATCGACCGTTGACTGCAGGCTCTGCGCCATTACGGAATCCCGCGCCTGCTGCACCCGGACCATGGCGGCAAACTGGCTTTGCGGCAGCATGCCGCAATGACTCTCGTCGATATCCTGTTCAAGACGCTGGCGCTGCATCTCATTCAGTCGTGCCTCGACCGCAGCATCGAGCTCACCGCCGTATACCCCCATCATCTGCTCACGGCTGATATTGGCGGTATGCACCGGCACGCCGGCGCCCAGAGCCTCCTGCAGCAGGGGACCATAGAACGACCAGTCCCACCCCTCTTCATCCCACTGGAGCTGTGTTCGCAGGGCGGCGTCCGACAGCACCGGTCCGCCCGCCACTGCACGCAAGGCTTCTTCCTGGCTGGAATCCAGCATTTCAAAACTGACCGTCGCCAGACTGGACGCATCCAGCAGACGTTTCAGCACATGCAACTGCAGGGCATGATGGTCGGGATTGTCGTGTTTCTCTCCCAGAATCAGAAACGTCGATTCGTTCATTTCTTGCATCAGGAGGGCTTCGTCAACCTGCTGACCGTCCTCAACACGCCAGAGGCTGCCTACCAGCGGGTGCTCATGATACAGGGGAGATGCCCAGGGACCTTCGGGAGGAGGCAGGCTGGTACAGGCAGACAGTGCGGGAACGAGCAGTATCAGGAAAAGGAAACGACCCATGTCGCTAGTCCGGATTCTTCGGGAAATCAAAAAACAGCACCTGTCCTGCGCCCGGCGTCACCTCCGCCCAGTGCTCTACCGGCAGGGATATTGCGACCAGCCCACAGGTGGGGATATTGTCGATGCCCGCGCGAGCCAGGTCATTGGCCAGATCGGTGAGGGCAGGGTTGTGGGCCACCAGCATGGCGGCGTCCCGGCTTTCGTCCATAAAGCTGACAATCTGCATCAGTTTGGGACTGCCCGCGAGGTAGATCTGACGGTCCTGCACAATAGCGCCAGGGTCGATGCCCAGGCCTTCACACATCAGCGTTGCGGTGCTGAGCGCACGCACTGCTGGAGAACTCACAACCAGATCCACACGCGCCCCGCGCTCACGAAGTCGCGCAGCCATTTCGGGAGTATCGTGCATCCCGCGGTCATTGAGGGGGCGGTCGTAATCTTTTTGCCCGGGGTTTGCCCAACTGGATTTCGCATGTCGCAGCAGGTAAAGCGTCTTCATGATATTGGCTGAATCCCCTGAGCCTGCGCCCGTCGTCCGGGTGCCGGTGCTGACCGTTCTGGAGTAAATGATTCTACGCGAAAGCATCCTGGCACGGAACGCAGAAATGCCACATTTACACACCCTGGGCAACGCGCAAAAAAAAAAGGGAAGGATCACACGATCCTTCCCGAATAGACTTCACTACAACGCTTGGGAGAGTTCAACAGGCGCCATCGGCACCTGTATGACGTCGATTCGATCGGGCTCAAGCAAAACCCTCGCGAACCGGAACCGGGCAGGCACTGTCATGACCACTGCCCGATCCATTGAGGCTCGATGTCCCAAAGCCTCAAGTTCTTTGCCCATCAGGCGCTGGCCGCCTCCGCTCGCACACGTCGGTCGAGCTCGGCCAACGCAAAGTGGGCAGACTGCATGGCACTTTCCATCCAGGCAGTGTGGTGACTGATCTGGTCACCAATACACCAGTACTTACCGTCTACAGGCGCCTGCAGCGTGGCAAAAATTCGCTGCTCTTCCGGAGTCTCCACACGCCAGCGGGCAGAGCAGCCCAGCATGTGATTCATGCGGTGCCAGGCAATGGTAATGGGCTTCTCGACCATCTGACGGTAATTCGGGTGCACCTTCTCACCCTGCGCCAGCATCATCTCGATGCGCTCTTCCTGGGTCATGCGGGTGTAGGGCATACCGTTGCCGTAGTCATAGGCCGCCAGAATGACACCCTTCTGTTTGTGGATACCATGTGCGGGATACCAGATCTGGCGGATGGGCTGGTTGGTCCAGGTGATACCACCGTAGATGCCTTCCTTCTCCCAGAAACGCTCCTTCGCCTGGAAGGCCCCTTTCATTGCCGTACCGCGACGGATGTACTTCATGTCCTTGGCATAGCCTGCGGGCAGGTTGTGCTTGATACCCGCCATGAAGTGAGTGGGAATGCTGTTGAAGCAGTAGTCGGCGTCGATGGACAGGCGCTGCCCGTCGTAGTCGTACTGCACCGTGACGCCCTTGTCGTTCAGCTCGATCGCCGTCACCATGGCGCGGAACTTCACGTGATCCTTGATCTTGTTCACGAAACCGTAGGGAATGTGATCGTTGCCGCCCACCGCCTGCATGAGCATGGGGCCGGTCTCACCTTCGTTGTCTGTGACAACGTTGCGCAGAGCATTCGCCTTGAGCAGATCACGGATCTGAATCATTTCAAACTGGGCGGTGTGGGTTACATAGTCCCCGGACGCATAACCGGCACGGTCGCTGCCCTTGTACTTAAAGTTGCTGTCGAGGTCGCCGAAGCTGCGGATCAGGCCCATGATGATTTCGGCCTCATCGTTGCTGAAGGGCTGATCCATGTCGCCGTCCTGCATGGCCTTGGCCATCAGCTCCGCCATGAAGCCGCGAACGTTGGTGGAAAGCTCTCGGTTGCGGATGGGCTTGCCGCCGAGGATGTTATCGTCCTGAATCCAGGCCGCCTTGTTCTCGTTGATGAACATCTCCAGCTCAACGCCCAGTTCCTTGCAATAGTGCAGAACATTGGTATGAGTGCTGGGAATGCGCGCCGCACCGGCGTTGAAGTACAGGTGGGGCTCGTCGTCAAATTCGCAGTACTGGGGATTGCCGATCTCGTCGATCAGAGTGCCGGCGCGCACGGTAAACACCCGTCCACCCGCCCGGTGAGAGGCCTCCAGCACGGTACAGTCATAACCCGCCTTGATGAGTTCGTAGGCGGTAGTCAGCCCGGCAATACCGGCACCCAGAATCACGACCTTCTTCTTGCGGCCATTGAGTTGCATCAGATCGGGGACGCTCGCCTGGGCGCTGCTCGGAATCATGCCCAGAGCGCCGGTAATACCGAGTACGGCGGCGGTGCCACCAGCGGCGGCAATCAGATTCAGAAATTCTCGACGTGTAACGGGCTTGGACACTGACACTTGCTTATCCTCTGTTGATCCTGTTCGGCGGTAATGAGTCTTGCCACCCATCAATTCCCCCTGGCTCACAACGACCTTCCAGGGGCGGATTCGGGCGCAGGGTGATTATTGCGGGGCCTTGCGCGAAAGTCCTCCTAAAATCCTTCTGAAAACCTCCTAAACCGCGTAATTACGGCGTCTCAGCCCACCCCGGAAGCCGCTAGCGCTTCTTGACCTGCCCCGCTTTCTGCGCTCTACTTCTGCTCATAACTACTACAGGCAATGAAGCCGGCAATACGCGTCAAACTCCCCCGAATGGAAGCCCCGTGACTACTGAGAAGCTACACAGATTTAACATAGGTGACTGGGAAGTCTCCCTGACCACCTGCACCCTGCATCAGGGCGACCAGGAGGTGAAAATCACCCCCCGCAGCATGGATGTGCTCAACTATCTTGCGGAAAACGCAGGGGAGGTGGTCAGTCACGAAGAACTGCTGAACCATTTTTGGCAGGGCACGTTTCCGTCCGATCACGCCGTGCACAAGGCCATTGCGGAACTGCGCAGCGCCCTGGGCGACGACGCCCACCAGCCGAGCTATATCCGCACTATTCCGAAGCGCGGCTACTCCCTGATTGCTGAGGTTCGTCGCGACATTGCCCAGGATGACGCACACGACGAAGACCAGGACGCCACGCCGCTGTCCGTGACCCATCTATCAGCCACCAAATTCCAGATCAGAGCCCTGCTGGACAAACGCGTGCTGGCAGGCTGCGCAGCACTGGCCATCTTCCTGTCCGTACTGCTGTGGCCCAGCAGCAACAGTGTCAGCGAGAAAGATCAGGTCGTTCGCCTCGCCGTGCTGCCCTTTGTCAACCGTGAGCTCGACACCAGCAACCAGTTCCTGACCGATGGCCTGCGGGAGTCACTGGTCAATGGGCTGTCCAAACTCAGCCACATGGAAGTCGTCTCCCCTTCCCGCGGCTATGAAGACTTCGATGTGTCGCCACGTTCGGAGCGCATTGCCGACCGGGCGCGCGACCTGAAAGTGGACCATGTGCTGCATGGCAGCGTGCAGACGGCCGAGGGGCGCCTGCGTGTCACCATTCAGTTGACCCGAGCATCCGACGGGGTACACCAGTATTCCGAGCAGTTTGACCTGCCACTGGACGACCTGTTCGGCCTGCAGGACCAGATCGTCTCGAACGTGGTGAGTGCTCTCGCCGTCCACCTGGATGAAAGCGAACGCTCCCAGATGCTGGACTGGGGCACCACCAACGCCATCGCCTACGAACGTTTCCTGCGCGGCGACTTCTATTACAACCAGTTCAGCCCCGACGACTTCAAGCGCGCCATCGATTACCACCAGTCGGCGCTGGAGCTGGACCCCAATTTCATCAATGCCTACCAGGGCGTGGCCACCGCCGCCAACAATCTCGCCGTCTACAGCAGCAGCGCGCGCATCCAGCAACTCAGCGAGCTGATCAGCAACATTCACCGCGAAGTTTCCCGAATCGCGCCGGACAGCCCAGTGCTGGCATCCGTCAACGAGATCAAGCTGCGCATGAGCGGTGTCAATCAGGAGCAGCAGGAGCTGCAACTGCGCCGACAGATCCTGTCTGGAAGCCCTCCCGAGTTTGCGATCGCTCACTACGCACTGTTCCTGATCGGTGCCCGCCTCTATGACGAAGCCCGCCAGTTCCTCGACAAGGCGCAGGAAGTCGGACCTTTCGAGATATCACCCGATGAGGTCTGGAGCTACCGCAGCAATATCCAGCCTCCCCGATCGCAGTTGCTGTATGGCAAGGGCCAGTTGCAGGAGCGCCCCTACCACATCGGCTTCCTGGGCTCCGTCGCAGCCAACCTTGCCCTGGCGGGAGACTTCCGCCAGGCCGAGATGTATCTGAGCCGCCAGCAGGAAGTGGATGACGAAGGCCTTCTGGCCCACTACACCGAATCCATCATTGGTTTCCTCAGCGGAAAGGTCGAATTGGGCAATCCTGCCTACCAGGCTCTGATGTCAAAGGGAGATGACTTCAATTTCTCCAAGGGTGCCCTCAGTTTCATGCTGGGAGACATCGATTCGGGCATCGATTACTGGCGCGCCATCCCGCCCCTACAGAAACGACGCCTGTTCAACGTGACGCACAGCGCGGAAAAATACTTTCCTGACTCGGTGCTGGACGATACCCGCTACCAGGCACTGCTGGAGGAACTGAGCTTCGGCAAGCACTGGCAACGGCAACTGATGGAAGGGGTCATGGAAATGGCCCCTGTGCTGGGCGTGCACCTCAGCGACAAGGCCCAGGCGGCCTATGACAGCAACACCTTCCTGTCCCGCAACGACCTGTGGACCCGGGATGAATGGCAGGAGCTGGAAGACCGCAAGATCAGCGGCATGCAAACCCGCCAGATTCGTGACTAAACCTCGCTCAGCCCCCTGAGAAACCTTCACAATCCCCGAAAATTTCTCCCCTTCGGACTCCCGTCATCCTTCAGGGTCCAGTATCATAAAAAGGCCCGTATTTGCGGCACTTACACACATTGAGGAGGTATTCGGAATGTTTTTAGGAGGACTTTGCCCCCACCCAACCAGATAATCATCCTGCTACAAATTTGTGCGTCCACTCCCACGCAATAGCGGACGTGCAGATCCTCTTTCGCAACTAATAAAGAAACGTTTGAAAAGGGAAAAGTAAATATGAAAATCTCAAACCTGCTGACTATGTCATCGGTTGCCGCCCTGCTGGGCTCAGTTGCAGCCACAACTGCCCCCATGGCCATGGCCCAGGGACAGGGTGCTGACATCGAAGAAGTGGTGGTCACCGGTTCCCGCCGTGCTCCTCGAACGGCTCTGGACTCCGCTGCTCCGGTTGATGTGTTCTCAGCTTCAGACTTCCAGGACCAGGGTACTGCCGACCTGAACGATCTGCTGCGTAACCTCGTGCCGACGTTCAACGTCGATGTTCAGGACATCAACGATTCCAACTCCCTGGTACGCCCGGCTACCCTGCGTGGTCTGCCTGCGGACGACACCCTGGTGCTGGTAGGCGGCAAGCGTCGTCACCGCTCCGCAGCCGTACAGTTCGGTCGCCAGGGGACACATTTCCCTGATATCGCCCAGATCCCCCCCATCGCTCTGCGTCAGGTGGAAGTGCTGCGTGACGGCGCCGCCGCCCAGTACGGTTCCGACGCGATCGCGGGTGTGATCAACTTCATTCCGAAGGAAAACAGTGACGGCATCTCTGTCGAGTACAAGACAGGTTACCTGACTGAAACCAATGACGGCGAGCTGAACTATGTGGCCGCCAACGCCGGCTTCCCGCTGGGCGAGACCGGTTTCCTCAGCGTCAGCATGGACATGACAGACCAGAAAAAGTCTGACCGCTCCATTCAGCGTGGCGACGCCCAGGGCATCATTGACCGCGGCAACACTGCGGTGAGGGTAAATGCTCAGGAGCAGGGTCTGCCGGATACCAATATCGTCAACCTGTTCGCCAACATGGGCATCGACCTGGGTCGCAACCAGACCTTCTACTCCTTCTCCGGCTACAGCGAGAAGGAAGTCGAGCTGGGCTTCTTCTTCCGTAACCCGGAAAACCGCAGCGGTGTGTTCACCAGCGGCGCCAACCAGTTGTTCTTTGACCTGACGCCCGGCACTGGCACAACCTGCCCGACAATCCCCCGTGGTGCCAACGCCCAGTTCGGGACAAGCTCCATTGCTGCGCGCAATGCCGGTCTGGCCGATTCCGAGTGCTTCACCTTCCTGGAATGGTTCCCGGGCGGCTACACGCCGGTCTTCGGCGGCAAGAACACCGACGCCTCCAACGTGGTGGGCCTGAAGGGTGAAGTGGGTGACACGTCCTACGACGTGAGCATCGGCAACGGCTTCTCCGAAATGACCTATCTGATCTCCAACACCACTAACCCGTCCATGGGCCCGGAATCTCCGACCAGCTTCGAGCCGGGTATCTACACCACGATCGAGAACAACTTCAACATCGACCTGTCCAAGCCGGTTGACGTTGGCATGTACTCTCCGCTGAACGTGGCCTACGGTTTCGAGTGGCGTCGTGAGATCTTCAAGGTGAACTCCAACGACCAGAACTCCTATCGTGTTGGCCCGTACTCCAGTCTGGGTGCAGGCGTGGGTTCCGACGGTTTCCAGGGTTTCGGCCCTGACCAGCAAGGCACCTGGGATCGCAAGAACTGGGCCGTGTATGTCGACCTGGAAGTGGACGCCACCGAGCGCCTGCTGCTGGGTGCCGCATTGCGCTACGAGGACTTCTACAACACCTTCGGCGACACCACCAATGGCAAGCTGACAGCACGTTACGCCCTGACTGATACTACGAACATCCGTAGCACCATCAGCACAGGCTTCCGCGCGCCGTCTCCGGGCCAGGCGAACATCTCCAACATCAGCACCGGTGTTGTGGACAGCATCCCCGTCACCCAGGGTCAGATTCCTCCGACCAACCCGATCTCCGTACGTTTCGGTGGTAAGGAACTGACTCCCGAGAAGTCCAAGAACTTCAGCATCGGTGTAGCCACAGAAATCGGCTCTCTGGATCTGACCGTGGACTACTACCTGATCGAGCTGAAAGACCGCATCCTGAACTCCGCAACCTTCGACATTACGCCGGCGATTGCGGCAGAGCTGGAAGCGTCCGGTATTTCAGGGGCAGGCAGCATCGTGTCCTTCAACTACTACACCAACGACATGTCCACCACCAACGAAGGTGTGGAAGTTGTGGGTTCCTGGTCCATGGACTGGGATGACCTGGGTCGCACCGACTTCGCGGCGTCCTGGGCATGGACCAAGCAGACACTGGACAGCTTCACTCCCGGCCTGCTGACCCGCGCCAACGTGGCTGACCTGGAAGACGGTATCCCCGCGAACCGTGGCAACTTCCGCGCCAACCACAACATTGGTGACTTCCGTATCACGCTGCAGGCCAACTACTACGATGAGTACTTCTCAGTACCGTCCAGTGCTGACCCGACTCGTGACTACTGGGTAGGCGACAAGACCATCTTCTCCGGTGAGCTGGCCTACACCTTCCGCGAAAACTACACCTTCGTAGTGGGCGCGGATAACCTGCTCAACACCATGCCAGAGAAAGTACGTCCGGTAGACATCAACTCAGGTACCAGCAACAAGTACCTGACAAGTGGTGCCTTCAGCCCGAACGGTCGCTTCTTCTACGCACGTGTGAAGGCTGATTTCTAAGGTCCGCGCAAGCAGACCTGGAGTCTAGTAAAAATGCGAAGGGTGCCACGAAAGTGGCACCCTTTTCTCACCAGGAGTATCAGATTTATGTTTCGCAAAGTAATTCCCGTGGTTTTTGCACTTTCTGCTGTCGCGTCGGTGAGTGCGTCGGCTGCACAGCCCCACGAACCGGTGAACCACCGTTTCTGTTTTACCTGCCACGGCACTGACGGTGTGGGCAGTGAAGGCATTCAGGCGCCGCGCCTTGCGGGCATGGAGTCCTGGTACCTGAAGCGTCAACTGGAGCTGTTCAAGGCCGGTGGGCGTGGCGTACACCCGATGGATATCGAAGGGCTGGAGATGCAGCCCATGGCCGCAATCCTGACCGAAGAACAGATCGACGATGTTGTCGCATGGGCAGGCACCTGGGACTACGTGCCGGCAACCCCGACAATTTCGGAAGGAAATGCCGAACGCGGGAAGCAATTGTTCCAACCCTGTGTCATGTGTCATGGGGATCAGGCACAAGGCAATCAGGCCATGAATGCGCCTGCATTGCGCGGTCAGAATGACTGGTATCTGGTCACCCAGCTGAAGAATTTCAAAGCCGGTTATCGTGGCAACAATCCGCTGGACACCTTCGGTGCCCCCATGCGGGCGATGACGGCGGGCCTTGCCGACGAGCAGGCCATCCTTGATGTCGTCAGCTATATCAACACCCTGGGGCGCTGAACACCGCGCTCAATGCTCTCTTATTTCTTTTAAGGAACCCAACATGACGAAATTCGTTAAAGTGCTGTCCCTGACTTCTGCCCTTTTCGCCGCTGTTTTCTCCGTCGCCGCCAGCGCTCAGGAAATCGAGCGCAACGGTGAGGGCCGCTTCTTCTTCAACAACATCATGATTCCCGCGGGCGCAGAAACCCTGTACCTCAGCGGCTCTGGTGCATCTCCGCAGGCCGATGGCACATATGGGGATATGGAGCAGCAGACAGTCGACACCTTCCAGAAGTTCAAGGCAACGCTTGAGGCCCAGGGCTGGTCCATGTCCGACATCGTGCAAGTGCGCGTATTCGGCGTTGCCGGTGCCGACGGCACATTCGACTTTGCAGGCTTCAACCGCGGTTTTGCCCAGTTCTTCGGCACTGAGGAAAACCCGATGAAACCCGTTCGTTCTGTTGTCGAGATTGCCGGACTGGTCGTTGAAGGCTGGCTGGTCGAGATCGAGATCCGCGCCGCCAGAATGCCCAAGTAATTCGGCGCATCTGATTAAAAAAGGAGCAGCCTGGGTGCTGCTCCTTTTTTTTGCCTGCAAGAAAACGCTCGGTGCCGCCGAATACCCGCGCCAAATAGCCATTTCCGCCGACTCCTTGTAGAATGCAAGCCCTGAAAATCATTGAAAATCCATGATCACAGGAATCAGACCAATGCCCAGAATGCCCCGTATTTTTCCTCTTGCTGCTCTCTGCCTTTTTGCCAGCGTTGGCGCTCAATCTGCCTTCGCACAGGAGTCTGACGACTCCCTCAGCACCGAGATCGAACTCGGCGCCATTTTCACGTCCGGTAACACCGAAGACGAGAACGTGAAGTTCAAGGGCAATGTGGTATGGATCAGAGACGCCTGGGAATACGGGTTTTCCATCGACGGCTTCCGGTCCTCCAAACAGAACGTGCTGGCGGCACAACGTGTCTACACAGTAGGCTCAGCCACCTACAACCTGAATGAAGACTCTTTCATCCTCTCGCGTATTGCGCATGAAGACGACCGCTTCAGCGGCTATGACGGCCAATCCGACTTTTCCGTCAGCTACGGTCAGAATCTTCTGCGGGACAGAGAGAACCTCGACTGGAACTACACCATCGGTGCCGGTATGCGCTATTCCCAGGCCCCGACCGAAAACACCAAGGAAGGCATCATCCGCCTTGCTACCGAATTGCGCTGGAACGTGTCTGACAATGCCCTGTTCATCCAGACCCTGAGCGTAGAGAGTGGCAAGGAATCCAGCATCGGCCGCTCCGAGAGCTCCATCCAGTCCGACATCATGGAAAATCTGTCCATGAAATTCTCCATCAAGATGAAACATCAGACGGAAGTGCCTCTGGGACGCAAAAAGACCGACAGCGAAGCCTCTGTCACTCTCTTGCTGCGCCTGTAGATCAACGAGATCTCCAGCAGACTGTTTTTCTGCCACTAGCGTAAAGGTAGCGTTATGACACCCGTAGTGCGTTTTTACTGGATCAGCAGTCTGCTGTGGCTCTTTCTCGGAATTGCCATACTGTTTCACCTGGCGGGGAATACTCTGGCCCCCACCAGCATCGGCGCCCACCCACTGGCGCTGAGTTTCGTACTGCTCGGCCTGCTGTACTTTCTTATCGGATTGCACGACATCTACATCAGCAACAGCAATCTGCGCCGCAACTACCCTGTGTTCGCAAACCTGCGCTATCTCTTCGAGTCCATTCGCCCCGAGATTCGTCAGTACTTCATTGCCAGCAATCTGGAAGAGGCGCCCTTCAATCGCGAAGCCCGCGACCTGATTTATCGCCGCGCCAAGAAACTGAACGACACGCTACCGTTTGGCACTGAACACAATCTGATGCAGAGCGGACACCTGACGGTCTTCCACTCCATCAAGGCGACGCATGTACCGGAAGACAAGACCCGGGTGCTGTTCGGCGGTGAGCAGTGCCTGCAACCCTACAGCGCCTCTCTGCTGAACATTTCCGGCATGAGTTTCGGCGCCCTGAGCGCCAATGCCATCACCACGCTCAACAAGGCAGCCGCCATGGGCGGTTTCGCCCACAACACCGGCGAGGGCAGTATCAGCCCCTACCACCGCACACATGGTGGCGATCTGATCTGGCAGATCGGCACCGGGTACTTTGGCTGCCGCAATCTGGATGGATCGTTCAATGACGAGGCTTTCAGGAAGGGCGCATCCGACAAAACCGTCAAGATGATCGAGATCAAGATTTCCCAGGGCGCCAAGCCTTCTCACGGAGGTGTTCTTCCTGGCGCCAAGGTCACGGAGGAAATCGCTGCCATCCGCCTCGTGGAGGTCGGCAAGACTGTCGCATCCCCCGCAAACCACCCGGAGTTCAGCACCCCCGTCGGCCTGCTTGAGTTCGTCAAGCGTCTGCGCGATCTCAGCGGCGGCAAACCGACTGGCTTCAAGCTGTGCATTGGACGCAGAAGCGAATTCATGAGCATCGTCAAGGCCATGCTCAGCACCGGCATCTATCCGGACTTCATTACGATCGACGGCGCCGAAGGAGGTACCGGGGCAGCCCCCGTGGAGTTCTCCAACCGCATCGGAACGCCCTGCCTGGAGGCAACCTACTTCGTCAATCAGGTTCTGATCGGCGCTGGCATACGCGACAGGATGCGCATCATCAGCGCGGGCAAGACAGCGACCGGCTTCGATCTGTTAACCAAGATTGCGCTGGGGGCAGACACCGTGAATTCGGCACGTGCCATGATGCTGGCCCTGGGCTGTGTGCAGTCGAAGGCATGCAACACCAACAATTGCCCCACCGGCATCGCCACCACCGACCCGGCGCGCGCGAAAGCCATCAATATCGACGAGAAATCCCACCGCGTGCGCAATTTCCATGAAGGCACGGTCAATGCCTTCCTGGAACTGTGTGGCGCCATCGGCTACGACGATCCCTCAAAGCTGAAACCCACCGACCTGTTTCAACGTGTCGGCAATGAACAGAAGCACTTCGATCAGATTTACACACCACTGAGCAGCGGCCAACTCCTGACCACCAGCATTCCGGAAGCGTATGCACAGGACTGGGAGAAGGCGAGCGCGGAAAGCTTCTAGTAAAGTCTGTGACCCCGAAAAATCAGTGTCATCGCCTGGAGAGTATCTTGCGGGAGGGGATGGGGACGTGCTCGTCGCAGCCGCACCACACCGGCACGGCTGCGAGACCTGCTGTTACTGACGAGTGCCGGTAACGGGAATGGCACCAAAATCGGAATCGAAGTTTCCGTTCAGGCTGTCGCCCTCGATATTGCCGGCAAAACTCAGTTGCAGAGTCTGACCCTGTGCATCGATGATCACGTTGAAACTGACTGCGTTGCCTGACACGTTCACACCCAGCAATTCGGTTGCGCCCAGTTCGGCTGAACTCATGGAGCCGGACAGATCAGACGCTACGTCGAGTTGAGCACCCATGACTCCCACGGGTGTGTTGATGCTCAGATCCCACATGCCCACAAACGGATTTGCAGGAGCGGATGCGCACGCAGCCAGAACGATGCCTGCCGCAAAGAGCATGATGCCTTTGAACATTCTTTTCATGATTTCCCCTTTATTATCGGTATTGAGTTGACTGCCTGACGTACCGCGCTCAGACCTGCGCTGCGGCTATTGTCACCCGAATCATCATCGAGTCAACGGCTTTTTCGACCAGCCCCTCAGATTCTGAGATACATGCTCACTGAAATTTGAAATTGGACGAATCAGGCAATCCTCAAGTTGAATGACCGACCCACTAAATTGTGGCTCCCGGCATTCTGCTATATTCTGGTTGCCACGCCATACCGACTCAAAGCCGGGGCACTCAATTCAGTCATAACAATACAGGGGAACTACGATGGCACGATTCCGCGTCAACGGTGAAGAACAGGAGCTGGACATCGAACCCGACATGCCGCTGCTATGGGCATTGCGCGACGAACTGGGGCTGACCGGTACCAAGTTCGGCTGCGGCGTCGCCGCCTGCGGTGCCTGCACGGTACAGGTCAACGGCAACCCGGTACGCAGTTGCGTGACGCCTGTCAGTGCCGTGGAAGGCACCAACATCACGACCATCGAGGGACTCGCTGCCGCGGCGGAACAGACCCTCACTCCTGTGCAGCAGGCCTGGATCGAACATCAGGTGCCACAGTGCGGGTATTGCCAGTCCGGCATGATCATGGCGGTCTCTGCCCTGCTCGCGAACAATCCCACCCCCAGCGACGACGAGATCGACGGTGCCATCACCAATGTCTGCCGCTGCGGAACCTATCCGCGCATTCGTCAGGCGATCCGTTCGCTCGGCACCACGGCTTGAGACGGAGGCAGACACCATGCAGATGAATCGACGTCGTTTTATTCTGGGCACCACCGTGGTCGGTGGGGGACTGCTGATCGGATACGCAAGCTCTGGCCCCAGCAAACATCGCCAGGCCAACTCAGATGCCGGAGACCGGCCGTTTCTGACTACCTGGCTGCGTATCTCACCGGACAATACAGTCACTGTCCTCGTCCCGCACTCCGAAATGGGGCAGGGCATTCTGACCTCTCTGCCCATGATGGCCGCAGATGAGCTGGACGCGGACTGGAACCTGGTGCGTGTGGAGCAGGCACCTGCCACAGACCTCTTTGCCAATGGCGTGCTGATCAAGGGTTTCGCGGAGTCCATGGGCGTTAGCATTCCCGGCTTTCTCGACGGGCTCGCGTCCGCTGCGACCATGAAAGTGGCAGAGATCATGAACATGCAGATCACCGGGGGCAGCAGCTCGGTGCGCTTTACCGGCGAGCACGGCATGCGGGTGGCGGGAGCCGCCGCCCGGGAAATGCTGCTCAAGGCCGCCGCCGCACGCCTGGACGTCCCCGAGAGCGAATTGAGCACCCAGCTCAGCTTTGTGCATCACCGCGCGAGTGGTCGCTCACTCTCCTACGGTGAACTGGCTTCCGACGCCGCCCGTTTCGAGCCCTCTGCGAAGCCCACTCTGAAAACGCCGTCACAGTTCACTCTGATGGGCAAACCGATTCCACGAGTGGATATTCCGGCAAAGGTGGATGGCAGCGCGCAGTACGGTATCGACGCCCATCTGCCGGGCATGCTCTACGCCGCGGTGAAGACCTCACCGGTATTCGGCAACAGACTGCAGTCCGTGGGCAACACAGAGGCCGTGCTGCAACGCCGTGGCATCAAGCGTGTCGTCGAACTGGACGATGCCGTTGCCGTAGTCGCCGACAATTACTGGCGGGCAAAGCAGGCTCTCGCATTGCTGGATGCCCGTTTTGAGACGACGGCCAACGACGAGGTGAACAGTCGCAGCATCTACGCTCAATACGAAACGGCACTGCAGGGCGAGGTCGAAGAGGATGTGGTGGAGGGCGATGCCCCGGCAGCACTTGCCTCGGCGACTGACATCATCGAGGCCACCTATCGCGTGCCCTATCTTGCTCACGCGGCCATGGAGCCAATGAACTGCACCGTGCACTTCCATGATGGCCGCTGCGATGTGTGGACCGGCACCCAGGACAATCTCGGCATTCGCGGTCGCGTCGCCAAGGTCGCCGGGCTGGATGAGAACGCCGTGACCCTGCACGCCAGTTATCTCGGTGGCGGTTTCGGGCGACGCCTTCCCACTGGCACCAACACCATCGACCAGGCCACACAGATTGCCAGCCACTTCGAAGTTCCAGTCAAAACCCTGTGGAGCCGCGAGGACGACATGCAACAGGACTACTACCGACCGGCGGTCACCAGCAAGTTCCGTGCTGCCTTTGACAAGGCCGGCAAACTCACCGCCTGGGAGAACCATTACATCGGCAAGAACGAACCTGCCGAAGCTGCCCACACGCCCTACAGCATTCCCAACAAGCACATTGCCTATGCGGTGAGTGATACCCACGTTCCCTTTGGCGCGTGGCGCAGCGTGGCACACTCGCAGCACACCTTCTTCCTGGAATCCTTTGTGGACGAACTGGCACATCGTTCGGGACAGAATCCCTACCAGTTCCGGCTTGGCATGCTTGCAGACAAGCCACGCCACGCGGCCGTATTGCGCGCAGCAGCGGAGAAGGCGGGCTGGGAGCGCAATCTTCCCGTCGGCCATGCCCAGGGCATTGCCCTGCAGGAGAGCTTTGGCAGTATTGTGGCGCAGGTGGCGGAAGTTTCCATCAATCCCGACGGCAGCGTCCGGGTGCATCGTGTCACCTGCGCGATTGATTGCGGGCGCGCCATCAACCCCGATACCGTGGCATCGCAGGCAGAGAGTGGTGTCATCTTCGGACTGACCGCCGCCATGCACGGTGAAATCACCATTGCGAACGGACGCGTGGAGCAGGGAAACTTTCCCGATTACGAGATGATCCGCATGCGCGATACGCCGGCGATCGACATTGTAACGGTTGAATCCGGTGAGGCACTGGGAGGACTGGGAGAGCCGGCCACACCGCCTGTTGCCGCTGCAGTTGCCAACGCGGTGTACATCCTGACGGGCCAGCGTGTGCGGGAGTTGCCGCTGAAGAACTACCGCTTTACAGCGGCCCCGGTGGAGCGCGCCGTATAGGCAGACATGCTTCCGTTTGCAGCGCAAAAAAATGCAGCGCCTTTCCCAACGGGAGGGCGCTGCCAAGCTCATGACGAGACAAATGCTTGTTAACGGTCTTCCACTGGCATGGGCAGTGGTTCGGACTTGATAAAGGCAAGAAGGGGCGGGTAGAACTCTTCAGGCTTTTCAAAGAAAGGGATATGCCCGGCCTGTTCGATCAGCACGAGCTCGGCATTCGGAATTTCTGCAGCGGTCTGTGCTGCCTGCTGACGGAAATTCGGCCCGTCTTCCGCCCCCGCCAGGAACAGCGTCTTCGCCACGATATGCGGTCGATCATAGACGGTAGGGTCCTGATACAACCATTGCGAGTTCAGTGCTCTCACCGTTGCCAGACGCGGCCATTCGGCACTCAGTGTCCAGCCATAGTTGATGTCGATATAGCGCTCATAGGATTCATCCCAGGTCACGAAGTAGCGCTCAATATTGCGGCGCACGGCCTCGTAGTCCCGACCGTCACTTTCCGGCGCGTAGGGCTCGAAACGGGACCACTCCCGTGACAGCCGTGCATCGGTCAATGCAATCGGGTTGACCAGCACCAGATGCGTGGTCACCGCCGGGAAGGAAAACGCGAAGCGGGTGGCGATGGCACCGCCCATGGAATGCCCCAGCACGACGGCCTGCTCAATGCCCAGATGATCCAGAATCGCCTTGGTATTGGTGACGTGGTCATGCAGGCTGTAGGGAATCACCGGCTTGGACGAGCGGCCGAAACCGATCTGGTCCGGTGCAATCACCCGGAAGCCCTCTGCGCCAAGTCTACGAATCGTCTCTCCCCAGTACTCTGCATACCAGTTCATGCCGTGCAGCAGCAGAACGGTCTGACCGTTGGCGGGAGCTGTCGGGGCCACGTCCATGTACACCATGCGCACAGGATTGTCGTACAACGTAAAATCGATGTGGCTGACGGGGTAGGGGTAAGGGACGTCTTCCAGATTGATGCTGGTGGCGGTGAGATGTGCAGGCGCCTGACGTCTCTCCTGGGCTTCGAGCGAGGACATGCCCAGCAGCAGGGATACTGCGATCAGGGCGAGCTGCAGGCGCTGCCAGAATCGGCCTGAATACCGGTCGATTACCGCTAACATTGAAATTCTCCTGATGACTAAAACGGGTACTGGAAGCTATAGACCGTTCGTGTCAGAGAATCTTTCGTCAGCGGCAACCGGAGAATTCAGCGGGACGCCTGATAATTGTCCTTGATGAACTGCCCGAGCAGCTCAAACTCCTCACTGCGGGTACTGGCCTTGCGCCACACCAGACCGATTTCGCGGAAACTGTCACTGTCCAATGCCTCGGTCTTGATTCGGGTATTGCGCAACAGGGAAGAGCCAATAGCCATTTCCGGCAGGTAGGTGATGCCCAGATCCGCATCCACCATCTGCACCAGCGTCAGCAGGCTGGTGGCAGTAATGTGACTGACCTTGTCCGCGTTCTTGATGTTGCAGGCAGACAGGGCATGGTCGCGCATGCAGTGCCCATCCTCCAGCAGCAGAATACTGTCCTCCGGCAACTCACTGACCTGATAGTGACGAGGGTCGACAAGAGTGCTTTTCGCCTGATGCGCCAGGAAAAAATGATCCTCGAACAGCTTCATTTCCGTCACATTGCGCAACTCGTAAGGCATGGCGATGAGAATAATGTCCAGCTCACCATCCATCAGACTGGCGTAAACGCGCTCGGTCAGGTCTTCCTTCAGGTACAGCTTCAGTTCGGGGTAGGACTTGCGCAGGGCCGGCAACAGCCGGGGCAGCAGAAAGGGCGCAATGGTGGGGATGACCCCGAGCTTGAGCTGCCCGGTCAGGGGCTGCTGATTGCCCTGGGCAATATCCACCAACTCCTCAAGGTCGCGCAGCACCTGACGCGCCTGCGTGGCGATATCACGCCCGAGGCTGGTAACGGTCACGTTCTTGTTGGTTCTGTCCACCAACTGGATGTTCAGCGTATTTTCCAGCTCCCGAATCGCGACACTGAATGCAGGCTGCGAAACGAAGCAGGCCTCGGCAGCCTTGCCGAAATGCCCGTATTGCTCCAGCGCAACGAAATAGCGCAGTTGCTTGGTGGTCGGTAAATGATTCATGCCTCTCCCCCTTCACTTCCCTTCCATCTTGGAGTGAAGTCTTGTGTTTTTTCACGGCATCAGGCTAATCCATAATAAATATCGTTGCAATAGTTTTAATTCATTTTATATATACAGAATCCCGACATACACTAGCCCCAGTTTTCGATTTACCGCAGGAAGGTAACGAGTGACAGGCCCTTGCCGGAGTAACCGATCCCCATGGTTGCTCCGGTTTTTTTTACTTTGCACAAAGGGCGCGGTATTGTTGCCAATCCTGAAATCACAGCGCCGTTCCCGGCGTCACGGACAACGCTTTGCTGGTATTGATCCTGGGACTTGCCCTGTTCTTCGGCCTGCATCTTCTCCGCGAACTTGGCCTGCGACAGAGGCTCATCACGCGCATTGGCCTGCAGCCCTACAAGGGCGTGGTGGCGCTCGGCATCCTGCTCAGCCTGGGCCTGATTGTGGCGGGCAAGGCAAGCGCACCCTTCGTGCAGGTGTGGGTTCCCCCCTACAGTCTGCGCCCGGTCACCCACATGCTGATGATCTCCTCCTGCATTTTACTGGTAGCAGGGGCGCTGCCGTATTCCCATACCCGGGCGCTGATCATCCATCCCATGCTGGCCGGGGTTATTGTCTGGGGCTCTTCGCACCTGCTCAGCAACGGGGATCTGGCGTCCGTGCTGCTGTTCGGCAGCTTCAGTCTGTGGGCACTGGGCAAGATCATCACTCTGGAGCTGCATCACGTCTCACAGCGGCCGCCCTCGCGGCCAGCGCTGATCTGGGACGCGGCGGCAATCGTTGCTGGAATGATTGTCTACACCGTGCTTTTGGTGTTTCATGGGCCTCTTTTTGGATTTGCACTGCTGACTTGACGGGAGTGAATGACATGCGCAGCCAGACCCTCGGGTTTACCCGCCTGATCCTGACATGCCTGCTGGTTCTGGGAAGCGCCAGAGGATTTGCACAGACGTCACACTCACACTGGTCAGGGGTCTGGCAGGTAGAGGGTAGCCCGTTCACCGTACGGGTGACGTCGCACGACAATCTGCTGCACGTCGAACCCGTCGAGTCCATGGGGTTTATCTGGCGCAACACCCCAGGCAGAATCAGTGGCAACAACGCCACGTTCGAGGTGGAGTATCAGGGTGTCACGGCAACCGTGCTGGTACAGAAGGCTGATGAGGACACAGCAATCGCCCGGCCGCTCAGTTGCCAGCCGGACTATCACATTGTATGCGCATTGGTACAGAACCAGCAGGCTCTGTTTGTGAAGCTGCATACCCCTCAGTAGAGGGGCATAATCAGTGGGGACGAGACGGAAGAGCAGCCTTAATCGCTGATCTCGGAGACAGAGCTGATCTGTTTGCCGACAATGCCGTAGTCAATCGCTTCCTGCACCGTCATCCAGTAATCACGATCCGTATCCTTCGCCACACGCTCCAGCGGCTGGCCGGTCTCGTCTGCGATCAGCTTGTTGATGCGCTCCCGCATTTTCACAATCTGCTCTGCCTGAATCTTGATGTCCGAAGCGCGCCCGCGGGAACCCCCGGAAGGCTGATGCACCAGGAAGCGGGTATTCGGCAGGCTGTAACGGTTCTCTTTCTTTGCGGCCAGATAAATCGTGGTGGCGGCACTGGCAACCCAACCGGTTCCCACAACACGCACTTCCGGTTTGATGAACTTGATCATGTCATAGACCACGTCCCCGGATTCCACATGGCCACCAGGTGAGCTGATGTAAATGGTGATGGGCTCATCGCCGTCGGCCGCCAGTGCCAGCAGTTTCTCCGTCACGGAGCGGGCGATGCGATCGTCGATCTCGCCGAAGATCGTGATCGCGCGGGACTTGAAGAGTTTCTCCTCCATAAACTTCCCGCCGGATTCCGCTTTTGATTTCTCTGGTGTTTGGTTTGGCATCTGCAATTCTCCAGGGTAAATAGCGCTTCGCATTATAAAGGGGAAACGCCCGATGATACTAAGAAACCTCTCCCGAATGGGATTCGGGACCAAGAGGGCGGAATGCAATCAACAACTGTGGCAACAGCGTCAAGGCACCCAACAGGGCCACCATCATGGCAATGCTGGTCAACAGGCCAAAGATAATGGTGGGAATGAAATTGGAGAGCACCAGAATGGAGAAGCCCGCCACCACCGTCATCGTCGTGAAGTACATTGCCCGTGCAATGCTGTCGTGACAGAAGTACATGGTCTCGCGGTAATTGCCCAGACGATGGAACTCGTGTTTAAAACGATGCATGTAGTGAATGGTGTTGTCGACCCCGATGCCCACCGCGATCGCTGCAATGGTAATGGTCATGATATCCAGTGGAATGCCCAGCCAGCCCATCAGCCCCAACACGCCGAGCGCCGCAATAATATTGGGAATGATGCACAGCACCGCAACCTTCACGGAGCGGAAGAGGAACAGGAACATGATCATGATGGCAAACAGCACCACGCCCAGAGTCAGAATCTGGGACTGGTACAGGCTCTGCAAAACATTGTTGTACAGCACCAGAATGCCGGTCACGTGTACCTGTTCCGGCGAATACCCAAACTCGTCCTGCAGGCCCTGTGCAATACCATTGATCAGCGCATTGCGATTCAGATTGCGGTCGGACTCAATGACACGCACATTGAAACGCACCTGATTGTCCGCAATCGAGACGAAAGGCGTCAGGACAGACTCTTTCAGGGTTTCGGGAATACGGGAATACAGCAGCGCCCACACGAAGCTGTCGACCGGCGCATTGCCATTCAACTGCTCCGCAAGGTGAATGATGGAGCCGAAGGACAGCACCTTGCCCGTCTGCGGGTTACTGTCCAGATAGTCGTGGATGCGCTTGATCTCGTCCATCTTGTCGCCGGTAAACCAGTAGGCGTCGTTGGCGTCCTGGCTCGCATCCCCGTCGCCGTCACCGAAATCGTCGTCAAAGCCGTCGTCGAAACCATCGTCGAAGCCGTCGTCCACGGCAGCGCTCTCGGGCAGATTGACGACGACATCCATGGACAGAGTGCCGCCCAGTTTCTCGTCGAACAGGGTCATGCCCTTGTAGATTTCCGTGTCCTTGCTGAAATAGTCGATGAAACTGTTCTCAACCTTCAGGCGCATGAGCCCCACGACACTCAGCACCAGCACCACCGCACCGATCGCCAGCACCGCATTGCCCAGGCGATCAGTTGCACGCGCCAGCCCGGAGGTCAGCGCCAGCGGCCCCTGGGCATCATAGCGGGCGTCGTCGCGATGCATCAGGCTCATCATGGCCGGGAACAGCAGGAACACCACCAACAGCGCAGTGGTGACGCCAATCACCATGATCCAGCCAAAGGAAATGATCGGCGAAATGCCGCTGACCAGAAGCGATGCAAAGGCCACGATGGTGGTCATAGCCGTATAGAGGCAGGGTTTCCACATGGACAGCACGGCATGACGCAGCAACTTGTCATGACGGCTGAAGTGTCGTGTCGCCCGCAACTGACGATAACGCACGATGAGATGCACGGTGAGGGATATCGTGGTGATCAGCAGCAGCGACATGAAGTTGGAGGACACCACGGTGACCCGCCAGTCCATCAGCCCCAGGATGCCGACAACAATAATGCCCGCGACCGCGCAGCAGGCCAGCGGCAGAAAGATCCAGCGCAGGCGCCGGAAAATCAGTCCCAGAGCAAACACAATGAAGGCAAAGACGCCCAGGCTGAAAGTGGTCAGATCGTTCTGTACGAAGGTGACCATGTCATCGGCAATCATGGGCGCGCCGCCCAGGTAGACGGTGGCATCGTTCTGATAGCGTGCAAGAATCCCGCGAATTTCGCTGATGTCGTCATGGCGCTGCTGGGCGGTGAGCGCACTGTAGGCATCAAATTCGTCCGTAACCTCGGCAAGCTGGGTCGCCTGTTCTGCGCTCAGGCCGTCGGAGTCGCGCAGGCGCCGCAGGGTCTCCCGGGTGTCGAGCAGGCTGACATAGCGCTCGTCACGCGCGAAGCTGACCAGCAGGGCTGTGGTTTCACCATCGGCACTCACAATGGCGTCACCAAACACCGGGCTGTTCATCAATTCCTGCTTTGCCGCCGCGAGATCAATGCCGGGCGTCAGCAGGGTATCGTAATTTTCGGACAGGCTGAGCAGGGCGGTGTCGCCGAAGATGGGCACATTGAGCAGGCTGTCCACCGACTCGACTCGCTCCAGGGCAAGAATCTCCTCCCGCATCTGGGCGATACGCCCGAATACGTCCTGGCTGAACAGTTCCCCCTGGGGCGTGTAGGCTACCGTCACGCTGTCCCGGGTGCCGTAACGGTTGTTGATCTGTCGGGAGTATTCCAGTTCCTCATCCCCCTCCATCAGCAGGGAATCGGCAGACGCATCCAGTTTGAAGTACTGGGCATACCAGGCCATGCCAGCGGTCAGGCAGCACAGCAAGAAAATGACCAGCAGGGGATGGCCAAAGACCATTCGGTTATACAAGCGTGATGCGGCGGGCATAGATATCCTTCAGAATTCGGGCACCGGGACTTTCCCCGGGCAACCGGGAGCGGCCATCAGCGGGACGGAAAGTCGCGGCTAACTATACCGTGTTGCCCGCAGGCTTGCACCAGTGACCTGGGAGGCACGATGGAACGAACAATTGCTCGAAATGCAAGCCCCAAACATCAAACCAAGTGAAAATAATGTTCAAAATTAAGACCTTGCGTCTTGCAAACCTCACAATTCGTCACAATGTATCCCTTGCGGGACCCCGGGAAGCTTGGTTAGAGTGGCATTAAGGCGCCGAAAAGGGTATTTTGACTGCCCCCTGAAAGAATCGGCTCTATGAATGGAACAGTCGCCGGCACATGACGACCGGCAAGTCGGGAGGAGAGTAGTAATGAAAAAGATTTCTGGAGTATTGCTGAGTGCCCTGATGCTGCTGGCATCAGTCGCTGCCAGCGCGGACGACTATCTCAAGCCTATCAAGGACTTCACACTGGTTGACCAGGCCGGTGTCACGCACTCGCTGAGTGACTACAAGGACAAGGATTACATCGTCGTCTACATCCACGGTTCCGGCTGCCCGATCGCACGCCTGTCCGTGCCGGAGTACCAGGACATTGCGGCAACTTACCGCAGCAAGAACATCGAGTTCCTGATGCTGAACTCCTTTATCCAGGACGATATGCCCCGCATTCAGAAGGAAGCGACAGAGTTCAAGATCGACTTCCCCATCCTGAAGGACGAAGACCAGACAGTGGCTGCGTCCCTGGGTGTAGAGCGTACTGCCGAGGTGTTCATCATTGATCCGCGCACACACGAAACCCTGTTCCGTGGCCCGATCAACGATGCTCTGGGTTATGAAACCCAGCGCAGCAAGGTGGACAACCACTACCTGAAGGATGCACTGGACACCATTCTGGCCGGCGGCGTTGTCGATATGGACGACATTCCGGACTCCAAGGGCTGCCTGGTTGGCTTCTTCCATCCGGCGGTAACCGGCCTGTAAGAGGCAGCAACAAACCTACAGCAGCGATAAAAAAGGGCGCTCACCGCAAGGTCAGCGCCCTTTTTCTATTCCAGGCCTGGAGATGATGAGCCTGCGCCCGCACTGCAGTCCTGCTCAACACGCCCGAGCAGGAACAACAATCAGTCAACAAAAGCCCGCTCAATCACATACTCGGCCTTGATGCCCTGGCGGGATTCCTTGAAGCCCCAGTCGTCCAGAATCTTGCCGATGTCGCGCAGCATGGCCGAGCTACCGCACAGCATGAAGCGGTCGTCTTCTGTCGTGGGCTTGGGCAGACCGATATCGTCGAACAGCTTGCCGTTCAGCATCAGGTCGGTGATGCGACCGGTGTAGACGTAGGGCTCACGCGTCACTGTGGGGTAGTAAATCAGTTGCTTGCCGACTTCCTCGCCAAAGAACTCGTTCCTGGGCAGCTCTTCGGTGATCAGTTCGTGATACGCCAGATCAATGACCCGACGCACACCGTGCACGAGGATGATCTTCTCGAAGCGTTCGTAGATTTCCGGATCGCGAATCACGCTCATGAAAGGCGCAAGGCCCGTACCGGTGCTCAGCAGATACAGATTGCGCCCGGGCAGCAGATGATCCGCCACCAGCGTCCCGGTGGGCTTGGCGCTGACGAAGACCTCGTCACCGATCTTGATGTTCTGCAGGCGCGAGGTCAGGGGACCATCGGGCACCTTGATGCTGAAGAACTCCAGCTCTTCTTCGTAATTGGCACTGGCGATGCTGTAGGCGCGCATCAGCGGGCGACCGTCCACTTCCAGCCCCACCATGACGAAATGGCCATTCTCGAAGCGCAGCGACTTGTCTCGTGTGGTCGTAAAACTGAACAAGGTCTCGTTCCAGTGGTGCACACTGGTCACGTTCTGTTTGGAGATTGCCGCCATGCTTTGGTTCCTGCCTTCATATCGTCAATAAGGGATTGTCGTGCCGTTGTCGTACCGGGGATTCGATTGCTTGCGCGGAGTCTACCCGCCCGATATGCTACCCGTAAAACAGATAATAGCCATATCATCAATCGGTTTTTCAGATATAAAACCAAAGCCAGCATGAATCCAAAACCGCTGCGGACGATACAGCGGGATGCCACGAATTTCAAGGTCTTGCTCACTTTCAAAGGCTTACGCTCATGCATTACACCCTGCGCCAGATCGAGGTTTTCCTTGCCACCGCGCATTTCGAGAACGTCACCCAGGCCGCCAGCAGCCTGTCCATGTCCCAGTCGGCTGCCAGCTCCGCGCTGCAGGATCTGGAGCAGCGCTTCGAAATGCAACTCTTCGACCGCGCGGGCAAACGGCTGCAACTGAACGAACTGGGCAAATCCCTGAGACCCCGGGCAGAGGCGTTGATGGCCCAGGCACGGGAGTTCGAGCGTGTCCTGGCCCTGCATTCGGACATCGGTGAAATCAAGGTAGGGGCAACCCTCACCATCGGCAACTACCTTGCCGTGGCCATCATGGCAGAATTCATGAAACAGCATCAGGGCGCCCGGGTCAGCCTGACCGTGGAAAATACCGCCGCCATTGCCAACCGGGTGAAGAACTTTGAGCTCGACGTGGGGCTGATCGAGGGTGAGCTGCAGGACCCCGTTCTGGAGGTGATTCCCTGGCGCTCGGATGAACTTGCGCTGTTCTGCTCACCCCAGCATCCCCTGGCACAGCAGGGAGTCCTGGACGATCAGGCATTGCTGACGGCCCAATGGATTGTCAGGGAGGCCGGTTCGGGCACCCGCCAGGCCTTCGACCGTGCCATGCACGGGCTGTTGCCGCGGCTGCAGCTACGGCTGGAGCTGCAGCATACCGAAGCCATCAAGCGCGCGGTGGAAGCGAACCTGGGCGTCGGCTGCCTCTCCGCCATCGCGCTGCGCGAAGCCTTCGCCCGCGGCAGCCTTGTAGAGCTGAAGGCGCCGCAGCGAGACTGGACCCGCCAGTTCTACTTCATTCTGCACCGGCAGAAGTATCGCAGCGCCGGCATCCAGAGCTGGCTAGCGGCATGTCAGCACCATCCCGGCTAAAGTCTCTTTACAGCCCCGGCTCAGCCCTGGGCATCGGCACGGTTCAGCAACTCGTGCATCTGCGGGAACAGGGCCGCGTTGGCCACCAGAATATTCTGGTGATGAAACTCCGGACTGATGCCGTCAGGCACCGGCTTGAAATGGCCGTAACGGGCACCGGCCTCACGAGCAATCAGTTGCGCGGCGGCGAAGTCCCACACACTCAGGTTTTCGTAGTAGGCGTCGAGACGGCCCATGGCGACCCAGCAGATATCCAGTGAGGCCGCGCCCAGGCGACGTATGTCCGCGCACTCCTTCAGTACCAGCGCCAGTCGGCGTACCAGAGGCGTCATGTCCCCCTTGATATAGGGAAAGCCGGTTGCCACGATGGCCCGGTTGATCTGCGTCTTCTGCGCTACCTGAATCGCGTGCTCATTCAACCACGCGCCACCGCCCAGCACCGCATGGAAGGTTTCCTTCACGAACGGGTTGCACACGACGCCACAGTGCACACGGCCCTGCTCGGCGTAGGCAATCGACACGGCGCTCTGATAGTGCCCGTGCGCGTAATTCACGGTGCCGTCGATGGGATCGATGATCCACAGGGGCCCCTCGAAGGACGACAGATCGCGCATGTCCGGCGCAGACTCCTCGGCGAGAATGCGGTGCCCGGGGTAGGCTTTGCGAATGGCATCGCAGATATACTGGTCGGCCTTCACATCGGCATGGGTCACCAGCTCCACACCGTCCTTGTAGGACGTCTGCAGACCTGCCTGCGCCTGACGTTCGTGCACAATGAGTTGCCCGGCCGCTTCGGCCAGTTCACGGGTAAAGGCAGGGATGGAAGCGTGCATGAAACTCTCGCGCAGGATGAATGGAAGGGCGCAGTATAACAGTTCACCCCGTGCAGCTCCCGCGATGCAGGAGCACCGTGGGGCGCACAGACATAGCCAAGGGCGCCCCGGCAGAGTATTCTGCGAAGCGGATTTCAGACCGGCCTTCGGGGCCGGGACAAACAGAACCCACACCAACAGAGGCCGAGCCAGCGGAATGAACACCGGGATGTCCGTCGTCATTGCCTACAGCCTGTTCGCACTGCTTGCCATTGCCGCCAATGTACTCAGCCAGGAAGCGTCGCTGCTGCTGTACCGCGGCCCGGGGGAACTGTGGCTTTCCATCCCCACGGGCACGGCCGTGGGATTGGTGGTGAAGTACGTGCTCGACCGCAAATACATCTTCCGCGCCAATACCGTGCCCCTGGCACAGGATGGCCGCCAGTTCATGGCCTATACCGCCACGGGCGTGATCACCACCTGCCTGTTCTGGGGCAGCGAAATTCTCTTTGACCAGCTCTTTGCGACGCGGGAAGCCCGCTATGTGGGCGCCGTGCTCGGCCTGAGCGCCGGTTATCTGCTGAAATACCGGCTAGACAAGCGTTTTGTCTTCACAAGAGTGCGGCCGTCATGAAACTGAGTTCCTGGGGACGCTACCCAATCAGCGACAGCACCGAATGCAGACCGCGCAACAACGCGGCACTCGCGGCCGCGCTTGCGCAGACGCTTCACACCCACTCAGCGGACAGCTCCTGCATTGCGCGCGGCATGGGACGCAGCTATGGCGACAGCGCACTCGCGCCGTGGGTGCACACCACGACGGCTCTCGACCACTTCATTTCCTTCGACGAAAACGAGGGACTGCTGCGCTGTGCCGCTGGCACAACACTTGAGAATATTCTACGGGTGATGATGCCCCGGGGCTGGTTTCTGCCTGTGGTGCCCGGCACCTGGCATGTCAGTGTCGGCGGGGCCATCGCCAGCGATGTGCATGGCAAGAACCATCATCTCGATGGCAGTTTCAGCCAGCACGTGGAGTCACTTCGCCTGATGCTTGCCAGCGGCGAAATCCAGCAGTGTTCCGCACAGGAGAACCCGCACCTGTTTCATGCCACCTGTGCCGGCATGGGACTGACAGGTGTCATCACGGATGCCACGCTGCGTCTGCGCCGGGTGCACAGTTCCGCGATCCTGCAGCGCACCCTGCGCGCATCCAATCTCGACGACGTGTTCGCGCTGTTTGAAGCACATCACGATACCCGCTATTCCGTCGCCTGGCTTGACTGCCTGGCGCGCGGCAGCGCGCTTGGCCGCTCGCTACTGTACCTGGGTGAACACGCAGACGACGAGGGGTTCTCCCCGATCGGAAACAGCAGAGTGAGTGTCCCGTTCACAACACCTGCTTTCTTGCTCAATCGGTACAGTATGTCGCTCTTCAACAGCGCCTATTACCACAAACCCGTCAGGAATGCCCTGGAACAGCGCATCGAAGCCAAGCAGTATTTCTTTCCCCTCGACAGCATTCAGCACTGGAACCGCCTGTACGGGAAGAGAGGATTCCTGCAGTATCAATGCGTCATTCCCGATGCCACGGCGCTGCCTGCAATGCGGGAAATCCTGACCCGCATCAGCGATGCCGGCAAGGGTTCCTTCCTCTCGGTACTGAAGAAACTCGGGCCCGCAAATCACAATCTGCTGTCCTTCCCCCTGGCAGGTTATACCCTTGCCCTGGATTTCAAATTTGAACCCGCAATTCTGCCGCTGCTGGACACCCTCGACCAGATTGTGCTTGAGCACGGTGGCCGGCTGTATCTGGCCAAGGACGCACGCATGAGCCAGGACATGTTTCGCCGCAGCTATCCCCGCTGGGAGGAAATGGCACAGATACGGGCACAAACCGGAGCGGACCGCTTATTCCACTCCCTGCAGTCCCGCCGCCTGGGACTCTGAACCTGCAGGGTCAGACAACGCATCATGAGGTCACGGACTTGAAGAACATTCTGATCATCGGCGCCAATTCAGCCATCGCAAAGGCGACTGCCCGCCTGTATGCGCAGGAGCACTGTCGGCTTTACCTGCTGGGGCGCGATTCCGCCGCCCTGGCCGAACAGCGACAGGACCTGTTGATTCGCGGCGCCTCCGAGGTCGATATTGCGCCGCTGGACGTCACCCACTTCGCCGTTCACGAGGCGGTAATCGATCAGGCGGTTGGCCTGCTCGGACAACTTGATCTGGTCCTGATCTGCCACGGCAGCCTGCCGGATCAGGAGCTGTGCCAGAACGATTTTGACGCCGCCCTGGAAGCCTTCAACATCAACGCGCTCAGCGTCATTTCCCTGCTCACCCATCTGTGCAGGCACATGATGACGCAGAACAGTGGCTGTATCGCCGTAATCACCTCCGTGGCAGGGGATCGTGGACGACAGTCCAACTACGTCTACGGCGCGGCAAAGGGCATGGTGTCCCGTTATCTGCAGGGACTCAGGGGCCGGCTGTTTCCTCATAACATCGACGTCGTCGACATCCGGCCCGGGTTTGTGGACACGCCGATGACGGAGCATTTGCCCAAGGGCGCGCTGTGGGCCAGCCCGGAGCAGGTGGCACAGGCGGTTGTGAAAGGCATCGCGAAACGTCGCACCACCGTGTATGCCCCGGCCTTCTGGCGCCTCATCATGCTGATCGTGCGCTGCATTCCGGAATTCCTGTTCAAACGACTCCGGTTCTAGGAAAAAGAGCAACGCAGACAAACCAATCCTGGCAAGGCCTGAACGTTTGCACAATTAATCAGAGGTTCCCTAGGCGTACTGCGTCCCTGTGGCCGGTTAGAACGACGAGCCTGGCGTCTTCAGAAACGCCTCTTCCTCATCCGAGGAGGGGCGTCCCAGTATCGCATTGCGATGGGGAAAGCGACCAAAGCGGTCAATGATGCGCTGATGCCGCCGGGCAAACTCGGCATAGGAAGAAAGATTTGCGCCACCACTGCCCTGCGTGAGCGCATCCAGCGCCTCAAAGAGCTCGACGGATTTCGCCTGCAATGCCGCATCCTCGGCATGTTCCAGGGGAAGATAGAAAAAGACCCGCTCAATGGGGCGCAGACGCAGATCATCCCCATTGTCCAAGCCTTCCAGACACAGGCCACGAGCCAGAGGATCACAGGCAAAGGCCTGTGGCATATTGCGGTACATATTGCGCGGAAACTGGTCCAGCAGAATGATCAGGGCCAGACGCCCCTCAGGCGTGGCAGACCACTGTGCCAGGGTACCGGCGGCGGCAGCCTTGACCAGAGGTTCGAAGCGCGCAGTGATCATCGCATCGGTCTCTGCCTGCTTCTGCCACCACAGCGCTGCCTGGCGAGCCGCAACGGTGGCGTCATCAGCGGAATCGCCGAACCAGAACTGCAGCACACTCGCGGCATTTTCTTCCATCATTCATCCTCCTGTTCTGTCTGTCCGTGCCTCCCGGGCTGGCATTGCCAACCCGGGTACTGGCATCATACGGCCCATCGCCCTTGAGTCTACCCTGCAAACAAGAAAACATGGCAGCCAATACCCATCCTCAAGCCGCGTCGGACTCGTCCACGCCCTTGCCTCCCCTGTATGTCGATCTCGACGGCACGCTGATCCGCAGCGATCTGCTGATCGAGTCCGTGCTCGAACTGCTCAAGCGCAATCTCCTGTATCTCTTTCTGCTGCCCCTGTGGCTGCTCGCAGGCAAGGCCTCGCTGAAGCAGCAGATTGCCCGACGAGTGGGCGTTCGTGCCGATCTTCTGCCCTATAACGATTCCCTGCTGGATTATCTGCGTGATCAGAAAGCCCTGGGGCGCAAACTCGTGCTGATCTCGGCGTCTGACCAGACCCTGGTGAACGCCGTTGCGGAGCACCTGGGCCTTTTTGATCAGGCCATCGGCAGTGACGGCAACATCAATTGCAGCGGTATTCGCAAGCTGACGCGCATTCAGCAGGATGATCCCGTGTTCGTCTATGCCGGCGACAACCGCGTCGATCTGCCCATCTGGGAGAAGGCCAGTGCAGCCATCACCGTCAACCTTCCGGCGGCACTGCAACAGCGTGTCATCGCAAAGACAGCACTCGAACATCAATGCGATTACCCCCAGGGCGCAGTCAAAGCCTATGTGCGGGCCCTGCGCCTGCACCAGTGGCTCAAGAATACGCTCGTCTTCCTGCCGCTGGCACTGGCACACCAACTGGACAATCCGGCGCTGATTCTCAATGCCCTGCTTGCCTTCCTCTGCTTCGGGCTGTGTGCCTCCAGTGTGTACGTCCTGAACGATCTGCTCGACCTGCCCAGCGACCGGCAGCATTACAGCAAATGCCGGCGTCCTTTTGCGGCAGGGGACATTCCCCTGATCTCGGGATTGATTCTGAGCCCGGTACTGCTGCTCAGCGCATTCAGTGTGGCAAGCCTGCTGCCGCGCGCATTTGTTGTCATTCTGGCGCTGTACTATCTGTGTACCGGCCTCTACAGTTTTGTCCTCAAGAAAATCATGCTCGTGGATGTCATTCTGCTGGCAGCCCTGTACACGCTGCGCATCATTTCCGGCGCCGCCGCCATTGCCGTCGTGCCCTCCTTCTGGCTGCTGGCTTTCTCCATGTTCCTGTTCTTCAGCCTTGCGGTAGTCAAACGCTACACAGAGCTCGACTATCTGCGCAACGCAGGCATGAGCCAGACAGAAGGGCGGGGCTATTTCGCGCAGGATCTTGGCATGATGGCGATGTTCGGTTGCTCCAGCGCCTTTCTCTCCGTGATGGTATTCGCGCTCTACATCAATAACGAGGAGACACGAAATCAGTACCTCACTCCGGAGATATTGTGGTTGATCTGCCCCCTCCTGCTGTACATGGTCACCCGCATCTGGCTGCTTGCCGCACGCGGACAGATTGCGGAAGATCCGATCGTGTTTGCCCTGAAGGACCGCGTCAGCCAGGCAGTGACCCTGGCCTGTGGCCTGCTGCTGTGGCTGGCCAATATTCCGTGGCGCGAAGTGTTGCTGTAGGACCCTGTCACTCGTACTTGGCCAGCTAGCGCGGCAGGGGAATCGACCCGGTTTCCCCGGGAACGAGTGCAAAGCGCCCGGCCTCCCAGTCACTGGCGGCCTGTTTCAGGCGTCCGGTGCTGGAAGAGACAAAGTTCCAGTGCATGAAGCGGCTGCCTTCCAGAGGTTCTCCCCCCAGGATCATCGCACGACACCCTTCGTCTCCCGCCTGCAGGCGCAGGGTGTCGCCTGCCACCAGCAGGTGGTGCTCTGCCACCTCATCGCCATTGACCTCAGCACTGCCCTGCGCCACATACACTGCGAGCTCCTGGGCTGGCAGAGACACCTCGAACACTCCACCAGCATCGAGCTGCAGGTCCAGACAGGTGGCAAGCGAACATGTCCTGACCGGAGATTCCAGACCGTCCAGCCTGCCAATCAGCACACGCACCTGCCCGCCGTTCATTCGGCTGGCAGGGATGGCGTCGGCGGGGTAATGCTCGAATACCGGCGCAATCTCCTCGTCCTCCATCGGCAGGGCCAACCAGGTCTGGATGCCCTGCACCGCGCTCTGTGCCTCACGCACGTCCGCCGGGATGCGCTCCGAGTGGACAATACCGCGCCCCGCCGTCATCAGATTGATTGCGCCCGGCTCGATGCGCTGCACAGAACCCAGGCTGTCCCGGTGCATCAACGCACCGCTGAACAGATAGGTCACTGTCGCGAGGCCAATGTGGGGATGCTGACGCACATCTCCAGCCGTACTGTTCCTCTCAAACAGGGCCGGCCCCATATGATCCAGGAAGATGAAAGGTCCCACGCGCTGACAGGCTCGGGACGGCAGGAGACGACGTACCGCAAATCCGATGTCGTGAACACGCGGGGCAATCAGCAGAGACATGGGAAGTGGCCTGCTCGGAGGGCGTTCATATCAGCGCAGATGCTGCGCATGAAAACGCAGATGCTCTTCAATGAAGGACGCAATGTAGTAATAGCTGTGGTCGTAGCCTGGTCGTACGCGGTAATCGACCGGATAGGCATTGGCCTGTGCCGCCGCAAGGAAACGTTCCGGCTGCAACTGCTCCAGCAAGAACTGATCGGCATCGCCCTGATCAAGCAGCAGGGGAATACGCTCCTGGGCTGAGGCCAGCAGGCAGGAGGCATCGTACTGCGCCCACTGGGACTCATCAGGGCCAAGATAGTGCGAGAACGCCTTTCTGCCCCAAGGGCAGGAGGCGGGAGCCACGATGGGAGCAAAGGCAGACACGCTGCGGTAACGCCCGGGATTGCGCAGCGCAATCATCAGGGCACCATGTCCGCCCATGGAATGGCCACTGATGGCCCGGCGGGAATGACTGAGCCCCAGGGTAGACTCCACCAGCGCAGGCAATTCATTCACGATGTAATCGTACATCTGGTAGTGGCGGCGCCAGGGCTCCTGCGTAGCATTGAGATAGAAACCCGCCCCCAGCCCCAGATCGTAGGCCCCCGCAGAGTCGTCCGGCACCCCCTCCCCGCGGGGACTGGTATCCGGCATCACTATCACCAGGCCCAGCTCCGCGGCAACGCGTTGCGCTCCGGCCTTGTGGGCAAAATTCTCATCCGTGCAGGTCAAGCCGGACAGCCAGTACAGCACGGGCGAATCCTGGGAAAAGTCAGGCGGCAGAAATACGGAAAACTGCATGGGGCAGGACAGGATGGCGGAGTCGTGCCGGTAACGTGCCTGCTCGCCACCAAAACACATTGATGTGGCAATTTTTTCCAGACTCATGCTTCCTCCATGGCAGGGCTTGGGAACATCAGTTCAGCGCCTTGGATTCTACGATATCCTGCAGACGTGCAACGGATTTCTCCAGCGCTGTTTTGGCTTCCTGATCGTGGGATATCTTGGAGAGAACAAAATAGGCTGTACGGGCGACCTGGCGCCAGCGTGGGTTGCTCGGCAGTTTGTCAATCGACAGGTAGCGATTCATGGAGCGGGTTCTCAAACGCCCATTGTCAACGCTGACACTCCAGATACGGCTCTTCTCTGCCAACTCGATGATCGACTCCCCGGTGACTTTCTGCCAGTAGTAGTGACAGTCCTGCATGAGCTTCACCAGTGCTTCGCGGTATTGCTGCTCTTCGTCAGCATCCGTTGCCACACTGCCCGACAGGTTCTGGATGATGCGATCGACATTTTCCAGATCAGAGAACAGGTGCTTGTGATTCTGCAGATCCTCCGGCGTGATGCGGGCAAGGTATTCGCTCAGCACCTGGGTTCGCTCCACATTGCGGTTGATCTGATCAATCAACTGCGGCACGGAGTCCTTGATCTCACTGACATCGACCTCTTCACCAGCGGCCTGCTCCCGCTCAAACATCAGCAGATAAAATTCCTGCTCCAGACTCAGCGGCAACACGCACGCACGGACCCGTTCTTCCGTGCCTGGCTCGGCATCCGGTTGGCGGATCAGCAACTCAAAATAGGTAGGCTCATCCGGAGGTGAAATGACAGTTTCCTTGAACGGAAAGCTCAGAATTTCGGAAATACCGGTACACACCATCTCCAGGCGCTGCACGAGATCGCTCAGGGGGTGATTCTGGAAGTCCTCGGCCGGCAGTTTCAGCAAGTCTTCCGCGGCCTTGTTGATGTAGGCCACCTGCCCGCTGTCGTCGATGGAAACCAGTGCATCACCGGTAACATCCAGCATGCGGGCCAGGCGCGTTTCGCGCTCGCGCAGCTTGCGTTCGGTTTCCTGGTATTTCTGCAGTTGCCAGTTCAGGCGCTGATTCTCCTGGCGGATTTCCAGCAGATGCAGCATCTCGAACTGTTTGCCCACCCGCACCTTCAGTTCTTCCTTGCTGAAGGGCTTGCTGATGTAATCGTTTGCACCAAGGCTCAGACCCTTGACCAGATCCTCGACCCGATTCTTCGCGGTCAGAATGACGATGGGCAACTCGTCCATGCTGAATTTCTCACGAATCCGCTGACACAGTTCGAATCCGGTCATGATCGGCATCATCAGATCCAGAATCACCAGGTCGGGCTTGTGCTGCTGCATGATCATCAGGGCATCGTGCCCGCTCAGCGCACTGTCGATGTCGTACAGCCCCGAAAGGTGCTCCTTCACAATGCGGACATTCAGGTACTCGTCATCCACCACCAGGATATTGCGCCGGCGACCGGTTTGCATCGGCAGCACCTCGGGGACAACTTCCCCGCCCCTGTCGCGGTTGCGCCGATCCACAATCGGTGTCGAGCCATCCGTACTGACGGGCAGTTTGTCCAGTTCCTTCCCGGCCTTCTTCGGCGCCATCAGCTTGCTGGCGGCAATCCGCTCCTTCTCCGTGAGCAGAGGAAGGTCAAAGTAGAACGTGGACCCCTCACCGGGGTTGCTGCGCAGAATGATCTCGGTGCCATGCAGCTCGACCAGCTTCTGCGAGATGGCCAGGCCCAGGCCCGTCCCCCCTTCCTCACGGCTCGCGGCGGAGTCCACCTGGTAGAAGCGGTTGAAAATGCGCGACTGCTGTTCCTTGGATATGCCAATCCCGGTGTCCTTGACCATCACGCGCGCGTCGATGTCGACAATCTCGATGGACACCGCAACCCAGCCCCGCTGCGTAAACTTGATGGCATTGGAAACCAGGTTGAACAGAATCTGCTGCAGGCGGTCCTCGTCGCCCATGACCAGCACTGGCTCCGACGGGAAGCTCTCTGCCAACTGAATCGGCTTGTCCCCGATCAGCGGACGGCACATCTTGTTGACGAGGATGCAGATGTTTTTCAGATCCACCGGCTTCTTGTGCAGCTCCAGATGGCCGTTCTTGATGGCGGAGAAGTCGATGACATCATTCACCAGATTTGCGAGACGCTGACCGCTGATGCGGATCATGTTGAGATTTTCGCGCGCGGAATCGTCCATGCTCGCACCGCTCTTCTCAAGAATGATCTCCGACAGCCCGATGATGCCGGTCAGTGGCGTCCGCAGTTCATGGGAGACGTTGGCGATAAACTCTTCCTTGACGTCGTCCGCCTTCTGCAGCGCCTCGATCTTGAGCTGGTTGGCCTTGATCATGTCGCTCTGGACCAGGGTGTATTCCTTCAGCAGAGAGTTGATACGATCACCCAGACCCAGTGAGAGAATGACAACGCTGAGCGCCATCGCGTACTGGACACTGTGATAGCTGACCACGGGCGGCATGTTCACGCCCATGCGCTGGACAAGCTCCAGCGCCAGCCCTACCAGCAGCACTGACCACGCGGCGAGGAAGAAATGTGCAGGTCGATACCCCTGCTTCGCGACCACCCAGGTAGTGTAAGTGACAATCACCAGATCCATGATTGCCACAATATTCATCAGCAGGACCAGGTACTCGTAAGGCAACACGAGAGACATGCCCGCGTAGGCCAGCGAGATATACACCGCGATACGCAGCAGATCGTCGAGGAAACTCTGGAAAATCTTCAGCTCGATGAAAGAGCGGACGAACATCAGCCCGGAGGCCGAGGCCAGCGCTATCACTGCCATGATGCTGCGGTTCGCCCAGTAGGGGCTGTCCGGCCACAGGAATTCAAACGCCAGCCCCTGAAAGGAAAACGAGTACATCGCCGCACTGACCACAAACAGCACGTAGTAGAGATAGCTCTTGTCCCGGCTGGTGACCCAGATGAGGAAACTGTACAGGGCGACGATCAGCAACAGGCCGTAGTACAGGCCCATCCAGAAATACTCGTTCTTGGACTGCAACTGATAGTCCATGAGGCTGGTCAGGTAGATCGGGAGCTGGAGAGAACCCTTGGTCTGTACACGCACGTACAGGGTTTGGTCCTGACCCGCCAGCACCGGAAAGCGGAAAATCAGCGAATGGTTCCTGACATCCCGGTCCTCGAAGGGAAGTGTGTCACCCGCGCTCTTCTGCACCCAGGCACCACTGGCATCCCGATAATAGAAATCGACGCGATCCGTGGTGGGGAAATTCAGCTCGAACAACCAGATCTGATCTGTGCTGTACCGGTTTTCGGTCTGAATGGAAGCCCAATACGCCGAGTCGGAATAGCCCAGGGTGGGAAAGCCGCGGGACTCCCAGACTTCGCCGTCTTCCGCCAGATGCTGAACCGCCTCCTCAAGTGTCCAGTTTGCACGCTCATCCTCGGCAATGCGCAGGGAATCGCCCGGAGGAATCTGCCCGAGACCGTCTTCCAGCTCCACCGCAGAGGCAGCCGCCGTGAAAAAGACCTGGCAGAGGAACAACAGGACAACACCCGGCAGAAGGCGCAGGACTCGCGCTATCGCACCGGGTTGAGCATCTGTCGCAGTGTGGGAGGGCCGATTACAGTGCATCTCACAATTCCATGTAGAGTGAAGCAAGGCTGATTCGGGTAGCGAAACATCAGATCCCGATCATATAGAGATTGATTTGACCGTTCAATCTTCGTGCATAACAGCTTATATTTCGGGTATTTTCTGGTTTACTGTAGAAATCCGGACGCAAGACAACAATCACAAGAAAAAATCGGAGATCACCATGCTGTCTTCCCCCTTGCGCCCCTTACCCGGCCTGTCACCCCGACGGTGTCTGCCGAGACCTTTACTTTCCCTCATTGCAAGCCTGCTGATCGCGGGTACCGCGCAGGCGCAGCAGGCTACCGACGCGTGGTATGGCATCACCCCACCCCCTGCCTTTCAGGCCCATTCTCTGCCGGCCATACTTGGCGAGCGCAGCCCGCCCCCGGCCCGTGTGCCATCGGGTGAAGAGGCCTGGCAGGATTTTGCAGGGTCACGCATTCTGCAGGACCTCAAACGCATCGTGCAGTTTTCCTATCAGTCCCGCGATGACAAAGAGCTTGGCTCGGGACAGCTTTGGGGCCGGGTCTCCGGGTTTCCCTCGGCCAGCCGCACGGTGGAGTGGATGGTAGAGCAATATCGGGACGCAGGAATCCGCACGACCGAGATTCAACGCTTCCGGCAGGACGGGAACTCCCCCTTCTGGATGCCCCTTTCCTGGGAGGTGCGCCTGCTCGCCAAACCCGAATTCGGCGCGGGCAGCCGCGATATCGTGCTCGACACAGCCATGCCGCTGGCGCCTTCGGAAATCCCCAGTGGCCCACTGCGCGGACAACTGGTCTATGTCGGCAAGGGCAGTGTTTCCGAACTCGCCCACATCGATGTGCGCGGCAAGATCGCGGTGCAGCAGATCACCCCGCAGGCGCACATGGTCTTTGAGCGCGAGCTTGCTGTTCCCAACGCCCAGGAGATGTTCCGCCGCGGCGCCATCGCCGTGATCAATATCGTGGATCTGCCCGGCAATGAACGGGCACGGGATTTCAGCAACTGTGGCGGCCCCTGCTTCAATCTGGGCGGGCGCGACGGGCATTTCCTCACCCAGTTGTTCAACCACGCTGCCGAGGCAGGGCAGGAGAGCCTTCTTGAGGCGGAGCTGCAACTGCGGACCGCCACCTATACCGCCCTGTCTGCCGAGAACGGCATCGGCGTGATTCCCGGCAAGAGCAGCAGCGAGAACTTCATTATCAATGCCCACATCGACGCCTGGTTTGACGGCGCAGGCGACAACGGTGACGGCATGGCCGTGCAACTGGCCCTGGCACGATATTTTGCACGTCCGGAAAACCAACTCTCGCGCACCCTGATTTTCGTTGCCAGCGCGGGTCACCACTCTCCCGGCATGAACGGTCCCCGCAATTTTGTCACCATGAATCCCGGGATCGTCAGTGACACCCTGCTCACCCTGAACATCGAGCACGTGGCCCAGCGCAACTTCTCACCGGCACGCAGTGTGGCCGAAGACGGCTACCGGGAATACACGGCAGACGCGGCCGAGGCCCCGATAGTGGCCGGTATCACCAACCAGTCGCCGTTTCTTGAGCAACTGTTTGTGGACGGCACCCAACTGTATGGCCCCAATTTTGTCTCCGGCACGTCCACCATGGCCAGTGGCGAGGGGGGAGGCTATCGCGGCATCTCGGCGCCTATCGTGACCCTGATGCAGGCACCGCCCCTGTATCACACCAGTGGCGAGGTTCTGGAGGCCATTTCCGAGCCAGGCCTGGAGCGGGTAGCACGCTTCCTGGCCTATTTCATCAAATCCCTGGATCAGGCCTCACGGGAGCAGATCGCGCCCTGACAAAAGCGGTGCTCGACCGCGCGGCGTGCATGGGTATAATCAACCCGGATACGCGGCGCGGTCTGTCGCTCCCCATAACAAGAATGAGAGGTTATCCATGCTCACCCCACGCACCCCCCTGAATGCACTGCGCCGCCTCGCGGCACTGCCCCTGCTGATGCTCCTGCTTCTGGGCAGCGCGGAGACTCTCGGCCAATCCATGAACAGCCTGCACGGTCGACTCTCGCCCATGCCGGTAACAGCCGCCACGGTGAAGACCATTACCGGGCAGGGCGAAGTTCGCGCCATCCTCAACGGCAACACGCTGAACGTCAGCGGACATTTCGAGGGCATGAGTTCTCCTGCCACCATGGCGCATATCCACATGGGCCCCAAGGCGATCCCCGGCCCCGTGATCCTGCGCCTGGACGTCACCAGTGGCAGCAGCGGCAGCATCAGCGGCACCCTGACCCTGACGCCCGAGCAGATTGAGGCCCTGCACGCCGAAAGCCTCTATGTGCAGATTCACAGCGAAGGCAATCCCGAGGGGGAACTGCGCGGTTGGCTGACCCACTAAAGCCCCCACCATTCCCGGACGTCGAACCCATTATCAGCGCAGGTAGGACTATGAAGCTCTTTCAACCCAGCCTTACACAACTCACTCTTCGCACCGCCATCCTCGGCGCCATGCTGGCTGCAGGCAGCGCACAGGCACAGGCACAGGCACAGAATACCGGCCCCTTCACAGCAGTGCAGGCAGCAGCCGGAGCAGGTCTGTACCAGAGCACCTGTGCCATGTGCCACGGACAGGATCTGCAGGGGACTCCCACGGCCCCGACGCTGTCCGGCACGGGTTTCATGACCCGCTGGGGTGGGCGCAGCGCGGGCGAGCTGTTCCGCTACATCAAGACCAATATGCCACCGGGCTCCAACAGCCCGCTGCCGGACGCCACGGTCGGCAACATCGTGGCGCAGATTCTGCAAACCAACGGCGCCACTGCCGGCACGCAACCGCTTAGCCCGGATACCGGCATGCTGATCGCAGCCGCCACCGGCAATGCTGCGGCGGCCAGCCCGGCAGCCACTCAGCAACAGGCCCAGCGTCAGGTGGAAACCCCCGTAGGCGTCACCTTCGCTGGCACAGTCCCCAATTTTGTGCCACTGACCGACGAGGCCATGCGTCACCCCGACCCCGCCAACTGGCTGATGTGGCGCGGCAACTACCAGGCCTGGAGCTTCAGTGCGCTGAATCAGGTGAACCGCGACAACGTCAAGAACCTGAAACTGGAGTGGGTGTGGAACATGTACGAAGGGGCGTCTGAACCTGCCCCTATCGTTTACAACGGGGTCATGTATCTGATTAACACCAGCAACATCATTCAGGCACTCGACGCCGCTACCGGCGAGCTGATCTGGGAACATCACGGCGGTTCGGAAACCCGCGAAGACATGCGCAATATCGCCATCTACGGCGACAAGATCATCCACGCTACCACCGACGCCCGTCTGATGGCGCTGGATGCCCGCACAGGCGAGAAAATCTGGGAAACCGTCATTGCCGACAGCAGCAAGGGCTTCTCCAACTCCAGCGGGCCGCTGGTGGCCGATGGCAAGATCATCATGGGCCAGGCCGGCTGTGCCACCTACATTGAAGAGAACTGCTACATGACGGCGCATGACGTCAACACCGGCGAACGCCTGTGGGAGTTCAACACGGTAGCGCATGCCGAGTACCCCGGTGGCGACACCTGGGGCGGGCTGGACAATCTCTACCGCAAGGGCGGCGAGACCTGGATTACCGGCAGCTACGACCCGGACCTGCAACTGACCTACTGGGGCACCGCCCAGGCCAAGCCCTGGGTGCCGGTAAGCCGCCACATGTCCATTCACGATGCAGGGCTGTACACCAACTCCACCATCGCCCTGGACATCAACACCGGGCAGCTCAACTGGCACTTCCAGCATGTGCCCGGAGAGGCGCTGGATCTGGACGAGGTGTTTGAGCGCGTACTGGTCGATCGCGATGGCCGCAAGATGGTCTTCTCCATCGGCAAGTACGGCATCCTGTGGAAGAACGACCGTGTGACCGGCGAGTTCCTCGGCTATAAGGAAACGGTGTTCCAGAATGCTTTCACCAACATCGATCCCGTGACCGGTGCCGTTACCTACCGCGACGACATCATCAATGCGCAGATCGACGAGTGGACCTCCGCCTGCCCCAGCAGCGCCGGCGGCAAGGACTGGCACTCCATGAGCTACCACGAGCCCAGTGGCGTCATCGTGGCACCGCTGAGTCAAACCTGTCTTGAGAACGCCGCGCGTGCCGTGGAACTGGCACCCGGCTCCGGCGGCCTCGCGGCCAGTCGTCGCTTCTTCGAGATGCCGGGCACCGACGGCAATGTCGGCAAACTCGCCGCCTACAACGTCAGCACCATGGAAGAAGTGTGGAGTTATGAGCAGCGTGCCTCATTCATCACGGGGGTGTTGACGACGGCGGGCGATCTGGCGTTTGCCGGCGACCTCGACCGCCGCTTCCGTGCCTTCGATGTGCGCACCGGCGACATTCTGTGGGAAACGCGCCTGGGCACGTCGGTGCAGGGGCATCCCCTGTCCTTCAGTGTCAATGGCAAGCAGTACATCGCCGTGACCACTGCCAACGGTGGTACCAGCCCACGACAGGTTCCTGCGGTGGTGACGCCGGAGATTACCTATCCTTCCAGCGGCAACGCTGTCTACGTCTTCAGTCTGGGAGACTGAACCCCTTCGGGCGAAGCGTTCTTGCAGGCATTTACGCCTGCAGGGGCCAGCCCAGCAGCAACACCGTAACCGTGGAGACGCCGATGACGAGATTCATCGGCAGCCCCGCGCGCATGAAATCCGCGAAGCGATAGTTGCCCGGACCGTAGACCATCAGATTGGTCTGGTAGCCCAGGGGGGTCGCAAAACTTGCCGAGGCCGCCATCATCACGGCATACATGAAAGGTTCGGGATTCAATCCCGCGTGCTGGGTGATGGCCAGAATAATGGGCACCATGATCAGCGCCGCCGCATTATTGGTGATGGTTTCGGTCATCAGCGACACGGCCACGTAAGTCAGAATCAGCAACAGCCAAGGTCGCCCGCCACTGAGGCTGACAATGCCCTCCGCCAGCACCCCGGCCACGCCGGTTTTCTGCAGCGCAGCACCCAGAGAAAACGATGCCGCAATGGTGATGATGACCGGCAGATCCAGACTCTTCTCAGCCTGCGAAACCGAGAGACAGCCGCACATCAGCATCGCACCAGCACCGATCAGTGAGGCATTGAGCATACTGATCACGTCGAGTCCCGCCGCCGCCACCAGTGTTATCAGAATCACCCAGGCCAGCACCGCCTTCTTGTGCCGTGGTTGCACCGTGTCCAGGTCGTTGACGACCAGAAAATCCTTGTTATATTTCTGGCGGGAAACAAACACGGGGCGCGCCTCCAGCAGCAGCGTATCTCCCGGCATGATGATGATATTGCCGAGATTGCCCGCCACCCGCTCGCCGTTGCGAGCCACCGCCAGCACGATGGCGCCGTACCGGTCGTGGAAGCGCGAACCACGCACCGTTTCGCCGATGGAGGAGCAGGACTGCGACACCACCACCTCGATCAGGCGTCGCTCCGCACGGTCTTCCGCCAGCGCCGCCTTGTCGCGATTGATCGATGCCACAATGCCGTTAATGCGCAGCAGATCGGAGATCGCCTCTGTCTCGCCCGCAAACACCAAGCGGTCACCGCCACGCAAGATTTCCTCGGAGGGTACGGCCGTGACGATGTTCTCGCGGCGGTCGATCTCCACCAGATAGACGCGCTCCAGATTCCGCAGACCCGCCTGCTCCACACTGAGTCCGACCAGCGGCCCGTCGGGGTCCACCGCGACCTCCAGCGTGAACTCGCGCATGTTCTCGAAGGGCCGTCTTTCGCGCCGGTCGGGCAGAATCCGGGGCAGAAACAGCAGCATGAACAGCACGCCAACGATGGCGACCGGCAGGCCTACGGGGGTAATGGCGAACACCGAGAAGGCAGGCTTGCCGGTGAGCGCATGGTACTGACCACTGACGACCAGATTGGTGCTGGTACCGATCACCGTCAGGCAGCCACCCACAATGGCGCCATAGCTCAACGGGATCATCAGCTTGGAAGGGGCGATATTGATGCGACGCGACCAGGCATTGATGGCCGGGATCATGGTCGCCACCACCGGGGTGTTGTTCAGGAAACCGCTTAAGGGGACTACAGGCAGCAACAGTCTTGCGAGGGCGGACACGACCGTTCTTGGGCGCCCCAGCAGCTTGTTCACGAGGAGATCGATGCCACCCGAGGCGTGCAGGCCAGCGGCGACCACAAACATGGCCGCTACCGTGATCAGGCCGGGATTGGAGAAACCGGCCAGCGCCTCGGCGGCGCTCAGCACTCCGGTGACGCTCAGCACGGTAAGCGCCCCCACCAGCACCAGGTGGGGGCTGAAGCGGCTTAGCATCAGCAGCGCCACGCTGCCGACCGTCAGCCCGAGAGACAACCAGCCCTGCCAATCCATGAACCCGTTCCTGCGAGAGTCAAAGTGGCAAGGATTATAAGGACACCTTGATATTCAAAAAAAGAATATATGGAGATATCCTTATTCCAAATTATGCTATCTGGAGGTCAGCTTGCCATCCCGGTAGTCGATCAGAGCCTGCTCAATCTCCTCCCGGGTATTCATCACAAACGGCCCGTAGTGCACGATCGGTTCTTTCAGGGGTTTGCCGGCGATCAACAGAACCCGGGCGGGCCCCTTGGCGGCAAGTGAGACGAGGCCCGTGCGCGACAGGCGGGCCATGCGGGATTTGCCCACCCGGGTGCCGCCCACCTCCACCTCTCCCTCATAGACATACACCAGCACCGTGTCGCCGTCCGCGACCGCGAACTCGCCATGGTAGTGCTCGCCCGAGACATCGATGTCCAGCAGAACGGGCTCTGTCACTTCGCGCTGAATCAGCCCCTGAATGCCATCGAGCTGTCCGGCAATGGCCTTGATGCGCACACCCGGCTGCTCATACACAGGAATGTCGCCCGCCGCCACATCGCGATAGGACGCCTTCTGCATCTTGTCCCTGGCCGCCAGGTTCAACCACAGTTGGAAACCGCGCATACGCCCGTCCTTCTGTTGCGGCATTTCAGAGTGAATGACCCCCGAGCCAGCGGTCATCCACTGCACATCTCCGTTGCGCAGTTCGCCGACATTGCCCATGTGATCCCGATGCTGCATATGCCCTTCGAGCATATAGGTCACGGTCTCGAAGCCGCGATGCGGGTGCGCGGGAAAGCCCCCGATATAGTCACTGGCCTCCTCCGACCCGAATTCGTCCATCATCAGGAAAGGGTCAAACCGGGCGAGATCCTGCCCGCCGAACACCCGCATCAGGCGCACCCCATCGCCGTCCGAGGCTGCCCTGGCGACCAGTATTTCTTCGATCTGACGTGTCTTCATGCTGCCTCTCCTGCGCGTCCGGGAATTGCGATGTGCAGATTCTCCATCTGCTTACGCGCCCGAAGCAAGCCCTCGGCACGGGAGGCCTCGCCCATGTTGAGTCCGTCGGCCAGCACGATCTCAAGCTCTTTCATCCCCAGGAAACCGAGGATGGTGCGCAGATAGGGGCGCATGAAGTCGGAGACGCCCTCGTCGTGCCTGCCTCCCGTGGACAGCACCAGCACCACCTGCTTTCCGGTCAGCAGCCCCACGGGGCCGGTCTCGGTATAGCGGAAGGTCACACCCGCCCTGGCCACGTGATCCGTCCAGGACTTGAGCATCGCCGGCACGGTGAAGTTGTACATGGGCACGCCGATCACCAGCACATCGGCCTGTTTCAGTTCGGCAATCAGGCCGTCGGAGTACGCCACCTTGCGCGCCTGCTCGTTGCTTCGCTGTTCCGCAGGCGTGCTCAGGGCCTGCAACCAGTCGTGGTCGAAATAGGGCACCGGAGAAGTGGAAAAATCATGAACCTGGACGCTGACCCCTTCCCGGGCGGCGAGGCTCGCGACCAGCTCATCCCCCAACTGACTTGAAATCCCCTGGTGCTCGCGGTCGTCGAAGATACTGCTTCTGATCTGCAATACGTGGGTCATGATGCTGCTCCTGTGTGCCGAGGCCATCCGCCAGGGCTTGTGTTGAGAAGAATTGAGAGCATAATAAGTCAGCATTCCTGATCGATTTCCGCATTTTTTGCCGCGTTTAAATCGGATTTTTAGATATATTGGAGACCCATGAAAACCCCGCGCATCAGCCTGGAACAATGGGCCAGCTTCAAGGCCGTCGTAGACGAGGGTTCCTTTGCCCTGGCCGCAGAGGCACTCAACAAGAGCCAGTCCAGCATCAGCTATGCCATCGCACGCCTGAACGAGCAATTGCCCCGCCCCGTCCTCACTCTGGAGGGACGCAAAGCCGTCATGACCGAGGAAGGCAAGGTGCTTTACCGCCGGGCCGCCTGCCTGCTGCAGCAGGCGGAAGAAACAGAGGATGTGGCACAGCAACTGGCCCAGGGGCTGGAGGCCGAAGTGACCCTGGCACTGGACAATCTGATCGACATTCGCCGCATCATTCCTTCCCTGAGCCGCCTGTCGGAACAATACCCGCTGACCCGTATTCGCGTGCTGGAAACCGCCCTGTCCGGCACAGAGGAGGCTCTGCTGGAACGGAAAGCAGACCTCGCCATCGGCCCCACAGTGCCGGTGGGCTTTTCAGGCGAACCTGTCCGCCAGATCCGCATGATCCCCGTTGCCCACCCGGAACACCCGCTCTTTCAGACAACACGGCCACAGGACCCGCGCCACTTATCATCACCGACAAAGGGCGTCAGCGAATGGGAAATGCGCCTGCATCGGCAGGTGGTGCTGGCGGACAGCGGACAACGCAGAACGCGGGACTCGGGCTGGCTGGGCTCGGAGCAGCGCTGGACCGTCAATCACTTCTCCAGCTCGCTCAAAGTGTTGCGGGCCGGGCTGGCGTTCGGCTTTCTTCCGGAAGACTGGGTGGAGGATGACCTGCGCAGCGGAGGCCTGCGCCGCCTGCCGGTGGGCGGCGACTCGGACCGCCTGATTCAGCTCTATCTGATTCGGCCCGCCGCTGAGACCCTGGGCCCGGCCACCTCTCTGCTGGCAGCCACGCTCAGGGAATGCCTGTCACGCGCTGCCCCCGCTCAGCTCCCCTGAACCGGCGTGCAGCGCCTTGCGGCGATACTCCGTGGGCGTCAGCCCCTTGGCCTGGCGGAAGGCATTATTGAAGGGCGTGATGGACTGATAGCCCACACTGAGCGCAACGGTCAGCACCGGCAGGTGACGCTGCGCCGGGTCGGCCAGCATCGCGCTGGCATCGCGCAGGCGGTATTCGTGCAGCAGGGCATTGAAGTTGCGGTAACCCAGATGCTTGTTGATGAGCGCCCGCAAGCGATATTCCGGCAAATGCATTTTCGCCGCCAGCCCGGCGATGGTCAGGCCGTGCTCCTGATAGGACTTCTCCCCCTCGAATACCTCGCGAAACCGCCGGGCATCCGCCACAAAGGTCTCATCCGCGTGGTCCGAGGGCATGAAGGGCGCTACTTTCAGCACGGCACGATGAAAGCCTACCGTGTCGATGTGTACCAGAAAAACCACCATGACAAAGGCCAGAACGGCCACCGTATAGACCACCACCGCCTGCATCTGCGCGTAGCGGACCGAGGCGCTGCTGAGCAGGTAGTTCTCCAGGAACACCACGCTCAGGATCAGCACGCCCTGCACACCCACGATCACCCAGCGCATGAAACGGCGGCTCTCCACCAGGTCGGCGCTCCAGCCCCGCGCGGTCCAGTACACGGCGCAGGCCGCGAAGAACAGTTGCATGAAGTCCGGCACCGGCCCCAGCAGGAACTGGCTGAGTGTGCTGTCTGCCTGCACGGCGAGAAAGGCGGACGGCCTGTAGGAACGATAATTCAAATGATCGAGGACCAGTTCAAGCACCAGCAGGGCGATCAGCAGCCTGGGCACATGCCGGTTGTCCTGGAACACCGCGTAGCAATACAGCATGAACAGCCCGGGAATGGCATTGCTGCCAAGATTGAGCAGCACGCCCCAGGCACCGGGGGTGAGACGAAAACCGGGGTCCACATAACTCATGGACATGCCGCGAATGAGGTAACAGATCACCCCCAGACTCAGCAGCAGAAAGAGCCGCGCGCTGCGCTCCCGAATGTTCGTCTTCGCATAGGCAATGGCCAGAAGCAGGACGGACACAATGGCCACAATCTGGGCGCTGAACAATAGCAAGAGAGGCTCCTGGGTCCGGGAATCGAACCAGCGTTCGGCCCGATAGTTTAGGAAGCTCTGAATCGCTGTGCAAGCACTCCCGCAGGCGCTTCAACCGGCACAGTCGCCGCATTCCTTCGCCCCGGTCCCTTCGGTAGAATGCGCAACATGCACGACCGCCACCCCCTGAATCGACGGATTTTCCCATGAGTACAAGCCGCAAGCATTTCCCAAGCCTCCTTCACCTGTCATGGCTGTGGATACTCATGCCGCTGGGCTGGGTTGCACCAGCGAACGCCCAGACCACCGCGCTGGAACAGTGTCTGCAACGCGAAGTGCTGCGCCCGGAAAATCTCACGCTTACCGTTGCCGAACTGCGTGCGCATTGCGAAGGGCTGAACGCCCCTGTTGCCGCTACACCGCCAGAAACCGGCGCAGCACCCTCCCGGAGCGACGCAATCGAACGACAATTCCAGTATCTGCAGACGCCCCGCAATTCCTTCTTCGAGCCCTACAAGCGCAACTACATCAGCTTCGGCTCCATGCGCAACGTCGATGGCGGCGCCCCTTTCAGTGGCAAGACTCTGGACATCAAGTTCGAGCTCGGCATGAAGTTCGGCCTGTTTCCGGTGATCGACGAATTCGAGGCCCTGTCGCCGCTGAAGTTCGGCTACTCGCAACGCTCGTGGTGGGATGTGGCCGAGGCCTCCGCTCCCTTCAAGGAACACAACTACAACCCCGAAATATTCTGGGATTTCACGGAATCACTTGCACGCCCTTCGAGCGTTCCACGTCTGCACCTGTTCGACCTGGCCGGCTTCGAGCATCAGTCCAATGGCCTGGATGGGCCGAATTCCCGAAGCTGGGACCGCCTCTACGTCTCCCGCACACTTCGTCTCAGTGAAATGTGGGCCTGGACACTCAAATACTGGAAGCCGATGAATCTCGGCGAATACAACACCGACATTGAGGACTATCTGGGCAATGCCCAGATCACCACCCATGTGGACGTGAACAATTGGGCGCAGGTCGAACTCAACACCCTGTTTGGCCGCGAGTCCGACAAGGTGAGCTACCAGCTCGATCTGATTCTGCCCATGTCCCGCTGGGTGAATTCACGTTTCTTCCTGAGCTATTACAACGGCTACGGCGAGGCCCTGATCAGCTACAACCAGAAAACCACGAGCCTGCGCGCGGGCTTTTATTTCCCGCTGGGGTTCTAGAAGTCAATTTGTGAGAGGATCGCCATAACTCGTCATGAGTTGTAGCAAAAGATTGTATTGACAGCGATGTGTTGTAGAATCGGGCACTCAAGACAACACCCCTGCGCTGGGATGCAACGCAGGGTTCAGGACCGTTGGGATTGGAATGGACACACAAGCTGGCAGCATTTCTGACTCGGAATACCCGGTACTGGCTTCGTCACTGGGGTATATCAACGGCAATCGCTATGCCCCCTATCGCGACTACAAGGTCGTGTCCGCCTTCCAGCCCATCTACAGCATCGCGCACCGGCGCATCGTCGGCCTGGAAGGATTGGCCCGCGGCATCGATCAAAATGGGGCAATAGTCGCCCCTCATCACCTGTTCAATGTGAACGAGCGTGAGCAGATCAATCAGCTCGACCGTCTTTGCCAACTGGTGCATGTGGAAAATTTCTATGCACTGAACCCGCCCAGCGCCTGGCTTTTCCTCAATGTGGATCCTTACACGCTGAGCCAGAAGCACCGCTACAGCGCATTCCTGAACGCTCTGTTGGCAGACAAGAAATGTCCGGCCAACCGCATCGTCATCGAAGTGCTGGAATCGATGATCGATGACGAAGAGGAACTGGAAAGCCACATACAGGCATACCGGGAAATGGGCTTTCTCATCGCGATTGATGATTTCGGTGCCGGCCAGTCGAACTTTGAGCGCATCTGGCGCATCAAACCCGACATCGTCAAACTGGATCGCAGCATGCTGCACAAGGCAGGCGTGGACCCCAGCGTCAAATGCCTGGTCAAGGGCATTACCAGCATGCTGCACAACTGCAAATGCATAGTGCTCGCAGAGGGCGTAGAGACGGAGAGTGAGGCAATTGCCGCCATGGAAGGGGGCGTTGATCTGGTGCAGGGCTATTATTTTGCCCATCCGTTCCTGCTGTCGGAGTCCATCCAGACGCAGACCGGCCTGTGGAAAAATCTCTATAACAGTTTCGACCAGCTATCCCTGCTCTCGCAGCAGAGGAATCAGGAACTGCTGCAACCCTATGTCGACGCCTTCACTCACGCCACCACCGGCGCTGACAGGAAACACAATCTGATCGATATATCAGGCTGTCTTCTGCCACTGCCGAAGACAATCCGTCTCTACCAACTGGCGCTGGATGGCAGCCAGTGTTTCTCCAACATCAACTCCAGCAGCATTCAGATTCAAACGCGCGACCGCCTGCGCGCACTCGCAGACACCCAGGGGGCAAGCTGGAAGCGCCGGGACTATTTCTCCAGCGCCTGCCGCAATCCCGGCATCGTCCAGGTTACCAAACCCTATTTCTCCATTTCCGACGGCACGCTCTGTATCACGCTGTCAGTGCAGACAGAAATCGACGATGCCCAGTTCATCGTCTGCTGTGACGTCTTGTGGGACGACGGTAACGCCTTGTTCTAGCGCTCCCCGATGCGCTTCTCTATAGCGTCAAGAGTCTTTTCATAGGTTGCCGAAAAACTGCCACCGAGCCCTACCGCCAGACGTGCGTGAGTCCGCGCGGCTTCATACTCCCCGAGGTCCAGCAGTGTCTGCGCCAGATTATTGTGCGCCGCAGCGTAGTCTGGCGCAACTTGAGTCACATGCAGATACAGCGTTCTCGCTGCCTTCAGATCGCCTTGCGCATAATTCAGATTGGCCAGCGCCATTCCCAGCAGGCGACTCTGTGGCCAGCGCCGCAAACCGGCCTCGTAAGCGCTGGCCAGTTCCGTGTCGGCAGCGCTCTGCGCAAAGTCGTTCACAGAATTCACATAGGCGTCTTCACGCCCGTCTTCCGGCAGCTCACCAGGCGCCAGCAATACGACCGCCCAGTGCCCGGCACGCTGCCAGGTGCGCTCGAAGACAGGCAGTCGCACGCGGTAATCGCGAACAAGACCGGACCGGAGTGTCAGCTCCTCCTGTGCCAGGTCATAGCCCACGACCACAGCGTAGTGCCACTGCGGATACCAGCTCAGCCCAAGATTCTGCATGACCAGCACCGGCTTTCCTGCCTGCACCTGGGCCAGAACGCTCTCCAGATCAGGCGGCAAGGTGTGCGCGATGCGGTCGTGACGACGTGCTGCTGCCAGCATCTCGATCTGCAGTGATCCCTGCCGGGCAGGAACATAAACCTGCGACACAAGAGCGTCGGGTGTCACGGATACCTGCGCAGCCTGCAATACCGTCGCCAGCGCAGCAGGGCCGCATTGATAGGCTTCCTGGGGAAAGAAGGGAACGCTGTCCAGCAGCACGCGGGACGTTAAAGCGGTAGAGCCAGGGGAAGGGTGTTTATACTCTCCGATCACCTCCCTGGACTGAGGGGTGGAAACACACCCACTCAGCCAGAGCACTGCGATGATCCCGGCGAAGACGCGAAATATCCGCGACTGCATGGGAGCTTCCTGCAAATCAGATGGCAGGGAAGATATCGGTGACGCCCGCGATATCGAGCAACATGAAGATCACAAGAATGCCAATGACCAGGCCAATGGCACCTTCACCGGCCGGCAGGGTGTCAATCTGCTGGGACAACTCGGCGAGTTCGGTATCCGTCAGACTGTCTACACGTTGCATGGCATCCTCGGCATTGACACCACGAGCCTCCAGTTGAGCGCGGACATCCTCGCGCGCCAGGAATCCGGCAACCGTTGCACGCTGGGCATCGGCACGCTGTTCGGCGACCAGTTGGTCCGTGCTGACAATATCCGCCATGGCGGGGGCCTGTACCCCCATCAGAGTCAGCGCGACAATCAGAATGGAACCGATCGAGCGACGTGTAAGCGAATTAGTCTTCATCACATTCTCCTTGGGCTTATTGGTTAGTTCGAACGTTTTCAGCCTAACATCCATCGTCTTGCAAAGTCTGTGATTCACTTCTGATAAAGGTGCACATCGCGCTGCGGGAACGGAATGGAAAGACCAGCCCCCGGGAATTCCTTGTACACCCGCTCGTTCAGCAGGAAGTACACGCCCCAGTAATCGGCCGCATTGACCCAGACACGCACCACGATATTCACGGAGCTGTCCGCCAGTGCCGACAGCGCGCAGAACGGCTCCGGGTCCTTGAGCACCCGGGCATCTTCCGCGATCAGGCGTTTGATCACTTCGTAGGCCTTGTCGATGTCATCACCATAGGCAATGCCGAATGTCCAGTCCACGCGACGGGTGGGTTGTGCTGAAAAATTAACCAGAGTTCCGGTGGACAATGGACCGTTGGGAATGAGCACGGTCTTGTTGTCCGGCGTCGTCAGCATGGTGACGAAAATCTGGATTTCCTTCACGGTGCCGGAGTAACCCTGTGCCTCGATGAAGTCACCCACCTTGAAAGTCTTGAACAGCAGAATCATCACGCCGCCTGCAAAGTTCTGCAGGGTGCCGGACAGCGCCAGACCGACGGCCAGACCGGCGGCACCGAGAATGGCGACAAAGGAGGTCATCTCGACACCCGCCACACCCAGCGCAGTGATATAGACCATCACCTTGAACAGAATACTGAATAAGCTGCTGAGGAAGCTCTGCAGAGAGGGCTCCACCTTGCTCTTGTTCAGCATCTTCTTGATCATGCTGACCAGGAAGCCGGCAAGCCATAAGCCGATAACCAGCGTCAGAACGGCCGCGATCAGTTTGGGTCCGTACAGATACACGTAACCGATCAACACATCAGAGTTGACTTGAAGATTTTCCATTTTTTTTCTCCACAGAATATTGGTCTGGTCGCGGGGAACTGCGCTCCCTTGCGTGGCATTAACCTACAGAACCCGATAAGCTGTCAACCAAGCCCGGGAAGCCCGCAGCCCCCGGCAGAAACTGCAGGAGAGCGCTCATGAGAATCAGAACAAACACGGGAATCCTGGCACTGGCCATCGCACTGGCAAGCACCTCCTCCCACGCCGGCTTCGGAGCGCTTGCCTTCGTCGGCGGTCGCATCATCGACGGCACGGGAGCAGCCGCCATTGAAGACGGCGTCCTGATCACCGAAGACGGCAAGATCACGGCAGTGGGCCCGGCAGCCAGCACTCCTATCCCTCCGCAGGCAGAACGCATCGATGTCAGCGGCAAGACGCTGCTGCCCGGCTTCATCAATACCCACGGCCATGTCGGTCAGGTGCTCGGCCTGGAGACCGGCCACTACGACTACGGCAATGTACTGCGGCAACTGGCCCTGTATGCCCGTTACGGCATCACGACCGTCAACAGCCTGGGCGATGACGAGTTCGAGGGTTTTGAGGTTCGCAATACCACGGATCCGGTAAACGTCAACCATGCCCGCCTGATGGTGGCAGGCCCTGTGCTGGCCCCCGACACCGTGGAACAGGCCCGGCGTGCCGTCAACGGCGTAGCCGATCAGAACGCCAATTTCATCAAGATCCGTGTTGACGACAACCTGGGACGCACCCCCAAGATGGCGCCGGAAATCTACACCGCGATCGCAGAGGAATCCGACAAGCGGGGCATTCCCCTGGCCGTGCACATGTACAATCTGGAGGATGCCAAGGCCACGCTGGCCGCTGGTGCGGACTTCATGGCGCACAGTGTGCGGGACAAGGAAGTTGACAAGGAATTCATTGATGCCCTGAAACAGCGGGACGTCTGCTACACCCCCACGCTGACACGGGAGCTGTCCACCTATGTCTACGAAGGCGAACCGGCCTTCTTCAGCGACCCCTTCTTTACCCGTGAGGTGGATCCCGCGATCATCGCCACCCTGAGAGAACCGGAGCGCCAGGCACGCCTGCGTGACAGCGCGTCGGCCCAGCACTACAAGAACCAGGCCCTGCCCATGGCAATGCGCAACCTGAAAACGCTGTCCGATGCCGGGGTCAAGGTGGTCATGGGCACCGACTCAGGCCCCGTTGCCCGTTTCCAGGGCTATTTTGAGCACCTGGAAATGCAGATGATGGTGGAGGCAGGCATGACCCCGATGCAGGTGATTCAGTCCGCCACCTCCGTTGCCGCAGACTGCATGGGGCTGGACTATCTCGGCACCCTGGAGGCAGGCAAGTGGGCCGACGTGCTGGTGTTCGAGCGCAACCCGCTGGAAGACATTCACAACACCGAGACACTGGAAGAGGTGTGGATTGCCGGGAACCGCGTGCCTCCGGCAGGGGAATGAGGAACGGACAGAAAGACAGTGGGGCCCTCAGGGCCCCTCACTCTCGAACAGCACCACATTGCCCGTCGCGGTTCCGATCGCGGCAATGTCCGGATAGCCGTCGCCATTGAAATCGGCAATCGCCAGACCCGCCAGGCCGATACCACCCTCGTCGAGGGCGCTGCGCTCCCACGTGCCGGTTTCCGCCTGATAGCGGTACACATAGAGCCCGTAGGGGCGTGAACGAAATCCCGCAATGATCTCATCACTACCGTCCCGGTCCAGATCGGCCACCAGCAGTGCGTGCCCGCCGACAAAGCTGTCATCGATGACACGGCGGTTCCAGGGCAGGGCACCGTCCTCACCCGCCTCGTAGATCACCACCTCATTGCCGTGCCACGGCTCAATGGCGGCCAGAAAGCGCGGCCCGTGACGCAGTTGCCCCAGCCCCACTTCACTGCTGCCCTGATTCGGACGCTCCCCCCGATTGCCGGCACCCAGCAGGGTCTGTTTGACGAAGACTCCATCCACGGCGAACTGCATCAGGCCGACGCCGGCAAAGCTGGCCGTCAGCAATTCCTCGCGACCATCGCCATTCCAGTCCACCACCGTGATGCCATGAGCCATCTCGAAGGCGTCGCTGAGCACGATCGCAGACCAGCGCCCCGCCGGATTCTGCGGCACCTGATACGCCTTCATCTGGGCACCTACCGCATAGTCCGGTGCCTGCGCCCCGATACCGATAATCGGCATATTGATCAGCACAGGCTTGCCATCGCCCCGGATATCGACCCAGCGCAAACGGTGGGAGGTCGGTACGCGGTCAATATCATGCGCCTGCCACTGCTGATTTTCCCGCGGGTTACCGGGGTTCTCGAACCACTGCACCAGGCCGCCTTCCGTGGAGGCCTGCAGATTGAACTCACTTGCCAGCACCAGATCGACGTCGCCATCGCCGTCGATGTCATGGGGAGCAGCAGCAATGTCTCCGCTGCTGGTGGAGGTGATCGGGTATTTTTCCCAGCCGGGATTGCGATACCAGACAAACTGCGCAGGGTTGGTGGCCAGTGCCACAATGTCCTGGCGTCCGTCGCCGTCAATGTCCGCCACCGTCAGGCCATAACCGCCCTGGATCGATTCATCCAGAGTCGTGCGTTCGTAATGCGGGACACCCGTCGCCTGACAGGCGGCGAGCAATGCACTGCCCGCAAGCAGCAACAGGGGTTGTGTCAGCATCTGCCGTCTACTCATATCACTTCTCTTTTGTGACTGTCTTGTCCTGTTTGCCGATGAGCGTCGTCGTCAGCACTCCCATGCCCAGCATGATCGACACACCCAGCAGCATGAGGGTGCCACGTGGATTTGTCGATGACTGATTGAAATCGGCAGTCACGCCCGGAATGCTCCACAGATCACCATTGCCCCGCCCAACGGTCAATTGTCCCTTCATGCCCTTTTCCATGTGCTGGGTAATGTCGCAATGCACCAGATAGGTGGCATCATCTCCCGGCACGATGAAAGTGCCCTGTACTTCCTGCCCACCGCTTGCCTCCAGGTGAAACATGCCCTCCGGGTACAGGTAGCGGGGCAGCCCGTGCACCATCCACTGGTGGCGAATAGCGTCCTCGTTGATGAAGCGCACGGTAATGCGGCTGCAGGGTGGCGCCTCGAATGCAACCTGGCTGTAGCCAAACACGCGACCCGCCTCCCGCAGGGCATAGCGGGTACCCGCCCGCACGGTCCACTCCAGGTCTGCACTGATCTGTTCGCAGTTCTGCGGCAGAGTTTCCGTATTCGTATTCATGACCATGCCGGTACGATCGAAGCGCGAGCCGTCCGCGCCCTCTGCGTGCATGTGATGCTCATGCTGTGCCAGTGCAGCAGATGGCAGGACGAGCAGAGCGCACAGCAGTCCGAATTCGGCTCCGAACCTCATGGGGATTTCCTCGCCAGGGGAAGCAGCAGGGAAACAAACCCCGTCAGCAGCAGGGCCACCGCGAAGCCCAGGGCCAGCAGCCGCAGGAAGAATGCCGCGTTCATCTCAACGGCTGGCTCGCTGTCCCGATCCCCACGCCGATAGAACGCCGGGTCAAAGAACATTCCCATGTCTTCTCCCTGGGTGATGGGCCAGCCATTCTCGGCGAGATAGTCACGATAGACAATGGCGCTCATGTTGCCACCCGGTGCAATGCCATCGTTGGTGGTGCCCTTGCCGGTATGGTCGTGCAGCATCCACACCCCGCTGCCGTAGGAGTGGACGCCATCGTTGCGGGTATCCAGCGTCAGATCCATGCGCTGGGCACTGGCGAGCCAGAAGACATCCCGCGTGATCTGTCCCTGCTCGGGCAAGGCATGACCGTCCAGGTGCGTCACCGTTGCCTTGTGCCCATGGGTGTGCAGGGCCAGCCCCTCCGTCCCGGCGTTGAGCACCCGCAGGCGGATACGCTCGTCCCCCTTCGTCACCACCAGGGACTCGCGGAAGCTGTAGGGGAAGGAGCGACCATTCACCGTGAAATAATTGCTGTGGGCGCTGCTAAGGTTATAGCCCCCGTGCAGCCACTGCTCGATGCGTGCCGGATCGTTGGTCTGCTGGATGATGTTGTTCAGACCGCTGTCGATGTCGGTGTACTGCAGATCGTATTCCTGGTCGTATGTCTCGCGGCTGGCCTGAGAGCGCACCCGCACTTCCCCGGCCCCGATGTTCATCGACTGCAGTGTGTTGTTGGGCCGGTTTTCCTCGACGATAAACATGCCCTGCAGCCCCATCAGGATATGCGACTGCGGCTGCACATGGCAGTGGTAAAAGGCAGTGCCCGCGCTGCGGGGAAGAATCTCGTAGGTGCGGGCCTCCCCCGGCTGCACCGGCAGTTCACTGCTCATGGGCACGCCATCATTGCCCTGACCGTCTGCCCGCCGATAGGCGTGGTCCACCCCGTGCAGATGAATGGTGTGAGGCATGTAGTGAGTGTTTTCGAGGGTGATGTAGATATGGTCACCCTGTTCCACCCGGATCGCCGGAGCAGGGGAGCGCAACAGGGCATTGGCGATATTGGAGTCGAAGTTTTCGGTCGCCATGCCGAAGCTCTTCGGAGAAAACACCCATAGACCCGGTGTAATGCCGGGAGCAATCTCGTACTGCACCACCGGCTCCTGCGCATCCGGGGAACCGCCATTGAGTTCGGATATTTCCAGACGGATATGAATCTCGTCAGGATCTCCGTCACCGTCCAGGTCTGCCCCTTTCTCCAGCGCATCCGGTGTCAGCCCTGCCCGCAGCAGGGTCTCCATGGACACATTGTTGGTGCCCTTGACGAAGGCAGCAATCGCGTAGGGGTTGTCGGCGCTGCAGGTCGAAGCGGCGGCGATCTCCACCCCCTCTATGGTCTGGGCGGAACGCCAGCCCAGCAGGTCTTCGGGGCACATGGTGTCGATTGGCGTCATACCGGCGCTCATCTCCGGCGTCGCGGCCGGCGCACGATAGGCGGGCGTTCCAAACACACTGGCCATGTCGAAGCGCAGCTCGGCGGGAATCCATTGCCCGGGGAACACCAGAACGCCGAGCAGGGCACCCGATACCAGCATCATGACTGCGCGCATACATCTCCCCGTCTTTTCTTATTGCTCTTTTGGGTATGAACCGGCCATTCAGGTTTGTCGGCGCGCTCTCCAGCGCTTCAACCCGCCGCTGCCGACCCAGTACGCCGCCTGCAGACACAGGGCCAGCGCGGCAAACAGGGGCAGGCTGCCATAGTCCGGCCCGCCCACCTGAAAATAGAACACCGCATTGTAGACCCGTTCGTCTTCGGGATGCTTCGCGGTGACGATGCCAATATAGGTTCCCGGGGCATCGAAGCGGTAGTTCGCGGTGAAGGAGCCCTGGGGTCGCACAAGAGGTGGCTGATAGAACGCCGTCACTGCGTCCAGATCGGGAATGGTCTGAACGTCCTCCCAGCGCGCATAGATTCCAAAATCCTGCTCGTCGCGAATGATGCGGAAATCCACCGGCATCTGCGTCAGGAAGTCGTGCTGGTACTCCATGACAAACATGGTGTCGCTGACCGCGGGAATGTCTTCACAGAATTCTTCGCTGCCACTTTGCTGCGGTTGGTAGATGGTGAAGTGGGCCTTGAGGAAACCGATGTTGATCACGCACAGATCGTCCTCGAAGGCCACGCCGCCATGGGCCTGTGCCTGCTGGACCGCAGGCAGTTGCAGCAGGACGCTCAGAATCAGGACTCTGCAAACGGTGGACATCGGCGCGCACCCATTCCCTGTCAGAAGTCCGGCAACGGTACCACAGCCGGGCATATCGGCGCATCTGCTGGATTCCGGGGGCGATTCGGACTATCCTCCCCCCGGTTCGGCACAACAACAAGAAAGGTGACTTCCGTGACAATAACGACCTTTTCCCGCTTTGGCAGACGCCTGTCGCTGTCTGCCTTCTGCAGCCTGTTCCTGAGCCTGTCGGCACAGGCCCAGGACACCAGTGATCATCAATACACCAGCGCCTCGATCCAGGCCGGTTCCCGCGTTTACGTGCAGCAGTGTGCGCTCTGCCACGGCCCGCAGGGGGACACCATCGACGGTGTGAATCTGCGCCGCGGCCAGTTTCGCACGGCAACATCCGATGAAGACCTTGCCCGCATCATCTCCGGCGGCGCCGCAGGTGGCCGTATGCCGGCCTTCAATCTGCGCCCCGAGGAACTGAACGGCGTCATCGCCTATATCCGCGCCGGCTTCGATCCGGAGGGCGTCGCAATCCGCATCGGCGACCCCGCCCGCGGCAAGGCGATTTACGACGGCAAGGGCGAGTGCTCCGAATGCCACCGCATCAACGGAGTCGGTCATCGCACAGCGCCCGATCTGAGCGATATCGGCCTCATCCGCACACCGGCCATTCTCCAGGCCAGCCTCACCAACCCCAGTTCCACGCTGCAACCCATCAACCGGCAGGTCCGGCTGGTGACGCGCACAGAAGAGGTGGTCATGGGGCGACGCCTCAACGAAGACACCTACTCGGTGCAACTGATCGATTCCAACGAGCAACTGCGCTCGCTGCGCAAGTCCGATCTGGTCAGTTACGAGCTGAGCAGTGTGCCGGTCCACCAACCCACTTCCCTGAACAGTGACGAGGTTGCAGACCTCGTCGGATATCTGCTGACGCTGCGAGGTCTGGAATGAACACACTACGGCAACTGCGCACCCTGTTCCTCGGCCTCTGCGTGCTGCTGTTTGGCAGCCAGGCGCTGGCCCAGCAGGAAGTCACTTACGAACGCATTCTCAATGCACAGAACGAACCCCAGAACTGGCTGACCTATAACGGCAGTTATGCCAGCCAGCGTCACAGCGGCCTCACCCAGATCAACCGCAACAATGTGGATCAACTGGAACTGAAGTGGGTGCTGCAGAACCAGGTATTCGGTGCCTGGCAGTCCAACCCCATCGTGGTGGACGGCGTCATGTACCTGACCCAGCGCCCGAACGATGTCATCGCCATGGACCCGGTCACCGGGCGTGTGTTCTGGGTCTACAAGCATACCCCGGCGGAGAACGCGCGCGTCTGCTGCGGCGCCAACAACCGTGGCATCGCGATTCTGGGCGACAAGGTCTACATGGGCACACTCGATGCGCGCCTGATTGCACTTGACCGCATCAACGGCAAACCCCTGTGGAATATTGCCGTGGGCGACGTCAACCTCGCCTATTCCATTACCATGGCGCCGCTGATCGTGAAGGACAAGGTCATGGTCGGCGTGGGCGGTGGCGAGTACGGCATTCGCGGCTACGTGGTGGCCTACGATGCCGACACGGGGGAGGAAGCCTGGAAGTTCTACACCATCCCGGCACCGGGTGAGCCCGGCCACAACAGTTGGGACGACGAGGACTGGGAGCACGGTGGCGCCCCTGTGTGGATCACCGGTTCCTACGACCCGAACCTCAATCTGACTTACTGGGGTGTAGGCAACCCGGGTCCGGACTGGAACCCCTACCAGCGCCCCGGCGACAACCTGTACTCCGACTCTGTCATCGCGCTGGACGCCGATACCGGCGAACTGAAGTGGCACTTCCAGTTCACCCCGAATGACGGCTACGACTACGACTCCGTGCAGGTACCGGTGCTGGTGGATCGCGAGTGGCACGGCCAGCAGCGCAAGCTGATGCTGTGGGCCAACCGCAACGGCTATTTCTATGTGCTGGATCGCACCAACGGCGAGTTCCTGCTGGGCAAACCCTACGTGAAGGTGAACTGGTCGAGCGGGCTGGACGCAACCGGCCGTCCCATCCCGACACCGCAGCCCGAAGGCATGCCCACATGGCCGGGCAACCAGGGGGCTACCAACTGGTATCCACCATCCTACAGCCCGCGCACGGGCCTGTTCTACTTCAACTCCTGGGAAGACTACGCGACCATCTATCGCGCAGAAGAGCAGCAGTATGAACCCGGACGCGCGTTCCTGGGCGGCGGCTTCACCGTGCTGACCCCGGCACAGGGCGCACCAGGCGTCGGCATCGGTCGTACCAATCCGGTCAACACCTGGACCGATGAAGTGGGGCACGCGGCACTGCTGGCAATGAACCCGGAAACGGGCGAGCCGGTGTGGAAGTTCGAACAGTTTGACGTCAGCGACGGCGGCATTCTGACCACCGCCACGGATCTGCTGTTTGCCGGGGGCCGCGAAGGCCATTTCCATGCCCTGGATGCCCGCACCGGCGAACTGCTGTGGAAGACCAGCCTGGGCGGACAGATTGCCATGGCTCCCATGACCTATATGGTCAACGGCGTGCAGTACGTCACCGTGATCTCCGGCAACGCGATGGCGACCTTCGCCCTGCGCGGCCAGGAGTAAGCTCACTCAAGACGGCGCGCCTGCATCAGACATGCAGGCGCGCCGTTTTCTTTTCCCTTTCCTCAACGTGCCAGGGGATCCACTTTCTCCGGATCAACATCCAGCGTTGCACACCCCGCCTTCAAGGCTTTCTCTGAAATACTGCCGGCGCGAAACATCTGCACCAGCGCCGCGTGCGCAATGTAATCGCTGCTGATCTCGAAGAACTGCCGCAGCGCCTCCCGCGTTTCACTCAGACCAAACCCGTCGGTCCCCAGCACGGTGTAGCCTGCAGGCATCCAGGGCGCAATACTCTGCGGGAGGGCCTTGACGTAATCACTGACCGCCACGGCAATCCCACTCTCGCCGTCGAAACATTGACGTACGTAAGGCTGCCTGGATTCCTGCAGGGGATGCAGCCGGTTCCAACGCTCACACGCCTGTGCATCGCGCTGCAACTGCGTATAGCTGGTCACGCTCCACAGCGACACGGCATAACCCAGCGCCTGCAGACGATCCGCAGCCCGCAGCGCCTGCTGCATAATGGAACCACTGGCCAGCAGGTTTACCTGCGCCTTGCCCAACGCCGGGTGCAAACAATACATGCCCTTCAGTATCCCTTCCTGCACCGACGGAGTATCAGGCATGGCCGGCATCAGGTAGTTCTCGTTGTAGAGCGTCAGGTAATAGAAACAGCGCTCGCCTCGCGCGTACATCCGCTCGATCCCGTCACGCACGATCACGGCAAGCTCGTAGGCAAAGGCCGGGTCGTAGACCTTGATGTCGGGATGCACACTGGCCAGCAGGGGAGAGTGGCCGTCCTGGTGCTGCAGCCCCTCGCCATTGAGTGTGGTGCGCCCAGCAGTGCCCCCCAGCAGGAAGCCGCGGCACATCATGTCGCCGCAAGCCCAGATCATGTCGCCAACGCGCTGAAAGCCGAAGATCGAATAGAAGATATAGAACGGAATGGTGGGAATGCCGTGAATCGCATAGGCGGTTCCCGCCGCCATGAAAGACGCAATGGCGCCGGTCTCACAGATTCCCTCCTGCAGAATCTGCCCGTCAATGCTCTCGCGGTAGGGCATCACCGAATCGGCATCCACCGGGGTATATTTCTGCCCTTCGGCGGCATAGATTCCGGCACTGCGGAACAGCCCTTCCAGCCCGAAGGTGCGCGCCTCGTCGGGCACGATGGGGACGACATAGCGCCCCAGCCCGGCATCCTTCATCAGCACCGACAGCAGGCGTACCATCGCAATGGTGGTCGATACCGGTTTGTCCTGGGCACTGCTTAGGCTCGGCCATCGCGAGAGCGGCGGCACCTCCAGCGCAGGGCATTCGAGCTGTCGCCGGGGAAGTGCGCCGCCCAGCGCCTCGCGTCGTTGCAGCAGATAGCGCCGCTCCGGGGAATCCTGTGGCGGCAAATAGAAGCGCGCGGCGACGGCATCCTCCTCGCTCAGGGGAATTCCCCAGTTGCGCGCGCACTGCAGGCGCTCCTCCGGGCTCAGGGATTTCTTCTGGTGCGCGGTATTGCGACCTTCGGCAGAAGCCCCCATACCATCGCCCTTCACTGTCTTGACCAGCACGACGACGGGTTTGCCTCGGGTCTGCATGGCACGCTGAAAGGCAGCAAACACCTTGTGCGGGTCCTGCCCGCCACGCTTGATGGTGCGCAGCTCCTCGTCGCTCAGCGCGTTCATCATCTGCGCCAGCGCCGGGTCGCCGTCCACCCAGTGTTCGCGCTGGCGATCCCCGGAGAGAATGGAGTAACGCTGATAGTCCCCATCAAGACAGGACTCCATGCGCCGCCGCAGAATGCCATCTTTGTCCATGGCCAGCAGCGCGTCCCAGCCGCCGCTCCAGATTACCTTCAGCACCTCCCATCCGGCACCGCGAAAAGACGCCTCCAGTTCCTGAATGATCTTGCCGTTGCCACGCACAGGGCCGTCCAGGCGTTGCAGATTGCAGTTGACCACGAGAATGAGATTGTCGAGTTTTTCACGCGCCGCAATGTTGATCGTGCCCAGCACCTCGGGTTCGTCCGCCTCGCCGTCGCCGATGAAGCACCACACCTTGCCGCCATTGGCAGGCTTGAGCCCCCGGTTCTCCAGGTAGCGGGCAAAGCGCGCCTGATAGATTGCGCCCGGAGTGGACAGCCCCATGGAGGCATTGGGCATCTGCCAGAACTCGGGCATGAGACGCGGATGCGGGTACGAGCTCAGACCGCCGCCAGGCTGCAACTCGCGCCGGTAGTTCGCCAACTGCGTCTCGCTGAGCCTCCCTTCCAGAAACGCGCGCGCATAGACCCCCGGGGCGGCATGGGGCTGGGGCAGCACCAGATCGCCTCCGTATTCCGCCGAGCGTGCCCGGAAACAGTGATGAAAGCCGACCTCCATCATGGTGGCGGCCGAGGCATAGGTGGCGATATGCCCGCCCACGCCGAAACCGCGATCCTGCGCCTGCAGCACCATCGCCATGGCATTCCAGCGAATCAGGTTCTCGATGCGTTTCTCCAGCGTCGTATCGCCGGGGTAGGGGGGCTGCTGCTTGAGTCCGATGGTGTTCAGGTAGGGCGTGGTGTGCTGCACGCCCCCGGCGGGAAAACCCTGCTCGCGGGCCCATCCGAGAAGATCGTTGACGATGGTGCGCACACCGCCCTCGCCGTGGGCCTCCAGCACGTCCCGCAGCGCCTGCCGCCATTCCTGCCGTTCCGCTTCTGACAGCGTTCCCGTGTCGCCCTGCATGTCCGCTCTCCGCGTCTTGTTATGGGGCCTTCAGTCTAGCGGACTTGCCCCTGCAGGCGATTGCGAATAGCATCACCAAAAACCCCATTATTGGAATTTTCACCACTTTATTCTTTCCATTGAGGCAGATTATGCCAAATGTAACGCTGGACAAGACGGATCTGAAAATTCTGCACCTGCTGCAGAACGACGCCCGCATCAGCAACACCGAGCTGGCCGATCGCATCGGGCTGTCACCCTCTCCCTGCCTGCGCCGGGTGCGCGCCCTGGAGGAAAACGGCGTGATCCGGCGCTATGCGGGCATCGTGGACGCACGGCAGGTGGGCCTGCCGATCAGCGTGTTTGTGAACGTATCCCTGCGCAGCCAGGAGCGCAGCGGACTGGAGGAATTCGAGCAGCAGATTCAGGGCTACCCGGAAGTGATGGAGTGTTATCTGATGACAGGGAGTTTCGACTATATGCTGCGGGTGGTGGTACCGGACCTGGATCATTACCAGCGCTTTCTGGCGGACAAGCTGACGCGCATCCGCAGTGTGGCCAACATCCAGTCCAGCATGACCCTGAAGCAGGTGGTCTACAAGACCGCCCTGCCTCTGGGAATCGACGTTCAGTGACGGATCAGGTAATCGAAGGCGCTGAGTGAGGCGCGGGCGCCTTCTCCCATCGCAATAACGATCTGCTTGTAGGGCACGGTCGTCACGTCGCCCGCCGCAAACACGCCCGGCACGCTGGTTTCTCCGCGCGCATCCGTGACTACCTCACCATGCTTCGTCAGCTCCACGGAGCCTTTCAGCCAGTCGCTGTTGGGCAGCAGGCCGATCTGCACGAAGATGCCTTCCAGTGCCACCTGCTTCGCCTCGCCAGACACGCGGTCCGTGTAGGCAATGCCGGTGACCTTCTGGCCGTCCCCCAGCACCTCGGTGGTCTGGGCACTGGTAATGACCTGCACATTGGGCAGGCTGGCCAGTTTGGCCTGCAGCACGGCATCGGCCCGCAGCTTGTCGGCAAATTCCAGCACGGTGACGTGACTGACGATGCCGGCCAAGTCAATCGCAGCCTCGATACCGGAGTTGCCCCCGCCAATCACAGCCACCCGCTTGCCCTTGAACAAGGGGCCGTCGCAGTGAGGGCAGTAGGCCACGCCCCGGTTGCGGTATTCCTGCTCCCCCGGCACGTTCAGCTCGCGCCAGCGGGCACCCGTGGCCACGATGATCGTCTTTGCCTTCAGGCTGGCACCGCCCTGGAAACGCACCTCGTGCAGGGCACCGGCCTGGGTCGCCGGCAGCAGGGTCTCGGCACGCTGCAGATTCATGATGTCCACGTCGTAATGACGCACGTTCTCTTCCAGTGCACGAGCCAGTTTCGGCCCTTCGGTTTCCGCCACGCTGATCAGGTTTTCGATGCCCATGGTGTCCAGCACCTGACCGCCGAAACGCTCTGCGGCCACGCCGGTACGAATGCCCTTGCGCGCCGCGTAGATCGCGCCAGCCGCACCGGCAGGCCCACCACCGACCACCAGCACATCGAAAGGCTCGCGCTGGTTCATGCGCGCCGCCTCGCGGGCTGCGGCACCGGTATCGATCTTGGCCAGAATCTCTTCCACCCCCATGCGCCCCTGGGCAAAGGGTTCACCGTTCAGATACACCGAGGGCACCGACATTACCTGGCGGCGGTCCACTTCGTCCTGATACAGCGCACCATCGATGGCAACGTGGCGAATGCGGGGATTGAGCACGGCCATGACGTTGAGCGCCTGTACCACATCGGGGCAGTTCTGGCAGGACAGGGAGAAATAGGTCTCGAAGAGGTAGTCGCCTTCGATTGCGCGAATCTGCGCGGCTGTCTCTTCGCTGATACGCGCCGGGTGTCCACCAACCTGCAGCAGTGCGAGCACCAGCGAGGTGAATTCATGCCCAAGCGGAATACCGGCGAAATGCACCTGTGCGCCTCCGGCGACACGGGAAATGGCGAAGGACGGAGTCCGCACATCCTTGCCATCGCGACGGGCACTGATCTTGTCGCTCAGACCGGCAATCTCTTCCAGCAGTGACCATAACTCCTGGGATTTGGCACCGTCATCCAGAGAGGCAATCAGCTCGATCGGCTGCTGCACCTTTTCGAGATAGGCCTGCAACTGCGCTTTCATTGTGGCTTCCAACATGACTGTCACTTCCGTCGTCAAATCATTGAACACTGAATTTGCTTAAATCTTGCCCACCCACAAGCCCTGAGCAGCCCCTTGCGGGGTGCTCAGGTGGTCAAGCAGTTTTCCTGAGAAAGACTGTCGGCTTAGATCTTGCCGACCAGATCGAGAGAAGGAGCAAGAGTCGCCTCGCCTTCCTTCCACTTGGCCGGGCACACTTCGCCGGGGTGGGCAGCAACGTATTGCGCGGCCTTGATCTTGCGCAGCAGTTCGGACGCATCACGACCTACACCACCGGCAGAGATTTCCACAAGCTGGATCACGCCATCGGGATCAATCACGAAGGTGCCACGCTCGGCCAGACCGTCTGCCTCGATCATCACATCGAAGTTACGGCTGATGGTGCCGGTGGCATCGCCCAGCATCGGGTACTGGATCTTGCGGATCGTGTCGGAGCCGTCATGCCAGGCCTTGTGCGTGAAATGCGTGTCAGTGGACACGCTGTAGATCTCTACGCCCAGCTTCTGGAACTCGGCATAGTTGTCCGCCAGATCACCCAGTTCCGTCGGGCAGACGAAGGTGAAGTCGGCGGGGTAGAAGAACACGACAGACCATTTGCCCTTGAGGCTGGCATCTGTCACTTCGATGAATTTGCCATTGTGAAACGCGGTGGTTTTGAAGGGCTTGATAGTACTGTTGACTAAGGACACTACTGAACTCCTGTTGAATCGGGTTAAAGGCTTAAGCGAGGCATGCTAAACGATTCCATTAAATATGGAAATGAATTATTCGTAAGAAAACGATAGTTTTTACAAATAACACATGTTTGCACCAGATTGGCTCGCAGATACCGCTGTGCAAGTATCCGGGGCTAGATGTGGGCACTGTCGTCCAATTTCAAGAACAGCTTCCCACAGGAGTGCTACACTGCCGTGAACACGAGGAATCGTCATGCTGATCCGTTTCAAGAGCGACAAGAGTGGCAGTTTCATCATGCAGGAGAGCGTCGCTGCTCCCCTGCTGCGCATGATGGGCATGAGTGGCGGCACCGAAGGGGCCGTCAGTGAGGACGCATTGCGGGCCGCCCTGCAACACCTGGAAGCCGCGCTCGCCGCAGAACAGCAGCCGCAACAGGAGCGGGAGGAGGACGACGAGGGCGAGGATGAGGAGGAGCCGGTGATCGGGCTCGCCGTCCGGGCCACCCCCTTGCTGGAGATGCTGCGCAAGGCACAGGCAGCGGACGGCTATGTGATGTGGCAGCCCGATTAGGCCGTTGACGAATACCCCTAAAAACGGAAGGTGTATTTGAACTTCACGGCAAGATCGGAGCTGGCTGCCTCGAAAGAATTGTTCTTGTCTCTGTCCTGCAGGTTGTAGTTCAGCACAATGAAACCTTCCTGGCCCGCGCGCGGAATCCATTGAATACGCGTATTCACACCAATCTCTTCCGACAGATTGTCGTACTGGACAAGCGAAACCCAATACAGGGTAGAGGAAAACGCTACCTGGGTGGACAGACTGGTCAGGCGCGTGATGAAGTCTCCCTGGGGCAGGGTGATATCGTTCCAGTCATAGCTCATGGACATGACGAAATTGCGCGACTGCGTCCACGACAGTGAGCCGTTGATGTTGTTGCGCTTGCCGTTGTAGAAGTCCCCGTTGCTCAGGCTCAACCTGCCTGAGAACTCGCGCTGGCCCGCCGTGCTGAGTGACACACTCGCCTCATCGAAGGAATAGCTTCCCGCAGGAATGAAAACGCTGCGATCGGGCGCGCGGTAAACTGCAAAAGGTCGCAGGACGACTTCTTTATTGCTCTGGTAGCCCAAAGAAATCCTGTCGCGGGTATTGGTGTCCAGTTCCAGCAGGCGGAAGGCGAGCACCTGGCTCTGCAGCCCCCCGTCGATCACGTTGATGCGCTGGGCGTCAACGCCAAAGTAGGCTGACTGCAGGAAACTGTCACGGAAGAAATGGGTATATCCCACGTCCGCCGTATAGTCGCGAATATTGGAACGGTTGATGTAACCCATGGCCGGATTGAAGTTGCGCTGCACTTCCTTGAAACCGACGCCGCCTCTCAGGCCGGTATTGTTCGGGGAGCGCAGGCCCAGACCGTAGGCTTCGTCATCCCCATTGAGCCCCGGCGTGTCGGATTTCTGAAACCAGGCATCCGCCTCCAGCACCTGCCCGCCACTCAACCGTGTGTTGAGGTAGCGAAAATCCATGCCGTACACCGAGTTGTCCAGATTGGAAGCGGGGTCGCCATCGGTCAGAATGAAACCGACACTGGACTCGCGCAGCACATTGGCGGACACGCGGCTGATCAGCAGATCGGACGCATCCACTGTGCCGAACTCATCCTGACGAATCGCCAGCGTGCCAATGTTCCAGCGCCCGACCCGCCCGCTGATGCGCCCGCCATAGCGGATATCCACGGGAGCGCCGGTCTGACTCAGGCCGAGCTTGCGCGAGAAATAGGGCCGTGCGTTCTCGCGTGAACCACGCGACTCAGCAGAGTTGCCGCCAAAACCGCCGATGCCGCCAAACTGGAAGAGATCCGAATCGTTCAGGAAGAAATCCCGCTTCTCCGGAAAGAAGAGATTGAATCGCGTGAGGTTGACCTGGCGATTGTCCACTTCGGTGGCAGAGAAATCCGTGTTGATGGTCAACGCTGCATTCAGCGATGGCGTGAGGCGATAGAAGACATCCAGTGACGGGTCCATATTGGTGTCGCTGGTGCGCAGATCGAACTGCTTGTCGCGATTCATCGAAAACGAGGGCACCACGTCCAGACCGAGCCCCTGGTTCATGCCTTCCAGCCCCGTCACCACACCGGAGATGCTGGGGTTGTAGGTGCGGTTATAGGACACCCAGGCCATCTCTTCGCCACGACGCCGAATGCCCCGCCCGAAATTGAATCCCCAGGTGTCGATACTTGGATCGAAGGGCAGCGACTTGAAGGGAATCTCCAGCTCGGCAATCCAGCCGTTGTCGTATGTGCTGGTGGCAGTGTCCCAGATCGTGTTCCATTCCAGTTGAAAGGAATTCACGCTGGTATACAGCGCGTCGTGGCGCACTGCGTTCAGGTTGGTCTCGAAACGGTAGCCGGTGCGACGGGTGTTGAAGGGGTCGAGAATCACCACCAGACGATCATCGGAGCCCAGGCCCTGACCGTGACGAATCACCGGCGCAGCAATCAGGCCAGGCTCTCGGTCCGCCATGCGCGCTCCGATATACAGCGCGTCATCGTCATACAGTACATAGACCTCGGTAGCTTCCGAGGGAGCTGTCTGGTTGCCCGGGCGAATCTGGTGAAAGTCCGTAATCGGTTCCGCCAGTTGCCACACGGCCTCATCGAGTTTGCCATCGATCACCGGCGGGGTATCGACGCGCACGGCGCGCACCCGTTTCTGGGCAGGCACAGAGGTTTCGGCGAGTTCCTGTGCCAGACTGGAAAGCGGCAATAGCAATGACAGGAAAAAGACAGACAGGGCACGAAGGACACGAGAATTCAGGCTCATCAGACGGAATTTCCTGTTCAGGGTTCTGATTGTTGTATGCAGGGAGTCGGCATCGCCGCAATGGGTGACGTATTGCATATGTACGGCAAAATGCGCTTTTTCTTACAGCTCAGCCCGCAGCCACAGGAAAGCCACGGGGCCGGACTCTTGTCTTGCAACGCTAGAGATAGAACCAGCCCAGCAGCCAGGAATAGCTAAGCCACATGAGGATTGTCAGGGGAATGCCCACCTTCATGAAGTCATTGAACTTGTAGCCACCGGCACTCATCACCAGCAGATTGGTCTTGTAGGACATCGGCGTCGCGAAGCTGAGATTGGCACCGAACAGCACCGCCAGCACAAAAGGTTCCGGGTCTACCCCCAGTTGCTGCGCGATGCCCACGCCGATGGGAGTGCCGATCACGGCGGCGGCATTGTTGGAGACCACATTGGTCAGAATCGCCATCAGCAGCATCAGGGCGCTCAGCACCATCACCGGCGCGGAATCCCGCGTGAAGAACAGAAACACGTCCGTGAGGTATTCCGACGCCCCGGTAATGGTCAGGGCCTGTCCCAGCGCAAGGCTGGCGACCACAACGAAGTACACGGAGGAACTGACCGCGCGGATAGCGCTGCCAAGGCGCAGGCAGCGCGCCCCCAGCATGATCATCGCACCCGCCAGCGAACTGACCGCGATCGGCAGCAGCCCGGTGGCCGCCGTCGCAACCACTGCCAGCAATGTGAGCTGGGCAATGAGCGACTTTTCGGTGCTCGGCACCTCCACGGACGAATCCAGCACCAGAAACTCCGGATTCATCTTCAGCTTGCGGATCTCATCCTTGTTGCCCTGCACCAGCAGCACGTCCCCCTGCTCCAGGGTCACGTCCATGATGTCCTCGGAAGGCTTCCAGATGTCACGCCCGGCACGGTGCAGACCCAGCACCACCAACTGGTGCCGCTGCAGAAAGGCGGTGTAGCGCAGATTCGTGCGATCCAGCCTCGACCCCGCAACGACGGCAATCTCGGCCAGAGTCTGATTCTCGGCATTCAGTGGATGCTCATCGTCCACCTGATGATCGCCGGAATACAGCGTTGCCTTCATGGCATCGGCGGCGGCCCGTATCTTCGAGGAGGTGTCCATGACCCGCAGGCGGTCGCCGTCGTGCAACACCGCATCGGGCAGCAACACGATGAAATGATCGCCCCGTTTCAGTCGCACCAGGTTGATGCCATCACTGGCCATGGCCTTTGCCTCGGCCACGGTCTTGCCAACCACCGGGCTGTCGGCATCAATATGCAGATAGGCCTGGAACAGGCGGGGCGAGCTGTCGGCCACACCGACCTCGCGCTCCTCCAGCATGCGGGGAGCAATGAGCCAGAGGTAGAAGATGGCGACGCCGCTGGCAATCGCTGCCGGCACCACGAAGTCGAACATGCCGATCTGCGGCAAACCCAGGTCCCGCGCCACACTCACCACCAGCAGGTTGGTCGAGGTGCCGATCGTGGTGCCCATGCCGCCCACCAGGGTCGCAAACCCCATGGGCATAAGCACGCGCGAGGCCGGGGTCTTGGTGCGCATGCACACACTGATGAGGATGGGCAGCAGCAGCACCACAATCGGCGTGTTATTGATGAAGGCACTGAGGATGGCACTGACGATCAGGGTCATCAGGAAGGACAGAAAGGGGGCCCGGGACCAGGCCTTGGTCAATATACGACCAATTGGCTCCAGGGCACCGGTCTGTACCAGCCCCTGCCCCACCACCATCAGCGCACAGACGGTGATCAGTGCCTCGTGGCCAAAGCCCTCGAAAAACGCAATCGCCTCAAAATGTTCACCGCCCACCGTATAGGGAAACAGCGCAAAACTGAGCGCCAGAATCACCAGCAGCGCCAGGCTTGAAATCTCCAGAGGAATTTTCTTGCGAGTGAACAGGAACAGCGCAAACGCCGTCAACAGCAGGGAAAACAGGGCATGCCCGTTGGGCACTGAGGGGAACAGTTCACTCACAATCCAGTACCTGTGCTCGTCAGACTCCGGATTTTACATCCGGTTCGGAGCTAGCCTAACACGTGCCGACGCGATAATCCCTGTCCACGTGTGCCACCTGCACCGAGTAGCCTGCGTACCAGCGCTCCCGCCCCAGGCGTTGTGCTTCCAGATGTTCCGGATGCGCGCGCCAGGCCTGAATGCTGGCCTCGTCCGGCCAGTAGGACAGCGCAATCTCCTCATCGCCCTCGGTCACCGCATGAAACGCCAGACAACCGAACTCCTGCAGGGCCAGTTCCCGCATGCGGCGTGCGGTCGTGCCATATTCTTCGTCCAGATGGCGAACACGCGCCCTGAAAATCACCACCAGCATCGCATGCTCCTCACGTGGGTTTGGGAACCTGTTGAAACGTCAGCAGGACAATCGCACGGTCCTGTTCGTCTGCAATCGCAGCAAGTGCACGCTCCGCATGGTGATAGGCAGCGGCGTGCTCTGCCGTTTTTCCGGCAATCGCGCAGGCGTGTGCATGAATGGCATGCACGAACGCCAATTCCCAGTCCGGGGTGTCTGCCTGCGCCAGAAACCACACCCGCATCTGCTCCGCAAAGCTCAGCGCTGTTGCGGCCAGCCCCAGCAGGGTATGCACCTGGGCCAGCAGCATGACGGCACGCATCTTCTGCTGCTCGGTTCCCGTCTGCTGCCAATGCCATGCCGAGCTGTGGGCCAGGTTCAGCAGCGCAGCGGGGTCGGCAGCCTGTCCTTCGCTTTCGGCCATGTTCCAGGCCAGATTATTGCACTCGACGGCGAAATAGCGGTGCCATTGCGCCAGTTGTGCGGGGTCGACGGATTGCGACATGTCCCGTTCTCCTGTGTTTCAGATGACGGCGTGACGGATACGGGCGGAAACCCATTCCGACAGAATCACGGTGGCAAAGATCAGCACGAAGACCGTCGCCACCTGCCCCCAAGCCAGATTGTTGATGGCAGCGTTCATCTGCAGACCGATGCCACCCGCCCCCACCAGACCGAGTACGGTGGACTCCCGGATATTGATATCCCAGCGGTACACCGTGATGCCTGCAAAGGCGGGCATGATCTGTGGCAACACGCCCCAGGCCAGCTCCTGCATGGGCCTCGCACCTGTGGCGCGAATGGCTTCCACCGGGCCCGTGTCAATCTCCTCAATCGCCTCGTACAAAAGCTTGCCAAGAAAACCGATGGAGCGCAGGGCAATCGCGACCATGCCCGCCAGCAGCCCCGGCCCGACAATGGTGACCAGCAGAATCGCCCAGATCAGCGCGTTGATGGAGCGGGAGCTGACGATCACCGTCAGCGCGAATGCCCGCAGGCTCGGGTGCGGGCTGGTATTCGCTGCGGCGAGAAACGCCAGCGGAAACGAAATCAGCACCCCGAGTGCCGTGCCCACGGTGGCAATATTGACGGTGTCCCACAAAGGCAACAGAAGTGACGCCGTAATCGACCAGTCCGGCGGCACCATCCGCCCGATCAGACTTGCCGCCTGAATATGCGCATCTGTCATGAATTCCCAGATGGTATTGTCAGACACGATCCTGGCACAGAACAGAAACAGACAAACACCCAGGAACCAGCCCAGCCAGACCAGGCGCTGCCTTGCGGGTTCCCGCTGCCGCCACACCGGCTCGTTGTTGATCTGCAGCAGCGGCATCAGGCTACCCACCTGCGCACGCGCCCGGAGACATACTCACTGGCAAGCACAATGCCGATGATCAACAGCAGCACGGCGGCCGAGGTGTTGTAGTCATAGCGATTGATCGACGTATTCAACGTGGCCCCTATGCCGCCGGCACCCACAATGCCGATCACGGCAGACTCGCGGAAATTGATGTCGAGCCGGTACAGGCTCAGGCCAATGAAGCGGGGCATGATCTGGGGTTGCACGGCATAGTGAATCCATTGCCACCAGCTCGCTCCCGTGGCACGAATCGCCTCCAGAGGCTCCTTGCGGGTGTCCTCGATGTCTTCCGCCAGCAGTTTCGCGATAAACCCGATGGTTGCGAATGCCAGCGTGAGCACACCGGCCAGAGGGCCAAAACCAAACATGGTGACGAACAGAATTGCGATGATGATTTCCTGAAAGGTTCGCGAGATGGCAATCACCGCCCGGCACACCCAGTACACCGGCATCGGAGAGATATTACGTGCGGCGCCCAGTCCCACGGGAATCGCCAACAAGATGCCAATGACGGTTGCGGTGACGGTCATGGTCAGGCTTTCCGCCAGGCCCGTGGCAATCTCGCCACCACGAGAGACAAAGTCCGGTGTCAGGAACGAGGCCAGGAACGCCAGCCCGCGATCCATCCCCTGGGCGACGCGCGCCCAGTTGACGTCCACGCTGAACCAGACCAGCACCAGGTAGACCAGTGCCCCGGCGTTCAGCGCCCAGCGTAGCCACGCCCGCTCGACAAGAGGACGTGGGCGCCAGTTGCCCTCCCTTGCAGCCTGCAGGCGATTGTCGGCAAGGCTGCTCATGGATGACCGTCCATCAGGGCACGATCCACATCGCGCGCGGCTTCATCCCCTGCTGCGTCGTCTTCCACACGTTGCGCCGCATTCCAGTCTTCTTCGCCGTAGATGCTGGTCAGCACCTCCGGGCTCAAACCCTCGGGAGCACCGTCATACACCACGGCGCCCTCTCGCAAACCAACCACGCGATCGGCAAACTGGCGCGCCAGTGCCACGTCATGAATATTGATGATGGCGGCCAGGTTCTGCTCGCGGCACAGTTCGCAGATCAGGCGCATGATCTGACGCGAGGTCTTCGGGTCCAGACTGGCTGTCGGCTCATCGACCAGCAACAGCTTGGGGTTCTGCATCAGGGCACGGGCGATGCCCACGCGCTGCTTCTGCCCGCCGGAAAGCGCATCGCCGCGCTTGTCGAGCATGGATTCCAGCCCCACCCGTTCCAGAAGATGCACGGCCTGACGAACATCGTCGGCGGGGAAGCGACGGAAATAGCTGCGCCAGAAACCGGTGTAGGCGAGGCGCCCTGACAGCACGTTCTCCATCACCGACAGACGCTCCACGAGCGCATAATTCTGAAAGATCATGCCAATCTGCCGACGTGCCTTGCGCAGATCACTGCCGCGCAGAGTGCTCAGCTCCCTGCCATCCAGCGTCACAGTGCCGGCAGAGGGCTCCACCAGACGATTGATGCAGCGAATCAGCGTGCTCTTGCCGGCACCCGAGGGACCGATCAGTGCCAACACCTGGCCCGCAGGCACCTGCAAATCCACGTCCCTGAGTGCCAGGTCGCCCGTATCGTAGCGTTTGGTCAAGCCCTTCAGCGTCAACATGCTTGTTCAGTTTCTCCGATACTCTTTCGTCAATCGCAGTTGTAGACCGTGCCGGTCGCCTCATCAATGGTACGAACGACTGCCCAGTGCTGCTGGTAATTGATGGGAATGAATTGCTCCATGCCGGCATCGGCAAATTCGCGCTGCAGGGCCGTCCCTTCCCAGTCGAAGGTAAAGAAGGCTTCGCGGATTTTTGCCGCCAGTGCGGGCGCGAGGTCGTGCGCGATGCCATAGCCCGTCGTCGGAAAGGATTCCGACTGATAGATGCTGCGGTACTGCTCCGGCGACACGACACCCCGTGCCAGCATGCGGAACAGCACCTCATTGGCGATGGCCGCCGCGTCGTAGTCGCGGTGCACCACACCCAGAATGGAATTGTCGTGGCTACCCGAGTAGGCCGTCTTGTAGTCGCGGTCGGCCTCAAAGCCAAACTGGGCGCGCAGCAGCGCAGACGGAGCCTTGAAACCGGAATTCGAGGTGGGCGAGGTAAAGGCCAGCGTGCGGCCCTTGATGTCCGCGATGCTGTCGATGCCGCTGCCGGGATACGTGAGAATCTCCATCTGGTAGCCGTAGCTGCCATCCTTCGCCGCCATCATGGCGAAGGGAACAAAGCCCACGCAGTTGACTGCGACCGGCGTGGATCCAGTGTTAAAACCCGCCACATGCAAACGCCCGGCCCGCATCGCTTCCAGTTGCGCCGCATTGGACTGCACGGGGAAGAAGCGCACCTCTTTGCCGGTGAGTTTTTCCAGGTGTGCAATGAATTCGTCCCAGACCCGGGAGTACATCGCGGGGTCCTCGACCGGGGTATAGGCAAAAATCAGGATACGCGGGTCGCGCCAGCGGGAAGGGTCGGCGGGAGTATCGGCAACCAGGTCACCATCGGCATCGGTATAGCGGGGGGACAGCGCAGAGGCGGCAAGGGCTGAAGAAGAAAGAGGGGACAGACAGGCGAGCGATGCAAGCAAAAAGCAGATGCTGCCCAGCCGCTTGCTCATTCTCATCCTCCGGCGCCCCCTGTTGTGTTTGCGTCAGAGTATACGGGAAGCCCCCGCAAAGGGACACCGCGCCCCGCACCTCACGTGCGCGGCGCCTTGTCCTTCGGCACCCGGCGTTTGCCCTTGTCCTTGTTCACACGCTTGCTGCGCTCCTTGCGGGGCTTGGTCTTCCTGGACTTGCGATCAGAAGTGTCCCCTTCTGCAGGCTCGACCGCCTGCTGGCTGCGGAAACCGGGCGCCTCAAGATCGGGATACTGCTCCAGCACCTCGCGTGTGATGTCCTTGCTTTTGGCGCCGGCAAAGGACGCCCGCTGCCGCGAGGGTTTGTCCGCCTCGGCCTTGTCCTTTGACCATCGCTCTTTGACCGGCTTGTCTCTTGCTGGCTTGTCCCTTGCTGGCTTGTCTCTTTCCGACCAGTCTTTCGCAGGCTTGTCACCCGCTCCGTACTCGGCACTCTTCTCGCGTTTCGGTTTGCCTGCGAAGGCCGGCTTGCTGTCGGCCGCAGCCCGCTTCTCGAACGGCGGTTTCTTGTCAAACGCGGGTTTCTTCTCAAATGCAGGCTTCGGCGCCCGTGCCGGACGCTTGTCGACGTCGGGCTGCGTCCCGCTCTCTGCAGGCTTCTCTCGGGGCGTTCGTTTGCCCTGGGCGACAGACTCCAGCTTCAGCGGCTTGCCGCAGACCACGGTCTTCTGCAGCAGATTCATGACTTCGCGCGGCATTCCTCCCGGCAGGTCAACCGTGGAGTAGTCGTCATAGATGCGGATGTGCCCGATATAGCGTCCTTCGATTTCGGCCTCGTTGGCGATGGCGCCCACTACTTCGCGCGGACTCAGGCCGTCACGATGCCCGACCTGGATGCGGAAGCGCTCCATCGGGATCTCGGGATAATCCTTCAGCGGACGCGCATGACTGTCCTCGGCAGGGTCGTGCGACATGCGGGGTCGACGCGCGCGGCTCTCCCCCTCGTCGTCCAGTAACAGTTGTTCAAATTCCTCGCCACTGGTGTGGCGCGGCGCCTTGCGACGCGGACTCTCCTTGCGCTCGGTTGGGGCTGTCGCTGTTGCGGGCGGCGTGCGGGCGCGCTTGTTCGCCATGCTCGCTTCTTCGGCAGCCACCGGTTCCAGAGGGCGATCCTTCTGCAGCAGATAGGCCATCGCGGCCGCGATGTCTTCGGGCGGGCATTCGCACTCGCGCACCAGCTCAGACACGAGCTGCTGGAAGAAATCGAGCTTGCCGTTGCGAACGGTCTCGATGATGCCTTCCTTGAAGGCGGCGCTGCGCTTCTCGATCAGTTCACCACGCGTGGGCAGGGACATCTGCTCGATCTTCTTGCGCGTGGTCTTCTCGATGGAATGCAGCAGACGACGCTCGCGCGGCGCCACAAACAGAATGGCCTTGCCACTGCGCCCGGCACGCCCGGTGCGACCGATGCGGTGCACATAGGCCTCGTCGTCGTAGGGAATATCGTAGTTCATGACGTGGCTGACGCGTTCGACGTCAAGCCCGCGAGCCGCCACATCGGTGGCCACCAGAATGTCGAGCTGGCCATTCTTGAGCATTTCGACAGTACGTGTGCGGATGGCCTGGTTCATGTCACCGTTCAGGGCTGACGCGGCGAAGCCACGGGCACTGAGCTTCTCGGCGAGATCGACAGTGCTGGTCTTGGTGCGCACGAAGATGATCATGGCGTCGAAGTCTTCGACCTCAAGTATGCGCGTCAGAGCGTCGAGCTTGTTGGTGCCCTGCACCAGCCAGTAGAACTGTTCGATGTCTTCATTGGTGGTAATCGCACTCTGAATGCGGATCTCTTCCGGCTCGCGCAGATACTTTTCAGCCACGGCGCGAATGGGGCCGGGCATGGTGGCGGAGAACAGGGCCACCTGTCTGGTCTCGGGCGTGGTTTCCAGAATAGCCTCCACGTCGTCGATGAAGCCCATGCGCAGCATCTCGTCGGCCTCGTCGAGCACCAGGGTCTGCAGATTGCTCAAATCAATGGTCTTGCGACGCAGGTGGTCGAGCAGACGCCCCGGCGTGCCGACTACCACATGGGGTCCACGGCGCAGCCCCATGAGCTGGCGCCCCATATCCTGGCCACCATAGATGGGCAGCACATGAAAGCCCTTCATGCCGGCGGCGTAGGTCTGGAACGCCTCGGCAACCTGAATGGCAAGCTCGCGCGTGGGACACAGCACGAGAGCCTGGGTACGGGAGACGCTGAGATCGATGCGGGACAGAATGGGCAGGGCAAAGGCGGCGGTCTTGCCGGTGCCGGTCTGGGCCATGCCGACCACATCACTGCCCTGCAGGAGTACCGGAATGGTGGCCTGCTGAATCGGCGAGGGCTTCTCGTAACCGACTTTGCTGAGGGTTTCCTGCAGGAAATGGGGCAGGTCGAGCTCAGCGAAACTGAGTTCCGGACGGGGACTGGATGACATGATCGGGCCTTGTAATGGGTATGACAGTGTGAAGAGTAATACTTTGGCGGATGAAACTGAATGCGGTAGAGCGGCTGTCAATTCAAACGGGCGGCGATTATACGCCAAACGGTACAGGTCGCATAGGGTGTACTGATATTGAGCAATCGGGATAGTTTCACTGGATAAGTAAGATGGAGTTCTCTCACTCCGACTTACGAGCCGCGCCGCCTACTATGGGCGACGGAGACGCCAAAGGACTCACATCCCTGTGAAGGCTCGGCGTGCGCCATCCCTGGCGCCCGACGCTCCGCTGCCCATAGTAGGCGGCGCGGCTCTTAGATCGTGGATGCTGACGGATCAGAGGCTTCGTTCTTCTGTGTTCGCTGGCGTATTGTCAGCCCTTGGTGGATGAGGTCAACATTCAGGACCGTAAAGCGCCAGGGATGGCGCGACCCGAGCCTGCACAGGGATGTGCGCTTTTTGGCGTGTCCGGAATGTTGACCTCATCCACCAAGGGCGAACTACGAAGCACTATTCAACAAAGCGCTGATCCACACTTTGCCAACGCCAGAAAAACAGAGCGCATCAACGCCCACGCAGGAAATTAACTGCGCGGTCAGGAAAGTCGGTGAACACGCCGTCCACATCGGCCTGGAAGTAGAAGATTTCCAGCATCTGCTCGAAAGAATCCGCGTATCCCGGCAGTTGACCCGGGTCCAGGCGGAAGGTGTAGGGGTGCACCTGCAGGCCGTTTGCGTGCGCGTAGCCCACCAGAGGACTGATGATTGGCGCCCCCGGCGGAGAGCGCCGATCCACGATCATCGATTTCTCCGGGCCAAGCCCGTCCGCGTAGCGAGCAATCTCCGCAATACCGTCTTCCGTCTGCATCCACGCATTCTCGTCGCCGCCGTCTACCAGTTGCACCAGGTTCAGGTCGATGCCCGCCTCCGGCAGAATCTCATCGTGCAGCCGCTTCAGCTCATCAAACTCGAAGGTCTGCACGAACACCTTGTCGCTCTTCTGCGTGTAGCCGTACTCCTTCAGCACCTTGATGACCGCACGACCCAGATCCTTGCCCTCCGCCAGATGGAACGCAGGAGACTTGATTTCCGGGTAAATGCCCACGTCACGCCCCGTGGAACGGTTCAGACCCTGCACCAGCTCGATTTCCTGCGCCAGCGTGTGCACGCGGAAGATCGAGGTTTCCATCGGGAAGCGTTCAGGATAGAGCTGGCGTTTTTGACCGTTTTCGACCGTAAAGCCCTCGGTCACGTGCAGCGACAGAATTTCATCCAGCGTGAAATCCACCGCGTAGTGCAGACCGTCCTCCCGGGCGCGCCCCGGGAAACGTTCCGCCACGTCCGTCGTACGATCCAGCGTGATGTCATGAATCACGATCAATTGATCGTCGCGGGTCATCACCACGTCCTGCTCGATGTAATCGGCCCCCATCGCATAGGCCATGGCCTTGGCAGGCAGGCTGTGTTCCGGCAGATAGCCACTGGCGCCACGATGGGCGACCACGATTTTGTCCCCGGACTGAGCCAGGGCGGTGGAAGCGGGCAGAATACCGGCGACCAGACTCATGACGATTGCTCCCAGGGTAAGACGCTTCAAAACAGGGAAGACTTGCATAGAGGGTTCCTTTGTTAGGGCCTATCTTATCCTATGTCAGGTCTGTGTCACGGATATTGCAGCCACGCGCACACCCCTCAACTGCCCATGCGATAGCGCAGCTTCAGCACCCAGCTATCCACCACCTGATCACTCCAGGCCTGCTCAAACAGCCCCGTATAGTCGTCGGTGTAGGTCCTGGCGAGATTGCCGCCACGCGTGTAGACGAAGAACAGGTCCGACAGCGGCGCCAGTTCCCAGCGATAGCGGGCCTGGAAACTCATGCGGCTGACAGTGAAATTGTCCGAACCCGCTGTGACCTTGCCGGTGTTGATCAGATCTCTCACCCGGGTCGGATCCACCTGATAGAACTCGTTCTCGAAGGCCTTGATGCCGGTCCACTGCATGCTGAAACGTATTTGCTGCTTGGCGGTGATGAAATAGTCCATCTCCAGCTTCGGCGTCCACTCTTCAGACTCGAAGGTGGTCATGCGGCCTTTCCCCTGATGCACCAGCCAGCCATCGGAGTCCACGTAGCGCAGGTTCGCGTCCATGGAGAAACGGTCGTTCGGTTGCCAGGTCAGCCCGGTGTTGTAGGTAATCCGGCTGTCGCCAAGATCTTCCTCGCCGAACTCAACCCCCGCACCAAGGGACACCGGCCGTGAACGGTCGCTGCGCCAGTTGGCGTCCACTGACCAGCGCTCGGGAATATTGTAGGTGCCATTGCCGCGGCTGAGGCGATCGTCCACCCGTGGCGGGAAATAGCGGATACCGGTATTGAGAGACGCATTGTTGAGGAAGCTGAGACTCTGAAAGGCGAACAGCCCCAGGCGCACGGGACGGCCCTCTGTATTCCACTGGTTGATCACCTGTGCCGAACGACTGCGGGTGCGCAGACCGGGCAGGTTCGATTCCGTCTTGCTGTAACGGTAATCCAGTTGCATGAAGTCATTGCGCTGCAGGAAGCCGACATCGTTCAGTTCCACCGTATCGTCCAGATACGTCCCTGTCACCGTGTGCTGAACCCCGCGCTCGGGACGATAGTCCATGTCGAAATAGGCGCCATTGCCGGTCACCTTGTCCACATCGCTGCGTACCAGTTGCCCATCCACCTCCCATTTGGTGTCCGCGGAAAAATAATGCATGTCCACGCCATTGACGATGGCATCGCGCTCGGGATGGGACAGCGCACTGCCAAACCAGCCGATGCTGCGACGCCCGCCAATACTGGTGTCTTCATAGAGCAGACGGCCAATGGCAAAGTCGCGGCCGTCCGCCTGCAGCCTCACGCGGGAACCGTCGGCGGCCGTACCACGAACTTCAGAATCATCCTCCGCCGCCAGCAGCGTTCCATAGCGCCAGTTTCCTGCCTGCCCGGTGACCTTGAGGGCACCCAGCAGGTCTGAGGGGCGGCTGAGGTCCGTGGGAATCACCGTCACGTCACTGGGCACATCGTAGATCGCCTGGCGCCCGATGCGGCGTGTGTTCAGCAGCGTGGTGGGGCTGCCACGCCCCGCGTTGTCACGGGGCGAGGTATTGAAGATGTCCTGCCCCTCCAGAAAGAACGTCCGTTTCTCCTCGAAATAGGTCTCGAAGGCGGTGAGATTGACCACCACGTCGTCGGACTCCACGGTACCGAAGTCCGGGTTCAGGGTGGCGGACAACTGCATATTGGAGGTGGGCCGCCAGTACAGGTCTGCCCCCACCCGGTAGTCCGTTTCATTCTTCATGTCGTCAAAGGTGACGGAGCTGTAGGGGTAGAAGGTGAACTGCGTCGCCGGGTTGACGCCGGACAGCTCAAACTTCTGGAAGGCAGACAGATAGGTGCCGGCGGTGTCCGGCAATGCGGGCCAGGACCAGGTTTGCGCCATCCCCGCCACCATGCGCTCTGTGTAGATGCCGATGGTGCGCTTGTCGCCGCTTGCCGGGAGCGACATCATCGACCAGGGAATATAGATTTCCGCAACCCAGCCTTCGTCCGTTTCCCGCGTCACGGCATCCCAGGGACCGTCCCACTGGCGGTTGATCTGGCGCTCCGGAAGAATCGTGCCGTCTGAAAACGTGCCACCGAGATTGATGCGCAGAAAATACCCGTACAAACCCTCGCCGGAAGGATCGACCGAAATGATGAAACCGTCGCGCTGCACCCCGGCGTCGCGGGAGCTCATGCGCGCCACCAGCGTCTCGGGATCCTGGTGGTTCATCACCCCGACGTACATGCCACGGGAGTTGTAGAAGATGCGCGTCTCTGTGGACAGCGAGGCGTCTTCCAGCGTATCCGGCTGAATCACTTTCATGGCATCAATGACAGGCACGCGCTGCCAGGCGGCTTCATCGAGCACACCATCAAGATGGATCTGGGATTCGTTCTGGGGAATTCGGGTCAGGGGGATTGCAGAGGTAGCGGGTTGAGCGAATGTTTGCGTGGACAGGGGAAACAATAGCGCGAAGACCAGCGCGCACCGGACGGAAATGGAATGGGTCATTACAAGTTACTCTGTTATTGTGATTATCACTGTCGAAGGTGTCGATTTCATTGTCGATTTTATATGGGCGTTTATGGGAGTGGTCACCCTTATAGCAGAGCTGCACAATAAGTTAGAAACGCCCCTGCGGGCAATGGCTGCCACAATTGATCACAATTCTTCGGTGAATTGCCACGATTCAAGCAGCGCAGTGCCTGCGGGATCGCGTTAAATGGAAACTCGCAAGAAGTTTCCATCCTGTTGTAGCGAGCCCGATATGAGAGTATTCAGAAGACGATACAATCCCATTTTCATCGAAGAAGACTACAGCTACCGTCAACGGCGCGGTGGTTTCTTTGTGAAGTTTCTGTTCATCCTGGTCAGCTTCAGCCTTGTGCTGGGCGCCCTCTACCTCTTCATTCAGTAACGCAGCACTGCAGCGCCCTCAGCGTGCCTGCAGCTCCACCGTCACATCCATCAGCGCGTCGCCCCGCCGTATCCGGAGATTCACGACGTCTCCCGGTGCGGCAGCGCGAATCAGGTTGGAATACTGCTGCAGGTCGGTGATGACCTCACCATTGAACTGCAGCAGCACATCGCCTGCCTGCAGACCTGCCATTTCGCCGGCGCCCCCGGGCGTGACCCCGGATATCTGCACGCCGTCACCCGCATAATTGAACTCCGGTATGGTGCCCAACGACGCGGCGCGAGCGCTTGAGCTAGACTCCGGGCGCACTGGCGCATTGCTCAGGGTGGCCCGCAGCGGCTCATCACGCTCGGCAAGATAGACCACCGCCTCCTCCAGCCACAGGGCTATGTCGGACATGCCCGCATAGTCCAGCTTGTCCTCGGTGTCCGTCGCGCGGTGATAATCATTGTGCAGTCCGCTGAACAGATGAATGGCGGGAACGCCAGCCTCCAGAAAACTGACGTGATCACTGCCAGCCACGGACTGGGCGGGAAACTGGGAGGGCACTCCGATCGTAAAACCGATGCCCTGGGCCATGAAGGGCCACTCGTAGGCGCTGTCGGAAGCGAACACCTGCAGGGTACGCCCTTCCAGGCGACCCACACTGTCCAGATTGATCATGGCGAACAGCTTCTGCGTGGTGTAGGGAGCAGGGGGCGCAGCGACAAAGGCCCGGGAGCCCAGCAATCCCGATTCTTCCCCCGAGAAGGCGACAAACACGATTGGGCGACGGGGGCTGAAGGCACGCTCCAGTTTGCGTGCGACCTCCAGCAGCACGGCGACGCCGGAGGCATTGTCATCGGCCCCGGGGAAGACCGTTTCACCACTCGTGGCGAGATGATCGTAGTGGGCACCGATGACCAAAGGCGCATCACGCAGTGACTCATCGCTGCCTGGCAGCACCCCCACAATATTGCTGCCCGCGATAACTGCTCCGGAGGACACCCTGGCTTCCCACGGCTGCCTGTAACCCCCTCCCGGTGCCTGCAGGCCGATCTCTGCAAACGCCTGTTCCAGATGATCCGCAACCGCGTCCAGGCCTGCTGAACCCTGTCCGCGCCCGCCCTGTGACAGCGCCAGAATTGCCTTCACCTGCCGTGAGAATCCGTCCGGCAAATATTTGGGCGGCAATTGCGCCAGCGCCTGACGCTGGGGCAAGGGTGCCAGCGCCATTCCTGTGGCACCGCTCAGCCACAGCAGGGGAGACTCCGGACTTTCCCACTGGCCCTTCACGTCGTTGGTTGGCTCGCTGCCAACAAAACTCAGATAGGAATACTTGCCGTAGTGGGGCAACTTTTCGGTCAGCCCCGGCATCGCCTCCGGCGTATCCGCATGAATCCAGCCCAGGGTCAGCTCGGGGTCATCCGGGTGTGTTGCCGTCAGCACGGTGCTGCGATTGGCGAAGGGCAACTCACTGCCCAGCATGGAGAGCCCCGCGTCCGAGAAGCGCACACCATAGAGACTCACTGCATCTTCAATAAAGTGCTGCGCAGGATTGTCCTTTCCCAGCACCCACACCGATTTGTCTGAGGGCAACAGGCGAAAATCCTCTGCGTACACGACCTCTGCTTCGATGGCAGGGTCGGCGCTGAAAAACTCCACCATATCCAGCCACTGTTCCCGGTTGCGCTCCGGCACAATGAACTGGATATGTTCGGCGCCGAAGAGGGCGCGAATCGTCGGAGGCATTTCGGCAATGTCGAGACGACGGAAAACATCGAAATAGGGGTCGGCCACTACCGCCTGCAAGGTCTGGAAGTGGTCAATGTCCACGGAGGCACTTCGATCCGTCATCTCGACCGTCATCACCTCGGCTTCCGGCTTGTTCGCATAATAAAGGGCAACCGGCACCTCCAGTTGATACACATCACCCGACTGTATCTGCTGCAGGCGGATTCGTGCCCTGCCATCTGACAGGGATTCCACCTGCACGGCAAGCTGCGGCGCCCCGGTGCGCGATACCCACTGCTGGAAAAACGCCCCGAGGTCACGACCGCTCACGCGCGAGAAGATGGCCTCGATGTCCGCGTAGGAAGTGCGCATGAAGCGGCGCTCCTGATACAGCGTTCTCAGCCCCTGAAGAAACTGCTCATCCCCTACTGCCAGTCGCAGCATGTGCCACAGCATCAGACTCTTGCCATAACCCACCGCCTGGGTTGCGGCTGAGTTGCGCGATGTGAAATCGCTGAGCGGAAAATCTGCAGACTCACTCACCGCACTGCGATAACGTGCCAGCATGTCCTTGCGATACTCCGCACCTGCCGCACTCATTTCCTGAAACAGATGATCGGCCAGATACGCCGTCAGACCTTCGCTCCAGTTTCCCGTCCCGTATTCCGGATAAACGGAGTTCCCCCACCAGTTATGCAGAATCTCGTGCGGGTAGGAGGACTCAAGTATGAAAGGAAAGCGAATGATCTGCTCGCCGAGAAGCGTGAAGGACGGCATGCCATAGCCGGTTTCCCAGAAATTCTCCACCAGGGCGAACTTGCCGAAGGGGTAGTCCCCCAGCAGGGAGTCATAAAGTGCCAGATATCGCTCTGTAGCATCCAGATAGCGCGTTGCCAGATTGACGTCCGGTTGCCGCAGATAGGCCAGCAACTCCACGCCTCCGGATTCCGAACGATAGGTTGTGAATTCGGCAGCAACCAGATAGACCTCTTCCATCGGCTGATCACTGCGCCAGTGATTTGCCCCCAGCGCATCGCCCTGACTTACCGCTGTCCAGTTCTCGCTGCCCGCCGCAAACGACACCTGAAGATCGAAGCCCATCAGGGCGTCGTCGAACTCCGGCAGCCACACACTGCTGTAATCGAGATACACCCCCTGCTCGGAGATGATACCGGTGGTGGCAGAAAAACTCTGTGCGTACTCCGCCCCCTGCTGGCGGGCATCGGTGTTGATCGGCCCCGCATAGCGAAGCGTCACTGGCACCGGCCCATTGTCGAAGTGAATGTCGTACTGCTTTTTGGGGGCGAGTGTCCTGCCATCTCCCGAGGCCGGAGAATCGTCGTCGGCAGCAACTTCCTCTATCCGGTAGCCAGTCCCGGCGAAGCTGTCCAGTTGCAGATTCGCGTTGAGGCTGAAGCGATAATTGTCGCGTCTCTGCACCTGCAGGGTGTCAACCACGTCGATGCGACTGGTGGCGGGATCAAGTGTCACCGACAGTTCGTGGAACAGGTCGCTCTGCGCAAAACTCCGGGAGTTCAGCACAAGCAGTAGCAGAACTGTCAGTAATCGAAAGGAGGTGTTCATGGCAATGCTCTCCCGCATCGGCTCATGCGCGTTTCGGCGCCCCGATCAGTTCAGGCCCAGCAGCTCCAGTGCGCGCTCGTGATTCCAGTCCGCCATGTAGATCTGGGAACTGCCGTCCGGCGTGCGGGTACTGCTCCAGGCCAGCGAATTTCCGTCAGGGGAGAAGACCGGAAGAATGTCGGTTCCCTCCGTATTCGTCACGCGAACGGGTTCGTGCTGCCCGAGAGTATCGATCATGAACAGTTCAAAATTGGCATGCCCCAGCACATTACTGGAATAAATGATGTATTTCCCCGAGGGGTGAAAATACGGCCCCCAGGACACCATGGCGGAATCCGTGAGTTGACGCTGGTTGCTGCCATCGGCGTCCATCACCCAGATTTCCGCGCTGTTGCCGTCCGGGTTGAAGCGACGCCACACAATCTGCTGATCGTCCGCGCTGAAGAAGGGGCCACCGTCGTAGCCCGGCGAGAAGGTCAACTGGCGTACATTGCTGCCGTCGGCGTCCATGAGATAGAGGTCCATGAAGTAGGACTTGTCGTCGTCGAACAGGCGCTGCTCGGCCTGGCTCAGGGGACGATTATAGGCCTCCCGATTCGAGGCGAACACAATGGTTTTTCCGTCGGAGGACCAGGAACCCTCCGCGTCATACCCCGGGCTGTTGGTGAGGTTGACCAGATTGCTACCGTCACCCGCGCCCTGGTAGATATCGTAATGCTCGTCGTAGTCCCAGGCATACCCGCGAGGTTCTGCACTCGCGCGCATGGCAATTTCCTGCTGCTGCTTGTTCACGGCATTGGGATCCTCATGCGTGGAAGCAAACAGAAGACTGTCTTCGGTCGGATGAATCCAGGAACAGGTGGTCAGACCGATGCCGGGCGACACGCGGGTGGTCGTGCCCGTCAGCAGATCCCTGACGAAGATCTGGTAGAACGGATTGTCGCCTTCGATCTCGGCCTGGTAGATAAGGCGATTGCCATCGGCGCTGAAATAGCCCTCACCGGATCGTCGCCCCTCGGTAATCAGTTGATGGGTATTGGGCAGCAACTCACTCTCGTAGTGCGAGTCCATGCCGGCGGGCGCCGCCGGACTCGCCATTGCGGTGGCACCGGCAGTGCCATCACTTTCCACATGCGCCGGCTCACTGGAAGCTGTGCCGGGCGCGGAGCCGGACTGCGGACTGCAGGCGGCGATCAGCACGCCCAGAGATGCCATGGTCAAAGCGATGATACGCATATCCGTTCCCACCTTTTCTTGTTGTCATGAAGTGCGTACGACATTACCAGAAAAAAGAAAGGGCCAGAACAGTTTCCCGTTCCGGCCCTTTGTCATTCCATCGCAAGGCGTCAGTTGCCGACCTTGTCCCAGGCAGGCTGCTGTGCCTGCTCCGTTCCCAGGGGCTTGAACGCTTCGCTGTAGAGGAAGAAGTCCGTCAGCACCGTGCGCAGGTGAATGGAGGCGTTCAGATTGTCCACCACTTCAGACCCGATCTTGGGCTGAGCAAGCACGAAACCCACGGCCGCCTGCGCCTTCTTCAGATCCTGCACCATGACCTGCTCAAACTCCCCGTCCACTCCGACAAGTTGTTCGCCTGCCTTTTTCATGGCGGCCAGCATACCCTGCAGGGTCTCGCGGGGGTGTGGGCCAGGCCCGACTCCCTCATTCTGGGCCGGGCGCCCCTGTGCAGCATACGCCAACAGGAACTCGTAGCCCGCCTCGATCACTTCAATTTCGTCTTCCAGATTGGTCACGGTACTTTCTTACTCCGCTTTCCACTTGCTTGGATCGTGGTTCTCTTTCATCTCTGCTTCGGAAATCCAGCCAGTCACCATGGAGCGGGTGTAGAAGCGCTTTTCCGGACGCAGGGCGAAGTAGATGTGAATCGCAGTAAAGGCGATCAGTGCCAGGGTAGCTGTGCCGTGCAGCAGGAAGAAAATCCCCAGCGTGCCTTCGTTATCCACGCTCGGACGTTCCCACCAGGGAGAATCGATGTGCGTGAACAGGGTCAGGCCCGTCGCGATCACCGCGATCACCAGTACGGTCATGGCCCAGTGCATGCCCTTCTGCTCGAAGGAGTATTTGCCCGGCTTGACGCTCTCGTCGAAGGGCTCTTTGAAGTCGTTCGGTCCCAGCAGCATGGACTTGAAGTCCTGCCAGAACAGGGCGCGAATCGTGTGGAAGATCACCACGAAGGTCAGGATCAAACCCGCAATCCAGTGAATGTTCAGCCACGAAATGCGAATGCCGACGATCGGTGAAATGCCGGTAAAAATCAGTGTCAGAACACTGCCAGCCATAATCCAGTGAAAGGCACGATCAATGGCGTCGTGACGATTGACGCGCTTGCCTTCTGAAGAGGGTTTGGCTTTCTTCTTGGCCAGCGCGGCCATGAAGATTGCGTGTGCTGCCAACAGCAGGAAAGCGGTCACAGCCACTACCCACAGCAAGTCCCAGGACACGCCCAGAATTACTTCTTCTCCCCAAACGTTATTTCTATAACGAATAATATCCACAATCCTAGTCCTCAATGTTGCGATCTATTGTTATTTTATAAACAAAAGCCTGCTGCTCATGTCGTGCGGCATCAAAGGGTGCGCTCGAATGTGCAACAGGCTTTTATTTATCAAGCTTGGCCGCGTACGGCTCGTTTTACAAGATTATCCATTAAGGGCATCTTGAAGTGGTTGTAGTTCAGGGGGTTTGCATCGCTGCTCGCCAGGTTGCCGAGACTATTGGCAGTAGACTCGTTACGCGGCTTGCCACGGATGGCCTGTTCTACTGAAGTCAACCGACGTGGCGTGGCCTGAACGGCACCTACCATGATACGGGAGTCTTCAATCACTCCATTGTTCACACGCATGGCAGCAGAAATGCTGACCAGCGCAAAGTCCCAGGCATTACGGTCTGCCACTTTCTCAAAGTAGAACGTTGCATTTGCCCACTTGGCGGGGATGCGAACTGCCGTGAGAATGTCGCCTGGACGCAGAATGGTGGTATGACGGATGTCGAGGTTCGGGCCGATGAAGAAGTCTTCGGCAGGAACCACGCGCTGACCGCTGGCATTCTGAATCACCATCTGGGCTTCCAGTGCCACCAGAGCAGGGCCCGTGTCACTCGGAGTGACGGCCACACAACGGCTGGCATTGAAGATTGCGTGTTCGCGGTTCATCCCTTCCGGGGTGTCCGCGTAGCACAGGTTACCGCCCGCACGGTAGCAGTTCAGACCGCGGCGGTAGTACCAGCAGCGCACGTCCTGTGAGACGTTGCCTGCCAGAGTACCGACGTTGCGGATCTGCGGGCTGGCCACGCGGCCTGCCGCCTGAGCCAGCAGAGAGTAACGTTCCTTGATGATCGGATCTCTGGTGATCTCGGTCAGCGTGACGAGGGCGCCGATTTCGATGCCATCCGCTGTTTCCTTGATACCGCGCATGGATTCGATCCCTTTCAGGTCGATCAGTGCATCCGCTGTCTTGGCACGGTCTTTCAGCCAGCCGTAAGTGTCCTGACCGCCGCCAACCAACCATCCGCGGCCAGCAAGCTCGGTGGCAATTCCTATCGCGTCCTCTACCTGCACCGGCTGGTAGAGGCTCATTTCCGGCATATTGTCGTGTGATGACATAGCTTAAACCTCAGAATGTATTTGTTTTCAGGTTGCCAGTGTTAAAGCCGTTCTGCGCGACGTGGTTGATGATCATGTCAGCAGTCACTGGAGTGCGATTGAACAAATGTCCGTCAAGCGCATCGGCGATTGCGCTCATCAGTGCAGCAACGGCACATCCCTGAGCAGGTTCACCAATACCACGCGCCCCGACCGGACTCTGTGGGTCAGGCATGTCATTGCCCGCTGTATTCATGTGTACAGGGACATCGAGGTATGTCGGCGGCTTGGACTGATACAGCCCTACGTTCGCCGGCAGACCGTTCTGCGGGTCATAGACGTGGCGCTCGAAACCGGCCATGCCGAAACCCCAGATACCGCCGCCGTTCATGGCCTGACGCAGCCCTTTCGGGTGCACCACGGTGCCACACTCGGCAACAGCAGTGTAGTCAACGATATCGAACTTACCTGTTTCCTTGTCCAGCTCGATTTCGCAGAAGGCGATTGCCATGCCGGGAACTGCGCCGCTACGCGGCAGCGTGTCCTTGGCCACACCGATCAGACCGGTGCCCTGCATCGCCTGCACGGAACGAACCGTGGTGCGGTGGATGTCATCGGGATATTCCATCCCGCTGTACTTGCCACCCATCGCGATCGCTTTCTGTGCGGCTTCGCCGTAGCTCATGCCTTTGGAACTGTCGCTGGTGCGGAACACACGCTCGCCGCCGATGCTGTAGTCGTCCGCCGCGCCGCCGAATTCGGCAGCCGCGATCTCCTTCAGCTTCTGGATCACGTCCAGAGCAGCCACGTGGCTGGAGCGGGTTTCCGTGAACATGGTGTTACTGCCACCCTGGTAGGTGCTGTGGGGCAGGTTCAGATCGCCGTGACCATGCACAACGACACAGTTGTCCCAGTCGCACTGCAGCGCTTCTGCCGCGGCACGAACCACGCCAGCGTAAGAGTAGGTACCCAGGTTGCCCACACCGGTGTGCAGGTAGATGGTGCCGTCCGGCGCAATGCGGATCAGACCGTCGTAACCGTTGGAGCCAGCGGTGTGGAAACCCTGACCGACGCCGATACCGCGCACCTTGGTGGCGCTGATCTCTCTGGGCAGGCTTCTCTTCTGATCCCAGTTGAACATCTGTGCGGCCTTGTCGATCGCTTCCGGCATGTAGGAGCTGGAGATCCCGCCCTGACGGGCACCGATCTTGCCATCCATGCGCGGAGCGTTCAGACGACGCATTGCCACTCGGTCAACACCGGCCAGATTGGCGGCCTTGTCGATCATGGGCGCGAGTACCGCTGCCATTTCGTTCTGGCCCGGGCCACGCTGGGCACCGCGGGGAGTGGTATTGGTGTACATGGCCAGACCACGGAAACGCATGGCTTCCGGCTGGAACATGATGGAGATGTGCTCGGCAGAGGAGCTGGCGCTGCCGCCACCACCTGAACCGGCGTCGTTCACGATTGCGACGTCAACCGCGCCCACGCGACCGTCGTCCTTCAGGCCGATCTTGATCCAGCCCTGCATGCCGGAGCGTGCGGAACCGATGTAGAACTCTTCGGCACGGGTGATACGCAGTTGCACAGGACGGTTCAGCTTGCGGGCGAAACGACCGGTAACCGCCATCATGGGGTACGGGAAAATCTTGGAGCCGAAACCGCCACCGGTGTTCTCGTTGATGAACACGAGGTTGGCCGGATCGATTTCGAGCATGGCGGACAGCGCATCGTGTCCTACCGTGTGGCTCTGCAGAGAACCGTGGAAGTAGCACTTGCCATTCTCCCAGTAAGCCATGCCGGTACGGGACTCCAAAGAGTGGTGCGGCTGACCGATGGTGACGAAGGGCTCTTCGATAACAGTGCTGCACTCGGCGAAACGGGCAGCCACGTCGCCGTAGCTCCACTCGTCGCCGAACTGGGCGCCTACCGGCTCACGACCGGCACGGAAAGCAGCTACCTGGTCGATGGACCACTTCACACGGCCCACATCGGTACCGGAAGCAGTGGTACCTGCGGCCGCTTCACCAGCATTGCGAATCAGGGTGTTGCCGTTCGGGTAAGGATCCGGACCGCCTTCAGTCAGGGTGTCCAGCGGATCGACCACGAAGGGGCGACGCTGATATTCCACCACGATCTTGGACAGGGCTTCTTCCGCCAGGTGATCGCTCTCGGCAGCCACCGCCAGAATGGGCTGACCAATGTAGGTGACCCACTCTTTTGCCAGCGCCGGGTTGGAGGGCGGCGGAGCGGGGGGCAGATCGTCGGCAGTGAAGATGCCCAGCACGCCGGGAATGGCCAGCGCCGCAGAGGCATCAATGCTTACGACACGACCGGCAGGGATCGGGCTGCCCAGCAGGCGGGCAAACACCATGCCGTCTTTCTTGAAATCTTCGGCGTAGCGGGCTGCGCCGGTCACTTTGCCTTCTACATCAGGCGGAGTGAAATCTTTACCGATATGCATATAGGTCATGATAATTGCCCCGAGGCGCGCATGACGCCATTCAGATAGTGATCATAGGCCCCGCAACGGCACACGTTGCCGGACATGGCCAGCCGTGCTTCTTCACGGGTCGGCCTGGGATTGGCTTTGAGCAGGGCAACTGCGGACATGACCTGTCCTGCAGTACAGAACCCGCAGGCCGGGCTGAGTTCTTCGATGAAGGCTGCCTGCACGGGGTGCAGCGTACCGTCAGCGGCTCTCAGACCTTCCACTGTGACCACGGCACGATTCTTCACTTCGTGCGTCAGCGTGGAGCAGGCATAGATGTTCACGTCATCGGCCAGAACTGTGCAGGCACCGCATTCACCGCGGTTGCAGCCCAGCTTGGTGCCGGTCAGACCTAATTTGTATCGCAGAGTATGGGCAAGCGTCTCTTGAGGGGCGACGTCCACACGGCGAACCTGGCCGTTTACATTGAGAGACAGCAGACGCTCTACAGCTCCGGCCGGGCGATCAGCCCCGGAGGCTGAATACCAGAGTGTGGATGATGCAGCTGCTGCACCGGAGGCGATAACCCCCTTAATAAATCGTCGTCTTGTTAGTTTTGGATTCACAGGCTTTCTTAGCCTCCCTATCACAGGTGGTATAAAGGGAAATGCTCTTTTGAGGGGGACTAGGGTAATCCACCTATTGGGCATTATCAAGTTACAAACCTTGTCTGGTGCCGTGCCCATACCACCACTCATCGCACGCCAACGGCCTGCCGCGAACGCCGCCAGCCGTCGGCCCTGCAGAGCCCGAACTGCGGGCCGGGACCGACCTTGACTTATTCTGGTTCAGTGGTATTGTGTCCGGCCCCGTGGGATTACCATCCCGGTTTTCGTGCGCCCATAATTTTTACGCGCCACCACATGATGTCTGTGCGCATCGTGACAGGGGAACGGATTGAACCGCTAGAACCACGTCAGATCACCTCACAATGAGCAGACTCCCGTCTCAGAGGGCTCTCGGCAGCACGGGTGCTGCCACTGATCCTGGTGTGTGCAAACAGTAAACGTATGACGAACATGAGAGCTGTAGATCTATGAGCATCAAAGCCAACCCCCCCTTACGCTTCGGCTTCCCCGAGAAATCCGGCCTGTACGATCCTGCCAATGAGAAGGATTCCTGCGGGGTCGGGTTCGTCGCCGACATCAAGGGCCGCCCCAGTCATCAGATCATGCTGGATGCCTATCATCTGAACTCCCGCATGGATCACCGGGGCGGTTGTGGTTTTGAAGCCAATACGGGCGACGGCGCCGGCATTCTTATGGCATTGCCGCACTCCTTCTTCCGCAATATTGCCAACACCGAGCTCGGCGTGAGCCTGCCCGACGCCGGCAAGTACGCCGTCGGCAATATTTTCCTGCCGCAGGTGGAAGCCGAGCGCGCCCGATGCGTGGAAGCCATCAACAGCCTGATCGCAGAGGAAGGCCAGACGCTGCTGGGATGGCGTGACGTGCCCGTCGATGCCGCAGGTGCCGATGTCGGCCCGGCCGCCCGCACCGCACAGCCCCACATCGCCCAGCTTTTCATTGGCGCTGCCGACGGACTCGGCCAGGACGACTTCGAACGTCGCCTGTACGTGATCCGCAAACGCTTCACGCACAGACTGCGTGGCGATGCCAGCCTCAGCCAGGCAAAGATGCTGTACGCCTGCAGCCTGTCCACCAAGGTGATTGTCTATAAAGGTATGCTGACGCCGGGGCAACTGTTCCCCTTCTACCAGGACCTGACCAACCCGGCCTGTGAAACCCACCTGGCCATGGTGCACTCACGTTTCAGCACCAACACCTTCCCGTCCTGGGACCGCGCCCAGCCCAACCGCTTCATGAGCCACAACGGGGAGATCAACACCCTGCGCGGCAACGTGAACCAGATGGTGGCGCGCGAAGGCAGTGCCCGCAGCGAACTGTTCGGCAACAACATGGAGCAGCTCTTCCCGGTCATCGACTCCGACTGCTCGGACTCCGGCTCTTTCGACGCCGTGCTGGAGTTCATGCTGCTGTCCGGTCGCTCCCTGCAGGAAGCGGTCATGATGATGATTCCGGAAGCCTGGCAGTCCGACGCCAACATGCCGCAGTACAAGAAAGACTTCTACGAATACCATTCCGCGCTCATGGAGCCGTGGGACGGTCCCGCGTCCATCGTGTTCTCGGACGGCAAATACATCGGCGCCGTGCTCGACCGCAACGGCCTGCGCCCCAGCCGCTACTACGTCACCCATGACGACAAGGTCATCATGGCGTCCGAAGTGGGCGTGCTGCACGTGGACCCCGAGAACGTCCGCCTGAAAGGACGTCTGCAGCCTGGCCGCATGTTCCTGCTGGACTTCGAGCAGGGCCGCCTGATTCCGGACGAAGAGCTGAAATCCGACATCGCCAGCCGTCGCCCCTACGGCGACTGGCTGAAGAACCAGAAAATCACGCTGAAGGACATCACCTCCGGCACTGCCGACCATTCCCTGGACGGCGAGAACGTGCTGCAGCGCATGCAGGCCTTCGGCTACACCACCGAAACCATGCAGTTCATGCTGCTGCCGCTGGTGACCGAACTGCGCGATCCGCTGGGCTCCATGGGCAATGACTCGGCGCTGGCCTGTCTGTCCGACAAGTCCCGCATGGTCTATGACTACTTCAAGCAGTTGTTCGCCCAGATCACCAACCCGCCGATCGACTCGATCCGCGAGGAAGTGGTGATGTCCCTGGAATGCTTCATCGGACCGGAAGGCAACCTGCTGGAAACCACCGAAGCCCAGTGCCACCGCCTGAGTCTTGAGCACCCGGTGCTGTCGAGCAAGCAACTGAGCGACCTGCGCGACATGAACTACAAGGGCATGCGCTCCAAGGTCATCGACATTACTTACGACAGCGGCGAAGAAAACGGCTTCCACAAGGCACTGGACCGAATCTGCGCAGAGGCCGAAGCGGCCATCGACGAAGGCTATGCCTTTGTGATCCTGTCTGACCGCGCCATCAGCGCCACGCGCATTCCGCTGAGTGCCCTGATCGCCTGCGGCGCGGTACACCACCACCTGGTGACCCGTCACAAGCGCTCGCTGCTGGGCCTGGTGATTGAAACCGGCGAAGCGCGCGAAGTGCACCATTTCTGTCTGCTGACCGGCTACGGTGCAGACGCAGTCAACCCCTATCTGGCCTTCGAAGCCCTGTGGCAGGCACGCCAGGACGGTCTGCTCGGCACGGAATTCGCCGATGAAGACAGCCTGGTCTATGCCTACAAGAAGGCCGTTGCCAAGGGCATGCTCAAGGTAATGGCCAAGATGGGCATCTCCACCCTGCAGTCCTACAAGGGCGCCCAGATCTTCGAGGCCGTCGGTCTCGCAGACGAAATCGTCAGCCGCTGCTTCGTGGGCACCGCCAGCCGCGTTCAGGGCGTCGGCTTCAAGACACTCATTGAAGAAACCGAGCGTCGTCATCGTCTCGGCTTCCCGGAGAAAGGCCAGAGTCTGCCAGTGCTTACTAACCCGGGAGACTTCCATTGGCGTAATGGTGGCGACGGCCACATGTGGGATCCGACCAGCATTGCCAACCTGCAGGTCGCCGCCCGCAACAACAGCGCAGACGCCTACGCCGCGTTCGCCAAGCACACCAATGAGCAGACCACCCGCGCCTGCACGCTGCGTGGCCTGATGAAGTTCAAGGTCGATCCGGCCCGCTCCATCGCCATTGAGGAAGTGGAGCCTGCCAGCGAAATCGTGAAACGCTTTGCCACGGGTGCGATGAGCCTTGGCTCCATCTCCACCGAATCCCACGAGTCCCTGGCCATTGCCATGAACCGTCTGGGCGGCAAGTCCAATACCGGTGAGGGCGGCGAAGACCCCATCCGTTTCGTACCGATGGCCAATGGCGATTCCAAGCGCTCCGCGATCAAGCAGGTCGCGTCCGGCCGCTTTGGCGTCACCATCTGGTATCTGAACAACGCCGATGAACTACAGATCAAGATCGCCCAGGGCGCCAAGCCCGGCGAAGGTGGCGAGCTGCCCGGCGGCAAGGTGGACGACTACATCGCGAAGATTCGTCACTCCACCCCTGGCGTGGGCCTCATCAGCCCGCCCCCGCACCACGATATCTACTCCATTGAGGATATCGCGCAGCTCATTCACGACCTGAAGAATGCCAACCGCCAGGCACGCATCAGCGTCAAGCTGGTGTCCGAGATTGGCGTGGGCACTATTGCTGCCGGTGTGACCAAGGCGAAGACCGATCACCTGGTGATTGCCGGCCACGACGGCGGTACCGGCGCCTCTCCGCTGACCTCCATCAAGCATGCCGGTCTGCCCTGGGAACTCGGCCTGGCGGAGACCCATCAGACCCTGGTCATGAACAACCTGCGCTCCCGTGTGGTGCTGCAGACAGACGGTCAGTTGAAGACAGGCCGCGACGTCGCCATCGCCGCTCTGCTGGGCGCCGAGGAATACGGCTTCGCCACTGCACCGCTGATCACCCTGGGCTGTATCATGATGCGCAAATGCCATCTGAACACCTGCCCGGTGGGCATTGCCACCCAGGACCCGGAGCTACGCAAGAAGTTCAAGGGCAAGCCGGAGCACGTGGTGAACTATCTGTTCATGGTGGCCGAGGAAATGCGCCAGGTCATGGCAGCCCTGGGCATGCGCAGGGTAACCGACATGATCGGCCGCGTGGATCTGCTCGAAACCGAAGCGGCCATCCAGCACTGGAAGGCCAGCGGTATCGACCTCAGCCGCATCCTCGCCCCGGCGAAGATCATCTACGAAGGCACGCAGGTATACCAGACCATCGAGCAGGATCACGGCCTGGAGAAAGCCCTGGACAACCAGATCATCGACATGGCCCGCAACGGCATCGAGACAGGCAGCCGCGTGGACATCGAACTGCCGGTGATCAACATCAACCGCGTCGTGGGCACCATGCTGTCCAGTGAAGTGGCCAAGCGTTGGGGTGCGGACATGCTGCCGGAAGACACCATCAACGTGAAGCTGCACGGTTCCGCAGGCCAGAGCCTCGGTGCCTGGCTGGCCAAGGGCATTACCCTGACCGTGGAAGGCGATGCCAACGACTACGTGGGCAAGGGCCTGTCCGGTGGCAAGATCGTGGTCTACCCGCCGAAAAACAGCACCTTCAAGGCGGAAGAGAACATCATCGCCGGCAACGTGAACCTCTACGGCGCGACCAGCGGAGAAGCCTATTTCCGCGGCATCGCAGCAGAGCGTTTCGCGGTGCGCAACAGCGGTGCCACGGCGGTCGTGGAAGGCATCGGCGATCACGGTTGTGAATACATGACCGGCGGTCGCGTCGTCATCCTCGGCAAGACCGGTCGCAACTTCGGTGCCGGCATGAGCGGCGGTGTCGCCTATGTCTGGGATCGCGATCAGGACTTCCGCAAGCAGTGCAACGCCGAAACCTACGAGCTGGAAGCGGTCAGCGACGACGCGGACATTGCGGAGCTGAAGACCCTGATCAGCCGACACCTGCAATACACGGACTCTCCGGTGGCGCGTGCGATTCTCGATAACTGGGATACAAGCCTGCCGCAGTTCGTCAAGGTCATGCCGACCGACTACAAGCGTGTTCTGCTGGAGCGCGCCAGACAGCAGGAAGCGCAGGCGGTCGCGGTATAAGCGATCGCCCCAAAGGGCAGGCGCATCGTCCGCGATGCGGAAAACCGGAATAACTAGTTTGAATAATTGGATGTACTGATGGGCAAACCAACTGGCTTTAAAGAATTCGAACGTCGTGTGGAACCCTACCGCGCTCCTGCGGAGCGACTGCTCGACTATAAAGAAATATACACGGCACATGATGACACGCATCTGAGCACCCAGGGTGCACGCTGCATGGATTGCGGTGTTCCTTTCTGTCAATCAGGTGAGGGATGTCCCGTTTACAACCTGATTCCCGAATGGAACGACCTGGTATACCGTGGTCGCTGGGAAGAGGCGCTGAACCGTCTGCACAAGACCAACAACTTCCCCGAGTTCACTGGTCGCGTATGTCCGGCTCCCTGCGAGGGTTCCTGCGTACTGGGCATCAACGAGCCCGCCGTTACCATCAAGAACATCGAAAACGCCATCATCGACAAGGGCTTCGAGAATGGCTGGGTTGTGGCACAGCCGCCCTCGTTCCGCACCGGCAAGAAAGTCGCTGTGGTAGGTTCCGGCCCCGCAGGCCTGGCCGCTGCCGCGCAACTGAACAAGGCCGGTCACGACGTGACGGTGTACGAGCGTGAAGACCGCATCGGCGGCCTGCTCATGTACGGCATCCCCAACATGAAGCTGGAGAAAGACGTGGTGACTCGCCGCGTCAATCTGTTGAAAGAGGAAGGCGTGAAGTTCGTCGTCAATGCCGACATCGGTGGCACCGGTGCAAATGGCGTGGACGTGGAGAAACTGCTGGCCGACGTGGATGCCCTGTGTCTCGCGACCGGCGCCACCAATGCCCGTGACCTGAAGATTCCGCACCGCGAAGGTGACGGCATTCATTTCGCGATGCAGTTCCTGACCGCCAACACCCGCAGCCTGCTCGATTCCAACCTGGAAGACGGCAAGTACATCACGGCGAAAGACAAGCACGTCATCGTTATCGGTGGCGGTGATACCGGCACCGACTGTATCGCCACCTCCCTGCGCCATGGCTGCAAGTCCCTGGTGAACTTCGAGATCATGCCGCGTCCGCCGATCGACCGTGCAGCAGACAATCCCTGGCCGCTGTGGCCAAAGATTTATCGTGAGGATTACGGTCATATCGAAGCCCAGCACCGCTTCGGCACCGATCCGCGCACCTACTCCATTTCCGGCAAGGAATTCGTGCGCGACAGCAGCGGCAAACTCCTTGGCATCAACACCGTGGAAGTGGACAGCAAGTTCCAGGAAATCCCCGGCACCGTGAAGTTCTGGGAAGCCGACCTGATTCTGCTGTCCATGGGCTTCCTCGGCCCGGAAGACTACGTGGCGAAACCGCTGGGGCTGGAGCTCGACCCGCGCTCCAACTACAAGGCGGCCTACAAGTCATTCCTGACCAGCAATCCGAAAGTGTTCGCCGCCGGCGACTGCCGTCGTGGACAATCACTGGTCGTACGCGCGATCGACGAGGGACGTCTCGTCGCCGAAGAGATCAACAAGTTCCTCTCGGCCTGATCGTCAGCTCCGGCAGGAAAGGGCACTCCCTTTCCTGCCACCCCCTTCGCCGGCCCCGAACCTGACACAAGGGAAGTTCTGGATGCAGCAAGCGCCTGTATTGGAGTTGAAAGAGGTCAGCAAACGCTACGGCAGCTTCACCGCCGTGAACAACATCAGCTTCACCATTCCCGCCGGCAGTATCTACGGTTTTCTCGGCCCCAACGGGGCAGGCAAGACCACCACCATTCGCATGATCCTCGACATCCTGAAACCGGACAGCGGCAGCATCCGCATTCTGGGGGAAAGCTGCGCGCTGAACGTGCGTCACCGCATCGGCTATCTTCCCGAGGAAAAGGGCCTGTACAAGAAGATGCGGGTCTGGGCGATCATCGCCTACTTCGCCACGCTCAAGGGCATGAGCAGAAAGGCCGCCAGGGCACAGGCCTTCGAGCTGCTGGAGCGCTACGGTCTCAAGGACTACGCGGAATCCAAAGTCGAGTCGCTCTCCAAGGGCATGGGCCAGAAGGTACAGGTGCTGTCGGCCGTCGCGCATCGCCCGGAACTGGTGATACTGGACGAGCCCTTCTCCGGGCTCGATCCGGTCAACCAGGAAGTGCTGGAGCAGCTCATCAAGGACATGGCGGAGGCCGGGCAGACCGTCATTTTTTCCACCCACATCATGCAGCATGCAGAGCGTCTTTGTGATCGCATGCTGCTGATCACCAAGGGGCAGAAGGTCTTCGATGGCACTCTGGACGACGCACACGCCCTGATTCCCCGCCGTGTGGTTCTGGAATGCCAGTCTGCACTGAGCCCGGCACCCGCGTCGGCCGACATTCTGAGCGTCACGGAGCTGCCGTTGCAGCGTCCGGCCCTGAACGAGGCAACCCGCCGCTGGGAAATTCTGCTCAACGAACAGGCCGACCCGCAGATGATCCTGCAGCACTGCTTCGAGCAACGCATTGCGCTCAGCCGGTTCGACTATACGCAACCCAGCCTGCACGACGTCTTTGTGCACCTCGTCGGCTCCGACGCCCGGGAGCACGCGCTGCGATGAAGATGATTCTTCTGATTGCCCTCCGCGAATACGGAGAGAACGTCAAGACCAAGGGCTTCTGGGCCGGGATTCTGCTGTTTCCCCTGATTCTGATCGGGGTGTTCTTCTTTCAGACGCTGCTTGCCGAATCCACACCCAGCCGTTACTACCTGCTGGTGGATCAGTCCGGCCGCTACGGCAGCGCTGTGGACGCCGCGATTCGCCAGGAGCACCAGCGCCGCATCCTGCAGGCCTTCGTGAGCTATGTGCTGGAGAACCGGCGCGACCAGCCGCTGACCCAGATGCCAGGGCAGGCCAACGAACAGATCGACCAGCTCATTGATGATGTCGGCGTGGACGAAGTGGCGGCAGTCGATCAGTGGCTGGAAAGCGGCGGCATCGATTTTCTACTGACACTCGCCGCGCCAGTGCTGCGCGAGAATGCACCGCCCTTCGACCCTCCCCGCGAGCAGTTTCTGCAGGCCGAGTCTCCGGTGGACATCCCGGACGATGCCAGCCCCGAGGAAATTGTCGAACGACTGCGCCCCTGGCTTGGCGGTGAACGCAGCCTGCTCATCGATGGCGAACGCAGCCCGCTGTTTGCGCTGATTCTGATTCCGCGCGAGGTAGACTCGGCGATCCAGCGCCCCGGGGCGACGCTCCCCGGCCAGAGCACCCCATCCGGCGGCGTCCAGTACTGGGCAAGCAACCTCACCGACACGCGCCTGCCCAACGCCATCGAGCGCAGTATCAACAGCACCATTCGCAACAACGAATTTACCGCACGCGGGGTCGATATCCAGACGGTGCGCAACGTGCAGCGCACCCGCCTGCCACTGAGCCGCCTTGACCCGCGCAAGGAAGCGGGCGAGGAGGCTGTCAGCGTCGCGGACACCTTCCGGCAGTGGGCGCCTGTGGGGTTTGTCTACCTGATGTTCATTTCGCTGATGCAGAGCGTGCAGTATCTGCTGAGCAACACCATTGAGGAGAAATCCAACCGCATCATCGAAGTCTTGCTGGCTTCCGTCACCCCTTTGGAGCTGATGATGGGCAAACTGCTCGGCATCGGCCTGAGCGGTATCACCACCATTGCGGCCTGGCTGCTGTCCTTCTTCCTCTTTGTGGTCTTCTACCCCGGCACGGAAACCGAACTGATTACCCAGTTTTTCCAGGTCCTGATGTCATCGGATCTGATTCCCTACTTCATTTTCTACTTCCTCGCGGGTTATGCCCTGTACGCAGGCATCTTTCTCGCCATTGGCAGCCTGTGCAACACCCTGAAGGAAGCCCAGAGCCTGATGATGCCGATGATGATGATTCTGATAGCGCCACTTGTCACCATGACCTTCATCGCCCAGGATCCGAACGGCACCGTGGCCCGCATCATGTCGTGGATTCCTCTGTTCACCCCCTTTACCATGATGAACCGCGCCGCCGCGCAGCCACCGCTTACCGACGTCATCGGCACCACGGTTCTGCTCGTTCTGAGCATCGCACTGGTGTTGTGGCTGTCGGGGAAAATTTTCCGCCAGGGCGTTCTGCGCACCGGGCAGCCTCCGCGCATTGTGGAGATTCTGCGCATGCTGCGGCACCGCCACTGAAGGCTGGTGCAAGCCGCGTTGCCTGTGGCATGCTTGATCCGCAACGCAAGATGACCTTCCCGAGGAGAAGCCATGCGCGAGGTGCTGGAACGCCGCAGTTTCCTGATTCTGCTGGGCATCGTCAGCCTGCTGTTTGCCGTGGTGCTGCGGCCCTTCTGGAGCGCCATCTTCTGGGCCACCGTGCTGGCCGTGATCTTCTCGCCCCTGCAGCACCGGCTGCTGCCGCGTCTGGGGCATCGCCCCACCCTGAGCGCCCTGTGTACCCTGCTGGTCTGCTCCGTGATTGTGGTGATTCCCGTGCTGGCGCTGTTGTCCGCCTTCATTGAGGAGGGCGCCAATCTCTACGACATGATTCAGGCCCGCGAGCTGCGCCCACGGGAATACATTGACCAGATCGTGAATTCCATTCCCTTTCTTCCCGGCTTCATGGCCCGCACGGGGCTGGACGTCGACAGCCTGCGCAGTGTGTTGTCCGACTCCGCCACCGGCATCGGCGAGATCGTCGCCCAGCAGGCCCTGAGCATTGGACGCAACACCGTGAACTTCACCGTCAAGCTGGCGCTGATGCTCTACCTGGCCTTCTTCCTGCTGCGCGACGGCGACACTCTGGTGACCTACATGAAGGCCGCCGTGCCGCTGAGCGAACACCGCAAGCTGCTGCTGTTCGAGAAATTTGTGGAAGTCACTCGCGCCACCATCAAGGGCAATCTCCTGGTGGCCATCGTGCAGGGCGCGCTCGGGGGGATCATCTTCTGGCTGCTCGACATTCCCGCCCCGGTACTCTGGGCCGTGGTGATGGCCTTCCTCTCCCTGATTCCCGCCGTCGGCGCGGCCATCGTCTGGCTGCCGGTCGCCCTCTATCTCTACGCAACCGGTGACTGGGGGCAGGCCTCCATCCTGGTGGCTTACGGCGCCCTGATTATCGGACTCGCAGACAATGTGCTGCGACCGATCCTGGTGGGCCGGGACACCAAACTGCCAGACTACGTGGTGCTGTTTTCCACCATGGGAGGCATCGCCCTGATCGGCATCAACGGCTTTGTCATCGGCCCGCTGATCGCGGCGGTGTTCCTCGCCTTCTGGGATATTTTCATCCGCGATATCACGCCGGACAGTGACGACTGATGTCACGCGCCCGTCCTGTTTTCCTTCTGTCCGCTGCGGTGCTGCCATCTCTGTGCACCGCCGCGACATCCGCGCTGGAACGACAGACCTATTTCGACGCCCAGCAATGGCAGCGCAACGCCGACCTGCTCTTTCAGGCATTGCCAACCTGGTCCATCACGGTCAATCTTCTTGCTGCCACCATCCTCTTTGCCGTGTGGCGCCAGCAACGGGGCCTCACCCACTTCACCTGGCTGTTTGGTGCCAGCCTTCTGGGCAACGCCTGGACGCTTCCCATGGTCGTTCCCGCACCGCTTCCTGCTCTGGCTCTGCAGGCAGGACTGCTGGGCTGGTTCTACTGCCTCGTACGCATTCTGACCCCCGAACCGAATGCTGCCGAGCAACGCGCTCTGCGGATTCTGTTTCCGCTTGGGCTGCTGATGTACGGAGCGGGCCAAACCTTCGCCATTCCTCACGCCGCTGACCTGCTCACCGCTCTGTACAGCCTGCTCCTCCTGCTTGCCACCACTGTGCGATGGCGACAACTGCGCAATCCCGCAAGCACACTCCTGCTGGCTGTCTGCTTGCTGGCGGCGAGTGGCTGCGTGGACGCGGGCATTCATTTTCTTGACTGGCATCTGCCCGGCTTTCCGGAGCAGGTGCCAAGCCTGATGCCGGTTGCCCAGATAGTGGCGGTTATGCTTGTCCTGTCCTTTCTGGTCACGCGTCATGCCGAAAACCAGACAGCCCTGGTTCAGCTCAATGCCTCGCTGGATCAGCGTGTGCAGGCAGCCGAGGCGGAACTGGACACCCGTTACCGCAACATGACGCGGGATGCGCTGGACGCGGCCGCCATGCGCGAGCGCGGCCAGATCTATGAATCCATTCATGAAGACCTCAGCGACAAGCTGCTGCAACTCATCTACGGGGCCAGCAATCCCGAGACAGCAGATCTGGCCCGTGCCGCACTGGCAGAACTGCGCGACAGTCGCAGGCTGCAGGCAGACAGCAAGCGTGCGCTACCGGAAGTGCTGGCGGATCTGTACGCAGAGTGTCAGACCCGGTGTGAGCTGGCCTCCCTGCCTCTGGACTGGACGTGGGCAGACGATGTGAAAACCCTGCGGCTCAATGCCCGACAGGAATCCGCCTTGAGCCGAAGCCTGCGGGAAGCGCTCAGCAATCTTCTCAAACATGCGCAGGCCACGCATGTGAGCATTCAGTTTGAGAGGACACCCGACACCCTGCGTTACCACGTCCATGATGACGGAGTGGGCATGGGGGCTGGCGAAAGCAGGGGACGCGGGCTCCTCAACATGCGTCAACGCCTACAGGAGCTGGGCGGCAGCCTGCGGGTGGACAGCAGCAATGCCGGGACAACGCTGCATTTTGAATTCCCGGTACAGGAGGAGGCCGCATGAGGATCGCCGGTATCGCGCTGCTTCTGCTCCTGCTGTTTCCGGGTACGGACGCACTGGCGGACTACGAATTCATCACACGAGCGCAGGTCAGCCTCGCACAGGGCGACACGCCACCACAGCATGCAACGGACTGGCGTGCCATCGAACTTCCGCGTTCCTGGTCTATCGACCCCCTGCATCCGAAGGATACCCGCCAGGCGTGGTATCGCATTCCGCTTCCGGAACCGGTCCGTTCCGGGCAATGGCGATACATTCTGATTCTTCGTCACATGCTGAATGTCGAGCTCTGGCTGGATGATCAATTCGTCGGCAGCGGCGGTCCCGTCTCCCAACCGCCGGAAGCTCACCTGCAACGCAACTGGAACCGCCCCGTGCTGTGGGAGCTTCCGGAGCAGACAAACCCTCAGTCTCCGCCACACTATCTGTATGTCCGCCTGCTGTCCGAACCCGCTTATGGCGTCATGACTCCCGTTATCATGGGCGATGCAGACTCACTGATTCCCTGGTATCGGATCAGTCACTTCGTACAGATATCCCTGGTGGAAATCAGCATCATGGCCATGATGTTTACCGCTTTGCTCAGCCTGTTTGTCTGGCGCAAAACCGGTTTGTGGCGCTGGCTTCTGCTCACCACAATGAGCGTGGCATGGTCACTGCCATTGCTGTTCATTGTACTGCCGACGCTGCCGCTTCCCGAATTCCTGGCACTGCGGCTGATTCACTGGGGCGTGGTGGCCGGGGCAAGCGCACTGCTGGTGTTCATTCACGACTTCTATCTGAACACCCCCCGTTCGCAACTGCAGGGTTTTGCGCTGATTCCCGTCCTTCATGCCATCGTCCTGGGCATGGTGCCGGACACGAGCGTGGTCATGGTCGGCAATATCGGACAATTGGTCTGCCAGTTTCTGTTTGTGCTGCTGATCATCCAGTTGCTGCGCAGCCCGCAACGGCACCACCCGGCAGTACGCGTGGTGATCGCCGGGCTGATTGTCATGCTGGCGGCGGCCCTGCACGACGTCACGCTGTTCTCCGGCAGCAACACCGCCCGCTGGCGCTGGGATACCCCGCTGTCCTACATCACCCAACCTGTGATGCTGCTGATTCTGGCCTGGCAGGGAGTCAAGGTGTTTCTGGATGCCGCGCGCAATCTTGCGGATGCAAACAGGGGACTGGAACGCCGACTGCTTGCCAGTGAGGAACGGATAAAACAGGTCTATGCGGAGCAGGAGACGCTGGAGCGTCAATTGCGGCTGGAGCGCGAGCGGGAACTGGTCTACCGGGATCTGCATGACGATCTCGGTGCGCGTTTGCTGTCCCTGGTCTACCAGAGTGAGCCAGGACGCACTCAGGATCTCGCCCGCACCGCACTGCAGGACCTGCGTGATATTGTCAGCCGAGTGCTTGCTCAGGACCAGGGGCTTGGCGCCGTGCTGGCCGACTGCATGGCGGAGCAGATGGGGCGGGCAGAACGCCTGGGCATCACCCTGGACTGGGAGCTGGACCCTCGCCTGGACTCCCTGATCTGCGACAGTCGCCTGACACTCGGGCTGCGATTATTGATGCGGGAACTGACAGGTGCCTGCCTGCACACACTCACCGTGGAACGGATGGACATTCAGCTTTCCTGGCAGGCTGACGACAATGCCCTGTCGCTGGAAACCCGTCTTTCGGCAAGTCTCGATGCCGAGGCACTGGGTGCCATTCTGGCGCTTCCTGTGCTGCAGAAGCGCCTGCAGACGCTGCACGCCCTGGCCACCGTTACCGCGCTGGGAGTACGTGTGCAGATTCCCCTGCCTGCAACAGGAGAGACAGCGGGTTCAGGAGTCTGAGGACTCCGGGACGAACCAGAACTCCACCTCGTCGGTCTCTACCTCGAAGCGGGCGGCATGTTCCTCAAAAGCGGCAACATGGTACCACTGTCCGACACTGATTCTTTCTGTCCTGCCGCCCTTGGTCAGAATCAGCTCTCCCCGGGTAATGACACCATAGTTCTCGGTGTCATGGACATGAGGAGGAATCGAAGTGCCGGCAGGGTAGGAGGCAAACAGGACATCTGCCCCCTCTGCGGCAAGTTTATAGGCATCGAAACGGCCGTCATACACAGGCAAACGGCGAATCCTTTCCGGGTACTTTCCTGCCATACCTGTTCTCCCTGAGCCCGGCTATTGTGACACGAGCTGTTCAACCACCTGGTAGTGCGCCTGCACAAAGCGGTACAACTCACTTTCAATGATGCGCTCCTGGTCACTGTGAGCACCAAAGCCCAGCGGCCCGTCTTCTGCGTCGATGGCAGGCCCAACGCCATAGCACTGAATGCCCCGTGCACGCAGATAGGCCATGTCGGTTGCACCCGTGCTCATCACCGGCAACACCGGTGCGCCGTAGAGCTGCCCGAACACCGACTCGATGGTGCGGTAGGCATCGGTGTCCAGAGAAGTCGAGGCACCCGGGCGCTGATTTCTGGCCGCCCATTCCACATTGACAGCGGGATTGTTGATGACACCTCGCACCATCTCCAGAAACTCCGGCGCATCTTCATCAGGCAGCAGACGCACATCCAGCGTGGCGTTGCCCTCGGACGGGATCACGTTCACTCGGTAGCCTCCCTCCAGAATCGTCGGAGAAATCGTGCTGAACAGTACCGCGGCATTGCGGGGTTCATACTGCTTCAGATAGTTCACCGCCTCACGCCCGGCGGGAGAATTCGGATTCAGCACCGCGCGATAGCGGGCTGCGGCCTCCGGCTCGGAGATGGACGCCAGCTTGGAGAAATAGGAGGTTGTGGTATCGCTGAGGCGGATCGGTGGCTGCCAGTCGGCGATCGTTGCCACCGCACGGGACAGCGCAACGATGGCGTTGGTCTGCAGGGGCACCGAACCATGCCCGGCAACGCCGCCGCTGGTCAGGCTGATGGCCCGGGGCAGTTTCTCGACGGTCTGCACGGAGGCATAGAACACATCGCCATTCTGCCGGACCACACTGCCGCCCTCGGCAAGGCAGAATTCCGCATTGATGGAATCAAAGTGATTGTCCACCATGTACTGAATGCCCACCTGGGTGGCCCCTTCCTCACCCGACTCGGCCAGAAAAATCACGTCCCGGTCCAGTGCCACGTTCTGACGCTTCAGCAAGACCATCGTCATCAATGCTGCCACCAGATTGTCCTTGTCATCGACAGTGCCCCTGCCGTAAATCCAGCCCCCATCACGCGCGGCGCTGTGGGGCGGAAAACTCCACTTGCTGGCATCCACATTCACGGTGTCCTGGTGCGCCATGATGAGGAGAGGCTTCTTGCTGCCATTGCCCTTCAGACGAGCCACCAGATTCGGACGGTTCTCTTCCAGAGAAAAAATCTCGTAATCGATGCCCTCGGCCTGCAGGACTGATTCCAGATACCGGGTCAGGTCAACTTCGCGACCGGGCGGGTCTGCCGTGTCAATGCGTACCATGGACTGGAAATGGGCGAGAGTTTCCTCATTGACGACCGACCAGTCGGGTTCAGCAGCGTGGGCGGAGATGGAGGCGATGAGCAACGCGGCACTTAAAAGGGACAAACGGGGGCAGATCTTCACGAGGTGTCTCCCATTAACAGAACGATGGAGTGGATTGGCGATGTCACCCCCGATTAGTCTGCATTCTGGAATTTTTGTCAAGCACGGAGAAAGGGAAGCTCTCGTCTCAACTTGCCTCGGGCGAGACGATCCCTCGGCGTGACGCCTCCAACGCTGCCTCTGCCCTGCTGGAAATATTCAGTTTGCGATAGATCACCTTCACATAACCGGATGCCGTGTTGCGGGTAATATCCAGCAGCTCGGCAACCTTGGCGGTGGTATAGCCCTTGGCGATCAGCGCCAGCACATCGCGCTCGCGTCCGGTCAGATGGGTGTCATCCTGGGTCACCGCCTCGCGGGGACCGAAGAAACCCAGCAGGCGGCGGGCAATCGCGGGGGACAGGGGAGGTTGCCCGTCTGCAATGCGCTGCAGCATGGCGGTGAGTTCCTCGCGGCTCTGGTCTTTCAGCAGATAGCCCGAGGCGCCGGCGCCGAGCGCGGCAAACAGATGGGTATCGTCATCAAAGACACTGGTCACAATCGACATCAACTGCGGCTGCTCGCGGTTCAGTTGCCCAATCAGATCAATGCCGGAGCCGTCGGGCAGGCCGATATCGATAAGCGCCACATCGGGCAACACATGCGTCAATTGCTCGCCAGCCTCCGCGAGAGAAGCGGCAGTGTGGATCTCGATGCCGGGAAAGGCATCGCCCATGACGGCGTGAAGCCAGTCACGCGCGTCCGGCAGGTCTTCAACGATCAGCCCGGTTCTCACGGTCAGTATGCCTCCAGCCCCCTTGCGTGCGGGGTGCGGGCTCTCTTGACTGCGCACCCCCGGGCCGGGGCAGTTATCAGGTGATGAAGGAGTCACAGCATATCTCCCGGTCAAATGTCAGTGCACCCCCAGAACTGGGGAGCAGCGGGCAATACAGATGTTGAGGGTCAGGGCTTGTGCAACAGAGTATGGCGCAGCGGGCGGTCCTCTGCCAATGCCCGACGAGGATCTGCTGCGCCCCATACAGGGTGCGAGCCTGTGGTGACTTACGCTAGAATAGCGGGCGGTTCGGAAACACCCGGAACCCCGACGACTGAAACGAGGAAAAACCTTGAATAACAGCAAGATAACATTCATTGGCGCTGGCAACATGGCCAACAGCCTGATTCGTGGCCTGCTCGCAAAGGGCGTCACTCCAGGTCATATCGCCGCCTGCGACATCGACCCCGCCAAACTGAGTGCCCTGACGGAAGAATGCGGTATTCGCACGGGCACCCTCGAAGCCGTGGCGGAAGACGCCGATGTCCTCGTCCTTGCTGTCAAACCCCAGGTGATGGAACAGGTCTGCGCCACCCTGCAGCCCCTGCTCCCTCCCACCGGCACCCTGATCATTTCGATCGCCGCCGGCATCCCCCTGCGCAGCCTGGAAGCCTGGCTTGGCGGGCAGCAGGCCATCGTGCGCTGCATGCCCAACACACCGGCCCTGGTCTCCCAGGGCGCAACCGGTCTGTATGCCAATGCCTACACCAGCGATGCGCAGGCGAATCTCGCGGGCGAGATTCTGGCGGCGGTGGGCATCAGTTGCTGGCTGAGCAGCGAAGAGGATATCAACGCCGTCACAGCACTGTCCGGCAGCGGCCCCGCCTACTATTTCCTGCTGATGGAAGCGATGGAGCAGGCCGCCGTCGGCATGGGGCTCAGCCCGGAGCTGGCCCGCCAACTGACCCTGCAGACCGCACTGGGCGCGGCGACGCTTGCCATCAACAGCGACGTGGCCCCGGACGAATTGCGTCGCCGCGTCACCTCACCCGGAGGCACCACCGAGGCCGCAATCCGACAGTTCGAGAGTGAAGACTTCCGTGGCCTCGTGGAGCGCGCGATTACGGCGGCACAGAAACGTTCCGTGGAGCTGGCGGGTTAAGACAACACACAAGCAAGGAGACGAATGACATGGGTTCATTAGGCAGTGTTGGGTATCTGCTGGTCAGCACACTGGGAGGCATGTTCATCCTGGCTGTACTGCTGCGCTTCATGCTGCAACTGGCCCGCGCCGACTTTTACAACCCGTTCACTCAGGCGATCGTGCGCATCACCGATCCCGGCGTGCGCCTGTTCCGCCGTTTCATTCCCGGCTATCGCGGCATGGATTTCGCCTCTCTGGTGCTGGCCCTGCTGGCCCAGTGTGTCTGCACGGCCCTGCTGATTTTCTTCAGCGGTTTTGCGATTCCCGGCATAGGCCTGGTGGTGAGCTGGTCCAGTGTCGGCCTGCTGTCCTTTATTCTGAACATCTATTTCTGGGCCATGATCATTTCCATTGTCGCCAGCTTCATCGCCCCCTTCAGCGGTCACCCCGCACTGGTGCTGGTGCGCCAGTTGACCGAACCCATCATGGCGCCGTTTCGCCGCCTGCTGCCTGCCATGGGCGGGCTGGATTTCTCACCGATTTTTGTGTTCCTTTCGCTGCAGATTCTGCGCATCGTGCTGATCGACCCGATCGGGGTCAACCCGCGCGTGGTGCTGGGAATTTAACATCGGCATGGGTGGAGTGGCCGCGATGGAGAGTCCCACCCATTACGAGTGGCAGGGAGAGGATCTGATTCTGCGCTGCCGCCTGCAACCGAAGGCAGCAAAAGATGAATTCGCCGGAGTGCTCGACGGCCAGATCAAAATTCGCATTACTGCGCCTCCGGTAGACGGCAAGGCAAACAAGCATCTCATCCGCTTTCTTGCGAAGCAGTGCCGGGTGCCACAGGAAAGAGTAACGATCATGAGTGGTGACATCAGCAGGCAGAAGCGCGTCCGCATCAGTGCCCCACAGGTACTGCCCGAGGGCCTGCAACTCACCGCCGCGCATCACCCGCACAAGGACTAGACAAGGCTCACAATGCCAAGACCCATCCCTGAAAATTCAGTCGGAATCGTCGCACCCCAGTGCCTGCGTTTCGACGAGCCTCTGGAGCTGCGCAGCGGCAAACAGATCGACGGCTATGAGCTGATGATCGAAACCTATGGCGAGCTTAACGCGGCACGCTCCAATGCCGTGCTTATCTGTCACGCCCTCAGCGGAGACCATCACGCCGCAGGCTATCACAGCGAGGACGACAGCAAGCCGGGCTGGTGGGATACCTGCATCGGCCCTGGCAAGCCCATCGATACCAATCGTTTCTTTGTCGTGTCGCTGAACAATCTCGGCGGCTGTGCGGGCAGCACCGGGCCCAGCTCCATGAATCCGGCCACGGGCAAATTCTACGGCCCGGACTTTCCGGTGGTGACCGTGCGCGACTGGGTGAAGAGTCAGGCACGGCTCGCGGATCGGCTGGGAATTCAGCAATGGGCAGCGGTCATCGGGGGCAGTCTCGGCGGCATGCAGGTCATGCGCTGGGCTATCAGTTACCCGGAACGTCTACGCCACGCGGTCATCATCGCCGCCGCACCCAAGCTTTCGGCGCAGAATATTGCCTTCAATGAAGTGGCGCGCCAGTCCATTACGGCAGATCCCAATTTCCACGAGGGGCGCTACCTGGAATTCGGCACCTATCCGAAGAAGGGCGTCATGCTCGCACGCATGGTCGGGCACATCACCTATCTGTCCGACAGCGCGATGCGCGACAAATTCGGCAAGGAAGCCGAGTCGCCCAACAGTGCCACCATCAGCGGCAATTTCGGTCGCGACCTGCGCACCGGGCAGCTCAGCTTTGGCCTCAACGTCGATTTCCAGGTGGAAAGCTACCTGCATTATCAGGGCGAGCGTTTCTCGGAGCGTTTCGACGCCAACACCTATCTGCTCATGACCAAGGCGCTGGACTATTTTGACCCGACCGTGGATTACGAGGGCAGCCTCAGCAAGGCCTTCGAGAAGAGCAATTGCCGTTTCCTGCTGATGTCATTCAGTTCGGACTGGCGCTTTCCTCCTGAGCGTTCTCGGGAGATTGTCAACGCGCTTCTGGACGCGGGCAAGCAGGTCAGCTATCTGGAAATCGAGGCCGACCAGGGTCACGACGCCTTCCTGCTGCCGGTGCCACGCTACATGGACGCCCTGCGCACCTATCTGCAACGAGTCAGTGACGAGGTGAATGCCTGATGCGCCCCGACCTGGACATTATTCAACACTGGATTCGCCCCGGCAGTCGCGTGCTCGACCTGGGTTGCGGCGACGGCAGCCTGCTGGAATATCTGAAAATCCACAAGGACGTCTCCGAGATCGGCCTGGAAATTTCACCGGAAAACATTCAGCAATGTCTCGGCCGTGGCGTCAACGTCATCGAGCAGGACCTGAACAAGAGCCTGGCCAACTTCAAGGACAAGAGCTTTGATACCGTGCTGCTCACGCAGACGCTGCAGGCCGTCAGCTACCCCGATGTGCTGATTGACGAGATGCTGCGCATCGGCAAGAACTGCATCGTCACCTTCCCGAATTTCGGACATTGGCGCGCGCGCCTGTACCTGACGACCAAGGGCAGAATGCCGGTGTCCAACTTCATGCCCTATCAGTGGTACAACACGCCCAACATCCATTTCTGCACCGTGCGGGATTTCGACGTGCTGTGCCGCGAGAAACAGATCAAGGTGATTTCGCGCACCGTGGTCGATCATCTGCACCAGGGGCGCTGGACCATCAAGCTGTGGCCCAACATGCTGGGCGAGACCGCCATTTACCACATCAGCCGCTAGGAATTGCCTCCTCATGAAACAGATCGTCCTCGCCACAGGTAACGCCGGCAAACTGCGTGAGTTCCAGCAGATGCTGGGCGCGCAGGACATCGAGTTCATCACCCAGCGCAGCCTGGGCGTGAGTGACGCAGACGAGACCGGGCTGAGCTTCGTGGAGAATGCCATCATCAAGGCCCGCCACGCCTGCCAGGAAACCGGCCTGCCCGCCATGGCGGACGATTCCGGCATCGAGGTCGATGCCCTGCGCGGCGAACCCGGTATTTACTCCGCCCGCTATGCCGGAGTCGGAGCAACGGATGAAGCCAATAACCGCAAGCTGCTGGAGGCACTGAAGCAGATTCCGGAGCAGGCGCGTACAGCGCGCTTCCAGTGCGTCATTGTCTTCATGCGCCACGCCCGGGACCCCATGCCCTTCATCAGCCAGGGCACCTGGGAGGGCCGCATTCTGTTCGAGCCATCCGGCGACAACGGCTTCGGTTATGACCCGCTGTTCCATGTGCCGACCCATGGCTGTGCCTCTGCGCAGCTCGACCCCTCGGTCAAGAACAGCATCAGTCACCGCGGCCAGGCCCTGCGCTCCCTCCTGCAGCACTGGACCGGGCTTCGCGAGTCCCTGCGGTGAGTGAACTGTCTCCGGGCTTTGACGCCCGTCGGCTGCAACGCCCCCCTCTCAGCCTCTACGTGCACATCCCCTGGTGCGTGCGCAAGTGCCCCTACTGCGATTTCAATTCCCATCAGCGCCAGGGGGCACTGCCGGAGGACGCCTATGTTGATGCGCTGCTGCGGGATCTGGAGCAGTCGCTAGGTTTCGTGCAGGGGCGTTCGCTGCAGTCGATCTTCTTTGGCGGCGGCACCCCCAGCCTGTTCAGCGCCGCCGCCCTGGATCGCCTCCTCTGCACTGTCGCCTCCCGCATCTCCTTTGCGGACGACATCGAAATCACACTCGAAGCCAACCCCGGGACAGCAGAGCGGGAAAAATTTGCCGACTATCGCCGCATCGGCATCAACCGCCTGTCCATCGGCGTACAGAGTTTCGACGATCTGCAATTGCAGCATCTGGGCAGAATTCACGGCAGTGAGGACGCGCGCCGGGCGATCGACATGGCCCGCACGGCAGGTTTCGACAATTTCAATATCGATCTCATGTACGGACTTCGCGCCCAGAACGCAGACGCCGCCCTGCGCGACCTGCGCCAGGCCATCGCGCTGGCGCCCGAGCACCTGTCCTGGTATCAACTGACCATCGAACCCAATACCGAGTTTTACAAACATCCACCGTCACTGCCGGAAGATGAGGCGCTGATCGACATTCAGGATCAGGGCCTGGCCCTGCTGCAGGATCAGGGCTACGCCCGCTATGAAATCTCCGCCTTCGCACGCCCTGGGCGACAGGCACGGCACAACCTCAACTACTGGCGCTTCGGGGACTACCTCGGCATTGGCGCGGGCGCCCACGGCAAGATCACGCAAACGGAACAGGGCCTGATTCTGCGCACCCGAACCTCACGACAGCCGGACCATTATCTGCAGCGCGCGGGCGATGGCTTTGCGGAACAGGCCGCGATTGCAGAGTCGGAACTCGCCATCGAGTATCTGCTCAACGTGCTGCGACTGCGCGAGGGTTTCGCCGTGTCCGCATTCGAGGCTGCCACCGGGCTGGGTTTCGAGCACATTGAAAAGCAGGTATTATCGCTGACAGCACGCGGCCTGCTCGCGTTCGACCAGCACACGATCAGGCCCACCGCGAAGGGAGAACAGTTTCTCAACAGCGTACTGGAAGCCTTTCTCTGATCTGCTGCGCTGCGCGGCCAACCACAGGGAGCCCCCCATGAGCCGAAGCCTCTACGAACAGCATTGTCAGCCCTGCATCATCGGCACACGGGCCATGCTGCCAGAAGATTCCAATCGCATGCTGGCAAGCGTGCCCCGCTGGAAGAAAGTCCAGGTGGACGGCATGGAGCAGATTCGCCGCGAATTCCACTTCCGTGATTTCAAGGAGGCGGCGGCCTTCACCCACAAGCTCGGCCTGCTCGCCGAGCGCGAGGATCATCACCCCAGTATTCTGCTCGAATGGGGCAAGGTGACCGTGTCCTGGTGGACGCACAAGTGCAACGGCCTGCACGATAATGATTTCATCATGGCAGCGAAGACCGATCTTGTCGCCAGCACCGCATCGGGTGCCAAATGACCCCTTCCTTTCCCGATATGCTGACGCATATGGACGCGCTGATCCGCCGCCCCAGCGTCAGTTCTGCCAACCCGGAATTCGACACCAGCAATGTCGCCGTCATTGATTATCTCGCCGGCTGCTTTGAAGACCTCGGTTTTCAATGCGAACGCGTCCGCAGCGCTGCCACGTCCGCAGCAACGCAAGACAATGCCAAGGTCAATCTGATCGCCACCCGCGGCAGTGGCCCCGGCGGCCTGGTACTGTCCGGGCACACCGATACTGTCCCCCTGGACGAGGCATTGTGGAACGTTGATCCATTTCGGCTGACGGAGAAAGACGGTCGCCTCTATGGCCTGGGCAGCACGGACATGAAGGGCTTCTTTGCATTGGTGATGGAAGCCCTCAAGGACTTCGATGGCGTGGCGTTCAAACAGCCGCTGATCGTGCTCGCGACGGCAGACGAGGAGACCTCGATGCAGGGCGCCCGCACCCTGGCGGAGCTCGGGCGCCCGAAAGCCCGCGCGGCGCTTATCGGCGAACCCACCGGCATGCGTCCGATCAACGCCCACAAGGGCATCATGATGGAGTCCATCGATCTGCTCGGTCAGAGCGGACATTCCTCCGACCCCGACCTGGGACACAACGCCCTGGACGCCATGCACGATGTCATCAGTGAGCTGATCCGTTTTCGCCAGGAACTGCAGGCGCGTTACCAGAACCCGCTGTTTACCATTCCCCGGCCTACCCTGAATCTGGGCTGCATTCACGGGGGCGACAATCCCAACCGCATCTGCGGACAGTGTCGTCTGGAATTCGACATCCGCCTGCTGCCCGGCATGGAGATCGAGGGCTTGCGCGAAGAGATCCGCCAACGGGTGCGCCCCGTCGCCGAGCGTCACGGCGTGACACCGACAATCGCGCCGCTGTTTGCCGGGCTGCCTGCTTTCCTGACCGACCCGAACAGCGAGCTTGTGCGCACCGCCGAGAAGCTGACCGGCCAGCACGCGGCAACCGTCGCCTTCGGCACCGAGGCACCGCTGCTGCAGAAGCTGGGCATGGACACCATCGTGCTGGGGCCGGGGGACATCGACCAGGCACATCAACCGGACGAGTATCTGGCGCTGGATCGAATCCCGCGCTACCTCGACACTCTGAGAGGCCTGATCCGGCATTACTGCCTGTGACAGCCAACAGGCATCTGAACAAGAAGAATTTCATTAAAATCAATAAATAGACTATATTGGCGCCATGCAAAATCTGCCCGAATACATCGACTGGTTTCGTTACTCCTCCAGCTACATCAACGCTCACCGTAAAAAGGTGTTCGTGGTGCTGCTGCCCGGGGAGGCGCTTGAGCACCCGAATTTCAGTAACATCGTGCACGACATCACCCTGCTCAACAGCCTGGGCGTCAAGCTGGTGCTGGTGCACGGTTCCCGCCCGCAGATCAACGCGGCACTGAAGAACGAGGGCATCGAATCCCGCTATCACAAGGGACTGCGCATCACCGATGCCGAGAGCCTGCAGGTGGTGAAGAAGGTCATTGGTTCCCTGAGCATCGACATAGAAGCCGTGTTTTCCATGGGGCTGGCCAATTCCCCCATGCACGGGGCAGACCTCGCACTTGCCAGAGGCAATTACATCACCGCGCGCCCCCTCGGCGTGCTGGACGGCATCGACCATGCGCTCACCGGCGTGGTACGCAAGGTCAACACCGCCGCGATCCAGCAACACCTGGAGGGGCACAATATCGTGCTGCTCAACAATCTCGGCTACTCGCCCACCGGCGAGGTGTTCAACCTGTCCGCTGAGGAGGTTGCCACCGAAGTGGCCGTCGCCCTGCACGCCGAAAAACTGATTCTGTTCATCCCTCAGCGCGGCATCGTGGACGCCGCTGACAATATGGTCAGCACCCTGAATCCGGCCTCTGCACAGAACGTGCTCGACGCCGTGCGCGCCCGTCAGGAGAACATGGAGAACGGCATTGCCCAGGCCCTGGTTGCTGCACTGAAAGCCTGCAGCCGCAAGGTGCCTCGCAGCCATCTGATCAGCTTTGTCCACAATGGCGCGCTGATCGAGGAACTGTTTACCCGCGATGGCAGCGGCACGCTGGTCTCTGCGGAAACCTTCGAGGTTCTGCGACCCGCCACCATCGACGACGTCGGCGGTCTCCTCGAACTGATCACCCCGCTGGAAGAGGCGGGCGTACTGGTACACCGCTCCCGCGAGCTGCTGGAAGCGGAGATTGGCTTCTTCTTCGTGATCGAACGCGAGGGCATGATCATCGCCTGCGCTGCCCTGTACCCACTGGACGAGCAATGCGGTGAAATCGCCTGCATTGCCATTCACCGCAACTACCAGGACACCGGGCGCGGCAAGGATCTGCTGGTGGCACTGGAAGCCCATGCGAAACGTTCCGGCCTGTCGAAGGTCATCGTGCTCACCACCCAGACGACCCACTGGTTCCTGGAGAAGGGCTTCACTCCGATTGAAATCTCCGAGCTGCCGGAAAAGAAGAAGAAAATGTACAACTATCAGCGCAATTCCAAGGCCCTGGCCAAATCCCTGAACTAGAGCGGCCCGAAATCGGGTCTCTAAGGCCTGTTGACTCAAAATCGACGTCGACAGGCCTCTGGCTTCGTCCGTTGCAAAACCTATAACAACAACACTACGGCTTACACATTCAACAAGGAGAAATGTGCATGAAGAAACTCGTACTGACCGCCGCCATCGGCCTCGCCCTGAGCGCCGCAGCCCAGGCCCAGACTTTTACTGCAGGGGAGCCGCTGGGCACCATCAATGAGTCCGGCGTCGCGACCCCGATGTCCAGCAATGTGAAAGTATTCGGCAGTTTCCGCACCGCCGAAAGCTGCACCTTTGACCCGGCCCGCAACCTGATTCTGGCGATGAACAACGGCATTCCGCAGAACCTGCAGGAAAACGACGGCTTCGTGTCCCTGATCAATCCCGACGGCAGCGTGCACACTTCCAAGTGGATCGGCGCCACGCGTGATGGCCTGACCCTGAACCAGCCTCTGGGCAGCGCCATCAACAACGGCGTACTCTATGCCGTGGACATCGATACCGTGCGCATGTTTGATCTTGCCAGCGGTCGTCCGCTGGGCGCCGTGCAGGTGGAAGGCGCCACGGTTCTGAACGGCGTCGGTGTCGCCCCTGACGGCACCGTCTACGCCTCCAATACCCGCAGCCCCGAGCGCATCTACAAGGTGACGCCGAGTGGGCAGGTCTCTGTGTTTGCGGAAGGAGCCCCACTGGCAGCACCCAACGGCGTGGCCATCGACAACGACGGCAATATCGTCGTGGTGAACGTGGGCGACAATGCAGTGATTACCTTCAGTCCGGCAGGCCAGGTAGTGCGCACCGAGCATGCGGCCGAAGGCGGCAACGATGGCGTGGTAATCCTCGCCGATGGCACCAAGTACGTCAGCAGTGTGCGTTACGGCAGCGTGTCGCGCATCCGCCCCGGGCAGCCTGCAGAAGTGATTGCGTCCGGCATCCCGTCAGCCGCGTCCATGTGCTATGACTCTGTCCAGAACCAACTGGTCATTCCAATGAACGCGAACAACGCACTGGCGTTCATTCCGCTGGATTGATCCAGCGCCTCTTCCACTGTCGTCACAAAGGCGGCAGTGGAAGACTCTTCAGACCTTTCTTTCCAGAATAACAAAACTGTAATCGTAGGGGTTTGGCCCGGCTGCGGCGTGATTCTCACGCGCCAGCTCCTGCCACTGCGTGCGGTCAAACTCCGGGAAGTGGGCATCCCCGTCAACATCCGCGTGCACCTCGGTCATGTACAGACGGTCGGCCTTTGGCAGGGCCAACGCGTAGATCTGCTCGCCTCCCATCACCACTACTTCTTCACTGCCGTCAATGATGCCAACACTTTCGGCAACGGACAGCGCCTGCTCCAGCGTGTTCACCACCTTCGCCCCCTCGGCACGAAAAGCGGAATCGCGGGTGATGACGATATTGGTGCGGCCCGGCAAAGGGCGACCGATGGAGTCCCAGGTCTTGCGCCCCATGATCACCGGTTTTCCCATCGTGACCCGTTTGAAATACTTCAGATCTTCGGAGAGATGCCAGGGCAGGGCGTTGTTGCGTCCAATGGTGCGATTGCGGGCCATGGCCCAGATCAATGCCAGTTTCATGATGAATACCCTTCAGACAGCAACTGGCGCCTTGATGTGCGGATGCGCCTCGTAGTCGAGAATTTCAAAATCCTCGTAACGGTAACTGAAGATATCCTCCGGCTTGCGTTTGATATGCAGCTTCGGCAGGGGAAGTGGCGTCCGGCTCAATTGCAGTTTCGTCTGTTCCAGATGATTGTTGTAAAGGTGTGTATCGCCTCCCGTCCAGATGAAGTCGCCGACATCGAGATCGCATTGCTGCGCGACCATGTGAGTCAGCAGAGCATAGGAGGCAATATTGAACGGCACGCCCAGAAAGGTGTCGGCAGAGCGCTGGTAGAGCTGGCAGGACAGCTTGCCGTTCGCCACATAAAACTGAAACAGGGAATGACAGGGCGGCAGCGCCATCTGGTCCACGTAGGCCGGGTTGTAAGCCACCACCATCAGACGGCGGGAATCCGGATTCGTGCGAATCTGCTCAATCAGCTTGCTGATCTGATCCACGGAGCTGCCATCCGGCCCTGGCCAGGAACGCCACTGGAAGCCATACACCGGGCCGAGGTCGCCGTTCTCATCAGCCCACTCGTCCCAGATCGAGACGCCGTTTTCCTGCAGATAGCGCACGTTGGTATCGCCACTGAGAAACCACAGCAGCTCAATGATAATGGAGCGCAGATGCAGCTTCTTGGTGGTCAGCACCGGGAAGCCGGCAGACAGATCGAAGCGCATCTGATGACCAAACACGGACCGGGTGCCGGTGCCGGTGCGGTCGCCCTTCTCGGCGCCTTCGTCAAGGATGCGTTGCAGCAGATCCAGATATTGTTTCATCGTCTCGTGTACTCAGTGGTTAGACTGGCCCTGCGGTTTGCGATAGGCCAGGGTCAGCAGAGCAATGCCTGCCAGTATCATGGGCAGGGACAGAATCTGCCCCATCGTCATCCAGTCCAGCGCCACGAAGCCGATGCCCTCGTCCGGCTCACGGAAAAACTCCACGAAGAAGCGCTGCACACCGTAACCCAGGCTGAACATGCCGGAAACCGCATAGCGCGGACGCGGGCGGGAGGAGAACCACCACACCAGCGCGAACAGCACTATGCCCTCAAGCGCGAACTGATAGAGCTGGGACGCATGGCGGGGGTAGGGGTCTACATGGGGAAACACCATGCCCCAGGGAACATCGGTATGACGCCCCCACAGCTCTCCGCCAATGAAATTGCCGAGCCGTCCCGCTCCAAGCCCGAAGGGTGCCAGCGGGGCAATGAAATCCAGCACCTGAAAATAGGGTTTGTGCAGCCTTCCCGCGTACCAGTACAGGGCGGCCATGACGCCGAGAATGCCCCCATGGAAGGACATTCCCCCTTCCCACACCCGCAGCACCCACAGTGGGTCGGCCAGCACCTTGTCGAAATTGTAGAACAGGGCAGAACCCAGACGTCCACCCAGCACCGCCCCCATGGCACCGTAGAACACCAGATCGGCAATCTGCTCGTCCGTCCACTCTCCCGGCGTCTTGCGCGCCCGGATCTTAGCCAGCCCCCAGGCCCCGCCGAAGGCAATGATGTACATGATGCCGTACCAGTGCACGGACAGCGGACCAAGGGAAAAAGCGACGGGATCAAATTGCGGATAGGTGAGCATGCAATGGGTCTTGGCTGGCAAAAGGTCAGCGGCACATCGGCAGAACCGGCCGCTCTGAAGAGCCCTGATGCTCCCCCATGCCCGGAGCCCTTGTCAAGGCGAATTGCGCGGGCCGCGCCGGTGTCAGCCCAGCAGCGCGAGCAGCGCCTTTTTCTTTTCCAGGGAGAGTTCCTGCAGTTTTTCGATGAGCTTGTCGGCAGCCTGGGGCGTTGCAGGATTGAGCCGCAGGGAGTCCACCGAGGACTGCAGGCCGCGCGCCATGATATCGGACAGATGGCGCTCCACCAACAGCGTGATCTCGGAGTTCATGCTGCGTCGGTTCAGGCGGGAAATTTCCGTCAGATGCGCGTGATACTCACAGGGCAGACGCAGGATGAACTTGTTCACCTCGCTGGCCTGTGCAGCCTGCATGTCGTTGTTACCGGGTTCGCTATCCATCATCGCACCACACCTCTCCTGCAAAGGGCCTGACAGTCTCCTTCCTGGAGAGGTCAGTGCCCGGCACATCCCTTTATGACTTCGTCCGCTGAAGTAATCCAGACCCGTATTATCCGGATATCCGTCCATTATTCTGTAGGAATTTTTCCAGCGGGGCCATTTTGCCTCAGACTGGCTCTGCTGTCAGCGCTCAGTTCGTGCGCGAAGAACGCAGCAGACGATCCACACCGGCGTTGTACAGCGCCATGTCCACGCAACTGCGCACCATCTGGGCATCGTCCATGACCATGACCTGGTTCAGCAGGCTCTGCGAGGCAGACAGGGTCATGCTGCGAATCACCGCCTTCACCTTCAGCAGGGTGGTCGCGTTCATGGACAACACGTCGAAGCCCATGGCCATGAGCAGAACCGCGCCTCCCGGGTCGCCCGCCATTTCGCCACAGATGCTGACGGGACGATTTTCCAGGTGCGCCTGCTCCACCACGTACTGCAATGCCTGCAGCACAGCGGGGTGAAAAGAGGAGTACAGGCTGGCCACGCGCGGGTTGTTGCGGTCTACCGCAAGCAGATACTGGGTCAGGTCGTTGCTGCCCACGGAAATGAAGTCCACCAGACGACACAGGGCTCGCGTCTGGTACACCGCAGCAGGCAACTCGATCATGACCCCGATGGGGGGCATGCGCACATCCAGCCCCTCTTCGCGCAATTCGCGGTAGGCACGCTTGATGATCTGAATGGAACCGTTGACCTCCTGCACATTGGAAATCATCGGCAGCATGATCTGCAGATTGTTCAGCCCCTCGCTCGCGCGGATCATGGCACGAACCTGTGCAATGAAAATCTCGGGGTGATCCAGCGTTACGCGAATGCCGCGCCAGCCGAGGAAAGGGTTTTCCTCTTCGATGGGGAAATAGGGCAGCGCCTTGTCCCCACCCACGTCCAGCGTGCGCATGGTCACGGGCTTGGGCGCGAAGGCGTTGAGCTGCTCGCGGTAGATCACCGCCTGCTCCTGCTCACTGGGAAAGCGCTCGCTCAGGAGGAAGGGGACTTCCGTACGGAACAGGCCGATGCCCTCGGCGCCATGGTCCAGCGAGCGCACCACGTCGGACATCAGGCCCGTGTTCACCCACAGGTTCACGCGGTGCCCGTCCGGCGTCTCGCAGGGCTGATGAATCAGGCCTTCCAGCCCCTTGACCAGTTGCTCCTCTTCCTTGATGACTTCGCGATAGCGATTGCGGAGCTGATCGCTGGGATTGCTGTACACCTGGCCGTTATAGCCATCCACGATCAGTTCGCGACCGTCGAGTTGGCGGTAGGGCAGATCCACCACCCCCATGGCCGTGGGAATGCCCATGGTGCGGGCCAGAATCGCCACGTGGGAGTTCCCGGAGCCTTTGACCGACACCAGACCCTTGAGCTTTTCCTTGGGGACCTCGGCGAGCATGGCCGCTGTAAGTTCTTCGCCCACCAGGATCGTGTCCATGGGGTATTCGGTTTTGACGGCATTGCGATTCTGCAGATAGAACAGCACCCGACTGCACAGGTCCTTGATGTCTGCGGCGCGCTCGCGCAGGTAAGGGTCTTTCATCATCTCGAAGGTACGCACGTGATCCTTCGCCACCTCGGCCAGTGCCCCCTGCGCCCACTGCCCGCTGCGGATGCGCTCCACCACTTCCCAACCCAGCGCCTCATCGTCGAGCATGCGCAGGTAAACCCCGAACAGCTCCCGCTCCTCGGGCCGCAGGCGGGTTTCCAGATTGTTGGTCAGCGCCGTCATGTCGCTGCGCACAGACTCCAGCGCCGCCTTGAAGAAGCGGATTTCCTCGTCCACGTCGCTGCAGGCACGCTGGGGAATCAGATCCAGGTCTGCCGGCGGGAATACAACAACCACATGACCGATCGCCACCCCGGTGGAGCCGGCAATGCCGTTAAAGCTGGTATCCGACTTGCGCTGCCCGGACGGGCTGATGCCCTGAATGGCTCCCGTCGCCTCGGCGGAGGCAATCACCCCCGCCAACTGGGCCGACAGCGTGATGAGAAAGGCTTCCTCTCCCTCGTCGAAGCTGCGTTTTTCCCGGTGCTGCACGACCAGCACCCCCAGCACCTTGCGGTGGTGAATAATGGGCACGCCGAGGAAAGAGTTGAACTCCTCCTCACCGGTTTCCGAGAGATAGTGGTAGTTGGGATGGGCGGGCGCGTCTTCCAGGTTCACCGGTTCGGCATTGCTGGCAACCAGGCCCACCAGCCCTTCGCCGACCTGCAGACGCACGTGGCCAACGGATTCTTTCTTGAGCCCCTCGGACGCCATCAGCACATGGGCATTGATCTCGGGGTCGAGCAGGTAGACCGAGCAGACCTGGGTCTTCATCGCGTCACGAACACGGGAAACAATCACGTCGAGGGCGGTCTGCAGATCTTTTGCAGAGTTCACCTCCTGGACAATATCCCGCAGTCTTTCCAGCATCATTCCGTATCCCGTTATCATTGTTATGGTGCGAAGTTCAGCGCCTGCCTGCTCCCCCATCCAGGCGCCATCGCTTTTTTCAACCGCTGTCTTAACCAGAGTGGACTCACGTAAGGCGGGGGGCAGCAGACCGTGTCAGGCGCGCAGCAACTGGTTCATCGGTACGACCAGTTCCTTCAGTGCCTGGCGATACACTTCGCGCTTGAAGTCTATCACCTGGCTAAGAGGGTACCAGAAACTGACCCATTGCCAGTCATCAAACTCCGGTGTGCTGTTGGACACCAGATCAATCTTCGATTCATCCGAACGCAGCCGCAGCAGGTACCACTTCTGTTTCTGGCCGATGCAGACGGGGTTGGAATGCTGGCGAATGAGATTCTTGGGCAACTGATAATACAGCCAGCCCTTGGTGGAGGAGATGATCTCCACGTCGGAGGGCTCTAGCCCGACTTCTTCCTTCAATTCCCGATACAGTGCCTGGTGCAGGCGCTCGCCGTGGCGAATGCCGCCCTGGGGGAACTGCCAGGCATCCTGGCCGATACGCTTTGCCCACAGGAGCTGGCCCTGCGCGTTGCAGATGATGATGCCGACATTGGGCCTGAAACCTCTCGAATCAATCATCTGCGCGGGCTTTCCTTCTAAAAGACGAACTTCGGCATTGTTTCACAGGTCGCGCAGAGTATTCAACGGCCTGCCCCGCGCCGAAATCGCCTCATCCCGCACCCTCCCGGGAAACCAACATCCCGGTATAATGACCCGGTTTTTTTGCCCGGCTCACAGGAGACCCGCTTCATGGCACTGGCCATCTTCGACCTCGACAACACACTGCTTGGCGGCGACAGCGACCATGCCTTTGGTGATTTTCTGATCAGCGAATCCCTGGTTGATCCCGTCCTGCACAAGTCACGCAACGATGCGTTTTACCAGCAGTACAAAAACGGTGGCCTGGACATGATCGCCTACACCGAGTTCGCCATCGGCGCCGTGCGCGGCATGCCGCGCCAGGAACGCGACGCCCTGCACCAGCGCTTCATGAAGCGCTTTGTGGAACCCATGATGTTGCCCGCCGCCGAAGCCCTGCTGCGTCGTCATCGCGAGCAGGGGGACTACTGCCTGATCATGACCGCAACCAACCGTTTCGTCACCGAGCCGATTGCCGCCCGCCTTGGCGTGGATGCGCTGATCGCCACCGATCTGGAAATGGAGGGGGACGTGTACACCGGACGCGTGCAGGGGATTCCGAACTTTCAGGACGGCAAGGTGTGCAATCTGAAGCACTGGCTGACGCAGTGGAATGCCCGCGAAAAGAACCCGTTGAGCCTGGAAGACAGTGTGTTCTACAGCGATTCTTTCAATGACCTGCCCCTGATGGAACAGGCCGCGCGAGCCGTTGCGGTGGATCCGGACGATACCCTGCGGGGCATCGCGCAGGCACGCGGCTGGGAGATTATCTCCCTGCGCTGAAACGAAGACATCGCCACCGGGGCTGGCGATTTCACAAATTGGAACTAGGCAATGGACGCCAGGCTGATCTCCACAATCAGATCATCGGCCAGTTGCTCCAGACGGCTCTTGAGCGCTCCGCTGTCCAGATTGACCGGCACCTTCAGCTCCGCCTCTGCCTGGAACAGAGGCTCCCCGGACATGGGCGCGCTGCTGATCTCGGTGCTCAGCTCCTCCACGTTCACGCCCGCTTCCGCCAGGGCTCTGGAGATTTCACGCACAATGCCCGGGCGGTCATTGCCGACCAGGGTCAGGCGCAGTGACCGCTGACGCGGAGCGGATTCGGCCACGTTGACCTTCTCCACCACCAGTTTCAGCACAGACGACAGGCCCTGCAGGTCCGCCACCAGCGCGTCCGCCTCGGCGTCGCCGACGCTCACGCGCAGAATGCCCGCGAACTTGCCGGCGAGGTGAGACATATTGCTCTCCAGCCAGTTGCCCGAATGCCGGGAAATGGTTTCCGACAGCAGGCCCACCAGACCAGGCTTGTCGTCACCGATGATGGTCAGAACCAGATAGGTTGCCACGTGCTGCTCTCCTTGTGTTCAGGTCCCCAGTCTCAGGCGCCGATTGTAATGGTGCGCGGAAACTGACCGAACTCTTCCCAGTAGCTCACCCGTTCCGGCAGTTGATCCTGCGGCAGTTGCACCTTGCCATTCACGTCCGTTACCCGGGACACCAGGCGGTGCTCGCCCGGCTGCACGCCCTGCCAGTCGAAACGGAACTGTTTCCAGGTGAACTGGGATGCCGCGGGATCAATCGTGGCCTGCTGCCAGGGGCCATCGTCAATCTTGACCTCCACACTGCGAATCGGCGTGCCGTCGTTCAGCACGAAGCCGTTGACGGTATAGCGGGAACCGTTGCGGGTCACCCGGGTAATCACAGACTTCAGATTCATGCGGGTGACCGAGTTCTCCACCCAGCGCTCCTGGCCGCCCACCATCTCGCGTTTCAGGGTCACGTAGTCGCGGCCCATGAAGCGCCCCATGTAGCGGGTGTCCTGCACATGGATCTGGGTCAGCCATTTGACGTTGGCCACCCCGTACCAGCCAGGCACCAGCAGGCGCACCGGTTTGCCGTGGAAATGGGGCAGCGGCTCTCCGTTCATCTCGAAGGCCAGCATATTGTGCTCGCTCATGGCGTCTTCAATCGACAGGCTGCGGGCAAAGGTGGTCGGCACCTTGCGTCCGCGAATCTCTTCTTCCCCGGCGTCGCCACCGAAGAAGACAATCTCCTTGGCACCCGGCTGAATACCGGCTTCCTGCAGAATGTCGCGCAGACTGACCCCGCGCCAGTTGGCGTTGCCGATCAGGCCGTGGAACATGCGGCCGCCATTGCCGCCGCACTCGAAACCCACGTCCTTCTGAACATTCGGGCGGGCGCGCAGTTGATCCAGGGTGAAGGTCAGCTCGCGGTTCACCAGGCCGGTGACACGAAGCTGGTAGCTTGCCGGGTCGATATCCGGCTGGCTGTAGTGCTGGACGAGGTAGAAATCGTCGTTGTCGGTGTAGAAGCTGTCGATCTTGCTGGTGTCCAGGAAGTGCGTGGCACCGGGTCGTACCGGCAGCACCCGGAAGGTATCCGGAACATCGGAGAACGGCACCTCCACCTCGCCCTGCGCGAGGGCCGGCATCATCCAGCCTGGAAATGCGGTGGCACCGAGCGCGACAGCGCCGCTCTTGGCGGCACCTTGCAGCAGTTTTCTGCGTTGCGGATCTTCCGGGCGGTCCTGATTCATGCTCACACCTCTGGCGTTGTTATTGAATGTTGTTATTTGTGAAGACGATCCCGTCGTGGTGTGGCGACGATACCACAGGGGTGCATCCTTGCCTACAATGCCACCAAGCCCCGCAGGCCGCTATTTTGAGGGGCGTGGCCCCCGGCCCAAATAAGCATATAATCCCCCTTCCCTTTCAGGAGGCAGGCGACGTGACCGAGACAAGCCCCAGCATGCAAGCCAGCGCAGACTCCCTGCGGGTGCTGCCCCCCTTGCACATCGATTTAACCGATCTGCGCCGGGGTGTGGACAATTATCACGTCGACGTGCGCATGAGTCCGAAATTCACGGCGGATGTGCGGCGCCTGGCCACCACCCTGCTGCAGCATGCGATTTCCCAGAACCCGCAGGCCAAGGACACCAATATCTTCAATCCCCTGCGGGCGAGCTACCTGGACGTGATGACCGGGCTCATCCACCGGGTGAAAACCGACCTCAGCGTCGACGGCGTCCGCCTGCTGGAATTTGCGCTGCTGAAATCCATTCTCGCCACGACCCAGAGCCTGCTCGACGCCAATATCGACGAACTCAAGGAGGCCTCCTCGGAATCCCAGGAGCGTTCCTCTGCCAATGCCCTGACCACCAATCAGCGCCTGTTCTGGCTGCAGCGCAATTACGACGCACTGCTGCTGACGGTCAACAGCCAGATCTTCGCGCAACTGGAACGGGTGGAGACTCGGCAGTTGCGCGACGTGCGTCTGCAGTACCTGCCCCTGCAGGAGCACGACGCCCTGGACCTGCGGCTGAACCCGATGCTGTTCACCAGCGACCCCAGCGCAGGGGCCTTCCTGATCGATCAGTACCGTCTCTGGGGCGGTGACTCCGAGGACGCCGGTTTCAACACGCTGAATGCGGACATCGAGAAATCCCTGTCCGCCCAGATGCCGGAGCTGACCATCGCCCCGCTGTTCGTTCCCGCCAGCGGCACCCCCGAGCTGTACGACGAACTCGGCGGCCTGTTTCAGACGCAGAAGTTCATGGGCATGGCGGTGGACAGCCAGCGCGTGCTCAACGAGGAGTTTTCCTGGCTGGACACTCCGGAAAACCTGACTCTGCTGTTCGATATCGAGCGCCAGCAGACGGCCCTGCAGGAACTGCGGCGGGAATCCGGTTTCGGCGCCTGGTGGAAGGCACGGGGACAACTGAAGAAGCGCAGCCGCATTGTCAGCAACATCGCGCGCGACCTGAACAAGAAGGGCCTGTTCAGGCTGCTGATTGCGTCGCGGCATGTCAAACGCCTGTGGTCCTCCACGCTGGCGGAACAGACCGAAGGCAAGTTGCTGTGCCAGTATCTGGCAGGCCTGATCGACCTGAAGAAACTGCAGAGCCGCAGCCAGAATGCCAAGCCCTTCACCGACGCCCAGTTGAAGCAGTTCGCGACCAGCATTGGTGAAATCAAGCAGGAGGCGGGGCCGCGCAAACTGGAGAGCACCCTGACGATCCTGCAGGACATCAGCCGCTTCCGGCGCCATCTCAAGTACTACCGCCTGGCGCACCGCGCCTTCAACCGCGTCAGGATTCTGCGCAAGGACGACGAACTCAAACTCTCCCGCGAAGCCGGCACGCTGTACGCACTGCTCACTGCCAACGAGCAGCAGGACGACGAGGACCGCATCGTTCACCACGCCATCATCAAGGCCGATGTGCGCGGCTCCACCACAGTCACGGAAGAACTGCAGAACAAGTCGCTCAACCCGGCCTCCTATTTCAGCCTGCGCTTCTTCAGCCCGATCAACGAGTTGCTGCCGATCTACGGCGCCAACAAGGTCTTCATCGAGGGCGATGCCGTCATCCTCAGCCTGCTGGAGCACGAAAAGTCTCCGCAGCAATGGTTCGCCGTCGCCCGCGCCTGTGGCCTGGCCAGGGCCATGCTGAACGTAGTGCATGCCAACAACCGCTATTCCGAACAGATGGGGCTGCCCAAGCTCGAACTCGGCATCGGCCTCTGCTATGCCGACTCGGCGCCTCTCTACCTGTACGACGAAGACAAACCGATCATGATCTCGGGAGCCATCGGCAAGGCCGACCGCCTGTCGTCCTGCACCTGGAAACTGCGACGGCTGATCGAGGGCGGCATCTTCAACGTGGAGGTGTTTGCACTGGCCGACGGGGAAAGTGAACGGGGCGAGAAGGGCCAGAACACCATCCGCTACAACGTCAATGGTATTCTGCTGGACGCCGAAGGCTTTGCAAAACTGCAGCAGGAAATCATCCTCAAGCGCTTCACCGTACGCATCAACGGCGATGCCGTGGTGCTGCATGTGGGCAAGTATCCCGATGTCTCGGGCAAGAGCCACGACCTGGTGATCCGGGAAGGGCAGGTCGGCCTGTGGCGGGATAACGCCCCGATTGAGGGGCATGCGTCGGAGGAGCGCTTCTATGAAGTGGTCACCAACCGTAAACTGATCGCGCAGATCACGAATCAGGCTTCCTGAGCAGCAAACCTGCCTGCGGCCGCCTCTGTCAGGGAACGCGCCATGCTGGAAATCAAGCACCTCAAGACCATTGTCGCCATCGCGGATCATGGCAGCCTGGTCATGGCCGCCGAAAAACTCTTTCTCACCCAGTCGGCCCTGTCACACCAGATCAAGGAAATCGAGTCGCGCCTTGGCGTGAGTCTGTTCGTGCGCAAGTCTCGTCCCCTGCGCCTCACCGCGGCGGGGGAGCGACTGCTGGAGACAGCGCGCATTGTGCTGCCTCAGATGACGGCAACGGAAAGGGATCTGCAACGCTTTGCAGGCGGACAGACCGGCCGCCTGCACATTGCCATCGAGTGCCACAGTTGTTTTGACTGGTTGATGCCTGCGATCAATGAATACCGCAATCACTGGCGTGACGTGGAGCTTGACCTGAGCACTGCCTTTAACTTTGTGCCGCTGCCCGCCCTGCAGAAAGGCCGTCTGGACGTGGTCATCACCTCCGAACCCCAGTCACTCCCCGACATTCACTACGAACCCCTGTTCCGCTTCGAGATTCTGCTGGCGGTCGCCAACACGCACCCCCTTGCAGACGCTCCGACCGTGGCGCCGGAGGCCTTACGGGACGAAACCCTGATTACCTACCCGGTGGATCAGCAGCGCCTGGATATTTTCACCCGCTTCCTCAACCCGGCGGATGTCGCCCCTCTGGGGGTGCGAACGGCGGAACTGACCCTGATGATGATTCAACTGGTGGCGAGCGGCAGGGGGGTATGTGCACTGCCGAACTGGGCGCTGGCGCCCTATCTGGCGGGCGGGCACGTGAGTGCCCGTTCACTCGGGGAAAAAGGCCTGCACTCCACGCTCTACATGGCGGTGCGGGAAGACCAGCGGCAGGCCCCCTACATGCGGGAATTTATCCGCATCGCCAGGGAGACCTGCTTCAAGACACTCAAGGGCATCAGCCCCGCCTGACAGCACATCAATGATGATGTGCACCCGGTGCATGCACATGCCGGTGCGCCAGCTCCTCTGGATCAGCCTTGCGCACCTGCACGATTTCGACTTCATAGTGCAGGGTACGTCCCGCATAGGGGTGGTTCATGTCGATATCGACATTGAAGCGACCGGCCTTGACGACCAGGGCACTGACAAGCCCCTGTGGGGTGCGCAGTGCCACAACCGTGCCCGGCAACAGTTTTTTCTGTGAGGGGTTCAGTTGCAGGTGCTTGATCGGCACCCGCTGACGGGCATTCACACGTCGCTCACCATAGGCCTGTTCCGGCGGCAGGGTGATGGAGATTGTGTCCCCCACCTGCTTTCCGGTCAGGGCAGACTCCAGGCCCGGAATCACATTGGCGTGGCCATGGAGATACCAGAGCGGATGATCCCCGGACGATTGTTCCAGCCACGGGCCTTTCTCCCCGTCCTGGCTGACCTCGCACAGTTTGTAGTGGAACGCCACCGCACAATCGTCCGCAATCGCCATCGCTTCGGCAGCTTCTTTGACATTTTTGGCCATAAACAATTCCTTCGGAAAAAAGTGCGGCGAGTGTAGCAAATTTGCCCTGAACAGACAGCCACAGGGCGCGTCATACCTGCCATTGCAGCCACGGCAGTCTCATTCTTGACACACCCTTAGCGATCAAAAATTAACCATAGCCATACGTGATGGCATGATGATATTATCGAAACCCAGTACGAATCTGTCAGGATGACGCGTTGCCATTTCGCGTATTTTTTCACTCAGAAGAAGTCTTTTAACATGTCCGACCAACTCAAGTTTTCCCCCTTGTCCATCCACGTGAAAGAGCGTATCCGTCGTCTGCGTCTCGATGCAGGCTATTCCATGACGGAAGGCTCGAAGTTGCTGGGCGTGTCCCGCAAACAACTCGAAGACATTGAAACCGCACGAGATTATGGCTGTCACCTGGAGCTTGAGCTGCTGGCCAAAATCAAGGTGATCTACAAGGTTTCTCTGGACGACCTGCTGGGCGACCTGCCCGGTGATGCACAATCCGACTACTTCATCCGCAAACGCCGCCGCAACGCCGACTGACCCCGTCTGCAGGTCCTGAACGGACAGTACCGCCAGCCCTGTCGTTTTCGGCAGGGCCATACTCGTGTATAATGGCCCACTTTTTACACGACGCATCAGGAATAGGCATTGTTATGGCGAGCAAACCCAAGAAGGATCCTGTACCGGATCATCGCATCAATCTGGCAGAACAGGTGGAAGCCTTTCTCAAGGCCGGCGGCAAGGTGCAGAAAATCCCCTCTGGAATCAGCGGTCAAACATCCACCAGCGGCCCGCGCCAGATCGTTCTGAGCCACAAAACCAGCGCCTGATACCGATTTCCTGATCTTGAGACGCACGCCGCCATGGACGCGCTAACATGGACACGCAAAACCTGAAGGCGTTTGTCGCGGTTGCCGATCATCAGTCGTTCTCTGCAGCGGCCGAACAACTGCATATCACACAACCCGCCATCAGCAAGCGCATTCATTTACTGGAACAGCAACTGGACTCCCTTCTGTTCGATCGCGTGGGACGTCAGGTCACTCTCACCGAGGCCGGGCGCACACTCCTGCCCCACGCCCGCGCCGTTCTGGACACCATGCGGGTGGCCAGGCAGGCCATTGCCGATCTCTCGGGAGAGGTCCGCGGCCAGCTCAAACTGGTGACGAGCCACCATATCGGCCTGCACCGCCTGCCACAGATTCTGCGGGAATATTCCGAGCAGTATCCGCAAGTGGAACTGGACATCCGCTTTCTGGATTCCGCAGAGGCCTACGCCGCAGTGCTGCATGGTGACTTCGATCTCGGCATCATCACCGAGATGCCGGCAGAAGATGCCCAGATCTGCTCTGAAACTCTCTGGGTTGATCACATGCATTTCGTGACAGCCCGTCAGCACCCGCTGAGCCGCCTGTCACAGGTCAGCCTGCAGGACATCAGCCAATACCCGGCGCTGTTGCCGGAAAAGCGTTTCTTCACAACCAAACTGGTGGAAGAGCTGTTTACCCGCAACGGGCTCGATATCCAGATCAATCTCTCGACCAATTTTCTGGAGACCATCAAGGCGCTGATCTCGGTGGGTTACGCGTGGGGTGTATTGCCGGACACCATGCTGCAGGACGACTCACTGGCACAACTGACTGTTGTCACGCAAGACAAGGCGCCAGCTATCACACTGCAAAGAAATCTGGATTGCATCTACCACCGCCAGCGGCAACTGAGCAATGCCAGCAAGGCCTTCCTGGAGTTGCTGCGCCAGCGGGCGGACAAGCCCGCACAAACGCCTACGGAAGCTGGGTAAGGGTATAACCTTTCGCCTGCAATTGACTCAGCAGGCCGTCTTCGCCCACCAGATGCGCGGCACCGACCAGCACAAACTCGGTGTCGTCATCACGGAACATGGGTTCAATAATCTGCATCCAGGCGTTGTTGCGCTGCACCAGCAGAGTATCGTAAAGATCGGGGTGCGTGACCTTCATGTCATTCACAAAGAGCGTCGCCAGGGTTTCGTTGTCGCCACGGCGCCAGGCGTCGATCATCTGTGCCATGGACTCCGGAATGTCCTCCAGATCTTCCAGGGACAGGCGCACGAATTCGCTCTCCTTGCCTTCCCCCATGCGCGCAATAAAGTCGATCTGCGCATCAATCGGCTCCAGTTCTCCGACAGCCTTGCCGTCGCCGATCGCCCGCGCGCTGAAATAGGTGTCCACCCCCTGGGGCGTGAAACCCATTTTCTGGAACTCCATCACCTGCAGGGTGCTCACGAGCAGCCCCGGTTTGAATTTCTCCAGCATCTGGATGGGCATGCCGGTGGTGGCCAGATGGTTGGCAAGCGCCTGATAGGCCTCGTCATCCAGCACCGTGCGCAGACTGTCCGTGCCGGTATAGGTCAGTGCCTGCAGCATGCGGGCCTGCACGGCGAAATCGTTCAGACCCGCCACATCGGTTTCAAAATACAGCTCGTCCGAGTTCTGATAGGCCGTTTCAAAAGGCTCGGGCAGTGGATAGTCCGACGGACGCAGCAGATGCACCGTGCCGCCCAGATAGATTTTCTGCTCGCCGGAGCTGGCCTGCCACACCGCACTTTCCGCCCATCCGTGTGCACCCCACAGGGCACAGGCAAACATTAGCAGACCGCGCACTGCGGCGATGGACACACGAAATTGGCGATACCCGGACATGGTTGAAATCCTGTCGACTGATTTACAGAGGCTTTGTCCAAAATGTAGCATGCAGTCCAGGAATGCGCGAAGCCCCTGGTTCACAAATGGTTCACAAATGTTCGCAAATGCCGCATCACTTCCTGCACGAGTTCACGTTATGGCGAAATTATTGTTCAGACTCCGGCACGTGCCCGACGACGAGGCGGAAGAGGTGCGGCAGTTGCTCGCCGCACACGCAATTGAGGTCTACGAGACCGACGCCGGCAACTGGGGCATTTCCATGCCCGCGCTGTGGCTGCAGGATGAGGAGCGCTACGACGAGGCCTGCGCCCTGCTTGAGCAGTATCAGCGCGACCGGGCGGAACGGGTACGCGCCGAATACGAAAGCCTGAAAGCGCAGGGCGGAGAGCCCTCACTGCTCTCCACGTTGCGCACCCAGCCTCTACGGGTGCTCCTCTATGTGGGCCTGAGCGCCGGTGTTCTCTATCTGTCGGTCAGCAGCTTTTTCCGCTTCTGATTTCCCGGCTTGCGACGCTAGATTCTGGGCCCCATGGTGATCCTCAGTGTTTCCAGATGATCGACCTGTCCCTCCAGCACGTCTCCCGGCTGCACGGCAGCAACGCCGGATGGTGTTCCCGTGAAAATCAGGTCGCCCGGCTTCAGACGGTAATAGGTGGACAATTCCGCGATCAGTTCGGGAATGCTCCAGATCAGATCGCTGACCTGGCCCTGCTGGCGCAGCTCCCCGTTCACCTTCAGGCTGATATGCGCGGCATCCACGCCTCCCGCAAGCCCGGCGGGAGTAATCGCTGTCATCGGAGCGGAGTCATCAAATCCTTTTGCAGTGTCCCAGGGGCGTCCCTTGTCCTTGGCCGCTGCCTGCAGATCGCGGCGGGTAAAGTCAATGCCGACAGCATAGCCATACACAGCCGCCTTCGCCTCTGCCAGGCTCAGATTGCTTCCTTTGGCATTCAGTGCCTCTCCGGCAAGCGCGACCACCAGCTCCACCTCATGATGCAGATCATCCGTTCGCGAGGGAAAGGGCAACGTGGCACCATTCTCCGCCACCGCATTGGCTGGCTTGCTGAAGAAGAAGGGAGATTCCCGTTCCGGGTTGGCGCCCATCTCGCGCGCATGGGCCGCGTAATTTCTGCCCACGCAGTAGATTCTGTTGACGGGAAAGCGCTCGGGGCGCCCGACGATGGCGACAGAGGGGGTGTTCAGGGCAAACAGCAGACTCATGGGGTTTCCTTGTTTCGGTCAGTTCAGGGGTGGCGACACAGCAAGCGATTCAGTGACCAATGTAGGCGCGCAAACGGGAAGGGTAATCCCGCTGTGTGAGCACCTGCTGCAATTGCCACTGCTCTTTCTCGTCCACTTTCCGCAGGAAGCGGACCTCGTTCTTCTCCAGTACCGCCAGAGGGAGTCCATCTTTGTACAGGACCCGGTTCTTTGCAAGCCGGGGCAGGCGCGTTTCCGGCAGCAGGATGCCGAGCAGATTCACCGGGTCGGCTGCCGCGATGCTGACGTATTCGCTGCTGCGCTCCGCGGCGTCCTGGTTCTTGCCGAACTGGCGCAGGCGCGTCACCGTCTCCGGCAGGGCGAACTGCTCGCCACCCACGCCCGCAATGAAGCGCCCGCCCCGCAGCACACCCTGCAGCTCCATGAGCCGCAGCCGGTGCAGCAACACCCGCCAGGGCGGCGCCGCGCTTTCGCGCTCCAGCACTCGCCGGAACAGCACGCCCCAGCGTTCGAGATAAATCATGATCAGGCGATCCAGTTGCTCGTCGTCCAGCGCCACCTCTGCTCCCGGCTCGCCGTGCAGCTCCTGCATCAGCGACCAGCGGCCCGCGTCCTCGACCCCGAAAGTGGCCCTGCGGCGCGAATTGCCGTGCCCCCCGGGTTTGCGCGAATCCGGTGTCAGCAGGGCACGCAGCCCCGTGAAGCTGTCACTGGTCACCCGACCGCTGCTAACCAGCTCCGCCAGCCCCTGTTCGAGCTGACTGCGCAGGAGGCCCGTGCGGCGCGTGATCTGATCGAAGAAGCTGGCACCGTGCTGCGCAATGTCCTGCTCGATGCGCTGCGCCGCCGGACTGAGCTCAATATCCGGCGCGTCTTCCGCTGCCTGCAGACTCACCAGAGTGTCCCAGAGGTCCTGATTCTGGCGCAGCATCAGGGTGATAGGTGTGCTCTTCACGGGGCCTGACTTGCGCGCGCCTGTTGCCGCCGGACCCTTGTCTGTTGCCCGCTGCAGGCGCCCCCACATGAGACGCCCGCTGATGCACATGACGTCCAGCCACGCGGGATCGTAGGCCGGAATGCGCGCGGGCAGGATGTCAGACTCCCACAGGGTTGCGGGTGCGGCAAGCCCATCCAGACGCGCCAGGGAGCGCTGCAGCAAACCCTGACCATCGCTGTTGGTGGGCACCAGCACGGGCTTTGCCGGCAGGCGCTGCACCTGCACCTCGTGCAGATCAAACAGGAAGCGCATATAGGATTGCAGGGACACCGGCTGAATGCTCTGGCGGTGTGACTCGATGGTGTAGCGGTGAATGCGCTGCAGCAGACGCCGCTCGCACCATTCCTGATCCTGAGGCTGCGGGCTGCTCTGTTCGGGAGAGAACTGGCCGCGGAAGACAAAGCCCTCGGTCTCCAGCCCGATCAGCCCGACCTCGACCTCGCTGCGGGCTAGACCGGTCTCCTCCACCAGGGCGCTCTGGTACACCGGTCCAAGCGCCTCCAGGCGGCGACGCAACAACTCCCGCAGGGCTGCATCGGGCTCCCACTGCGTCTCCAGCAGGGAGGTCGGCAAGGTCAATTCAGGCTCATACACGGCATCGGGGAAAACCGTGCGGAAACAGGGCAGGCGCTCCGCCGCCAGCCAGAAGCAGCGCTCACCCACCCGGGCGGAACAGCAGCGCCCCTGGGCGACCAGGGCATCGAGCAGGCGGGCATAGCCGTGCCGCAGCACCTCGTCGGCAGTCATATAGCCCACTGTGTAAAGGGCGTCGTGCAGTTCCTCGACCGAGCGCACCAGCGGCCAGGCCTCCTCGCGCACCTGGGCGATGGCCGCAGCGTCGAGCACGCTGTAGGACTGCGTCTCCGCCGGGTCCAGCCAGCTACGGTTGCGAATGGCATTGGTGCGCCGCTCCTCGAAGGGCGCGTCGTCGAGGAAGGCATAGGGACGGGCGTTGATGATCTCCTGCGCGAAGGGGGAAGGCTCGCGCAGATCCCGCGCCACCAGAGTCAGTTCTCCGCTTTCAATACCGTGTACCAGCGCGTGCAGCCCATCGATGTCCATCGCCTCGGTCAGGCAGTCGCGGATGGTCTGGTTGACCAGCGGATGCTCGGGCACCTCGCGCTTGCCCTGAATGTTCTCGAAGCAGGCGATCTGGTCCGGGAAGACGTGGGCCACCAGGTCTTCGGCGTCCATGCGCTGAAACTGCGGCGGGACGCGCTTGCCGTTGCGGTTGCGCTGGATCGCCAGTGAGCGGGTGGCATTCCAGCGCCAGCGTACCTCGAACATCGGCGCATCCAGCAGCGCCTGCACCAGCACATCTTCGACCGTGGCGCTCTGCAGGTAGTGGTAGACCTCTTCCAGCGGAAAGCTGTGCACCGAACCCAGCGAGATGACAATGCTGTCCTCGTTGGCCGCCGCCTGCAGCTCGAAATTGAAGGTGCGGCAGAAGCGCTTGCGCAGGGCGAGCCCCCAGGCGCGGTTGAGGCGGCTGCCGAAGGGCGAATGGATGACCACGTGCATATCGCCGACTTCGTCGAAGAAACGCTCCATCACCAGGGTACTGCGGGTAGGCATCACCTCCAGCGCGTTGCGACCCGCCTGCAGATAGTCCACCAGTTGCTGCGCGGCACTGGCGGGCAGCCCCAGGGTCTCGCTCAGCCACTGCACGGCAGCGGCAGCCGAGTCTTCGCACAGGAAACGGTCGATGGTCTCACGCAGCGTGCTGACGGCAGTGGACAGCTCCTCCGTGCGCCCCGGGCCCTCGCCGAACCAGAAGGGAATGCTCGGGCGGGCGCCCTGGGCGTCGCGCACCCGCACCTTGAGACCGTCCACCCGCAGCAACTGCCAACTGTGGCTACCGAGGGTGAAGATGTCCCCCGGCAGGGTCTCCAGCGCGAAATCCTCGTTGAGGGAGCCCACCACGGTGTCGTCCGGGTCAAGCACCACCTGGTATTCAAACATGTCGGGAATGGCGCCGCCGTTGGTCAGGGCCGTCAAGCGGGCATTGCGGCGGGCGCTCACGCGGTTGTTGATGACGTCCAGATGCAGATAGGCACCCTTGCGCCCCAGTCGCGTGGAATAGCCATCGGCCAGCATGCGCACGATGTCGTTGAATTCCTCCCGCTTCAGATCACGATAGGGCCAGGCACGGCACACCAGCGCGTACAGGGCATCGAGGCTCCAACTGTCCTCGCCAACGCCGTCGGACTCGCCCCGGCTGGCTGCAATCTCGGCCACGATCTGCTGGGCCAGGATGTCCACGGGCTGCTCGGGCATCAGGATGCGATCGAGCTGCCCTTCGTGAATGCTGTGAAGCAGGGCGGTGCACTCGGCCAGGTCGTCCCGCGTCAGGGGAAACAGGATGCCCTTGGGCGTGCCGCGCACGGAGTGGCCGCTGCGGCCTACGCGCTGCAGGAACTTGGCAATGCTCTTGGGCGAGGAAAACTGCACCACCAGGTCCACGGAGCCGACGTCGATGCCCAGCTCCATGGACGCCGTGGCCACCAGCACCTTGAGTCGCCCTTCTTTCAGTTTCTGTTCGGCGGTGTGGCGATGCTCCTTGCTCATGCTGCCGTGGTGAGAGCTGACCAGCCCCTCGCCCAGGCGGTCAGTCAGCGCCAGCGCCAGGCGCTCGGACAGGCGCCGGGTATTCACGAACACCAGCGTGGTGTCGTGGCTCTCGATCAGTTGCACCAGGCGTTGATACAGCTCCTCCCACACCTCATTGCTCATCAGCGCCGACAGCGGCGAGCCCGGCACCTCCAGGCGCAGGTCGAGCGCACGGCGATGGCCCGTGTCCACCACCACACAATCCTGTCCGGGGCGGTTACCCACCAGGTAATGGGAGACCAGATCGATGGGCCGCTGGGTCGCCGACAGCCCGATGCGTTGCAGGGGCCGCGCCACCAGTTGTTCCAGCCGCTCTATGGAGAGGGCGAGGTGCGCTCCGCGCTTGTCCCCCAGCATGGCGTGAATCTCGTCGAGAATCAGCGTATCCACGCTGCGCAGCATCTGGCGCCCCCCCTCGCTGGTCAGCAGCAGGTACAGGGACTCCGGGGTGGTCACCAGAATATGGGGCGGGGTGCGCAGCATGCGCTGACGTTCAGCCGGGGTCGTGTCCCCGGTGCGGACCGCCACCTGGATGTCCAGGGGCATATAGCCGTCCTGCAGCAATTGCCCGGACAACCCTTTAAGCGGCACCTCCAGATTGCGATGGATGTCGTTGCTCAGCGCCTTGAGGGGCGACACGTACAGCACCGTCGTCGCTCGCGGCAGGGTGGTCTGCTGCCCCTGGCTGATCAGACGGTCGATCACGGCATAGAACGCCGCCAGGGTCTTGCCGCTGCCGGTCGGGGCGGAAATCAGGGTGTGCCGGCCCGCCGCAATCGCTGGCCAGGCCTGGGCCTGGGCTGGCGTGGGCGCCCCGTACTGTGCCGTAAACCAGGCACGGGAAGCGGGATGAAAGGCGGTCAATGGCATGGCGCGAAAGACTCTCGGGCGGCCCAGGGACAATCTGGGCAAAGTAACCCTAGCGTATAAGAATCGACCGCATCTCTCTACCCCGGACGAGCCTGCCGCGATGAAGCGAACCGGACGCGGGCGGGAATTCATTGACACCCCTTGTTTCCTTCGCCTATTGTCCCCAGTAAGCATTGTTATAGAGCTTCCTCCGAAGCCCTTCCGTAAACAGGATTGCAAGCCCCATGAAGAAGTATCTGTCCGCCTTCTGGAAGGAAAACCGCAAATTCATGCTGTTGCTGGCCACCATCGTGTTCTTCAAGAGCGCGATTGCCGACCTGAACTCGATTTCCGGCCGCTCCATGCAGCCCACTCTGCTGGATGGCGACAAGGTCTGGGTCAACAAACTGGCCTATGACATCCGCATTCCCTTCACGGATATCTTCCTCGCCTCGCGTGCCGACCCGAGTCGCGGCGACATCATCATCATCGACTCCGAGGCTGCCGGCAAACGCCTGGTCAAACGCATCGTCGGCCTGCCGGGGGACACGATCTACATGCGCAACAATACCCTGGTTATCAACGGACAACCCGCCGACTACGAGGTGATCTCCAGCGACAGCGATTCCATGATCATCCGTGAGCAACTGTTCAATTACTCCCACGAAGCCATGCTGTCGGACGCGTTCTCCAGCCGCGCTTCCCGCAGCTTTGGCCCCGAAACCGTGCCCGAAGACCAGTTCTTTGTGCTGGGAGACAACCGGGACAACAGCGCGGACAGCCGCATCTACAGCTTTATTCCCCGCGACCAGATCATCGGACGTTCCAGTTCCGTGATCTTCTCCCTCGACAGTGAGCGCAACTATCTGCCGCGCGCCGACCGCTTCATGACGGAGCTGCAGTAGTCGAACCCCTGCTCGACGCCCTGTTAAAGCCCCTCGCTAGAGAGTAGAATGGCGGGCTTGTTTTCGGCCATTGGCGCGTATGCCCGTCAGTGCCCCCTACTACAGGAAACCTTCAGCCGTGGGACTGCGGACACCGCTCTACCAACAGCATCTTGATGCCGGTGCAAAAATCGTCGATTTCAGCGGATGGGACATGCCCATCCAGTACCAGTCCCTGATTGAGGAGCATCACGCAGTGCGCCAGCACGCTGGCGTCTTCGATGTCTCCCACATGACGGTGGTGGATGTGAAAGGCCCCCAGGCCAAGGCCTGGCTGCAGATTCTGCTGGCCAACGACGTCGAAAAACTCAACGAGACCGGTCGCGCCCTTTACAGCGCCATGCTCAATGACAACGGGGGCGTGGTGGACGACCTGATCGTGTACCGCATGCAGGAAGGCTACCGCCTGGTGGTCAACTGCGGCACCCGCGAGAAGGACCTGAGCTGGATGCAGGCCCGTTCTCGCGGCTTCGATGTGCAGATCACCGAACGGCCGGAGCTGGCGATTCTCGCCGTGCATGGCCCCGAATCAATCGACAGGGTCTGCCAGTTGCTGTCCCCCGACATTGCCGCCCAGGTGAAAACACTGGGCAATTTCCGCGCACTGGAGGCCGGTGACTGGTTCATTGCCCGCACCGGCTACACGGGTGAACGCGGCCTCGAAGTGATTCTCCCCGAACAGGACGCCCCCGGCCTGTGGCAGTCATTGCTGGAGATCGGCGTGAAGCCCATCGGCCTGGGTGCGCGCGACACGCTGCGCCTGGAAGCCGGCATGAATCTGTACGGGCACGACATGGACGAAACCGTGTCCCCGCTGGCCGCCAATATGGAACAGACCATCGCCTGGGAACCCGAGACGCGCCAGTTCATTGGCCGTGCGGCGGTGGAACAGCACAAACGCGAGCAGGCGACGGGTGGGCTGCCCATCCTCACCGGCCTGGTGCTGGAAGAGCGTGGCGTGCTCCGCGAGGGCCTTAGGATCGTCTGTGAACTCAATGGCGAAACCCGCGAGGGCGTCATCACCAGCGGCACCTTTTCCCCGACATTGAAGCATTCCATTGCCTTGGCTAGAATTCCGGCAGGTTGCCAGAATTGTCAGGTGGACCTGCGTGGAAAGTTGATTCCTGTACGAATCGTGAAACCGAACTTCGTACGTTTTGGCAAAAAGGTTTTTGAATAATTTTTTAGCATGAGGACGGGACATTGAGCAGCTTTCCAGAAGATCTGAAGTACGCAGCAAGCCATGAATGGGTGCGGGTCGAGGCCGATGGCAGTGTAGTGATGGGCATCACCGATCACGCGCAGGAGCTGCTGGGCGACATCGTATTCATCGAACTGCCCGAAGAAGGGGCAGAAGTGACCGCCAAGGCGGAAATGAGTGTGGTGGAATCCGTGAAGGCGGCTTCCGATATCTACGCCCCCATTTCCGGCACGGTGATCGCAGTGAACAAGACCCTGCTCGACGCACCGGAAACCGTCAACAGCTCTCCCTATGGCGACGGCTGGTTCTGCCGGATTCAGCCCGCCAACGCCGCGGAGCTGGATGCACTGCTGAGTGCCGACGCATACGCAAAAATCTGCGAATAAGCCTTCGGCAGCCGCGCAGACCAGCCTGAACATACGACAATAAGAATGCCGGAACCACAGTCCCGGCGCGGGCCGAACCGATCGGAACGGCTCCATGTGTACTGTTTTCTAACCGTTTCACGATAGGCCAGGGCGCAGGTGGGTGCGCTCTGTCCCTTTGTATTTACCGAGGTTATTCATGGGCAACAAGGCGTCACACTCTCCCCGTACTCTGGCGGATCTGCGACACACGGATGAATTCATCGGCCGTCATATCGGCCCGGCGGCAGCCGACATCGAAGCCATGCTGGCAGAGCTGCAACTGGATTCCCTGGACCATCTGATTCAACAAACGGTGCCGGGCTCCATCGCACTGAACCGCCGTCTCAATCTGGACGCCCCCGCGACCGAGGCCGAGGTGCTTGCACGCCTGAAGGCCATGGTGAGCCAGGACAAGCCCACCCGTTCCTTCATCGGGCTGGGTTACTACGACACCCTGACGCCCAATGTCATTCTGCGCAATGTGCTGGAAAATCCGGGCTGGTATACCGCCTATACGCCGTATCAGCCGGAAATTTCACAGGGCCGGCTGGAAACCCTGCTCGCCTACCAGCAGATGATTCTCGACCTCAGCGGCATGGACCTGGCCAACGCCTCCCTGCTGGATGAGGCAACCGCCGCTGCCGAAGCCATGGCACTGGCAGAACGGGTAAGCAAGAACAGCAGCCGCCAGTTCTTCGTGGACGAACAGTGTTTCCCGCAGACCATTGATGTGCTCAAGACGCGCGCGGCCAATTTCGGCTTCGAGCTGCTTATCGGCGATATCAGCACGCTGGCCCAGCACGATGTGTTCGGCGCCATTTATCAGTACCCGGCCGCCTCCGGCGAAGTCAGCGATCTCAGCGACAGCATCAGCGCACTGCATGAGCGCAACGGTATCGCCGTGGTAGCCGCCGATCTCATGAGCCTGGTGGTATTGAAGTCTCCTGGCGCCATGGGTGCCGACGTGGTGCTGGGCAGTACCCAGCGCTTCGGCGTGCCCATGGGCTACGGCGGCCCGCACGCCGCCTATTTCGCCACCAAGGACGAATACAAGCGCGCCGTTCCCGGCCGCATCATCGGCGTTTCCATCGACGCCCGCGGCAAGCAGGCCTACCGCATGTCGCTGCAGACGCGCGAACAGCATATCCGTCGCGAGAAGGCCAACAGCAACATCTGTACCGCACAGGTGCTGCTCGCCAATATCGCGGCCATGTACGCGATGTATCACGGCCCCGCAGGCCTGAAGACGATTGCCGAGCGCATTCACCGCTGCGCAGCAATCCTCAGCGCAGGCCTCAAGGCAAAGGGCATCAGCAGCGCCAACTCGCATTATTTTGACACCCTGACCATCGCCACCGACGCCGCACAAAAGCAGGACATCCTGAAGCGCGCCGCTGCCGCTGGCATCAATCTGCGCGTCGACCTGCCGAAAGCCATCGGCATCAGCCTGGACGAGTGCACCACCAGCGCGGAAATCGCGGCGCTGTGGCAAGTCGTGCTGGGTGACAAGGCTGCGGGCCTGAGCGTTGCCGACATCGACGCACAGATCTGTGCAGGCAATGGCGATGCCGGCATTCCAAGCTCACTGTTGCGCGACGCAGACTTCCTGACCCATCCGTTCTTCAATCGCTACCACAGCGAAACGGAGATGCTGCGTTATCTGAAGCGCCTGGAGAACAAGGACCTGTCCCTGACCCACGCCATGATCCCGCTGGGTTCCTGCACCATGAAGCTGAACGCAACCACCGAGATGATTCCGATCACCTGGCCGGAATTCAGCAAGCCGCACCCGTTTGTGCCGCAGGAGCAGACTCCTGGTTACCGCAGCATGATCCGCGAACTGGAAGACATGCTCGCCGAGATTACTGGCTTCGATGCCGTGAGCATGCAGCCGAACTCCGGCGCCCAGGGCGAGTACGCGGGCCTGCTGGCCATTCGCAACTATCTGTCCAGCATCGGCCAGGGTCAGCGCAATGTGTGCCTGATTCCGAGCTCCGCCCACGGTACCAACCCGGCCAGTGCGCAGATGATCAGCATGAAGGTGGTCGTGGTCGCCTGCGACAACCAGGGCAATATCGACGTCAACGATCTGCGCGCGAAGGCCGAGCAGTACAAGGACACACTCGCAGCGCTCATGATCACCTATCCGTCCACCCACGGCGTGTACGAGGAAGGCGTGCGTGAAATCTGCCAGATCATTCACGACCACGGCGGCCAGGTGTATATGGACGGCGCCAACCTCAATGCGCAGGTCGGCGTGGCCCGCCCCGGCGATATTGGCGCGGACGTGTCCCACGTGAACCTGCACAAGACCTTCTGTATTCCCCACGGCGGTGGCGGCCCCGGCATGGGCCCGATCGGCGTGAAGAAACACCTGGCACCTTTCGTTGCCAACCACAGCATGGTGGCACTGGACGGGCCGAACCCGGGCAACACTGCCGTGTCCGCCGCCCCCTGGGGCAGCGCGGGCATTCTGCCGATCTCCTGGACCTATATCGCCCTCATGGGCGCCGAAGGTCTGCTCAAGGCGACGCAGATGGCGATTCTCAACGCCAACTACATCGCCCGCAAACTGGCGCCCCATTTTCCGGTGCTCTACACCGGCCGCAACGGCATGGTCGCCCACGAGTGCATCATCGACCTGCGTCCGCTCAAGGCAGCCTCCGGCATCAGCGAGGAAGACGTGGCCAAGCGCCTGATGGACTACGGTTTCCACGCGCCGACCATGTCCTTCCCGGTGGCGGGCACACTGATGATTGAACCGACCGAGAGCGAGTCCAAGCGCGAACTGGACCGCTTCATCGAGGCCATGATCAGCATTCGCAAGGAAATCGCGCGGGTGGAATCCGGCGAGCTGGACGCGCTGAGCAATCCGCTCAAACACGCCCCGCACACGCTGGCCGACATCATGGACCCGGACTGGCAGCGTGGCTACAGCAAGGAAGAAGCGGCCTGGCCGGTGCCCTCCCTGAAGGAAAGCAAGTTCTGGCCGGCGGTGAACCGCATCGACAACGTCTACGGTGACCGCAATCTGTACTGCGCGTGCCCGCCGATGGAAAACTATCTGTAGGAATCAGCACTCTGTAGGAGCCTGCCTTGCAGGCGATTGGCAAAGAAAGCATCAATCGCCTGCAAGGCAGGCTCCTACGAGACACTTTCGAGAGATTTATTGATACCCCTGCGCCTGCAGGTGGAACAGCTTGGCGTACTGCCCCTCCAGTTCAAGCAGGCTCTCGTGAGAGCCTTCCTCTTTGATCTCGCCGTGGTCGAGCACGATGATGTGGTCGGCAATGCGCACCGTGGAGAAGCGGTGCGAGATGATGATGGAGATGCGGTTCGCGGTCAGCTCGCGGAAATGCGCGAAAATGTCGGCTTCAGCCTGGGCATCGATTGCTGCCGTCGGCTCGTCGAGGATCAGCACGTCGGCATGGCTGCGCATGAAGGCACGGGCGAGGGCGACCTTCTGCCACTGCCCGCCGGAAAGCTCCTTGCCGCCCTTGAACCAGGTGCCCAACTGGGTGTCGTAGGTGTCAGGCATGTGCTGAATGAAATCCGCCGCAAGACCATCCTTCGCGGCGGCCTCTACCTGTTGCCGTTCCTCCATGTTCTCGACATCGCCAATGCCGATGTTGTCCCCCACCTTTAACTGATAGCGGGCAAAGTCCTGAAAGATCACCCCGATTTTGTATCGAAGGGTCTCGATATCCCATTCCCGCAGGTCGAGCCCTTCCAGCAGGATGCGTCCGTGGGTTGGCGTGTAAAGCCGGGTGAGCAGCTTGATCAGCGTCGTCTTGCCGGAGCCGTTTTCTCCCACAATGGCCAGGCTCTCGCCGGAACGAATGTGCAGGTTCACGTCCTTCAGCGCGGGGATGCTGCTGTTGGGGTAATAGAAGCTGACGTTCTCAAAGCGGATGCCGTCCGCCGGGTTCGGCCCTGCCGTTTCGGTGCCGGTCGTTTCCGGCACTTCGTGCTCCAGAAACTCCACCAGGTTGGACAGATACAGATTGTCCTCGTACATGCCGTTGATCGCCGTCAGGCTATTGGTGACGGAGCTCTGCCCCTGGCGGAACACGGCGATGTACATGGTCATCTGGCCCAGGGTGATCGTGGTTGCTATCGTAGCGAACACGACCCAGCCGTAGGCAAAATAGAACGCCGCACTGGCGAACAGCCCCAGCACATACCCCCAGAAGCCGCGCCGCAGCACCAGGTTGCGGTCTTCCTTGTAGATGTTGAGAAAGATGTCGATGTAGCGCTGCAGGAACAGGCGCCCGATCTTGAGCAACTTGACCTCTTTGACGCCGTCTTCGCGGGTCAGCACCATCTCCAGGTAAATCTGCATGCGCCTTTCGGCGGAACGGGCGCGCTGGTTGCGGAAGGCCTCGCCGGAGAAACGCGCCTCGGCAACGAAGGCGGGCAAACCGGCAAACCCCAGCAGCAGCACCGCCCAGGGTGAGAACTGGAACAGCAGATAGGCGTAACTGACCAGCGAGATGGATTCGCGCAGCAGATCAAAGGTCCGCACCACCAGGCTCAGGGGGCGGCTGGACGCCTCGCGCCGCGCCCGCGTCAGCTTGTCGTAGTATTCCGAGTCCTCGAAATGCTGCAGCTCCAGGGTCAGGGACTTTTCGAGAATCATCACGTTGATGCGGTTGCCCAGCAGCACACGCAGAATGGACTGACACACGCTGTTGAGACGCTGCACGCCAGTCATGAAGATGACCAGACCGGCCTCGCACAGCACGTAGACAATGGTGAGCTGCGTCGCTGCCTCTTTCGTTTCCGCCGGCGCCTGAATCGCCGCGACGACGGCATCCACGATGAGTTGTCCCACCCAGGCGATGGCAGCAGGCAGCAAACCGGCCAGCAGCGTCGCCAGGGCCATGGTGACGGTCAGTGCAGCGCTGGTACTCCAGACAATTTCGACAGCCACGCGGCTGTATTTGAAAACCGAGAAGAATTTGCCGAGCAATTGAGCGGGGGTGGGCGACTTCAAGAACGGTTCCTGCAAAAGTGAAAATGACAGCAGGTAACACGCACCCGCCCCCGGCGTGGATCACAGCCGGAGACGGGCGGAGGAGATTACTTGGTCAGTTTGACGATGAAACGGTCGGTGTTGCGGTTGAGCTCGGGAGCGGACTGGGGCAGGGTGTGGTCGTCACTCGGCACGCTCAGGATCGCGCTGCCAGCATCAACGATGGTAAACCCTGCCTCGCGGGCAGCCACCACCACCAGGCTCTTGGGGACGCGATGCAAACTTGCGTTGTCTGCGCCCACATTGCCTGCGTGATCAATAATGGCGAACACGCCACCTGGCTTGAGGACTGTCTTGACCGCCTCCAGCATCGCCCGGGCATTCGCCGGGTTGGAGTTGTACAGATCGTGGAAGTTCAGGTTAGTGATGGCGAAGTCGATGGAATCGGGAGCCAGGCCCAGGTCGTTCATATCGCGATTTACGCGCACGACATTGGTCAGGCGTCCATTCACACGGGCACTCACTGTCTGTTCCGTGGTGCCACGGGACAGGGAGGCCGGGCTGTTCTGCATGTAGACCTTGCCGTTCGGGCCGACAGCGCGGGACAGCACTTCGGTGTACCAGCCACCACCGGCGACCAGATCCAGGGCACTCATGCCTTCTTTAAGGCCGAGAAAAGTCAGCACCTGAACCGGCTTGCGGTTCATGTCCAGTTCCTTGTCCTCAGCACTGCGATCCGGAGACGCCAATGCCTGAGTCAGTTTGGCGGGATCTATGGCCATTGCCTGGCTACCGACCAGCATGGCAGTGACTGCTACGAGAGAGAGTAACGATTTCATAATGACAAACCTTTTGTGATTGTTGTGCGAAAAACCCATCGTGTGTGCATGACACGCCAAAACCTAGACCGTAAAACCCCCGCAACCATTACGTCTGCGGCAAATTTAGCCTGGCAGGGAGGGGCCGGGAATCGGGCGCGACTAGGATAAACCAAGGAGGGAAGGGAGTACACCCACGGGCAGTGAGCCGATGGGCCGGGGGTTGCGACGCTCAGTGCAGGCGGTGCGCGCTCTTGAGTTCGTTTTCGAACAGGGTCTTCACCCGCAGCAATTCGTTCATGCCCACGGTGGACTCGATGTGCGGAAGATGGTTTTCGATATCGGTCAGGATATTGGTAATGCTGCCCGTGTCGAGGGTGCTCAGGTCCATGTCGAAGGGCCAGGCGGGAAGCTTGTTCATCATGACGGGACTCCGAAGGTCACAGCCGGGGGACGGCTTACCGCCCGGAAGAAAAGGGATTCCAGAGTCATCGGCCAGCAGGGGGAAAACTTGAACCGCGTCCTCAGGGCGTTTCCATGCCCATGGCCGCGCGCATGAGGCGGTTCTTCAGCACCGGCAGGCCATCCAGCCCACTCATTCCGGCGTTACGCAGCCAGCGCAGGGGTAGCGCCCGGTCGGCAAAGAGATGGCGAAACCCTTCCATGACCCACATCATGCCGAGGTTGTGACCGACCCGCTGCCGCTGATAACGCCGCAGCACATGCAGGGCGCCGGGCGGCAGACCCCGCTCACGGGCACGCAGAACAACCGCTGTCAGCGCATCGGCATCCAGAAAGCCAAGATTCACCCCCTGCCCGGCAAGCGGATGAATGGTGTGGGCCGCATCTCCCACCAGAGCAATGCCGGCCCGCACATATTCCCTGGCATGCCGCTGCCGCAGGGGAAAACTGAAACGCTTGTCCACAGACTCGATACGCCCCAGGCGGCCCTCGATGGCCTGTTCCAGGGCCTGGGAAAATGCCTTGTCGTCCAGTGCCATCAGGCGCTCCGCGAGCTCGGGCTGCACCGACCACACGATGGAACAGTAATGCCCGGCCGCCCCTTCTTCGCCCTCATTCAGGGGCAGAAAGGCCAACACTCCGCTGTCCATGAAACGCTGAATGGCCGTGGCCTGGTGTGGCAGAGCCGTGCGCACGGTGGTGACAATGGCCTGATGCTCATAATCCCACTCGCGGGTACTGAAACCCGCCAGCTCGCGTACCTTCGAATTCGCGCCGTCCGCAGCCACCAACAGGGCAGTGTGCAGCTCACGACCGTCCTCCAGCGTCAGGGTCACCCGGGCAGCATCTGCCTGGCGTGGGCCGGTGGAGCATTGCAGGGACTGCAGGCGCACGGGCGCCAGTATCTCGATACCCGGCGTTTCTGCCAGCACCGAGTAGAGCGCCGACAACAGCACGCCGTTCTCCACTATATGCCCAAGCTCGGACGCGTGAATATCGTAGGCCGCAAAGTGGATGGCACCGGTGCCATCGGCCTCCCACACATGCATGTCGCTATAGGGCGCCAAGCGTCGCTGCTGCACGCCTTTCCACACGCCCAGACGCTCAAGAAAGGCCTGGGAGGCAGGGGTAATCGCGCTCACCCTCGGGTCGAAACGCCCGGCTTTCGGCATGTCTTTCGCGTGTTGCCGCAGGTCCTGGCTGTCCAGCACCGCAACGCGCATCCCCCCTTCAGCCAGGGCCAGCGCGGTGCTCGCGCCCACCAGGCCGCCACCTACCACGATGGCTTCGTAGTCGATCTGTGGCTGTTCCGTGTCTTTCATCGCTCACTCTTTTGACTGGGGAGAAAAATCTGTTCAGGAACCAAGTATAGCGCCGATGCTGTCACCGGCACAGAACGACGCTGCATTTGAAGCCCAACCGCGAATCGTTGATACTGGACGCCCGTTTCAGCCACCGGTGCGCCTTCATGTCAGCGTCTGACCCGAGTTCCACCAGCACACGCTTCCTCAGCCTTGAGGAGGCAGAACGGCTTGTCGGCGAAGAAGTCGGCGTCACCCCGTGGCTGGAAATAACACAAGCACGCATCCAGCAGTTTGCCGAGGCTACCGGCGACCATCAGTTCATCCACCTGGATCCGGAACGTGCGAAGGCGGAGACCCCCTTCGGCGGCACTATCGCCCACGGCTTTCTGACCCTGTCACTGCTGAGCTGGTTCGGCAGCCAGACCGGCACGGTGCGGATTCGCGACTGCCGGATGGTCATCAACTACGGCCTGGATACCGTGCGTTTTCTGAACCCGGTCAAAGCCGGTGCCCGCATTCGTGCCCGCTACACCCTGCTGGGTGTCGTGGAGAAATCCCCGGGCCATTACCTGATCAAGCACCGCGCCGTAGTGGAAATCGAGGGGCAGGAGAAACCCGCGATGATCGCCGAGACGCTGGGAATGTCGGTGCGCTAAGCCATGCACAGGAGCCTTGCCATGGTCGGACTGTTAAGCCTGCTGGGCTGCGCCGGTGAGCGCCCCGCCAATCTCGGCGTCCACGACGGCCAGCTTGGCACCTGCCCGGACTCCCCCAATTGTGTGTCCACTGCCGAACAGCGCGACAGCCATCGTATCGACCCGATTCGGGGAACGCTGGCGCAGATTCGTCAGGTGCTGCCACAAATGCCCGGCGCCAGAATAATTCGCGAGGAAGACGATTATCTCTATGCAGAGTTCACCTCGCGCCTGATGGGTTTTGTGGACGATGTAGAGTTTCTGGAGCAGGAGGCCGGGCTGGTGCAGGTGCGTTCCGCCTCACGCCTCGGTCATAGCGACCTGGGGGTGAACCGAGCCCGCATTGAAACCCTCCGCCAGGCAGTAGCGGCCCTGCCTTAGACACCCGGACTCCCGCCGTTTCAGGCGCGACGGGCCATGCGATCGGCGAGACCCATGGCCTGGCGGGCGAACTCTCGCTTGAACGGGGGAATGAGATCAATGGAAAACAGCCCGAATTTTCTCGCCCACACCAAAGCCGGATGCGTGCTGGAGAAGAGCCGGGTCATGTAATGGCTGAAGTGAATGGTCGCTGACTGGTCACGCTGCTGACACTGCACATACTGCTGCAGCACCGCCATCGCACCCGGGGCCTGTCCAGCCGCCATCGCCTCGCGCAGGACCCGTGCCAGCGCCTCGGCATCCCGCAGCGCCAGATTCAGGCCCTGTCCGGCAACCGGGTGCAGCGTGTGCGCGACATTGCCCAACAACACCAGTCCGGGGCGTACCTGTTCAGAGGCAGTGCTCAGGCTCAGCGGGTAGACCGCCCGTGATCCCACCCGGGTGAAAGTCCCCAGGCGATAGCCAAAACGCTGCTGCAACCCTGCCAGGAATTCATCGTCCGACATGGACAGCATCGCCTCGGCATCGTGCGTCGGCACCGTCCAGACCAGCGCACCGCGTCCTTCTCCCTGTGCCGAGGACAGCGGCAGCACCGCCAGCGGCCCGGTATCGGTAAAGCGTTCGTAGGCAACCCAGCGATGGGCATCGCTGAAGGCCACATTGGCAATCACCGCACTCTGCTCATAACGCGTCACCTGCGAAGCAATGCCAAGCGCTGCCGTGAGCGGTGACTTGCCACCATCCGCCAGCACCACAAGCCCGGCACGCACCCGGGACGTGCAGCCGTCCGGCATGGACACTTCAACCTGCATCCCCTGTGGGGCCGGCGTCAGGGCCGTGATGCTGGCGGGGCACAGATAATCGATTGCCGGAGCCTGCTCCAGTGCGCCCGTGAGCACCACACCGAGATGCTGGTTTTCAACAACCTGTCCCAGCGCCTCAACCCCCAGCTCCTCGCTGTCCATGCGCACTGCGCCGAAATGGCCGCGATCCGACACATGGATCTTCGTAATGGGCGTGGCATTCTGTGCCAGCGCATCCCACAGGCCCAGTCCGCGATAGATCTGCTGACTGCCGAAGGAGAGTGCCGTGGAACGGGCGTCAAAACTCGTGGAGGACTGCAGGGAAGCAATGGCTTCCGTCACCAGAATGCGGGGACTTTCCCTGCTCATGGCTTTTGCCATGGCCTGGGCGGCCATGCAGGCAAAGCTGGCACCCACCAGTCCACCGCCGATGACGACAAGATCATAGTCTGTCTGGATTTCTGTCACTCGCACTCGTACCCTGTCCTGTAATCAGCCCGGACCGGAGTCAGGCAACCGCCTTCGCCCGTGCCTGCGCCATGAAGGCTTCAATTTCCTCAACGGTTTTCGGGACGCCCTGACTGAGAATGCGGTACCCGGTGCGCGTCACCAGCACATCGTCCTCAATGCGGATGCCGATGCCACGCCACTTCTTGTCCACCTTCCTGTTGTCGGGAGAAACGTAAATTCCCGGCTCGACGGTCGTGACCATGCCAGGCTCCATAAGGCGCCACTTGTCATCTATCTTGTAATCGCCCACATCGTGTACATCAATGCCCAGCCAATGCCCGGCACGATGCATGTAAAAATCCTTGTAGGCTTCGCTCTTGATCAGCTTCTTCACGTCACCCTTGAGCAGACCAAGTTTGACCAGACCTGTCGTGATGACTCGGACAGTGGCATTGTGAGGTGCATCCCAGGGCGCCCCCGGTTTGATCGCTTCAATGGCCTCCAGTTGCGCCTGCAGGCAGATCTCGTAGAGTGCCTTCTGCTCCTTGCTGAACTTGCCATTGGCCGGGAAGGTGCGGGTAATGTCTGCCGCATAGTAATCAAACTCGCAGCCGGCATCGATCAGGATCAGGTCGCCGTCGGCAATCTGCGCATTGTTCTCGATATAGTGCAGAATGCAGGCATTCTTTCCTGCCGCGACAATATTGTTATAGGCGGGAGCGCGGCTGCCGGAGCGTACAAACTCGTGCAGCAGCTCAGCCTCAAGATGGTATTCATACAGACCGGGACGACACACTGCCATAGCACGCTTGTGAGCTTCGGCAGAGATTGCGCCGGCCTTCTCCATCAGTTTGATTTCCATCGGACTCTTGATCAGCCGCATCTCGTTGAGCAGATGATCCAGCACCAGAAACTCCCCTGGCGGATGCGCATGCCGGGCCTTGCCACGCACGATCTTGACCCAGTCCATGACGCGCTGATCAAACTTCGGCTCCTTGCCCATGGAGTAGTAGACGCGGTCACGCCCCTCGATGAGTCCGGGCAGGATGTCATCAATGTCGCCTATCGGAAAGGCGTCGTCCACGCCAAGTTGCTTGATCGCTTGTTCCGGTCCCATCAGAATGCCGGTCCATAACTCGCGGGTCTTGTCCTTCTCCTGACAGAACAGCACCACCTCCCCCTGCTTGCGCCCGGGGATCAGCGCCAGCACGGCATCATGCTCGACAAAACCCGTCAGATAGTAGAAATCGCTGTTCTGGCGATAAGGGTACTCGGTGTCATTGCTACGGGTCGCCAGGGGGGCGGCACACAACAGCGCAATGCTGTTGGGCTCCATGTGCTGCATCAGTTCCTTGCGTCTGCGCGCGGCTTCTTTGTACAGGGTCGTCATCGTTAGACATTTCCTTCAGGGGCGATTGACCGGCCTGGGTCTCGCCTCTATAGTAACGGGGAATTTACCAGTGGGTTCTGTATACCGCATCCACGACAGTGCATACGGCGACCATCCTCATGACAGACGATAAATTTACCACGCTGGATCAAAAGATTGATGCGCTCATCGAGCTGTGTGCGACGATGAAACGTGAAAATCAGCTTTTGCGTGCGAATGAGCATAACTGGCAATCCGAACGCCAGCAACTGCTCGAAAACAACAAACTCGCCAAGAGTCGCCTTGAGTCCGTGCTGAACCGTCTCAAGTCCATGGATCAGTCCCAGTCGGGCTGAAGGCCAAGCACTGCCTCCCCACCGCCTGAGCTAAGAGAAGACGCATGAGCCTAGAAGAAAACGTCCCCGGGACAGTGGTTGTCAAAATCCTGGACAAGGAATACCAGGTAAGTTGCCCCCCCTCCGAGCAGGAAGCGCTGCTCAAATCCGCCCGCTATCTCGACGAGAACATGCGCAAGATCAAGTCCCGAGGGAATATCCACGGCATGGAGAAAATCTCGGTCATGGCCGCTCTGAACATCACTCACGACATGCTGAGCAAGAGCCACCAGCTCAACGAAAGCCGACATCAGACCCTGCAGAAGCTGAAATTTCTGGAAGAGAAGATCGATCGCAGCCTGCAGATCAATCGGCAGATTGAAATAACCTGAGCGTATTGAAACAAAAAACTTTCCTGCTCTCGCTCGATAGCCCTGTGCAACTTGTATATACTCGGTATCGAGTTGCCTTGAGCATTAGCCAATCAAAAATGTTCTTGAGCCGATATCTGTAAAACCGGAGCCTCCTCGCAGATGCTGTTGTGCATGTCCGCCTGACGGAAAGCCTTATGTGTCGCTGGAGGCACCACCTGGACCATAGGGTTCAGGACTGTTTTGATAGCGGTGCTCCGGGTAACTTCCAATCCCCGGCCCAACCCACGCCATGACCCAGCCCACGCGCGCATCCCTACGTAAAGCCCTGCGAACCGCTCGTCGCGCCCTGACGCCACGACAACAGACCCTTGCAGCCAATCGCCTCTATCACCGCATCAGCAGCCAGCGTGACTATCTGCGCGCCAGGCGCATTGCCTTCTATCTCGCTGGCGATGGCGAAATAGACCCGGGCCTGCTGCTGGCCGACGCCCTGGCACGCGGCAAACATTGCTATCTGCCCTGCCTGCACCCTTTCCGCCCGGATCGCCTTCTGTTCCTGCGCTATCGAGAGGGAGAACCGCTGTTTCCTCATCGCTGGGGCATGCTGGAGCCCTCGCCGCGACGGGCAAAGGCCATCTCGGCCCGGACGCTGGATCTGGTGTTTATTCCCCTGGTCGGTTTTGATCCACGAGGCAACCGCCTGGGTATGGGGAAGGGTTTCTACGACCGCAGCTTTGCGTTTCGCCAGCGCTCAGGACGCCGCAGTCCACGGCTGATTGGTCTGGCGCACGAATGTCAGCGGGTCGAGCACCTGGAAAATCAGGCCTGGGATGTGCAGATGGATAAAATCGAGAGCGACCGGAGAACCTATCGGGCAAGGCCGATATAGCAAGAAAGAGGGTTTGTTGACGCTACGTCTGTACGCGTACCGCGCTCAGACGAATAAGCTCAGAGCAAACCGCTTTGAGCCACGCCACTGGCGAGGACGCCCAGTGCGAATAGAACCACCACTACCATGAGCATGTCTGGTTTTTTATTCATTAATTACCCGGTGTTCCAGTCGATTGTGCTTATTATCTAACAAGCCTGGTCAGCTTGTTCACCTAAGGCTATGAAGATTAAACCAATAATATTTCTTTGACAATATCCTGTCCTGAGAGAAGGCAAAAGAATTTTTGCCACCCGGACGTTCATCACAAAACAACGCAAAGACCGCTTTTATTCAGCCCTCTTACAGGCTTGTGGGCAGGCATAATACTGTTAATATATACAGTATTATGCCTGCCCATCCCCCGACATCCCTGCAGACCCTGCTGCGCCAGACAGAACTGTGGCGTGGCAGTGAGCACGCCTTGCGCGCGTCAAATCCCGACGCCCACTCTCCCGGCCTTGCCACCGGCTATGCCGCACTGGATGCCAGCCTGCCCTGGGGGGGCTGGCCCGCCAATGCCCTGGTGGAAATCATGACGCCGCTATGGGGCAATGGTGAACTGCAACTGGTTCTGCCGCTATTGCGACGCATCAGCCAGGAAGGGCTCCCGGCGCTGTGGATTGCTCCGCCCTGCATTCCCTATGCCCCGGCACTGGCAGCAGCAGGGGTGGATATCGCCCGGATGATCATCGTCACACCCACAGCACAGAATCTGCTGTGGAGCATGGAAAAAGCCCTGCAGAACCCGGCCAGCAGCCTGGTTCTGGGCTGGCCTGCGCGCCTGAACGGCAAGCATCTTCGTCGCCTGCAGCTTGCGGCCGTCACGGGGCAGACACTCGGCATTCTTTTCCATCAGCGCAATATTGCCCACTCCGCCTCCGTATTGCGGCTGAGTGCACACGCAGAGGAAGACATGCTGGCAGTGACCGTGCTCAAGGCACGGGGAAGTCACCAGCAAGCGCGGCTACTGTTGCCAAGGCAATGGCCATGAACAGGAGGTGTGCATGAAGAGTCCGCTCTTTCAACGCCCGTTGCCACAGCGTTCCCTGCGCGTCGTGCACAGTTCCCTCTCGCCGCAGCGCAGGAACACCGTTGCACCCTCTCGCAGACGCGGCACGCTGTGGTATGCCCTGTGTCTGCCACAACTGAGCACGGACACACTAGGCACCGTGCCGCGCGAACGCCTGCAGACACTGGCACAGGCGCTGGACTGTTTAAGCCCCGTCGTCAGCATCCAGGGCGCAGGCCAACTGGTCTTCGAGGTTGGCAGCACACTGCGCTATTTTGGTGGTATCCGGCAGATCCGTCGGCGCCTCCATGCCATTGTTATTCCTCTGCTGCAGGCATGGGGCCTGCCGACAGACATTCAGGAAGCCGTCAGCCCGACACCTGCGGCAAGCCTTCTGCTAAGCAGTGCCGCCTGCGGACTTGCGATACGCCACCGGGACGAGCTGCGCAATGCCCTCGGCCCCCTGCCACTGCATTGCCTGCCGCTGCAGGAAAAACAGTTGCGCAAATTTCACCGTGCCGGCCTTCGCTATCTGCGAGACATCTGGCGCCTTCCTTCTCATGAAATTGGCCGACGCTTCGGTCGCGACTTTCTTCTGTATCTCGACCGCTGCCTGGGCAATGTCGCCATGCCGGTACTCCCCTGCAAAAAGCCCCCCCATTTCAGCAGTCATGTGGATTCGGGATATGCCGTGGAAAACACCCAGGCCCTGCAGCCCTGCATCGAACAGTTATTGCAGCAACTCTGCAAGTTTCTGCACCAGCATGAACTGGCCGCCGCACATCTGCATCTTGTGCTCCACCACGAACGACAACAGCCGACCGGGCTTCATCTTGATATGCGTCGGCCCAGCCGCGATCCTGTGCATCTGTCCCTGTTGCTGAAAAACCGCCTGGACAGCCTGGCGCTGCAGGCCCCGGTCACAGGCATGACTCTTAAGGTGCATGAGTTCAGCCCCTTCCAGCCTCACATGACTTCTCTGGCAGGCATCCAGGAAGCCTTGCAGAATCCGGAACGGGAAAGCGACATTCTGCCTCTGCTGGAACAATTGCAGGCACGGCTCGGCAATCCCGCCGTGCGCAGCATTCACTGCCGCAATTCCCACTGCCCGGAACAGGCCGCCGAAGACCTTGCATTTGGTGAAGACCGAAAAGCTCCCCGGCTGGCCAATACCCAGGCCTTGAACAAACCCGGAGCATCACGCCCCTGCTGGCTGCTGCCTCAGCCTGTGGCGCTGCTGCTGGAAGAGGGCAGACTGTATTACCAGGGCAGCCTGCATCTTCTCAGTGGCCCCGAGCGGGTGGAAACCCAATGGTGGACCCAAAACGAGATTCGCCGGGATTACTACGTGGCACGCAACCGTCACGGCATGCGCCTGTGGATATACCATGAACGGGAATCACAGAATACACAGAAGTGGTTCCTGCACGGCATCTTTGACTGACACGGTTTTTCCTTATCAGAATCAACAAAAATCCCGCGAAGGCAAGGCCATGTCTGCCAGCCAGTGGCTAAGATCTGTCAGATTGCTGGCAATGACATGCGTGACTCCGTCCCCGGTCTGCACGTGTCCGGCCACCCCCAGCAGACGAGCCTCGTAGACAGCACTCTCGTGAGCCTCTGCCACCGCAGGCCACACGATCACGTTCAGAAAACCACTCTCGTCTTCCAGCGTCATGAAGGTGACACCCGACGCGGTTTGAGGACGCTGACGCGCCGTGACAATGCCCGCAACCTTGACCCGCCTGCCATTGTCCAGCTCCGAAAGCACCGTGGCAGCACACACCTGATGCGCATGCAGATGCTCCCTGAACAGCGCCAGCGGGTGTCGGCGCAGACTCAGACCGACGCTGTTGTAGTCGGCCATGATGTCCTGCCCCTCCGAAGGTTTCGGCAACAGCACTGGCGTCGAAACAGGATCGGGCCAATCCGCAGCACCGGCGCACAGGGGCAGGGGAGCCTCATACCCGGCCACCGCCCAGAAGGCCTGATGACGATCATGGGAAAGGCTGCGCAGAGCATCGGCTGCCGCCAGACTCTCCCTGTCACGCTCGTGGATACCACTGCGCATAATGAGCGCCTGCACAGTAGCGAAATCTCCGGCTCGCCGGGCGGCGCACAGTTGCATCGCCCCGGCTTCGGAAAGACCCTTGACCAGACGCAGACCCAGACGCAGGCGCGGCGCACTGCCCGGAACATCGGAATACACCAGCGTACAATCCCAGTCACTGCGGTTGACGTCCACCGGCAACACCTCCACGCCGTGCCGCCGGACATCCTGTACCAGTTGTGAAGGACCGTAAAACCCCATCGGCTGGCTGTTCAGCAGAGCACAAGTAAAGGCAGCCGGGTGATAATACTTCAGCCAGGCCGATACATACGCCAGCAGGGCAAAACTGGCAGAGTGGGATTCCGGAAAACCGTAATCGGCAAACCCCTTGATCTGATTGTAGATCTGCAGGGCAAACTGCTCCGAATAGCCTCGCTCTAGCATGCCCTTGATGAGTTTGTCCCGAAAGGGTTCCAGACCGCCCTTTTTCTTCCAGGCCGCCATCGCGCGTCGTAGCTGGTCGGCCTCTCCCCCGGTAAAGCCAGCAGCCACGATGGCAATCTGCATCACCTGCTCCTGAAAGATCGGCACGCCCAGCGTCCGCTTCAGCACGCCCTCGACAGCCGGGCTGGGATAGTCCACCAGGTTCGGATCCTGACGTCGCGCGAGATAGGGATGCACCATGTCACCCTGAATCGGGCCAGGACGCACAATCGCGATCTGAATCACCAGATCATAATAGTGACGCGGCCGCAGCCTTGGCAGCATGCTCATCTGGGCACGCGACTCAATCTGGAACAGACCCACCGTGTCCGCGGCGCAGATCATGTCATAGACTTTCTCGTCATCCCCGAAAATCTCATGCAGCGCCAGGGGGGGTGCCTGCCTGCGCCAGGGCGAGGCATTGACCAGTGCCAACGCCTTGCGAATGGCACTCAACATGCCCAGCGCCAGTACGTCGACCTTCAACAAACCGAGCGCCTCCAGATCATCCTTCTCCCACTGGATCACCGTTCTGTCCGCCATTGCCGCATTCTCTACCGGCACCAGTTCGGAGAGGGGACCCTGGCTGATCACGAAACCCCCGACGTGCTGGGACAGGTGCCGGGGAAAACCGATCAGGGTTCTGACCAGAGCCATGAAATGTTGCAGGGTCGCAGGCGACACTTCTGCGCCTGCCTCGAAGGGCGCTTCGGGCATGTTTGCGTAGCGCCTTGCTCTTCGGCTTGCGGCACTCAGAGCCTGCAGGGAAATGCCCAGTGCAGCGGCCACATCACGAATGGCACTGCGCGCGCGGTAGCAGATCACGGTGGCAGCCAGGGCTGCACGATGACGCCCGTATTTGCTGTACACGTACTGAATGACCTCTTCGCGGCGCTCATGCTCGAAGTCCACATCGATGTCTGGCGGCTCGTTGCGTTCCTTCGACAGGAAACGCTCGAACAACAGCTCCATGCTGCCAGGGTCCACCGCCGTCACCCCCAGGCAATAGCACACCGCCGAATTCGCCGCCGAGCCCCGCCCCTGACAGAGAATGCCCCGGCTGCGGGCAAACACCACCAGATCATGCACGGTGAGAAAGAAGTGCTCGTACTGCAGCTCGGCGATCAGGATCAGCTCCTTCTCCACCTGCACCTGCACCTTCTCTGGCACCCCCCCGGGCCAGCGCGCCGACATACCCTGCTGTGTCAGGGTTCGCAGCCAACTGCTTGCGCTATGCCCGGAGGGCACCAGCTCATGAGGGTATTCATACCGCAGCTCGTCCAGGGAAAAATGGCACAGCGAGGCTATGCGGGCCGACTCCTCCATCAGGGGGGCTGGGTAGAGTTTGGCAAGACGCTCGCGGCTGCGCAGGCACTGCTCCCGGTTCGCGGCCGCAGCCTTCCCCAGACGGGCGAGTGTCGTTCCCAGGCGAATGGCCGTCAGCGTGTCCAGCAGCCTCTGCCGCAAGGGTTCGTGCATGCATACTGCGCCACTGGCTGTCAGGGGAATTCCCAGGCGTGCCCCCAGGGCCTGCAGGGACTCCAGTCTGCGTCGGTCATCTCCGCGCAGCAGGAGTTCCACCGCTATCCAGACGCGCCCCGGCAACTGCTGCTGCAGCCACTGCAAGGGCTCTTCCGGCGCCTCCTGTTCGGGGGGCAGCCACAGGCCAAGGCATTCGTCGAGACACTGCTGTTCCACCAGGCTTCTATCGATAAGGTACTGGCCCTTGCGGGCCGCCCGCCGCCCCTGAGTAATGAGATGGGATAACTGCCCGTAGCCACGGCGATTGCGCGCCAGCAGAAGAAAGGCCAGGCCATCCTGCAGCACAAACCGGCTGCCGATCAGCAACTTCAGCCTTGTGCTACGTGCCGCCACATGCGCCCGCACCACGCCACTGAGCGAGCATTCATCGGTGATCGCCAAGGCCTCATAGCCCAGCTCACAGGCCCGGGCTACCAGCTCCTCGGGCGAGGAGGCGCCCTGCAGGAAGGTGAAATGGCTGACGCAGTGCAGCTCGGCATAGGGAGGGAGAGAAGGCATAGCAGACCGCCAAATACTGTTTATGCATACAGTATTTGGCTAGAACAAAACCGTCAAGCCTTCCGGTTCCGATGCCGCCTGTCGGGCCTACGGAACGCCCTACAGCAGCTCGATGCCGAAACGGCGCACCAGGGCCGCAAATCCGGCAAAGCAGACAATGGTCAGGATTACACAGGCCACCAGGGTGAGCCAGAAACCCAGCCGGGGCAGGAGTGCAGGGAACGCGAGGAACATGGGCAGGGTAGGAATCACATACCAGAAGGTATACCAGGCATGGTTGGCAATTTTCGCCTGCGGCTGATTTTCCAGGTAGAGCCAGATCAGGGCCAGCACAGTCACCATCGGCAGGGCAGCGATCAAGCCGCCAAGCCTGTCACTGCGCTTGGCCAGCTCCGACACCAGCACCACCACTGCTGCCGTGAGCAGGTATTTAGTCACGATCCATGCCATCGGTTTGTCTCCGCAGATTCTTCAGATAACGCCAGGGAAAAAAGTAGACAGTATAAACCACGGCATACACCAGAAAGGAGTCAAGACTGATCGCCTCGGCAAAGGCAAAGAAGAAAATCAGCAGATGCATGCGGATGACATTGGCATAGGGGCGGAACATGATGCCGCCGACGCCGCGAGGACCACGGGCACTGCCAAAGGCATCGCGCAGTTGCTCACGCTCCGAGATCAGCGCCGGAATCAGAAACACCCCGTAGGCAGGCATCAGGTCGCGAATGGCGTGTGCCCAGAGCAGGACAGGGTTCATGAAGGCCTCGCCAAAGCCGTCCTCCGGCACGCCCTCCAGAGGAAAGAACTGTTGCAGGAAAACGGAATGCCCCGCGTGGAAGGCTCCGAAATGCACACTGAAAAACACCACGTAGAACAGGGAGCCGCCCAGCAGTGCGCCCCTGGGCATCACCGCCATGCGACCCTCTGAGCGCAGCATGCCCGCGATGCCGGCAAACAGCGTCGCAAAGCCCACACTCAGGCTGCATAGCCACAGGCTCCACACCAGGTCGCGGGTCTCCCAGCGCAGGCCATAGGCCACGGCCAGACCGATGCCCAGCGCCACGAAATCCGGCCAGGCACGCCGTGCAAAGGGCTTTTCTGTTTCCGGCGTAGGTGAAATTTGCGACATTCATCAATCCCCGTGCATGCCCTATGCCCCACACATGGCAGAGCCCCGGCTGGCAATGCCATAATGCCGCCCTATGCAAAAAAGTAAACCCGAAGCCACTCCTTCCGACCCCCATACTGACACCCGGGAACCCACTCCCGGGCGTCGATGGTGGCCCTTGCTGAAACGTCTTGTGCTCGCCCTGATGCTCGCGATTGCCGTGTGGTGCATCTGGATCGACCACGAGGTGCGACGTGACTTTCAGGCACTGCAATGGGCATTGCCTGCACGGCTTTATGCACGGCCGCTGGAGCTCTATGCAGGCGCTCCGGTCAATCGCCAGACATTGATCGACACGCTGCAGGCATTGGGTTATCGCGCCGGCCAGGAAGTGAACGGCCCGGGGGAATACCAGACACTGCCCTCACGTATCCGCCTGTGGACACGGGGCTTCGAGTTCTGGGACGGGCACGAACCCAGCCTGTACCTCAACGTCGAGTTCGACGGCGATCGTGTACGGGAACTGTGGGGAGACCAGAACACCGGTTCTCTGGCGCTGGTACGCCTGGAGCCCGCCGAGATTGCCCAGATCAATCCCAGCACGGGAGAAGACCGCCTGCCCCTGCGTCGCAGCGAGGTGCCCCAGGCGCTGATCGACGCCGTGATTGCCGTGGAGGACCAGCGCTTCTTCAGCCATTTCGGTGTAGACCCGGTCGGTATTGGCCGCGCACTCGTTGCCAATCTGCGCGCCGGGGAGATCGTGCAGGGCGGCAGCACCCTGACCCAGCAACTCATCAAGAACCTCTACCTCACACGTGAGCAGACCCTGCGGCGCAAAATCGAGGAAGCGCTGATGGCGCTGGCGCTGGATTTCCATTTCAGCAAGGACGAGATTCTGGTGGCCTACCTCAACGAGGTCTTCCTCGGGCAACAGGGCAACCGCGCCATTCACGGTTTCGCTCTTGCCGCGGAATACTATTTCTCAAGACCGCTGGAGGAGCTGTCACTGGGAGAACTGGCCACCCTGGCCGGACTGCCCCGTGGTGCCTCCTACTACAACCCGCGCCGCTATCCGGAACGGGCGACCGAGCGACGCAATGTCGTCCTGGCCCGCATGCGCGACCAGGGCTACATCACCCCGGAGCAATACAGCCAGGCCAGCGCCGAAAACCTGCGCGTGACCGCCAGCGCTCCCAGCCGTGGCAAGGCCTACCCGGCCTTCATGGCGCTGGTTCGCCAGGACCTGGCACGTGACTACGACAGCAATGCCCTGCAAAACGAAGGCCTGCGTATCTTCACCACCCTTGATCTACGGGTGCAGGAGACCCTGGATGCCACGCTGGAAGATGCCGTCAAACGCGTCGAGCGGGCAGCAGCAAGTGGGGATAACGGGCACCTTGAAGCTGCGGTGGTCATCAGCGATCCCATCACCGGCGAGGTCCTTGGCCTTGCGGGTGGGCGTCAGCGGGGCTATGCCGGCTTCAACCGGGCGCTCGATGCCCGCCGCCCCATCGGCTCACTGGCAAAGCCTGCGGTCTATCTCGCCGCTCTGGAATCCGGCAACTACAACCTGGCATCCGTACTCTCCGACCGCCCGGTGACCATCGCCCTGGACGGTGGGCAGGAATGGTCGCCCCGAAACTACGATGATGAGCGCCATGACGATGTCTACCTGTTCGACGCGCTGGAACGCTCCATGAACCTGGCCACCGTGGATCTTGGCATGCAGTTGGGCGTGGAGCGCGCAGCCGACATGCTGCAACGCCTCGGTTTTGCGCGCGAGGTGCCACATTACCCTTCTTTGCTGCTGGGCGCAGTCGACATGGCCCCCATCGAAGTCGCGCAGATGTATCAGACACTGGCGGCCAATGGCTTCCGTTCACCGTTGCGCTCCGTGGAGGCGGTCACCACCGGCCAGGGAGAGCGTCTGGAGCGCTACGGCATCGAGACTGTTCAGGTCAGCGACCCCGGGGCCATGTACCTGCTGGAATACGCCATGCAGGGGGTATTCACCCGTGGTACGGCCAAGACCGTAGCCAACCGCCTTGATCGCAATCTGCCACTGGCCGGCAAGACCGGCACCACGAACGACCTGCGCGACAGTTGGTTTGCAGGGTATGGCGACAATCTGGTGGGCGTGGTCTGGCTGGGCTACGATGACAACCGCGACACCGGCCTGACTGGCGCCACCGGCGCCCTGCAGGTGTGGAGCGAACTGATGGCAAAGCTGAATATCCAGCCCCGGCTCACCCTGCCACCGCAGAACATCGTGTGGCAGAAAGTGGCGGCCAAAGCCGTCACCCGGGCCGATCAGCGCCAATGCAGCCAGACACTGTCATTGCCGTTCCGGGCAGGACAATTGCCCACGGACACCGTGAGCTGTGAAGAAAGTGAATCGTTTTTTGAATCCCTGCTGGACCGGGTCAGGAGATTGGGTCGATGATTGAACGCGTGTGTTTGGTGCTTTCCCTGAGCCTGCTGAGCGCCTGTGCGACCTATTCGGGAAGAGGGGTTCCGGCGCCGGTAGAGGATCGTGGCACAGGGACTGTGGTCACACCAGCAGCATCGCCGCGACCCGACGCTGGCAGCTCTGTCACACGCGCCGTTGAAAACACACCGGAACCGGTGCGGGACACACGCCCCGCTGACGAGACGCCCATTGTGCGCTCTCCAAGCACCGTGAACCCTGCGCCGACGGAACCCGCGCCCCCTGCCATGCCGGCGACAGCGTCATCCACCTTGCTGGCGGGCGTAGATGCCGCCATTGCCGAGGGCGATCTGGAACGCGCCGCTGCACTGTGCGAAAGAGCCCTGCGCATCACACCCCGTGATGCGCTGTTATGGTATCGCCTGGCCTCGGTGCGGGCACAGCAGGGACGGGTTAACGAGGCGGAAGGCTTTGCCCGCCGGGCACTCAGTTTTTCGGCGAACGACCCGGCGCTAACGCGCCAGATCAACGGCTTTCTGCAGGGGCTCTGACCCCCGGTTCAGTCAGGGAATTTGTCTGCCAGCAGCTCACCGCCTACCGCCCAGTTTTCCTTCTTCACTTCATCGATCACCACGAAGATGGAAGACTCCTTCACGCCGGTGATGCGCACCATTTCACGACTCATGGCCTGCGCCAGTTCCCGCTTCTGTTCCTTCGATCTGCCTTCCAGCAGTTCCACCCGAATGATTGGCATAGCCTGTTCCTTGTTCTCTGTGATTTTTCCTGCCCTGAACGCAATACTCAGAGCCCCTCCAGAGAGGTACCCTGTGCCGCCATCGCGTCAAATACCTGCTGCTGGGTGCGCTCAACGGAGCCTTCTGCCCCGCGCTGCCTCAACTCCTGCACGGCGTCGGCATCGTACCAGCGCCCTCGTACGAAAAGCCCCGAAGGATTCTCCAGCACCCGGATGTCTTCGAGGGGATTCCCCGACACCAGCACCAGATCCGCCTCATAACCCTGCTGCACCCTGCCAACCCTGTCTTCAAGACCCAGCACCCTGGCGCCATTCACGGTTGCGGCCTGCAGGGCATCATGGGCGCCAACGCCGGCTTCGAGATAAAGCGCCAGCTCGTCCACAAGGGAGAGACCAGGGACATTGGTAAAGATGCCGGCATCCGTTCCCGTGACGACCGTTACCCCTTCCTCCAGAAATATTTTCAGCACACGTCCGTAGAACGCGTCGAAGTCAGCCCGTGTTGTCGGAGGACGACTGGCCCAATCGTCATAGTTGGGCTGCTCAATGGCACGCAAAAACGGGTTCATCAATTCAACACCGTCGCGCTGCAGAAATTCCCCCTGGGTGCGCGCCACCATCACCAGATTGTGATGGGCCACCAGCGTGGGATCAACGGTATTGCCTGTCTCCACCAGACGCCTTGCCAGAGTCCGGACCCGATCTTCATCCAGGTCATCTGCCAGGGCATGCCAGACAATGCTCTCAATGTGCTCGATGGTTTCGAACCCATCGTCCAGAATTTCATCGAAAGCAATATTGAAGGGTTTGTCGAAGGGAATGCCCGGATCGCGAACGCCTTCCGGTGTATGCCCCATTACTGACATCCCCAGCAACCGGGCCTCGTCGCGAATGGCTTCGTACGCTTCCCGCGACAGGTTCGAGTATACCTTCAGGTGCCGGTAACCCTGCTCATGGTGCAGGCGCACGGCAGCACGGGCTTCCTCCGCATTGTTCACGATCTGATGGTTGATCTGGGCATTCGGCCCCTGACCATTGAGAATCGGCCCGGTCGTAAACAACCGGGGCCCCTCCATGCTCCCATCATTAATGCGCCGCTGGTAATCCAGAAGGAAAGGCATACCCGAGGCATTGCGTATGGTCGTAACGCCATAGCTCAGCGTGGCAAGCAATTCCGGTGAATCCCAGATATGCACGTGCATGTCGATCAGCCCCGGTAACAGGGTCTTGCCCTGACCTTCCACGACAGTGGCGTCCGGGCTTGTCGATATGAGCGGCTCGCGTGATACCTGTGCGATAATTCCATCGCGGATCAGTACCGATGCGTCTTCCCACAGTGCCGCCTCTCCCTCTTGCATGCTGATGATATCGACGTTCTGTATCAGCACCTCGTCTGCCTGCAATGTGCCAGCCCATAGCAGCATGGCTATCACTCCGGCACTCATGCCAGAAAACCTGAAATATCTGTCAGAAACTACTGCATTCATTGTTCCGTCCCGTCGTGCCATTCAAATACCTGTGTCCTCGAACCGTCTGCATTATCGAGCAGAGCCCCGAGCCGAAAGCCTGCCTTGAGCAACACCGCGTGGGAGGCGCTGTTCTGCGGCGCGGTGGTTGCCATGATATAGCGCATATCATGTTGCGCCCTTCCATACGCAATCATCGCACGCACCGTTTCTGTGGCAAAACCCTGGCCCCAGTATTCGCGCTTGAATGCGTATTTGATCTCGACCTCTTCCTGCCCACCCGGATGCACGAGGCCACAGAATCCGATTATCGTACCGGTGTCCTGCAGCACCAGCGCCGACATCCCGTAACCGCGCGTGCGATAATTCTCAGCGGTTACTGCCAACCAGCGTACTGCATCCTCATAGGGAATCGGCTGTCCATCATCGACCCAGACCATGGCTTCCGGATCACTGTATACCGTAAAAAGTTCCTGAAGATCATCCGGTACCAGTTGCCTGGCAAGCAGACGCTCGGAACGAAACAGCTCCTTTTCTTGCTGTCGAGTTTTCATTCTTGTCTCATATCAACGCAGGACGCCCAATGCAGCCATTCGGCGCGAATACCAGAGGAAAACACCTGCAAACAGCGTAATCAGCGCTGGCAGTGCAAGTGCCGCCGCTCCCTGTGCCTCCAACATCGGTGTCAGCCACAGACCAAATCCGACCTGCAACACGATGGCGGCAAGAGACACCAGGAATGCACTGACACAGATCGCTCGCCGCATCAGCAACAGCACCGAAGCCAGTGTCCCGGAAAATACCGCCAATGCAAAACAGGCATTCACAAAAAAGGGAATGTCCGTATACAGAATACGCTCCGCTTCCGGCATGGCTGCCAGTGTCTCAGGGCTCAAGGTCACGGTATAGACAAAATTCATTACGCCGATCAGATTCCACAACAGAGAGCCAAGGGCCACCAACCAGAAGCTGCGCGGGGGACGTATTGAATCGAAGGGTTCGGTCATGGTGCTCTCCTTGTTGTCAGGATGAAGCCAGACTGCCCTGCGCAGGCAGGCCGGGTCATCATAGCAAAAAGGACCGGGCAATTCCGATGTCATCTCCCTCTGAAAAAAAAGACCCCGAGGACGGGGTCAAAGGTGGAGCGAACAAGGGCACGCTGTTCGCTCTTTACGACGGCTTCTGCAAGAAAGTCAGGGGGGGGCGGGAGTTCAGTTCCGATGCGCAAAGGCGGAACCGTCGTTACGACGACCGCGCTTGCGGCACAGTTTTGCAAACGCATCCAGCAGGAATTGCTGTTCTGTCCGCGACTGCAGACGGGGATGTGAGGCTGTGGCAGTTTTGAGCGGCAGGCGGGGCAGCGCATCGGAACCCTCCACTCCCATTTCAAAAGCGGCCACAGTGGTGTTGGCAAGTCGATCCGTTTTCATGCTTGTCTCCCTTTCATCTGGCTTGGGTCAGATTGAGGCCGGCGATGGATTCCGCTGGCCGTTTACCAGAGTAGAGCAAGCTCTGTACCAATTTTAAAAACCTATAGTTATCAACAAGATATATATTTTCTTCAAAAGAAGGCTACCACAGCGTGTCGGGGGGGCCCGACAGGGAAGGAGGGGGTTTTCCAAGTCCTTGATTCATAAGGCCCAAGGTGTTGGGTTTTAACGACAGCGGTGTTTCCTGCGAGACTCAGTTCTGCCCCTTGCGGAACTGGGTCGGGTCGAGACCGTGGCGTTTGAGAAGATTGTAGAACTCACTGCGGTTGCGCTCGGAAAGCCGTGCCGCCAGGGCGATATTGCCTTCCGTCATGCTGAGCAGGCGCAGCAGATATTCACGCTCGAACTGCTCCTTGGCGTCATTGAGGCCCAGGAGGCGATCGGGCTTGAAACGAAGCGCCCGCTCCACCAGCGCCCGCGAGATCAGCGAGCCAGAGGTGAGCACGATACACTGTTCAACGATGTTCAGCAGTTGCCGGACATTTCCGGGCCAGGGCGCCGCCAGCAGCAGCTCCATTGCCTCGGGGGCAAAACGCAGATCGGGTTTCCCATGACGCTGGGACAGCGTGCGGCAAAAGTGGGACGCCAGCAGGGAGATATCCTCGCGGCGCTCACGCAGGGGAGGCACTTCAAGCGTGATGACATTCAGCCGGTAGTACAGATCCTCTCTGAAAGAGCCATCTGCCACCTTTTCAGCCAGATTCTGATGCGTCGCTGCGACGATGCGGACATCTACCGGAAAAGAACGGGTAGATCCCACCGCGCGCACCTCGCGCTGCTCCAGCACCCGCAGCAGCTTTGCCTGGGCTGACAGGGGCATGTCTCCGATTTCATCCAGAAATACGGTACCGCCGTCCGCCGCGAGAAACAGCCCCGTGTGGGCCTTGCTGGCACCAGTAAACGCCCCGGCCACGTGACCGAACAACTCGGACTCCAGAAGCGCTTCCGGCAGGGCGGCGCAATTCAGTGCCATGAACGGCTCTTCAGCGCGAGCACTCGCCTTGTGGATCGCCTGGGCCAGGAGCTCCTTGCCCGTACCCGTCTCACTCTGAATCAGCACGCTGACATCGGTAACGGCCGCAGCACGAGTCTGCTGCAACAGGTTTTCCATTGCCTGGCTGCAACTGATGATATCGCTACGCCAGGCATCGTCCTCTCCTGAAGAGCCAGAAGTCTCTCTTTCTCCACTCTGGCGCAATGCCTTCTCAAGATGCGCCAGCAGCAATTGCGCGTCGAAGGGCTTGACCAGATAACTGAACACACCCTGCTGCGTGGCGGCAACCGCCTCGGGGATGGTACCGTGCGCTGTGAGCATAATCACCGGCAGACGCAGATCGCGTTCCTGAATCCTCTCGAACAGCGTCATGCCATCCATGCCCGGCATGCGCAGGTCCGTCACCACCACATGGGGGCGAAATACGGACAATTGCGTCAATGCCTTGTGCGCATCGTTCACGGCCAGCACCTCAAAACCGTTGGCCTTCAGGCGCACTCCGATCAGATGCAGCAGATCGGCATCGTCATCAACCAGCAGAATTCTTCGTTGCGTTCCCATGCCTCTTTTCTCGGTCGGAAGCTGTTACCCGGTATCACGGTGTTGTCCGGCGGTTGAGCTGTTCCTCAATGGAGGTGAGCGCCTCGATCTGTTCGCGCAAGGCGTTTCGTTGTGCTTCCAGCTCGGCAATACGGGTGTCGTTTTCACTGGCCCCAATACGCGCCTCCAGGTACTGCCGCCAAAGTGCTCCGAACGCCCGGTATCCCGCCTCACGTGAAGCCGTTGCGCGCACATCCTGAAGACTGCCCAGCAGATCCAGCGCCTGATATTCCACAGTGCTGTCTTCGCGATTCACACTGCGCAACAGCGCCAACTGAACCAGTGCAATCACCGCATTCTGCTGCGTCCCCTCGTCCAGCAGATGGGCTTCCAGCCGCGAACGGCCGACGTCATCTGAGACCAGCACCCACTGATAGAACTCCAGAGCATTCAGGGAAAGTGGAGATTCGCGCAGCAGCGGGTTCGTTGTACAGGCTGCCAGCAAGGAAAAGCCAATTCCCAATACCCAGTTCTTGATCCTGTTCACACAAACTCCTGTTCAATCCCTGTCTCATGCCGCTGTCGAGGCAATGGGCAATACTACACGAAAGCAGGCACCGGCAGCAGTGTCTACCAGGGCGACCCTGCCCTGGCTCGCCTCCACATATTCCCTGACAATGGCCAGCCCCAGACCGCTTCCGGTGTAGGCCTTGTTCTCTGGAGCAGCCCCCTGGAAGAAGGCTTCAAATATCTTCTCCCGTTGCTCGGACGGCACTCCCGGCCCTTCGTCGCTGATGCTGCACTCCACTTCGCTGTTGCCGGCCTGCAGTACAATCCTGATGCTGGCGCCGGTCGGAGAATACTTCACCGCATTGGTAAAGAGATTGTCGATAATCACGCGCAGCTTTTCCGGGTCTCCCAGGACGGTCACCTTTTCCAGCGACATCTCCACCTGCAGATTGTCATTGTTGATGGCCAGCCGATGCGCATCCACCACGCCTTCAATCAGGGCATCGAGTCGCACCGGTTCCGGCATGACATTCAGGACGGCAAAAGCCTGCGCATTGTGTCGCAGCAGATCTTCGATCAATCCCTGCAGTCGCTGGCAATTGTTGCCAATGATCACACTGATTTCCTGCTGCTGGGGCGTCAGGGGCCCCACAACTCCTTCATTCAGCAACGCCGCTCCCTCCTGCATCGAGGCAAGCGGTGTTTTCAACTCATGGGAAACGTGGCGAAGGAAGGAACTGCGCTGCTGCTCAAGCTCCCGCAGACGGTTGCGCAACCACTCCAGTCGCGTGCCAAGCTGGCGCAGGTCTTCCGGTCCCGTGACGCGAACGGGTCGGTCGTATTCTCCGCTGCCGATCCCGTTGATGGCACGATCGATCTGCCGAAGCGGGTGAGTGATCAACCACACGAACAGCACCACCAACGCAGCGGCGGTTGCCACCAGCAGCAAAGCCTGTACCGTCAGCGCCTGTTTTGTGGTTTCACTGCTGGCGCGCAGTTCATCCTGTTGCTGCACAATCCATTGTTCGATGGCGTCCGCAATGCGATAGGCAAGTGAGGACAGCTCCGGAATCGACACCGTACTGGAACCACCGGCAGGAATCTGCTGCAGTCGCTCATAGACGCTGCGCTCGCTGTCCAGCAACTGAGCGCCCTGTGTCATGACGTCAGGGCCAAGATCGAAAGAGGTCAGTTGTGTCAGAAGTTGAAGAAAATCATTGCGGCGATCGCGGTAGAGCTGAAGCAGCGTGGCATCGCCCAGAACCGCGAACTGTCGGGCATTGCGCTCCATTGCCATACTTTGCTCGATGAGCTGCCGGCCCGCGCTCATGGCGCGAGTCGCAGACGCCACCGTGCGCTGACTCTGCTCACTCAAACCGTCAAGCTGTCGCGCCGTGACCAGCAGCGCCGCCAACAGCAGTGCGGCCACGACGACAAAGCCCAGAATCGTGAGCTGTCTGATGGAGCGCGTGGTGAACACCTTCATGACCTGCCTCTCCTGTTCCTTTCGTCCGCAACCAGGTCCATGTACACGATTTTTCCTGCAGGGTTGCTCCGGATCTTCCGGAGGCTATGGGGGAATTTCACCCGGAGAGATCAGGGGGCCGCCGCAGCCCGGACGCCGCTCTCCGTTCACGATCAATCTGACGTTCTGCGAATAGCGCTGACCGGACATACTGTCGCTGCACTGTGTTGGCTGAATCGATAACTGCAGCGCAGAATCGCTATACAGCACCAGCGCGTCGCGATCAATCTGCACAGACTCCAGCCTCGCATCCCGAACATCGCCTTCCATTGTACGGTATCGGAGTGTCGTTCGACTGAGCTCAAGATTCCAGAATGGCTCGTTTCCTCTGACGAGATAGGCCCCATCTGTGTCGGTGTCGGGCACACATTCAGCAACGAATTTTCCCTGTCGTGTAAACAGGGCATTATCGCCCTTGTTCCACCACTCGTCGTGGCCACTGCCAACCGACGTGTAACGGGCGCCGGAAGCGGCTGCAGCACGGGAAAAATGGAGTATTTGCTGGCGGTAAAGTACAAAGGCATCGCTGCCCTCGCCACCGTAGATGACCAGGGCAGCATCATCTCCGCAACGCATGCTCAGGACGATCGGCGAGATAAATGTCCTCGCCGTTGGAGGTGTGCCCCCGGCGCATGCCAACAGCAGCATGGCGAGTACCAGCACTCCAGCCATTCGTGGACATTGCGAAACCCGCATGTCAACGCTTGCGCCACACAGAGACCTGACTGACCACGTATTCGTACTTGCGGCGATGCTCTCGAATCATAAAGGGCAGGTCTCCGTCATGAACACGCTCGAAACCTTCCAGTATCGAACCAATGCGGGCCAATGCGGCTTCGCTCGTCTCGCCGTCGAGGTAGTGCTGCTCAGGGGTGTACTGTGGCATCCAGCTATTGGGCGATACCAGCACCAGAACGCCACCGGACTTCAACAGCGTCGGGTCTTCCACAAACTGCCGCAGGCAGGCCTCGGGATCCGGCAGACGGCACAGGAGATTGCTCAGCAGCACGGCATCCAGCTCCTTCAAACGCGGCGCCAGTGTCGGAGCATGCAGATCGCCGGCATCACCGCGCACAAACTGAATGCGGGCGCGATCCACATCCGCGGGCACCTGAGCACTCAAGGTCGTGTAGTAACGTCCACTTTCATGGCGCAGATAGTCGCTGCTGCCATCCCGCTGCATCCGCTGCGCGGCATCGATAAAGGACTGACTGTAATCGAGACCAATCACCTGTGCGAACGTGCGACTCAGCGCGAAGCTGGCACCGCCTACGGCGCAGCCGAGATCAAGCACCCTGTCGTGACCCGTGGCAAAGCGATTGACCAGATCCACTGTCGCCTCGACAAAGGATTGCACGGCGGGGTGTCCGACACGGGCAGTGATCGTCTCATCACGATTCTCCTGCTCGCTGCCGTAATGAAACAGCATGTACTGATTGAGCAGCGCATCGGTCTCATAACGTTCTTTTTCTGTCTCCAGTGTTTCTTCACTCTGCACAATCCTGAATCCGGCGTGCTGGAAGAAGTGGGGACGGAAGTGGAAACGCGCCCAGATACTGGCCTCATCCCCCGTACTGATGAACGATCCACCCAGAATCATCTGATGCTGGTCGTCAAAACAGGGCGTGCTGAAGTCCACATAGTAGGGATGGATGCGAAAGCCGGGCAGGGGATGGAAGGTGTCTTCACACCACTGCCAGACATTGCCGAACACATCCTGAAAGCCAAGACTGTTCGGAACAAAACGATCCACCGGGCTTTCACTGCCGAAATGCAGGTTGTTGTTGACCTCGTAGGTACTGGCCAGCTCGGCCTCATCCACCATCACGCGGTCGAGATTCAGCAGCTCGGGCCTGTCCGGTGCCCAGTTAGTGGCCTGCTGCCGCGCCGGCTCGCGAATAGCCAGGTGTTCCTTTTCCTGCAGCAGGCGGTAGGGCGTCTTCACACCATCGCGCTCACTGCGCCAGGCGCAATAAGCTTTGGCCTCATAATGGTTCACGACAGCAGGCCAATCCCACTGCATGTCTTCCACGCTGAAGGTTGTCCGCAGACGGTAGCGGTGGGAACCCACGGGGCCGTCCTGCACCCAGAAGGTCGGCCAACGGGTATTGCGGAAACGGCGCCAACCCAGGCCCTGTTCACTCCAGAAACGATCATCAAGATAGCCTCCGCTGGCAACAAACTCGTAAAACTCGCCATTGCTGATCAGCCGCTGGCTGGCCCTGAATGCGGCCGTCTGGCGCTTGTCTTCCCCGTACTCGTTGTCCCAGCCGAAACTCGGCCAGGCGCGTGGCTTGCCCAGTTTCACCGTTGTCGCGGCAACCGCCACCATCGGGTTTTCTGCAGGATAGTGCACGCCGGCAACGGGCTGTGCATGGGGTTGCGGCTCCTTCCGCAGCAGTACCCGGGGCCAGTTTTCTGGCGTTTTGAGGAATTCCGGGGGCAACTCACGCATCAACACACTGGAGGTTTCAAGATGGATGCGTTCGTGCTCGAAGCCCATGACCAGCGCCCAGCCCGGGCTGTCCACCGTGATTGGTTTGCCAAACGCGGGGTGAGTCTGAATCAGTTTGCGTACCAGGTGATATACCGTCTCGCGGTACTCGATCACCTCCTGCAGGGGGGGCCAGACGCTCTGATCGCCCTCATGCAGATCGTCCCAGCTCATCTCGTCTACCCCGGTTTCAAACAACACCTCGAAGTGCTGGTTCACCGGCTCCTGAATCAGGCCCGCCACGAGCAACTTGTTGATGTAAAAGGTCACCGGGTGCGCGTAGTAGAAAATCAGGGGATGCCGCGTCTTGTGGTACGGGCGGCGGTAATAGGCCTCTTCGCAGGTCAGCGCGGAGAACAGGCTCTCCGTCAGCCCCCAGGTATTCTCGAAGTAATGCAGAATGGCATCACGACCATCGTCGAGATTGAGCAGACGCAGGGACGAAGTCGGTTTCGGCGCCAGCCTGGCGGTGCTGATCACAGGTGCCGCCTCGGAGGCGGAACGGGCGAGATCGGATTTACTGAGTTTCTTCTTCATAGGCTTCACTGCACTTTTCTTGTGTGTATTACCGGTGGGTGTGCCAATCAGACTCTGCCGGCAGACGTTCGTTACATACTGGACTCTGCAAGCGGAGCCCCAGGGCTTGCTTGAGTTGAGTCCCCGTTCGGGTAAACTGGCCACCGGACGCCATTCCGTCTGTTCGGTACGCCACAAAACCCGCGCGACCCGACGAACAACCCGAAAGAGGTCTCTCCTTGCGCAGCAAACTACCCAACACCGGCACCACCATTTTTACGGTGATGTCGAGAATGGCACAGGAGTACGGTGCCATCAACCTCTCCCAGGGCTTCCCGGATTTTGACTGCCCCCAGCCACTGCGCGAGCGGGTGAGCCATTATCTGAATGACCGTCGCAATCAGTATCCACCGATGACCGGCATTCCCGAATTGCGTCAGCAGATTGCCATCAAGGTGCGGGATTACTACGGCTTTGCGGCAGACATGGATCAGGAGGTCACCGTGACCTCCGGGGCAACGGAAGCGCTGTTTGATGCGATACAGGCCACCGTCGCACCCGGCGACGAAGTCATCGTGTTCGACCCGGCCTATGACTCCTACGAACCGGCGGTCACACTGGCCGGGGGGCGCACCGTTCACATTCCCCTGCAACTTCCCGATTTCTCCATCGACTGGAGTCAGGTAAAGGATCGGCTCAGTCCGCGCACTCGCCTGATCATCATCAACACCCCGCACAACCCAAGCGGGGCCGTAATGAGCCGCGAGGACATGGATACCCTGGCAACCCTGACGCGGGACCGGGACATTCTGGTGCTGTCCGATGAGGTATACGAGCACATGGTCTTCGACGGCGGCATTCACGAGAGCGTGCTGCGTCATCCGGAATTGCGCGAGCGCAGCTTTGCCGTGTTTTCCTTCGGCAAAACCTATCACGCGACTGGCTGGAAACTGGCCTATTGTGTGACGCCGCCCGCGCTGACGACGGAGTTCCGCAAGGTGCACCAGTTTGTCACCTTCACCTCCCCCAGTTTCATTCAGTACGCCCTTGCCGACTTCATGCGTGACTGCCCCGAACACGCGCGGGAACTACCGCTGTTTTATCAGGAAAAACGCGATACCTTCGTGCAACTCATGACGGGTTCCCGCTTTCAGCTCACGCCGTCGCGCGGCACCTATTTCCAATTGGTGGACTACGGCAACATCAGCCGCCTGCCGGACGCAGAGTTCGCCAACTGGTTGACCCGGGAAGTGGGAGTAGCAGCCATCCCGCTCTCTCCCTTCTATGAAAAAGCGCCAGAAAGCACTCTTATCCGTTTCTGTTTCTGCAAGGACGATTCGACCTTGCAAGCGGCAACGAAACTGCTGCGGGCGCTGTAACAACGCTTATGAACATCACCGATCTGCAGGCGCTGGCGACCGACATCAAGACCTGGGGCGCGGAGCTCGGGTTTCAGCAGGTTACCATTGCCGACATCGACCTGGAGCATTACCGGCCCTATCTTGAGGACTGGTTGCGCAAGCACTATCACGGCGAGATGCTGTACATGGAACGGCACGCGGAACTGCGTCTGCGTCCACAGGAGCTGGTTCCGGACACTCTACGCGCCATCTGCGTGCGCATGGACTATGCGCAGAGCAGCCGCAACACGCTCGCGGAGCTGCAGTCTCCCGACATGGCCTATATTTCCCGCTACGCGCGTGGCCGCGATTACCACAAGCTGATTCGCAAACGGCTGCAGAAACTGGCAGACCGGATAACAGAGGCAAGTGGCCCCTTCGGTTATCGCGCCTTTGTAGACAGCGCGCCCGTGCTGGAGCGAGCTCTGGCGGAGAAATCCGGCATGGGCTGGATCGGCAAGAACACCATGCTGATCAACAGCAAGGCCGGTTCCTGGTTTTTCCTGGCCGAACTGTTCACTGATCTGCCACTGCCGGTGGACAGCGCAGGCGAGGATCACTGCGGCTCCTGCCGTGCCTGTCTCGATGCCTGCCCCACCAATGCCTTCGTGGGCCCCAACATTCTGGACGCACGCCGCTGCATTTCTTACCTCACGATTGAACTGCGCACGGCGATTCCCGAGGAACTGCGCCCGCTGATGGGCAACCGGGTGTTCGGCTGCGACGATTGCCAGCTCGTTTGCCCCTGGAACAAGTTCACCCGGCTCACCAGTGTAGACGATTTCACGCCGCGGCACGGCCTCGATCAGGCCTCTTTGCTGCAACTGTTTCAGTGGGATGAGGAGACGTTTCTGCGCCTGACCGAGGGCTCGGCCATCCGGCGTATCGGCTACGAATGCTGGCTGCGCAATCTCGCCGTTGCCCTGGGTAACGGGCCGGGCACACCCGAGGTGATCACGGCGCTCAAGGCCCGTCGCTCAGACGCCTCTGCGCTGGTAAGGGAGCATGTGGAGTGGGCCCTGCAACAACACGCCGCAAGGCCCGCAGGGCCTACTTCTGCCGGATGAAGTGTTCGCGATAGTGCTTCAGCTCCGCGATGGAATCCTTGATGTCATCCATGGCCTGATGCGTGGCGCGCTTGTACAGACTGTCCAGCACCTCGGGAGACCAGCGCTTTGCCAGCTCCTTCAGCGTGCTCACATCCAGATTGCGGTAATGGAAAAAGTCCTCCAGCGCCGGCATATAGCGCGCCAGAAAACGGCGGTCCTGGCAGATGCTGTTGCCGCACATGGGCGAGGCGCCGGGGTCCACAAACTGTTGCAGGAATGCCAGGGTTTGCGCCTCGGCTGCCGCCTCGTCCACCGGGCTGTTGCGTACGCGCTCGATCAACCCCGAGTTGCCATGCGTGCGCTGATTCCATTCGTCCATGCCCGCCAACACCGCGTCGGACTGTTTCACAGCCAGCACCGGCCCCTCCGCAATCACGTTCAGGTCGCTGTCTGTCACCAGCGTGGCGATCTCGATGATACGATCCGATTCCGGTACCAGCCCGGTCATTTCCAGATCGATCCAGATCAGGGTCTGTTTCTTGTTGATGTCTGTCATACATTCTCTCCGACTGTCCTGACGAGCCCGCCAGGGGTTGTTTCGCTGGCGCTCATTGTAGCAGAGGCGCAGGGGCGGGCGGCGCGCCCGTCGCACACGCTTTTCCTGTACACTGCGCGTCTTGATGCCACCGGGCCGCTACCACAGCAAACACGACAGCAAAGATGGCCAAACGACGACTGACACAGCAGCAACGCACCCGCATCGACCGGCGCCAGGCCAGCCGTGGCAGGGAAACCGACGCACAGGACCCGGCAGAAATCTCCGGCGAGGGGCTGGGCCCGGAGGCGACCGGCCTCGTCATTTGTCATTACGGGCAGCAGCTTGAAATCGAGAGCACTGCCATCGACAGTGAAGGTCAGATATTCCGTTGCTATCAGCGCACCAATCTGCCGCCCCTGGCTACAGGCGACCGCGTTGTCTGGCAGGCGGACAGTGATAGCACCGGTGTGATCGTCGCCCTGCAGGAGCGTCAGTCGCTCATGTCGCGCCCCAACCAGCAGGCCAATCTGCGGCCCGTGGCGGCCAATGTCACGGTGGTGGCAGTCACCATTGCACCGCTACCCCAGGCGTTCGCCAATCTCATCGACCGCTATCTGGTCATGATTCACTCCCTGGGCCTGCGCGCACTCCTGATTCTCAACAAGACCGATTTGCTGGATGCAGAGCGGGACGCCGCACTGGAAACCATGCTGAAAAACTACGTTGGCATCGGCTACCCGGTACTGCGTGTCTCAAGCCGCGGCGGGGATGGCATTGATACCCTGCGGGAAGTGCTGCGCCCCGAGACGGTGGTGTTTGTGGGCCAATCCGGTGTCGGCAAGTCATCCCTGATCAACGCCCTGCGGGGGGAGCAGAACAGCCCGGGCAGCGCGGACGTGGGCGACCTGTCCAGCGCAAGGGACAAGGGCACCCACACCACCACGGCTGCGCGGCTCTATCACATGCCAGGCAGCGGGGATCTGATCGACTCCCCCGGCATTCGCGAGTTCGGTCTGTGGCACATGGATGCCGACACGGTGTTTGACGGCTTCGTGGAATTTGCGCCCTACAAGGGCATGTGCCGGTTCCGCGACTGCAAGCATCAGCAGGAGCCGGGCTGCGCACTCAAGGAAGCACTCGCCAAGGGGGAGATCAGCGAGGCGCGGCTGAACAGTTATTTCTTTCTGCTCAGCACGCTGGACGATTAGAACGAGAGACGTCCGGCCTTGCCCCGAACGCCCATGGACAGCGTCAGAAGATTTCCACGGTAGGGGTGGAGGGCACAACCTCCGGCCCCGGAGTGGAAGCGGCACGCCCGGCAGCGGACAGGGCATCCACGCGCGACTGGGCGACCGAGTTGAGCACCATGATCACAATTCGACGGTTCATGGCGCTGTCTGGATTGTCCGGATCCAGCGGCACCGAATCGGCCATGCCGATGATCTGTGCAATCTGATCGGGATGCAGCCCCCCGTCCACCAGCGCGCGTCGTGCTGCGTTGGCGCGGTCTGCGGACAGCTCCCAGTTGCTGTAGGTATCTTCACTGGAAAACTGAGCACTGTCGGTATGCCCGAACACACTGACCTTGTTGGGCACGTTGCCGAAGATGCGCCCCATGGCCCACAGAATTTCCATGGCGTAGGGCCGCAGGCGCGACTGGCCGCTGTCGAACAGGGGGCGGCCCTCGCGATCGATGATCTGCACCATCAGGCCCTCTTCGGTTACCTCGAACGTGACGCTGTCGCGGAACCACTCGAACTGCTGGTTGAGGTTGATCTCCGCCTCGATCTCTCCCTGGACTCTTGCCATCGCTTCCTGCTGGCGCAGCCTTGCCAGTTCAACGAATTCCGGGTTTTCCATTTCCTGCTCGGAATCCACCAGGGTGTCTTCGTCCTGACGCACCAGTGACAGGTTCAGGCCCTGGTTGGTGACGTTCAGGGGTCTACCCTGCAGGTCGAGCACATAGGGGGTACCGCCGTCGCCGACGGCTCCTAGATTGGTGGGGTCAGAGAAATAGCCGGCAATCGCCATTTTTTCGAGGTTGGTGGTGGACTCGATCAGCCACAGCACCAGGAAGAAGGCCATGAGGGCAAGGGCGAAGTCAGCGAACGCGATTTTCCAGGCACCCCCATGCGCGCCGCCATCGACCTTCTTGACGCGCTTGATAATGACATTCTGTTCGCTATTTTCCACAGGCGTATCCGAAAGCGTTGGTCAAACCAGGAAATCGTGCTGGCCGCTTAGCGACTGCGCACGTGAGTCTCAAGCTCCGAGAAGCTGGGACGGTCGGCCGAGAACAGCGTCTTGCGGGCAAACTCCACCGCCATCTGCGGCGGCAGACCGTTGGACGTTGCCACAATGGCCGCCTTGACGCATTCAAACATCTTGATGTCTTCTTCGGCAACCGATTGCAGGCGGGTGCTCATGGGGCCGATAAAACCGTAGGCCAGGAAGATACCCATGAAGGTTCCCACCAGAGCCGCCGCCACGCTCTGCCCCAACTCCTCGGGCGGGCCGCCGAGTTTCTGCATCGTGATCACAATACCCAGTACCGCCGCCACGATACCGAAGCCCGGCAAACCGTCGGCGATGCGGTGAATGGCGTGGGAGGGTTCGGACAGCTCGTGCATCTGGGTCTCGATCTCCACGTCCATCATCGCTTCGATTTCGTGGGGGGCGAGGTTGCTGGTGGTCAGGATGCGCAGGTTATCGGCGATAAATTCCACCATGCGCTTATCCTTGAGCAGCTTGGGGTAGCGGGTGAAGATACCGCTGTCCGCAGGCGATTCGATATCCCCTTCCACGGCCATCATGCCTTCACGGCGCGCCTTGTTGAAAATATCGTAAAGAAGGCCCAGCAGGTCCAGATAGAGTGCCGAGTTTTTGTTGGATCCGAAGATTGCCCGGGGAAGCTGCTTGCCCGTATCCATCACCAGATGCATGCTGTTGGCAATCAGGAACGCGCCGAATGCGGCGCCGACAATAATCAGGATTTCCGTGGGTTGCCAGAGCAGCAGCAGAATGCCGCCGTGCATCATGTAGCCACCGGCTACACTACCGCATACAACCAAAACCCCTACAAAAAACAGCATGATTCAGTATCCTTTGTCCCGGCTGAACCGGCGCAGATGCCCGTTCCGTGCGCTCTTGCGAGACGCAGGAAGGAGTCGTGAGCGGCCATGGCCCGCTCCTGGAATGGTGCTACTTCTGTATAGATCGGACAAATTGTAAATTTCATTAGCCCGAGGCGGCAATTATATACGCATTGCTCACCAACTTGTGTCTGCTTCGCCCCTTGATTAAGCTGTGCGTCCTTTACGTGACCGAGCCCTGATCCAGATCATCCTATGAACGACCGCCTGTTCCTTGCCCTGCAGCATCTGCTGCCACACCATCTGGTCTCCCGAATCGCAGGCGGAGTCGCCTCCAGCACCCGGGGCCCGGTGAAAACCCGCTTCATTCGCTGGTTCGCGCGCCGCTATCAGGTCAACATGGACGAGGCTGCTTGCCAGGACCTGGATCAGTTCGCCAGTTTCAACGACTTCTTTACACGGGCCCTCAAGCCCGGCGCCCGCCCCGTGGATTTTGCCGAGGACGCTATCGTCAGCCCTGCAGACGGAGTCGTCAGCCAGTTGGGTGATATCCGGGCAGGCAGCCTGTTGCAGGCAAAGGGACGGCAGTTCAGCCTGGTAAGCCTGCTTGGCGGCGATGCCAGCCTTGCCGAAGCCTTTCAGGAAGGAAGCTTCTGCACCGTCTACCTGTCACCCAAGGACTACCACCGGGTGCACATGCCCCTGGCAGGCACCCTGACCCGCATGATCCATGTGCCTGGCAAACTGTTTTCCGTCAATCAGCTTACCAGCGAGAACGTGGATTCACTCTTTGCCCGCAACGAACGGGTCGTCTGCGTGTTCGACACGGCAACCGGGCCCATGGCACTGGTACTGGTCGGCGCCATGATCGTGGCCAGCGTTGACACCGTGTGGGCGGGCCAGGTGTGCCCCGGACGCACATCGCGTGCCGACGTGCACTATGAAGACCATGTTCCCCCGGTTCAGATTGGCAAAGGGGAAGAGATGGGCCGTTTCAAACTGGGCTCAACCGTCATTGCCGTGTTCGGACCCGGCATGGCCGATCTGGATGCACTGCTGGCGGCCGGCGACCCGGTGCAGATGGGCCAGCGCATTGGCGCATTGCGATGTGAGAAGGAAGCAGAGGAGGCGCCGGCAGACTGATCTGTCGACGCCCGATGGAACCTCAGTCGAGGTAGGAGCAGCAGTAATCGGTAACGCTCTTCACCTTGATATCGAAGGCAGCGTTGGCGGGCACCTCAAAGCTCTGCCCCCCCGTCACATTCTCCCAGGCATCCGCACCCGGCAGCTTGACGTCGACATCGCCGGACAGTATCTCCATGATCTCTTTCTTGCCGGTAGAAAAGCGGTAGTCGCCCGGCATCATGATGCCCAGTGTCTTCACTTCACCGGAACCAAACTCGACCGTTCGGCTGGTCACGCTGCCATCAAAATAGATGTTCGCCGCCTTGACGACGGTGACATTGCTAAATTTACTCATGGGGATTTCTCTGTTACAAAGGTTGATGTAGGGAAAACGGGCGCTGATTCTAGCATGCCGCCCGAACGCCTACACAACTGCGCCAATCCATGACGCCAGCCATGAGGAGTCTCCACCATGTGTAAAGGCATCGAACTGGACGAGAACCAGAAAGAAACCCTGAAAGAGTGCATTGAAGAGACGCAGCAGCCCAACCGCTCCCTGTGGTCAAGATTCCGGACCGGTCTGACCATGGTGGTCATCGGCATGCATTCGGCCAGCAATCGCATTCCCAGCCACTACGACCCCGACAACCGTTTGTTCTAAACTGCGTCAGTGCAGGACCAGGAAGGCGCGATAGGCCTCGTTATCGGTCTCATCCCAGCAGCGATAACCGATCTGCCGCATGAAGGCCTCAAACTGCTTCACCTCTTCCGGCGGAACCTGCATGCCGCACAGCACCCGCCCATAGGCCGCACCGTGATTGCGGTAGTGGAACATGGAAATGTTCCAGCGCCCGCCCAGCAGATCGAGAAACTTGGTGAAGGCCCCCGGGCGCTCGGGGAACTCGAAACGGTAGACACGCTCATTTTCTATCGCCTGATTGCGCCCGCCCACCATGTAGCGGATGTGCAGCTTCGCCGCCTCGTTGTCTGACATGTCCACCACAGGAATGCGCTTGCGGCGCAGACTCTCCAGCAGTTTCTCCCGCCCCGTTTCCGAATCGGCAAGGCGAACGCCCACGAAAATCTTGGCGCTGGCCGGGTCCCCGTAGCGGTAGTTGAATTCGGTGATGTAGCGCTTGCCCAGCGCCTTGGAGAAACGCCGGAAGCTTCCCGGTTTCTCATCGATCGTGACCGCGAGAATAGCTTCCCGGTTCTCCCCCAGCTCGGTACGCTCGGAAATATGGCGCAGACGATCAAAGTTAACGTTCGCCCCCGTCACCACTGCCATCAGGCTTTGTCCGGTTAGTGTGTGCTCCCTGACGTATTTCTTGAGCCCGGCGATGGCAACGGCACCGGCCGGCTCCGACATCGCCCGGGTGTCCTCGAACACATCTTTCACCGCCGCACAGATTTCATCGGTCGTCACGGTGACCACTTCATCCACCAGCTTGCGCAGCACACGAAAAGGCTCATTGCCCACCTGGGCAACCGCTACGCCATCGGCAAACAGCCCAACCTCTGGAAGTACGACCCGTTTCCCTGCCTCCAGCGCAGCCTTCAGGCAGGCCGAGTCCTCCGGCTCCACGGCAATCAGCCTGATCTCTGGCCGGATGAATTTCAGGTAGGCAGCCATCCCTGCCATCAGGCCACCACCACCGACCGGCACAAAGATCGCGTCGAGTCTGCCAGTGTGCTGGCGGGCAATCTCAAGGCCTACGGTTCCCTGACCGGCAATCACGGCAGGGTCATCGAAGGCATGCACGAAGGTATAGCCTTTCTGGGCAACCAGCGTCCTGGCGTACGCCGAGGCCTCGTCATAGGTATCGCCATGCAGGATGACCCGACCGCCAAGCGCCTTGACGGCATTGATCTTGATCAGCGGTGTCGTGACGGGCATGACAATCACCGTGTGGATGCCCAGCCGGCTGCCGGCCATTGCAACCCCTTGGGCATGGTTGCCGGCGGAGGCAGCAATCACCCCCTTGCGCGCGGCCTCGGCGCTCAGGCCCGCCATCTTGTTGTAGGCGCCACGCAGTTTGAAGCTGTGTACCGGTTGCATGTCTTCACGCTTGAGCAGAACGGTATTCTGCAGGCGCTGGGACAGCACGGAGGCTTCCTCGATCGGGGTTTCAACAGCGACGTCATACACTTTGGCCGAAAGGATGTCTTTTACATACTTGTCCATTTTCTCTGCCACCTTTGTCCAGGCCCTGAAGAAAGCTGCGCGTTGCGGGTTTCAAGTCCGCTATAATCGCCCACTGTTGATCAACACGCCGGGAAATTAGCATGGATCAGAACGAATTGAAAAAGGCCGTTGCGGCGGCTGCAGCAGAGTACGTCAGGGAACGTCTTCACGCCGGAATGGTACTCGGGGTGGGCACCGGTTCCACCGCCAATGCCTTCATCGAGTGCCTTGCGCCTTTCAAGGACCAGATTCAGGCAACTGTCGCCAGTTCAGAGGAGACTCATCGCCGGCTGCAAGCACTCGGCCTGGATGTGCTTGACCTGAACAGCGTCAACGAAGTCGCCATCTATGTGGACGGCGCAGACGAATCCAACGCGCAGTTGCATCTGATCAAGGGCGGCGGTGGGGCACTGACCCGGGAGAAAATCATCGCGGCAGTCGCAAAGGAATTTGTCTGCATTGCAGACCAGAGCAAGTATGTTGGCACCCTGGGAAAATTCCCCTTGCCGGTCGAAGTGATACCTATGGCACGCAGTCACGTGGCCAGGCAGATTGTCAGACTGGGGGGAGACCCGGTATACCGGGAGGGCTTTGTTACAGACAATGGCAACCATATCCTGGATATCCATGGGATGGAAATCCGGGATGCAGTGATGCTGGAAGCGCAGCTCAATCAGATTACAGGGGTTGTTACCAACGGGCTTTTTGCAGCACGCCCGGCAGATCTGCTGATTCTGGGGACAAGTGAAGGCATCAGAAACCACAAAGCCTGATACCAACGCGCTGGCGAAATGCTGAAACAATCCACTGGTTGAGGCTGCACGGCCTCGAACCGGACCTGCAAAAAGTAAAAAACGCAGAACGTTCTCACGTTCTGCGTTTTTTTGTTACAGAGGAGTCACGTTCTCTGCTTGCGGGCCTTTTTGACCTTGAGTCACGTCCATCGTAACTTTCTGGCCTTCGTGAAGAGTTCTTCTTCCGGTACCGTTAATCGCACTGAAGTGTACGAATACGTCCTTACCACCCTCTTGCTCAATGAAACCGAAACCTTTTTCGTCATTGAACCACTTAACAGTACCTTCTACTTGCTCTGACATATTTCTCTCTTGTTCTTAAAAATTTAAATACATGGCCAACATTGCTGCCAACCCTTGAATCCATAGGGATTCCGCCGAAGTGTAACCCTATATAAGAACGGATGGAATATAGTTTTCGTACAATATCACGCGAAACTTGCATTTTTTTCCCAGTTCTGCTGCGACCACCACCGCGCGCGACGGCATCAATCAAAAATCTTGCCCGGATTCATCACGCCACGGGGATCAAAAAGCTGTTTCACTGCCTTCATGGCAAGTATTTCCCCGGCACTGCGACTGTAGTGCAGAAAGGGCTTCTTCAGCAGCCCGACGCCGTGCTCGGCGGATACGCTGCCCCCGAAACGTTCCACGCATTCAAAGATCTCAACGCTGACCTCAGCGCACTGTTTGAAGAACAGCGTCTTGTCCAGTGCGTCGGGTTTCAGAATGTTCAAATGCACGTTGCCGTCGCCAATATGACCAAACCAGATGATCTCGAAATCGGGGTAGCGGCTGCTCACAATCGCATCCACTTCCCGCAGGAATGCCGGCACCTGGGACACTTTCACAGAAATGTCATTTTTGTAGGGGGTGAAGCGGGAAATCGTTTCGGAAATGTCTTCCCGCAGACGCCATAAATCACGTGCCTGGGCAGACGACTGGCTCAGGGTTCCATCCAGCGCCCAGCCCTGTTCCATACAATATTCAAACGCCTCCATGGCCTGGTCCAGGGTTTGTTCACTGAGGTTTTCAAACTCGATCAGCGCATAAAACTCCCCGACCGTTTCGCAGGGGCGCTGCAAACCCTTCTCTGCGATCACATGGCGCAAGGCCTTCTCGGAGAAGAACTCAAAGGCAGTCAACGGAAGACGGGCCTGAAAGCTGCGCAATACGTCCATGGCGGATTCCATAGCGTCCACCGCAAGCACAAGCACCATGGGATCCCTGGGAGGGGTGGCGAGCTTCAGGGTCACTTCCACTATCAGACCGAGCGTTCCCTCCGAGCCAATGAACAGGTGGCGCAGATCATAACCGGTCGCGTTCTTGATTAGCCCCCGGTTCAGATCCAGCAGCTCGCCGGTGCCGGTGACAACCTTCATGCCGACAACCCAGTCGCGGGTGAGCCCGTAGCGAATCACCTTGATGCCACCCGCGTTGGTGGCGACGTTGCCGCCAATCTGGCTCGACCCGGACGAGGCAAAATCCACCGGGTAGAACAGTTGCTGCTCCTCGGCGAAGTTCTGCAGCACTTCAGTGACTACCCCGGGCTGGCAGACCACCTGGCGGTCGACGGGGTCAAAACCCAGAATCCGGTTCATGCGATCGAAGGAAACGACAATCTCACCCTGATAGGCAACCGCACCACCGCTTAAGCCTGTACGCCCACCCGACGGCACAAGCGCGCACTGATGCTCGTTGGCAAAGCGAACGACGGCCTGCACTTCTTCAATGCTTCCAGGAAAAACGATTGCTGCAGGTTTCGGCTCATAGGCACGGGTCCAGTCCTTGCCCCAGGTCGTAAGTGAATCGGGATCGGTCTTGACTCTGTCCGCGCCGAGCAGTTCGCTCAGGCTGTTAAGAATGTCTGCGTGCACTGGGTTCATTGAAATAGGCAACCATGGTTGAGTGAGTGAATTCTAATGGCACAGCGCATGAGGTGGATGTGAATTTTTTTCACCTTGCCTGCAAAGAGTTTTCATCCGCCGGAGCGCGGCGCCTATGGTACCATAGGCGCCCTGTCTTCCCGCCCTACCACCAGGAGAATTTGCATTCCCATGAACCCGACATCGCTGGAAAAGAGCAAGATCAAATTTCTGCTTCTCGAAGGGCTTCACCAGAGTGCGGTCAACACACTGCATCAGGCCGGTTACACGAATATCGAGTACCTGAAGACTTCTCTGCCGGAAGACCAGTTGATCGAGAAAATCCGCGACGTTCATTTCATCGGCATCCGCTCCCGCACGCAACTGACCCGCGAGGTCTTCGCGGCGGCGGAAAAACTGCAGGCAGTGGGCTGCTTCTGCATCGGCACCAACCAGGTAGATCTGAATGCGGCGCTGGAGCGGGGCATTCCCGTGTTCAATGCGCCGTTCTCCAACACCCGCAGTGTGGCCGAACTGGTACTGGGTCAGATCATTCTGCTGCTGCGCGGCATTCCGGAAAAAAATGCCAAGGCACATCGCGGCCTCTGGCAGAAGGTCGCCACAGGCTCCTTCGAGGCACGGGGGAAAAAACTGGGACTGATCGGCTACGGAAACATCGGGTCGCAGCTTAGCGTACTCGCCGAAGCACTGGGCATGAAGGTGTATCTATACGACATCGTCAGCAAACTCCCGCTCGGCAATGCCGTGCAGCTTCCCACCCTGCAGGCACTCCTGGAGACCTGTGACGTCATCAGCCTGCATGTTCCAGAGACGCGCCAAACCGCCAATATGATCGGCGCGGAACAACTGGGCTGGATGAAGAAGGGCAGCATTCTGATCAATGCCTCGCGCGGCACCGTCGTGGATATCGACGCCCTGGCAAACGCCCTGGGAAGCGGCCATCTCGCCGGGGCAGCAATCGATGTCTTTCCGGTGGAACCCCGCTCCAACGACGAGGAATTCATGTCACCCCTGCGGGACTACGACAACTGCATTCTGACCCCGCACATCGGCGGCAGCACGATGGAGGCGCAGGAGAACATCGGCCTGGAGGTCAGCGAGAAACTGATCAAGTACAGCGACAACGGTTCTTCCTTCACCTCGGTGAATTTCCCCGAAGTGGCGCTGCCGGCACACCCGGGCAAGCATCGCCTGCTGCACATCCATCGCAACATTCCCGGCGTGCTGTCCGAGATCAACAGCATCTTCTCCGACACCGGCATCAACATCCGTTCGCAGTATCTGCAAACCAATGACGAGATCGGTTACGTAGTCACGGATATTGACGTGGAGTACAGCAAGGTGGCGCTGGAGAAACTCAACCAGGTCAAGGGCACCATTCGCTGCCGCGTGCTGTTTTAGGACGATTATTACAGATACTTGTCCAGCAGAGCGTAGACCTGCTCGCGATAGGGCTGGCTCTCGTTGGCAAGATGATGACGCGCATCCTCAAGCGTTGAAATCTGCACGGAGGGGAACTGCCGCGCGATCGCCTTCAGATTGTACTGCCAATCCACCGTGGTATCGCCTGTTCCCTGAATCACAATCAGAGGACGCAGGCACGGGCGGCGCGCGGCAAATTCCCGAAGCCACTGTTTCAGGGCACTGACCCAGCGCACCGTCAACCTGCGGCTCTGCAAGGGGTCTTTTTCCCGCACAAAACGCAGAAACGCTTCATCGTGGCTGTTGACTGCAAACTCACGCGCGATGCCACTTACAAACAATCGCGCCACCGTGTGCAGCCATCGCCCCCGTGCCCAGTGACTCGGCCGTACGAGAGGCGCAAGCAATACCACATGATCGAGTGCCGAGGATCCCGGTTCGCAGTGCGTCTGGCAATAGTCCATAAGCACACTGCCTCCCGTGCTCTGTCCCAGGCCGTGATAGGGACGAGCCAATTCAGCCTTGCCCATGCCCTGCAAACAGACCTGCAGAGCGTCGGTGTATTCAGAGAAGGAATCGATGGCAGCGGCATCCCCCTCGGACAGACCGTGCCCAGGAAGATCAAAGGCTACCACCGCGTAGCGCCTGTGCAGGCAGTAGCGAATCAGGTGGCCGTAAAGGCCCACATGGTCGTAGTAGCCGTGTACCAGAACCACTGTGGCAACAGGATTCTGCGGCTGAAAATACTGGCAGGCGATGCGCCGATGTCCGGCCATAAAAAAACCCATGGCGTGATGCACGTCATGGGTTTTCGGATCGGCCCCAGACTGAAAATCGAGTCCGTAATGCTGCAGGTAGGATTCCAGCGCCGCGCCTGGTTGCGCAGGCTGCCGGAAATCAATCTCTGGCAGTGCCTGCTTCAGAGCCTGCGCTTCGCTGACACTGAACATGCTGCGATCAGTAGCGCTGGGACATTTCTTCGAGACTGTATACCTTGCCAATACGGGACACCTGCCCCGCGGTGCCAAAGGCCTCCAGCCGCTGCTTTACCACGGACTTCATCGCCTTGACGGTCGGCGCCAGGAATTTGCGCGGATCGAACTCGGAGCGGTTTTCTGCCAGGAATTTGCGCACAGCGCCAGTAGAGGCCAGACGCAGATCCGTGTCGATGTTCACCTTGCGAACGCCATGACGAATGCCTTCCTGGATTTCTTCCACCGGCACGCCGTAGGTTTCCGGAATCTCGCCACCAAATTCGTTGATGATTGCCAGCCACTCCTGCGGCACCGAGGAAGAACCGTGCATCACCAGATGCGTGTTGGGAATGCGCTGGTGAATCTCCTTGATACGACTGATGGCCAGAATGTCGCCTGTCGGCGGACGGCTGAACTTGTATGCCCCGTGGCTGGTGCCTACGGCAATCGCCAACGCATCGACACCCGTGTCCTCAACGAAGCGCGCCGCCTCTTCCGGATCTGTCAGCATCTGGTGCATAGACAGAATGCCCTCCGCACCGATGCCATCTTCCTCGCCTGCCATCCCGGTTTCCAGCGAACCCAGGCAACCGATCTCCCCCTCTACGGATACACCGCAGGCATGCGCCATGCGCACGGTCAGTTTGGTCACGCCGACATTGTAGTCATAGTCCATCGGCGTCTTGCCATCTTCGCCGAGAGAACCGTCCATCATCACCGAGGAGAAACCAAGCTGAATGGAGCGCTGACACACATCCGGTGACACGCCGTGATCCTGGTGCATCACGATGGGGATATGGGGAAACTCTTCAATCGCCGCCTGAATGAGGTGCTTGAGGAAGTTCGAACCTGCATACTTGCGCGCGCCTGCAGAGGCCTGCAGGATGACCGGGCTGTTCACTTCGTCCGCCGCTTCCATGATGGCGCGAACCTGCTCCAGGTTGTTGACGTTGAACGCGGGCACGCCGTAACCGTGCTCTGCCGCGTGGTCAAGAAGCTGACGTAAACTGATTAATGCCATGTGCTACCTCGTATTCGTCTGTCGCTGATTGAAAATAGTGTTTGCTTTCTTGTGTCGGTCTACTTGCCGACATCATCCAGTATCTGTACTGCTGGCAGGGTTTCTCCCTGCACAAATTCCAGGAAGGCACCACCGCCTGTGGAAATATAGGAAATCTGTTCGGTCACGCCGAATGTGTCGATGGCAGCAATGGTCTCGCCACCGCCCGCAATCGAAAAGCCACTGTTGCTGGCCACGGCCTGTGCCACCGCTTGCGTGCCCGCAGCGAAGGCGTCGAACTCGAACACGCCCACCGGACCGTTCCAGATGATGGTTTTCATCGCCGCAATAATCTCATTGAACTTCACGATGGTCTGCGGGCCAATGTCCAGAATCATGTCGTCCTCGGCAACATCCGTGACCGGCTTGATGGTGGCTTCGGCATCCGCAGAGAATGCCTTGGCCACAACGACGTCCACCGGCAGCGGAATACTGGTCTTCTCCATCAGCGCCTTGGCGGTGCCGACAAGATCCACTTCCACCAGGGATTTGCCAACAGGATACCCCGCAGCCAGCAGGAAGGTGTTGGCGATGCCGCCGCCAACAATCAGTTGGTCGACAATATTCGCGAGGCTTTCCAGCACCTGCAGCTTGCTCGACACCTTGGCGCCACCAACGATAGCGAGCATGGGACGGGCAGGGTTCTTCAGCGCCTTATCGAGGGCATCCAGTTCGCTGGCGAGCAGGGGGCCTGCACAGGCAACCGGCGCGAACTTCGCCACGCCATGGGTGCTGGCCTGCGCGCGGTGCGCGGTGCCAAAAGCATCCATGACAAATACATCGCACAGCGCCGCATAACGCTTCGCCAAAGCATCGTCATTCTTGCCTTCACCGCGGTTGGCGCGCACATTTTCCAGCAGCACCACTTCGCCTGCCGCAGGCTCGGCGTCCTGCGGGTTTTCTGCGTAGGCTCGTGACAGCCGCACCTTCACACCCAGGAGTTTCGCCAGATGTGTGGCGACAGGAGCCAGGGACGCCGCAGGCTGTTCCGCAATGGGAACACCTTCTTCCGGACGCCCCAGATGCGACATCACGATGACACGGCCACCTTTGGACAGTGCCAGCTTGATGCTGGGAACGGCGGCCGCAATACGCGTGTCATTGCCAATCAACCCGTCCTTGACCGGCACGTTCAGATCCTCACGAATCAGTACGCGCTTGTTCGCCAGATCCAGGTCCTGCATTCTCAGAATCGTCATTGCTTCGCTTCACCCTTGTTGTCCAGATTGCGTATGACCTCCGCCACGTCCAGCATGCGATTGGCAAACGCCCATTCGTTATCGAACCACGCCAGCACCTTGACCAGGTGACGCCCGCTGACACGGGTCTGACTGAGGTCCACAATGGCAGAGCGTGGGTCATGATTGAAATCACAGGATGCCAGTGGTTCGTCCGTGCACGCAAGCACCAGTGGCAGCGAATTTGCTGCCCCTTCGCGAATCGCCCGATTGATTGTCTCCACATCCACCGCTCGTTTCGTCACCACGGTCAGATCGATGGCCGACACATTTACGGTTGGCACCCGCATGGCCTGCGCGGAAAAACGTCCATCGAGGTGGGGCAGGATGCGACCGATGCCCTTGTCGATCTCGGTGTTGACCGGAATGATCGATTGCACAGCACTGCGCGTCTTGCGCAGATGATGATGGTGAAAGGCATCAATCACCGGCTGATCGTTCATCGCGGAGTGAATGGTCGTAATCACACCACTGTCGATACCGAAATTTTCGTCCAGGCACTGGATGACAGGAACAACGCAGTTGGTTGTGCAGGACGCATTGGAAATAATGCGATGGTCGGGGGTCAGTGTCTGATGATTCACACCGTAGATCACAGTGGCATCGACATCGGCCTGCGCAGGGTGGGAAAACAGGACCCGGGAGGCGCCCTGCTGCAGGTGCAACGCCGCGCTGGCACGATCGGAAAAAGTGCCGGTACACTCCATCACCAGATCAATGCCCAGCTCGGCCCAGGGCAGGGCGTCGATGTCGGCATGTGACAGCACGCGTATCTCTTGCCCGTCGATCAGCAGTATGTCCTCACCCCGGCTGTCCACCGTGCCGGGAAAGCGCCCGTGGGTGCTGTCATAGCGGGTGAGATACACCAGCGAATGCGTATCGGCCAGATCATTGACTGCCACAATGCTCAGCTCGGGGTGCGACTGTGACTCCTGCAGGGCACGCAGTACACAACGCCCGATGCGTCCGTAACCGTTGATGGCAATGCGGTAGGCCATGCGCTTTACTCAGTTCATGTCTGTGACGAGGCTTACTTGCCGCACAACGCCGTTGCTCTCGCCACCACGTTCTCGGGCGTGAAACCGAACTCTTTCATCAGCACACCACCGGGGGCAGATTCGCCGAAGGAACGCATGCCGATGATGTCGCCGTCGAGACCGACAAACTTGTACCAGTAGTCCGCCGCAGCCGCTTCCACCGCAAGACGCTTGCGCACGCCATTGGGCAGTACGCTTTCACGATAGGCCGCGTCCTGCGCCTCGAACACATCGACAGAGGGCATGGAGACCAGACGCGCCTGGATGCCGGATGCCTGCAGACGTGACACCGCCTCTGCGCAAACCTCCACTTCGGAACCCGTGGCGATGATCAACACCTCCGGTGTGCCGTCGCAATCCTTCAGTACATAGCCGCCGCGAGCGATTGCCGCGACCTGTTCGGCACTGCGACTCTGATGCGCCAGATTCTGACGCGAAAACACCAGCGACGTCGGGCCGTCGTTGCGTTCGATAGCAGCCTGCCAGGCCACCGCCGTTTCCACCGCATCGCACGGACGCCATACCGCCATATTCGGCGTAACGCGCAGGTTGGCCAGTTGCTCCACCGGCTGGTGGGTCGGGCCGTCCTCGCCCTGACCGATGGAGTCATGGGTATAGACAAAAATGCTGTGCTGCTTCATCAGCGCGGCCATGCGCACCGCGTTGCGGGCGTATTCCATGAAGATCAGGAAGGTCGCACCGAAGGGGATGAAGCCGCCATGCAGCGCGATGCCGTTCATGATGGCGCTCATGCCAAATTCGCGCACGCCGTAGTAGATGTAGTTGCCGTCGGCGCTGTCGCTGATTGCGGTGGAACCGGACCAGAGCGTCAGGTTGGAACCGGCCAGGTCGGCAGAGCCGCCGATCATTTCCGGCAGCAGACGCCCGAAGGCGGCGATGCAGTTCTGTGAGGCCTTGCGGCTGGCAATCTTCTCGCCTTTTTCCTGACTGGCCAGGATGAACTCCTGAGCCTTGCCGGCAAAATGGCTGGGCAATTGCCCCTTGAGGCGGCGAATCAGCTCCAGCGCCAACTCCGGGTACTCTTCCTCATAGTGAACCAGTTGCTCTTTCCAGGCAGACTCTGCAGCAAAGCCTTTTTCGCGGCTATCCCATGCCTGATAGATGGCGTCCGGCACTTCAAAGGGAGCATGCGGCCAACCGAGCGCCTCCCGGGTCGCGGCAATTTCGTCCTCGCCCAGCGGAGAGCCATGCACACCGGACGTGCCCTGCTTGCTGGGGGCACCAAAACCGATGACGGTCTTGCAGCGGATGATGGTGGGGCGGGTTTTCTCCGCCTGCGCGGCGCGGATCGCTTCGGCAATCTGCTCCGGGTTGTGCCCGTCCACTGCCAGCACCTGCCAGCGGTAGGACTCAAAGCGCTTGGTGGTGTCGTCGGTGAACCAGCCTTCCACATCGCCGTCGATGGAAATGCCATTGTCGTCGTAGAACACAATCAGCTTGCCCAGATCGAGCGTGCCCGCTAGCGAGCACACTTCGTGAGAGACGCCTTCCATCAGGCAGCCGTCACCAGCAAACACATAGGTGTAGTGGTTGATGACCTCGTGGCCGGGACGATTGAACTGCGCCGCCAGGGTTTTCTCGGCGATCGCCATGCCCACGGCGTTGGCCAGGCCCTGACCCAGCGGACCGGTAGTGGTCTCAACGCCCGGGGTGTAACCGAACTCGGGGTGGCCCGGGGTCTTGGAATGCAGTTGGCGGAAGTTGCGGATGTCGTCGATGGAGACGTCGTAGCCACTCAGGTGCAGCAGGGAGTAGACCAGCATGGAGCCGTGTCCGTTGGACATGACAAAGCGGTCGCGATTGACCCAGCCCGGGTTCACGGGGCTGTGGCTGAGGAAATCAGTCCACAGCACCTGGGCAATGTCTGCCATCCCCATGGGTGCCCCGGGGTGCCCGGAATTGGCCTTCTGGACCGCGTCCATGCTGAGGGCTCGAATGGCGTTGGCACAATCTCTGCGCGAGGGAACACTGCTGGACATACGGGGTTGGCTCCTGTCGTGGGCTGTGAAATTTCAAGGCCCGCTATTTTCCCGCACCTCGCCTGAATATGCTACTCGGACATCCTTTATTTTGCCCTCACCCCCGCCTGTCTCCCCCTGATGAGGAGGCCCAATCCGCACACCTGCAGGAGCGGACAATGGATACTTCCGGCCTGGACACGCCATGAATACATCCCTGTAGGCTCGGGCGCCGCATCCCTGCGGCTTACGGTCCAGTCCGGAAGTAGCCATCATCCTCTCTCAGACACTGTAGCCAGTCGCACCTATATCAAATAATTTTGATATAGGTGGATCATGCTGTTATAGTTCCGCCCCACAGTCCAGAACTCCGGAATCCGTTTGTGACCCTGACCGCCGTTCGCAGCAGCACTTATAGTCCGCAGGACCAGGCCGAAGAGCTTACCCAGCTCTGCAAGGCGCTGGCGGATGGCCTGCGCCTGGAGATTCTGCGCCTGCTGCGCATCAGCTCCTTTGGCGTGCTGGAGATCTGCCGCATTCTGGACATTCGCCAGTCCGCGCTCAGCCATCACCTCAAGATTCTGGCAACGGCCGGGCTGGCCACGACGCGACGTGAAGGCAACACCATTTTCTACCGGCGCCCGCTGCTGACCAGTGACGACCCGCACTACGGCTTCAAGAAGAGTGCTTTCGAGGCCATTGACCGGGTGCCTCTGGCTGACGCACTCCTGGCGCGGCTGAACCTGGTACAGCAGGAACGCTCGGAACAATCCCTGCAGTTCTTCACCCGCCACGCAGACAAGTTCCGCGAGAAACAGGGCCTGGTCGCCGAACACAGTCAGTACATGAGCAGCCTCACCGACCTGCTGCGCTCACTCAAGCTGCCCGGGCACCGACGCGTCATGGAGGTCGGTCCCGGACAGGGGGAGCTGCTGGCCGGGCTGGCCGCGCAGTTCGAGCAGGTCATTGCCCTGGACAATGCCGCCGAGATGCTCAACCAGGCGCGGGCCACCGTTGCCGAGGCCGGCGTGGACAATGTCGATTTCATTCTGGGGGATACCCACAAGGCACTGGAGCTGCAGATGAGTTGCGACCTCATTCTGTTCGACATGGTGCTGCACCACCTGCCGTCTCCCCACGAAGCCTTTCTGCATGCGCGGACGCTGCTCAACGACACGGGTGTGCTGCTGATCGTTGATCTCTGTCACCACGACCAGGACTGGGTGCGCGAATCCTGCGGCGACCTCTGGCTGGGATTTGACCTGGACGACATGAATGAATGGGCAGCGCAGGCCGGGCTGCAATCAGCCCAGGTGGTGTACCTGGGGCTGCGCAACGGCTTTCAGATTCAGATGTGCGCGTTTCACAAACCCGCGCACGGCAACCCCGTTTAGCAACGGACTTCATACTCACAAAACCAAGAAGGATTGACACTATGGCATCATCTCTCTTTACCTCAGAATCCGTTTCCGAGGGACATCCCGACAAGATGGCGGACCAGATTTCCGATGCGGTACTGGACGCCATTCTGACGCAGGACCCCAAGGCACGCGTCGCCTGCGAAACCATGATCAAGACCGGCATGGTCGTGGTTGCCGGTGAAGTGACCACCGAAGCCTACGTGGATATCGAAGAACTCACACGCAAGGTGGTGTGTGACATCGGCTACGACCACTCCGACAAGGGCTTTGATGGCCACTCCTGTGCCGTGCTCAACGCCATCGGCAAACAGTCTCCCGACATTTCCCAGGGCGTGGACGATACTCCGGATCACGAACAGGGCGCAGGCGACCAGGGACTGATGTTCGGTTACGCCAGCAACGAGACCGACGTGCTGATGCCCGCGCCGATCACCTACTCCCACCGCCTCGTGCAGCGTCAGGCCGAAGTGCGCAAGAACGGTTCGCTGCCCTGGCTGCGCCCGGATGCCAAGAGCCAGATCACCTTCCGCTATGAAGATGGCAAGCCTGTCGGCATCGATGCCGTGGTGCTGTCTACCCAGCACAGCGAAGACATCAGCCAGAGTGCGCTGAAAGAAGCCGTGATGGAAGAGATCATCAAGCACGTGCTGCCGGCGCAGTGGCTGAACGCAGACACCAAGTATTTCATCAACCCGACCGGTCGTTTCGTTATCGGCGGCCCCCACGGCGACTGCGGTCTGACCGGCCGCAAGATCATCGTCGACACCTACGGTGGCATGGCGCGCCATGGTGGCGGCGCCTTCTCCGGCAAGGATCCGTCAAAGGTGGATCGCTCCGCTGCGTATGTCGCCCGTTATGTCGCCAAGAACATTGTCGCTGCAGGCATTGCCGATCGCTGCGAGATTCAACTGTCCTATGCGATTGGTGTGGCAGAACCCACCTCCATCAGCGTGGATACCTTCGGCACTGGCAAAATCTCGGAAGAGCGCATCGTTACCCTGGTGAGAGAGTTCTTCGAACTGCGCCCGAAAGGCTTGATCCGCATGCTGGATCTGCTGCGCCCGATCTATCTGCCCACCGCCGCTTACGGACACTTCGGCCGCGAAGACCTGGGCCTGACCTGGGAGAACACGGACAAGGCCGACGCGCTTCGCGAAGCCGCCGGACTCTGAACCCATTCATTCATCGATAAAGTATTAACAGGAAAGATTCATGAGTACACAGGATTACAAAGTCGCCGACATCTCTCTGGCGGAATTCGGTCGCAAGGAAGTTATTCTGGCAGAAGCGGAAATGCCCGCCCTGATGACACTGCGCCGTCGCTACAGCGCAGACAAGCCGCTTGCCAATGCGAAGATTCTCGGCTGCATTCACATGACGGTACAGACCGCCGTGCTGATCGAAACCCTGGTGGAGCTGGGCGCCGAAGTGCGCTGGTCCTCGTGCAACATCTTCTCCACGCAGGATCACGCCGCCGCTTACATCGCCTCGAAAGGCATCGCGGTTTACGCCTGGAAAGGTCAGACCGTGGAAGAGGGTGACTGGTGTATTGAACAGACCATTCTGAAAGACGGTCAGCCCTGGGATGCCAACATGATTCTGGACGACGGGGGTGATCTCACCGCCATGGTCCACAACAAGTATCCGCAGATGCTGGACAAGATCAGTGGCATCACCGAGGAAACTACTACAGGTGTGCATCGTCTGATCGAGATGATGGAAGAGGGCAGCCTGAAGGTTCCGGCGATCAACGTGAACGATTCCGTCACCAAGTCCAAGAACGACAACAAGTACGGTTGCCGCCACAGCCTGAACGATGGCATCAAGCGTGGTACCGACATGCTGCTGTCCGGTAAACATGCACTGGTCGTTGGCTATGGCGACGTGGGCAAGGGTTCCGCCCAGAGTCTGCGTCAGGAAGGCATGATCGTGAAGGTTGCCGAGATCGACCCGATCTGCGCCATGCAGGCCTGCATGGATGGCTACGAAGTGGTGTCTCCCTATATCAAGGGCAACAACACCGGCAAGCTGGAAGACATCGACACCGCGCTGCTGGGCAAGCTCGACCTGATCGTGACCACCACCGGCAACATCGACGTGTGCGACAAGAACATGCTGCAAACGGTGAAGGCCGGCGCCATCATCTGCAACATCGGGCACTTCGACAACGAGATCGACACGGCCTATATGCGCAAGCACTGGAACTGGGAAGAAGTGAAGCCGCAGGTGCACAAGATCTATCGCGGCAACCCGGAAACCGAATCCGGCAATTACCTGATCCTGCTGTCCGAAGGTCGCCTGATCAACCTGGGCAACGCAACCGGGCATCCGTCACGCATCATGGACGGCTCTTTCGCGAACCAGGTCATTGCACAGATGTACCTGTACGAAAAGAACTTCGCGGCGCTGTCTCCGGAGTTCAAGAAAGACAATATCACCGTGGAAGTACTGCCCAAGCATCTCGATGAGCAGGTTGCCGCGCTGATGGTGGGCGGCTTTGGCGGCGTGCTGACCAGGCTGACGCCGGCACAGGCGAAGTACATCAACGTGGATATGGAAGGCCCGTTCAAGCCGGACAGCTACAAGTACTGAGGCGAGACTCGCCAGCCGGGGTGGCTTCCACACTGCGGGAGCCAGCCCGGTCGGCGATACAAGCACTTTGAATTGATCCAAGAACGAGAACAACATGAGTACGACACACACAGGCGCACAGGAATCTGCCCGTTTCAGTTTTGAGTTCTTTCCACCGAAAACGGAAGTCGGAGAACAGAAGCTCGCCGAAGTACACCGCGAGCTGGCACTGCTGAAGCCCGATTTTTTCTCTGTGACCTACGGAGCCGGCGGCTCTACGCGCGACGGCACGCGACAGGCCGTCATGAACATCCACAAGACAGGTTCGAACGTCGCGCCCCATCTCTCTTTCGGTGGTTCCAGTGAAGATGAAATCCGCGCGCTGCTGAATTTCTACAAGGATGCGGGTATCACGCGTCTTGTCGCACTGCGCGGTGACGTTCCGTCCGGTACCGGAGGCGCAAACAGTTTCTATTATGCCAATGAGCTGATCGCCTTCGTCCGTCGCGAAACGGGAGACCACTTTCACATTGAGGTCGCCTGCTACCCGGAAATTCACCCGAAGTCCGAGAGCTATGAATCCGATCTGTTTTACTTCAAGCAGAAAGTGGATGCCGGGGCCAACAGCGCCCTGACACAATATTTCTATAATCCGGACGCCTATTTCTACTATGTGGAAAGCTGTCACGCCGCAGGCATCGACATTCCCATCGTACCCGGCATCATGCCGATCACCAATTACACCAATCTGGCGCGCTTCAGCAGCAGTTGCGGAGCAGAGATTCCACGCTGGATGCGTCAGCGCCTGCAGAGCTATGGCGATGATTCCGAAAGCATTCGCGAATTCGGCATTGAGGTGGTCACGCAGCTTTGTGAAGCCCTGCTGCAAGGGGGCGCTCCCGGCCTGCATTTCTATACCATGAACCAGGCCAACACAGTCAGTGCCATCTGGCACAACTTGAAACTTGGCGAGCGCTGATCTGTGCGCGTGTCCCGTATCCATACCACGCAGGTCCTCGTCGAAGGCTGCGATGTGCAGCTCAGTGATGAGACGGCACACTATCTCGGCAAAGTCTTGCGTGTTCGGCCCGGCGACACCCTCAGTCTCTTCAATGGAGAGCAGGGCGAGTTTCTCGCCTCCATTCTCTCTGTCGACAAGAAAACCATCACCGTTAAGCTTGTACAGGCCGTTCCCTGTCATGCCGACCCCCGTCTGCCAATTCATCTCGGTCTGGGCCTGTCGCGAGGCGAACGCATGGACTATGCCATTCAGAAAGCCACTGAGGCGGGCGTGTCCAGTATCACTCCTTTGCTGACGGAGCGCTGCGAAGTGAAGATGCGTGATGACCGCAAGGAGAACCGCCTGCAGCACTGGGAACGCATTGCCATCAGCGCCTGTGAACAGTCGGGCCGCTGTGTGGTGCCTGTGGTCCATTCTCCACAGACACTCGACTCGTGGCTGGAAAGGCCCCGCGACGGACTGTCCTTTGTGCTGGATCATCGCGCTGCAGCATCTTTTCCCGCTGCTGAATCTCCTGCCGCCATTACGCTCCTCATCGGGCCGGAAGGCGGTCTTTCGGAAGCAGAAATCGATCAGGCCAATGCCCGCAACTTCAAGTCCCTGCGTCTCGGCCCGCGCGTGTTGCGCACGGAAACTGCGCCTGTCATCGCCATCTCTCTCGCGCAGCATCTGTGGGGCGACTACTAATTCTCTTTCCCGTTGGAGCCAGCCTGCAGGCATTTAAACCAGGGGAAGCTGCTGATCTGATCGTTTGCAGGCAAGCTCGCTCTCATATTCTCCAACGTCCTACCTCTGCAAGGTGTCCTACCCCTTCTTTGCCAGCAAAAAAAAGCGCCCCGAAGGGCGCTTGAAGTTTGCTTTGAAGTCTGTGAATACAGGGGGTCTTACTTGGTGAACTCCGGGTAGGCTTCCAGGCCACATTCGGAGAAGTCCACACCTTGATCTTCCTCTTCTTCGGTCACACGGATACCCATGACCATCTTGAGGATCGTCCACACGATGAAGCTGGTGACGAATACCCAGATGAAGATTGTCAGGGCGCCAATGATCTGGCCGGAGAAAGACACGCCGTCGTTAGTGATCGGTACCAGCAGCAGGCCCAGCAGACCACATGCGCCGTGTACAGAGATCGCACCCACCGGGTCGTCGATCTTGATCTTGTCCAGGAACACGATGCTGAACACGACCAGCACGCCACCCAGAGCACCGAAGATCGTCGCCTGCAGAGCAGTCGGAGTGGAGGGCTCGGCAGTGATTGCCACCAGACCGGCCAGTGCACCGTTGAGCGCCATGGTCAGGTCAGCCTTGCCGAACAGGGCATGTGCCACGATCAGCGCTGCTACCAGACCACCAGCGGCCGCTGCGTTGGTGTTCAGGAACACCATTGCCACTGCGTTGGCGTTGCCGATATCGGCCAGCTTCAGTACGGAGCCGCCGTTGAAACCGAACCAGCCCATCCACAGGATGAAGGTACCCAGCGTCGCCAGGGGCAGGTTTGCACCCGGGATCGCCTTGATGCTGCCGTCGGCGCTGTACTTGCCCTTACGAGCACCCAGCAGGAGAACACCCGCCAGCGCTGCTGCAGCACCTGCCATGTGCACGATGCCTGAACCCGCGAAGTCAGAGAAGCCGAGGTCGCCCAGCGTGTACATGCCGAATACTGCATTGCCACCCCAGGTCCAGGAACCTTCCATCGGGTAAATCAGGCCAGTCATGAAGATGGAGAAGATGAGGAAGGCCCACAGCTTCATGCGCTCTGCCACCGCACCAGAGACGATGGACATTGCCGTTGCAACGAACACCACCTGGAAGAAGAAGTCAGACGCGCCGGAGTAAACGGAGCCACCATCAAAACCTTCCTCTGCCTTGGAGGCCAGTGCGTCTGCTACCAGAGAGTCGCCGCCTTCAATGCCGGAGAGGAAAATTGTGCCGCCGTACATGATCGCGTAACCGCAGACCAGGTACATGATGCAGGAAATCGCGTAAAGCGCGACGTTCTTGGTCAGAATTTCCGTCGTGTTCTTGGAGCGCACGAGACCGGCTTCCAGCATGGAGAAGCCTGCCGCCATCCACATCACAAGTGCGCCACACACCAGGAAATAGAATGTGTCGATTGCGTACTGCAGTTGAAAAATTTGGTCTTCCACCTTATTACCTCCAAACCAGGTTCCCTTAGAACCGCCTGGTTAATTAGTCGTTTTAGAGAGTGATCCCCAGGATCGGTTCCTTACACAGCCTCTTCACCGGTTTCGCCAGTTCGAATACGGATCACCTGCAGCAGGTCAGCAACGAAGATCTTGCCATCGCCGATCTTGCCGGTGTTCGCAGCTTTCGTGATCGCTTCCAGTGTCTGATCGAGCAGATCATCTGCAATCGCTACTTCAATCTTTACCTTAGGTAGAAAATCAACTACGTATTCCGCACCCCGATACAGCTCTGTGTGCCCCTTCTGTCTGCCGAACCCCTTCACCTCAGTTACAGTGATTCCCTGCACACCAATTTCTGATAGCGCTTCACGGGCATCGTCCAATTTGAAAGGCTTAATGATTGCCGTCACTAACTTCATAGAATTGCTCCTTACCTATTAATATCTGCCCCGCCGATTCAGTGCAGATACACCTGGAAGTGCTTTATGCACGGGCCGTGCCATAAAGACTAAGTGTTTAAATAACAATGAGATACGTGAACCCGGACACATTCTGACTACCAATCCTTCTTCACATCCCGCGAAAATGCACCTTTTTGGTGCGGTGCACCACCAGTTGCACCAATCGATCACACCCGCCGTCTCAAGCCGCAAAACTCACGATCAAAGCCCTTGCGGGGACAAAAAAGGCCCGGAAACGTCACGCTTACGGGCCTTTCATTTCAACCCTCGATAGCACCGCGTGTGGGCACTATCCGGGCAGAATTAGAACGACTTGCCGAGGGAGAACACCACGGTGCTATCGCAATCAGAGGAGCCACCGCAGTTGGCATCGCTCAGGTCGGTGTCGGTGTACATCAGAGAGAAGTCGATGCCGCCGTAAGACTTGGACAGAGAGATGTTGTACTCGGAGTAGCTGTCTTCTGTGCCCCATACAGCCGTGTCATAAGTCTGCAGACCGTAGTGCAGGCCCAGTGCCACGTCATTGCCCAGATCAAAGCCGTAGTCCAGCGTGTAGAACCATGCCGGACCTACACCCGCGTAGAAATCGTCGGAGTAGTTGATGGAGCCAGACAGGCCGCCATAGCTCAGTACGCCGTAGAATTCCAGGAAGTCGTCGCTGCTCATGCCGGGATAGTCGTAGTACAGGAAGCCCACGTCGTAACCGACATCTTCAGTCAGGCTGCCGGAGAAACCGCCGTAGTAGTCGATTTCGATGCTGTCATCGAAAGTGATACTGGACGCCCAGGTTCCCAGGTAGAAGCCAGACTCACTTGCAAAGTCGAAACCACCCTGGATAGCAGGACCGCCGCTGGTCTGAGAGACACCGCGGTAGATGTAGTCGGTAGTCAGTGCAACGTTCGCGCTGATCGGGCTTTCCTGAGCCTCGGCTGCGAATGCGGCAGTGATCAAACCTGTGGTCAACAATGCTTGTGCTAATTTTTTCATAACGAGTAACTCCATTGACGTTGTAGTAAAGTGATCCACCTTGCTATGCAGGTTTCAGTACCGTGCAGGACGTGCGTTTTAGTTCTCTAGGTCACGTTCCCGCTTTGGACACCTGTGCACTAAGCACAATGTGTGCCTATTTTTTCAGTTCCGTAAAAATGCAAAGAATATCGTTCAAATACAAATAGATAATGCTCAGAGACGAATTCATCTCATTACAGCCATAGAAGTTACGTGAGAGTGCTTTTCGCAAAAATGCACTGTATTGGGTCGTTTTTTGAGTCCGTGCCCCGAAAACAGGAAAATATGTGCTTTGTTTTTGTGCGCTGCTCTTTCTGGGCGCACTTCGATCGTTTGTTCCCTCATCCCTCTGGGATACAATCTGGCTCTCACCGACTATCAGCACACAGGACCCGACCAATGATCGACAAACGCTTCCTGGAAGACCTCAGCCAGCAAATCTCCCGCCTTCTGCCGCATGCGGAAGCGGCAGGGGAGGACATTAAAAAGACGGTGTCGTCTGCGCTGCAGAAAGGTTTTTCCAGACTCGACCTGCTAACACGGGAAGAGTTCGATGCCCAGCAGGCGGCGCTGAGCCGTGCACAGGAACGGGTCACCGAGCTGGAAGCGGATATCGCCATGCTGGAAGCCCGCCTTGGCGAGCTTGAGAAGGAACACCAGGCGCCTTGAAGCGTATTTGCGGGTTCGCACAAAATCGGATTCCTCAGGCCCCAGTTTTCATCAGGCGCGCCTGGCGACGATAGGCGATCGCCTCGGACAGGTCTGCTGGAGTGATGTTCGTGCGCGCCTCCAGATCCGCAATCGTACGCGCTATCTTCAGCACCCGGTGACAGGCTCTTGCGGACAGCGACAATCCCTTAACTGCGCGCTGAAGCAGCGCTTCGCACTCCGGATCCAATCCACAGAAACGCTCCAGATCAGCAATTGTAAGATCACGATTCAGTTTGCCGGAACGTTTGAACTGACGATTTCTGCATGCCTGTACGTTCTCGCGTATGACCCGCATCGGTTCACTCTGCTGACCTGAAGAAGGCGTTCGCGCGCGCAGCTCTTCGTGTGCGATGCGCGGCACCTCCACGATGAGATCAATACGATCCAGCAAGGGACCCGAAATTTTCTCCAGGTAACGCTGCACGCGTTCCGGCGGGCACGAGCAGCGCCCCTGGGGGTCACCGAAGTATCCGCAAGGGCAGGGATTCATCGCCGCCACTAACTGGAAGTGCGCTGGATACTGCAGGCGGTAGTTCGCCCGACTGACCGTTATAGTGGCAGACTCCAGGGGTTCCCGCAGTCCTTCCAGCGCGGTGCGTCTGAACTCGGTCAACTCGTCCAGAAACAATACCCCTCGATGCGCCAGTGTGACCTCTCCCGGACCTGCCTGCTTCCCCCCGCCCACCAGCGCGACATTGGTCGCTGTGTGATGAGGAGCACGAAGGACTGGACAGCGCCACTCCTCGGCGTCGATTGGCTGGTTTGAGATTGATTTGATTGCTGCGGCCTCCAGCGCAGCGCGCTCATCCAGCAAGGGCAGCAGCTCCACCAGGGAATTTGCCAACATGGTCTTGCCTGTACCGGGCGGCCCTACGAACAGTATATTGTGCTGGCCAGCCGCGGCCACACAGAGCGCACGCTTCGCCTGCACCTGACCCTTGATCTGCAAGTAGCGCCCGGCGTCCCACACACTGTTGCGTTGCGATGCACGCTCATCGAATCGGCAGGCCTCCATCCCAGTGCCGGCCTGCAGATACTCACACACCTGCAGAAGATGCTCCGCACTGAGTGCCTGTACATCGCGTACCAGGGAGGTTTCCACCCGGTTCCCCGCAGGCAGCACGAGCGTGCGTCCGGCATCTCTTGCTGCCAGCAGCGCGGGTAGCACCCCGTGCACTGGGCGCATATCTCCAGTCAGCGCCAGTTCACCCAGCATTTCCACGGTGTTCAGGCGCTCCCGGGGCAACTGCCCTGATGCCGCCAGAATACTGATCGCAATCGCAAGATCGAAGCGCCCGCCGCTTTTTGGCAGATCTGCCGGAGCAAGATTGATCGTGATACGCCGGGCGGGAAATTCAAGGTTGGCGTTGAGAATCGCACAGCGAACCCGCTCCCGACTCTCGCGTACCGCGGTCTCCGGCAAACCCACAATCGTCAGACTGGGCAAACCATTGGACAGATGTGTTTCCACCGTCACCAAAGGGGCATCAACGCCCACATTGGCCCGGGTATAGACAATGGCTAGTGACACGTTCCGATCCCTGGAATGCGTTCTGAAGAAAGGGTTGTCTTATTAATAGTGCAGAGTGCGAGATTCCGCCACTGGCGTGACGTCAGCTCAATACGTTCTGAATGGTAGCGCTGTCCGCGCCTGAGAAGACGGATTCGCTGTTCAACAGATCGAGCAGGGCATGAAACTTGACGGGTTTGCTGAAGTAGAAACCCTGTACCTGATCACAACGATTCTGGTTGAGGAACTCCACCTGTTCGGCAGTTTCCGCACCTTCCGCAATCACCTGCATATTGAGACTGTGGGCCAGGTTGATGATGGCCTTGACGATGGTGGCATCATCCTCATTGCTGGTGACGCTGCCGACGAAGGAGCGGTCAATCTTGAGCACTGATATAGGCAGGCGCTGGATATGGGCGAAAGAGGAGTAGCCGGTGCCGAAGTCATCCAGGGAAATGTCGATACCCAGCTCACTGAGGCGGCGCAGACTCTGGTCTACAGCATGCCCCTCGCTCATCATGGTGGTTTCTGTCAGCTCAAATTCCAGCCGCCCTTCGGTAATGCCCTGATTGCCCAGAATATTGGCAACCGTCTGCACAAAATTGCGGTCCTGGAACTGTTTGAACGAGACGTTGACTGCCAGTTGCAGCTCGTGATGGCCCACTTCCGAAAGCCGGTTCAGGTCCTTGCAGGCCTGATGAATAATCCAGTAGCCCAGCGGGACAATCAGACCGCAATCTTCCGCCACTGCAATGAATTCGGATGGTGGCAACACTCCCCGGGTCGGGTGGTTCCAGCGCACCAACCCCTCGGCACCCACAATCCTGTGTGAATTGATGTCGATGCGCGGCTGATAGTACAGCTCAAACTCTTCGTTGCGGATGCTGCGGCGAATCTCAGACTCCAGCTTCAGCAGTTTCTGCTGTGCATCGGTCATTTCGCGTGAGTAAAACTGGAAATTGTTGCCTTTCTCACTCTTGGCAATGCGCATCGCGACATCGGCATTGGCGAGCAGGGCGTCCACCGTAATGGTAATTTCCTTGTTCAGCGCCACACCGATACTGACATTCATGCGAATGGCATGCTGGGCGACAGCAAAGGGCTTCGTCATGGACTGCACGATATCATCGATGCCGCGCCTGCATTCCGTTTCCACCTGGCCCTGCTCATCGCGAAAAACCACCGCAAACTCGTTGCCACCAACGCGGGCCATGCACAGAGGCTCCCGCAAGGATTCGCGAATGCGAGAGGCAATAAGCTGAATCAGGGCATCACCTGCTCCCTGGCCGTAGGAAGCATTCACTTTCTTGAACTGGTCCACGTCTATCAGAATCAAACCCACGGACTCTGATGTTTTCGCATCGGCGAGAATACGGGCCAGTTGTGTGCGGAATTCCTGGCGGTTGCTCAGCCCCGTCAACGGATCTGCATTCAGGGTTTCGATATTCCTGATGGAAGGGGTGCTTCTGGCACAGGTGAAGGCAATGGCCCTCTGCAGGATGTCTGCATTGAGCGCGGAGCGCAGCAGGATGTCCGATTCGCCACGGCGAATGGCGTCGCGATCAGCATTGGGCGGAAAATGATCAACAATAGCAATGACGGGGACTGCGGATTGCTGGCGCTTGAGTTCTGTCAGAAGCGCGCGGGAAAGTGGGGCCTCCGAAATCCTCCCCCACAGGATCAGCTCGTAAGAGGACACCGGCAAGGCCGCCAGCGCCCCCACGTCCGCCTGGCACCAGCTTAGCTGATGTGGAGTGCCGTCAATGCTGTTCAGCAGGCGCTCGACCAGCCGAAACTCGACGTCATGTTCTGCAATCAGCAGTATCCGCACCGCGGGGCTCCAAAAATTTGCAATTCAGCTATTGTTATCGGCACATTTGCTCTTTTTCTGCAGTCGAAAAACCGGTTTCCGACCTATCCTCAAACCGAAATAAATGTAATCCGATCAGGCACAAGGCGCAGGCTTGTATATAATAGGGAACACCCCAACCCAATGCCAGCAAGCCTGCATACGATACCCTGTGAAGAAGCTCAATCCCCGCCAACTTGAAGCGGTGAAGTACATCAGTTCTCCCTTGCTTGTCCTCGCCGGTGCCGGCAGCGGCAAAACCAGTGTCATCACCCAGAAGATCAGTTATCTGATTAACGAATGTGGCTATCCCGCGCACAAAGTGGCGGCGGTCACCTTCACCAACAAGGCTGCGCGGGAAATGAAGGAGCGAATCTCACTGCTGGCCCGTCAGAATGAAGGGAACAGCACTCGCGGTCTTACCATCTCTACCTTTCACCACCTGGGTCTGACCATTATCCGGCGCGAACATGCAAAACTGGGCTTCAAGTCCGGTTTTTCCATCTTCGACAGCCAGGACAGCATTAGCCTGCTCAAGAGTCTATTGCATAAAGAGGCGGAAATTAGTGACGAACAACTCAAATTTCTGCAAAACACCATCTCAAACTGGAAAAATCAGCTTCTACTGCCCGCACAGGCAGAAAAGCTTGCACGGGAACCGGAGGAAGTCTTTGCCTCCCGCGTTTACACACAGTATCAACGCCACCTCAACGCATTCAATGCAGTGGATTTCGATGACCTGATCCTGCTCCCCGTTGCGCTGTTCCAGTCTCATCCCGATGTGCTGGAGCGCTGGCAAAACCGGATTCATTATCTTCTGGTGGACGAATACCAGGACACCAATACCGGGCAGTACCTTCTGGTGAAACTTCTGGTGGGGCCTCGCAACGGTCTTACCGTGGTGGGTGACGACGACCAGTCCATCTATTCCTGGCGCGGCGCCAAGCCCGAGAACATGATGCAACTGGAGAAGGACTACCCTGCTCTGAAGCTCATCAAGCTTGAGCAGAATTACCGTTCCAATAACAATATCCTCAGTGCAGCCAATACGCTTATTGCCAACAACCCTCACCTCTACGAAAAGAAGCTATGGAGTCAACTCGGGCTCGGCGGACAGATTCGCGTGGTGTCCTGCTCCAACCAGGACGCGGAGGTGGAAAGAATCGCACTGGAGATACTGAGCATGTGCGTGAATCTGCGCCTGCGCTTTCGCGACTTTGCCGTGCTGTACCGCGGCAACCATCAGGCCAAGGCGCTGGAGCTGGCGCTGCAGGCAAATCAGATTCCCTACCAGATCACCGGAGGCACTTCCTTCTTTGCACGCGCAGAGATCAAGGACCTCATGGGTTATCTGCGCCTGCTGGTCAATCCCGACGACGACAATGCCTTTCTGCGGGTCATCAACACACCCCGCCGGAAGATTGGTCCGAGCATTCTCGAAGGGCTGAGCAGCTATGCCAACGACAGGGAAATTTCCCTTCTGCAGGCCTGTGGCGAGCTTGGGCTTGCCCAGTTTCTGGAAGGAAAAAAGCTGGAAAAGTTACAACAATTTTCTGGCTGGCTGGACAATATCCGCGAGCAGTCTCAACGCGGCGACAGTATCGCCGCCATCCGTGAGATGCTCTCAGATATCGACTATGAGGGCTGGCTGCATCTGAATGCAAAATCCCAGGCCGCAGCAGAGCGCGCCATCGCCAATGTAGAAATGCTGATCAGCTCGCTGCAGACCAGTCTCAGCAATGAAGAGGGTGACGATGAGGATATTGAAGCCGCGATCAATAAACTGATTCTTCGCGATCTGCTGGAACGGCAGGAGGAAGAAGACATCAACAACCAGGTTCAGCTCATGACCCTTCATGCAGCAAAGGGGCTGGAATTTCCTCACGTCTTCATTATGGGCATGGAGGAAGAACTGCTGCCACACCGTAACAGCATTGAAAATGATGATATCGAGGAAGAGCGCCGCCTGGCCTATGTTGGCGTCACCCGCGCACAACAGAGCCTGACCTTTACGCTGGCACGCAAGCGCAAGCAGTTTGGTGAAATCACATCCACCACCCCCAGCCGTTTTCTCGATGAACTGCCTCAGGATCTGCTCGACTGGGAAGGCCGTACCGAAGCGACGGCGCAACAGAAACAGGAGAAAGGCGCAGCCGCCATTGCGGGGCTGAAAGATCTTTTTGCCTGAAATTCTCCCTGCTTCAGGCTGATTTCCGCAAAATCCTATGTATAAAAAAGGGCTCCCGAGGGAGCCCTTTTGCATTCCGGAAACGGGATGCTTACTTGCTGCTGTCTACCATGTACTGGATCAGAGCTTTCAGATCGTCTTCAGTACAGGTGAAGCACAGGCCTTTGGCCGGCATCGCGTTCAGACCGTTGGTGGCGCTGACCAGCAGAGCGTCCATGCCTTTCTCGATGCGGGGAGCCCAGTCTGCAGCATTGCCCACTTTCGGAGCACCTGCGGCGCCGCTGTTGTGGCAGGCCCAGCAGTTCTGCATGTACACGCGCTCTACTTCAAAACCATCAGAGTTTTGTGCCAATTGCATGACTGCTTTGGCCGGGGCATCAGCAGACACAGAACCTGCCATCACTGCCAGCGCGGAGATGGCACCCATTTGTACTGCGCGGGACTTCAAAACTTTAATCAATTTCACGACGTCTTGCTCCTGTTTCTGTTACCGGTACTTCACCGTTACGAATTCAGAGTAGTTCCACCAAGCTTAACCAGTAATGAACAAACTTACTGGGCGTGGCCTGATATGTACTCCACCAGCGCTGCAATGTTGTCATCACTGCAGGTCATACACATTCCGCGAGGAGGCATGGCATTCAGCCCGTTGATGGCATTCGCCACCACGGCATCCATTCCTTTTTCCATACGTGTCGCCCATGCGGCGGCGTCACCGAATTTAGGGGCACCCGCCATGCCGGAGGCGTGGCAAACCTGGCAGTTCTGCTGGTAGGCCTGCTCCGCACTGAACTCGGCAGCAGCACCGGAAGCCGCCTGGGCACCGGCAGAGGCGCCGCCACGCGCGCAGGACTCACCAGCCAGGCACACATCACCAATCGGTTTCAGACGCTCGGCGATCTGCTCATCACGCGATTGTGCGGCGATCGACCCTACGAACAGGACGCTCAGCGCCAGTACGCCCATCTGAACCATGCGTACCACGAATTTGCTGTTGTTAACTGCCACGCTATTTTCCTCTTCTTGAACTTTCAAAATGGTGTTCCCGAGCCCACACATGCGCAACATGACAGCATGTTGTCGCGGTGCTTGAAATCCACGAGATGCGCGCGATTATACAGCCACAGGGAACCCCGAGTAAATTTACATTATCGATTGATGCGGCTCACAGGCCTGTAAGCAGGTTAATCGGGGCTGCGTGGAAATACAGTTCGTCAGGATTACTGCTCAAACCGTATCCCATCAGGAAATTGACCTGAGCGGAGGGGTAGCCAGCGACGAGCGGGGTGAAATTGCGCAGAATGTCCACGTTTTCGACGGCCCCCAGCACCTTGCTGTAGGCCTTGGTAATGACACCACCAGCCTGATCATAGGGCACAAACTCCCCGACACTGTTGCGCAGGTAGATCCTGCCGTTGTCCATGACAGCGGCCACCACGATAAAGCCCGCCTTCCCCTGATGCGCAGAATCCACCTGGATTGACCCTTTGATATCGACAGGTTGGGTGGATTTCGCCAGATTGCTGTAACTGAGGCCCCCGTTCTGGGTGACGCCACCCGAGAAGCGCGCCGTCGAGGAGCCCCCACGCAGACTGGTTTCGCGACCGAGCAGGGGCAGGGTGCTGCTCTGGTAGGACAGGGTCAGTTCATAGGGGCCGAAGGTGTCGCCGCAGTCAGACTTTCCGTCAAAGGTGTTGGCAAGTACGGCATAGGTGCCTGCAGCAAGCGTAGTTGTAATGCGGGAATTGCAGCCCCCGGCGCCATCATCGTCAACATCGAGCACATCGGACCTGGCATCCATCAGAACCAGAACCGAATCCAGGGAGGGAGAGCGCATCTCCAGCGTAATCTGCGTGGGCTGCGCCAATTCAAATTCGTAGGTATCAACAAAACTGTCATCGCTGCCACCGCCGATCAGTTCCCGAACCCTGCAGTCTCCGGTCGCGAGACTGCCCGAGCTGCGACCAAAGCCAAAGGATGTTACGGGACAATTGCGGTATCCGTTGTACAGCGTCGTGGCACCGTTAATATCGTCTTCCTGAAGGCTGTCCAGGTTGCCAATGGTGGCCTTCATGATGGCACTTGCCGTCTGTTCGTGCCCTAGCCCCAGCACGTGTCCCAGCTCATGCAAGGCAATGCGTCCAAAATCCTGGGTGCGGGTCTGGAATCGCAGTGGGCCGTCATAGATGTCGTAGCGCTCGTTGGAATTGAAGACAATATCTGCCTCCGTAATGTCCTCGGCCCCAAGCAGATTGCTTTCCGTGTAGATCAGGGTCACCGCCAGCACACCGGAGCCGAAATCATTTCCGCACACGGTGGTATTGAAACCGGTACCGTTACGACTGTCGCCATCCCCGTTCGGAAAATTGCTGTTCGCCGGATTTTTGCTGTAGCCCGTGCAGGGGTCGAGAAACTGGGAATTGAACGTAAAGGTGAAGGGCGTGGTGTCGTTCCAGGCCTGGGCGGCCTTGCGTAAGGCATCGCTCCAGGCAATACCGCTGGGTGCCGTGCCCGGCATGCCGATATACATCTCCGTAGTGTTACCTGGCCATTTCTTCCCGGGAATGTTGGCCGCAAAAGCATTGAGACTGATACCCAGCAGGACGAGAAGCAAGGCTGTTTTAGTGGATGTCACGGGAAATGCCTCACTGCCCCTGTGCGGCGGCTTCCCGCACGGATTGCTTGAATTCATCGACACTCATGGGGCGACTCAGGGGCGCCAGGAGGCTCTGACTGCTGCGCACCGTCACTCCCTTGGCAACCCCTTTGCTGAGGTTCATGGTGACGGGTGCGGCTCCGGCGTCAATCCCGACCACCGGCACATGCTCAACGGTGGTCACAATGTCCGCCCCGGAAGACTGCTGCTCAAGCAGGAAATGTCCCTGTGCCCAGCCCACGAGAGGATGCACCTGGGCCCGGGTCAGCGACTCCACGAAATAGATTCCCGTCTCGCCGACCTCCGGCATGTTCATGTCGCTGACCTGGAGCGCACGGGAGCCGACCTGGCCCCCAAGAAAGCTCAGCTCTATTTCCTCATCTGTGTAATCGCCCTTGATGACGTCGAGCACCGCGAAGCGCACATAGGTATGGATGCTGCCATCACTTAGCTGACGTGATTCCATGCCGATCACCCGTCCCTCAAAGGCCAGTGCGGAGTGTGAGACGACTTCCTCGAAGCTCATCTCCATGACGGTACTGGCCTGCAATCTGCCCACTCCGGCAAGCAGCAGCATTGCCCCAACCAGGGGCCATACCAGGCGCGGGTGGAAAAATCCGGCTCTCATGAAATCATCTCCTGTACTCGATAAGGCGGCGAGGGACGCCAAGTATGTCACACAATGCCGAATTTCTCGTGAGTCGAACCCGGCTTTCGGCTACTCTTAGCGGGTATCCAGACTCAAGATTCTTCGGCTTTGGCCGCTGTAATACTGACAAATCCAACTCCTTACGACCGCTCCCATGATCAGATTTGCCCGTTATTTAACCCTGCTGCCCTGTCTCCTTACCAGTGCCCTGGTTCAGGCAGGAAGCATTGAGTTCAGTTCTGCCCTGTACAGCACGTCCGAGATCACCACTCCGGCCACGATCACCCTCACCCGCACAGGGACTACCACGGGTGCGGCCAGTGTGACGGTGACCAGTACCGGCGGTACCGCCGCTGCCGGCAGCGACTACACGGCCGTCTCCACCACGGTGAGCTGGGCAGCAGGGGACGCAGCCAGCAAGACCGTCAGCGTCGCCATACTGGACGATCGCGCTGTCGAAGAAACCGAGACCGTCATTCTCAGCCTGTCTGCCGTAAGCGGTGACACCATCGGCACCCAAAGCTCGACCACGCTCAACATTGTGGACTACGAACAAGGCACACTGCAGTTCTCTGCAGCGACCTACAGCGTGGCCGAGAACGGAGGAGCTGCCGCCCTGACCGTGAACCGAACCAACGGCAGCAATGGCACCGTCACCATCAACTACGCCACCGCGAACGGCACCGCAACAAGCCCGGCCTTCTTCACCGCTGCCACCGGTACCCTGAGCTTTGCAGAGGGAGAGACCAGCAAGACGATTCCGATCACCATCATCGACAACAGCGTCGGACAGGCCAACAAGAGTTTCACGGTGACGCTCTCCACCATCACCGGCGGCGCAGTGCTTGGCACCATCAGCAGTGCTACTGTCACCATCATCAACGACGACTCGGATTTCACCCCCGGCCTGACCAAAATTACGCCCAATGCTACAGGTATAACGCAGTCGGACATGATTACGTTGTCCCAGGCTTCACCTTTTAACAGTGCGAACAGCATCCTGGCGACGATCAACCGCATTCCGGAACTGGCAATTCCTTCGCTGGAGGCCACCCAGGAGGCCGCCAATGGCAGAGTATCGATCGTAGTGGGGGACGCGATTTATCATCTTTACCCCTACACGGCGTCTCAGGCCAGCTCGACGACCGCAGCCATCTACCTGAACCAGGACCAAAGCGGACGGATGGTCACGGACGAGGGGCTGCAGATTAATTTCCAACCGGCTCTGGCCAATTTCTCCGTGCTGCAGAATGCCTTGACCTTGATGAAACTGACAGAGATGAAGGTCACCAAGTACGGCAATATCGAGATTCAGAAGAACCAGGGACCGCCCCCACTGGAGCTGGATGACACTGGCAAACTGGTGATCAACAATTCCTATTATGACCGTTACAATCTGCGGCCATCTGTTGTCTCGACCCTGGCCCCTGGCGGGGCGAAACAGGGCGTATTCCTGGTTCCGCACCCGAACCCGGCCCTGTCAGGAGAAGTGTTTATGCAGGTGATCTACCCTGCGGGAAGCACATTGCGGCAACAACTGTTTACCACCGCGCCATCCGTAGGCCAGGAGTTCATCAATGCCCTGCTGGCCTTGAACGGGGTCAATACCGTGCGCTTTGACGGATACGGCATTATTTCATTCAAGTTCAACACTCGGGCTCTGCGCATGTACGCGGATTTTGTCATCCGGCGGGTAGATCCGAAGACTTATTCCACCCCCTCACCCCAGACAGGCCTGTTTGGTGTTGGCGATCTCAACGGTGATGGTACTGAAGACTTCCGCATGGTCTACTCCACAGGCGACGAGCAGTACTTCTACCTGCTGCCCTAAGAGCGTACCGGACAGGCTCAGAAACCTTTCTGGTAGCTGCCGTCCTGTATTTTCTCCCACCAGTCCTGGTGATCGAGATACCACTGCACGGTCCGGGTCAGGCCGTCGGCAAAGCCGGTGCGTGGCTCATACCCCAGCTCTGACATGATCTTGCTGGCATTGATTGCATAACGGGTGTCGTGACCCGGTCTATCGGTCACATAAGTAATCAAACTGGTGCTGGCTTTCCCGAGGGCTGCAGGACAGTCGTGATAACGCGTGCGCAGTTCTTCATCCGTGGCAAAGAAACCATCCACCAGTTGGCAGAGAAGTTTGACTGTGTCGATATTGGCCCATTCGTTGTTGCCACCGATATTGTAGGTCTCCCCAGGCGTGCCTTTCTGAATCACCAGATCGATACCCCGGCAGTGGTCTTCTACAAACAACCAATCGCGAATCTGCTGGCCGTTGCCGTAGATCGGAAGCGGTTTGCCATGAAGAATGTTCAGCAGACACAGCGGTATCAGTTTTTCTGGAAAATGATAGGGACCATAGTTATTGGAACAGTTGCTCGTAGTGACTCGAAGCCCATAGGTATGATGGTAGGCCCGTACCAGATGATCGGACGCTGCCTTGCTGGCCGCATAGGGCGAGTTCGGAGCATAGGGCGTCGTTTCACTGAACGCAGGATCATCGGCTTCGAGCGTACCGTACACCTCGTCCGTAGACACATGGTGGAAATGGTGCGGTTTTTTCTCTTTACCATCCAGCCAAAAGGCTTTCGTAGCCTTCAGTAGTGTGTGCGTACCAACAATATTGGTCTGAATAAAGGCATCTGGCCCGGTGATGGATCTGTCGACATGACTCTCCGCCGCAAAATGAACAATCGTGTCGATATCGTGTTTGCGCAGCAACTCGTCCACCAGCGCCTGATCGCAGATATCCCCCTTGACGAAGGTGAAATTGCTTCGCTTCCAGACATCGCGCAGATTCCAGGTATTGCCGGCATAGGTCAGCGCATCCAGCGCGATAACACGATCTTCGGGATGGTGTTGCAGCCAGTAGTGCGTGAAATTGGCACCGATAAAACCCGCCGCTCCAGTGATCAATACGTTAGCCATTTTTTGTTCTCTTTTGATTTCCAGTTTCATGCCTCTGGGGTCGCCAGCGCGGGCTGGCTCCCATCGACTTCTGTGGCAATTCAATCGCCTGCAGGGCAGGCGATCAGGTCTCACTGATATGCTTCAGCACATCCCTCAACGCTTCACGCCAATGCACCTGCGGACACTGCAATTCCTGTAGCGCTCTGGACTTGTCCAGCACGCTGTAGGCGGGGCGCACTGCAGGGGTCGGGTACTGCGTCGTCGGAATGGGACGTATGGGGATCGCACGGTCCAACAAAGACAACGCCAATGCCTCCTCCTGGATGGCCACCGCAAAATCATACCAACTGGCCACACCGGCGTCCGTCCAGTGATAAATGCCGCCTTGTCTGCCAGTGCTGATCAAGGCGTGCAGGCACGATACCAGTCCATCTGTGGAGGTGGGCGTTCCGATCTGGTCGTCGACCACACCCAGTCCATCCCGCTCCCGCATCAGGCGCAGCATGGTACGGACAAAATTCTGCCGGTAGGGCGAATACAGCCAGGCCGTCCGCACGATCGTCCCGCGGCCCGGCAAAATATTTGCGATTGCCTGCTCGCCCGCCAGCTTGCTCTTGCCATAGACGCTCAGGGGAGCAACCGGATCCTCCACCCGATAGGGTAGGTGACTGCGGCCATCAAAAACAAAGTCCGTGGACACATGAACGAGCTCTGCGCCACTTGCGGCAGCCCACATAGCGAGATTTTCCACCCCTTTGTCATTGAGCAGAAACGCGGCGTCCTCGTCACTCTCGGCGGCATCCACCGCCGTGTACGCGGCAGCATTGATCACCACATCGGGCGCCGCCGAACTCAACACGGCCTCTATGTTTGCCCTGTCCGCAATGTCCAGCGTATCGCGCCCGAAGGGAAGCAGCAGATGCTCTTCAAACAGCGCGGAACGCATCAAGGTCTGACCCAGTTGACCATTGGCGCCCGTAATTGCAATACGCAGACCCATCCTTACCTCTTATACCGTTTCATAGGCTGGGGCGGCCCCAAAACTCAACCCGTCCCGATCTTTCTGTGACAGCACCGGTTCTTTCATGGCTATGGCGTCCAGAGGCCAGTCAATCGCAAGTGCAGGATCGTTCCACAGCAGCGATACCTCATGCTCTGGAGCATAGTAGTCGGTGCATTTGTACACCATCTCCGCGCTCTCGCTGGTCACCAGGAAGCCGTGGGCAAACCCCGGAGGCACCCAGAGCTGACGGTGGTTTTCGGCTGAGAGGATAACGCCCACCCATTGCCCGAAGCTGGGTGAGCTACGCCGCATGTCCACTGCCACGTCGAAGATCTCACCGGCCACGACACGGATCAGTTTGCCCTGGGCCTGTTGAAGCTGATAGTGCAGGCCACGAAGAATGCCCCGCGCCGACTTGCTGTGATTGTCCTGCACAAACTGCAAACCCGGTGCAATTTCCGCGAATGCCGAGGCCCGCCAGGTTTCCATGAAGAAGCCCCGGTGGTCACCGTGGACTGTTGGCTCGATTATCTTGACGTCAGGGATGGAGGTGGGGATCAGTTTCAAACCGGGGCCTATGGTGTGCAGGTGATCCGGGTCAGGAATCAGGCCCGCTCACGGGCCAGTTGCTCGACGATACCCGGTAACTCGTCGTTGAAGGAACCGGCCGGATTATAGCCCAGTTCCTGTTGTATTTTCTCACAGGAAACCACGGAATCCCGGGTCAGCACGCGATAGGAACGCAAGCCCGGAGCATTGGGCAGACGCAAGAGGCGGGACACCAGCTCCAGCCCCGCAAATGCGCACCAGAAAGCAGGCAAGGGCAGTTGCCAGCGGGCCGGAGCTTTGCCGAGCACCCGTCGTACAGACACTTCCAGGCCCTTGAAAGAATAGGTTTTGCCGTCCGTCACGGGGTAAACCTGGCCATTGGCCGCTGGCGATGCAGCGGCCAGCAGGGCAGCCTCACACAAGTCCCGGTTGCCCACCAGGGAAAGCGCCGCACTGGGCGTTGGCAGAGGAGGCATCCAGCCTCGGGACATCAGCCGGATCATACTCAGCAGATTCCCCTTCATGCCCAGCCCATAGACATTGGCCGGACGCAGACAGCACACCTCGATGAGTCCCTGCCGACACGCGTCCAGCAACAGGGTCTCTGCGTCCAGTTTCGCCTGACCGTAGGGTGTCATGGCCTCGGGGCTGGCCTGCGCCAGCACGCTGCTGAAAAACACGATACGGCGCACACCATTGCGAATCGCGGCTTCGAGCAGGGTGTGGGTGCCCTCGACATTCACGGTTCGCATGGTCTCGGTATCGTGATGATTGACATGAGCATAGGCTGCCAGATGAAACACCGTGTCTACCCCCCGGCAGGCCTCGTCAAGGAGCATGGCATCACCGATATCCCCCTGAAAGGGAACAATGCCTTCCTGATCCGGCCCCTCCTGAAAGTCGTGACGAGACAGGACATGCACGCGAATCTGTTTCTCCTGCAGCCTTTGCAGCAGGGTACGACCGATGAAACCAGTCGCGCCCGTCAGCAGCACGGCAGGTTCTGTGCTGATCTCCCCAAAACTCATAGCAGCCGCCAGCCATGGGTGTTGTAGAAGCGGATACCCGACCGGACGAACATGGCGATATGCCGTAGCCCCTTGCGAGCGCTGTGCCCGCCGAGATGTTCTATCTGCATGGCAGGAAGATAGGCAAGCGTTCCCTGGCTGTGCACCCGCAGAGACAGGTCAAAGTCTTCGAAGTAGAGGAAATAGCGCTCATCGAAACCTTTGACCGCCTGAAGTGCTGCCGTCCGAAACAGCATGAAACAGCCGCTGATGATCGGGATGTCCGTGCTGGCCTGATCCTCCGGCAGATCCCGCATCTCATAGCGGGACAGACGCGGCGCAAACCAGACTCTCACCCGACGGGGGGCGAAGCCTCTGAGCAGAAAATCCAGGACCGACGGAAACCGCTTGCAGACATACTGCTTGCTGCCGTCGGGATAGTGTACTGACGGGCTCAGTGCCGTGACCTCCGGATGCGCCGCCATAAAGGCCAGCCCCTCCCGCAAAGAATTCGGAGTCAGTACCACATCGGGATTCAGAATCAGGTGGAAATCGGATTGCGCAGCACGGATGGCGAGATTGTGGCCGCGACCATAGCCAATATTGCCGTGCCCTTCCAGCAGGTGCAGATCGACCCCCTGCCTCAGTGCCATTCCCTGAATGTCGGACATCAATGTACCCAGCGACTCTTTGGGATTTGCTTGATTGTGAATCACCGTCAGGTCGGCACGGGATAAAGCCCCACTGCCGTGGGCACGACGAATCGCAAGCAGCAGGGTCTCCATGGTCTGCCGCAAGGCAGCAAGGTCCGGGCGATACACTACAACAGACACGGAGAGGGAGGGCGGTGTGTGGGATTGGGGGCTTGTCACGGGTCAGATCGCAGACTACAGCTCTACCAGGCGATCACCGAAGGGCGTTCGGACGACACGCATGCCGGGTGGCACTTCTTCTGGTGGAATGCGGCGAGGCTCAAGACGCGGCGCGTTGCGTCCTCGGCCATTGGTGGCTGCCTCATTCTGCGCGGCTGCCCGTAAAGCGGCGGCAAAAGGATTTTCGTTCTGTTCCGTGGCCTGCTCAGTGTCGGCAGCCGGCTCTTCCACCGCCTCTGACTTCGCGACAACGACTGGCGCAGCCGTTCGCAGTGACAGGGTAGCAAGGCCATCCGCGCCACAACGAACGCCTTTATCCTCTGCAGCCACGCAGGGCGCGTCTGCAGGGTAGCTGATGGCGACCTCGCGCGATCCTACGCTGACCAGGCGATAGCCGACATACCCGGGTATCGGCACCGAGTCTTCTCCCCGGTATTCCACCTGAATGATCTGCTCATCACCGGATTGCAGGGTTGCCCTGTATTTTCCTCCGATGCGGCTGGTGCCCAGCAGCGTGAAAGTAGGGGTACCCGGAAGTGCTCTCTGTTGCTGCGCCTGATTTGCGTTGCCGCTGCCAAAACCGGCTGGGGTCTCTACAGCCTCAAACAGATTCAAAGCGTCCTGGGCCTGTACAGGCAAGCCTGGCAATGCCAGCAGCAACAGGATGCCGAGGAATCTTGAGCTTGAAGCAGCTTTCATTCGGTATGCTCTCGTTGAAGGATTTTAACGTGCGAATAATGGTACTCCTTTGACCACTGGGCTTCAAAAATAGTTTGGTGACAACACCGCGCCTCGCACACCGATGCCGCTCCCTGCTCTTGATGACGCTTAGGTGTTCTCATTACTTGCAATCCCGGCCCTCGTCCCCATGTAGGCTAATTCGCTCTTTCTTCCGGAATAATCATGTCTAACATTCAGCGGATCACGATGGATTTTCTCGACGTCGAGGACCGTATGCGTTTTAGCGGTCTGCTGGAGAACGGCAGCATCGTTGTATTTTCCGTAACCCGCCGATTGTTGCTTCGCCTCCTTCCCCATCTCTTCCAGTGGCTGGAACAGAGTGAGCACGCGGATTTGCCCAATGATCTTTATCAGGATCTTGCGCAAAGAGCTGCTACCGAAAACCCCGAAGAACAGGAGGCGGTAAGGACGTCCGGCCCCACCTTGCCGTCACTCGTTGAGCTGATCAATGTAACCCAGCACGATGATCTGCTGTCACTCCAATTTCAAATGGCCGACGGCAATACCGTTACATTGCCCATGCAGGCAGACAATCTGCGGCAATGGTTACAGGCCTTGTATTCCCTGTGGAATCTCGCAGACTGGGGAAACGGGCTCTGGCCTGAATGGATACAGGATCTGCAAAAGGAGCGGAGCGTGCCGTCCATGAATCTGCTGCATTGATCCAGATTCTTTACCAGTATCAGAGCATGAAAAGCTCGTTTAAAAAGGATGTGTCATGTCAGAACTTAGTGTTGTCACCAGAGAGCAATTTCAGAACAAACGGTGGATTCCTCCACAGGACTATTTCTTTGCCGCGAAAGACGCACTTTGCCCCGTGGTGGTTTATGAAATATTCAAGGCGTCCATGCATCTTCCCCTCGGGTTCACTCGCCTCGATGACAAGTTCCATCTCGTGGCCGTGCTAGGTCTGGAACCCGGCGACAATGCACTTGTCGATACTGCCGGAAACTGGACCGGAGGGTATATGCCAGCCTATTACCGTGCCTACCCCTTCTCCCTAAACAGATCGACAGATTCCGAGCATGTCTTGTGCATAGACTCCTCTAGCGGACTTCTGCTCGACGAACCCTCTAAAGGAGAGCCATTCTTTGATGAACAGGGCGAACCCGTCGCGCGCATGTCCCAACTGATGGAGTTCCTTGGCAATGTGCACGCAAACCAGAGTGCCACAGACAAGCTGTGCGCCTTGTTCAAGGAACTCGATTTGTTCGAAGCGTGGCCTATTGTCATTGATCGCGACGGCGATACCAGCCAGGTGGAAGGCTTGTTCCGTATCAGCGAAGAAAAGCTCAATACTTTGAGCCCGGAAGAGCTTGTACAAGTACGCGATGCCGGCGGTTTTCCAGTGATCTACAGCCAGTTGCTTTCCATGCAGAATCTAGCTTCCGTGGCCAAATACTCTCCGTCCGCAAGCGGCGCAGACACCATTCCGGAAGAGATTCAGTTCGATTTCACGGAGGACTCCGGCAACATCCGTTTTGACGGACTCTGATTTTTCCCTTCAGCAAAACGTCATGGCCTGAAAAGCAAAAAACCCCCGCTGTATTCACAACGGGGGTTTTTCTATTGATGACGCCCGGGGAAACCCAGGCGTCACACTGACTACATTACGCGAATGTGAAGTCAGCTACTGTCAGACCGGAGAGGTCTACCAGGCCAGTCAGCTTCACAACGATGTCAGTAGTAGTGAAGGTTGCACCAGCGCCCAGATCCTGAACGATGTAGGTGTCACCAGCGTACTGGAACCATGTTACTGCAGCGTTAGTACCGCCGTTACCAGCAGCCGCCAGGTCCAGAGCGTTAGTAGTACCAGAGAACAGAGCAGTTGCAGTGTTCACGTTCACTTTGGTTGCTGTGAAGGTTTCAGTACCCTGATCCTTGAACTGGATCTTGTCAGTGCCGACGGTGAAGTCGGTGATGACAGTGATCACAGGAGCAGTAGTAGAACCAGTTGCTGCGCCTTTCACGTCAACGGTGTCAGTACCAGCACCAGTAGTGATTGTGCCGCCGCTGGCAGAAACGACGACTGTGTCGTTGCCTGCGCCTGCGTCAACAGTCGCTTTCTGAGCCAGAGTGATTGTGTCAGCAGCAGAACCGCCTTTCACAGTCAGACCAGTGGAACCAGTGTTCACACCCAGGTTTGTAGTGTTGATGCTCAGAGCGCCAGTGGCTGCAGAACCGTCAACAGAAGTCACACCAGTAGAGGCACCAGCAGTACCTACAGTAGCGGCGAAAGCCAGATCCAGTTTGGCAGCACCAGTGATGGTTACTGTCTTGGCGGAGCTGTTCGCACCCAGAGTGATTTCGTTCCAGGCACTTGTGCCGCCGGAAACGATGTTGTAGTTCTCAACGCCTGCAGTTACGACAGTACCTGCACGTACGTTAGCGGAACCCGGAGTACCAGTGGTTACGCCAGCGAAAGTGATGGTGTAGCTGTCAGAAGAACCCGTTGCATCAGAGAAAGACAGTGTGTTGGTGACAGCAGAGTTGTTGCCAACGAAATCAACTGTCAGACCGTTTGCAAGCTTCACGTTCTGGTAAGTCGCAGTTGTGGAAGTACCGCTCATGGTCAGAGAAGAAATGGTGTTGCCAGTCAGCAGCGCCAGGTCCAGACCAGTAGTGCTGTCCAGGTTGATCTTCTCGAAGTTCTTGAACTGACCGGCGTTACCAGCGTTGATCAGGTTTGCAGACACGGAGTCATCACCGTCACCACCGTCGATTACAGTGCTGCTGGAAGTAGCGACGCTACCAGTACCAGCCAGCAGTGTGTCGTTACCGGCACCCAGCTCGATCTTGGAAGTTGCAGCAATGGCAGCGCCCAGAGTCACTGTGTCGTTACCGGCACCAGTGTTCACAGTAGTTGCAGCAGTTGCAGCAACAGTCAGGCTGTCAGCGCCAGAACCAGTCTTAACAGTTACGGCGTTGGCGTTCAGCGTGCCCAGTGTCAGCGCACCAGTCGCAGCAGAACCGTCGATGCTGGTTACCGCGTTAGCAGTAGCAGCCAGCTTCAGTGCGCCAGAGCCAGTCAGGGTCAGAGTCTTGACGCCAGTGCTGCCGGACAGGTCCAGGCTGCTCTTGGCAGTGGTGTTCACAGTCGCGCTGGTTGCAACAGTGTCAGTCACAACTGTCTGGAACTCAGTCGCGCCAGTAGAGTTGTAGCCAGTGCCAGCAGCATTTACTGTCAGCGCGTGGCCTGCAGTGGTGTTAGTAACAGTGATAGTGCGCGCTGCAGTAACGGCGCCCTTCAGAGTCACGTCAGTCAGACCGTTTGCTGTGATACCAGTGTTGGCATCAACGCCATCCAGAGTCACAGACTTCAGGGTAGTGGCTGTGTTGTTGCTGATAGTGACAGCACCAGTACCGCCTTTGGCAGTGACGGATGTCAGAGCAGAACCAGTTACACCCAGTGTACCTGCAGCAGTAGAACCCTTGGTAACGCTTACTGCTTTACCGCCAGTTACTGTGGAGTTGTTGGTAGTACCGAGGTTCAGAGTCACATCAGTAGTGCTAGCTGCCGTCAGAGTAGTTGCAACAGTAGAAGCCGCCACACCAGTGAAAGATGTCAGACCTGCGATACCTGAAACGTTCAGACCGGTAAAGTCACCATTAGTAGAAACGCTAATGTTTTCAACATTCTTGATAGTGGCATTATTGAACGAGAAAGATGCTGCCGGAGCAGAGCTTGCAACGTTCAGAGTGTCATTACCAGCACCGCCGTCAATAACATCCAGACCACCGAACACGTCAGTAGCTGCTGTGGTGTAGGAAGCATTGAACGTGTCGTTGCCACCCAGACCAGTCAGGCCGTCGATACCAGTTGTCAGTGTGAATGTCTGACCAACGTTTACTTTGCCGTCTACATCTGCTTTCGCAGTGTCAACAGAAGCAGAAGTGCTGCCTACGTTGATGATGACGTTCTGCAGGGCTGCCAGGCTGTCGCCGCTCAGTTGCTTTTCTACGGAGTAGTAAGTAGCAACAGAAACCTTGTTGTCGAATGCAGCAGCAGAAGTACCATAGCTGGCATTGGTGCTGTCAGTGCTGTTTACAAAGTTGATCGCTGCAATGAAAGCGTCAACGCGGGACATGCCGCCGTTCAGCTCGCCAGTCAGTACAGTTACCGCGTCAGCTTTTGCAGTTGCACTAGCTTCAACCAGCAGTTGGTTTACAACTTTCGTTGCGAACTCGTTGTTGGTCAGGAATGTCGGGAAAATGCCAGTGAACTGGGTAGTGTTCATCAGGTTGGTTGCAATCTGCTTGATTGTGGAACCAGCTTCTTTGGCAGCCACCAGATCAGACAAAACGCTTGCGCCCGGTGCGGCACCAAACATGCCTACGACCAGGGAGATAATCTCGGTACGGCCTTCGACGGTAATCGCCATTGTTGTAACTCCTTAAATTAATTCCAATTTGTTTTATCCGATTGTGACACGCCTACAGCAGCGGATGACCCCATTCGGTTGTGCCAAGGATACGCAAGTCAACCCTCGTCCCCTGTGACTACAGTCACATAGAGCAAAATTTGCCTCACGCATTCCCAGTGAACCCACTTGAGTGACATGGAAAACCCTGACCACAAGCGGACATGCTCGGCGATATTACTAGGACTGAATAGCAATTACAACCTGTTTTTTTGATTAAAAGTCGGTCGTAAGCATCTATTTTTAAAGAAGTAAGTGGGCTCTCAGAAGCGTATGCTGATACCGATTTCAACCGTGCTGTCGACACTGTCAAAAAGCTCGATATTGCTGTTCTGATTCTGGTGGTAGAAATTGGCCAGGAAGGCCATATCGGGGCGGATCAACTGGCGGTACTGCAACAGGGCGTAACTGCGTTTCAGCCAGCGCCGGGCACCGTTGTCCAGCAGACTGCTGTAGCCCTTGCTGTCGCGCAGTTCCGTGTGATTCACCTGGGCGCTGAGCACGCCTCGGAACACCGGGGTCTGCCAGTTCACATCAAGCTGCCAGCCGTCGCGGTCGCCGCCAGGACGGCCGGCATTCAGGGCAGCATTGTTCAGCAGACTCAGATCGAGACTGAAGAGCCCGGGTTTGCCGGCCAGCGGGAGCGGGCAGTCCAGTCCCGCTCCTGCCTTGGTTTCAATGGAATTGAGGTTGCTTTGGTTGCGGTAGAGCTGGTATTGACTTGCCAGATCCACGCGCTGCGTACAACGCTCACCCAGATTGCGCTGGTAACTGCCATTCGCTTCCACGGCCGTATAGAGAGCACTGCCACCAAAGAAGAGGTGGCTGGCGGCCCCACCCACATGCCAGGCCTGTTGCCGCCCGGTACGGGTGTATTGATAGCGGGTCTCAAACTGGGCGAGGTCTGAGCCCGTATCCTCACTGGCCCTTCCGCGAAGATCTGCGCTGACATTGTGCTGGTGATCTGCCCCCAGTTGCCGGAACTGGCCTCCCAGGCGCAGATTCAGATAGGGGCCACTGATCGGCTGATATTCCGGATTGAGTGTGAGAATCACCGGCTCACCGGAGAGCGTCAGGGTAATCTGACTGGGATCAGGTGCACCATTGAGATTATCGTCATAGCCTCCAAGTACGTCGGCCACCACAGCGATATCCCGGGTCTGCCTGCGCCACTGGCGCTCACGCTGCTCCAGCATTGTCTGGATATTGCTCGGAATATCATCGCGTTGCTGAATCTGCTCATTCAGATCCAGCGCTGAAAACAACTGTCCGCGCAAATACAGCGCCTGGGCATAGTCAATCTGCGCAGCCCCATTGCCGGCGTCCAGCAGCAGCGCCCGCTCCAGCATCTCCAGCGCTTCTGCCAGCTTGCCCGATTGCATTTGTGACGCGCCATAGAGCGCAAAGAATTCGGAGCTGCGCAGGCATTCACCCATAAGAGGAGCAAGAGCTGCCTCCAGCGCGGCCTGGGACTCAGGGTCATCACCATATAAATAGTAGGCAGAGAGATCCGGGCAGGCTTTGGCTGAAAGAGGAAGCAGGAGACAAAAGGACAGGAAAGACCAGCGCATATACTCAGAGAATCCGGCCAGGCGACAGACATAGCGGAGCATATGTCGTAGTAAAAAGCATGGCGGCCATTATCGGCAAACCCTTAACTTGGCGCAACAAGCTTCACACCCCCAATCGGGTGGGAATGACGAAAGCTGTGATGCGGGGCAAATACTCGGGTCTGTCCGCTCTAGCGGCGACCGCCTGTCACAACGGTAAGGGACACCGGATCCGATTTACCGCGACGAACCGGGGCATCCACCAGGAAGGGAGAAAACAGCACATGGGGTGTGCGCAGACCACTGAGCAGATAGCTGCCCTGTGACTCCAGCGCCTGATCCGGCAGGCTGCGGGCGGCACACTCCCCAACCAGAATGGGCTGCGCCAACTCTGCGGTCATTTCCTGAATACGGAGTGTAATCGTCACGGTATCACCCAGCAGGGTGTGCGTACGACGCTGCGCGGGACCGATGGAGCCAATCAATACCGGGCCCTGTTCGATGCCAATGCCCAATGCCAGAGGCTCAAGACCCAGCGGAGGGTGTTGTGGCAATTCAATGCTCGATTGCATCTGCTGTGCCGCCGCCAAAGCCTGTGCTGCCGCCGTCTCGTTCTGTCCATCCCAGATCGCCAGCAAACCGTCGCCCTTGAATTCATGGATGCGACCACCGTGCTGCTCGATGATCTCCTGGGCTTTCACGAAGAAGAAATGCAGCAGGGCAGCAGATTCCTCCGGTGGACGGGCTTCGCTGAAAGCAGAGAAATTGCGCAGATCGGCACTCAGCAGCGTGGCCTCGCAGCGGCGGGCAATTACACTGGAGCTTGGCAGACTGTAGGCAATTTCCTTGGCCACATCACTGGGAAGATAGGCGTTGAGGTTGCCAAACACACGACTGCGTTCACTGCGCACCCGCGCCTGTTCCAGCAACATCAATGCACTGGCAGCAATCAGGCTGAACAGGGCAGGGCTCACCCAACCCAGCCAGAGATGACTGCTGCTCAGCAGCTCGATGTGAATACCCAGCGCAGCAACCGGCAGCAGCAAACCGGCAATCGGCAGGCCGTAGCTGGCAATGCGTTCACGGGCGCCGGCAAGCACAAACAGCACCACGGCACTGATCAAACTCAGCAGGCCCAGCAGGGTGGACGCCCCTGAAGGGGTGTAGGGCATATCGGTATCCAGCAGACTGCCCAGAATACGCGCCTGCAGTTCCACCCCGGGCGCAGCTCCACTGTAGGGGGTGGGAACGATGTCGCCAATGCCAAAGGCTGTCGCACCTACCAGCACCCAACCATTGTCCAACATTGCGGCGTCGGCACTGCCATTGAGCACATCGGCGGCGGAAATCGCCTGGAAGGCCTCCGGGCGCTTGCGATAGGAGATCCGCATATTGCCTTCGGCATCCAGCGGAATGCGCAGACCGGGGTAGGCATCCAGTTGCATCAATTGATCGGGGCCCAGAAGTCCGCCATCATTCTTGACTGATGCTCCCCAGACCTGAGTGTTCAGCGCCCGCAGAAAGGCGCTGATGGGAAGCGCAGGATACGCCTGCCCATCCACACAAATCAGGGCCGGCATCTTGCGAATGGCGCCATCGGAAGACACGATGGGGGTGATATGCCCCTTGGGGATATCAACAAAGCTAGTGTTGTTGCCCAGATAGTCAGAGGTGGACGCCAAGCCGCTATTGCAGGCAACACCGGAGACAGGGTGCGTCAACACACCTGCCTGCAACACCTGATCGGAGCTCAGCACAGGCACCTGTGCCAACACGGCACCGGGCGAGGCCCGCAGCGCAGCCGCCAGGGCATCGTCGCCAGGCGCAGATTCGGGGAACACGATATCGTGCAATTGCAATTGCACGCCGTAGCCGTTCAGGGCGGACACCAGGCGCGCCATGGTATCGCGGGACCAGGGCCAAGGGCCTTCCTGGGCAATACTCTTCTCGTCGATGGCGATGATGCTGATGCGCTGCTCGGGTACCGCATCTGCCTGCAGGGTCCAGCCCAGCGCCCCGACATTCTCTTCCAGCACTTGCGTGCTCTCATCAAAGACATTGACAAGCAAGGCAGTCAGAACCCCTGCCATCGCCAGCAGAAGCAGGCGGGCATTGAACGGCAGCAGGCGCAGCAGGAACGCCAGCAGACGAGTCAGGGGATTGAGACGACCAAGGGCACTCATGACTACGGAGCACCCCACAGAGTAATGCCTTCCACGCTGTTGCCAGAGCCAAGCGCTTTCTCAAAAAGATAGCCGGCTTCGGTGCCGTCAAGGCTGATGGCGCCGCGCACCATCTGGGAATCGGTATTGCTGTAAAAGTAACCGCCGTCGTCGTACTGACCGGTGGCAGAGAAATCCACCTTGCCGGACAGGGCAGAGTTCAAACCCAGGCGTGTGGAGAAGCTTTTCTGATTGAAGTCGATCGCCAGATCACCACTGTTGACCTGCATGGCAACAACACCAGTAGCCGAATGGTAGAAGGCCTGGGCACTATCGAGGCCAAAGCTGACCACGCCAAGATCAGGCTTTACCAGTGTGCTGCCATGACTGTCGCGGAACAACACATAGGAGCCCGCATTATTACCGACCGTCACGTCGCGACCTGCGCTCGCTACCTCATAGGCGAGGCTGATGCGTTCCAGCTTGCCCTGGCCATCGTTGCCAGACCAGCGCCCCCAGACCAGATTGTTGGAGGTCAACGCCGCAGCACTCAGGGCACTGCCCGGGGTCAGATCGGTAATGACCGGCACTTTCACGGGCGGGCGCGAGGCCACGGAAACAGCCTCTTCCGCTACCCGACGGGAGGTGACATTCTCAAGATAGACCTCTGTCCCGGCCGTCTTGTCATCTGCTCTCACAGAGTCGTCCTGCGCGACCTGGGTTTCCACCTCATCGGCCGACAGATCACCACGCTCATCGCTCGCCGGCAGCAGAATCGGCAGGGCTGTGCCACCGCTGACTTCTGCCACCTGGAACGAATCCTGGGACAGTTCCACCGCATTGGCCGCACAGGGACCAAACGCGGCAGCCAGACAGTTGTCGGAGAACGGCGCCATGACGATCGCGCCCTCATTCACAAGCGCCCGAACGGACTCACCGCTGGCGCTGACCACAAAGTCAGTTCCGCGCACGCCGATCGCGGCAATCGGGGTGTTCAGACGGAAGCGGTCGCGGGCCGCATGGGCGCCTTCGCCGGAAATGGAGCGGGTAACGCCTTCCACCAGGTTAAGCTTGATGGAGGACTCAGAGGGCTTGTCCTGGTTGAAGTCATAGCGCTCAATCTCCAGACGGCTGTCCGGGCGGACACTCAGCAGAGCCTTGTCATCAAACTGAATATGCACATGTCCATTGGACTCGGTGATGATTTCGTCACTCACGCGCACCTTGGTGCCGGCACGAACAGGCTGCTCCTTGCCATTGCTCTTGATGTAGGCTTTGCCCAGCACCAGGCTGACCTCGCCGACCGTGGCCCCGGTTTCACCATAGGCTGCCGCCACCGCAAACAAGGCAGAGGCCAGCGCCAAGGGTTTGATGGCACTCTTCGGGAATTTGGCGAATTTGCTTAAGTTCATTTCTTCATTTCCCCCGCTGCGGGAGCCATGGTCAGGGATGACGCAACTGACCCAGATTGAATGTTGCCAAGATACCGTAAATATTTAAAACCCCGGTGATTACAGTCACACGACCGCCATTTCCCTGCGTTGGCGAATGTCCCGCCATGCTTCTATAATGCCGTGGCGTCGCCGACACCAGCCATCAGGGACAAAACACAACGTGGTAACCCCAGAGCTGCTAAGCACTTTTCCAATACTGAAGCCCCTGCCTCACGACACTCTGAGCCACCTGGCAAGCCTGTCTACCCTGCGCAAGTTCTCGCGCCGGGGCATCGTATTGAATGCAGGGATCCACGAAGAGGCGGTGTGCTTCCTGTTCGAGGGCCGCCTGCAGGGGGTCGATTTTACCATTGATGGGCGCGAAGTGGGGCTATATTTTGTCGAACCTGGCGACTTCTGCGGCGATCTCAGTCTGTTTGATGACGGCCCCCAACCGGAATATGTCATTGCACTGACCGCTGCCGTCACGGTGTTCATTCCTGCCGACAGCCTGCGGGAAGTCATGCTTAAACAGCCCGATATCTTCAAGGTGCTTGGGCAAAGGCTTGCGGCACGTCTGCGCCAGGCAACCCGGCAGCGCTCTCTGCTCGGCCTGCCCAATATTGCACAGCGTGTCTGCTGTCAGTTGTGGATGTTACTGGGGGAAGAGGGCGGCCGCCGATCGCAGGCAATGATCAACAACCCCCCCACTCACATGGAGATCGCCATCATGCTGAACCTGAGCCGGGAAACGGTCACCCGGGTGTTCCAGACCCTGCAGACCCGCCAGATCGTAAAGCGGGACGGCCCGACCTGCCTTCTTGTCAACGATCCGGAAACTCTAAAGGCCCTGGCAGAAGGCAAGCAGGAGCTGTAAAAACACGATGTGGAACAAGTGCTTGCCCTGACTTATTTCCTGACGACGGGCACTGGCTGGGTGTACAATCCCGCCTTTGGATGACTGGCAAAGCTTGAAATGCGGGCAAGCGTGCCCCAACTTGCTGAACTCAACTCTCAACAACACGATAAAAGACGCCTCAATGAACGACACTAAAAACAATGTCCGCTACAAAGAACTCTTTGAGGCTTTCAGGGCGGTTCGCCAGTATTTCATCTACGCCGGGGTGTTCAGCGCCGCCATCAACATCCTCATGCTGGTGCCCATCCTCTACATGATGCAGGTCTACGACCGGGTCATCTCCAGCGGCAGCCTCTCCACCCTGACCATGCTGACCCTGATCATGGTATTCCTGATGTGTGCCATGGGGGGCTTTGAGTGGGTCCGCTCCAGAATCCTGATCAGTGCCAGCAACCATATTGAGACCAGCCTGCGGGAACGCGTGTTTGACGCAACCTTTAAGCAATCCCTGTACACCGGCGGCATGGCGACATCGCAGCCAAACAACGATCTCTCCCAACTGCGCCAGTTCATGACCGGCAATGGTCTGTTCGCCTTTTTCGATGCTCCCTGGTTTCCGATCTACGTCATCATCATGTTCATGTTCCACCCCTGGTTCGGGGTTGTTGCCATTCTCGCCGGAATCGTCATGGTTGCGCTGGCCTATGCCACCGAAAAGGTCACCACAAAAAAACTGAAAGATGCGAACGTGCAGGCCAACCTGGTCAACAACCAGATCAACGGCAGTCTCCGCAATGCCGAAGTAATTGCCGCCATGGGGATGATTGAAAACATCCGCAACCGGCAGCAGCAGAAAGCCGACCAGGTACTTCTGCTGCAAACCGATGCGAGCAAATGGGCCGGGATCCTCGGCAATATCTCCAAGTCCTTCCGCATGATCACCCAGTCCCTGATTCTGGGCCTGGGCGCACTGCTGGCCCTGGAGCACGAGATCTCCCCGGGAATGATGATTGCCGGCTCACTCCTGCTGGGACGTGCGCTGGCCCCGATCGACATGCTGGTCGGCACCTGGAAAGGCTTTTCCGTCGCACGAGCGCAGTACGAACGTCTTGGCCAGCTCCTGGAAAGAATACCGGCGGACGAGGAAACCATGTCGCTTCCGCCGCCTCGCGGCAATCTGTCCGTAGAGCAAATATTTGTCACCCCACCCGGCGCCAAGGCTCCCGTGGTCCGTGGCGTCTCCCTGGAGCTTGCCGCAGGGGAGGCTCTGGGCATTGTGGGACCCAGTGCATCCGGCAAGTCCTCCCTGGCACGCGCCTTGTTGGGTATCTGGCCCACCGGGGGTGGCAAGGTACGCCTCGATGGCGCAGACATATTTGCCTGGGATCGTCGCGAACTGGGACCACACATCGGTTACCTGCCCCAGGACATTGAGCTGTTCGACGGCACCATCTCTGAAAACATCTGCCGCTTCGGTGAGATCGACGCAGAGAAAGTCGTGGAAGCCGCACAATTGTCCGGGGTGCATGAACTAATTCTACGCCTCCCCAACGGCTACGATACGGTGATCGGCGGTTCCGGCGGCATACTGTCCGGAGGCCAGCGTCAACGCATCGGCCTGGCGCGCGCCGTCTATGGCAACCCGCAATTGCTGGTGCTGGACGAACCCAACTCGAATCTTGACGATCAGGGTGAAAAAGAACTGGTCGCCGCGCTGCTGCGGGTGAAGGAGAAAGGCTGCACCATCGTGGTCATCACTCATCGCACCATGGTGCTGGCCTGCGTCGAAAAAATGCTGGTCATGAGGGACGGCGTGGCAGTGAGCTTTGGCCCTCGGGAGCAGGTTATGGCTGGCCTGATGCAACAGACAGAAGCCCGCAAGGCCGCCCCTGGCGGTTGAAGCATTCAAGAATCTTTTATCGGGAACATTAACCGTGTCGAATCAAAAATCCTCCCATGATCGCCTCCCGGCAGTACGGGCAGAGTTACCGGAAACTCGTCCGCGTGGGCCAGAACAACAGAAAGTGGAAACGGGCATTGATGCGCCTCGCAGAGCAGGAATACTGATCGCCCTCCTGGTCTTTGGTGTGTTTGGTGTATGGGCTGCCGTTGCCCCCATCCAGGGCGCCGCTCATGCTCCAGGCACAGTAACCGTACGCTCATACAAAAAGACCATCCAGCACCTGGAAGGTGGCATGATCAGCCGGATTCTCGTACAGAATGGCGACCATGTAGAAGCTGGCGACGTACTGCTGGAGCTGGACAGCACCCAGTCGCTCGCACAACTGGAAATCGTTAATGCGCAGACTGTTGCACTAACAGCCCTGGAAGCGCGGCTTATTGCAGAACGGGATGGACTGGAACGCGTTGACTACCCTGCCTCCCTCTCGCGCACTGATTCAGATGCTGTTGCCGGAATGGCAGCGCAGGATCAGGTTTTTCAGGCCCGCAAGGCGTCGCACGAAGGGAATATAGCCGTATTGAAACAGCGCATCGAACAACTGCGCTCACGGGTCGAAGGACTCAAGGCAATGAAAGAGAGCAAGGAATTGCTGGCAGCCTCTTTCAATGATGAGCTCAGCGACACCCGCATTCTGCTGGAGCAAGGCTTCTCCGACAAACTGCGGCTGCGCGACCTGGAACGCAACTATGCCGTATACAAGGGCGAAGCCGCCGAACTGATCGCCAATATTTCATCTACCGAAATGCAGATTGGTGAAACCCAGTTACAGATCCTGCAGACAGAAAACGAATTTCGCTCGGACGTCGTTTCCCAGCTCAGCGAAACCCAGACTCGACTGAGAGATGTCAGGGAGCGGGTAACGGCACTGAACGATGTTGTTGAACGTACCAAAATCAGGGCACCGGTTTCCGGCGTCGTTACCAGCATGCAGTTTCACACGGAAGGTGGCGTCATCGGGCCGGGTGTCCCTATTGCCGAAGTGGTTCCCCAAAGTGACGAGCTAGTCATCGAGTCCCGTGTGTCACCTATCGATATCGACCGTGTTCATGTTGGGCAGGACGCGACCATTCGCTTCTCCAGCTTCGGTAATCGCACTCCAACCATTTACGGCTCCGTCATCAGCGTGTCTGCAGACGCCATGCCGGATCAGACGGGTGTTCCGTTCTACCTCGCTCGTGTCAGTGTGAACGAAGAGGGGATGGAAGCGCTTGGCAATCTGACTCTCGTTCCAGGCATGCCGGCTGAAGTATTCATCGCCTCAGGTCCGCGCACCTTCCTGCAGTACGTAATGAAACCTTTCTCCAATGTGCTGGCCCGCAGCCTGATAGAAGACTGATGCCTATGTTGACCTCACGTCTGCTTCCCGCGCTCTGCCTGAGCATAGCTGGTCTTTGTATGAGCCCCGTTTTCGGTGCCGAAGACGGCGCCACACGTGTAGTTGTACAGGGCAACACACTGGAAGACTTCTTTACGGCTGCGCTGGAATACAGCCCGGAACTGAGAATATCCCGCGAACGCTGGAACATCGGCACCGCAAGACGGCGTGCGACCAACGGGCAACTGCTTCCCCAGATCAATGCCAACGCCAGTCTGTCCGACAACAAACAACTGGCCAACTCGGTCGGGGTGACCAACCGCTACAACGGTGAGCGCTATTCTGTGCAACTGAGCCAGGTGCTGTTCAACTGGCAGGCCTTTAACGCACGCAGCCAGGCCTACCTGCTTGAAGATCAGGCCGAGGCTGACTATTACGCGCAACTGGCGTTTGTGCTGACCGATGTCGCAGACCGATACTTTGCTGTGCTGCAGTCCGAAGACGCGGTGACCTCCATTCACGCCGAGTTCGAAGCCGTAAGCAGACAACTGAACCAGATTGAAACACTCTACAATCTGCAATCAGCACAGATTACTGACCTGTACAATGCACAGGCCCGCCTGGCGGCAGTGCAGGCGGAGCAACTCAACCTGGAAAGCGAACTCGATATTGCAAAGGAAGCGCTGCGCGCCGCCTCTGGTGTCAATGTGGGCGACCTGTTCCGGCTGGATGAGGGCGTCACCGTACCGAACGTGCAGGGCAGTGTCGAATCCTGGCTGGAGCAGGCCCGTAGCGGCAACTTCCAGATTCGCGCCCGCCAGTTTGCGGTGGAAGCGGCAGACAAGCTGATTGCCCAGCGCCAGGGTGCCTACATGCCTCGCGTCTCTCTGATTGCGCAGCAGCAACGCTCCGACATCGGCTATGACAACACCCAGCAGCCCTACCGCACCGATACCACTTTTGTCGGCGTGGACGTGTCGATCCCGCTGTTTGCCGGCGGCAGCAACCGGGCCTCCGTCAGTGAGGCGCGCAGCCAGCGCAGCATCACCGAAAATGAATTGCGACAGACGGAACTGGAAGTTGTGCAGCGAACCCGGACAGCCTATCTGCAGGTCAAGGCCAGCGAACTGCGCGTCAACGCGGCCCAACGCCTGGCGGACTCTACCGAGCTGTCCTACACCGCCATGCAGCGCGGCTTTGAACTGGGTACGGTCAACAGCGTGGACGTGCTCAATGCCCTGAGGGATCGTTTCAGCGCGGAGCGCGATCTGCAGCGCGCGCGCTACGACCTCATCCGCTACAATCTGCTGCTGAAGCGGGATGCAGGGACACTCAGTGCCGACGACCTGCTCGAAATCGGCACCTGGCTGAGCACGCCTCAGAACTGACAGCCACTGACCTACAGGAATCCGAACCCGGCATGTTCTTCTCTCTGCTCCATCAGTGGCTGCTCGCCCCGATTACACACTACCGGCTGTTTCACAATTTCGTTCGCCAGGATTTCAACGCCCAGTTTGCCGGCTCCCTGGGGGGCATGCTGTGGCTGTTCATCACGCCTATCGTCACCATTCTGATCTACGCCTTTGTGTTCAGCGTGGTATTTCGCGCCGCCATGCCTCCGGAATACGGAAATACCCCCTTTGTGGTCTTCATGATGATGGGATACCTGCCCTGGTATGCCTTCGGCGACGCCATGGGTCGTGCCAGCTCCCTGTTGCTGGAGAAGGCCCCCTTGATCACCAAGGTGATGTTTCCCGTACAGATCATTCCCGCAGTCGGTACGCTCGTCCCCTACATGGTTCACGGCATCGCCCTGTGTCTGTTTCTGGGCTACCTGGCAACGCAGGGTTATCTTTCTGTTGCGTGGCTGGCGCTGCCCATCGTGTTCTTCCTGCAGTTCCTGTTTACCATGGGGCTGGTTGCCATGCTGTCTGCCCTGTGTGTGTTCCTGCGCGACCTGCAGCAGATTGTGTCACTTACCCTGACAGCCTGGTTCTTCCTGACCCCGATCGTGTATCCCGTGTCGCTGATCCCCGAAGCCTACCAGCCTCTGTTGCTGCTGAACCCCATGCACAGTTTCGTGCAGATGTACCGGGAACTGGTGCTGCTGGGGCAGTTTCCGTGGACCAGTTTTCAGATTATTCTCCCGGCCTCCCTGCTGAGCTATTGTTTCGGCGGCTGGTTGTTCATGCGAATCCGCCATGCCTTTGGTGACGTCCTGTGATGAGTAAACGATAGATGTACAGTATCAGCGTCGAGAATCTGCACAAGGATTTCAGAATCTACGAACGGCCCCAGGACCGTTTGCTGGAGCTGCTGCTGCGCAAACCGCGCCACAAAAATTTCCACGTGCTGCAGGATATTTCCTTTTCCGTGCTCGAAGGGCGCAGCCTGGGCATCATCGGCGACAATGGCGCGGGCAAGTCCACACTGATGAAACTGCTCGTGGGCACGCTGCAACCCAGTAGCGGCAATGTTTCCATCAAGGGACAGGTAGCCGCGCTTTTGGAGCTTGGCGCAGGTTTCCACCCCGAGTTTACCGGCCGTCGCAACATCTATCTGAACGCCGCCCTGCTGGGAGTTCCCGACGACAACATTCCCGAGATGGAGCAGAAGATCATCGAGTTCTCCGAGCTCGGGGATTTCATTGATCGCCCGGTGAAAACCTATTCCTCCGGCATGTATGTGCGCCTGGCCTTCTCAATCGCCACCATGGTCAACCCGGACGTACTGGTGATCGACGAAGCCCTCTCGGTGGGCGACATTGCGTTCCAGAAAAAATGCACCGAGCGCATGAACGAGTTCCGCAAACAGAACAAGACCATGATCTTCTGCAGTCACTCCATGTACCACGTCCAGGAACTGTGTGACACGGTGATCTGGCTGGAGAAGGGGCGCATCCGCGAGATCGGTGAGAGCCACAAGGTGGTCGGACACTACGAGGACTACTGCAACAGCAAAGCCATCGACCCGCATGAGGTGCCCGACATCAACATGGTGGAAGACCGCAAGATCAAGGATTGCCGCGTGATCTACACCACCGTGAAAAATCTCGACGGTGAACATATCGAGGAAGTGGAGCCTCTGAGCGACATTATTCTGGAATCAAAAATCGAGATTCTTCAGGACAATCTCGTCTGCAATTTCGGCTTCGCCTTCATGCGCACGCTGGACGAGATCATGTCTGCCTACCTCACCACGGATCTCACGGACATTCCCAAGGGACCCTTCAGGAAGGGAGAAATTCTCACAGCGCGCATCCGCGTCAATGCCTTGCCCATGCGCGTCGGGGAATTCTATGTGATCGGGGGTGTCGCGGACGCCAGCGGCCTGCTCTGGTATGAAACCAAGCTCAGCAAGCTCATCAAGGTCAAATCCAACAAGGGCGTGGGGTCTGTAGTAATGCGCATCAACTGGGATATCGAACGCCCGCAAACCTGAGAGTCAACTATTCCTCGGGGTGCGCCGGTGCGGTGTCCGGCAGACGCCCATAAGGGTCCACCTTGTATACCCTGGCACGCCGCTCAGGGCTGCTCACTTCCATGATCTGCATATAGGCCTGTGTTACCGGGTCCGGTCTCTCTTCTTCCGAAGATTCCTGCTCCGCAGATTCTGCACTGGCAGAATTTGCTTTTGGGTAAGCAAACACCGAGTAATAGCTGGAGGTATTGTTGCCAATCCACGGCGACAGCTCTGCGAAATTCTCCACAGGAAGAATGGAGCCCACGTCGGGCTTGTTGCGGAAGTCCTTGCGCTCGCGATAGGCGATGATTTCCTCGATCAGCTCGTCATTCAGACCGGGCAGTAATTGCATCGCCTCCCGTGTGGCAAAGTTCAGATTCACTGTCTGAGTGCTGCCATAGATGGTGAAGGCCGCATCCAGGTTCACGTCCTTGAACAATTCGTCATACCCCCGAATCAGACGCAGTTCTTCCACACTGTCGAGCTCTGAGTTGTTGCGGGGGGAATAGGGTGGATCGAGAGATTCGTAATAGTCTCTCTCTGCGCCATTGATGCCCGGCTGATCATTGAGATCTGTCCAGTCACTCCATGCCTCTACCAACTCATTTACCTGCTGCCTGTCGGCATCCGGCCCCAGACGCTTCTCGATCAACAGGCGCATTTCATTCGCACGCAGATTGTTGAGATTGATCTTGCCTGTATGGTCGTAAATACGCACCACCATGTCATCTCCGGCAGGGTAGTACAGGCTCAGGGGCTGGCCATTGAAGCGATTGCGAGGTTCCCGGTAGTTGCCGTCCTCGTCGGTTTCCGGAATATAGTCAATGGGCCGCTGCATGGTTTCCAGGATCAGCTCCATTTCTGCCTGGTTCATGGCGCTGTCGATTCGAGCCAGATCCGTCGCTGCCTCCCGGTTGTGAAACGCGGTGCGCGCCGAAAGCTGCACCTTGCCCGCCATCACTGTCACCAGAATGGTCAGCAGAATCGTGGTCCACAACACGATGATGATGACCGAGCCCCGTTGCTGCCGCATATCACTGCCCCCCCAGTTGCGGGCTGGCACGAAAGACCGGGGTGGGATTTCCGGAACCGATGGCGGGCCGAATGGAGCGGTGCTGATTGGCGTAGATTGGCGCCACAATATCCAGCTCATGCTCGTCCGCCGGGTCTACCGGAGTAAGGCGCACGTGGACGGCCAGCGGCAGCACCGCCAGGTCCACGCCGGGCCAGTCATCGCGCCAGCGCTTGCTGAAATCCAGCTCCTCATAGAGATAGCGGAAGCGGGCGGTGTAGTGGGGCAGCAGAAGACGGCGCTCCGACGTTTCCAAGCGCCCATCCGGGTTGTCGCTCATCGCTGCTGCCAGTTGCAGGTATACCCCCTCGCCCGGCACCGACTCCAGGCGCCAGGCCATAAGCCCGCCGCTGCGCTGCGGAGACACCGTAGACACCCAGCTCAGTCGGTCATCCTCGCCGTCAAAATAGATATAGCGACCCAGGGTGTCCATGTTCAGAAAACTGTGAGGAAAGGCGCCTTGCAGGGCCCGCTCCACTTGCAGAATGGCGACGGTTTCATCGAGATTGTCATCCAGACGTGAAGTATCGTCCTCCCAGTCATTCATCACACCGTACATGCCGGCGCTGAGCAGGCTGAGCAGCATCGCGGTCAGCGCGAGGGAGAGAATGATCTCGATGAGGGTAAAGCCTCGCTGTTTCGGGGGAATCATGATCACTACTCCGGCAGCTCCAGCTTGATCCAGCGGACCCCCTCGATACGCTCATCGGTCTCTTCGTCGATCACCTCGAAGTGCTGGAGTTTCAGGGTATTCGGCTGCGTCTTGCGTTCCACCGGGTCCAGATAATCCTCTCCTCGAATGGTGAGACGGTCGTTATCAATTGCTGCCTCCACGTCACCGTATTCGTTCTGCAGAAAGGCGAAATTGACTGCGGCGCGCGCCTCGACAGCAGTGGTAAGGCTCTGGTTGGAACGAAAGGCGAGTTGCTTGCTGCCGGTGGCCAGCGCGAAGAGGCTGCCCAGCACCATGGCGGTAATGGTGAGCGCGACCATCACTTCCAGCAGGGTGAAGCCGTTCTGGTGGCGAGAGGCGCGGGCAGGGCAGGAGCGATCAATCATCGAGATACTCCGTCTCAACCCGCCCCGAGAAAGGATCGATGGAAATCACAGCTTCGCGGGCATTGAGTGTCAGAATCAACGCGCCCCCGGTGCTGCCACCCTCCGGAAAGAAGGTGACATCGACATGCTCTTCCACCGGCTGCTGCTGATCCGTGCTGTCCCGGTACGTCAGACCAATGCCTCTGGCCTGCCAGCGTTCATTACGCTCGGTGGAGGTCGATAGCGGAGACGCACGCACCGCCCCGGAATCCTTCTCGTCGGACAGATCGGCATAGAAGCTGGCCGTAGTCGGCTGCCCGGTTACGACGGCCGTTCGCCGAGCGTAGTTCAGCAGCGAACCGGCCTCGCGTACCTGCGCGGTGAAGCTGCGCGCGGTGACGCTGCCGATATTGGGGAACAGCAGCATGGTGCCCATCGCCAGAATGGCGAGCACCACCATCAACTCCAGCAGAGTGAAGCCGCGGGACAGGAAAGGACTAGTTGCTGATATCCGCGTCATTGTCCTCACCGCCCGCGCGACCATCGGCGCCGAATGAGGTCAGCGTGTAGCTGCTGCCATTGGAGGTGTACTGATACTCGTTACCCCAGGGGTCCAGAGGCACTTCCTTGCTCAGATACGGACCGTCCCAGGAGGAACGTCCGGTATCGTTCGTCATCAGGCCTTCCAGCTCGTCGGGGTATTGGCCCACATCGAGACGGTAGGTGGCCAGTGCCGAACCGATGGAAGAAATTTGTGAACGGGCCGCGTCCTGACGTGCGCTATCCGCTTTCTTGAACAGGTTCGGCGCAACCATCACCGCCAGCATGCCAAGAATGGCCATGACGATGAGCAATTCAATGATGGTGAAACCACGGCTGCGCGTGGGCTTTGTAGAGATAGGACGATTCATGGTGACTCCTTCAGTATCACGGGACGCAGTATCAGAGGGCTCGGCACCCGCAAAGGTGCGCCGCCCGGAATTCGGTTTACAGACCCGCATCTTCGATCATTTCGGCGGCGAGTTCAAAGCGGCTGAGTATCTCTTCATAGAGCGTTCCTGCCGTGTCATTCAGGTTGACGATCTCCGGGCGCAGCACAATGAACAGTTCCTTGCGCTCCGTCGTGTCCTGTCGGTAGGAGAACAGGCTGCCCAGCACCGGCACCTTGTTCAGGCCAGGAACCCCTGTATTGGTGTTGGTGTCCGCGTTCTGAATGAGCCCGCCAAGCACCACGTTCTCGCCGTCGCGCACCACCACGGTAGTGCTGATCTCCTGATTCTCGAAAATCGGGTTGTTGGCAACGCCGGTGCTCTCCTGAATGGATGACAGCACCTGACGAATGGTGAGATTCACAACACCGTCATTATTGATGCGGGGCGTGATGTAAAGCTCAATACCCGTAGGGCGATACTGGATGCTGCTGATGATATTGTCGCCGGACTGCGTGGTGGTGCTGCCCGATTGCACGGGTACCTCGGAGCCGATCTGAATCTCCCCCTCCATATTGTTCACCACGGTCAGTGACGGGCGGGCGAGCAGGCGCACATCATTGTTTGACGCAATCGCTTCCAGGGTAGCCTCCACCCGGGCGGCACCGTCGAGGAAGGATTTGGTGAACAGCAGCCCATCCAGGCCTCCGTTCGGCAGGAAACCGGTCGTCGTGTTGGTGGAAATATTGTTGGTGGCGGCGTTGTCTGCCACACGGGACCAGTCCACGCCGAAGCGCGTCTCGTCGGTCAGGCTGATCTGCGCAATCACCGCGTTGATCATGACCTGCAGCGGCACGGAGTCCAGTTGACTGATGGTGGACAGCAACTGGCGATAGTCCCGCGGGTTGGCGCGAATCAGCAGGGAGTTCGTCGCCTCATCCGCCACGATGTTGACGTTCAGATTTGCCGACACCGCCTGCTCACCGCCGACAGATGCCGTGGTGAAAGCCGGCACCGTGCGACTTACCGTATTGCCTTCCGGCGTGACGATATTCACTGTCTCCAGGCGTGTCGGCTCCGTCGCCGCCCGCGCCGGTTGCGCTTCCTCATCGTCGTCGAGACTGAAGACATTGGTCAGGGTCTCTGCCAGTTCCGTCGCGGTGAGATTCTTCACCCGATAGTGGAACAACTGCTGCGCCTGCTCCTCGCTGTCGGCATCGAGCAACTGCACCCAGCGCGAGATTTCCTCAAACCCGCGATTCGCCGGCGCGGTGACGAGGATGGCATTGATGCGCTCAAGCCCCTTGACCTGATAGGCAGGATTGCTTCCCTCAATCAACTGCAGCACGTCTGTCAGTTCCTGGGCTATATCGGCTGCACTGGCAAAATTGAGCGGATAGAGTCGCAGTCCCTGATTCTGGAACGGGTCGGAATCCACCACCTCCAGCAGAGAGTTGATGCGGCTGAGTTGCGAGGATGTCGCCGAAATCGCCAGGGTATTGTTGGAGATGCGCACCATGGTGCCGTCCGGCTGCACCAACGGCCCCAGCAGTTCAAGCGCCGTGGCAATGGAAACATAGGTCAGGGGAGTCACCTGCATGACCACGTTCGCCGTCGTGCTGCCCAGATTATCCGGGCTGGTGATTTCTACCGGTACATTGCTTTCCTGCTTGCGAGCGTAGTAGAGGTTGCCGGCACGCTCCAGTGTCACCCCGGCCTGACGCGTCAGCAGCCGGATAAGGGGCCAGATATCTGCCTGAGTCAGCGGGCGATTGGGCGAAGTACGAATACTGACCTTGTCCGCAATACTGGGGTCGATAATGATGGTGGTGTCCACCGCGTCGGCCAGCTCTTCGAGAATGTCACGCAAGTCGGTCTGTTCGTAGTTCAATTCCACAACATTGTCGGTGCTTGCCGTGACGGCCGCAGGGACCGGATCCCGGTAACCGCCACTACTGCCACGATTGCCATCGCGGTTGATCTCATCGATGAGCGCCTGACGCGCGTTGTTCTGCGTATCCTCCTGCGCCACTTCCATCGTCATGGACGGTGTCACGGCATTGGTCTGGGCGCGTGCGCCACCTGCATTCGCCGTACTACTGCCGACGGAACTGCCACGATGTGGTAGTGCACTGCAGGACGCCAGCGTAATCGCCAGACTGAGAAGTGCCAGAGGTCTTGTCGCTTTCACAGTTCTACTCCAGGGCTTAGAAATCCACGGTGTTCATGCTGAACACCGCCGACAACATGGTAATGGTAATGCCACCGACCGCGATGCCCAGAAACAGGATCAGTGCCGGTTGCAGGGCAGCCACCAGGCTCGACATCTGGTTCTTGACCTGAGTGTCGAAACTCGCCGCCGTTTTCAAAAGAATATTGCCTGTACGACCCGATTCCTCTCCCACTGTCACCAGTTGATGAAGCAGCGTGGGGAAGCGGTTTGTCTTTTCGAGTGATATTCCCAGGCCCGCACCGGACCTCACGTCGTCCTCCACCTGCTCCAGATGCCGGGCAATGTCGGTATTGCCGACAACTTCCCGCGACACGCGCAGGGCGCGAATCAAGGGGATACCGGCCTCAAGCAGTGACCCAAGGGTACGTGCAAATACTGCGCAGTCCTTGTACAGCAGCAGGTGCCCCAGTAAGGGCAGCGAGAGCAGGGAGGCGTCCTTGCGCAACTTTCGCGCCGGGTCCTGATCAAGCCATCGCCACCAGAACACGACCCCGACAATCATCAGGATGAACAGATAGCCGTAGCTCTGAATGCCCTCGCTCAGGGCCAGCAGAAAAGCCGCGGATGCGGGAATTTCAGTGCCCGCATCTTCAAACATGATAGCGAACTGGGGGATGACAAACGCCAGCAGCAAAAATACCGAAATCACGCCGGTCACCAGCAGCACAATCGGATAAATCATGGCGGACAGAATTGCCTGGCGGTTGCGTGCACTGGTTTCGAGATAATCCGCCAGACCCGGGAGAAGCTGATGCAGTATGCCTCCTTCCTCGCCCGCCCGCACAATGTTGACGTACATCCGGGAAAATACATCGGGGCGTGTCTCCATCGCCTCCGCCAGGCTCTTGCCCTCCTTTACATCACGACGCATGGTCACGACGAGCTGGCGCATGGCCGGGGACTCCGTGACACCTTCGAGTAGACGCAGGGCCTTGTCCAGCGGGACACGGGCTTCCATCAGCGTGCACAGCCCAGTGGTGAAATCAAGCAGGTCGCGCCCCTTGAGGCGCCTGCCACTAAGCCCCTTGCGTTCCTCCTGCTCCGCCCGGGCAATGCGCACAGGTATCAGTTTCTTGCCCTGCAGAATTTTCAGGGCTTCGCGTTCGGACTCTGCATTGAGCTGACCGCTCTGCATATTGCCCTGGGCATCGTAGGCCTGATATCGGTAGTAGGCAGCACTCATATCGCGCGCGTTACCCTCACAACTTCTTCCGGCGTTGTCAGCCCGGCGGCCAGTTTCTCCAGTGCATCCTGCCGCAGCGTCTTCATGCCTTCGCTGATGGCCTGGTCGCGGATGACATTGGCGTCTGCTCCGCTGGCAATGTGGTGACGAATGGCGTCAGACATCACCAGCAATTCATAGAGGCCGATGCGCCCGCGGTAGCCGCTGCCACCGCAACGTTCACATCCAGTGCCACGATAGAGCACGGGGTAATCACTGGCATCGATCTCAAGAACAGCGGCCTCATCTGGCGATAGCGCCTGCTCAACCTTGCAGTCGGTACAGATTCTACGCACGAGACGCTGTGCCTGTATCGCCAGCAGACTTGAGCTGATCAGATATCCCTCAACCCCCATGTCCTGCAGACGCGTGACGGCGCCGGCGGCGTCGTTGGTGTGCAGCGTCGAGAACACCAGGTGACCGGTGAGAGCAGATTCAATGGCGATCTCCGCCGTTTCATGGTCGCGAATCTCACCCACCATCAGCACATCGGGGTCCTGGCGGACAATGGAGCGCAAACCGGCAGCGAAATTCAGACCAATGCTGCTGTTCACCTGAATCTGGGTGATGCCATCCAGTTGGTATTCCACCGGATCTTCCACGGTGATGATCTTGTGCTTCTCGCTGTTGATCTTCTCCAGCGTGGCATACAGCGTCGTCGTTTTACCACTGCCCGTCGGGCCGGTAATCAGAATCATGCCGTGAGGTTGCGTGATCAAGTGCTGATACTTGCCCAGAATTGCCTCGGGCATACCGAGCTGCTGCAGACTGACAGCGGTATCACTGCGATCCAGGATACGCAGCACCACTGACTCGCCGTGAACACCCGGCAAGGTAGAGACACGCATGTCGAGCTGCTTGTTGCCAATACGCGAATCGATGCGACCGTCCTGCGGCAGACGTTTCTCGCCAATATCGAGCTTCGCCATCAGTTTCAGTCGCGAGGCAACCGCCGTGTGAATCTTGATGGGAAGGCGCTCGATACGCGTCATGATGCCATCGACACGGCAGCGCACATCCAGATAATCTTCGTTAGGCTCGAAGTGAATATCGCTGGCGTTCAAATCCATCGCCCTCGCGAACAGGTGATTCACCAGCCGGATCACCGGCGCTTCCGACGCCAGGTCCTTCAACTCTTCGTCGTCTTCAAACCCGGAGACAAACACCTCTTCCGTCTGATCGATCTGTGGCGACAGTTCTGCACGCCAGAACTTCATCAGACGCGTCACTTCATCACCACGCGCCTGACGGAAATGGACCATGGCGCCAATAATGAAACGAATTTTTGCCCGCAGTTCGATGCTCGGTAGTGTGTTGTACACCAGCGTGGCAGATTCATCGAAGTTCTGTGCGGGCGCGATTCCCTCCGGCTCCAGTAACTGGCTGAAAACGGGCAGGGTAATGATCGCTGCGCTCATCAGTCTGCCTCCCCACTACCATTGGCAGATGCCGTTCTACTGAAGCCGACCACGGTAACCGTTCCTGCATACTGGTTGCGGTTTCGACGAATGCTGAATGCATTGACCGCCAGTCTCGGGTGTGAAGCCTCTATGCGATTCAGGAAACGCAGAATGTTGTTCTGATTCGTTGTCAGGATCGAAAGCTCCTGCTCTACCAGAAGCCAGCCGTCCGTTTGCATGGATTCTGCAAGTTTGGTGGACGTGATCGTTACCTCTGTCTGGTTCGCATAGTCTCGCACCAGACGCTGGACGTTCGCGCTGATCAACGGAATGGAGCTGTCCTGGAACAGCTCTTCTCGCAAGGAGTCGCTACGTGACTCCACCTCCATGCGGCGTTCCTGCCATTGCCCCGCGTCCTCTATCAGTCGTTGTTCACGCTCGACTTCCAAGGCCAGTTGCTCGATCTGCGCGTCGCGCTCCGCAAGAGTCTCACGCACTGCGGGGAAGCCCTGTGTTGCAGCGAAGACAACACCGACGGCGGCAGCAAGCATCAGAATTTTCTTTTCTCTTGGCGTCATTGTGTCAGCGCCTCGCGTCCGGGAAATACCATTCCCGGTAGGCATCGTAGTCTACTGTGCTGAGACGAAACTCGATGTAGTAACGGTTATTGTTTGTCGCTCTGGAAAAGTCTGCCCCGGTGAACAGGCTGTTCTCTTCAAGCTGACGCAGCAGACTTTGCGGGTCCTGACTCTCTCCTTCGATCTCGACACTGCCTTCATCGACTTCGATGGACGTCAGAACACTCGGACTCAGCACGGATTGCAATTGCAAAAGGGTTTCCGGCAGATTCTGACTTGGGTATTCATTCAGCACGCCCCAGTTCTGCTCAAACGCCCTGACCGCTGCCTGATCTTCTCTTGCCTGAACAGAGGCCTGCTGCAAAGTGTCGAGTTGCGACTGCAGGCGCATCATCTGAATGGATTGCCAGAGGAAGGGCAGGCTGCCCACAATCAGCACAGCAACGGCTGCAGCAATCCCCATGGCGGTTCTGCGACCCTTCTCTGCGCGCTGCACAAACTGCAATGCACCCTCGGGAACAAAGCAGTAGGCATTCTCACCCTGCATCGTCTCGCCGCGATCGATATAGGCCTGTGCGTCCGAGAATGTCTGCACCGTGGCCTCGCTGGGTACGGTGGCGCTTTCATCCCGCCACTGTCGCGAAAATGCTTCGTCCTGCATATCCTGTGTTGGAGCCTGCAGAAAACGAGTCAGGACGCCTGCATTGCAGAGTATGCTTGTGAACGTTTCACCGTCTTCGTCCTGAATCGCCGTCAGACCGGATTGATCCTTGTCAGCACAGGCGAGCGCTCTGGGCAGCACCCCCGCCAGAAAAAGACCTTTCTCTTCAAACGAGGTAAAAAGTCCATTCAGTTTCCCGGCGTCTGTCCAGAGGACGATGTTGGGACTGTCGGTCTGCGCAGAGGCACTGTTGACGGCAAACGCGAGTTCAGACTCATAGCTGGGTAGCAGCACGGCGGACTGCAGATGCAAGGCGGCGCGCAAGTTCTCTCCCGCTACTCCCGGCATGCTGACTTCGGTCGCGATGAACCAGGTCGAGGGAAGGAGCAAGAGCACAGACGGGGGCTCCTCCCTGGCGTCAAGCAAGGCCGAGGCGGCGACAGCGATCTGCTCCCCTTCATCACTGCCTTCGTCCCGTGTGATGCTCTGCCAACTGCCTTTGCCAAGTTGGTAGACACGATCCTGGTACAGCATGAGAACGGTATCAACCCTTTTCATCAGACGCGAACGCGCATTCGCCTGCAGCATTCCCGCGACACGGGGAGACAGCCGGGACAACAGGGCATCTGTCAGGGTTTGCATTGTGGGAGGCCGCGCGCTCATGGTCGATATCCGTATGAATTCAGGATCGAAACGTCGGTAAGACGGGCGCTATCGGGAAAAAGTTTGCATTGAGCATGACGATCAGGTGTTTTTGCCGTTGGCGCTGAATCTGGCGACGCATACCTGGTTGCGCCCTCCTTCCTTGGCGCGATACAAGGCTTTGTCTGCCCGTTCGAAGACTTTTTCCGGCGTATCCCCCCCAGCAACGGCCGTCAGGCCGAAAGACATCGTGATCTGCACCTGCTTTTCTCGGAAATGGAAAGGACAGCGCTCAATCTTCTGGCGAATGGCGTTGATCAGAGGTTCCGCTTCCTCCAGTTGAATGGAGGGCATGAGAATCACGAACTCCTCGCCGCCATAGCGTGCGATGAAGTCACTGCGCCGGAAGTTGGAGGAAATTTCTTTTGCTAATATTTTCAACACCTTATCGCCAGCCAAATGGCCATAGGTGTCATTGATTCGCTTAAAGTGGTCAACATCGCAGACGGCGAGACACAAGCCCTCATTCCGACCGTCGGCTAACGCACTTCGCCACTTTTCACACTCTTGCTGGATTCTTCTGTCGTAGGCGGCGCGATTGGGCAGTTCGGTCAGCGCATCCCTGGACGCCATCTGTTCCTGTTGCGCGAGGTGCAGGCGCAATTCACGTGATTCCGCCTCCATCGCCTTGAGGCGATCTTCAAGCTGGCGGGTGTGCTCCTGGGCACTTTCCTGCTGCTGGGTTTTCATCGCCTTGAACTGATCCATGGACGAGATGATGGTGCTCAGTTGGCCCTGGACAGCGCTTTTCAGCTCGCTGATGTCCTCTGCGACCTTGACGGTTTCAGCGATGCCGCTGATCTGTGTCCTCACGGCCTCATCCAGCGCCTTTTCGGATTCCCTTGATGCCGTTTCCTGCTCGCGGGAGAACTGCACATATTCCTGCACCTGCCCAAGACTCTGGTTCAGGTCATTGAGGAAGCGCTGAAACTCGGCCCGCTCTTCCTCCATGCCGGCAATGATCAGTGCATGGATGTCTTCCAGCACGGAAACGAACTCGTACCAGTTCAGCCCCTTGTTGATACGCGCCCTGAGCTTTGATGCCAACTGGGCCGACTGCTCGGGTACGTAGATGTTTTCCAGTATGCGGAGCAGAACCGGCTCCGCATGATTGGCGATAACGGAAAATCCGGGTTCCGGTTCAGAAGATTCCGGTTCAGAGGCCAAATCATCGCTTTGTGTCTCTGCTGTTGCAGGCTCACGGTTCGCGTCATCGGCCTCAAAATCGGCCAATTCCGCAGGTTCAGGTGCATCTTCGCTCTGCGACTCATCGCCTTCATCCTCGCTCGCAGCGCGGGACACCACAACCGTCGGCGCGGCGCCAGAGGCATTGACGATTTTGGGTTTGGGCGTTTCCATCTCTGAAGATGAGGTCTCAGGCTCCCCATCATCGCGCTTGCCGTCTGCTTTCTCGACGACCGGAGAGCTGGAGGGCTGATGCGCAGTTGCTTGTAAGGGAGCGGGGGCAGGTTCCGGGTTAGAGGCCACCGTCTCTGCGCCTGCGGGAACCTCCGCTTTGGCACCGCCGCCAAACAGGCGTGACCAGAATCCGGTGGCAGCGGGGGTGCTGTCCGGCTCTATCTGGAAGGTGAGCTCCCGCACCACCATTCGCAGGAGTTCCAGAAAATCCACGACAAGCTGGGAGTGGTTCTGTGGATCCTTGACCCTGGCGGGGAGAATCTTGGCAAACTGACGAACCCCGCGCTTAAGCTCGCGGGACAGATCCAGCTCCTGAAGTTGTTTCAGACTGGAGGTGAGGGCGCTCTGAATCGCGTAATGGCTTTGCTCTTTGCGCGAATCCAGCCTCAGAACAGATTTTTCAATCCGCTCAAGGACGAGATCAATGCCCGACTCGGATTCTTCGGCCCGCAGCATAGTCCGCAGGGCCGCCAGCTCTTTATCAAGCCCCGTGTCCAGGCCGTCGCCGGCAAGGCTGACGCTGACCAGCCCGCGACGCAGGAGTCTAATACGATTGATGAGGGATTTTTCACGGCGATCATGGACTTCGAGCGCATCGAGGAATTTTTTCTTCCAGCGATCAAGCTCTGCGTTGTCAGTGTCCCTTTGGCTCATTATTACGGCTCTTTATCGGGCGTCCATGAAGACGATGGAACCGTGCTCCCTGGTACCGGCTGGCACCAGGGTTTGCATGACGCAATGGCGCGTGTGACGTAACGTCCTGTTAGCTCGAGCTTCTTTCTTTGTTGACGAGGAAATCAACAACTTCCAGCATTTCCTCTTGTGTGCGCACCGCGTCGCCGGTGGAAATCAGGTATTTGCCGTTCACCACCATGTTCGGAGTGCTGCGCACCTGATAGTCACGCATCTTGGCCTGGGCCTGGTTGACCTTGGTCTTCACAGAGAAGGAATTGAAGGTCTTGCTGAAGTCCTCGGGGCTCACGCCATATTTGGCAAAAAACGCGGAAAGCTGCTGCTCATTCTGCAGACGGTTGCCCTCGATGTTAATCGCATTGAAGATGGGGGTGTGCATCTCCTTGAGCTTGCCCAGCGCTTCGGCCGTAAAGAAGGCCTGGGCGTGCACCTTCATCAGGTCATTCCACATGCCAGGGAAGCGGACGAAATCAACATCCGGAGCGAGCTTGGCTTCCCAGTTCTCCACCAGCGGCTCGAAACGGAAGCAGTGGGCACAACCGTACCAGAACACCTCAACCACTTCGATCTTGGTCGGGTCGTTGGTTTTCACGGGCTGCGGCAGGATGGTGTAGTGCGTGCCTGCCGTGAACCGCTCGGGTTGTGCCAAGGCGGAAAACGCCAGGGGGGCCAGCAGCAGAACTGCCAGGAATTGCTTCATGAGTTTGTGCATTTTCTTTACTCCCTCTGATTTCATCTCGTAATAACGGTTGTCTCGATCAAAAAGACCGCGCTGACCGCTCAAAATTACCAGATTTACGACCAAGCGTTAGTTCAGACCGGAAATATAGCTGGCCAGGGCCTCAATTTCCTTGTCTGTCAGACGCTCGGAAATGATACGCATGGGCATCGGGTTTCCGTCATTGGCTCGGTCGCCGGAACGGAATGCCTTCAGTTGGTTGATCGTATACTGAGTGTGCTGCCCGCTCAATGCCGGGAAGCCTGCCTGGGGGTTACCCTGACCGGTCGGAGAGTGGCAGGCGGCACAGGCGGCCACGTTCAGTTTGGCGATGCCTGCCTTGTAGATGCTCTCACCCAGCTCGATCATATCGGGATTTGCCCCTTCCAGGGTCACTTCCTGCTCAGAAAAATACGCCGCGATATCAGCAATGTCCTGATCGCTGGAGCTGTTCAGCAGGCCCGTCATCAGGGGCACCGTGCGGGCACCGCTCTTGATGTCGTGCATCTGCTTCATCAGATATTTGGCATTCTGCCCCGCAAGCTTCGGGTTCTCCCCAATCGTGCTCTGCCCGGCAGTCCCGTGGCACGCGCTGCACACGGCGGCTTTGCTTTCACCGGCTGAGGCATTGCCCTGGGCGTGGCTGAAGCTCGCGAAGGCCGCAATCAGCAGGGTTGTTAACAGGGTCAGTGCATTCTTCGTGGCTAGATTTTTCATGAATATCCAAATTCCTATGATTCTCAGAGTGCTTGTAAGTCGTTCCTGCGGCCGTTGCCATCCCACAGCACAACGTCTTCCCCGGGGCCAAGTCCCGGCTGGCAGCGTGTTTCATTCAGACGAACGGGCGCGAATTATACCGCATCAGTTCCGATTACTCTATTTATTGCCGCCTCGCGAGCGGATTTTCTGCGCCAAAACGAGGGAATTTGAGCCTCGCGCCCACCTGGACTCCTGTCGCCACCTTGCACTGCGCAGGCACTTGCTGTATCTAGGGCAGCCCGAAGACTCGAAATAAGCCTCATGAACTACAAAAAAGCCCACTTTGTCACCAGCGCCGCCGGCCTGAGCGACTGCCCCCAGGACAGCCTGCACGAGGTCGCGTTTGCCGGCCGCTCCAATGCCGGAAAATCCAGCGCCATCAATGTATTGACTGCCCAGAACAGGCTGGCCCGCACCAGTAAAACCCCTGGCCGCACCCAGCTCATCAATTTTTTTGGCCTGGGCGAAGGTCGCTATCTGGTGGATCTACCCGGCTACGGCTATGCCAAGGTTCCCCTGAGCGTGAAAGACCAGTGGCAGGAACACCTGGAGCGCTATCTGAACGAGCGCCCGTCGCTGGCAGGGCTGGTGCTGCTGACCGACATCCGCCACGCCTTCAAGGACTTCGATCTGATGATGGTGCGCTGGTCACAGCAGGCCGGCCTGCCTATCCACGTGATGCTGACCAAGGCGGACAAGCTCAAGCGCGGTGCCGCCCAAAACGCGCTGCTGAATGCCCGCAGGGAACTCGCCGCGTTTCCAGGTGCCAGCATCCAGCTCTTTTCGTCTTTGCAGCGCTCCGGCCTGGAGACTCTGGAAGGCGTGCTTGATCAGTGGCTGGAACCAACACCGGAGTCTTGAGTCCCCGGCCCTGACCGTCGCGATCTCAGCGGGCCTAACCTCAGTGGGCCTCATCCCAGTTGTCGCCCACCCCAACATCCACGACCAGCGGCACGTCGAGTGCCGCGGCTGAAATCATGCGGAAACGGACGCCGTCCATCAGCAGGGGAATGTCCCGCTCTGCCACCTCGAAGACCAGCTCGTCGTGCACCTGCAGCACCATGCGTGCATCCAGCACGCCAGTAGACAGCCAGTGATCGATATCCACCATGGCCTGCTTGATGATGTCTGCCGCCGTGCCCTGCATGGGTGCATTGATGGCCGTGCGCTGCGCCGCCTTGCGCAGCATGCCGTTACCGGCATGAATATCTGGCAGATAGAGGCGACGTCCGAACAGGGTTTCAACGTAGCCGTGCTCATCGGCGAACACCTGGGTCTGCTCCATATAACGCAGCACACCGGGGTACTTCTGGAAATACAGATCGACGTAATGCTGCGCGCTCTGACGGTCAATCCCCAGTTGTCTTGCAAGACCGAATGCTGACATACCGTAGATCAGGCCAAAGTTGATGGCCTTGGCCCGGCGCCGCTGCTCCTGGGTGACGTCTTCCAGCGCCGTGCCGAACACCTCCGATGCAGTGGCCCGATGCACGTCCTGGGCATTCGAGAAGGCCTTCACCAGGCCCGCATCCCCGGACAGATGGGCCATGATCCTGAGTTCCACCTGTGAATAGTCTGCGGCCAGCAGCTTGTACCCCGGTGCGGGCACGAACGCCTGGCGTACCTTTCGCCCCTCTGCCGTGCGGATGGGGATGTTCTGCAGATTCGGATCGGTCGAGGACAGACGCCCGGTAGCGGCGACCGCCTGCTGAAAGCTGGAATGGATGCGCCCTGTGCGCCGGTTGACGTCCTGCGGCAGCTTTTCCGTGTAGGTGGACTTCAGCTTGCTCAGGCCCCGGTGATCCATGATGAGCTTGGGCAATTCGTACTCCAGCGCCAGCTCCTGCAGCACCGGCTCTGCCGTGGAAGGCTGGCCAGTCGGCGTCTTCTTCAGCACCGGAAGCTTCAATTTCTCGTAGAAAATCTGCTGCAACTGTTTGGGTGAGCTGAGGTTGAATTCCTCTCCGGCTTCGCGGAAGGCCTCGCGTTCGATCTCCACCAGACGCTCGCCAATTTCCTGGCTCTGTCTTCCCAGCAGCTCCGTGTTGACCAGAATGCCGGTGCGCTCCATCCGCTGCAGGACGGGTATCAGTGCCAACTCGTAATATTTGTGCAAACCCAGCAGCTCGCCCGTGTCTTTCAGCGCACGCTCCAGGTGCCGACTGAGCCGCAGCACCAGGTCTGCCTTGCGCCCGGCATAAGCCCGGGCCGTATCGATGTCCAACTGGCTGAAACTCAACTTCGCCTTGCCTTTGCCCATAAGCTCGTCCGGCGAAGGCAGCTCAAGACCCAGGTAATGGGCGGCAATCTTGTGCAACTGGTGGTCAATCGCGACGGAATTCAGCACATAGGAAGCTGTCAGTGTGTCGAAGCGGAGCCCACCAAGAGCAATGTCGGCATTGGCCAGTACGTGCATCAGCAGTTTGGCGTCATGGGCACACTTGTGCACCCTGGCGTCCTCAAGCACGGGCCTGAGCGTATCGAGCACCTGCTGCCGGGGGAGTTGTGCCGGAAAGTCGAGGGAATCATGCCCCACCGGGATATAGTAGGCCCCGCCTGCGTCGACACAGAGGGAAATGCCGATGATGGTGGCTTCCATGTAATGCGCGCCATCGGTCTCCAGCGATAGCGCGAACGTCCCGCTCTTGCGCAAAGCCTGTACACAGGCGTCCAGATCCCGATCGGTCAGTACCGGCTCGGTCTGTGTCTCATCAGAGACCGGCCCCTCGGGCTCCTGCAGCTCCGTCGCCTGTTCTGCCGCGACCTCTGCCTTGATTTCGTCGGTGTCGACCACCCCCTTGCTCTCCACCTCTTTAATCCAGGTCTTGAATTCCAGGGTAGTGAACAGGCGATAAAGCGCCTCATTGTCTTCTTCGCCATGACGCAACTGGTCAATCTCAACATCGAGCGCCACATCCCGCTTGATCGTCGCGAGCTTGTGGGAAAGCCAGAGCTGGTCGATGTTCTCCCGCAGACGCTCACCGATCTTGCCGGAGACCTTGTCGACATTGGCCAGCAGGCCTTCCAGTGAACCGTATTCCTGCAGCCATTTCACCGCTGTTTTGGGGCCCACGCCGGGCACTCCCGGGATGTTGTCCGCCTTGTCACCCATCAAGGCCAGATACTCCACGATACGCTCCGGCGGCAGCCCGAACTTCAGCGTCACGCCGTCGGGATCGAGGGACTCGTTGGTCATGGTGTTGAGCAGGGTGACGTCCGGGGTCACCAGTTGTGCAAGATCCTTGTCGCCGGTGGAGATCAGCGTGCGAATGCCGCGCTCATGGGCCTGTGTGGCGAGCGTCCCGATCACGTCGTCCGCCTCGACTCCTGCCACGACCAGCAGAGGCAGGCCCATGGCACGGATGATGTCATGAATGGGTTGAATCTGGCTGCGCAGCTCGTCCGGCATCGGCGGGCGGTGTGCCTTGTACTGATCGTAGATGTCATTGCGGAAGGTCTTGCCCTTGGCGTCGAAAACCACAGCGATGCGACTGTCCGGGTAGGTCTTCACCAGACTGCGGATCATGTTGATCACGCCCTTGATGGCGCCGGTGTGCAGCTGGCGACTTGTAATCAGCGGCGGTAAGGCGTGGAAGGCCCGGAAGAGATAGGAGGAGCCGTCTACCAGAATAAGGTCGATGCTCTGTGGGAGATTCGCGTCTGTCATGATTTTGCTTCCTGTCGGCATTCTTTCCGGGACACCGCTTCCGGTATACCGCGCGTCAGGGGCTCAGACACTGCGCAATAGCAGAGGCGATGCCCGCAATCAGGTTCTCGTAGGCGCTGCGCCCCAGAGTCACGTCCTGCCCAAGTGTATCCAGAATCACGCGGCGTACGGGGTAGTCTCGGAACACCGTGTCCACCGTAGCGGCATTGGCATTGATGTCTTCCAGCAGGCAGACCGGTTGCAGCGATTCGATCTGCTCGCGCAGGCCAAGCAGATGGCGAATACCGGGTTGAATCTCGTGGTCCGGTACCAGCACGAAAATGTGCTCTATGCCCACCTGTGACTCCAGATAATGCGTGCCGTTGTGGTACACCGCAAACGGCACGTCCTGCAGCTCGTCGAACCGGGCCTGCAGACGGCTCTCCAGCACGGTCATGGCAGCTTCAAAGTCTGCCATGTTCGCCTTGTAGCGCTCTGCGTTCTGCGGGTCTGCCTCTGTGAGGCGATTGCCCAACGCCTTGGCGACGATCACCGCATTGCGGGTACTCAACCAAAGGTGGGGGTCGTAGGTCTCCCCTTCGTGCAGGTGACCATCCTCGTTCATTGCCATCAGGAATATCCCGGGCAATGACGCGGCCGCCAGCGCCTTTTCCGCCAGACCCCGCTGCTGCAGCACACCGGCAAGATAGGTCTCAAGACCGGGTCCAACCCAAAGCACAAAATCTGCATCTGCCAGACGAGCCACATCGGACGGCCGCAAATTGAAGTTGTGTGGCGACTGGTTCGGAGGAATGATGACTCCGGGTTCCGACACGCCGTCGGTGATCGCTGCGGCAATCATCTGCAAGGGCTTGATACTGGCAACGACCTGGGTCTGTGCAAGGCTGTGGCGAGGCAGCAGGCTGACCAGGAGCACCAGAACAAAAGAGATCAGGGGAGATGTCGGCATAACTGATTACTGGGGGTAGGGCGGTGAAAACTAATGCTATGATATACCACTGTCTGAATTCCAGTATTCCGCGTCTTTCCGAAATCCCGGCCCGGAACCTCAAGGACCTCCCTGCATGAGTCATCAATGTCTGGTGAAAGCCAACAACATCAGCATCCAGTTTGGTGATCGCCAGGTGCTGCAACACGTCAATCTGTCAGTGCATCAGGGACAGATTGTCACGCTGATTGGCCCGAACGGGGCGGGCAAGACGACACTGATTCGAGTCATTCTCGGCCTGCTGCCAGTACGGAGCGGAACCGTGGAGAAGCAGCCAGGGCTGCGCATCGGCTACATGCCACAAAAACTTCATATCGAACCGACCATGCCTATCACCGTGCGCCGCTTTCTGGAACTGGCCAAGCGGAACAGCAGCGAACCGATCGGCCGCTTTCTGGAAGAGGTACAGGTAAGCCATTTGATGGATCATCAGCTTGGTTCGATTTCGGGCGGCGAGATGCAGCGGGTTCTGTTGGCGCGAGCGCTGTCACAGTCACCGCAACTGCTGGTGCTGGACGAACCCGCCCAGGGGGTTGATGTTGCCGGACAGGCTGACCTGTATCAACTGATCAACGATATTCGCACCGCGCATCACTGTGGCGTGCTGATGATTTCACACGATCTGCACCTGGTCATGGCGAAAACCGACGAAGTGGTGTGTCTCAACCATCACATCTGCTGCCACGGCAGACCGGAACAGGTCAGCGTCGATCCGTCCTATCTCGCCCTGTTTGGCAAAAAGGAAGCGAAGAATCTTGCCGTGTATACCCATCACCACAATCACCACCATGACCTGACCGGCGAGGTGGTGGAGCATTCCCATGACTGACTTTATTCTTCGTGCTTTGCTGGCCGGTCTCTGCATTGCCGCAATTGCAGGCCCCCTGGGCTCCTTCGTTGTATGGCGCCGAATGTCTTACTTTGGCGATACCCTGGCCCACTCATCACTGCTCGGCATTGCACTTGGCATTCTGCTGGACATCAACCTGCAACTCGCGGTGATTCTGGGATCCGTGGTGTTCGCCGTTTTGTTGATCGTGCTGCAACGCAACAAATCCCTGTCGACCGATACTCTGTTGGGAATTCTCGCACATAGCACACTTGCCTTCGGCATGTTGATTCTCGCCCTGTCCAACACAGTACAAGTAAATCTGGTCGGCTACCTTTTTGGCGACTTGCTGACCGTCTCCACTTCTGATCTATGGTGGATCATTGGCATGGCAGCTCTGGTTGCCGTGCTGCTGGTGAAGTTCTGGAACCCATTGCTTGCCCTCACCGTTCATGAGGAGATGGCACAGGTGGAAGGCGTTTCGGTTACACGCCTGCATGCGCTGATGGTAATCATGGTCGCACTGCTGATTGCCGTCTCCATGAAGATTATCGGCGTGCTGCTGATCACATCGCTGCTGATTATTCCGCCCGCCGCTGCACGCAGGTTTGCAAAAACACCGGAACAGATGGCATTGGGAGCAAGTGTGACAGGATGTCTGGCCGTATGCGGGGGATTGATGATGTCTTTGTATCTGGACACCCCGGCAGGTCCCTCGATTGTGGTCACTGCCAGTCTTTTCTTTTTGCTTTCCTACCTCGCACCGTCTCTGTCAGGCAACAGATCCTGACAGACCTCAGTAGGCAGCACGAATAGCCTTGTAGGCAGCGGTAATTTCGTCATCCTGAATGGCTGTATCGAAGAACCCCTGATACAGACCTTCCGGATTGATAACCAGAATATTGCCGCTGTGATCAATGACGTAATCTTCATCAGAAGCAGCATCTGCATGCCCGGCATGTTCTGCGTGAGGGTCTGCCGCAGCAATGCCGGGCGGAGTGGAGTGGGCAATGTACAATTCTTTCGCCAGCTTCGAGACTTCACCGAAATCACCGTTCACCCCAATGAAATCAGGATGGAAAGAACGCATGTAGTCCGCGAGCTCTTCCGCTGTATCGCGCTGTGGATCCACACTGACCATGACCACCTGGGTATCCGGATACTGACCGGATTGCTCCAGTCCACGATAAAACTGGCTCAGCTCCGTCAGGGTCAGAGGACAGATATCCGGGCAATGGGTAAAGCCAAAAAAGAAAAGTGTCCAGCCTCCCTTGAGCCGCGACCCGTCAAAGGGCTGACCGTACTGGTCCACCAGGGAAAAGGGGGACAGTGGTACCGGGCGCTCGTACATGACCGCACCCAGCTCTCGCAGGGCCTCGGGGCTCAGCGTACCGGCACTGTTGTTGCGGGTGATGCGATAGTAGGTGAGGTACAGAACCAGGACAATGAAGACCAGGCAAAGAATAACCGTCAGTTTGATATTTCGATTCATGGCGACAACTGCACTAAAGCCCGTAAGTTACAGATAGTGATCCGTGAGCAGGACAACGAACAGCACCATCAGGTACACGATGGAATAACGGAAGGTGTCCATCGCAGTGCTGGGCTTGGGTCGGAACATCAGCAGCAGGGACCAGGCCAGGAAGCCAAGCCCCAGCACAACTGCCGCCAGCAGATACAGAGGTCCGCTCATTCCGGTCAGATAGGGGAGCAGCGTGACCAGGAACATGATCACGGTATACAGCACGATGTGAATCTTGGTGATGTGCTCCCCGTGTGTCACAGGCAGCATCGGAATGCCTGTCTTGGCATATTCTTCCTTGCGGTGGATTGCCAAAGCCCAGAAGTGGGGCGGCGTCCAGGCGAAAATAATCAACACCAGAATCAGGGCACCAGGCTCTACGGTTCCCGTCACGGCAGACCAGCCAAGCAGTGGAGGCATCGCCCCGGACAAGCCCCCGATCACGATGTTCTGGGGTGTGGCACGCTTGAGGTAGCCGGTATAGATGAAGGCATAGCCAACGAAAGAGGCCAGTGTGAGCCAGGCACACAGGGGGTTTACCAGGAACAGCAGGATCAGCATGCCCGCAATACCTATGCCGGCAGCAAACAACGCCGCCTGCTTCGGGTCGACCCGCCCCTGGGGAATCGGACGGTTATGTGTGCGCTTCATCAGGGAATCGACCTTGTAGTCGATCAGATGGTTGACCACGGCGCCGGAGCCCGCCACCAGCGCAATGCCAAGATTGCCGAAAATCAGTATGTCGAGGGGCACCATGCCCGGAACAGCCAGGAACATACCCACAAGAGAGGTCAGAATCATCAGCATGACGACCCGAGGCTTGCACATCTCGTAAAAGTCGCGCCAACTAAGCTCTTGTTTATCAACCAGTTCTGTCACCTGTAGCCTCTCACTTTCCGGACGAGCATGGTCCGATGACGAAATTGCGGAAATTCCGGGGGGGTAGCGTACACCTAAGGGAGACGCGATTGTACTAGATTTCCGTCCAGGGCGCCTCCAGAAAATTATGCCGGAAACAGTCTGCTAACGAAGAACCTTGACCTCCAGCCTTTCGTTGACGCGCAATCATCTCCCCCCAGCATCCTTCCATGGCTGCCGGTGCCCCCAAGACAACAGACACAGAGCTGCCATTTCCTGCCCTTGAAACCCCTTTCCGTTAGCCCCAGATGAAGTGATAGAGGATCTTTTGTTCATGTGCCAGCATGGATTGCATGGCAAAAGCATCCGCCAAAAAGATAGCGACATTCAATTTTTTAAGGAGTAAAGTGATTTCGAACACAGGGAAATTTCGTGTGTGCCGTAGGACATAACAATATTTACGTCAAAGTAGAAGCAGGAGAAGTATTATGAAATGCGTGTACTATCTGTCGCCTACCCTGAAGAGCACCCAGCAAATTTCAGACGATCTTCACGAGATCGGCGTGGACGACTGGTTTCTGCATATTGTGAGCAAGGACGAAAGCGGCCTTAGCAAGCAGAAGCTGCATTCCAGCAATTATATTGAGACTCTCGATGTTATTCGGGACGGCCTGATCGGTGCCGCCTGCGGTTTTGCCGCCGGTATTGCCGGCGCTCTTCTGACGATGATTACCCAACCGTTTGGTCCTGATATGCACTGGTTCGGATACGTTGCCATTGTATTTGTGTGGAGCTGTTTTGGCGCCTGGGTTGGCGGTCTCGTGGGCATTGCCAGCGAGAACAAGAAGCTTGCCAAGTTCCATGACGAAATTGAGGCAGGCAAGTATCTCGTTCTGATCTACGCCAAGAAACACCAGGAAGAGAAAATCCAGCAGATGATGGCGAGCAAACATAATGAGGCCGAGCTGGCTGCTGTTGATGCAAACTTCCTCAACCCGTTCGCAGAGCTTAAAATGACCACTTGAGCTCGCACGCGCCGACCCTGTGTCGGCGCATGACGACTTCTCTCAACGCCCGGCAGATACCCTGTTTGATAAGCCTCTGCCGGGCGTCACCTGCCAGAACTCTTCCTTCCAAAAGTGCCGAAGCCCGCTACATAAAAGAGCTTGCGGACGTATTTACAATAATATACGATCAAAAAGGCTGAAAATTTCCTGGAAATTTTTTGCTTCAGCGATATGTGTAACACGTTGAGTACCCATCCGTTAATAATAATAAAGGAGGGAACGACGTTGTGAACGCGATTATCTGTACCGTTCGTAGTCAACTGCGTGACTTAAGTCTAGGCAAACATCACCACTACTGGAATTTTGCTGGCAGTATCACGAAGAAATCGCTGGGCCGTCCTGAAGGACGGGACTAGCGATGAACCACCTGAATTCTGACCTCCGAGCACCCCGTGTTCGGCTTCATTCTGCGCCAATCGGCGCCTGTCACTGTATTGCATCTCAACACAGTGCGAATCTCTCTTATCCCGAAAATCCTGCTCGGCTCCGCTCTCTGGCGGCGGTCATGGTTCCATTTTTCACAAGGATGAACAGCATATGGCTATAGCAGTTGCTCTGGTTCTATTGGTTGTTGGCTCTGTCATCTTCCACCTGATCAGTCCATGGTGGTTTACAGATATCGCGTCCAACTGGGGAAGCATCGACTTTACCATTAACCTGACTTTCTGGGTCACAGGTGCCGTATTCATCTCCGTGAACCTGTTTATGGCTTACTGCGTCTATCGCTTCCGCCACAAGGAAGGGCACAAAGCAGTATACGAGCCCGAGAATTCCAAACTTGAGGTCGGCCTGTCCGCGATCACCGCTCTGGGCGTGGTTGCGATGCTGGCCCCGGGCCTGTTCGTCTGGGCGCAGTTCGTCAGCCCGCCGGACGAAGCCGCGGAGTATGAAGTGGTCGGCCAGCAATGGCAGTGGAGCTTCCGCTACCCCGGCCGTGACGGACAACTGGGGACTGTCGATACCCGCTTCATCAGCGAATCCAATCCTTTCGGTATCAACCCCGAGGACCCCAACGGTCGCGACGATGTCCTGGTAAAGGATCCGGAGATGTATCTGCCGGTGGGCAAGCCGGTGAAGGCGTTGCTGCGTTCAAAGGACGTTCTGCACAACTACACCGTGCCCCAGTTCCGCGTCAAAATGGACATGGTTCCCGGCATGGTCACCTATCTATGGTTCACACCGACGGAAACCGGTAGCTACGACATTCTGTGTGAAGAGCTTTGCGGCATTGGTCACCACGTCATGCGCGGTCGCATTGTCGTGGCAGAACAGGCAGAGTATGACAACTGGCTTGCCAGCCAGCCCACTTTCGCGCAACTGAATGCCCGGGCCTCCGCCTCCGCTGCATCCGGCCAGCAACAGTTTGCTGTCTGCGCGAGCTGTCACGGACAACAGGGTGAAGGCAACCCTGCGATGAATGCTCCTCGCCTGAATGGCCTGCAACCCTGGTATGTCGAGCGCCAGCTCAAGTACTACCAAACAGGGGTTCGCGGCGCGCATCCGGATGACCAGTACGGTCGTCAAATGGCGCCGATGGCGGCGATGCTGAGCTCCGATGACGCCGTTCGCAACATGGCTGCCTACATCAGCCAGCTTCCTGTTACCGACTCTCCCGATACCATCAGTGGTGATGCCCGCAGAGGCATGAGCATCTACCGCGCCAACTGCGCTGCCTGCCACGGTGCCGACGGCTCCGGTAGCTGGGCAACAGATGCTCCGCATATCGCCGGAATGAGTGACTGGTATATCGCCAACCAACTGCGCAACTTCAAGGCCCAGGTTCGTGGTGCCCACGCAGATGATGACTACGGCGAGCAGATGGTGTCATTTGCCACTGCCATGAAGAATGACGAGCAGATGAACGACGTCATTGCGTATCTGAATTCCCTGCAGTAACCGAACGACCGTTATAAAAAGATAAACAGAAATTGACGTCCATGTGCGCGATCCATTGCCACATGCCAGCGGCAGCAAGCGAGTCAGGAGGATGACAATGGCTTATGTCCCGATAGCCGACCAGGACCATGAACTGCATGATCCGCACTCTTTCGTTACGAAATACATCTGGAGTCAGGATCACAAGGTGATTGCGATCCAGTACGGTGGCACTGCCATCTTTGTGGGCCTGGTGGCGTTGGTTCTCTCCGCTCTCATGCGCCTGCAACTGGGCTTCCCCGATACCTTCTCGCTCATCGACCCCAGTGCCTACTATCAGGCCGTGACGATGCACGGAATGATCATGGTGGTGTATCTTCTCACCGCCCTGTTCCTCGGCGGCTTTGGCAACTATCTGATTCCCCTGATGTGCGGTACGCGGGACATGGTGTTCCCCTTCCTGAACATGCTCAGTTTCTGGGTCTACCTGCTGTCGGTGCTGATTCTTCTGTCCAGCTTCTTCGTCACCGGAGGGCCCACCGGGGCGGGCTGGACTCTGTATCCGCCGCAGACGATTACACCAGGCACCCCGGGGCATGACACCGGCATTCTGTTGATGCTGATCTCCCTGGGCGTGTTCATCATCGCCTTCACCATGGGCGGTCTGAATTATGTGACCACGGTGCTTCAGGCACGCGCCAGAGGACTGACGATGATGCGTCTTCCACTGTCTGTCTGGGGAATTCTGGTGGCCACCATCCTTGGTCTGTTTGCCTTCCCGGCATTGCTCGTCAGCGCCATCATGATGACCTTCGACCTGACACTGGGAACCAGCTTCTTCATGCCAGCCATCATGGCTGCAGGCGATCAACTGGACTACAACGGCGGCAGCCCGATTCTGTTCCAGCACCTGTTCTGGTTCTTCGGTCACCCCGAAGTGTATATCGTGGCGTTGCCTGCTTTCGGATTGGTTTCCGACGTTCTCAGCACCCACGCGCGCAAGAATATTTTCGGCTATCGCATGATGGTGTGGGCAATCATCGCCATCGGTGGCCTGAGCTTCATCGTCTGGGCTCACCATATGTACGTCAGTGGCATGAATCCTTACTTCGGTTTCTTTTTCGCCACCACCACCCTGATTATCGCGGTTCCTACTGCGATGAAGGTTTACAACTGGGTGCTGACGCTGTGGGAAGGCGATATCCGTCTCAACACCCCCATGCTGTTTGCCATTGGCTTTGTGTTTACCTTCGTGCACGGCGGTCTGACGGGTCTGTTCCTCGGCAATGTGGTCATCGATCTGCCTCTGTCAGATACCTATTTCGTGGTGGCGCACTTTCACATGGTGATGGGCGTCTCGCCTGTTCTTGTGCTGTTCGCCTCGCTCTATCACTGGTATCCCAAGGTAACCGGCCGCATGATGAACGAGACCCTGGGCAAACTGCATTTCTGGTGCACCTTCCTGGGAACCTACGCAATCTATCTGCCTATGCACTATCTCGGTTTCCTGGGTGTTCCCCGACGCTACTATGCACTGGGCAGCACAGACTTCATTCCGGAATCGGCACAGGCACTGAACGCCAACATTACGATCGCGGCAATCTTTGTCGGGGTCGCACAGATCCTGTTCTTCATCAACGTGTTCTGGAGCCTCCGTCATGGCAAACCTGCGGGCAACAACCCCTGGGGCGCCACCACTCTGGAATGGCAAACGCCTGACACGCCTCCCAAGCACGGTAACTGGGGACCGGAACTTCCCGTGGTGCATCGCTGGGCGTACGACTACAGCGTTCCCGGCTATCCCCAGGACTTCATTCCTCAGAATGTCGCGGGGGATTTTGGGGTTTCCGACGATCATGGCCATGCTGAACCCAAGGCCTAGAGAGTGTTTGTCGGCATGTTCATCACAGGAGTAAGACGATGAGTTTCTACAAGAACGTTACCTCAAAGCCCTGGGAGTATTCGTCACCCACGCTGGGTTCCGGGCCGGAGTCTGCGTTTGATACTCCAAGCGAACGCATCGCGCTGACGCTGTTCCTGGTTGTGGTAACGGTGATCTTTTCCCTGCTGACCGTGACCTATTACCTGCGCATGGACCTGGGGGACTGGGTTCCACTCGCAGACCCGACACTGTTGTGGGTGAACACTTCTCTGCTTGTTGTCAGCAGCGTCCTGTTTCAGCTTTCCCGCAATGTTGCTCAAAAGGAGCAGAGACTGCCGGCCAGAAACCTGTTCCTTGCTGCGGGCTTGTTTGCCATCAGCTTCGTTGTTGGTCAGATAGTGGTTTGGCAACAACTGGCTGCCGAGGGCTTCGGCGTTGCCAGCAACCCCGCCAGCGCTTTCTTTTATCTTCTGACCGGCATGCACGCCCTCCACATCGTAGGTGGCCTGTGGGTCTGGAGCAAAACTTCCCTGCGCTTTTTCGGCGACGCCGAGTTGTCCGATCTGCGATTGAGCGTAGGTCTGTGTACCACGTACTGGCATTTCCTGCTGGTACTGTGGGTGTTCATCTTCGCGGTGCTGACCAATACCTGATTAATTCATAACGTTAGGGATTTGATCCAACATAAGGGATACACAGTATGAGTGACACTGCAGCGACTAATATTACGGAATCCAGATCCGGAATGGCCGGCCTGGTAGACGACTGGACCAGCGACAAGCAGACCTATCACGTGCCCTGGGGCAAAGCGATGATGTGGATCTTCCTTGTCAGCGATACCTTCATTTTTACCTGCTTCCTCGTCGGGTACATGACCGTGCGCACCTCGACTGCGGAGCCCTGGCCGGTGCCTGCGGAAGTGTTCGCGCTGTCCTTCTTCGGCAGTGACCCGATTCCGCTCATTCTCATCGCCATCATGACCTTCATTCTGATTACGAGTAGCGGAACGATGGCTTTGGCGGTGAATTACGGTTACCGCAAGGACAAGCGTATGACGGCCATCCTGATGATGGTGACCGCTGCGTTCGGGGCGTCCTTTGTCGGTATGCAGGCATTCGAGTGGACCAAACTCATCACAGAAGGCGTGCGTCCGTGGGGCAACCCCTGGGGAGCTCCTCAATTTGGCTCTGTCTTCTTCATGGTGACCGGATTTCACGGTCTGCACGTCACCGCAGGCGTGATCTATCTGTCAATCGTCGCCAGGAAAGTCATCAAGGGGCATTACGACAAGAAGGGATTTGAGATCGTAGAAATTACAGGCCTGTACTGGCACTTCGTTGACCTGGTCTGGGTATTCATCTTCGCATTTTTCTATCTTTGGTAAGGAGAAGGGCACATGTCTGCTGAAGCAGGTCAACAACATCCGCTTGGCATCTATCTGAAGATCTGGATTCTGCTCTTTGTATTGAGCACCCTGAGCTATCTGGTGGATTACTTCAATTTTCAGGGCCTGCTGCGCTGGTCCCTCATCATCATTTTCATGCTGCTGAAAGCGGGTTTCATTATCGCCATCTTCATGCACGTCATGTGGGAAAGGATGGCGTTGGTGTTGACGATTCTTGGCCCACCCGTTGCCTTGCTGTTTCTGATTGGATTTATGGTCTCAGAAGGGCACTACACCTTCGGCGCGAGGGTCGATCATTTTGGCGCGAATCCCAATGCTCAGCCTCTGCCTGTCACGCATATTGGCGCTGATCATGAGGGCGCATCGCACTAGCCTCAATCCGATGAAAAAAAGCCGGGCCTGCTCATCGCAAGTCCGGCTTTTTTATTTTCTTAACCCAGGCTGGAATATTTAAGCAGGGTTTCCAGATCGGTCATGATGTCCTCCGCAGACTGCTCGTCGGTGTAGTACATCATGACATTGCCTACGGGATCGACCAGAAGAACGTAATTTCTGTCGGCCAGCGACAGATCAACACCCGCGGCCCGTAGATTGCTCTCAAGTACGTTTTTATCCGTATAGGCAATCCCCATGCTGGGATACTCCTCGCGAAAGAGGGTGGCAATATCGTCAGAAAGCGGCTGCGGACTCGCATCAAGATAATAGCGACGCACACGCTGAATATTCTTTCCCAGTGCGATATGCAATTGCTTCAGATAGTGAATACGATCCTTGCATGCATCGTCGCAGGCCTTGCCGGTGACAAACACCATCAGCCAGGGCTTGATCTGGTATTCGTCTTCGTCCTCAATTCCGGCAATTTCTTCTTCAAAACTGCGAAAAACGGGCTGTCCCTGTGCATCACTCATCATCAGGGCGCTAATGTCTGCGGGAGGTAGAATCAGCGTACCCTTGTTGCGGGAACCGCCAATATCTCCGTTCTCGATAGCCGAATTGAAAGAAAGCGTGGCCAGGGTTACAGGCAGCACGGTAATCAACAGAAGAAACGCGAGTTTCAGCTTGTTCTTGGTATCCGGTGTCATCATTGTTCTCGACTTTGATCCATGCGGGGGTTTTTGAACCCGAAGTAAATAAACATGCCGATCAGCGCGGTCAGCATGGCAAACCATTGTACCGCGTATGCACGGTGTTTCTCGGGCAGCATGTTCACTGCCTGCCAGTTCGCCTGCTCCAGCCCCGGGCTGCCTGGCAACAAACGAATGGTGTACGGCGCCATGTTTGCATCGAGACTTTCGGCAATCCGGCCCATATCAATGTCCTGCAGAACTCTTGGACCCGTTCCCGTCACGATTTCTTCTTCGCTGCCCAGGCGAAAGGCCTCTTCCAGAGGAACATAAATGGAACCCTGGATATGCACCCGACCGTGTATCTCACGAACCGAGGGCAGCTCCGTACGGGTACGCCCCAGAGGAATCCAGCCACGATTGACGAGAAGTTCAAGACCGGAGTCGGTTACGAAAGGGCTGAGCAGCTCGTAGCCAACCTTTCCCTCGTGCACCCGATTGTCGAGCAAAAATACATGCTCATTGTCGTATTCCCCGTCGGCGAATACTCCCGTAAAGCCGAGCCCAGCCTGACTCCAGTCGACCGACGCTACCGGTAGAGGATCTGCAGCCTGCTTCGCCTCATACTCCTGCTGGAGCAGAATTTTTTCCTGCTCTCGCGCCAACTGCCAATTGCCCAGCCAGAAAAGCAGGGGGGCAAACAGGACGGTAAAAGCCGTCATTTTCCAACCAGGACGAAACATGCTACAGCACCTGTGTCAGGCGGTTGATTCATTTCGCTGCGGCATACTGTCGCTTGCAGCAATCTCAAGCGCCAGATTCATGCGGCAGGGCAGGGGGTTTGCTATCATGCTGCTGACATTCAAACCCGGGACTCATCATGCTTAAGACCATTATCTTCCTGCTACTGGCAGGTATTCTAATCAGCCTCGCGTGTGGTTTTGTATTTTTTTATATCGACAAGGGCAGATCAAAGCGTGTGCTTTACGCACTGGGCGTGCGTGTAACCTTGGCCGTTATTCTGATGGGATGTATTTTTTACGGCTTGGCCACAGGTGCTTTAAGACTCAACGCACCCTGGCTATAGGAACTTCATCTATAGAAACTTCAGCTATAAGAGCTTCAACGATTGAAGCCTCAGACAACAAAGCCGAAGAGGCGTGGCCTCTTCGGCTTTTTTCGTACCAGGCTGATTACATCAGGTAGACGAAAATAAACAGGCCTACCCAAACCACGTCAACGAAGTGCCAGTACCAGGAAGCAGCCTCAAAACCGAAGTGATCATCCGGCTTGAAGTGACCCTTCATGGAACGCAGCAGCATGACCGCCAGAATGAAGGTTCCCAGTGTTACGTGGAAACCGTGGAATCCGGTCAGCAGGAAGAATGTGGAACCGTAGATACCGGAGTTCAGAGTCAGGCCATAGTGCTCGTAGGCTTCGGTGTATTCCAGGACCTGCAGGCAAAGGAAGAGTACGCCCAGTGCCACAGTAACAGACAGCCACTGAACCAGTTGCTTGCGCTTGTTCGCCTTCAGCGCAGTGTGTGCAAAGTGCACGGTCACACTGGAGGTCAGCAGAATGACAGTGTTCCAGAACGGCAGGAACTTCGCGAAGAATGCCAGAGACCATTCGTGAACGTTCAGCGCTTCTTCCGGATCATGGAACAGGGCGGGATTCGGGTTCTCAATGACCGGCCAAACTGCAGTGAAGTTCGGCCACAACATCTCGCCGGTGATCCCCTTGTCGCCTTCGCCACCCAACCAGGGCACCACGAAGTTTCTGACGTAGAACAGGGCACCGAAAAACGCTGCGAAGAACATCACTTCGGAGAAAATGAACCAGGACATCCCCCACACGTAGGAGCGTTTGAGCTGATCACTGTTCAGACCCGCGTGGTTTTCACGAATGACCGTGCTGAACCACTGGAAAATAATGAACGACAGCAAGCCAAAACCGAACAGGGAAATCCAGGTAGAGAGGCTGGCGCTCTCAGCAGATTTAATGTCGTTCAGTGCATTACCCAAACCAAACACCATCAGCACTAGGCCGATGGATGCGAAGAAGGGCAGTCGTGTCTGTTCAGGAACGTAATAGGTTTCGTGTGAGCCTGCGCTGGCCATCTTTCAATCTCCAATAGTGATCAATTGGTCACTCAATTCAATGTTACTGCTGCCTGGGGCTTTTCATAGTCCGTGATGTCAAACAGCGAATATGAAAGGGTTAATTTTGTAATGTGTTCTGGAATGCTTTCATCAACAAAGAAACGGATTCCCATGTCGACGCTTTCGCCCGGTTGCAGCACCTGCTCCTGGAAGCAGAAACATTCCAGCTTCTTCAGGTACTGTGCTGCCTCGTTCGGCGCGACACTCGGAATGGCCTGACCGGTCATGATGTAATTGTGGCTATTGCTTGCGTGATAGCTCACCACCTTTATTTCACCCGGTTTCACTTTTACCTGGGGATCGTTTGCGCGAAACTCCCAGTCCATTCCTGCTGCGTTCTGCGCCAGGAACTGCACGGTAATTTCGCGATCACCGACCATCACCGTTTCCGTCTGCTGCACAACCTGATCACCAGTCTTTCCGTTCAGGCCGGTGATGTCGCAGATCACGTCATACAGAGGCACCATCGCGAATCCGAAACCGAACATCCCTACCACTGTCAGCATCAGTTTTGTAACCAACCGCTTGGTGGATGTCTGGCTTTCTCGACTCATGACGTGCCTCCTTTTCGACGCTGCTTGCTTAGGGTGCTTCGATCAGATCAGGATTCGGCGGCGTTGTGAACGTGTGGTACGGAGCAGGAGAAGCCACAGTCCATTCCAGACCTTTGGCGCCGTCCCATACCTGAGCCGTTGCTTTCTTACCGCCCTTGATGCACTTGATCACGACAACCAGCAGGATCAACTGGGAGGCACCGAAGAGGAAGCCACCGATACTGGAGATCCAGTTGAAATCTGCAAACTGCAGAGCATAGTCGGGAATACGACGCGGCATGCCGGCCAGACCCAGGAAGTGCTGCGGGAAGAACAGAATGTTCACACCGATGAAGGACAGCCAGAAGTGCAGCTTGCCCAGGCGCTCATCGTACATGTGGCCAGTCCACTTCGGCAGCCAGTAGTAAGTCGCCGCCATGATGGAGAAGACCGCACCCGGCACCAGCACATAGTGGAAGTGCGCAACCACGAAGTAGGTGTCGTGGTACTGGAAGTCCGCCGGCGTGATCGCCAGCATCAGACCAGTGAATCCCCCCATGGTGAACAGCACCACGAAGGCGATGGCGAACAGCATCGGGGTTTCAAACGTCATGGAGCCACGGAACATGGTGGCTACCCAGTTGAACACCTTCACACCTGTCGGGACCGCGATCAGCATGGTGGCGTACATGAAGAACAGTTCGCCTGCGATTGGCATGCCCACTGTGAACATGTGGTGCGCCCACACGATGAACGACAGGAAGGCGATAGAGGCCGTCGCGTACACCATGGAGTCGTAACCGAACAGACGCTTGCGGGCAAAGGTCGGGATGATCGCGGAGATCACACCGAACGCCGGCAGAATCATGATGTATACCTCGGGGTGACCGAAGAACCAGAACACGTGCTGGAACAGAACGGGGTCACCGCCACCGGCTGCGTTGAAGAAGCTGGTGCCGAAGTGAATATCAAACAGCATCATGGTCACGACGCCTGCCAGAACCGGCATTACGGCGATCAGCAGATAGGCCGTGATCAGCCACGTCCATACGAACAGCGGCATTTTCATCAGGGTCATACCCGGTGCACGCATGTTCAGAACGGTAGCGATGATGTTGATCGCGCCCATGATGGAGGAGGCCCCCATGATGTGTACCGCGAAGATGAAGAAAGTCACTGTTTCCGGCGCATAGGTCGTCGACAGCGGTGCATAGAATGTCCAGCCGAAGTTCGGGGCGCCTGCATCCATCAACAGCGTGGAGGAAAGCATCGCGAAGGCGAACGGCAGAATCCAGAAGCTCCAGTTGTTCATCCGCGGGAGTGCCATGTCCGGTGCCCCGATCATCATCGGGATCATCCAGTTGGCCAGCCCCACGAAGGCCGGCATCACGGCACCGAATACCATGATCAGACCGTGCATGGTGGTCATCTGGTTAAAGAAATTGGGCTCTACCAGTTGCAGGCCGGGCTGGAACAACTCCGCACGGATAACCATGGCGAAAGAGCCGCCAAGGAGGAACATGGCAAAACTGAACCACAGGTAAAGGGTACCGATATCTTTATGGTTGGTAGTAAACAACCATCGCGATAACCCCTTCGCTGGACCGTGATGATGATCGTCGTGTGCTGCGCTCATTGTTTCTACTGTCCTCTACTGTGCTTCCAAAAGTGCGTTGACGTCGGCCGGCTGGACGAGATCGCCCGTGCTGTTGCCGAAAGAGTTTCTGATGTAGGTCACGATGCCGGAGAGCTCAACAGGGCTCAGCATGCGGGCATAGGACGCCATCGCGGTACCGGGAACACCGTGCAGAACCAGCTCGATGTTCGCTGTCAGGTCGCCATTGACGACACTGCTGCCTGCCAGGGCAGGGAATGCCGGGGCAAGGCCCACACCACCGGCCTGGTGACAGGCAACACAGGTGCGGTTGTAAATGGCTTCACCGGTGGCCATGGCCTGATCCCGGGTCACGACATTATTTGCCTGTGCGCGTGCGGCACGGGCCTGTTCCTGACGACCGGCATACCAGGCGTCGTATTCGTCCTGGGGCAGGGCATGTACCACGATCGGCATGAAGCCGTGGTCAATACCGCAAAGCTCTGCGCACTGACCGCGGTAAACACCGGGCTCTTCCACAATCGTCCAGGTTTCATTGATGAAACCGGGGATGGCGTCTTTTTTCACGGCAAAGTCCGGCACCCACCAGGCGTGAATCACGTCATTGGAGGTCACCAGGAAACGGACTTTCTTGTTGATCGGGATCACCAGCGGATTGTCTACGTCGAGCAGGTAGTTTTCCTGCTTGGGCATGGTGTTGTTGATTTCGTCACGAGAGGTGCTCAGGTTGCTGAAGAAGCTGACTTCGTCCTCGTCAGCGTTCTGACGCAGGTAACGATACTCCCAGCGCCACTGGTAACCGGTGATCTGAATATCAAGATCCGACTCGGAGGCATCATAGGCGTGAGTCAGAACGCGGGTGGCGGGCACGGCCATAAGAATCAGGATGATGAACGGGATGATCGTCCAGACGATTTCCACCTTGGTGCTTTCGTGGAATGTCGCGGGCACCGCACCCTTGGATTTGCGGTGATTGACGATCGACCAGATCATGACGCTGAAGACCACCACTCCGATGGCAACACACCACCAGAGGATCTGCATGTGCAGATCGTAGGTATCTCGACTGATTTGGGTTACTCCCTGGGGCATGTTCAAGTCCCAGGCGGCCTGGAGGTTAGTGCTGAGCATTGTCAGTGCGGCAACAGTCAGGGCTAACCACAGCTTTGCTTTAGGCAACATTCGCCGTGTCTCCATAATAAGAAAAAGGCTAGGTTAAATTTTAGTCTTTATTATTTCGCGCCCCGTGTTTGAGGTCTGCGGCTAAGATTACAGCGACGATCGGATTAAGCCTGAAGGTCAGAGCTTATGTTATGACCTTAGTCCATCTGTGTGGATTACTGGACAGGAACACACAACCGAACCGCATACGGCGAAGAAGACTCTCCCTGGAAAAGGCCAGGGACAAGAGAAAACTCCTTCAAAATCACGCGGGCGCAATAGAAGCGCGGGGATTATAGCAAGAACTCTTTTTGAAATACCATCCTGCAACGGTCGATTCCGCTGCGAAAACAACCACTCTCGTCAACAAGTTGTCACTAATTCACATCCTCTTGACCTAGCGCAATAAGCCGTCCTGTTTCAGCAAGGACTCCAACATGGGTTCGCGCCCCATAAAGGCCTTGAACAGTTCCAGCGGCTCATCGGCTCCTCCTTGCGACAGTATGTTGTGCAGGAACTTCTGCCCGGTCTCGTGATTGAATACCCCGGTGGCGGCAAACACCGAGAAGACATCTGCAGACAGAACTTCGGCCCATTTATAGCTGTAGTACCCTGCCGCGTATCCACCGGCAAAGATATGGGAAAACCCGTTTTCGAACCGGTTGAAGGCGGGGACCCGATACACAGAAGTTAGTGCTCGCACCTCTTCCATGACCCTGGAAACAAGGCTTTTATTGAAAGGCCCTGCGAGTTGATGAAGCCTGAAATCGAACTGCGCAAACTCCAGTTGGCGCACCGTTTTCATACCAGCTTGGAAATTCTTGGCCTGCAGCAGCTTGTCCAAAAGCGTTGAAGGCAGCGCCTCTCCCGTCTGGTAATGTGCCGAAATCAGTGGAATGGCATCCCGATCCCAACACCAGTTTTCCATCAACTGGCTGGGCAGCTCCACTGCATCCCAGGCAACACCATTGATCCCGGAACAACGCAAATGCGTCTGCTCCGTCAGCATGTGATGCAGTCCATGACCGAATTCGTGGAACAGCGTCGTGACCTCATTGTGGGACAGCAACGCAGGCGTCTTGCCGCTTCCTTTCGCGAAATTGCAGACCAGATAGGCCACTGGCGTCTGAATATTGCCCCCCGGCAATTCCCGCCGTGACCGGCATTCCGCCATCCAGGCACCGGAACGCTTGCCTTCCCGCGTGAAGACATCGAAGTAGAAGCGGGCAATGCACTTGTCGTCACGCCAGATATCGAAGGCCTCTACGTGCTCATTCCAGCGGCTCATGCCGGGATTGCGATGAATCTCGATGCCATAGATCCGGGCAGCGATGGCAAACAGACCTTCCTGCACCTTTGCCAATGGGAAGTAGGGGCGCAGTTCCTCCTGGGAGATGTCAAAACTGCGCTTGCGCAGCTTCTCGCTGTAATACGCAACATCCCAGGCCTGCAAAGACTCGATGCCGTACTCGGCAGCCGCAAAATCGGCGAGAGCCTGGTACTCCTCTTTTGCCGCCGGCACTGCCAGTGCCGTCAGATCAGCCAGAAACTCGTTCACCCGAGTGACCGACTTGGCCATCTTGCGGGCAACGGAGACGTCCGCAAAGCTGTCATATCCCAGAAGATGGGACAGTTCCGCACGACAATTGAGAATATCCACGATGACGTCGGTATTGTCGAAGCGAGAGTCGTGTCCCCCCTGGTCTGATGCCCGGGTCACGTAAGCGGTGTAGATTTCCTCGCGCAGAGCCCGATTGTCCGCGTTGGTGGTCACGGCGATGTAGCAGGGCGCATCGAGAGTCAGCAGATAGCCCTCCTGGCCCTTGTTCCTAGCCAGCTCCGCCGCCGCCTGCAGGCTGACCTCTGGAATGCCGCTCAGTTCGGCAACGTCTGTAATCCGTTTGCTCCAGGCCATGGTTGCGTCCAGCACGTTGTTGCTGAATTTGGTGGATAAGCTGCTCAGCTTCGCCTCGATCGCAGCAAATTTCTGCTTTTTCGCGTCTTCCAGGTCAACACCCGCAAGGCGGAACTCCAGCAAATAATCCTTGAGCACCTTGCGCTGTGCCGTACTCAGTGCGAGAGAGTTCATTCGTCCTTCCAGAGCCTGCACACAGGCGAAGAGCTCTCCGTTCTGGCCCAGTTCCGTGTAGTACTCCGTCATCAGCGGCTGGCATTTGTTGTAGGCATCCCGGATCTCCGCTGTGTTGTTGACCGCGTTGAGATGGCTGACGGTGGACCAGACCTTGCTTAACCGGTCCTCCATCTCATCAAGTGGCGCCATCAGGCTGCTCCAGTCTGGCGAGGTTCTGTTCTTCGCATCTGCCACCAATCCCGCCAGCCGCTCACGATTGTCCGACAGGACCTGAGTGACTGCAGGCTCAATGTGGGCGGCGTTGATTGCCGGAAAATCCGGTAACTGATCGAATTGAAGAAGGGGATTGCTGCTCATGGGATTCCTCGCTCACCGCTCGGGTGATGTCTGACGCATTCGCTACGGCGTGGTGAATTTCCGGCCTGTTATAGTACTGCAAGCCGGTGCTACATTAGCAAGCTGTTCAGCAATGTCTGTATGAAGAGAGAAGCTCCCATGCCCGTAAGACGCTTTGAAGACTACAACCCGCAAATTCACGAGACCTGTTTTATCGACCCTAGTGCACTTGTCATCGGGAATGTGACATTGGGTGAAGACTGTTCAGTCTGGCCCTTCACGGTCATTCGCGGAGACGTCAACCGGATTGCGATCGGCATGCGCAGCAATATTCAGGACGGCACCGTCATTCACGTCACCCATGACGGCCCCATGGTTCCCGGGGGGTTCGCGACGCAGATCGGAAATGATGTCACTGTTGGGCACAAGGCGATGCTGCACGGCTGCACGATCGGCGACCGGGTATTGATCGGCATGGGCGCAACTGTCATGGACGGTGCCGTGGTGGAGGCCGACGTGGTAATCGGCGGCGGCAGCCTGGTACCTCCGGGCAAGCGCCTTGCCAGTGGCTATCTGTATGTCGGCAGCCCGGTGAAACAGATACGCGAACTGACAGCGTCGGAGCGCGCCTTCTTTACCTATACCGCAGGCAAATACGTAGAGCTGAAGGAACAGCATAAGCGCTGCCTGGAAGAGGACCAGAAACACCCCGATTGACCAAAGCCTGTTCACCCCACCTGGATTGCCACGGAACAGGCAAGCCTTGAGGCCCGTGGGTGAAATGTTGCTAGGCCGGCCTGCCCAGCAGGCTGCGCAGGTCGGCAATGACCGAATCCGTCTGTGGGCGAACCTGACGCCAGATGAAAAAAGCCTCCGCCGCCTGTTCTACCAGCATGCCGAGACCGTCCAGCGCCATTTTCGCGCCCTGTTCCCTGGCCCAGGCCTGAAACACTGTTTCCGAACTGCCATAGACCATGTCATAGCAATGCGTGTCAGCACTTACCAACCCCTTGGGCATTGCCGGCATTGCCCCTTGTAAACCGCTGGAGCTGCCGTTGATGATCAGATCGAAGTGCTCGGGCGGAATATCCTCATAGGAGGATGCGCTGAACCCGGCGGTTTCGGGGTAAGTCTCGACGATCGCCTGCGCCCTCGCCACGGTACGATTCGCGATACACACCCGGCCAGGGTTTTGTGCCAGCAGATCGGGCATCACGCCCTTGACGGCACCACCAGCCCCCAGCACCAGAATGCGTTTCCCGGCCAGATCCAGGCCATGATTGCAGGTCAGGTCACGCAACAGTCCTATACCGTCGGTATTGGCACCGCACAGTTGCCCCTCTGCATCCCTGAACAGGGTATTGACCGCACCGGTGCCCTGCGCGCTGCCCAGGCGCCGCTGCGCCATGGTCCACGCCCGTTCTTTGAACGGGACGGTGATATTGAGACCGGAACCTCCCTGGTCGAAAAACTGCTGCACCGCCTGCTCAAATCCGTTCAGCTCGACCAGTTGCGCCTCATAAACCAGGGACTGGCCTGTCTGCCGGGCAAACTGTGCATGGATCCAGGGAGACCGGCTGTGCCCGATGGGGTTGCCAAACACCGCGTAACGATCCACGTGCAATCCTCCCCCGACGCCTGCGTCAGGCCCAGTCACGGAAGCGCAGATAATCCGTGTACAGCCGCGCCTCTTCCGTACCCGGCTCCGGATGCCAGTTGTATTCCCAGTGCACCACAGGGGGCAGGGACATCAACATGGATTCGACACGACCCAGACCGGACTGCAGACCAAACAGGGTGCCCCGGTCATAGACCAGGTTGAATTCCACGTAACGACCGCGGCGATAGCACTGGAACTGCTTGTTGGTCTCCGTGAAAGGCATGTCCTTGCGACGCTTGACGATGGGTACGTAGGCGTCGATATAGCTGTCTCCGAGCGCCTTCACCATGGCAAAACATTGCTCGAACCCACCTTCATTGAAATCGTCGAAGAACAGGCCGCCGACCCCTCTGGGCTCACCTCGGTGCTTCAGAAAGAAATACTCGTCACATTCCTTTTTGAAGCGGGGGTAGAGTGCCGGATCGAACTGATCGCAGACCCTGCGGGCCGTCTGGTGCCAATGCTGGCAGTCTTCATCGAAGCCGTAGTACGGCGTCAGATCGTAACCACCACCAAACCACCATACCGGCGCCTCACCAGGCTTTTCCGCCACAAAGAAACGGAAATTGGCGTGCGAAGTAGGCACCATGGGGTTGTCCGGGTGTATCACCAGGGACACCCCCATGGCCTGAAACGAGCGGCCCGCCAGCTCTGGCCGGGTTGCGGACGCCGAGGGCGGCAATCTGTCCCCGAACACATGGGAAAAATTGACGCCGCCTTTCTCAAAAACTGCGCCGTGACTGATGACCCGGCTGCGTCCACTGCCGCCCTTCTCTCTATCCCAGGCGTCCGTGTGGAAACCGGTTTTCCCGTCAACCGCCTCCAGCGCGTCGCAGATACGCTGCTGCAGGCCCAGCAGGAAATCCCTGACCGCGGCAATCTGATCCGCTGTCACCATTTCGGCACTCGCCCGGGCAGTACTCATGACTTGCGGGACTCCTGCAGGGCACGATCCTGCGCCTGCACGCTCTCGGCATTCTGCTCACGCTCTGCCTTCACGCGCTGGGCCAGTTCCGGATCTTTCAGCGACAGAATCTGGGCCGCCAGATAACCCGCGTTCTTTGCGCCGGTCTTGCCGATAGCAACCGTAGCAACCGGGATACCGGCGGGCATCTGTACCGTTGACAGCAGGGAGTCCATGCCCTGCAGGGGGCCCGCATCAATAGGCACACCAATGACCGGCTTGAGCGTATGGGCGGCAACCGCACCCGCCAGGTGAGCCGCCAGGCCAGCGCCCGCAATAAAGACCTCGCAACCGCGCGAAACCGCGTCGGCGAGATACTGCTGGGTTGCGGCGGGAGTGCGGTGGGCGGAAGTAACCTTCATTTCGCAGTTTACGCCCAGGCTGCCAAGAACATCTGCAGCACCCTGCATAATGGGAAGGTCGTTTGCGGAACCCATCAGAATAGCAACAAATACATTGTCCATTTCTGGTCCTCTGTGTTGGAAAAATAGGGTGGGAGAAAATTTGAGAGCGGAGAAATTACAGGAGTCTACAGACGCATGCAAGCCTGGTACTCAGCAGCGAACGTAGTGCCCCGCGTTTTGCGTGACCACTCCCCGCAGCTCCAGTTCCAGCAACAGCATCTGCACCTGTGACAGCGACATCCCGGTCCGTTCCACCAGCACCTCCAGTACGACGGGATCAAAGCCCATCGCCTTGATCAGATGACGGGCATCCGCTTCCAGCACCGGTTCGCCCCCCGATGCCGTCGATGATTTGGCGCCCTCCGGCAGTTCCGGCAGCAGGGATGTCTGTGTCGTCAGCAGGGCACAAAACAGTTCTGTTACCGCCACCGGGTCATCCGCCAACACGGCTCCCTGCTGTATCAGTCGATGTGGGCCAGCGCTCAACGGGTTATGTATGGACCCTGGCACAGCAAACAGCTCCCGATTATGCTCCAGGGCCAGTCGCGCCGTAATAAGGGACCCGCTTCTGGTGGCGGCCTCAATGACCATCACACCCAGGCTCATGCCGCTGATAATGCGATTGCGCTTCGGGAAGTGGGTGGGTTTCGCCACACTGCCCAGAGGCAGCTCCGTGATCACCGCGCCCCGCTCGCAGATGCGTTGGGCCATGCGGCGGTTCTGCGGCGGGTAACACTGGTCCGCCCCGGTCCCCGTCACCGCAACCGTGTATGCCCCTGCCTCCAGCGCCGCTTCATGAGCCGCCGTGTCGATTCCCCTGGCCATACCGCTGCACAGCGAGAAACCCCGCGCCGCCAGCGCATTGCCGAAATAGCGGGCATTGCGACGACCATCGACACTGCAGCGCCGGCTGCCCACGATGGCGACCTGTGGCAACAGCAGGCTTTCGAGCGCGCCCTGCACGAACAGCAATAAGGGAGGATCGTGGATTTCACGCAGCAGGGGCGGGTAACAGGGATCGGACAGAGGAACAATGGCACGATTGTCGGCCCCTGCCAGCCAGCAGAGGCTGCGTTCTATCTGCTGTCGGCATGCATGTCCACGGGTAACCTGAACAAAGTCCCGGGCCTTTTCCTGCGTCAGGCCGACCTGTACAAGGGCGCAAACGTCCGCGGCCAGCAGCAACTCGGCAGAGCCAAATTGCTGCAGCAGGGCATGAAGTGGTCTGTCCGAGAGGATGTCCTGGTGGTAAAGAGCCAGCCAGGCCTCAAGATTCCTTTCCATCATCGCAGCGATCTTCCATGATCATCACGAGGGGTTTAGGGCTCAGGGTGCGCTGAGAACGTCTCCCACCGCCGCAGGCTGCGTCAGTGACAAAATCACCCCATAACTCATTTTTTCAAAGGTCCTGTAGGTCATCACAATGCCGATTTCGCTGGCTGGCAGAGCCACGGACTTGCGGGTCACCGGATCCCGCACCGGTGTAGCCGTCCGCTCAATCGTCAGCACATCGCCAACACGCAGGCCATCACGGGCACCACGATTCAGCACGACGGTGTCAAACTGGGCTGCCTGGCTTTCCTTGCCCAGCAGACCGATGATCTGCCCCTCTACAGCCTCTGCAGGGCTGGTGGGGAAGAAGCTCGGGTCAATCGGGTTGCTTTCACGGGGCAACAGCCTGTCACCGGCTTTCAGTTCTTCATCGCTGCTGAGGATCATTGCCCGCTTGAGCCCATCCCCTTCATCCGCCAGGATATTGATGGCCCCCAGGTGAATGGCTTCCTGGCCCAGAACTTCTTTTGAGCCCGCCTCGATATAGGCGGGTCCGAGGCGGAACACCTCATACTGATTGATGTTGCTGCTCCACTGGCCACGGACATATATCTCATGCCCGGCGCCCATAATCAGATTGTCGGTAGTGCTGGACAATATATAGGGCGACGCCTCAAACACGGCCCGGTCCACAATGCGGTTCTGGGCAAGAAAGCCGTTCAGGGCCTGGCGGGGAATCACCGGAATCGGGCTCAGCAGGGGGCTTTCACGAACCTCCGGGCTCAGGCGAACCACCTGCCTCTCACCACGCTCCAGCATGATGCGAGGACTGCCGTTCACATAGACCAGACTCAGTACATCGCCAGGATAAATAAGATCCGGGTTTTCCACCTGGGGGTTGCGTTCCCAGATTTCAGGCCAACGCCAGGGCTCGTCCAGAAAGAGAGAGGCAATGTCCCAAAGGGTATCGCCTTCCTTCACAACATAGCGGTCGGGGGAGTCAGAGGACAGCGCCAATGTCTGGGCCTGGGAAGAGGCGACGGCGCAGAACAAGAGGACACCGGCGGCGCAAATCTGGAGCAAGCTCTTTAGTCTTGGCAAGATCATCATTACAATCCGGTCTCTTGTCGGAATTCGTTATCTTAGCAATAAGGTATACTGCGCACTAGAAGCAGTTCACAGTCCCGAAATTTAATTTTTCGACCCCGTTTTGGGGGTAATCGCGTATGGCACTACTTAATATCCTCGAATTTCCCGATCTGCGCCTGCGCAAGAAGGCCACCCCCGTCACGGAATTCAACGCCGCGCTGGGCAGACAGATCGATGACATGTTTGAAACCATGTATGCCGCTCCCGGCATCGGCCTGGCTGCCACTCAGGTGGACTACCACAAGCAGTTGATCGTCATCGATATTTCGGAAAACAAGGACTGCCCGCTGGTGTTCATCAACCCGCAGGTAGAAATTATAGACCAGACTCCGGAAGAATATGACGAAGGCTGCCTGTCAGTGCCCGGCTTTTACGAAACGGTGTCCCGTCCCCGGATGGTCCGAATCAAGGCGCTGGATCGCGACGGAAATGCGTTCGAGATCGAAACCGATGGCCTGCTGGCCACCTGCATCCAGCACGAGATCGACCACTTGAACGGCAAGCTTTTTGTAGACTATCTCAGCACCCTGAAGCGCGAGCGGATCCGTTCCAAACTGGTCAAGGCACATAAAGAAACAGCCTGACGAAGCGCAGGCTGTCGCCCAGCACGGTACCGGACAGGTGCCACCACCCTCGATACCGGATCCCTTCATGCAAGCCCTGAAAATCGTCTTTGCTGGTACCCCTCCCTTTGCGGCCACCCATCTGCAGGCTCTGATCAACAGCCCGCACGAGGTCGTGGCGGTATACACCCAGCCTGATCGCGCTGCCGGAAGAGGCAAACAACTGCAGGCCAGCCCGGTGAAGCTGCTTGCCCTGGAGCATGGTATTCCTGTCCATCAGCCCCAGAGTTTACGGGCTCAGGAGGAGCAGCAAGTACTCGCTTCAATAGGGGCGGATGTGATGGTGGTCGTGGCCTACGGGCTCATTCTTCCGCAGGCCGTGCTGGATATTCCCCGCCTGGGATGCCTCAACGTGCACGCCTCGCTTCTGCCACGCTGGCGGGGGGCGGCCCCGATCGAACGCGCGCTGCTGGCAGGAGATCCCGAAACCGGGGTCACCCTCATGCAGATGGACAAAGGCCTGGACACGGGAGATATGCTTGCCAAGGCCATACTGCCGATCACGGCCGACGACGACCGGCAAACCCTGGAGGACGGGCTGGCCGACATTGGTTGCCGCACCCTGGTAAGCAGTCTTGCCATACTGGAGCAACTACGCGAGCACGCCGAGAAACAGGACGACAGTCTGAGCACCTACGCCAGCAAATTGAGCAAGGAGGAGGCCCTGATTGACTGGAATGCCTCCGCCGAGACCATCAATCGCATCATTCGCTGCGGCATCGGTCGTAACCCGGCCTACAGCTTTCTGCAGGGCGAGCGCGTGCGGCTGCTTAAAGCCACACTGACAGGGGAAACAGGTTCCCGGCCTCCCGGCACCATATTTCGAGCGGACTCCGAAGGCATCTGTGTCGCCTGCCTGAACTCCTCGCTGAACATTCAGATTATGCAGTTTCCTGGCAAAATTCCGCTTCCGGTGCGCGACCTGCTCAACTCCAAGAAAGAGCTCTTGTGTCCGGGTCGGCAATTCACCAGCTCTGACGATACCGCCCCATGAACCCGGCAAAACTGCGCGCCAGAGCCGCCGGCATCCTCGCTAGGCTGCAACAGCAGGAGGGCTCACTTGCCACCTTGCTCACTCGCAGGGACGAGGGCGATGAGGAAGGCTTCGCCCTGCTGCAGGAAATCGTCTTCGGGACCTGTCGCTGGTTCCATCAGCTCGATGCCATTCTCAAACTGCTGCTCGACAAACCCCTGAAAACCAAGGACGCCGACCTGCACGGCCTGCTGCTGATCGGGCTCTATCAGTTGCAGCACCTGCGGGTGCCCGAATATGCCGTGGTGAACGAAACCGTCGCCGCGACCAAGGTCTTGGGCAAGGGCTGGGCGCGTGGACTGGTCAATGCCGTGCTGCGCAACTTCCTGCGCGAGCAGACCGACCTGATAGCGAAGGCCGCAGAATCGCTTGAAGGGCAGTATGCCCATCCCCGCTGGCTGATCAAAACCCTGCAACAGGACTGGCCGGAACAGTGGCCCCGCATTCTGGAGCAAAACAATCAGCGCCCGCCCATGACGCTGCGGGTCAATACCCGGCGCATGGCACGAGACGCCTATCTGCAGGCTCTCAAGAACGCCGGGCTGGATGCCACTGCAGGAACCCTGACCGACAGCGCGGTGTACCTGGACAAGCCCTGCAGTGTCGACAGACTTCCCGAGTTTGACGCGGGGCTGGTCAGCGTGCAGGACGAAGCATCCCAGGTCATTCCCTCCCTGCTGAACCTTGCGGATGGCCAACGCATACTCGATGCCTGTGCAGCGCCTGGCGGCAAGACCTGCCACCTGCTTGAGAGTGGCTATGCGTTCTCCGGCCTTGTCGCCCTGGACAATGACGAGCGGCGCCTGGAGCGTCTGCGCCAGAACCTTGATCGCCTGCACCTTGAGGCAGAGGTTGTCTGTGCCGATGCCACGGCGACGCAAAGCTGGTGGGATGGCACGCCCTTTGACCGCATTCTTCTGGACGCCCCGTGCTCAGCTACCGGCATCATCCGTCGCCACCCGGATATCAAACTGCTGCGCCGCAGCACCGACATTCCGAAATTGCAGGCGCTGCAACTGTTGTTGCTGCAGCGCTTGTGGGCCTGCCTCAAACCCGGTGGGCTGCTCCTGTATTCCACCTGTTCCGTGCTGAGGGCAGAAAATTCGCAGACAGTGGCGACTTTTCTCAAGACGCAGGGCGATGCAAAACACGAGAGAATTGACGGGCAATGGGGAGTAGAATGTGCCTTTGGTAGACAATTGTTGCCGGACAGCGCCGGCAACGACGGCTTTTACTTTGCCAGAATCAGAAAACCAGCCTGATCATAGCGACAACAGGACGGCAAACAACCGAAGTGGAGTATCCGCGGTAAATGAAGATCATCATGCTCGGCGCCAATCACGTCTCCATCTCCCTGGCGGAAAACCTCGCCAGCGAGGCCAACGACATCACGATCGTCGACCCGGACAGTGATCTGCTGCGGGAGGTCAAGGACCGCATCGACGTTGGCACGGCTGTCGGCATGCCATCCTACCCCGACGTGCTGCGGGCGGCAGGAGCTGAGGACGCCGACATGATGCTCGCCGTGACAGAGAACGACGAGATCAATCTGGTTGCCTGCCAGATTGCCCAGGTGCTGTTCAAGACCCCCAAGAAAATCTGCCGCCTGCGCTCCGCCTCCTACATGGACGCCGACGACCTGTTCGGGCCGGGGGCCATTGCCGCCGACGTGGTGATCAGCCCGGAGCAACTGGTTTCCCACTACATCGAACGGCTGATTGACCTGCCCGGCTCCCTGCAGGTGCTCGACTTCGCCGATGGGCAGGCACAGCTTGTGGCAGTCAAGGCCTATTACGGCGGGCCTCTGGTAGGGCAGGAGATTCGCTTCCTGCGCGAGCACATGCCCAATGTGGACACCCGGGTAGCCGCCATCTTCCGCCGCGACACGGCCATCATGCCCGAAGGCTCGACCGTCATCGAAGCCGACGACGAAGTGTTCTTCATTGCCGCACAGAAAAACATCCGCGCCGTCATGGGCGAACTGCGCCGCCTGGACAAACCCTACAAGCGCCTCATCATTGCAGGCGGTGGCAACATCGGCTCACGTCTCGCCGAAGCCGTGGAAGGGCGCTACCAGACCAAAATTATTGAGCGCAACCCCGACCGCTGTGCCTATCTGTCCGAACGCCTCAACCGCGCCATCATTCTCAACGGCGCGTCATCCGACAAGGAGCTGCTGCTGGAGGAAAGCATCGAAGACACCGATGTATTCCTGGCACTCACCAACGACGACGAGGCCAACATCATGTCGTCGATGCTCGCCAAACGACTTGGCGCACGCAAGGTCATGACACTGATCAACAATCCGGCCTATGTGGATCTGGTGCAGGGCGGAGAGATCGACATCGCCATCTCTCCGCAGCAGGCAACCATCGGCAGTCTGCTCACGCACGTCCGCCGAGGAGACATTGTGAACGTGCACTCTCTACGCCGTGGCGCAGCGGAAGCACTGGAAGCCATTGCGCATGGCGACAGTCACTCCTCCAAGGTTGTCGGCAAGGCCATTGAAGATATCGAATTGCCACCTGGCACCACCATCGGCGCAATCGTGCGGGACGAAGAGGTATTGATCGCGCACGACAACATCATTGTGCAGTCGGGGGATCACGTAATTCTCTTCCTTGTCGACAAGAAACGTATTCCAGAGGTGGAACGCCTGTTCCAGGTCGGACTCACCTTCTTCTGAGTACATCATGCATCTGTCGATCGTCTGCAGAATCCTGGGTGTGCTACTGATGCTGTTCAGCATCCTCGCCAACCTTCCCTCCATGCTGGTGTCGCTGATCTACGACGATGGTGAGATCCCGTCTTTCGCGACTTCTCTGCTGATCACCTTCGTGACCGGCTTCGTGCTGTGGTTCCTGACCCTGAGGGCCCGCAAGGAGTTGCGGACGCGCGATGGTTTCCTGATCGTGACCCTGTTCTGGACCGTACTTGGCGTGTTCGGGTCGCTGCCGTTTTTCTTCTCCCTGGAGCTGCCGCTGTCCATCACCGATGCCGTCTTTGAGTCCATCTCCGGCCTGAGCACCACGGGTGCCACGGTCATTGTTGGTCTGGATACGCTGCCACAATCCATTCTGTTTTACCGCCAGCAACTGCAGTGGCTCGGTGGCATGGGAATCGTGGCGCTGGCTGTGGCCGTTCTGCCAATGCTGGGGATCGGCGGTATGTCACTCTACCGCGCCGAAAGCCCGGGCCCGGTCAAGAACGACAATCTGGTTCCCCGACTGGCCGAAACGGCCAAGGCTCTGTGGTACATCTACCTGGCGCTGACACTGGTCTGCGCCTTGTGTTTCTGGGCTGCGGGCATGTCCCTGTTCGATGCCATCTGCCACAGTTTCACCACCGTCGCCATCGGCGGCTTCTCCACGCACGATGCCAGCCTGGGGTACTTCGACAGCGCGCTGATCAACATGATTGCGACCGTGTTCATGTTCCTCGCCGGCATCAACTTTGCGTTGCATTTCACCGCCTGGCGAACCCGCAGCATCTATCAGTATCTGGGCGACCCGGAGCTGAAGTTCTACACCGCCATGCTGGTGGTATTGTCCGGCGTCACCATAGGCGTGCTGTTTCTGACAGACACCTATGACCTGTTTGATGCGATTGTGCACGGGACATTCCAGAGCGTGTCCATCGCCACGACCACAGGTTTCACCACCGACGACTTCAGTGTGTGGCCTTCGGTGCTTCCCTATATGCTGATCTATGCCTCCATCATCGGCGCCTGTGCTGGCTCCACGGGCGGCGGCATGAAGGTCATTCGTATTCTACTGATTCTGAAACAGGGTTTGCGGGAAGTGCAGCGACTGATCCACCCCAGCGCGGTGATTCAGGTGAAGCTGGGCAATACGCTGGTGCCAGACAAAGTGATCGAATCGGTGTGGGGTTTCTTCGCCATGTATGTGATGGTGTTCCTGGCACTTTTGCTGGCAATGCTGGCGACGGGAATGGACGTGGTGACGGCGTTCAGCGCTGTAGGTGCTGCCATCAACAATCTGGGGCCGGGTCTTGAAGGGGTGGCCAAAAATTACAGCCTGGTATCCGACACCGGCAAATGGATTCTGTGTTTTGCCATGCTGCTCGGCCGTCTGGAAATTTTTACCCTGCTGGTGCTGTTCCTGCCGATGTTCTGGCGCCGCTAGCGGTAGAGCGCGTTCTTGATCTGATCCGGTTGCTGCTTGAAGCGCCGGTACTCCCACTGATACTGACTGAGCGCCTGTCGCACGCAATCTTCCACCGTTGCATTGAGCGCCGTCGCCGCCAGTTCCGGATCGGCATCCTTGATACCGCTTCGTGCCTTGTCGATCACAATTTCAAATCCCGTCGCGTCGGGCAAACGGCGGGCAAACATGCTGATCACTTCTGCGTCGGTTCTTTGCGCCAGCTTGGCCACGAGTGTCATGGTCAGCGCCGGAATGCCGAAGAAGGGCGCAAACACACCACTCTCCAGACCCGGCTCCTGATCAGGCAAAATCCCGACCATCTCGCCCCGGGCCAGTGCCTTGAGCAGCATGGCAACGCCCTTCGGGCTTGTGGGCGCAAGTTGTGCACCCTGACGGCTTCGATAGCGAATCAGTGCCTCACCAAAGGCCTCCAGTTTTGGAGGTTTGTACAGGTAGGTGCAGGTATGGCGCGTGTCCAGGTACACTCCCGTCAGCTCCCAGCTTCCGAGATGAGGAGCGACAATGATGACCCCCTTTCCCTGTGCCACGGCTTCGTCGAGGATCTCTGCACCGCTCACCTTGGCGATGAGCTCGACTACCTTGGGAATTGGCCGCTCCCAGATGCGCCCCAGCTCGCAGGCCGTTTTTGCCGTATCGATCAAACTCTGCCGGGCAAGCGAATCACGCTCCTGCTGGCTCATTTCCGGAAAGCAGAGGCGCAGATTCGTGCAAGTTGTGCGGCAGGAAACCGTCTTGAGCCGCCACGAACAACGACCAATCAGGCCACCGAGCGCCTGCGCCGCTCGCAGGGACAGACGGCTGCAGACCCACAACAGGCATCGAATCAGCAAGACTTTAATGGTTTGAATGACAGAAATCCCCGAGTTGAACATCCGCGGCCGGGCAGAGCACATGCCCTGAGAGCCGTGTGGCGGAATTCTATAGCACCCCGCCACGCCTGACAAAAGCACTGTCAGAGCCTGATTCCGCGCTGCCCTGGAGTATGGATATTGATTGTCGAATCAAGGATAATCGGCGACTCTTTAAAGTGAACCTCGGAGTGATACTTGTCTGCTTCAGCACCGCAGCCCGACCTTGGCACCTTCCAGGGTTTGATTCTGGCGCTTCAACAATTCTGGGCCGATAAAGGCTGTGTTCTCATGCAACCGCTGGATATGGAAGTCGGCGCCGGGACCTTTCACCCCGCGACCTTCCTCAAAGCCATCGGTCCGGAAAGCTGGCACACCGCCTATGTACAGCCCAGCCGCCGACCCACTGACGGGCGTTATGGCGAGAACCCCAATCGCCTTCAGCACTACTATCAGTTCCAGGTCATTCTGAAACCCTCACCGCCCGATATTCAGGAGCTGTATCTGGAGTCGCTGGCCAGCCTCGGGATTGATGCCAGAGTTCACGATATCCGTTTTGTGGAAGACAACTGGGAGTCTCCAACTCTGGGCGCCTGGGGCCTGGGCTGGGAAGTCTGGCTCAACGGCATGGAGGTGACTCAGTTCACCTATTTCCAGCAGGTTGGGGGGCTGGAGTGTTTCCCGGTCAGCGGCGAGATCACCTACGGGATCGAGCGCATCGCCATGTACCTGCAGGGTGTCGACAGCATTTACGACATTGTCTGGACCAAGGGCCCGCACGGTGTAGTGACCTATGGCGACGTGTTCCACCAGAACGAAGTGGAGATGTCCGCCTACAACTTCGAAGAAGCCAATGTGCCGAACCTGTTCCGCTATTTCGACGACTGCGAGGCCCAGTGCACGCAACTGATCGAGAAAGGCCTGGCGCTGCCTGCCTATGAACAGGTTCTCAAGGCGTCGCACTACTTCAACCTGCTGGATGCCCGTCATGCCATTTCCGTGACCGAGCGGCAACGCTACATCCTGCGCGTACGCACACTGTCCCGCCAGGTGGCGGAAGCCTATTTCGAATCCCGCAAGGCGCTGGGCTTCCCTCTGGCTCCCCAGGCTCTGCGCGATCAATACCTCAACAAGTAAGAGATCATGGCTAAGAAAGATTTTCTCGTAGAGATCGGTACCGGCGAACTGCCCCCCAAGGCATTGCGCCAGCTCTCGGACGCGTTTGCGGCAAACATTCGTGCTGCCCTGGATTCCGCAGGCCTGGCCTTTGATGGGGTGCAGCCCTTTGCCAGTCCACGCCGCCTGGCGGTACGGGTAACCGGCCTTGATGAGCGACAGCAGGACAAGGCCGTGGAAAGACTTGGCCCTGCCGTGGCCGCCGCCTTCGACAAAGATGGCAAACCCACCCCCGCTGCAGCCGGTTTCGCGCGCTCCTGCGGTGTAGAGGTCAGCGCCCTCGAACAATCCGATCGCGACGGCGTGCTCAAACTGGCACATCGCTCCGTCAGCAAGGGCAGCGATACTTCTGCACTGCTACCGGACATGGTCAGCAAGGCTCTGACCTCTCTGCCTATCCCCAAGAAAATGCGCTGGGGCAGCACGCGCGACGAATTCGTCCGCCCGGTGCACTGGGTCGTGATGCTGTTCGGTGCCGAGGTCCTGCCAACCAGGATTCTGGGCATCGCCTCAGGCAATAACTCCCGCGGACATCGCTTCATGTCGTCCGGGGAGGTGCTCATCGGCACCCCGGAAGACTATGAGTCCGCGCTTGAGAAGGCCTTTGTCATCGTAAGTTACGATGCTCGCAAAGCCCGTGTCCGCACCCTTGTTGAAGAACAGGCTGCGACCCTGCAGGCCACCGTCATCATAGAGGACGATCTGCTGGAGGAGGTTACTGCCCTGGTGGAGTGGCCGGTGGCACTCACGGGCCGTTTTGATGAGCACTTTCTGTCCGTGCCCAAGGAGGCGCTGATTTCCTCCCTGAAGGCACACCAGAAGTGCTTCTATCTGCTGAACGCGGAAGGGGAGATGCTGCCCAACTTCATCACGGTAAGCAATCTGGTGAGCCGCGATCCGGCTCAGGTGGTTGCCGGCAACGAGCGTGTAATCCGTCCGCGCCTGTCTGACGCCAAATTCTTCTTCGACACAGATCGCAAGCAGACCCTGGCCTCCCGCCAGGAACAGCTCAAGAACATCGTCTTCCAGCAGGCGCTGGGCACCGTGTACGACAAGTCCCAGCGAGTTGCCACACTGAGCGCTGCCATCGCCCGCGATATCGGAGCGCCCGTGGAGTGGTGCGAGCGCGCCGCTACCTTGTCCAAGTGTGACCTGGTAACCAACCTGGTCTCCGAGTTTGCGGAGTTGCAGGGCATCGCCGGTTACTACTATGCCGCGCACGACGGCGAGCCGGGGGATGTTGCCCAGGCGCTGAACGAGCAATACATGCCCAGATTCTCCGGCGACGAACTGCCTACAACCCAGACCGGTTGTGTGCTGGCGCTGGCCGACAAGCTGGACACCATCGTTGGCCTGTTTGCCATTGGCCAGCCGCCGACCGGCTCCAAGGATCCCTTTGCCCTGCGCCGCGCTGCCCTAGGTGTGCTGCGCATTATCGTGGAAAAATCTCTCGATCTGGACCTGCTGCAGACCCTGCGCAGTGCCTGCGCGAATTTCACCAGCCTGGACCTTCCGCAGGGTCTCGACCAGCAGGTTTTCGATTTCCTGCTGGAGCGTTTCCGTGCCTGGTACCAGGCCGAAGGCGTCAGTGCCGAGGTCTTCCAGTCCGTGTATCACCTGAAGCCCAGCAAACCCCTGGATTTCAATCTGCGGGTTCAGGCCGTACACCGCTTCAGCCAGTTGCCGGAGGCACAGTCTCTGGCATCTGCCAACAAACGCGTTTCCAACATTCTGCAGAAAGAAGACGCCGGAAACTTTGGCGCGTCCGATGCCAGTCTGTTCAAAGAGGCTGCGGAGCGAGCCTTGGCGGATACTCTGGCACAGAGCCGTCGTGTGGCCGAACCGCTGTTTCAGCAGCGTGACTACACCAAAGGGCTTGAGACTCTGGCGGGCAGCAAGCAGGCCATCGACGATTTCTTCGACCAGGTGCTGGTCATGGACGAAGACCCCGCGTTGCGCCGCAACCGTATCAACCTGCTGAACGAGTTGAGAACCCTGTTCCTGCAGGTCGCCGACATCTCCTATCTGCACAATGGCTGAGGCCCTGAAGTCGGAGGCCACGATGAAACTGATCATTCTGGACCGGGACGGAGTCATCAACGAGGACTCGGACGAATACGTCAAGTCCGCGGACGAGTGGGTTCCCATTCCCGGCAGCATTGAGGCCATTGCCAGGCTCAGCCAGGCGGGTTACACCGTCGCCGTTGCCACCAATCAGTCCGGCATTTCCCGAGGGTATTTCGACGAATTTGAACTCGCCGCCATGCACCAGAAGATGTGTTGCCTGGTAGAGGAGTTGGGCGGGGAGGTCAACGGGGTGTTTTTCTGCCCCCATGGTCCCGACGAAGACTGTGAATGCCGCAAACCCAAAACCGGACTGCTGGAGCAGATTGAATGTGAATTCGGCGCCAGTGTGGGCAGTGCGCCCTTTGTCGGTGACAGCGCCAAGGATCTTCTCTGTGCCAAACTCGGTGGCTGCATCCCGGTGCTGGTAAAGACAGGCAAAGGGGAGAGGACCCTCGCAGAATCAACTGAAAACGAACTCGATGGCGTACAGGTCTTCGGGAATCTCAAGGACTATGTGGACTCACTCCTGAGCACCACGCCAGCATCGTGACGACCCTGCATGCTTAAGCGCATTGTGAACACACTCCGCTCTCTGCTGTTTTACGCCGGCTATTTCGTGGCCACCATCACCATCTCGGTGATCTGTATTCTTGTGTTCGGGTTCATCCCGCTGAAGAGGCGCTTTTTTATCTATGCTGCATGGTGCCGTTTCGTGCAGTGGTGGCTGCGACTTGTCTGTGGCGTGCGCTACGACATCCAGGGCGCCGAGCACATTCCAAAAGACACGCCGGTCGTCGTCCTCAGCACCCATCAAAGTGCCTGGGAGACCATCTTCCTGTACGACGCCGTGTTGCCAGTCTGCCCGATTCTGAAGAAGGAGTTGCTCAATATTCCTTTCTGGGGGTGGGCCATGCGGCTGCAGAAGCCAATTGCCATCGATCGCAGCAAACCACGCGAGGCGGGGCGCTCGCTGTTACGGCAGGGCACTCAACGCCTGACAGATGGTCTGAATATCGTGATTTTCCCGGAAGGCTCGCGCAGCCCGGCGGGAGAGGTGAAAGCACTGTCCCGCGGGGGCGCCAAACTGGCCGTGGCAGCCAAGGTACCCGTGTTACCGGTGATTCACAATGCGGGGGATTGCTGGCCGGCTCACACGCTGATCAAGCACCCCGGTGTCATCCGGCTGCGCTTTGGTCCGCTGATACCGACCAGTGAAAAATCGGCAAATGAGGTCAGTGATGCGTATGCAGCGTGGGTCGCCGAGAATATGGACATCATCCACGGCACCCCGCAATAGCACACTAAGCCATTGTTATATATCGAGATTTTGCACGGCGAGTGCGTTGCTCTCGATGAATTCCCGACGCGGATCGACCTGATCGCCCATGAGCGTCGTGAAGAGCTGGTCAGCCCCGATCGCGTCCTCGATCGTCACCTGGAGCATGCGGCGGCTCTCCGGGTCCATGGTGGTTTCCCACAACTGGTCCGGGTTCATCTCACCCAGCCCCTTGTATCGCTGCAGGTAATGACCCTTCATGGCGTCCGACGTCAGCCAGCTCAACGCATCTGCGAATGTCTTGACGTCCTGCTTGCGCTCACCACGCTGAACAAACGCCCCTTCCTCAATCAGACCGTCGAGTGTGGCCCCCAGTTTGAGAATGGCCTTGTATTCTCCGGAGCTGAAGAAATCCATGCTGAACAGATAGTCCCGGGTCAGTCCGTGCAAAGAATGCACAACCTGGGGCAGATAGACATTGCGCTCCCGGTCCTTGATCGCGCTGATCTGGTAGCCACCGGCAGTCTTGGGATGCAACTGCGCCAGTTTCTCGGACAGCGTCTGGCACCAGGCACTGACAGTATCCTGAGACAGGTCGGCAGCAGACAGCTCCGGAGTATAGATCATGGCCTCCAGCACCTCGGACGGGTAGAGACGATTCAGGCGACGCACGATGGAGAAGGTGTGGTTGTACTGACGAACAATGGCGTCCAGAGCATCACCTGTGATGCCGGGCGCACCGGAGTTCACGTGCAAACTGGCGCCATCGAGCGCGATTTGCATCTGATATTTCGCTAACTCGTCGTCATCTTTCAGGTATTGCTCATTTTTGCCTTTGCGAATCTTGTACAGCGGCGGCTGTGCAATGTAGATGTGTCCGCGCTCGACCAGCTCCCGCATCTGCCGGAAGAAGAAGGTCAGCAGCAGTGTCCGGATGTGGGACCCGTCGACGTCCGCGTCCGTCATGATGATGATGCTGTGATACCGCAGGTTCTCCGGAGTGAATTCCTCGTTGCCAATACCGCAGCCCAGGGCCTTGATCAGCGTGCCAATCTCGGCGGAACTTAACATCTTGTCAAATCGCGCCTTCTCCACATTCAGGATCTTGCCCTTGAGCGGCAGAATTGCCTGATTCTTGCGATTGCGACCCTGTTTGGCGGAACCGCCCGCAGAATCACCCTCCACGATGTAGATTTCGGACAGGGCAGGGTCTTTCTCCTGACAATCGGCCAGTTTGCCCGGCAACCCGGCAATATCCAGTGCGCCCTTGCGTCGGGTCATTTCCCGCGCTTTACGCGCCGCCTCGCGAGCACGAGCGGCATCGATCATCTTGCCTACAATTGCCTTGGCTTCCTGGGGGTTTTCCATCAGGTAGTCGGTAAAATGGTTTGCCATTTCCTGCTCCACCACCGACTTCACCTCGGAAGACACCAGCTTGTCCTTGGTCTGGGACGAGAACTTGGGGTCCGGAACCTTCACGGAAATGATTGCCGTCAGGCCTTCTCTGGCATCATCGCCAGTGGTACTGACCGCCTTGTCCTTTTTCCCAGTCATTTCCTTGTCGATATAGGAATTCAGCACTCGGGTCAGCGCAGCCCGGAATCCTGCCAGGTGCGTACCGCCATCTCGCTGAGGGATATTGTTGGTATAGGGGAAGATATTTTCCTGATAGGTATCGTTCCATTGCAGGGCTATCTCGACGGAAATGCCTTCTTCCGAACGCTCTGAGAAGAAATGGAAGATCTTGTTGACCGGTGCCTTGTTGGTGTTCAGATAGCTTACAAAGGCTTGAAGTCCCCCTTCATATTTGAAGATATCCGACTTGCCGGTTCGTTCATCCTTTAGCTGAATCGCGACGCCTGCATTGAGGAAGGCCAGTTCCCGTAACTTTTTCGCGAGGATGTCATAGTGGAACTCGATGTTAGAGAAGGTTGCAGCGGAGGGCTTAAAGTGCGTCTCTGTCCCCGTCACATCTGTCTCGCCCACGACAGCAAGTGGCGCCTGAGGCACCCCATGCACATAGTTCTGCTCATGAACCTGACCTCCACGACGAATGGTCAATTTCAGCTCCTCGGACAAAGCGTTCACTACCGATACGCCCACACCGTGAAGGCCGCCAGAAACCTTGTAGCTGTTGTCGTCAAACTTACCGCCCGCATGCAAAACAGTCATGATGACTTCTGCAGCAGAAACCCCTTCCGCATGCATATCTGTAGGAATGCCGCGGCCATTGTCAGAGACCGTAATGGTTTCGCCGGGGTGGATAATGACGCGAATATCATCGCAATAGCCCGCGAGCGCTTCGTCAATCGAATTGTCCACCAGTTCGAACACCATGTGGTGCAGACCCGTACCGTCGTCGGTGTCGCCAATATACATGCCAGGTCTTTTCCTCACCGCATCAAGACCCTTCAATACCTTGATGCTGGATGAGTTGTAGTTTGAATCCTGAGCCATGGGTGTTCTCCTGTCTAAAGCACAAAACTGGCGCTCCCCGCCCCTGGTCGGAAAGGGGGTCAGCACAGATCATTGACCTTCTAAAACGGCGTTATTTTACCATGTTCCACGTGGAACTTGCCTGCTCTTACGCCCTCAGACCAGCAATTTTCAAGCTCTCTGGCATCGACGCAGGTTATGAAGATCTGACATCCAAGCCCCTCCAACAGTCCGCAGATGAGCCTACGATTGTCCATATCCAGCTCCGACGGCAGGTCATCGATCAGATACACCCCTTTAATTCCGCTGATTTCATGCAATAGAAGACTCTGAGCGATCTTCATGGCGCTAACCAACAATTTCTGCTGTCCACGGGAAAGCACCTCATGAGCACCATTTTTGCCAATACGAATTTGCAGATCGGCGCGGTGGGGACCGCTCTGGGTTGCTCCATAACGATGATCGCGCTCTCTGTTCGCTTGTAGGGCTGCGTGTAAATCCACGGATTCATCCCAGCCTCGGTCGTAACGAATCTTGAGGTCGGGCAGCGCAATCAACTCAGGCAACACCTTTTGCAAGGCGGGGAGAAAGAGTTCCACATATCGCCTGCGGTATTGGTCGATGTGCTGGCCCTGTTGCGCCAACTCCTGATCCCAGGCCTGCAACTGATCGGTGTCGAGACGGCGCTGCTTGAGCAGGAGGTTTCGCTGCGTGAGGCATTTGCTGGCCTTACGCCACGCAAGTGCAAACTCATGTTCCACGTGGAACACACCCCAGTCCAAAAAGCGACGGCGCACCCGAGGACTGCCCTCCAGAAGAGAAAAGCTGTCTGAATTAATGATCTGCATTGGCAAATGGCGGGCCGTGTCCACCCAACTACGCTGGCGTTCGCCCATGAGTTTGAGGACCTGACCCTCGCGGCGAGTCCGATTCAAACCGATTGTGACGCCTTCTTCCAGCTCACTGAAAATGACGCAATCATCCGCATCCGTGGCAATCACAGGCTCCAGCTTGGCACTGCGAAAGGATCGGCCCAGACCCAGCATGTGGATCGCCTCCAGCAGGCTGGTCTTTCCACTGCCATTCTTGCCATGAATGATGTTGACGCTGTCCACAGGCCGAATCTGAATTTCGCGAAGATTGCGAACCCTGAGAATGTCCAGCCTGCGGATATTGGCCATCGTTTAGGAAACGTATTGCCTGGTCAAAGAGAAGAGGGGGGTCATGCGCCTGTCTACAGGCGCATGGGCATGACAACGTAAAGCGCTTCACCGTCGCCATCAGCGGCTTCGAGCAGAGCGCTGGAGTTTGAATCGATCAGCGTCATGCGGACTCGCTCGGAACTGAGCACGGTCAGTACATCCACGAGATAGCTGACGTTAAACCCGATTTCCAGGGACTCTCCCTGATAATCCACTGAAACAGATTCTTCGGCCTCTTCCTGATCCGGGTTGTTCGCCACAATACGCATCTCCGCATCGGAAAGCAGCACGCGAACTCCACGGTATTTCTCGTTGGAGAGGATAGATGTACGGGCAAATGCCTGCTTCAGTTCCAGGCGATCGCCTGTCACCAGCTTATCGCCGCCACGAGGAAGGACACGGTTGTAGTCCGGGAATTTCCCGTCCACAAGCTTGGAAGTGAAGGTGGTGTCGCCTGTTTTGGCACGCACGTGGTTGCGGCCAAAAACGATGGCGATATCGGCTTCCTCACCCGTCAGCAGACGTCCCAGTTCAATCACGCCCTTGCGCGGCAGAATCAGTTGCGCCGGTGTATCCACATTGTTCTGCATCTTCAGGGTCTGCATTGCCAGGCGGTGACCGTCGGTGGCGACAACTCGAAGATAATCCGCTGCCAGTTCGAACAGCATGCCATTCAGGTAATAGCGCACATCCTGCTGCGCCATGGCAAACGATGTCCCGTCCAGCAGGGACTTCAAGGCCTGCTGTGGTACGGTCAGTTCAATCGTGCCCGGCTCTTCTTCTGTGCTGGGAAACTCGCTCGCGGGCAGGGTGGCGAGGCTGAACCGGCTACGGCCCGACTTGATGATCATCTTGCCATCGTCCACCGTAAATTCCAGAGTCGCATCGTCGGCCAGTGACTTGCAGATATCCACCAGTTTGCGGGCGGGAACCGTAATCTCCCCCGGCTTTGTTGACCCACCGACCTGGACCCGCCCGATCAGTTCCACTTCAAGATCCGTACCGGTAATCGCCAGCTCTCCCTGGCTGTTCAGAGACAGCAGGACATTCGACAGCACTGGCAGGGTCTGGCGTCTTTCAACAACACCGGAGACCAGTTGAAGAGGTTTGAGGATGGCTTCCCTTGCGATTGCAAAATACATAGCTATGTCACTCTGTCTGATGAATTAATTGGCTCTAGCGAGGTGCTGATATCGGCTCAGGTTGCCAGGGCCCTCAGCAGGTTGTTGTAGTCTTCCGAAAAATCCATGGAAGTGCTTCTCAGGTTCTTCACTTGCTTGCAGGCATGCAGAACCGTCGTGTGGTCCCGCCCACCAAATGCATCGCCAATCTCCGGCAAACTGTGGTTGGTCAGTTCCTTGGACAGGCTCATCGCCATCTGCCGCGGGCGGGCGACGGAACGATTGCGTCTCTTCGAGAGCATATCGGACATTTTGATCTTGTAATACTCCGCCACGGACCGCTGGATATTGTCGATGGTGACCATCTTGTCATGCAAGGCAAACAGATCCTTCAACGCTTCCTTGACCAGCTCCAGGTCTATCGGTCTGCCCACAAAATTGGCATGAATGATCACCTTCTTCAGCGCCCCTTCGAGTTCACGAACATGGGAGCGCAGTCGCTGTGCTATAAACATCGCGGCATCCCCGGGCAACTCCACATTGCTCTGTTCAGCCTTGTTGATCAGAATCGCCGCTCGGGTTTCCAGTTCCGGTGGTTCCACGCCTACCGATAACCCCCACCCAAAACGGGACTTGAGTCTTTCCTCTAAGCCATTGATTTCTTTATGATATCTATCGCTCGTCAGGATAATCTGCTGACCCCCTTCAAGCAGCGCATTAAAGGTGTGAAAGAACTCCTCCTGCGATCGCTCCTTGCCGGCAAAGAATTGTATATCATCAATCAGCAGGGCATCCACGGAACGGTAGTAACGCTTGAATTCGTTGATGGCGTTAAGCTGCAGCGCAGTGACCATGGTGGCCACAAAGGTCTCCGAATGCAGATAAACCACTTTTGCATCGGGTTTGCGTGACACCAGGTAGTTTCCGATTGCGTGCATCAGGTGAGTCTTACCGAGCCCTACACCACCGTATATAAAGAGAGGGTTGTAGGCGCCCCCCGGGTTCTCTGCCACCTGAATGGCTGCCGCCCGTGCAAGCTGGTTGGATTTCCCCTCGATAAAATTATCAAAGGTATTGTCGGGGTTCAGACTGCCCTTGTGGCGCAGCTTCCCGTCGATGATGACCTCCATGTTTCGCGAACTGCGGCGAATCAGGGACGTGCCTCGGGAAACTGCTCCCGTATCAACGACCTCAGGCTGAGCCTGAGCCACATCGACCTTGTCATGAATTGTGTTATGGACGAGAGTGCTTTCAAGTCTGGAGGCAGACTCCGGTAGCGGCAGGCCGGCCGCTTCCACGGGAGGTCTATGCACACCAATATCCATCACGATATTGACGGGCTCAGCACTTGATTGCTCTTTGAGGAGCTCCTGGATTCTTACCAGAAACTTTTCCTTTACCCAGTCCAGCACGAACCGATTGGGAGCATAGAGACGAAGCTCATTCGACGACGTCTCCGCATGCAGGGGTCTGATCCATGTATTGAATTGTTGCGAGGGCAATTCATTCTTCAAACAACTAACACAGGTTTGCCAATTCACCGAATCCACTCTTCTTATTACCTTCCATAATTCGCTTGGAGTTTTCTTAGGAAGAGAATTCTAGCCTGCCCCCCTTGAGTTATCCACACCTTGCAAGCCTGTTTTGTGTAATTTTCTTGTTTTATATTTTCCTTTTTTTTCAACAGGTTAAAATTGTTTTTCTGGAAAAAACCGGCACTTTTTCAACTGAAAACCGCACAAAATTTATTCAGAGCGTGTTGTGGATAACTTGTGACTAACAGCGTATAAAACGTAAGCTCCTGTATTCTCTGAATATCTTTATACAGGTGGATTTTCTTTGTTTTTCTGCTCTAATGAATTGCATTAAGCGCTTGAAACCACTAGAATTCGCGCTCGGTTAAATTCCGGCAAAATTTTATCTGTAACCTTTTTCCAGTAAAACGGACAGCATCATGAAAAGAACCTTTCAACCCAGCTTAATCAAACGAGCTCGCAGACACGGCTTCCGTGCGCGTATGGCAACTCGTGGCGGTCGTCTTGTGATCAAGCGTCGTCGTGCATGCGGCCGAGCCAAACTGACCGCTTAACAGGCCCGTTACCCTCTGCGGTACTCAAGAAAGAAGAACCTGTGTCTGACTTTGGCTTTAGCAAGAAGCTGCGTCTGCTGGGTGCCGCAGATTTCCAACCTGTATTCAAGCACGCCCGCTACAAAGTCTCCTGCCAGCACCTCCTTCTATTAGCCTGCGACAGTGGCACACCATTTCCCCGCCTGGGTCTGGTGATTGCCAAGAAACACATTGCCAAGGCAGTGCAACGTAATCGTGTTAAACGTGTGTTGCGTGAGTCATTCAGACACAAGCAGAGTTTGCTCCCCACTGTGGACATCGTTATTCTAGCGCGCAGTGGTTCGGGCAATCTGAGCAGCGAACAGCTCAGACAGAAAATCGAACGACACTGGGTGGATCTAATCCGAAAGGCCGGCAACTCTTCCGACAGAGACAGACGAGACCAAGCGCATGCTGGATAACATCGCAATCAAGCTGATTACCGTCTACCAGCATACGCTCAGCCTGTTGATCGGCAACCAGTGCCGATTTTATCCAAGTTGCTCACACTACACCCAGGAAGCCATCCGCAAACACGGTCTGGTACGCGGAATTGGTCTGGGCTCACGACGTATTCTTCGCTGCCATCCCTGGCATCCGGGCGGGATTGACCCGGTGCCGGAACCGGCAGATTCCCTTCAACCTCCAAAGTCATCCGCACCCCTGTAGCACAATATGGACTCTATTAAATATCTGATTATTGGTGGCCTGGCCGTTGTTTCCTATCTGCTGCTGCTGGCCTGGCAGGAAGACTACCCGCGAGTGCCGAATGGTGATATCCAGCAGGCAGCCGAGGTGGCACTGGCGCCCGTCAACGATGTACCTGCCGTGCCGACTACCAGCAGCGTCTCAAGCGCAGACGTGCCGGTTGTCAGCACCAGCCCGGTAGTTGCCAATGTCGCCCCGAGCGACACACTGATCACGGTGGAAACCGACGTGTTCCGTATTGTGCTTGACCGCAACGGCGGTGACATTGTCGAAGTGGCGCTTCCGCAGTACAGGAAGCACATCGACGTCGAGGACGACCCCTTCGTGCTGCTGGAAAACAATGCACAAAGACTCTATGTCGCCAAAAGCGGGCTCGTTGGCCGCAACGGGATTGATTCCACACAGCGTGCCCTGTACCAATCTGGCGCAACATCCTATTCACTGGCACCGAACGCCGACAGTCTGACAGTATCCATGACATACACGGACGCCACTGGTGTTCAGGTGGTCAAGCAGTTTACGTTTGACCGGGGCAGCTATCTCATCACTGTCAATTACGAAATACACAACAACTCTGCTGCTGCCTGGAATGCCAATGTCTTTGGTCAGATCAATCGCACAGATTTCCCGGACCCCAGCACGGTAAGTGGTGTCGGCCGCTCTTCGTTTCTCGGTTTTGCTGCCACCTCGGCCGATGACCCCTATTACAAAGTGAAATTCGAGGATGTTGCGGACGGTATTCAACCCCATCAACTGACCGGCGGCTGGATCGCGATGAGCCAGCACTATTTCCTCTCAGCCTGGATCCCTTCGGCCACTACAAGCAACACGTTCTCCATGCGCGTCAGCCCGCAGAACCCGAATGAATACATCGGCGGCTTTACCAGCCCCGAGTTCTCCGTGGCCCCGGGCCAAACTGCCAACGAGAGTATCCAGTTCTATGCCGGCCCCAAGGATCAGTACTCCCTGCGGGAGATATCCCCGAATCTTGATCTGACAATCGACTACGGCTGGTTGTGGTTCGCAGCGTCTCCCATTTACTGGCTGCTGAGACAGATCGACTCTATTGTCGGCAATTACGGCTGGTCCATTCTGCTGCTGACACTGACTGTTAAGGCAATCTTCTACAAGCTTTCCGCCACCAGTTATCGTTCCATGGCAAACATGCGCCGGGTGATGCCGAAGATGGAGCAGCTCAAGGAGCGCTATGGCGACGACCGCATGAAGCTGCAGAAAGCCACCATGGAGTTGTACCAGAAAGAGAAGATCAATCCCTTCGGTGGCTGCTTGCCTATGCTGGTACAGATGCCGGTCTTCATTGCTCTGTACTGGGTTCTGATGGAGAGCATCGAACTACGTCAGGCACCTTTTATCCTCTGGATCAACGACCTCTCCGTGATGGATCCTTATTTTATTCTGCCGTTGCTGATGGGCGTATCCATGTTTGCCCAGCAACTGTTGAGCCCCACACCGGCGGACCCCATGCAGGCAAAAGTCATGCGCTTCATGCCGGTTGTCATGACGATCTTCTTCCTCTGGTTCCCGGCCGGGCTGGTACTGTACTGGCTGGCCAACAGTGTGTTGGGCATTACCCAGCAGTACTATGTCACCAAAAAGATCGAAAGAGAGTTTGAGGCAAAGGAAGCAAGAAACTCCTGATTCATTCACGCTGCAATTCGCAGACATGCCATGTCACTGAGCACTGACAGCGATACCATTTGTGCGATTGCCACACCTCCCGGCAGGGGAGGTGTGGGGATCATCCGGGTTTCCGGTCCACTGTCCGCACAGATTGCTTACAAGATTCTTCACTTTCGTCCCCAGCCACGATACGCCCATTTCGCCGATTTCCTTGATGCAGATTCTAAACTGATCGATCAAGGAATTGCGGTTTACTTCCCTGGGCCCAACTCCTTCACAGGAGAAGACGTCGTGGAATTCCAGGGACATGGCGGAGCTTTTGTTCTCGATCGTGTTCTGCGCGAAATTCTTTCCCTGGGCGCTCGCCTTGCAAGACCAGGCGAATTCTCCGAACGTGCCTTTATCAATGACAAACTGGATCTGGCCCAGGCAGAAGCCATTGCTGACCTGATCGAGGCCAGTAGTGAAGAAGCGGCAAAAAGCGCGATGCGCACGCTGCAGGGAGAATTCTCCCGTCTTATCCAGAGTCTTTCTGATTCGATTATAGAATTAAGAGTCTATATAGAAGCTGCCATTGATTTTGTCGAAGAGGAAATTGATTTTCTCAGCGAAGGCCACACACAGGAACGACTGCAGGAAATCCTGGAAAAGACCGACGCAATTCTCGCCCAGGCCAAGCAGGGAAGCATACTGCGAGAGGGCATGTCAGTCGTCATTGCCGGCAAACCCAATGCCGGTAAATCAAGCCTGCTGAATGCCCTCGCAGGCAAGGACGCAGCCATCGTCACCGAGATTGCAGGAACCACCCGAGACACGCTGGTGGAACACATCAGCATCGACGGCATGCCGGTGCATATTACTGACACCGCAGGCCTGCGAAGCAGCGACGACATCGTGGAACAGGAAGGGATTCGTCGGGCCCTGAAAGCCATAGGGGAGGCCGACAGAATTCTCCTGGTCGTGGATTCTTCCAGCGACTCGGTATCTCCCGAAAATGCTGCAGGGTTTCTGCAGTCTCTTGGTCTGGACGCGCTGAGCGACAACAAATCCCTGCGGCGGCTCAGCCTTATTCAGAACAAGATCGACAAGACAGGGCAGGAGCCGACACTTGTGGAAACAGATCTCGGCGACAGTGCAATGACCAGCATCCGGCTGTCGGCCAGCTCCTTGCTGGGAGTAGACCTGCTGAGACAACATCTGAAAGACTGCATGGGCTACAACGCGAGCGGAGAGGGTGGTTTCATCGCCAGACGACGCCACCTCGACGCTCTGCAGCGCGCCCGGCAGAGTCTGCAGCAGGCACTTGAGCAATTGCAGGGAAGCCGCGAAGGAGAGCTGGTGGCTGAAGACCTCAAACTTGCGCACCGTTATCTTGGAGAAATCACCGGTGAATTCACGACCGATGATCTTCTGGGGAAAATATTTTCCAGTTTCTGTGTTGGTAAGTAGGCCTGAACAACACGGTTATTTCCTGTGTGTAAGTTAATCCTCCAGCCAGAACAATCCGTGGATGAAATCCGGCGACTTTTACCCCTGTGGAAAAGAGCCTTGTTTACCCACAACAAACAGAAGGCTTCCACAAAGGTTAAACAGGGTCTTTCCACCCACTTATGATTCTCATATCTCACTGTAAAATATAAAGAATTCACCTTTTTCCACTGCAATGAGCCTCCCTAATAATTACTACATCATTAAGTTCTTATCTTTCTCTATCTACTTTATATAAGTTTTTATTTATGTGGTTTGTTTATAAGTAAACAGGCTTTTTTCCCAATAAAATTAAACCCTTCAAATTTTTCAGCGAAGGCTTATACTTATCGGCCCCTTGTTTTTGCCCGGTTTCCCGGAGCAGGTGTTCCATGGATTTTGCGAAAAAGTACGATGTGATCGTAGTAGGTGGCGGCCATGCCGGCACTGAAGCTGCGCTTGCGGCTGCCCGCATGGGCGTGCGTACTTTGCTGGTCACACACAACATCGAGACTCTGGGCCAGATGTCCTGCAACCCAGCGATCGGCGGTATTGGCAAGACACACCTGGTCAAGGAAATCGACGCCTTGGGGGGTGCCATGGCACGTGCCACGGATCGCGGGGGCATCCAGTTCCGCATCCTGAACAGCAGCAAGGGGCCTGCCGTGCGGGCAACCCGCGCCCAGGCAGACCGGGTCCTGTACAAGGCGGCGATCCGTGACATGCTCGAAAACCAGCCCAACCTGGATATATTCCAGCAGGCGGTGGACGATCTGATCCTTATCGGAGATACGGTCCAGGGCGTCGTAACCCAGATGGGAGTGCGTTTCTTTGCACCGACCGTGGTGCTGACCACGGGGACTTTCCTGGGCGGCAAGATTCACATTGGTCTGGAAAACAGCGCTGGCGGGCGAGCGGGAGATCCGCCTTCCATTGCCTTGTCCAGACGCCTGCGCGAACTGCCGTTCCGTGTCGCCCGTCTCAAGACAGGCACGCCTCCGCGAATCGACGCCCGTTCCGTCGATTTCTCTGTGATGCAGGTGCAGGAGGGGGATACGCCGATTCCGGTCATGTCCTACATCGGCAGCGCTGACGAACATCCTCGTCAGGTAAATTGCTACATCACCAGCACCAACGAACGGGTGCACGAGATCATTCGCGGGGGGCTGGATCGCTCCCCCATGTATACCGGGGTCATCGAAGGGCTGGGGCCGCGCTATTGCCCGTCGATCGAAGACAAGGTCATGCGCTTTGCAGACAAGACCTCGCACCAGATTTTTGTGGAACCGGAGGGTCTGAGTACCCACGAACTGTACCCCAATGGCATTTCCACCAGCCTGCCTTTTGATGTACAGATTGCGCTGGTACGCCAGATCAAGGGTTTTGAGAATGCCCACATCACCCGGCCAGGTTACGCCATCGAGTACGATTTCTTCGACCCGCGGGACCTGCAGTATTCCCTGGAAACGAAATTCATCAAGGGTCTGTATTTCGCCGGTCAGATCAACGGCACCACCGGTTACGAGGAGGCGGCAGCCCAGGGCCTGCTGGCGGGGCTCAACGCCGCTCTGGCCGCACAGGGCAAGGAAAGCTGGTGTCCGCGCAGAGACCAGGCCTATATCGGCGTGCTGGTAGACGACCTGATAACACTTGGAACCAATGAACCCTATCGTATGTTCACCAGCCGGGCCGAATACCGCCTGTTGTTGCGTGAAGACAATGCAGACCTGCGCCTGACCCCGGCGGGCCGTGAACTGGGTTTGGTGGACGATGCGCGCTGGCAGCACTTCAGCGACAAGCTGGACGGCATCGAAACCGAAAAGGCCAGGTTGGGCAAGGTTTGGGTACAGCCGGACAGCGCCGCAGCGAAGAAGATCAACCAGCACCTGGAAAAGCCCATTTCCCGGGAGTTCAGTCTGGCCGATCTGCTGGCAAGGCCGGAACTCGGCTATGCAGAGCTCTCGGAAGCCGTGCGGGGCGAAGCAGGCGAGATGCCGGAACTGGATGCCTGTGTGCGCGAACAGGTGGAAATCCAGATCAAGTACAAAGGCTATATTGACAGGCAGGAAGAGGACATTCAGAAATTGCGGCGGCAGGAAAATACCCCGCTGCCAGCAGATTTTGACTATCAGCAGATGCAGGGCCTGTCCAACGAGCTCAAGCAGAAACTGCAGAATGTGCGCCCTGAGAATATCGCTCGGGCATCACGGATTCCCGGCATGACGCCGGCAGCCATTTCTCTTCTGCTGATTTATCTGAAGAAATACCAGGCGGTTCGCGCCAAGTCTGCATAATGGAGCACGGCATCACGATGCAGGATGACGCAAAGGATCAGCTCCGTAGCGGCCTGCAGGAAATGGGGCTGGATTTGTCACCGGAGCAGCAGGAATCCCTGCTTGATTATCTGTCACTGCTGCAGAAGTGGAACCAGGCGTTCAATCTCTCCGGTGTGCGCAATCCCGGGGAGATGCTGTCCCGGCATCTGCTGGACAGCCTTACGCTGGTGCCCTGGATTACGGGCAGTCGGCTGCTGGATGTTGGAACGGGGCCGGGTCTGCCTGGCATTCCCCTGGCGATCTGCTACCCGCAGATGCGCTTCGACCTGCTGGACAGCAACGGCAAGAAGACCCGGTTTGTATTCCAGGCCGCGCTGCAGTTGGGGCTTCGCAATGTGCAGGCCCACCATCTTCGGGTAGAGCAGTTCCAGCCCGAATCAACGGTCGATATGATCGTCTGCCGTGCGTTTTCGTCGCTGCGCGATCTGGCGGAACTGACGCGCCATCTGGCACAGCCGGAACATACCCGCCTGCTGGCGATGAAAGGGTTGTATCCAGAGGCCGAGCTGGCAGAGCTGCCGGCGGACGTTGAGCTGGTTCGGGCGGAACGGGTTGAAGTACCGGGTGATGCAGCAGAACGACACCTGATTGAACTGAAATTTAAATGATGGAGTAGGCGGCAAGTGGCGCGAGTACTGGCAATCGCAAATCAAAAGGGCGGGGTGGGCAAGACCACCACCTCGGTCAATCTGGCTGCCTCGCTGAAAGCCACCAAGCGCCGGGTCTTGTTGATCGATCTCGATCCCCAGGGCAATGCCACCATGGGCAGCGGCATCAACAAGGCCGAACTTGAAAACTCCCTGTACGAAGTGCTGATGGGCGAGTGCAGTACCCAGGAAGCCATTCTGCAGACTCCCGGCGGTTGCGATATTCTGCCGGCAAACGGGGATCTGACCGCTGCGGAAATTGCCCTGCTGCAGGCAGACAACCGGGAGACCCGGCTGCGCGAGATCATCGCGGGAGTTGCCGATCAGTACGACTATATTGTGATTGATTGCCCCCCATCGCTGAACATGCTGACCATCAATGCCCTGGTGGCAGCCGATGGCGTCATTATTCCAATGCAGTGTGAATATTATGCACTGGAAGGATTGTCTGCACTGATGGACACGATTGGCGCCATCAGTGCCACGCTCAACCCTGCGCTGCAGATCGAAGGCATTCTGCGGACCATGTATGATCCCCGCAGCAAGCTGACCCTGGAAGTCTCCGGCCAGTTGTTTACCCATTTTGGCGACAAGGTCTACCGTACCGTGGTGCCACGGAATATCCGCCTGGCGGAAGCACCCAGCTACGGCATGCCGGTTCTGCATTACGACCGCCAGTCCCGCGGCGCGGTTGCCTACCTGGCGCTGGCGGGGGAAATGCTGCGACGCAATGAACAGAGACAGTCCCGTCAGGCAGGTTAGGCCGGGGACACGAATTCACGAGTTACGGAAAAAGCGCGATGACGTCGAAAAAGAAACTGGGAAGAGGACTGGATGCCCTGCTGGGCGGTAACAAGCCGGGAGCCAGGGCAACACTGGCGGACCTGCCAGCCCTGTCCTCCAAGAAGCAGGACAAGGACGGAGAGCTGCGCAATATACCCGTCGATCTGATTCAGCGTGGCAAATATCAGCCCAGAACCGATATGCACGAAGAGGCATTGCAGGAACTGGCCGCCTCCATCAAGGCCCAGGGGGTCATGCAGCCCATTGTGCTGCGCCCCATTTCCGATACCCGTTACGAGATCATTGCCGGGGAGCGCCGCTGGCGCGCAACCCAGATCGCCGGTCTGGACTCCATTCCTGCGATCATCAAGCCGGTATCCGACGAGTCTGCCATCGCGATGGCCCTGATCGAGAACATCCAGCGGGAAAATCTCAATCCCATCGAAGAGGCCATGGCACTGAAACGCCTGCAGGAAGAATTCGAGCTGACTCAGCAGGAAGTGGCGGACGCCGTCGGCCGATCCCGCGCCTCTGTGACCAATCTGATGCGCCTGATTTCCCTGAACCCGGATGTCCGGCTGATGCTGGAACACGGCGATCTGGAGATGGGGCACGCCCGCGCGCTGCTGTCTCTGACCCCGCTGCAACAGAGCGAAGCAGCCCAGGTGGTCGTGGGCAAAGGTCTGTCCGTCCGCCAGACGGAGGCGCTGGCTCGCAAGCTGCTGAGCGCGGAAGAAACCCCCAAAAAGGCGGGGCCGGTCTCCGACCCGGATATTCGCAAGCTGGAAGAGAGTCTTTCAGAGAAGCTGGGGGCGGCGGTTCAGATTCAGCACAGCGAACGCGGCACAGGCAAATTGACATTAAAATACAACAGCCTGGATGAGCTCGAAGGCATCCTCGCACACATCAAATGAGCCCTTCACGCTGTTGATAAGGACTCTCAATATCCCTATAATGCGACGCTTTGGATGGCAGCGAAGGCGCCGAGAAGAGCGCGTTAAGAATTCTTAACCAGCATCGTGTCAACCATTAAAGCTCCTCCCATCTATAAGATAATAGCCAGCCAGTTATTTGCTGTTGGTTTCATAACGACCGTCGGATACACGACGCTGGGCTGGATAAGTGCTTATTCTTTGCTGTTAGGTGGCATGATTTGCGCGGTACCGAATGCGTATTTTTCCTTTAAGGCGTTTCGGTACAGGGGTGCAAGGGCAGCACAGAAAATTGTCAGAGCGTTCTACCTGGGTGAGGCCATCAAGATCCTGTTGATGGGTGCCGGTTTCGCGCTGGCCTTTATTTACGTTGAGCCTTTAAGCTCCCGAGCACTGTTCGCAGGGTTCATAGTGGTGTACCTGGTTGGCCTTCTGGCCACCGTGCGGGTGACCCGAAAAACGAATTATTAACTTGAATTGAAAAGACGCATTCATGGCAACTTCTCACGAAACGGTTGAAACCGCACAAACCGCAACGGAATACGTTCAACACCACCTGGGCTTCCTGACCTTTGGTCAGCGCCATGACGGTAGCTGGGGCTTCGCGCACTCCACGCAGGAAGCGGCAGACATGGGCTTCTGGGCCATCAATGTCGATACCATGCTGATCTCCGTGCTTCTGGGTGTCCTGTTCCTTGCGATTTTCCGCTTTGGTATCAAGGGAGCCACCACCGGCAAGCCGGGTGCCTTCCAGAACTTCCTCGAAGTGATCGTCGAGTTCGTGCAGTCCAACGTCAAGAACAGCTTCTACGCAAAAAATGAGCTGATTGGCCCACTGGCCCTGACCATTTTCTGCTGGATCTTCCTGATGAACACCATGGACCTGATCCCGGTGGACTGGATCCCATGGCTGGCCCAGACTATCGCGGGCGATTCCCATCTCTACTTCAAGGCTGTGCCCACGACCGACCTGAACATTACCCTGGGCTTCGCGATCAGCGTCTTCTTCCTGATTATCTTCTACAGCATCAAGATCAAGGGTCTCGGTGGTTTCCTCGGCGAGTTCGCCTTCCACCCGTTTGGCAAGTGGGCCCTGCCGCTCAACCTGATTCTGGAACTGCCGGGTTTCCTCGCGAAGCCTGTTTCGCTTGCGCTGCGACTCTACGGAAACTTCTTTGCCGGTGAGGTGATCTTCCTGGTAATTGCCCTGATTGGCTACTGGCAGTTGCCACTGCACTTCGGCTGGGCGGTCTTCCACATTCTGGTAGTCACCCTGCAGGCTTACTTGTTCATGATGTTAACCATTGTGTACCTGAATCAGGCGCACACGACCCACTAACCCTTAAATCAAAACTGCTAAATCCTTAGTAAAACTTGGAGATAAAAATGGAAACTGTACAGGCTTTTTCTTTGATCGCTGCTGCCATCATTTTCGGCATCTGTGGTGCTGGCACCGCGGTAGCGTTCGGTAACCTGGGTGGCAAACTGATCGAGAGCTCTGCTCGTCAGCCCGAACTGGCCCCCAAACTGCAGACCCAGTTCTTCCTGGTTGCAGCGTTCGTGGACGTAATCTCCATCATCGGTGTGGGTATGGCGTTCCTGTTCATCTTCGCGAACCCATTCGTTTAATAGATCGAGAGAATAGTATCGCTGTCACTGTTGGACAGAGTCACGACCACTATTTAACTGAGGTACCTGCATGAATCTCAACGCAACCATAATCGGACAATCTATCGCGTTCTTCGTGTTTGTCTGGTTTTGCATGAAATATGTCTGGCCTCCGATCACCGCCATCCTGGAAGAGCGGCAAAAGAAAATTGCCGACGGGCTTGAAGCCGCCGAGCGTGCTCAGCGTGACCTCAACCTGGCTCAGAACAAGGCGGCAGAGGAACTGCGTGAGGCCAAACAGCAAGGTGCTGAACTGATCGAACAAGCCAATAAGCGTGCCAATCAGATTGTCGAAGAGGCAAAAGATAAGGCTCGCGAGGAAGGCCAGCGTCTGCTCGCGGCAGCAAAAGCCGAAATCGACATGGAGCTGCAGAGAGCGAAGGAAGAGCTTCGTTCCCAGGTAGCGGCCATCGCGGTTGCAGGTGCCGAGAAGATTCTGGAATCCTCGATCGATGAGGCAGCAAACGAAGAGCTGATGAAGAAGCTCGCAGCGGAGCTATAAGGCATAAGTCATGGCAGAGACAATTACATTAGCCAGGCCCTACGCCAAGGCAGCTTTCGAGGTGGCGCTGGCCGCCAAGGAGCTGGACGCCTGGTCCCAGGCGCTGAAGTTGCTGGCAAAAGTGGCAGCGACGGAACCTGTCCGTCTGCGATTGCTGTCTCCCTCGCTGACGGCTGCCGAACAGGCAGAGACCCTGATCAGTGTCTGCGCAGACGAGCTGTCGCCCAAGGTGCACAAGCTCGTGAACCTGCTGGCGGAAAACAAGCGACTGGTTCTGCTTGGCGACATTTCCGAGCTGTTCGATGCGATGAAGGCCAGCCAGGAAATGTCAGTGGATGTGGAGCTGTCTACCGCGTTCGAACTGAAGCAAGACGTTGTGAACAAAATTACCCAGGCACTCAAGACTCGATTGAACAGAGAGATCAAGTTGCAGACCCGAGTGGACAAGCACCTGATCGGTGGGGCGGTCATTCGCGCAGGCGACACCGTCATCGATAGCTCTGTCAGGGGTAAATTGACCAAATTAGCCGAAGCAATGAATTCCTAGAAGAACTGGGAATGAGGGAAAAAGCATGCAACAACTGAATCCGTCAGAAATCAGTGAAATTATCAAGCAGCGAATCGACAGCCTTGATGTTTCCGTACAGGCCCGCAACGAAGGCACGATCGTCAGCGTATCCGACGGTATTATCCGCATTCACGGTCTCGCGGACGTCATGTACGGCGAGATGATCGAGTTCGAAGGCGGCGTCTTCGGTATGGCGCTGAACCTGGAAAGAGACTCTGTCGGTGCGGTTGTACTCGGTGACTACAAATCTCTGGCGGAAGGCCAGACCGCCCGCTGCACCAAGCGCATTCTGGAAGTGCCGGTCGGCCCGGAGCTGGAAGGTCGCGTTGTGGACGCACTTGGCAAGCCCATCGACGGCAAGGGCGCCATCAACACCAAGCTGACCTCTCCGGTAGAGAAGGTAGCTCCTGGCGTAATCGCCCGTCAGTCGGTAGACCAGCCGGTACAGACCGGTCTGAAGGCGATCGACGCGATGGTGCCGATCGGTCGTGGCCAGCGCGAGCTGATCATTGGTGACCGCCAGGTCGGTAAGACTGCCGTGGCTGTTGACGCGATCATCAACCAGAAGGGCAAAAACGTTAAATGTATCTACGTGGCAGTGGGCCAGAAGCAGTCCTCTATCGCCAACGTGGTACACAAGCTGGAAGAGCACGGTGCGATGGATTACACCATCGTGGTGGCCGCAAGCGCGTCAGACCCCGCTTCCATGCAGTTCATCGCGCCGTATGCCGGTTGCTCCATGGGCGAATACTATCGTGACCGTGGTCAGGACGCCCTGATCATTTATGACGACCTGACCAAACAGGCCTGGGCCTACCGTCAGATCTCCCTGCTGCTGCGTCGTCCGCCGGGCCGTGAAGCCTACCCCGGTGACGTGTTCTACTTGCACTCCCGTCTGCTGGAGCGCGCGTCCCGCGTGAATGCTGACTACGTTGAGAAGTTCACCAACGGTGAAGTGAAAGGCCAGACCGGCTCCCTGACCGCTCTGCCGATCATCGAAACACAGGCCGGTGACGTGTCTGCGTTCGTACCGACCAACGTGATCTCCATTACCGACGGTCAGATCTTCCTGGAGTCCAACCTGTTCAACTCCGGTATCCGCCCCGCGATCAACGCCGGTCTGTCGGTATCCCGTGTAGGTGGTGCGGCTCAGACCAAGATCATCAAGAAGCTCGGCGGCGGTATTCGTCTGGCACTGGCCCAGTACCGCGAGCTGGCGGCATTCGCCCAGTTCGCCTCCGACCTGGACGAGTCCACACGTTCGCAACTGGAGCACGGTCAGCGCGTTACCGAGCTGATGAAACAGTCCCAGTACTCTCCGCTGTCAGTGGCCGAGATGGGCCTGGTGCTGTTTGCCGCGAACGAAGGCTTCCTGAAAGACGTGGAGCTGAACAAGGTCGTGGCCTTTGAAAAGGCACTGATCTCCTATGCCAACAGCGAGCACGCGGCACTGCTGGCAAAGATCAACGAGAAGGGTGATTACAACGATGAGATCGCGGCGCAACTGAAAGCGACCATCGAGAAGTTCAAGTCCACCCAAACCTGGTAATTGATATAAAACGGTGAGTTATGGCTGTCGGTAAAGAGATTCGAGTCAAGATCTCCAGCATCAAAAACACACAGAAGATTACCAGCGCGATGGAAATGGTGGCTGCGAGCAAGATGCGCAAAGCCCAGAACCGCATGGCGCTGGGCAAGCCTTACGCTGCCCGTATTCGCGCGGTGATTGGTCATGTGGCAAATGCGACACCTGAATACCACCACGTGTATTTCACGGAACGTGAAGTCAAGAACGTTGGCTATATTGTGGTGTCTACCGACCGTGGTCTCTGTGGCGGTCTGAACATCAATGCATTCAAGGCCACGGTGAAAGCCATGGGCGAATGGCGCAAGCAGAATGTTGGCGTGGAGTTCTGTGCCATCGGTGCCAAGGCAACGTCCTTCTTCAACAATTACGGCGGCAAGGTCGTTGCTTCGGTACGCGGCCTTGGTGATGCGCCGAAAGTGGAAGATGTGATCGGTGCAGTGAAGGTGATGCTGGATCGCTTCTCTTCCGGAGAAATCGATCGTCTGTACATCGTCAGCAACGATTTCGTGAACACCATGACGCAGACCCCGGTGGTGGCGCAGTTGCTGCCGCTGGAAAAATCGGACGACAAGGCGCTCAAGCACCACTGGGATTACATCTACGAACCGGAACCCGAGGCACTGCTCGACGCACTGCTGTCACGGTATATGGAGTCACAGGTGTACCAGGCTGTCGTGGAAAACATCGCCTGCGAACAGGCCGCGCGAATGATGGCGATGAAGAACGCCACCGACAACGCCGGCGAACTGATCGAAGAGCTTGGCCTTGTGTACAACAAGGCGCGTCAGGCCTCCATCACGCAGGAACTGTCCGAGATTGTGGGGGGTGCCGCGGCCGTATAAGCCGCAGCCCTGGAAACAAGCAGATTTAAGTATTCAGCAAGATATTGGATTAGACCTTAAGAGGAACCGAACATGAGTAGCGGTCGTATCGTTCAGATTATTGGTGCGGTGATTGACGTACAGTTTCCCCGGGAATCAGTACCCAAGGTGTATGACGCCCTGCACGTAGAAGGCAAGGAAACAACACTGGAAGTACAACAGCAACTGGGTGACGGCGTTGTGCGTACCATCGCCATGGGAAGTACCGAAGGTCTTTCCCGCGGTCTGAACGTGACCGATTCCGGGGCCCCCATTTCCGTACCGGTTGGTCAGGAAACTCTGGGCCGCATCATGGACGTTCTGGGTAACCCGATTGATGAGCGTGGCGGCATCGGCGAAAAGGAGCGTATGCCCATTCACCGCAAGGCGCCGGAGTACGATGAACTGGCAGCCTCCAATGAGCTGCTGGAAACTGGCATCAAGGTTATCGACCTGATCTGTCCGTTCGCCAAGGGTGGTAAGGTGGGTCTGTTCGGTGGTGCCGGTGTTGGCAAGACCGTAAACATGATGGAGCTGATCAACAACATCGCGAAGGCGCACAGTGGTCTGTCCGTATTCGCAGGGGTGGGTGAGCGTACTCGTGAGGGTAACGACTTCTACCACGAGATGCAGGAATCCAAGGTTATCGACTCCGAGAACCTGATCAACTCCAAAGTGGCGATGGTGTACGGCCAGATGAATGAGCCGCCCGGCAACCGTCTGCGTGTGGCCCTGACGGGTCTGACCATGGCCGAGAAATTCCGTGACGAAGGCCGTGACGTTCTGTTCTTCGTGGACAACATCTACCGTTACACACTGGCCGGTACCGAGGTATCCGCACTGCTGGGCCGTATGCCTTCTGCGGTAGGTTACCAGCCGACACTGGCGGAAGAGATGGGCGTTCTGCAGGAGCGTATTACTTCCACCAAGACAGGCTCCATCACCTCCATCCAGGCCGTATACGTTCCTGCGGACGACCTGACGGACCCGTCACCTGCGACAACCTTCGCGCACCTTGACGCCACCGTGGTACTGTCCCGTGCGATCGCCGAACAGGGTATTTACCCCGCGATCGACCCGCTGGACTCCACCTCTCGCCAGCTCGATCCGCTGGTGATTGGTCAGGAACACTACGAAGTGGCCCGTGGCGTGCAGTCCGTACTGCAGCGTTACAAGGAACTGAAAGACATCATCGCGATTCTGGGTATGGACGAACTGTCCGAAGACGACAAACTGATCGTATCCCGTGCGCGTAAGATCCAGCGCTTCCTGTCCCAGCCGTTCTTCGTGGCAGAGGTGTTCACCAACACTCCTGGCAAGTACGTGCCGCTGAAAGACACGATTGCGGGCTTCAAGGGCATTCTGGCAGGCGAATACGACAGTATTCCCGAACAGGCCTTCAACATGGTCGGCAGCATCGAAGAAGCCGTCGCCAAAGCGAAGAAACTGTAATCGTATTAACTGCCCCAAGAGAAAGACGACATGGCTATGACTATGCACTGCGATATCGTAAGCGCCGAAGAGCAGATCTTCAGCGGACTGGTCGAGATTCTGGTGGCCACTGGCACACTGGGTGATCTCGGTGTGGCCCCAGGCCACGCGCCGCTGCTGACGGCCCTGATTCCGGGGCCGGTACGGGTGGTGCTGCAGGACGGTTCAGAGCAGATCTATTACGTCTCCGGTGGTTTTCTGGAAGTACAGAGCGGTGTGGTTACCGTTCTGGCAGACACCGCGATCCGTGCCGACGACGTCAACGAAGCGGCTGCCATGCAGGCTATTCAGGACGCCAACGACGCCATTGCCAACAAGAGCAGCGAGTTCGAGTACTCTCGTGCTGCGACGCAACTGGCAGAGGCGGCGGCTCAACTGCGTGCCCTGCGACAGTTGCGAAAATAGAAGGTCTCGCGTTCCGCAAAAAAGGCAGCCATGGCTGCCTTTTTTTATGCTTTGCCTGCAGCCAGTCACAAGCCCTCGCCAATCTCGGGTACACTAGACGTTTTCCCGATCTGTGAGACGGCTGTACAAGCATGACCAGTCACCCCCCTTTTCCTCCGCTTGAAGTCGTGGTGCTTGCCGCCGGCAAGGGCACCCGTATGTATTCCCGCACGCCGAAGGTGCTCCATGCCATCGGCGGCCAGCCCCTGCTTGGCCATGTAATTGCCAGTGCACGGGAGCTTGGTGCGAAAGCCATTCATGTCGTAATTGGCTTCGAGGGCGAAAAAGTGCAGGCCGCGTTCAGTGGTCAGGCCTTGGCTTGGGCCGTCCAGGCGGAGCAACTCGGAACCGGGCACGCGGTGGCGCAGGCTTTGCCAGAGGTCGCCGACGACAGCGTCGTCCTGGTGCTGTACGGCGATGTTCCCCTGATTCGCGCTGAAACCCTGAAGGAGCTGACGGCACAGTGTGGCAGCGATGCCATTGCCATTCTCACGGTTATGAGTTCAGACCCGACGGGGCTTGGCCGGATTCTGCGTGATCAAAGTGGTCGGCCTGTCGCGATCGTTGAGGAAAAGGATGCCACGCCGACACAGAAACAGATTCGCGAGACCAACAGTGGAATTCTGGCCGCTCCCGCCAGTCGCCTTCGTCAGTGGCTGGCCGCACTGACCCCCCAGAATGCCCAGGGCGAATACTATCTGACGGATATTATTGCCCTGGCCGTCGCGGACGGCTGCACGGTGAACAGCGAGGTTGTCGAGGACGAGCTGGAGGTGCTTGGCGTAAACAACAAGTTGCAGTTGGCACAACTGGAGCGCCACTACCAGGCGCGCCGAGTGCGGGAACTGTTGCTGACAGGTGTTACCCTGCGAGACCCGGCACGGGTAGACATTCGCGGGCGACTCGAATGCGGCCGCGATGTGGAGATCGACACCAATGTGATCTTCGAGGGCTGGGTAGAGCTGGAAGACAACGTCAGCATTGGGCCCAATGTGATTATCCGCAACAGCCGTATTGGTTCAGGGACTCAGGTGCTGGCCAACTCCCTGATCGAGGATTCGGAGGTGCAGAGCCTCTGCGCCATCGGTCCCTACGCCAGACTAAGGCCGGGCACGCAACTGGCAGACGGCGCCAAGGTGGGCAACTTCGTGGAGATCAAGAAGTCAGTCCTGGGCAAAGGGTCAAAGGTCAACCATCTGAGCTATGTTGGCGATGCAACCGTCGGTGAACACGTCAATATCGGAGCGGGTACGATTACCTGCAATTACGATGGTGTGAACAAGTTTAAAACCATCATTCAAGATGGCGCATTTATCGGCTCCAACACGGCGCTCGTCGCACCGGTGACGGTTGGTAAGAACGCAACGGTGGGAGCAGGCTCAACGATCAGCCAGAACGTCGAAGACGAGGACCTGAGCATCGGTCGTGCGCGTCAGCGCAACATCAAGGGCTGGAAGCGCCCGACGAAATTGAATCAGTAAACCCTCGACGCAGTTGCGAGGGCTTGGGAGACAGGCATGTGTGGAATAGTGGGCGCGGTGGCGCAACGGGATGTATCCGGCATACTGCTGGAGGGGCTCAAACGCCTTGAGTACAGAGGCTACGATTCCGCAGGCATGGCCCTGGTGGAAGAGACTACGCAGGCACTGGATTGCATCAAGGCGCTGGGCAAGGTCGAGAAACTGGAAGAGTCCATGGACAAGCGGGAGTTCGCGGGCAAGCTAGGCATTGCACACACCCGCTGGGCGACACACGGCGTACCCAGCGAGCGCAATGCTCACCCTCATATTTCCCGTTCCGACATCGCGCTCGTGCACAACGGCATTATTGAAAACCATGCGGCATTCCGTGAGGAGTTGACTGCAGCGGGCTACACGTTTGAATCAGAAACAGACACAGAAGTCATTGTGCATTTGATTCAACAGGCCTGTGAAAAACAAGGCTTGAGTCTGCTCGACGCGGTAAAGGACACCGTGCACAAGCTTCACGGCGCTTACGGCCTGTGTGTGATCAGGCGTAGTGAGCCAGACAAGATTGTCGTTGCTCGCAGTGGCAGCCCTCTCGTCATTGGTGTCGGTATCGGCGAAAATTTTGTGGCGTCGGATGCGCTGGCACTGGGTCAGGTCACAGACCGCTTTATCTATCTCGAAGAGGGAGACATTGCAGAACTGACCCTGAAGACCGTGCAGATCTGGAATAACGAAGATAAAAAAGTGACGCGCCCCATCACCCATATCAGCAGCGACATTGCCGAGGTGGAGAAGGGGGAGTACGGCCACTTCATGCTGAAGGAAATTTACGAACAACCCACCGTAATCCGCAACACCTTGAGCGGGCGTGTCAGTGAGACACACGTGCTTGAAGAGGCTTTTGGCGTCAAGGCCAGGGATATCTTCAATCAGGTGAAGAATGTGCAGATCGTCGCCTGCGGCACCAGCTCTCATGCAGCGATGATTACCAAATACTGGCTGGAAAATATTGCCAAGATGCCCTGTGCGGTGGATATTGCGAGTGACTACCGCTACCGCAATATTATTGTGCAACCCGGCACCCTGTTTGTCACCATTTCGCAATCCGGAGAGACGGCAGACACGCTGGCGGCCCTGCGCTTTGCGAAGGAACTGGGTTATGTCGGTTGCCTGGCGATCTGCAACGTGGCCACCAGCTCCCTGGTAAGGGAGTCTGACTTCTGTTTGCTTACTGCCGCGGGTCGCGAGATCGGCGTCGCTTCCACCAAAGCCTTCACTACGCAGCTTTGTGTGTTGCTGTTGATGACGCTGGTGCTTGCGCGGCGCACAGGCATGAGTGAGGACACCGAGAAGCAGTTTGTTCGCGACCTGAATACCCTCCCAGCGCACGTGGAAAAAGTATTGAAGCTGGACGGTACCATCCAGAATGTTGCAAAGAGCCTGATGAACAAGCAGCATGCCCTGTTCCTGGGCCGGGGTATTCAATATCCGGTAGCGAAGGAAGGAGCATTAAAGCTCAAGGAGATTTCCTATATTCATGCCGAAGCTTACCCGGCAGGAGAACTCAAGCACGGCCCCCTGGCCCTGGTCGACGACAACATGCCGGTGATTGCGGTGGCGCCCAACGATGAATTGCTGGGCAAGCTGAAGGGCAACCTGGCGGAAGTCAGCGCCCGGGGAGGCAAGCTGTTTGTGTTTGCCGACGAGAGTTCGGGGTTTGACAGTGACAAGAGCACAACACTGGTTCATATACCGAACATTCCGGAAATTCTGGCGCCGATTGTCTACACCATTCCCCTGCAATTGCTTTCCTATCATGTAGCAATCTACAAGGGCACGGATGTGGACCATCCACGCAACCTGGCCAAATCCGTTACCGTGGAATGAGGTGGGAGTGAGACAAGGTGTGGAAACGACGAGCAATTGGCGTTCTCTCAAGCCTGTTTCCCGGCCCCTTCACCCGCATTGCCTATGACCGGCTGACCAATCCCCAGCAGAGCAGGCTGCGAGAGAACGAGCAGCAGGTGCTGAATCAGGCGCGGCAGGACGATCTCATTTTTGGCGGGTTTCGCATTCGCACCTACCACTGGCCGGGCGCTGGTGATGCCGTTCTGCTGATTCATGGCTGGGAAGGGCAGGCTGGCAACTTTTCGGACCTTGTTGGCTCTTTGCGCCAGCAGGGTTTTGATGTGTATGCCTTCGACGCCCCGGCCCATGGCCACAGTAGCCGGGGACGCACCAGTCCCTTCGAGTTTGCCGAACTCGTTGCCGTGCTGCTGCGGCAGACCGGCGCCCGCAAGGCGGTCAGCCATTCCTTTGGCGGTGTTGCCATTACGTATGCTCTGCACCAGCACCGGGATCTTGCGCTTGAACGACTGGCGTTGCTGACCACTCCCGACAGGTTCTCCCAGCGGATTGAAGATGTCGCCCGGCAGGTGGGGGTGTCTGCCCGTGTGCACGCCCGCCTTCTGCAGCGCCTGCGCAACGAGAACATTGATGTGGAGCGCTTTAATGTCTCTGATTTTGTGCAGAACATTCAGGTAGACAGTGCGCTCATTCTGCATGACCGTAACGATCGCGTCGTGCCGGTCTCACAATCCCTGAACGTGCACCGCCACTGGCCCGAGTCGGTGTTTGAACAGATAGAGGGCACGGGGCACTTTCGTATTCTGCGAACGCCTGCCGTGCTGGAGCGACTGACAGACTTTCTGCGGTAAGCCTGTGGGAGGCCCCGCGGACCGCGTCCAAAGCGGTTGAGCCTGCAAATGGCGATAGTGTAGTATTGGTTTCCCTGTTTTTCCGGAGCGCTTCACCCCCCTGTATGAGTTTGCTCATCGCGTTTGTCCTGATTTCCGTCTCGATCTCCTTTCTATGTTCCCTGCTAGAGGCTGCGCTGCTAAGCGTGACGCCCAGCTATATTGCACAGCTCAAACAGGAGGGTTCGCCACGTTACTCTGGCCTGCGCAAACTCAAGGACAAGATCGATCAACCGCTGGCCGCCATTCTGACCCTGAATACCATCGCCCATACCGGCGGGGCTGCGGGAGTTGGTGCCCAGGTTACCGTGCTGCTGGGTGACGGCTATCTGGGCGTTGCCTCCGCAGTCATGACCCTGATTATTCTCATCTTTTCTGAAATCATCCCCAAGACCATCGGCGCCCGCTACTGGGTCAGCCTGGCGCCGTTCCTGCCGCCGGTGCTGAATCTGATGATCCTGGTGCTCAAGCCCTTTATCTGGCTGTCCGATCACATCACCTCCTGGCTTGGTGCCCGCCCGCAACGGCTCGACCTGCGCACCGAGATCAAGGCCCTGACCAGCCTCGGGCGGGAAATGGACGAGCTGGACCAGGACGAACAGCGCGTGATCGCGAATATTCTCGACCTGCATGACATCAAGGCGCGCGACATCATGACACCGCGAACCGTCTGCGAGTACGTCAACACCACCAGCACGGTGGCAGAGATGATCGAGCTTTCCCGTCGCGACCAGTTTTCCCGTTACCCGGTGCTGGACGAAGAGGGGCACCCCCATGGTGTGGTATTCCGCTTTGATCTGGTGGAGGCCGACCCCGCGCAGCAGGTCAGCGAGCTGATGAAGCCGGTGAAGGTGATTACCGACAGCGAGAGCGTCGAGAACATCCTCTCCAGCCTGCTCAAGGAGCATCAGCATATGTGCCTGGTCTACGACGAATACGGCACGTGGCTGGGGCTGCTGACCATGGAAGACATCATTGAGACCATTCTCGGTCAGCCCATCATGGATGAGACCGACGACATCCCCAACATGCGCCGCTTTGCGCGCCGGCGTTGGGAACACCGCATGAAGCACATGTAATCAGGACTTGTAGGTACGCAGCGTCTTCAGGTTCTTGTTCATCCGCTTCAGGTGATCCTTCAGCAGATTCTTGCGGAAACGCGCGACTCCCATGGCCAGCACATCGATGACCAGGAGATGGGCAATGCGGGAGGAGACGGGCGTGAACTCGTGCTGGTCTTCCTCCACATTGACGTGAATGGGAATGCTGCAAAGCTCGCTCAGCGGTGTGTGTGCCGGCGCCAGACCAATCACGGTCGCACCGGCTTCCATCGCCAGGTTCACACTCTGGATCAGGGCCTTGGTGCGTCCCGACTGGGAAATGGCGACCACGACATCCTTCTCTCCCAGTGAAATTGCGGACATGAGCTGAATATGCGGATCCGTATAGGCGGCAGTAGAAACCTGGAGACGGAAGAATTTGTGCTGGGCGTCGGCGGCGACCGAGCCGGAGGCCCCGAAGCCGTAGAACTCCACCCGGCTGGCGTGGCTGAGCTTGTTGATGGCGGCTTCCAGAACGCGGGCATCAAGCTGATCGCGAACGGTCAGCAGGGAGCCAATCGTCGAGTCAAAGACCTTGTTGCACAGATCCGCCGCTGTGTCGTTGTCGTCTACGGAAAACTGCGAATAGCTGTTGTTGGTGCCCAGATGCTGGGCCAGTTGCAGCTTGAAAGACTGGAAGCCGTCGTAGCCCAGGGCACGGCAGAAGCGCAGTACGGTAGGCTCGCTCACCTCGGCACTGGAGGCGACGTCCACAATTCGCATATTGATCAAGGCCGCTGCGTTGTCGAGAATGAAATCCGCCACTTTGCGTTCGGATTTACGCAAGGCATCGCGGTGTTCCCTGATTTTGCTGATCGGGTTCTGAGACTCCACGCCCGTTCCTCAATGGCGAATCAGACCGCAATATAGCAGGAAATACAGAGGTTTAACTACCACGAACTCACTGGTTCGCGATCGGGAGAAAGCTATCGTCGCCATACTCGATTTTCGATTTCATTCACGCGTGGTGCAGATCCCTGCAGCGGTTTGGGACAGTCTCACGGCTGGCGCCAGCCCCTTCCTGAAACATGCCTTCCTGCGGGCTCTGGAAGACAGTGGCAGTGTGGGTGTCGACACTGGCTGGCAGCCGCATCATCTGCTCGTCAGCCGGGCGGGAGTGCCGGTGGCGGCCATGCCGCTGTACATCAAGCATCACTCCTATGGCGAATACGTCTTCGACTGGTCCTGGGCGGACGCCTACCATCGCAATGGATTGAATTACTATCCCAAGCTGCTGACGGCGATTCCCTTTACTCCGAGCCAGTCTTCTCGCCTGCTGTGTGCTCCGGGAGAAAACATAAACACCCTGACAGAAACGATGTGCCGCGCGGTGCAGGAGGAGGCGGGACGTCTTGGTGCAAGCAGTTGGCATGTCCTGTTCCCGCTGCCGAAGGAGAGTTCGCTGCTGCGGGATCGGGGTCTGCTGCAACGCACCGGCACCCAGTTCCAGTGGTTCAATCGTGGTTATGGGAGCTTCGATGCCTTCCTGGAGGCATTCAGTTCGCGCAAGCGCAAGAATGTCCGCAAGGAGCGTCTGGCCGTGCAGGACGCCGGGATTCGCTTTGAACACTTTCGTGGTGGAGAAATCCGCGAGGACCAATGGCGGGAGTTCTATCGCTTCTACCAGAACACCTATCATGTGCGTGGGCAGCAGCCCTATCTGTCGCTGACGTTCTTTCTGCAATTGGGCAGAGAGATGCCCGACAATGTTCTGCTGGTGATGGCCTTGCACGAGGGACGCGCCATCGCCGGTGCCCTCAGCCTGTTCGATGACACGACACTGTACGGTCGCTACTGGGGGTGTCTGGAGGACTACCAGTTCCTGCACTTCGAGACCTGCTATTACCAGGGCATCGAGTTCTGCATTGCCAACGGCCTGCAACGCTTCGATTCCGGGGCCCAGGGCGAACACAAGATTCAGCGCGGGTTCGAGCCGGTCAGTACCTGGTCAAACCACTGGATCGCGGACCCCCGCTTCGCGCAGGCCATCGGTGATTTTCTGCAGCAGGAGACAGAGCATGTGGAGCAGTATCGACGCGACGCGGCGCAGTTATTGCCTTTCAGGCGGCTGTGATAGTCTGCGGGTTTGATTCCCTATCAGGAGCCTGCACAAGGAGAAGGAAATGAGCAAAGTGGTTCTGATTACCGGGGCATCGTCCGGGTTTGGTGAGGCGGCAGCGCGCAGGTTTGCCGACGACGGCAACGCCCTGATTCTGGCGGCAAGAAGTGCAGACAAGCTGCAGGCACTTGCCGAGGAGCTGAGTCCCCGTTGTCCGGTCTACGCTGCGCCCATGGACGTTACGAATCAGGACTCCGTGGATCGGTTCTTTGCCGGCCTGCCACAGGCATTTCGCGACATTGATGTGCTGGTAAACAACGCGGGCCTTGCTCTCGGTCTGGAGCCGGCCCAGCAGGCGGACTTCGCCAAGTGGCAAACCATGGTGGACACCAACATCACCGGGCTGATGCGGGTTACCCACGCCGTATTGCCGGGCATGGTGGCGCGCAATAGCGGGCACATCATCAACATCGGATCAACGGCAGGTAACTGGCCCTACCCGGGCGGCAATGCCTACGGGGGCACAAAGGCGTTTGTGCAGAATTTTTCCCGTGGGCTGCGGGCTGATCTGATCGGCAAGCGCATACGGGTGAGCAATATTGAACCCGGAATGGCGGAGACCAATTTCTCAAAGGTACGCTTTGGCGGTGACGACGAACGCGCCGCAAAAGTCTACGCCGGCACCACACCGCTGAGCGCCGAGGATATTGCGGACATCATTCACTGGGTGAACGCCATGCCCGCCCACGTCAATATCAACACGCTGGAGGTGATGCCGGTGTGTCAAACCTGGAGTGCGCTCGCAGTGTCGCGCGATATGGAGTAGTTGGAGAGTGGTCCCTAAGTCAATGAGCGGGCGGATGAACGTGGGAGCTGGCGCATGATTCCAGTTGAATCCCTGCTCGGGTTTCTGCTTACGTCCTTGCTGCTGTGTCTTGCACCGGGTCCGGACAATCTGTTTGTGCTGACGCAGTCCGCGATGTATGGGAGGCGCCCAGGGCTGCTGGTGACGCTGGGGCTTTGCACGGGGCTGCTTGTGCATACGACGGCAGTGGCATTGGGTGTTGCCGTTATTTTTCAGACGTCGGCGAGCGCCTTTTTACTGCTGAAAATTGTAGGTGCCGGGTATCTTCTGTATCTTGCCTGGCAGGCGTTTCGCGCACCCGCGGTGTCTATGGACGAGCAGAGCACTTCAACCTTGTCACAGGGAGCCTTGTATCGCCGTGGCATACTCATGAATGTGACCAATCCCAAGGTATCGGTTTTTTTTCTGGCTTTTTTGCCTCAGTTTGTGAGTCCCGAGCAGGGTTCCCTGGTGCCACAGTTTCTTGTCCTGGGCGCGGTTTTCATTCTGGCCACGCTCATTGTGTTCGGCAGCATCGCCTGTGCGGCGGGAACGCTGGGTTCCTGGCTGGGCAAATCGCAGCGCGCTCAAATCGTACTTAATCGTGGGAGCGCGATCGTTCTGGCGGGATTGGCGGTCAGATTGGTAACGGTACAGTCCTGAATGAGATTGAAAGGATCCCGGCCCTGGAGATGAGAGATATCTGCGTTTGTCTACGGAGGCCGTCTTAAAGGCGAACAACATACAAGAGAAGAGAATCATGATTCGAGTGTACGGCGACATGCTGTCGGGCAACTGCTACAAGATCAAACTGCTGCTGGAGTTTCTGGGGCTGGCCCACGAATGGGTACATGTGGATATTCTCAAGCAGGAAACCCACACCGAGGAATTCAAGCGCATGAACCCCAACACCCGTGTTCCAGTGGTGGACCTCGGCAATGGGGAGTTCCTCTGGGAATCCAATGCCATTCTGAATTACTTTGCGGACGGCACCGATTTTCTTCCGGCAGAACGCCTGGCCAGGGCGAGGGTGCTGCAATGGCAGTTCTTTGAGCAATACAGTCACGAACCCTATATTGCCACTGCCCGCTACATCAACAAGTATCTGGGATTGCCGAAGGAGCGCGAAGCCGAGTACCACGGCAAGCAGGCAGGAGGGCACAAGGCATTGGCCCTGATGAATGCGCATCTGGAAAAGCGACGCTTCTTCGTCGGCGAAAACCCTACGATTGCCGACATCAGTCTTTATGCGTACACACACGTTGCCGAAGAAGGGGGCTTTGATCTTTCGGGCTATCCGAACATTCAGCGCTGGTTCCGTGACTTCGCAGCCATACCCGGCTATCTGACCATGCAGGGTTGAGCACACACCACTACCTACTGGAGTTATCAAGCGACATGAAACAGGCATTGCGAGCATTGTTTTCCCCTATCCTCAATCTGTTCGAGCGCGGAGAAGGGGCCTATCACTACCGGCCGAGTCAACGCAAGATTCTGCTCGCCGTGGGCAGCCTGTTCCTGTTTTTGTGCCTGGTCTCCCTTTATTTCGGAATCATGGCAGGGGGCTCGGGGGCTTTCATCCCGACCCTCGTGTTCTTTCTGGTGAGCCTGTTCTGTCTGGTGGTGGGTGGTTTGGGAACGGACCGCGCGGTGGCACGGATATGGGGTAGCAAGTGAGTTTGACAAAAGAGGAGCGCGTGATGAGTGAACACTACCAGGCCCTGCTGGAGAAACTGAAGGCGATTACCGACGTTGAAAAGGCTGTTGCGGTGCTGGACTGGGATCGCGAAACCTATATGCCCGAGCACGGCATCGCCGGGCGTACCCGACAGATTTCCACACTCAGTGAAATCGCCCACCGCATGTTCACCAGCAATGAGCTGGGAGATCTGCTGGCCGCCGCAGAGAATGAGCAGCGGGAAGCGGCCTACGACAGCGATGAGGCCAGCATGCTCAGAAGCGTGCGGAGAGAGTACGACGAGCAAGGATTGTTCACACCGGAGTTTGTGCGCCGCCGCAGTGAGGTGACCGGGGCTGCGGGTGCGGCGTGGGCGGCCTGCCGCAAGAAGAACGACTTCGCCGGGTTTCGTCCGCACCTGGAGGCCTCGGTCGCCATTGCGCAGGAGGCGGCCGATATCTATGGCTACGATGACGAGAAATACGATGCCTTGCTGGACAAGTATGAGCGCGGCATGAAAACCGCGGCGGTACGGCGTATCTTCGATGAGGTAAAAGCCCAGACCGTTCCTCTCATTCAGGCAATCAATGAGCGCAAGGGCGCTATCGACGATCGCATGTTGGCCCAGGATTTTCCGGTGGAAGCACAGCGTACCATGTGCCGATACGCAGCGGAGTCAGTCGGCTATGATTTCAGCCGCGGCAACCTGGCGGAGGTACACCATCCGTTCAGCACCAGCTTTGGGCGCAACGATGTGCGCATCACCACGCGTTTTGCGCCCGAGTATGCCGTCTCGTCCCTGTTTGCCACTCTGCATGAGTCGGGCCACGCCATGTATGAACAGGGCATTGCCGAGGCCCTGGATGGTACACCGATAGGCAAGGGCACTTCGTCGGGCATTCACGAGAGCCAGTCACGCCTGTTCGAGAATCAGGTGGGCAGAAGCCTCGGATACTGGCAGGCGCATTTCGAGGTCCTGCAGCGTCATTTTCCGGAGCAACTGAAGGGCGTCAGCGTGGAGCAGTTCTATCGTGCCATCAACAAGGTACAGCCCTCGCTGATTCGCGTGGAGGCGGATGAGCTGACCTACAATATGCACATCATTCTGCGCTTCGAGCTGGAGCAGGCCCTGATCAACGGCGATCTCAAGGTGGCAGACCTGCCCGGCGCCTGGCGCGAAAAAATGCAGACCTTGCTGGGGGTGGTGCCGGAGACGGACAGCAAGGGCGTGTTGCAGGACATCCACTGGTCCATGGCCGCCTTCGGCTACTTCCCGACCTATACTCTTGGCAATCTGTACTCCGCGCAGTTCATGGCCGCAGCGCGGCAGCAGGATCCCCGCATTGACACGGAGCTGGCCCAGGGCAAGACCACGCAATTGCTGGCGTGGCTGCGAGAGAACGTGCATCGCCATGGCAGCAAATACGACGCACCCGAGCTGTGCCGGCGGGCAACAGGACAAACGCTGAGCGCTGAGCCCTTCGTGCACTACGTCAGGGAGAAGTTCGGCGCCCTCTACGCGCTGTAAGCCTCTGCCATGTCGATACACGCGCTTCAGACCCTGCGTTGCCCGCTGGACGGCGAATCCCTGCACCGAGAGGCGGCGTGCTGGCGTTGCCAGAACGGGCACAGTTTTGATATTGCCCGGGAAGGCTACGTCAATCTTCTGCCCGTGCAGCACAAGCGCTCCAGGGACCCTGGCGACAGCAAGGAGATGGTGCTGGCCCGGCGTCAGTTTCTCAATGCCGGGTATTATCAGGCGATTGCCGATGCAGTAGCGAAGGCGGTGCTGCGGGATGTCGAGAGCGGGTCGCTGTGCTGCCTCGATGCTGGCAGTGGCGAGGGATATTATCTGCGTGAACTGGCCCGGCAGGCACCTCCGGACATCGAACTCTTCCTGGGTGGGCTGGATATTTCCAAGTGGGCGGTGCAGGCAGCGGCGAAACAGGATTCGACACCCGCCTGGTGGGTGGCGAGCAACGCCAATATCCCGGTGCAGTCGAACAGCGTGGATCGCGTGCTGTGCCTGTTTGGCTTTCCGGTCTATGCCGAATTTGCCCGGGTTCTCCGGCCCGACGGCGTACTGCTGATGGCAGATCCCGGGCCGAATCACCTGCGACAATTGCGCGAAGTGCTTTATCCCAGCCTGCGACCAGTGTCCGGTGAGATGCCCGTCTGCCCACCAGGTTTTGCAGAGCTTTCGATAGAATCCCTGCAGCACGAGATCGTGGTGGAAGGAGCCGTTGCCATTCAACAGCTTCTGGGCATGACGCCCCATTTCTTTCGTGCCAGCGCCGACGGCAGAAAACAGGCAACGGCACTCACGCGCTTGCCGCTGACGCTTGATGTCGTTATCCGTCGATTGCGCAGGAATGATTGAGCCGGATCAGGGTGGATTGAAGACTCGCTGCATGAGTTGGTAGGACGCATCATTGCGCAACATCTGATCCCGCATACGGGTCGCCGTTGCATCGCCGGAAGTGAATCGCTCCTGTGCATTGACATCCAGACGTTCCAGATAGCGATCGGCCTCCTCTTGACTTAGACCCGACTCCAGTAGCGATGTGCGCAGACGAACATGACGCTGTTCATTGAAGAGAGAATTGTTCTCCGGCATGGAATTTTCAAACGCTTTCGGATCGTCCGTGAAATCAGAAGCAGAATCAGGGCAATCAAAAAAAGCACTTCGTTGTTGAGCAGGCGTGCAGAACATGGCTGGAAGGGCATCATCCAACTGCTGTTGCATTTGATTGACGATCTGACGCAGTTCAAGCGTCGATGGTGGAACAGGGTTTAATGTGGCATCCGGCTCTTGTGGAGAAGTGTGCGAAGGAGAGATCTCGGGTACAAGCACAGGAGCAGTGTTCTGTGCAGGAGCTGCAGGAGCTGACGAGGCGTCCTGCACAGTGGGCTCCGTGCTATCGACAGTGCTCGAAGTCTGAGGGCTCCTTGTCTGCGGGGAGCGCAGAAGAATCTGAAAGGCGGGTGCATTGTCGAGCGGCTGTGAAGGGAGCGTGCGCAAGCTCAGCACAGGCAGAAGCAACACGGAATGGAAACAAACGCTGATGAGCAAAGGGCCCAGACGCGACGTAATTTGCGCCGAGGTCTCCTTCCCTGTTGAGTGATCAGCCCAGGGGTCTGCGACGAAACTGATATCCGGTGTCGTGTCCAAGGGCCTTCAATCCCGTGAGCCAATGCTTTTGCAAGTGTCCTGTTTTGACCGTGAAACGTCAGCGGGGTTCCTGTCTGGACAGTCGGGAGCTGGCCCATTAGAGTGAATACCACATACACAATCGCATCGTAAGGATGCACGAGGTCGGAAAGAATGCGTAATGCGCAAGTGGCAGTAGTGGTCGGCAGCCTGCGGCGGGAATCCATCAATCGAAAACTTGCGGTGGCCCTGTCGGCGCTGGCGCCGGACGATGTCCAGTGTACTCTGGTGTCAATCGCCGGATTGCCGATGTACAACCAGGACGAAGAGAATATTCCCAACACCGCCGTGCAGGCATTTCGCGACGCAATCGCCGGAGCAGACGCGGTGCTCTTCGTCACGCCCGAGTTCAATCGCTCGATACCGGGTGCGCTCAAGAATGCTCTCGACGTAGGTTCACGTCCCTATGGTAAAAGTGTCTGGGCTGGCAGGGCTGCCGGGGTCATAGGGGCGTCTCCCGGCGGAATCGGCACGGCGGTGGCTCAGCAGCATCTGCGCAATATCCTGGCGCATCTCAATATGCGCATCATGGGACAGCCGGAAGGATTTATTCAGGTTCGCGAGGGGTTCTTTGACGAGCAGGGGAATATCGCCAATCCGGACAGCAAAGCTTTTCTGCAGCGCTGGATGGACAGCTACACGAGCTTTGTAAAAACCAGCAATTGATTGTTGGCCGGCATGGCATTGTCTTCGCACAGTGACATTCCGGCTTCGTTTGCAAGCGATACAACGGTCTCGAAATCCCGAATGCCGCTTTCGGGATTGCGCTGCTTCAGCCACTGATCGAACTGTGCGTTGCTGTCGGTGGTAAAAGTGCCGCCGTACTTGAATGGCCCATACACACAGAGCGTTCCGCCGGGTTTGAGCAGTGTGCGCAGATGGCGGAAGAAATGCGTGACCGCCGCTGCGGGCATGATGTGCAGGCTGTTGGCCGAAAACACATAATCCACCGGCGCAAGATTGAGGCGGGCCTGTGTCACATCAAAGGGCAATGGTGCCGGAAGATTCGGCAGTGCTGCCAGAGCAATGCGGGGCTCCAGCGTGGCGAGACTATCCGGAACATCACTGCTCTGCCAGTGCAGGTGGGGGAGCTGTGCGGCGAAGTACACCGCGTGCTGTCCGGTACCGCCTGCGATCTCCAGCACATCCCCCGACCTGCTGAACTGGCGACGCAGAACCGACAGGATCGGTTCCTTGTTGTTTTCGCAGGACTGGCTGAAGGGCAGTGTCATGGTTCAGGCGCTCTTGCGCAGAAACACGGGCGCATCGGGGCGAGAGTGTTCCGCGCTGTAGCGGTAGCCTTCGCTGTCAAAATCCAGCAGCCTGTCCGGGTTTTTAAGGCGATTGTGGATGATGTAGGCGCTCATGAGCCCGCGGGCTTTCTTGGCAAAGAAACTGACTATTTTGTACTGCCCGTTGCTGTAATCCTTGAATACCGGACTGATAACCCGCGCGTTGAGTTCCCGCGGGCGCACCGATTTGAAGTATTCATTGGAGGCCAGATTCACCAGCACCGGCTGCTTTTCCCGGGAAAGCGATTGATTGAGTGCCTGGGTGATACGCGAACCCCAGAAGTCGTACAGGGACTTGCCGCGAACGTTGGTCAGCCCGGTGCCCATCTCCAGTCGATAGGGTTGAATGAGATCGAGTGGTCGCAGCAGGCCGTAGAGGCCCGAAAGAATACGCAGGTGCTTCTGAGCAAAGGCCACATCGTCGCTGGAAAGGGCATAGGCATCGAGCCCGATATAGACATCGCCCTTGAACGCGAACAGTGCCTGACGGGCGTTGTCCTTGCTGAACGGCCTCTGCCACTGTTGAAAGCGGTCGTGGTTCAGGGTGCCAAGTGCAGGGCTGATCGACATCAGGGAAGAAACCTGTGCCGGTGACAGCTCACGCAGGGTGTCGATCAGGGCGGTCGAATCATCGAGAAAATCCGGTTGCGTAAACTTGCGGATTCTCACCGGCGTGTCGTAGTCCAGCGATTTGGCTGGCGATATCACCACTAGCATCTCAAGGCGTCTCCTTCGGCTTGCCAGGCTCGGTTATACGGGGGCAAGGAATGCCTGCCACCAGTCCAGGGGTGTCACTCCGTCGGCAGCATCATAGACATTGCCATAGTACCAGACAGTCCCCGGGAACTGGCCTGTCACGCGATCCAGCAGGGTCTCGACGGTCTGAAACCCGATGGAGACGTGGATGCTGAAAACGGCCAGGCGCGGCGTTTCCATGTCCATGCGGCCATCCAGCAGTTCCATCTCTGGTCTGAGAGCCTGCAGCACGGGAACCATACTGTGCCGGTTCATCACTCGAATGCACAGGTTGCCGCTGCGCTGCACAAGCAGGTAGCCTTCGGGGGTATCGGCGGGGAAGCGGATGCGGTCGCCGGTCGCGAGGCCGCGCACAAAGGCGGGGGAGTGCTGCAAACGAAAGAGTTGGGCGCGCTCATTCTGCTCAGCATCGGTGAGCAGTTCGGCTCTCACCTGCTCAACAATGGCCTCCCCGTCGGGCCGGTAGCCCGCCAACAGGGGAAGGAGTACGGTTTCTTCGTTGGAGGCGGAATGATCCGGGGGCGAGGAGAGGGTCATAGAGGACAGCGTCATAATTTTCTGAAACGGCGATTGAGGCGGCATTTTAACCCGCTTTCGCACGCCAGGGGAAAAATGCAGGGTGAAGGATGCTTGAGACACTGCAAAGACTGGTACAGCGTTTTCTGTGGGCACGACCCTGGTGCCTGTTGTTGTCCCTCGTGGGCCTGGGCATTGTGGTGCGCGCCCTGGCGCTTACGGACACCGAAGTTGGCGACGGCGGCATGATCCCCGGGCTACTGCTGTTTGTGTGGGCGCTGATGGCCCGCTCCTTCCTCAATCTGTTTGCCGGTGTCCCGGCCCCTGCGCTGGCAGGTGCCGGCTTTGTGACGCGAGTAAAGGTTGCCCTGCACCGGGGCCTGTATCATGTTTTTCTGTATCTGTTCATGCTGGTCACGGCGTTCTTGCTGCTGACCAGTTGGAAGCTCTTCGGCGCCTGGCGCATGATGGTTTGAAGCAGGGGGCTGTGCTAATCTGCCCGGCAGTGAACCCCGACGCGCAGTATTATCAGAGGTAGTCGTCATGGCATTGAGAAAGGAAGATGTGGATCTGGACCCCCAACCCGTGGGTGAGCTGGCTTTGCAGACGCTCGCCATGCCCAAGGACACGAATGCCAACGGGGATATCTTTGGCGGCTGGCTGGTATCGCAGATGGACCTGGCGGCTGGCATCGCCACCAAGCAGGTGACGCGTGGCAGAAGTGCCACGGTTGCCATCAAGAACGTCTCATTCCTTTATCCCGTCAGTGTTGGCTCCATCGTCAGTTGTTATGCCGAGATCGTTGAGATCGGACGCAGCTCGATGCACATCAACATCGAGGTGTGGATCGCCAACTCCATCACCCAGCACGGCCAGCGCAAGGTGGCAGAAGGGCAGTTTGTCTTCGTGGCCATCGATGAGAACGGCCGCACGCGCCGTATCGAAGTACCGGGAAAGGCGGGCCAGTGAGCCTGCAGACCACGGGAAATGCGCCGCTGTCTGAGATAGATCAAAGCCGCTGATTTGCCGACACCGTTTATGGTGGTACAGTGGCGAGCCGTACGAATCAGAAAATCAGGCCCACAATGAGAATTCCGGGAGCAATCGTCTACCCCTGCGTCGCACTGGCGCTCTTCCCCGCGTCTGCAGCCCTGGCGCAGGAGCCTTACCAGTTGGGCCTGGGCTACAAGCTGCTGGACGAGATCACTGTCGGCGGCTATCTGTCCACGGAGTTTTCCCGCGGCGAAAACCTGAACGAGGTTCTGATAGAAGACCTGGCCGTTCTCACCTACGGCAATCTCACGGACAATCTGTCCTTCCTGCTGGAACTGGAGTCCGTTGACTTCTACAAGCTGGATCTGGAGAACGACACCGACTCCAGCAATACCCGCCCCGCGATTGAACGCCTGTATGCGGACTACAAGGTTTCCGACTACGCCTCTTTCCGCGTCGGCAAGCAGATTACCCCGATCGGATACTGGAACCTGCAGCCCATCAATGTGCTGCGTGAAACAACGTCCAACCCGCGCCTGAGCCGGGAGATGTTCCCGAAGTTTGTCACCGGGCTGTCAGTGCAGGGGTTTACTCCCTTCGACGAGACGCTGCACTACACCGCCTATCTGCAGAACACAGGCGATATGGATGCCAAGTACATCAACATTGATGTGGACCAGCATTATGGCCTGACCCTGGAGAAGGTGCTTTCCCCGCAGTGGAAGATGGGCGGCAGCATCGGCAAATTCCGCGAGAAGAACAGGAACCGCACGCAGTACTTTCAGCTCAACACGCGTTATGACAATGATCGCTACAGTTTTCTGACTGAAGGGGTCGTCGACCGTCATGAGCAGTGGCTGGGCGGGACGGAAACCTCAACATCGGTTTATGCGCAATTTGAATATCGCGTGGTCCCGGAGCATGCGCTGATTGCGAGGGCAGAGGCCTTCCGTGACGACCGTGTGGCGCTCCACGAGAAAATCGGAATCCTCGGTTACAGCTATCGTCCCCTTTTCCCTGTGTCCCTGAAACTGGAATACCAGTGGCATGCAGATTCCAGCAACAATCGACTTGTCGGATCTTTTTCAATACTTTTCTGATGCGAACTTTACTAGCCGCCATTCTGTTGCTGTCTCTTCCCGCCCACGCGGCGGAGTACGCTGTGGTTGTCTCCAGCAAGAGCACGGTGCAGTCGATGGAGATCGCGAAGATAAAGGATATCTTTCTGAAGAAGCGAAGCTTCGAGGGAGACCTGCGCATTGTGCCGGTCAATCCTCTGGGCAACGATCCCGCGCGGACACGCTTTGAGTCGCAAGTGCTGAACATGAATCGGGAAGAGATCAACCGGTATTGGGTCAACAATCATTTCCAGGGCGTCTCTCCGCCCACCACCCAGGCCTCTCTGCAGTCCATCAAGCGATTTATCGAAACCGTCGATGGTGCCATCGGCTATCTGCCCATTGACATGGTCGATACCGGGCTGAGAATCGTGCATGAGTATTAAGACCAAGACGATCATCATTCTGATTATCCTGAGCTTGACTCCCTACATCATTACCATGGGAATTCTCGGCAATGCCTATCGCACCGACATCGAAGAGCGCGTGCGCTACGACATGCAGAATCAGCTCGACATCACCGTGGACCGCCTGGACCAGACGCTGCGCTCCCTCGATAACGATTTGCGCTTTGTGTCCTCGCTGGACGTGATGAACGACATCATCACGCAAGACCTGGACCAGAGAATCTTCAGCCTGCTGTTGCTGAAGAAGAATGATCTTAATCTCATCGGAAATTTCTTTGTCCTGGATACCAGTGAGCGTGTTGTGGCCAGCACAGACATCGAAAGCCTGGGGGAAATCTATTCAGGCCCCCGGTTCGAAGCGCTGCCAATATTCTCGACATTTGATGAGCGCCAGGCAGGAACCCTGCTGGTGGATTACAGCGAGGAAAACCTGACGCGTCTGTTTCCGCAAACGGACACGCTCCGTTATTCGATGCTGTCCTCGCAGGCTGCCTTGCCGCAGGATTTGCAGCGAGGTGATTACATTCTGGTGGAAAGGCCACTCGAACAGCGGCCAGAGTGGCGGGTAGTGCTGGCGCAGGACACCGACTTTGCCTTCTCCGCTCTGAACAGGCTCACGCGGGTGTTCTTTATCGCACTGGTGATCGGTGTCTTTACCATTGCCACCGTGGCGTATCTGATTGCGAACTACATCGTCAATCCGATACTGGCGCTGTCAACTACCGCAAGATCCATTACAAGGACGCAGGATTACAGCCAGCGTGTGGCCGTGAATCGCAAGGACGAAATCGGGCAGTTATCCACGGCGTTCAACCACATGATCAGTGGCATGCAGGAGATGATTGCAAGAGTGCGGGAAGAGGGGGAGAACCGGCTTAAGCTGGCTCAGGAGAAAGACCGGGCAGAAATGCTGCAGACCCTGTCCAATAAACTGTCGAAATATCTCTCGCCCCAGATCTACGAATCCATTTTCTCCGGCGAGAAGGACGTGACGCTCAGTTCATCCAGAAAGAAGCTCACCATTTTCTTCTCGGATATTGTCAATTTCACCGGCACCACAGACAAGATGGAATCGGAAGATCTGACGCAACTGCTGAACCAGTACCTTGACGAGATGACCAGCATTGCTCTGGAGTATGGCGCTACCGTCGACAAATACATCGGCGATGCCATCATGATTTTCTTCGGCGATCCCCACACCAAAGGCGTGACGGAAGACGCGGTGAACTGTGTGCGCATGGCAGTGGCCATGCAGAAACGGGTGAACGAACTGCAGGGCGAATGGCAGGCAGCAGGCTTTACCAAGCCGTTCAAGATTCGCATCGGCATTCACACGGGCTTCTGTACCGTGGGGAATTTCGGTACGGAGAACCGCATGGAGTACACCATCATTGGTTCCTCTGTGAATCTCGCCAGCCGCATCGAATCCAGTGCCCGTCCCGACAGCATCTATCTTTCCGAAGATACTTACCTGCTGGTCAAAAATGCCTTCCAGTGCATTCCGGTGGAATCGGTGGTACCGAAAGGCCTGTCGGATCCCCTGCAGTTGTATCGTGTCGTTACCATGCTCGACGAGCAGGAGCTGATTCAACTGGATGCGCAGGGGGTCAGCCTGATGCTTGAGAAATCGCAGATCAGCCCGCAGACACGACAGCAGCTTCAGGACATTCTGCAGCAACTGGACTCCGGTTCGGAAGATTGATGCAGGACTGACCCGAATCAGAAATCCGTGGGTTTTCCCCGCAACGCTTTTACTCGACCATGCCGGTTCTTGGATTCCACCCGCCTGAGCTGTGATGCCCGGGTCGGCTTCGTGGCGATTCGCGCCTTGGGCACGTGGGAGACGCTGCGGATCAGGGCCTGCAGGCGCCACAGGGCATCGGCGCGATTCTGTTCCTGATGCCGGTATTGCTGGGCCTTGATGACGAGCACGCCCTCCTTGCTGATGCGGGAGTCCTTCAGAAGCATCAGACGCTGCTTCCACGAGGGCGGCAGCGACGATGCCACGATGTCAAAGCGCAGATGAATGGCAGAGGATACCTTGTTGACGTTCTGGCCTCCTGCCCCCTGTGCCCGCATGGCGGTGAGCGTGATTTCCTCATCCGGAATGGCGACATTCAGTGTAATGGGAAGGGAGCTCATGGCGGGGATTCCTCAGTTCAGCACTTCCAGCTTTGCGTAGGACAGCACCAGCCACTTGCTGCCGCAGTCGTGGAAATTTACCTGCACCCGGGCGCTGTTGCCATGCCCCTCGCAGTTGAGCACCACACCCTCTCCGAATTTGCCGTGACGCACACGCGACCCGAGCGCGATACCGGTGTCCGGTACGTCTTCCTGCACCAGCGAGCTTGGTGCTCTTCCATAATAAGCGGTGGGGCGAACGATGCTCGATTTGATGCGCACGTGCTCGATCAGGTCTGCAGGCACCTCTCGAATGAAGCGGGAGGGGCGCGTGATGTTGACCTCGCCATGCAGGCGGCGCGATTCTGCGTGGGTGAGATAGAGTTTGCTCATGGCGCGAGTGATTCCGACATAGCAGAGCCGCCGTTCTTCCTCCAGCCCGGACAGACCGTCCATGGACATCTTGTGAGGAAACAGGCCTTCTTCCATGCCCGCCAGAAATACCAGCGGGAATTCCAGCCCCTTGGCTGAATGCAGCGTCATCAATTGCACGGCATCTTCCGATTCGCCTGCTTGCCCCTCGCCGGCATCCAGGGACGCCTGGTCGAGAAAGGCCGCAAGAAATTCGCGCGATTCGATGTCCATGGGTTCGGCATCGGGGTCCAGTTCGTCGAAACTGCCGGCGGCGTTCACCAGTTCCTGCAGGTTTTCGATGCGGGCAGCCGCCTTCTCGCCGCCTTCCTTTTCGTGGTGAGGAATCAATCCGCTGTGGGTGATGATGTACTCCACTTTCTGAGCCAGTGTCAGAGGCTCGCTGCCTTCGTCCAGGGTATTGATCAGCTCCAGAAAGCGCGAGACCGCGCTGGCGGCACGGGCGGCCAGCAGGCCGTGTGACAGGCAGCGCTCCGCCGCAGCCCACAGCGACAGGGATTCGCTGCGGGCGACGCCGCGCAGAATCTCGACGGTCTGATCTCCGATGCCACGGGTGGGCACGTTGATGATGCGCTCGATCGCCGTGTCGTCATGGCGGTTGATCAGCAGGCGCAGATAGGCGAGCGCATTCTTGATTTCCAGGCGCTCGTAGAAGCGATGTCCGCCATAGATACGGTAGGGCATGCCCACCCGCAGCAGGGCGTCTTCCAGCTCGCGGGACTGCGCGTTGGAGCGGTAGAGAATGGCGGCTTCGCTGAGACGGTTGCCGGTGTTGAGCCAGGCCTGCAGGCGCTCGACGATAAAGCGCGCTTCGTCCTGCTCATTGAAGGCCTCGTACAGGGAAATGGCCTCGCCTTCCTGCCCATCCGTCCACAATTCCTTGCCAAGACGCCCCTGATTGTTGGAGATGAGCCGGTTGGCGGCCTTCAGAATTGTCGAGGTGGAACGGTAATTCTGCTCCAGGCGGATGATCTCGGCACCGGGAAAATCCTGATTGAAGCGCTGGATATTCTCGATCTTGGCACCACGCCACCCGTAGATGGACTGATCGTCGTCGCCAACCACCATCAGGTGGTTGTGTGGCCCTGCAAGCACGCGCAGCCAGGCATACTGCACGGCGTTGGTGTCCTGAAACTCGTCCACCAGGATGTGCTGGAAGCGGCGCTGGTAATGTTCGAGCAACTGGGGGTTGTTCAGCCACAATTCGTGGGCGCGCAGCAGAATCTCGCCGAAGTCCACCATGCCCCCGCGCTGGCAGGCGTCTTCGTACGCGGCATACAGCTCGATCATGCGGCGCGAATAGTCATCGCCAAAATGCTCGATGTGTGCGGCCCGAAGTCCCTCGTCCTTCTGCGAGTTGATATACCACTGGCACTGACGCGGCGGCCAGCGCTCTTCGTCCAGGCCCAGGTTTTTGCACAGCCGCTTGATCAGGCGCAACTGGTCGTCGCTGTCGAGGATGTGAAAATTCTCGGGCAGATTGGCCTCGCGCCAGTGCATGCGCAGCAGCCGGTGCGCCAACCCGTGGAAGGTACCTACCCACATGCCGCCCATGGGTTGTTCCAGCAGATGTTCGATGCGGTGACGCATCTCCCGGGCGGCCTTGTTGGTGAAGGTCACGGCCAGAATGCTGAAAGGCGAGACACCCTCAATCTGCATGAGCCAGGCAATGCGGTGCACCAGCACACGGGTCTTGCCGCTGCCGGCCCCCGCCAGCACGAGCAGATTGGTTGCGGGCGCCGCAACGGCCTGACGCTGGGGTTCGTTGAGGGAGTCAAGAAGATGAGAAACGTCCATGGCGGGCTATTCTAGCCTGAATAAATAACCAGTACACCCTTTCAGACCGATGCTCTTCGATTCCCCGCTTCCACACGGGCGTCGGCGATGCTTTTTCGGCCCCCCCTTTATTGCTAAGATGCAGCGGCATCCTGAACGATCGCTCTATCCCGGAGCGAATCCGACACCCATCAGCACAAGCAAGGAGCCCTTATGGCCGCGAGTTCAGACACTGCCCGCTTCGACTGGCAGGACCCCTTCCAGATGAACGACATGCTCACGGAAGAGGAACGCCTGGTGCGCGACACGGCACACCAGTATGCCCAGGAGAAGCTGCTGCCGCGCGTACGTGATGCCTATCGCAGGGAGTACACCGATCCCGAGATCTTCCGCGAAATGGGGGCACTGGGTCTGCTGGGCTCCACCATCGAGGGCTATGGCTGTGCCGGGGTCAATTATGTCTGCTACGGGCTGGCGGCGCGGGAAGTGGAGAGCGTGGATTCCGGTTATCGCTCCATGATGAGTGTTCAGTCCAGCCTGGTGATGCACCCCATCAACAGTTTCGGCACCGAGGCGCAGAAGCAGAAATACCTGCCCAAGCTGGCGACCGGCGAGTGGATCGGATGCTTCGGCCTTACCGAGCCCGATCACGGTTCCGATCCGGGTGGCATGGTGACACGTGCGCGCAAGGTGGAGGGGGGTTACGCCCTCAGCGGTGCCAAGAACTGGATCAGCAACTCGCCTATCGCGGACGTGTTTGTGGTCTGGGCCAAGGATGACGAGGGCATCATCCGTGGCTTCATTCTTGAGAAGGGCATGAAGGGCCTGTCTGCCCCGAAGATCGAAGGCAAGCTCGCACTGCGTGCGTCCATTACCGGCGAGATCGTGATGGATGCGGTCTTTGTGCCGGAAGAGAATCTGCTCCCTCACGTGCAGGGTCTGAAAGGGCCGTTCAGTTGTCTCAACTCGGCCCGTCTCGGCATTGCCTGGGGGGCTCTGGGCGCTGCAGAGACCTGCTGGAAGACGGCGCTTCAGTACACGCTGGATCGGCAGCAGTTCGGACGCCCTCTGGCCGCCAATCAACTCATCCAGAAAAAGCTGGCCGTGATGCAATCTGAAATCTCGATTGGTCTGCTGGCCTGTCTGCAGGGTTCACGCCTGCGCGATGCGGGCAAGCTTTCCCCGCCGCTGATTTCCCTGCTCAAGCGCAATTCCTGCCTCAAGGCACTGGAGGCAGCACGGGATGCCCGCGACATGCTTGGCGGCAATGGCATCTCCGATGAGTTCCCGGTCATGCGTCATCTGCAGAACCTGGAGGTGGTCAATACCTACGAAGGCACACAGGACATTCACGCACTCATTCTTGGGCGGGCACAGACGGGAATCCAGGCGTTCAGTTGATTCGCGTCAGTTGAACAGATAGTGCAGGAAGATGCCGGCGAAGACCGCAGCGCCAACCCGGTGATTGTTGAGGAACGCCTTGAAACAGCCTTCCGGTGTGCGGGCACGGGTCAGTTGCCACTGATATCCGAACAGGGCGGTGGCGCCGGCAAGCCCGAGGTAGAACCATATTCCGAGATTGAACTGCGCGGCTGCCAGTATCAGGGCCAGAATGAACATGCCCTGCAATGACGCAATGATGACGCGATCCGCTTCGCCAAACAGAATGGCTGTCGATTTGACGCCGATTTTCAGATCGTACTCCCGATCCACCATGGCGTACTGGGTGTCGTACGCAACGGTCCACAGACAATTGGCAACAAACAGCAGCCAGGCCTGTGCCGGCAGTGCGTCACGCACCGCGGTGAAGGCCATCAGAATGCCGAAGGAAAATGCGATACCCAGCACGACTTGTGGCAGATGCGTGTAGCGTTTCATAAAGGGGTAGAGCGCGGCGACGGCGACGGCGGCGAAAGACATTTCAATCGTCAGCAGATTGGTCATCAGCAACAGCAGGAATCCCGCCAGGCTCAGGCCGATAAAGGTGAACAGAGCCTCCTTTCTTGAAATCTTGCCGGTAACGATGGGGCGCGACTGAGTGCGCAGCACGTTACCGTCGAAATTGGCGTCGGCAAAATCGTTGATGGCGCAGCCGGCGGAACGCATCAGCCAGGTTCCCAGTGCGAAAATAAGCAGCAGCTTCAGTGACGGAATGCCCTCGGCGGCAATCCACAATCCCCCGAGCGTAGGCCACAGCAGCAGGAAGGTCCCGATAGGCTTGTCCAGCCGTGTGAGCTGCACATAGGCGGGGAGGCGGGCATGCAGGCGTGGTGCACGAATCCGGAGCCAGTCATCACACTTTTGGCGGATGCCCTGCAAAGCGCTCACGCTGACCTCAGGCCTTGAAGTTGGAAGCGATCTGTTTCAGCGCCTCTTCGGACGCCACGACCTTCTGCACAGCAGCCATCACGTCTTCGGGGTTGAGATCAAAACGCTCGTACATGGTCGGGGGTACTTCTTCGGGAGGCGCATCGCCAATGCCATGGGTGCGCAGTACGCGCATGGCAATGTAGATCAGATTGGCGTAGGCGGAGTGTTCACCGTCATAGTCCGGTTCGTGCTGGAAGCGAATGCCCGCGCAAACTTCGGCAGGCATGTTCCACAATTGCAGCAACCAGGCACTGATCTGCTCGCGGGTGACACCCAGCAGGTGGTGGTCAATGGCCACGTGACTGATGGTCGGGTTGGCTTCCACATGACGGCAAATGGCAGAGAAATGCGGCGGGAAGATGTGCGCGAGCACCAGATATCCAAAGTTATGAAGCAATCCGGCCAGGCAGGCAAGCCCACTGCTTGGGCGTTTGTTTGCAGGAATCAGCTTGACGATGGCTTCGATCAGGGTGGAGCAGTAAACCGATTGCAGCCAGTAGGGAGTAAAGCCGTCCGGGGAATCATCGGGTAGAGACAGGGTGTTGCCCAGCGCCATACCGACGGCGAGATTGCTGACAAGATCAAAACCCAGCACGCGGGCAATGGCATCCTGAACGGATTTAATTTTGCTGGGGGCGGCATAGTAGGGCGACGACGCCCAGCTCACCACCTGGGCTGCCAGGCTGGCATCCATCTCAACGATTTCCGCCAGGTCCGCGACATTGGCGTTTTCGTTGGAGCGCAGTGCCATGATTCGCTGGGCGGTTTGCGGCAGCGGTGGAATCTCCAGCGTTTCTTCCAGACGCTGCTTGATGCGCAGCGTGGTGAAATTGCGAATGGAGTTGAAGATCAGGTCCAGGTCTGCGCTGTCATTGGCGGAGCCGCGGTAAAGTTTGTCCGCCGCGATGGAGCAGTTGATCGCGCGCACGCGGTAATTCGATTCACGCAGGGCCGCACGCAGTTGCAGCATGCTGACCTGCTGCACTTCGATATTGTCGACGGCGAAAATCTCAAAGCCACAGAAATCCTGCGAGGCAATGCTTTCGTCGATGATCGTTGGCAGCAGAAAAACGGCGGGTGCAGACTCCAACTGCGTCAGCTTTGCGCTGTTTGTCAGCTGGGTGATTTCCGCCTGGGGAATGGGAACAAGGTGGCGCTCCACGAGGGAGTTCAGCGCCTTGAGATCCAGCAGCGCATCATTCGGGAGGATTATCTGGCCTTTACCCTTGCCATCCTGCAGCAGGACAACTCGAACCAATGGCCCCGGCTTGCGGGAAACGGACGTTGCTCCTTGTTCTTGCATGGCGTTCCTGGTTTTGACGGCACCAATTTGGTGCGTTTATTGTATGCCATCGCTTGCGAGGCCGAGTTTTCTGAGCGTGCGTTAGTATACTGCGTGCAAGCGCTTGCTCCCAACACCGGAACGAGGACTAGACATTCCCGTAAAGTTCGCGTTCACCCAACCAGCGGCGGATAAGCGGTTCAATACGATCCGGGTATTCGGTCTGGATCAGTTCCGCGGTGGCACGCACCTGCTCCAGCAATCCGGCGTCGCGACTCAGGTCTGCGATGCGAAAACTCATCAGCCCGGTCTGCTGGGTCCCCAGTACCTGGCCGGGGCCGCGCAGCGCGAGATCCTTTTCGGCAATCAGAAAACCGTCGTTGCTGTCACGCATAATGGTCAGGCGCTCCTGCGATAGCTGGGAGAGCGGGCCCTGGTACAGCAGCACACAATGGCTGGCCACGGCTCCCCGGCCCACACGGCCTCGCAGTTGGTGCAACTGGGCCAGGCCCAGACGCTCAGGGTTTTCGATGACCATGAGGCTGGCGTTAGGCACGTCCACCCCGACCTCGATGACCGTCGTGGCGACCAGCAGTTGCACCTCTCCGCGCTTGAAGGCCTCCATGACCGCGCTCTTGTCAGCCGCCTTCATGCGACCGTGGATCAGGCCGATGCGCAGATCGGGCAACTGTGTCGCGAGGGCCTGGGCCGTGACCTCGGCGGCCTGGCACTGCAGGGCTTCGGATTCCTCGATGAGGGTGCAGACCCAGTAAGCCTGGCTGCCCTGCTGACAGGCCGCATGAATGCGGGCGATCACCTCGTCGCGCCGACTGTTGGAGATCAGCAGGGTGCTCACCGGGGAGCGGCCCGGGGGAAGTTCATCGATGACACTGCAATCCAGGTCGGCGTAGGCACTCATCGCCAGTGTCCTCGGAATGGGAGTCGCCGTCATCACAAGCTGATGCGGAACGTGTTCGCCGCTGGCGCCCTTTTCCCGCAGGGCAAGACGTTGGTGGACGCCAAAGCGGTGCTGTTCGTCGATGATGATGAGGCCCAGGCGGGCGAACACGACATCGTCCTGAAACAGCGCGTGCGTGCCAATGACAAGCTGCGCCTCGCCATTGGCGATCGCCTGCAACTGGGCGTCACGCTTGCGGCCCTTGACCTTGCCACTGAGCCATCCCAGGGTCAGCCCCATTGGCTCCAGCCAGCGCGAAAAGTTCAGCAGGTGCTGTTCGGCGAGGATTTCCGTTGGCGCCATGATGGCCGCCTGAAAACCGTTTTCCACGGCCTGCAGGGCGGCCAGGGCGGCCACGAGCGTCTTGCCGGAACCCACATCTCCCTGCAGCAGGCGCAGCATGGGTTGGCTCTGACGAAGATCCGTCTGAATCTCCCGACCTACCCGCTCCTGTGCGGCGGTCAGAGAGAAGGGCAGGGACGCTCGCAATTGCTGTTGCAGTCGCCCGGGTTTGCTCATGGCGGGTGCGCTGAGTTGCTCGGCCTGGGCACGCAGGCGACGCAGGCACAGGCGGTGGCTGAGCAGTTCCTCAAAGGCCAGACGCCGTTGGCACGGGTGCTGGCCGAGTGAGAGTTGCTGCAGGGTGCTGTAGAGCTCGCTTCCCGAAGGAGGACGATGCAGAAAACGGATTGCGTCCATCAGGGGGGGGAAGCCGAGGCGCGCGCGCAGCGACTCGGGAATCCAGTCCCGTACCTGCAATTGTGCGTCAGGCATATCCAGGGTCTGCAGGATCAGGCTGCGCAGGCGGGCCTGCTGCATGCCTTCCGTGCTCGGGTAGACGGGGGTCAGCGTCTGCGGCAGGGCCTGTTCTTCCTGCCCGCGCAGAAATTGATATTCGGGGTGATAAAGCTCCAGCCCTGTGGCACCGCCGCGCACTTCGCCATAGCAACGCAGGCGGGTGCCGGGCGTCAGGGCATTCTTCTGGGCGGCGCTGAAGTGAAAGAAGCGCAGGCTGATGATGCCGCTGTGATCCTTGATGCGGCACAACAGGCTGCGGCGACGGCCGTAGGCCAGCTCGGTGGCGAGCACTTCGCCCTCGATCTGTATTTCGCTGCCGATGCGACTGGCGGCGATGGGGCTGATGCGGGTGCGGTCCTGGTAGCGCAGAGGCAAATGGAAGAGCAAGTCCTGCAGGGTGTGCAGGTGCAGCCCCGCCAGACGGGCTGCCACGCCCGGGCCTACGCCCTTGAGTACGGTGAGGGGGCTGTGTTCAGACAGCATGACGGCTTGGGGCCTGCGGGGACTAATCGGACAGTGCCAGAATGGCCTCGATCTCGATGTTGGCGCCTTTGGGCAGCGCCGACACCTGCACGGTGGAGCGCGCCGGGTAAGGCGCATCGAAATAGCGCTTCATGGTTTCGTTGACGATGCCGAAATCGGCCAGGTCGGTGAGGAAAATCGTCAGCTTAACCGCATCCTGAAGCTCCGCACCTGCGGCAGCGGCCACGGCCTTCATGTTGTCCAGAACCCGCACCGCCTGGGCCTCAATGCCGCCAGTGACGATCTCCATGCTGACCGGGTCCAGTGGAATCTGCCCGGAGCAAAAGACCAGATTGCCGAGTTTCACGGCCTGGGAATAGGGGCCGATCGCGGCAGGGGCGTCTAGGGTGCTGATGATGCTTTTGTCGGTCACAGGTAGCGTCCTCTCATCTGTGGGGGCACGGCACAGTTCCCTGCGCGCTCGCCCATGCAGTGGGTTCTCAGGGTTTGAGGGGTTTGACGATCTTGCGGCTCTTGACCCGTGTGACCTTGCTGACAGGCTTGATCAGACGGATGCGTTTCATGACGCGGGCCAGATGGATACGGTTGCGCACGTTCAGCGACAGATTGACGATGCTGAAGCGGGCGTCGCGCTCGACGGTGCTGATTTTCTCGATATTGGCCTCGGCGCCGGTGATGGTGGTCGCCAGCTTCGCGATGATGCCCCGTTCGTTCTCCAGCTCTACGCGGATCTCCACCGAGAATTCGCCCTCGACGTTCGGGTCCCAGCGCACGGAAATGCACTTGTCCGGGTTGTCGCGGATTTCGGCAATGTTGTTGCAGCTCTCGGTGTGAATCACCATGCCGCGGCCACTGCTGATGTGACCAATGATGGGGTCGCCCGGAATCGGGTGGCAGCAGCGGGCAAAGTTCATGACCATGCCCTCGGAGCCACGGATGGCCAGGGGCGAGTTGCGGTCTTTGGTTCCTTCCGCCAGCAGCTCGGTATCGTCGTGCTCCGGCACCATCAGTCGGGCGACGACATGGGCCATGCGGTTGCCCAGCCCGATGTCCTCCAGCACATTGTCCAGCCCGGGGCTGTTGAGGTGCTGCAGGGTCTGCTTGATCTGCTCTTCCGGCACCTTTTCGAGCTGGGTGCCGAAACCGCCCAGCACCTTGTTGAGCAGGCGACGGCCCAGGGCCACGGATTCAGAGTGACGCTGGTTCTTGAGGAAGTGGCGAATATTGCTGCGGGCCTTGCCGGTGACCACGAAGCTGAGCCACGCCGGGTTGGGCTGGGTGCCGGGGGCGGTGATGATTTCCACCGTCTGGCCGCTCTCCAGGGGCTCGCTCAGTGGCGCCAGGCGGCGACTGATGCGACACGCCACACAGGAGTTGCCAACATCGGTGTGCACCGCATAGGCAAAGTCCACGGCGGTGGAGCCTGCCGGCAATTCCATGATGGTGCCCTTGGGCGTGAACACGTAGATCTCGTCGGGGAAGAGGTCGATCTTCACGTTCTCGATGAACTCCAGCGAGTTGCCTGCGTGCTGCTGCATCTCCAGCAGGCCGTTCACCCACTGGCGCGCGCGGATGTGGGCGTTGTTGGGGGTGTCGTCGTGGGACTTGTACAGCCAGTGCGCCGCGATACCGTTGTTGGCCATGGCCTCCATTTCCTCGGTGCGGATCTGGATCTCGATGGGCACGCCGTGCATGCCGAACAGGGTGGTGTGCAGGGACTGGTAGCCATTGGCTTTGGGAATGGCGATGTAGTCCTTAAAGCGGCCCGGCACGGGCTTGTAGAGATTGTGCACGGCGCCGAGGACGCGGTAGCAGGTGTCCACCTTGTCCACCACGATGCGGAAGGCATACACGTCCATGATCTCGGAGAAGGACTTGCGCTTGGTGCGCATCTTCTCGTAGATGCTGTACAGGTGCTTCTCGCGGCCGAAGATGCGGCCGGGCATGCCTTCGCGCTCCAGGCAGGCCTCCAGGGCACCCTGAATCTGCTTGACGATTTCCTTGCGGTTGCCGCGGATGCTCTTGACCGCCGCATTGATGCGGCGCGAGCGCATGGGGTAGAGCGCCTCGAAGCCCAGCTCCTCGAACTCGATGCGCACGGAGTTCATGCCCAGGCGGTTGGCGATGGGGGCGTAGATGTCCAGGGTCTCGCGGGCCACGCGGCGGCGTTTCTCGGGGCTGAGCACGTCCAGCGTGCGCATATTGTGCAGACGATCCGCCAGCTTCACGAGAATCACGCGGATGTCCTTGGCCATGGCCAGGGCCATCTTCTGGAAGTTCTCGGCCTGGGCTTCGGCGTGACTGCTGAAGGTGATCTTGTTGAGTTTGCTGACGCCGTCTACCATCTCGGCGATGGCGTCGCCAAACTGGCTCTTCACGGCGGCCTTGCTGATGCCGGTGTCTTCAATCACGTCATGCAGCATGGCGGCCACCAGGGACTGGGGGTCCATGTGCATTTCACTGAGGATGCCGGCCACGGCCAGCGGGTGCGTCACATAGGGGTCGCCACTGCGGCGGAACTGGCCGTCATGGGCCTGTTCCGCGTAGTAGTAGGCGCGGCGGACAAGATTGATCTGATCGCTCTCCAGGTATTCGGAGAGGTTGGTAGCTAGCGAGTCGATTGTGGACACAAGCCGACTCCTTCCTCAATCAGAGGTCTTCGCCGAATGAGTCGTCGTCGTCGCCGTCGTTGATCTGAGGGGGCGGAGTCTTCAGCTCATCGCGCGACAGCATCACCACCGGAGCCGTGTTGCGGGCGGTCAGAATGCTCGCATCCACCAGGCCTTCGGCGATTTCGCGCAGGGCGATAACCGTGGGTTTGTCATTGTCGATGGGAACCAGCGGATCCTTGCCACCTGTCTGAATCTGACGGGCACGCTTGCTGGAAATCATGACCAGTTGGAAGCGATTGTCCACCTTGTCCAAACAGTCTTCGACGGTAATACGGGCCATAAAAACACCTGTTTTCTAAACACTAGGGTTGAGAGGGGCGACGATTCTACTAAAACTGCGCCGGGATTCCCAATGGATTCTATCCTTAAGCCTTTATTTATAGGCTTTTGCGGGCAGATTCAAGCGCTTTCCAGCAATGCACGCAATAAAGTGGCGTTGTTCTCGTGTTGCTGGGGGCGCTCCAGACGTGATGCCCGAATGATCGCCCGCAAATCGGCCAGTGCCGTGTCGAACTGTTCGTTGATGACGAGGTAGTCCGCCGCGCTGTAGTGAGATATCTCGTCGCGTGCCTGCCGCATGCGGCGCGCGATGGTCTCGTCGTCGTCCTGGGCACGGTTGGTCAGGCGTTCCAGCAGGCTCTCCAGGGAGGGGGGCAGGATGAAAATGCTTTTCTGCGGGCTGATGCGATCGCGCACCTGCTCCGCGCCCTGCCAGTCGATCTCCAGAATCACGTCCACGCCCTTGTCCAGTTGCTGCTGCACCCAGTCCCGTGACGTGCCGTAGAAATTGCCGAAGACCTCGGCAGATTCCAGAAAGGCGTCGTCAGCACGCATCGCCAGGAAGGCGTCCTTGCTGACGAAGTGGTAGTTCACGCCATCCTCTTCCCCGGGGCGCATGGCCCGGGTGGTGTGGGAGACGGACACGCACAGCAGTGGGTCGCCGTCCTTCAGCAGGGCATTCACGAGGCTGGTTTTGCCTGCGCCCGACGGCGCCGAAATGGTGTAAAGGGTGCCTTTGGCCATAATGCATCGATTCCGAAACAGATTCCGCCGCACACTATAGCATCTTCCCGGGCGCCCACGCGCGGCCTCAGGTGCCCCGTTTTTTGGCCCGGGCGGTGGCCTCGGCCTGCAGGGGATTGTCGGGCCAGGGGTGGCGCGGGTAGCGGCCCTTCAATTCTTTGCGCACCTCGAAATAGGAGTTCGCCCAGAAGCCCGCCAGATCCCGCGTGACCTGCACCGGGCGTCTCGCGGGGGACAGCAGATGGATCAGCAGCGGCACGCGTCCGTCCACAACCGTGGGGGTTGCCGTCTGTCCGAAGAGTTCCTGCAGCTTCACCGCCAGCACGGGCTCTTCGCCGCTGTAATCGATCTGGATGCGGCTGCCGCTGGGCACCTGCAGGTGAGTGGGCGCCAACTTCAGTGCCTCCTGCTGCGCGGGCCAGTCCAGGGATTCCAGCAGGAACCGGCCCAGTGGCAGGGCGTCCACCTGCTCCAGTCGGCTCAGGCCGTCCAGGTGAGGGGCGAGCCAGTGTTCGAGCGTGTCCAGCAGCATGGCCTCCGTTACCTCGGGCCAGGCGCTTCCCAGGTGTTGTCGCAGCAGCCGCAGGCGTCCCAGAGTCTGCCGGTCCTCCTCACTCCAGGCAAAGCTCCCTCGCTGTCGCAGTCCCTGAATCAGTCCGGCCCTCAGAACCTCCGGGGACAGCTTTGCCAATGGCCTGCGCGCCAGCACCAGCTCCCCGAGAACCCGCTGTTCTTCACCGACAAGGCGCCCCGTGTCTGCGTCCCAGCGTACCCGCTCGCACCATTCACGGGTTTGCGGGAACAGCGTTTCCAGCAGGGACGCTGGCATTGCCGTGGCGTGATAGAGACGGGCGCCAGTGTTGTCGCCGTCCAGCTCCACCGCAATCAGATAACCCTGCTTGGCAAGTGGGTGGCGCGAGTCGAGCAGAACCTGGTTGCCGCCGACCAGTTTGAAACGGGCACGGTCGCGCTCATCGGTCTGCTGCAGATTCTGCGCGACGCGGTCGGGGAACGCGGTGGCAAGCAGAGCAGGCAGGGCCTTCAGATCCGGCACGTCCAGCGGGCAGCCCAGACGCTGTGCCCACTGCCGGGCATTCTGACGCCAGGCGCCACTTGCCCTTTCGCCGCGAGCGTCGGTGAGGCAGGCAGAGAATAGATGTTCGAGATCGATATTGGCGACGGGCGTGGGGTCTTCAAGCCATGCCACGATCCAGCAGGCCAGGCTCTCGCTGCCGCTCTCCCTCGCCTGCTCCAGAAGGGCTGCCAGGCGCGGGTGTGTCGGCCAGCGGGCGCAGCGACGTCCCAGCGCAGAGAAGCCACCGCCTGCCTGCGTCAGCCCCAGGGTGTCCAGCAGGGTCAGGCCTGCCTCGAAGGCGGCGGTCGGAGGAGGCGTTACCCAGGGCAGAGTCCTGGGGTCACTGACGCCCCAGCGCATCAGCTCGAAGGCCAGCACCGAGAGGTCGGTCTGGGCAATCTCGGGTTCGCGATGGGCCGCCAGCATCTGCTCTTCTGCCCACAGGCGGTAGCAGGTACCGGCCGCCTCCCGACCTGCCCGCCCGCGGCGCTGGTCGGCACTGGCGCGATTGACGCGGCGGGTTTCCAGAGCACTCATGCCGGAGCGCGGCTTGAATACGGGCACGCGCTCCCAGCCGCAGTCCACGACCACACGAACCCCCGGCACGGTAACGCTGGATTCAGCGACAGCGGTAGACAGGATGATGCGGCGCCTGCTGCCGGAGGGACGCAGCACTGCCTGCTGTTGTGCGAGGGGAAGCCGTCCGTGCAGCTCGCACAGCTCGATGTCTGCGCTCAGGCGAGGCTGCAACTCCCGATGCAGGCGACGAATCTCGGCCTGCCCGGGCAGAAACACAAGGAGGTCGCCGTCCTGCTCCGCCAGGGCTTCGAGGACGACGCGGGTCTGGTGCTGTTCATCCCGCTCGCGCAATGGGCAGCTTCGGTAATGGGTCGTCACGGGCCACGCGCGGCCAGGGCAGTCGATGACGGGAGTGTCATGCCCGAGCAGCCGAAGCAGGGCGTCCACATCCAGTGTCGCGGACATCACCAGTAATTTCAGGTCGTCCCGCAGGCCCTGCTGCACGTCCAGGCTGAGGGCCAGGCCCAGATCGGCATCCAGCGCGCGCTCATGAAATTCGTCGAAAAGGATGCCGGCCACGCCCTCCAGAGACGGGTCGTCCTGCAGCATGCGGGTCAGAATGCCCTGGGTCAGCACCTCCAGCCGCGTATCGGCACTTACCCGGGATTCCCCGCGCACCCGGTAGCCGACGGTTGCACCGACACTCTCACCGAGGGAGTCTGCGAGATAGCCCGCCGCCAGACGGGCTGCGACCCGACGCGGCTCCAGCAATAGCCAGCGCCCGGCGCTGGCGGGAAAATGCTCGAGAATGGCCAGAGGCGCCCGCGTGGTCTTGCCCGCGCCCGGCTGGGCCACCAGCAGGCAGCGGGAATGCCGGGACAGGGCATCTGTCAGGGACGGAAGCACGGCGTCGATTGGCAGGGGATTCGGGTGTGTCTGGCTCAAGATGCTGGTTTCTCGTTCGGAACAGGTTTCCGGGTTAAATCCCGGGGAGCGCTGAAGCGCCGGGCACATTATAATCCCGAACGTGGCCACCGGAGGGCCATACAATGACTGCCTTGAAAGATCGCTATGTCATCGATACCAATATCCTGATCGGCGCCAGCGCCGTGCACGCGGCTGCCAATGGTGTGCAACTGCCCCACCACCGCGAGGTGACGCCGCAGGACCCGGCCCTGTTGCAGCAGATCTGCGACTGGCTGGTGGCGTTTGAGCAGAGCCGCTCGCGCCTGGTGCTGGACGTGGCGGGAGGCATCAATGCGGAATATCATCACAAACTGGACTTCAATGACTATGGCATTCAGGTGGTGATGAACAAGATCAGCCGCAGTGAGGTGGACCTGGTGCCGGTTGCCTACGACGACAACGGCGACGGCATCGTGCCGCAGCCGCTCGACGAGGTGGTCAAAGACCTGGCAGACCGCAAGATGCTGGCGGCGGCGCTGGAGGCACTGAAGCTGCCGGGCAGCAGTGCCATCGCCTTCGCGGGCGACACCGACTGGCTGGACTGGGAGGCAGACCTGATCCAGACCGGACTGGTGCTGGAGCCGGTGATCGAGGCGTGGTCCCGCGCCAAGCACGAGGAGAAAATGCACCGCCGTCACACGGAGCACCACCATGACTGAGTTCTTTCGTTTCCCCCATACCAGTCATCTGCTGTGGTTGGGCGAGGGCGAGCCCCGGGGGGACAAGGTGCTGATGGCGCACGAGCTGAATGAGCTGCTGTCCCACGAACTGGTGGTGGAGGAAAAACTGGATGGCGCCAATCTGGGCATTTCGCTGAACGAGGCGGGTGAGCTGCAACTGCAGAACCGGGGCAGCTACCTGGAGCGACCCTACGCGGGTCAGTTCTCGCGCCTGGGCTCCTGGATCGGTCAGCACGAGTATATTCTGCGCAGCGAGCTGACTCCGTCGCTGATTCTGTTTGGCGAGTGGTGTGCGGCCCAGCACTCACTGGACTATGCGACTCTGCCAGACTGGTTTCTACTGTTTGATGTTTATGATCGCGACACGGGCAGGTTCTGGAGCATCGAGCGGCGCAATGCGTTGGCGCAGAAGCTGGGATTTACCGTGGTGCCCGAGCTCACGCGGGGGCGTTTTGATCAGCAGGCACTGACCGCATTGCTGGCACGGGCGAACAGCCGCTACCGCGCCGGTCCGGTCGAAGGCATTGTGCTGCGAGCGGATGTGACGGACTGGAATGCGGCGAGAGCAAAACTGGTCAACAAGGATTTTGTACAAGCGATAGAAGAGCACTGGCGAAACCGGGCCATCCGGTGGAACCAGGTCAACCCGGGCTCCAGCAAAGAGTCTGTCTGAAGGAGTATCAACATGCGTTACATCATTGCTATTTTCCTGCCGCCGCTGGCTGTTTTCCTTTGTGGGAAGCCCCTCCAGGGTGTGCTCAATATTTTCCTGACCCTGCTGTTCTGGGTGCCGGGTGTCATTCATGCTCTGCTGGTGGTGAACGGGCATCTGGCAGACAAGCGTACCGACCGCATTGTGAAGGCAATACAGGAGAAAGACTGATGGCGATCAGAATGGTTCTGCTGGGACTGGCGCTGCTGGGACTGAGCGCCTGTGAGTCTGCTTACTACGGCACCATGGAGCAGTTCGGCGTGCACAAGCGCGACATCCTGGTGGACCGTATCGGAGAAGCCCAGAGTGCGCAGCAGGAAGGTCAGCAGCAGTTTCGTGACGCCCTGGAACAGTTTCGCAGCGTGGTGAATTTCAACGGCGGCGAGCTGGAGGAAATCTACGAGCGGCTGAACACGGAGTTTGAGGCCAGTGAAGATGCCGCCGATAATATTCGTGACCGTATTCGTGCGGTGGAATCCGTGGCCGATGCACTGTTCGATGAGTGGACCGACGAGCTGGAGCTGTACACCAACCAGAGCCTGCGCCGGGACAGTGAGCAGCAATTGCGGGACACCCGCGCCCGTTATACCCGGCTCATTGGTGCCATGCACCGTGCAGAAGCAACGCTGGACCCGGTGCTGAACAGCCTGCGCGACAATGTGCTGTATCTCAAGCACAACCTCAATGCCCGCGCGATTGCCTCTTTGCGTGGCGAGCTCGACAACATCAACACCGACGTGGATCGTCTCATCGATGCCATGCAGCAGGCCATCTCCGAGTCCGATCGCTTCATCGCCGAGATGCGGCAGTAGGCATCAGGCCGGAGGATAACCCTCTTCCGTGAGCGCCGCCGCGATGGCGGCCTGCTCGGCGGTGGTATCCACAGTGACCACCTTGGTCTCCAGATCGGTTGTCACCTTTGCGCCTGCATCCAGGGCTGTGATGGCGTTGGTGATCGCCTTCACACAGTGTCCACAGCTCATGTCGGGTACGGTAAACGTCAGCATCCTGGCCTCCTGATTGCTGCTATTGGTGCCTAGTGGCGTATTTAATGCCTCATTCAATATTCTGAATCTGTTCCCGCATCTGCTCGATCAGTACCTTCAGGTCCACCGCGTTCAGCGTGGTCTCGGCGACGATGGACTTGGAGGACAGGGTGTTGGCCTCGCGGTTCAGTTCCTGCATCAGGAAATCGAGGCGGCGCCCGGCGGGTTCGCGCAGGCCCAGCACCCGCTCCACCTCGTTGAGGTGGGATTCCAGCCGGTCCAGCTCCTCATCGATATCGCATTTCTGCGCGAAAATCACGATCTCCTGCTCCAGACGTGTGGGCTCCAGCTCCACTTTCAAGGCGTCCAGACGATCCTTGAGGGCCTGCTGCTGACGGGCGAGAATTTCCGGCATCAACGTACGCACATTGCCGACAATCTCGCGCACGGCGGCGATGCGTTTGCTGATGAAACCGAACAGCTCGTGACCCTCGCGCTTGCGGGCTTCAATCAGATCGTCCAGGGTCTCGTTGAACAGTGCCAGCGCCTGGGCTTCCAGATCGTCGGGCAGCGCAGCGGATTCCTGCAGCACGCCGGGCCATTTGAGGATTTCCATGACGGAGAGCGGATTGCCGCCGCCTACCAGGTGCAGAATCTCGCCACTGGCATTGTTGAGGCGGGTCACCATGTCGGCGTTGATCTGCAGGCTGTTGTCCTGCTTGTCCTCGGTCTCGATGCGCAACTGGCAATCCACCTTGCCGCGTGCCAGACGCTTGCGCAGCGTGTCGCGTACGGACGATTCCAGCGTGCGCAGTGCCTCTGGCAGGCGCAGCCCGGATTCGAGATAGCGGTGGTTGACGGAACGAATTTCCCAGATGAGCACTGCCGGTCCGCAGTGGCTCTGCTTTCTTGCGAAAGCGGTCATACTAAGCACCATATCAAAACCCTTGTATCAAACGTCGATCATTGCTGCAGCTTCCGATAGAGAGCTGGGCGGTAGTTGGCGGTATTTTACTCCAATATCGCCTGCGGGGCAGGGACATGGATCAATCCCCGCGCAGGAGCCAGCCCTGCTGGCGATGATTCCTTTGGGTCCAGTCCCAATCAGCAGCAGGGCTGGCTCCTACGGTTCTGTGGATCTCGAATGGCTTTGTGCCTCGCATTCGGCTCGCCATCACTGGACAGATCAAGGATAATCGCCGGTCAAATCAAATCGACACCTTACCGAACCCCACAGAGGCCCTATGCAAGACTCCATCAGACCCAGCAAACGCTCCCCCGATCAGCTCCGCGACATCCGCATCACCCGTCATTTCACCAAACACGCCGAAGGCTCCGTGCTGGTGGAGTTTGGCGATACCCGGGTGATCTGCACCGCCACGGTGGAAGAATCGGTGCCGCGCTTCCTGAAGGGGCAGGGCAGTGGCTGGGTGACCGCAGAGTACGGCATGCTGCCACGCTCCACCGGCACCCGCATGGATCGCGAGTCTGTGCGCGGCAAACAGGGGGGCCGTACCATGGAGATTTCCCGCTTGATCGGGCGCTCCCTGCGCGCCGCCATGGACATGAAGAAACTGGGTGAGCACACCATCAAGATCGATTGCGACGTGATTCAGGCCGACGGCGGTACCCGCACGGCGTCCATCACCGGCGCCTGCGTCGCTCTGCACGACGCCATTGGCGTGCTGATCAAGAACGGTCGCGTGAAGGAAAACCCGATGAAGCAACTGATTGCCTCGGTGTCCGTTGGCATCTACAAGGGCGTACCCGTGCTTGATCTGGATTACGCGGAAGACTCCAGCGCCGAGACCGACATGAACGTGGTGATGACAGAGCGGCTGCGCTTCATCGAGTTGCAGGGGACGGGTGAGGAAGACGATTTCGACAGCGAACAGCTCCAGGCCATGATTGCGCTGGCGCAGAAGGGCATTGCCGAGCTGCTGACGAAGCAGCGCGAGGCCCTTGGCATCTGATATCGACAGGAGAACCCCGATGCAGGCATTCCAGAAGGCATTTATCGACTTCGTCATCGAACACGACATCCTGCGCTTCGGCAGCTTCACGCTGAAGTCCGGTCGCACCAGTCCGTACTTCTTCAATGCCGGCCTGTTCAATACCGGCAAGGCACTGGATTTTATCGGGCGCACCTATGCGGCGGCCGTGGCGGCGGCAGATGTCGAGTACGACCTGCTCTTTGGCCCTGCCTACAAGGGCATTCCCCTGGTCTCGGTCACCGCTGCCGCGCTCGCCAATCACCACAACATCGACAAACCCTACTGTTTCAACCGCAAGGAAGCCAAGGATCACGGCGAAGGCGGCCTGACGGTTGGTGCGCCGCTACAGGGACGAGCCCTGATCGTTGACGATGTGATTACCGCCGGTACCGCCGTACGCGAGGTCATGGCCCTGTTTGACACCGTTGGTGCGCAGGTCGCCGGGATTGTGGTGGCACTGGACCGGCAGGAGCGCGGTACCGGCACCCTGTCTGCCATTCAGGAAATCCGGCAGCAGTATTCGGTGCCGGTCATCAGCATCATCACCCTGGCACAGATTATCGAGTATCTGGAGCAGCAGGATGACCCGGCGCTGCGCCAGAATCTTGAGGCTGTGCGCCGCTATCGGGAAGAGTACGGCGTGCAGGACTGATTCGCTCCCGGTAAACCCGGGGCGCTCCCGTGCGTTGTAGGCAGTGTTCGTCACATACGCCCAGGAGTTTTCATGACACACGCAAATCCCCCCCAATTCCCGTCCGCTCTGGCACCTGTTTCCCGTTCCCGGCGCCAGCATCTCAAGGCACTTGCCCTGCTGCCCCTGGCGGGCACCGGGCTGTTTGCCGGTTCCCGTCAGGCATTGGCGGCAAGCGCCAGTTGTATTCTGGCGCCACAGATGACCGAAGGCCCGTACTGGGTGGACGAGAAACTGGACCGCAGCGATATCACCACCGGGACCACCCGCAGCTCCGTCCTCAATGGCGTGCCCATGAGCCTGGACATTCTGGTGTACGACAATAACGGCCAGGTTTGCGGTTCCAACAGCGCGTCCAGCGTGCAGATCGACATCTGGCACTGCGACGCGGCCGGGGAATATTCCGATGCCAACGGTCAGGGTCAGGGCAGCACCATAGGCCAGACCTTCCTGCGTGGCTACCAGGTCACCAACAACGACGGCAAGGTGTCCTTCACGACGATCTATCCGGGCTGGTACCGTGGGCGGGCCACGCATATTCACCTGCGTGCACGGGTCTATGACGCCTCCGGCAATCGCACCTACAACTTCACGTCGCAGATCTTCTTCGACGACAGCTTCACGGACACGATCTACCAGAAGGCGCTCTACGCCAGTCGGGGAACACGCGATACCCGCAACAGCAACGATTCCATCTACCGTGGCGCCAGCCAGGCGGTGGAGGCATTGCTGAGCACCCGCAGCGATGGCAGTGTGCAGGCGGAAGTGGTGATCGGGCTGAGCGGTTTGCCGGCCTCCACCACCTATCGCCAGTTTGCCGCCACCGGGCGCAACGAGGGCAGTGCCCAGATGCCAACGGTGGTGTGTGACCTGACCGCCGCCACGGCGGACGTCGGGCGCACGGTGGACATTTATGTGGCGGCGGAAGCGGAGGGCGGGGCGCTCTATTTCAACAACGGCAGCACCTGGGTGGCGCAGACCAACGGTGTCTCAAGCGGCTTTCCGGCGTTCTCGCGGGGGGTGCTTGCTGCGACGCAGTCCTTGACCATTCTGCAGGGAATGGACACCAGTGCGCTGGGACGAATCAATCTCTATATCGGTTACGGAACCGACAATGCAGACCTGATTCAGAACCAGCGATTCGCGCTGGTATCCGTGCTCAACGGATAAGGTGCTCAGGGCTGGTTGCCGAAGGGCTCCAGCATGCCGCGTGAGAGATACTGCCACTGCTCAGGCCACTGGGCAGTCGGCGGCTTCTTGAACTCGCTGCGCACAAACTGCATCAAACGACCTTCCGCGCTGGACATCAGCAGATTCGACAGAATGCTGGGTGACACCACGCAGCGCAGGTTCTCGCGAATCTGTGCTTCGCGCAGAATCTGTTTGATCTGTGCCTCCAGGCGATCGAATAATTGACTGATGCGTACACGCAGCCTTTCGGTCTCGCCTGCCAGGGCGTCGCCCGTCATCAATCGGGTCATGCCGGGGTTCTTCTCGGCAAAGGTCAGCACCAGGAACAGAATTTTTTCGCAGCGTTTCTCGGCGCCCGGTTCTTCTTCCAGAATGCGGGTGATGCGCGTGAACAATGTTTCCTCAATGAAAACGATCAGCCCCTCGAACATCTTTGCCTTGCTGGGGAAATGACGGTACAGCGCCGCTTCCGAGACGCCGACTTCGCGTGCCAGGGCAGCGGTGGTGATGCGCTCGCCCGGCCCGGATTCCAGCATCCGGGCGAGGCTCTGAAGAATGTGTTCCTTGCGTGAAATCTTGTGTTCTGACGCCATGGTCATCGGTCTTCCTTGTGGTGTTGCGGAGGTTTACTCGCCGTCGCTGCTGCGGGAGTTGCTGATTAGCGTGCCAACACCGGTGTTAGTGAAAATTTCCAGCAATACGGCGTGTTCCACACGGCCGTCAATGATGTGCGCGCTGCGCACACCACTGTTGACTGCATCCAGGGCGCACTCGATCTTTGGCAGCATGCCGCCGTGAATGGTGCCGTCGGCAATCATGTCATCTACCTGTGCGGTAGTGAGCCCGGTGACGACCTTGCCTTCCTTGTCCATGACGCCGGCGATATTGGTCAGCAGCATCAGTTTCTCGGCACCGAGGACCTTGGCGATCTCACCGGCAACGGTGTCGGCATTAATATTGTACGTGGCACCTGTGCGATCGGTGCCGATGGGGGCGATCACCGGAATGAAGTTGCTGTTCTTGAGGGTATCGAGCACTTCGCGGTTGATCTTCTCGATGCTGCCGACCTGGCCCATGTCAAGCATCTTGCTGTCGACCAGGCTCTTCTTCAGCAGTTTCTTCGCCTGAATCAGGTTGCCGTCCTTGCCGGTGATGCCAATGGCCTTGCCCTGGTTCTTGTTCAGCAGCGCCACGATCTCTTTGTTCACCAGACCGCCCAGCACCATTTCCACGACGTCCATGGTTTTGCTGTCGGTGACACGGATGCCGTCGATGAACTCGGACTGGATGTCCAGCTTGGTCAGCAGGGAGCCGATCTGCGGGCCGCCGCCGTGTACCACGACAGGGTTCATGCCGACCAGCTTCATCAGCACGATGTCGCGTGCGAAGCTGTTCTTCAGCACTTCGTCCGTCATGGCATTGCCGCCGTACTTCACGACGATGGTGCTGCCGGTGAATTTCTGAATGTAGGGAAGCGCCTCGGTCAGGACGTTGGCGATGTTCTTGGCGGCTGCGAAGTCTAGTGGCATAAGCGATCCAGTCGGTCCTTGGTCAGTGGGTTACCGGGCACGCTCGCGGTGCGTGCCTGTTCAAGTAATGGCGCAAAGTATACAGGCTGAGCAGGTTTTTTCATCCGCTGCGGGTCTCTGGAGCGTGTCTCAGAAATTCAGTTCGAGCCGGTTGTCGACCTGCATCAGCAGATCCCTGAACAGCGCCTGTATGGTCTGCAGGGATTTGCGACTCTGCGCCTCGAAACGCAGCAGCAGCGCCGGCGTGGTGTTGGAGGCGCGAATCAGGCCCCAGCCGTCAGCGAAATCCACCCGCACCCCGTCCAGCACGTTGAGTTGTCCCTGGGGAAAGTTTGCCAGGGTCTTGATGCGCTCCATGAGCTGAAATTTTCGGTCCTCACTTACCTCGATGCGAAGTTCCGGGGTGACAATGCTGCGGGGGAGGTTCTGCAGCAGGGCTTCGGCCGACTCCGTTTGCCCGCTGATCAACTCCAGAAAGCGGGCGGCGGCGTACACGCCATCGTCGTAGCCATACCAGCGGTCCTTGATGAACACGTGGGCGGAAAACTCTGCACCGATCACGGCCCCACTCTCGTGCATGCTCTGTTTCATGAAGGAGTGGCCGCTGCGGCTCATGACCGGGATGCCGCCATGCTGCCGGATCAAGGGCGCCAGCAAAGTGCTGCATTTGACGTCGTAGACCACTTTGGGGTGCTTGTATTGCGCCACAATGGCGGGCACGAACAGCATCAGCAGGCGATCGGTGTCGATCACGCTGCCGGCATTGGTCACCATTACCACACGGTCGCCATCGCCATCAAAAGCCACTCCGAGGTCGGCACCGTCCGCCCGTACGCGGGCGATCAGGGTTTCCAGGTTCTCTGCCACCGTGGGGTCCGGGTGATGGTTCGGAAACCGGCCATCGAGCTCGCAGAACAAGGGGGTTACCTCACAGCCCAGAGCCTCGAAGAGACGCGGCGCGAGCAGGGAGGTCACCGCATTGGCGCAGTCCACAACCACCTTCAGGGGGCGGGCGAGATGGATGTCCTGCTGCAGGCGCGCCAGGTAGTCGGGAATGAAATCCCGGGTTTCCAGTTGTCCCTGCCCGCGGGCGAAATCGGCCTGTTCGGCCCGCAGCCGGATCTGCTGAATCTGCTCCGGTGTCAGGCAACTGCGCCGATGGAGGATCTTGATGCCGTTGTAGTCGGCGGGGTTGTGGCTGGCGGTCAGCATCAGGCCGGACTGCCAGGGTGAATTGTGGGCGACGAAATACAGCAGGGGAGTGGGGATCACCCCGAGGTCCACCACGTTCATTCCGGTGGACAGCACGCCCCTCAGCAGAGGCCCCTTCAGCACGGGGCTGGACAGCCGCGCATCGCAGCCGAACAACAGGGTGGTGTCCCCCGCCTCCAGCGCCAGGGTCGCCAGGGATCGGCCAATCAGCTCAATGCTGGCCGGGGTCAGGTCGTGATCGACGATGCCCCGAATATCGTAGGCGCGAAAGATGGCAGCAGGCAGGGAGACAGAGCTTGAGGCAGGCACGTAAGTCATGGAGCAGATTCTTGTTTTGTTCGATTCTGAACCGGAGTATCCAACACTCTCCCGTCCCTTGGCTACGCCTAAATGGGAGGGGTAAGAGGGGTTTGGCTCAGGAGGCCTTGCCCGCCAGGTCGTAGTGCTGGCGGATGAGGTTCAGCATCTGCCCGGCAACGGTGCGTTTGGAGGCGGGTCCCAGGGCCTGTGAGCCGTCCGCCCACAGCGCGGTGGCAGTGATGCTGTCGCTGCCCAGAGTCTCGCGGGCATCGTTGGCGAACAGCAGGTCCAGCTTCTTGCGCTGCAACTTCTCGGCGCCGTGCTTTGTAACATCGATCGTCTCGGCGGCAAAGCCGACGGTGAAGGGGCGCTGTTCCAGCGCGGCAATGGTGCTGATGATGTCCGGATTCTTCACCAGCGTCAGTGACAGGGTGTCCTCGGCCTTCTTGATTTTCTGCTCCGCCACCTGCTGCGGGCGGTAGTCCGCCACGGCGGCAACGCCAATGAAAATATCGCAGGTGGGCACATGCGCGAGGCAGGCCTGCAGCATGTCGTCGGCACTCACCACCTCCACGCGCCTCACGCGCTCCGGAGTCGCCAGGGCAACGGGTCCGCTGATCAGCGTGACATGGGCACCGGCTGCGGCGGCTTCGGCAGCCAGGGCATAGCCCATCTTGCCGGAGCTGTGGTTGCTGATGTAGCGCACCGGGTCGATGGCTTCCTGGGTTGGCCCTGCCGTAATCACCAGGCGCAGACCCGAGAGCAGACGCTTGTCGAAGAGGCCTTCGCTGAGGCCCAGAAGTTCGCCGGGTTCCAGCATGCGGCCCAGTCCGACATCGCCACAGGCCTGCTCGCCGCTGCCTGGGCCGAAGATCTGCAGCCCGCGCTGGCGCAGGGTGTCCAGATTGGCCTGGGTGGCAGGGTTGGACCACATGGCCTGGTTCATGGCGGGTGCAATTGCGATGGGCGCCTTGGTCGCCAGCACCAGGGTCGTCAGGATGTCATCGGCCTTGCCCTCGGCAAGGCGGGCCATGAAGTTGGCGCTGGCAGGTGCCACCAGCACCAGGTCGGGCCAGCGCGCGAGTTCGATGTGCCCCATGCCGGCCTCTGCCTCCGGGTCCAGCAGGGTGGTGTGGACGCGATTGCCGGACAGGGCCTGCAGGGTCAGCGGCGTGATGAACTCGGTTGCCGCCTGGGTCATGACCACGCGCACCTCGGCACCCGCCTTGACCAGCAGGCGGGTCAGTTCTGCGCTCTTGTAGGCGGCGATGCCACCGGTAATGCCAAGCAGGATGCGTCGATTGCTGAGAGTGGACATGGAGGTAGTGAGCCGGGCTCCGGCAGCGAAACAGGTGCCCAAGACTAGCAGCAAGGGGGCAGGGATTCAATTTGCTGCCCGCGGTCAGTTCCGGCGTCCTTTGCTACGCTCAATAGCGTAGCAGGCAATGTCAGGAGAGGCAGGGATGAGCATCAAGGAATGGCCGGCGGGCGAGCGCCCCAGGGAGAAACTGCTGTCGGAAGGGGCTGCGTCCCTGTCTGACGCCGAGTTGCTGGCGGTGGTGGTGCGTGCCGGGGGGCGGGGCAACAGCGCCCTGGATCTGGCGCGGGGTCTGCTGGCCCGTTTTCACAGCCTGAACGGGGTGCTGACCGCCTCAATGGAAGAGTTCTGTCAGTGCCGGGGCCTCGGTCAGGTGGCCTATATCCAGATGCAGGCCATGCTGGAGCTGTCGCGTCGGCACCTGCATGAGCAATTGGCGGACAGCGACGCGCTGACCAGCTCGGAGCTGACACGGCAGTACCTGCGGGCCCGGCTGCGGCACTATGAACACGAGGTGTTTGCCTGCCTGTATCTGGACAATCAGCACCGCGTGGTGAAGCTGGAGGAGCTGTTCAGCGGCACGATCGATGGCGCCGCAGTCTACCCCCGGGAGGTCGTCAAACGCTGTCTGCGGCACAATGCAGCGGCTGTCATCTTCGCCCATAACCACCCTTCCGGCATTGCCGAACCCAGCCAGGCGGACATCGCCATCACCCGGCGGCTGACGGCGGCGCTGAACACCATCGATGTGCGGGTGCTGGACCATATCGTGGTCGGGCGTAACGAGGCGGTCAGTTTCGCCGAACGCGGCTTGATGTAGGAAGCGGGTTTTTTGTTGCTATTGGAGGGCCGTTTTGGTATAAAACGCAGCTCTTTTTTTGGCAAGACAGCAGCATTGATCCGGAAAAGCCCGCCAAGAGCCGGTTTTTCCAGAGAATTCGGGTTCTGTAACGAGGCAAGGCAATGGCTAACGTATGTATGGTAACCGGTAAGAAACCGATTACAGGCAATAATGTTTCTCACGCACACAACAAGACCCGACGCCGTTTTTCACCGAACATCCACACTCACCGTTTCTGGGTAGAGTCTGAGAACCGTTTCGTGAAACTGAAGGTGTCGGCTAAAGGCATGCGCATCATCGACAAGAATGGCATCGACGCCGTACTGTCCACCCTGCGCGCCGATGGCGTGAAAATCTAAACCAACACAATCCTGATCCAGGTGGTGAGCAGCAATGCGCGATAAAATCAAACTGGTGTCCACGGCTGATACCGGACATTTCTACACGACAGACAAGAACAAGCGAACCATGCCGGACAAAATGGAGATCAAAAAGTTTGATCCCGTTGTTCGCAAGCATGTGATCTACAAGGAAGCCAAGATCAAGTAATGGCCCGGGCTTTGGCCCGAACCGCACTGATTACGCTTCGACTCGTTCGCCCGAATGAAAAACGCCGCCTTCCGGAACTCCGGAAGGCGGCGTTTTTATTGGTCTGAAACCCGTGCTTACTTTTCCTTGCTCAGGGATTTCATCAGGCGATTGGTCGTCGCCAGCAGCTTCGGATCACTGACAAACTCCTTCTTGAGCTTGCCGACAGTCGTGGACACGGTGCCGTAGCGCTTGAGCTTGAACAGCTTCGCAATCGCCTGCAGCGTCACGGCAGAAAGTTCCTGACACAGATACATGGCCACCCAGCGGGGGACATTCTTGGAGCCCGGTCCGCGGGCCGCCGTGTAGATGCTGTCCTCGCTGACCTTGAACTGTGCCGCCACGGCACTGATGATCTGCTTGCAGGACGGCCGCCATTTCGCATGTGCGCCACGGGAGACTCCCCGCACCTTGGAAGCACTGCGTTTGCCCTGGGCGAATTTCTTGAACTTGTCGTCCCCCATGATGGAGGAGAGGTTCTTCTTGCCATAGAAATGGGCAAGTTCTTCGTCCACGCCCTGTTCGGTGTAGGCGGCCAGGGCCTTGGTACGTTTGGCCCCTGTGCCGCCAATCTGCCCGAGCACGCCGTCGCGGTTCAGCCAGGCCGGCGCCTTGGCCTTGTTGATGTAGGCGGGGTAGCTGGACCATTCCCATTTTTCCAGGTCGCCCTTGCGTACACCCAGATGGATGTAGCGTGCCAGGGGCAACAGGTACTTGTCTGCCTGTACCAGTACAGCCTTGTAGCGGCCCTTGAACAGGGAGCCGTCCGCCTTGCGCAGGCGCTGGTAGTGCTGGGTATAGAGCCCGTCCACCTGGCGCATAAAGCGGCTGAGGTTGGCCTCGGGGGTCTTGATCAGCAGATGGTACTGGTCCTTGAGCAGGCAGTAGGCATGCACTTCCACGTTCAGACGGAAGCAGGTCTCTTCCAAGCCTGACAGGAAGGCTTCATAGTACTTTGGGGAGGGGAAGATCCGCTGCTTGTCCAAGCCAACGTTGGAGACATGGTAGAACGCGTCTGGGTATTCTATTCGTAATGGTCTGGCCATTTTTATTTTCCCGGTTTCTATTTTTTGAATTATTATGCAACTGGTAATCGAGTTAGAGATGACCCTACTTCGGCCCATAGTGATAACTGAAATCAACTGGCCCGTCAACCAAAATGCTCAAGCATGGGGCGATTGACCCGCAATAGGGCGTATGAGGTGGGAAATCACCCTTCCTGGGTGTGCCGATCCGGGGATTTAGGGGGAGAGGCCGCGTTTCTGAACTGCTTATTCCAGTCGCCAATTAAAACGAGCCGGGGCACCTTTGCTCTTTTTCGCGCCCCGGCTGTCAGGGTTTGGTGGCAACGAAAACGGCACGTTTTGGCGCTGGAAGACCCTCTACGGTTCGGGAATGGTCGTCCGGATCAAGGCAATCCACAAGAGACTGGAAGCGCATCCAGTCCGTCGTACGCTGTTCCTGAAGTGATGTGACGTTGACGTCGACAACGCGGGGATTGGTATAACCGCAGCGCTGCAGCCAGTTCACGGCGGTATCGCAGGACGGCAGGAACCACACATTGGGCATGCGGCTGTAACGGTCGTGAGGGGTCAGGGCATAGCCTTCCGCGCCATCCACAATCAGGGTTTCCAGTACAAGTTCGCCGCCGGGGCGCAGACAGCTCTTCAGTTGCAGCAGGTGATCTATGGGAGAGCGGCGGTGATAGAGCACCCCCATGGAGAATACGGTATCAAATGACTCCGGCTCCTCGCCCAGGGAATCGAGCAGGGATTCGAAGGTGTTCGGCAGCACAAAGACCGGGGCGTCCGGCACATAGCGTTTCACGGCCTGGAACTGCATGGCGTAGGCGAGCTGGGTGTCCACACCGACAGCCAGGCGCGCCCCTGCGCCCGCCATCCGGAAGCAGTGGTAACCATTGCCGCTGCCTACATCCAGAATGGTACGCCCCTGCAGCGGGCTGATGTGCTCCCGCAAACGATCCCATTTCCAGTCCGAACGCCATTCGGTGTCGATATCCACACCAAACAGGGAGAACGGTCCTTTGCGCCAGGGAATCATGACCTCCAGTGCGCGTCGGAGCTGTTGCTGCTGTTCGGGCGAGCAGTCGGTGCGACTGCCTATGCGCACGGCATTGAGCAGATCGATACTCCCGGGCGCCAGTTCCGGCATCGCCTGCAATGCATCGCGCCACTTCGGGTAGTCACCGTTATTGCGGCTGCCGAACCAGTCGGCACGGCTGAAACGCAGCAGGGGCTCAAGCGGCGAGGAGGCGACAAGCCCCGGAAAGTTGGCGTAGGCAATGGGAAGCATTATTTAATGGCAATCATCGAGGCAAAATTGAAGCACTGGAACCAGGTGTCTGCTGTCCGGAAACCGGCGGCGAGCAGGCGGGACTTGTGCGACTCCAGGGTTTCCGGAATCAGCACGTTCTCCAGCGCGGAACGTTTCTGGCTGATCTCCAGTTCAGAGTAACCCTGCACCTGTTTGAACTGGTGGTACATATCGATCAGCAGCTCATTCATCGCCATGTCCGGCAGCCTGATTTTCTCGGAGAGAATCAGAATGCCCCCCGGGCGCATGCCCTGGCAGATACGCTGCATCAGCGCCTCCCGGCGTTCCGGGGCAATGAACTGCAGGGTGAAGTTCAGCACGACGACGGAGGCGTCCCGAATCTCGGTCTCGCACAGGTCGGCACATTGCAGTGTGATGGGCAGGGGGGGCGGCGAGGAATTCAGTGCCGCCTGGAAGCGATCGATCATGGCGGGGGAGTTGTCCACGGCGATGAGCTGATAGTCGTGGTGATGGATATGGTGCGCCATGGACATCGCCGCGCCACCCAGTGAGCAACCAAGATCATAAACGCAGGAGCCGTGCGTGCAGTAGCGGTCGGCCAGCACACCGATCATGGAAATGATCGTCGCATAACCTGGCACCGAGCGGTTGATCATGTCGGTAAAGACTTCGGCAACCCGGTCGTCGAACACGAAGTCCGAACGTGGTTGTACGCTGGAATAAATGCGGTCTTGTGATGGCTTGTTCATAGTGTCGATCCCGGAAAGAGGTTGTCGACCGGGAGTGAAAAGAAGACGGTGTATCCGCGTGGAGGTTTCTGCCGATTCAGGTTTTGCGTATTATGCGTCAATTCATGACACATTCAAACCAGCCCCCAAAAGCGCTGACCGCGCATCCGCAGGACGCCGCCGCGAAAGTGGCGACGACGCCAGTGGTGGAGTATCAGGTAGTGCGCAGCCGGCGCAAGACCATGGTGATTCATGTCCGTCACGAAAAGGTGGAGGTGCGTGCGCCGCTCTTCGTCAGTGAGCGGGAGATAGGTCGCTTTGTCGACAGCCATCGGGAATGGATTCAGCGGCAGCTCAACAGGAAGGCGCAGCAGGATGCGCAGCGTCTTGATCTGAGCGATGGCGGTTCCATCTTCTACAAGGGACGTACCCTGCGCGTGCGCCTGCTGCGCGCGACACGAGAGTCCATCGAAACCACGGAATCCGAATTTGTGCTCTTCTGCCGCGACCCATCGGGTGCCGGGCCAGGCCGGGCGCTGCAGCGTTGCCTGCTGGCACAGGCCCAGGCTGTACTGCCGGCACGAACCCGGGCACTGGCAGACTATCTCGGCGTCGGCGACAAGCTTCGGGAGGTCGTGTTTCGCAAGACCAAAACCAAATGGGGCCACTGCACGTCAAGCGGACGTATCCAGTTCAACTGGCTGATCATGCTGGCACCCGATGCCATTGTGGACTACATGATCTGCCATGAGGTCAGTCATCTGCGGGTCATGAATCATTCCGCGCAGTTCTGGGCACTGGTGGCCTCGGTCTGCCCCGACTACCGCACCTACGTCAAATGGCTGCGCAAGCACGAACACCGGCTCTGGCTCTGAGTGCTCCCGCGCCTCGTTTCAGGCAGTGGTTGCCGAGCGTCGCTGCAGAAGTGCCAGGCCGATCCCGCAGGCGCTGAGCCCGCAGGCGACGACTGCCAGCCAGAGCTGGCTCAATCCCAGCAAACCGCCACCGGGAACCGCAAAGACCAGCCCACCGACTGCGATCAGCCCCCGGATCAAAATGCCGGGCACACCGGCCCCGAGTGAACCAAATCCTATCAGGTATCCCTGCAGCGCCCCGGAGACCAGGGTGACACCAATCACGGCGGTCACCAGCACCGGCAGAATTTCCGCTGCCGTACCCTGCAGCAGCATTGCCGGGTTGAACACAAAGAAGAAGGGAATGAAGTAGATGATGGCGCCCAGGCGCATCGACTCCAAGCCCACCCGCATGGGCGAGGCCTGGGCAACGGAGGCAGCGGCGAAGGCGGAAAGGGCCACCGGCGGCGTGATGAAGCTCAGCATGCCCCAGTACATGATGAACATGTGCGAGGCCAGCGGGTTCAGGCCGGCGTTGATGAGCGCCGGGGCGAGAATGATGGCCAGGAAAATATAGGCCGCCGTCACCGTCATGCCGATACCGAGCACGAAGCTGGTCACCGCGCCCATGATCAACAGCACCACCACATTGTCTCCTGCGAGATAGACCAGGTCATTGGCGAGTGTTCCCGCCATGCCGGTGACGGCCAGGGCACCGACGATCAGGCCGATGGCGGCGAGAATACCCGCCAGCTCCGCCATCAGGCGGCCGGTGGCCGCGACCAGTTGCAGAAAACCGTTCCAGCTCAGTTTGTGCGGCGTGAACTGATTGATGATCAGCAGCAGGGCCGTGGCATAGAAGGGTGCCGTTGCCTCCTGCTGCAGATAGACCAGCATCCACAGCAGCAGGAAAAACACCGCCAGGAAGTACCAGCCCTCACGCATGACCTGGCCTACCCGGGGCAGCTCCTCTTTCGGCAGGCCTTTCAGCTCGTGTTTAGCCGCGTAGGCGTCAATCTGAACGAACAGCCCGAAGAAATACAGCAGCGAGGGGACGATTGCGGTCACTGCGACGGTGACATAGCTGACGCCGATGAAACTGGCCATCACGAACGCCGTAGCCCCCATGATCGGTGGCATCAGCACGCCGCCCGTGGAGGCGCAGGCCTCCACGCCAGCGGCGTAGTGACGGCTGAAGCCGGTGCGGCGCATCGCCGGAATGGTCAGCGGCCCGGTGGTCAGCACATTGGTGACCGGCCCACCGCTCATGGACCCGAGCAGGCCGCTGGAAAAAATGGCCACCTTGGCCGGCCCGCCACGCATATGTCCCAGCAGCGCAAAGGCAAAGTGAATAAAGAACGGGCCGCCCCCGGTGTACTGCAGTGATACGCCGAACAGCAGGAAGCCGAACACCAGCAGGGCAAAAGCCTGCATGGGCAGACCAAACAGACTCTCTTCCCCCAGCACATGAAAGATCGCCACGTCGTCGAGGGGAAGGCCAATGCCTGCCACCACGTCCGGCAGCAGATGAGAGTAGGTCGGGTAGAGCGAGAGCACGGTGACGATGAGAAAAATGGGCACGCCTCCGGCGCGTCGCCCCCCCTCCAGAATGATTGGCCAGGTAATCAGGGCGAGCACGATGCCGACGGGGGGCGCCACGAACTCCCAGGCTTCCAGCACGATGCGTTCCGCCTGCCAGGCGAAGTAGCCGAAGATGAGGGCGATGGTGGCCATGATGAGCAGGTCGTACCAGGGCACGGATTCCCGGCTGTGCGGAGTGGCCGGGAAGGTGATGAACACCATGATGAGCATGATGCCGGTGATGAGGTAAAGGTAACGGCTGTCGAGCAGGGTGTAGCCCACCAGGAAATCCAGACCGAAGATCTGATTGATTGCCAGCAGGGTGGCGGCTGTGGTGAGCAGAGCCATGACGCTTCGCCAGCGCGGACTCAGCTCCCGGTAACGACTGAGGGCGGGCGTTTCGTTGTCTTCGACTTGGTTCAGATCAACGTTCATCAGAATGCTCTCTGGGGCGATCCCGGTTGGGTCGATGTCAGATGTTCTCGGCCAGTGTCAGTAGACCCTTTTCCGCCAGTGCCTGTTCCCGTGCCTTCAGCCAGCCGGCGGAGAATTCGCGCGGGTCTTCCGGTGCATGTTCGCGATAGGCGAGCCAGGCTTCATGCAGAACCTGCTGACGATACAGATTGGCTTGTTGCGTCGCCTCGGCGGCATCGGTCCACACACCGATTTCCCTGAAATAACGGATGGCAGCGGGGTGATAGGGAATGAAGGCGGACTCGAACTTCTGTCGCGAGATCAACCAGCCGCCAGCACCCGGGGCGGCGTCCTTGTACTCATTGAAGTGTTCGTGCATCACCTTGACCATGTTGTAGACGAGGGTGTCGTCGGCGCTGTCCATGCCCACCAGCAGTGGATAGGCAGAGGTAAATACCTCAATTCCCTCCGGCGGAATGGTGGGGCCCTCGGTGGCAATATGGGTCACGTACCAGGGCAGCAGGGAGCGTGTACGCTGCACGGCCTCGGTGTTGTCATGGGGGAAGCTGATGAAGTGAAGCCCGCGCGGGGACGCCTCCAGGCGCAGAAAGGGCGGGGAGTTGCAGGCACCGCCCACCACGTCGGCGCGGTTATTGATGACGGCCTCGATAGAGGCGTTATACCCACCGACCTCGACGCGCTCGACATCGTTCCAGGTCAGATTGCCGTAGGCCAGCAGCGCAGCCAGGGCGTTGTTCAGCGAGGGGGAACCCTGCACCCAGGTCACGCGCTTGCCGCGCACATCCTCGATCGAGCGGATATTGGCATCGGCGGCGGTCGCCACGGTGAAGGAGCAACTGTCGGAATAGTTCGACATCAGGGCGCGCAGGGGTTGAGGCCCCCAGGTGCGGGCGGCGAAGTTGAGCACGCCTTCCTGCGCGTAGACAGCCTCGGAGCCGCCGGCGGAGAAGTGCACACGACCGGCCAGCAGGGTGGCCAGGCGAGAGACGTCATTGCGGCCGGGAATCACACGCAGGTTTACGCCGTATTCGCGGCGCAGAATGCTGCCGATGGCGACGGCCTGGCTGTAGCCGCCGGTTCCGGTGGGGTAGGCAGACCAGGCGATGGTGCGGGGCAGGCCGGGATTCTCGGCGGCATGAAGGGGTATGACATGGGCGGCAGACAGGCCCAGCAGAGCCAGCAGCACAGTGTTCAGCGAACGAAAATATCCCCGCACACGCGTCATGATTCCCCCCGGAGCCCAATAGGCGTCCCCAGAGCATACCCAGCTTTCAGGGCAAAGTCATGAAACGTCGGGTCGGGAGGATCAGGACTCGCGGATGAACACCAGGTCGTGGACCGCATGGCCGAGGCGGTGGCCGCGTTTCTCGAACTTGGTCAGCGGGCGACCGGTGTCGAGAGAATACTGCCCCGGGCCAGCCGCATTGCGATAGTGGGTGGCAGCATTCATGACTTCCATCATGTGTTCGGCATAGGGCACCCAGTCGGTAGCCATATGCAGCCTGCCCCCAATGGCAAGCTTCGGTCGCATCTCTTCAACAAAGCCACCCTGTACGAGACGGCGCTTGTGGTGCTTCTTCTTGTGCCAGGGGTCGGGAAAGAAAATCTGGATGCCGCTCAGGGTGCCATCGGCGATGCAGTCGCGCAGCACTTCCTTGGCGTCATGGCAGTAGAGGCGCAGGTTCCGGAGCTGGTTTGCTTCGATTTCGTGCAGGAGGCGGCCAACGCCGGGGCGGTGAACCTCGACACCGATGAAGTCCGTCTCCGGGTGGGCTTTCGCCATCGCCAGCAGGGAGTCGCCCATGCCAAAGCCGATCTCCATGACCAGCGGTGCCTGGCGTCCGAAGACCTGGGCGGGGTTCAGGGGTTTGTCCGGCTCCAGGCCGTAAACGGGCCACAGGGTTTCCAGCGCGTGCTGCTGGGATGGGGTAAGGCGGCCTCCGCGGATGACATAGCTGCGGATGGTGCGGTGAAACGCGGGAGTCTCTTGCTCCGGCGCGGGGGGCATGTCGGTCATATTGTGTGCTGGGTCCGTCGAATCAGAAGAAAGTGCCGTCAATGGGAGAGGACGCACTGGCGTACAGGCGTCGTGGCATGCGGCCCGCCAGCCAGGCTTCGCGACCTGCGGCAACGGCCTGCTTCATGGCGGAGGCCATCAACACCGGGTTTTTTGCTTCTGCGATGGCGGTATTCATGAGAACCCCGTCGCAGCCCAGTTCCATGGCAATGGCGGCGTCGGACGCGGTGCCCACGCCCGCGTCCACGATGATGGGCACTTTGGCGTTTTCCAGGATCATGCGGATGTTGTAGGGGTTGCGGATGCCGAGACCGGAGCCGATGGGCGCGCCCAGGGGCATGACAGCAACACAGCCGATCTCTTCCAGGCGTTTGGCAATCAGGGGATCGTCGCTGGTGTAGACCATGACGTCGAAGCCGTCCTTGACCAGCTCTTCTGCGGCAATCAGGGTTTCGGTGACGTTCGGGTACAGGGTCTTCTGGTCGCCCAGAACTTCCAGCTTCACCAGTTTGTGTCCGTCCAGCAGCTCCCGTGCCATGCGACACGTGCGCACGGCATCCGCGGCGTTATAGCAGCCTGCGGTGTTGGGCAGAATGGTGTATTTCTCGGGCGAGATCACCTCCAGCAGGCTCGGCTCGTCCTTGTTCTGGCCGAGGTTCACGCGGCGGATGGCCACGGTAATCATCTCGGCGCCGCTGGCGACCAGGGCGTCGAGGTTCTGCTGAAAGCTGGCGTATTTGCCGCTGCCGACGATGAGCCGGGACTGATAGTCGCGGCCAGCGATGTTCAGGGGGGTGTCATGGGAGTTCATGGTTGTCCTTCTGTTTCAATACCTGCGGTGTCGCATACGTGCGTCAGCCGCCACCGATGGCGTGCACAATCTCGATCTGGTCCTGGTCCTGCAGGCCCTGTTCCGTGTGCCGACTGCGCGGCACGATTTCCTGGTTCAGCTCTACCGCCACACGGGCGTCCAGCAGTTTGAGCGCAGCCAGCAGGTCCATCAGGGTGGCACCGTCCGGCAACTGCATGGCTTCTCCGTTCACGTGAATCTGCATGGTGTCCTCAGGCGCGCAGCATGGACCAGGCCAGCAGAGCCCAGCCGGCAAGGAAGGCCACCCCGCCCAGCGGCGTGATGGCACCGAGCCAGCGGATGCCACTGAGGGCCAGTACGTACAGGCTGCCGGAGAACAGCACGATGCCCGCCATAAACAGGTAACCGGAAGTCTTCAGCAGTGCCTGGTTCGGGAAGTGCAGGGAGAGCACGCCGACACCGAGCAGGGCCAGCGCGTGATACATGTGGTATTGCACACCGGTCTGGAAAGTGGCGAGCAGATCAGGGCTCAGGGCATTCTTGAGGCCATGAGCGGCGAATGCCCCCAGGGACACGGCGATGAAGCCGTTGATTCCGGCCAGTACCAGAAACAAATGATTCATGGGTGCTCTCCTGTCGGCAAGTGCTTCTTGTCGTGTGTGCCATGCACAAATAAAAAAGCCGCCAAGGGTTTGCTCTCAGCGGCTTCTTCTCTGCGAAGAATGTTCAGGCCTGGATCAGGGTTTTGACCTTTTCCATGGCATTCTTCTCAAGTTGACGAATGCGCTCGGCAGAGACGTTGTACTTGGCGGCCAGCTCGTGCAGAGTCGCCTTCTCGTCGCTCAGCCAGCGGCTGACGATGATGTCCTTGCTGCGTTCGTCCAGCCCGTCCATTGCCATGTACAGGCTGTCATTCTTGTTGTCTTCCCACTCTTCTGCCTCAATGGTGGCAGCCATATCGGAGGAGTCGTCCTCCAGATAGTAGGCGGGAGACCGGTAGGCCAGATCGTCGTCGGCCTCGGGGTCGGCATCAAAGGCCATGTCGAAGGCGCTCATGCGGCCTTCCATCTGGCGGACGGTCTTGGCGTCCACGCCCAGATCACTGGCCATGGCTTCGGCTTCGTCATTGCTCAGCCAGCCCAGGGTCTTCTTGGAGCTGCGCAGATTGAAGAACAGTTTGCGCTGGGCCTTGGTGGTGGCGATTTTCACGATGCGCCAGTTGCGCAGGATGAACTCGTGCATTTCGGCCTTGATCCAGTGCACCGCGAAGGACACCAGACGCACACCGACTTCCGGGTTGAAGCGCTTCACAGCCTTCATCAGGCCCACGTTGCCTTCCTGGATCAGGTCAGCCTGGGACAGGCCATAACCGGCGTAGCTTTTCGCCAGATGCACCACAAAGCGCAGATGCGCGAGCACCAGTTGGCGCGCAGCGTCCACGTTGTTCTCGTAGAAATACTGGTTGGCCAATTCCCGCTCCTGCTCCGGAGTCAGGACAGCAATACTGTTTACTGACGCGATGTAAGCCGTCAAATCACGACCCGGAACAATGGGGCCCATAACCTGTAAACTTTTTCCGCTACTCATAATCAGCCTTTTACTCTCAAGTCTTGCTCGTTGACAGTTCCTGACAAGCGCCGCATCACGCACGCTGTCGCCCTTTCCAACCGTCTGGCAGCCATTCTAGCACTGCTTCTTTCGTCCTGGCTATGAATCGCCCTGGGGTGCCGGGGCCTTGTATTTGCAGGTCCGGGCTTTAATGGGGGCGCTCATTTGCCCTTTCAAGTCTTACTCTGACCTTCTTTTACGTGAGGTGCCAATCAATTCTTCTGATGGCGTCCATATACTTTTTCAATCGCTAATAAGACCTGTATTAACGTGGTTCTATTGCAGAGAGGTGCTGGCGCACGGACATCCAGGCGCCGAGCCAACCCAGCAGGGTGCTGCCGACCAACAGCAGGAGGCTGCCAGTGGCTCCCAGCCCGCGAATGCTGTATTCACTGCCATAGAGGCGCAGCAGCTCCGTGGCAGGTCCACCCAGGGCCAGCAGGATTGCCGCCAGCAGCGTCCAGGCGAAGACGCCACCGGCAAAACCATAGTAGGCCCCTGTATAGAGGAAGGGGCGCGCGACATAGGCGTTGGTGCCACCCACCAGTTTGATGACCACGATCTCGGCGCGCCGGTTTTCAATGGCCAGGCGGATGGTGTTGCCCACCACGAACAGAACGGCGATCGCCAGAATGCCCATCAACCCTGTCGAGGCCCGCCGGGCCAGCCCGAGGAAGGCCTGCAGGCGCTCGACCCAGGCCAGGTCGAGTTGCACGCTGTCCACGCCGCGCAGGGATTCCAGATCGGAGACCAGGGAGCTGCTCAGGCTCGTGCTGACGTCGCTGGGTGTAATCACAAGAGCGCCAGGCAATGGGTTGCTGTCCAGGGCCGCAATCACATCGCCCAGGCCGGAAGTGGCCGCGAATTCCCGGGCGGCCTCCTCTGCGGAAATATAGCGCACAGCGTCAATATCCCGCCGAGTAAGTAACTGCTCACTTATTTCCAGGGCCTCGGAATCAGTGACATCCTGTTGCAGATACACGCTTATCTGGCTGGCCCCGCCCATATTGCCGCCCAGGCGGCTGAGGTTGTCCACGGACACGAACAGGGCGCAGGGGAGCAGCAGGGCGATGCCAATCACCGCAATGGTCATCAGTGCATTGCCGGGGCTTCGCCGCAGCTTCTCAAGGCTGTCAGCAGCCGTTTGCACATGCTGTTGCCAGCGTGACAGCAGTGCCCCGCGGGCACTGACGCGGCTTTCCCTGGCTCCCTGGCGACGTGGGGCGCTCATCTCAATGCTCCTGCCCGGCTGCGCCGGGCACCCCGGAGTCTGCATCCCGGATCAGGCGGCCCTTGTCCAGGGTCAGTACCCGGTGACGCAGGCGGGTAATCAGGGAGAGGTCGTGGCTGGCAATCAGCAGGCTGACGCCCACCTGATTGAACTGCTCGAACAACTGCATGATCTCTGCCGCCAGCTCCGGGTCCAGATTTCCCGTGGGTTCGTCTGCGAGCAGTATCTGCGGACGGTTGACGACGGCGCGGGCGATGCCGATGCGCTGCTGTTCACCTCCGGAGAGGGTAATGGGCATCATCTTCTCTTTCTTCAGCAGGCCCACCTTGTCCAGGGCGGCGCGAACGCGGCGGTCGGCCTCGTGCCTGGGATAGCCTTCAATTTGCAGGGGCAGGGCGACATTCTCGAAGACATTGCGGTCGAACAGGAGCTGGTGATCCTGAAACACCACCCCGATGCGGCGGCGATAGAAGGGAATGCGGTCGGCAGGCATACGCCCGAGGTTCTTGCCGTTGACGAAAATCTGCCCCTGACTGGCCTTCTCCATCAGCATGATGAGCTTCAGCAGGGTGCTCTTGCCCGCGCCGGAGCGCCCGGTCAGAAATGCCATTTCTCCGGCGTTGAGCTCAAAGTTCACCTGGTCAAGGGCCTGATGCCCCCCAGGGTAGCGTTTGCTGACATTGTCGAACTTGATCATGGCAGGCCTCTGGGCGAAAGAGAGAGCGCGCTATTCGGCAAACAGGGCATCCACGAACTGGCGGGCCTCGAAGGGGCGCAGGTCGTCCACCTTTTCGCCGACCCCGATAAAGCGGATCGGCAGACCCATCTCCTTGGCGATCGCGAACACCATGCCACCCTTGGCGGTGCCGTCCAGCTTGGTCAGGGCAATGCCGGTGACCTGCACTGCCTTGTGGAAGCTGCGGGCCTGGTTGAGCGAGTTCTGCCCGGTGGTGGAGTCCAGCACCAGCAGAGTCTCGTGGGGCAGCGATGCATCCAGCTTGCGCAGGACGCGCACGATTTTTTCCAGCTCCTGCATCAGGTTGTCCTTGTTGTGCAGGCGGCCTGCTGTGTCGGCGATCAGAACATCCACGCCCCTGGCTTTGGCGGACTGGTAGGCGTCGAAGATGACGGAGGCACTGTCGGAGCCGGTTTGCTGGGCAATCACTGGCACCTGGTTGCGTTCTCCCCAGACCTTGAGCTGCTCCACGGCGGCGGCACGGAAGGTGTCCCCGGCCGCAAGCATCAGGGAGTGCCCCTCTTGCTGCAGACGTTTGGCGAGCTTGCCGATGGTCGTGGTCTTGCCCGCGCCGTTGACGCCCACGACGAGAATGACATAGGGCTTGCGGCTGCTATCGATGACTAGGGGCACATCGCAGGGGGTGAGCAGGGCTGTCAGCTCGTCCTTCAGGCTGCCGAGCAATGCCTGCGGGTCTGCAAGCTGTTTGCGTCCCAGTTTCTGGGTGAGCCCCTGGATAATGTGGTCGGTCGCGGCCAGGCCGAGGTCCGAGGACAGCAATTGGGTCTCGATTTCTTCCAGCAGATCTTCATCAATTGTCTTGCGGCCCAGAATCAGGGTGCTGAGGGAATCGCTCAGGGCACTGCGTGTCCTGCTAAGCCCCTGTCTGAGGCGGGCGAACAGGCTGACGGCCTCGGGTTTGCTCTCCTCGGCCGCTGGTGTATCGGGAGCTGCCCCTTCCGTGCCGGGTGTCTGCGCGGCGTCTGCGGGCTTTTTCTTGATGAAACTGAACATGGATACAATTCTTCCGGGGCGCTGACGAAGCGGGCTATGCTAACATTTCCGGCGTTTGCAGAACATCAGAAGCCATCGCCGACGTCACTCCCGGGAAGCAACAGCAGTCATGAAATCCAGCAGAGCCAGGCCAGGCAACAGCCTGCGCATCATCGGCGGACAATGGCGCAGCCGCAAACTGCAGTTCCCGGACGTGGACGGGCTGCGACCGACGGCGGACCGTGTGCGCGAAACCCTGTTCAACTGGCTGCAGGAACCCCTGCCCCGAGCCGCCTGCCTCGACCTGTTTGCGGGCAGCGGCGCCTGCGGCATGGAAGCGCTGTCCCGTGGTGCCCGGCATGTCTGTTTCGTGGAAAAATCTCCGCTTGCCCTGCAGGCAATACGGCACAATCTTTCCCTGTTGAAGGCCAGCGATCACAGCACGGTATGCGAGGACTCCCTGACCTGGCTGGCCAGGAAGGAAAGGCCCGGCAACCAGAAATTCGACATCGTATTCATAGACCCCCCCTTTGCATCAGACCTGCTGGAGCGCAGTGCCAACGCCCTGGAGGCGAGTGGGCTGTTGCAGGAGCATGCGCTGCTGTATGTCGAATCCTCCACGGACACCCCCTTGCCGGCGCTGCCTGCGAACTGGCTGCAGCGCAAGTCCAAGCGCGCGGGCAAGGTGCAGTTCCACCTGTTTGAACGTCAGGCGCCGGGGAGTGCTCCGTGACAGGCGCACCCGCTGCGGCGTTTCGCTCGCCCTGGTGGCTGCCCGATGCCCATACCCAGACGCTGTGGCGCCGCTTTGTTCCCTGCGCGGCGCTGCCGAGAAGGCGTCAGCGCCTTGAGTTGCTTGACGGTGACTTCCTCGATCTGGACTGGGTAGAGACCGACACGGACGCGCACAACGCCCCCCTGATCCTGCTGCTGCACGGCCTGTGCGGCTCCTCCGACTCTCCGTATATAGTGGCCTTGCAGCGCCAACTGCAGGCCATTGGCCTGAGCAGCGTGGCCATGAATTTTCGGGGGTGCAGCGGAGAGATGAATCGCCGGGCGCGGGCCTACCATTCCGGCTGCACGGAGGATGTGGAGGCGGTGTTTCAGGCTCTGCGGGCAGAGCAGAACAAACGCCCGCTTATCGGGGTCGGCTATTCGCTGGGCGCCAATGTGCTGCTCAAGTGGCTGGCGGAGGTGGGCGACAGGGAGGGTGTGCTCGGCGCTGTCGCGGTGTCGACGCCCTTTGCGCTGGCAGTGTGCTCCGAGGCGATGAATCGTGGCATCAGCCGCCTGTACGGACACTACTTCCGGCGCCAGCTCATTGCGGATGTGGCACGCAAGCGCGAGGCCTTCCGTCAGTGCGCTGACAGGCAGGAGGAGCTGCAGCGCCTGGAGTCGCTGGGGGATTTGCGCAGGCTGCGCAGCTTGTGGGAATTCGACGATCAGGTCACGGCGCCGCTGCACGGATTCAGTGGCGCGCCGGACTACTACGCGCGTTGCAGCAGCGGGTCCACACTCGCACAAATCAGGCATCCTGTGACGCTCATACAGAGCGCCAACGACCCCATCATTCCGCGCGGGTCGCTGCCGCCGGCGGACAGTCTGCCGGATTGCGTCCGATGGCATCTTACCGACAGCGGCGGCCACGTGGGTTTTACCAGTGCCGACCAGCCCGGCTGGCTGGAAACGCAGATTCTGGAATCAATTCGGCCTCTGCTTGCCGGGGCGCAGGCCGCGCGCATTGAGGTGGGGTGGCGCATTGATTAGAATGGCCGCGACTCCAGTGACTCGCGGCCTCAGGGCGCGCCCCTGGCGAGACGATCAACACCCTTTCAGCGCCGCAGGCCATGGGGACAAGCAATGAAAATCGCGGTATATCCGGGCACCTTCAACCCGATCACCAACGGTCATACCGACCTGGTGGAACGGGCTTCGCGCCTCTTTGATCACATCATTGTGGCGGTAGGCATCAACCGGCAGAAGACCACGGATCTGGCAACCCAGGTGCGGGTGGATCTGGCGTCCGAAGTGTTGCGTCATCTGCCCAATGTGGAAGTCTGTGCCTTCGATACCCTGTTGACGGAGTTTGTGAAGCAGCGGGGTGCCAACATCATTCTGCGCGGTCTGCGCACCGTGGCGGACTTTGAATACGAATTCCAGCTCGTGGGGATGAACCGGGTGCTGGAGCCGAAGATCGAGACCGTTTTCCTCGCGCCTGCGGAACATCTTTCCTATATTTCCTCCACGCTGGTGCGCGAGATCGCCTCCTACGGAGGGGACATCTCCAAGTTTGTGCACCCGGTGGTCGCCGCAGCCATGCTGAAGGAGCATGCCGGCCGCTAGGTTCTTCTTCCCGATCAGCTCTGACAGTGCTTGCAGAAGACGCTGCTGCGCTGTGCCATCCGCAGTTCCTGCAGCGTATTGCCGCAGGTTCGGCAGGCTTCTCCCGCCCGCCCGTACACCAGCAATGACTGCTTGAAATAGCCCGGTTTGCCGTCACCGCCCACGAAGTCTCTCAGGGTGGTGCCGCCCTGCGCGATGGCGCGACCCAGCACGGTCTTGATGCATTCCACCAGTCGCGCATAGCGTTGGCGGGAAATGCGTCCCGCCGCGCGATCGGGGCGAATTCCCGCCATGAACAGGGCTTCGTTGGCGTAGATGTTGCCGACACCCACGACAATGCCGCTGTCCATAATGAAGGCCTTCACCGGGCTGCGGCGCCCGCGCGACAGGGCGTACAGATAGTCTTCGCTGAAGGCGTCGGTCAGCGGCTCCGGCCCAAGATGGGCCAGCAGAGGATGTGTGGCGGGGTCTTCCTTGAGCCAGAGCATGCAACCGAAACGACGAGGGTCTGAATAACGAAGAGTGACGCCGTTCTCCAGGCAGATATCGACGTGATCGTGTTTCAGGGGCGGTTCGTCCGCGCGCGTGATGCGCAGGCTGCCGGACATGCCCAGGTGAACAAGCAGGCAGGCATCGCCAGCCGATAGCAACAAATATTTTCCGCGTCGCGAAATGCGTTCAAAGCGGCGTCCGGTCAGCTCTTGTGCGAGCGCAGCGGGAACCGGCCAGCGCAGTCGTGGCTCGCGCACGAGTACCCGGGCAACGCGCTGTCCCACGATGTGGTTCTGAATTCCAAGGCGGGTTGTTTCAACTTCGGGCAGTTCTGGCATTGCTATGGGCTCTGGCGGAAGAAAACGGGGTATTTCCCCGGACGCGGGGGCTTGAGGCTGTGTTTACAGTGCGCCTGCCCGGGTGTATAAGAATGGTGTCGAGCATGATGACGCCATGTTTACGATGTGCGAGTGTAGGGCAGGTGGCCCGGATTGCAAAGCAGACACATCGGGGCTGGCGCGGATGCAAGACCCTGGAGAGCAACATTACTACACAGCCCCTGAACGGAAACGGGGGTAAACCAGTCGTCCGGTGAAGACGTAAATCAGGAAAACATTATCGGAAAACGTTTATAGACAACACTCTTCGGGATCGAGCAGTGAAACTTCCAGGCAAACAGACCGCATTTCTCATCGCCAGCCTGTTGTGTGTCGTACCTTTGGGTTACGCACAACCGGAAAACACACCCGACAGCACGGCGACAGACGTCGACAGTGTCAGTACCTCAGAAAATACCCCGGACGCTCCGCGGGAGCCCGTCCACATTCTCCATATTGAACACCCCGTGCCCCTGGCGCGCATCGAGCAGGGCAAGACTGGCAGTCTGAGCGCGCAGTTCGCGGTGGCCCAGTCCGGCTCGGAAGACGACGGCAATGGCGTGTACGCAGACCTGTCGCCGGAGCAGCAGGCCTATCTGCAACGCCTGGAAGATATCGACAACTTTGACCAGATTGTGGAAGAGCTGGAAATTCAGGGCGGCGCCTGGAGCCTGCAGATCGCCGAAGAACTTAACAGCCTGGGCGAGTTGCTGCAGGCGCAGGGACATTACGAGAAGTCCATCGAGATCTTTGACCGGGCGGTACATATCAACCGTGTCAACAACGGTCTGTTCAGCCCGACCCAGGTGCCCCTTATCCAGAAGATTGTCCGTGCCAACATGGCCCTGGGGCAGTGGCAGCAGGCCGATGAGCGCGAGCAGTATGCCTTCTACGTGCAGACCCGCGCGTACCGGATCGACGACCCCCGGATGATCGACGTGTTTGGCCGACTGGCGCGCTGGAACATTGCCACCTTCTATCGCGGTGTTGATGCGGACCCCGGCCCGCGCCTGTATCAGACCTATATGCTCTACAGAACTGCCGCACAGTCTGTGGGGGCCCACTTCGGTACCCGTGATCCGCGCTACGTCGCCCTGCTGCGTGATACTGCGGCAGCGGCAGATATGCTCGATCGTTTTTCGCTGGAGGGCGTCAATGTAGGCACCCGGATGAATCCTGATCTGAGGATGGTGTCGGAATTTGCCGGCGGCTCCACCCACCCACAGGGGCGCGATAACGGAGGGGAGCAGGCGCTGAAGGAAATCATCGATTTTTACAACGCCCCGGAACGCCTGCCCAGCGACGACAATCTGATGAATCGGGCCCGGGCAATGGCAGAGCTGGGGGACTGGTATCTGATTCGCGACCGACGGCAGGCGGCGATGCAGACGTACAAGGATGCGTACGACCAGCTCGCAGCGGCGCCGAATGGCGAGGCACTGTTACCTCAGGTATTTGGTGAGATTGCTTTTCTGCCCACTTACGCCAGCTTCGATGAACAACGCAAGGAAGCCTATGGCGTCGGGCCCGATACCGGGGCCCGCATGGGTTATGTCGATCTGGCCTTTGATGTCAGTCAGTATGGGCGCCTGAGCAATTTTGAAGTGCTGGCGATGGAGCCCGCCGACGCCGAGCGCGCCGACATTCAGGTCATCTCCGCCGTTCGTTCCACGCTGGTCAGACCAAAAATTGTGGACGGCGAGACCACCAAATCCGAAGTTGAGCGTTATAGATTCAGCTTCTGGTATTAAACAGATTAATAAATCTTTGGATTCAGCGGTCTAACAGACATACTAGACATGTCGCGCGCCTATGGCGGCGACCTTAACCGACAGAGGCGTTGCCGGGTGTGCCGGCAGGCCGGGAAGTAAGCTCCATGAAGAAATCGCCGATCAGAAAACTGCTCGTGATAAGCATGGCTTCGCTCGCGCTGGCGGCCTGTGAGTCCACTTCGCAACAGCAGTCCTCGCAGAGCTCCATGCCGTCGATGCCATCCAGTTCATCATCGTCCAGCTCCAGCTCCAGCTCCAGCAGCTCAAGTTCTTCTTCGAGCCCGAGCGTGTCGAGTTCCTCCTCTTCGTCGCGCTCCTCCTCGATTCCCAGTGCCACCACGTCCAGCTCGTCGTCATCGTCGTCCAGCGCTTCCTCCAGCACGGCGAGCGCGTCCAGCAGTGGTGCTCGGGACAGTTCCGTCCCCTCGGCTTCGTCTCCCGGCTCTGCCCGCGACAGCAGCAGTGGCAGCGCCTCCAGTTCCGGCAGTCAGAGCAGTGCCGGTGCCCAGACCGCGCAGGGGACCTCCGGTACCCAGGGCAGTGCGGCCAGCAGCACCGCCGCTGCCGTGCTTGGCAGTTTTCCTGGTACTTCCGGGCAGGACAGCGGATCACAGGGCAGCAGTTCGCAGAGCGGTGGCGGTCGTGATACTGCCGGTGGCCAGGTCAGCGGTGCGGCTGGAAGCGGATCTTCCGGCAATTACAGTCTCGACAATCTGCCTGGCAGCATAGGGGACAGTGGCACGGGGCCTCTGACAGCACAGGAGCGCGCCGCCGTGCTTGAAGGGCAGCTCAATCGTGGCTACGAAGAATTTGATGGCGTCATTCTGGCCGAGCGCGCGCGCGCCCAGGCGGAAGCCAATGCCGCGCGCAATACTGAAATTCCGGGCGATTCCGATGCAGGGGGAGGCGGTGGTGGCCCCACAGGCCCGATCATCATCTCCAGCCGTGGCGGGGGTTCGCCAACGGATGCGACCGTGGGTTCCCCAGGGGTGGGCGGCGGCCCGACTGCCGCGCAGTCCCAGGAATCCTTCCCGCCGCCTGAAGATATTCCGAGTGGCAGGGACGACGACATTGTGGCGCGCCAACTGCGCGAAGCCGCCATGCATGAGCCTGACCCGGAACTGCGCGAGAAGCTCTGGGATGAATATCGTAAATACACCGGCATAAGCAATTGATGGGTATTGATATGGGTATTTCAGCAGTAAGAACCACATTGCTGGGCCTGATGGCGGCTACCCTGGTGGCATGCGCCACTACGTCCGTGAAGTCGACCCAGTACGTGCAGATCGTGCAGGACACCGCTCCAGTGTCGGAAGACCTGCTCATGGATATCGGGGTGACCGTGTTCGACCCGGGCATCGACGAGCTTAGCCGCAAGGAAGAGGAGCGGGTCAGCCCCGAAATCCGCAATGCAGAGGCGCGCTATGCCCCCTATATGCTCGCCGAAACCCTGCAGCGCTCCGGCAACTGGGGGGTGGTGCGGGTACTGCCCAATGAAACCACTACCATGGATGTGTATCTGCACGGCCAGATTCTGCAATCCGACGGCGAAGGCATGATCATCAAGATCACCGCGCGGGATTCCACGGGGCGCCTCTGGTACACCAAGGAATACGAGGAACACATCAGCAAGTTCAATTACGAGGCCTCGCAGCGACAGGCCAACGACCCGTTCCAGGTGATCTACAACAATATTGCCAATGACCTGCTGGCCTGGCGCAAGGCCAATCTGAAGAGCAACCAGATCGCCAATATCCGCGCCGTGTCGGAGCTGCAGTTCGCCCGCAACTTCGCCCCCGAGATTTTCGGCGAGTACCTGCGGGTCAACAACCGCGGTATTACCGAAGTGGTTCGACTGCCCGCTGACAATGACCCCTCACTGGCCCGTATTCGTGAAATCCGGCAGCGTGACAACCTCTTTGTTGACACAGTTCAGGATTACTATGCCAACTATGCCCGGCAGATGCGGGTGCCCTACGATTCCTGGCGTGAGCAGAGCTTTATCGCCACCGAGGATCTGGAGAAGGTCGAAGCCTCCGCACGCCGTCGTCTCCTGATGGGAACCGCGGCCATTGTCGGCGGTATTGCTGCGGCTACCAGCAATAATGCGGCAGTGCAGACCGGCAGTCTGGTGGGTGTGGGCGCAGGTGCCTACATGGTCAAGAGCAGCTTCGACAAGCGGGCAGAGGCAGAGATTCATATTGCGGCGCTGCAGGAACTCGGGGAATCCCTGGAGTCCGAAGTGGCACCGAAGATGATCGATCTGGATGACCGTCAGGTCATGCTCACGGGCACCGTTGAGGAACAGTACAAACAATGGCGTGAGATACTTGTCGATCTTTATCACGAAGAGACGGGAGGCATCTGAGGCTGCACCCTCGCAAGAGGTGATTCAAGTTATGCCAAGGCAGGAGTTATGGGCGAAAAAGAAGTGAATTACAGCGATCGGTCCGGACCACAGCCCTGGGCTTCTGCAACACCCTCCGGAGCAGGCTCCACCCCCGCCCGCAAAGGGCCCGGTATGCTGGTATGGGCCATGATGGGTGTGCTTGGGCTGCTGGCGCTGGCCGTGATTTTCGTTCTGCCCTCGGTGGTGGAGCGCTACGAATTGCCCTTCACCCCCAAACCCGAAGTGGCCGAAATTGCTGCGCCGGTCTCTACCGCACCTGCAACCGGCGTTTCCCCCTTTGAAGAAGCCCAACGCGCCCGCGCTCGCCAGGAGGCCCAGGAAGTCCTGGCCAGCCTGCTGGAGAAGCAGGAGGCGCTGGAAGGGCTGGCGGTCAGCCAGTGGGCAGAGCTTCGCTACCAGGCGGCACTGGAAGCCGCCCGCCAGGGAGATGAAGCCTACCGCACCCAGGCCTTTGATGAGGCAACCCGCCGCTATCGCGCCGCAGACGACGGGCTGACCGCGCTGCAGGGGCAGATTCCCAAAGTCTATTCCGACGCCATGCAACAGGCCCGCCAGGCCCTGCAGAACGGCGACGCCGAGACGGCTTCCAGCAAATTCACGCTGGCGCTTGCCGTGCAGCCCGGTGATGCGGACGCCCAGGCCGGGCTGAAGCGTGCCCAGGCCCTGAGCCCGGTACTTGGCCTGCTGGACGAGGCCGAGGATCTGCGAGCCGCCGGCAATCTCAATGAAGCGCTCAGCCGTGCCCAGCAGGCCGTGGCGCTGGATGGCGCTCACGCCGGGGCGCAGACCCTGGTGCGGGACCTGCGAACCCAGATCGCCGACAATGCTTTTACGGCGGTCATGTCGGAGGGCTTCACGGCCTTGCAGGCCGGAGACTCCGAGGCGGCCATTGCCAAATTCGAGCAGGCGCTGCGTATGCGCCCGGGTTCCACCCAGGCCGAGGAGGCCATCACCCAGACCCGTGATCAGCTCGCGGTGGCGCAGATTAATGCCAATCGCAGCAGTGCCGAGGCCTTTGTGACGGCCGAGCAATGGGAAGACGCGGTAAAGGCCTACGATGCGGCCCTGGCCATCGACGCCAATCTGGTGTTTGCCCTTGAGGGGCGCGACTACGCCGGCAAGCGCCTGCAGCTCGATCGTCTGTTGCAGAGTGCCATTGATCAGCCCGAGCGCCTGTCCGATACGGCTGTCTACGAGCAGGCGGTACAGATTTACTACACCGGGCGCAATATCGCCGATGCTGGCCCGCGTTTGCAGGGACAGCTCGATTCGCTGGAAAACGTGTTGAACAGGGCGCAGGTCCCGGTGGAGGTCACGCTGACCTCAGACAACGTAACGGAAGTGACGCTCTATCAGGTCGGCGTACTGGGCAAGTTCAGCCAGCAGGTGGTGTCCCTGAAGCCGGGCAAATACGTGGCCGTTGGCACCCGCCCCGGGTATCGGGACGTGCGCACAGAGTTTGAAGTCGGTTTCGACAATCGCAGCGCCCCCGTGACGGTCGCGTGCACGGAAGAAATTGTGGCAGTGAACAGGCGCTGAACTCATGCAGGATAACAAGCCCCAGAACACACCAGAACATGGCGAGTCTCGCGCCGGTGACGGATTCATCGATCCCATTGTTCCCATTGATTTTTCCCCGCCTGATCCAAACCAGAAACGGGCGCTTATCAAACTGCGCTGGCCGCATTTCCTGATCGCCGGTTTCCTGCTGCTGGCCGGTGTGTCCGGCTGGTTCGTGCTGACCGCCAAGTCCGTGTCCATCGCCGTTACACCCGCAACGGCCAGCATCGAAGTGCTGTCAGGCTTTCATGTACAGCTTGCCGACCGCTACCTGATGCGCGAGGGCAATTACGAGGTGCTGGTTCGCAACGAGGGGTATTACGACGAGCAGCAGATTCTGACGGTGGGCGAGCCCCAGGCACAGGATTTCCCCATTGCGCTGCGCGAACTGCCGGGCATTGTCAGTATCAGCGTGACCGGGGCGACCGGTGACCTCAGTGGCGCCGTGGTGTCGCTGAACGGACAGGAGCTGGGACGCAGCCCCTTGCGGGAGCTGGCCATCGACCCGGGGGAGTACACCCTGAGTGTGCAGGCCGATCGTTATCAGGACAGCGCGCAGCAGGTCACCATTCCTGGTCGCAGCGCGATCAGTGATTTCGAGGTCGCCCTGTCCCCCGCCTGGGCCGAGGTCAGTTTCAGCACCAATCCGCCGGGAGCGGAAATCATGGTGGATGGTCAGGTGCTGGGCACCAGCCCCTATACGGCCGAGATCCTTGAAGGTGAGCACGAACTTACCATGAAGCTTGCGGCTCACAAGGCCTGGCAGGACGATGTTGAGATCATTGCGGGCGAGAATATCGTGCTGCCGACGGTGGAGCTGGAGCGCGCCGACGGCCTCGTTTTCATCCGTTCCCAGCCCAGCGGCGCCAATGTCACCATCAACGGCGAGTTCCGTGGCCAGACGCCACTGGAAGTGGCCCTTGCCCCAGGGCGCAGTCACGACGTGAATCTGTTTCGCAGCGGGTTCAACCCGGCCAATCGCCGTATCGAGACGCGCCCGGACCAGGAGCAGGACATCACGGTTTCGCTAGTGCCCATTACCTCAACGGTGCGCATCATTGCCGAACCGCCGGATGCCGAGCTCTACGTGGATGGCGTGTTCAAGGGCGAAGCAAGTCAGACTCTGGAACTGATGGCGGCCAGCCAGATCATCGAGATCCGGCAGGAGGGCTATGTGCCCTACACCGGCAGCTTCACCTCTCGTCCCGGCCTCGAACAGGAATTGCGGGTGACTCTGCAATCCCTGGAGCAGGCGCGTCTTGACGCCATCAAGCCCGTGATTACGACCGTGGCCGGGCAGAACCTGAATCTGTTGTACCCCGGGCAGTTCACCATGGGCGCCTCGCGCCGCGAGCCCGGTCGCCGGGCGAATGAGGATCTGCGCGAGGTACGGCTGGAGCGCCCCTTCTACCTGTCGCCCACGGAGGTGACCAATGCCCAGTTCAAGCGCTTCCGGGCCGACCATTCTTCCGGGGTATTGCAGGGCAGAACCCTGGACCTCGACAACCAGCCGGTGGTGCAGGTGACCTGGACGGATGCGGCGCTGTACTGCAACTGGCTGAGCGAACAGGAAGGCCTGCCGGTGTTCTACAAGGTGGAAGGTGGTGAAGTCACCGGGTTCAACCCCGAAGCCACCGGGTATCGCATGCCCACCGAGGCTGAGTGGGAGTGGGCCGCCCGCACCGACGGCAATGGCAATGTGCTGCGCTATCCCTGGGGCGATCAGATGCCGCCGCCCGAGGGCGCGGGCAATTTCGCCGACGCCTCCGTCCGCAGCTTTATGGGAGCCTATATCTCCGGTTACGACGATACCTTCCTCGGCACGGCGCCCGTGGCCCAGTTTCCGGTGAATGCCCACGGCATGTACGACATGGCGGGCAATGTGTCCGAATGGGTACACGATTACTACGGCACCATGATCACGCTGGGCACTGCGGTCGAAGTGGACCCGCAGGGGCCAGAGTCGGGCCTTTATCACACCATCAAGGGTTCGAGCTGGGCGCACAGCGGCATTACCGAAATGCGCCTGTCCTATCGCGATTTTGGCGACACCGCGCGCAATGATCTGGGCTTCCGCATTGCGCGTTATCTGGAGGAATAACACATGAACATGCGATTCCGTGAATTGATAGCCATGCTCGCCCTCAGCCTCCTGATGTTCGCCGCAGCGCAGCCGCTGTACGCACAGGACGTTGCGGCCACCGATGCGGAGCAGACCCAGGACAATGCCGCGAGTGACAGCGACGGTCAGAGCGGACAGCAGGCAGATCAGGACGACAGCGACGCCGACTCTCCGGAGCTGGCACAGACCGGCGATGACGACAGCGGGGGTAGCCGGTTCATTCCCACCGAACAGTTGTCCCAGGACCTGGGCGCATCGTTCCCCGTCGATATTTGATGCTGCCGGAACCAGGCAGGTGCCACATCCCCCTTTTCAACAGAAGGATCCGTGAATGAAGCAGAACTATCTCTCCGAAGTCATCTATCAGATCTTTGCGCTGATCATCGTGGTGATCCTGGTGCACGCGGTCTACGTCGCGGTGATCCGGCCCAACGCGGACTACGTCGAGCAGCAGCAGACCCTGATGCAGGAAGCCGACGAGAGTTATGTGCCGGAGCGATCCCTGTACGTGATCCTGCGCGATATCGAGCAGGAGACCTGTATCATCCTGATGCTCTGGGCGCTGTCCATCATTGGCATGAAGACACGCCGCACCATGCAGGAGCGAGCACTGCTCGATCGCGAACTGCTGCAGGTGTCCGATGGCATCAGCATTCTGCCGGACGATGCGCGACACTATGCCCGCCCCGTGCAGGCGTTGCCGGATCTGGAAAAAACCTATCTGCTGCCACGCGCACTGCTCGCCGGCCTGCACCGCTTTGGCAGCACCCGCAGCATTCAGGATGCCTCCGACACCATCAAGGATATCTGCAACAGCGAGTCCGATCGCCTGGACAGTGAATTGAGTATTGTGCGTTACATTGCCTGGGCAATTCCGTCCATCGGCTTCATCGGCACCGTGCGCGGTATTGGCGCCGCTCTGAGCCAGGCGCATCAGGCCGTCAGTGGCGACATCCTCGGCGTCACCGTGAGCCTGGGTGTGGCGTTCAACTCCACCTTCGTTGCACTGGTCACCAGTATTCTGCTGATGTTCCTGCTGCACCAATTGCTGCTGTTGCAGGATCGGCTGGTGCTGGATACCCAGTCCTATTGCGACGAACATCTGCTGCGCTATCTGCAGGTGCCGGACAAGGAAGTGCTTGAATGAGTCTGCGCGTTCTGGAATTCAATGATGCCGGTTTGCGCCTGAGTGATGACAGCGGCATTCTCCTCAGCAGCCCCGGCTACGCCTTGGTGCTGCCGAAGCAGATCGAGTTTGGTGAGAGCGCCCGCAGCCAGAGCCGCATCAATCCACTGAACAGCTACAACCAGTTCTGGCATAAACTGAGTCTTGACCCCTTTTCCCGACCCGTGGCGCACTACCGGCACAATGCCGACCTCGCGTTTTCCCATCTGCAGGACCTGGCGGGCGCAGCGGAACTGGAGGGCGATGTGCTGCTGGCCGTGCCGGGCAGTTTCAGCCGCGAGCAGATGGGCATTCTGCTCGGCCTGATCCGTCAGAGCCCCTTTCGTGCCGTGGGCCTTGTGGATTCCGGGCTTGCTGCCACGGTAGATCTTCCGCACAGTGACAGCCTGATTCATGTGGACCTGCAACTGCACCAGGTGGTGTTGTCGAAGCTGCAAAGAAATGGCAGCGAGTTGCGTCGCGACAGCGTGATCGTAGTGCCCGGCACCGGCTGGGTGAACCTCAGCGACAGTCTGGTACAGCTCGCCACCAATGCCTTCATTCAGCAGTGCCGCTTCAACCCGCAGCACAACGCCGAGTCGGAGCAGATGCTGCTGGACGGCGTGCCACAGTGGCTGCAGGACGAAGCCAGCGTGCGCTCAGGGAGTGAGGACGAGCGTCGCAGCATCGAGATCCGGCTGACCCACAACAGCAACGTGCATCTTGCCAACCTGCCGCGCAATGCACTGGCCACCCGGCTGCAGAGTTACTACCAGAAGATTCTTCAGCAACTGCAGTTGCTTGACCCGACGGAGACAGTCCCGCTGGTGATTTCCGATCGCATGCAGGCACTGCCTGGATTGCACGAGGTGCTGACGGGACAAGAGGCCGCGCGCACCATTCAGGTGCTGTCGGAAAATGCCGTGGGGGCCGCATGTCTGCGTTACAGTGATGTGCTGACCAGCGCACCCGAGGCGGTTCGCTTCGTCAGCCAGATGCGCAGCGAGGCGTCATCGGGAAAAAACACACAGACATCGACAGCCGCCGAACGTCCTGCCCCTACGCATCTGCTCATGCAGCATCAGGCGCGCTCCCTCGCAGCGGGGCTTTTCCTCTGTCGTGGCGAGCAGGGCCTGTGCCTGCTGCAGAAGAACGCGGCGAGCCTCCCGGTGATTGCGGAGCTCGTGCACGCGGACGGGGTCTACAGTCTCAAACCGTCGGCCGAGTTGCAGCTTAATGGTCGCCCCGTTACTGCGACACAGACCTTGCAACTGGGCGACGTGATACGTGTGAAGGGCCAGCCCGAGGCCATCGAACTGATTCGGGTGCAGGATCACGATGAGTAAGAAACGCCGCGGAGCCTTCAATCCCATGAGCCTGGCCTTCCTGGACGTCATGTCCTGTGGCTTCGGTGCCGTGGTGTTGATCTTCCTGATTCTGGATCACCAGGATTCTGTGCGTACCGAGGTCAGTGACCCGGCACTGCAGGCCGAAGTGCAGATGCTGGAAGAGGAGATTCGCGACGGTCAGGAAAATCTGGTGCGGATTCGCAACACCCGCGACGAGGTCAGCCTGGAAGTCGTGGAAGCCCAGGGGCTGGCGACACGCATTCAGGAGCAGATCAACGACTTTCTGCAGCAGCTTGCCGCGCTGGAAAACACCACTGTGGCCAGCGAGGAAGACCTGGAACGTTTGCGCGCCGACATCCGCTCCCTGGAGGAGGAACTGCAGCGCCTGCAATCCAGCGCCATCGAACAGACCGGTTCGGACGCCCGGGCGTTTGTGGGCGAGGGCGATCGCCAGTACCTCACCGGCATGTTCCTGGGCGGCAACCGCATCCTGATTCTGCTCGACACCTCGGCGAGCATGCTCGACGAGACACTGGTGAACATCATCCGCACCCGCAATATGTCCGATCAGAACAAGAAGGAGGCCGGGAAGTGGCAGCGTGCCGTGCGCACCGTGGAGTGGATTTCGAGCCAACTGCCGATTGCCAGCCAGTACCAGGTCTACGGTTTCAGTACGGAGGTCAATGCGGCCCTGGAGGGCACCGAGGGCAACTGGCTGGAGGTTGCAGACCGTGACCAGCTCAACGACACCATCGAGGCAGTGAAGGACATGATCCCGGCCAATGGCACCAACCTGGCCCGGGTGTTTCAGGCCGCCGCGCAGTTGTCGCCGCCACCGGACAATATTTACCTGATTACCGACGGCCTGCCCACGCTGTCCAACAATCCCTCCAATGCCACGCTGGTCACGCCCCAGCGCAGGCTTGAACTTTTTGACGACGCGATAGAGTATTTACCCAACAGGACGCCGGTGAATGTCATCCTGCTGCCGCTGGAGGGCGATCCCAGTGCCTCCGCAGCCTACTGGCAACTGGCGCAGATGACCCGGGGATCCTTCCTTAGCCCGGCACGGGACTGGCCATAATGCGACGAAGACGCGACGACACAGAATCCTCCAGCATCGCCTTCCTCGATGTGATTTCCTGTGGCTTCGGGGCCATGATTCTGCTGCTGATGATCAGCGAGAACGCGCCGCCGGTGAGCCTGGAGGATTCCGATATTCCCCGGAACCAGCCCATCAGCGTGTTGCAGGAGCAATTGTTCTCGATTCGCGGCGAGACCCGCATCGTCAACGAAGACCTCAATGCCAAACGCGAACAGCTTTCCGCCATGCAGGAGCGCATTGCCAATCTGCGCCGTGAGCTGATGGCGGTGCAGGGGCGCTTTGACAGCTCCAACAGCATCGCCGACGAGCGCATCATCGAGGCGCAGAATCTTGCCAGTGCCAAACAGTCCCTGACCGACGAGATGGAGCGCCTGCTGGGGCAGGAGTTCAGTCGCAAGAACAACCTGGTGGGCGGTATTCCGGTGGACAGCGAATACATCATCTTCGTGATCGACACCTCCGGGAGTATGTTCCAGAACGCCTGGCCGCGCCTGATCGACGTGATTGTGGACACCCTGGATGTCTATCCCAACGTCAAGGGCATCCAGATCATGAACGACATGGGTGACTACATGTTCGATTCTTTCCGCGGGCAGTGGATTCCCGACACACCGGCAAGGCGCACGACCATCATCAATACATTGCGCAACTGGAGTCCCTTCAGTAATAGTAGTCCGGTAGAAGGGGTCACGGCGGCGATCAATACCTATTACGCCCCGGACCGCAAGATCAGCATTTACGTGATGGGCGACGACTTCCAGCCCGGCGGTTCGATCACCCAGGTGCTGCGCACCATCGACCGGCTCAACGCCAAGGACGCCAATGGCAACCCCATGGTGCGCATACATGCGGTAGGTTTTCCGGTCATCTTTGCGCTGGAACCGCGCTACCGGCAGAGCGCCTATCGCTTCGCCAATCTGATGCGCGAACTGACCCAACGTAACGGAGGCACCTTCGTTGGACTCAACAGTTTCGAATGAAAGGTGTATTGTGTCTGCCATGAGGTAGGAAAACGCACGCGATACTCATCAGGCTTCGTGGAGAAAAACAGAAGTGGCAACCCCGAAAATGCTCAGAACACTCACGGGCCTGTGCCTGTTCCTGGCGCTCAGTGCCTGCGGCGTGAACTCCCTCGTGGTCGAAGGCAGCTACCCCAGCCCCAATATCCGACAGATTCCCCTGACCCTCGGCGTGTACTATGACGAGGAACTCCGCGATTTTACCTATGTCGAATATAGTGAGACAGGCAAGGAAGAATACCGGATCGCCAGCGGTCAGACCCACATGCAGTTGTTCAACTCCGTGCTGCCCGCGATGTTTGAGAAAGTGGTCGTGCTGGACGATCTTGCATCGGCCCCTGCCCAGCAGGTGGATGCCGTCTTTGCTCCGCGCATTGAAGAGTTTCAGCTTGCCCTGCCGCAGAAGACCCACCTGGACGCCTACGAGGTCTGGGTGAAATACAATATGCGTCTGCTTGGCCCCGGTGGCGAGTACATCGCCGACTGGGTGTTGACGTCCTACGGCAAAACGCCGACGGAGACCCTGCGCTCCGTGGAGGCCGGCATCAATGATGCCACCGTGGGCGCCCTGCGCGATCTGGGTTCGAATTTTACCCTGACCTTTGGCACCGTGCCGGAAGTGAGGGATTGGTTGGCAAGTCAACAACAGCAGTAAGAAGCCCCGCCTTACGAGGGGCAATCAACGAGGCACCTATGAGTTCCGCAGACAGCGTATCGAGAGGAACAGGGCGAATCGCCATTCATGCGTGTTTGAGCTTTTTTTGCGCAGCAGTGCTGGCGTCCTGTACGACCACGACAGTGGATGAATTCCGTCAGGGTGAGACGGGAATCGAATCCCATGAATCCATCGTGATTCTGGGGCGGCGGCAGGGAAGCGCCTATGAAACCCGGGAAGAGTTCGTCGATTGCGTTGGCAACCGCGTCTCCCGCGGGTCGCGCGGCATCCGTGTGATTCCGGAGCAGGAATTCATTGACGCCATGTTCCCCTGGTTCGAGCCGCGCACGGCGCCGCTGCGCACCTCCGACCTGCAGGCCCTGATGGAAGAAGAGGTGGTGTCTTCCAAGATTGCGGAATACGGCATTCGCTATATTGTCTGGCTCGACGGTCAGACGGAAACCACCAGCCGCACCGGCTCCATCTCCTGTGCCGTTGGCCCGGGCGGTGGTGGTTGTTTCGGCTTCGGTTCCTGGGAAGACGATTCCAATTTTGACGCCCGCGTCTGGGACGTGTCCTCCTTTGCCAACGTCGGCACCATCAGCACCGATGCCACCGGCCAGTCCTATGTGCCGGCAGTGGTCGTGCCCATTCCCCTGCTGGCGCGGGTGGAGGCCAATGCCTGCAACTCTCTGGCAAGCCAGTTGCAGCAGTTTGTGAACGGAGACTGAGCAAGCCCGTTAATTCCTGATAGGCAGTCCGGATAGCCGGGCCTGAGAAACAAGAAGCCTGAGAGAAGTGTCCATGAGCAGTAACAGACTTTCGTTTTCCCCGTCAGGCAGATTCCCGCGTGCGGCATCGCTGCTGGCCCTTGTGGCGCTGGCTGCGGTGCTGCCGTCCTGTGCCGTCAACCCGGCCACGGGGCAGGCCAATATCGTGACCATGACCGAGAAGCGCGAGCTGGAGATTGGCGCGGAAGAGCACGCGAAGGTCTTGTCGAGCATGCCGCTGGTCGAAGACGCCAAGCTGACCGCCTATGTCAACGAGGTGGGGCAGCGGCTGGCTGCCGTCAGTGACAGACCCGACCTCACCTTCACCTTCACCGTTATCGACAGCCCGGAGATCAACGCCTTTGCGCTGCCGGGCGGTTATGTCTATGTCAACCGCGGACTGCTGGCCTACCTGAACTCCGAGGCAGAGCTGGCGGCGGTGATCGGGCATGAGATCGGCCATATCACGGCCCGTCATGCCGTGCAGCAGCAGTCCCGGGGAGCCCTGGCGCGGGTGGCTTCCGGCGTGGGCGGCGTGGTGGCTGCCGTGGCGACCGGCAGTGGCTATATCGGCTCCCAGATCATGGACGTGGGTTCGCTCTGGGCCCAGGCGGGTCTGAGTGGCTTTGGTCGCGAGCACGAGCTGGAGGCCGACACCCTGGGCGCGGAATACCTGCTGCGCGCGGGCTACGATCCGCAGGCGGTCATCAAGGTGGTGACCGTGCTCAAGAACCAGGAAGACTTCAATACCAAGGTGGCCAACCAGCAGCCGAGCTACCACGGGCTGTTTGCCACGCACCCGCGCAACGACACCCGTCTGCAGCAGGCCATCTCCAGTGTCGGCGCCCTGCCGGCCAATCAGGCCACCCTGGTGGACAATGCCAAGTTCCGGGAAAACATCGACGGTCTGGTGGTGGGAGAGAGTCAGCGCATTACCGGCTCGCAGGCGCGCAATCGCTATTACCAGACCCTGCTCGGTTACACCATGGTGTTTCCGGACGACTGGACCGTCAGTGAGACTCCGACCACGGTGGTGGCCACAAATCCGGCAGGCGACAGCAGCATGCGGGTAGAGGTGCAGCGCATGCAGGAGAGCCTTGAGCCGCGCCTGTTCATCCGCGACAAGCTCGGCATTCCCAACCTGCAGAAATCCGAAGCCCTGCAGCAGTTCCGCCTGCAGGGCTATACCGGCACGGTCACCAAGGACGGCAAGTCCCAGCGGGTGGCGGTCATCTATCTTGGTCCGCGCGTGTTTATCTTCACGGGAGATATTGCCCCGGGAGCGGGGGCGGACGAGTCAGACCAGCTCCTGCTGGCCTCCATCCGTACGTTCCGGGCGATTCAGGCCAATGAGCGTTTCTCCGGCAACGAGAGCCGACTTCACTACGTGCAGGTGGGGGAAGGCTTCACCTTCGCAGCGCTGGCGCGCATGAGCCCGATTGCCAATTACCCCGAGGAAACCCTGCGCCTGATCAACGGCTACTACCCCACCGGCACGCCGAACCCCGGCGACTGGATCAAGATCGTCGAATAGTCCTCGTCAGCCCTGCTGTTCCAGCAGGGCCTCCCAGCGTTCGTACAGCCCCTCCAGCACACTCTGCCTGTCCGCCAGGGCCGTCAGGGTGGCATCGATCTGCGCCTGAGCCTGGGCATAGAAATCCGGTTCTTCCATGGTGGCTGCCAGGGCGGCAATTTCCGCTTCCAGCGCCTCGATGTCCTTCGGGAGCTGATCCAGCTCGCGCTGCAGCTTGTAGGACAGGCGCTTGTCCGGGGTTTTGGTCTCCGGCTTCTTCTCCGGTGCAGGTTTGGCTGTGGCCTGGCGTGCCTTCTCCTGGTCGGCAAAGGACACCAGCCTGCCACCGTGGTTCACCCAGTCCTGATAGCCGCCCACGTATTCCCGCACTTCGCCATTGCCCTCGAAAACGATGCTGCTGGTCACCACATTGTCCAGAAAGCGGCGATCGTGGCTGACCAGCAGGATGGTGCCGTTGAATTCCAGCAGGATTTCCTCCAGCAGCTCCAGGGTCTCCATGTCCAGATCGTTGGTGGGCTCGTCCAGCACGATGAGGTTGGCAGGTTTGCTGAACAGCTTGGCGAGGATCAGGCGGTTCTGCTCGCCGCCGGAAAGCGACTTCACCGGCTGGCGCGTACGTGCCGGGGCGAACAGGAAGTCCTGCAGATAGCTGATCACGTGCTTGCGGCGGCCATTGATTTCGATGAACTCGCGCCCTTCGCAGAGGTTGTCGATGACCGATTTCTCCGGTTCGAGCTGGTTGCGCAACTGGTCGAAGTAGAGCAGTTCCAGATTCGTGCCCAGGCTTACCTTGCCGGAATCCGGTTTCAGCTCGCCCAGCAGAATCCTCAGCAGGGTGGTCTTGCCACTGCCATTGACGCCGATGAAGCCAATGCGGTCGCCGCGCATGATGCGAGTGGAGAAATTCCGGATCAGCGGGGTGCCGCCGTAGCCGTGAGAGATCTTCTCTGCCTCGATGACGATCTTGCCGGACTGATCGGCCGTTTCCAGCTCGAAGCGGGCCTTGCCGCTGAGTTCGCGGCGCTCACGGCGCTCTTCTCGCATCTTCTTCAGTGCCCGTACACGGCCCTCGTTGCGGGTACGCCGGGCCTTGATGCCCTGGCGAATCCAGCGTTCCTCCTCGGCCAGTTTCTTGTCGAACTCGCTGTTGGCCTTTTCCTCTGCCTCCAGTTGCTGTTCGCGGAACACCAGAAAGCCGTCGTAGTCCTTGTCCCAGCAGCGCAGATGGCCGCGGTCGATCTCAATGATGCGGTTGGTGATGCGCTGCAGGAACTCGCGGTCGTGGCTGATGACCATCACGGCGCCGTTGAAGGCATTGAGAAATTTTTCCAGCCACTCAATGGTAGGAATGTCCAGGTGGTTGGTGGGCTCGTCCAGCAGCAGCATGTCCGGCTCTGACACCAGCGCACGGCCGAGGGCCGCGCGGCGGCGGCTGCCTCCCGAAAGTTCCCGCATCAGGGCATCCGGTGGCAGCTTCAGGCTGTCGATCACGCTGTCGATGCGGTGCTGGAAGGCCCAGCCGTCGCGGGCTTCGATCTGCTTCTGCAACTGCCCCAGCTCCTCCAGGTGGCGCGGGTCTTCCCAGTCCACGGAGGCGTCTGCCCGGTGGGTGAGGGCGTGATAGCGGCGCAGCAGGTCGCCGAGACCTTCGAGCCCCCCGGCAATATGGTCATACACGCTCTCGTCGGTGCGCTCGGGCAGGTTCTGGTCCAGACAGGCCACGCGCAGGTCTGCCGCCCGCCAAAGTTCACCGCTGTCGGGCAGGGACTCTCCGGAAAGCAGTTTCATGAAGCTGGATTTGCCCGCCCCGTTATGCCCCAGCACGCCGATGCGTTCGCCCTTGTGGATGGCGAGGTTGACCTCGTCCAGCAGAGGGCGGTCGCCATAAGCCAGGGACAACTGGGTGAGTCTGAACAGCAGCATGGGGGGAGTCCGGGATGGATCGGCCGCCTGTTTGCAACGTAGGAACCGCTGGCAGCCGAGTCGTTGTAATTGATGGCGCGCAGTATAAACTTGTTGGGATTGGGAAGACAGCAATGGCCCGGCCCAGAAACTCCGCCCCAGGGAACTCCGTATGACAGCGAACAGCAGCGCAAGGAAACAGGATGTGATGTCCGGCAAGCCCGTGGAACTGGGCGCGTTCGTGCAGGCGCTGCTGCAGGCAGGGCGCATCGCCGAGGCCGATGCCCAGGCGCTGCTTGCCCGGCGCCGCGACCGCGAAGACCTGCGCAAGCCGTTGCTTGCCTGGCTGGCCGAACAGAATCTGGTCGATCAGGCACCGCCCCACCGGGTGCTGGACATCGAAACCCTGACCCGCTTTCTGGCGGACCAGGCGGGGCAGGATTATTACCGCATCGACCCGCTCAAGATCGACGTGGCGCAGGTGACCCAGGTCATGTCCTATGCCTTTACCCAGCGCCACAATATTCTCGCCGTGGAAGTGCGACCACTGGAGGTGCTGATTGCCAGCACCGAACCCTTCATCAGTTCCTGGGAGGCGGATCTGGAGCATGTGCTGCAGAAGCGCATCCGTCGCGTGGTGGCCAATCCCCTGGAGATCAAACGCCTGACCACCGAGTTTTACAGCCTCGCCAACTCCATCAGCCATGCCAGCAAGAGCTCCGGGCGCGCTCCCGGGCTCAGCAATCTTGAGCAGATGCTGGAGCTGGGCAACATCAAGGACCCGGAGGCCAATGACCAGCACATCGTCAGCATTGTGGACTGGCTGTTGCAGTACGCCTTCGATCAGCGCGCCAGCGATATTCACATCGAACCACGGCGCGAAAAAGGGAATGTCCGTTTCAGAATAGACGGCGTGCTGTACACGGTGTACGCCCTGCCGATGCAGGTCATGAATGCGGTGACCAGCCGCATCAAGATTCTGGGCCGAATGAACGTGGCCGAGAAGCGCCGACCGCAGGACGGTCGACTGAAAACCAAGAGTCCGGGCGGCGAAGAAATCGAACTGCGCCTCTCCACGTTGCCCACCGCGTTCGGCGAAAAACTCGTCATGCGGATTTTCGACCCGGAAGTGCTGCTGCGTCCCTTCGAGTCGCTGGGGCTTTCCGGCGAGGATCTGCAGCGCTGGAAAGAGATCGTGGGGCACAAGCACGGCATCGTCATCATCACTGGTCCCACCGGCAGCGGCAAGACCACCACCCTGTACTCCACGCTGAAAATGCTGGCGACGGATGAGGTGAACGTCTGCACCATCGAAGACCCGATCGAGATGGTGGAGCCGCAGTTCAACCAGATGCAGGTGCAGGACAACATCGATCTGGATTTTGCCAGCGGGGTGAAAGCGCTGCTGCGGCAGGACCCCGACATCATCATGATCGGCGAGGTGCGCGATCTTGAAACGGCAGAAATGGCGATCCAGGCCGCACTCACAGGGCATCTTGTGTTCACCACGCTGCACACCAACGATGCGCCGTCGGCCATCACCCGTCTGCTGGAGCTCGGTGTGGCGCCGTATCTGATCAAGGCGACTGTCGTTGGCGTGGTGGCCCAGCGCCTGGTGCGTGTACTGTGCCCGCACTGCAAGAAGGACACCGAGATCAACGAAGCGGAATGGACTGTACTGACCAGCCCCTGGAAACTGCGTCTGCCGAAAAATATTTCCGAGAGCGTGGGCTGCCTGGAATGCCGCGAAACCGGCTTCAAGGGGAGGCAGGGCATTTATGAAATCATGCCGCTGAGCGACACCCTGCAACACTATGTGGACGACAAGTCCGATTTGCCGAAGCTGCGCCAGCAGGCCTACAAGGAGGGCATGCGCAGCCTCCGTCTCAGTGGTGCCTTGAAAGTGGCATCCGGCACTACAACCGTGAATGAAGTGCTCCGGGTTACCCCGGAGCAGGGGGGATGACGGAGCTTTGCATCCGCCCTCGAAGCCCGCACGGACATCGCGGGCCAATCAGAAAAATCAATGACAGGAAAAGAAAGCAGTATGCTGGAGACAAGTAGTTACCCCGCCGCGGTTGCAGACATCGTCAATCGGTACTGGCAGCGCCTGGAAGAAGCTGAGCACGCTCAGGGCATCGTCGCCGATCAATCTCTCGTGAGCCTGGCGCAGAGCGACGCCGCCTTTGCAGCACAACTCGCCCGTGTCTGGGCGGCCAGTGATTATGTCGCGGAACTGTGTGTCCGCCACCCCTCGCTTCCCGTTGCGCTCCATCGCGAAGGCGAACTGGACTGCAGCCATAAACAGAACTATGCGGCGCAACTGCGGGCGCGTGTTGCCGATATTGCAGCGCTGCCGGAAGCAGAGCAGGACGCCGCACTCAAACAGCGTTTGCGGGAATACCAGCAGGCACACATGCTGCGCATCATCTGGCGCGATGTCTGTGCGCTGGCAGACATCGTGGAGTTATGCGCGGAGATATCCGCGCTGGCGGATGCGCAACTGGATGTGGCACTTGAGGTGTTGTACGCGCAGGCGGTGCAGCAATCGGGCACACCGGTCGGGCATCGCAGCGGCAAGGAACAGCGCCTGATCGTCATCGGCATGGGCAAGCTCGGCGCCAATGAACTGAACCTGTCTTCGGACATCGACCTGATGTTCGTGTATCCCGAAGCGGGCGAGACCCGGCGCGAACAGGGCGAACCCCAGACCAATCAGCAATTCTTCACACGGCTCGGTCAGCGTCTGATCGACGCGCTCGACACCGTGACAGCAGACGGCTTCGTGTTTCGCGTGGACATGCGTCTGCGCCCCTACGGCAGTGAAGGCGCGCTGGTGTGCAGCTTCGACGCCATGGAAACCTATTACCAGAGTCAGGGTCGCGACTGGGAGCGTTACGCCCTGATCAAGGGGCGGGCCGTGGCGGGAGACCTCGTCCGCGGCCGCGAACTGCTGGCACAGCTTCGTCCCTTCGTGTATCGCCGCTATCTCGATTTCTCTGCGTTTGAAGCGCTGCGCAGCATGAAGATGCAGATCAACAAACAGGTGCGACGCAAGGGGCTGAGTCAGGACATCAAGCTGGGCGCTGGCGGCATCCGCGAAGTGGAATTCATTGTGCAGGCACTGCAACTGGTGCACGGGGGGCGCGACAAGCGTCTGCAGGAACCCTCCCTGTACAAGGCGATGAAGGTGCTGGTTGATAACGATTATCTGCCTGCGGCAACCGTCGACGAGCTGGTCGAGGCCTACGCCTTCCTGCGCGCACTCGAACACAAGTTGCAGGGGCTGGCGAACAAGCAGACCCAGATGCTGGTGACCGGCGATATTGAGCGCCAGCGTGTGGCGCTGGCGATGCACTTCCCGGACTGGGCGGCGCTGATCGATCGGCTCGATCAGCACAGGCGCCGGGTCTCCCTGCATTTTGCAGAGGTGATTCGTTCCGAGGATGAAGACAAGCCTGTGGAAGTGTCTGTGGAAGACACGGAATGGGGCACGCTGTGGCGGCAGGAAATGACGCAGAGCAATGCAGAAGCGTTTCTGGAGCGTCGCCGGTTTGAAAACCCGCAGGACACCGTGAAGCGGCTTGATGATTTCCGCCAGGAGCGCACCTTTGTCACCCTGCAGGGTGAAAGCCGCCAGCGCTTTGATCGTTTCATGCCGGTGCTGCTGCAGGCGGTTGCGCAGGTGGAAACCCCCAGCCTCGCGTTTGAGCGGGTGATGACCCTGATCAGCGCGGTCAGTCGCCGCACGGCCTATCTGGTGCTGATGCTGGAGAATCGCAGTGTGCTCGAACAGGTGGTGAAGCTGTGCACCGCCAGCCCTTTCGTCACCGAGTTTCTCAGCAAGCATCCGGTCTTGCTGGACGAATTGCTGGGCGGCATTGACGAGCCTCCGGTCAAGGCCGTGCTGCAGGAAGAGCTGGCACAGCAACTGCTGCGTATCGATCCGGAAAATTTCGAAGAGCAGATGGAAACCCTGCGCTATTTCAAGCAGTCCCATACCCTGCAGGTGGCGGCGGCGCAGATCACGGGTCGCCTCACGGTGATGAAGGTCAGCGACTATCTCACCTTCACGGCAGAGGCGGTGCTGGAGCAGGTGCTGGCCCTGAGCTGGGCCTTCCTCACGCGCAAGCATGGTTACCCGGTGAACATACGGGGCGGGCATGGCGACATGGATTTTCTGGTGCTGGGTTTCGGCAAGCTGGGCGGCATTGAGCTCAGCTATATCTCCGACCTCGATCTGGTGTTCCTGCACCACGGCGCCCTGGACGAAGAAACGGTCACGGTCGAAGGCCAGCGCGCCATCAACAGCCGCGAGTTCTATACCCGGCTGGCGCAGCGGGTAATCACCATGCTGGGCACCTACACCGTGTCCGGCAAGCTCTACGAGGTGGACATGCGCCTGCGCCCGTCCGGGGAGTCCGGCCTGCTGGTCAGCTCCGTGGAGGCGTTCGAGTCCTATGAGAGGCAAGAGGCCTGGACCTGGGAGCATCAGGCACTGGTGCGGGCGCGGGCCGTGGCGGGCAGCATGGAATTGCAGCAGGAGTTCGATGCACTGCGCGCGAGTATTCTGGGCAGCAAGCGGGATATCGCCAGGCTTGCCGAGGACGTGACCGCCATGCGCAAACGCATGCGCGACGAGTTTGCGAAGAAACCGGCGTCCGAACGCAACAAGCTGTCCTTCGTCATCAAGCACTCCCGAGGTGGCATCGTCGATATCGAGTTCATGGTGCAGTACCTGGTGCTGGCTCACGGGCATGACTGTGCCTCGCTGCTGACCTGGTCGGACAACGTGCGCATTCTGGAGGCGGCCCACGAGCACGGCCTGCTGAATGATGGCGAACTGACGCTGCTGCACGATGCCTATCTCGCGCTGCGTTCCGCTCTGCACGATTTCGCACTGGCACAACTGGAAGAAGCCGAGTTGCCGGAGGCCCTGACCCAACGGCAGGCCCAGGTGAGCCAGGTATGGGACCGCCTGTTTGCGGGTGTGGCCAGCGCATGACTCGACAGATTCTGATTGTAGGTCCGTCCTGGGTGGGCGACATGGTGATGGCGCAGGCCCTGTTCATCGCCCTGCACGACGATGCGGCGGCGGGAGGCGAGCGGGTGGCGATCGACGTGCTGGCCCCGGCCTGGAGCCGCCCCCTGCTGGAGCGCATGCCCGAGGTGCGGCGTGCCATCGACATGCCCTTTCGCCATGGCGAACTGAATCTGCGCGGGCGCTATCGTGTGGGGCACTCCCTGCGCAAGGTGGGCTATGAACAGGTGATCGTACTGCCTAACTCCTTCAAGTCGGCGTTGCCGACGCTGTTTGTGCGCGCCCGGCGTCGCACCGGCTGGCGCGGCGAAGCGCGTGGTCTGGTGCTCAACGATGTGCGGATACTCGACAAGGCGGCGCTGCCCCTGATGGTGCAGCGCTTCGTCGCCCTGGCCCGCGATGCGGGTGCACCGCTGCCCGAGCCGATCCCGCGACCGCGGCTGGTCACCCAGCAGGCCAGCGTCGCTGAGGCGGTGAGCGCGCTGGGCTTGAATCTCGAACGTCCGGTGCTGGTGATCTGCCCCGGGGCCGAATTCGGGGATGCCAAGCAGTGGCCGGCGGAGCACTATGCAGCGGTGGTAGCGGATCGCATCGCGGCGGGCTGGCAGGTGTGGACCCTGGGCTCGGCCAAGGACAGCGCGGTGGCCGGGCAAATCGAGCAGGCCTTGCCAGAGGGCGCGGGGGCTCACTGTCACGATCTGACGGGCCGAACCAGCCTGGCACAGGCCATCGACCTGATGTCGCAGGCCCGGGCGGTAGTCAGCAACGATTCCGGGCTGATGCATGTGGCGGCGGCGCTCGGGCGCCCGATTGTGGCGCTGTATGGTTCCACCTCGGCGGATTTTACTCCTCCGCTGGCAGATCAAGTACAATTGCTCGCGACGGATATCGACTGCCGGCCATGCTTCAAACGGACCTGTCCGCTCGGCCACAAACGCTGCCTCGTGGACCTCACTCCCCGGCTCGCGCTTGACGCGCTGGAGCGGGTGTTGCAGCCGGAAACCGTCGCCACGCCATAGCATCGCGACAACACAAGAGGGGGCTTCCTGCTTCAGGAAGAAACCCGCGCAGGGGGAATGACCAGTTTTGCGAGTCTTAATAGTGAAGGTCTCTTCGCTCGGGGATGTGATCCACACACTCCCGGCGGTGACGGATGCGAAGAGGGCCAACCGCCGCCTGCAGTTTGACTGGGTGGTGGAGGAGAACTTTGTCGAGATTCCTGGCTGGCACCCGGCAGTGGATCGGGTGATTCCTGTCGCGTTCCGGCGCTGGCGCAAGAGCATTCTGAAGACCCTGCGCAATGGCGAATACGCCGATTTCAAGACCGACCTGAAGCGCGAGCATTACGACCTGGTCATCGACGCGCAGGGCCTGATCAAGAGCGGATTCATCTCGCGCCTGTCGAAGGGGCTCACGGTGGGTCTCAGTGACAGTACGGTCAAGGAACCCATGGCGACACTGTTCTATAACAAGGTGTATTCGGTGCCCCGGGACGAACACGCCGTGCAACGGGTAAGGGAGCTGTTCTCGCGCGCCTTGAACTACCCCCTGCAGGAAGATCAGCTCGGTGAGATCGACTACGGGATCGATCTGACACGGATTGGCGTCAGTCCCGAACATACGCCCAGTGGTGTACTGCTTTTTCTGCACGGCACCACCTGGCAGAGCAAGCACTGGCCCGTGCCGTTCTGGCGTGAACTGGCCAGGCTCGCCAGCGCGCGCGGGTATCGGGTGCAACTGCCCTGGGGCAGCGAGAGTGAACGGGAGCGTGCGCAGGCGATTGCACAGGGCTTTTCCGCCGTGAGCGTTCTGGAACGCCAGACCCTGAAAGGCATGGCGCAACACATTGCCCGCGCGGACGGGGTCGTTGCCGTGGACACCGGGTTGGGGCACCTTGCCGCCGCGCTTGCCACCCCTGCTGTGTCGCTTTACGGCGCCACCAATCCGGGGCTGTCCGGCACCTTCGGACAACACCAGGTGCAACTGGCCTCCACGCTGGCCTGCGCGCCCTGCATGAGCAAGACCTGCCAGTATCAGGGCGATGCGCACACCGTTGCGATCGGGGGGGAAAGTCTGGTGGTGAATCCACCCTGTTTCAGCACGCATCCGCCGGCGCAGGTGCTGATGGCGCTGGAAGAACTGATTGCCCGGCGCGGGGCACGTGTGGCGGTCTCATGAACCTTGCCTTTCTGATTTACAGTTACTTTCCCTACGGGGGCCAGCAGCGCGATTTTCTGCGCGTTGCACTTGCCTGTGCCGCGCGGGGTCATCGTGTGCGCGTCTACACCATGAAGTGGCAGGGAGAGCAGCCGGAAGCACTGGACATCGAACTGCTCGACATCAAGGCCTGGAGCCGCCATGCGCTCTACCGTAACTTCACCGAGAAAGTGATGCAGCGGCTGCATGAGCAGCCCGCCGATCTGGTGATCGGTTTCAACAAGATGCCGGGCCTGGACGTGTATTTTGCCGCCGACCCCTGCTTTGCCGAGCGCGCACAGACCCAGCGAGGTTTCTACTATCGCTTCACGCCGCGCTATCGCCACTTCAGCCAGTACGAAACAGCCGTCTTTGGACCGCACGCAGACACCCGGGTGCTGCTGCTTTCTCCCTTGCAGCGGGAACAGTTCAGCCATTACTACCCCGGCAGCGAATCCCGCTTTGTCGATATTCCCCCGGGCATCGAGGCGGATCGCAAGGTGCCGGAAAATGCAGCAGAGATTCGCGCAGCGTTTCGCCGCGAGATGGAGCTGGAAGAGGACGATCTGGCCATTGTGCAGATCGGTTCAGGCTTCGTCATCAAGGGCATCGACCGTTCGCTAAAGGCGATTGCGGCGCTGCCAGAAGCGATGCGCGGGCGGGTTCGCTATTTTGTTGTGGGGCAGGACAAACCCGATCGCTTTCTGCGTCAGGCGGCGCGTCTGGGCATTGCCGATCGCTGTCGTTTTCTCGGCGGTCGCGACGATGTGCCGCGCTTTCTGGTGGGTTGCGATCTGCTGCTGCACCCGGCTTACAGCGAGAGCGCCGGGTATGTTCTGCTGGAGGCGACCATCGCCGGTCTGCCGGTGCTGACCACAGCCACCTGCGGGTATGCCTTTCATGTCGAGCGCGCAGGCTCCGGTATCGTCTGCCCGAATCCCTTTGAGCAACAGACCCTGAACCGTCATCTGCTGACCATGCTGCGCGCCGACAAGCGGGAAAAGTTCAGTCGCAGCGGCATCGAGTACGGGCGCCGCGAAGATCTCTACAGCATGCCGACCACCGTGGCGGGTCTGATCGAAACGTTCGCGCGCGAGGCCTTGCCTGATCTGCGCGAGGCCGTGCCGGAGGTCGCACCATGATCGTGAACCTGCGCGAGGATTTCGCAAGCGCCTGGCAGGGCGAAGACCCGTTCGCAAAAGTCGAAGCTCTGCAGGGCGATATCTACCGCAACGTGAAAGGCCGTCGCACACTGCGCTTTGAGTGGGAGGGCAGGCACTTTTTTGCCAAGATTCATCACGGAGTAGGGTGGGGGGAGATTTTCAAGAATCTGCTGAACCTGAGAAAACCCGTGCTGGGTGCGGGAAACGAATGGTGCGCCATTGCGCATCTGCACAGCATTGGCGTGGCCACCATGACCACGGTGGGTTTCGGCAGCCGTGGGCTGAGTCCCGCAAGCCGAGAGTCTTTCATTCTCACCGAGGCGCTGGAAGAGACGGTCAGTCTGGAAGACTTCTGTCGCGACTGGCCACAGCAGCGCCCTTCGCTTGCCGTGAAACATCGTTTGATAGACGCATTGGCCGACATCAGTCGCCGCATCCATCGCAGCGGCATGTGCCATCGCGATTACTATCTGTGCCATTTTCATCTGCACGACGCCGAGGCATTTGCCCGTGGTGAGATCGAAGTTCCCCGGCTCTCGGTCATCGACTTGCACCGCGCGATGATCCGCCGCAATCTGCCGCAACGCTGGATCGTCAAGGACGTGGCGGGGCTGTATTTTTCGGCCTTGCATATTGGGCTGAACCGGCAGGACTTCCTGCGTTTCGTGCGCAGGTACAGCGAGCTGCCGCTGCGGCAGTGTTTACAGGAACAGAAACATTTCTGGGCACAGGTGCAGGCGCGTGCAATGCGCATGGACCGCAAACTGACTCCTGGAATGGGCACATCATGAGTGTTATCACCACAGCCACTCTGCTTGCCGGTGGACGTACGCTGCCCCTGCCTGCGACGCTGGAGGTGCGCCTGCGCAATCGTGTGGGTGACACCGCCCAGACGCTGGAGCTGCTGCACGTGTTCCGCGTGGTGCCGAAGCGCCGCCTTGTGGCGCTTGCGCGCTGGCAGGGACAGACGGTGGTGGTCAAGCTGTTCTTCGCACGCCCGCGCTGGGCACAACAACTGGAGCGGGAAGTGCAGGGCATTACCGCCATGCAGACCCTTGGCATTCAGACCGCCACGCTTCTTGGCCGTGGCGAGACGCTGGACGGTCATTGCGGTTTTGTTTTGCTGCGTTACATCGAGGGAGGCAAGAACCTGAGCCAGTGCTGGGAACAGGCCGACACCGAAGCGCGCGATGCGCTGTTGAGAAGCGTGGTCGCACTCATCGCCGACTGTCACGAGCGCGGGCTGCTGCAGCGCGATATCCATCTCGACAACTTCCTGTTGCACGGTGACGACATTTACCTGCTCGACGCAGGTGAGCTGGAGCAGTTCACCCAGCATGGAGAAGGCGTGGACAGCGTGAATGCCCTGCGTAATCTGGCACTGTTTCTGGCGCAGTTTCCCGTCAGCAATGACGAGCTGGCGCCGGGGCTGTATGACTACTACCGGCAGCAGCGCCCCGGTACCGGGCTGAGTGAGGATACCGCTGTGTTCCGTGCGCTGCTGCGCAGGAAACGCACAATGCGTCTGCGTACTGTCCTGAAGAAGTTGTACCGGGAGACCAGTGCCAATGCCTTTCTGCGCGACTGGAACCATTACATTGTGTATGAGCGCGGGCTGGAATCCGAAGACCTGCAGCGATTCCTGCAGCAACCCGACACGTACATTGACAGCGGCACGCTGATCAAGGGCGGGCGCACGGCCACCGTTGCCAAAGTGATGATCGACGGCAAGCCCTATGTGCTCAAGCGCTACAACATCAAGAGCCTGTGGCATCGCATTCGCCGCCTGTTTCAGCCCAGCCGTGCCTGGGTGTGCTGGCGCAACGCACACATGCTGGACATGCTCGGCATTGCCACGCCGAAACCTCTGCTGATGATGGAATGGCGCTTCGGTTCGCTGCGTCGCGAGGCCTACTTTCTGTGCGAGTTTGTGGAAGGGGAGGACGCCTTGCATTTCCTGGAGAAAGAGCCTATAAACTCGCCCGCCTGGACCCGGACGCTGGATCAGTTCAGGGCACTGTTTCGGGCAATGCGCGACTACGGCATCGTCCACGGCGATATGAAGGCCACCAATTTCCTGGTGACAGATCAGGGCCTGACGGTGCTGGATCTCGACGGCATGTTTCAGGAGTCTGATCAGCGCCGTTTCGCGAAAGCCTTCGGCAAGGATTTACAACGATTCGCCAAAAACTGGGAGAACGACCCTGAACGCGAACAGCAGGTGTTGACGATGCTGGCGCAGTTGCAGGATGAATCCGACTACTTTACGACGGGATCATAATGGCACTTATCACGTTGGGACTTTCCGGCGCTCTGGGGCACGACGCGGCTGCAGCCTTGTTCGTGGATGGCAATCTGGTGGCGGCGGTAGAAGAGGAGCGACTGGTCCGGCGCAAGCATGCGAAGGGATGCATGCCGCGTGACGCTGCCCGCTTCTGTATCCGTTCTGCCAAGATCAAGCCGCGGGATATCAACACCGTTGCCGTGTCCTACGCCCCCATCTCCCTGTTCAGCCCGGCCCGCTGGCACTACGCACGACGCTACTGGTACGCGCCGGAGCGCAGCATCGATGCGCTGTTCAACGGCAACCGTCGCTATCGCCGCTACGTGCACGAGGTGAAGCAGCTTCTCGACGAGCTGAAGATTCCCTGGCACAAGGTGCGTTTTGTACCCGTGCAGCACCAGCTCGCGCACGCCAGCAGCGCGTATCACATGAGCGGGTTTGCCGAGAAGACAGCCATTCTGACCATCGACATGAAGGGCGAGTATGCCTCCATGTTTCTCGGCTATGGCGAGAACGGCCATATCCACAAGATCAAGGAGTTCTACGATCCTGATTCACTCGCCGGCATGTACGGCGCCATCACAGATTATCTCGGGTTCGACATGCTCGACGGCGACGCCAAGGTGATGGGCATGGCCACCTACGGCGACCCGGACAAATACGATCTGTCTCCGCTGGTGAAATTTGACGGCAAACACTTCCGCGTGAACACCAGGCTGATCGGCACCGTCGGTCTGCGCCGCTACAAGGACAAGTCCCGCGGGCACTTCTTCAGCAACAAACTGGTGAAGCTGCTGGGGCCTCACCGCGCAGGCGAGCTGTTCCAGGACCCCTATGTGCACTATGCCGCCAGCATCCAGAAGCTCTATGAAGAGGCCGCCGTATCACTGGTGTGCCACTATCTGTCCGACATTCTCAAGGAGACCGGCAAGCTCGCGTTTGCGGGCACCGGTGCGCTGAACGTGAAGCTCAATCAGCGCCTGGCCGACCTGCCCATGGTGAAGGAATTGTTTGTGCCGCCCGCCGCAGGCGATGCAGGCACTGCGATCGGCGCGGCAGCGTACACCCTGTCGCGCCAGAACGTGCCCATTCACGGACACAAGAACGCATTCCTCGGGCCGCGCTACACGACTGACCGCTGCGTGCGTGCCTGCGAACAGCATCGGGAAAAGCCGGTCTTCGAGGTGCTGGAGAACCCGGCGGCGAAAGCCGCCGATCTGCTCAATGAGGGACACCTGGTCGGGTGGTTCCAGAGCCGCATGGAGTTCGGCTCCAGGGCACTGGGCAATCGCTGTATTCTCGCGAATCCCCTGCGCAGCGAATCCGTGGAAGCGGTGAACAAGAAGATCAAGTTCCGTGAGCGCTGGCGTTCTTTCTCGCCCAGCATTCTCGATACCCTGGCGGGCGAGGTGCTGGAGAACGAACAGCCGGCGGATTACATGACCATGACCTTCAATATCACCAAAAAGTGGCAGGAGATGGTGCCGGGGCTGGTGTACCAGGATGGCACCTCGCGCGCGCACGTCGTACGCAAGGAAGCGAACCCGCGCTTCTACCGCCTGCTGAAGGAATTTGAAACCCGCAGTGGCTACGGCATTCTGCTCAACTCGTCCCTGAACCGTCCCGGCGAGGCCATGGTCTGTTCCCCGGAGGACGCGTTGAACCTGTTCTTCGGCTCCGATCTGGAATACATGATCATGCAGGACGTGCTGGTAACCAAGCGACCGGAGCCGGACTGGGACAATTGACCCTGTGCAGGCTCGATCCTAGTTCCCCAGACGCCGGAAGATAAGCACCTCCGGGTCGTCACCGGCCGGGAATTGCGCCAGAGGCACGATGCGCTGGAACTCCAGATTGCGTTGAATCTGTTCATCGATGGCGCGTCCGCGTGTCAGCACAATGATGGTGCCGAAACTCGTGTTCTCGATCGCGTCGTCGGCGATATAGCGAAAGACCTTGTCGTAGTCCTCCACTCGTCCGCTGTAATAGGCGATGTAACTGTTGTTGGTGAACACCGCATCCCCCGCCCGGGTATTCTGCTGCACCCATTCACTTGCCTGTTCCAGCGCGGCGTCCGAGTTGTGGAAGCTGACGTGCGAATCCACGAAACTGAAAGTCAGCAGAAAGACCAGCAGGCCCTGCCACAGACGCGGGCGCTGGCTGCTTCCAGCGCTGGACCACGCACGGTCGATGATCAGTGGCAGAAACACCAGGCAGGACATGCAGAAGAGCAGCGTGTAGCGGTGAGCCAGAAAGCGGGTCAACAGAAGAAAGCCCAGCAGAATCAGAAAGGCGACAAGCGCGTAGGCGAGCAGCACGCGGCTTGCCGTCGTCTCGCCACGCGGCATACGGCGCGCGCTCCAGGCAAACAGAATCAGGCTGGGCAGCCCGAACGCTTCCATCAGGGTGACGACCAGGACCGCCGTCAGCCCGGTCAGCATGAAGATCCACAAACTGTCGTCGGAGAAATTCGCGGCGTACTCCCCGAAGATCGCCTTGCTCAGCGGCGAGTCTTCCGCCGAGATTGCGCTGACAGCATCGCGCAGGAAGGGCCAGTACACCTGAAGCATGCGCTGCAGCGCTCCCGCAAAGTCCACGCCCATTGCGGCTCCCGCCAGCAGACCCGCCATGCCGGCAGCCAGCAGAACCGCTTCCAGCGCCAGCACGGCACGCACATTTCGTCCCCACTGTTCCCGATTGCCGAACAGCAGGGCGAGCGGCACCAACACCAGATAGGCAAGCGCTTCGGCGCGGAACAGCGCCGCAGCGAGACTCAGCAGCACAAAGGCGATGGCGTGCCGGGGGCGATAGGTGAGCCCGAAACGAATCAGTTGCACGGCAGCGGTCAGCATGAGCGCCAGAAACGGCGTGTCGCGTATCAGCAGGGAGCGGACTTCATTCAGGGACGGAAATGCCAGAACGACCAGCGCCGCCAGCAGGCCGACGCGGGGGGTGGGGCGGAGCAGTTGTGCGAGGGTGATGAAGCTGTAGACCAGCAGGGCGAAAAACAGCGCACTGATGAGTTGTCCGCCGACAAACAGATCGAGCCCGGTCAGTTGGTGCACGATGCCCAGAAGCACGGGGTAGATAACAGAGGGGTAACGTGCAAACGCGGCGGCGACGCCGTCATCGAGATAGGCATGGGCAATACGCGCATACTCGAAGGCGTCGGCATTGGGAATGGGGTAGAGCAGGGCATGCCACGCTGACAGCAGCAGGCTGACGAGCACTGCCAGGGTTCGGATGTTGCTGCTGCGAAGGTAGTTATTCATATCAAATCTTATAGTGGGTTTGTGCTTCGTAGTTTGCCCCGGGGGACTTTGGAGACATTCAGGACATGCCAAACAGAGTGAGAGCGTCTAATGCTCAATCTCCACTATCCTTGGCGGCACGTCTTTTAATTCGGTAAGGATTTTCGCCGTCCGCCTGGGTCTTGAAGCGCTTGTGCAGCCACAGGTATTGCTCCGGGTGTTGCCTTACCGCCGCCTCGATCACGTCGTTGATGCGTTGTGCGTCTGCCGCCTCGTCTGCGCTTGGGTAGTTTGTCAGCGGCTCGCTGAAGTGCAGATGATAGCCCGAGTCATCCTCACTGCGGTAATGACTGAAGAACACCACGCGGGAATTGTTGAACGACGCAAAGCGACTGGTTGCTGTGATGGTGGCCGCCTGTACCCCGAAGAACTTCACGAAGACCGAATGTTTGCGCCCGTAGTCCTGATCCGGCGCGTACCACAGCGTGTGCCCCTGCTGCAGGCAGCGCAGCGCCAGGCGCACATCTCCGCGCTCCACGACATTCGCGTACAGGCGGTGGCGGGAGCGGTACATCAGCGTTTCAAACAAAGGATTCTTGTGAGGGCGGTAGGACACGTCCATCTTGTGGAACAGGCTCAGCAGGCTGCCCGCAAACTCCAGCGTGGTGAAGTGGGCACAGACCAGCAGCACCCCCTTGCCCTCGGCAGCCGCCCGTTCCAGATTCTCCAGCCCGTGAACGGTGACGCGACTGCGAAAGTCCTGCGGGCGTCGGCACCAGGCCATGCCGACCTCCATCACTCCGATGCCGTTGGAGCGGAAGGTGTCCCGCACCAGCCGTGCACGGGCGTCGGCGCTCAGCTCCGGAAAACACAGGTCGATGTTGGTCTGGCAGATGTGGCGCCGTTCCCGGGCGAAGCGATAGCTGAGCCAGCCCAGCAGGCGACCGATGTGCATCTGCATCGAGAAGGGCAGTTGCGCAGCCAGCCAGATCACGCCGAAACCCAGCCACGTGGGCCAGTAGCGGGGGCCAAGGAAGTCGCCCAGGCGATCGGATTTTTGGGATTTCTTACTCACAGCGAGTCAACAGATGGCACCCGTCATGCCGGGCAAGGGGGCCGATTGTAGCAGACCTTGGCCTCACTCATCGGCCTCGTCGTCTTCGTCACGGCGTGCCTTGTTCAGCGCCGAGGCCAGCAGGCCCGCCGGCACGGCGACAATGCCCAGGCCGATCAGCAGCATGAAGAAGGTGAAGATGCGTCCGCCTGCCGTAATCGGCACCATGTCGCCATAGCCCACCGTGGTCAGGGTCACCATGGCCCACCACAGGCTGTGGAAAATGCTGCTGAAGACTTCCGGCTGGGCATCGTGCTCGAAGTAGTAGATGCCGATGCCGGAGAAGAACAGCAGAATCACCGTGACCACCGCAAACACCACGATCTCTTCGCGGGCAATGGCGAAGGCCCGGGCGAAGCGTTCGATGGCGTTGTTGTAGCGCACCAGCTTGAACAGGCGGAACAGCCGCAGCATGCGCAAGGCGCGCAGGGAACGCATGTCGATGCCCAGGGCGAGATAGAAGGGCAGAATCGCCAGCAGGTCGATAATCCCGTAGAAGCTGAGGATATAGGACAGTTTGCGGTCGGCCACCGCAATGCGCAGCACGTACTCCGCCGTGAACAGCAGCACGATCACCACTTCCACGATGCGCAGCAGGTGATGGGTCTCTGCGCTGAGATTGGGCAGGGTTTCAAGCGAGAAGGTGATCAGTGAAATCAGAATAAGGGCCTGAACGACCAGATCAAATGCCTTGCCTGCCGGGGTGTCGTGCCGTTCAACCAGTGTCTTCAGGTCCATCGTGTACCGCATCGTGTCGTGCCTGGCGGTATGGCCGGGCAGTGAAAGAAAGGTCTATGGCACAAGCCTAAAACAGCCCCCCGAATCAATCAACATCGGCGCTCGTGTGCTAAGATTGCGGCCTCTTTCCAATCATCAGGATGATCGCATGAAGCTTGAGATGCCGCCCTTTCAGCAGGCCCGTGTGCTCGTGGTGGGCGACGTGATGCTGGACCGCTACTGGCACGGCAAGGCTACTCGCATTTCCCCCGAGGCTCCGGTGCCGGTGGTGCGGGTGGGCAACCGCGAAGACCGGCCGGGTGGCGCAGGCAACGTGGCCCTGAACATCGCGGCGCTTGGGGCGGCAGCAACACTGGTTGGCATCGTGGGTGAGGACGAGGCGGGGCAGGAGCTGCACTCGCGGCTGCAGGCGGCGGGGGTTTACTGCGGATTCTCCCGCTGTGCAGACGCGCCGACCATCACCAAGCTGCGCGTGACCAGCCAGCATCAGCAACTGCTGCGCATGGACTTCGAGCAGGACTTCAGCGCCCGGTCCGTCGACGGGTTCCAGGCCCAGGCTCTGGCGCTGTTGCCCGACGCCGGGGTGCTGGTGCTTTCCGATTACGGCAAGGGCAGCCTGCGCGACACGCAAACGCTGATTCAGGCCGCCCGCAGCCAGGGCATTCCCGTGGTGGTGGACCCGAAGGGGAGCGACTTCGGCAAGTATCGCGGCGCGACCGTCATCACCCCCAATCTCAATGAATTCGAGGCCATCGTCGGCCATTGCGCCAGCGAGGACGAGCTGGCCAGCCGTGGCCTCAAGCTGCTGGCAGACCTGGAACTGGGCGCCCTGCTGATTACCCGTGGTGAGCATGGCATGACCCTGCTGCGCCCCGGCCAGCCGGAGCTGCACATGCCCACCCGCGCACAGGAAGTTTTTGATGTGACCGGCGCAGGAGACACCGTGGTGGCAGCACTGGCGGCTGCGCTGGCGGCAGGCAGTGCGATGGAGGAAGGCACGGCCCTGGCCAATCTCGCCGCCGGTCTGGCCGTGGGCAAACTCGGCACCGCCGCCATCAGCGGTCCGGAGCTGCGCCGCGCCATCCAGCTTGAGGACGGCAGCGGGCGTGGCGTCATGAGCGCCGATCAGCTTGCTCTCGCCGTAGAGGATGCCCGCGCCCACGGCGAAAAGGTCGTCTTCACCAACGGCTGTTTCGACATCATTCATGCCGGTCATGTCGGTTATCTTGCCGACGCGAAGAAGCTGGGGCAGCGGCTGATCGTGGCCATCAACGACGACGATTCGGTGAAACGACTCAAGGGTCCGGGCCGACCCATCAACCCAGTGGAGCGGCGCATGGCTGTGCTGGCCGGGCTGGAGGCCGTGGACTGGGTGGTGTCATTTGCCGAAGACACCCCGGAAGCCCTGCTGGCGCAGCTAAAGCCGGATGTGCTGGTCAAAGGCGGTGACTACCGCATAGACCAGGTCGTGGGCGGAGAATACGTATTGGCCTACGGCGGCGAGGTGCGCGTGCTGGCCTTCCTGGACAACTGTTCCACCTCTGCCATCGTCGAAAAACTCAAGGACCCCGGGTCCTGAGGCGACGAGGCCACCATGCGCAATGACGTGAGTTTTCGGGACGCTCTGGCCGTGTGGTGGCGCATCGGGGTGCTCAGCTTCGGCGGCCCCGCCGGGCAGATCGCCCTCATGCACCGCGAGCTGGTGGAAGAGCGGCGCTGGCTCGACGAAACCCGTTTTCTCCACGCCCTGAACTATTGCATGCTTCTGCCCGGCCCCGAGGCACAGCAACTCGCCACGTATGTTGGCTGGCTGCTGCACGGGGTGCGCGGTGGGCTGGTTGCCGGCCTGCTGTTCATTCTGCCCGGCGCGCTGGCGATCCTGCTGCTGTCCTGCCTTTATGTCACCCTGGGCAACCTGGCCCCGGTGGAGGGGCTGTTCTTCGGCCTGAAGGCCGCCGTGCTCGCCATTGTCTGCCAGGCCCTGCTGCGCATCGCTGGCCGGGCACTCACCAGTACCTTCACCCGCGTGCTTGCCGTTGCGGGCTTCATCGCCCTGTTCGTGTTCGCCCTGCCATTCCCCCTGGTAGTGCTGGGGGCTGGTGGCCTTGCCTATCTTCTGGCACGCGGACGCGGCCCGACAGACAGCCGCCCGGAAACGCCGCTGCAGCCGGATCGCGCGGGCGAGCGCAGAGCACGGTTGGCCGCGCTGGTCTGCCTGCTGCTGTGGGCTGGCACACTGGCAGGCCTGAGCCTGATGCTGGGCAGCAGCCACCCCCTGACACAGATAGCCAATTTCTTCTTCCGCATGGCCGTGGTCACCTTTGGTGGTGCCTACGCCGTGCTGTCCTACGTGGCCCAGCAGGCGGTAGAGCAGTATCACTGGCTGGCACCGGGCGAGATGCTGGACGGCCTCGGGCTGGCCGAAACGACTCCCGGACCGCTGATTCTGGTGACCCAGTTTGTCGGCTTTCTCGGCGCGTGGCGCCACCTGGGGGGCGAGGCCTCGTTGCTGGCCGGTATGGCGGGCGCGCTGGTCACCACCTGGGTGACCTTTCTGCCCTGTTTCCTGTGGATCTTCGCCGGAGCGCCCTATGTCGAGCGGCTGCGCGAGCACCACGCCCTGCGCGAGGCACTGGCGGCCATCACCGCCGTCGTAGTCGGTGTGATTGCCAACCTGGCCCTGTGGTTCGGCCTCAACTTTCTGTTTGCCGACATGCAGCGGCTGCAGGCACTGGGCGTGGACATGCCCCTGCCTGTGCTGGCCAGCCTGGGCCTGCCCAATCTGCTGCTGACCGGCCTGGCCTTTGTGCTGGTGTTCCTGTTGCGACTGAATATGCTGATCACGCTGCTGTGTTGTGCTTTACTTGGCATGGCGTGGACCCTGATTTCCCTCTGACACGGAGTTTTGCCCTATGTCCCAAGGTTCCTTCCTGGAGCGCTTCTTTCGCTTCCTCGGTCGCAGCATCGATGCGCTGCGGGTGTTCTTTGGTCGCCTGATCTTCGTGTTGATTCTGGTACTGGTGCTGACGGCGATCTTCAGCAGCCCGGAAACCGTGCAGATCGAGGACGGCAGCCTCGTGGTGCTGGCCCCCACCGGCGCCATCGTGGAAGAACCCGCCATGATCGACCCGGCCAACCTGCTGCTGGGCTCTGACGAAGTCATCGACACTCCTCTGAGGGACGTGCTGCGCACGCTGGAACTGGCCCAGGAAGACGACAAGGTGCGCGGCGTCGTGCTCGACCTGGAAGAGCTGGCCTCGATCAGCCCCGCCAATATGGAACGCATCGGCCGAGCGCTGGACGACTACAAGCGTAGCGGCAAGGCCCTGGTCGCCCACGGCGAGTTCTTCAGTCAGGCGCAGTATTATCTGGCCTCCTTTGCCGACACGGTGACCCTGCACCCCATGGGGCAGCTCATGCTGCCCGGTTATGGCGGCAATCAGCTCTATTTTGCCGAGCTGCTCGACAAGCTCGGCGTCAACGTGCACATCTTCCGCGTCGGTACCCACAAGGCGGCGGTGGAGCCCTATTCGCTGAACGGCATGTCCGAACCCTCGCGCGAGAACAATCAGCAGGTAGTGGATGCCCTGTGGCTGCGCTACCTTTCCCAGGTTGCCAATAACCGGCATCTCACCGTCGAGCAGGTGCGCGGCTATGCCGAGAACTATCCTTCCCTGCTGGTCGCCGCCAGCGGCAACACCGCACAGGTGGCGATCGATCATCAACTGGTGGACGACCTGGCCACGCCCGCCCAGTGGCGCGCCACCCTGGCCAGCCTGTCCGGAGCCAGCAGCCCCCGCACGGTGGATTTCCGCCGTTACCTGATGGCACATCAGCTTATTGAGTTCTCAACGGACCCAGAAGTAGGGGTGATCGTCGCGCAGGGCACCATCAACACCGGCGAGCAGCCGCGTGGAAGCATTGGTTCCGACACGCTGGTAGAGCTGATTCGCCAGGCACGGCGTGACGACGATGTGCGTGCCGTCGTGCTGCGCATTGACTCGCCCGGCGGCTCGGCGTTTGCTTCTGAACTGATTCGTCAGGAACTGCAGGAGCTGCAGGCGGCTGGCAAACCCCTGGTGGTCTCCATGGGCGGTACGGCGGCGTCCGGCGGCTACTGGATTGCGGCGGGGGCCAACGAGATCTGGGCCTCACCGGCCACCGTGACCGGTTCCATCGGCATCTTCAGCATCATTCCCACCTTCGAGAAGGGCATGGCCAAGATTGGCGTCTATGCCGACGGCGTGGGCACCACGCCACTGAGCCGAGCCGATGTGATGACGGAACTGAGCGAACCGATGCAGACCGTGCTGCAGACCAGCATTGAGGAGCAGTACCGCCGTTTCCTGCAGTTGGTGGCCGATGGTCGCGGCATGAGCGTGGACGCCGTGGACGTCGTGGCACAGGGGCAGGTGTGGACCGGCACTCAGGCAATGGAGAGGGGGCTGGTGGATCATCTCGGCGATCTTGATGCCGCCATCGACGCAGCCGCCGAACTGGCCGAGCTTGAACGCTATAGCACACGCTATATTCAGAAACCCCTCAGCCCCGGCGAACAGCTACTCAGCCAGATTCTGCAGAACTACGGCGTTGCCTCCCTCGCGAAGAGCCTGGCAACGGCCATGATGCCTACGAGCACTGTGCGCCTGCCGGACAACCCGGTCACCGGCCTGCTGGGTGACGCCATGGCCCGCGTCCTGCCGCTGGCCAATCTGCGCGACCCGGGGCATCTGTATACCGTATGCGAGTTCTGCGTGTTGATGCGCTAGTGCACAAGCCTGATGCTCGTTGAAAGAGGCGCGTTTGCCGAACAGGCAGGCCATCAACTTGTTTAGCACGCAGCCAGGACCCAATCTTTCCTGTGTTTCGTTTATTTCGTTTGTGGTAATCTCGTACGGAAAGCTAAACCCGGGCTGTTCCCGGGAGTTTGATAAATCGGGAAATCGCATATGTCTGCCCAGAAAATTGTCCACTTACCTACTCCGGTAGAGGTAGAGCAAGCCAAGGTCTCAAGCCGTACGTTGTCCAAGTATGCCGATGTAGATCGAGTGCAGCTTTCTCTGCGAGGCAGTAACGGAGAATCGGATGACTTGGTGTTGCCGGGACAGACGCTGCAGATTCTGTTGAATGTGTTGTCCGAGATGTCCAAAGGCAATGCGATCAGCCTGATCCCTCATCATCAGGAAGTCAGTACGCAAGAGGCGGCTAACTTGCTGAATGTAAGTCGCCCGTTTCTGGTTGGGTTGCTGGAAAAGGGAGACATTCCTTTTCGCAAAGTGGGGGCGCATCGCAGGGTATTGCTAACGGATGTGCTGGCCTACAAAGAGGAAACTGAGCAAATGCGCACCCAGGCACTGGATGAGTTGGCTGCGCTGTCTCAGGAAGAAGGGATGGGGTATTAGTAGCGTTGAGCAAGTTCACGGTGGTTTACGATGCCTGTGTACTATACCCCGCACCGCTAAGGGATACTCTGATGCGCCTGGCCATGACGGATTTGTTCAAGGCTCACTGGACTGACCAGATCCATGAGGAATGGATTAACGCACTATTGCGTGAAAACAAGCATGAGCGGGACAAGCTTGAACGTGTTCGTCAGCTTATGGATCTGCATGTCAAGGATGCCAAAGTGACGGGATATGAGCCTCTGGTCGAAACGCTTCAACTTCCTGACCCTCGTGATCGGCACGTGCTGGCAGCGGCGATTCGGTGTGGGGCTGATGCAATCGTCACATTTAACCTGAAAGATTTCCCGTTGGAAGAGTTAACACCTTATGGCATCGATTTGTTGCATCCCGACGACTTCATCTATTACCAGATAGACATGGCACCGGCCGTATGTTGCTCCGCAATTAAGAAGCAGCGTCTTGCATTGAAAAACCCCCAAATTCAGGTAGATGACTTTTTAGCGATTTTGCAAAAACTGCAACTTCCTCAAGCGGTATCAAAACTCAAAGAGTTCTCGGACTTTCTATAATACTGTTCAGCCGGGCGAAGCAGGATTTGATCTACAACAAAGCAGTTGGCTATTGATAGGTGTATTTCTAAGCACACAGGCCATGTTGGCCCCTGGAGAATGTCATGAAAGCGAATGAAGGCACTGCAGACAGAATTTTCCGCGTTATTATCGGGCTCGCCATTCTGAGCACCGTGGTCGTCGGCCCGCAATCCATGTGGGGTCTGGTCGGCCTTGTGCCGCTGCTGACCGGGCTGGTGGGATTCTGCCCCCTGTACAAGGTGTTCGGCTTCAGCACCTGCCCGCTGGCGAAGTAGGCGGGCGAATTAAGCAGGCGGATTAGGCAGCAGGAACGCCACGGTGGCGGGATTACACAATATCGCCGCTGGCAAAGATCTTCTCGTAATGCTCCACCACCGGAAACGGATCGTAGAAGTGGTGGAGCAGTTTTTTCCATTCCTGATATTCCGGTGACAGCCGGAAGCCCCGGGTGTGATCCTCCAGCGTCTGCCAGTTCACCAGCAGCACATAGCGGCTTGGGCTTTCAACACCGCGCTGAAGCTGGTGAGAGACAAAGCCCGGCGCCTGCTGGATGATCGCCTGGGCGATTTCAAATGCCCGCTCGAACTCTTCTTCCTGCCCCTCTTTTACATCGAGTACTGCGACTTCAAGAATCATCTTCCTGCTCTCCGTTTTAGGGTGTGTCGCGCTCAAGGATTGTCTTAAGTGTTGCCAGGTCACTCTCTACGGTTTGTCGGTCGTGTTCAAAGTCTTCGTCCGACATGCCCGGCTGGCGTATCAGGGTGAACGTGAACTCGCTGCCCTCGCCATTGGGCACCACCCGCATCGGGTTGTGAACCACCAGCCCGGATTCCAGCTCCACGTCATGATCCATCACGCCAAATGAATTGTTCTCCACAAACCGGATTCTGACCCTGCCAAAGGGGGACTGTGCCACCCAGGCATCGCCTTCCCTGTAGAGCTCCGAGTTGGTCAGCCCCGCTGCCCATTGTGGAAGATTCGTCGGGTTGGACGCAAAGGCAAAAACATCCGCAGGGGGGCGAAGAATGGACACACTGATATGCTTTACGTCGTGCATATTGGAATCTTCCCTTGCGTGCATTTGTACAGGGCGCGGCCCCTTTTCCCTCGCGAGAGTGTGTGGATACCGAATCGAATCTTTGCAGAGGCAGATGCCTTGCTGTTAGACCGTACCCTTGCTCAGCGCAAGAATCTGCTGCGCGTTCGTCATGTCGGTGGCGTTGAGGAAAATGCGCTTCTCTGCATCCACAATGCCAACGTAAATCATCTGATGCGCGGCGAGCAGGTGTTTCAGATCCACCGTGCTGTGCAGAAGAGTCTGCGGAATGTGCGTGCCAACTTCAAGCAGATTGAATTCGGCCCCTTCGGGGAACGTGAGTTCCGTGAAGAGAATTTCCAGACTTTTCTGAAACGAGAGTTGCGCAATGTATTTCGCGGCGAGCTTGTGCGACAGCAGGGTCTTGCAGTGAATGGCGCGCTCGTTCAGCAGCTTCTCCACCTGCGGGTCTTTCAGCACGGTGACAAATTTCGCGCGGAATGCCTTGTTGTTTTCCGGAATGGCGAACAGCAGCATGGTGAGCCGGAAGCCGAGCTCGTCGTCGAGATTGATAATGATGTTGTCGTAGCCCCCGGCACGCAGGGTCTGCTGGAATTCCGGCGCGAAATAGTCTTCGGGCCTGTCGAACACGAAGTGGGACTTCAGCAGAAAGTCCTGGCTCTGCGTGTCGATGAAGCGCATGACCGGACCAATTTTCCAGGCATCGCCGATCACACAAAGCTGCCGGCGGGATTGCTCACTGGGCGGTGTAATGTCGGGGTGGGGCACCAAGGCCTGAGCCTCCTGCGGCGTGTACTGCAGGGCGTCGGCATCTTCAGTGAGGAAGAGTAGCCAGTCGGAAGGCGCGGGCGCCTCGCCGAAGGGACACAGTTTCAAATGGAAGCGCCCGTCGTTGTCCACCGAGGAATAGCCGATCAACAGGCCGCCGCTGAACTCAAACAGCAACTGATCAAACTTCACCTGTTGCGCAATATCGAGAGCGCCGAAACGGGCGGGGTCGACAAACAGCGCGTTGGTCCCCTCGAAGGACAAGGCTTCAAAGAACACGTTGTAATACACCACGTCCACCATGGCCCGGGCGATCACATGACCGATCACATCGTTGGGCGTGATCACGGCAAACAGCGGCACGGCGTCTTTGGTGGTAATCGACAGCGCAATGTCCCGACAATGGGTGTCGCCGGAGAGTTCCACCGAACACTTCACCGGCTGGTGCCTCTTCTGACAGTCCGACAGGTGCTGGAAAAACTCGGGCTTGTTGACCAGCGTGGTCAACAGCTTCAGGTTGTAATTGTCTGCGGCGAACTCATCTTCAACGTGGTCAGGCAGCAGAATCACTACGGCCAGCGCCTTCATGATGCCCTGGCGTTCGAAGGTGGAGAAGCTCAGCAGGTCGCCCTGGCGGATGTAGATCTCCAGATGCGACCAGCGCGCGGTGTCCAGATGTTCGTGAAAATTGCTCACGATCTCGGGTTCCGAACACAGCAGCACCACATCCTCGACCACGTCCTTGCGCTGGGCGCGCATATTGAACTCGTCCAGAATCAGCGGCAGCTTCACGTTGTGGTTCACAATCAGAATGTGACCGCCCTTGCGGTAGGGCAGTTTGCCGCCCTTGATGTTGGCCACCAGTTCCACCAGCGCGGCGGACAGCACCGACACGATGAACGAGAACAGCACCAGCCCGAAAATCATCTGCACCAGGCCAAAGAATACCTGTATGGGACCCTCGGCGTCCGCGAAGGACGACGGGTCGGCAAAGATGCGGTAGCTGGTGGAGATATCGCCCAGCGCAGGCGAGAGAAACAGAATGACCATCGCGCCGAAGACAAAGATGGTGCCGAGCTGCTCCCATACCGAGGCCTGGGCGAAGCCGTCGGGGCTGAGCAGCGAGCGCAGGTAGCGCCACAGTTGAAGGAGCTTGCGGATCACGGGGCATCCATTCCTGTCTTCGTAGGGCAAAAGCCAGGACAGTATAGGCGCGATTCCGAGCCGTAGTCACGAGGAGAATTCAAGGGAAAAGCGGCGGAAAATCAAGGAGCTATAGGCTCCTGAGTTTGGCGGGCCGCGCTGACGCAGAGGTACGATGAGCAGGGTCAGGCAGGGGAAGGGGGAGTTCCGTGGGCAGCGGTCCTGCCCACGGAATCCAGGTGCTTAATTGGCTGCGGGTGCTGCCGTCTCTGCTGCCGCTGCCTTGTCTGCGTTGTACTGCATCTCGGAGATGCGGCGCAGTTGCTGCAGCGAGGCCAGGTGCGCGTAGATCACGGGCAGCAGGCCCATGCGGCGCAGGTGCAGGTAGTCTTCGTCGGACAGGTTGTTCAGCGCAGTCTCATCAACCACGTAAACCCCGTCAATGTTGTAGCGCGTGCCGTCCGGGCGGTGCTGCAGATGAATCTGCTGGGTAGTCAGCAGGTTCTTTTCCGTCAGGCGCTTGCACAGCTCCTGGGTGTTGCGGGTCTGTTCCGCCACTTTCACCAGGTTTTCAATGCGCTTCTCGAAATACTCGCTACGCTTGCCTTCCGCGTCGAACAGCGGCTCGCCCGTGGTTTCGCTCAGCAGGGGGCTTTCTTCGTCCACCAGCACGATGAGCTGATCGCTGTTCGGGTCAACGCGGGCGATAGCGAAGGGCGCGTTGTTGAAGCTCATGGGGGCCACGCCGGCCTTCCATTCTTCCGTTTGGCAATACAGGTTCATGCCATCGCGCAGGCCCATCATGGCCACGGGGATGAAATCCTCGGATTTGTTGATCTTGACGAATACCAGCGGGAACTCGACGGCGAGGGTGAAGAAGTCCTGGATCACGACGGCAACCAGGTGGTTGTTCTTGTAACGACGGAAATCGCTGGATTGCACGACTTTCAACTTGCCGTGCCGGTCATTTTGCAGTGGTACGGGAGAACTCATTCCTAAATATCCTGATTGTTGTTTTGAATGCGAAGCATATTAACGGTTCTGAGGGTGAAAACAACCGTTGGAGGGGACAGGGTTGGGCAGGTGTCTCGTGGTAGCTGTGGTACCCGGTGTTCTTATGCCTGTCCGAAGGAGTCTTTCTTGTGCTGTGAGGTGTGAAGTGCCTTGATAAATTCCGGTGCCAGATCCGCCCCGTTGGGCCACACGATCGTCTCCAGCTCCGGGTCCACGCTGGCTCGTGAGAAGAAGTGCCTGTCACTCAATGGTTCGAAGATGGAGCCATGAAGCTTCCCGTCGAAGTCAATGGTCCCCTCCGTACCGTCGTCGAATGAGACCCACAGTTTGAAGTCCTTCAAGTATCTGATTGACTTGATATGAAGCATTTTCTACTCCAGGGGTGCGATATAGTCTAGTGGCTCGCCGGCCCGTGCTTTGCTCCAGTTTGACAGAAGCTCGTTCTGGTGCACCGCAATCCATTCGCTCACAAATGCCGATGCCCGAGCGGGAAGATCACCGTCAAGAACAAGCCCGTCGAAACTGAATGTAGCCTCATAACCTGCGTATTTGGCATGGCAGTGAGGTGGATTATGGTCGCTAAAATACATCACGATGGCAATGCCATAGAATCTGCTGATTACTGGCATCCCTACCTCCCTGTAGTGGTTGTCAGTTAAATTGAACATTTCCCGTGAATTGAGCGTAGCAGACGGTGAGCCATTCACCCGAAGGCTCAGGGGCGGCGAACATGCATGTCCTCCTTGCCTCGGGTGAACAGTGTTGTGCCCGCGCCAATGACTAGCTTGCGGTGCTCTCAAAGGTCTTGCGCATCCAGTCCTTCACCAGCCTGCCCTCGTACAGCAGGGGGCCCCGGTTCAGCGAGTGCAGGGTGCTCAGGTCAAAACCCACGTCGCGCAGTCGGGCGTCGCCCGCGCTGACAACCGCCTTGTCCGCGTCCAGCAGCTCGTAGCTCAGGGTCATGGACGGCGAATACACCCGGCGCACAACGCGCACTCCAAAGGGATGGGCCCGGTGGAAATATTCCACTTCACCCGCCAGGTCCACGTTGTTGACGGTAATGCGCAGCGTTTGTCCTTCCGGCAGCTTGGCCGCCTCTTCCTGGAAGAAGCCGGTCAGGGTGTTCATGGTTCTCTGCTCAAAGCGCGACTGGCTCTCGTTGCTGGCACGCATATCGCTGAACTTGGCCGGGTCCTGCCATTGCACCTCGACGTTGGCCGCATGGGCCAGATTGACGGCGCCTGCCAGCGCAAGGGCTGCGAATACGGGAGATAAAGTAAGACGTTTCATGGTGTCGACACCTCCATTGATCGATGGTGACGATAGGGTCGCGATTCTTCTTTCCGAAGAACCTCCCTACGGGGCGAGGCCCGTGTACTGGAATTGGGCTTGCCCAGTGTATTCAACGCATCAGGGTGGTTTTGGTTGTCATGGAGTGAATTTGGCATTCGAGCGAGGGTAGGCGTAACCCTGCGATTTAAAATCTTGATAGCCACACTGTATGCGCATAAGGTGTGCGAATTCGTAGTGCGGAATAGCTGATATGAAAGACGAATATAACTCCGAGACGCCGAAAAAGCCCATTAAAGTCCGTATAAACAGCAGGTTACTCAAAAAGGAAAATGGGCTTAACATCGACTATTCGGCAGCACTTGAGAGCGCCCTGGAGGAGCAACTCCGTACGGAGAAGTGCAATCGATGGATGCGTGAGAATGGTGCTGCTATAGAGGAATACAACCAGTTTGTTGATGCGTACGGCACTTTCAGCGATAGCGCGAGAAATTTCTGAGGGAATGTAAGGAAGTTCTATGTATGACCTGATTGGGGATATCCACGGATATTCTGAGCACCTCAAAGCTTTGTTGGCGAAGTTAGGCTACAGACGCAGCCTTGGCGTATGGTCTCACCCGGAACGCAAGGTTATTTTCCTTGGTGACTTCGTTGACAGGGGTAAGGGGCAGATAGAAACAGTCCAAATTGCCCGTTCGATGGTTGAAAGTGGGCACGCTTTGGCCGTGATGGGGAATCATGAATTCAATGCGGTCGCGTATGCCACGCCAAATCCTGGCAAGCCCGGCGAGTTTCTGCGACCGCACAACAGCAAAAACAGAAAACAGCATCAGGCATTCCTGGATGCTGTGGGAGAGGGAAGTAACATCCACAAGGACATCATTTCCTGGTTCTCGACACTGCCCATATATCTGGACTTACCAGAGTTGCGAGTGGTGCACGCCTGCTGGCATGCCGAATCGCTGAAAATTATGCGTGGCTATCTGGACGATAAAAACAGGTTGCTGCCGGACGCCTGGATTGCATCAAATACAAAAGATCATGAAGCCTATGATGCAGTGGAGATCTTGCTTAAGGGGTTGGAGATACCTCTTCCTGAAGGCATTCATTTCTTCGACAAAGACAAGAACAGGCGCGAGCATATTCGTAGCCGCTGGTGGAGCAAGGGAGAGGTGAACTACCGAGCCGTGGCGATTATGCCTCCAGAGTATCTGCACACCCTCCCAGAAGAAGCGGTGAGCCCCGACCTGCTCCCTGGCTATGATGGTAGAAAGCCATTATTTCTGGGGCACTACTGGCTACAGTCGGAAAAACCAGAGCCGCTGACCGAGCACATAGCCTGTCTGGACTATAGCGTGGCCTCTGAACATACTGAGAGCACCGGAGCCAAGGGGAAGTTGGTGGCATATCGCTGGCAGGGAGAGAGTGTGTTAACACCAGATCATTTCGTATGGGTAAGCGAATGAGCTTGCAATCCGAGCTGTGCTTGCGGGCCTCCCATCTTGGTGAATCGACACTTCTCTCGTTGATGGGATACCGGAAGCCTTCTATGCAGGCGAAGAAGCGACTTTTGTCAGTGTTGTCGGATCCGTACCTGGGTTTAAGAAGCTCTGCGTTTGATTTGCGTTACAGCAATCGGGAGTTTGCAGAAAAGCTTGCCGAGGTGCTGGGGGTTGGCGAAGAAACGACTCAGAAAGAATTGAAAAAGATTTGCGCTGAGATTGAAGAGGAAGAAGGTAGATTTACCCCGGTCATTTGGGTGGACACGGGATTCAAGAGGACGAGTCAGCCCATTTTCGCGCTTGCCTTGATGGAGCATCTTCGCTATTTACCTTTCAATGATGAAGAGCTCTCAGAATATCATCAAGCCTCTATGATCAAGCGCCTGGAATTGGTTGGGGAAAAAATTCGCGCTCATTTCAGAAGAAGCAATGGCGAAATTGAATTGTGGGGGACCATACAGCGATATCGTTTTCACTTTTCTGAATGTGAAGCACTGATAATCCTGCCTGATGGGACGGTTCATGGTGAAGCCGCAAATATATTCAGCGAGAAATCCGCAAGTCTTAGATTGAAGGGAAAGAAGCTGACACTCGAAAACAATTAAGCAAAGACAGGGAATGCCATGAAGTTTAACGAAGATACCCGAGTTAAAATACCAGCGATCCTTCACCTTATGAGACTGGGGTACGAGTATTTGTCTCTTAAGACGCAGAGCTGGGATTTGGACACCAATATCTTTTTAGATATTTTCTCTTCTGCAGTCACAAAGATTAATCCGGGCATTGAGCAAGATGATGTCAGTCGAATACTGGAGGATATCAAGTTAGAGCTGGACAATGACGACCTAGGGCGTGCATTTTTTGAACGGTTGACAGGCCGTTCCAACATCAAACTGATCGACTTTGAAAACTTCAATAACAACAGCTTTCATGTAGTCACTGAACTGACCTGCCAGAACGGTGAAGAAGAATTCCGTCCTGATATCACTCTGCTGGTTAACGGTATGCCACTGGTCTTTATTGAAGTGAAGAAACCAAACAACCGGGAGGGCATTCTGGCTGAACGTGATCGCATCAATAAGCGCTTCCAGAATCCGAAATTCAAGCGCTTCGCAAATATTACCCAGTTCATGATTTTTTCCAACAATATGGAGTATGACAATGAAGATCCTGAACCCGTACAAGGGGCTTTCTACGCCAGCAGCTCCTATCACAAGCCACAATTCAACTACTTCCGCGAAGAAGAAATACTGAACCTGACAGCACTACTGAAGCCTGTATCCGAGAATGAAGAGCTGAGGGTGCTCAAAGACAACAATCTGGAAGTCATCCGCAATAACCCGGAATTTCAGACGAACAAACTGCCCGAGCGCCCAACCAACCGACTCTGCACCTCCCTGCTTAGCCGGGAACGTCTTGCCTTTATATTGCGTTATGCACTGGTCTATGTCACTGAAACTAAGGGCATCGAGAAACACATTATGCGATATCCGCAGATGTTTGCCACGAAAGCCATCGAGCGAAAACTGGAGAATGGAGAAAGAAAAGGCATAATCTGGCACACCCAAGGGAGCGGCAAAACCGCACTGAGCTACTACAATGTGCGTTTTCTGACAGACTATTTTCAGAAGCAGCAGATAATTCCGAAGTTCTATTTCATTGTGGACAGGCTCGACCTGCTCGAACAGGCAAGGATTGAGTTCACAGCACGCAATCTAACAGTACATACCATCAACTCGCGTGACGCCTTTGCCAAAGATATCAAAGCCACCCAGGTCATACACAACCATTCCGGGAATCCGGAAATCACGGTGGTTAATATACAGAAGTTTCAGGATGATTCTGATGTTCTGTCCACAAAAGACTACAGCCTCAATATCCAGCGTATTTTTTTCCTGGACGAAGCTCACCGCAGCTACAATCCGAAAGGCAGTTTTCTAGCCAACCTCTACCAGTCTGATACCAATGCCATCAAAATTGCGTTGACCGGTACGCCGCTGATTGTCGATACAGAGAAGTCGACTGGGAGCCACGATACAAAGGCCGTCAGCTCAAAGCAGATCTTTGGTGACTATATCCACAAGTATTACTACAACGCCTCAATCGACGATGGCTACACACTACGCCTCATCCGCGAGGAGATATCCACTCAATACAAAATGGTGCTGCAGCAGGCCTTGGAAGCAGTAGAAATCCAAATGGGCAATGTGGATCGAAAACAGATCTACGCACACAAAAACTTTGTTGAACCTATGCTGGACTACATTGTAGGCGATTTTGAAAATAGTAGAGTTGTGTTCAATGATGCAGGCATCGGCGGCATGGTTATTTGCGACAGCGCTGAACAGGCGAAAGAGATGTTCAAGCAATTCGGAGAAAAGTATGCCTTGAAGAGTTTGAGAGAAGAAAGTGCGGAAGAATCAGGTCACGACAACGCTTTCCCACTGGTCGCTGAGGATTCTGCAGAGTATGAAATATCTGGAAAACTTCCTATCGGGACCGAAAGAAATTGGAAGAATAGAGTGAAAAATGCGGTACTGATTCTGCACGATATTGGTACCAAGGACGAGCGCAAAGACTGGGTGGAAGACTTCAAAGCAGGCAATATCGACTTCCTGTTCGTTTATAACATGCTGCTCACCGGCTTCGATGCAAAGCGCCTGAAAAAGCTTTATCTTGGCCGGGTGATTCGTAAGCACAACCTGCTGCAGGCGCTCACACGGGTAAACCGCCCCTACAATGACTTTCGCTACGGCTATGTGGTTGACTTCGCCGATATCCGAAAAGAGTTTGATGCCACGAACAAAGCCTATTTCGATGAGCTGCAATCCGAACTGGGCGACGAAATGGAGCATTACTCCAACCTGTTTAAATCCCAGGACGAGATATTTCAGGAAATTGAGCAAATCAAGGATGTCTTGTTCAGATTTAACACTGAGAACGCCGAGATCTTCACTGACCAGATTAGCCAGATTCAGGACCGAGAAATCATTCTGGCACTTAAGAATGCTCTGGAAAATGCCAAGAGTTTGTACAACCTGATTCGCCTGCAAGGCGAATACCATCTACTGGATAAGCTGGACTTTGCCAAACTCAATACTCTCTATCGGGAAACCTGCAATCATCTGGACATCTTGAACCTGAAAGATCGAATTGAGCAGGGCAATGTAACAGCGAATCTGTTGAATGTTGCGCTTGAGGATGTGGTGTTCCGATTTATCAAAGTTGGCGAGGAAGAGTTGGTACTGGCTGATCAATTGAAGAACACCCTGCGCCAAACCCGAGAGGCGCTTGCCAGCAACTTCGATCAACAAGACCCGAAATTCGTCAGCCTGAAGGAGGAGCTGGAAAGACTCTTCAAGAAAAAGAACCTCAGCGAAGTCACGCAGGAGGAAATGGTCGCCAATATCGATGCGCTCAGAAAAATTCACGATCGCGTTAGAGAGCTAAACCGCCAGAATAACCAACTGCGCCAGAAGTACCTGGGCGATCCCAAATACACCCGTATACACAAGCGCCTGCAAGAACGCGAGGATAGCAGGCACGACATATCAGAGAGCGAGCGAAAAATATTTGAAGCCTTGACCGGCGTAAAACTGGACGCCGACGAACAGGTGCTGAATAACAGCCAGATACTGGACAACGAAAGCTATTTTGAGCGTCAGATGATGCCCCTGGTGATCAATCGCTTTATGAAGCAACAAAACCTCAGGCTTAATGCTGATGCCTCCAAATACATCAATCACCTGGTCGTGACAGAGTATCTAAAGGAATTTAATACTGGCAGCCGAGCATGGTAAACCATAAAGAGCCCTAAAAACATGGTAGAACTCGAGTTTCAACAAAAGACCAAGGCGCTGATCGACAGCCTGAAAAATATTTGTGCCCACTATGGATTGGGCAACGATGGCAACGAATTTAAAATCATTATCCAAACATTTCTCTACAAGTTCCTGAACGACAAATTCGCCTACGAGGCGAAGAAGATCGACAACAAGGTAGCCAGCGCTGAAAAATGGGAAGAGGCTATGGCCACCATGAGCGAAGACGAGCTGGAAATGCTGCAACTGCAAATGGGCGGCGATACAGCCCGCTTGAAACCTCACCACTTTATCAGCTACCTGTTCAGCCAACAGAATGCACCGGACTTTGCCAAGCTGTTTGATGACACCCTGCGTGACATTGCCCAAACCAATAACGACGTGTTCGCGGTAAAAACAGATGGCGGTGCTAAGTTGGTGCTGTTTGATCGCGTCAGCGAATATATTGCCGATGAATCAAAACGAGATGCTTTCTGTCGCGCCATCATTAACAAGCTGATCGAATTCAGTTTCGAGCGTATCTTCACGCAAAAATTCGACTTCTACGCCACCATCTTTGAATACCTGATTAAAGACTACAACAGCAATTCTGGCGGCAAATACGCCGAGTACTATACACCCCATGCGGTGGCACACATTATGGCAGCCATTCTGGTGCCTACCGACCAGCAAGGCAAAGTGAAGAACGTCAGTTGTTACGACCCATCTGCCGGTTCCGGCACATTGTTAATGAACGTGGCCCACGCAATTGGCGAAAACCGATGCAGCATCTACACCCAGGACATCTCGCAAAAGTCATCCAATTTGCTGCGCCTCAACCTGATCCTCAACAATCTGGTGCACTCCATCCCCAATGTGATTCAGGGTAATACCGTGTTACACCCGTATCACCGGGACGGTAAAGACCTAAAGAAATTTGACTACATCGTCTCCAACCCGCCATTCAAGATGGATTTCAGCGACTTCCGCGATGAGCTGGACAGCAAAGAGAACCAAGAGCGCTTCTTTGCGGGCATCCCCAAGATTAAAGCCAAAGCCAAGGACAAGATGGAAATCTACCAGTTGTTCTTGCAGCACATCATCCACTCGCTTAAACCGGGCGGTAAAGCAGCAGTAGTGGTGCCGACTGGCTTTATCACCGCCCAATCCGGTATCGACAAAGGCATCCGAGAATATCTGGTAAAACACAAAATGCTGGCAGGCGTGGTTTCCATGCCCTCCAATATCTTTGCTACTACCGGTACCAACGTCTCCATCCTGTTTATGGATGACAGCAACAAAGACAAGGTGGTACTGATTGACGCCTCCAATCTGGGCGAAAAAATTAAAGACGGCAAGAACCAGAAAACCGTACTGACCCAGAAAGAAGAGCAACGCATTATCGACACCTTCAATGCCAAAGAAGCTGTGGAAGACTTTTCCGTTGCGGTCAGCTATGACGAGATTGAAGCCAAAAACTACTCTCTAAGCGCGGGCCAGTATTTCGATGTGAAAATCGAGTATGTGGATATTACCCCTGAGCAGTTTGCCGAGACGATGCAGGGGTTTACCAGCAATCTGGAGAGTTTGTTTAGCCAATCTCGTGAATTGGAAACTGAAATTAAAAAGCAGTTGGTGGGGTTGAAGTATGAGCGCTGAACATTGGCCCCGAGTAAAAGTCTCTGAACTCTGTGATCTCATCGTTGATTGTGTAAACAAGACAGCTCCCAGCATAGAAAACGAAACCCCTTACAAGATGATTCGAACTCCAAACATCAAAAATGGGAAAATCGACCTCGCCGGTTGCCGTTACGTTGAAAAAGAAACATATGAGAAATGGACTAGGCGAGCAACTGTGGATAAAGGGGATGTCCTGCTGACCAGAGAGGCTCCTATGGGGGAGGTAGGCTTAGTAAATTTTGAAGACACTGTATTTCTAGGTCAAAGAATTATGCAGTATCGAGCAAATCCGAAGAAGCTCGATTCAAACTACTTACTGTATGCTTTTTTGTCTCCGAATCTACAATATCAGTTTCGTAAACACGACAGTACTGGCTCTATCGTAAGCCATATTCGAGTTCCAGATTGCTCGGAGTTTGAAATTAGTACGCCACCTTTAGGTATGCAAAAAAAGATCTCCAAGGTATTGAGGGATATTGACGATAAAATCGAACTTAATAACCGCATCAACGCCGAACTGGAAGCCATGGCCAAAACCCTGTACGACTACTGGTTTGTACAGTTCGACTTCCCCAACGACAACGGCAAACCCTACAAAACCTCCGGTGGCAAAATGGTCTACAACCCAACCTTAAAGAGGGAGATACCAGGTGGGTGGGAGGCCGGTACTTTAGAAGAGCTCGGTCAAATTGTTGGTGGTAGTACACCAACAACTCAAAATCCTGAAAATTTTATGGCTAAAGGTACGCCTTGGATTACTCCAAATGATCTCTCAAATAACCAAGGGAATAAGTTTATTTCTCGTGGTGGGCAGGATGTTTCTGCTGAGGGTATTAAAAGTGCCTCGTTAAAAAAGTATCCTGCAGGTACAGTTTTGCTCAGTTCAAGAGCGCCAATTGGCTATATGGCAATATCAAGAAATGAAGTAACTACGAATCAGGGGTTTAAGTCCTTTATTCCGAACAAAGGATATTCTTCTGAGTTCATCTACTACGCAGTAAAAAATTCTCTGAAATCAATTACCTTGTATGCTTCGGGTTCAACGTTTAAAGAAGTTTCGGCCAGCACGTTGAAGACAGTTAAGGTTGTTTTACCTCGCGTAAACATGTCTGATGCGTTCACGGAGAAAGTAAAGCCCATCTTTCTCCAACAAGATATTCTCGAAAGAGAAAATGCACAATTAGCTCAACTTCGCGACTGGATCCTTCCCATGCTAATGAACGGTCAGGTCAAGGTGTCGTAGAATGCCCGTACCTGAGCACCCAAAAATCTACCACATAGTTCATCTTGATCGCCTCACCTCGATCATTGCGAACGGTCTTTTGAGCGATGCGGAGGTGCTAGCGCAAGCAATGCCTGGAACCACTATCGGCATGGGAACAATCAAGCAACGGCGCTTGCAGGAGCTTACTCTAAGCTGCCACCCGGGACTCTTCGTTGGCCAGTGTGTGCCATTCTACTTCTGTCCACGGTCCGTCATGCTTTATTTGATCTGTCAGGCCAACCATCCAGATCTAGCATATAGGGGTGGACAGAGGCCGATTTTGCATTTGCAGGCAGATTTGCAAGCGACAGTGGCGTGGGCACAACAACAGCAACAGCAACGACGGTGGGCATTTACCTTGTCTAACGCAGGCTCCCGCTATTTTGAAGACAGAGCTAATCTCAATCAGTTACATGAGCTCAATTGGGATGCCATCAATACGAATGACTGGAGGCATTGCCGCGAAAACAAACAAGCCGAATTTCTGCTAGAGCGTGCGTTTCCTTGGCATTTAGTGGAAACTATTGGCGTTATTGATAGGTCTACCTACCAGCAGGTCGTTAATCTGACGAGTGCGGCCGCGCATAGACCGCAGGTGCAGATACAACCCGTTTGGTATTACTAAGGCAGCGTTATGATTCATTACACAACTGGCGACATTCTGAGGTCTGACGTTGAAGTAATCGTCAACACCGTCAATTGCGTGGGTGTAATGGGGCGGGGCATTGCCTTGCAGTTTAAGAAGGCCTGGCCGGATAACTACAAAGCCTACAAAAATGTCTGTGATGCAGGTGAGCTTGCGCCCGGAAAACTCAATGTGTTTGCGACGGGGCAAATCACCAACCCTCACTATATTGTCAACTTTCCAACCAAGCGGCACTGGCGTGGCGCAAGTCGAATAGAAGACATCGAAATCGGGCTTTTAGCACTGCGCGACTGGGTAAAGGACAAACAAGTCCAATCCATCGCTATCCCACCGCTGGGAGCAGGGCTTGGTGGGCTTGACTGGGTGGATGTGAAAACAAGAATTGAGGCTTCTTTGAGTGAATTGAGTGCCGTCAATATACTGGTCTATGAGCCTGGTGGTGCTCCCCAGAACGATCGCATGGTGCGAAACAGAGAAGTACCTGGCATGACTGCTGGTCGTGCAGCCTTAGTAGAGCTCATGCGACGTTACCTGGAAGGCTTGCTTGACCCGAACATTTCGTTGTTGGAAGTGCATAAGCTCATGTATTTCATGCAGGAGTTCGGAGAACCATTGCGACTTCGATTTAAAAAAGCCCCGTACGGCCCCTATGCAGAAAACTTGCGCCACGTTCTGAACAAGATTGAAGGTCATTATATTGCCGGCTATGCCGATGGTGGTGACGCACCAGATAAGCTATTGGAAATTGTCCCTGGCGCCGCACAGGAAGCTGAGAGATTTCTGGCATCTCATCCTGAATCCCATGAGCGTTTTGAGCGGGTTTCAAAACTGGTTTCCGGTTTCGAATCACCTTTTGGCCTGGAGCTATTGGCGACCACGCATTGGGTAATGACATATGAGGCTGCAGATACTCCGGATGCCATCACCGAGAAGGTATATCAATGGAATACGGGGAAACACAAGTTTACTCCTCGGCAAATTCGCATCGCATCTGAAGTCTTGGCAGAAGCCTAGCAGTTTCTTGATTATGCGACTGTATAGAAAATTCAATTTAGCAATAAGGCGTTGGCAATAGGCCGCCATTTGCAGTAAGACACATTGGAGGAGGGGTGGTTGATATAGCCCGCTTTGACGCGCTCATCCCCAATGAAAAGGGTCGCCCTGTGTTCGTCAATCTCTTTGTTTTCTATATGCGTCAATAGATTTCCCCAGTTTGCTTTCCCGAGAACGAGGACTCTTTCGGGTTTGAGCGTCGAGACTATTTCAATAAATGCTGGTACGGATACACTCCACATTTCCTGTGTAGGGCGTATTCTGGAGCGCTCTCCCACAAGTACCTGGACAAAATTGTAGAAAGTGACGTCTTGCCAGAAATCTTCGGGACCTAGCGTTGTGTTTCTACCAAAGATCATGCGTCGAATTTTGGTGCTGAATCGGCAGAATCCGGTTGTATCTCTTTCTTCCAAAGGATCTTTCGAAATGTCATTTTTGACACATGCTTGTACTAATTCCCAATTGAATCTCTCGGGTTTAGTGAAGTTGGACTCCCCAAGGATCAATGTCTTGTGTAGAAAGTGCTGGGGGTGTGTGTAGTGCGTCCCTATCCAGGGATGTACTTGTATCGACTTTGACCACATAAAGAAGAGTCCTGAATCTCTCGAAGCTTACCACAAACGCAGTGCAATCTGCCCGGCAATAACCAATATGGACGAGTTGCCGATTTCAAAGGTGTTAGAAAAACTAGCACCGGATTTGGGTTTCGCTTTCTGCCCATCGATGACCCAGGTGTTTGATAGTGATGCCCCGGATTTTGGCTTTAGTTCCTTGCCATTCCAGACCCAGGTATTGGAGAAGCTGGCGCCGGACTTGGGTTTTATCTCCTTGCCATCAAAGATCCATGTATTAGACATTGAAGCACCTGATTTGGGTTTTAATTCTCTGCCATCGCAAATCCATCCGTTAGGCAGTGCGACTTTATTTGCCATATCCAGTCCTTTTTTGGGAGTGCTAGGAAGTGATCTGGGATTTCAAGGGGGAGCATGCTCCGTTAAGGTCGAGCTTCTGAAGTTGAGTAATGCTCAATTTTCCGAATTTTTTATAAAAATGCTCACTCTGATTGGAGTAATTCGAACTGCCATTGATCCCAGCCAGGGACTTGTAATTGCAGACTTTGGCGCTAATGCTGCCTACCGTTAATCTGCTTGTTCTTGCTAGCTCTCTGCAAAGATCAAGTTGCATTCCTCGTGGAAAGCCTTTCTCCTCAAGTCTCTTGAAGATAATTAAACAGGCAATTTCACCAGCATCATTCCACGGCGAGTCTTTTCTGTACCCTGACATAAGCAATAAACCTGGTTAGATGTAAAGTCTGCGTATCCTGTCTGTTCTGCGCTTATCAAATCGAGGAATGAGATTGACTCTCTAACACAGAACTCTTATCTATTTCTGCTATTGTCCTTTGCTCGAACTATGAGATGACCATGATGCTCTTGCGTATTTTCCTTTTCCTTTTGATAAGTCCTTCCGCTCAATGAAGCGCCCTTCAAACTCAAAGTGCTTGCTGATTTTGACTATCAAAAGTGTATTGAAATTACCTGCGCGTTTGACCTGGACCTGAGTGTTATCCTTTTCAGGAGAAATGGTCTTAATCTCCACGAAACTATTTCCAAGTTTGCCATCAGAGCCTCTGGTATGTGGTTTGTGACGCTCAATGCCATAGTGGACTTCAGCATACAGCTCGCCCAGCTCACCCCATATCTGCAGGTAACGACCGGTTAACGCATAGTAGTGCTTTGCACTTCCCACCAAATTTTCGAAGATCTGCCACAGTTCGGGATCAGTGCTTGAGCAAAAGGAAGAAAGCTTTTTATCATCTACAGGTGTCCATTCCCAAGGGTTATACCCACATGCAGCAGCTTCCGCTATTTGGTCCGGGCTATAGCCCTCATCATGCATTTCGTGCAGGAAGTCCCAATCGCTCATATATCCTCTTATTCGACGCTGGCAGTTCCGTCTGTTTCCCAGTTGACGGGAATTTATACCGGTTTCCTTAGAAAATACAGGTCATTTAACTCTAAAAATTTAAGCTCTATCGCCTAACAGTACTTGGTGATATGTCATGGGGAAAGGGTATTTGCTTAAAAGCGGGAAATAGGCAAGGTGGTGCATGGTGCTAAAAGTGGTAGTCAGAGCGCGTTACTCAGGCAGATAGAAGAGTAATCGCGCTCAGTTCCCAAAGACCTAATCAATCAACCTGACACTTTGATGAGATCCGCATGAAGTCCAGCACAACGCCTGCGAGCTCGGCCGGTGCCTCAAGGGGGATCATATGACCGGCCTCCAGAACTGAAAGCGTTGATTGTGGAATGCCACGATGCAGTTCTTCGGCTTCTTCCAGGCTTCGCAGCCTGTCGTGCCTGCCGGCGACAATCAATGTCGGGCAGCGAATTTCTGCTAGCCGTTCGGCGTCGCCATCGCGGCGGAAGGATGCTTGCCTGAGAAACGTCCCACCGCCGAGTCTTACGCTCATGGCGCGAATGCGTGCAATCAATGCGGTGTCCTGTTCCCTTGAAGGCGCAAGGGACTGACGTATCGAGACCCTGCTAATCCCGCGAAACGTTTTGGGATCCGCATTGAGAACCTGGGATTTCCGGCGATTTTGCAATTCGTTGTCGCCTCGCGACGACATGGAGATCAAAACGAGATGCGACACCTGATTCGGTGCCATGCGAGCGATTTCGCGTGCAACATAGCCGCCCATTGAAAACCCAATCAGTATGAATTGGGAAGGCGCCTGGTCAAGCGTTAGACGGGCCATCTCTTCAAGGGAGGTTCCCGCATCAGGATCGGGATGGAACAAAGGCCTGAAGGGAGAGAAAGCGCCGGGGCAACGTCCGATCAAAGACCTCGGTCGAGCATGAAGCCAGGAACAAGAACGGCAGCCATAGTGATTTCGACTCAATTGGAATCAAGATTCGCAGTCATTGATTCAATCAAGGGGCCTGACCCCTTGATTCTCCTGATTCGAATCTTTGGCTTATTGTGCAGACGACATGATCATAGTGTGTCGCATGTTCATCTCTTCGCGGGCACGGTTTCGCTCCGAGTGCATCAATTCGCCGACCGCGGGTCCGCCCTGATTGTAGATACCGCCACGCAGCGCAAATCGCAGATAATCCATTGATTCTGCATTCATGCCATCCTTGTTGGTAAAGAATGCGACAGCCTGATCCATTAAATCGTCCAGATTTTCTGCGTTCGGGAAGGCAAGGATATCGGTGACGACGGTTTCCAGCAGGTTCAGATTGTCCAGGATGATGGCGGCCTCGGGTGACTGGGTGTACAGGTCAGGTGCGATAGCTGGTGCCATTGGCAGCTCACTAGGCGCGGGGAACATCGTCATACCACCGCTGGTACCGATCTTATTCCAGAAACGCTCAAGCGCTACATCTACCCCGCCGTTGAACTGGCTGTCCAAACCTTGCAGGATGACCGCCTCCAACGCGGCGAGTTGCAACCATTGCTGGGTCCACAGGAAGCCGCGCAACAGTGGAAACGCCGATTTCAGACCATTAGCCTGGCCGTGCTCCAGCAAATAGTCACTCGCCTTCGGAGCAGAGGCTACGGAATATTGATCGTCGCTAAGGTAGTCGGAGATCGCTTCGGTCACGGCGGCGCGTTTGTCTTCGATCGAATCATCGATATAGATGACAAATAGTCTTTCCTCAAAGTTCCTGCCGCGTTTGAAAACCTCCGCCGTGTGGCGACTTATGGCGGAGCTGTTCTCGAAGGCTGCCTCCGCCTCTTCATGGCTGTGTTTGCCACGCATCAATTCCATAAGCCGGACTCGTGCCTCGACCTCCAGATCGTGGTGCGGGCCATTGCCCATGCCCATGAGCAAATCACCACTGGACGACATCATGCCAGCGGCCATCATCTGGCTCATGGTCATTCTGGCCTGCATTTTCAGGCTCGCTTGTAGTTCATCCTGAGTCTGCTGCGTCGCCGGATTGGCATTGATTGCAGCAATTTCCTCAAAGGATTTAGCCTGGGTGACATCGAAGGCGTTAAACAGGTCTGCGACCTGCGGATACTGCAGCCGTATCTCGGTGGCTTCCTGTGCCGTCAGACCACGGGTAAAGAGGCAGGTCACTACCATGGCAGAGGCCAGCAAGGTCTTTCTTGTGATCGACTTGGGCTTGTGATTCAGTTTGTTTTTCATGTTCCAGTGCCTCGATTGGGCCTATTGTCACCGCTTGCCCGGTCAAGGCTGGTGGAGAGCCAATCTACTTGTTTATCCCGATTGCGGGATGTGAAAACAGTATAAACGCATCCCTCAGCAGGTGCCATCGCACTCCCGAGTTTCGCGATACCCCTGACGGCCACAACAGGTCAAAGCCGAATCGCGTGGTATCAGCGATGCTCGGACGCGTGCATGGCGGAGTAAGCAGAGTAGGTGAGCGGAAGATGAGCAGACCAAGTGTGGGGAAGGGACCTAAAGAACAATGTGCAAGCGGCGATTGCGCTTGCACATTGCCCAAGGTTCAGGGAGTAACGGTTACTGGGTAGTAAGCGTTGGACCAACAGCAAACATTATCGAATTGGCTATCGGGAGCCGCGAAATTGTCTACTCGAAGGCGTATGACGTAATCCCCAGGCTCCGGGAAGGTCACCTGAGTTGAAATATCGATCCATGGATTAACGTTTGGATCGATTGGATTGTTTGCCGCGCGCGTACGTGCAGAAATCTCCGGCGTTTCGATTACCGGTTCAGCAGGGCCCTGATGCATGACCCAATAAGAGCCAAGATCGTAGTAGGGCAAAACGTCTGCATAACCAACGCGTATCCCTCGATCCTGCGCCTGCGCAGAAAGCGTGAGAGGCTCGCCGACTTTGACTGTTTTCGGTTCAGCATATATGCCCACTTCATTAGTGGACACAGCACTATCCTCGCTGAATCGAACAGAGGGTCTCAGGGAGCCTGCAGCGGCTATACCAGCACTTAACTCGTAGGCAATTGATGTAGCGCGGCCAGGTATTGAGTAAGTGTTACCGCCCGATGTCAGCGTCCAAACCACTTCGGTGCCGGCCTTGTCAGCAGGCACAACGACACCAAAGGCACCTCGTTCCTGAATACCAACGAACCCAGGTCTGCTGTATACGGGGAAATGGGTAGGTTGTGCGCCTTGATACTCGGCCGGTTCCAACTTGTTATTCGCCCCCAGCGGAACATCCACGGTTTGCGCTCTGTTCTGATTGGCGAAGCCAAAGATCAAGGTTGTCGACCCATCTTCGTTGGCAATCCAGCCATTGAACATAGGGGCAACAATTTCACCAGTCTTTGCGCGAGTCGCCAAAGGATAATCGCGGGCCCGTTCCGGGAGTTGGGCATGCAGGGGGGCTGCAACAAGCAGCCCCGCCAGCATTGGTAACAATTTTCTAGAAACTTTCAAACAACTCATTAGTTAGCTCCGTCCACGCTGGCTACACTGCTTTTTTCTCGCTCTTTGCGCTCGGAAAGCAGGGCCTGATAGGCTTCTTCATCGAGGTGGGAAACAGCAATCCATGCATGTGACATTTCGTCCGTTGTACGCTGACCTGAACCCACCCACTGATCCGGATCAGGATTCATGGGGTTGTCTGCAGTGTTGTCGTACCATGCAGTCATGATAAGGGTCGCGCCCGCAGGAATAAGGGGCTGGAAACCTTCTTGATACGTGTGGCTGTGGTTCCAGGCAGAGGTCCAATTGGAAGCCTGACTTAATACTTCTGTTCTGCCCGTTTCCGGGTAGAACACTTCCAATGACATGGCAACGCCACGCAGATGCATATGAGGCTGCCAGCTATCGATGCGAACCGGATGGTCGAAAGACTGGAACCCCTGCGTCATAAGCTTGCCATGGGGGGCAATCATATAATCATCTGTTGAGGCAGTGAGGAAATAGGCGCGCAAATCCTGGCGGTAGCTTTCTTCTTCGACAAAGTCATCTTCTTCGTCGTAGTACCAGATGCCGATGCTCACCTGATCGTTTGGCACTGCAATGCCATTGGGGTAATAGTGAATTTCCCATTCCACTTTTGAATTCGCCGGTACTTTTCGGCAGGCACCTTTTGGTACTTTTTCGCCGAGCTTGCCAATCGCGAATTCGGACAGGCGATCGCCATTCACCCAATTGCCACTTGCGTCCAGAACCTTGAAGTGTGAGTTGGCATGGTGAGTTGAGCCAATGGCTGCTGCCGAGGGGCGTGTCTCAACAGCCTTAATGCAACGACTTTCGTCGATGCCGGCATCTACAATTGGCTTCCACCACAGATCCTGACCATTCGCAGGAACATCCCAGGCTTCAGATTTGATAATGTGATCGGGCTGCCCGAGTTCGCCAGCCAAACGCCATTCGTCCACCGCCGGGAACATCTTGGGTTGCGGTAAATCTTCCGGATTGCCCATGGGCGAGCCGGCGTTAACCCAATTCACGATGGTATCGATATCGGCCTGTGACAAACGCCAGTCATTCTGGAGCTCTTGAATGCCAGCATCGGTATCGTAGTGATAGGGGGGCATTTCCCGGTTCGAGACTCTCATAGAAATGAGAGGCGCCCAAGGCCGCACTTCCTCATAGTTCATCAATGACATCGGCCCAACGGATCCTGGTTGGTGGCAGACCTGACAATTGTCCTGAATGATCCGGGACACCTCTTTGGCATAGGTGGGGTGCGTAGCAGCGTCCTGAGCATTGCTAATTGCTGGGAATGCTGCAACAACTAATAGCGTTTTTAGGGCTTTTTGATACGTCATTTTCCATATCCTCTTTTGGGATGGGTGTTTTTAAAACAATAGTCGGTCTTTCAAAATCGGGCGTTAATGAGTGTAAGTCGAACCCTGTATAATGCGCATTTGAATCTCATACTTCAAGTAAATAAATGTTACGAGTTGTCAGTTTGAAGTGACCAATACGAAGACGCAAGGCCTTTAGGTTACTGGCAATCGGCAAAAAATGCACCAAAATGAAGCAAAAAAGCAAGCGCGTTTAATTCCCTAGTCGGCGCATTCGTTATCGTTCAATCCTTGGCTTCCTGCTCATTTGTTGAGTAAAGCTAGTCAGGCGAAGGCTGTGTCCCGATACTGATGTGGGGGTTCTCCGACTGTTCCCGAGACCAGTTTCGGTCCGGCCGATCCAGGCCGCCCCGGGCAGGTCCTCCGGCATTGTAGATGCCACCTCGTAGCGTGTAGTACAGATAATCTCTTTCGTTGCTGAAGTTGCTGGTTTTGTCGGTGTAATTCTGCACGGCCTGCTCTATTTTCTGCCCTCGGTCTGCTACTCCCGGATAGGCGAGGATGTCCCCTATAACCACTTTTAGCAACTCCAGATTGTCGACGATATAGGCCGCATCCGGATGCCGTTCATAGAAGGAGGGCGCAATGACGGGGCTGGTAGGGATGTCTGTGGGCAGAGATACCAGGCTGCCATGCTGGCGGTTTATTTTCTCTTTATAAAGCTCCAGCAGGTGGGCGATCGATTGATTGCGTGAAGCGACATCCGGCGCTGTTATCAACAGTTCCAGCGCACCCAGCTTCAACCATTGCGAAGCCCAGGTCAGGCCGCTGAATTCCGGAAAACCGGTCTTGAAAGCATAGGCCCACGGATGCTCCGACAGCAACTCATCGGATTTCGGCTTGGGGGCGATCGCGTACAGATCGTTTTGCAAATAGCGCTCTACCGCAAGTGTCACCGCAGCTTCCTTGTCCTCGAAGGCGGGGTTGATGTAAATCTCGATAAGCAGCTCAATAAACTGGCGCCCCCTTTGCAGGGTTTCTACGGCAATTGGAGGGAGGTTGCCAACGTCCGCCAGGGCGGTACTTACCTGATCGGCATCATAGTTTCCCCAGACAACTCCCAGCAGACCGGGAACTGCCCGACTTTCAGTCACGCGATGCGGCCCCAGCATTGCCGCATGCCCCCCTGCGGAGTGGTAGTGCAAGTTTTTCGTTTTCTTGAGTTCTGCAAGGGTATCAAGCAAGACTTTCTGGCCGATGGCTGCTGTGTCAGACGCATTGGTAAGGCTGATTTCTTCGTACACGCGCGCCTGCACAATATCGTGGGCCAGCAGCAGTTGCTGCAGCTCAGGAAACTCCTTTGCCAGCGCGGTGTCCTCATCCGCCATTGCGGACAGGGAAAACAGAGTCAGCAGAGAGGTAGCGAGCCAGAAACCTTTCATGGCCAATCCCCATGACTCATTTGTATGCGAAGAAATCATGCCTTTACCCGATAAAAATTGATTGCGATGACAAATGCGCCATATTGCCATAGAAAATAGCCGTTTTCAGTTGGCTGTGCCACAGGACCAGATGCAGGGTGGAGTGTCTGTAGCCGTCAGAGCCTGTGGCTATTCTACAGATATAGTGACCTAAGGGACATCTTCCAAGGGAGTGGCATGAATCGCCACCGGCTTACTTTCCCAAAGCGAGAACCACATTTCCCTTCTTGCGACCGGTATCCACGTAGCGGTGTGCCTCAACGATTTGCTCGAACGGATAGATCCGATCGATGACGGGTTTGAATTCCCCTGCCTCGGCTAGCTCCGCGAGGAATAGGAGGTCTTCAACCCGCACCGCAACCGGTCCGGCGATAACTTTCCTTTTGCCCGTCATTGATACCCTCGCCGCCTGAAGCATGTCGGGCAGCCCAGCCAGAACCAGAAGAAGACGTCCCCCTTCCTTCAATGCTGCCTTGCTTCGCGAGTAAGGCGCCGTTCCGACCGTATCGACAATCACATCATAGGTTTCGCCACTACGGGTGAAATCCTGCTGGGTGTAGTCGATCACGTGAGTGGCGCCCAGAGACTTCACCAGCTTCACGTTCGCGGTACTGCATACTCCCGTCACAAGGGCGCCAAAATGCCTGGCAAGCTGTACCGCCGCAGTGCCAACCGCACCCGATGCGCCATTGATTAGTATGCGATCTCCGCGTTGAATCTTTCCTCTTCTGAGAAAATCCAGCGCGGTGGTGCCGCCAAAAGACAGTGCTGCGGCTTCTTCAAAACTCAGGCTGGAGGGTTTTGCTACCACGGCGCCGTCTTCAGCCATGCATTTATACTCCGCATGGCAACCCATAGCGACATCACTGAATGCAAAGACCGAATCTCCCACTTTGAACTTTCTGACATCCTTGCCGACCGCCTCCACTACCCCGGCCAACTCCGAACCCAGTACGGGTTGCTTTGGGCGTGAAAATCCGAACATCAGGCGCATAAGGAATCGGAAGCCATAAGGAGCATTCAGACTTCGCAGCCGCCAGTCGCCGGTGGTGACCGTTGCCGCATGAGTCTTGATAAGCACTTCACTGTCTTTGGGTACCGGCTTCTCGACTTCCCTGAATTGAAGGACTTCGGGCGGGCCATATTGCTCGTAGACGACTGCTTTCATGTCTTGTGTGTTTGCTCTTGGTGTCTAATCTGACTGGGGAAGATTGCCCTTGGATACTACCTAGGTGTTGTTCGGCAACGTATAACTCACCTTGCTATCTTGAATGGCCAAATATTGCCTTCTTTCCAACTCCGCAACAATCTGGTCTATCTCACTACTCTGAAGTTTCTTCTGAAATAGAGCGCCAATCGTGCTGATCAGGGTCTTTACAGTGCGAGGCTTGGATGCCTTTAGTTGCTGAAGCCTCAAGAGTACGACCTCTGTTTTTTCTTCGGACGTAGTGGAGTTTGAAGCCTTTACAATGGGAATCTCTGTAATGGAGGCAACCCTACCTGCAAATATCTTTCTGGACCTAAGGTGCTGAATGAGAGGGTCAAAGCCCTTGTCCTTGGAGATAATATGAAAATAAGCAGATGATTGCTGCGCCGCAAGTACACCAATGTAGTAGGCAATATGAAAGTCCAGAGCGTTCGCGCCATTTCCAGAAATCTTGATGTACTCGGCTTGTGTTCCTAATTTCTGAAGCGCGCTGGCGATATCGAAAGAAAGCTTCGTTTGGTTTGCACCCACAAAGACAAGCACTTTGAATTGCTCACCCGCAAGCAGCCCGATTGAGTCGGGCTGGACATTTTCAAAATCAACGAGCACATAATTGATTCGCATGATCAGGCTCTGCAATAAGTAAATTAATTTAAGTGCCGAAAACCGCGTAACAATGTAGATCGAGGAATTTAACCCCTTGTTTCTCGAGCTACTCGAAAACTTCTTATTGCCGTTGTGTGTACTTTGAAATAGAGCTAAAGATTACATTCAAATCACTCATGGGAATGCGCGCTCTGCGCGTACTCTCTCCTGAGCCATTGGCAGAAAGTTCCTGAGAATTTTCAAAGTCTGCCAGAGCCTCTTCGGTTGTTTTGGTCTTTGACCAAATAGTTAAAGTGTACTTGCCCGCTGTACGGCCGCCCAATGTTAGGTTGTATTCGTCAAGCCTAAATCGGACGCCTCGTCCATTTTTGATTATTGTGTATTTGATAGAGAGTTCGTCGAGTTTGGGGATTACCTCGGTGTAAATTCGTTGGGAATATTTCTTCTGTGCAGCCTCAGTAGCGGCTGTAACATCTGCGTCATCGGAAATACCAATTTCTTTGGCTTCTGGGTGATACGCATTGATAAAGTCGGTAACTGCCTCGACTAATGTTTCATTACCGTCCCAGAAGTATTCTCCGTCTAATCTAGAGTTATCAAGAATCAGGTGAAGCATGGATTCTACTTTTTTCGCATCAACATCAGTCCATGCTTTTACAATTGAAATTTTGACAGGACTGACTGTGCCTAGGAGTTCTCTTTCTCGACGTCCTGGATGATCGGTCGTAATCCCAATTTTCTTTACAGGCGGGAAGGATGCCTCTCCGTCGAAGCGCTGTAATAGCTCCGAGAAAACGGGTTCAGCAATATAAATTGTGTTTTGAGCCACGTATTGGTTCCTCGTTGCGCTTAACGCCTTGCTTTGGGGCCGAAGTGTACGTGCGAAGCGCCGGAGCGGAGGCCCCAGCCGCGTAGCGGCGACAACAGCAACTTGTTATCGTGGCTTGCCTCAGACGTATATGTTGGTAATATACACACATGATTGAAATTGCGCAGATCACGGGCTTTGACTGGGACGATGGAAATTCCAGAAAAAGCAAAGAAAAACATAGTGTTATCCAGTCGGAAGCCGAGCAGATCTTCTTTAATCAGCCACTGTTTTTTCTTGATGACGTCGCGCATAGCCAACATGAAGCGAGGTACCACGCATTGGGCAAGACTGATGATGACCGAAAACTCCATGTAACGTTCACCTTACGCGCCAAGGGCACATTGATTCGGGTTATCTCCGCCCGGGATATGAACCGAAAAGAGAGAAATGTCTATGAGCACAGTTAAATCTAAAATACCAACTTTCAGAACTGAAGCCGAGGAACGCGCTTTCTGGGAAACGCATGATTCAACCGACTTTGTTGATTGGAGCAAAGCGAAACAAGCTGTGCTACCCAATTTGAAGCCATCTACTACAACCATCTCCCTGAGATTGCCCGAAGCCTTGCTCGACCGTATTAAAGTAGAAGCCAACAAGCGGGACATGCCATATCAGTCCCTCATCAAGGCGTGGCTTGCCCAAGATATTGACGAGCAGCGCAGAGCCTGACTGCCCGATAACGCTTTGCTTTGGCGTAGCTGGAACAAATTTTCAAACTACTCTGATACCATTGATCGCAGCGTGTTGTTCGGCGTCATCTGCGTGATGGGAGCGGATCTCGCGGCATTTCCCTACCAACAACTCAGCAAGCTCTTGTAGTTGTTCATCAAAATCTCCTAGGCGATTCCAACCGTAATGCCCAACCCTTCCCGCGTCGTCAAATGTTCCGACCGGCGCCGTGCTCAGTACAACAGGGACAACCTCACCAGAACTGAATCGCCTTTTGAACTGATCAGATTCAAATTTCGTCCAAATCCGCTTCGGATAGTCTGGGCCCAAAATACAGACAACGAGGGCGGCATCCGACGAATAAATTGGGCCAAGATATTCCTCGACGTCTTCCGCCAAGATACGGTGTTGCTCATTTTTGTCGTAGAAGACCTCAAGCTCCCGTTCGGTTAGTTCGTTGAAGATTGCCTCAGCTATGTCCCTGTCAGCCCCCGCAAAAGATAGGGCGAAATCATACTGAGACGGAAACTCGATCGATATATAGCCAATCTCCTGCGCAAAGCGCGCCCAAGATAGGTTCCTGATGTAAAAGACGAACTGGGGATCCTGAACAACCAACGTCGAGTTGGCCGGGTCATAGTGAATTACGCGCTGTATATCCTCGGACGCCGCCACGTGCTCCTCTAAAAACCCCTTCGAAGCGACTTGGGTGACACTACCTCTTTGCTGCGGATGGCGGTCTGCTTCGCGATGGACGTTTATGGACCAAGAACTGCTTTGGCTCACCCAATAGAGGAGGTGCAAATAGGGAGCTCGGCCTTCGCGACGTAACTTGGAACCACGGGCAAACGCGGCTGCGGTGTCGTGGAAAGAGCGAGCAAGTATCTCCATAACATGACTTTTTACCGCCTCGTAGCTCTCACTCGTAGCGAACTTCTCGTCACGTTCCGCGAGAACATTGCTCCTAAGGCAGGTGTGATACGCGAGCATCTGCGCAATATAAAAACTACCCTGCGCAGCTCTGGCAATTTCCTCAAGAATATTAATTTCAACATTCAAAGCATCTTGGCCTTGATGAAGCAGTTGCTCAATTTTGAACTGAGGATTTGCCTCGAAGGGAATGACCTCGATCCGATTTGCCAAATCCTTACCGAACGATACGAGTGACTGGCCGGCATTAGTGATACCAAGGACAACCAATTTGCTATGAGCAGCACTCTCGTCGGCCAGCGTCTTCATCAGATCAGCAATAGATCTTTTCGAGCCGTCAGGGAGCCTATGAAAGTCATCAATCAAAACGGTGCCAAGCGGCAACTGACCAGGTAAGTCTTTGATGAAAGCAATGTCATCGGACTTACGGCCAGACAGCAGGATAACTTTATCACCCAAACCGGCCTCGGAAATGGCCTTCATTACGGCTGTGGTCTTGCCAATTCCTGACGGCCCTTCAATGACGATGCTCCTACCAGCAGTTCGCAACGCAACTAATAGGCGCGGATATTCGACAGGTTGAACAAATGTGTGCTCCGGAATCCCGGAAAGCACGAATACCTCTTGTAACTGCTTCGGTTGGTAATCCACTTAACTCTCCTATGATGCCGAACGCCTTTGTTCATGGGCGACGGTCTGCCGCGCCAATTGTGTGCAAAAATAGCCGGAGGTCATACACTCAATTGAGCGTAATTGGCGGCGTCCATGTTGGAACTGTTTGTTATACGACTTATTCAATTCCATATTTTGTCTTTAGAGAATTTTCTAGGAATCTTGCATCCCATGCACCATCAGATTGAGTTGAGACACATCTAACAGTCAGACCCGCCTCTGGAGAATATAAAGCGGTACCGGGTGTATAAGTCGTAGTTGCGGTGCCAAACGCAGAATTTCCAACAGCAGTTGCATTTGCAGTAGTTGTGGATGAGCCAGGGATATACCCAGATTGTCTTTCCTCACTTACGACATTGGAAAATTCCATATAGCCCATATCCCTAGAAATACATAATTCGCTAGCTCTGAGCATAGAGAATTCTGAGGCTCTCTCTAGACTTGTAAATTCATTACCTTGGAACCGCACGGTGAATATGTTCGGTTGTAACTCTGTTTCAGAGAACCCTCCATCATTCCAAAAGGAGTTCTTGCCATAACTTGTGGCGCAACTCTGAAGAGCCAATAAGATAATTGGGTATAAAAAATATTTCATTGCATTCTCCGTGTTCGTTTTAGCCGTATAACGCCCATATTCACGCGCCAGCGCAGCTGGTCGCGTGCAATTGATTGTTATGAGTCTAAACCCACGCCGAAACCCTGACCACCCAACAAATGCAGAATCTCCTGGCACAGGAGTGTTGACGCCAGAGATCAAGCAAGCATATGATGTTATAACACTTGTAATAACCGGATACTCCTATGCTTAAGGTCAAGGTTACTGCCGTTGGCAACTCCATGGGCATCTTGCTGCCCAAAGAAGCGCTAGGAAAACTCAATGCCGAGCGCGGCGATACACTTTACTTGGTTGAAGGCCCGGAGGGCTACACCCTCACTACCTACGATCCCGAGTTTGAAGAGCAAGTTACAGCAGCACGCGGCATCATGAAACGCTACAAGAATGCGCTCAAAGAGCTGGCCAAATGAAAGAACCCAAGTGGCTGAAACACAATGTCGTTAGCCACGTGCACAACCTTTTGCTGGCAGAACATGGCGGATCTGGCGGCACGCGTGACGACTCACTGTTGAAGTCAGCCCTGGACCGGCCAAAAAACAAATTTGGTTACGAAGCCGAATGCACATTACATGATCTGGCAGCAGCATACACATTCGGAATAGCCAGGAACCATCCATTTGTTGATGGAAACAAGCGAACCGCTTTTGTGTGTGGTGCACTGTTTCTTGAACTCAACGGATTTACGGTGACGGCAACAGAGCCCGATACAGTTGTCACCATGGAAGCGGTCGCAGCAGGAACGATAGACGAACTGCAATTGGCCGAGTGGTATCGCTTGAATTCGGTTGACTCATAACATCTATGGACGCCCCATTTTGTGCAAGCCCTACATTCAAAACGAATCTGGTTTTGCAGCCATCTATTCGGATTCATTTTGGGCATTTGCCCGATCCCGGATGAGCTTCGCTGGACTGGCGCTAATCATTTGGTCGTGCTCTAAGTCACGATGTTAGAAGCAGCTTTTCCCGTCCACGGTCCTACCTGTTTCGTCTTCTCTTGTGTTGCCTGCGCAAACCTTGACGTCTAAATAGTTTCTATCGTTTTTCAGTTAACAGTCGATTGATAACGACCACCTTTACTTAGTAGCGCCCAGGCAATACGGGCTAACTTATTTGCCAAAGCTACTATTACAACATTCCTGTGTGCTCTCGCCGATAGTTTCAGTAACCAGGCAGTTATATCGCGTTTTGGATTCATGTGGCGGATAACCGCCCTCGCACCATGTATTAACATCCGACGCAAATATCCGTCACCGCGTTTGCTGATCCCTTGCAGCCTTTGCTTTCCTCCACTGGAGTTCTGTTTCGGAACGAGTCCCAACCAAGCGGCAAACTGCCGACCTGACTTAAACGTCTGCCCTTGGCCGATCGACGCTACCAGCGCGGAAGCAGTCAGCCTGCCAATTCCAGGAACGGTTTCCAGCCTAGCACAGGCGTCGTTTCTCCTGCTGCTCTGATCAATCTCAGTGTCGAGTGATGCTATGTGTTGCTCTATAGACTCCAGCCGTTGCCGCATTTTCATCACATGCCTCTTCAGGAGATCTGAGCACTTGTGCTCTACACAACCATACTCATTTCTGAACCAGTGTTGCATGCGACTTGGTCCTACCGGGATTGCAAACCCGAATTCCGCAAGTGTTGCTCGCAAACGATTAATCAGAGCTGTCCGATCTTTTACTGCGCCTTCTCTTTCTCGATGAATGAGCATCATCGCTTGCTGGTCTGGGGTCTTAATTTCGACAAATCTCATCGTAGGTCTTACTAGCGCCTCGCAGATTGCTTCTGCATCGGCAACGTCGTTCTTGTTCGTCTTTACATATGGCTTAACATACTGAGGGGGCATTAACTTCACTTCATGCCCAAGAGCAGACAGTTCTCTCGCCCAATAATGTGAACTACTACAAGCCTCCATCCCAATTAAACAGCGCGGTAACTTTGCAAAGAAAACCAGAACCTTGCTACGCGACAAGCTTCTTCTAAGCGCCGGCCTCCCGTGCTTATCCGCCCCATGTACTTGGAAAACATTTTTCGCCAGATCTATACCAACAGCACTGATCTCCATAATTGACCTCTGAGTTGTAGTTGAACGGTACTTCAGACTACAAGGGTAAGAGGGGCGTCCATATCATTATTTATATAGTGTGCACGCACACATCGCTTTCCCAATTGACGGGAATCTATACCCATTTCCAAAGGAAATACAGCCTGTTTAACGCTGAAGGGGGCGCGTCCATCGTGAAAAGTCGTGCTAGCACGAACTCTGGAGATAGGGGGTTTCCCGCTATCTCTAAAGGTCGCCCATTAGGGCATTGAAATTTGGAAAGAAAATACGGACACGCCACGAATAGAAGGCGCTCTTAGGGTAGGAATTCGTGCCGCGGGAATTTCTCTTTCGACAAGATCCAGGAATAGGTAATGCCAATCAGCCCGGGAAGGGCTCTGCCGCCGCCATCACGCATGCAATATTGTTCGATAAGTGCCCCGGCGTAATGCTCCCAATAATCACCGAACTCACCCCGGCATGGGAGTACACAAACTCCAGGCTGGCTCGAACAGGGTCTGAGTTGGCGCCCTCCGAAGACGCCCCAATGGCGTGTCCGCTGTTGAGCGCCTTTTTGATCAGCACACCCTTGTTGCGGGCGTGGGCCTCGGCCACCACGGTGGCATCGTCGGTCGCGGAGGGGTTCAGGGTCACCATCACCACGTCCGTGTGTTCCAGTGCCAGCAAGCCACCGGCAACGGTCTTGGTGGACATGCCGAAGGCGCGGATCAGCCCGGCTTCCTTAGCGCGGACTAGCGTGTCGAAACACCCGCTGTTTCGAATAATGTCCTCGTCGTTGCCGTCGGAGTGCACCAGCACCAGGTCGAGGTAGTCGGTGCGCAGGCGTTTCAGGCTGCGCTCCAGACTGCGGCGCACATGGGCGGGGCTGAAGTCGAAGGAGGACTCGCCGTTCTGGAATTCTTCGCCCACTTTGGTGCAGATCACCCAGTCATGCCGATTCTCCAGCAACTGGCCCAGGCGTTCTTCGCTGCTGCCGTAGGCGGGGGCGGTGTCGATCAGGTTCATGCCGGCGTCGCGGCACAGGGCGAGAATGTTGCGCACGCTGGCGTCGTCGGGCAGGGCGAAGCCCTGGGGGTATTTCACGCCCTGGTTGCGGCCGATCTTCACAGTGCCCAAACCAAGGCAGGACACCCGCATGCCGGTGTCGCCCAGGGGGCGTTGGGGCAGTTGGCGTGGCGCCGTGCTCATGGCAGCAGTCCTTCCCAGCGGGGTGCGGATACCTCGGGGGCGGGGAATAGCTTGCCAAGCGCCTGGGCGGTGTTCAGTCCTTCATTCGGGTTGCCGGGTGTGACGCCCTGTTTCTGCAGGGCGCTCATCACGGCATCGCCCAGCTCGGGGGTGAGGGTGAGCTTGGTGGGCCAGCTCAGCATCAGGTTCTGCTGGCAGTGCAGGTAGGCGGTGTCGGGGCGCTGCAGGTTGGGCAGGCGGGGCTCAGCGCGGTTGATGTGGAAGCCGCACCACTGTGCGTCTTCCACGTTCACCCAGGGGAACAGGCGCTTGAGTTCGCGCTTGCCCTCGGCAATCTGTTCGGCTTCGCTGCGTTGCATGCCGCTCTCGGCAATCTCGCCGCCCAGGTACCACACCCAGGTGCCGTCGGGCTTCGGGTGCGAGGTAATGGTCAGCAGGGGCGTCATGCCGAAGCTGTCGCCAATGCAGTGCAGGAACACGGGGTGGGGATGCGCGGTATGCATCGCCAGCATGTGCAGGGGGCGGGTCTGCATGGCGGGCTGTTCAATCTGCATCTGCTGCAGCAGGGGGCCGTTGCCCTCGCCAGCGCACAGCAGGTAACGGCTGGCCTTCAGGGTCACCGGGCCTGCGTCGGTCTGCAGGCTCAGGTGGGCAACGGAGCCGTCCTCATTCGCCTGCAGTTGCGCGGGGGTGTCGCCGGTGCGGAAGAGGCGCCCTGCGTGGGGGGCAGCCAGGGTCTGCAGCAGGGACGGGGTGTCCACTACGAAATCGGTCAGTTGATACAGGGTGCCGGAGAGCGACTGGTCGCGCAGGAACTCGGGGTAGCGTGCCGGGCTGAGGGCGTCGATGCGGCCGCGCAGGGCCTTGCTGCCGAGGAAGCTCTTGAGGCGTGAGCGCACGCCGCCGCTGGACCACATGAAGTAGTGGGGAGCGAGCAACTGGCAATCGCGCAGGTCTACGTCAGCCTCGCCCCGCAGGCACTGGCGCCAGCGCTCGGGCATGGCGGCAATGGCGCTGCTGGCGGGGCTGAGCACGCCGCTCAGGGCATACTTGAGGCCGCCATGGATGATGCCCTGCGAGGCGATGGTCTGGCCGCCGCCCAGGGCGTTCCTTTCCAGCAGCACAGCGTCGAAGCCTTGCTGACGCACGCGGTTGAGCAGCCACAGGCCGGCGATGCCGCCGCCGAGAATCACGATGTCGGTGTGCAGTTCCTGGGTCATATCCTTTGGGCCGCCAGGGGCGTGAAAGCTAACAAGGTTCGGGGAAAGTTTGCTACAGTGCAGGCCTTGTGGCGTGCGGTCCCCGAGAGGCCGCCATGGTAGCACGCCAAACCCCGGAAGCAGACAAACCGATTTGAACAGACTCGCCTATAACATCCTCTTCACGCTGGTGCTGCCCCTCATTGTGCTGCGCCTGCTGTGGCGCGCGGTGAAGGCGCCTGCCTATGCCCGCCGCTGGGGCGAGCGCTTTGGGGCGCCGCGGCTGAGTGCGCAGCAGCAGGCCCTGAAAGGAAAGTGGCTGTGGCTGCACGCGGTGTCTGTGGGGGAAACCCTGGCCGCCGCACCGCTGGTGCGCAAGCTGCTGGCGGATCACCCCGATCTGCCCATCGTGATGACGACCATGACGCCCACGGGCTCGGAGCGGGTGCAGGCGCTGTTCGGGGATTCGATCTGCCATGTCTACGCGCCCTACGACCACCCCTGGATTGTGAACCGCTTCCTGCGCCGCTTTCAGCCCCATACCGTGGTGATCATGGAAACGGAGCTGTGGCCCAACATCATTCACTGCAGCAAGGCGATGGGGGCGCGGGTGATCGTGGCCAATGCGCGCCTGTCGGAAAAATCCTTTCGCGGCTACGAGAAGTTCGCGAAGCTGGGCAAGCCCATGCTGCAGGCCATCGACTGCATTGCCGCACAGGCGGAACCGGACGCCGCGCGTTTCGAGCGCCTGGGGGTAGCGCGGGAGCGCCTGACGATCACGGGCAGCATCAAGTTCGAGATCGACCTGCCGGACGATCTGGCACAGAAGCGCGACGCGATGAAGGCCTCGTTTGCGGGCACCCGCCCGGTGCTCATCGCCGCCAGTACCCGCGAAGGGGAAGAGGAGCATGTGCTGCACGCGTTCAAACAATGCCTGCAGACGATGCCCGATCTGCTGCTGATTCTGGTGCCACGTCACCCGGAAAGGTTCAAACCGGTGGCGAGGCTGTGCGAGCAGAAAGGGCTGACGCTGGTGAAACGCAGCGAGCATTCCGTGGTCACAGAACAGACGCAGGTGTTTCTGGGGGATTCGATGGGCGAGATGCTGACCTATTTCAGTGTCAGCGACGTCGCCTTCGTCGGCGGCAGTCTGGTGAACACTGGCTGCCACAATGTGCTGGAACCAGCGGCGCTGGGTCTGCCGGTCATCGTCGGCCCCTCGCAGTTCAATTTCCAGAGCATCTGCGAACAACTGGAATCGGCAGGCGCGCTCAAAACCGTGCCGGATGCGAACGGGCTGGCGCAGGCCGTGCTGCAGGTGTTCGCGGACGAATCCCTGCGGCATACTATGGGCGCTGCCGGGCGACAACTGATCGAAGACAACCGTGGTGCGCTGCAGCGCATTGAAACGCTCGTCTGGCAGGCTTGCCAGGCAACCCGTATTTGAGGAGACCGTGTTGATGTTCCGCACCCCTTTACGCGCTTTGCTTCTTGCCATCGCTTGCCTGGCCGCCAGCGTGTCTTTCGCGCAGAACACTATCAAGGAAGACCCGGCGCTTACGGCCATTGTGGACGCCACCGGCTTTGCGGGCATGGTGCTTGCCTATGATCTGAAGGCAGACCAGTATTACGCCGGCCATGCGGAGCGCGCGAACCTGCAACTGATTCCGGCGTCCACCTTCAAGGTGTTCAGCACCCAGGCGGCGCTGGAAAGCGGAGTCATTGCAGGGCCGGATGCCGTCATTCCCTGGGACGGCATCGTGCGCAGCCGCACGGAACTGAACCAGGACCTGCCGCTCAAGAGAGCCTATGCGCTGTCCGCCGTGCCGCACTATCAGGAGATGGTGCGCCACATTGGTCACATGCGCATGCAGCACTATATCGACGCGGTGGGCTACGGCAATCGCGATATCTCCGGTGGCGACGATTCCTTCTGGCTGGAGGGCAATCTGCGCATCTCGCCGATGCAGCAGATCGATTTCCTGAAGCGCCTGTACCTGAACGAACTGCCGTTCCGCCCGGAGGTGATGGCCACTACGAAAGAGATCATGGTGTCGGAACAGACACCGGAATACACGATTCGCAGCAAGACAGGGCTGGCGATATTGCCGGGTCAGCACAATGTCGGCTGGTGGATCGGTTGGGTGGAGAAGGGCGACAATGTCACCTTTTTTGCCAGCGCGCTGGAGGCTGTCGATCCCGGTGACAGTTTTCTTGCCACGCGCATTGCTACCGCGCGCAAATCCCTCGTTCATCTGGGGGTGCTTCCCGAGTAACTGCTTTCCGGGCATTGTGCGGGTCAACCTGTCCGGATATCGTCACGACATGTCATAGAGAGGCCGATATGAACATTCTTGTCGCATCGTCACAAAAATTCTTCCGTTATGGTCTGCTGGCCTGTGTGCTGGCAGCGGGTTCGCTGGCGCAGGCGGCCAGTATCAACAAAGAGCAGGCGTCCGAGATCGTCGCGGCCTTGCAGGCTTCCTCTCCTGCCAGCTTCGCGGATTTCATGCAGGCGGTGGAGGGCATGTCCATTGCCCAGTCTTCCCAGGTGGCGGCGCTGCAGCGCCGCTATGCGCGGGGCGAAGCGCTGAGCGCAGAGCAGCAGGATTTGATGTTCCGCCTGCTGGGGCTGTATGCGCGAGTGAAATACGAAGATGCTGCACTGCAGACGCTGACGGAACTGGTGGCCATTCCCACCTTCGATGTCGAGGGTCTGCCGCAATACGAGAACCCGGAGTTCCTGCGTTTCGGCACCAAGCTGGAAAGTGTGGCGCAGGGCTTGGGGTTGCAGTTCCGCAATGTCGGCAACCGCATCTATGAAATTTCGCTGGGCCCGGATCAGGGTGAGCTGATCGGCATTCATGCCCACGCGGATGTGGTGCCGGTGAACCCGGACCTGTGGGTGCTGGAAGATGGCACGAAGCTGGATCCCTTCGTGGTCACCCGCATCGGCGACCGACTGTATGGCCGGGGCACGGAAGACGACAAGAACGGCATCGTCGTCACGATGTACGCCATGCACGTGGTGCAGGAAGAAAATCTGCCGCTGCTGCGGCACTTCAAGCTGCTGGTGGACACGCGCGAGGAAACCGGCGGTGACGCCATGCCCTATTATTTCGAGCGCAACCCGGTGCCCGATTACAACATCGCGATGGACGGCAGTTACCCCGTCACTATTGCCGAAAAGGGTTACGGCACCGTGATGGCCACCTTCCCGGTGCGCGCCCCCTCGGGGGAAGGCGCCGAGATTGTGGAACTGACCGGCGGCCTGGCTACCAACCAGATTCCAGCCTCCACCACCGTGTGGTTACGCAGCAGCCGCCCGGAGGCGCTGGTGCGTACCCTGAATGAAGAGGGCGCGGTATTTGCCGCGCGCAACGGCAGCAATTTTGCGATTCGCGCCGAGCAGAGCGGTGGCCGTGTGCGGTTGGATATTCTCGGGGTGCCTGCGCATTCCTCGGAGCCGCAGACCGGCGTCAACCCGGTATCGCGCATGTTCGCCTTCCTCACGCAACTGGCAGAGGAGGGGCTGGTGCAGCAGAACCACTTTACCGACGCCGCCCGCTATGCCACGGAAAACTGGGGACTGGATTTTCTCGGCAGTCAGCTCGGCATTGGCTACGAGGATGCGTTCATGGGGCCGCTGACGGCGGCGCAGACCTTTGTCGCGCTGGACGATACCCGCCTGCGTACGGCGGTCAACCTGCGCCTGCCCATCGGGCGTGTACCGGCAGAGCTGGTAACGCAACTGGAGCAGACACTGACGCAGTGGGCGGAGGAAAACGAGGTGGATGTCAGTCTTGCCATCAGCGCGTCCGAGCCGATGTACCGCAACCCGGAAGGGCACTGGGTGAACACGATGCTGGATATCGCCGTGGAAAATCTGGACATGCCCCGGGAGTTTGGCTCGTCAGCCGGCGGCACCTCGATTCACGATCTGCCCAATGGCGTGCAATTCGGCCTGGCCATGCCCGACGAGAAATACACCGGCCACAACGCCAACGAGTTCAAGCGTCTGGAACAGTTTCTGCTCGACCTGCAGATCACCACCGAGCTGCTTGCCCGCCTGGGCACCATGTCTTCCCTGTAGGGGAAGCGCGTGTGAACAGCCCCTAGATCAGGACACGGGTGAGGTTTTCCACGCCCGTGTCCGTTACCCGCACATTGTCCTCAATGCGGATGCCGCCCAGCGGGGTCATGGCGTCCACCACCTCCCAGTCAATCAGTTTGCCGCGCGCCGTGTTGCGCTCCGGGTTCAGCAGCACGGGAATGAAATACAGCCCGGGTTCCACCGTAAACACCTGGTCGGTTTCGATCATGCGCGTGGTGCGCAGCGTCGGGTAATCCTCGGGCGGTGGCTGAATCTCGCCGCTGGCATTCTTCATGCGGCCGCCCACGTCGTGCACCTGAATGCCGAGCAGATGCCCCACGCCATGGGGCATAAACAGGGTGCTCATCTTGTGTTCAATCAAGGCCTCGCGGCTGCCTCGGCAGATGCCCGCGCCGAGCAGAATGTTGGTGATGCCTTCGTGGGCGGCGCGATGCAGGTCGGGGTAGGGCATGCCAGGACGAATGCGCGCAACCAGCCCGGTCTGCAGTGCCTCCATGGCCTCCACCAGATTCTTGAACAGCTCGGACGTGCCGGGTCGCGTCCAGGTGCGGGTGATGTCGGAACAATAGGCGTTGACGCGGCAGCCGGCATCGATCAACAACACCTGGCTGTCGGCGCCGCTGCTGCGGCGCTTGTTCTGGTAATGCAGAATCGCGGCCTTCTCGTCCAGCCCCACGATGGTGGGGTAGGGCATCTCGTCGTCCAGCATGCCGCAGGCCTGCAGATAGGCCATGTGAATGTCGTATTCGCTGCCTCCGTCCTCGAAGGCATGGCGCGCGGCCGTGTGGCCCTGCAGGGCCAGCCGGTTCGCCTTGCGGATGCTGGCCACCTCGTACTCGCTCTTGTAGGCGCGACCGTAGTCCAGTGCGTTGACCAGCGCTGTGGGATTGCAGGCGCTCGGCGCCACGCCAAGAGTTTCGGCAAAGGCGGTGTTCTCGCCGATGAAGGCGAGGTGGGCTTTGTCTGTGTTTTTTGTGGACAGTAGGCGCTGGAGGTGGGGCAGGGCGTCGCGGCTGTGCTGCAGCGGTATCCGTTCAAAGGCGGCGGCCACCCAGTCTTCCAGCGTGATGTGCTGTTCGTACCAGAAGTCCGGCGGAATCACCTGGAAATACACCGGCGTTTCACCGGGCATGATCAGCACCATCTGCTCTGGGCGGTTCACGGGAAGCCAGTGCAGAAAGTGACCGCTGGCCTTGAAGGGCGGGTGCTGGTCGTCGGCGAAATACACCCGTTCCGAACCGCTGTGCAGCAGCACCGCGTCGAAGCCGGTGTCGGCAAGCACTTCAGCGTAGCGTTCGCAAAGGCGGGAGATGTGCTGGGCGTAATGCAGGGCAAAAGGCATGGCTGTTCCTCGATACCGGGGGGCGTGCCGTCAGTAGACGTGCGCTGACAATAGCACAGGGGATGAGGGCTGTCAGCGTGGCGCATTCTTGAGTGTGCAGGGGGATGAGGCTATGATTTCATCCCGTGGGTCCTTGATGGTTTCTGCAGGAAAAGGCGCCATTTGACCCAAGAACAGATAATTTGCAGGAGCCTGCCCAGCAGGCGATCAAATGGAAAAATCGCCTGCTGGGCAGGCTCCTACAAAAGCCAAGCCACCGAGCACAATAACAACAATCAGAAGAGGGCAATATGAGCAGGGATACCGGTCCGTTCCACATGAGCAGTACCTGTGTTCGCCTGCGTCCCGACGCCTCCGTGGAAGCGCTCACCATCGGGGAGTCTTTCTGGGCAGAACTGGGGCGGGGAGAACTGGGCAGCTTCCAGAACGAATATCTGGTGACCACCCAGAGCTTTGCCCAGCACTGGCCCATGTGGGAAATGCACCCCATGGGAGACGAGATCATCGTGCTGCTGTCGGGCAGTGTTGAACTGATTCTGGAAAAGCAGAACGGCCACCGCGTGCTGCCGCTGAACAATGCGGGGGAATGGGTGCTGGTGCCGAAGGGCGTCTGGCACACCGCCCGTGTCAGTACGCCGAGCACGGTGCTGTTCATCACCGCCGGGGAGGGTACCCTGCACCGGCCCGTGGATATCTTTGCTTAGGAGTTTTTACTGTGTTGATTCTGTACATCGGCAACAAGAACTACTCGTCCTGGTCGCTGCGTCCCTGGGTGCTGATGCACGCGCTGGACATTCCCTTTGAGGAGCGCGTGGAGCCCTTCCTGCCGGGTTCCAACTGGGACGCCTTTCGCAGGTTTTCCCCCAGCGGCAAGGTGCCGGCGCTGGTTACGCCGCTGGGCACGGTGTGGGATTCTCTGGCCATCGTCGAGTTTCTGGCCGAGCAGTATAAATCCGTGTGGCCGGCGGATCAGGCGGCCCGCATGTGGGCGCGCAGCGCGACGGCAGAGATGCACTCCAGTTTCTTCACGCTGCGGGAGGTCTGCTCCATGAGTTGCGGCGTGCGTATCCGCCTGCACGAAACCACGCCGGCGCTGCTGAAGGACCTCGCCCGTGTGGACGAACTGTGGTGCGAGGGGCTGGAGAAATTCGGCGGGCCTTTCCTGGCGGGAGATCGTTTTACTGCTGTGGATGCGTTCTATGCACCGGTGGTGTTCCGCGTGCAGACTTACGGCCTGCCCCTGAGCGAGTGCGCGCTGCAATACCAGCGGCGTATGCTGGCCCATCCGTCCATGCAGCAGTGGTACAGGGATGGCCTCGCGGAAACCTGGCGGGATGTGCCCCATGATGTGGACTGCACCCGTTATGGCGACGTCGTGGAAGATTTTCGCGCCGACGCCCAGTGAACGTGAATCACCGTAGGAGCCAGCCCTGCTGGCGATTGAGCATTATCGGCGGCAGAGTCTGATCGCCAGCAGGGCTGGTTCCTGCATAAAACAGGCACATCAGGCCCCTACATCAAGCCCCTGCATCAGGCGTCCTTGTCAGTTCAATCGCCTCTAGCGCAGGCGGATCAGGCCTTCCTGTGCCACGGACACCACCAGCTCCCCGCTTTCCTTGAAGATGCTGCCCCGGCTGAAGCCTCGCGCGCCTGAGGCCGCCGGGCTGTCCTGCACGTACAGCAGCCACTCGTCCATGCGGAAGGGGCGATGGAACCACATGGAGTGGTCCAGGCTCGCAATCTGCAGATTGGAGGTGAACATGCTGACTCCGTGGGGGCGCAGGCTGGTTTCCAGCAGCGTCATGTCGGAGGCGTAGGCCAGCATGTGCTGGTGCCAGGGATAGTCCGCCGGCAGGGTGTCGTTGAGTTTCAGCCAGACCATGCGCAGGGGCGGACGCACCTCGGAGGCCATCAGGTTTTCGGGCTCTACCGGGCGCAGGTCAATGGCAAACGGTCGCGACGCGCGCGTGTACAGCTCCTCCGGCATGGTGTCGCGATATTTCTCGGCCAGTTGCGCGCGGGTAAGGCAGTCCTGCGGAGGCGGCACTTCCGGCATCGGAATCTGATGGCTCAGGCCGGGCTCGCTGACCTGGAAAGAGGCAGCCATGTTGAGAATGGCGGCGCCGTGCTGAATCGCCGTGACGCGCCGGGTGGTGAAGCTCTTGCCGTCGCGCAGGCGGTCCACCTGAAACTGGATCGGCGCTTTCTTGTCGCCCGGTCGCAGGAAGTAGGCGTGCAGGGAGTGCGGCTGGCGCTCTGCATCCACGGTGCGGCTTGCACTGAGCAGCGCCTGGGCCAGCACCTGCCCGCCGAAGATCTGCCGCCAGCCTTCGTTGCCGAATTTCGTCTGGAACAGATTGTCGTCTACCGATTCCAGGTCCAGATGATCAAAGAGTTGTTGCAGTTGTCTGTTCATACCCTATCCTGATGCGTCCCCCGGCAATGGAGGACGATGAAACGCGACGGGGATTGTAGCAGTTCGCGTGCGTCGCAGGGCAGGATCAATCCAGTCGTCCGTCTTCTGACAGTGGCTTTACGCTGGAAAGGGGGGCGGGTATGATCCCGCGAAGGCAGCGGGACTGCGGCCTGACTCATATAAAACTTACAATTTAAATAAGAAAGAACAAGAGAGGTTCACATGCGCATTCGAGCAATGCTTGGGGGCGGTATCGTCCTGATATCAGCCGTAGCCCTGCTGGGTATTGAGGACAAGAGCAGCGCGGCAGAGAATGATCTTGCCGCTGTCATGCGCCAGTTTGAGGGGCATTACGAGCTCGTCAGTTTCATCTCCTACCCTGAAGGGGGCGGTGAGGTCGACAACAACTACGAAGGACGGATTACCTACGACGCACACGGCAACATGACGGCCCAGGGCATGCCCAAGGATCTGCCGGCTCGCGCCCGCGCATCAGGAGAGAACCTTCGCGGTGGTTTTGCCTATTACGGGGACGTGAGCTGGGACATCGAAAACAAGATTGTGACCCATCACGTGACCGGGTCCACCAGTCGTGGCAGTTGGGTGGGCGAGGACAATGTCCGCCATTACGCCTTTGAGGATGGCTTCCTGAAGCTGTCCATTTGGGATGCCAATGGCAGGACAACCGGTACTCTGACCTGGCGCAAGTTTGAGTAAGCCTTCCGGCCCGCCCCCGGGCGGGCCATTGCCGAACCGCCGGGAAATTCGATCAAGTCGAAAGTGGTTCCTTACACAGATTTCTCCAGTGCCTCCTCAGCCATTCTTAAACTGCTGCACCAGCGGGTGGGCGCAGAACCTCGAGCTGGTGCGGGTGCAGCGCTATGGCAATTCGACCGTGGTGTT
>JACKOJ010000002.1 GCA_024234325.1 Pseudomonadales bacterium | reverse complement strand
GTGCGCCGCTGTTTGCCGAAAAATTTTCCGGCCAGTTTCCCTTTGAGGACTTCAACAAGCTGTGGCCGCAGTGGTGGCAAAAGGAAACCGCACGGGGTATCGGGTTGAAACCCGGTTTGCTGGAGTTGCTTGAGTTGGCGCAAGAGCTGGATCTGCTAACCGCGGTTGCCACCTCCAGCGACCTGGACTACATGCAGTTCAGTTTTGAGCGATCTGGCCTGGCCCATCGCTTTGACGCAGTCATCACGGGTGATCTTGTGGCGAGCGGAAAACCGGCACCCGATATTTATCTGGCAGCAGCGAAAACGATCAACCTTCCTCCGGCAAACTGTCTGGCGTTTGAGGACTCCGAGGTGGGTGTTGTGGCCGCTAAGTCTGCCGGAATGACAACGGTTCTGGTGCCGGATGTGCTTGCCGCCACCGAACGAGGAAAGGCGTCAGCAGATTTCCTTGTTGCCTCATTGCATGAGGTGCGGGATATTGTGTTGCAAAATTGCAGAAGAACCGGGTAGTGACAAAACAAGAAGAGGATCGGAAATGAAACTGAATCTGGACCGGAATGCCCGAATCAAGATATTACTGATAGTTTTCTTGTTGATTGCTGCTCCGTATTTTGCTCCCTTCGCCATAGACTTCATTATTCTTGCGGATTTCATGGGGCTTGAAGCGTTACTTGTGTTGGCGTTTGCCTACTCAAAGTCCGTGTCATCCTTTGTTGCTCTATATTTCGGCGATGTGATGGCCAATATGAAGTCAACATTGCGTCTTGTCGTGGAACTTCCCGTCTTCAGGCCCAGGGTGTACCTTGCCCACGCCACATTGAGCAGTGTCATCGTGGTAATCACATGTTCATTGTTTCTCGCATGCCTGGTCTGGTTGCCACCTGTCATGATGAGTATGAGCTATTTGTCTTAGTTGGTTTTTCTCGATCGGGTCTTCGTCGCTTGATTTTCAGGTTGAGGTGGGAATGGGTATCAAAAGAGTCGGGCATCGATATTCAGATGCGGAAACGGGCGTAACCCTGGATTGCTGGTTTCCGCGTAGCAATCAAAAACTGCGCCGCAGTTGCCTCGCAGACAAGGTGGAACTTGTACGGGGTGATTTTGTAGAAGTAGAAATTGAAGCGCTGTCCGAGGCGCCGAGAAGTGCAGAGGATGTTTACCTCCGTCTGCACCTGTTGTCCGAGTGCACGGTCAGGCCCAATGAGCTGAACCTGGATGGCATGTTCGCGTTGCTGAGCAATGTGGCCTGGACGACTGCCGGGCCGGTTCTACCCGCTAGAGTTGACGAGTTGCGTAGTCGTATCGCGGCGGAATATCACCATCTCATTGTGCTGGGTATCGACAAGTTTCCACGGATGGTGGATTACGTCGTTCCTTGCGGTGTGCGCATCGCCGATGGCGATCGCGTAAGATTGGGTGCTCATTTGTCGCCAGGCACGACGGTGATGCATGAAGGATTTGTGAATTTCAATGCAGGCAGTCTTGGGGAATGCATGATTGAAGGGAGGGTCACGCCCGGGGTTGTAGTGGGAGGAAAATCGGATGTTGGGGCCGGTTCTTCAATCATGGGAATTTTGTCCGGAGGAGGTAAACAGGTCAATGCGATTGGTCAGCGCTGTTTGCTCGGTGCAAACGCCGGCATTGGCATTTCCCTGGGAGATGACTCCATCGTGGAAGCTGGTCTTTATGTGACAGCCGGAACAAAAGTGACCTTGCCCGACGGCAGTGTCGTAGCAGCCAGAACATTGTCTGGAAAGCCAGGGTTACTTTTCCGTAGAAACAGTCAGACAGGTGCTGTTGAAGTGCTTCCCACGGACTCTGGTCGGTGGGGAACACTCAATGCATCCTTGCACAACAATGCCTGAGATTCAGGCGAAGACTTTTAATCTGGAGAGAAGAGGGGGAATCGAATGTTCAGCCACGTAGTCATGGGTGTTAAGGACATGGAGGCATCCAAAAAATTTTACGATGCCATTCTGGCGGTGCTGGGGTATCCAGAAGGACATCTGGACCCAAAAGGGCGCTGCTTTTATGCCAGCCAGTACGGCACACTTGGGCTGACAAAGCCCATCAATGGAGAAGAGGCCTGCCACGGCAATGGCATGACGATCGGTTTTCGAATCAAGTCGCCGGAGCTGGTGGATGCCTGGCATGCGGCGGGCGTTGCCAACGGCGGCGTGAGCTGCGAGGACCCGCCCGGCATTCGTGCGATGGGCGAGCGCAAACTGTATCTCGCCTATCTGCGTGACCCGGCAGGCAACAAGCTGTGCGGCACGCACGTGATGTCATCCTGAGCACGAGGCACTGATCTGTCATGAGCGCATCTGCTTCCTGCGTCACGATTCACATGGCTGCCAGCCTGGACGGGTTCATTGCCCGCCGGGATGGCAGTGTGGACTGGATGGAAACGGCAGATCTGTACGAAGCCGGGGACACCATGGACCCTGCGTATGTGGCGGAGTTCCTCAAGTCCATCGATTGCTATGTGATGGGCTCGAAGACCTACGAAACCGCCTTGAAATTCGTGGCGAGCGGTGCCGGCTGGGCCTACGGTGACAAGCCGACCTTCGTGCTCACCCGTCGTGAACTGCCCAGGGCGCAGGACTCGGTGGAGTTCTACGCGGGCGATCTTGCGCAACTGATCAACGAGCATCTGAAGCCGAAATACCGCAGCATCTGGGTGGTGGGCGGAGGGGCCGTCTCCGGCGAGTGTTTGCGCCTGGGGCTGGCCGACGAGGTGCGCTATTCCATTCTGCCGGTGGTGATTGGCGACGGCGTGCCCTTTTTTGCGGGCCTGGACCGGGACGTGGCGCTGCATCTGGTGGAAGTGAAAGCCTACAGGAGTGGCATGGTGGCCCTGTGTCACGAGGTAAAGAAATAAGCCGGGCAGCGTGCCCGCAGATCTCATCGGCTGCTGCGAGCGTATGAGCATCGTCAGCCCAACTTTATATCGAGGAGAAATCTTACATGGACAAAATCAATCCCGTCTTTACTGCCGTCGCCACTGCAACGGGTGGTCGCAACGGCCATACCGCCGCCGAGGATGGCTCGGTAGCAGCCAACCTGTCCGTACCCAAGGCCATGGGTGGCCCGGGCAAGCCGGACACCACCACGCCGGAACATCTGTTCGCGGCGGGCTATGCGGCCTGCTACGGCGGCGCTATCGACTATGTAGGCAAGCAGCACAAGCTGAATGCCACCAGCGTCAAGGTGACGGCATCCGTCTCCATCGGCCCGCGCGAGAAGGGCGGTTTTGGTCTGGCAGTGAAAATGCGGGTGGAAGACAGCACCTTGTCACAAAAGGATCTGGAAACCATTGCCATGGAAGCGCATGAACAGATTTGCCCCTACTCCCACGCCACCCGTGGCAACGTGGACGTGCAGATCGAGGTGAAGGGCGCCTGAGCCGCTTCCTCCACATCAGCAAATCAAGGGGGCAGGTTCCTGGATCCGTGGAGTAAGAACCGGATCAAGGAGCCTGCCACCTGGATTTCATGACCCCTTGATTCCGATCTGGTAAAATCCCGCCCCATTATTGTTCACGCCACGAGAGTTCACCCATGCCCGTCTATCGCTCAAAAACCTCCACCTCCGGTCGTAATATGGCTGGCGCCCGCGCCCTGTGGCGTGCCACCGGCATGAAGGACGAGGATTTCCACAAGCCGATTATCGCGATCGCCAACTCCTTTACCCAGTTCGTGCCCGGGCACGTGCACCTGAAGGATCTGGGGCAACTGGTGGCGCGCGAGATCGAGGCTGCGGGCGGCGTGGCCAAGGAATTCAACACCATCGCCGTGGACGACGGCATCGCCATGGGCCACGACGGCATGCTCTACAGCCTGCCGTCGCGCGACATCATTGCCGATTCCGTGGAGTACATGGTGAACGCGCATTGCGCGGACGCACTGGTGTGCATCTCCAACTGCGACAAGATCACCCCCGGCATGCTGATGGCCGCCATGCGCCTGAACATTCCGGTGATCTTTGTCTCCGGTGGCCCCATGGAAGCTGGCAAGACCAAGCTGGCCGAGCACAAGCTGGACCTGATCGACGCCATGGTGGTCGCGGCAGACAGCAAGGCCTCCGACGAATACGTGGCCGAGATCGAACGCAGCGCCTGCCCGACCTGCGGCTCCTGCTCCGGCATGTTCACGGCCAACTCCATGAACTGCCTGACCGAGGCCCTGGGGCTGTCCCTGCCCGGCAATGGCACCGTGGTGGCGACCCATGCCGACCGCGAGCGCCTGTTCCTGCAGGCCGGTCGCACCATCGTGGACATCGCCAAACGCTACTACGAGCAGGACGATGCCTCTGTGCTGCCGCGCGCCATCGGCAGCTTCGAGGCCTTCGAGAACTGCATCGCGCTGGACATCGCCATGGGCGGCTCCACCAACACCATCCTGCACCTGCTGGCCATCGCCCAGGAGGCGGAGGTGGACTTCACCATGGACGACATCGACCGTCTGTCCAAGAAGATTCCGCAGTTGTGCAAGGTGGCGCCGAACACGCAGAAGTATCACATCGAAGACGTACACCGTGCCGGTGGCATCATGGGCATTCTGGGCGAGCTGGACCGTGCGGGTCTGCTGCACAACCAACTGCCGACCGTGCACAGCGCCACCATGGCCGAGGCGCTGGATGCCTGGGACATCATGCGCAACCCGTCCCCCGACGTGGTGGAGTTCTACCGTGCGGGGCCTGCCGGCATTCCGACGCAGGTGGCCTTCAGTCAGGCGACGCGCTATCCGTCACTGGACGGCAACCGCGCCGAGGGCTGTATCCGTTCGCTGGAGCACGCCTACAGCCTGCAGGGCGGTCTCGCCGTGCTGAAGGGCAATATCGCGCTGGATGGCTGCGTGGTGAAAACCGCCGGGGTGGACGATTCCATTCTGGTGTTTGAGGGTTCTGCCTATGTCACCGAATCCCAGGACGAGGCGGTGGCGGAGATTCTGGCGGACAAGGTGAAAGCGGGCGATGTGGTCATCGTGCGTTACGAAGGCCCCCGTGGCGGCCCGGGCATGCAGGAGATGCTGTACCCCACGTCCTACATCAAGTCCAAGGGGCTGGGCAAAGCCTGTGCGCTGCTGACAGACGGCCGTTTCTCCGGCGGTACCTCCGGCCTGTCCATCGGTCACGTCTCTCCCGAGGCGGCAGCCGGTGGCGCGATCGGTCTGGTGCGCAACGGCGACCGCATCCGCATCGACATTCCGAACCGTACCATCGACGTGCTGCTGAGCGATGAAGAGCTGGCGGCACGCCGTGTAGAACAGGACAAGCTGGGCTGGAAACCCGCCAAGCCACGTCCCCGCAAGGTGTCTGCCGCACTGAAGGCCTACGCCATGCTGGCCACCAGCGCCGACAAGGGTGCGGTGCGCGATCTCAGCAAGCTGGAGTGATTTGACAGGTGTCAGATTTGACAGGTATCAGAGTCATTTGATCGGTACGCGACCAAATGACTCTGACACCGATGCTGTATGACACCGATGCTGTAGCCTACCGATCGGCCAGACGCCCGGAGCCACCGAGCTGGGAATACACGATCGGGACAAAGTCCTCAGGCCCCCAACCGGGATCATCGGTCCAGTCCGCGTCGTATTCTGCCGTTGGTTGAGCAGCCATGACCTCTTCCAGTTTCTTCCCTTCGCGAATCATGCTCAGCACCTTGCCCTGAATGTCGAGAATCATGTCGCGGAATTCGATGACTTCGGCCCGACCGACAATCTCAAGCCCGTGACCCGGTATCACCCGGGTATCGGGGCCGGCAATATCAATCGCCATGTTCAGCGCTTCTATGGTGCCTTTCAGCGTGCCGCCATTGTACACATCAATAATCGGGTAGCTGGTGGTTCGGTACACGTCGCCCAGATGCAGCACATCGGATTCGGGAAAGTAGATAAACGCGTCGCCATCGGTGTGCGCGGGAGGAACGTGGAACACCTGGATATCCTCCCCGTTGAGGTGGAAGCTCATCTCGTCCTTGAACGTGATGAGCGGTCTGCCAGCTTCCGGATGAGGAGGACCGAATGTTCCACCATTTCGGGGAATGCGGCTTCTTTCATCCAGGAAACGCAGGCGCGTATTCTCCTGTGAAAAAATCACCACACCTCTTTCGGCCAGATTCGCGTTGCCACCGACGTGATCGACATGGATATGGGTGTTGATCAGGAAGCGCACCTGTTCGTCGCTGACTTGCTTGACAGAGTTCAGGAGTCGCTCAGTAAAAGGGTCGAACAGGGAGTCGACCAGGAGAACCCCGTCCGGTCCCACCTGCACGCCAATATTGCCGCCCCCGCCCGGTCGCTGCACCATGTACACATTCCCGGCAACCGGTGTAATCGTCAGCTCGACGCCCTCAAACAGATTTCCCTGGGCGGATGCAGTTCCGTGACCGGCGAGTATCGTGACGGCGAAGAGTAGAGACAGGCACGTGTTTGTTATTTTCATTGTTTTTCTCCCACTGGCGATTCTTGTGCCAACGACTCTAGGCTCCCAACTGCCGGGCCAGATCCAGAAAGTCTTCCGCGTACACATCGAACAGCCCCGGGGCCGGGCGCGTCCTGGGCACGTCTGGCCCACGTTCCAGCGGTCGGTGTACATAGCCTGTGCTCAACCCTGCCGCTGCCGCGGCCTGCAGGTCGCTGGGGTGGGCTGCCACCAGCATCACCTCATGGGGTTTCAGACTGAACAGTTCGGCGGCCTTGAGATAGGCTTCCGGGTCGGGTTTGTAGTGGCGCGAAAGCTCGGCCGACAGAATCGTATCCCAGGGCAGGCCGGCGTTCTTGGCCATTTCCATCAGCAATGACACATTGCCGTTCGAGAGGGTGGCGATGGGGTATTCGTTCTTCAGGCGACTCAAGCCCGCAATCGAATCCGGCCAGGGGCTCAGGCGGTGCCAGGCAAAATTGAAGTCCTGCAGTTCTTCTTCGCTCATCCCCGTCAGCGAAAACTCCTTGACCAGTTCGTCCAGCACCATGCGGTGCAGATCGTCCAGTTTCGTCCACGGAAGCTCGCCGGTGCGCACGCGGTTCATGGAGGGGCCGTAACCCGCCCGCCAGCGGTCGGCGAACACGCCCCAGTCCACGTTGTAGCCTTTGCGCTCGGCCAGCAACTGGCCTTCACGAATGATGGAGGCACGCCAATCAACTACTGTGCCGAAGACATCGAAGACTAATGCCTTGACCTGCGGTGCAGCGGAACCTGTCGCCGCCAAAGCCGCTGGGCTGAGCAGGCCGCTTGCCAGCATTGTGGCCCCGCCCAGCAGGGTAAGAATTTCTCGGCGTGATAGTGCTAATGCGCTGCGTTTTATTGTCATTGTCGTTCCCCCTTCAGAGGCGCACGGGATTGTCAGCGAGTGGATGAAAGTAATACATTCCGGGTACTGGAACAAGACATCTGTATACGAGCCTGCAGCCAAACCGGGCCCCGTCGCTGCAGGGCAGATGCTTGAAGGCCTGGACCGGAACGACCCAGGTTGCGCTGATTGGTCCGGGTCTGGTCAGCAGCATGCTGTTGGCCCTGAAGGCCGCAGATACACCGCTGGTGCGTGCGGTTGTGGCGGATGAGCTGAAAGACAATGCTGCCGTGAGTCAAAAGTCCCGAATCCGCACACTGGGCGGGCTTACCGTTCAGACTCTCGACATTACCGTGTCGGACAATGCCAGCACGAAGATCACCGTGGAACTGAGTGACCTGGGTCCCTTCACCATGGTCAGCCAGGTGCGAGTTCCTTGATCCAGCGTAAACAAGCGCGTGATTTCGCCGTCCATCGCAAGAGGATTGGCGCCAGATCAAGGTTTCGTTCTGAGGATTCGCTACTGTTGGGCTGCGTGAACGGCACGCAGTTGCAACAGGAGTATAAGAATGAAGGGGATCGTAAAGAACAGCGGTAAGGGCCTGATTGCCCTGGCATGCGGGATGCTGGCGCTGCCGGCACTGGCGATTGAAGAGGGCGACATTCTGCTGCGTGTGGGGGTTGTCAGCGTACAGCCGGACGACAGCAGCAGCGTGCTGACGACGGCGGCCACGGGGCCGTTGGCTGGAACAGCAGCCCATGTGGGCAACGAGATCCAGCCCGGCTTGAATCTGGTCTACATGCTGACGGACAGCGTGGGCGTGGAAGTGCTGGCGGCCACACCGTTTGAGCATGATCTGTCGGTGTCCGGTCTGGGCACCTACGGCTTCAAGACCACCGATCTGGGCAGCACCAAGCAATTGCCGCCGACGGTCAGTGCGCTGTACTACTTCGGCCCCACGGGGGCTGTGCTGCGTCCCTATCTCGGGCTTGGGGTCAATTACACCATCTTCTTTCAGGAGTCTCTGTCCCGTCAGGCCCGCTCGGAGTTGGCAGGGCATGGTCTCAGGTTGCAAGACTCTTTTGGCCTTTCCGTGCGCGCGGGTTTTGACTGGGAGCTAAACGACCGCTGGCTGGCGAATGCCTCGTTGTGGAAAATCGATATCGATACGAAGGCGACGCTGGGTTCCGCACTCGGAAAAATCCGTGCGAACGTGGATGTAGATCCTTACGTCTACATGCTGTCGTTGGGTTACAAGTTCTAAATCAAGGGGTCAGGTTCCTTGATCGCCTGGATCAAGGAACCTGACCCTTTGATTCCCGGCAGTTCTCCGAGGGCTGCACATCCTGCCCCCTTTCCTTCTACAATACCTTTCCTGACCCCTGTCCTCTCTACGAAGCCCGGAGAATCAAGTTATGCAATTGCACTATCTCGAATACGTCACGAAAGAGGTGGATGCCGTGGCCGATACCTTTGCCGCTGCAAACGGAGTAAGTTTCAGTGCCCCGGTGCCGGAACTGGGCAATGCACGCACTGCCACTGTGGGCGCCGGTTATACCGTGGGAGTGCGCGCCCCCATGCACGACGCCGAAATCCCCGTGGTGCGTCCTTACTGGCTGGTGCCAGACATCAAGGCCGCTCTGGAAAAGGTCGAGGCTGCGGGTGGGTTCGTGGCGCTTCCAGGCCTGGAGATTCCCGGTCGCGGCATGTGCGCGATCTATATTCAGGGTGGAAACGAACACGGTCTGTGGCAGTTGTAACGCTATCAGCGCTTGCGTTCGCAGAACTCCACTCCGCCGCCCCAGTCATAGTCGAGGCCTGTCACTTCCCCGTCGCCATTCTGGTGAAAGCGGATGTGGTCTCCCCGGCTTCCCATGAGGAACCAGTCGCTATCAGCTAACGGTGCGAGGTGCTGCACCAGGCCGCTGTCGCGCCAGTACAGAGAGAGCCCGTCGAGTTCCTGCGTGATGCGAATGGGCGTGGTGGGCGGAAATACATAGTCGCCCGGTGCCGCGCTCAGCAATGTCTGCGAAAGCGTTCGATACTCACGTTTTGCAGGCGGTACGACATCCTCGCCAGCAATCAGGCGACTCAGGTCGCTTTTCATCTGGTTGAGCACGCCGCTGTTGACGTTGGAAAGCACAATGAGCACGCGCCCGTCGGCCAGCCAGCGCTTGAAGTAGGCAGCAATCCCGGGGGCCTTGCCATCGTGGTCGGCAATCAATTGTCCCGAGAGTGCGTCCATGCGCACGCCTGCACCAAGGCCGTAGTCCGCTCTGGAGGGGGCCAGGTACAGCGCCTGTGCTTCTGCGCTCAGTATGCGCTGCTGAAGAAGGGCACGGTGCCAGCGCAGCAGGTCATCGGCTGTGGTGTAGAGTGATCCGGAGCCCAGCTTCATGGCGTTGTCGAGCACCGGGGAGTTCACGAGGTTGCCATGCTGGCCTGGGTCGTAGAGCGACACGCGCTGCATCACAATCTCTTCCGCCCGGTAGTGATCGCTGCTGTACATGCCGGCTGGGTTAAAGATCTCCTCGCGCATGAAGCGGCGGTAGGGTTTGCCACTGGCTTTCTCGATAACGCGGGCCAGGATGGCGAAGTGCGAGTTTGAGTAGTCGTATCCCTGTCCCGGCGTGACGGAGTCTGTGTGCATGGCTATCCAGTCCAGAACTTCGTCGAGGCTGAGGTTGCGACGGCTGAACAGGGCGTAGTCGGGAAAGTCGTTGTAGTCCGGTACCCCTGCTTCCTGTTGCGCCAGCATGCGCAGGGTGACTGCATTCATACCCGGGATTCGCGCGGCAAACGCTGGCAGCCAGCGCTCCACCGTGTCGTCCAGAGACAGGGTTCCACGGCTTGCCAGCAATGCCAGCGCGGCACCGGTGAACTGTTTTGTGATGGAGGCAACGCCGTACACGTCACCAGGACGATGGGGGCGAGAACTTTCGATATCGGCCATGCCGACCACTGCGCGAGCGAGAATTCGATCGGCATCCGCCACCAGCACTTCGCCCATGAAATCGTTATTGGCCTCGTGAGCCTCCAGGTAGGCCGTGAGACGCTGCTGCAGGTCAGGGTCGGCGACAAGCTCCCTGGGCTGCGCGAACGCGGGAAGCGATACTGCAATGCCAATCAACGTGAAGAGCAGGGTTGGAAATGTATGTTTCATCGTGCTTCTCCTGAATGGAAAGTGGCGCTAGGGCCGGGTGTCACGATTTAATACGTGTATTCCCCCGTTCAGGTTACGCAGTGTGATTTCATTGCTTCCGTTGTTGAGCGTGTAGGCTGTGCCTCGAAGCTGCTTCTCTGTCTTGGCAGATTGCAGGGCGGCGAGGTCCGTTTCCAGATGACTGCTTTCCTGAAGAACGAGCCTGGTTTCTGCCTGGGGAGGCATTTTCAGGACGAGTTCGCCATTCCATACCGTTATGGCCGACGTCTCGGCAGGCGGAGCGACAATGTCTACCTGCGCGCTGCCGTCCATCGCGGTGACGGAGAAACTGCCGGAATGTTCTGTCAGTGTGACCTCGCCTCTGGCAGACCAGGCGCTCACTGCGGCCTGTTGTCCGCTGATGTGAATATCGCCCCTTTCCATGACGTTTGCCGTGATTTCCCAGTGCACTGGAATCTGCAGACGCAGATGCCAGTTGCCGTCGTTGTTATCCAGACGCAGGAGAAGTGTGTCGTCATTGCGTTGAAACACAGGCTCCATCACGGGCACCTGAATGCGGGTTCCGGAGGGGGGAGTATCCATGTTTTCCGTATGCTCCCAGTGCAGGGAACCTTCCTGTTCAACGCCGTCTATTTCAATGTCGAGGTAACGGCCGCTGACAAGCAGGCGGCTGATTCCGTCCGTGTCGGAAAGAGGAATATCGCCGGAGTCTGCAGCCAGTAATTTCGGTGAACCAATCAGGGTAAGCAGGCAAAGGATGGTAATGGCTACGGTTTTCATCTCATTGCTCCTGTGGTGCCGCAGACGTGGCCGGTGTTTGTTGCCAGCTCTGGAAGGACACCTCCAGCAGGCGCTGCTGGGGCGCCATGGTTGCGGGTAGCTGCGGCAGGTCGGACAGGCGGGTGATGGCACCGATATCGATCAGCAGTTCCAGGGTGGCCAGTTGCACATTCGGGTCCTGTGTTTCCGCAAGCGTTTTGCGCAGCACAGTCCAGCGGTGTTGCGGAATGTCGTGCCCCAGTGTGCGCAGTGTAAGCAGGGCATCCAATTGTGTCGCGGTTCGCGGCGACTGCAGTTGCAACAGGGCATAGTCCAGGTTTTGTTCCCGGAGGGTGCGTGCCTGCTTCCAGACGACAAGGCTCAATGCAGAGCACAGCACTAAAGAGGCGGCGGTAGCCCATTGCCATCGGTTTACTGGCTGTGGTGGCAGAACCCGCATCACCGCCGGGGCAGGCTCTGCTTCCAGCGCCTCCCAGATCGCTTTGTTGTGAGCTCCCAATGCCTCTTGCCAGAGTGCCCGGGATTCGTTGTCCAGCTTCTGTTCAGTCATGCCCTTCCTCCTCGATGCAGCGCCGTAGCGTCATCAAGCCGCGATGGATGCGAACCTTGATATTGGCCTCACTGGTGCCGAGTATTCCGGCAATGTCGGCGAGAGTGAGGGGTGAAAAGCGGCTCAGCAGAATGGCCTCCCGGGTGTCGTGGGGCAGCGTTGCAAGAGCCTGATGCAGGCGGGCGCCGAGTTCTCCCGCCATGACGGATTCTTCCGGTGAGTGGGTGGCGATATCCCCTGTCGCTGCCGGTGTTGCGGTGTCCAGCAGGCGCCATTTGCGCGCGTAGTCGAGCCAGGCATTGTGAGTGATGCGGTACACCCAGGCGTTCGCCTGTGTGCCTGCATACTGCGCCCGGTGTTGCCACAGTTTGAGAAACACGGTTTGCAGCAGGTCTGCGGCATCGTCCCTTGACGCCCCCATACGACGCAGGAAGGCGTACAGTGGCTGCTTCATCTGGGCATGGAGATGCTCCAGTGCCACGCGGTCCCCGCGGGCAACGCGCTGCATCAGAAAGTCAGGGCTTGGGCTGCTCATATGCCGATAATACGGCGCAGGAGGAGGGAGGTTACAGTGACAGGTCAGAAATCAAGGGGCAGGTACCTTGATCATTTCGATCAAAGTACCTGATCCCTTGATTCTAGCGGCGGCGCGGCTTGCGAGCCGCAGGTTTTCCCGCTTTCGCCTTCACGGGTCGCACACGGCGCTCGGCTTTTTCTGCGGGTACCAGTTGGTGCGGGCCATCGCCGATCATGTCGGCCCGGCCCATGTCGCGCAGCGCCTGGCGCAGCAGGGGCCAGTTCTTCTCGTCGTGGTAGCGCAGGAAGGCCTTCTGGATGCGGCGCTGTTCGATCTGCCGCACGATGCTGACCTTCTCGCTCTTGTAGGTCACTTTCTTCAGCGGGTTCTTGCCGGAGTGGTACATGGCCGTGGCCAGCGCCATGGGTGAGGGGTAGAAGGTCTGCACCTGATCCGGTTTGAACCTGTTCTTCTTCAGCCACAGGCCCAGGTTGAGCATGTCTTCGTTTTCCGTTCCCGGGTGCGCGGCAATGAAGTACGGAATCAGATACTGCACCTTGCCTGCCTTCTTGGAGAAGCGGTCAAACATCTCCTTGAATTCGTCGTAGGAGCTGATGCTGGGTTTCATCATCTTCGACAGCGTGTTCTCCTCGCTGTGCTCCGGCGCAATCTTCAGATAGCCGCCAACGTGGTGCGTCACCAGTTCTTCCACATACTCCGGGTCGCGCAGGGCCAGGTCGTAGCGCAGGCCGGAGGCAATGGCCACGCGTTTGATGCCGGGAATCGCCCGCGCCTTGCGGTAGAGCTGCGTGGTGTGGCGGTGATCGGTCTCCAGGTGCTGACAGATGGTCGGGTAGACGCAGGACAGACGTCGGCAGTTCTTCTGGATCTGTTCCGATTTGCAGTTCAGGCGATACATGTTCGCCGTGGGGCCGCCGAGGTCGGAGATGGTGCCGGTGAAGCCGGGTACCTGGTCGCGGATTTTTTCGATCTCGCGCAGCACAGACTCTTCCGAGCGGCTCTGAATAATGCGCCCCTCGTGCTCGGTAATGGAACAGAAGGTGCACCCGCCGAAGCAGCCACGCATGATGTTGACCGAGGTCTTGATCATGTCGTAGGCCGGAATCTTCGCATTGCCATAGGACGGATGCGGGCGCCGCTGGTAGGGCAGGTCGAACACGCCATCCATCTCTTCGGTCGTCAGCGGAATCGGTGGCGGGTTCACCCACACTTCCTTGGTGTCGTGCTTCTGCACCAGCACATGGGCGTTATGCGGGTTGGATTCCTGGTGCAGCACGCGCGAGGCGTGGGCATAAAGCGCCGGGTCGTTACGCACCTTGTTGTAGGACGGCAGCCGGATATAGGTGCTCGTGTGGTCCAGCGCGTGCTTGCGCTGCAGTGGCATGGGAATGATGCGCACGGGGTTGGCACTGTCGGCTTCCGGCGCGCTGTCGCTTGCGCAGCTCTGGCCTTCCGGGTCTTTCATGTCGTAGGGGTTGGGCAGCGCGTCGATGCGGCTGGGCCAGTCGATGCGGGTGGAGTCGATCTCCGTCCAGCCCTCGGGTAGCTGGTCGCGCACAAAGGCCGTGCCGCGAATCGTGGTCAGTTCGCTGATGTTTTTCCCGGCGGCAATTTCATGCGCCAGTTCCACGATCGCACGTTCCGCGTTGCCGTAGAGCAGGATGTCGGCGTTGGAATCGATGAGCACCGATTTGCGTACCTTGTCGCTCCAGTAATCGTACTGGGCGATGCGGCGCAGGCTGGCCTCGATGCCGCCGATCACGATGGGCGTGTCGTAATAGGCTTCGCGGCAGCGCTGGCTGTAGACAATCACGGAACGGTCGGGGCGTTTGCCCGCCTCGCCGTGAGGCGTGTAGGCGTCGTCGGTACGGATGCGCAGATCGGCGGTGTAGCGGTTGATCAGCGAGTCCATGTTGCCGCCGGTCACGCCGAAGAACAGATTGGGCTCGCCCAGAATCTTGAAGGGTTCGGCGCTGTCCCACGCAGGTTGTGCAATGATGCCGACGCGAAAGCCCTGGGCTTCCAGCATGCGCCCGATCACCGCCATGCCGAAGCTGGGGTGGTCCACATAGGCGTCCGCCGTGACGATAATGATGTCGCAACTGTCCCAGCCGAGCGCGTCCATCTCTGCACGGGTGGTGGGCAGGTAGGGAGCGGTGCCAAAGCACTCGGCCCAGTAACGCGGGTAGGAAAACAGGGGGCGAAGCTGTTCACTGCCGGCATTGTCATGGCCGACATTCTTGTCACTGTGATTGCCCTGGGTGTTCTGACTCATCGGTTCATCTGGTTCAGCAAGTTGAGGAATGGTTCCAGAACAATGGTCTGGCCGTTCACGTTCAGGGCGCCTCCCTGCAGGTTCATGTCCAGCACATACTGACCGTTTTCAACCGGCAACATGCCCTGCGCAGCATAATTGCGTGCCATGATGGCAACAAAGCTGCGCTCGATGGCCTCCACGTCGGCGCGGACGGCGATGGTCGCGTTCAGTTCACGCAACACCCGGCTGGTCCTGAGCTGTTCTGCACTCGTGAGGCCGGGAATGCCGGGCCAGTTCAGGTCGATCGCAAACTGGTGCTCACCGCCCCACAGGGTCAGCGTTGCGTCGGTATGCTGCGAGAACGGCTTTCGCTGCAATTGCAGCAGCAGGTCTTCCGGCGTCTGCACAGAGCTGCTGCCGACACCGTTCATCAGGGCACGAAGCTGACGGAACAGTTCTACGTCGATGTCCTGCGTGACCGTGTCCAGGCGCAGGGCGGTCAATGGTGCGCGGGACTCCATCTGCTCCACCTGCACATGCTGCTCGATCGTTACCTTGCTGGTGCCGGGCTCTTCACGGGCGGCATAGTCTATGCGAATCCCGTGCAGGGTCAACTGTTCCTCGGCATCGATATGCAGGCGAGGCAGCGACAGGTGCAGCGAGTTGGGTAGCAGCGTGCCATTCGGATCGCGGCCGTTCAGCACCAGGCTGGGCGCTTCCGCCTCCACGCTGCCGAAGACAAGGGACGAGCCCCTGATCTTGTCGGCGTGCAGCGTCATGTCCACCGTGCGGTCCGGGGTGGCCGACAGAAGCAGGTCGAAGTTCTCGGCGGTGAGAACCCGTTCCCGGTCGTCGTAGTACAGGGTGTCGTTGGACCAGTGCAGTACCATGTCCTGCGCGAGCGTCGTCAGCACCGTCACGCGCGGCGTGGTGGCACTGGTCAGCAGGGCATTGAACACAGGGTCGTCCACCGGGGCGTCCAGCCTCGGTTCCGCCACTCCATAGGCCCAGCCCAGTTGCATGCCCGCGTCGGTCCACAGCAGCGGCCCGTGCTGAATGGTGACCGGTGCCGTGAAGCGCACGCCCTGGTGCCGTTGCTGGCCAATCACCGGGTCGGTCACCGTGACCACGCCGGTGGTGCGGAACCAGCCGCGATCCAGTGCCAGATTCATGTCGGGCTGTCCCAGTTGCAAGCGCAACTGCTCCAGTTGTTTCGGGTCGTTGATCGCGCCCCCAATGATTAACGGCGTCAGTGCGAGCACCAGCAGGGGCAGGCCAATCAGCAGGGCGAGGAACTTCTTCATGCGGTGGCTCCCGATGCGGCAGGGCGCAGCATCTCGATGTGCGGAATGCCGTCCTCACCGTAGGGCTCGCCTACTGCCTCGTATCCAAAGCCTTCATAGAATGTCTGCAGATAAAGCTGGGCCGAGATGCGGTTGCCGGTTTCCGGATAGTGCTGCTGGCAGGCAGCCAGTGCCTGACGCATCAGTTCGCGCCCTGCACCGGTGCCGCGCACCTCGGGGGCCGTCACCACGCGGCCAATGGAAGCTTCGGCGTATTTCACGCCCGGTGCCAGCAGGCGGCAGTAGGCGAGCACGCGCCCGTCTTCTTCTGCAAGCACATGCAGGGCGTCCAGGTCCTTGCCGTCCACATCGAGGTAGACGCTGTTCTGTTCCACGGCAAAAACTTCCTGGCGAAGACGCAGGATGGCGTAGAGGCGCTTGCTACCCAGGGCGCTGAAGTCGAGGCATTGCCATTGCAGAGGGGCGGTCATCGGAGGTCCTGTGTCGGGCGATTGTGTTCGGGGAATGCAGGGCGGCAGCATAGCACGGCGGCCACGCGAAGGCCTACGCGCGGCGGCCGCTGCGCCAGCTCAGCACGGTGCCGAGGGCAACCAGGGAGCTGCTGAGGGCAAACATCAGCGGGAAGTTGTGGGTTTTCTCCAGCAGCAGTCCGCCCAGCGACGGCCCAAGCAACTGCCCAGCGGCAAAGAAGAGGGTAATGAAGCTGATGGTGACGGCCGCTTGCTCCCGACTCACGGTGCGGGTAGCGGCGGCAAGAATGGACGTGAACTGCCCGGTGGTGGTGGCGCCGAGAACGAAATAGTGCAGCAGGAAGGCGGGATAAACGGGCCACAGCACGGGCAGCAGGGTTCCCGCTGCGCCCAGTGCCATGCAGATCACCAGCGCGCGGTCGTGGCCGATGCGATCCGCCGCCCAGCCCCAGCCGGGGGAGGCGAAGATGGACAGAATGCCCATAAGCGCCACCAGATGCCCTGCCGAGGTTGCCGGAATGCCGGTTTCCAGGGCAAAGCTGTACATGAACAGGGACTGCAGAATATAGGTCACGCCGATAATGCCGTAGATCCAGGCGACCGAGCGGACGTGCCGATTGCGCAGAGCGGTGCCGAGACCGCTGGGCTGAATCTGCGGGTTGTCCGGCCGGGGCATGCGTGGTGGATCCTGCAGTACGCGCCATGCGAGCAGGGCGCAGGCCAAGGAAATGAGGGCAAACAGCAGCCATGCCTGACGCCAGCCCTCTGTCTGCGTCGTCAGCATCGGCACCAGGGCGCCGGTCAGGAACATGCCGGAACCAACGCCAGAGTTGGCCAGGCCGATGACCGTGCCCCGGCGCTCCGGGTACCAGGCGCCGAGCAGTGAGATCATGGGGGTATAAGAGAAGGCGGTGGCGGCGCCCAGGCAGAGCATCAGGCCAATGAGCAGCGGAAAGCTGCTGGCCTGGGAGAGCCCGCCAAAGCCCAGAATGGCGAAGCCGGTGCCCAGCAGGATGGTGCGGCGTGCACCGTAGCGGGCGGCCAGCATTCCTGCTGGCAACACAAGGGAGAGATAGCCGAGGGCGGTGACGGTGCCGAGCAGGGCAGCCTGGGTGAAACTCAGTTGCAGGCTTTCCTGCATGCCGGGCAGCAGCAGGCCATAGGCCAAGCGGGCAAAGACCACCGTCACCACATTGCATAGCATGCTGATGCCGACCAGGGGGATCAGCGCGGGACGTGCCCCGGCCTGAATCGGTGTCATCGGCTTTCGTCGATGCTCGTGTGCACCACTGCGCCCGTGCTGTCGGTGATTTCAACGTCCACGGCCACCCCGGCGCGCACGCTCTGGGTGACGGTGCAGTAGTCTTCAAACACCTTCATCGCGTTTTCCAGCGAGGGCAGGGCGCTCTTCTCCACGCCCAGCTTCAGTGCCACGCGTACGCGGGTGACGCGCAGAAAGCGGCCGACGCGCTCCACGGTGCCGGTGACCTCGGCGCTGATTTCGCCCGGGTCTTCCTTCTTGCGCCCCAGTGCGTACAGCAGGCTGGCAGAGAGGCAGTTGGCAACCGACGCCGCGAGCATGGCGGAGGGGCTTGGGCCTTCGCCACCGCCAAGCGGTGCGGGCTCATCAGCCATAATATTGCCGAACTCGCCGAAATCGATCTGAAACAGATAATTCTCGATGCGTTTGAGTGTAAGGGTGAATTGACTCTTGTCCATGGATGACTCGTAAGGATTACGGATAACAGGTGTAAAGGCGGAATCCGGCAATCATAGTGTGAAAACCTTGATCTTTCCATGCTGGCCACGTCACCACTCGGTGCTAAGCTGTGGGCACTCAGCTCGGGAGACACTGCCATGTTTGAAACCGCGGAATTGGGACGTTCGTTGAGCAAGGCCGACTTCAGCAAGCAGGAGCCGGCACTGCAAATTTCCCTTCTGGCCCTGCAGCAGCGCCTGCGGGCCCTGAAGGTGCCCGTCATCATTCTGGTCTCGGGAGTGGAGGGCGCCGGGAAGGGCGGCACGGTGAACCGCCTGAACAAATGGTTCGACTCCCGCGGACTGCGTACCCATGCATTCTGGGAGAGCAGCGACGAGGAGCGCGAGCGTCCCCGTTTCTGGCGCTTCTGGCGAACGCTGCCGGAGCGGGGCAGTGTCGGGGTGCTGCTGGGGTCCTGGTATACCGAACCCATCGTGGAACACGCGTTTGAGCGTTGCGACGAGGACAGGTTTGAGCGTGAATTACGCCAGATCGTGGAGTTCGAGCAACTGCTGGCGGCCGATGGCGCGCTGATCATCAAGTTCTGGTACCACATCAGCGAAGAGGAGCAGGCGAAGCGGCTGCATCACGATCGCGAGGCGGGTATTGCAAGCCCGCAACTGACGGAGTACTCCCGAATCTACAACCGCTTCCGTGAGGTGTCCGAGCGCGCGATCCGCGATACCGACCACGCCATCGCCCCCTGGCATATTGTGGAGGGCACCGACAGCCACTATCAGCACCTGACCACCGGGCAAATCCTGCAGCAGTTGCTGACCCGCCACTGTGACCGTCTGGAGCAGAGCCAGGTTCCCCCTGCGCCTGTGCCGGCTGCCGGGAAGGAGGCGCCCAGGAAGGCGCATTCCCACACGGTGGCGTCGTCTCAACGCACGATTCTGGACACCGTGGACCTGACACAGCGGGCTGACCCGGAGACCTACGAGGCGGAGCTGAGCGCGCTGCAGGATCGGCTGCGGCGGCTGACCTGGCAGGCCAAGCGCGAGGGGCGCGACACGGTGCTGGTATTCGAGGGCTGGGATGCGGCAGGCAAGGGCGGTGCAATCCGCCGCCTGGTTGCCGGTATCGACGCGAGGCTGTTCCGGGTGATCTCGATTGCGGCCCCCACGGACGAAGAGCTTGCCCACCACTATCTGTGGCGCTTCTGGCGGCACCTGCCCCGCGCGGGCTATGTCACGGTGTACGATCGCTCCTGGTACGGCCGCGTGCTGGTGGAACGGGTAGAGGGCTTCAGCCAGGATCACGAATGGGAACGGGCCTACCCGGAGATCAACGCTTTTGAGGAACAACTGACGGATCATGGCATTGTGCTGCTCAAGTTCTGGCTGCATATCAGCCCCGAGGAGCAGTTGCGTCGCTTCCGCGAACGCGAAGAGCTGGCATGGAAGCAGTACAAGATTACCGATGAGGACTGGCGCAACCGCGAGAAGTGGCAGGCCTACGAGCAGGCAGTGCATGACATGGTGTCGCGCACCAGCACCCGGAATGCTCCGTGGCGGCTGATCCCCGCCGTGGACAAGAAATTCGCCCGCCTGAGCGTGTTGCGCCAGGTGTGCGAGGCGCTGGAAGCGGTGCTGGCCCCGCCTTCCTGAGCAGGGTGACAGCAGACACTTGCGCGTGCCGCCGCTTTGCTGCACATTCCGATACTGTTGATTCCGATACATCGATTCCAGATCAGGAGAACCCCGGATGTCTGCTGTGTGTCTGCCTTCCCTGCTGTCGCGTTTAACGTCCCGCTGTGTGGCCCTCTTTCTGCTGGTTCTCTCCCTGCCGGCCATATTCAGCCCGGGGCTCGCTCTTGCCCAGGATCGTGTGCTTGTGGAAGCGACGATGACCGAAGGCACCAATATGGCCGCCGCGATCTCGCCGGATGGCGAGACCCTGATTCTGGCCCTGCAGGGGGTGCTGTGGTCGGTGCCTGCCAGCGGCGGTGAAGCAACTCCCATTACGCCGCCGGAGATGGATGCGCAGGAACCCGTGTGGGCGCCGGACGGTTCCCGTATCAGCTTCTACTCCTTCGTGGGCGACGCTTTCTCCGTGTGGACGGTAGAGCCGGATGGCGACGATCTTAAGCAGCTTGAGAATGGCCTGGGGGCAGACGCGCGTTACCCGGCCTTTACCTACGACAGCCGTCAGGTGCTCTATTCCAGCGATCAGGATGGCGGCTATGCGGCCTGGATGACCGATCTGCGCAGTGGCGAGCGTCGCCCGTTGACGGATGCCCGGGAGACCGGCTACCTGGCACCCACCACTCCGTATTTCTCCGGCGACGGCAATGCCGTGTACCCCACGCTTTCCCCCGATGGCAACAATCTGGCCTTTGTGATCGACGGCCCCGAGAATCGTCTGGTGGTGCGCGAACTCTACGGTCGCGGCCTGCGCGAACTGTACCGGGCGCCCCTGCTCGGCGCGCCGCTGTGGGCGCCGGACGGCAACGGGCTCTACATTGTTGCCATGGATGGAAGCGACGCGCATCTTGCCCTGGTGCCAATGGATGGTCTGGGTGCAACGCATCTGGTGGAAGGGGGGGACATATTTCCGTTCAGGCCCAGTATGGGGCCGGATGGCACCCTTTATTACACGGCGGACGGCCAGGTGAAAACACTGACCCCGGCAGGGCAGCCCGGGGCGTCGGTGCCCTTCAGCGCAACGGTAACGCTGGACCGCACACCCTACGAACGTCGCACCTACAATTTCCGCGACCAGACGCCACGCAAGGCGCTGGGCATTATTGACCCCATTCTCTCGCCCGACGGCAGTCAGGCCGCGTTTGCCGCCCTCGGCGACCTGTGGCTGGCCGACCTGGACAGCGGGGAGACCCGGCAGCTTACCGATGACGTCTATATCGATGTGTCCCCAAGCTGGTCACCGGACGGACAGCAACTCGCCTGGGTGTCCGACCGCGACGGCAAGTCGGACATCTGGACGCTGCAGCTCAGCGATGGCAGTGCCAGCCGTGTGACCGACCTGGAGAAGGCGCCGAGCTCGCCGATCTGGGCACCGGATGGCGGCCGCATTGCCTATCTGCGCGACGTGGGCAATAGCGTGTTTATCTCTTCCACCGTGAATGTCATCGATCTGGCCACGGGCACGGACACGGAAATTTCCGAAGCCATGTTCGGGCCGAGCGCTCCCGCGTGGTCGCCCGATAGCAGCAAGGTAGTGGTGTATTACCGCGACCCGGGCAACAGCCGTTTCCGCGAAGGGCATAACGTGCTGTATGTGTTGCCCGCGAACGGCGAGGGCGAGAAATTCTTTGTCAGCCCGGTGCCGGGCAAGTCTCTTGGGCGCCGTCAGCACAATCGTCCCGCCTGGTCATCTACCGGCGATATGGTCTATCGCATCGACGGTGAACTGTGGACAGTGCCGATGCAGGCCGATGGCACGCTGGGCGATGCGCGCCGCATTGCGGCAGCCGGGGAAAACCCGAGCTGGTCGGCCGACGGTTCGCGGCTGATCTACGTCGATGGCGACACGATCAAGCTGTTCGAGAAGCGGCGCCGCCGCACGCGTGAGCTGGATATTCAGCCGACCTGGGTGCAGGCGCTGCCGCAGAACGCGTTGACGATTCGTGCAGGGCGCCTGTTCGATGGCGTACAGGACGGCACGACTTCAGGCGTGGACATTGTCATCCAGAATGGTGTGATTACCGATGTGCGCCAGGCGGGTTTCAGTCAGGTGGTGGGCACGCTGATCGATGCCTCGGACAAGTTCGTGATGCCGGGCCTGATCGAGAGTCACACCCACCAGTCCACGACCCTTGGCATCATGCTGGGCGATCACTATCTCTGCCATGCCATTACCACGGTGCGGGAAACGGGGGACGATCCCTATCACGCCGTGGAGCGGCGCGAGGCAGAGGCCTCCGGGCGACGTCCGGGGCCACGTGTCTTTACTGCCGGGCCGCTGAACGAGGGATCGCGAATTTCCTACGGTGTATCGGAAACCGTGGAGAGCCCGCAGCGGGTGGCGGAATCCCTGCGCCTTTCCAGCGCCCTGCAACTGGACATGTACAAGAGCTATGTGCGGCAGGACTATACGGCGCAGCAGCGCGCGATTGCACTGGCGCATGAGAGCGGCATCCCGGTGTCTTCCCACGAGCTCTATCCCGCCGTTGCAAACGGGATTGACCAGATGGAGCATCTGGCGGCGACCAGCCGCCGTGGCTATTCGCTGAAAGAGAGTCGCCTGAACATTGCCTATCAGGACGTGATCGAACTGACCACGAAGTCCCGCGTGATCATCACGCCGACCATGTCGCTGAGCGAGCGCAGTTCCAACCTGGATGCCCAGAAGGCAACGCTGATGAAGATTATCAACGGTGGCGGTCGCATCGTGGCCGGTACCGATTCTCCCTTCGTGGCCTTTGCCGACTCCCTGCACCGTGAAATCGAGATCTATGTAGAGGCCGGGCTTACCACCTCGCAGGCCTTGCGTTCCGCCACCTCCGATGCGGCGAATGCACTCGGTGCGGGCAATCAGCTTGGCAGAATCGCGCCGGGGTATATGGCGGACCTGGTGATTCTCGATGGCAACGCCATCAACGATATTCACCAGATCCGCAACGTCAATACCGTGGTCAAGAACGGCAGCGTGGCCTGCGTGAATCCAGTCGCTGCCCCCTGATCGGGGAGCTGCAGTCAGAAGGCTCCTGCAGGCCCGGGGAAGACGACCGGGCTTTGCAGGCCATCCGCCGAGACGCTGGACACGCCAAAGAAGTAGTTGTCGATGACCACGTTTTCCAGCGTGAAGCTCTCCACATCGCCCACGGTGCGTGAGTGAGTCCATTGGGCGTCCGTGGTCAGGCGCCAGTGCACGCGGTAGGCCGTGGCACCCGGCACTTTCTTCCAGCTCAGGGTGGTGTCAGGGCTCACCTGCCCGCGAATGCTGACCTCGGTGGGGGGAGCGGGTGCCCAGGCCATGGACGCCAGGGTGACGGCGTTCAGCGCGGTCAGTTTCGCTGCGTAGTCAAAATCCACATGCTCGATAACATCCCCGTAGGCAATGCCGTTCTCCACGCGCACGTCCTGATGCTGCCAGTGGTAGTTCTCGTTGGTCTCCATGATGCGCACCGCCGGCAGGCCCACTTCGTTGAAGGGGCGGTGGTGACCGCCACGCCCGAAGCGGTCGAGACGGTACACCATCATCACGTCGAGATTCGGCACATAGAGATCGGCCATGGTGTCGATATAGCGCGCGAGATTGCGCGATGCTGAATCCAGTTCGCCGCCCTGGAAGCGCCGCTGGGTGGCCTCATCCTGCGTCTCCACATACCGGGTGCCTTCGGAGAACACGCGGGCGGTGCTGTTGTTCACCACGCCGTTGATGCCGCGAATATTGCCGATCATGTCGTTGTTGATGACGGCCTGCATGTGCCAACCCTGATCCAGCGCATACTGCGCGAAGATGGCGCCTCCGTTCAGGCCCTGTTCCTCGCCGGACAGCCCCGCGTAAATAATGGAACCGGGGAACTGATACTGTGACAGCACGCGCGCCGTTTCCAGCACCCCGGCCAGCCCCGAGGCATTGTCATTGGCGCCGGGGGAATCGCTGGTGAAGTTCATCGGGTCGCTGACGCGGTTGTCGATGTCGCCGCTCATCATCACGAAACGGTTGCCGTCCCGCGTGCCACGTTGAATGGCGATGACGTTGACGACTTCCACCGGGTCCGGAATTCGGCTGGTGCCGGACACTGTATCGCCGACGTAGATCACTTCGAGACAGCCGCCACAGCTTTGCGAGATGCGCTCGAACTCCGCGTGAACCCAGCGTCTTGCCGCGCCGATGCCGCGGGTGTCCGAATCGGTTTCCGACAGGGTGTGCCGGGTGCCGAAATTCACCAGGGTTTCGATGTCGTTTTGTATGCGTGCGGCAGAGGGGCTGATGCCGATGGTGTAGAGGGCCTGTTCGTCTGCCATGCTGACCGTGGCGAGTGTGGTGATGACCCCGGTCGCAAGCAGGGTCACTGGATATCGCAAATGCCGGGCGTGTTCTGTTCTGTTCATGAATAAGGGCTCCGCGCCTTTGGCTGTCTTGAGGGCTGTTGTCAGTGTAATGTCAGTGCAACAGCCCCAGAGTACACAGGTGCGGCGTGTTCTGGAATGCCTGGCTGGAATATTGTGTTCAGCCACCCATCATGGCAGGCGCTGAACTGAGCAGGGTATAGCCGCGGTTCAGCATCATCAGCCCCATGAACATGACCAGCACGGCGGACACGCGGATCAATTGCTGGATGGACTCCTGCGACAGATAGCTGGCGAAGAAGCCGAAGCCGATCAGCGGCGGCAGGGTGCCTAGCCCGAAGCTGGCCAGCATCAGTGCACCGGTCAGGGGTTCGCCGGTTCCGGCCGCCATGATGTACATGGCTTGCAGGGGACCACAGCCCAGCAACAGGCCGTTGAGAAGCCCGGTGATGAAAGGCGCGCGGGGATGAGACAGAGAGGTCATCACCTGTTTGGTCATGGTTTTGGGGAAGCGCAGGGACAGCAGGCGCAACTCGGGGATCAGGTGCAACATCTTCAGCCCGAACAGCACCAGGAACAGCCCGGCAGCCAAAGCCGCCCAGCCGCGAATGGTCGGCGTAATGGCCACCAGTGCCCCTGCAGCACCAAACAGGGCCCCGATGGCGGCATAGGACAGGGTCTTGCCACTGCCATAGGCGGCATGGGCCAGCGCGGCCTGACCCAGGCCGGTGGTTCTGCGCGCGTAGTTGACGACAAAGCTGCCGCACATCCCGATGCAGTGAAATCCTGTCAGAAACCCGATGAGCAGCAGGGCAGCGTAGCTGACGCCGGAGTTGATCTGCATCATCACCCCGGGCATCAGGCTGCGCCCCCATTGCACAATGCCGCCGATGATGACGAGCAGCGCCAGGAACAACAGTACGTTCCGGATACGGGTATCCATCTGCCGCGCCTGTACAGGGGAAACGGCCTTCTTCTCTTTCAGCTCGTTGAGCGGGAGGGGCGTTTCGGGGACTTCATAGCCTGCATTGCGGATGGTGGCGATGATGACAGCGGTGCTTACCCTGTCTGGCTCGATCTGCATGAGCACCCTGTTTTCGCTATGGCTGGCGTGAACTTCGCTGACACCTTCCAGTTGCTCCAGGGCATTTTCAATGGCGCTTTCGCAGCCACCACAGACCATCCCGGTGACCGGCAAAACCAGTTCTTTTTGCGTCATATTTCCCCCGTTGTATACCAGTCAGTATGCGGCACCTGAAACGACATATTTCTTGATCGAACGCATGGAAGTCATCGCGGAATCGTGCGACTATGCAAGCGTGTCGTTCGTAATGCGGCACAGAACATTTACATCCGGAACGTTCATAAGCAGAGCGTTCACATCCAAAAGGAGGTCAGAAAAATGTCCAGAAAAACTGGAGATCGCTACCGTTGTGATTCATGCAAGGCCGAGCTCATCTATGTGAAGGGATGTCCGTGCCCCAGCACGATGCCTCACTCTGAAACCTGCTGCGGCAAGCAGATGACGAAGGTCGAAGAGTAAGGAAGTCAGGGCAGTGGACCCGTCGAAGCTCTCACTGCCCTGGAAGCCGGGGTTCCTGTGCAGCGGAATTTCCCGAACTTCCTTTTCAAGTTAACGTTGCTCATGCGAACAGGCAACGCGACAAGATGTCGCAAGCCCGCCTTGCTGGAGCAACGAGTCCGGCCCCATGACCTGTTCGTCCGTATCGCCTTTTCTGCTGTCCCCTACCATTTCGCTATTTGCCAAAAATAACTATATTCAGGTCAAAATTGACAAAGATGGCGCCTGCGTAGCCGAACGCGCTATGCTGAATTTCCCGTAAGCCCAGAAAGTACCGCTCCAATACGTGAACGGCAAAGAGCGGCACAGGGATTGCTTGGGGGTGTGACAGACGACCAAGCGACTCACCGGTCTGTGCAGACAGGCCCTAGGGAAGGACACAAACAATGGCATTCGATCCCTTTGTGCTGGCCCGCATCCAGTTTGCGGCCAACATCAGTTTTCATATTCTGTTCCCCACCATTTCGATCGGCCTGTGCTGGATTCTGTTGTATTTCCGCACGCGCTTTACTCTGAGCGGTGACAGGGACTGGGAATACGCCTATTTCTTCTGGGTGAAGATCTTTGCCCTGACGTTTGCCCTTGGGGTGGTCAGTGGCATCACCATGAGCTTTCAGTTCGGCACCAACTGGCCGGGCTTCATGGAGCGTGCGGGCAATATCGCCGGACCGCTGCTGGGCTATGAGGTGCTGACGGCCTTTTTCCTTGAAGCCTCCTTCCTAGGCATCATGCTGTTCGGCAAGGACCGCGTATCCAATCGAGTGCATCTGTTGGCCGCCACCCTGGTGGCGGTGGGCACGACCTTCTCGGCGTTCTGGATTCTGAGCCTGAACTCGTGGATGCAGACGCCCACCGGGTACACCATGAACGAGGGTGTGATGATGGTGCAGGACTGGTGGACCATCATCTTCAACCCGTCCTTTCCCTACCGCTTTGCACACATGCTGGTGGCCTCGCTGCTGACCAGCGCCTTCTTCGTGGCGGGCATCAGCGCCTGGCGCGTGCGTGACCGGCTGGATGGCCCGGCGACGCGCAAGGTGCTTCGCACCGGCATTCTGATGGCAGCGGTACTGGCGCCGCTGCAGATATTTCTGGGTGACCTGCACGGGCTGAACACGCTGGAGCATCAACCGGCGAAGCTGGCCGCGATCGAAGGCATTTGGGAGACCCATTCCGGCGTCGGGCTGACCCTGTTCGGTTTCCCCGACGAGGAGGAGAGAACCACACACATGAAGGTGGAGATTCCGAAGGCGGCCAGCGTCATTCTGACACACTCCCTGAATGGCGAAATTCAGGGCCTGAACGAGTTTGAGGGGGAGCACCCGCCGGTGGCGATTGTGTTCTGGTCCTTCCGCATCATGGTGGGCGTAGGCATGCTGATGCTGCTGGTGGCCTGGTATGCGGCATGGCAGTGGTGGCAGAGAAGGGAGGAGAATCCCCTGTTGCTGAAACTGCTCTCGCTAATGACGTATTCCGGTTGGGTGGCGGTGCTGGCAGGCTGGTATGTGACCGAGATCGGGCGACAGCCCTGGATCGTTTACGGGGTTTTGTCCTCGCAGGAAGTCGTAGCAGAGCACGGGTCGGGGATGCTGCTGAGTACCCTGACTGCCTATCTGCTTCTCTATGGCTTCCTGCTGCTTTCCTATCTCATGACCCTGCGCTACCTCGCCTCCAAACCCGCGCGTTCCCTGCTGACGCTGCAACAAAAGGCGCAGGAGGCACAGACCACACTGGGTTCACTGCACACGCCACAGGAGGGACTCTGAAATGGCTGACTGGTTACCGCTGTTTTTCCTCGGCATCATGGGTCTTGCGTTGCTGATCTACATCATTCTGGACGGTTACGATCTGGGCATTGGCATGTTGCTTTCGCTGGCGGATGAGGACGAGAAGGACCAGATGATTGCATCCATCGGTCCGTTCTGGGACGCCAACGAGACCTGGATTGTGCTGGGCGTGGGGGTGTTGCTGATTGCCTTTCCCGCCGCTTACGGGCTGGTGCTGACCGAGCTGTATCTGCCTGCCACACTGATGCTGATGGGCCTGATTCTGCGCGGGGTATCTTTCGACTTCCGCGCCAAGGCGAAGACGCAGTACAAGCGACGCTGGAACCGGCTGTTTGCGCTGGGGTCTCTGCTTGCGGCTGCCTCCCAGGGCTGGATGCTGGGGGCCTACGTGGTGGGGCTGGAGCACAGTGCGGTTGGCATGGCGTTCTCCGCCGGGATTGCAGTCACGCTGCCCGCGCTCTACATCATGCTGGGCTGTGGCTGGCTGATCATGAAGGCCGACGGCAGCCTCTATGAGAAGGCGATTGCCTGGGCGCGCTGGACAGTGTTGCCGATGGGCATCGGCATCTTCCTGCTCTCCATCGCAACACCGATCGTCAGCGAGGTGATTGCCGCCAAGTGGTTTACGCTGCCTGCCGCCATAGGACTGTTGCCCATTCCCATCAGTACCTCGCTGGCCTACGCCGCCATCGTCTGGGTGTTATGGCAGCGGCGCATACTGGATGCCGGTTTCGGTTGGCTGGTGTTCGTGTGCCTGATCGTGATCTGCCTGATGTCGGCGCTGGGGCTTGCCTACAGTATTTACCCCGACATCGTGATCAACCGCATGACCATCTGGGATACGGCCTCGTCGCCCGAGTCTCTGCGTTTCACTTTCTACGGTGTTGCCCTGACCGTGCCGATGATTCTGGTGTATACCGTGTTCATCTACCGCATCTTTTCCGGCAAGGCGACGAAGCTGAGCTATGAATGAAGCTGAGCTATGAATAGAGACGATGATTGATATCCAGGGTGTTGTTTGCCGGGCGGGACTGGCACACTGGGGCGGAAACCAGACAGGAGGAGTCAGAGCATGTGGTATCAGGGCGGCTGCCATTGCGGCGCGGTGCAGTTTGAGGTGGAGGCACCGGAGGTAATCGAGTGCAGTGACTGCAATTGCTCCATCTGCGCGAAGGCGGGGTTTCTGCATCTGATCGTGCCCAAGTCCCGCTTTCGTTTGCTGCAGGGGGAGGATCAGTTGAGTCTGTATACCTTCAATACCGGCGTGGCGAAGCACACCTTCTGCCGTACCTGTGGCATCAAACCCTTCTATATTCCGCGCTCCAACCCCGACGGGGTGGATATCAATGTGCGCTGCCTGAACCCCATTCCGCAGAACCTGCACATCACCAAATTCGACGGACAGAACTGGGAGCAGCACGGCGCCGAACTGGCACATCTCAGTAAGGAAACGTCCTGATCCTGTTTCACTCGGGGTTCAGTTTTGTCACCCGGAATGACACTGTGAAGCTGTCTGTCGAGGTCTGCAAGATGCTGAGGTTTCCGTGCAGATAGGTGGTTTGGTCTGGCACGCGAATGAAGTTACCGGTGGCACTGATCGTGCCGACGGTGTCTCCGTCCCCTGACCATTGCTGGCGAAGAACCTGGACGGCGAAATGCTGGTAGATTTCGTCCACACTCTTGTCGCTGCTGAAATCGATATCGATCTGATAGTGCATGCCGTTGCCGGAGCCAGAGCCGCCGCTACCCAGGAACGGTGAGCGCGACACCCTGTTCTGTTCCACCGGAAGCTCCAGCACCGGCATGTATTGCAGCAGCGTTTCCATGGCGACGGGTGGCCTGCCCGACAAAGGGGAGCGACTCTGCGGGGGTTGTGGATTGATCGCAGTTTCACAACCTTGCCAGTCCGGATTTCCCATTGGGTTTGACGTGCCCAAAGTAAGCAGGTTGGCGTCTCTGCCTGTGGTGTGGATGACCGTCAGGAAGCCAACATCATCCCTGCAGAACACCTGTCGTTGCATGCTGAGGAGGGACGGAGAAAAGCCACGGCTCGCTTGAGGCATCTCCACGAAGTTGGCTGTGATCAGGGCATTCGAGAAGCGCTGCAGGCTGGTGGGGCCGTCCTCAAGAGTCGTCAGCGCAAGCCGTTGTCCCGTTTCCAACTGCAGCCCGCCCAGCACGGTAAATCCGGCTGGCAGATCGAAGCGGGGGAAGTTGTCGGGAATGCCGGGGTAGATATGAACCTCGGGAGAGGCGGGATTCTGCAGCAGGGCTTTGACCAGGGCGAGGGGAACGTCGCCCTCGAATTCGGCTGCCTGGCTGCCCGATGGCAGCGCGACACAGAGGCTCAGGATGAACAGGCAGGACGCAGGCGTTTTTCTTGTCATGATGTGCCCTCTTGCGGATGATGATTTCGGGGGCTTGTTTCCCCACATTGTTGACGGGTATAGCAGGCGGGGCTGGGTTTAGTCAATGCAGGCCATCGGGAAAGTTGTGCCGAGTCTTGGGGGAGAATGGATTTGGTGCCCGGACAGGCTATGAAAAGATGTTGCAGTGTTTTGATTTAAAAAGAAAAAGAAGTATTCAATCTGTGCAAGTACCCCTAAAAGTACCCCCAGAAACGATTGGTTACAGGGTTTAGTGTCTGGGGAGTGGGTAATTGATACGATCGACGTGCAGTGTATCCGGCAAGAATGTCTGGTGCTACTCTTGATCAGAACAGCGGCCTCTGAAAGCCAACAAAAACGGAGAGAACCATGAGATACACATTCTTCACTCTAATGCTGCTGATGGTAATGCCAACTCCAGCGCTATCCCAATCAACAGCCAATTTTTCGGGCGTGTGGCTTACATCCGCAGGAAACTACATATCAGTGCATCAGAACGGCTCGACGATTATCGCTGCGACACTGGGTGTTCAGGCCAGCACAGGCGGTGTGTGGGAAGCCATGCAAGGTACGGTCATCGGGCAAACTGGCACTGCAAGTACAATCTATGGGTATGTCAATGCGACCTACACTATCAGATTGGTTTCACCGACGTCTTTCGTTGCCACGCAAGTCTCCTGTTCGCCTTTGGCGTCTGGGTTTCTTTGCGCTTATCCCAACGGAACGCAGCTTACTGCAACGAAGGTATTCTGAATTTCGCTCGAGAAGAGCAATTTCTTGATTTCCTGTCGCATCGCCAGCTAACCAGCAGTTAACCCTTTTCCTGCCAGCGACGCCCGCACGCACCTTCTTAGTGAAATTCGTGCTTACAGGTGCAATCTCCTTTGACCAGGCGTCCACTTCGCCAGGTTGATCTGGGCCACCCCCAGGCCCATGCCTCTAACCCATTTCGCACAAGTGTCCAGCGTGCTCCAGGTCTTGATTGCCCCTGCGGTAGTGGTCGCAGTGACTGTGTCATTGGGTGTGTCGGCTTCAACATGAAAGCGGCTGCCATCGGCAATGATGCGCAGCTTGCGGACGGATCCCGCCTCGATCAATGCCCGCAGGGTCTTCTCATTCATTATTGGCCTCCTGGAAGAGGCTGTGCTGCTCGGGAATGGAGATACCATTAGCTTCGCAATGTTTGCGAATCAAAACTTCGATCAGGTTGGCGATCGAGCGATGGTCTCGTTGCGCCGCAATGCGGGCAGCTTCCTTGATTCGGGGGTCGATGCGCAGGTTGAGCGTAGCAGTTTTGGAGACGGTCATTGGGGGGCTGCCGGGAATTGGGTGTAACGTTATTGTAACGCATATGCGCATCTCGTCAAGCCTGATTTTTCCCTGAAAACCCTTGTCTAATCCTTACCTAATCCTTACCTAATCCTTGACCTTATCTTGCCGTCCCATGACTTGGGTTTTCCCGGCATCAATCATTCAGGCGTGCCGTAACGCATTCACCTTGCGCACTAGAGCCTCCAGTTTGCGGTTAGCGTCATCACCATTCGTACTAGTTTGTGGTCTTTGAGTGATCAATTCTGGAGTGTCTTCGAATTTGCCAATCTTGGGGCTATCTCGGGCTTCCAAGACTTGGGTTTTTCGGGGTCTTCCGCCCTTGGCGCCATTGATCCGGGATTGCTCCTTGCCATTTTCTGTCTTGGGGCCAGTGGAAAGACCGCCATGGAATTTGCAGCGGCCCTGCCTGTATAGTGCCTTTTGCCGACACGGTTCTCCGTTTTTCTTCTTGGCATCGCAGAATTCGAACAATTCGCGGTGCTCGGGAATAGACGCCGATGATTTGGATTGATCAATGGTGTGGACGGGGTTTTTGCTGCGATAGATGATCATGTTGAATCCTCATTTCGTGGTTTGTTGGCGCTATTTTGCCCCCGCTTTTGACTGTCAAAAAATCTGGCTTACCTAGCTCAGGATGTTCATGCCTGTCAGGTGCTTTTGGGTTGAGCTTCATTCTACTGAATGAATAGTCGCTTGTTGCTGGAGGGCGATTTTTCTTGTCGCGAGTCTTGGCCATGTAACTCAGGTGAAAGAAGGCCTCGCAGAATGATTCATCATTCCCCAATGTAATTATGCGTAGTGGTACACGAAATTTGGCGAGTTGAAGCGGGTTGGCTGAACCCTAGCTGGTCCCGATTGACAACATCGTTGTCCAGCAATACTCTGCCTCCTTGAGCCGTTCTTTACTCCCTCCCACCGCAATTGTAGCGTTACGGACTGGAGCCAAGATCGGCTCTTTTGTTTGTGGCGATATGCCAGCAAACCGTCCTCAATCCAGCTCTTGATATGTCCCGCGCTGCTCCTGCTAAGAATTGATGCCAAGCTGTTCACTTCATACCGCCCGCTGCGCTTCTCCATGGAAATTTCAGCAACAACAGACTTCCCTATGAGTCCGTGGACAAGGGAGAGGCTGCTAGAGGTTAATTCGTTTTCAGGACATATTCTTTCACATTGAGACTGTCAGAAAATCTGGCATTTCCTTGTTCGGTAGCTACGTCATAGACCTGCGCTTTAGGATTCATGTCCGGTCTGCTGAAACTATAGTCATTTGTCGCGGGAGGTCGGCCATTCTTGTCCCGCGTCTTGGCGAGGTAACTCAGGTGATAGAAGGCCTTACCTATCGATGCAAAATCCCCTCTAACCACCATGTGGGAGGGAACAAAGCTTGGTCGTGAAAAGTCTCGAAATGTCGCTATATCCGTAACCAGATACTGCAAGCCGTAGTGCGAACAAACCCGATTGCCATCGAGGAAGAAGGCAACGTGATAATGGGGACATTTATTCTTGCCCACTTCGCGCACCCATCCGCCACAAATTCTGGTTAGCTGGTATTTTCTAGGCAGGCGCCTTTGCAGGACCTTCATCAAGGCCGACATCTCCGTGTTCAAGGGGGGATAGTCATACCGATGGACGATGAACTGGATGACGAGCACACGACTGTGATAGCTCAACATGGCCATTAAATTGCGATTGATGGCCTCGAGTATCTCGACATAGCATCCTTGCTCTTTCGAGACATTCGTATTGATGGGATATTCACATCCGTCGATCGTAATCGAGTTACTCATGACGACTGATTTCATGCGCATATGGACAGCGCATGACATCCGTGTCATTAGGTAGGTATGGTAGGGGATAGATAATATTAAAAACCGGGTTCTGTTCTCGTCGACAGAAAGTCCGCAGACCAATCGCCGTAGCGGCTTCGCTATTCACAAGCAAGCGAAAAGTGGGGGAGAATTTCGGAGATGAGTCGATTGGCTTTGGTTTCACAGTCATTTCGCAGCTCCCAAGTGCTCTGACTCTTCATAGTCCTGAATTTGATTGATTGCCTCAAATTCAGAGTTTTTCAGAGCGATCAAGGAGAGGTTGATATGAAATATCGGCATTGGACGAACGTCGAAAAGTGCGCAGGAATTTGATGTACATGCTGCAACCTGCTGGCGCCATGTTCCAATGCCGGAATAACGATCATAGATACAGTTTTTGCAATGAGCGTTGATTGACTTTCTCAAGCTGGGTGATGTGGCACGGGAGATGTTCATATTGCTCTCCCGCTCTTGCTGATTTGTCTTCTTGAGTTGATCTGCTGCGTGAGCCAGGCATCAAGCTCTGCCTCGACCCAGCCAACAGCGCGGCCACCGAGGGCGACAGGGGAGGGGAATTTACCTTCGGCTACCCGCAAGTAGATCGTGCTGCGGGAGAGTCCGGTGCGGGCTTTAACATCGGGAAGTCTTAGTATCGTGGTAGCCATGTCTGAGCCTCCTGGGGCTGCGTTGAACATGGCGCGGATGATGCCGTACGCTGTGAGTTGAAAATCCGAATTCGGTTTATGACTTTCCGAATTCGGATTTCTATCTACTTGCCTCGGCTGTCCAAAGCTGAGTCAATTTGGTCAAGAACGCGCTTGATGGTGTCATCAGTTACGGGAGCTCCAATGTTTTCGGTCATCTGCTGTATTGCAATTGCAACTCCACGTTGCTTGTAGTCAATCTTTGAATTGCGACACAATGCAGCAATCATAATCAGCAACGTATTCCTTTCTTTGGTCGCTAGTCGGCCTGCAGAGTTTCTATTTGAAACTTGATTTAGCTCTCTGGCTTGCGCGCTCTTTTCATAAACAACTAGCTGCTCCAGCTTGCTTCTGTTGAATAGAAGTAGATTCGGGTTTTCAGATAGAATATTTCTCCAGGTCAGGATTACAAAATCCAGTAGGTAATCCGGATTCCAGTTTTCAGTGTTTTTGAGGTACACCGGAAAGTTTTGGTAACTGTCATCAGAGAAGCTCTCATCATCGAGGCTCGAATGTATCCAGACGGCCGAATCCTCCGCGTATCCGCGTTGATGCCCTATTCTTGATAATTCTTCCGGGTAAAACAGCTTAATAAGTTCGCCATTTTGATGTCGTAGGTTTTCGCGGTCGGTGAACTCATGTCGAAACAAAGAATGTGGGTAGGTCGTGCCAGTCTCAAGTTTGAGCGCATAAGTCGTTGGATTTTTGAAGTCAATCCGCAGCTCAAATTCAAGTGTTGTATATGCCTTTAGAAGTACTCGCAATGGGACATCTATTTCATTGAGCTTCAAGTACGACAATGCTTCGGTCGAACTCAACCACTCTTGCAAGTGCAGAAAGTGCGTCATCTACTGATTTCCCTGGAATAGGCCTATATTCTCAATCCGGTTGATGGGCTGGCAACTCGTGCGGCTACCTAAATCACTAACTCCTTGGATTATATGGGACATTGCAGTACATTCACATCTTGTGTCTCGCAGCGCCAAGGATTTGGTTTTAGCATGAATTGCACGTCTGTTTCCCTCAGTCAGCTTGAATCCCACCTCTGGGAATCTGCCAACATCCTTCGTGGCCCGGTGGATGCGGCTGACTTCAAGACCTACATCTTCCCGCTGCTGTTCTTTAAGCGCATCTGTGACGTCTGGGACGAGGAGTACCAGGAGATCGTTGATGAGACGGGCGACGAGCAGCTTGCCTGGTTTCCGGAGTCGCACCGCTTCCAGATACCGGAAGACTGCCACTGGACCGACGTTCGCACCAAGGCCAGTAATGTCGGTGCCGCCCTTCAGCGCGCGATGCGCGAGATCGAGAAGGCCAACCCCGACACCCTGTACGGCGTGTTCGGCGATGCCCAGTGGTCCAACAAGGAGCGGCTGTCGGATGCCTTGCTCAAGGACCTGATCGAGCACTTCTCCAAGCTGCCGTTTGGCAACAAGAACGTCAACTCGGATCTACTTGGCGACGCCTACGAATACCTGATCAAGAAGTTCGCCGACGCCACCAACAAGAAGGCCGGCGAGTTCTACACCCCGCGCAGCGTGGTGCGGCTCATGATCGACATGCTCGATCCCAAGGAAGCCGAGACCATCTACGACCCGGCCTGCGGTACCGGCGGCATGTTGCTGGCCGCTGTGCTGCACGTGAAAGAACAGCATGGCGACGTGAAGCGGCTTTGGGGCAAGCTGTACGGACAAGAGAAGAACCTCACCACCTCATCCATCGCGCGGATGAACCTGTTCCTCCACGGCATCGAGGACTTCCAGGTGGTGCGCGGCGACACGCTGCGCAATCCGGCCTTCTTCGAGGTCGATCGGCTGGCTACGTTCGACTGCGTCATCGCCAATCCGCCGTTCTCGCTGGAAAAGTGGGGCGAGGATTTGTGGTCGAACGATCCCTTCGGCCGTAACTTTGCCGGTCTGCCGCCCTCGTCCAGCGGTGACTTCGCGTGGGTGCAGCACATGGTCAAGTCGATGGCCGACGTCAGCGGCCGGATGGCCGTAGTGCTGCCCCAGGGTGCCCTGTTCCGCAAGGGGGTGGAAGGCAGCATCCGCCAGAAACTGCTGGAAATGGATCTGGTCGAGGCTGTGATCGGGCTGGCACCCAACCTGTTCTATGGCACAGGGCTGGCTGCGTGCATCCTGGTGCTGCGCAAGCGCAAACCGGTCAAGCACAAGAAGAAGGTCCTGATCGCCGATGCGTCACGCCTGTTCCGCCGGGGCCGCGCACAGAACTATCTGGAGTCCGAGTACGCCGCCGAGATCGTCAGCTGGTATCGCGGCTTTACCGATGTGCAGGACGCGGTCCGGGTGGTCAGCCTCGACGAGATCAAAGCCGAGGACTGGACGCTGAACATTTCGCGCTATGTTCTTCCGCCATTGCAGGAAGACATCCCACCGCTGCCCGATGCTATCGCGGCATTCAAGGACGCGCTCACCCGCTGCCGTGAAGCCGAAGAGCGGCTCGCGCAGGTCATGACTGAAGGGGGATGGCTGCAATGAGTCACCCAAGCAAACGCATCAGCCAGCAAGAACTCGAAAGCTATCTCTGGGGAGCCGCCGTATTGCTGCGTGGCCTCATCGACGCCGGCGACTACAAGCAGTTCATCTTCCCGTTGCTGTTCTACAAGCGCGTCTCGGACGTTTGGGATGAGGAATACCAGGCGGCGCTCGCCAACTCGAAGGGCGACCTCTCCTACGCCCAGTTCGCCGAGAACCACCGCTTCCAGATCCCTACAGGTGCTCATTGGAACGATGTACGCCAGGCACCTAAGAACGTGGGCGCAGCCATCCAGAAAGCCATGCGCGCCATCGAGACGGCCAACCCGGATCTGCTCGACGGCATCTTCGGCGATGCCCCCTGGACCAACCGCGAGCGCCTGCCCGACGAAACGCTGAAAAACCTGATCGAGCACTTCTCGACGCAGACACTCTCGGTGGCGAATGTGCCCGAGGACGAGTTGGGCAACGCCGACGAGTACCTGATCTGGGAGTTCGCGGACGACTCAGGCCACACGGCGGCCGAGTTTTACACCAACCGCACCGTCGTCCACTTGATGACGAAACTTCTTGCACCTCAGGCGGGCGAGTCCATTTACGACCCCACGTGCGGTACCGGCGGCAGGTTGATTTCAGCGCTGGACGAAGTGAAGCGCTCGGGCGGAGAGTACCGCACGCTCAAGCTCTACGGGCAGGAGCGCAACCTCATTACCTCATCCATCGCCCGCATGAATCTGTTCCTGCATGGCGTGGAGGACTTCGAGATCATCCGGGGTGACACCCTGGCTGAACCTAAGCACATCAAAGGCGACCGCCTGCGCCAGTTCGATGTGATCCTGGCCAACCCGCCGTACTCCATCAAGCAGTGGAATCGCGAGGCCTGGAGTAGTGACAAGTGGGGACGCAACTCGCTGGGTACGCCACCGCAGGGCCGCGCCGACTACGCCTTCCAGCAGCACATCCTGACCAGCCTCACCTCCAAGGGGCGGTGTGCCGTGCTGTGGCCCCACGGCGTGCTGTTCCGCAATGAAGAACAAGCCATGCGCGCCAAGATGGTCGAGCAGGACTGGGTCGAGGCCGTCATCGGTTTGGGCCCCAACCTGTTCTACAACTCCCCGATGGAGTCGTGCATCGTCATCTGCAACCGCAAGAAGGTCGCCGCTCGCAAGGGCAAGGTGATCTTCATCGACGCGGTGAACGAGGTCACCCGGGAACGGGCGCAGAGTTTTCTGAAGCCCGAGCACCAGCAGCGCATCCTGACCGCCTACAAGACCTTTGCGGATGTGCCCGGCTTCGCCAAGGTCGCCACCCTGGCCGAAATCGGCGCCAATGCGGGCAACCTCTCAATCCCGCTGTACTTGAAGCGCATTGCCGCCGCAGTCGCCACCGACAGCAATGGCGACGCCGTATCGCTGCGCTTGGCCTGGGACCAATGGCAAACCGATGGCCGTGCGTTCTGGCAACAGATGGACGTACTGGTGGAAACGCTGGATGGCATTTCCAAAGCAGAGGACACCCAATGAAGCTTCAAACGATACGGCTCTCGAACTTCCAGTCGTTCGGAGCCGTGCCTACCGAAATTCGGTTGGAGGAAATTTCTTACCTCATCGGCCCGAACGGCTCAGGCAAGACAGCAGCACTCCAAGCCCTGTGCCGACTGTTTGCCTTTGATCCATCACTCCGCCGAATCTTGCGCTCGGACTTTCATGTCCCATTCAACGAGGCAGCACCGCCTGCTGAGCGTCAGCTATGGATCGAAGCCGACTTACTGTTCCCGGAACTTGACGACGACGAAGACAACAGCTCGGTAGCTCCTCATTTCAGCCACATGCGCCTTGACGAAATCGACGGCACACCGCGCGTGCGATTCCGCCTCACCGCCACCATGGGCTTGGATGGGGACATTGAAGAAAGCATGGTCTATGTGCTGGACATCAATGCAGATGGCTCGCCATTGACCACTGCTCAGGTCCCCCGATCTGAACGTAACCATATCCACGTGCACTACCTGCCCGCACGCCGTGATCCCGCAGATCACATTGCCTACGGCGCCAATGCACTGCTGGGTCGCATGCTGCGTGCGGTGAATTGGGACGCAGAGCGAACTGTCATCAAGGGCCTGACCGACCAAATCAGCGGCAGCTTGGCTGCCAATCCATCAATCAATGCGTTCAGCACAAGCTTGAAATCTGCATGGAGCGCTTTGCACAAGGGCAGCTTCTTTGCCGACCCCAAGCTCACATTTGTTGCGTCTGAGATTGAAGCCTTACTCCGACACATGTCGGTGTCATTCACGCCGGGCCATGACGAGCAGTTGGTCGACTTCTCGCGACTGAGCGATGGTCAGAAGTCGATGCTGTATCTGTCCCTCGTCTTGTCCTCGCAAGCCATTGGTCGCGCTGTCCTGGCTGAAGAAGACGACTCTTTCGACGCAGACAAGCTGCGCCCGCCCGTGTTTACGGTGGTGGCGGTCGAAGAGCCAGAAAACAGCCTCTCACCGCACTACCTTGGACGGATCGTCAATGCGCTCAACGCGATAACCAGCGATGGTGACGCGCAAGCACTGATTGCAACCCATGCGCCGTCGATGCTGCGCCGCGTCGCCCCAGAACATATCCGCTATCTAAGGCTGACCCTAGAGCGAACATCGAGCGTCGCGCACATTCAGCTGCCGGAAGCCACGGATGAAGCACACAAATTCGTACGGGAAGCCGTCCAGGCATTCCCCGAGATCTTTTTCTCGCGGCTTGTCGTTTTAGGCGAAGGTGATAGCGAAGAGATCGTGTTGCCACGCCTACTTCAGGTCAAAGGAGCGCCAATCGATGAGTCCGCAGTCACGATTGCGCCGCTAGGGGGCAGGCATGTTAATCACTTCTGGCGACTGTTGTCGGCTTTGCAGATCCCGTATCTGACACTCCTTGATCTGGATGTGGCTCGTTATGCCGCAGGCTGGGGGCGAATCAAGTACGTCAATGACCAGTTGGCTGTGTATCAGCAGGGCAAGGTCCTGCCCGCCGACCATGTCATCCCAAATTGGAAAGATGCCACCCACAAAGTCCGGGACTACGACAACTATCTAGAGGCGCTTGAAGAACGAGATGTGTACTTCTCGTACCCCATGGACCTGGACTTCACCATGCTGCTTTCCTTTCCGGAAGCCTACGGAGTCGAAGAGGATGAGCCGGATGAAGCCACGATCAAGGCTGTTCTCGGCAAAAAGCACCACGACGCAAGCCAGTACAGCAAAGACGAACAGAAGCTTTTCAACACCTACCATCAGCGCTTCAAGCTCGGTAGCAAACCTGCAGCTCATATCGATGCACTGGCTCAGCTGCCTGATGAAGGTCTGCTGGCTGACATGCCCGCATGCCTGGACAGATTGGCTGATGCCGTCATCGCCAAGCTTGGGGAGTTGCCCGAGTGATTGCGGTTGATGCTTGGACGCCTGCTGATGGGCTGACCCTCGAACCCAATGCCCTGCTTGCGGCCAGGGAGCAGGTACGCAGTCTTGCCCTGACCGCAGGTCCCGGCGCAGGAAAGACCGAAATGCTTGCGCAGCGGGCAGACTTCCTGCTGCGCACGGGCACTTGTCGTTATCCCAAACGGATTCTGGCTATTTCTTTTAAGGTCGATGCCAGTAGCAATCTGAAAGAGCGGGTAAAGCGACGGTGTGGTTCGGAGCTGGCCGTGCGGTTTGATAGCTACACTTTTCACGCTTTTGCCAAACGCATCATCGACCGCTTCCGGCCGGTGTTGACAGGACAAGATGCTCTTGATGCTGGGTACAAAATTGGCAGTCCAAGGGTCACGAATAAGCAGGTTGGATTCGATGATCTGGTTCCGCTTGCTATTCAGATTTTGCAGAAATCGAAAGTGGCACGGAATGCCATCCGCCAAACCTACAGTGACGTCTTTCTCGACGAATTTCAGGACTGTACCAACCTGCAGTACGAGCTACTCAAACTCGCCTTTCAACGTACAGGCATTCGCTTGACCGCCGTGGGCGACACCAAACAGAAAATCATGGGCTGGGCAGGGGCCATGAACGGCATCTTCCAAACTTTCGTAGTTGATTTTGCTGCCACTCCGCTCAATATGTACCGAAACTTTCGCTCAAAGCCGCGACTACTCAGTTTGCAGAACGAGATCATTCGCAGGCTTGACCCGGCTTCCGTCATGCCTGATGAGCAGCTTTCCGGAGATGAAGGAGAGGTATTCGCGTGGCGCTTCGAAGACAGTCGTAAGGAGGCTGACTACCTCGCAGACTTGATTGAAGGCTGGATAAAGATCGAGCAGCAGGCACCAGCGGAAATTGCGGTCCTCATTCGCAATCAGCTCGACCTGTACGCCGATCATCTGATGGAGGCACTGGAGACACGTGGCATCCCTTTCCGCAACGAGCAGCAGATGCAGGACATCACGGTCGAGCCCGCTGCACGCCTGATCGTGGACTATCTCTCTTGCCTCTATGGTCAGCGCGAGCCCAAAGCCTGGATTCGGCTTATGAACCAGCTGATACCGTTTGCTGATGAGGAGATTCAGTCGAACGCGCGCAAGGATCTTGATCGGCTCGTCAAGCAGCAACGAAAAGAAATTGCCTTTGCCGAGCTAGTTCATGAACCCTTCTCAGGTTGGTGGGAATATGTTCGGGCATTCCTGAATCAAGTCAGTATCGAGACGCTAGTGTCGCTTTCCCCAGACTACGAGTCGCACGATCGGTTGAAGGAGGTGATTCGTGAAATCAAGGCCAGGATCGAGGAATTGCTAAAGCTGGAGACTGACTTGCTCAAAGCCCTCCAGCGTTTCTCAGACGACCAAGCAGTACGAATACTGACCATTCATAAGAGCAAGGGCCTCGAGTTTGATTCGGTCATCATCATGGCCGTCGAAAACGAAATCTTCTTTGGTGATCAGGACGAAAACCGCTGTGCCTATTTTGTAGGTGTTTCTCGTGCAAAAAGGCGTTTGGTCCTTACGCATGCCGATCAACGTGAGCGTCCAGCGGGACATACGAGACGCTGGGATGTGCAACGCACGGCTCAAACTGAGTATTTCGGCTATGCCACGCCGTTTGTGAGACAAGAACAATGAACAATAAGACATTAAAGCCAGGCTGGCGTCGGGTGAAATTCGGCGAGGTGGTGCGCCTCTCGAAAGCCCGCAGCCAAGATCCGCTCGCCGATGGCATTGAACGCTACGTCGGTCTTGAACATCTCGAACCCGGTGACTTGCGCATCCGCAATTGGGGCAACGTCGCTGACGGCGTGACCTTCACCAGCGTGTTTCAACCTGGGCAGGTGCTGTTCGGCAAGCGCCGCGCATACCAGCGCAAGGTGGCTGTGGCGGACTTCTCCGGCGTCTGCTCTGGCGATATCTACGTGCTGGAGACCAAGGATGCGCAGGTCTTGCTGCCGGAGTTGCTGCCCTTCATTTGCCAGACCGACGCCTTTTTCGATCACGCCGTGGGTACATCGGCGGGATCGTTAAGTCCCCGCACGAACTGGACAAGTTTGGCGGACTTTGAGCTTCCCCTTGCTCCTATAAACGAACAGAAACGTCTTGTTGATCTGCTTCGAGCAGTCGAGCGAACCAGTGAGTTGCATCAGGAGGTTGGCGGATTTGCCGACCAGCTTGTTCGCGCATTACTTGCTGACGTACTGAGTCGAGAATGGCCAGTTGTCGACCTTGGCTCAGTCGTTCAGGGGACCCAGTATGGCCTCTCAATCAACGCCGGATCGGACGGTCAGTATCCGATGCTGCGCATGATGAATATCGAAGATGGCCTCTGCGTCGAAAATGACATTAAGTATGTAGACCTCAGCGAGAAAGACTTCGAAACCTATCGGCTGGTCGACGGCGATGTGCTTTTCAACCGGACAAACAGCTATGAGCTGGTTGGCCGAACAGGGGTGTACGAACTCAAGGGCGATCACGTCTTTGCTTCGTACCTTGTGCGGCTCAAGACTGTCCCTGACAAGCTGGAACCTAAGTTCCTCACGCTTTACCTGAATTCTGATTTTGGGCGCCGACAGGTACTCGCTTATGCGACTAAAGCCGTGAGCCAGGCAAACGTGAACGCCAGCAATTTACTCCGGGTCCGTCTGCCGCTGCCGCCACTGGATGTGCAACAACAGTTGCTGGATGAGATAGCGAAAGCAAAGTGTGCGGGAAAGGCAGCGATGGAACGGCGTACTTCTTCAGAGGTGATGAAGAAGCAGTTGTTCGCGGAGATCACGGGGGACGCAAGGTGAGTTCTTTCAACGAATCAAATACTGTCGAAGCCTACGTCCGCGATCTGCTCGCCGGTCCAATCAAGGCTGTCCCGGTCAACACCGCTCAAGAGCCTCAAGCCAGCTACGGCTCGAGCCCCAAAGGCATCGGCTGGCGCTACGCCGCTCCTGCTGAGGTGCCGCGCCAGATTCAGGAAGTGCTGGTCGAGACCTGGCTGCGCGATGCGCTGATCCGCTTGAACCCGGAGATTGCTGCCCAACCCGACCGCGCCGACGAGGTGCTCTACAAGCTGCGCGCCATCGTGCTGTCGGTGCGCTCGGATGGCCTGATCCGCGCCAACGAGGAAATGACCGCCTGGATGCGCGGTGAGCGCTCGATGCCCTTCGGCCCCAACAACGAGCATGTGCCGGTGCGGCTGATCGACCTGGATGATCTGGCGCAGAACCAGTACAGCGTCACCCAGCAGTTCATCTACCGCGCAGGCCCCACCGAGCGCCGCGCCGATCTGGTGCTGCTGGTCAACGGGCTGCCGCTGGTGCTGATCGAGGCCAAGACGCCAGTCAAGAAGTGCATCAGCTGGGTCGATGGCGCGGTGCAGGTGCACGACGACCATGAGAAGTTCGTGCCTGAGCTCTTCGTCTGCAACGTGTTCTCGGTGGCGACCGAAGGCAAGGCTTACCACTACGGGTCCATCGGCCTGCCGGTCAAGGATTGGGGGCCGTGGCATCTGGATGGCGACGGTGACGATGGTCAGCACCACCCTCTGAAGTCGCTCAAACTGTCCGCTGAAAGTATGTTGCGCCCACATGTGGTGCTGGACATTCTCGGCAGCTTCACCCTGTTCGCCACCAACAAGAAAAAGCAGCGCATCAAGATCATCTGCCGCTACCAGCAGTTTGAAGCGGCCAACAAGATCGTCGAGCGCGTGCTGGCGGGCTACCCCAGGAAGGGCTTGATCTGGCACTTCCAGGGCTCGGGCAAATCTCTGCTGATGGTCTTTGCCGCGCAGAAGCTGCGCATGCATGCCGGCCTGAAGAATCCCACCGTGCTGATCGTGGTGGATCGGATCGATCTTGATAGCCAGATCACCGGTACCTTCACCGGAGCGGACATTCCCAACCTGGAAAAGGCGGATACCCGTGAGAAGCTGCAGCAGCTGCTGGCTCAGGACGTGCGCAAGATCATCATCACCACGATCTTCAAGTTCGGCGAGGGCCCCAATTCAACAAGAGGGGGCAGCCTGAACGACCGCAGCAACATCATCGCCTTGGTGGACGAAGCCCACCGCACGCAAGAAGGCGACTTGGGCCGCAAGATGCGTGAGGCCCTGCCCAATGCGTTTCTGTTTGGCCTGACCGGTACGCCGATCAGCCGTGCCGACCGCAACACCTTCTACGCCTTTGGTGCCGACGAGGATGAGAAAGGCTACATGAGCCGGTACGGCTTCGAGGAATCGATCCGCGACGGTGCCACGCTGAAATTGCACTTCGAGCCGCGCTTGATCGACCTGCATATCGACAAAGCCGCGCTGGACGCCGCCTACAAAGACCTGACCGGCGGCCTATCGGATCTGGACAAGGACAACCTCGCGAAAACCGCCGCCAAGATGGCCGTGCTGGTGAAGACGCCTGAGCGTATCCGCAAAGTGTGCGAAGACATCGTCGAGCACTTTCAGACCAAGGTGGAGCCCAACGGCTTCAAGGGCCAGATCGTCACCTTCGACCGGGATTCCTGCCTGCTGTTCAAGGCCGAGCTGGACAAGCTGCTTCCGCCCGAAGCCACGGATGTCGTTATGTCGGTGCAGGCGTCCGACAAGAAGGAACACCCAGAGTACGCGGCCTATGACCGTTCACGCGATGAGGAAGAACGGCTGCTCGATCGCTTTCGGGACCCGGCCGACCCTCTGAAGCTGATCATCGTCACGGCCAAGCTGCTGACCGGCTTCGACGCGCCTATTCTGCAGGCCATGTACCTGGACAAGCCGCTGCGCGACCACACGCTGCTCCAGGCCATCTGCCGGGTGAACCGCACTTACTCCGAGCAGAAAACCCACGGTCTGATCGTCGACTACCTCGGCATCTTCGATGACGTCGCGGCGGCGCTGGAATTTGACGACCAGAGCGTCAAGCAGGTGGTGAGCAACATTCAGGAGCTGAAGGACAAGCTGCCCGAAGCCATGCAGAAATGCCTGGCCTTCTTTGCCGGCTGCGACCGCAGCTTGCAAGGCTACGAGGGCCTGATCGCCGCGCAGCAGTGTCTGCCCAATAACGAGGTAAGAGACAACTTTGCCGCCGAGTACAGCGTGCTCAACAAGATCTGGGAGGCCCTGTCGCCCGACACCGTGCTGGGCCCCTTCGAGAAGGATTACAAGTGGTTGTCGCAGGTGTACCAGTCGGTGCAGCCCTCCAGTGGCCACGGCAAGCTGATCTGGCATTCGCTGGGCGCCAAAACCATTGAGCTGATCCACCAGAACGTGCATGTCGACGCGGTGCGGGATGACCTCGACACCTTGGTGCTGGACGCCGATCTGCTGGAGGCCGTGCTGTCGAACCCCGACCCGAAGAAGGCCAAGGAGATCGAGATCAAGCTTAAGCGTAGGCTTCGTGGGCATGGCGCCAACCCCAAGTTCAAGAAACTGTCGGAACGGCTCGATGCGTTGAAAGACCGCTTCGAGTCCGGCCAGATCAACAGCGTCGAGTTTCTGAAGCAGTTGCTGGAGATCGCCAAGGAGACGCTGCAGGCCGAGAAGGACGCCCCGCCGGAAGAAGACGAGGATCGTGGCAAGGCGGCGCTCACAGAACTGTTCAACGAGGTGAAGACGGACGAGACGCCGATCATGGTCGAACGCGTCGTGGCGGACATCGACGAGATCGTGCGGCTGGTCCGCTTCCCGGGTTGGCAAGGCACGCAGGCTGGTGAGCGCGAGGTGAAGAAGGCTCTACGCAAGGCGCTCTTCAAGTACAAGCTGCACGCGGATGAGGAGCTGTTCGAGAAAGCGTTTAGTTATGTGAGGCAGTATTACTAATAGTTCGAAATATCTATTAGCTAAACTATCGTACTGACGAGGCATTTGGTTTCACTAAGGATGGTTGGAATCAATAATTGGGCGCCTATCCCAAAAATTTACTTACCTAATCTTGCATAAAGTAAAGAACAAGGTTCTTATTGTCCTGTGTCCTAGGACGCAGGACGTGAATGTTGAGGTTTTTATGAAAAGTCAAGATGTTGGTTTGTTATTAAAGTTAGTTAGCATGCGGCAGTTGGAGGAGAAAGGACTAAGTGCGTTCAGGAAGGCGTGGCCGCACGATTGGCAGGACTGGATAATAGGCGAGGGGGCGGAGGAAATTGGTGAATGGGATCACGTTGATTACGGTGCATCTCGCTACAGCGTACGTGCTTTGGAGCATCAAACTGGAATAAGTAAGTCACAGATCAATCTCTCTCTAAATCGGTGTATTGACTTGGGGCTCGCGAGAATTGATCGAAGATTAGAAGTGCCTAGGGTCAACAGTAAGGCCCTTCTTGAATTCATTGTCTACGGGCTGAAATATGTTTTCCCTGCCAAAGCAGGTGAACTAACCAGAGGGATTGCTACTTCCTTTGGCGCGCCAGTGCTAAAGGAAAAATTGCTTAGTTCAGGAGAGTTTCAACTGGTATGGCCTGATGCGTTAGGCAAAACAATGGGGATGCATATTGAGCCACTCTTCAAAAGCACAGTCTATGCCGTGAAACAAGATCCTCAGTTATATGCACTAATGGCATTGGTCGATGCAATCCGATTGGGCCAACCAAGAGAAAGCAATCTCGCTGCAGATTTGCTTAAATCTCACATGGGAGTCTGAATATGACGCACTTGCATACTCAAGTCGAAATGCTGAAGCTGGTGGCCCGCGCACTTGGGCCGGACTTGCGCGAGCAGATGACATTTGTCGGAGGGTGCACAACAGGGCTACTTGTGACAGATCAATTTACACGCGAACTTGTGCGAAGCACTGATGACGTAGACTTGATCGTGAATGTAATGGGGTATTCAAGCTACATTAGTTTGCAGAAAAAGCTAGGCGAGCGTGGCTTCAAGTTATGTCCCCCGTCACCGGGAGAGAAAATGCCCATATGTGCAATGAAACTTGGAGAGCTCCGTGTTGACTTCATGCCGGACGACGAAAGCGTACTTGGCTTCAGCAATCGTTGGTACCGAGAGGCAGTTCTAACTTCTACAGATTATTTTTTAGAAGAAGAACTAAAAATCAGACTAATAAATCCCACATACTTCATATCCACGAAATTAGAGGCTTACAAAGGTCGTGGCTTTGGAGATGTGCTGGAAAGCCGAGATATCGAGGATATATTGAATGTAGTTGACGGTAGAAGCGAGCTAGTAGACGAAATAAAATTAGCATCAGAGGAGATTCGCGATTATATCGGGAAGGAAATAAGTGAGCTTCTTGAAGACCAGAATTTCGGCTACGCAATTCAAAGCCACGCCAAGGGAAATAAGGCTCGCGAAGACTTGCTTTACAACCGACTGGAAACGTTTGCAGGTCGGGGTCATTGATGCAGATTATTTGGAATAGCCGCCAAGGAAGACAAAGAAGTACCAATAACGACGCAGCAGCAATCGGCTCTAAGGACCAGATCGTAGTCGCCATTATGGTTGACGCTTCGTCCAAGGGGGAAAATGGGCAAGAGTTTGCATGTCACTGGGCAAAAAAAATTATTGAAAGAAATTTAAGTCTTCCAGATTGCCTCGATATCAATCAGTTATTGGCAATATTGCGAGACGAGCAGAAACTGCTGCGCTACAAATATCTCCACGAGATCGCTAGTTACTGCATCATGCACTTGGACATTGAAAGTGCATCATTAAGGGTTTTAAGCTGTGGTGATTGCCTCACTGCGATAACTCAGGACAACAAACCTATTCAATGGATATATCCACCACATAAGTTGAGTCATGAGATAGCCCTAAGGGAGCAGTCGAAGCTTGCAGTCTCAATTGAGAGTCAATACCTGCTTACAAGGTCCCTGAATGCCCGGCGTTTTGCAGAGCCTGCATGCCATTTTGCAAAAATTCCGTTAGGGGCAGACGTCCTTCTATGTACCGATGGTTATTGGTTTGAGCATATGGAGCAGGGAGTTGATACGGCGCAGTTGAATGACGATGCTAGTATGCTGAAAATTGCGCCAGGTAAAGCGTCAACAAGTATTCAGTCAGACACTGAAAATTTTTTCAAAATCGGTGAAGAGATGAATCTAATCTGGAGCGATAAATCACTAAAATGAAATTAGATATCTCAGATACCAAAATTTCAGACTCCATAAAACGAATTCTTATCGTAGTTAAATAGATTTCGGTCGAGAGGAGTTATTAACTTGCGAATACTTTGAGTTCGTCTAAGTAATCCCCCCACCTCTGCATCATCTCTCTCCGTTGTTTAAGGTGCTTGGTGCGGTTGTAAGCCCGCCCATTGGCATCTTTCACTGAATGAGCCAATTGCTGCTCAATCCATTCCACGGGCACTTCCAGTACCTCATCTAAAATCGTCCTGGCCATAGCTCGGAATCCATGGGGCGTCATTTCTTCATTGGTGTATCCGATATTGCGAAGGGCGGTGCGCACGCCATTTTCACTGAGGGGGCGGCTGGCGCCGCGCGCGCTTGGGAACACGTAGATACTCCGAGCTGTGATGGGTTGCAGGTCCCGCAGGATCTCAATCGCTTGCCGACACAGGGGAATGATGTGAGGTTGGCCCATTTTCATCTTGTGTGCGGGGATCTCAATGTAGCCCTCTGCCCAATTCACTTCGCTCCACTCCAGGTTCCTCAGTTCTCCTGGTCGACAGAAGAGCAGGGGGGAAAGCTTCAGAGCGGCATGAACCACGGGGGTGCCGGTGTATTGATCAATGGCGATCAGCAGTTTGGCGACTTCCTTGGGGTTGGTGATGGAAGCAAAGTGTTTGGTCTTAGTCGTTTTCAAAGCTCCTCTCAGATCCGCACTGATGTCGCGCTCCACGCGACCAGTGGCAACCGCGTAGCGATAGATCAGGCCTGCGTACTGCTTGGCTCTTTGCGCGGTCTCGATGGCGCCGCGTTCTTCGATGCGGCGTAGGGTCTCCAGCAGCTCTTTGGGGGTGATTTGGTCTATCGGCCGATTTCCCAGCCAAGGGAAGAGGTCTTTATGCAGCAGTTTGTGGAGGCGCTGATCATTGCCTTCGGACTTCTGGCCGCGCTTCTTGAGCCACTCATTGGCAACTATCTCAAAGCTGTTCGTAATGGCTGCCTCATGGGCAGCCTTGACGGCGTGCTTGTTGTCCATGGGGTCGATGCCATTGGCCAGAAGGGCGCGAGCTTCGTCACGCTTGCTTCTGGCCAACGCCAGGGAGGTGTCTGGGTAGACGCCGAGGGCCATCAATTTTTCTTTGCCATTGATGCGGTATTTGAAACGCCAGTACTTGCCGCCTGCGGATTTGACGAGCAGGTGCAAACCCTTCTCGTCGGCGAGTTTGTAGTTCTTCTCGGTGGGCTTGGCTGTTTTGACTTTCAGGTCGCTGAGCGCCATAAGTACCTTATTTGGGGGTACCTGTTTTTGGGGGTATCCAGGTACCCCCAGAAGTACCCCCGAGTTATTCGGATTTAGGGGTACATGGTAGGACGCCATAGGATGATCTATCAAGCGTTACGCAATGAATTTTATTGGATTTTTGGAAGGGTTTGGACGTCTTGGGAAGTGTATTTGGTGCCCCGGACAGGATTTGAACCTGTGACCTGCCCCTTAGGAGGGGGCCGCGCTATCCAGCTGTGCCACCGGAGCAGGGTGGTGTTGCGGGTCTGGCGTTTGGATAGGGCGCGGATTATAGCACGGGGTTTTGGGGCTGGCTCCCGCAGGGGGAGCCAATCCACGGTGGGGTTCAGACGGCGATGCGGTTGGCAGCGACCTCATCCCGGCGGCGTTTGACGGCCATGGTCTTGGCCTTCTTGTCGCCGTATTTGTTGATGGAGAAATAGGCGTTGCGCTGGCGGCGGCGCCCTTCGGCGTTTTCCTGCCAGGTGGCTACCCAGGCGTGATCGCTTTCGGAATAGCTGACGCCGATCTCGCCGGAAGAATTGAGGGGGGATACCTTGCGGGGGCTGAACTTGGTGTAGGGCCAGTTATCCCCGTAGATCTTTCTGCCTTCCTCGTCACGCTTTTTCTTGGCGGCCTGAATGGCTTTGTCTTTGCCGCCGTATTTCTTGAAGGGGAAGGATTCCTGGAAGCTCTTTTCGTCGTACTTGATGCGCACCCATGCGCAGTTGGTGCCTCGGGATTCGATGATGCTGATGTGGTGAAGCGGATCCAGTTTTTTCACAAAAACCTCACTCTCGATCAAGACCCTTCGCTTTGGGTCTCTACAAACTCCCCCGAATCTCCTTGTTGCTTCTTTCCGTTGTTTGCGCGAGCGTTAAAGCCGTTGGCCCATGTGGCAGGCCATGTGTTGAATCACGCCGGGCTTTTGGCAGGCGATCTTCGAGATCTTGTACTCGTATTCCTTCGCTGCCGGGTCCAGACCTACCGCTTCGCCGATCGCGGCGCTTAAGTCTGCCTCAGCCGCCTGCCGGGTAAGGTAGGGGCCGGAGATATTGACCTGCAGTGTGGGCTCGTTCGGTGCTGTCGCAATAATATAGAAATTTTCAACGTTCATTGCTGATAGTGTTTCTGATCTGGACAGAGGTCGGGGTGGGGCCTCTGAGCGATGCTTGCCAGGATAGGGCCAGCCCGTAGATCAGTTTTTACTCCTTCTGGAAGTGAGAACGGGATTGTCGCCGTTTTCTTACCCCGCGAACCGGAAAAATTGTTTTGCGATCCTTGCACGAAGCCAGGACAGGTTCAGTCTGGAATCCTCACACTTAACCCACGCTGAATCGGCGGGCCCGGCGGGCTGAATCTACCCTCTTGATTGGGCGCACATTATCCAGCTTTCGATTCCATCTTAATAGTGTTTCGAGGGCAGAAATTGGGTGGAATTGAGCGATTTTGAGGCTTTTTGAGCGGGAAGTGACTGCGGTCACGTCTGCACGGGGAGGGCGGGCGTTCTGCGGGGGCTTCGGTCCGGTTCCGGCGGATGTATTTTGGGGCATGCTGGCATAGAATCCCGAGCTTGTTCATTTGCCCGCCAGGGAGTGCCCCTGGCGCCGATTTCCTCGTCGAAACGGCTCACCATGAAGAAGATCAGCATCATCATCCCGGTTCTGTCCGAGCCCGAAGCCCTGCGCCAGCACCTGCCGGCCCTGCAGGCGCTGCGTCATGACGGGCATGAGCTGATCGTGGTGGACGGTGGCAGTGATGAGGACAGCCGCCAGGTATGCGCAAGCCTGGTGGACGTCTGGCAGCCCAGTGCTGCCGGGCGGGCAGTGCAGATGAATGCTGGCGCCGCTCTGGCGACGGGGGACATTCTGCTTTTTCTGCACATTGACACCCTGCTGCCCGAGGATGCGATGACGCTGTTGCAGGCGAGGTTTGCGGAGCAGTCTGTGCTCTGGGGGCGTTTTGATGTGCGCCTGAGCGGTAGACGGGTGATGTTCCGCGTGATTGAGTCGGCGATGAACCTGCGCTCCCGGTTGACCGGTGTCGCCACGGGAGACCAGGCCATTTTCGTCCGCCGTGAGACCTTTGCTCGGGTGGGGGGCTTTCCGGCCATTCCGCTGATGGAGGATATTGCCCTTAGCAAACTTCTGCGCAAACGCGCCTGGCCCCTGTGCCTCAAAGCTAGGGTGATGACCTCCAGCCGCCGCTGGGAGCGCCATGGTGTGTGGCGCACCATGGCCCTGATGTGGCGTCTGCGCCTGCTGTATGTGCTGGGCGTATCGCCTTCCACTCTGCATGCGATGTACATGAAGAAGCCCGGCTAAGCTGATGAAAAATATGGTTAAAGAAAGTTTTGAATTTCCTCGCGGCTGCCTGGTCCTGTACACCCGGACGCCGGTAGCCGGTCGGGTCAAGACACGCATGCACGGGGTGCTGGGGGAGGCCGGTGCGCTGGCGCTGCACAAAGCCCTGATCGAGTATACCTATCGCAACCTTGCGCAGGCAGCGCTGTGCCCGGTGCAGCTATGGGTGGCAACGGAGGCCGGTGAGGAGGCCTCGAACGCGTATTTCCTGAGCCTGACTTCCCGCCAGGCGATCTTCCAGCAGGGGGCTGGCGACCTGGGGACCCGTATGCGTCATACCGCCGAGGCAGTCCTGGCCAATGCCGACTATGTGGTGATCGTGGGGACCGACTGCGCGTCCGTGGACCCGGCCTATCTGCGGCAGGCGCTTGCGGTGCTGGAGGCAGGGACAGACATCGTGATTGGCCCGGCGGAGGATGGTGGCTATGTGCTGCTGGGTTTGCGCAGTGCACCGGTGGCTCTGTTCGAGAATGTGCCCTGGGGCAGTGAGCGGGTGATGGCTGTGACGCGGGAGAATCTGCGCGCGGCGGGTTTATCCTGGCAGGAGCTGCCGATGCGCTGGGATGTCGATACTCCGGACGATCTGGCGCGTCTTTCGGCGCTGAATGATGCGTTTAATTCTTTTTTAAACAGATAGTTGGAAGACTTAGTTAAAGTAACTTAAACAAGCTCTTCGCGCTGCAGGAAGGTGACGAAACGGTTCACGAGTTGTTGCGTCGCACGGGGCAGGTCGATGAAGCGGCAACCACACATGGTCTGGTTGCGCTCCTTGCTGTACTGGTAATAGATGATCTCAAGCTGGCAGTCCACATTCTGGTCCTGGGACTGAATCTCGATGAAGGCGTTGAACTTTTCCATCGGCTCAAACTCGGGGGCTACTTCTCCGGGGAAGGCGACGCGAATGCCGGTAGCGGAAATATTGAGCACACGCCCGAACAGGTCCTGCTCCCGCTTCTCGTTGCTGTAACGCACGGTCGTCTTCATGCTGCCGGGGACGTAGGCACGGAAGGCCTCGCGGCGTTGCATGTAGAGCATCTTTGCAGGGAAGGGAATCTGGTAATACAGCCCGTCCGGGCTGTTGATGGTGCGGGCACTGATCAGGTCTTTCGCGTGCACCTTGATGCCGTGAATGCTGGCCCGGATGCTGAATTTGGCGCGGGCCTCGATCTTGCGGTGGCCGTCGCGGGGGGTGACCTCATCCATCAGGAAGTAACGCTCCTGCAGATTGGCGTCCAGAATCATGGTGTTGTAGAGCTGGGCACTGTCGTCGAACTGCACGTTTACCAGCGCGCGCTCATTCTGAAGCGCCCGCAGGACGCTGAAAATGTCCCCGGCGCCGTAGTAGTAGCGATCTGGTCCGTCGTTTAGTGCCATTATGATTCTTGTTTAAGGTCAGGCTTTCGCGATAGCTCTCGAATCGGAAGTTGTGCTGGCATCGCCGCGATGGTCATAGACACCGGGCTGGGACGTCTTGCCCTGCAGGATGTCCAGCATGTGGCGGTTGTTCAGCTTGCTTCGATGCACAATTGCACCATTGATGTTGGTCAAGTCCGCGCAGTGCTGCAGGCTTCTCAGCAGATCCCGGTAGAGGTCTCCCAGTCCTTCCTGCTGGCAATAGTCGCGCAGCCCGCTATTGTCTGTGGACTTTTGGAAAGATGCCAGCAATTTTCGCCTTGCCTCATCATTTGCTTCGATTTGCGCCAATACTTCGGCCTTTTCGATCAAGGTCTGGCTCAGCGCGCCGATATTTCGGCTCTCAAGCTGCATGCGCTCGGCGCGCAGCAGGGTTTCGAGCTGGGCGGCGTTGTGCAGGTCTTTTTCCAGCAGCAGTTGCATGGAGGCATTGCTCATGGCGTTTCTCCCGGGCAACCCGCGGGCTGCCAGCTAATGAAAACACATGAAAAACCCGCCAAACAAGGGGATGGCGGGAGGAATCTGTCAGAGTCTGTTGAGTCCGGCGCTTACAGGTCAGCTTCGAAGCCGAGGATCTTTCCGGCAAGACGATCGAAGTTCACTTGGTACTGGCCGCTGGCAATCTGATTGCGGAGCTCGGTCACGCGACCTTTGTCCACATCGGGGAGTTGGCTGATATGTGCCTCTAGGCCCTGCAGATCGACAGCCTGTGAGCTGATATGCACGGTATCCTGCCCCGCAGGCTTGCCGGACTTCTGAGCCTGCGCCTGGCTGATGGATACAGGGCTGACGCCGCCTGTACCATTGCTGCGCTGCTCTGTCGGTGTCTGCGTGGCATTGCTGCCTATAGTGCTAACAGTCATGACTTCTACCTTGATTTGCAGGGTGTAGGTAAGACCCGGAGCCCCCGGATGGACCGGTGGGATGCCACAATCTTAAAACCTCTCCCTGATGTTGGCGACCAATTACGCAAAAACTTTAGTAAATTTTTCCGCAATTCCCTCAGAACCCCACGCTGGCTTCGCCCAGGCCGGTCACAACCGCCTGCACGACCATGTCGGAGTTCGTGTTTCTTACGTTGATGCGTTTGCCCAGTTCCCCGCTCTGCAGGGCTACTCCCTGCTGACGGATCTCCACCGTGCCGGCCTTGGCGCTCAGTGTCACGGTGTCTCCCCGCTTCACCAGCAGGGGGGCCGCAAGCGCCTCCTGCACCAGCGGGGCACCGGCGGGCAGTGAGCGTTTCACTTCCATGCCCAGGGCCAGTTCCGGAGATTGCAGGTAACTGCCGCGCAGCAGGGAGACATCGCTCTCCTCAAAGCTGAGATCGGCCTGGCTGAGCACTTCTCCGCGCGCAAGGGGGCGGGTGGTGATCAGCACGGGCTCATAGACCCGCACGTTTACCGGCACGTATTTGGTCCACGGCGCGCTGCCGAAGCACTCGACCTTGACGTTGATGCGCCCCACCGGGCGCTGGGTCTGGTTCATGGACGCAATCAGGGGTTGTTCGCACTGGCTCAGGGGCAGACGCGGGTCGATGCGGCTGATGTCGATTTCCACCCGGCGTCCCACGTCTTCCGCACTGCGACCGACACTGCCCTGCAATTCCTCGGCGCTGAAGAAAGACTCCACATACTCGCTGACGGCAGCGCTCAGTTGCTCGTGCGCGCTGATGTTCTGCGCCTGGGCGGTGGCCGCACACAGACCAAGGGCAAGACCAATGAGGCCGATGCCGCGAAGCTGTGATGCCTTGTCGAAGCTGTCTGTCATGCCTGATTCCTGCTCTGTCCCTGCCTGGCTGTCGGTTCAAACGGGCGTCAAAAAAACCACGCCTGCCGGCATTCTCCCGGGGATTTCGGTGTTTTTGGCGCTGTAAGGCCTTGCTGCAACAGAAGAAGCAATTTGTATGCCGGGTTATGGAGTGGTCGCGTATGGCTGCCACCCGGGGCGCAACTGCTGATGTTGCGGCCTCCTTTCCGGGCTTTGGTGTCGCCCGGAAAGGAGAGGGGAGTGGAGGCTGACGGCGGGTGTTCACGGCGGGGCTACACCCCTTGCCGCTTGAGCGGAAAGTGCTTGCCGATTTCCGCCTGAAATCCCTTCTTTTATAATTAAGCTATTGAAATATAACAATAAAAACTTTTGGCATAAGTATTGCTCCTTGCTCTGCAACGCGCCATCTCTTCCGGTGGCAACGGCAAACAGAACAAGGCAGGCAATATGGCAATCAGTTTCTCCCAGGCTCTCGGCGTGCACGAACAGGCGCTGCTGCTGCGCGGTCAGCGCTCGCAGATTCTGGCCACCAACATCGCCAATGCGGACACCCCGGGCTACAAGGCACGGGATTTTGACTTTGCCTCCGTGCTCAAGCGTCGCATGGGCATGGCCCAGGACGAGATTGCGCTGACAACTACCCGCCCGGGCCACATCACCGACAGCACCGGTGCCGGCAGTGGCACCGTGTCGGAAGACAACCTGCTCTACCGCATCCCGCTGCAGCCCTCGCTGGATGGCAACACCGTGGATGAGCAGTTCGAGAACGCCAATTTTGCCCGCAATGCCCTGGAGCACCAGGCGAGCTTCCAGTTTCTGAACGGGAAATTCGCGGGAATCATGAAAGCACTGCGCGGAGAGTAATGATGAGCCTGATGTCCATATTTGATATTTCCGGTTCCGCCATGAGCGCCCAGAGCGTGCGGCTGAATACCACCGCCAGCAACATGGCCAATGCCAACAGCGCCGCGGCGAACCCCAACGAAGTCTACCGTGCCCGGCAGCCTGTTTTCGCCACCGTGAGTGCAGACCTGCTGAACCAGGCCAACGCGGATGCCTTCGGGTTCGGAGGGGGCGACAGCGTGGGTCGAGGGGTGCGGGTGACGGACATTCTGGAATCCGACGCGCCTTTCCAGCAGCGCTACGAACCGGGCCATCCGCTGGCCGATGAAAACGGCTATGTCTATTACCCGAACGTGAACATCGTGGACGAGATGACGAACATGATTTCTTCCTCCCGTTCCTACCAGATGAATGTCGATGTGATGAACGCCGCGCGCACGATGATGCAGCGTGTGCTGTCACTGGGCCAGTAAAGAACATTGAAGATGAACAGAGTGTCATCAGGAGACTCTCATGAGTGACGTATCAACAAACCAGAATGCCCTGAGCAAGGTGCTGTCGGATTACTCGCTGACCCGCCAGCAGGAAGAGACCCAGAAGAACAACGACCTGGGCCGGAATGAATTCCTGCGTCTGCTGGTGGCGCAACTGGAAAACCAGGACCCCACCAAGCCGCAGGACAACGGGGAGTTCGTGGCACAACTGGCCCAGTTCTCGTCTCTGGAAGAAGCGCAGAAGATGAGTGCAAGCTTCGAGAACTTCAGCTCTGCGTTCCAGTCTTCCCAGCACCTGCAGGCGACCTCCCTGGTGGGCCGCCCTGTGCACGTGGAAACGGACACGACGGCGTTGCTGGAAACCGGTGCCATCAGCGTGATCGCCGATCTGCCGCGCAGCACCGAGTTTGCGCAGCTCAGCGTGTACAACCAGTCCGGTGCATTGGTGGAAACCTTCAATCTTGGGCCCCAGAGCGAAGGCCGCAACGAATTTATCTGGACCGGCTATGACGCCAACGATCAGCGTTTCCCGTCTGACGAATACACCTTCCGCGTGACCATTCCCGATGCCAGCGGTGACGGGGCGGAATCGGTGACTACCTATCTTAGTGCCAACGTGAACAGCGTGACCATTGAGCCGGGCGGTGGTCTGACACTGAACCTGGCGGGCGTCGGTCCGACACCGTTGTCCGAAGTGATCCAGATCAATTGAAGAAATAAAAAACGAAACATCCAGAATTCGACATTCATTACATTGCAGTATCAGTCTCTGAGAAAGGGGTGAGCACATGAGTTTCAATATCGGTTTGAGCGCACTGGCCGCGGCACAGGAAGAAATTGCGGTAACCGGCAACAACATCGCCAACGCCAGCACCAACGGCTTCAAGTCCTCCCGTACCGAATTTGCCGATGTGTATGCGGCATCTGTATTGGGAGGAGGCGAGAATCAGGCCGGCGGCGGTGTAGGTGTGCAGGGGATTTCACAGAATTTTGCCCAGGGCAACATCACCTTTACCGACAACACCCTGGACCTGGCGATCAACGGCAATGGCTTCTTCATTCTGCGCGGCGAAGACGGCAATGTGTACACCCGTGCCGGTGCCTTCGGTACCGACCGCAACGGCAACATCGTGAACAGCCTCGGCGAAAAGCTGCAGGGCTTCGCGGCAACCCCGGATGGCAAGGCCTCTGGCGGTGGCCCGCTCACCGATCTGGTGGTGACTACCGGCGAGATTCCGCCCCAGGCAACCACGCTGGTTAGCAGCCGCATCAACCTTGATGCGACGGCCTCACCATCGTCCATCATCGGCACCAAGGTGCTGACCAATCTTGGCAAGTCCGGGGTACCGCAGTTCGGCACCCGCGTGGCGCGTCCGGCCACCGTGGCGGGTACGATCAGCACTACGGGCACAGACTTCTCCGGCACGACTTCCGCGAAAACCATCGGGTCATCCAACGTCTCCGGTGGCATTGATTTCGTAGCCGCTGCCGGTGCGCAGAGTTTCTCCATCAGCGTGAACGGTGGCCCCTTTTCATCGATAGATTTAAAAACTATTAACGCTACTGATGGGGATGATCTGGTCACGAAACTTGATGCCGCACTCAATGCGGCAGGCTTCTCGGGCGCCAGTGCCATTGATGTCTCTTTGGAGAACAATCGTCTCGTGCTGCAGACGACAGCGTCGGGTGATGAATCCCGTATTACCATCAGCGCGGTACAGGGGTTGGCCTCCAGCATCGTGACAGCCACCGACGTCAAGGGCAAGACGGCGCCGCCCACCGGGTTTACCCTTACCCTGGACGGGGTGTCCCGCAATATCGTCATCGACAAGAACTTCACCAATACCGGAACAGCAGCCCTGGCTCTGGGCGGTGGCGCAGGCTCCGGCAATGAGGCGCTGGAGGACTACATCCAGTCACAGATCAATACCAGTGCCGCGTTGCTGGGCAAGGTGACTGTGTCCATCGACTCCGCTGGCAACATCCTTTTCGAGTCAACGTCGACTGCGGCGCAGACGCTGACGGTGAATCCGCTGAACTCTGTCAGTGGGGGGGTGAGCTTTGACCAGGTGGTGACCTTTGCAACACCGAGACGCATCGGTACCCTTGATACGAGCGATCTCGATTTCTCCGCTGCGGCAAGAGACACCAGCTTCACCATCACGGTAGATGGCCAGAGCCTGCAGATTATCCTCGATGAAGATTACAGTGCGTCCAGCGGTGCGTCGTCTGCACTGGGTGAATTCGCAGAATCCGGTCTGGAAGCATTGGAAGACGAGATTCAGCGTCAGATCAATGTGTCCACCCTGCCGGGTGAGGTGAACGTCTCCATTGCCGCAGACGGTCGCATGGTCTTCGAAATCACGGATTCCGCCTACAAGTCCCTGAAGGTGGAGAGCGACAGTAAGTCCGCGCAAGTGCAGGGCGCGGTGAGCGTCAGCAGTGGTTACGACTTCAGTGCCGACAATTACACCTTCACGATTACCTACGAAGATGCCACTCTGGGCACCGTGACTTCCAATGCGATCACGCTTGATCAGTCCTACGCGACGGGTCAGGAAGTGATTGACGCGATTCAGAACGAGATCAACACAGATACGAATTTTGCCTTCCCGCTGGGCAAGGAGCAGGTGCGTGCCCGTCTTGATTCTGCGACCGGCCAGGTGATTATCGAAACAGTGGGAACCGGCCCCAACGCTGAATTGAATGTAGCAGTCAGCGTTCCGGGGGCAGGCCCCTATGTGATTGGCAATCCCGGTGCGCCGGTCAACGGCCTCGGCCCGGAACTGGACTTCGCCAGCATCGCCACCTTCACGGGCAGTGAACTGAGCAATACTGGTGCTCCGGCGGTGGGCAACGGTTATGCGGCCGAAACCATCCAGGTCACGGACAAGAGTGGCACCAAGCAACTGGTGACCGTTGCCGCGGGTTCCACAGCGGCCCAGGTGGCGCAGCAGTTCTCCAACGTTGCCGGCATCACGGCAACGGCCACGACCGTCGCCTACATCGTCGCCACCAACACCGGTGACCCCGAGAACAAGGGGGCGGGCACTACGGGCGTGGAGTCCAACCTGCCGCTGAATTTCACCATCAATGGCAGTCAGTTTGAGACTCCTCTGTCGGACCCCAACGATCGTCTGCAGGATCTGGCCAACCAGATCAACCTGGCCTCCGGCAATCTCAGTGCACGGGTGGTAACGCTGGAATCGGGCACGCAATTACTGGAAATTACGGAAAACAACGGGGCCAACCTGGTCTTTACCGGTGGCGCCACAGGCAAGGGCTCCATCACCATTGGTGCTTCGGCACGCGATGCTGTTACGGGCGAACTGGTCTACAACGACAAGGTGGCGACCAAGCAACTGGCGAATCTGGCCAACCTGACCAATGACGGTGTTGTGGTGGGCGGTGTCGTAGAGTTCACCCTGGACGAAAACGTGGCAATGACGGATGCCAGCAAAAACGCTTCGGGTGTGGACATTCTGCCGGTAAATGACAGCATCTTCGGCAACATCAGTGATTCCGACTCGCTGGTGGGTACCCAGTTCGAGCTGAACACCTTCGACCCGCTGAACCCGGATACGTACTACCGCTCCACGGCGGTGGCGATCTTCGACACGGTGGGTATCCAGCACACCCTGACCCAGTATTTCGTCAAGGAACGTCCTGCGGCGGGAAGTGAAATCGGCGGTGTCTGGAGTGTCTACTTCCAGATCGACGGCAAGGACATCGGCTACGATCCGGGCGCGCTGGATTCGACACCGGTGCTCGCCAAGGCCACGATCCGATTCACTGAAGCGGGTCTCTACGACCAGACCCAGGACCCGATCTACATCACCAACTGGACACCGCTGGACAGCGCAGGCAAGGCCTCCGGTGCCGGCCCGGTGCCGGGCAACACCACGGTCGCGGAGCTGACCACGAACTCCAACTTCCGCATCGACCTGACCAAGATGACCCAGTACGGCGGTGACTTCTCTGTGCTGTCCAACACGCAGAACGGTTTTGCCAAAGGCCAGTTGACCGGCCTGGACATCAACGACCGTGGTGCGATCTTCGCACGCTTCTCCAACGGTCAGTCCAAGATTCTGGGTGAGGTGGCGCTGGCGAAGTTCGACGACCAGTCCAAGCTGGCCAACGCCGGTGGCACGCGCTTCACGGAAACCTCTGCCTCCGGCAGCGGTACCCCCAGTGGCGCAGGCACGGCAGGTCTGGGTGTGATTCAGTCCGGTGCTCTGGAGGATTCCAACGTGGATCTGTCCGAGCAACTGGTGCAACTGATTGTGTCGCAGCGCAACTTCCAGGCGGCGGCGCAGATCATCGAATCCGCCGACACCGCGACGCAGACCATCATCAACCTGTAATACGGGCAACCTGGCCCCTGAAAGCCTGAGACGAGGAAGAAGGAATGGACAAGGCACTCTATGTCGGCATGAACGCCGCGTCGCAGAACATGCTGGCGCAGGCAGTCAATGCCAACAACCTGGCCAACGCGAGCACGACGGGCTTCCGCTCGGACTTCTCGCAGGCGCTGGCCTTGCAGGTGGTGGGCGATGGTTATCTGTCCCGCGCCTACAACCAATCCGAAACGCCAGCCTCCGATTTCGTGCAGGGGCCGCTGCGCCAGACCGGCAACGACATGGACATCGCCATTCAGGGCGAGGGCTGGATCAGCGTTATCGCGCCAGACGGCTCCGAGGCCTATACCCGTGCAGGCGAACTGACACTGAGCCCGCTGGGCGAGTTGATCACCAGCGATGGTATGCCCGTACTGGGCAACGCTGGCCCCATCGCATTGCCGCCCTTCGAGAAACTTGAAATTGGCAACGACGGCACGCTGTCCATCCGCGAACTGGGGCAGGGCCCGCAGGTGATGTCGGTGCTCGACCGCATCAAGCTGGTGAACCCGGACAACCAGGACCTGGTGAAGGGCGCGGACGGTCTGTTCCGTCGCCGTGACGGCGCCGAGGAGATTGCCGATGGCAATGTGCGTGTCGCCGCCGGGTATCTGGAGGGCAGCAACGTAAACGTTGTCGATGCGATGGTGGAGATGATCGGCCTCACCCGCAACTACGAACTCAATATCAAACTGATGCAGACCGCGGAGCGCAATTCGGAAGTCGCCGCCAAGCTGCTGCAGATTCAATAATCGCAAGGACTGGAAGGATCACATCATGCATCCAGCACTCTACGTCTCCAAAACCGGACTCAGCGCTCAGGACAAGCAACTGACGAGCCTGTCGAACAACCTGTCCAACGTTGCTACCACCGGTTTCAAGCGCGACCGCGTCGTGTTTCAGGATCTGCTGTACCAGATCTACCGTCAGCCCGGCGGCAACTCCACCCAGGACACGCTGCTGCCCTCCGGTATGCAGATGGGTACCGGTGTGCGCACCGTGGGCACGCAGAAGGTGTTCTCCCAGGGCGCGCTGCAGACCACGGAGGAAACCCTGGACGTGGCCATCAACGGGCGCGGGTTTTTCCAGATCACCATGCCTGATGGCACCGCAGCCTATACCCGTGACGGTCAGTTCCAGTTGAGCGCGGAAGGACAACTGGTGACCACCGACGGCCTGATTGTCGCACCGGGCATCAGCATTCCGATCAATGCCAGTACGGTGACCATCGGTACCGACGGCACCGTAACGGCGGTGGTAGCAGGGGAGACCGCCTCCACCCAGGTGGGCAACCTGACCCTGGTTGATTTCGTCAACCCGTCCGGCCTGCAGGCCATGGGCGGCAACCTGTTCCGCGAAACGGTGGCCAGTGGCAGCCCGCAGGAGTCCACTCCTGGCACCAATGGTCTGGGTTCACTGGAGCAGGGCCTGCTGGAAAACTCCAACGTGGACGTGGTGGAAGAACTGGTGAACATGATTACCACCCAGCGCGCCTACGAGATGAACTCCCGCGTGATATCGACAGCAGACCAGATGCTGCAGTTCATCAGCCAGAATCTGTAACAGGCGTTTTGATTTAAAGGGTTTCAGGAGCATTGCGATGAAGACAAGAATTCCGGCGATCATGATGTGCGCGGTGTTGCCACTGCTGGCGGCCTGCGCAACAACGCCCAGTGGCTATCCCGAGCCGGACGATCCCCGCTACGCCCCGGTGATGACACCGACACCGGTGATTCCGGTGCAGCAGACCGGGCTGATCTACACCCGCAACAGCGCGGTGGATCTGTACCAGCGTCGTGCCCATCGCGTTGGCGATGTGCTGACCATCAGCCTGAACGAGGCAACCACGGCAAGAAAGTCCTCCGGCACCTCCTTCACCAAGGAGAACGCGACGGCACTTGGCAATAACAATGTGCTGGGAACCGGCTTTCTCAATTCCGGTCTGGATCTGAACGGCGATATCACCAGCAGTGTGGATTTTCAGGGCAGTGGCGCCGCCGACCAGAGCAACCAGTTGGTAGGCAGTATCACCGTGACGGTCTCCAATGTGCTGCCCAACGGCCTGCTGGAGGTGCGCGGAGAGAAGTGGATGCAACTGAACCAGGGCAAGGAATTCATCCGCATCAGTGGCCTGGTGCGCAAGGAAGACATTGCGCCGGACAACAGCATTCTCTCGACGCGGGTGGCGGATGTGCGCATTGCCTACAGTGGCACGGGCACGCTGGCAGAGTCTGGAGAAGCAGGCTGGATCACGAAATTCTTTGCGAGTGACCTGTGGCCCTTCTGAGGGCGGCAGAGCAACGCTTAAGCAAACCAATACGACCGTTTGAGACAGGTGTCCCTATGATCATTCGCATGCTGAAATTCACCCGAAGCCCGGCGTTTGTGCTGTGCCTGAGTGCCGTTCTGAATCTGTCCGTCTTCGTGCCCCAGGCCAGCGCGGACCGGCTCAAGGACATTGCCAGCATTCAGGGCGTGCAGGCGAACCAGCTTGTTGGTGTGGGTCTGGTGACGGGCCTGGATGGCACAGGGGACCAGACGACGCAAGCGCCGTTCACCGCAGAATCCTTCCGCGCCTACCTGAACCAGTTTGGCATTCCCCTGCCGCAGGGGCAGAACTTTCAGTTGCGCAATGTCGCGGTGGTGTCCGTGCAGGCGGAACTGCCGGCTTTCACCAAACCGGGTCAGACTATCGACGTGACTGTTTCGTCTCTTGCCAACGCGGGCAGCCTGCGTGGCGGTACGCTTGAACGAACCTTCCTGCAGGGGGTGGACGGTGAGGTCTACGCCATCGCCCAGGGCAATCTGATTGTGGGTGGCCTGGGAGTGGGGGCGGCCGACGGTTCCAGCATCACCATCAACGTGCCCAGCGTGGGCCGCATTCCCGGTGGCGCCACGGCGGTACAGGAAGTGGTTACCGCTTTCGGCTTCGGCGACAGCATTGTATTCAATCTCAAGCGTGCCGATTTCACCACCGCCAAGCGGGTGTCCCAGGCCATCAACGAGTTCCTGGGCGACGGCACGGCCAATGCGCTGGATGCCGTGTCCATCGAGGTGTCCGCTCCTGCGGACCTGCAGACCCGGGTGGCCTTCGTGGCGGAACTGGAGAATCTGCAGGTGGAACAGGGGCCAGCCGTGGCCCGGGTGATCGTCAACTCCCGTACCGGCACCATTGTGATTGGCGAGCAGGTGCGGGTGTCGCCGGCGGCGGTGACCCACGGCAGTCTCACCGTCACCATCTCGGAAAGCCTGCAGGTCAGTCAGCCCAATGCCCTGGCGGCGGGGGATACCGTGGTCGTGCCACAGTCCGATGTTGGCGTGGCGCAGACGAGCAACCGCATGTTCCTGTTCGACACGGGAACCACGCTGTCGGACATTGTTCAGGCCATCAACGCGGTCGGGGCGGCGCCGGGAGATCTCACGGCCATCCTCGAAGCCCTCAAGCAGTCCGGGTCCCTGAAGGCCGATCTCATCGTTATCTGATACTGCTTCAATAGACTGAAACCCCCGAATGCCCGCCGCGTCATTCGGGGGTTTTTCGTTTCTGGCATCCGTCTTGCTATATCCCTGTCATAGAGTCAAAGAACCGCGTATTCACTGCCTTTGCGGGGTGTACGCGGGTAAAAACTGCCGCTGAAACCCGGGGTTTCGGCGCCTCGAAGGCAAGGACTTGCCGCCACGGCGGACGAACAGACACAAGGTCAGGACAGATGGTCAGCAGAGTCGACAATCAGGCGGTCTATACCGATCTCTCGGGTCTCAGCTCGATATCGCGGCTGGGACGTGAGAACACGCCGGAGGCGATGCGCCAGGTGGCGCAGCAGTTCGAGTCCATCTTCCTGAACATCGTGCTCAAGGCCATGCGTGACAGCAATGCCGTTTTCGCTGAGGGCAACTACCTGCAAAGCAATGAGATGGAGTTTCACCAGCAGAATTTCGACAACCAGCTCAGCCTGACCCTGAGTCAAAGCGGAGGGCTGGGGCTGGCCGATGTGCTCTACGAACAGATGATGGGGCAATACGGCGCCTCGGGGACCTCCCGGGATAGTGAGGAAGTAAAAGGCCCATCGATGGAAACCCGTCAGGAAGCGCCCAGCAGGGACCCGGGTGTACAGCGCGTGCTGGAGGAGCTGGGCATTGCGGATCAGACTCAGGCATCTGCCACGACCTCCGCGACAGGCGGACGCATCGAATCGCCTGAGGAATTTGTGAAAACCCTGTATCCCATCGCGGAAGAGGTGGCGGACAGCATTGGTGTGGATCCGCGGGTGCTGCTGGCGCAGTCCGCGCTGGAAACGGGTTGGGGGCGCAGGATGATTGCGATGCCCGATGGCAGCAACTCGCACAATCTTTTTGGCATCAAGGCAGACACACGCTGGTCGGGTGCTGCCACCGTGGCAGCGACTCATGAGGTGCGTAATGGACAGTCGCGTTCAGAGAACGCCCGCTTCCGCTCCTACGCCTCCTACGAGGAGAGCTTCCGCGACTACGTGAAGTTCCTGCAGGAAAACCCGCGTTACCAGGATGCGCTTGGCAGCAGCCACGATGCCCACTCCTTCACGCAGGAATTGCAGGACGCAGGCTACGCCACCGATCCCGTGTATGCCCGCAAGGTCACCGGGGTCATGAACAGCAGAACCATGCAGTCGGCGCTGGCGCAATTGCAGGCCGGGGCGGACTGAGGACGGCATGAATGGCTAATTTGATCAATACCGCAATCTCCGGACTTAAACTGAGCCAGTTGGCACTCTCTGTCACCGGCCAGAATATTGTCAATGCCAATACCGAAGGTTACAGCCGCCAGTCTGTGACGGCGGCTACCACTGCTGCGCAGAAAACGACAGCAGGTTACCTCGGCACCGGCGTGCAGGCCGTTGACATCAAGCGCAATACCCAGCAATTCCTGGTGGACCAGGTCAGCCGTGATATTTCGGTGCTGAGCAATTTCGACACCTATCTGACCAATATTTCGCAGATGGACTCCCTGCTCGCCAATCCCAACAGTTCACTTTCCACGACCCTGGAAAACTTCTTCGGGGCTCTTAATGAGGCGGCGAATGACCCCTCATCCCTGCTTGGGCGTCAACTCCTGCTGACACAGACGCAATTGCTGACGCAGGGCTTCCAGACACTTGAAGCCAAGCTGGTCAGTCAGAATTCAGCCATCAACAGTCAATTCGATGCGCTTGCCGGAAACGTCACCACGCTGGCACAGGAAATTGCCAAGCTCAATGATGCCATTGCCAACACAGTGAGTGTCTCGGGGGCACAACTGCCCAATGATCTGCTCGATCAGCGTGATCAACTGGTGCGGAATCTGTCTGCATTGGTGGATGTGAATGTCACTCGCCACGGCGATGAGACGATTGACGTATTCATTGCCGAAGGGCAGGGCTTGGTCATTGGGTCGACTGCACGTGAAGTGGTGTCTGCGGCGGGACCGGCCGAAAGTGATCGCCGCGAACTTGCGTTCGTGGCGGGCAATGTGACCCGGATTATCACCAATCAGGTCACTGGTGGCGAGCTGGGCGGGCTGATTCGCTTTCGTAACGACGCCCTGGAACCCGCCCTGAACTCACTGGGACGCATTACTCTGGCTGTGGCGGATGGGCTGAATCAGCAGCAGGTGCTTGGCATTGATCTCGAAGGCAACCTGGGTGCGCGCATCTTCACTGACATCAACGATCCCAAGTTGGTGCAGAACCGGGTGCTTGCCGATACCAGCAACAAGCTGCCAAACGATCGTGTGTTGAGAGTCCACATTGATGACGTCAATCAGTTACAGCCAAGCGACTACCAGATGAAGTTCGAAGGCGTGGGACGTCAGTACTCCATCGTGCGCGAATCCGACGGCAAGCTGATGGCCGAAGGGGTGTTGACCGACAAACTGCCGCTGGACATATCGATAGATGGCTTCACGCTGACGCTGGAATCCGGTTCCTTTCAGTCGGGAGACAAGTTCACAATCCTGCCTACCAAGACGGGTATCAGCGATATCAATGTCCAGATAACCCGGCCCGAGGCCTTTGCTTTTGCCACACCGATCCGGACGCAGATGGGTGCCGGCAATTCTGGCGGCGCATTCATTCATCCCGGGGTGGTTACCGATATAGATACACCAGCGTTTACCACCAATCCCGGTCAGCTCAGCCCCCCGATTCTGATTCGCTTCACTTCGCCTACGACCTATGACGTGCTGGATTATTCCGACCCCGCAAATCCCATATCGCTGCAGCCGCCTCTGAATAACCAGAGTTATGCGCCAGGGTCTGTGCAGGAAGTATTTCCAAGTGATCCGGGAGGCACCACCGTAAGCACCGGCGGTAGTGCTGCGGCAAGAATCAATATCGGGGAAGGTCGCAACGGGTATCAGCAGGAACTGCTCACCTTCAATACCACGGATCCTGTGACGGGTTATGCGAACGAGCAGCATCTGCTGATCGAGCAGAACGAATCGGCACAGAGTATTGCCCAGCGCCTGTCCCAGTTATCGGGCGTCAAGGCCAATGCCTTCAGCCAAATGCAGTTATACGATTTCGTCAGTGACAACGTTGGCGTTCCCCTCACGGTATCCCTGAACGGGATCAATCTCACGGATCCCACTTTTATTGCCGACGGCGAAAACCTTCCCCAGGCGATTCCAGATCCTCTGAATGCCGATTTTTTGCGTGACCGAATTAATGCCAGTGGAGCACTCCAGCAGCTGGGTATACGGGCAAGCAGCGATGGCGAATACCTGACAGTGCGGTCAACAACAGGAGTGGATCTCAAGGTAGAGGTCGGAGGTAATGCGGGAGATTCCATTGCCGTACGTGACGGCGATCTGAGAAGTGTCACGGGCCGCAGCAATCTGACCTTTGGCATGACAGTGGATGTGGGGACTGGATTCAACATCGATCTGGGTTCCGGGAAATGGTATGTACCATTGACCCCTGGATCCTATGCTCAACGGGATATTGCCGAAGCCGTGCAGGCTGACGTGGACGCGGCCATTGGTGCCGGGGTAGTCAATGTCTCCCTGAATGCCGAAGGTCGCCTGGAGTTCTCCTCCGTGGGCGACAAGCGTGTGGTCAAGATCACTGATGTGAGCGTCAAAGATCCCATCGGTCTTGCACCGATGCGTATCAGTGGCCCTGATGTTGGTGCTCTTGCAGCAGTGTTGTCCAATGGTTTGGACGCCAACGAACCCCATAACTTCAGTGGCGGCAATGCCAGTACCTTCCTGCTGGTCGTGGACGGCGTCTATTCCAGCAATATCACCTTGAACCAGAACTATGCCGTCAATTCTGCCGCGACCATTGCGGCGGACATTCAGGCTCAGATTGATGCGTCTGTGGGGACAAACGGACTTGCCGGGCATGTGACCGTCGATGTCGATGGCGACGGTGTTTTGCGCTTTACCTCCACAACGACAGGGGAACTGGCGAAGATCAGCATTGCTGCCAACTCCAGTACGCAAGGCCTGATCAAGTCCGGCACAGCCGTGGGACAGGATACGGGCGGATCAAATGCTTCCCTGCTTGGCAATGTCAGCCTGATGGATGGATTCAATTTTGACGTCGCTGGCCCGCACAGCTTCAATATAAACGTGGACGGACACGATGCGGTGCCCGTGACTCTGAGCGGTAGTAGTGCATTGCCGGCTGTCTTTACCGGTAATCAGGATGTTTCCGGTGGCATCGATTTCAGTGTGGGGGTGCACAGCTTCAATCTTTCGGTCAACGGAGCGGTCGCCGTGCCCATCAACCTGGCAGGCGTCAATACAGCACTGGCACTCAACCCCGACGATGTCACTCCACCGGGAATTTTGACCCACGTGCAGGCCAGGCTGGATGCGGCCTTGGGGCCGGGCATCGTGACTGCCGGGCTCGACAGCAACAATTTCCTGACTCTGACCTCTGCCAGCAAGGGCGATTCCGCCGGTCTGACAATCAGTGCTGTCGCGGGGGGAGCGGCGTCCATGCTGCCTGCAGCTGGCGGCAATGTGGCTGGCACTGAGTTGGGAGCCGCAGGCGTCGCCACGCTCATTCGCGATGCCATCAATACGGCACTTGCTGCAGAAGGCATAGACCCGATACGGGTGGGTGTTTCGCCTCAGGGCACCCTGACACTCGACTCCAATACCTACGGTGCTTCATCTGCCCTGGCGATATCGAATGTGCAGGGCACCTATGGTGCCCTGTTTGCCAGCGGCGCCAGAGGAGAAGCACATACCAATGCCTTTACTGTCGGAGGCACGCTCGATGTGCAACTCGCGGCCAATACGCAATTGAGTTCGAGCCGTCGGGATGGGCTTTTTGGGGCGCAACCCAAAGCCGTCAGCAATTACCTGGGATATCAGGTCAGCATAGGCAGTGGCCTGGGCAGCGAAGGGGCACCGCAGGCGGGCGACTCGTTCCTGATCAGCTACAACACCGACGGAACGGCGGACAACCGCAACGGCGTGGCCATGGCCAATCTGAACACGGATCTGACCCTGGCCAATGGCAAGCTGACCTATCAGGGCGCCTATGGGCAACTCGTCGAGAATACGGGGGTGCTGACCAGTCAGGCACGCCTGTCACAGCAGGCAAGTGAGACCCTACTTCGGCAATCCATGGATTCCCTGCAAGGGGTGGCCGGGGTCAACCTGGAAGAGGAGGCAGCCAGGCTCATTCAGTTCGAGCAGCACTACAACGCCTCGGCGCGACTTATCTCCATGGCCAAGGAACTGTTCGACACCATTGTCAACATCTAGCACTGAGCGTACCGCAGAGGACAACCATCATGACCATTCGCCTTTCTTCCTACCAGATTCATAACACGGGTCTGAACGGATTGCTGGAAATGCAGAAGGCCGTGAGCAAGACCCAGGAGCAGATTTCGTCGAATAAGCGGGTGCTGACGCCTGGCGATGACCCTGTGGCCAGCACGCGCATTCTGGCGCTCAACCAGGAACTGGCACTGAATTCCCAGTACAAGAGCAATCTGGAAACCCTGCGCAACCGCCTCAATCGCGAAGAAGTAGCCGTCAACAGCATCAATGACCTGATCTTCAAGGCGCAGGAACTGGTTACCCAGGCCGGTGACGGCGCTCTGGACAAGTCTCAGCGGGGCTATATTGCCGTGGAACTGCAGACGACGATTGATGCCATGGCGCAGATGATGAACAGCCGCGATGCCAACGGGGAATACATTTTTGCCGGTTATCAGGGCAGTGGAGAACCCTTCGTGCGCGGGGTGGACGGTCGTTACCGCTTTACGGGCGACGAGGGACAGCGCTCCATTCAGATTGCTCCCGCTACATCCGTTGCGTCGAGCGATTCCGGCAAGAAGATTTTCGTGGATGTGAAGAGTGCCGAGCCGACCATCATTGCGCACGCCAATCCGGGTAACAAAGGCACACCTCCTGCTGCCATTGGCGGCGAGCGGGTGCTGGATGCAGAGGCCTTCGCCAAGCTCTACCCTGAAGATGTGGTGATTGAATTCCGTCCGCTGGACGACGTGAATCCGCCCCGCCTCACCTATAACGTGCGTCAGGTGTCCGATGGCCGCGTTCTGATCGAAAACAAGCCTTATATATCGGGGGAGAATATCGAGTTCGCCGGTGTGTCGGTGAATATCGCCGGGCGACCTGCCGTTGGGGATACCTTTATTGTGGAATCCAGTAATCGCAAGGGTCTGCTGACGGGGCTGGAGGATTTTGTGGCGGCCCTGAACCTATATGGGGACAATGTGGCTGACAAGACGGCACTGGCTGCGGAGACGTCCAAAACCCTCACCAATCTCGGCAACGCTCAGTCCACCCTGCTGGAGACCCGCAGCTCCATAGGCGCTCGCCTGAACCTGGTGGACTCCACCCTGACGGCGAACGAGGACTCCAAATTGACCATCCAGACGGCGCTGTCCAGCCTGCAGGACCTGGATTATGCCGCTGCCATCAGCCAGCTGACCCAGGAGAGTTTCATTCTGGAAGCCGCCCAGGCCAGTTTCGCCAGGGTAAGCAAGCTCAGCATCTTCAATTACATCTAGGTAAGCAATTATTGTAGGAGCCTGCCCTGCAGGCGATTGTGGGATCGATTGACTCTGAATCGCCTGCAGGGCAGGCTCCTACGAAAATGCGCTACTCCTGCTGAACCCGCTGCAGCTTCTGCTGATAGGAGCTGACCACCTGGCGGGCCTGCTTCAGCCGGATCAGTTCGTCTTCCAGCAGTTCCCGATTCTTCTTCGTCAATTCCACGATCAGATGATCGTTCTCCTGAATCATCGCAATCTGCTCCCGTAGTGCTTCGCTGCGGGACGCCGGGGCGTCCGGTGTGAAGTACAGCTTCAGCAGCCTGTCCCGCGCCGTCATCAGGCCTTCCAGTGCCTGCCAGTCCCGGGTTTCCGCCTGTTCCAGCATGCGCGTGGACAATTCCAGAATGGTGCTCCACTGCTGTTGTTCCAGGCGGGTGGGAGAGGTCATGGGCGGGTCCTTTTGGGGCTGGGAGTGTCGGGTATCATCGAATCGCCTGCAGGGCAGGCTCCTACATCGGAAGCGTTTCTGCAAGCAATTGCCTGCGTCTTCTTGTAGGAGCCTGCCCTGCAGGCGAATATAAAAAGGAGATCTGCTAAAGCCCTCACACACTCGGCCGATACCATGAACTCTTGGCATTCCTCAGTGTGGTGCCCGGAACGCTATACTGGCCCGCAGAGAGCTTTGATCCGCGTAATTTTTTTTTCAAAATTACGCTAAAGCTTTGTGCATTTGAGTCGTTAACACTGATAACGCATAAGGCGAGCAGCAGTTCTTCTCTTCGATATGCGACTCAGTTTAACGTGTACAATCAGGAGTATCAAAGCATGCCTCAAATCATTAATACGAACATCGCTTCCTTGAACGCTCAGCGTAACCTGAACAGTTCACAAGCGGCCACCAACCAGGCTCTGGAACGTCTGTCTTCAGGTCTGCGCATTAACAGTGCGAAGGACGACGCTGCTGGTCTGGCGATCTCCACGCGCTTCCAGTCTCAGATCAACGGTCTGAACGTGGCGATCCGTAACGTAGGTGACGGTGTGTCTCTGTCACAGACTGCGGAAGGCGCCCTGGGTGCGATGACTGACTCTCTGCAGCGTATCCGTGAACTGGCTCTGCAATCTTCGAACGGTACCAACTCCGACGCAGACCGTCAGGCACTCAACGCTGAAACTCAGCAACTGATCGCCGAGATCACACGTGCGGGTTCGCAAACAAACTTCAACGGTTTGAACCTGTTGGACGGTAGCTTCGCAGCTGTCTTCCAAGTAGGCGCAAACTCTGGTGAGACGATTAGCGTCAGCATCGGTAAGCTGACAGCCGACACACTGGGCGTGTCTTCCAAGTCCGGTGTCAGCGCGATCTCCACTAGCGCAGCACTTGCAGGTGGCGATCTGGTCATCAACGGTGTCAGCATCGGAGCAAGCCGTGCGTCTGACGACACTGCATCTACAGCAAGCCAAAGCGCCTCTGCAATTGCAAAAGCCGCTGCAGTGAACCGCGCCACCAGCCAGACTGGTGTTACTGCGATCGTTGATAAAAACACTGCTTCGGGTTCTGCAATGACTGCCTCTGTAACTGCAGGTACTGTTGTAGTGAACGGCACTACTATCTCTGTTGAGACAACTGCAGACGCTACTTCTTCACGCGCAGCCGTTGTTTCGGCAATTAACGCACAATCTGCATTGACTGGTGTTGTGGCAGTAGACAGCGGAGACGACGCACTAGGTGTTAGCCTGGAAGCAGCCGATGGCCGCAATATCACTACTTCGTTCACTGGAACGCTTACATCAGCCACTACTGGCCTTGGTGCAGCTGGCACTAAAACAGGTGGCTTCACTCTCGTTGCGGGCAGTAATACTCGAGAAATTACAATTGCAGGTGCAAACCTGGCAAATGCCGGACTTGCAAGTGGTACGTTCACTGCAGGCGTATCGAGTGTGAGCTCTACAGCACGTGTTGCTGATGCGTTCCAAGCTGCAACGGCAGCAGTGCGTACTGGTAGTGTTGCCTTTACGTCAAACAACTTTAGCGATGGCCCTCAGTCTGTTGCTGCTGTCGTTACTGGTGCTGCGGATCGATCAGCAGGGGGTAACTTCTCTGATGGTAATGCGCTGCGTACAGGAACTGTTGATCTGACCAGTTTCTCACACGATTTCACGCCCACAGGCACAGTGGCTGAACTGACTGGTACTGTGGCTTTGGCTGCAACAGGTATCGACTTCGCTACAGTAGCGGCAAACGATACCAGCTTCCGCATCAGTGTTGTTGGTGGTGGCAATGCAGACATCACTATTAATAGTGACTACCGCGATGCAACAGTAGGTGGTGGTGTTGGTTCTGGTAACCAGGCCTTGTTGGACGATATCAACACGCAATTAGGTGCACTTGGTATTACAGCTAGCCTGAACTCCAGCCGTAATCTTGTGTTTACAGAAGATACTGCGACTGGAAGAACAATCATCTTTACCGAAACTATCAGCCCCAACGCAGGTAACGAAGCGAATGCGGCGTTTGGTTTCTCGGGTGCAAACGATACGGTCACTGGAACAGCTGGTACTTCACCTGCTAAGTTCAATATTCGATTTGACGACACCATTGATCAAGTTGTGACGCTCGATTCCAACTACACCTCTGGCGCTCAATTGGCTGCGGCAATCAACTCGCAGTTGACTGGTGGTACAGCTACATTGAATGACAATGGACAACTGACCTTCAGATCCGCTACTACTGGTGTTGCCAGTGAGGTGATCCTGTCAGACATTCGCGGTGTAGCCAATACAGGTACCCTGTTGGGAATTAGTGCAGGGACGAGCACTGGTGCTGTTGCACTTGACGTATCGTTCAACGTCGATGTATCCGGCACGTCCTACGCGGTAACTCTCGATCGCAATTACACATCCGACTCCGCTGGAATGCTGGCGAAAATTAATTCCCAGTTGAGTGGTTCAGGTGTGACAGCGACTCTTGATAGCGGAACAGGTTTCCTTAAATTGACTGAAAACGTCCTGGAAGGCAAAACCATTACCGTTACCGATGGTGGTGGTACTGTGGCAGTCACGGCTGCTGGTGCATTCGGTGCGACCATTACTACTGCGGATACCGGTGTGGCGTCGGCAGGTGCAGACAATGCGACATTCGATGTGTCGGTTGACGGAGGCGCAACAGTCAGCGTTAACGTGAATGACAACAACACTAGTTTCGCATTGTTAAAAGCAGAGATCGAAGGCCAGGTGTCTGGTGTTACTGTCTCTCAGGATGCCAACAACAATGTGGTATTTACCTCCAATACTACTGGTCTCTCGAGCTCTGTGCAGATCTCAAATCTTGGTGGTAGTGCAGCGACAGTGCTCGGATTGGCCGTCGGTACGACCACAGGAACTGATTCTGTTGCAGCCTCTCAAAAGGAACTTGTTTCGGGTGATTTGGTTATTAACGGTGTAAGCATCAATGCCGCTAAAACATCAAACGATTCAGCTTCTTACGTCGCGAACTCCAGCAGCAAGAAAGCGTCAGGCATCGCGATCGCTGCCGCAATCAACGAGTCAACTGGTTCTACCGGAGTATCTGCAAAAGTGAACGCAACAGTTGCGAAGGGTACTTCCGCAGCGACAGCAGGAACTCAAGGCAACTCAGGTACTTTGTACCTGAATGGCGTCAGTGTGAGCCTGACTGCCCAGACCGGTGCGGACTCAAACCGTACATTCTTGGTCAACCAAGTGAACTCAGTATCTGGTCAGACTGGTGTAACTGCGGAAGATAACGGTAGCAGCGTAACTCTTACTGCTGCCGATGGCCGCAACATTGTTCTGGCGCTCGATACCAACGGCGGAGCGATATCTGCAGCTAACTTTGGTCTGGCTGGTGCTGGTATCTCTGAGACAGACTTCACAGACGGTGGTGCTACTGGCATTACACGTGCGAACGCTGATGCTAAGACAACTTACTCAACAGTGTCTTTGTCCTCTGCAGGTGCAATCAGCCTTACTGGTGGCACTAACGGAAACAGCGCCTTGGCTAGCCTTGGTTTGTCACAGGGTTCTTTCGGTGGTGGCATTGCAGGCCAGTACCTGACTGAGGTGGATATCTCTACTCAAGATGGTGCCAACGCGGCTCTGACTGCGGTCGATAACGCTCTGAACGCTGTGAACAGCGCCCGTGCGGATCTCGGTGCGATCCAAAACCGTTTCGAGACCACAATCTCCAACCTGGCGGTAACAGCCGAGAACCTGTCTGCTGCGAACTCTCGAATCCTGGACGCGGACTTCGCTGCGGAAGCGGCGGCTCTGTCCAGATCTCAGATCCTGCAACAGGCTGGTATCTCGATCCTCGCGCAAGCGAATGCTGCTCCACAGCAAGTACTGTCACTGCTCCAGTAAGCAGGCCTTCGATTTGACCTCCGGCTCCTTGAGCCGGGGCGTCAAACCGGATACTCTGCTAAGCAGGTTCAGATGATTATGTAATTTTTAGAGACGCGTTTTGGAGGCATACCTTGACTGACATCAGTATCACAAGATTCCTGCCGACGACTGTCTCGAGAGACAAGGTTAATTCAGTGCAAACCGAGAACAATGATCAAGGGCACTCCAGCCTCTTCGCAGGAAGCGATGACGAACAGCAAGACCGACTGGATGAGAACGGAGCTCTTGATGCAGGATCCCAGGAAGGAAGAACGAATGAGCAACAACTGGAAGTCGCCGTCGCAAGATTAAACGACTACGTTCAGACAATACAAAGGGACATTATTTTCGGGGTTGAACTGGGCTCAGCCGAACCTTCAGTGACCGTTGTGGACAGAAACTCTAGAAAATTAGTACGGCAGTTTGGTGGTAAGGAAGCCCTGGAATTGGCAAAAAAACTAGACGCACAGGAACCGATTACTCTGTTCAAGGCGCAAGTGTAATTTCAGGCATCAATCGACCGACCAGCAAACACTCCTTAAACTCCTAGGCACGCCTCCCGGCGTGCCTTTTTCTTTTCTGGGATATCGTTTTTTATCGCCTGCAGGGCAGGCTCCTACAGATTGGTAAAAGCGTTTTCGCCTGCAGGGCAGGCTCCTACAAAGGCATTTCCTTTCACCGTAGGAGCCTGCCCTGCAGGCGATAAAGGATTCGCTCAGATCTGATTCATTTCAATAGAGTCACCTGGCTTTATTTCGCCACTCTCTATAATCGCTGCTCGCAGCCCTGCACGATGCACCAGATGCGGCAACACTTGACGGCTCACTGTTCGGGCCAGCTTGCTGCAGGGTTCACAAAGTTCCATTCCTTCACACAAGGCCGTACCGACACGGAAGCGCTTGCCCACCAGGGCGTTCAGATCGATGCCGCGGGTAATGATATTGCGGCGGAAGTCGCCATGGGGAATGCGGAGTCCGAAGTGCTCGTTGAAGTGTTCCAGTTGCGCCGCGTCGATCAGGGTCAGATCTTCCTTGCGGTTCGCAGCAGGGGTGCCGCTCAAGGGCGCCTGGCTCAGGAAATATCGGTCGCCTCGGATGCCTTGCCCGGCCAGCACCTGCAGGGACGTCTGCTGCTGCACGGGTGCATCCTGCTGAGGCGCGAGAAACAGGGACTCAACAATGCCATTGTGCATGGGTTACTCCATCTGTAATCGGGTGACCCGGCAAGCCTATGCAGCTACAGGGCGGGACGCAAGCGTTTGGCGGCAATCGCTTGCCCGCGGCAGGCAAGGGGGTGCAGCCCTGGCATCAAGAAAAGCATGAGCCTGCCGATAAAATCCATGCTGGACAAGGGCTTGCGCACCACGTCCGGAGCTGGCACACAACTTGAATTGTTCCGGCCAATGGAGAGGGCGGTGCGTCGGTACTGCCCGCTCAGTCCGTTCATCGACAGACGTGCCCGGAGCATGCATGGCGTCTATACAATCCCTGGGAGTAGGGTCGGGTCTTCTGACCTCGGAACTCGTTGACCAGATTATCGAAGCTGAGCGCGCCCCCGTTGAGGCCCGGCTCGACAACAAGCAGACGGTCGCCGAAGCCAAGATTTCCGCCTACGGCGAGATCACCAGCGCGTTGTCCACCTTCGATTCCTCCCTGGCGGCCTTGCGCCTGCCTTCGACGTTCAATGCCAGCACGGTCAGCAGCTCCAACGAGACCAGTGTGACCGCCACCGCCAGCAGCCTTGCAGTGGCAGGCAGCTACACGGTGAATGTATCGCAGTTGGCGCAGACGCACTCCATTGCGAGCAATGCCTACGAGGAAGTCACGGACACGGTGGGGACAGGGGTGCTGAACTTCCGCTTTGGCACGACCACCTACGGCGTAGGGGACAGCTATGACAGCTTTACCCTCAATCCCGATGCGACCTCGAAGAGCATTGTCATCAGCTCTTCCAACAACACCCTGGCGGGCATTCGTGATGCCGTGAACAAGGCCAACTTTGGCGTGCAGGCCAGCATCGTGGACGACGGCACCGGTTACCGGCTGGTGTTTACTTCCAAGAACAGCGGCGCGAAGAACAGCATCGAGGTCGTCGCCACGGGCACCGATGGGCTCAAGGCGCTGAACTACAATGCCAGCAGCCAGAACGCAACACTGGCTGCCACCACGGCTGCCGGGTCCGTAGATCTGTCTTCCGGAGCCGGGCTCGACAGCGTCAGCCTTGCCTTCAGTCTCAGCTATCAGGGCGTGGACATGGATGTGGTGGTGCCCTCAAACGTGGCCATTACCGATACCAACGCAGTGCTGGCGGCAATTCAGAGTGCGCTGGACACCGAACTGCTCGCCAACGGTTTCAGCGCTGGCGACGTGCTTGCTGCTGCGGACGGCGACCGCCTGTACTTCGAGACGGCTGACACCGGGTTCGATCAGGGACTGCAGGTGCTGACCGATGGCGCCTCTGCACAGATCACCTGCGGGACGGTACTGTCGGACGGTTTCGACTTTTCCGCCAATAACGCCACCTTCAGCATTGCTGTTGACGGCGGCGGGGCACAGGCCATCACGCTCAACACCGCGTCTGCCACGCGCCAAGAGACCATTGATCTGATCAATGCAGCACTGGTGACGGCGGGTTTGGACAGCGACGTGGTGGCGACGCTCAGTGACAGCAATGAGCTGGTGTTCACCCGAGTGAGCCCGGGTGCTGCCAGCAGCATCCAGATTACCAGCCTCGATGTCAGTGGCACTGCCGCGACGGCAGAGCTCGGGCTGAGCGTGGCCGATGTCAGCGGACTCGACGGTTTCGGGCTCGACGACGCCGAGGGCCTGGTGGAAGGGTCTGTGCGCATGACCGAAACCATCACGGCACAGAATGCTCTCTTTTCCGTCAATGGACTTTCCGTGAGTCGTACCAGCAATTTGGTGACGGGCGTCATCCCGGGCACCACGCTGAACCTGAAGGGAGTGACGGCGGGTCCCGTGACACTCAGTGTCGCCAAGGACGCCTCCGCGATCTCCTCCAAACTGCAATCCTTTGTCGACAGCTACAACGCCCTGAAGGGGCTGGCGGACGAACTCACTGCCTTCGATACAAGTGCCGGTGACAAGGGGCAGGGCAGTCTGCTGACTGGGGACTCGACACTGCGTCTGGCGATGGCGGAGATCAATCGCATGTTGCGCACCAGTGTGACGGGACTGACCGGCAACGTGCGCAGCCTGTCTGAGATCGGTATCACCACGAACAAGGATGCGGGCTATCAGCTCACCTTCGATGCCACCAAGTTTGCCGAGAAATTCGAGAGCAATGCCAGCGATATTCTGGGTCTGTTTGCAACAGCCGGTTCCACCTCCGACGCTCTATTGACCTATACCAGCGCCACATCGAACACACAGCCCGGCACCTACGAGGTAGAGATCACACAACTGGCGACGACCGGCACCTTCAGTGGTCAGCAGGTGGCGTCCCTGGCGGCCGGTAATCTCGTGATCGATGACGACAACGACCAGTTTACCGTGCTGCTCAATGGCATCTCGGCGGACATCAGCCTGGTACAGGGTACCTACAGCACGGCGGCGGATCTGGCGGAACACATCCAAACCCGCATCAACAGCAACGAGGATTTTGTCACCAACAATTTCCGTGTGGCGGTCACCTACAACAGTGATGACACCCGTTTCGAGATGGCCTCCAATACCTATGGCTCCAACTCCAATATCGGCTTTTTGGAAGTGGAAGCCGGCATGGCGAATCTGCTGGGACTGACCTCTCCTTACCAGGGCGACTCCCTGGGCAATTATCTGAGCGGACTGAGCACTCCGACAGGAAGTGCGGCAGAGGACTTTGATACGCCGGTCACCCTGGATGCCGACACCAGTTTCGTGCTGACGATCAACGGCATCAGCAGCGAGCTGCTGACGGTGCCCGGCAGCAGTGGCACGCCGGTGGACTACAACAAGCCGGCCGATCTGATCACTGCGATGGAGAGTCTGATCAACAGCGATCCTGCCTTTGCTCCGGCAGCAGCGCAGACCGGTGTGGGCGATGTGCTGACGGCGGGTCAGGATTTCTCGGCGGCGAATCTTGCCGTCAGTATCAGTCTGGACGGGGGCAGCACCAGTACCCAGGTCATCATCGACGGGGATGCCAGCTCGGTATCCTTCGGCGGTGAAACCCCGGGGACCATCGAGAATACGCTGGCAGCGGTGCAGGATGCCATCAATGCCACGGCGCTTAGCGGGCTCGTGCTGGCGCGTCTGGATGACAGCAACCAGATCTATTTCGAGACCGTGGCGACCGGCAGTGCCAGCCAGATCCAGATTGCTGAGGATGGAGCGCCTGCGATCATAACCGGCAGCGGGGCGGTCAATGCCGGAGGCTTTGACTTTGCGTCCAACAATGCCAGCTTCGATATCGACATCGACGGCGTTGGGGCAGTGCCGGTCCTGATCGACACGGCGACGGTGAGCGCGGCGGATACCCTGCTGAAGGTACAGAATGCACTGACAGCGGCAGGGGTGGATGACCGCATTGCCGCCACCCTGGATGGCAGTGACCAACTGGTGCTGACCTATACCTCCGGTACGGGCGCCGGGACACAGATCGAACTCACCAATGTCAACGCCAATGCCGCGACCGCGCTGGGGCTGTCCAACCAGCTCGTGAACGGTCTGGATGGACTATCCCTGGATGACACTAACAGCACCGGGGACGATGGGGTACCGGTCACGGTGTCCTACGAATACGATGCCGAAGAGGCTCAGGGACGCTTTGTCTTCTCTACTGACGACCTGGCGGACTTCATCAGTTTCAGTAGCGTCACCACCAGCGCAGGCAACAAGCTGGGCATTGTGAGTGGCTATAACCCCCGGGTGACGTCCATTGACGGCGTCAACGTGGCGGGCACCATCAACGGGGTGGAGGCCGACGGTGTTGGGCAGACCCTGATTGCCTCTGGTGGCAATGTGGCGGCACTGCCTGGTTTCTATCTCAATGCCGCTCACGGCAATCTTGCCAGCAGCACGGCATCGGACACTTTCCAGATTTCGGTGGATGGCGTGCTGTCGAATCCCGTCACGCTGGGAACCATCAGCAATACGGCTCCGACCGCAGTGGCCAGTGCCATGCAGACGGCCATCAACAACAGCCCGGCGCTGCTGGCGGCGGGAGTGTCGGTGACGGTGGAATATGACAGCAATACCGGCGGCTTCGGCATCATTTCCAACAGTACCGGCAGCAGCTCGCGCGTACAGATTTCCGCGTTGACCGGCAACGCGGGTGTCATCTTCGGGTTTATCACAGGCACTGGCGCCTACGGCAAGGCGGGCACGGACGCTTCCGGCGATCTCGATCCGGCGACGGGGCTGCGGATTTTGGTGAACGGCGGCGCCCTGGGTTCCCGTGGCACGGTCAGCTACATCAAGGGGGTTGCGGAAGACCTGAGTGTGCTGATGGACAGCTACCTGGGTTCCAGCGGCCTCTTCGCCACCCGCACGGACACGCTGAATGCGGAACTGGAGAATATAGCGGAACAGCGGACCGCCCTGAACGAACGCATCGCCCGTTCGGAAGCCCGACTGCGGGCCTCCTTCCTGGCCAACGACAAGATCATTAACCAGCTCAACACCACCGCAGATTATCTCACCTCGCAACTGCAGGCTCTTGAGGCTCTGGCCAGCAACACGGTCAACAAGAACAAGTAGTGCAGGGATGAGAAATCAGCGCCATTTTTAGTATAGTCAGACCCATTGGAGAGCATTATGTATGCAGCACAAAGCGCCTTGGCGCAGTACAAGCGAATCAACACCGAGAGTGCACTGGAGGGCGCGAGTCCGCATCAGTTGATCCAGATGCTGCTCAACGGCGCCATGGAGCGTCTGGTCCAGGCCAAGGCAGCGATCTCCCGGCACGATGTGGCACAGAAGGGCTTGCTGCTGGGCAAGGCTATCTCGATCGTCGGGGGGCTTCGGGCCAGCCTGGACGACGATGCCGACCCGCAGATGACTTCCAATCTGAGCAGCCTTTACGACTACATGCAGCGTCGTCTGCTGGAGGCCAATGTCAGCAACGACGTTGCCATTATCGACGAAGTTGCCGGCTTGCTTGCAACCATCAAGGACGGCTGGGACGCCATTGCCCCGGCTCCCGCCAGCCAGCCCCAGATTGACTAATGCCGGGCGGCGTTGTCTAATCTGCGCAAGTCTCAGGCTGCCGGAACAGCCAGCCAAACCTGGCTTCCGGCGGCACATAATCCGATCATTCGATGCCAACGCTGATAGCATAATGCTATCAGTCAGCGTTGGCATTCGCATGCAATCTGAACCTGCTATAGATGGAACCGCCCACATTGAATATCGCCGATCAAGGGAAAATCCTGCTCATTGATGACGATAGTAAATCCTGCGACGAGCTGGGTGTCATTCTGGGGTTTCTCGGTGAAGCGGTGTCCTGCGCCGCCATGGACAACTGGCAAACAGTTGCGGACGCGCATCTGGGCGCCAGTGACGACATCAAATTGGCCATGCTTGGCTCCTATCCCGAAGACATTCTGCTGACCCTGATTGCGGCGCTTGCCGAACGCGCCCCGGGGATTCCTGTGGTGCTGCTGGGCGTGACCGAGACCGGTCGCGAACTGGCAGAAGAGATTCAGAATGCGATTACGGCCTGCGTGCCGCTGCCCCTGCGTTATCAGCCTGTGCTGGATGCGCTGCACAAGGCCGAGGTATACCGCAGGCACTACAAGCGCCTGTCTCCCGAACAGAACGTGCGCGACTACAATATGTTTCGCAGCCTGGTGGGCAAGAGCGCCGAGGTGCAGCGCATTCGCCACATCATGGGCCAGGTTGCCGACAAGGAAGTGACCATTCTCATTACCGGCGAGTCGGGAACCGGCAAGGAAGTGGTTGCGCGCAATCTGCACATGAACTCAGCACGGGCGCACAAACCCTTTGTACAGCTCAACTGCGGCGCCATTCCTCCCGACCTGCTGGAAAGCGAACTCTTCGGTCACGAAAAGGGCGCCTTTACCGGCGCGATTTCCACCCGTATCGGACGTTTTGAGATGGCCGAGGGCGGCACGCTGTTTCTCGACGAGATTGGCGACATGCCTTTGCCTATGCAGGTGAAACTGCTGCGGGTGTTGCAGGAACATTGCTACGAGCGAGTGGGTGGCACCAAGACCCTGCAGACAGACGTGCGTATTCTGGCTGCTACCCACAAGAATCTGGAAGAAATGATCGATGCAGGCACGTTCCGTCAGGATCTGTATTACCGCATCAATGTCTTCCCGATCGAGATGCCGTCCCTGAAGGAGCGAGCAGAAGACATTCCTTTTCTGCTCAACGAGCTGATCAGCCGTCTGGAAAGTGAGAAACGTGGCTCTGTCCGTTTTAACAGCAGCGCGATCGAATCCCTGTGCAGACACCCGTGGCCTGGCAATGTGCGCGAACTGGCGAATCTGGTAGAGCGCATGGCGATTCTGCATCCGCACGGAGTTGTCGGAGTAAATGATCTGCCGCAGAAATTCCGGCATCTGGAGGCTCACGAGATTCTTCCCGAGGAGACGATGATTGCCGAGAGCCCGGCGTCGCCAGCTGTTGTGGAGATCAACGGCTCTTCCACGCAGGCATTGCTGCCGCTGAACGGACTGGATCTGAAAGAGTACCTGGCCAATCTGGAGCGCGATCTGATTGAGCAGGCGCTTAATGACAGTGGGGGAGTTGTGGCACGTGCGGCAGATCGTCTGAATATCCGCCGCACCACGCTAGTGGAAAAAATGCGCAAATACGACATGCAGCGCCGGGCCGATGAGCCCTGATAGAGACCGGTCGCCTATAACCCCTTGACCGGTATGTCCCCGACTGTGGCAGATTCCAGCATCAATTCCGTTGTCGTTCCCGAGCGCGATACCTGTTCCAGCCTGACCAGCAGATAATCCCAGTCCCTTGCCAGCCAGACTGTCGTCCTACGCGGGCTGTCATCTTCTCGTACTCGCTCAATTTTTACGGTATTGAGTTTGCCCAGGCGTGTGTCGAGAACCTCTTCTGCGCTGATGCGATAGACGTGTTCCTTGATGTCATCCTCGTCCAGCACTGTGTAGTGAAACTCTGATTGATCCGTCTGCTGCAGGTCTTGCGCCAGCCGAACGCTGTAACTGAGCTTGTCCAGCAAGCCCGGGCTGATATCGAATTCCCAGCTGCCATCATCACTGCTGCTGTGTGCCTGGCCTGCCTCCCAGTCGAATTCGATGTCTTCGCGGCTGGAACTTATGCCGCTCTGATCGTAGCGGTAGTGCAATGGCTGGATGTCGCCGTCCTGCCAGCGGAATTCGCTGGCCTCCACCACCGTGGCGACATTCGCTCCCAGTAGGGTCAGGGAGATGCGGTTCTCCAGCAGGAAATAGCCTTCGCTGGTGAGGCTCTGGCGGCGCGATGCGTCGGCGCTCATGCCGAGCGCCCTGGCCTGATAACGGGCGTCATACGGGCGTGGTTCGCTTCCCTGCGCCAGAGCGCTGAGACCAAGACACAGCAAAAGGAGCGACCAGGCTTTCACGACATGTACTCCCGCAATCCCTGCACGCCCAGGCGCTTTCCATCCAGCCAGGCGGCGTTGTCCTGCATCCGCAGACGTCCTGCTGCAAACCAGTCCACTACCTTCGGATAGATGCGATGCTCCTGCACGAAGACGCGTGCGGCAAGGGTGTCGCGGGTGTCGTCCGCTGCCACTGGAACGATGGCCTGCAGGACGACGGGACCGCCGTCGAGTTCTTCGGTAACGAAATGCACGCTGACGCCATGTTCCGGCTCGCCGGCCTCCAGCACCCGCTCGTGGGTGTGGGTGCCGCGGTAGGCGGGCAGCAGGGAGGGGTGGATGTTGAGTACCCGACCGGCGTAATGCTGAACGAAACCGGGACTTAGGATGCGCATGAAACCTGCCAGCACGACAAGGTCCGGATGAAAGGCATCAATCTCCGCCATCAGGTATTGGTCGAAGGATTCCCGGTCTGCAAACTCCCGGTGGTCGATGACTCGTGTGGGAATCCCCGCCTTGCCGGCCCGCTGCAGGCCGAAGGCGTCCGCCTTGTTACTGATGACGCCACTGATGCGGTACTGGCTGTCCGCACTGTGGTCGATCAGGGCCTGCAGATTGCTCCCGTTGCCCGAGATCAGGACAACCACGGAGCAGGGGGCATCACTCATTCTGCTTCACCTTCCAGCACGACAGGCACTGCGTCGGCGGCTGCACTGCGCACCGTGCCGATCTCGCAGGCACCCTGGTTGTGTTTCTGCAGAATCTGCAGGGCGGCCTCGCAGTCTTCTGCGGGGACGCAGACAATCATGCCGATGCCGCAGTTGAAGGTGCGCAGCATCTCTCTTTCCTGGATATTGCCCTCGCGCTGCAGCCAGCGGAAAACCTCCGGGCGTTTCCAGGCGGCCAGATTGATCACGGCCTGGGCGCCTTCCGGCAGCACCCGCGGCAGGTTCTCGACGATGCCACCGCCGGTGATGTGGGCCAGGGCGTGCACACGGGCATGGCCCTTGAGGGCCTGAATAGCCTTTACGTAAATCTCGGTGGGGCGCAGAAGCACCTCGCCCAGGGTGCTGCCCTCAAACGGTGTGTTCAGCGGGGTGCCGCTGACTTCCAGCACCTTGCGGATCAGGGAATAGCCATTGGAGTGCGGACCGGAGGACGCCAGACCAATCAGCTTGTCCCCGGGTTTCACCATGTTGTTCTCGATGATCTCGTCCTTCTCGACGATGCCGACGGAGAAACCCGCGAGGTCGTAATCGCCCTTGCTGTACATGCCGGGCATTTCAGCGGTCTCGCCACCGATCAGGGAGCAACCCGCCTGCTCGCAGCCCACGCCGATGCCTTCCACCACCTGGGTGGCCAGGGCAACATCCAGGCCTGCCGTGGCGTAGTAGTCCAGGAAGAACAGGGGTTCGGCACCACAGACGATGAGATCGTTCACACACATTGCCACCAGATCGATGCCGATGGTGTCGTGCTTGCCGGTTTCGATGGCCAGCTTGAGCTTGGTGCCAACGCCGTCGGTGGCGGAGACCAGCACCGGTTTGCGATAGCCAGCGGGGATTTCACACAGGGCACCAAAGCCGCCAAGGCCGGAGAGCACTTCCGGGCGACGGGTCCGCTGAGTCACGTTCTTGATCTTTTCGACCAGGGCATCGCCGGCATCGATATCCACGCCGGCATCTTTGTAGCTCAGGGAGGGTTTGGGCACTGCGTTCGCGTTGTCAGTCATTGGGGAGGGATCCGTTGGCTGGTAAATAGGCTGGTGAATAGTAGACCGGTGAATACTGGCGCGAATTTTACCATCGTGCGGCGTGGCAGGGTATGCTTTGGCGTCGATTCCGCACATTTTGCTCGCGCCGGGACGGGTGTCTCGCGCGTGTCATGGCCTGGCAGATCGGGTATGATGCGCCGCATGACACACATGCCGTTCAGCCTGAAATTCCTGCGTCTTCTGCCTTTGCTGCTCTGTCTTGGCAGCCCTTCTGCCTTTGCCCTGATCGTTACCGGTCTGTACGACCAGGAGATTGTGGTGCAGGGACAGGGCGATGCCGAACGCATCCGTGCCTATCGCGAGGGGCTGACGGCGGTCATTCTGAAGATTACCGGCGAGGAGCGCTGGCTGCGGAACTCGGCGGTGGAGCGGGCGATTCGCGATGCCCAGAGCTATGTGCAGGAGGTCAGTTACCGCACCAGCTCGGGCGCCCTGGAGCAGCGCAATTTCATCAGTGTCCGCTTCGATCGCGCGCTGGTAGACAGTATGCTGAACGCTGCGGGCATTCCCGTCTGGGACCAGAACCGTCCCACGGTGATGCTGTGGCTCTCGGTGCAGAGTCCGGACGGGCGCCGTGAGTTGCTCAGCGCCGATTCGGACCACCCGCTGCTGGACATTGTGCGCGAGTATTCCCGCCTGCATGGCCTGCCTTTATTGTTCCCCCTGATGGACCTTGAAGATCGTCGCCAATTGCCGATGGACGTTGCCTGGAGCCTGGATGACGAGGCGATTCGTGCTGCCAGCGAACGCTATGGCGCCGACGCCATTCTCAGCGGTCGTGTCCTGGAATCCACGGGCGGAGATCTGGTGGGGCTGTGGCAGTTCCTGTTCCGTGACCAGGTGGAGACCTTTGACAGTTTCGAGCAGAACTTCAAGCCCTATGCCGACGCGGCACTGGACCGCATCACCGCGCGTCTGTCCAGTCACTACGGTCTGATCCGCCTGGCAACACCGCTGCCGGTGCGCCTGCGGGTCGATGGTGTGGACAGTGCCCGCGACTACGTGGACGTGCTGCAGTACATCCACAGCCTCGCCGTGGTGGATACGGTGTCCACGGCGCTGCTCGATGGTGGCAGCATCGAGCTGGACATCAATCTGACCGGCAACGCCTTTCTCTTTACCGAGTTCCTTGCCCTCGGGCGGGACATGCAGCCCGTGGAGCCCTTCGAGGCAGGGGCCGAGCAGCCCGTGTTTCACTATCGCTGGGTACGCTGAGGCATGGACCGTTCTCCACGCCAGATGGCCCTCCAGGTTTCCCTGGACGACTCTGCAACGTTCGACAACTTCTTTGTGGCGCAGGCCAATCGCCAGGCGGTGAACTACCTGTCCTCGGCCTCCGGTGCAGGGCTGGAATTCTTCACCTATCTCTGGGGCGGGCCCGATGCCGGCTGCTCCCATCTGCTGCAGGCGGTCTGTCACCAGGCGGATGAACGCGGCGAGCCCTGTTTCTACCTGCCGCTGGCAGAGGCTGCGCAATACAGCCCGGAGGTGTTCGAGGGCCTGGAGTCTTTCCCGCTGGTATGTCTGGATGGCCTGGAGGAGATTGCCGGTCATGACGGCTGGGAGCGCGCACTCTTTACCCTGTTCAATTGTCTGCGGGACAGTGGTTCCCGCCTGCTGGTGGCGGCGCATTGTGGTCCACGCGAGCTTCCGGTGCGTTTGCCGGACCTGCTGTCACGCCTGCAGTCCGGCGTGGTGTTTCCCCTGCAGCCACTGAACGACGAGGGCAAGCGGCAGGCGCTGCAACTGCGGGCGCAACAGCGCGGTATCGTGCTGAGCGACGAAGTGATTCACTACGTATTGCAGAGAAACGAGCGCAGTATGCGCGCCCTTTTTGCTCTTCTGGAACGATTGGACAGGTTTTCACTGCAGACCCAGCGGCGCATTACCGTGCCGCTGGTACGCGAGCTGATGGAGCACGAGCAGCAGGCTGTGGCAGGCGAGCCCTGAGAAAGTACAGCATCCGTTCTACAGGGACACCTTGTAGAACTGACGATAACTGCGGATGTATACAATCAGTGCGCTGAACAGCCCCGACAGCAGCAGAGTCACGATCACACCGTACACCCGCGCCTCTTCGGTAAAAGCCGTCTGCACCCCCTGAATGAAATAGAGCAGCACCAGAAAAGACAGCCACGCATAGGCGCGCAGTTTGCGCTTGTGCAGGCTCGGCACGAAGATCAGCAGGGGCAGCGCCTTGATCAGCCACAGCAGGAGGATGGCGGGCAGATTGCCGTCCGGTATCTGCCACAGCCCGTATCCCGTGAACACCAGCAGCAGCGCATAAAACAGCAGCAGCACGGCGCGATGGGACTTGTCGATGATGGCGGGGGGTGTTGTGTCGGGTGTTGTCATGATGTTCAGGCTGATGTCCGGTTCATTTGAGCATTTGCACAGCGATGCTGCCGACGCGCTTGCCCAGGGCGGTACACAAGGCACCTTCCTGTTCGTCTACCTTGCGCTCGTTCTTCTGGCCGGCATGGTGGCTGGCGCCATAGGGCGTGCCGCCGGACTGCGTGGCCATCAGGCCGGCCTCGCTGTAGGGAATGCCGCAGATCAGCATGCCGTGGTGCAGCAGGGGGTTCATCATGCTGAGCAGTGTGCTCTCCTGGCCGCCGTGCATGCTGGAGGTCGAGGTGAACACGGCCGCCGGTTTGTTGATCAGGGCGCCGGAGAGCCACAGGGCGCCGGTGCCGTCGAGGAAATATTTCAGGGGGGCTGCCATGTTGCCGAAGCGGGTTGGGCTGCCCAGAATCAGGCCGCTGCAATGGCGCAGATCGTCTTCACTGCAATAGATGGCCCCAGTGTCCGGAATATCGGGCTGAGTGGCCTCACACACCGTTGAGACTGCGGGCACGGTACGCAGCCGTGCCTCGATACCGGCCTGTTCCACGCCCCGTCCGATCAAACGTGCCATCTGTTCGGTGGCACCATTGCGGCTGTAGTAGAGAATCAGGATATAGGGGGTGGGCTTGTTGCTGGGCATGCACTGGTTTCCGCGGCTGGCTGAAAAAGGCGCATTGTAACGCGAAACATGCGTGCCGCGTCAGACAGAGTTTTTTCAGTCCTCTTTCTGCTCCGAGGAATTGAAGCGCATCTCGCCCAGTTGGCGTGCCGTCTCCTGCTCCAGCTTCTTCAGATAGTCGTTCACGGTGGCTGTGCTGCGCAGTCGCTCGCCGGGCAGAACGCCTTGGGGAACGTAGTGGCGTACCTGCACCCACAGCGATTCGATACGGGCATCATCCACGCTGCCCGTGGGCAGAAAGGCGGGCGGGTCCTGATCCGTACGCACTACAAAACCGATGCCGGTTAGCATATCGAGAATGTCATCGATGATGATGGGGTTCAGCCGCAGCCGCTCTGCCAGCTCGTTGGCATTCCAGGGTGCCTGCTGCCGCTGGAAGCGCTCGATGATCAGGCAGGCGACGCTCAGAATGCTGGCTTCCTGCTCGGCCAGACTGAGCCGGGGACGCTGGCGCCCCAGGCGGATGCGGGCGGGGTTCTGCAGATAGTAGGCAATGCTCGAACCAGTCAGCAGCACCAGCCAGCCCAGATAAATGAAGATCATCACCAGGATGATGGTGAAGAAGGCCAGGTAGATGACTTCGTTGCTGTTGGAGTTGGCGAAGACGCTCTTGAAGAACACGCCCATTGCCTTCCAGATGATGGTGGTCATGAGACCGCCGATCAGGGCCGGGCCAAAACGCACCCGGGTGTTGGGGATGAAGCGGTAGGCGAAGGCGAAGGCCAGCGACATGAACAGGAAGGCGAACAGGGTGCCGATGATCTGCAGCAGGGAGCCGCCGAAGCTGAGTGTTTCCAGATAGCGGGCAAAGAAATTCGTGTTGATATAGGAGCTGATGCCGATCGAAACGAAAATTAGCAGAGGGCTGACAATCAGCGCGAACAGGTAGTCGCTGACCCGCGTCGCCAGCTTGCGTCCTTCCGATACGCACCAGATGAAGTTAAAAGCCGTCTCGATCTTCTGCATCATGGTCAGCACGGTGTACAGCAGCACGCCGAGGCTGACGAAGCCCAGCACATCCACCCGCACATTGCCCACGAAGGTGATGATGTTGCGCGTGACCTCTTCGGCGCGGTCACCCAGGGGTGCGAGCAGGTTGAGCAGGGCGGGCTCCATGGCATTGTGGGCACCCAGGCCCTTGAGCACGGAGAAGGTCAGGGCCAGCAGGGGAATGAAGGCGATGACGGTGTAATAGACCAGCGACATGGCGCGCAGGCTGAGTTCGCCCTGCGCCAGATCCCGGATGACGGCATAGGCCACCTGGAAGGCGCGCAGGCCGATGGCGCGCATACGGGAGTCCTCACGCCCCGGGGGCAGCAACAGGTGATCCAGCAGCGCTTTGAGCCGCTCCGTTCGGGAGAGAGGGCGATTGCCGGCGTCGTTCATCCTGCACGCTCCTGCGGATCAGTGCCCCGCAGTTGTTCACCGCGGAGTGGCGTCAGTGGCACAGAATCAGTGGGACTGATTCAGCGGAATAGCATTGCGCAGGAAGGCGAGAATGTCGTCTGCCGGCACCATTTCGTTGTCCTGCGCCCGTCGTGACCGGTATTCCAGAACGTTCTGTTCAATACCGCGCTCGGACACCACGATGCGATGGGGGATGCCCATCAGTTCCATATCGGCAAACTTTACGCCGGCGCTGGTCTTCTTGTCGCGATCATCCAGCAGCACTTCATAGCCTGCGGCGCTGAGCTGCTCTGCCAGCTTCTCGCTCAGCTCCGCCACGGCCTCGGACTTGTGGGCGTTCAGCGGAATGACGGCGACGTGGAAGGGGGCGATATTGTCCGGCCAGATGATGCCGCGATCGTCATGGCTCTGCTCGATGCAGGCGGCGACGATACGGCTGACGCCGATGCCGTAGCACCCCATGATCATGGTGATGCTGCGGCCGTTCTCGTCGAGCACGCTGGCATTCATGGCCTCGCTGTACTTGGTGCCAAGCTGGAAGATGTGCCCCACCTCGATGCCGCGTTTGATCTGGAGGGTGCCCTTGCCGTCGGGGCTGATATCGCCTTCGCGCACCTTGCGGATGTCCGCAGTGGCGTCGAAACGGCAGTCCTGCCCCCAGTTGGCATCGATCAGGTGGCGACCGTTCTGGTTGGCCCCACAGACGAAGTTCACCAGGGATGTCACGCTGGTGTCGGCCAGCACGGGAATCGGCAGATCGACAGGCCCCAGGCTGCCGGGTTTGCAGTGCAGGGCGCTCTCGATCACGCTGTCTTCCGCCAGGGTGAAGGGCGAGGCGACCAGCGGATGCTTCTCGGCCTTGATCGGATTGATCTCCTGATCGCCACGAATCACCAGGGCGACCAGACCGGTGGGATTATTCTCATCGGCGACGCCCTGTACCACCATGGTCTTGACCAGGCGGCGGGCTTCCATCCCCAGCAGGGCGGATACCTCCTCAATGGAGTGGGCGTTGGGCGTATCCACCGGAGTGGCAGACGGTTTTCTGGTGTCGCCAGCCGCGTAGTCCTGATCCACCAGCATGCCGGTGGCCATCTCGATGTTGGCGGCATAGGGGCTGTCGGAGCTGAAGACAATTTCGTCTTCCCCGGAGTCCGCCAGCACATGGAATTCGTGTGAGGTGCTGCCGCCGATATTGCCGGAATCAGCCAGCACCGGGCGGTATTCCAGCCCCAGGCGTTCGAAGATGCGGCAGTAGGTCTGGTGCATCAGCGCGTAGGTCTCCTGCAGGGATGCCTCGGTGCTGTGGAAGGAGTAGGCGTCTTTCATCAGGAACTCACGGGCGCGCATGACCCCGAAGCGGGGGCGCCGCTCGTCGCGGAACTTGGTCTGAATCTGGTAGAAATTGGCCGGGAGCTGGCGGTAGCTGGACAGCTCGTTGCGGATCAGGTCGGTAATCACCTCCTCATGGGTGGGCCCGAGGCAGAAGTCGCGCTCGTGGCGATCCACGAAGCGCAGCAGCTCGGGTCCCATCTTGTCCCAGCGGCCGGATTCGATCCACAGGTCGGCAGACTGTACCACCGGCATGGAGACCTCCATGGCGCCGGCACGGTCCATTTCCTCGCGCACAATCGAGGTCACCTTGTGCAGGACTCTCAGGCCCGCCGGCAACCAGGTGTACATGCCGGTGGCGAGTTTGCGGATGAGACCGGCCCGGACCATCAACTGGTGGCTGACGATCTCGGCATCGGCTGGAGTTTCTTTGAGCGTGGCGATGAGGTACTGACTGGCACGGATCATTCGACAGGGACCTTAAAAAGCGAAAAGCAGCCCGGGGGCTGCCTTTCTGCGGAACGGATACACTGGGTCCGAGACCGCGGACAGAGCCGGGTACGGACGGGTCTTGATTACAGAGCGAATTCTTTCAGCTTTTTCAAAGGCAGAATCTTCACACGCGTGGTCGCGGGCTTCTTCGGAATGTCCATGAATTCGCCCGGTTTGAAGGGGTTCGGAACATTCTTGCGAGCAGGGCGCGCGGGACGAGTGACGGCTTTGATCTTCAGCAGGCCAGGCAGAGTGAATTCGCCGACGGCGCGCTTCTTGATATGACGCTCGATAATCAGAGACAGCTCGTCGAGAACTTCGGAAACCTGCTTCTTGCTCAGATTGGTGTTCTCGGAAATTTCATTGAGAATTGCTGTCTTGGTGTACTTCTGCTGGATCGCAGAGCTCTTCTTTGCCGGAGTGCTTGCTTTCTTGGAAGTCTTTGATGCAGTTTTTGCTACAGCCATGCCCGTTTCTCTTTTTTAATAATGAAAGTTGTTTCTTATGTTGCTCCCGCGATCGGGGAGAACCCCAGGATATCTTCCTGCACTTTATTCTTAGACGTGTTCTAAGTCCCTTTACGTCTTTGTGGGGCTCTATTTATAAAGGTTTTGCCAGGGGTTAGCAAGCACTAATCGGCAACTTTTGTGATTGAGATCAAGCCCGGTTTCGGCAGGCTGCATTGTGGGGCAAAACCCGTAAATTCTAGTGCTAGAAACCTCTGAACGGGGATGCCAGTTGCGTTCCAGCTAAGGTATAATGCGCGGTTTTTGAAAAACCCTGAGAGGGTGTGCCGGGCTTCGTCCGGACGCTTGTCCACATAGAAGGTGGACAGAAGGTGGAAAGGGGAGTCGGATTCGATCCCGTCGAGAATGAGGAAGGCTTGGGCGATGCCAATCTACGAGTATCAATGTCAGGACTGCGGCCATCGGCTGGAGGCGTTGCAGAAGATCAGCGACGCGCCCCTGAAGGAATGTCCCCAGTGCCACAAGCTGGCACTGGCCAAGCTGGTGTCCGCGAGCAGTTTTCGCCTGAAGGGCGGGGGCTGGTACGAGACGGACTTCAAGACAGGCGCCAAGCGCCATGGAACGCAGGATTCGGCAGGGGAGTCTTCCTCCTCCGCCAGCAAGAGTACGGACAAGACGGCCTCCAGCCAGGCCGCGGGCAGTACAGGCGCCTAGCCTGTCAAGCGGGGCCTGACCCGGGAAGGGGGGCCACTTACAGAACTGAAATGAAACTGAACAGGACAGAGCTATGCGCAGTCACTATTGCGGAGAATTGAACGAACAGCACGAAGGGCAGGAAGTTGTCCTGTGTGGATGGGCCCACCGCCGCAGGGACCACGGGGGCGTGATTTTCATCGACCTGCGTGATGTGCAGGGTATCGCCCAGGTGGTGTTCGACCCGGATACCGAAGAGAGCTTTGCGCTGGCAGAAACCGTTCGCAGCGAGTTCGTGCTGCAGGTGACCGGTATTGTGCGTCTGCGTCCGGCCGGTACGGCCAATGCTGACATGGGCACGGGCCGCATCGAGGTACTGGGCAAGAAGCTGAACATTCTCAACGCCGCCAAGACACCGCCCTTCCTGCTGGATGAACACTCCGATGTGGGCGAGGACGTGCGTCTGCGCTACCGTTATATCGATCTGCGCCGCCCTGAAATGGCCGAGCGTCTGCGCTTCCGTTCCAAGGTGTCCAACTCCATCCGCAATTTCCTGGACGAAAACGGCTTTCTGGATATCGAAACACCGCTGTTGACCAAGGCAACTCCGGAAGGCGCCCGTGACTACCTGGTGCCCAGCCGCACTCACCCGGGTCATTTCTTCGCGCTGCCGCAGTCGCCGCAACTGTTCAAGCAGATTCTGATGGTTGCAGGCATGGATCGCTATTATCAGATCGCCAAGTGTTTCCGCGACGAGGACCTGCGTGCCGACCGTCAGCCGGAATTCACTCAGATCGATATTGAAACATCGTTCATGAATGAAGAGCAGATCATGCAGATGGCAGAGTCCATGATTCGCAAGATCTTCATCAAGCACCTGAACGTGGATCTGGGGGATTTCCCGCGCATGAGCTTCGCGGAAGCCATGCGTCGTTTCGGTTCCGACAAGCCCGATCTGCGTCTTGATCTGGAGCTGGTGGATATCGCCGATCTGATGAAGAGTGTCGACTTCAAGGTGTTCAATGGCCCGGCAAATGACCCGGCTTCCCGTGTTGTGGCGCTGCGCGTGCCGGATGGCGGGCGCCTGAGCCGTAAGGAGATCGACGACTACACCAAGTTTGTCAGCAAGTACGGGGCGAAAGGTCTGGCCTGGATAAAGGTCAACGACATTGCCGCCGGACTCGAAGGGCTGCAGTCTCCGATTCTGAAATTCATGCCGGAACAGGTGGTGCAGGACGTGCTGGCGCGTCTGCAGGCACAGACTGGCGACGTCATCTTCTTTGGGGCCGACAAGGCCAAGATCGTGAACGATTCCATAGGCGCACTGCGTCTGAAAGTAGGTGCTGACCTGGGCATGGTTCGCGAAGCCTGGGCGCCGCTGTGGGTGGTCGACTTCCCGATGTTCGAGGAGGATGGCGAGGGTGGTCTGACACCGATTCACCATCCGTTTACCTCTGCCTCCTGTACGGTGGAAGAGCTGGAAAAGGACCCGGCCAATGCGCTGTCCCGCGCCTATGACATGGTGCTCAACGGCACCGAGCTCGGGGGCGGCTCCATCCGTATCAACCAGCCAGCGATGCAGCAGCAGGTGTTCCGTATTCTGGGCATTGACGAAGCCGAGGCCGAAGAGAAGTTTGGCTTCCTGCTGTCGGCCCTGTCCTATGGCTGTCCGCCCCACGGCGGCCTGGCCTTCGGTCTCGACCGTCTGATCATGCTGATGACCGGTGCGACCTCCATTCGGGAAGTGATTGCCTTCCCGAAAACCCAGTCTGCTGCCTGCCCGCTCACCGATGCTCCAGGCATCGTGGCAACCAAGCAGTTGCGCGAACTGAATATTCAGATTCGCCAGGCGAAGACCGAGTAGGACGGGCGGGAGTAGCGAGATGGCTGGGCACAGTAAATGGGCCAATATCAAGCACCGCAAGGCCGGCCAGGACGCCAAGCGTGCCAAGGTGTTTACCAAGATAATCCGCGAGCTGACGGTCGCCGCCAAGCTGGGCGGCGAGCATGTGGCGGATAACCCGCGACTGCGTGCGGCGGTAGACAAGGCGCTGGGTGCCAACATGACTCGCGACACGATCGACCGCGCCATTGCCCGGGGGGCAGGGACGGCGGACAGCGACAGCCTGGAAGAGCTGGTCTACGAGGGCTACGGTCCCGGTGGAGTGGCGATTCTGGTGGAAACGCTGACCGACAACAAGAATCGTACGGTTGCCGATGTGCGCCATGCCTTCTCCAAGAACGGAGGCAATCTCGGCACCAGTGGCTCGGTGGCCTATCTGTTCGAGAAGAAGGGCACTATCGTTCTGCCCGCAGGCAGTGATGAAGAGAAGGCGCTGGACGTGGCACTGGAGGCCGGTGCCGACGATATGCAGGCGCAGGACGACGGGTCTCTTGAGGTGGTCACGACACCGGAGCATTTCGGAACAGTGAAGGATGCGCTGGAAAAGGCCGGGCTTGTCATCGAATCCTCCGAAGTATCCATGGTAGCCTCCACAGAGGCCGAAATGGACCTGGAGACGGCACAGAGTCTGCTGAAGCTGGTGGATCATCTCGAAGATCTGGATGACGTGCAGAACGTCTACAGCAACGCCAGCATCTCCGACGAAGTCATGGGTCAGCTCTGAGCGACTGCCATTGCGGGAGCCAGCCTGCAGGCTGCTTCTACAGGGGTTGGATCAACTCTCGGGGAGAGAGGAAGTGGCACTGATACTGGGCATCGATCCGGGTTCGCGCGTAACAGGCTATGGCGTCATCAACGCGGTCGGCAATCGCCTCGAATATGTTGCCTGCGGCTGCATTCGCCTGCCGGACGTCGATCATCCCCAGCGCCTGAAACAGATATTCGACAGCCTCTGTCAGGTGATAGAGGAGCATGCACCACAGGAATGCGCCATAGAGGAAGTGTTTCTGGGCAAGAGCGTGTCTTCTGCACTGAAGCTTGGTCAGGCTCGCGGCAGCGCCATGGTGGCCTGTCTTCATCACGATCTCCCTGTGGCGGAGTATTCCCCGCGCAAGGTCAAGCAGGCGCTGGTAGGCAATGGCAATGCGGACAAGACCCAGGTGCAGCACATGATCAAGGTGCTGCTGGGTGTCAGTGGTGAGGTGCAGGCCGACGCGGCGGATGCGCTGGCCATTGCCATCTGTCACGCCAACACCCAGGCGCATCTGGTCAAAATTGCCGGTGCGCGTTCGTTTCGCAAAAGCCGGCTTCAGCTCTGAGGAGAAAGGCATTGATTGGCAGAGTACGTGGCATCCTCACCGACAAACAGGCTCCGGACATCCTGGTGGATGTGCACGGTGTCTGCTACGAATTGCAGGTGCCCATGAGTACCGTCTATCAGTTGCCGGGCCTGGGCGAGAATGTGGTGCTGCACACGCATCTGGTGGTGCGCGAAGATGCGCATCTGCTCTTCGGGTTCTACAGCCTGCAGGAGCGACAGATGTTCCGCAGCCTGATCAAGGTGAGTGGTGTAGGTCCCAAGATGGCGCTGGCCATTCTGTCCGGCATGGCGGTGGACGAGTTCGTGCGGACCGTTCGCATCAACGACATTGCCGGGCTCACCCGCATGCCGGGTGTTGGTCGCAAGACGGCCGAGCGGCTCATCGTGGAAATGAAAGACCGCCTGGCGGAGTGGGGCGGTGATATCGCGCTGGCCGAAGACGGCGCCCCGTCGGCAGGCGGAGGCGCAACCGAACAACAGCTTTCCCAGGAAGCCGAAACCGCACTGATTGCCCTGGGCTACAAGCCGGCAGAGGCCACCCGCATGATCGCGCAGGTGCTCAAGGCCAATCCCGAACTCACCCGCAGCGAGGAGCTGATCCGGCAGGCGCTGCGCAGCAAGGCTGCATCATGATCAACGAAGAAGACCGCCTGATATCGGCAGAACTCAACCAGAACGAGCGATCTCTGGATCGCGCGATCCGGCCGCTTTCCCTCGCAGACTATATCGGTCAGAGCGAGGTAAAGAAGCAGATGGACATCTTCATCGGCGCCGCGCGCTCCCGCAGCGAGGCCATGGATCATGTGCTGATCTTCGGCCCACCCGGGCTGGGCAAGACGACGCTCGCCAACATCATTGCCAATGAACTGAACGTTGCGATCAAGACCACGTCCGGCCCGGTGCTGGAGAAAGCGGGCGATCTGGCAGCCATGCTGACCAACCTGGAATCCGGCGATGTGCTCTTCATCGACGAGATTCACCGCCTGAGTCCTGCCATCGAGGAAATTCTTTACCCTGCGATGGAGGATTACCAGCTCGACATCATGATTGGCGAGGGGCCTTCTGCCCGCTCCATCAAGCTGGATCTGCCGCCGTTTACCCTGGTGGGGGCAACCACGCGCGCAGGGCTGCTGACCTCGCCGCTGCGGGATCGCTTTGGCATCATTCAGCGCCTGGAGTTCTACTCGGCCGATGATCTCTGCCGCATTGTGACGCGCTCTGCCGCGATTCTCGGCTGCGAAATCGACCAGGAGGGGGCGGCGGAGATCGCGCGGCGCTCCCGTGGCACTCCCCGGATTGCCAACCGCCTGCTGCGGCGTGTGCGTGACTACGCCCAGGTCAAATGCGATGGCGTCGTCAATAAGTCCGCCGCCAGTCAGGCGCTGGACATGCTCAGCATCGACGTCAATGGCTTCGACCACATGGACCGGCGCCTGCTGATTACCATGATCGAGAAGTTCGGCGGCGGGCCGGTCGGGGTGGACAGTCTGGCGGCCGCAATCAGCGAGGAACGCGATACCATCGAAGACGTTCTGGAACCCTATCTCATCCAGCAGGGATTCATCATGCGCACCCCTCGCGGGCGCGTGGTGACGCCCCACGCCTATCTGCACTTCGGCATGGCTCCTCCAGGGGCTTCCGAGGACCTTTTTCGCTCCTGAATCAAGGGCTTGGCTCTAAATCCACATTGCCGTTTTTGTGCCACAATTCATCAGGAAGTGGTCAGCATTGCAGCGGACGAAAGTAATATTGCGTCTGTTAAATGCGAGCGTACGTGACAGGTGTCAGATTTCACGAAAAACTCTTTATAAAACACCGGATTGTGTATAAGAAACGTGAAACATAATTTATAATGCCGCCTGTTTTTCGACAGCCGTGAGGAGTGTGCAGTGGGTGAGTCATTAAATGTCTGGGAATTGATTGCCGGTGCGACCACCGCCGTGCAACTGGTCATGCTCACTCTGATGTCTGCCTCCGTGACTTCCTGGGTCATGATCATCCAGCGCTGGATGGTGCTCAGTGGTGCCGAGAAGAGCATGTTCGGCTTCGAGAAGCGCTTCTGGTCTGGCATGGATCTGTCGCAACTGTTCCGCGAAGGCAGCTCCCAGCAGAAAGAAAACAAGCCCACTGGCGGCATGGAGAACATCTTCCGCGCCGGGTTCAAGGAGTTCATGCGTCTGCGCCAGCAGGGTGGCATCGACTCCGAGGTTGTCATGGGCGGCGCCCAGCGCGCCATGCGCGTGGCCTATTCACGCGAAGAGGAAAAGCTGGAGAAGAACCTGACCTTCCTAGCGACCGTCGGTTCTGTGACTCCCTACATCGGCCTGTTCGGCACCGTCATCGGCATCATGAATTCCTTTATCAGTCTGGCAAGCCAGAGCCAGGCCACCCTCCAGGTGGTGGCGCCCGGTATTGCCGAGGCCCTGATCGCCACCGCGATGGGTCTGTTTGCCGCGATCCCCGCCGTAGTGGCCTATAACCGCTATTCCTCGCGGGTGGAATCGATCACGAACAACTACAGCACTTTCGCGGAAGAGTTTTCCAGCATCCTGCACAGGCAGCTTTACAGCAATCCAGGTAAGTAAGCCTGAGCGATCGGGTCTTTGTTCAGGTGTAGGTGAGAGTTATGGAAATAGTGAAGAAGCGCCGCAATCGGATGGCCGAGATCAATGTAGTGCCCTACATTGACGTCATGCTGGTGCTGCTCATTGTTTTCATGGTGACCGCTCCGTTGCTGGAGCAGGGTTTGAAGGTAGACCTGCCAGAGGCAAATTCAGAGCCGCTGGATGTGGATGAGAATGCCGAGACGCTGGTGATTTCCATTACCGCCGATGGCGAGTTTTATCTGAGCCTCGGCAGCACGCGGGAAGACGAGCAGGCGGCGGTGCCGCTGGATGTGCTGGGCGACCAGGTTGGCAAGATCGTAGGTGCCAACCCGCAGATACAGGTGTTTGTGGAAGGGGATGGTGACAGCAGCTACAGCGCGTTCATCAGTCTGATGACGGTGCTGCAGGCCGCCGGAGTCGCCAGCCCCAACCTGATCACAAAACCATTGGAGCAGTGATACGCGCCGTGACGGCTTTTAACGGGTATCCAGTGTCGATTTTTTTTGCTGTGCTGCTGCACGGTCTGATCTTCGGCGCTCTGTTCTACATGCAGCGTGCAAACACCGAGGTGATCGACATTGTGCGTCCGCCGGTGGTGAAGGCCTTGCTGGTGGCCGAGAACCCGCAGGCGCGCAACGAAGAGCTGCAGCGTCAGCAGGCGCAGCGGGTGGCGGATCAGCGACGGGAAGACCAGCGTCGTCAGGAGCAGGCGCGCCAGGAACAGCAGCGTCGCGAAGAGCAGCAACGTCGTGAGGCGGAGCAGCGCGCTCAGGCGGAGCAGCAGCGTCGCGAGGAGAACGAACGCCAGCAGGCGGAGCAGCGCCGGCAGGCCGAGCTGCAGAAGCAGCGTCAGGAACAGCAGCAGCGTGAAGCCGAACAGCGTCGCCAGCAGGAGATTGCGGCACAGCAGGAAGCTGCACGACAGGAACAACTGCGTCAGGAGCAGGCGCAGCGCGATGCCGCTGCCGCAGCGGCCTCAGCAGAGCTGGCAAGAACGGATGCTGAACTGGTGATGGCCTATTCGGCAGTGATTCACGACCTGGTGCAGCGCAACTGGTCACGTCCACCCAGTGCCCGCAATGGCATGGTGGCTGTTCTGCGCATTCAGATGGTGCCAACGGGCGACATTCTGAATGTGGAGGTAGTGCAGTCCAGTGGCGACTACGCCTTTGACCGCGCCGCCGAAACGGCGGTACTCAAGGTGCGTCGCTTCAGTGAGCTGCAGGGCATGGACATACGTTTGTTTGAACGCAATTTCAGAACCTTTTTGTTAACTTTCAGACCACAGGATTTGTTGAACTGATGAGGCTACTGCGACACATATTCATGCTGGGGCTGCTGCTGTCTTCCGTAGCCCGGGCGGCAGAACTCAACATCGAAATTACCCAGGGTGTCGACAATCCCATTCCCATTGCCGTGGTGCCTTTCTCATGGGGCGGGACCAGTGCACTGAGTGAGGACGTGGCCGGTATCGTGTCCGCCGACCTGCAGCAGGTGGGTGAGTTCCGTGCGCTTCCGCCGGGCAATATGCTGAGCATGCCCGACGAAGCATCCGAGGTGTATTTCCGTGACTGGCGTATTCTTGCGCAGGACTATCTGCTGATCGGCAAGATTACCCATTCCCCCGGCAGCGAGCTGGTGCAGGTGCAGTACGAATTCTTTGATGTGGCGCGTGAGCAGAAACTGGTTGGGGAAGTGCTGACCGGCAATGTGAATCAGCTTCGCGACATCGCGCACGAGATCAGCAACGTGGTGTACGAGCGGGTGACCGGCACGCGCGGTGCTTTCTCCACCGAGATTCTGTATGTGTCTGCGCAGTTCATTTCTCCCGAGCTGACCTATTACCGCATCGAGAAGTCCGACTACGACGGCCATCGCTCCCAGATTCTGGTGGAATCGCAGGAGCCGCTGATGTCGCCTGCCTGGTCGCCTGACGGGCGCCAGATTGCCTATATGTCTTTCGAGTCTACGCTGCCCCGCATCTATATACAGGAGATTGCCACCGGTCAGCGTCGCCAGATTACCGACTTCCCCGGTATCAACAGTTCCCCGGTGTGGTCACCGGACGGGACCAAGCTGGCCATGGTGCTGTCCAAGGACGGCAGCCCCGATATATATGTGATGGACCTGATGAGCAATCAGCTCACACGCCTGACCGATCATCCGCGTGCGGAGACAGAACCAAGCTGGACGGCTGACAGCCGTTCCGTGCTGTTCACCTCCGACCGTACCGGTCAGCCGCAGATCTATGAAGTCAGCGTGAACGGAGGTTTCCCTGAGCGCCTGACCTTCGACTGTTTTTATTGTGCCAAGGGCCGCTTCCTGCCAGATGGCAAGAACCTGGTCCACGTCAGACGCGACACCCGTGAAGATAACAGCTACAGCATAGCGATCTTCAATATCGAGACTCAGCGGGTGATCACACTTACTGACACGTCACTAGATGAATCTCCCAGCGTGGCTCCAAACGGAAGCATGATCATGTTCGCCACGAAGGTAAATGGAAGGGGCATTCTGGACGCCGTTTCCATTGACGGACGCGTAAAGTTCCGTTTACCATCCGCGCAGGGCGATGTTCGGGAACCGTCGTGGTCTCCGTTCTTAAATTAAGTTATTAAACTTGAAAATTTGATAGCATCAGCCTATCGGAGGACTTGCAGAGTGGGTACGCACAGCATGAAACTTTTTAAAACAACAATCCTTGCTTTGTCTATTATGGGCCTGGCAGCCTGTAGTTCGACTGGCGACGAAGACATGGCAGCAGCTCCCGCGGCTGATACTTCCGGTATCGACGCAACTACTGCTGCAGCACAACGTGCAGAAGCTGAGCGTCTGGCTCGTGAGCGCGAAGCTCAACAGCGCATGGAAGCTGCCGCCCTGAACACCACCGTGTTCTATTTCGATTTTGACGTGTCAGAGTTCATGGCTTCTGACCGCGACGTACTGGCCATTCACGGTCGCAACCTGGCAGCAAACTCCAGCAAGCGCATTCGTCTGGAAGGTCATGCCGACGAGCGTGGTACTCGTGAGTACAACCTGGCTCTGGGCGAGCGTCGTGCCAACAGCATCCGTGACTACCTGGTCGTAAACGGTGCCTCACTGTCCCAGATCGAAACGGTCAGCTACGGTGAAGAGCGTCCTGCTGCGACTGGTCAGACAGAAGCCGCTTACCGTCTGAACCGTCGCGTAGAAATCAAGTAAGACATTGAAGGCGTGATATGAGAAAAACTCTTGCAGCGTTGATGCTGGCGGTGCCTGCCAGTGTGCTCAGCACCAGTGTCATGAGCGCTGCAGGGGTTGTTGAAGCCACGCCTTTCACCCCTGGCCAGACCTCTGCGGGAGGCCAGGCGGGTGCCGCGTCTTCGAATGACGCCCTCGTCATGCTGCTGGACCAGTTCCGCGAAATGCGTGCGGAACTGGAAACCCTGCGTGGCATGGTTGAGGAGCAGAATTACGAGTTGCGAAACCTGCAGCGTGAGTCTCTGGATCGATATACGGATCTGGATTCGCGCATGTCTGCGCTGTCCTCTGCTGCGGCCGCTGCCTCTTCGGTGGCGCCCGTGGCAACGCAGCCGGGCATGCCAGTTAATGCGGGTGTAATGCCGGTTGCCCCGACAGGTACGGTCCCCATGCCCAGTACCGCTGCGGCACAAGGCACCCCCATGCCGACGGTTACTGCTCCGGTAACGACTCCTGCACCGATGCCCCAGACGACAGCCCCGGCTGTGTCGGCCTCTGTGCCCCCGGTGAGTGCGCCCGTCAGCACTCCGTCGCAACAGCCCATTCAGCAGGCTTCACTGGCAACTGCCAATACCTCGGTGAATGCCCAGACACCCCTGCAGCCGACTGTTCTGTCCGAACAGCAGCAGTATCAGATGGCTCTGGACTCCCTTCTTCAGGAAGAGCAGTACCAGCGTTCCGTGACGGAATTTGACCAGTATCTGCGCCTGTATCCGAGCGGACGCTTCGTGACCAACGCCTACTACTGGAAGGGGCAGGCCTATATCAACCTGGCCATGCTCAATGAGGCGCGAGAAGCCTTCGAGACCATCGTGAATCAGTACCCTGACGGACGCAAGGTGGATGATGCCATGTATTCCCTGGGCACTGTGTATGACAAGCTGGGCAACTCCGATCGCGCCCGGCAATTGCTGCGCCAGGTGCAATCCCGTTTCCCGAACACCTCGGCGGCCAATCTGGCGGATATTTATTTACGCGCCATGAACTGATCGCGCCCTGTCGCTATCGTTTTTCGTTTTCCCCAATTTCAAACTCCGCACTCGCGGGAATAATGTCGACGTTTCATGGACACCGCGCAATCACTTCGTATTAATGAAATTTTCTTCTCGTTGCAGGGAGAAACCACAACCGTGGGGCTGCCTACGGTATTTGTGCGTCTCACGGGTTGTCCGCTACGCTGCGTGTACTGCGATACTGAATATGCCTTCCATAAAGGCGATGTTAGGGGTTTGAGTGATATTGTCGAGGAGGTCGCTTCCCACGGCGCTCGCCACGTCACCGTCACAGGAGGAGAGCCCCTGGCGCAACCCAATTGTATTGCGCTGTTGACGATGCTCTGTGATCGCGGGTTTGTGGTGTCTCTGGAGACCAGTGGTGCCATGTCGATCGCAAAGGTGGACGCGCGTGTAGTCACCATTCTCGATTTGAAGACACCCGGCTCCGGCGAGTGCGATCGTAATCTGGAATCCAATGTCGGCCTGCTCAAGCCGCAGGATCAGGTGAAGTTTGTCATCTGTGATCGCCGCGACTATGAATGGTCCAAGGCAAAAGTGGATCAGTTCGACTTGCGCTCCCGCGTGCAGGAAATACTGTTTTCCCCGAGTTTCGGGCAGGTGTCCTACCGGGAACTTGCCGAGTGGATTCTGCAGGATCGTCTGCCCGTTCGTATGCAGATACAACTGCACAAGCACATCTGGGGCGATGAGCCCGGGCACTGAAGCATTGCTGCGAGGTTTGACATGACAGGCAAGAACGCTGTGGTACTGCTGTCGGGCGGGCTGGATTCCAGCACCTGTCTGGCGATTGCCAAAGATCAGGGCTTCAATATTTATGCCCTGAGTTTCGATTATGGCCAGCGTTCCGCGAGTGAGTTGAATGCCGCGCGTGCTGTGGCAGCGCAGATTGGTGTGGCACAACACTCCGTAATACCTCTTGGTATCGGTGCATTGGGAGGCTCTGCCTTGACCGATGCGGCGCTTGCCGTGCCCGAGGAAGAGTCTGCGGGCATTCCGATTACCTATGTGCCCGCCCGCAACACCGTCTTCCTGTCCTACGCGATGGCGCTGGCAGAGGTGGTAGATGCGCAGACCATTTTCATCGGTGTGAACGCCAGGGACTATTCCGGCTATCCAGATTGTCGGCCCGAGTTCATCGAGGCCTTCGAGGCCATGGCCAATCTGGCCACCAAGGCAGCGGTGGAAGGGCATCGCATGAAGATCGAGGTCCCGCTGATTCAGCTCAGCAAGGGTGAGATTATTGCGCTGGGAGACCGCCTCGGCGTGGACTATTCACTCACCGTGTCCTGCTATCAGGCAGATGCCGAAGGGCGCGCCTGCGGACGTTGTGACAGTTGCCGTTTCCGTGCCAAAGGCTTTGCCGACGCAGGCCTGCCGGACTCGACGCGTTACCGCTGAAGCACGCCGTTTTGGTGCATTTTTTACAAGAAACGGCTTGCCTTTTTCGCGAATGATAGTATTATGTCGCACTTTCTCGAATGGGTCGTTAGCTCAGTCGGTAGAGCAGTTGGCTTTTAACCAATTGGTCGAGTGTTCGAGTCACTCACGACCCACCATTTTTTCCTGCATTCAGTGCTCTTTTTTTTGCTAACTGAATCGCTGTTTTTCCACTTCTTCCTGCTTCGTTTCGCTTCTTGCATTGGCGCTGCATTCTGCGCTGATGTTTGCTGACTTTTGTCTTCTGCGCACGGTCTGCAGTGAGCACAGGCAGTCGAATGATGTTCTCTTCCGCCGACCAGTTGGTTGAGCCAACTGCTCTACAGGCGCCGGATTTCGGTCCGGCGCATGCAGTGTCTTATGGTTCAGGGAATCAGCACAATCGAACCAGAGGTCTTGCGGGCCGCCAGATCGTCGTGAGCCTTGGCCGCGTCCTTCAGCGCGTAGCGGTGATTGACCTCGATTTTGACGGCGCCGGACTTGACCACTTTCATCAAGTCGCCCGCTACTGCGCGCAGTTCTTCCGGGGTACTCACGAAGTTGAACAGCGTCGGGCGGGTCATCATCAGAGAGCCCTTCTGAGCCAGCAGAGCGGGCGCGAACGGTGGTACAGGCCCGGAGGCGTTGCCGTAGGTCACGAACAGGCCGAACTTGCGCAGACAGTCGAGTGAGGCAGGGAAAGTATCCTTGCCGATGGAGTCATAGACCACGGGCAACATGGCGCCTTTGGTAATCGCTTTTACTTTCTTCACGAAATCGGTCTTGGTGTAGTCGATCGGGTAGTCGCAGCCGTGGGCTTTCGCCAGCTTTGCCTTGGCGGGGGAGCTGACGGTACCGATGACGGTGGCGCCTAGGGATTTTGCCCACTGGCACAGAATCAGGCCAACGCCGCCGGCGGCTGCGTGCACCAGAATCGTGTCGCCTTTTTTCACCTTGTAGATCTGGCGAATCAGGTATTGCACGGTCATGCCTTTGAGCATCATGGCCGCCGCGACTTCATCACTGATCTGCTTGGGTACTTTCACCAGCAGGCCCGCCTTCAGATTCACTTTCTCGGCATAGCAGCCCGTGCCCGCTGTACCGCAGGCGACACGGTCGCCGATCTTGAAATCGGTGACGCCGGCGCCGACGGCTTCGACAACGCCGCACAGTTCACCACCGAGAGTGAACGGAGTAGGCAGGGGATACAATCCCGTGCGCTGGTAGATGTCGATGAAGTTCACGCCGATGGCGGTGGCGCGTACAGTGACCTCGCCCTTGCGGGGCTTGCCGAGTTTGACGTCCTGCAGTTGCATCACACTGGAGTCACCGGTTTTTTCAACGATGATGGCTTTGGGCATGGGGGTATCCTTAGTTCAAGAATTGGGAAGTCGGCTGCTGGCACCGATATGCGATCATAGGCGCCCTGAGTGTCGCGATCATGCCATTTTCCGACGGCGCTGCCAAATGCCCGGGTGCCCTGGCAGATGCGCGACTCCGGTCGCTCGTGTAAACTTGCGGCCTTCTTTTTCAAGACAGCGCGGGGATCGTCATCCCCGAACGGCACGGTATGAGTAGCAACAAAGCAGATTTACTGGCAGCGGATACCCGCCTTGTACGGGAACACCTCGCCGCAGTTTCCCTTCCCGGTACTCTGGATGCCGCCGGTGTGGCCGACTACAAGGCGCGCATCAAGGCGCTGCTGAAGGAGAAGGATGCCGTGCTGGTGGCGCATTACTACACGGATGCGCTGATCCAGGAGCTGGCGGAAGAGAGCGGGGGATTTATCTCCGATTCGCTGGAAATGGCGCGTTTCGGCCGCGACGCGGCCGCTTCCACCCTGGTGGTGGCGGGCGTGCGTTTCATGGGTGAGACAGCCTGCATTCTCAGCCCGGACAAAACGGTCCTGATGCCGACACTGGAGGCGACCTGTTCGCTCGATCTCGCGTGCCCGGTGGACGATTTCGCCGCCTTCTGCGACGCCCATCCCGATCGCGAAGTGGTGGTGTATGCCAATACCTCGGCAGCGGTGAAGGCCCGTGCTGACTGGGTGGTGACCTCAAGCATTGCCGTGGACGTGGTGGAGCATCTTGCCGCGCAAGGCAAAAAGATCATCTGGGCGCCGGATAAGCACCTGGGCGCTTACATCCAGAAGCGTACCGGGGCAGACATGCTGCTGTGGGACGGTGCCTGCATTGTGCACGAGGAATTCAAGGCCAGAGGGCTGCTGGATCTCAAGGCTCTGCATCCCGAGGCGGCGGTACTGGCGCACCCCGAATCGCCGGACGCCGTGCTGGAGATTGCGGATGTCATCGGTTCTACCACGCAGATCATTCAGGCGGCAGTCACGCTGCCCAATCCTGCATTCATCGTGGCCACGGACAAGGGCATCTTCTACAAGCTGCAGCAACTGGCGCCGAACAAGCAGTTCCTGGTGGCACCGACAGCGGGCAATGACGCCACCTGCCGCAGTTGTGCCCACTGCCCCTGGATGGCCATGAATTCGCTGGATCGCCTGTATGACACGCTGCTCAAGGGCAGCAATCGGGTGACGGTGGATCGGGCGCTGGCGGAAAGGGCGATGATACCCCTGCAGCGCATGCTGGATTTCTCCGCGCAGCACAAGCTCAGGGTGGCCGGAAAGGCTTGATCGCCAGCAGGGCTGGCTCCTACGCGGCGTTGCTGGGGTTTTCTGTAGGAGCCTGCCCTGCAGGCGATTGAAAATAGGATTTCGCGGAACCGGCTATTGCCAGCAGGGCTGGCTCCTACGCGGTGCTTGCTATTGCGTTCGTGTGGTCCGTTCGAGGTTTTCCACGTCGCGTGAGCGCTGACGCAGCTTGGCGATGAGCGGGCCGTTGTTTTCCTTTTCGGACTCGATGCGCAGGGCGTAGGAGAGCTGTTCCGACGCACTGCGGAAATCTCCCACCAGAATGAAATACTCCGCCCGTGCCTGGTGCACCTTGCTGACATTCCCCGCCAAACCAGCCGTTTCCGCAATCTCGTACCACAGGCGGTGATCTTCCGAGCGATTGACCGCGTGTTTCTCCAGCACCCTCAGGGCCTCGTCGTAATTGCGTGCTGCAATCAGTGAGTCGGCATAGGTCATGGTCAGGGGGTGGTTGTCCGGGTTTATGGTCAGGTGTCGCTGCAGGAAATCTCCTGCCTGACCGGCCTCGTTGCTCGCGGTGTAGATCTCGGCCTTGGCGACCACATAGGCGATGCGGTTGGGCTCTGCAGCCAGCAGGGGCTCCAGCGTTTCGTGCGCCTTGGTGTACTGCTTGTTCTTCATATAGGCCAGCGCCAGCCCGTAGCGTGCAGCCGCCATGTCCTCCGGCGTTTTGGCGTCAAGCAAGGCCCGCTCGAACTGCGCTACGGAGGTCTGGGCATTGGTTTCGTAATGCAACTGGATGCGTGAACGCATCAGTTGGTATTCCAGGCTGGGTTTGCTCTGCTGGCTGGGATAGCGTGCGGCGCGGCTGCGGGTGTCCGCAATGCGGGACTCCGTGACCGGGTGAGAGAGCAGAAATTCAGGTGGACGTGCACCGAAGCGGTTCAGGCCCATGAGGCGCTCGAACATCGCCGGCATTTCGTTCGGGTCATACCCGGCATCGAAAAGGGTGCGGATGCCCACGCGATCGGCCTCGGCCTCGTTATTGCGGGAGAAGCGCAACTGGTTCTCGATGGCGCGGCCCTGGGCGGCCATGATGGCGGCCTGCCCGGTACTGGCGTCGGAGGTGCCCATTACCACGATGCTGGCGAGCAGGGTGGCAAGCTCGGGAATGCGGCGACGCTGGGCGTCCTCGACACTGCGGGCGAAGTGCCGCTGGCTGACGTGGGCCAGCTCATGGGACATCACGGACAGAAATTCGCCCTCGCTGTGCGCGTTCAGGAACAGGCCGCCATTGACACCGATAATGCCGCCTGGTGCTGCGAATGCGTTGAGTTCCGGGCTGTCAATGATGATGAAGGCCAGGCGGTAGTCCTTCAGCTCGCTGTGCAGGGCCAGGTTGTGGGTGATATTCACCAGATAGTCGTTCAGCAGGGGATCGTCGATGGTCACGCTGCTGCGTCGCACTGAACGCAGGAAATCGCGTCCCAGCGCATATTCGTCGTCCAGGGAGATCAGCCCTGAAATGCGGTCTCCCAGTGAGGGCAATTGCACCTGTGCCTGCGCGGAGCAGGCACCGAACAGGGCGACGCTGAGGGAGAGGGCTGTCAGAGTGGGTGTGCGCATAAGTCTCAAATACCGGCTGGACTGGCTCCGGCCACTGTAAACCTAAGACCGGGAGCAGTACAAATAATTCCATTGCTGTGTATGGGGGCGGCACTGGCCAATTGCTAGGCACCTGTGCCTTTGCTTGCTAGAATGCGGCCCCATGGAAATCAAGGCTGATCAGGAACTCGATGCGAGCGGACTCATGTGTCCGCTGCCCTTATTGAAGGCGAAACTGGCGCTGAATTCCCTGCAGCCTGGGCAGGTTCTCAAAGTGATTGCCACGGACCCCGGTTCGGAACGGGATTTTCATGTGTTCGTGGATCAGAGCCGGCACGCCATCCGGGCTTTTGAGAAAGACGAGCGCACATACCAGTACTGGATTCAGAAAGGCTGAGCCCGCATGGCAATGCGACAACTTGTACGCAGCTTCTTCGACCGTTATTTCCATGACGAAGAGGCCATCATTTTCGTGATTCTGCTGGCGGTCGGCCTGTTTGTGCTGGCAACCCTCGGCTCCGTTCTCGCCCCCTTGCTCACCGCGGTGGTGACAGCCTATCTGCTGCAGGGGCTGGTGAACTGGCTGCTGCGCTACAACCTGCCCTATATGGTTGCCGTGACCATCGTCTATGTGCTGTTTATCAGCATCTTCGTGTCGATTCTGCTGTTCCTGCTGCCACAGGCCTGGAGCCAGTTCGGGCGTTTCATCAACGAGCTGCCCCGTTTCATCAGCGAAGGGCAGGATCTGCTGCTGCATCTTCCCGAGGCATACCCGGCGCTGATCTCCGAGCAGCAGATTCAGGAGCTGATCAGCACCCTGCGGGGCGATCTCGCAGTGCTGGGGCAGATGGTGGTGTCCTATTCCATTTCCAGTATTCCCCGCATCTTCAACTGGGGTGTGTTCCTGGTGCTGGTGCCGGTGCTGGTGTTCTTCATGCTCAAGGACAAGACCAAGCTGGTGCACTGGGTGAGCAATCTGCTGCCGCACAACCGCCCGCTCATGCTGCAGGTCTGGAAGGAAATGGACGAGCAGTTGGCGAACTATATTCGGGGCAAGGCGCTTGAGATAATTATTGTAGGAGTAGTGAGTTACATCACTTTCTTCGTGCTTGGCGTGAACTATGCCCTGCTGTTGTCCGTGCTCGTGGGCCTGTCGGTGATCGTGCCGTTTATCGGGGTAACCGTAGTGACGATTCCCGTGATGCTGGTCGCCTATGTGCAGTGGGGCCTGGGCAGCGAGTTCGTGACCGTGGTGCTCGCCTACGGGGTGATACAGCTTCTGGATGCCAATGTGCTGGTGCCCATCATCTTCTCGGAGACGGTCAATCTGCACCCGGTCGCCATCCTCAGCGCCGTGCTGGTCTTTGGCGGCATCTGGGGGCTGGCCGGCGTGTTCTTCGCCATCCCGCTGGCCACCTTCATCAAGGCCATCATCAATGCATGGCCGGATACCACCCGCAAACCCGTTCATGACGGTGCTCAGCACTCGCGCTGAGCGCCGCCGTTTTTGTCGTGCGACGGGCGGATGTGATAAAGTCGCCGCCCGACTCAACCTTTCAGGACAATAGGAAACACCGAATGATTCAAGGCAGTATTGTCGCCATCGTCACCCCGATGACAGCGGATGGGGAAATCGACTACCCGGCGTTTGACCGTCTGATCGAATGGCACGTTGCCAGTGGCACCGATGCGATTGTGGTCGCGGGCACAACCGGCGAGTCTCCCACGCTGTCGGTACAGGAGCACACGGATCTGGTTGCGCACAGTGTGAAACAGGTGGCGGGCCGTATTCCTGTGATCGCGGGTACCGGCTCCAATTCCACGCAGGAGGCAATATACCTGACGGAGGAGGCCCGGCTGGCCGGGGCAGATGCCTGTCTTCTGGTGGTTCCCTATTACAACAAGCCCAGTCAGGAAGGTTTGTATCAGCACTTTAAGAAGATTGCCGAATCTGTTGATATTCCTCAGATTCTCTACAATGTCCCGTCTCGTACCGGCTGCGATATGCAGGCGCAGACCGTGTCGCGCCTGGCGGATATTCCCAACATCATTGGCATCAAGGAAGCCAGCGGTGATCTCGATCGCTGCCGCGAGCTGCTGAGCCTGTGTGGTGACCGCATTGCCATTTTGAGCGGCGACGACGCCACGGCGCGGCAGTTGATGCTGGCGGGTGGCAAGGGCAATATCTCGGTCACCGCGAATCTGGTGCCGCAGCAGATGCACGAGATGTGCAAGCGGGCGATCGCCGGGGACGCCGTTGGCGCGGAGGCAATCGACACCCCTCTGGCAGGTCTGCACAGCCGACTGTTTGTCGAGGGTAATCCCGTACCAGTAAAGTGGGCGATGGCGCAGATGGGGTTGATTCAGTCCGGTCTTCGGCTGCCGCTGGTGGAACTCAATCCCGCTTTCAGAGTCCCATTGACAGATGCCATGCGTGCCGCAGGCATCAGCATCAGTATTTGAAGTCCGTCGCGACAGGCGGGAGAGGCAATATGCAGGCTTTCAAACCAGTAGTTCTGAGCGTCATGGTGACGAGCATTCTCAGTGGGTGTTCCTATCTGACCGGAGATGACGGGTATTTTCGCGATCGCCAGGGAGACTATCTGGTGGCGCCGGATATCGCCCCCATGGACATTCCGCCGGATCTGGACAGCTACACGCTGGACACGGCCTATGTGATTCCCGACCCCCTGCAGGACGAGCGCCCCTTCTTCCTGGAGGCGCCTGCGCCCCACGGGCTGGACACCAATGTGCGGGAAGGGGTGGTGGTGCAGCGTTTCGGTGAGCGTCGCTGGATCGTGATCGGTGCCGAGCCAGGCCAGGTCTGGCCGCGTATGCGCGATTACTGGTCCACCGCGCAGATTCGTCTGGCGTCGGAGGATCCGATCAAGGCAATCATGGAAACGGTGTGGCTGGGCGAGGAAGGCGAGCGCAACAAGTACCAGGTACGCATTGAGCCGGGTCTGCATTCGGGCAACTCCGAGATCTATGTCACCCAGGTATCCGAGAGCTATATCGAGAACCCGGACGCGCCGATCGACTGGCCGGAGGACTCCGCCAGCCAGGAGCTGGAATATGCCATGCTGGATGATATTTCCCAGTACCTGGCTGACCGTACCGACCTTTACCGCGCCTCGTCCGTGTCCCTGCTGGCGGGCAGTATCGAGGCCGAGAGCAAGGCGAACGTGATGCCGTCCGCCGCAGGCGATATCCTGCGTATTCGCATTGATTTTGACCGCGCCTGGTCGCAGATTAACCAGTCCTTGAACAACGCCAATATTCTGGTCTCCGACAGCAACCGTGACGAAGGGGTGTTCACGGTGCATTACGCCGGGGACGAAGAGGAGGCCCGCCCCGGTTTCTTCCGTCGCATGTTTGGTGCCAAGACGACGGCGCAGGAAGACTACCCGACATTCACGGTGCGCATCAGCGAGGAAGAAGGTGGTGTGGTCGTGACTGCGGAGCCTGTCAGCAGTGATGCCACAACCGATCTGCGCAATCTGCTGGTGCGCGCCCTGCACCGCAATCTGGTCTGATCCTTTCGCCGCCTGACCCCAGCAGGTCAGGCGTGCCGGCACTGGAGTGCCCCATCTGATGCCCATGACGCCCGAGAACATTGCTCTTTTGGCCATTGCCGGCATTCTCGGCCTCGTCGCACTGCTGCAGTATCTGCGCCGCCCCCGTGATCTCTCCGGTGACCTGGCCGTGCTGGAGGAGCGCCTGAGCGCCCGCCAGGACGAGCTGGAGGCCAAGACCCGGCGCATAGAGGCGCTGGAGCAGGAACTGGCGGAGCTGGGCGAGGGCGGCACCCGCCTGCGTGAGCAGATTGTGCAGTTGCAGACCACTCTCAGTCAGGAGCGGCGCCAGACCGAGGAAAAACTGAAGTTGCTGCAGGACTCCCGCGAGCAGATGAACCTGCAGTTCAAGGCGTTGGCCAGTGAGATTCTGGAAGACAAGAGCCGCCGCTTTACCGACAGCAACCGCGAAAACATTGCCCAGATCCTCAAGCCGCTGAGCGAGAAGATTCAATCCTTCGAGAAACGGGTGGAAGAAACCTACGACCGCGAATCCAAGGAGCGCTTCTCCCTCACCAACGAGATCCGCAGTCTGCAGGAGCTGAACGTCCGCATCAGCGAGGATGCAGTCAATCTCACCAATGCCCTCAAGGGGGAAAGCAAGACCCAGGGCACCTGGGGGGAAGTGATTCTGGAGACCATTCTGGAGAAATCCGGCCTGGTGAAGGGGCGCGAGTACCAGGTGCAGGTCAACCTGAAGGACGAGGAGGGCGCCCGCCTGCAGCCGGACGTCATCGTGCACCTGCCAGAGAACAAGCAGATCATCATCGATGCCAAGGTCTCGCTGAAGGCCTATGAGGCCTATTGCTCGGAGGATGACCCGGAGCGCCGCAGTGTGCTGCTGCGCGACCACGTGCAGTCTGTGCGCAACCATATCCGCTCGCTCAGCAGCAAGGACTACCAGAATCTGAAGTCCCTGCAGTCCCTCGACTTCGTGCTGCTGTTCATGCCGGTGGAGCCGGCGTTCTCTGTGGCGGTGCAGGCTGACGGCGACATGTTCACTGACGCCTTCGAGAAGAACATTATCCTGGTCGGCCCCTCCACTCTGCTGGCGACCCTGCGGGCGATCCGCAATATCTGGCGTCACGAACAGCAGAATCAGAATGCCCTGGAAATTGCGCGCTCGGCGGGGGCGCTCTACGACAAGTTTGTAGCCTTTGCCGCCGATCTGGACGAGATCGGCACCCGCATCGATGCCACCCGCAAGAGCTTCGACAAGGCGCAGAACAAGCTGGTCTCCGGACGCGGCAACCTGGTCAGCCGGACAGAGAAGCTGCGCCAGCTTGGCGCGCGGGCAAGCAAGCAGCACAGCGAAGAGTTGTTGGCGAAAGCGGCGCTGGACGAGCCGGCACTGGAGGCGCCAGATTCCTCGAATAATGATGAAGAAAGCGATGCAACAGAATGATTTCTGATGAAATAAAGAATTTTCTTGCCTGCGAAACACCGGATGCCTGGCTCGACGAAGCCCTGCGCAACCAGGACACCCTGCTGATCGATCACGCCAACTGCGAGAAGAAGGCGGCCGCTACGGCCATGAGCCTGCTGTACCGCTATTCCGAACACACGGAGCTGCTGCGCAAGATGTCGCAACTGGCGCGGGAAGAACTGCTGCACTTCGAGCAGGTGGTCAATCTGATGGCAGCGCGGGACATCGCCTATGTGCATCTTGGTCCTTCACGCTACGCCGGCAGCCTGCGCGAGCATCTGCGCAAGGACGGGAAAAACCTGCTGGTGGATACGCTGATTGTGGGCGCTTTCGTGGAGGCCCGTTCCTGTGAGCGCTTCGCCCGCATCGCGCCCCTGCTGGACCCGGTACTGACCAAGTTCTACCGCAGCCTGCTGCGCTCCGAGTCGCGCCATTACGAGGACTACCTGGCCCTGGCCGCCCTCTACAGCGATGAGGATATCAGCCCTCATGTTCAGCGCTTCCGCGAGATCGAGCGGGATCTGATTCAGAGCCCCGATCCCCAGTTCCGTTTCCACAGTGGCGTGCCGGCGGCAGACGCCGCCTGAATCACTCCTCGCAGCTCGTTGGGCGGCGCAGATTGTCTCCGAGCTTCTGCTGCAGCACATCCAGTTGTGCGCAGGAGATGTTGTTGTTGCCGGTCAGCACGGCAGAGGTCAGCGAGTTCAGCGCATTGAGCGGATCGATGTCCCGCACCCGGTTGTCGGTCAGGCTGATGGAACTCAGACGACGCAGGGGGGCCAGCGGCGCCAGGCTGTTGATGCGGTTGTTGCTGAGATCCAGAAACTGCAGGGCACGCAGCGCGTCAATTCCCTCGATGTTCTCGATCTCCCAGCCGGAGCAGGACAGCACGGCGATGGTCTCGAGTGTCGCGTCGGGCTGCTGCAGGGCGAAATTCACGCAACCCTGAAGACCGGGGTCGTCGAAGCGGTAGTTGCCTGCATTCGGACGTTGATCGATGATCGTCTGGTTGTTGATGCTGACGGCATAACGCTGGGAGCAGGCACAAAGCAAACCCACCAGCAGCAGGCCCGTCAGGCGAACGAACGGACGGGCGAGCGGGTAGGGGAATGGGGAACAGGCTGAACGTGTTTTCAAGAGGCACTTCCTGCAGCATCGGCCATGGATCGAGAGTGCCATGCTAGCAGAGTTCAGGAGTGCTCTACAGGGCCGTTTTTACCCGTGACATGCCTGCCTGCGCTGTGGAAATTCGGCAGCAGTCCAGTTAGTATGCTGAGCCCTGAGCCGGGACTTTTCCTTTGCTGTCTGCAGTGACTGTATCAGCCCCTCGAATCCACACGCGAAACCCATCAATTGAAGGACATCACCATGAATTTTCCCCGTTTGCTGAGCCTGCGCAGTGCTGTTGTGGCTGTCTCGCTTATTGCCATGAATGCCCAGGCTGCCGACAGCGCTGTGGATCTGACCAATCAGGACAACCAGATCAGCTACAGCATCGGTGTCAATATCGGCCAGAACCTTGTGAATCAGGGGCTGATGGGCTCCATTCAGATGGACGCCTTCGTTGCCGGTATTCGTGACACCGTCAGCGGCGATCTGCAGATGAGCATGGAAGACATGATGACGGCCCTGCAGACTTTCCAGCAGCGCATGATCGAAGAGCAGGCGGCAGCGGCTGACGCAGCCAAAGCCGCGAGCGAGGCCTTCCTGGCCGCCAATGCGACGGAAGACGGCGTGAAGACGACCGCCTCCGGTCTGCAGTATCTGGTGATTGACTCCGGCCCTGCGGATGGCGTCTCTCCTGGCCCAAATGACAGCGTGTTGGCACATTACCACGGCACTTTCATCGACGGCACCGTGTTCGACAGCTCCGTGGAGCGTGGCGAGCCCGTGGAATTTGGCGTGAGCCAGGTGATCGCCGGCTGGACCGAGGCACTGCAGATGATGAAGCCGGGCGACAAGTGGCGTCTGTTCATCCCCTACAACCTGGCCTACGGCGAGTCAGGCTCCGGCCCCATTGGCCCGTACGAAGCGCTGATTTTCGACGTTGAACTGCTGAGTGTGACTCCCCGCTAAGGGAGTCCCTCGCGAAGGGAGCGTGGCGCGATGACCGAGCAGATCAGCCTGACGGAATTCAATGAGGGTCTGTTGCAGTTCATCGCGGACTCGCCCACGCCTTACCATGCCTGCGCCTCCCTGGCGGCGGGCATGGCGCAGGCAGGTTTTACCCTGCTGGATGAAGGCGCCGCCTGGCACCTGAGCCCCGGCGGGCGCTATTACGTCACCCGCAACGATGCCTCGCTGATTGCCTTTACCCTGCCAGCGGCAGGCGCCGAAGCGCTCGCAGGGGGCATCCGCATGACCGGGGCACACACCGACAGCCCCTGTCTGCGTGTCAAACCCCAGCCAGAGCTGCGCAGGAACAACTACGTGCAGCTTGGCGTCGAGGTCTACGGCGGGGCGCTGTACAACCCGTGGTTTGACCGCGACCTCTCCATCGCCGGTCGAGTCGATTTTCTGCGCACCGACGGCAGGCTGGATTCCTGCCTCATTGATCTGCGCCACCCGGTAGCGGTGATCCCCAGTCTGGCCATCCATCTCGACCGCGAGGCAAACCAGTCCCGCAGCGTCAATGCGCAGCAGCATCTGCCGCCCATCCTGTCGATCACGGGAGTGCGCGACGGGGGCTTCGACGAACTGGTGCTGAGCTGGGTGCGGGAATATGCCGGTCGCCCGGATGCCGACAGGGTACTGGGGCATGAATTGAGCCTTTATGACACCCAGCCCCCGGCGGTAATCGGCCTGCACAAGGAATTTATTGCGTCGGCGCGGCTGGACAATCTGCTCAGTTGTTACGTGGGCATGCAGGCCATGAAGGAGGCCTCCGACGAGGCCTGTCACCTGCTGGTCTGCACCGATCACGAAGAGGTGGGCAGCAGCTCCGCCTCCGGCGCCAACGGCCCCTTTCTGCGTGCCGTGCTCGAACGCATCATTGCTGCCTTCCCGTCAGGCAGTGGCAGCCTCACCGAGGAGTTTGAGCGGGTCATCCGCAACTCCCTCTTGCTGTCGGTGGACAATGCCCACGGCATTCACCCCAACTATTCGGACAAGCACGACGGCAACCACGGCCCGGTGCTGAACCAGGGCCCGGTCATCAAGATCAACGCCAATCAGCGCTATGCCAGCAACAGCAGTTCCGTGGCGCGATTCAAGTCCCTGTGCCTGCAGGCGGATGTGCCGGTGCAGAGTTTCGTGGTGCGCAGCGACATGGCCTGCGGCAGCACCATCGGGCCGATCACGGCCACGGGCATCGGGGTGGAGACAGTGGATGTTGGCGTGCCGACCTTTGCCATGCACTCCATTCGCGAGCTGGCGGGCAGTGAAGATGCTCACAGCCTGTATCGGGTGCTCAGACAGTTTTACGGGGTGCGTGCCCGCGACGCCTGAGTTCGCGCAGCAGGAAGCGCGCGGGGTGGATCACCTCGACCAGCTCCTGCTGCAGCGGCAGGGCTTCCCCACAAATCAGGCTCGCCAGATACTCCGCCGCCAGTGGCGCATTGCCCAGCCCATGTGACCCGTGCCCGATGCTGACATACAGGCCCTCTACGACAGGCAGAGGGGTATCGGGGTTTTTGCGGGTGCTCTGGTTCAGGCGGGTGTAGAGCTGTTCAAACGCACTGAAATCCGGCACCTCTCCCACGATAGGCATGCGGTCGCGGGTGGTGGCACGCACCGACACCCGTCCGTCCACAATGGACGATTCTTCCAGACTGCCTGCAGGCAGATGCGGCGTGATACCGGCCAGATTCTGCGTGTGTTCCTGCATTGACAGCGCCGTGTCCGCGATATCCCTCGAATAACTGGCCCCCACACTGTGCAGCCCCTCCCACGCCGGGGCGATATAGCTTTGGCCACAGACAATCGTCTTCAGCGATTCGCTGTCGGCTGACGCCTCGACATAGCTGACCTGGCCGCGAATCGGCACGATGGGAATCGGCGCTGTTTGCGCAAAGCGGTCCGCCAGATAGCTGTTTGCGACGACGATGGAATCGGCCTCGGCCAGTATCTCACCTCTGGCGTTCAGGGCTTGCCAGCGCCCTCCGTCCAGGCGCTGCAGTGCGTCCACTTCCGCGTTCGTACGCACGAGGATATGCGGATCGTCCACGCAGGCCAGGCAGAGATTGCGCGGATTTACCCAGCCACCCAGCGGCAAATGGGTGGCGGCGCCGTCCAGTGCCAGCCCCGCCTCTGTGCAGGCCTCTGCCTGCTCCAGTCCTCTGGCGACGCGAGTGTTGTAGCGTGAGAGATCCACGGGGTCGCAGCGCTCGCGGCGTGCGCTGAACGCCGTTTCCAGGTTCAGTACGCCACAGGGGTGCCAGGCAATACCGGGGTGGGTTTCCGCCAGCGCCTGCAGCTCCCGCACGGCATACAGATAAGCCTGCAGGTTGAACTGGCGGGTGGCGTTCACGGCATTGCTCAGGCGGCATTGCAGCACTGCCTGCCGGTTGCCGGAGGCACCGCTGGCCAGTGCATCGCTGCGCTCCAGCAGGGTAACCCGGCAGCCTTTGCGGGCAAGTGCCCGGGCGCTCAGGCACCCGGCCATGCCGCCGCCGATGACGATGACCTTGCGTGCTGTGGGTTCTGAATCGCTGACGCTTAACCAGCCGCTGGGCGTTGCGGTCGTTTGTTCCGTGCGCGGGAGGTTGCCGATCAGCATCTCCCGCTTGCTACCAAAGCCCGGGTGCTTTTCCACTGCAAAGCCTGCGTCCCGCAGGCCTCGCTGTACCAGGCCCGCCACGCTGTAGGTGCTTAGCGTACTCCCGGGCCTGCTCAGCCGTGCCAGTTGTGCAATCAGGGCAGGGCTCCACATCTCGGGATTGACCCGGGGAGCAAAGCCGTCCAGAAACCACGCGTCCACTTTTCCCGCTCGTCTCTCGGGCTGTGCCGCCAGGGTTTCGGCGGCGTCGCCGTAGTACAGGTCCAGGGTGACAGGGTAGCTGCCATCGGGCATCGCGAGATGCAGGCGGTGGTAGCCTGCGGAATGATCCGGGTAGGCCTTCAGCAGGGCCTGACTCAGGGGCTGCAGGGCAGGCCACTGGGCGAGTGCCTGGCTCATGACGTCCTGCTGCAGGGGAAAGCGCTCGCAACTGATGACGTGCAGGCGCAGGTGCTTTGGAGACACCGCCTGCCAGGCGCGCCAGGTGCAGAGGAAATTCAGGCCCGTGCCGAAACCCAGTTCACCGATCGTGAAGACGCCCGTGCCGCCGGAGGCTTGCAGTGCCGTTTCCGCCTCGCGCCAGCGCTCCTGCAGCCGGTTGGCGGCCAGGAACACATACTCGGTTTCGTCCAGTCCGCCCTCGCGGGAGAAATAGATGTCGCCGAAACGGCTGGAGTAGGGCGCGCCGCTGTCCTGCCAGAGGATGTCGGCGTTTTCGAGGGGCGGGGGTGGTGTGCTTGGCATGGCGCGGATTCTAGCAGAAGGCAGCGCGTGCCGCCGCAGGGGAGCGGTTGTGGCATCTGAGCGTGATTCAGGTAAAATGCCCGTCTTTTCAAATCCGACCAATGACGCGAGCCCCCGCATGATCGAAGCGAATCTGACACTGCAGAAAATCAAGGACTTCCAAACCCGCACCGATACCCTCAGGGGGTATCTTTGACTACGATGTCAAAAAGGACCGCCTGACCGAAGTCGAACTGGAACTCGGCGAATCCAATGTCTGGGACAAGCCCGAGTACGCGCAGGCGCTGGGCAAGGAGCGCTCCGAACTTGAACTGGTGGTGCAGACCATCGATAGCCTCTACGAGGGGCTGGCGGACTGTCGCGAACTGCTGCAACTGGCCCAGGACGAAGACGACGAAGATCTGTTTGCCGAAGTAAACGGCGAACTCAGCAGTCTCGGCGGCAAGCTTGAGACGCTGGAATTCCGCCGCATGTTCTCCGGCCGCATGGACGCCAACAACGCCTTCGTGGACATTCAGGCGGGTTCCGGCGGTACCGAGGCGCAGGACTGGGCCGAGATGCTGCTGCGCATGTATCTGCGCTGGGGCGAGGACAAGGGCTTCAAGGTGGAAGTGGTGGAAGTCTCTGCTGGCGAAGTGGCTGGCATCAAGAGTGCCACCATCTACATCAGTGGCGAGTACGCGTTCGGCTGGCTGCGCACGGAAACGGGGGTGCACCGTCTGGTGCGCAAGTCGCCCTTCGATTCCGGCAACCGTCGCCACACCTCCTTCTCTTCCGTGTTTGTCTCTCCCGAGGTCGACGACGACATTGAGATCGAGCTGAACATGGGCGATGTGCGCGTGGATACCTACCGTGCGAGCGGTGCGGGCGGTCAGCACATCAACAAGACGGATTCCGCGATCCGCCTGACGCATATTCCGACGGGCATTGTGGTGCAGTGCCAGAACCAGCGCTCGCAGCACAAGAACAAGGATCAGGCCATCAAGCAACTGAAGGCCAAGCTCTACGAGATGGAAGAGCTCAAACGCAAGCAGGCCGCGCAGGAGATCGAGGAAGAGAAAGCCGATATCGGCTGGGGCAGCCAGATCCGCTCCTATGTGCTCGACCAGTCCCGCATCAAGGATCTGCGCACCGGCGTGGAAGTGAGCAACACCGGCGCCGTACTCGACGGCGACCTGGACAAGTTTATTGAAGCAAGTCTGAAAATGGGGTTATGACAATCGTGACGAATCCGAACGAGTCTGCAAATGCGCAGAGCGCCGCCGAGGCCCTGCACGACGAGAACAAACTGATTGCGCAGCGCCGCGAAAAACTCGCCGCCATTCGTGCCAAACGCAACGCCTTCCCCAATGATTTTCGTCGCAGCAACCTGGCGGGTGAACTGATTGCCGCCTACGGCGACAAGGACAAGGAAACGCTGGAGAACCTGAAGCCGGAAGTGAAGGTGGCGGGTCGCCTCATTCGCATGCGTGGTCCTTTCCTGGTGATTCAGGATGTGTCCGAGCAGATTCAGCTCTATTTCAACCCGAAAGAGTTGTCGGAAGAACTGCAGGCCGAGATCAAGGGTCTGGACCTGGGCGACATCGTCGGCGTGGAAGGGCGTGTGTTCCGCACTGGCAAGGGTGAGTTGACGGTATGGATTTCCAGCCTGCGACTGCTGACCAAGTCCCTGCGCCCGCTGCCGGACAAATACAAAGGGCTGTCGGACACCGAGGTGCGCTATCGTCAGCGCTACATCGACCTGATCGCCAACGAGAGTTCCCGCGAGACCTTCGTGACCCGTTCGCGCATCATCAGCAGCCTGCGCCGTTTCTTCGAGAGGCACCAGTTCATGGAAGTGGAAACACCCATGATGCAGGTGATTCCCGGCGGTGCATCGGCCAAGCCCTTCATCACCCACCACAATGCGCTGGATCAGCAGATGTATCTGCGCATTGCGCCGGAGCTGTACCTGAAGCGTCTGGTCGTGGGCGGCTTTGAGCGTGTCTTCGAGATCAACCGCAACTTCCGCAATGAAGGGCTTTCCACACGCCACAATCCGGAATTCACCATGGTGGAGTTCTACCAGGCCTATGCGGATTACGAAGACCTGATGGATTTTACCGAGGAACTGTTCCGCACGGTCGCCCAGGAAGTGTTGGGCACCACTGCCGTCACCTATCAGGGCCTGGGGCTGGACTTTGCCAATCCCTTCCACCGCCTGAGCGTGCGCGACTCCATCGTGAAATACTGTGAAGGTGTCACACGCGAGCAACTGCAGGACAAGGCGTCTGCTGCCGCACTGGCGGACTCCATGGAGATTCACTACGAGGATTCCTGGGGCGTGGGTCGCATCTGCATGGCGATCTTCGACGAGAAGGTGGAGCATCTGCTGCAGCAGCCGACCTTCATCACCGAGTATCCGACAGAGGTCTCGCCGCTGGCGCGTGCCAACGATGACAACCCCGACGTCACCGACCGCTTCGAATTGTTCATCGGTGGCCGCGAGATCGCCAATGGCTTCTCCGAGCTGAACGACGCCGAAGATCAGTCCGAACGCTTTATGGAACAGGTGGCTCAGAAAGACTCTGGTGACGATGAAGCCATGCATTACGACGCCGACTATGTGACGGCGCTCGAATACGGCCTGCCGCCGACGGCGGGTGAGGGCATCGGTGTGGATCGTCTGGTGATGCTGTTCACCGATGCGCCGTCCATCAAGGACGTGCTGCTGTTCCCGCACATGCGTCCGCAGCACGACAAGTAAGGTCGTGTCATGACCGGGGCGAGTGCACAGGAGCGCATCAAGCTGGAGGAATCCTGGAAGCGTCTGCTGCTGCCGGAGTTCGAGCAGTCCTATATGCAGGAGCTCTCGGCCTTCCTGCGCAAAGAGAAGGCCGCCGGGAAAGTGGTCTACCCGGCGGGTGACGACATCTTCAATGCGCTGAACACCACGCCCTTCGATAAGGTAAAGGTCGTCATTCTGGGGCAGGACCCCTATCACGGCCCGGGTCAGGCTCACGGCCTGTGCTTCTCGGTGAAGCCGGGCGTGGACCTGCCGCCCTCCTTGAAAAACATCTACCGCGAGATTGCTACCGACCTGAACATTCCGCCCTCGCGCTCCGGCTATCTGCAGTGCTGGGCGCAGCAGGGCGTGCTGCTGCTCAATGCAGTGCTCACGGTGCAGGCAGGCAATGCCGCCTCGCATCAGGGCAAGGGCTGGGAGCGCTTCACCGATCGTGTGGTGGCCCTGCTCAATGAGAAGCGTGAGCATCTCGTGTTTCTGCTGTGGGGAAGCTACGCGCAGCGCAAGGGCGAGATCATCGACCGTTCGCGTCATCTCGTGCTGGAATCTCCGCACCCCTCGCCGCTGTCCGCGAGCCGTGGCTTCTTCGGTAATCATCATTTTTCCCGCGCCAATGCCTACCTGCAGTCACACCAGCAGACGCCGATTGACTGGCGCGTGACGGAGCCTGCATGAGCGACTCCATACAGTCGTCTGTTCTTGTAATCGTCGGGGCCAGCCACGCCGGTTCCCTGCTGGCCGTGCAGGCACGCAAGGAAGGCTGGCAGGGGCGCATTGTTCTGATAGGTGCCGAGTCTCATCTTCCCTATCATCGTCCACCGCTGTCCAAGGCTGTGCTGGCTGGTGAGCGGTCTCTGGAGAGCATTCTGCTGCGCCCGGAACTGCTGTACAGCAACAACCAGATTGAATTGCGTCTGGGCGAGCGGGTGGTGTCGCTCGATCGTGCAGACAAGTGTGTGCAGCTTGCCAGCGGCGAGGTGCTGCACTATGACAAGCTGGCACTGTGCACCGGTGCAACACCGCGTCGCCTTCCCGTGGCGGAGGGGCTGCCTGGTGTCTACACGCTGCGCCAGGCGGACGATGTCACCGCCATTCGTCAGCTCATGGCGGCAGGTAAACGCGCAGTCGTGATCGGGGGTGGATATATTGGTCTCGAAGTGGCGGCGGTGATGACTGAGCAAGGCATGCAGGTCACCGTGGCCGAGGCAGCCGAACGTCTTCTGCAGCGCGTCGCCAGCCCCACCATTTCCGACTATTTTCGTCTGCTGCACGAGAGCCGTGGCGTAAAGGTGATGACCCATGCCAGCGTGACGGAAATTGAGCGGGAGCAAGAGACGCTGGTGCTGACCTTTGCCGATGGCACGGTGCTGGAGGCCGATCTGGTGATCGTGGGTATTGGCGTGGAACCGGAAACTGCGCTGGCTGCTGAGGCCGGGCTGGAGATTGGCAACGGCATCGTTGTTGATGGCTATATGGGGACCTCGGACCCCGATATTGTGGCTGCTGGCGACTGTGCGCAGTTTCCGTCCGCGCGCTATGGCCGTTGCCTGCGACTGGAATCCGTGCAGAACGCGCTGGACCAGGCGCGGATTGCGGCGGCGAATCTCTGTGGGCAGCGGGTGGTATATGACTCCTTGCCCTGGTTCTGGTCCGATCAGTACGATTGCAAGCTGCAGAGTGCAGGGCTGCGCCTGGAGCATGAGCACGAAGTGGTGCGGGGCAACCCTGCTGCCGTGGGCAGTGAGGGCTTGTCGGTGTTCTATATGCGGGGCGATCGCATGATTGCGGCGGACTGCGTGAACCGGGCCAAGGAGTTCATGGCCTGCAAGCGGCTGATTGCGGAGCGTTTGCCTGTAAACCTTGCGGCCCTTGCAGACGAGTCACTGTTACCGGAGCATTTCGAGCAACGCTAGCGCTGCAATGGACTACTGAGCGACAGGGCCGGTGTAGACGCAGCCGCTGGTGCAGGTCTCGCGAATCTCGATGCGGCTGAGCTCGGGCAGCGTGGGCTTCAGTTTTTCCCAGATCCACACTGCCAGGTTCTCGCTGGTGGGATTCTCCAGCCCCGGTATCTCGTTCAGGTAATAGTGGTCGAGCTGATTCCAGATGGGCTTGAAGGCGGCCTTGATGTCGCCGAAATCCATTACCCAGCCACTCTCCGAGCCTACTGGCCCCGCCACGTAGATGCGCACCTGGAAGGAGTGGCCGTGCAGCCGCGCGCACTTGTGGCCCGCAGGCACATTGGGCAGACGGTGAGCCGCCTCGAAATTGAATTCCTTGAATATTTCCATGGGGAAACCGGTGCAGTGGCAATGGATACCGGTGACGCGAAAGACCCGCGCGAACCGGGCGGCCATGGTACCGGGACTTGCGTTTCAAGTACAGGGTGATTGCCTTATACTGCGTCCTTCCCAACGGCCTTCAGGCATTGCCTCATCACCATGACAGCCAGCACCACACTGACGGGACTCAAGCGCTTCCTTCTCAAGGGGCGGCGGCTGCCCATTGCACTGGGTCTGCTGGTGACCCTGCTGGTGTGCTGGATTCACGTGATTCCGCCCGCAGGCGTCGGCACCCTTGTTGATCGCCTGGACAACCTCCTTTACGACCAGCGCTTCAACCTCATGCCCAAGCCGGTGAAGAACCCGGAGAACAAGATTGTTATTGTCGATATCGACGAGCGCAGCCTGCAGGCAGAGGGGCAGTGGCCCTGGGATCGCTTCAAGGTTGGCCAGTTGGTGGAGCGGCTGACCGACTACGGCGTCATCGTTACCGGCTTCGACGTCACCTTCCCCGAGCCGCAACGCAATGCCATGCAGGATCTGCTGCGCCGCGTGGACAGGAACAGCCTGGAAGAGGATTTCGTGGGGCGGATGGAAGAGATCGAGACGGTACTCGACGCTGATGCCTATATGGCCAACGCCATCGCCAACCCGGCCATGGACGTGGTGCTGGCAGTCTCCTTCAATCCGGTGGAGCAGGTGGAGTACGGTCAGTTGCCGCCGTCGATTGTCTCAATCGATCCCCGGGTGGCCGATCAGGTGCGCCTGCAGGAAATGGCCGGCTTCACCGCCAATATCCCCGCCCTGCAATCCGTCGCCTCCGGTGCCGGCATCATGAACCAGCTTCCTGATGTGGACGGCATTATCCGCCGCGTGCCTCTGGTGGTGCGTTACAAGAATGCCCTCTATCCGACGTTGGCACTGGAGATGGCGCGCCTGTACTACTTCGAGGATGCCTTTGAACTGGTCACGTATCCCCTGGGCGACGTGGAGCAGGTGGAGGGGATTCGCGTGGGACGCAACGCGGGCCAGTACGAGCTGGCGACCGATGCCCGTGCCCAGGTGCTGGTGCCCTATGTCGGCCCCTCCGTGCTGAGCGGGCGTGGTGAATATCCCTATGTCTCTGCTACCGACGTGCTCAACGGCACGGTGGACCGAGAAGTGCTGGAGAATGCACTGGTGCTGGTGGGCACCACCGCTACCGGCATGTTCGACCTGCGTTCCACGCCCCTGGAGGCGGTGTACCCCGGGGTGGAAGTCCACGCCAATATTCTCAACGCCATTCTGGACTCCTTTGTGGTGCAGGAAATCGACGCCGGCAGCCAGAGTACGCTGCAGGGGGCCATGGATTCGCTGCAGCGCAATTCAGATTCGGTCTTCCCCTACAAGCCGGTGTGGGAAGACGGTGCCATTCTGGTCATTCTGGTGGTGGGGGGCGTGATACTCAGCGTCGTGCTGCCGCTGCTGGGGCCCGCCATGCTGGGAGTGGCCGCGCTCGCCCTGGTGGTGGCAGCGGTGTGGGCGAACTTCGAGCTGTGGGCCCAGTCCCACATGGATTTGTCGCTGACCCTGGTGCTGGCGCTCATTCTGGCTCTTAGTGTGGTCAACACCGCCTATGGCTTCCTCAGCGAACGCCTGACGCGCAAGACCATCAAGGGCATGTTCGACCAATATGTGCCACCGGCCCACATTGACGCCATGCTGGCAGATCCCGATGCCTACAGTTTTGACGGGGAAAGCCGGGAAATGACGGTGCTGTTTGCCGACATCCGGGATTTCACCAGCGTCTCGGAGGCTCTGACGGCTTCCGGATTGAAGCAACTACTGAACGAATTCTTCACGCCGGTCACCTCCATCATCTTCGATCACAACGGCACCGTGGACAAATATGTGGGGGACATGATCATGGCCTTCTGGGGCGCGCCCCTGGAGGACCCCCAGCATCGCGGCAACGCGGTGGCCTCTGCGCTGGAGATTCTGGCAAAACTTGATGAGCTGCACGAGGAGTTTCCCAAGAAGGGGTTTCCGCCCATCAAGATCGGCATCGGCATCAACACCGGCATGATGAACGTCGGCGACATGGGATCGGTCTACCGCCGAGCCTATACGGTGCTGGGCGACGCCGTGAACCTGGGCTCCCGCCTGGAGGGGCTGACCAAGTTCTACGGGCTCAAGCTGCTTATCGGAGAGGAAACCTACGAGGGTCTTGAGGGCTATCTGTGCCGCCTGATCGACAAGGTCAAGGTAAAGGGCAAGGACCAGGCCGTAAACGCCTACGAACCGCTGTGTCCGCTTGCCGATGCCAGCGCCGCGCTGCAGGAGCGGGTGGCGCAATACCACGAGGCACTGGAGTGCTATTTTGCGAAGGACTGGGATGGGGCGCAGCAGAAGTTTGCCCGTTTGCATGAGCTGGAGCCGGAAACAAGACTGTACACGCTGTACCTTGAGCGCATCGACGCGCTGCGTGAGCATGAGCCGCCCGAGGACTGGGACGGCTCCTATCAGCACCTGAGCAAGTAGGGGCGATAACAGCTTGCGGGGCGCTTCGTCAAGCGCTGATTTTCCACGCTTTTCCCGATGTGACTTCTGTAAGAAAACTTATTGACATGCCCCCTCAGATCAGTAAAATGCGCGTCACCCAAGAGAACGGGTGTTTAGCTCAGTTGGTAGAGCGTCGCCCTTACAAGGCGAATGTCGGGGGTTCAAATCCCTCAACACCCACCAGATTTCTTCTGGGTTCTGTAAGCAGTTCTCTAAAGTAGTTGTTACGTGGACCGGTAGTTCAGCCGGTTAGAATGCCGGCCTGTCACGCCGGAGGTCGCGGGTTCGAGTCCCGTCCGGTCCGCCACTACTTTCCCCTCCTGCTGTTCCTGCATACGATTCACCCCAAGCAATTTTCTTCTTGAGTGCCTGATGTTCAGGCTGCTAGGCTCAGTCCGTTTCATGGCGGTTTTGCGTTGCATGCTTTGTGCATCACAGCACTTGCGCGCTGCCTGCTTCTGCCCTGTCTCAATGTCTGATGTGGAGGAAAACAAAATCAAATACCACACCTTCAAAGTGGGGCTGGCCTACGCGCTCGCTGCCCTGTATGCGGCCTGGGCGTCCTACCGGATTCATGTGCTGCCCATCGAAGACTTTGCCCTGCCGATTCTTGATGCGATTCTGCAACTGGAGGGCAGGGCACCGGATCAGTATCGGATACTTCCCTATTTGTTGCTGCGGGCGATGAGCGGGGGATTGCATGCCCTGTTGGGTGACGATCTCAGCCTCAGTGTTCCGATTGTCCTGTTCGATGCCAGTGCGCTGTTTTGCAGTGTGCTGTTGCTCAGGCGGATGTTCTCCCTGAAAGATGGGTCTGCGCTTGTCTGGATTCTGTTCCTGATTTACCCCTATCTGATGTTTGACGGTTACAGACCCGTCAGTGCGTTCATTCTGTGTATGTCCCTGCTGATGCTGCAGGCCATACTTCTTGCCCGCTCGGGAAGTGTGCGAGATATGGCGCTTTTGCTGGTTGCACTGTTTTTCGGCAGTGCCAGCCGTGCCGACGTCGGCATGTTATATGCGGTTGTGGCCGTGCTGCTCATCAGGCCGTCGATTCCCCTGGCTCTCTGCATGCTCGCCATTCCGGCAGGCATGCAGTTTGTGTTGAGCCGGATAGTGTTTGCCGATGCCGAGTACTTCAGTGAAGTGTTCATGCTGATGCGCAACCTGAGCGAAGGATGGGTGATCCGGGCGCCGTTGACTGGCTTCCTGCTGGCGGTGCTGCTGATCTATGCGGGACCGATTCGGCTCTGGAGCCGGTGGGCGTGGAATCATTATCGCGGTGTCTTTGTCACCCTGCTGGCCTATGCGCTGACGCTTTGTGTCATTGCCATGCCCAATGAGTATCGCCTGTTTCTCCCCTTGTTGCCTGTCGTCATGTTTCTGATCAATGAGTACAGATTGACAGAGACGGGCAATGCCTGAATCTGACGCTGCCCGTTCGGAACTGTCGATGCATGCGCTGGAAGACATGCTCGCCTGTGTGTCAGCGCTGGAAACGGTAGATGATCCCTGGCTGCAGGCCCGGGGCATTCGCCTGCGCGTGCTGCGCCTGGATCGCATTCATCCCCAGATCAGCGGCAACAAATGGTTCAAGCTCAAGGACAATCTTCGCGCCGCGCAGGCGGCAGGGGAGGACACGCTGCTGAGTTTTGGCGGCGCCTGGTCCAATCATCTGCTGGCCCTGGCGGAGGCCGGGCGACTCAGCGGCCTGCGCACCATTGGCGTGGTGCGCGGCGAGGCGAGTGCTTCACCAAGCCCTGTGCTGCAGCGATGTGCTGATGCCGGCATGGTGCTGCATCATGTCTCGCGCAGCGACTATCGGCGCAAACACGAATCGGCGTTTATCTCGCAACTGCATGATCGTTTTGGCCGCTTTCATCTGATTCCCGAAGGGGGCAGCAACCTCGACGGCGTGCGCGGCTGTGCTGACATCGTGCCTCTTCTCGGGCTGGACGATCGATCCGTAACCGTGGCCCTGGCCTGCGGCACGGCGGCGACGCTGGCAGGCATGCTGCTTGCGCTTCCGAGGTCCGCCACGGCGCTGGGCATCTCAGTGCTGCGGGGCGAAGACACGTTAAGCCCTCAGGTCGGGCACTGGCTGCAGGCGCTGGGGCAGAGCGATCCCTGCGCGTGGCAGATTGAAACCCGCTTCCACTGTGGCGGCTATGCCCGCAGCACGCCGCAGTTGCTGGATTTTATTTCAGGCTTCGGGCGGCGCACGGGAATTCCGCTGGAACCTGTCTACACCGGCAAGCTGATGCTGGCGCTGTATCGCCTGATAGAGGAGGGGCGCTGGCCTTGCGGGAGTGAGCTGATCGCCGTGCATACCGGCGGGCTTTCTGCCTGCGAGCCCCTTTCTTCAGTATCTCCTCAATAAACAGACAGATATGGTAGCGGCAAAACAAATGTGGTAAATTTTCCCACATTGCATTTTGCTGACTGTTTTTTGGTCACTTTTGCGTTCCCAATCCTGGGCTTTCCGGGGCCAGACATGAGCACGAACATGAGCATAGTGACAGCAAGCGATACGTCACGACTGTGCCGCCAGGCAGGCCGCTGGCTGTGCTGCGCGCTCGTCTGCCTGCTGCCGTCTGTTGCCCTTCACGCGCAGGAAGAGTCTCTGTGGGCCTATGAACAGGCGAGCTCCGGTTGGCCGGAACAACCCAGCTTTGGTGAGGAATCTGCCTCTATAGTGGTGCGGGACGGGATTCTGTCTGGCCTGGGCGAAGGCAGTGTCATCCAGGTGCCCGCTGCCAGCAACTCTGCCCCGCAGCAGATTCTGGTGACCCGCGTCGATCATCTCGTCAATGGCGACACCAGTTTCACAGGCCGACTTCTGGGCAGTGAGGAGTCGGGGCCCTTCGTGCTCACCGTCAGTCCACTGGGCGTCTTTGCCTACATCGAGATCGGCACCGAGGTGTGGCAGTTCGATGCGAGCCGTGAGGCTCCCCAGGGAGATTACAGGGGCTGGCTGTATCAGGCGCGTGCGCTGAGCGCGGCTCGACTGAACCGTGACTACCTGATTCCGCAGCGGCCGCCGCTGCGCCCCGAAACCGCGCCCATCAGCATGCCACTGACGCTTGGTTCTGCCTTGCCCACTGTCCATGAGGCCCGCAACAGTGGCATCACCAACGCCAATTTCCAGATCACCCAGCAGACCAGTGGCAGCGTGATCAGCGGAGGCGTGGCCGACATCACGGTGGTGATGCGCAATACCAGCGCAGAGCGCCACGATGCGCTGACCCTGAATCTGTATTTCGTGCTGGAAAACACCACGCTGGTGAGCGCCCCGGGCAATTGTCAGCAGGGCCTGCTTTCCGGGCAGCGCGTGCTGCAGTGTGCCATGGGCAATTTTGCGGTGGGCGAGAGCAAGTCGGTGCAGTACCGGGTGCAGACCAGTGTGGCCTCCAAACCCAACGTGATCAGCACGGCCCTGGTGGGGGAGGTGCGCAGTGACGCTATTATTCCGGTGGTGGAAGACGTGGTGCTGGATTCCGACGGTGACGGCATCAGTGATTTCAACGAATCGCTGCTGGGCACCAATCCGCAGGATGCCGCGTCTGCCAGCTCCGAGAACTCGGTCATCGATGTGATGGCCCTGTACACCCCCGGAGCCAACGCGTTGTACAAGGGGCAGGCGCAGACCCGCATCAACCAGCTCATTGCCATTGCCAACCAGATTTACGTCGACAGCGGCGTGCGCGTCACCCTGCGCCCCGTGTATCACGGCCAGGTGAACTACAGCGACAGCGCCAGCATGGACACGGCTCTTGATGCGCTCACCAAACAGTCCGACCCGGCCTTTGCCAATCTGGCGTCGTTGCGCAACACCTACGGGGCTGATCTCGTCATGCTGTTCCGGCCCCAGGGGGCGGAAAGTGATCGCTGCGGGCTCGCCAATCTCGGGGGCTATCAGACCCAGGGAGATCTCAGCTCCTCCAACGAGAAGGTCTACGCCTATTCCAATATCGCCATCGATTGCCCGGTCAGCGCCGTGGTCGCCCACGAGCTTGGGCACAACATGGGCCTGACCCATTCCCATCGCGAAGACGGCTTTGGGGGCACCTTCGATTTTGCGACTGGCTATGGCGTGGACGGACGTTTCACTACGGTGATGGCCTACCCGGGCGCCTTCGGCACCACGGTGCGTCTGCCGCGCTTCTCCAGCCCGCTGCTCGACTGCCTCGGCCAGCCCTGCGGCATTGCGGCGGGGCAGACGGAGAGTGCCGATGCCGTGCGCGCCCTCAATATCACGCGTCACCAGGTAGCGCTGTATTACCCGACGCGCGTGCCCTATCTGCCCAGTCGTTCCCTCGCCACCCTGACGGGCACGCCGACGGATGCCCGCATCGCGCTGGCAGCCAGTGTGGACAAGGGCTTGAGCTATGTGTCCGAAGTGCGTCCGAGTGATGCCGTGGACATCAACCTCAGCCTGTTCGTGGATTCCCGCCACGTTGGCCAGCAGGGGATGCTGTACGTGCTGGCCACGCTGGACGGAGAACACTTCGTGCAACTGGATGCCGAGGGCGTGATCCGTGAGTGGGACGGCAGTTTTGCCGGCCTGCATTCCTTCCGTCCGGCAGCGGCACTGGCGCCGGTGGAATACCTGCAGATCGTCAACGCGGCGAGCCTGGGCGAGGAGTTCGTGAACCGTCGCCTGCAGATCTTCATCGCCTACAGCACCCCGGCCAGCGGCGAGGTGATCTACACCGCGGAGCCGCTGAGCCTCGACATCACGCCATAATGCTTTCCTGCCTGGTCTGCTATACTGCGCGCAGAATTTGACTGCTGCGCGGGCTTCCTGCCTGCGTGCTCAAACAATCCTGGCAGCGAGCGTACTATGTCGGCTTTTAAACGCATTGGTCTGGTCGGCCGGCCCGGCCATTCGGGCGTGGTGGATTCCCTGCGCAGCCTGGGCGGGGTGCTGAAGTCCCTCGGGCTCAAGGTGCTGGTGGATCAGGTCAGCGGGCAACTGCTGGAAGGGGAATCCTTCGAGCTGATGGACCGCGACCGTCTCGCCGCCCAGTGCGATCTGGTGATTGTGGTGGGGGGCGATGGCAGCATGCTGGGCGCGGCGCAGATGCTGGCCGAGCACGATGTCCCGGTGCTGGGCGTGAACCGCGGGCGCCTGGGCTTCCTGACCGATATCCTTCCTGATGAAATCGAGGCCCGCCTGCGTGACATTCTCGCGGGCCGCTACACCGAGGAGCGCCGCTTTCTCATCGAGTGCGAGCTGCGCCGTGCCGGCAAGGTGGTAGAGACCGGTGCGGCCCTCAATGACGTGGTGCTGCATCCGGGTACCTCGGCCCGCATGATCGAGTTCGAGCTCTTCATCAACGAACAGTTCGTGCACAGCCAGCAGTCTGACGGCCTGATCGTGGCGACCCCCACGGGCTCCACCGCCTATGCGCTGTCTGCCGGCGGGCCCATCATGCATCCCAGCCTCAACGCACTGGTGCTGGTGCCGATGTATCCCCATTCCCTCGGCAGCCGTCCTTTGGTGGTAGACGCCGACAGCATCATTCGCGTCGTGGTAGGCAAGCAGCGCTCCATCATTCCCCAGGTAGGCTGTGACGGTTCCACCGGCTTTGAGGCACACCCCGGTGATGAATTGATCGTACGCAAACGCCCCGGGGCACTGCGTCTGGTGCATCCGCTGGACTACAACTTCTACCAGACCTGCCGTAGCAAGCTGGGCTGGGGCAATCGTCTGGGGCGCGCGGATGATTAGGGCCGCTGTGCTGGACGCGGGCGTGGACCTGCGCGGGCCGCTGGCGGCGATTGCCGAATACGGCATCCAGTTCCGCGTCAACGAGGAGTCCGGTTCCCAGGTCATCTGGGTGAACACTCAGGATGACGCCGACAAGGTGGTGCAGGCGCTGGCACGCTGGGAGCAATTGCGGGAGGAGGGCGTGATCGCCGACCCGGCTCCCGGTAACGGCAGTCTGGGCGCCTATTTCCCGTTCTCCCGCCTCCTGCGTGAAATGGCTGCCGCCTTCCTGATGGCGCCCGTGACCATGCTGCTGATTCTGGCGGCCGTCATCGTTGCCCTGGTCAGTTCTCTGGGCAGCGATCTGCAACCGGTGCGCGATTTCTTCTATCCTGCCTTTGTGATCAATCCCGGCAGTTCTGCCGTGCTGCAATTGCTGGGGCAGATCGACAGCATGCGGCTGTTCATTCAGACCCTGACACCCGTGCTGCTGCATTTCGGGGCTATTCACATCGTCTTCAACAGCCTGTGGATATGGCAATTCGGGCGCATGATCGAGCGCACCCAGTCGAGCCTGCTGTATCTGGTGGTCGTGTTGTGGATTGCCTTTTTCTCCAATGCCACGCAGTACCTGTGGACGCTCACACCCAACTTCGGGGGCCTGTCCGGTGTGGTCTATGGCCTGCTGGGCTATATCTGGATGTGGCAACTGGTGATGCCGTATGGACGCCTGCGTCTTCCCCCTGCGATGATCGGGGTACTGCTGTTGGCGCTGGTACTGATGGAGGTGCTGGCCTCGTCGTGGATTGCCAGCGCGGCCCACGTGGGCGGGCTGGTGGCGGGCATGATTGCAGGCCTGCTGACGGCGGGTATAAGCAAACTGCGGCGCTGAGCGTCAAGAAAACACGGAATTTGAACCATGACAGAGAAACCCGACTCCCTGGAGTCCCTGATCAACAGCATCACGCCCGAGATTCACGAGAACCTGAAAACGGCGGTGGAAACCGGCCGCTGGGCGAACGGTGAACGTCTCAGCCAGGAGCAGGTGGAGCACTGCATGCAGGCCATCATTGCCTACGAGGCGCGGCATCTGCGCGAGGACCAGCGGATCGGCTTTATCGATACCAGCGGCTTGAACAATGGCCAGGGGCCCTCACATCATCATGAAGAAGGAGGCGCGTGCGAGAGCGAGCCCGCCCCCATGACCTGGGTGGGGCAGGACGGCCACACCCGGCACTGAGAAGGATACAAGAGTGAATTCAGCAGCGCGCGGACCCATCCGCAAAATGAGTACCCGGCTGGAGGCGCCCGTCGCCTATTCCCTGCCTATCGGCGATGCCCGGGTGCCCCTCAATCCCCTGTTGGGGCAACAGATTGCCCTGCGCTACACGGGGCAGATCAACTGCGTGCACTGTGGCCGCAACACCAGCAAGAGTTTCAATCAGGGCTATTGCTACCCCTGTTTTCAGACACTGGCGCAGTGCGATTCCTGCATCATCCATCCGGAGAAGTGCCACTACGACCTTGGCACCTGTCGTGAGCCGGAGTGGGGCGAGGAGTTCTGCATGCAGGATCACATCGTCTATCTGGCTAACTCCTCTGGCGTGAAGGTGGGTATTACCCGCGCCACGCAGATTCCCACGCGCTGGATCGATCAGGGCGCCGTGCAGGCGCTGGCGATCATCCGGGTGCGCAGCCGCCTGCAGTCCGGCAGCCTGGAAGTGCTGTTCAAGCAGCACGTGGCGGACAAGACCAACTGGCGCGACATGCTCAAGGGCAGCGATCAGGCCACGGACCTGTTTGCCGAGAGAGACCGCCTGGTCGGCGAATGCCGCAAGGATATCGACGATCTGCAGCAGCGCTTCGGCTTTCACGCCATCAGCGTGCTGAGCGGCATCGACCCGGTTCAGATCGAATACCCCGTGCTGTCCTACCCGGAGAAGATCAACTCCTTCAATTTTGATACAGCACCGGATGTGGAAGGCACACTGCTCGGCATCAAGGGGCAGTATCTGATTTTCGACACCGGCGTGATCAACCTGCGCCGTTTTGCCGGGTACAACCTGGAACTATTCACGTAGGAGCCTGCTCTGCAGGCGATAAAAGAACGACGACCACAGAACAGACGAAGGACCCATTATGAGAGACGCCCAGCCCAGAACCATTTATCTCAAGGACTACCAGGCTCCGGCCTTCCTGATCGACGACACCGCGCTGCGTTTCGAGCTTGGCGAGGACGCGACGCGGGTCATCTCGCGTCTGCGCATGCGCCGCAACCCGGCCTACTTCGATCACAGCAACGGCCCGCTGGTGCTGGACGGTCAGGACATGGTGCTGGAGAGTGTGTCCATCGACGGCCAGGTGCTGCCACCGCAGGCCTATCTGCTGGCAGACGAGAGCCTGACCATTCTGGAACTGCCAAAGGCAGTGGACGAGAACGGTGCCACCTTTGAACTGTCCTGTGTCACACGCATCAAACCCCAGGAGAACACCAGCCTGGAAGGACTGTACAAGTCGAAGAAGATGTTCTGTACCCAGTGTGAGGCGGAAGGTTTCCGCAAGATCACCTATTACCTCGACCGGCCCGATGTGATGTCGAAGTTCACTACTACCGTAGTCGCGGAAGAGGCCCGGTATCCCATTCTGCTGTCCAACGGCAATGCCATCGAGCGCGGCAAGGAGGAGGGCGGGCGTCACTGGGTCACCTGGGAAGACCCGTTCCGCAAACCCTGCTATCTGTTTGCGCTGGTCGCCGGGGATCTGGTGTGTGTGGAAGATCGTTTCATTACCTGTTCCGAGCGCGAGATCACGCTGCAGATCTTTGTTGAGGCCAAGGACCAGGACAAATGCGACCACGCCATGCAGTCGCTCAAGAATGCCATGGCCTGGGATGAACAGGTATTCGGCCGAGAGTACGATCTGGACATCTTCATGATCGTGGCGGTGGATGATTTCAACATGGGCGCGATGGAGAACAAGGGCCTGAATATTTTCAACACCTCCTGTGTGCTGGCCAATCCCGCCACGACTTCCGACAAGGCTTTCCAGCGCGTAGAAGCCGTGGTGGCGCACGAGTATTTCCACAACTGGTCGGGCAACCGTGTGACCTGCCGCGACTGGTTCCAGTTGAGCCTGAAGGAAGGCTTCACCGTGTTCCGCGACGCAGAGTTTTCCTCGGACATGGGCTCGCGCACCGTCAAGCGCATCGACGACGTGACCTTCCTGCGCACCGCACAGTTTGCCGAAGATGGCGGCCCCATGGCGCATTCCGTGCGACCCGACTCCTATATGGAAATCTCCAACTTCTACACGCTCACCATCTACGAGAAGGGCGCAGAAGTGGTGCGCATGATCAAGGAGCTGATTGGCGAGGCCGCCTTCCGTCGTGGCAGCGATCTCTATTTCGAGCGGCACGACGGACAAGCGGTGACCACAGACGATTTCGTGCGCGCCATGGAAGACGCGAGTGGCGTGGATCTCACCCAGTTCCGCCGCTGGTATTCCCAGGCGGGAACGCCGCAGGTGCGCATCACCGACAGCTTCGATGCTGACAAGCGCACCTACACCCTGCATGTCGAACAATCCTGCCCGCCGACGCCGGAGCAGCCGGAGAAACTGCCGAACCTGATGCCTCTGCGCATGGGGCTGCTGGACCGTCAGGGACACGAGCTCACGCTGACCCTGGCAGGCGAGCAAGGCGGTGAGAGCAGCGAGCGTGTACTGCATCTGAGCGGCAAGACGCAGGACTTTGTCTTTATCGGCGTGGATGAGAAACCCGTCCCATCTCTGTTTCGTGGCTTCTCTGCACCTGTAAAACTGAGCTTTCCCTACACCCGGGATGAGCTGCTGTTCCTGATGACGCACGACACCGACGGCTTCAACCGCTGGAATGCGGCGCAGCAACTGTTCGTGGAAGTGCTGGAAGAACTGCTGCGCGATTATCAGAACTCCCGCAGCCTGGTGCTCGACCCGCGGGTCATCACGGCCTTCGATGCCATCGTGCAGGCCAGCATCGACAAGTCGCGCAATGGCGTGGAGCAGGACAAGGAGATGGTGGCGCAATTGCTTGCGTTGCCCTCCGAGGCCTATCTGGCAGAGCAGGCGGACGAGATTGACGTGGCTGGCATTCATGCCGTGCGCGAATTCGCCGCCGACGTGATCGCCAATTCTCTCAGTGCAAAATTCGCCACGCTCTTTGAGCTGAATGCCGCGCCGGAACCCTATCGTGCCGATGCGGCGGGTATCGCACGCCGTGCACTGAAGAACACCTGTCTCGCCTATCTGCTGCGCACGGAGAACCTGCATTGGCTGCAGGCCTGCCAGAACCAGTTTGAGCAGGCGGACAACATGACGGACGTGGGTGCCGCGCTGCGCCTGCTGGTCAACTGTCCAATGCCGGAGGCCGAGAGTGTCACCGAATCGGCACTGGCAGCGTTCTACGACAAGTGGCAGGACGAGGCGCTGGTGGTGGATCAATGGTTCAGTATTCAGGCCAGCGCCGTGCTGCCTGGCGCACTGGATCGTGTGAAGCGCCTGATGTCACACCCGGCGTTCTCCATTCGCAATCCCAACAAGGTGCGTGCACTGGTCGGCGCCTTCTGTGCGCAGAACCCGTTGCACTTCCACGATGTGTCCGGCGCTGGTTACGAATTTCTCGCCGACCGCATCATCGAACTGAACGCCCTGAACCCGCAGATCGCTGCGCGACAACTGACGCCGCTGACGCGCTGGAAGAAATACGATTTCACGCGACAGCAATTGATGCGCGAGCAACTGCAGCGCATCGCCGCACAAAAGGATCTCTCCAAGGACGTGTACGAGGTCGTTGCGAAGAGTTTGAAGTGATAAAGACTCCGTAAGGACGCTCCGGGCGGGAGATGAACCAGTCAGGACACGCCAAACAGCGCACATCCCTGTGCAGTTCGTAATACGGAGTACAGGCAGTTTAAACAAAAAAGCCAGCCCCCGAAAAGGGGCTGGCTTTTTTTTTTCCGGAAAGGAGAATTACGCCACGTCGCGCACATTCACCAACGGGATGGTCTTGGCTTTTTCTGCCGCTTCCATATAGGACTTGATCTCGTTGAAATTGAGATAGCGGTAGATGTTGTCGGCCATTGTGTCCACGTTCTTCATGTAGCCCAGGTATTCCTCCATGGTCGGAATGCGACCCAGTGCCGAGCTGACGGCTGCCAGTTCAGAGGAGGCCAGGAACACGTTGGCGCCTTCGCCCAGACGGTTGGGGAAGTTGCGCGTAGAAGTGGAGACTACGGTGGACTTCGGTGCCACACGTGCCTGGTTGCCCATGCACAGCGAGCAGCCCGGCATCTCGGTGCGCGCACCGGATACGCCGAACACGCTGTAGACGCCTTCTTCCACCAGTTGGTGCTGGTCCATCTTGGTGGGCGGTGACACCCACAGACGGGTCGGGATGCCACCCTTCACCTGCTTCAGCACTTCGCTCGCTGCGCGGAAGTGGCCGATGTTGGTCATGCAGGAACCGATGAACACCTCGTCGATCTTGGTGCCCTGGACTTCGGACAGCGGCTTGATGTCGTCCGGGTCGTTCGGGCAGGCCAGCAGCGGTTCCTTGATCTCGTTCAGGTCGATCTCGATGATCTTGAAGTACTCCGCGTCGGCATCCGGTTCCAGCAGTTGCGGATCTTTCAGCCACTCTTCCATGGCGCGTGCACGACGCTCCAGGGTGCGGGCATCGCCGTAGCCTTCGCTGATCATCCAGCGCAGCAGGGTGACGTTGGATTTGAAGTACTCGATGATCGGTTCCTTGCCCAGGCGAATGGTGCAGCCGCCAGCGGAACGTTCTGCGGACGCGTCGGACAGCTCGAATGCCTGCTCCACCTTCAGATTCGGCAGCCCTTCGATTTCGAGGATGCGGCCGGAGAAGATGTTTTTCTTGCCCTTCTTCTCCACGGTCAGGTCGCCGGATTGCAGCGCCGCGTAGGGAATGGCGTTCACCAGGTCACGCAGGGTGATGCCGGGCTGCATTTCGCCTTTGAAGCGCACCAGCACGGATTCGGGCATGTCCAGCGGGATTACGCCAGTGGCGGCCGCGAAGGCCACCAGGCCGGAACCGGCCGGGAAGGAGATGCCAATCGGGAAACGGGTGTGGGAGTCACCGCCGGTGCCGACAGTGTCGGGCAGCAGCATGCGGTTCAGCCAGGAGTGGATGATGCCGTCACCCGGACGCAGGGCGACGCCGCCACGGGTCTGGATGAAGTCGGGCAGCGTGTGCTGGGTCTCGATGTCCACGGGCTTCGGATACGCGGCCGTGTGACAGAAGGACTGCATGACCAGGTCGGCGGAGAAGCCGAGACAGGCCAGGTCTTTCAGCTCGTCGCGGGTCATCGGGCCGGTGGTGTCCTGGGAACCCACGGTGGTCATCTTCGGCTCGCAGTAACTGCCCGGGCGCACGCCCTTGACGCCGCAGGCCTTGCCCACGATCTTCTGCGCCAGCGTGAAGCCCTTGCCGGAATCCTGGGCGGAGAAGGGCAGGCGGAACACCTTGGAATGCTCCAGGCCCAGTGCGGTGCGGGCCTTGTCGGTCAGGCCGCGACCGATGATCAGCGGAATACGGCCGCCGGCGCGCACTTCGTCCAGCAGCACGTCAGTTTTCAGTTCAAAGGTGCTGATGACTTCGTCACTGCCGTGACGGGTAATCTTGCCTTCGTAGGGGTAAATGTCGATCACATCGCCGGTGTTCAGCGCGTCCACGTCGCATTCGATGGGCAGGGCGCCCGCGTCTTCCATAGTGTTGAAGAAGATCGGGGCGATCTTGCCGCCGATGCACACGCCGCCATCACGCTTGTTCGGAATATAGGGGATGTCGTTGCCGATGTTCCACAGCACGGAGTTGGTGGCGGACTTGCGCGAGGAACCGGTGCCGACGACGTCGCCCACCATTGCCACCGGGTGGCCTTTCTGTTTCAGTTCTTCAATCTGCTCGGCGGCATTGGTCACGCCTTCGCGCGGCATCTTGTACATGGCCAGCGCATGCAGGGGAATATCGGGGCGTGACCAGGCGTCCTGCGCAGGCGACAGATCGTCGGTGTTGGTTTCGCCGGGCACTTTATAGACAGTAACGGTCAGCACCTTCGGCAGTTCCGGCTTGCTGATGAACCACTCGGCGTCCGCCCAGGATTGCAGCAGGGCCTTGGCGTGGGCATTGCCCGCCTTGGCGCGCTCGTCCACGTCGTGGAAGGCGTCGAACATCAGCAGGGTATGGGACAGTTCTTTCACCGCCAGCGGGGCCAGTTCGGCGTCGTCCAGCAGAGTCACCAGGGTGCTGATGTTATAGCCGCCCAGCATGCTGCCCAGCAGTTTCACAGCCAGCGCCTTGTTGATAATGGGAGAACTGGTTTCGCCCTTGGCGATGGCGGACAGGAAACCGGCCTTCACGTAGGCGGCCTCGTCCACACCGGCGGGTACGCGGTTGGAGATCAGGTCCAGAATGAAGTCTTCCTCGCCCTTGGGCGGGTTCTTCAGCAGTTCCACCAGAGCGGCCACCTGTTCGGCGTCCAGTGGCTTCGGAACGATGCCCAGCTCGGCACGTTCGGCGACATGTTTACGGTAGGCTTCTAACACAGCATTCCCCTTGTCGGTTGACGGTAAGGCAGCAAAAGTGACAGCACGAAAAAAGACAAACTGGTCGCATGAGCGGGCAGTTCTGGCGATTCATCGGGTCGGTTAAACATTGCAGATTGAGGCTTGCCAATGCACTTGCGCACGTCGCTCAAGCACAGCTCGAAACGGGCTGAAGTGCACCGCGAAGCGGGTAAAATAGGGCGCCTATTATAGGCGATCAGGCGCGAAAACTCTAGCACCGGGCTGCCCGAACCGTATAATGGCGGGTCTTTCTCGCAAGGCCGGAATCACGGCAGGTAACCGTTTTGAAAAGTGCTCTTACCCGAACCCCCTGCATTGGCGTCTGCTCCACCACCTCGGTGGGCGACCGCGTGTGCCGTGGCTGCAAACGCTATGCCTTCGAGGTGATTCGCTGGAACGGGTATCAGGACGAGGAGAAGGCGTCCGTGCTGCGCCGCATCGAAGCCCTCACCGTGCAGATCATGCGGGACAAGCTTCACATCACTTCCGAGCAGGCCCTGAAGGACGGCATGTTTCAGCTTCGCCTGCCGCTGAATGCCGCGCTCTCTCCCTATTGCTGGGTCAACACCCTCTTGCAGAAGGCGCCGCTGGAACGACTCGATCTGGCGGACTTCGGTATCACCGTCTCGCCCGCTTATGCCCATCTCGACGCGCGGGGCCTGGCAGATCAGATCGACCGCGAGCTGATCCTGCTGTGCGATGCCCATTTCGACCGCTACTACCAGCAGGTCGACAGCTTCTCCTGATTTCTCATTCAGAAGCTAGCGACGTTGGCGCTACTTGTGGGTTGCGGGCTGTGGTCTGGGGGATTCAGTCAGTGCGGAAAGTACTTGAGATCGTAGCCGTTGGCGGTGAACTCCAGTGCCCAGCCCTTGGTATCCCAACTGCCCAGCACGATGCGCACGGCTTCGTCGCGGCCGTTGATGGGTTCCTGCAGGCGGATGGTGTGGACGGCCGGGCGGTGGGTGTGGCCGTGAATCATGAGATTGACCTGTTTCTCCTGCAGCAGGTCGAGCACTTCCTGCGGGGTCACGTCCATGATGTCCGACGCCTTCATGCCACTCTTTTCCCTGCTCTGCTGGCGTGCCTGCTGGGCGATCATGTGGCGCTCGACCAGGGAGCGCTCCAGGAAGTCGTTCTGCCAGCGTTCGGAGCGCACCATCTTGCGGAATTTCATGTACTCAATGTCGCGGGTGCACAGGCTGTCGCCGTGCAGCAGCAGCACCTTCTGCCCGTAGCAGTCCACGATGGCGGGTTCTGCCAGCAGGGTGGCGCCGCAGCGGCTGGCGTAGTCCGGCCCCAGCAGGAAGTCGCGATTGCCGTGCATCAGGAAGATTCGGGTGCCATTGGCGGCCAGGGTGAACAGGGCGTTGGCAACGGTTTCGGTGAGGGAGCTGCTGTCGTCGTCGCCTACCCAGACCTCGAAGAAGTCCCCCAGAATATACAGGGCGTCGCAGCCGCTGGCCTTCTGGAGAAAATTCAGAAAGCATCGGGTAATCGCCGGGTGATCGGCGTCCAGATGCAGGTCTGATATGAAGAGCGTCTTCCCTGCGTTAGACATAACGAGCCATTGTTATTTTTGGGTGGCTTTTTCGGGTGCTGCTTCCGGCATTGTGACAGTGGTGGCGGTAATGATGATTTCGTCAACCGGCACATCCTGATGGCCGGATTTTGACGTGGTGCGGCACTGCTTGATCTTGTTGACCACTTCCATGCCCGCAGTGACCTTGCCGAACACGGCATAGCCCCAGCCCTGGGCAGACTTGCCCTTGTGGTTCAGGAAGGTGTTGTCGGCCACATTGATGAAAAACTGGGACGTGGCTGAGTGCGGATCCGAGGTGCGCGCCATGGCCACGCTGCCGATCACGTTGGGCAGGCCGTTGTCAGCCTCATTGATGATGGGCTTGCCATTGTTCTTGTGCACCAGGCCGCTTTCAAAGCCGCCGCCCTGAATCATGAAGTTGTCGATGACGCGGTGAAAAATGGTGTTGTCGTAAAAACCGCTCTTGGCGTATTCCAGGAAGTTCGCGGAGGAAACGGGTGCCTTGTCGAAATCGAGTTCGATCGTGATGTCACCGTAATTCGTTTTAAAGACAATCATTTTTCACAACCTTGGATTAATGGGCACGCGCCTCTTATGAGAAACACGCGGAGTGGTTATAATACGTGCTTTGCAACTTGTGAGAAAGCGAAAACCCACGACATGAGCGCTTCAGACAAACCCGGCACACCCAACGCAGCTGCTTCCATGACCCCGCCAGCGTCGAATTTCATTCGCCACATTATTGAGCAAGATTTGGCAAGCGGCAAGCACAAAGGGCGCGTTCAGACGCGCTTTCCTCCGGAGCCGAACGGCTACCTGCACATTGGTCACGCAAAGTCCATTTGCCTGAACTTTGGCGTGGCGGAAAGCTATGATGGGCAGTGTAATTTACGTTTTGATGACACCAACCCGGCGAAAGAGAGCCAGGAGTTCATCAATTCCATCAAGGCCGACATCGAGTGGCTGGGGTTTCACTGGAGTGGCGACATTCGCTATGCCTCCTCCTATTTCGAGGCACTGCACGAGTTTGCCCTGCAACTGATTCGTGCTGGCAAGGCCTATGTCTGCAGCCTGTCGCCTGACGAGGCGCGGGAGTATCGCGGCACCCTCACCAGCCCGGGTCGGGAGAGCCCCAATCGCAACCGTTCCGTGGAGGAAAACCTGGATCTGTTTGCACGCATGCGTGCCGGGGAATTTCCCGACGGTGCCCACAGCCTGCGCGCGAAAATCGACATGGCCTCGCCCAATATCAACATGCGTGACCCGGTGATTTATCGCATCCGTCATGTGGTGCATCACCAGACCGGCAACACCTGGCCGATCTACCCGATGTACGACTATGCCCACTGCATCTCTGATGCCATGGAATGCATCACGCACTCCCTGTGCACGCTGGAGTTCGAGGATCACCGGCCACTGTACGACTGGATTCTGCAGACCCTGGACAAGGACAGCCTGCACGCCGCCAGCAACAGCACCCAGCCGGCGGAAGACTATGTGCTGCCACGGCAGATCGAATTTGCCCGGTTGAACATTAATTACACAGTCATGAGCAAGCGCAAGCTGAAGGAGCTGGTGACGGAAGGCTATGTCAACGGCTGGGACGACCCCCGTATGCCGACCCTTTCCGGGCTGCGCCGCCGTGGCTACACACCTGAATCCATTAGGAATTTCTGTGATCGCGCCGGGGTGGCCCGCAGCGAGGGTGTGGTGGATGTGGCCATGCTGGAGCACAGCATTCGTGAACATCTGGACACAACGGCACCGCGCGCCATGTGTGTGCTGCGCCCGCTGAAGGTGACGCTGAGCAATTATCCGGCAGACCAGCAGGAAACCCTGGTGCTGCCGTGCCACCCCAAGGACGAGTCCATGGGCAGCCGCGAAATTCCCTTTGCCAGGGAGCTGTACATCGACGCCAGCGACTTCGAAGAAGTGCCGCCGCCGAAATACAAGCGCCTGAGCCTGGGGGCGGAAGTGCGCCTGCGTGGCGGCTACGTGATCCGCTGCGACGAGGTGGTGAAGGATGCCAACGGCACGCCCGTGGAGCTGATCTGCAGCTACGACCCAGCAACGCTGGGTGTGAACCCGGAAGGGCGCAAGGTGGCCGGTGTGATTCACTGGGTGCCGGCGGATGCCTCGGTGGATGTGGAAGTCAGAATTTACGATCGTCTGTTCAATAAAGAAAATCCTGACGACAAATCCGTTGCCGATTACAAGGATTGTCTGAACCCGGACTCCCTGCAGGTTCTGAGCGGCTGCAAGGCCGAACCGAGCCTGCGCATGGCAGCCCCCGAGAGTGGCTTCCAGTTCGAGCGGGAAGGGTATTTCTGCGTGGACCGCTACGACTCCACGCCAGACCGTATTGTGTTTAACCGCACCGTGACGCTTCGCGATTCATGGGCCAAGATTTCAGGTTGAGTAAGCCAGTGCTACAGGTATACAACACGCTGACGCGCAAGAAGGAACCGTTCACTCCGTTGGAAGAGGGCAAGGTACGCATGTATGTGTGCGGGGTGACCACCTATGACTACTGTCATATTGGCCACGCGCGCATGTTCGTCGCCTTCGACGTGATCGCGCGTTACCTGCGCCACCGTGGGTACGATCTTACCTATGTGCGTAATATCACCGACATCGACGACAAGATTCTGAACCGCGCGAAGGAAAACGGCGAGCTGTATTCCGATCTCACCGCACGCTTCATCGCCGCGTCGCACGAAGACGAAGCCGCGCTGAATGTGCAGCGCCCGGACGTGGAGCCGCGTGCCACTGCGCACATCGATGAGATCATTGCGTTGATCGAACGGCTGATTCGCGACGACTACGCCTACAAGGTGAGCAACGGCGACGTGTATTACGCCGTGGCCCAGTTCAAGGGCTATGGCAAGCTCTCGAACAAGAACCCCGAAGAGCTGCTGGCCGGTGCCCGCATCGACATTGGCGAGCTGAAGCGCGACCCCCGCGACTTCGCCCTGTGGAAGGCCGCAGCGGACGGCGAGGTGGGCTGGGATTCGCCCTGGGGCTATGGCCGACCGGGCTGGCACATCGAGTGCTCCGCCATGTCCACCTGCTGCCTGGGAGATTCCTTCGACATTCACGGCGGCGGCTCCGACCTGGTGTTCCCGCACCACGAGAACGAGATTGCGCAGTCCGAGGCGGCCACCGGCAAGCCCTTTTCCCGCTACTGGCTGCACAACGGCGCCGTGCGCGTGGACAACGAGAAGATGTCCAAGTCTCTGGGCAACTTCTTTACCGTACGCGACGTGCTGCAGAAGTACAGCGGCGAGGTCATCCGCTATCTGCTGACCGCCAGCCAGTACCGCAGCCCCATCAATTATTCCGAACAGGGCCTGCACCAGGCCTCCGTGGCGCTGGAGCGCTTCTACACGGCCCTGCGCGGACTGGACGTGGCGCACGCGCGGGATCTGGTCAACAGCCGCTTCGAGAAGGCCTTCTGCGAGGCCATGGACGACGATTTCAACACCCCCGTTGCCCTGGGCGTGATGTTCGACCTGGTGCGCGAGATCAACCGCCAGCGCGAGTCCAGCCCCGACACGGCGGCGGAGCTGGGTCGTCTGCTCATCAAGCTGGGCCACATCATCGGCATTCTCTACAGCGACCCGGAGACCTTCCTGCAGGGGCAGGGCGGCGACGTGGATGCCGCGCTGATCGAGTCCCTGATTGCCCAGCGGCGTGAGGCCAGGGCCAGCAAGGACTGGGCGCGGGCCGATGAAATCCGCGATCAGTTGACGGCCATGAAGGTGGTGGTGGAAGACGGCGCGGACGGCAGCAGTTGGCGCATAGAGCGTTGAATTTTCGCTTGATATTGCACTTTAATGATTGACTGAATCAGGTGCCGTGAGTATTATGCCGACCCTGCATTACGGAGCAGGCCAATCGGGGTATAGCGCAGTCTGGTAGCGCGCCTGCTTTGGGAGCAGGATGTCGGGAGTTCGAATCTCTCTACCCCGACCACTCCGAAATGACGACAAAGTTCAATGGTGATCGTAGCTCAGTTGGTAGAGCCCCGGACTGTGACTCCGGTTGTCGTGGGTTCGAGCCCCATCGGTCACCCCATTTCCCTCAATGACTTAGGCGAATCTGCGCCTAAGTTGTTGTTCGTTTCCTAACATGATTTCCTAGTATTCCGGTTCAGGCTCTTGTCCTGGTCGTGTCGTATTGTGCTTGTGCTCAGGGGAGTTCCGGTTTCCCGCTTGTTGTGCAGGTAATGGGAAGTTTTCTCGTCCTGCTCTTCAATCTGTATATCATGGTGCGGGTATCGTATTCGGGTGTAGAAGGGGGAAGAAATCAAGGAACCTGACCCTTTGATTTAGAGAGCGTGGTACTAACTCAGGGGAAAGGTCAGGTGCTCGATCAAAGGATTCCAACCCCTTAGATTCTAACGTCGTTTCCCCGTAGTGAGGGAAATCTGAGACATACTATTTTATGGGCGATATTGAGACAGTAGTTATTCGTGCATCGTCGAATTACACGAAATACTGTGTTGCTGTGCTTGGCCTAATTTGCGTGCAGCTCTTGTACTATATATGGGGTTTTGCGATAGAAGGGGATAGTGCCGGTGTGATCCTGTTCGGGTTGATTGGCACTCCAATATTTTTAATTGAAATTTGGCAGATCTTTCTGATTTTCAAAATTAAGGAAAATTTAACCCTCGATAGTACAGGCGTTCACTATAAGCCCTTTAGTGCATACATTTTGGGCAGTACAATTCCTTGGCAAGGTATACAATCGGTTTCCTCAGCGAGAATGGGTAAAGCTCACTATATCGTCATTAAGCTGAAACCTGGTTCGACTGCAGACTCATTCCATGCTGGAAAATTTCATGAGTTGCTGTATGGGAAATCTGTAATTTTAACCTCTCAAAGTTTACGGAAGGTCAATGACCGCGAGTTGATCGCAATACTCGAATCGTATCTAGATCGATATCGCCAAAGCGCGATTCAAGGCATTCAACTTCCTTAACTGCCTAAGAAATCAAAGGTGTCAGAGTAAGTTGTTTAGAGTAAATTCTTTCAAACTACTATGACACCTTAGATCTTCTCGAGAAAAATGCATGAAAGCGTGCTTTGATCGCACAAAAACTTTTATACACCGCAATGTTGGAATCCTTCCTAATAGATTTCTCTACCTTCTAGCACGCTGTAAATCGTCTGCATTTCTACGCAACGGCCTGGCCAGTTTGTAATCTGTATCAAATCTTCATTCAGCCAAACGATGTTGTAACTGCTATATCCATGGACTTCCATCGCCAATATTGGCTCGCCATCGGATAGAACTATTCCCTTAACGAGGGACTTGTCATAAGTGACTTTTGTCAGATCAGATTCTTCTTGAATAATGAGTTCCATCGATGCATATGGAGACATTATTCGTCGTACAACATCACTCGAAAAATCGCCTGATCCTGCGTAAGCGCGAACTATGGGTAGGTAAGCAGAGCCGAACGTGGCTAAATCCAGCTTTTGAGGCTCAATGCTCTGGCTATAGGCAGAGCCTATAAGTAGGAATCCTATGAACGTTGGCACTATCTTCATTATGAAACGTAACGCATAGCACACGCACCATTTTGGAGCCGCGAAGCGGGGGAAAATTGATAGCTGTGATGCCACTTGATGGGAGGCTACCTGCTTATGATCCATTCTTAAACGTAGACTGAGGTAGAAGAGGTATCAGCTCTCGGCAGTGTCGCTCCCATAATCGCTCCTTCCACGTGAAGATACTTTCAGCGAGGTCCTCGATCTCTTGCGAAGTAACCTGCCTCATACCCGCTCGCGATACCAAGCGCCCACCACTAAATAACTGACCATGGACCAACTCATTCCTAGCTTCAACTAGCGGTCTTGCCTCTTCTAGCACCTTCGCTAAACCTGGCAATCGATCGACTCCGACTTGCTCAATTAAACGAGTTGCTTCGCCGAGCTTGTGGCCGAAACTTAACGGTCTCGTTATACAGCAACTAGAAATTCGTGTGAGCGCATTGACGACTTCGTCGAGTTGACCTTCAGCATACGCAAAATACAGGGTCACGAAACCCAGCGGTCGAACTAAATCACCTTCGTAGGCTTCCATCACTAAAATCACTACCTCTCAATGCCCGCTGACCACCGCGCCTGCAGAGCCTCCCAACAGTTCATTTAGAAGGCCAGCGGCCTCCTAATAGTTATTATCGGGACGCAGGCTAAATACTTTGCGTAGGTTTCTGTGCCTTTAACATTTTGATTTTGCGCCAGAAAAAGCAGTTGTCTGGCGCGCCGCACTGTTAGGGGGCATCAGGCTCCATAACCCGTCAAGTTTCTGAACTATACTTATCCCCAAAGGCCCGCCAATAGAAATATCTTTACCTGGCCGCGGCAGTTCTTGAGGTAGCTTTTATTTTGCCTGTTAATGCGTTCAGCTAATAACGCTTGTCGTTCAGCCGCTAGTTGTCTTGCAATAGGAGAAGGTGCGTAGCCGTAAACCCTACTTCCCCTTCTTGGAACCGTTCTAACCATTGAACGCGATGCTCGGCCAGCTGACCTAATTAATCCGCTTAATATTTGCCTAATGATGATTCCTTGAATAAAGGCCTCGCTTGAGCATGGGAGACCTGCAAAGATTATGGAAGAACATACTATGAAATTTCTTCTTTTCATTGAAGATGAATCTTCCTCTGCAGCTAACAGTTCATTTAAAAGGCCAACGACCTCCTAATAAATATTAACGGGAGGCAAGCTTAATGCTTGGTGTATGGCTCTATGCCTTTAACTTTTTGATTTTGCATCAAAAAGTCAGTTGTCTGGCGCGTCGTGCTGTTAGCGAGCGTCAGGCTCCATAACCCGTCAAGTTTCTGGAACTATACTGAATCCCCAAATGCCCGCCAATAGAAATATCCAAATCTGGTAGCAGGTGTCGGGTCGTAGAATGCATTCGAAAAAAGGAGAGACAATCAGACCGAATCACGAGCCGAATCAAGGAGTCATATTCCCTAATCCTGCAGCCAATGCCATGGGTGCCTCTGAGCCAAACTGCATCGCACCAGGGCGCTATCGGAGCGCTTCCCCCAACACCCACCGCACCAATCCCCGTGCACAAAAACCCGAATTCGGGTACTATTCGCGCTCCTGTCCGCTCGGCTCGCCGTAGTGGGAGGTCTCTGGATCAGGCCTGGTGCACTGAAAATCACCTAAGCTATTGAATCCATGTCAAAAAAATCGTGTCGTAGGGCCTGTAAAGCTGTTTGCTAAAGCGCCTTTCCTGTGCCGGAAACGGAGCGGATTTCAACGACACACCATTCCCCGGGGGTATAGCTCAGCTGGATAGAGCAACGGCCTTCTAAGCCGTGGGTCTCAGGTTCGAATCCTGATACTCCCGCCATTTTCCGGTTGGCAGCACTCTCAGAAGGATTCCGCGATGCGCGCCATGCGCTCGTTGATCGGGTAACTGCCCGAGGTCCAGCCCAGTCTCACAATCACCATCTCCTGTGACGGCAACACCATCAGCACCTGCTGGCGGTTGCCCTGGGCGGCGTACACGTCGGGGGAGAGGTCGGGCCAGCGCAGGGCGTCACCGCCGCCATTCAACCACCATTGATAGCCGTAGGCGCGGTTGTTCTCCGAGGGGTTGGGCGCGGTGGATTGCGCCACCCAGTCTTCGCTGATGACGCGGCGGCCGTTGATCTCGCCGCCGTTCAGCATCAGTTGTCCCAGGCGGGCCCAGTCGCGTGCGGAGGCGTAGAAATACGAGCTGCCGACGAACACGCCTTCCGCATCGGTCTCGAACACCGCGTCCTGAAAACTCAGGGGCAGGGCGATGTTTTCCATGAAGTCGTCGTAGGCTGTCTGCAGGCTGCTGCCGGTGTGATCGTAGTAGACGCGGGCGAGCAGGTTGGCGGTGCCGGAGCTGTAATTGAAATGCACGCCGGGCGGGTGCTCCAGGGGGCGCGCCATGGCGTAGTCGGTGGCGGAGGCCTGGGTGAACAGCATCAGGGTAACGTCGTCGCCGGGGCTGTAGCGTTCAGAGAAGGCAAGGCCATCGCTCATGCGCAACATGTCGCGCAGGCTGATGTCACGGCGATTGTCCTGTGCCCACTGCGCGAATACCGGGCGCTGATTGAGATCGAGCTTGCCGCGCAGGACCAGGTTGCCGAGCATGACGGAAGTCAGGCTCTTGGACATGGACCAGCCGATCAGCGGTGTGTTAGGCCCGGCACCTTGGGCATAGGCCTCCGCCACGATCTGTCCCTGATGCACGACGAGCAGCGCGCGGGTGTTGAGATCTTCCAGGTTGTCTTCGGCAACGATGCTCTCGATCAGGGCCTGAGTGTCCGGCGCGATGGAGTCTACGCGGTTGCCATGGGGCCAGCGGCTGTCGAGGTGCGTCAGTGGCTGTGGCTGCAGGGTGTCACGCGCGGTTTCGCCGGGGTATTCGTTGGCGCAGCCGAGGCCGGGAAGATAACGCGCGGTGGTCCTGCCCATGCCGAAGAGAGACGCCTGCACGCTGCGTGCACTGTCGTCGTACTCGACGTCGAGATAGCGAAGAAGGGGCGAATACTGTTCGAGGTCTGCGAAGGCCTGCGCCTTGTCAAAGCCGCTGACATAGACGGCGCTGCACAGCAGCTTGGCGCCGATGCCGCCACCGATGCCGGGAGCGGTGGCCACATAGTGCGGCGTCACGCCCAGCAGTGCGGCAGTGCCGCAGAGTACCAGCAGGCTTAGCGCCAGCCCTGTCAGTACTTTACGCATCCATCCATTCCTCGTTCATCGCTCCCTTCTTCAGCGCTTCTGCTGCCCTAGCCCCGCGCTCATGATCAGGTGCAGGGCCTCGCCGGGGGACATGTCGGTCTTCTCGATCTGGTCGCGCGACACCACCAGCATGTAGCCACCGGCCTGATAGCTCATGGGCAGATACACGGCCACTTCGTCGTCCTCTATGAAGGAAGACAGGCGTGCGGACTTGTCGTCGCCGCTCTTGGTCACGATGCCCAGCAGGCGGGCATTGGCTTGCGGCAGTGTTACCCATACGACCGACTGATCCGAGAAAGTCTTGCCGCCGATGAGGTCGAGAAAGTCCTTGATGGTGCTGTAGATGTAGCGCACCAGGGGAATGCGCTCCATGGCGCGCCCCGGCAGTTTCAGCACGCCGCGAATGATGGCAAGGCGGGAGAGCAGGCCCACAAGGGTGGTCAGGGCGATGAAGCTGATCAGGGCCAGGCCCGGAAAATACATGGTGTCGGACAGCACCAGCAACCACAGGGTTTTCAGCCAGGATTCCACGGTGCTGCCCAGCCAGATGATGAGCTGAATCGACAGCACCACGGGCAGCAGAATGGAGAGACCAAGCAGAAACGCGCGGGTAAGACTGTTCATGGAGGGATTTCCGGTTCGACAGGGCAATGGATTCCTGCACATCTTGCCATTCACGCCGGAAATATCTACTGATTTCGCCCCGCAAAGTGTGAACCCGGGCCACGGAACCGGATTTTTTGCTGTGTTATGCTGGGTGGCACCATCCTGTGAACCGGGTGGTGAAATCCACATCCGACATCCTGCTTCCTGCAGGAGGCCGATAAGGAGACCTTGCATGAAATTACACACTGCCGTAATTGTACTGGCCATGCTGGCGCTGAGCGCCTGTGACAGCGATGATGGCGCCGCCGAGCGCATGGGCGCCGCCATTGATGAGGCGGCGAGCAATACCGCCGACACCCTGAGAGAGGCGTGCGAGGAAGCGCGCGACGCTGTAGGCGCTGCGGATCGCAACTGCTGAAGACTTCAGACACAACGGTGACACGGCGGCCTTGTTCGCTGTGTCACCGTTCTTCCTTTTGGCTGGCTTGGCCCGTTAAGCCGCCGTTTACACCTCGCCCCTGCGGGCCGCCTGAATCAGGTGGTCTGCCGCGCGGAAGGCCAGTGCCATGATGGTCATGGTGGGCTGTCCGCGACCGGAGGTCACCAGGCTGCCACCGTCCACCATGTAGAGGTTGGGAATGTCATGGGCACGGTTGTAACGGTTTACGACCGAGGTGGCCGGGTCGTTGCCCATGCGGCAGGTGCCGAGCAGGTGCACCCCGCCGCGCTGCCCGTCCTCGGAGTAGGACGCCGTTTTCTGAATTGCACCCGCCGCATCCATCAGTTCGATGGAGCGCTCCATGAAGAACTTCATGGTGGCGAAGTCGTCCGGGTGGTTCATGAAGGTGGTGCGCAGTGCCGGTCGTCCCCACTTGTCCTTCACTTCCGGGTCGAGCGTTACATTGTTGGTGGACAGGGGCAGGGACGTGGTGTGTCCGTTGAAGGAACAGGTGTGGGTGAACTCCTGCTCAAGTCCCTTCTTGTAGGCGCTGCCCCAGCGGGCGCCGCTGAAGATGCCGCCACGCATCGCCGCCGCCATGGGCAGGCCGCGGGACAGGGAACGAGCGTCAATGCCGCCGCCACCATAGAACCCGTGTTTGGGGTCGATGCTGTAGAAGTCGTGAATGACACGGGTGGTCGCCACGCTCTTGTGCGCATTGATCGGCTCGGCAAACAGCCCGGAGACGTTGGAGCCGCCGTTGAACATCAGGTTCTTGCCCACCATGCCGCTGGAGTTGGCCAGGCCGTCGGGGAAGCGGCTGGATTCAGACAGGAACAGCAGACGTGCGGATTCCGCTCCGTTGGCGCTCAACACCACGGCCTTGGCGCGTTGCGCCTGTTCCGTGCCGTCTTCTTCCCAGTACACCACTTCCGTCACGCGGCCCTGCTCATTGGTGTTGATGCGGGACACGGTACAACCGGTGCGCAGCTCGCACTTGCCGGTGGCCTCGGCCAGGGGAATCATGGTGACCGCCGTGGACGACTTGGCGCCTACCTCGCAGCCGAAGCCGTTGCAGAAGCCGCAGTGAATGCAGCCGGGCCGCCCGTTATAGGGCTGCGACAGAATCGCGTGGGGTTCCGGGTAGGCCGTCCAGCCCAGTTTTTTCGCCGCGCGTTCCAGCAACACGCCGGAGGATTTCGGCGGCATGGGCGGGCAGGGGTAACCCTTGGAGCGGGGCGGGTCCCAGGGGCCTTCCACGCCGGAAAGGCCAATCTCCCAGTCCACTTTGGTGTAATAGGGTTCCAGCTCTTCGTAGGTGATGGGCCAGTCCACGAAGTTGGTGCCGGCGATGGGGCCGCGTACGCTGGCCTCGATGAAATCAATGGGGCGCAGGCGCCAGAAGTTGCCGGAGAAGTGCGCGCTGCTGCCGCCCACGTTGTGGGCATAGCCCAGCGGGGCGCCTTCCACGAGCTCTGCTTTCTCATGTTCATAGCGGCGGAACGTCTGCGGGTGTCCCTTGCGGCTGCCCCAGACGAGTCCTTCGGTCTGTGTGTAGTTCCACTCGTCGTGGCGGAAGTCACCGGGGCGCAGATGCGGCCCCTGTTCCAGCACAACAACGGAGAACCCGGCGGAGGAGAGTTCCTTCGCCATGATGCCGCCAGCAGCTCCGGAGCCGATGACGACGAAATCCACTTCTTCACGCGTAGGGTAGGATGCCCAGGCCATCTTTATTCTCCTTTCGCCGCGTAGTCCGCGTCGTAAAATCCATAGGGCGGCATCCACATGTGCCGGTCTTCAAAACCGATCATCTTCCAGCCGATGTGATCGCGGTTGCCGCCGTACTCGGGCAGCGAGAAGGTGCCGGCAATGGTGAGGAAACGCATGGTGTTGAAGAAACTGCCACGCTCGATTTCGGTCAGCAGGGCGTCCTGCTGCGCGGGTTCCAGCGTGTGAAAGCTGGCAGAGCCGTAAGTCGATTGGGCACTGGCCTGCAATGCCGCCAGGCCTTCGCGCAGTTCGGGCAGCACGTTCGCGTGGCTGGTGCTCAGTACGTTGTCGATGAAGTAGATGGCACCGGCCTCGGTGGCGCCCGGTGTCTCATCCGTCGGAATGATGCGGGCGGCAATGGCGGCAAATTCCGCCGCTTCGTCCGGCTGCAGGGCTTTCATCGGAGCATCCATGGCCTGGGCCGCGCGGGCCTGCTGGCTGGCGCTCATGATCATGGGCAGGGAAAGGGCAATCAGCGAAGAACGGGCCGCCACCCCGGTTTGTTGCAGAAACGCGCGTCGCGAGAGTTTCGGTTCGCTCACGGAAAAACTCCTTGAAAAGGTCGCTGGAAATCGGTCACTCGTTGCCGAGTCTAAGAAATGGCCAGGGGCGACTCCACTTCCTTTTCTGGTTTATTTCTCCTATTTTTCTGCGCGAAGGTTTTTGGGGAATGGGCGACCAAAAATGGGGCGCTGCGCATTCTATTGGTGCGGAAATATCGCGGTTTTCCGGGTGGGATGCACCGTTCGGGTGCGCCTGTGTAGGGACGGCTTCAGTCGGGCAATTTCAGCCGGGCACTGAGCCAGGCGGCGCGCGGTGCACCGATGCCCAGAAAACGCGGGCTTGTGTTCTGCAGCCCGGGAATCAGTTCGCTTGGGTCTTCTCCGAGCAGGCCGAAGTTTTCGTAGTCGCGGTCGAAGAGATTGCTGATGCTGGCGCTGAGGGACAGCAGGGAATTCACCTGCCAGCTCAGGCGGGCATTGATCAGGTCGTAGCCGTCGATCTTCGGCAGGGCATTGTTCTCGTCCCCGCGCAGATATTGCGGGCCGTTGTAGACCCATTCAAGGCCGACCTCCAGCCCAGCGTTCAGTGAATAATCCGCCCCGGCCTTCAGGAGCAGTTCGGGGACGCCGGGGATGCGGTCGCCGGGCTGAACCTGTATCTCGCCGTCGTCATTCGCGAACGGGTGGTTGGGGCTCAGGGCGAGGAAGCGGTCTTCAAAGCTGGCGCGGATCACGGAGGCTGCGGCATACCATTGCCAGGTGTCGCGGGCTTGTTGCAGCGAGAGCTCCAATCCCTGGCGCCGTGTTTCATCCACGTTGGCGAACAGGCCGGTGGCTCGCCCGGTGGTCTGGAACAGGATGTCGTCGCGGTTGCGGGCGCGGAAGGCACTCAGTTGATAGCGGGTATTCAGAACGCTTCCCCGCATGCCCAACTCGATGCTCTGCGTAACCACGTCGTCCAGGGGCGGGTCGGCGAGGAAGGCATTGGGCAGGCGGCACTCGAAATCGATGTCGTCCGGGTCCTCGCCGTTGGCCTCCGCGTAGGTTTGTGCCAGTTCAAACACGCCCTCGTTGCAGGCCAGCTCGATGGGGGTGGGAGTCCGGTTCGACTCGCTGTAGGACGCATAGGCCGTGAAGTCGTCCATCGGGTTCCAGGTGATGCCGGCCGCCGGGTTGATGCGCGCAAAGCGATGCTTGCCATTCAGCTCGGGGCGCACCCGTGAGCGGTCCCGCAGTTCGACGTCGCTGAGGTTGTAGCGGGCGGACAGGGTGGCGGTGAGTGTCGGGCTGAGCGGGAAGGTGTCAGTCAGGTAAACACTGAGGATGTCCGTGTCGGTGCGGATATCGGTGGTAGCGCTGTCAAGGTAGCTGCCGGTGCCCAACCCTGCGGTGCTCCGTGTGAGCGGGTCCAGCCCGGAGAGCTCCAGCATCGAATGAAAGCGGGCGTCGCCCGCCTGGGCATAGACACCGCCGGTGATCTGGTGAGCATTCTCGGTGAGCCAGTGGAACTGGGCATTGATGCCGCGGCTGTTCTGCTGCCGACGACTGATATTGTTGATGGCCTCGCCGCTGAGCACACCGCTGCCACTGATGCGAGAGGTGATGTTGTCGATGCCGAAGTCATCCGGGTCCAGTCCTGCCGCCAGGGCGGTTGCTGCGATGTAGTCCTCCAGTGCCTCGAAGGAGTCAATGCTGTCGTCCTCGCCTTCGCAGAGGGTGTCCAGCTCAATGCCCAGTTGTTCCGCCAGGGCGTCCTCGATCTCGTCGCTGTCATCAAACAGTGCCTGTTGGCCACCCGCAAACTGGCAGACTTCAAAGTCGGCACCATCGCCATTGAAGGCGTGGGTGGTGGTGCGGCGCCAGTGCGTGTTGACGCTGAAGGAGAGGGCGGGCGTAAGCTCGTAGCGTCCTTCCAGCGTCAGCATCTGCAGGTCGTTGCGGGTGATGTCCGGCGCAGTGAAAACACTGCGGCGATCATTGCTGGCAAGTCCCTCTGGCAGGGGCCCATTGCCCGTGAGATCGCTTCGCCCCTGCTGATAGCTCAGGTCCAGCGCTGTGCGTTCATCCGGTCGCCAGTTCAGGCTGCTGTAGAAGTTGCTGGCGTCCGAGTCGGACAGTTGTCGCCAGCCGTCTTCGTTGAAATGATGCAGATTGACGTAATAGCCCCAGCGCCCGTTGTTGCCACCGCTCTCCAGGCTGAGGGTCTGGCGGCCCCAGGAGCCGGTGCTGGCCTCCACTTCGGTTCCGGAATACTGGAAGCCGTCTTTCATGCGAATCGCGAGTGCACCGCCAAGGGTGTTGAGACCGAAGACGGGGTTGGCACCACTCATCAGGTCCATGCGCGCAATGGCAGAGCGGGGCAGCAGATCCCAGTTGACCGCGTCGCCCAGGGGATCGTTGACGCGTACGCCGTTCTGGAACACCGAAAGCCCCTGGGGCAGGCCCAGCATGGGAGAGGCGGTAAAGCCCCGGTATTGCAGGTCTGCCTGCAGCGGATTGTTCTGCGCAGAGTTGATGTTGACGCTGGCGAGGCGGCGGTTCAGATATTCGCTGAGGTCCAACGTGCCGGCCTGTGCCAGGTCTTGTGCGCTGACGCTCTGCACGGCGAAGGGCAATTCTTCCAGCGCCTGGCGGGCGCTGCCGTCCGGCGTGATGCCGACGACCACGATCTGCTCGATATCCTGTGCGTGCACAGTGGGGGTATGACCCGCTGTGATCAGAAACAGGGTGCCAGCCATGGCGTGAATAGGCGTCCTTGTCATCAATACCTTCTCCGCAAAGAAATCGGGTGGCGCAATTTTAAGCAATGTGACCGGCGGACGACAGCGCTTCTTCACTCGCCGGCTTACACGCCCCAGGCGGCGGGGTATGATACCGGCAAACCGCATGCCCCAGGAGAGCACAACAATGAGAAAGAACACCCGCAAGTCCACAGGTCTCGCCCTATTTGCAGCTCTGGCGTTGTCCCTGATTGCCGCCGGTCCGGTATTCGCGGAAACCCGCACCAGCATTGATGCCGGGAGGGGAGATGTGCCGCTGTTCGTGCCCGACAGCTACAGCGCCGAACAGGAAAGCCCCTTGATCGTGCTTCTGCACGGCTATGCGTCAAGCGGTAGCCGCCAGGAGGATTACATGAAGTTCAGCGCCCTGGTGGATCGCTATGGCTTTCTCTACGCGACGCCGGACGGAACGGAGGAAACGGAAGGCAATCATCGGCGTTTCTGGAATGCGTCCAGTGCCTGCTGCAATTTCTATCGCGCAGCTCTGGACGATTCCGCTTACGTGATGAACATCATCCGGCAGGTGCAGGCGGCGTACCGGATTGATCCGCGCAGAATCTACCTGATCGGCCATTCCAACGGGGGGTTCATGTCCTATCGCATGGCTTACGAGCACGGCGATGTGATCGCGGGCATTGCCAGCCTGGCAGGCGCGGAAGCGAGCGAGGCACGTCCGGCACCGGCACACCCGGTGCATGTACTGCAGATTCATGGCACGGCGGATGAGACCATTGCCTATGCCGGTGGCGATATTCAGGGCAACGCCTATCCCGGCGCGCTGGAGACCATCGGGCGCTGGGCGACCAATAACGGCTGTGCCGCCCAGGGGCAGATCATCGGCACGCTGGATCTGGAGCGCAATCTGGAGGGGCTTGAGACCACCCGCACCCGCTACGCCAAGGGTTGCCGCATCGGGGGTTCCGCAGAATTGTGGACGATTGCCGATGGCGGGCATATTCCCGTGATTTCGGACGCCTTCAGCCAGGCAGTGGTGGAATGGCTGCTGGCGCGCCAGAAGCCCTGAAGCTCACAGGGATTACAGTGCTGCAAATGAAAACGGCCTGTCAGGAAACCCTGACAGGCCGTTTTGTCTTTCCTGCCGTGTGTCTTACAGCGTGTTGATGTAGGCACCGAGGTTGGCGATGTCGGTATCGCTCATCGGGCCGGCAACACCCCACATCAGCGCGCTCTGTGCACCACGGGTGCCGCTCGCCTTGTAGGTGTGCAGCGCGTCGGACACGAAGCTGGCATCGCGACCCTGCAGACGGGGGCCAACGCCACCTTCACCAGCAGCACCGTGGCAGGCCTGGCAGGGAACGAATGCGCTCTTGCCCAGTTCTGCCGGGCTCATGGCTTTTGCTGCTTCTGCGCGGCGTTCTTCCTGCTCAACGATGTTGCCGTTGGCAGCGACATACTGCGCGTAGCACTCGCCGATACATTTATTATTATCAGGATGACCTTTGATCTCGAGGCTGGAAGTGATATTGGAGGTGAGGATGATGCCTGCGACAACAACAACCGCAGCAACAATGACGTTCTTCATGAGGACTCCCAAAAAGTAAAAACTGAAATTACACAGGCGCTTAGCCGCAGTGCGGGGAATGGCCTGTTCAAGTCACCAATGACCCTGATCGTGCCCGGACTCTTCCCGCTCTCGGCAAAAGTGCGGGCAGGGGGAAAAAGAAGGGCGGGGCAGCTTAACATCCAGCCAGTTTTTTGCAACCGCTAATTGCGTCTCAGGGGGGCTTCGGGCCGCGTCTCACTCTTCCATCCGGGCCTTGTAGCGGGCGATGTGGGGCGCCAGGATTTCGAGGGCGGTGCTGTTGCAGGGAGGCAGTTCGGCATCGCTGAATGCCAGTGGCGTCACGCGCTCTCCCCAGCGGACCAGCGCCGCGCCCCAGGTCAGGCCCGCACCGAAGCTGGCCATCAGCACATGATCGCCGGGCTTGATGCGGCCTTCTTCCAGGGCTTCCGTGAGCGCCACCGGAATGGTGCCGGCAGAGGTATTGCCGTAGCGCTGTACGTTGACCATGATGCGCTCCTGTGGCATGCCCAGGCGCTTGGCAAGGGCATCGAGAATGCGCTGGTTGGCCTGGTGCGGCACCATCAGGTCAATGTCCGTGATGCTCAGACCTGCCCGCTGCAGCACGTCTTCGCAGGCGAAACTCATGCCCTTGATGGCGCGTTTGAACACTTCCTGTCCCTCGAAATTCCAGCCGAGATAGAGAAAGTCTTCGTTCAGCCGGCTGTAGGCGCTGCCCAGATTGGTGATCTGGATGGCCGAGGAGGTGTCCATTTCGCAGCCGATGCGTGAGGCGATCAGGCCGCCCGGCGCCTCGTCGGCTTCGAGCACAACGGCGCCGCAGGCATCTCCGAACAGCACGGCCACGTCGCGCCGTGCCCAGTTCATGTAATGGCTGATGAATTCGCCACCAATGACCAGAATTTTGCGATGCGCCCCGCTGCGGATCAGGCTGGTGCCGATGTGCAGGCCGTAGAGGAAGCCGGTGCAGGCGGAGTTGAGATCGATCGAGGCCGCGTTGTGGGCGCCGATGGCATTCTGCACCAGCGAGGCGGTATTGGGGCAGAGGGAATCCATGGTCAGGCTGCCGAGCAGGATCAGGTCGATCTGGTCTGCCTCCAGGTTGGCGGCCGCCAGCGCGCGCCGGGCTGCTACCACTGCCATGTCGGAGAAATTGCAGTGACAGATGCGGCGCTCGCGGATGCCGGTGCGGCTGGTGATCCACTCGTCCGAGGTGTCCATGAACTGCGCGAGGTCTTCGTTGCTGAGTACGGCGGGCGGCAGGCATTTTCCCCAGCCCGTGATCTGCGCATAAGGCATTGAGCTCTCTCCTTTACTCCTCTCATATTGAGGCTGTTCTGGTTCTGGGTTCGAGCATACTGCAAACGTCTGCTGTTCCGGTAGTGCGTCGTCGATGTGCCTTGAAATCCGCTTCGGGCAGGTGGTGAGGCAGTCGGGACACGCCAAAGGGCACACATCCCTGTGCAGGCTCGGCTCACGCCATCCGTGGCGTGAGACGGTCCCGCCCGCCTCACCGCCTGCCCGAAGCGGAATTTGCGCAACCGTCTTGCCTGGTTGCGTTTCATCAGCCTGTCATCTTGTGCTCCTACTCTTGGCGACATCCGGGTTGATCACCGTTTATCCAAGGAGTTTGCCATGCCAGGTTCCCTTCCCACGCTCAATCGTCGTCGTTTTCTTGCCGCCACCAGTTTTAGTCTTGGCGCACTTGCCCTGCGGGGCTACCCCGTTCTGGCTGCCGCGCCGGTTCATTTCACCCATGGCATCGCCAGCGGCGATCCCTTGCAGGACAGCGTGATCCTGTGGACCCGTGTGCTGCCCGGAAGCGGCGAGGCCGATATGGTAAGCGTGGACTGGGAGCTTGCACGGGATGAGGACTTTGCCGAGGTGGTCTCGCGGGGCCAGACACAGACGGGGCCGGACAGGGACTACACCGTGAAAGTGGATGCCACGGGTCTGGAGCCGGGGCAGCGCTATTTCTACCGCTTTCTGTCGGAAGGGATTGAGAGTCCGGTGGGCCGCACACGCACGCTGATGGCGGGCGGGCTGGATGACGTCCGGCTGGCAGTCGTGTCCTGTTCCAATTTTCCGCAGGGGTATTTCAATGTCTATCACGCCATTGCGGAACGCGAGCTGGACGCCGTGGTGCATCTGGGCGACTACATCTATGAATACGGGGCAGACCGCAACGTGAACCCGCTGATGGAAGGCAAGGGGCGCCGCGTGAAACCGGAGCACGAGATTCTGTCGCTGGAAGACTACCGCATGCGCTACGGCCTGTACCGCAGCGATGCCGACCTGCAGGCCGTGCATCAGGCCCATCCCTTCATCTGCGTCTGGGATGACCACGAGGTCAGCAACAACACCTGGAAGACGGGGGCGGAAAACCACAACGAAGGCGAGGGCGATTTCTTCGACCGCCGCCGCGTCGCCATTCAGGCCTTCTACGAATGGTTGCCCATTCGGGAGCAGAGCAGCATAGAGGAGGGGCGCATCTACCGCAGCTTCGAGTTCGGCGATCTGGCCTCCCTGATCATGCTCGATACACGCCTGATCGGGCGCGACCAGCAACTCACGCATGATATGGGCATTGACGTCATTCGCAGTGGCCTGGCTGACGACGGACGCAGCATCATGGGACGGGAACAGGAACAGTGGCTGGCGGACGAACTGGAGAAATCAAAGGCTGCGGGCAAGCCGTGGCAGATCATCGGGCAGCAGTTACTGATGGGGCGCCTGAACGCGCCGCAACTGGCGGATGAGGAATTTGACCCGGCACAGTTGCACAGTGTGCTCAGCGGGCGCTATGGCATGTTGCGCACCCGCGGCCGTCAGGGGCTGCCTTATAATCTGGACGCCTGGGACGGTTATCCCGCCTGTCGCTCCCGCGTGTACGACGCGATCAAGGCACACGCCAACAATGCCGTAGTGCTGGCGGGTGATTCCCACAGCACCTGGGCGTTTGATCTGCATGACGACGAGGGCCATCCCGTGGCGGTGGAGTTTGCGACGCCCAGCGTGACTTCCTCTGGCTACGAGAATCTGGTGCCGCAGGTTCCCGAGGCGCGCGTGGCGGAAGCCACACTGGAAGCCAGCCCCGAGCTGCAGCACATGAAGGCCAACGGGCGCGGCTGGCTGGAGCTGGAAGTATCCAGCACCGAAGTGGAGGCTACCTGGCGCTATGTGTCCACGATTGTGGCGACAGAGTTTGAGGTGCTCCCCGGGGCCAGGCTATTGACGAAAGCCGGTGAACATCTCATCGAGCGCAAGGCCTGAGAGACGGGCGCGGTCAGGCAGGGAAGCTCAGCGGGAGTTGCGCCAGCTTTTCTTTCGGGCAGGCAATCACATCGTCCTGGCCAGTCGGCAGGAAGCGGGTGAGGGCTTGCAGATGATATTCCCCGCTGCTGCGGCTGCGGGCATCGCGGCGGCGGTCCTTGCTGCCATCTGCCTTGCGTTTGTCGAAGCAGTAGAGCGCGTAGTCTTCGGGCAGATGCTGTTGCAGATCCTCGATTGAGGTGAAGGACAAGGGCTGGCCGTAGGTAATCTCGCAGACCATCAGCGGGCGCGTGCGGCGCAGCGTTTCGCGCAGCCCTTCCAATGCCGGTTTCTCGAAACCTTCCACGTCCATTTTCAGAATGTCGATGCGTTCGATGTTCAGGGTATTGAGGAAGTCATCGCCGCGAACCAGTTCGAGTTCGCCGATTGCCACATTGCCCTTGCGGGTGGTGCCGGCGTCAAAGGAGCCAATGCCCACATTATTTCCGGTGGGCGCGTAGAAGGGCAGGCGGGTGTTCTCATTGCTGAGCCCGACCGCATGCACCTGGATATTGACCTGGGGGTTGGCAGCGATCTGCCCCAGCAGTTGATTGCGCACCCGGTCGAAGGGTTCGAAAGAATGCACGGTACTGCCGTGGGCGGCCATGAACAGCGAGTGCTGTCCCACGTTGGCACCAATGTCGATGAACACGCAGTCTTCCGGCGCCAGCTTCGCCTTGGCAGCGCGCAGAAAATAGAGCAGGGGCTTCTCGAAAGCGCCGTAGAAGTAGATGTTGAAGTCGATGTTGTTGTTCAGATTGCCGTGGTATTGCAGGCCGAAGAAATCGCGCACAAACGGCGTGTCGGGAGCTTCCCCGAGTCTTGTCAGACGCTTGTAGAGATTGCGGCGGTAACGCTGGGGAACCAGGGAGGAGTTCCACAGAAAACGGTAGAGGCGATAGCGAAGGCTCACGGGAATCGGGGTCCTGCCATGTCAGTTTGCGGCCAGAAAACAGCGGCTGGCCAGGGTCGAGGCGCATTCTACCCCGGGAATTTGTGATTTGTATTCCATTTTTGTGCGTCTGGCAGGCGCGGTGCTGGACATTGCAGGCCTGAGACACATAATGACCCCGTAGATCTTTGTTCCTCGCCATGCCTTGAATGGCTCGCCTGGAAATTCAGAGCCGGAAGTGCTTACAGTGCTTCCGGCTTTTTTATGGGCGGCGGCAGGCGTTTGTCGCCATCCTTGCCCTGCTCCTGCTGCAACAAGCGCAGGTCGCCCAGCATCTGTTCGCAGAGCTGAATCAGATCCCGCAGCCGCTTGGATTCGCAATCGCAGAATTGCCGGAAGCCCGGGTCGCGGCTCTGGTCCATTTCCCGTTCCACTTTGTCCAGCAGAAAGCGATAGCTTTTCAGGCGACTGTTATACGCGTCGATCAGATCGCTCAGCATCGGCGTGATCCGGTTTGGTGGGAGGAGGGGCGTTGCGGCGCAGATCCAGCAGATCGATTTCCGGGTAGTAGCGTTCGATCTGGCGCAGCACCGATCCCAGCAGACTCTTCATGCTTTGAGGTGAGAGGGTGCGGGACTGAACGAGTTGCACCATGCCCTGCTGCAGCTTGACGATGGCCAGCTTGGGGAAGCGTCCCCGCGCTGGCGTACTGGGAGTAGGCGCAGTGTCGGCATTCTCGGCTGCGACGCGAATGGTGCCGGGTTCCTTCTTCAGGCCACTGAGCAGCAGCTTGCGCCAGAACAAGCTGAAGCTGCGTCGTGTGGGCTGTGCCCGGTAGATGTTTTCCAGGCTGTCCGCCAGCGCCTGAAAGCGATAGCTGGCCTGCGAACCCGGATACGCAATCATGACCGGCACCTGTTTCTGCACCGACAGGCGCAGGGATTCGTCGCGGGGCACATAGCCCAGATAATCCACATCGGCATTGAGATAGCGCGAGGCGGCGCCCGACAGACGCTTGTAGATGTCCACGCTGTTCAGGTAGTTGTCCACCATATTGGTCAGCACATGGATGCGGCTTTCGCAGTGACGGCGGCGCATGACCTTCATCAGCGCAAAGGCGTCGGTCAGCGAGGTCGGTTCCGGGGTGACGATGAGCACGCAGTGCTCGGTGGACTGCAGGAAGGTGGTGACGTTTTCGCTGATGCCCGCGGCGGTGTCGATGATGAGGTAGTCGAACTGCTGCTCCAGCGTGGTCAGTGCCTGCAGCAGCAGTTTCTGCTGGGGCACGCTGAGGCTGGCAAATTCCGCAATGCCGGAGGCCGCCGGAACGATGGTGATGTCCCCCGGACCCTGCAGCAGAATGTCCTCAATCCGCTTGCTGCCATTCAGCACATGTTCCAGTGTGAATTCCGGTGTGAGATTGAGCAGGATGTTCACATTCGCCAGGCTGGTATCGGCGTCGAACACGCAGATCCGGTGTCCCTTGCGGGCGAGTGCAATGGCCAGGTTGACACTGACGTTGGTCTTGCCGACCCCGCCCTTGCCGCTGCTGACGGCAATGACGCGACCGCGGTCGAAATTCTGTTTGGCTTCGGTCAAGGATCTGTCCTGTTCTTGGTTTGCGTCCTGGTGCATATCCCAGGTGCAGGGATTTCCGGCCAGCGGGTATACTCGACAGAATACTACAGAAGTGAAGGAAGTCAGCATGCTTGGCGTGATTGGAGGAACCGGTCTCAACGACCCGCATTTCCTGCAGGAAGTGCAATTGCAGCAGGTGGCAACGCCCTACGACCCGCAGTCGGTGCAGATTCTGAAGGGGGTTTTTCAGGGCAGACCCGTTGCCTTTCTGCCACGCCATGGCCAGGGGCACAAGATTCCGCCGCATCGTATCAACTACCGCGCCAACCTGTGGGCCCTGCATGCCATTGGGGTAAACGCGGTCATCGGCGTCAACGCGGTCGGGGGGCTGCATCCCGAACTCGGCCCGGGGGCTCTGGCCGTTCCCGATCAGATCATCGACTACAGTTGGGGGCGGGAGCACACTTTCTTTGCCGACGGCCTGGAGCATGTGACGCACATTGATTTCACTCATCCCTATGACGAAGCGCTGCGTCAGCGCCTGATCCGCGCCTGTGGTGACACGCCGGTCCTGCCGGGCGGAGTCTACGCCTGCACGCAGGGGCCACGCCTGGAGAGTGCCGCCGAGATTCAACGACTGCAGCGGGACGGATGTGACATGGTAGGCATGACCGGCATGCCGGAGGCCGCGCTGGCCAGGGAGCTGGGTCTGGCCTATGCCTGCCTGGCGCTGTCGGTGAACTGGGCGGCCGGGATCAGTGATGAAGAGATCACCATGGAGGCCATCGGTCGCGTGCTGGACAGTGGCATGAGCACGATCGCCGCAATTCTGCAGCGGGCTATTCAGGAATTTTGAGCAGGAGTTCTGAGGCCAGGCGTTCTGAAAGCCTGCTACAGAGGGGTGGCAGGAGCTGCGCTGCCAGCCTGCGGCAAGGGGGGCAGTGGCAGCGGGGGAAGCGTATAGGGCGTAATCTGTACCAGCATGCCCATGGCGGGGTGGTCGAGGTAGTGGAATTCCCGTGAACGCAGATCCCGGCTCTGCTGGAACTGGATGATGCGATCCACGTAGTAGCGTAGCGCTGTGTCTTCCTCTTCCGAGGAGGCCGACACAAGAATATCCGGCAGCACGGGGAGTTCCCAGACCTGTTCCGCCGGTGCCTGTGTGCTGAAATGGTTCAGCCACAGATTGCTTTCCACAATGGCACGGTCACCACTACTGGTGAGATAGAAGGTGATGCTGCCCTCAACTTCCCGTCGTCCGTTGAAGTCTCGCCCTCCCATCACCGCCACAGCCGTGGCTGCATTCCGGCGCGTAAGCGCCTGCCGCCAGACGCCGTGGAAGACGATACGGTGTTCGGCGGACTGGGTGAGGGCGCGGTTGGTGCCGATGAAATCGTGATTCTCGGGCGGCAGTTGCAGGAACGCCGTGCGCTCCAGGTCTGGCAGTTGAAATACATCCGTGCCCGGGGCGAAGGGAGGTGGACCCACCACGACAGGTGCCGGTTCCTGCAGCTCTTCCGGCGTCAGCGCATTGACCAGGACAGGTTCAAAGATGCTCCAGTCGCTCAGTTGCAGGGATTCGCTGACCTGGCGCAGGCGGCGCAGGCGTTCGGGAAAACCCAGGCTGAGCTTGCCCGGCTGCCACAGTTCCTGCTCCAGGTTGCTGCTGTCCCAGGTGAACACCGTGACCTCGATCTGAAACCAGTTTTCGGCGTTGCCGGCCTGCGCCAGCACGGCACCCGGAAAGAGGGCGCTCAGGCACAGCAGTGTCAGATGTCTATAAAGCGTCATGGGTGTCTGGTTCCGGTGTCAATTCCCGCTGTCCGTCCTACTTTCCTGCCTGCAGCTTGACCAGCATCTGGTCAATGAAGCGGATTTTGGCGTCCGCACTGGCCGCATTGTGGGTGAACTGCAACTGGGTCGGGCCTGTCAGTTTATAGACTTTGGGCTGTTGCTGCACCAATTGCACGATCAGGCGCGGATCGACCCGGGTGTGCTGCGCGAAGGACAGCTTGCCAGTGACCGCGCTGGCGTCGATCTTGCTGATGCCGAGGGCCTGGGCGCGCTGGCGCAGGGCCGTGAGGCGGAACAGCAGTTTGATCTGTTCCGGCAGCAGGCCGAAGCGGTCGATCATCTCCACCTGCAGCTCGCCAAGCTCCTCTTCGTTTTTGGCATTGGCGATGCGCTTGTACATGATCAGGCGCGTGTGCACGTCCGGCAAATAGTCCTCGGGAATCAGCGCAGGAATACGCAGGTTCACCTCGGCATTGTTCTGCAGCGCCGCGTCGAGGTTCGGGGTGCGCCCCTCGCGAATGGCCTGCACCGCTTCTTCCAGCATCTCGGTGTAGAGGCTGAAGCCAATCTTCTGCATGTGTCCGGTCTGCTCCTCGCCGAGAATTTCCCCTGCACCGCGAATTTCCAGGTCGTGGCTGGCCAGGGTAAAGCCGGCACCGAGTGTGTTGGCTGCGCCAATCGCCTCGATACGCTTCACGGCATCCGGGGTCATGTTGTTCTTGTTAGGGGTCAGCAGGTAGGCATAGGCCTGGTGGTGGGAACGGCCCACTCGCCCCCGCAGTTGATGCAGTTGTGCCAGGCCGAGTTTGTCGGCGCGATCCATGATGATGGTGTTCGCGCTGGGAATATCGATGCCGGTCTCGATGATGGTGGAGCACACCAGAATGTTGTACCGCTTGTGGTAGAAGTCGGCCATGATCTGTTCGAGTTCCCGTTCCGGCAGTTGTCCATGCGCCACGCACACACGGGCCTCGGGAATCAGTTCGCGCAGATGATCGCCGGTCTTGTTGATCGTCTTCACTTCGTTGTGCAGATAGAACACCTGGCCGCCGCGCAGCAGTTCCCGCAGCACGGCCTCCTTGATCAGCGCGTCCTGGGATTCGCGGATGAAGGTCTTCACCGACAGGCGCTTGGCGGGCGGGGTGACAATCAGCGAGAGATCGCGAACGCCGGACATGGCCATGTTCAGGGTACGGGGAATCGGCGTGGCGGTGAGCGTGAGGATATCCACGTTGGCGCGCAGGGATTTCAGTTTCTCTTTCTGCTGTACCCCGAAGCGGTGTTCCTCATCAATGATCAGCAGGCCCAGGTCCTTGTACTGGATATTGCTCTGCAGCAGCTTGTGGGTGCCGACGATGATGTCCACCTTGCCGTCACGGATGCGGCTCAGGGTTTCGTCCACCTGCTTGCCGGAACGGAAACGCGAAATGAGATCCACGGACACCGGCCAGTCGGCGAAGCGGTCGCGGAAACTCTCGTAATGCTGCTGGGCCAGCAGGGTGGTGGGCACGAGGATGGCCACCTGTTTGTTGTTCTGCACCGCAATGAAGGCGGCGCGCATGGCGACCTCGGTCTTGCCGAAGCCCACATCGCCACAGACGAGGCGGTCCATGGCGCGTCTGGAGCCCATGTCCTTCATCACGGCCTCGATGGCGTCCTGCTGGTCGGCGGTTTCCTCGAAGGGGAAACTGGCGGCGAACTGCTCGTAGTCGATGCCCTCGCAGCGGTACTGGAAGCCCTGACGGGCTTCGCGGCGGGCATAGATGTCCAGCAGTTCCGCTGCCGTGTCGCGAATCTTTTCCGCTGCCTTGCGGCGTGCCTTCTGCCATTGATCGTTGCCAAGCTGGTTCAGGGGCGCCAGTTCGGGTTCACTGCCACCGTAGCGGCTGATCAGGTGCAGCGAGTAGACGGGCACGTAGAGCTTGGCGTCCTTGGCGTATTCCAGGGTGAGGAATTCGGTTTCCTGCCCCTCGACGGTCAGGGTCTGCAGTCCGCGATAGCGCCCCACGCCGTGTTCGAGGTGCACGACGGCGGCGCCGATGTGCAGTTCGTTGAGATTGCGGATGAGGAATTCGCTGTTGTCCTGGGCCTTGCGCCGACGGCGGCGCTGGGCGACACGCTGGCCGAACAACTGCGTTTCGGTGATCAGCAGACATTCCGGGTCGCGCAGCCACAGGCCACGGTCCAGGGGCGCAACGGTGATGGACAGGCGCTCCTTGCCGTCCACGAAATCCTGCCAGCCGTCAACGGCCACGGGATTGACGCGCAGGGTCTTGAGCAGTTCCAGCATGCTCTCGCGGCGTCCTGCGGATTCGGCACAGAACAGCACCCGGGCCTGCGGGTGTTCCAGCAACAGGCTCTCCAATGCCAGTAGCGGCGTGTGCTGGGTGCCGGCACTGAGATCGGGCGGTGCCGACACCGGCGCGCTCAGGGCCTTGTGAACACCGGACTCCTGATGCAGGGCGATGTTCGGGTACTGCCGCAGGCCGGCGAAGACTTCGTCGGGGCTGAGGAAGAGTTCCTCCGGTTTCAGAATGGGGCGCTGGCGGTCGTGGCTGCGGTCATCAAAGCGGGCGCGAATGTCCTGCCAGAAGCGTTGGCCCGAGGCGTCGAGATCGCCAGTGCGCAGAATCAGGGTGTTGGCGGGCAGATAGTCGAAGACGCTCTGCAGGGCCTCGAAGAACAGGGGCAGATAGTATTCGATGCCGGCGGAATGCAGGCCCTGGCTGACGTCCTGGTAAACGCTGCACTGGCGCAGGTCCACATCGAAGCGTTCACGGAAGCGGCTGCGAAAGCGCGTGATGCCAGCCTCGTCCATGGGGTATTCCTTGCCGGGCAGCAACTGAACGGCGGCAACCTTGTCCAGGGAGCGCTGGCTTTCCGGATCGAAGGTGCGCAGGCTTTCGATCTCGTCGTCGAAGAGATCGATCCGGTAAGGGTGCTCGCTGCCCATCGGGAAGATGTCCATGATGGCGCCGCGGATGGCGAATTCGCCGTGCTCGTATACCGAATCCACGCACTGGTAACCGGCGCTCACCAGGGTCTGCCGCATCTGTTCCGGCACCAGACGGCCGCCCACCTTCAGCATCAGGCTGTTGCCGAGCACGTATTCCCGCGGGCTGAGCCGGTGCATCAGGCTGGTCAGCGGCAGAATCATGATGCCGCGCTTCAGGCCGGGCAGATGGTAGAGCGTGCTCAGGCGATCAGACACGATGTCCTGGTGCGCCGAGAAATTGTCGTAGGGCAGGGTCTCCCAGTCGGGCAGCCCGTACAGGGGCGTGTCCCGGTTGCAGAAGAAGCCCAGTTCGCGTCGCAGCACATCGGCCTCTTCGGTGTTGGCGGTGACCAGCACAACGGGCCCGGGATGCTGCCGGCTGATGCGGCAGGCGGCCAGGCTGATGCTGCTGCCGTACAGGCCGCTCCAGCGCCGGGTATCGCCGGGAGAGTCGGGCAGTTCGGGCTTGAAGAGATCGAGCGTTGGCATTGTCGTGCTTGTCCGGGTTCTGCGGGGGCGTGAATTCTGGCATAAAACGGGGGGCATTGTCAGATCGAAGTGCGGGCAAATCCAGACGGCGGACGGGCGCTCGAAGCCGCGATTATCCTGTGCTTCAGGTTGCACCGGCATGACAATCCAAAGATAATACAGGCCTTTCCCATCAACCGTTTTTAAAGGTGCACTCTGTGACTCGACCCAGTTTGGATGAAGTTTTTGGCGATTGGAAACAACGCGAAGCGCTGGCACAGGAGATGATTCCGGTCGTCGGCAGACTCTACAGCGAGCGTAACGTCGTAATTTTCATCTATGGTCGTGCCCTGCATAACCGCTCGGTTGCCAATATCATGAAGTCCCATCGTTTCGTCCGTCAGGTCGGGCGCAACGAGATGTCCGAATTCGAGAGCCACCCGGTGCTGATGGCGCTGGCGAAGCTGGACCTCTCCCACGTGCACATCGACCTGGGCAAGCTCACCGTGGCGTTCATGGAACAGCAGGAAGAGCTGGGCAAGGACGCATTGAGTGTCGAGGACTTCGTCAGGAAGGAACTGGACTATATGATCGGCATCAAGACCCCGCCGATCGAAAAGTCACAGGACATCGTGCTGTACGGTTTCGGCCGTATCGGTCGTCTGATCGCCCGTCTGCTGATCGAGCGTACCAGTACCGGCGAAGTGATCCGTCTGCGTGCCATTGTGGTGCGTCCGGGCAAGGAAGGCGATCTGCAGAAGCGCGCCAGCCTGTTCACGTCCGATTCCGTTCACGGGGCCTTCCAGGGCACCGTACGCGTTGACGAAGAGAACCAGTGCCTGGTCGCCAACGGCAACGTCATCAAGGTCATTTACGCCAACAACCCCGAAGACGTGGACTACGAGAGCTATGGCATTCACGACGCGCTGGTGATCGACAACACCGGCAAATGGCGGGATGAAGCCGGGCTGTCCCGACACCTGCAGGCCAAGGGCGTGAGCAAGGTAGCCCTGACAGCGCCGGGCAAGGGTGATCTGAAGAATATTGTCTTCGGCATCAACCACGAGCAGATTCTGCCGGAAGACCGCATTATTACCGCGGCCTCCTGCACCACCAACGCCATCGCGCCGGTGCTCAAGATCATCAACGACAAGTTCGGCATCGTGCACGGCCATGTGGAAACGGTTCACGCCTACACCAATGACCAGAACCTGATCGACAACTACCACGAAGGCAACCGTCGTGGCCGCAGTGCGGCGCTGAACATGGTGCTGACCGAGACCGGCGCTGCGAAGGCCGTGGTCAAGGCCGTGCCGGAGCTGCAGGGCAAGCTCACCGGTAATGCCGTGCGGGTGCCGATTCCCAATGTCTCCATGGCCATTCTGAGCCTGCACCTGAAGACGGAAATCAGCAAGACGGAAATCAACGAGTTCCTGCGCAAGATCGCGCTGCACTCCAACCTGCAGAACCAGATCGCCTATACCGAAGAGCCCGATGCCGTCTCCAGCGACTTCGTGGGTTCCCGCGAGGCCGCGATCGTGGATTCCACGGCCACAATCGTGCAGGGCGACAACTGTGTCCTCTATCTGTGGTACGACAACGAGTTCGGTTACTGCAACCAGGTGGTGCGCATGGTTTACAAGATGGCGGGCATCCGCTATCGCTACTATCCCATCGAGGAATGATGGGGTGTTGGGGCTTCGGGTTGCCATAGAAATCGGTCGCAATCCGATGCTCTAATCTCTATAATTGCCGCGCCTAACCAGCCGGTTCTCATAATAAATTCCTAATAACAACAACCGATGTCAGAAACGTAGTATGTGATTTCTGTGCCCGTGGCATGGTTTTTTGTCATGGGGCTATCTGGGTACCTCATGCAAGAAACGCTTTTGGGTTAAGAAATTCCAGTAATTACTAGGCTTGGCGAATGATCAAAATTACCCGCGGTTTGGATTTACCAATACTTGGTGCACCTGAGCAACTGATTGAAAACGCGCGGCGTGCCCGCTCCGTCGCTCTCCTCGGTCGGGATTACGTGGGCATGAAACCCACCATGGCCGTCAAAGAGGGGGACCGCGTCAAACTGGGTCAGCCTCTGTTTGAAGACAAAAAGACTCCGGGTGTTATCTACACCGCGCCGGGTGCCGGGGTAGTGCGGGAGATCAATCGCGGCGAGCGTCGCACTTTTCTGTCTCTCGTCATCGACCTGGACGATCAGGAAGAGCAGGTCGAGTTTCCTGCCCACAGCACGGAAGAACTGGCCGGTCTGAACCGTGAGGCGATTGTCTCCACGCTGGTGAGCTCCGGGCAGTGGACCACACTGCGTACCCGCCCCTACAGCAAGGTGCCCGCGATTGACGCGGTACCCCACGCGCTTTTCATCAATGCCATGGACACCAATCCGCTGGCAGCCAACCCCGAGATCGTGGCACGCGAGAGTGCCGATGCCTTTATTGCCGGCATCAACGTGCTGGCGCGCCTTACGGATGGCAAGGTGTTCCTGTGCCGTGCGCTGGCCAGCTTCGACGGTCTTGAGAAGCAGGGGCTTGCCGCCAACGTGCAGGTCGAAGAATTCAGTGGCCCGCATCCCGCCGGGCTGAGCGGTACTCACATTCATTATCTGGCTCCCGTGTCGCTGAAGCGACAGGCGTGGACGATCAACTATCAGGATGTGATTGCCATAGGAAAACTGTTCAGCACCGGACGCATCAGCGTTGAGCGCGTGGTGGCACTGGCAGGCCCGCAGGTGGAAAAACCCCGTCTGCTGAAGACCCGTGTCGGCGTCAGCCTGGACGAGCTGACGGCAGGGGAGCTGCTCGGCGGAGAAAACCGTGTCATTTCCGGTTCCGTGCTCTCCGGTCGCAAGGCCAGTGGTGTGGAAAGCTATCTCGGTCGCTATCACCTGCAGGTGTCGGTGATCAGGGAAGGCCGCGAGCGTGTGTTGCTGGGCTATCTGTCGCCTGGCAAGGATCGTCACTCCGCGCTCGGTATTTATCTGTCCAGCCTCCTCAAGGGGCGCAAGTTCGCCTTTACCTCCAGCACCAACGGCAGTGCCAGAGCCATGGTGCCGGTGGGCAGCTATGAGCGCGTGATGCCGCTCGACATTCTCCCCACGCAGTTGTTGCGTTCCCTGATCGTGGGGGACATCGAGACCGCCCAGAACCTCGGCGCCCTGGAGCTCGATGAAGAAGACCTGGCGCTGTGTACCTATGTATGTCCCGGCAAGTACGAATATGGCCCCATTTTGCGTGACAACCTGACACGCATCGAAAAAGAGAGTTAAGTAATCAATATGGGTTTGCGCAGAATACTCGATGACATGGCGCCGCATTTCGAGAAAGGCGGCCGATACGAAAAATGGTTCGCCCTGTACGAAGCGGTGGATACCATTTTCTACAGCCCGAGCAAAGTGACGGTATCGCCCGCACACGTCCGTGACGGCGTGGACCTCAAGCGCATCATGATCACGGTCTGGTTCGCGGCTTTCCCGGCCATGTTCTACGGCATGTACAACGTGGGCTTTCAGGGCATCAGCGCGATGTCCCAGCTCGGCCTCCAGAGCACGGGCGACTGGCACGCGTTCTGGATCGAACTGCTGGCGTCCTACGATGCCACCAGTGTCTGGAACTGCTTCTGGTTCGGTGCCGTCTATTATGTGCCGATCTATGCCACCATCTTTATCGTCGGCGGCTTCTGGGAAGTGCTGTTCGCCTCCATCCGCAAGCATGAGATCAACGAAGGCTTCTTCGTCACCTCCATCCTGTTTTCCCTGATCGTACCGCCGGATCTGCCCCTGTGGCAGGCGGCGCTGGGCATCAGTTTTGGCGTGGTCGTCGGCAAGGAAGTGTTCGGCGGTACCGGCAAGAACTTCCTCAACCCGGCGCTGACTGCGCGGGCTTTCCTGTTCTTCGCCTACGCGCCCAATATGTCCGGCGACTCGGTGTGGACGGCGGTAGACGGTTTCAGTGGCGCAACGTCTCTCAGCCAGATCGCAGCTCAGGGCCTGCCCGCCATGAGTTCTGTTACCGGTCACGAGCTGACCTGGATGGATGCCTTCATCGGACGTGAGCAGGGCTCCATCGGTGAAACGTCGGCGCTGGCCATCATGATCGGCGCGGCAATTCTGCTGGTCACCCGCATCGCGTCCTGGCGCATCATGTCCGGGGTCTTCCTCGGCATGGTCGGTTTCTCCCTGCTGCTCAACGGCATCGGGTCTGACACCAACCCGGGGTTTGCGACGCCCTGGTACTGGCATTTCGTGCTGGGCGGTTTCGCCTTCGGCATGGTGTTCATGGCAACCGACCCGGTGTCGGCGTCCATGACCAATACCGGCAAGTGGATCTTCGGGCTGCTGATCGGCGCGATGGCCGTGATGATCCGGGTGCTCAATCCGGCCTATCCCGAGGGCATGATGCTGGCGATTCTCTTCGCGAACCTCAGTGCGCCGCTGATCGATTACATCGTGGTTCGTGCGAACATCAAACGGAGGCTTGCACGCAATGGCATCTAAGGATTCAGTCAGCTTCACGGTCAAGATTGCGCTGCTGCTGTGCGTGGTGTGCTCCATTTTCATCTCCAGCGCGGCGGTGATCCTCAAGCCCTTCCAGGAAGCGAACAAGACGCTGGACCGCAACAAGAACATTCTGGCGGCGGCGGGCATGTTTAACCCGGACGTCAACAGCGACTCCGAAGTGGACGGCCTGTTTGCCCAGTTCACGCCCCGTATCGTGGACCTGAACAGCGGCGAGTTCCTGAGCGACGCGCAGATGGCCGATCTGGGCATCAACCCGGTGAGCTATGATCAGCGCGCTGCCATCAACGATCCGCAGCTCTCCGATGCGATTCCCGGCGAGGAAGACATTGCCAGCCTCAAACGCCGCGTGCGTTATGCCACTGTCTACCTGGTGGAAGGCAGCAACGGTGAGATTGAAGACATCGTACTGCCCGTGAGTGGTTACGGGCTGTGGGGCACCATGTACGGTTACCTGGCGCTGGAAGGCGACGGCAACACCGTCAAGGGCATCGGCTTCTATGAACAGAAGGAGACACCCGGTCTGGGCGGTGAGGTGACCAACCCGCGCTGGAAGGGACTGTGGCCGGGCAAGGAAGTGTACGACGACAATGGTAACGTGGCGCTGAGCGTCATTAAGGGGGTTGGGCAGGGCGTTCATCAGGTGGACGGTCTGGCCGGTGCGTCACTGACCAGTCGTGGCGTGGACAATCTGATCGAGTACTGGATGGGTCCGAAAGGTTTTGGCCCCTTCCTCAAGAATCTCACCAATAGTTGAGCCAGGTGAATCCTCATGTCCGTTGATACCAAAAGCATACTGATCAAACCCATTTTCTCGAACAACCCGATCGGGCTGCAGATTCTCGGGGTGTGCTCCGCACTCGCGGTGACTACCAGCCTGCGTGTGGCGATTGTGATGTGCGTGGCGCTGACCGTGGTGACCGCCTGCTCCAACTTCTTTATCGCCATGGTGCGCAACTACATGCCCAGCAGCATTCGCATCATCATCCAGATGACCATCATTGCCACGCTGGTGATCGCGGTGGATCAACTGCTGCAGGCCTTCGCCTACGGCATCAGCAAGCAGCTCAGCGTGTTCGTCGGCCTGATCATCACCAACTGCATCGTGATGGGGCGCGCGGAAGCCTTCGCCATGAAGAACCCTCCCGGCATCAGCTTCCTCGACGGCATCGGCAATGGTCTTGGCTATTCTGTCGTGCTGCTCACCGTCGCCACCATTCGTGAACTGTTCGGTTCCGGTTCCCTGTTCGGGATCGAGATTCTGCCGCTGGTGTCCAACGGCGGCTGGTATCAGCCCAATGGTCTGATGCTGCTGGCGCCGAGCGCCTTCTTCATCATCGGTTTCCTGATCTGGGCACTGCGCACCAAGCGTGTTGAGCAGGTGGAGAAAGACGAGTTTCATATTGCTCCCCACACCATCGCGGAGGCCAGCCACTGATGGAACACTATCTGAGTCTGTTCGTCCGCTCCGTGTTCGTCGAGAACATGGCCCTGCAAATGTTCCTGGGGATGTGTACCTTCCTCGCGGTCTCCAAAAAGGTGGAGACTGCGGTGGGCCTGGGTGTGGCCGTGATCGTGGTGCAGGCCATTACGGTGCCGGTCAACAATCTGCTGTTCCAGTTTCTGCTGAGCGACGGTGCGCTGGCCTGGGCAGGGCTGCCTGATCTGGATCTGAGCTTCCTCGGCTTCCTCTGCTATATCGGCGTGATTGCGGCGATTGTGCAGGTGCTGGAAATGGTGCTCGACAAATTCATGCCCGCTCTCTACAACGCGCTCGGTGTGTTCCTGCCGCTGATCACGGTGAACTGCGCGATCATGGGCGCTTCACTGTTCATGGTCGAGCGTGCGTATACCTTCCCCGAGAGTGTCGTCTATGGCACCGGTGCCGGGGTGGGCTGGGCACTGGCGATTGCCGCGATGGCCGGTGTGCGTGAAAAACTCAAATACAGCGATGTGCCGAAAGGGCTGCGCGGGCTGGGCATTACCTTTATCACTACCGGCCTGATGTCTCTGGGTTTCATGTCATTCAGTGGTTTGTCTCTGTAGGAATAGGATTCAGTGATGATTGATATTGCAGCAATAGTCGGTGGCGTTCTCATGTTCACCGCGATCGTCATGATCCTGGTGGTCATGATTCTGGCGGCGCGTGCCCGCCTGGTGAGCACGGGCAGCGTCAAGATCGAGATCAACGGCGACCCCGATCGCTCCATCACTGTGCCTGCTGGCGGCAAGTTGTTGAACACGCTGGCAGATGCCGGCATCTATCTGTCCTCTGCCTGCGGTGGTGGCGGGACCTGCGCGCAGTGTCGCTGCCAGGTTCTGGATGGCGGCGGTTCCATGCTGCCGACCGAACAGGGGCACTTCACCATGGGTGAGGCCAAGGCGCACTGGCGCCTGTCCTGTCAGGTTGCCGTGAAGCAGGACATGAAGATCGAGATCGCGCCGGAGTTCTTCGGTGTGAAGCAGTGGGAGTGCACCGTCGAGTCCAACGACAACGTGGCCACCTTCATCAAGGAACTGGTGCTGAAGATTCCCGATGGCGACAGCGTCGATTTCCGCGCGGGTGGCTATGTGCAACTGGAAGTGCCAGCGCATGAAGTGCAGTACAAGAACTTCATCATCGGCGATAAATTCCGCGGTGACTGGGAGAAATTCGGTCTGTTCAATCTGGTGTCCAAGACGGACAAGACCACGGTGCGTGCCTACTCCATGGCGAACTATCCGGAAGAGAAGGGCATCATCAAGTTCAATATCCGTATCGCGACACCACCGCCGCGTTCCAGCTTTCCGCCGGGCATCATGTCGTCCTATGTCTTCAATCTGAAGCCGGGCGACAAGATCAAGGTGTTTGGCCCCTTCGGTGAGTTCTTCGCCAAGGAAACCGATGCCGAGATGGTGTTCATCGGCGGGGGTGCCGGCATGGCGCCCATGCGTTCGCATATTTTTGACCAGTTGCGCCGCCTGCATTCCAAGCGCAAGATCAGCTTCTGGTACGGTGCCCGCAGCCTGAAGGAAATGTTCTATGTGAACGACTTCGACACGCTGGCGGCAGAGAACGACAATTTCGAGTGGCATGTGGCACTTTCTGACCCGCAGCCGGAAGACAACTGGACGGGCAAGACAGGCTTCATTCACAACGTGGTGTATGAGCACTATCTCAAGGACCATCCCGCTCCCGAAGACTGCGAGTTCTACATGTGCGGCCCGCCCATGATGAACGCCGCCGTGATCAAGATGCTGAAGGACCTCGGTGTCGAGGACGAAAATATCGCCCTGGATGAGTTCTCCTAAGCAAGACCAATCTCAGGCTTATGACGCTCCTGTCATAAGCCTGAGCCGCTTCTGGGGCATGCCCCGCGATCTGTGCACCCTGTCAACAGGCCCCGGCCAATGAAAGAATTCTTGCAACGCCACAGAATCGGCCTCACCACACTCGTGGTGCTGCTGCTGGTGCTCTATGTGCTGCAACCCGCCCGCGACTCTGTGCAGATGCACGAGTTCGGGGGCGGCACCATGGGCACGACCTACAGCGTCAAGGTGGTGGACGAGCGTGAGCAGGCATCCGGCGAGCTGTTGGCGCTGGAGATCGGCGAATTGCTGCGGCATCTCGATCGTGACGTCATGTCCACCTACTCGGAGGACTCCGAGCTTACCGAGATCAACAAGGCGGCGGTCGGCGAGAATCTTTCCATTTCGCGGGAAATGGCAGAAGTGCTGACGCTGGCGCTGGAAATCAATGCGCTGACAGACGGGGCCTTCGATGTGACGGTGGGGCCGCTGGTGAACCGTTGGGGCTTTGGGCCCGAGGCGCGTCGCAGCGACCGCATTCCCTCGCAGGAGGAGATCGATGGCCTGCTGGCCCGTGTCGGCTCGCAGTATCTGGAACTGGATGCCGAAGGGCTGACACTGCGCAAGACCGGCGATGTGTATATCGACCTCAGTGGCATTGCCAAGGGCTACGCAGTGGACCAACTCGCGCATTACCTCGATGGCCGAGGGTTCAGCAATTATTTCATCGAGGTGGGTGGCGAGTTGCGCATTCGCGGCTACAAACCGGGAAACCAGAGCTGGGTGCCGGCAATCGAGAAGCCGGTGGATACGGCGCCGCAGGTGCACAATATTTTCTACGCGCGGGGCGAGCCGATTGCGGTGGCCGGTTCTGGAGATTACCGTAATTATTTTGATCAGGACGGCGTACACTATTCCCACGAGATCGACCCTGTGACCGGACGCCCCGTCACGCATTTGCTGGCCGCAACCTATGTGATTGACGCCGAGGCAGCGCGCGCCGATGCGCTGGCGACGGCCTTCATGGTCATGGGCACGGACAAGGCGTTTGCGCTGGCCGAACGCATCGGTCTGGCGGCATACTTTATCAGCAAGCGCCCCAACGGGGTTGGTTTTGATGATCGCTATACCAGCGGTTTTGCGCATTATCTCAGTGCGGACTGACGATCAGTCCGTCACGAATTCAACGAAGGAGGCAACATGGCAACGCTCGTCGCAAGTTTCATCATCCTGGCACTGGTAGTGGCGGGCATGGCGGTTGGCGTCATGTTTGGTCGCAAACCTATCAAGGGCACCTGCGGCGGCCTGAACAACGGCAGCGGCGACAGCAGTTGTTCGCTGTGCGGTGGCAACCCGGACAAGTGTGAAGAATCCAAGTAGTATTCTGACCCCAGGGAGTGACAGGCAGTGAAGCAGAAGCACTATGACATCATCGTGATCGGCAGCGGGCCGGCAGGAGAATCCGCGGCCATGAATGCCGCCAAGAAGGGACGGCGTGTCGCGGTGGTCTCTGACCGCGAGGAGGTGGGGGGCAATTGCACCCACATGGGCACCATCCCGTCGAAGGCGCTGCGACAGTCCGTCAAGCAGGTCATGGAGTTCAGCAGCAATCCGCTGCTGAAAGAATTTGCCACGCTGCGCAAGCCCAGTTTTCCGCAGATCATGAAGCACGCCAATCGCGTGATTGATGAACAGGTACATCTGCGCAGTGTGTACTACGAAAAGAACGGCATCGATGTCATTCACGGGCTGGCCGCATTCGAGGATGCCCATACCATCAAGCTGGGCAATCGTGGCCCGGTGCTGACCGCCGACCATTTCATCATTGCCACCGGTTCGCGCCCCTATCGTCCCGACAATGTGGACTTCAGTCATCCCCGTATTTTCGACAGCGACACCATCCTGAACCTGGACTATTCTCCGCGCAAGGTGACCGTGATTGGTGCCGGCGTGATCGGTTGTGAATACGCCTCGATCTTCGGCGGCCTTGGCGCCAAGGTGGAGCTGATCAATCCGGCGGAGACTCTGCTGTCCTTCCTCGACTGGGAAATCTCCGATGCGCTGAGCTATCACCTGCGCAATGTCGGCGTGCGCAGCCGCCACAACGAGGAATACGAGAAACTGGAATACTTTGATACCCACGTGGTGACACACCTGAAGAGCGGCAAGCGCATCAAGAGTGACATCGTGCTGTGGGCAAACGGTCGCACCGGCAATACCGATCAACTGAATCTGGAAAGCATTGGTCTGCAGCCCAACTCCCGCGGGCAACTGGAGATCGACAAGCACTACCGCACGGCGGTGGACAATATCTATGCCGCAGGGGATGTCATCGGCTGGCCCTCGCTGGCCAGTGTGTCCTACGATCAGGGCCGTGCCGCCTCCAATGCCATCGTGGACCCGGAGGCCTGCGTCTCCATCGACCGCTTTGCCTCCGGCATCTACACAATTCCGGAGATCAGCTCTCTCGGCAAGACCGAGCGTGAGCTGACCAAGGAGCGTGTGCCCTACGAAGTGGGCAAGGCCTTCTTCAAGAATACGGCGCGCGGCATGATTACCGGGGAGCAGGTCGGCATGCTGAAGATCCTGTTCCATTTTGACACGCTGGAAATCCTGGGCATTCACTGCTTCGGGGACCAGGCGTCCGAGATCGTGCATATTGGCCAGGCCATCATGCTGCAGGAAGGCAAGGCGAACACGATGAAGTATTTTCTCAGCACAACGTTCAACTATCCCACCATGGCAGAGGCTTATCGCATCGCCGCGCTGGATGGTCTGAACCGCGTGTTCTGAGGGTGTGACGGGAGAACAAGAACATGCCGCACAACCATGTCACCGTTCTGGGTGGGGGAAGCTTTGGCACCGTGATTGCCAATATCGTCGCGGAGAACGGGTATTGCGTAAAGTTCTGGATGCGCAATCAGACCCTCGTGGACGAAGTGAACAACACTCACGAAAACTCGCAGTATCTGCCCGGTTATGCCTTGCATGAAAATGTACGCGCCTACAGCGACATGCAGCAGGCGGTGACCGACAGCAGTGTGATCTTCGTTGCCGTGCCCAGTGCCTATTTCCGCTCGGTGGTGCAGGACATGCTGCCCTGGAGCCGGGAGGACGCCATTCTGGTCAGCACCACCAAGGGTATTGAAGGTGGCACCTTCAAGCTGATGAGCCAGATTTTGCGGCAGGAGGCCCCGAATGCCCGCATCGGTGTGATGAGCGGCCCCAACCTCGCCAAGGAGATTGCGGCAAAGAACCTCACCGGCACCGTGATTGCCAGCGAACATGTGTCTGTGCGGGAAACCGTGCAGCAGGTGCTCAAGTCCGAATATTTCAGGGTCTACACGAATGATGATATGTTCGGGGTGGAGCTGGGCGGCGCGCTGAAAAATATCTACGCGATCATCGCCGGTCTGGCCTCGGCCATGGGCATGGGGCACAACACCAACAGCATGCTGGTAACCCGCAGCCTGACCGAGATGGCGCGTTTCGGGCGCCGCCTGGGTGCAGACCCGATGACCTTTCTGGGCCTTTCCGGGGTGGGCGACCTGATCGTAACCTGTTCTTCGCCATTGAGCCGCAACTTCCGGGTCGGCATGGCGCTGGGGAAGGGGCTGAGCATCGAAGAAGCCGTGACGGAAGTCGGTCAGGTGGCAGAAGGGGTGAACACCCTGAAGCTGGTCAAGCACCGGGCCGATGAGCTGGGTGTTTACATGCCGCTGGTCAACGGCCTGTACCAGATCATCTACAATGGCAGCTCGGTGCGGGAAATCGTTGCCTCGCTGATGCTGGGCGAGCAGGCACTGGATGTGGAATACGAAGCCAATCAGACCAAGACACTGAACCCCAAGGAGTAATCATGTCCGACGATATCGTGGAGAACCTGAAGGAGCCGTCCCAGTGGAAGCGCATCGCCTTCATGATTGCGCTTGCGGTGGCATTGTATGTCGCCACCATCGTTCTGACCCTGCTGACCGTTGCCCAGGCGCTGTTCAGTCTGCTGACCGGGGAAAACAACGAGAACCTGCGGGATCTGGGCAGGGATCTGGCGACCTATGTGCATCAGATCTGGTCCTTTCTCACCTACAACAGCGAGATGAAGCCGTTTCCGTTCTCGCCCTACCCGGGCAGTGAGGAAGAGGCTGCTGCACAGGCTGCGGAACCCGTGGCTGCACCAGAGCCGGAACCCGCTCCAGCGGCCAAAAAGCGTGCCCCGCGCAAGGCCGCCGCGAAGGACAAGCCTGCAGCAAAGAGCAAGCCCGCCGCAAAGAAAGCAGCTCCAAAGAAAGACGATGAGAGTGCCGAAGGCGAGTAGGGTGCTCATGCTGCTGCGGGTACTCCTTTGTCTGCTGCTGGGCGCAGGCGCCGCCATGGCGCAACCTCTGCCCGCTGGTGAGGGGCGTGACCATCCGTTGATCACACGCTTTCAGGACGCGGAAATCGTGGACTACCGCGCAAGCGGAATAAGCAACTACCGCCTGGCACTGGATCGCATGCAGCGGGTCAACGGGCGTGTTGGCGCCGGCCGCGAGGAGCGTATCCGCGGCGATCTGACCCGTATCACCTATCGGATTCCCGACGGTTACTCCGGTGCCGATGTGTTTGCCTATTTTTCCGGACAGATGCTGGCCATGGGCCCGGAACTGTTCCGCTGCGCGGGCCGGGGCTGTGGCAGCAGTAATTTCTGGGCCAACGATGTCTTCGAGAACCGCATTCTCTACGGGCCGGAGGCAGAGCAGTTCTACCTGGCAAGTGCCGTGGGAGAGGATGAGGAGCATATCCGGGCCTATGTCGCCCTGTATGTCATCACCCGGGGCAATCGCCGCGTGTATGCCCATCTGGACGTGCTGGAGCTGAGCGATGTCACCAGCGATGTGCCGACCATCGATCCCGAAGTGCTGGCCCTGCAGTTGCAGCAGGAGCGCAGTGTGCAGGTGCTAGGTCTGCGGTTCGATGCGCAGGATCGTCTGACGGAAGACGACGGTCTTCAGGTGCTGGTGGATGCCCTGCAACTGCTTCCGCTGGCGCGGGTTTATGTGGTCGGGCATCTCAGTACGGAACAGGCGCTGGACACGCTGATGCAGCGTTCGCTGCGGCGCGCGCAGGCCGTGAGGGAGCGACTGCTGGCAGCAGGGATAGACGCGGCACGGGTAGACGCCCAGGGCGTCGGGCCACTGGCCCCCGTGTGTCGGCAGGCCCCCTGTGAGGCCCGCATTGAGGTGGTATTACGGCAATAGAGGTGGCAGCAGCGGTATCAGCGCCCGATCAGGGACAGAAATTCGTTGCGGGTGCTCTGGCTGTTGCGGAAAGCGCCCAGCATGCAGGAGGTGGTCATGACCGAATTCTGCTTCTCCACGCCCCGCATCATCATGCACATGTGCTGAGCCTCAATGATCACGGCAGCCCCCGAGGCGCCGGTCTTGCTGATGATGGTTTCCGCGATTTCCTTGGTGAGGTTTTCCTGAATCTGCAGGCGGCGTGCGAAAATGTCCACGATGCGGGCGATCTTGGACAGCCCGATCACCTTCCCGTGGGGCAGGTAAGCGACATGGCATTTGCCGATGAAGGGCAGCATGTGGTGTTCGCACATGGAGTACAGCTCGATGTTTTTGACGATGACCATTTCGTCGGAGCTGGAGGGGAAGAGGGCATTGTTGATGATTTCGTCGATGTCCTGACGATAGCCCCGCATCAGAAAATCCATCGCCTTGGCTGCCCGCTTGGGGGTATCGACCAGGCCAGGGCGGCTCACGTCCTCCCCGATGGCCAGAATGATGTCCTTGTAGGCTTGTTCCATTGCTTGCGTCATGGTGGGTAGGGCAATCCTGAAGACTTGTGAAGGCGCCTACCCTACGACAGAGGGCAGGGGCGGGTAAAGCGATTTTTATGGCAGCGTGCGCCGACGACACGTGGACAACAAAGAGGCAGGAAACCCGAATGCAGGCAGCCACGAAGGAGAATGTGGAGCAGGTGCTGGAGCGTGTCAGTCGCCAGTTCGAGCAGGCAGAACTGTTCTATGGTCACGGCACCGACAACCCCTGGGACGAGGCTGTCTATCTGGTGTTCTCCGCGCTGGGCATTCCCTTTGACTGCGATGACAACATGTTGCAGAAGACGCTCTCCGAAGACGAGCGCACCCGTGTCAATGCGCTGGTTCGGGAGCGCATCGAATCCCGCCGTCCCGTTGCCTATCTGGTACGGGAAGCCTGGTTTGCCGGCTTGCCGTTTGCCGTGGACGAGCGTGTCCTGATTCCCCGTTCTCCGCTCGCGGAGCTCATTCTGAACGAATTCGACCCCTTGCTGGAGCGTCCCCCGGCCCGGGTGCTTGACCTGTGCACCGGCAGTGGCTGTATCGGTATCGCCACGGCGCTGGCATTCCCCGACGCAGAGGTAGACCTGGCGGATATCAGCGCAGAGGCCCTGATTCTGGCCCGCGAGAACATAGGCCGCCATGGTCTGGAGGGGCGGGTATCTGTGCATCAGTCCGACCTCTTTGCGTCCCTTGACGGGCCCTATGACCTGATTCTCTGCAATCCTCCCTATGTCTCCCAGGAGGAGATCGACGAACTGCCGGAGGAATACCGGCATGAACCGGCACTGGGGCTGCACTCCGAGGACAACGGCCTGGCCATTCCCCTGCAGATTCTCCGCGATGCCCCGCGTTATCTGAGCGAGGACGGGCTGCTGATCATGGAGGTTGGGTATTCCCATGAGGCACTGGCGGAGCGCCTGCCCGGGGTTCCTTTCCTGTGGCTGGAGTTTGCGCACGGCGGGGAGGGCATCTTTGCGCTGACGGCCCGGCAATTGCGGGACGCGCTGCCGCTGCTGGCCTGAGCTCTCTTCCTCAGGTGACCTTTCAGAAGCCCGTCGCCAACACTCGGTCGGATTCGTCACGAGGCCCGCGATAGTGTACAATTCGCGACCTTTTACGGCTTTGCGGTGCCCGCTTCCGGCACACACAGGTGATGCATGTCCGGCAATTCGATTGGCAAACTGTTCACAGTGACCAGCTTTGGCGAAAGCCACGGCCCGGCACTCGGCTGCATCGTGGATGGCTGCCCGCCCGGCATGGCGCTGAGCGAGGAAGATCTGCAGCGCGATCTGGATCGTCGCAAACCTGGAACCTCACGGTTTACCACCCAGCGACGTGAGGACGACGCCGTGCGCATTCTCTCCGGCGTGTTCGAGGGGCGCACAACCGGGACGCCGATCGGCCTGCTGATCGAAAACACCGACCAGCGCTCCAAGGACTACGGCAAGATCAAGGATCAGTTCCGTCCTGCCCACGCCGATTACACCTATCACCAGAAGTACGGCATCCGCGATTATCGTGGTGGCGGCCGTTCCTCGGCCCGTGAAACCGCCATGCGCGTGGCGGCGGGCGCCATTGCCAAGAAATACCTGCACGAACAGTTTGGCGTGCAGATCCGCGGCTATATGAGTCAGCTTGGTCCCATCCGCATCGAAGGCTTTGACTGGGACGAAGTGGAGCGCAATCCCTTCTTCTGTCCCGACGCCGCCAAGGTGGCCGAGATGGAGGCCTATATGGCCGCCCTGAGCAAGGAAGGCAATTCCATCGGCGCCCGCATCAATGTGGTGGCCTCCGGTGTGCCGGTAGGCCTGGGCGAGCCCGTGTTTGACCGTCTGGATGCCGACATTGCCCACGCGCTGATGAGCATCAATGCCGTCAAGGGCGTGGAAATCGGTGCCGGTTTCGCCAGTATCGAGCAGAAGGGTACCGAACATCGTGACGAGATTACCCCCGAGGGTTTTCTGTCCAACAATGCTGGTGGGGTGCTGGGAGGCATTTCCTCGGGGCAGGATATTGTGGCCAGCATCGCGCTGAAACCCACGTCCAGCCTGCGTATTCCCGGGCGTTCCATCGATATCGACGGCAATCCGACCGAGGTGATTACCACCGGTCGGCACGATCCCTGTGTGGGGATTCGGGCAACGCCCATTGCCGAGGCCATGATGGCAATCGTCCTCATGGATCATCTACTGCGCCACAGAGCGCAGAACCAGGGCGTGACGACGAGTACGCCCATCCTCAAATAGACGCGTTGTCTATTACGTATTTTTATCTTAAGAATAAAATAGTTTCATTTTGGTTATGAAAGGCGGGCGAGTATCCTCTGTCCCACTCTTTACATTCTGATAGCGGTAATGGTGTTCACATGACTGGCAAGACTTTGTACGACAAACTGTGGGACTCCCATCTGGTTACCCAGCGCGACGACGGCACGGCGCTGATCTACATCGACCGGCAACTGATTCACGAGGTGACGTCTCCGCAGGCCTTCGAAGGGCTGCGCATGACAGGGCGTCGCCCCTGGCGCGCAGACGCCAATTTCGCGACGCCTGACCACAATATTCCGACCACCCGCAACGAGCGTGCAGAGGGTCTGGAGGGCATTCGCGACCCGATTTCCCGTATTCAGGTGAAAACCCTGGACGAGAACTGCCGCGACTTCGGGATTTTCGAGCTGGACATGAACGATGAACGCCAGGGCATCGTGCACGTGGTCGGGCCGGAGCAGGGCGCGACCCTGCCGGGCATGACCATCGTCTGTGGTGACTCCCATACCTCGACTCACGGGGCACTGGGTGCGCTGGCCCACGGCATCGGCACCTCCGAGGTGGAGCACGTGATGGCCACCCAGTGTCTGCTGCAGAAGAAGATGAAGAACATGCTGATCCGTGTGGATGGCCGCCTGAACCCGGGCGTGACCGCCAAGGACATCGTGCTGGCCATCATCGGCGAGATCGGCACCGCGGGCGGCACCGGCTATACCATCGAGTTTGGTGGCGAGGCGATCCGCTCCCTGAGCATGGAAGGGCGCATGACCGTGTGCAACATGGCCATCGAGGCCGGTGCCCGTGCGGGTCTGATTGCCGTGGACGAGACAACGCTGGATTACATCAAGGGACGTCCCTTCGCGCCCAAGGGCGAGATGTGGGAGCGTGCGGCTGCTGCCTGGCGTGGTCTGGTGAGCGATGAAGACGCCCATTTTGATCGCGTGGTGGTCATCGATGCGGCGGACATCATTCCGCAGGTCACCTGGGGTACCTCTCCCGAGATGGTCGCACCGATCACCGGCGAAGTGCCCGATCCGGATAAGGAGAGCAACCCGAGCCGTCGCGAGAACATGCGCCAGGCCCTGAAATACATGGGACTGCAGCCGGGCATGAAGATGACCGATATCAAGCTGGACTGCATCTTCATCGGCTCCTGCACCAATTCCCGCATCGAGGATCTGCGCGCTGCTGCCGCAGTGGTCAAGGGCCACAAGGTCGCTGCCAATGTAGAGATGGCGCTGGTGGTGCCGGGCTCCGGGCTGGTCAAGAAGCAGGCCGAAGCAGAAGGGCTGGACAAGATTTTCGTCGAGGCGGGCCTGGAATGGCGCGAGCCCGGCTGCTCCATGTGTCTGGCGATGAATGCCGACCAGTTGGGCGCCGGCAAGCACTGTGCTTCCACCTCCAACCGCAATTTCGAGGGGCGTCAGGGTTTTGGTGGTCGCACCCATCTGGTCAGCCCCGCCATGGCGGCAGCAGCGGCGATCAACGGCCACTTCGTGGACGTGCGCGATATGCTGCTGACACTTGATCGCTGATCGAGATATTGCGTTTAACTTATTGAAACCTATGAAAGTAGAGTAATAGAAATGAAAAAATTCGTGAAGCAGTCAGGCCTGGTAATGCCACTGAACCGCGCCAACGTCGATACCGATTTCATTATTCCCAAGCAGTTTCTGAAGTCGATCAAGCGCAGCGGGTTCGGGGTAAACCTCTTTGACGAACACCGTTATCTGGACAAGGGCGAGCCGGGGCAGGACAACAGCCATCGTCCGCTCAACCCGGATTTCGTGATGAACCAGCCCCGTTACAAAGGGGCAACCGTGCTGTTGGCGCGGGAGAACTTTGGTTGTGGCTCCAGCCGTGAACACGCACCCTGGGCGCTGGATGACTACGGTTTTCGCATCATTATTGCCCCCAGCTATGCAGATATTTTCTTTAATAACTGCTTTAAAAACGGAATATTACCCATTGTTTTAGAAGCAGATGTTGTTGATAAGTTGTTCAAGGCAGTGGAAGCCCAGGAGGGCTACGCCCTGACGGTGGATCTGGAAGCGCAGCAGATTCTGCTGCCCGGCGGCGAGAGCATTCCCTTCGAGGTGGATGCCTTCCGCAAGTACTGCCTGATCAACGGTCTGGACGATATCGGGCTGACCCTGCAGGATGCGGACACAATCAAGGCTTTTGAGCAGAAATGGCGGGCGGCATCGCCCTGGTATTTCGGCGTACAGGGTTGACAGGTGCGGGCGGAGACGCCCGCGAAGACGGAATGATTAACGAGACTGCCAGTGGGCAGAACAGGATGGGAGTGATGAAGACTTACGATGTGGCAGTGGTAGGAGCAACAGGTGCGGTCGGCGAGACGCTGATCAGCATTCTGGAAGAACGCAATTTTCCGGTCGGGACCCTGTACCCGCTGGCCAGCGAGCGTTCCGCCGGTACCACCGTCATGTTTCGGGGCAAGCCCGTAACGGTACAGAACCTTGCAGAGTTTGATTTCAGCAAGGCCCAGATCGGCCTGTTCTCGGCGGGCGGCAGCGTGTCCGAGGCCTATGCGGAGAAGGCAGGCAAGGCCGGCTGTATCGTCATCGACAATACCTCCCACTTCCGCTACGAGGACGATATTCCTCTGGTGGTGCCGGAAGTGAACCCGGAGAAGATTGCCGATTACCCCAATCGCAACATCATCGCCAACCCGAACTGCTCCACCATCCAGATGCTGGTGGCCCTGAAGCCCATTCGCGACAAGGTCGGCATCGAGCGCATCAATGTGGCGACTTACCAGGCGGTATCCGGCACCGGCAAGGAAGCGATCGAGGAACTGGCCAAGCAGACGGCAGACCTGCTCAACGGCAGGGAAGTGAGCTGCGAGGTGTATCCGAAGCAGATCGCCTTCAACGTGCTGCCGCAAATTGACGTCTTCCTGGACAATGGCTATACCAAGGAAGAGATGAAGATGTCCTGGGAAACCAAGAAGATCTTCGGCGATGACAGTGTGCAGGTAAATGCGACCTGTGTCCGTGTGCCGGTGTTCTACTCCCATTCCGAGGCCGTGCATATCGAAACCAAGGCGCCGATCAGCGTGGAAGAGGTGCGTGAGCTGCTCAAGGATGCGCCGGGCGTGGTGTTGATGGATGAGCGCAAGGCCGGGGGTTATCCCACGCCGGTAGGGGATTCCGCGGGCAAGGATCCGGTGTATGTCGGCCGTATCCGCAAGGATATTTCCCACCCGAACGGACTGAATCTGTGGATTGTGTCAGATAATGTGCGAAAAGGTGCGGCTCTGAACTCCATCCAGATCGCCGAAGTGTTGATAAAAGACTATTTATAATGAATACTTGCGTTCGCAATTGAATAGTCTTTCGCAGGAATATCCGGGCCTGTGCTACGGATATTCCTGCTGAAATAATAAACAAACCTTTCCCGCGCAGGCGCATGACGGCGGTCATGGCAATAAGAAGGAATGGATTATGCTAAGAAAGCTCGTGGTGGTCTTCACCTCGGTGGTCCTGTTCGCCGCTGCGCATGCCAAGGCCCTGGGGCTTGGTGAGATCGTTCTCGAGTCTTCTCTGAACCAGCCTCTCGACGCCCGTATTGCTCTGCTGCAGCTTGGCAATGTCCGTCCCGAACAGATTCAGGTGCAGATGGCCGGCGAGGACGACTTCGCCCGTTTCTCCGTTCAGCGCGTTGCCTTCCTCGACAATGTCCGTTTCGATGTGCAGTCCAGTGGTGCCGACGCCATCGTGCGCCTGCGTACCGATGAAGCCGTTCGCGAGCCCTATCTGAGCTTTGTGCTGGAAACCCGCTGGCCAAGTGGTCGCCTGCTGAGTGAGTACACCGTTCTGCTCGATCTGCCGCCGTTTGCGGCGACCGGAAATGCGGCCCCGGTGCAGCAGCCGGTACAGGCTCCTTCTCCAGTTCAAACAGTTCAGAATCAACAGGTTGCACAGGTTTCTTCAAGTGCTCCGGAAAGGCTTGCTGCGGCGCCTGCCAGCGAGCCCGAGCCCGTTGCGGTACCTGCGGAAGAGCCTGTGTCCGTTGCGGCAGAACCCGCGCCCGTGCCGGAACCGGCAGCCCAGCCCGCACAGCCCACCCGCGCGGCCAGTGCCACGGCAGAATCCGTCACCATCGGCACCAACGACACTCTCTGGGATGTTGCCCTGCGTGTGCGTCCCGACAGCTCCGTTTCCGTGCAGCAGACCATGCTGGCCCTGCAGAGCCTGAATCGCGAAGCCTTCATTTCCGACAACATCAACATGGTGCGCCGTGGCCAGGTGCTGCGGGTGCCGACCCTTGAGCAGATTCGCGCCCTCAGTGCCCGCGAGGCGATGAGTGAAGTCGCGCGTCAGAACCAGCTTTTTGACAACCGTCGCAATGTGCCTCTGGCCAGCCAGCCCGTAACGGCGCAGCCGCAGGCCACTGGTGGCCCAGGACGTGGCGAGTTGACCGTGGTCAGCAGCGACAACGCCGAGCCTGCTTCCGCGCAGTCTTCCGGCAGTGGTCAGAGCGCTGAGCAGACTGCGGCACTGGATGCCCAGATTGCCAGCCTGGAAGACGCACTTGCCGTTCAGCGCGAAGAGGCTGATCGCGCCGCTTTGCTGAATGCAGAGCTGACCGAGCGTCTGGGGCTGCTGGAGCAGCAGATTGCCTCCGCCCAGGAAATCATTCGGCTGCGTGATCTGGAGCTGGCCCAGCTTCAACAGTCACTCGCCGAGGCCGCTGCTGCAGAGCCGGAACCGGTGGATCCGCCCACCGTCATTACCATGGCGCCCGAAAAAACCCTGGTCGAGCAGATTCTGGATACGCTGGTGGCCAACACCTACGCCTTGCTTGCACTGGTAGCGCTGGTGATTCTGATGCTGGTGGTGGTGCTTCTGCGCCGCAACCGCGCGGCTGAGCAGGAGGCTGCTCTGGCCGGCATGGAAGGCATGCCGGTTGAAGACGGCGAGATGGAAGGCGAGTCCGGCGACGAGCAGGCAGCAGCCACAGACGACGAGTCGCCCCTGACGGCGGACGTGTCAGATGACGAGCTCGACGAAATCATGAGCATGGCCGGGACAGCGGATGCTGCCCTGATGTCCCATGACGACGAGGACGAGAGCGCGGATTCGGAAGACCTGCTGTCTGACGATGACTTTGACCTTGCAGAGGAACCGGCGGAGGCGCTTGCCCCGGAAGAGTCCGAAGAGGAACAGCCCCTCGTTCTGGACGCCTTTGACGAAGACGAGCCCGAAGAGGCTCCCGCTGCTGCTGTCTCTGCCCAGGACGTGCTGGAAGAGGCTGACGCCCTGATTGCCTACGAAAAATTTGATGAGGCGGAGTCGCTTCTGCGCGATGCCATCGTCGCCGAACCGGACCGCGTTGATCTGCGCATGAAACTGCTGGAAGCCTACGTGGGCAAGCAGGATGCGGTGGGCTTCAAGCTGCAGGAGACCGAGATTCGTGACATGGGCGTAGGCGGTGTTGAGCCGCGCATTGCCACCCTGCGTGCACAACTGCATGACGAAACCGACAGCGAGATTCTGGAAGAGGGTGAGGATGACTTCTTCAACGAACTGAATGCGCTGGACGACATGGAGGTGGCACTGGATCTTGAGGCCAGTGCGGAAGTGGATGATGACAAAGTGCTGTCAGGTGCGGTATCGGAAGACGAACCTGTGCAGCAGGAACCGGCCGCGGACATCGACAGCAACGACATCGATTTCGACTTTGCGCCGGATGACGACGAGCCCGCCGACACAATGGCAGAGGATACAGCGGAGTCCGATGATGGCATTGAGCTGAGCTTCAGTGCACCGGACCAACCCGCAGAGGAGCAGACACTGGGCGGGGAGGACGAGATCGAGGGATTGTCACTGTCGTCCGATTTTGATCTGTCCGATACCGATGTCGATGCGCCCGCGACGGAAGATGCCGCCATCGAGGATATTGAAAGTATCAGCTTTGACCTGCAGGACGACGAACCTGCGCCCGCAGAGGCCGCGTCGGCGCTTGAAGAGCCGGAGCAGGATGAAAACGCCATCGACTTCGATTTTGACTTCGCCGTCGATGAGCCGGAGTCCGCTGTGCCGGAAGACACTGAAGAGACTGCCGCGGACGTGGAAGAGGAGCCAGAGTCGGACGAGAACGACATCGACTTTGATTTTGCCGTGATCGACGAGGATCAAGCCTCAGGCGACAGCCCGGACATTGAGGTTGCGTCGGCGCCCGCCGAGAACGATGCCAGCATCGAGTTGGCAGACGACGATATCGAGTTTGACCTGGATCTGGATGCCGATGCCGAGCCGGAGGACAGCCCGGCCTCTGTCGAGTTCGATCTGGACAGCGACGACGATGCCGAAATCGAGTTCCTGGATGACGAGGAAGGCGACAGCAAGGCGGAGTTCCGCTTCGATGACGCCCATTTCGACCTGTCTCCCGAAGCGGATGCTGGTACTGCTCCCGCGCAGGACACAGCGGATACCTTTGATGACCTGCAGTTTGTGGACGACAACCTGGAGCAGGACGACGGTGCATCCGGCGACACGGATGCGGAGGACGACGAGGACCTGGATTTCCTCTCCGACACCGACGAAGCCGCCACCAAGCTCGATCTGGCGCGCGCCTATTTCGAGATGGGTGACAAGGCCGGTGCCCGTGAAATCCTGGAAGAGGTGGTCAAGGAAGGCAACGAGGAACAGGTGAAAGACGCCAACGAGTTGCTGGGCAAGCTGTAATTCTGCAATCTATCCCCAAGAGTTTGAGTTGACTACACCATCCGACAAACCGTGTCGCATCGCCATTGGCGTGGAGTATGACGGCACGGCCTTCTTTGGCTGGCAGCGGCAGGAAAAACCCGCAGTCCCCACGGTGCAGCGCGCTGTCGAAGAGGCGCTGGCCGCCGTTGCCGATCATCCCGTTTCCCTGATCTGTGCCGGACGAACGGATGCCGGTGTGCATGCCACCGGTCAGGTGACCCACTTCAACTGTGCCGTCGATCGCGGTGAAAAAGCCTGGGTGAAAGGCAGCAACAGCCTGCTGCCGCCTTCTGTGCGCGTCGTCTGGGCGCGTGCCGTGGACGACGATTTCCATGCCCGTTTCTCTGCGCTGCATCGTCGCTATCACTACGTCATTCTGGACAGTGAGGTGGCCTCTGCCAGCATGGCAGGCCGGGTGACCCATACCCGTCATACGCTCGATATCGACCGCATGAACGAGGCGGGGCAGTATCTGCTGGGGGAGCAGGATTTCAGTGCTTTCCGGGCGGCCAGTTGCCAGTCACCAACGCCCGTGCGACGGGTCACGCATCTGCGCGTCTTCCGCCACCAGCGCTATATTCTGCTCGACATTCAGGCCAATGCTTTCCTGCATCACATGGTGCGCAATATCGCCGGAACCCTGATGGAAATCGGGGAGGGCAAGCAGCCGCCGGAATGGGCGAGGGAGTTGCTGGAATCCCGGGATCGCACGCTGGCGGGCATGACGGCGAGACCCGAGGGGCTCTATCTGGTAGAGGCCGCCTATCCGGCACATTTCGGGCTGCCAAGCCCTGCGCTGGGGCCAGTATTTTTGCAACCTTACCCAGGGCTGCCTTGAGGACTGTGCTGCGTTTCTTTTGCCTTTGCGGGCACCACCTGCTCGCCAGCAGCGATTATCAAATTAGTGTCAACAGGCCCCAGGAACTTTGCTAGAATCGCACCCTTTTGCAGCAGGCGGAAACCAAGGATTCCCTGAACCGTGTCCCGTACCCGAATCAAGATTTGTGGGTTGACCCGTGTGGAGGACACACGCCTGGCGTGTGATCTGGGGGCGGATGCCATCGGCCTGAATTTTTACCCCGGCAGCAAGCGCTTCCTGAGTACCGAGCGTGCCTTGCCGATTCGGGCGGCCATGCCGGCGTTTGTCAGCGCCGTGGGCTTGTTTGTGAACGCTGGCAGGGGTGAGGTTGAGGCGGTGCTGGAAGCGCTGCATCTGGACTGCCTGCAGTTTCATGGCGACGAGAGCCCCGAGTTCTGCCGTTCCTTCAGCATGCCCTACATGAAGGTGATCCGGGTTCGGGAAGGCCTGGATATTAAGGCTGAAATATCAAAGTATTCAGATAGTTCTGCGATACTCCTCGATAGCTTTGACAAGAATGCTTTCGGGGGCACAGGGCTGCGTTTTGACTGGGAAGTGGCCAGACGATGCGTGCAGGATGGCGACGCAAAGATCGTGCTGGCCGGTGGCCTGATGGCGGACAATGTGGCCACTGCCATTGAGCAGGTGCGGCCCTACGCGGTGGATGTCAGCAGTGGGGTGGAGTCTGCCCCCGGCGTGAAGTGTGCACAACGCCTGACGGCGTTTTTTGACGAGGTGAATCGTGTCTGAGATCAAGACAGTAGGCAGTGACAAGGCGCAGGCGGCTGATCCCTTCAGCGGGCCTGACAGTCACGGCCATTTCGGCCGTTTCGGCGGAGTGTTCGTGGGGGAGACCCTGATTGCAGCCGTGGAGGAACTCGACCGGGTTTACTCCAGCATGGCGACGGACGCTGCCTTCTGGGCGGAGTTCGACAAGGATCTGAAATACTACGTCGGCCGCCCGTCACCGCTGTACCTGGCCGAGCGCCTCACCAAACACTATGGCGGCGCACAGATCGTGCTCAAGCGCGAGGACCTGAACCACACCGGCGCGCACAAGATCAACAACACCATTGGTCAGGCACTGCTGGCCAAATACATGGGCAAGCCGCGCATCATCGCGGAGACCGGCGCGGGGCAGCACGGCGTTGCCAGCGCCACCATCGCGGCCCGTCTGGGGCTGGAGTGCCATGTCTACATGGGCGCGGAGGACATCAAGCGCCAATCGGCCAACGTCTACCGCATGAAGCTGCTGGGGGCGAATGTGGTCTCCGTCGAGTCCGGTTCGCGCACCCTGAAGGATGCGATGAACGAGGCGCTGCGGGACTGGGCCACCAATGTGGACAACACCTATTACATCATCGGCACGGCAGCGGGCCCGCATCCTTATCCCCGTCTGGTGCGCGATTTCCAGGCGGTGATTGGCCGTGAGGCACGCCAGCAGTCGCTGGAGCAGTTCGGTCGTCTGCCGGATGGCCTGGTGGCCTGTGTGGGCGGCGGCTCCAATGCCATTGGTCTGTTCCATCCCTTCCTGCACGACAGCGAAGTTGCCATGTACGGCGTTGAGGCCGGGGGAGACGGACTGGAGACCGGTCGTCATGCCGCCCCCCTGAGCGCAGGGCGCCCCGGCGTCCTGCACGGCAACCGCACCTATCTGATGAGCGATGATGCCGGTCAGATACTGGAGACCCATTCTGTGTCGGCGGGCCTCGACTATCCCGGCGTTGGCCCGGAACACTCCTGGCTGAAGGATGTCGGTCGCGTGAAGTATGTGGCTGCCACCGACAAGGAGGCACTGACCGCATTCCGTGCCCTGACCCGCATGGAAGGGATCATTCCGGCACTGGAGTCCAGCCATGCCGTGGCCTATGCCGGCAAGCTGGCCGCCACGATGTCGCCGGATCAGTTTCTGGTGGTCAACCTGTCCGGTCGCGGAGACAAGGACATCCATACCGTTGCCGAGATCGATGGCATTCGAATCTGAAGAGTGAAACCCTCATGAGCCGTATCAGTCAGACCATTTCCTCCCGCCAGGCCGAAGGCCGAAAGGTGCTGGTGCCGTACCTGGTGGCGGGCGACCCCGCCCCCTCGCTGACCGTGCCGCTGATGCACGCACTGGTGGCCAACGGGGCCGACATCATCGAGCTCGGCATGCCCTTCAGCGATCCATCCTCCGATGGCCCGGTGATCCAACTGGGCTCCGAACGTGCGCTGAAAGCGGGTACGACGCTCAAGGATGTGCTGGCGATTGTGGCGCAGTTCCGCAAGACGGATCAGGCGACTCCCATCGTGCTGATGGGCTACCTCAATCCCATCGAGATCATGGGCTATGAGGCCTTTGCGGAAGCGGCCTCGGATGCCGGTGTCGATGGTCTGCTGATCGTCGATCTGCCCGCGAATGAGGGCGATGAATTCTTTGCTGCCGTGCGCCCCAGGGGCCTGGACACCATTTTTCTCGTGGCTCCGACCACCAGCGAGAGCCGTCTGGCCTCGATCTGTGCCTGTTCCACCGGCTATCTGTACTATGTTTCCCTGAAAGGGGTGACTGGCGCCGCGATTACTGACAAGGCGGACATTCGCGCTAAGATTGAACACCTGCGCAGCATCACCGAGCTGCCCATCGTGGTGGGTTTCGGCATCAAGGGGCCGGACTCTGCCCGGGAAATGGCAGCGCTCAGTGACGGTGTTATAGTAGGCAGCGCACTGGTGGACAGAATCAGCTACCTGCAGCCAGGCAAGGTTTACACACAGGATCAGATTGGCGAAACCGTTGCCCTGATCGGGGAAATGCGCGAAGCACTCGACGCCTGACGGCAGGCTACGTACAGTACACAGTTCTAACAGTTTTTACGGGAAGTCTTTATGAGTTGGATTAACAAAATCCTCCCCTCCATCCGCAGCGGCAATGGTCAGGGCCAGGGTCAGGGCGAAGGCACGGCAGCCAAACAGCGCAACAGCGTGCCGGAAGGCCTGTGGCGCAAATGCCCCCGGTGTGAAGCCGTGCTCTACCGGCCGGATCTGGAGCGCAATCTGGAAGTCTGTCCCAAGTGCGACCATCACATGCGCATTACCGCCCGCCGCCGCCTGGAACTGTTCCTGGATCCGGAAGGGCAGGTGGAGCTGTTTGCCGACATGGAGCCCGTGGATCTTCTCAAGTTCAAGGATCTGAAGAAGTACAAGGATCGCCTCTCGGCGGCCCAGAAGAGCACTGGGGAGCGAGACGCCCTGATCGTGGTCGAAGGCAAGGTCAATGAGGTCGCGATGGTGGTTGCCGCCTTCGAGTTTGGCTTTATCGGCGGCTCCATGGGGGCGGTAGTGGGCGAGAAATTCACCCAGGCGGTCAACACCTGTATTGCCAAGCGTCTGCCCCTGGTCTGCTTCTCCACCAGTGGTGGTGCCCGTATGCAGGAGGCCCTGATCTCCCTGATGCAGATGGCCAAGACCTCGGCAGCGCTGGCGCGCCTGCGCGAGAACGGCCTGCCTTTTATTTCCGTCCTGGTGGACCCGGTCTACGGCGGTGTCTCCGCCAGCCTGGCGATGCTGGGGGACATCAACGTCGCGGAACCGAATGCACTGGTGGGTTTCACCGGCCCCGATGTGATCCGTCAGACCGTGCGTGTGAAGCTGCCCGAAGGCTTCCAGCGCAGCGAGTTTCTGCTGGAACATGGCGCTATCGACATGATCGTTCATCGCAAGGATCTGCGTGACAAGCTCTCGTCCCTGTTGGCGAAGCTGCTTCATCTTTGATCTTTTAAATACCTATATATCAGATAGTTATAGAGTTTATTTAAATGAATCTCTCAGCCTGGCTGGAGCGTATTCAGTCCCTTCATCCCAAGGAGATCGAGCTGGGTCTTGGCAGGGTGAGGGAGGTCGCGCACAGGCTGGGCCTGACGCGCCCGGCTCCCTGTGTGATCACGGTGGCAGGCACCAATGGCAAGGGTTCCACGGTGGCCATGCTGGCCGCCATCGCCCACGCTGCCGGTTATCGCGTCGGCACCTATACCTCTCCGCATATTCTGCGCTTCAACGAGCGCATCACGATCCGGCAACAGGAAGCGAGTGACCAGGCGCTGTGCGATGCCTTTGCCCGTATCGATGCCGTTCGCGGTGAGATTTCCCTGTCCTATTTCGAGTTCAGCACCCTGGCCGGGTTGATGCTGCTGGAACAGGCCGGGCTCGAAATCGCGGTGCTGGAGGTCGGCCTGGGAGGGCGTCTGGATGCCGTCAATATTGTAGACCCCGATCTTTCGATCATTACCAGTATCGGGCTGGATCATCAGGACTGGCTGGGGAATACCCGCGAAGCCATTGCCGTGGAGAAAGGCGGCATTCTGCGGCGTGGAGTTCCGGCCCTTTGTGGTGATGCCGAGCCGCCCCTTACCCTGCTGGAGCTTGCGCAGCAGAAGGGAACGGTCCTGCAGATACAGGAGCGTGACTACGGCTACGTGCAGACCGGTGAGACCTGGGAATGGTGGTATCGCCCCCAGCCCGGTCAGGAGTTGCTCATGGAGGATCTGCCGGTGCCGGGGCTGGATCTCGTCAATGCTGCCACCGTTCTCACGGCCCTGCAGCATTTGGCCTTGCTGGTACCGCGCGCTGCCCTTGAGGAGGGGCTGCTGCACCCCAATATTCAGGGGCGTTTCCAGCGGCTCAGCAGCCCCCGTGAAGGCGTGAGTGTGCGCGTGGACGTTGCGCACAACGGACATGCCGGTGCGATGCTGGCGCAGAAGCTGCGCCGGGCGCGCAGCAGTGGCGAAATCCGGGGCCAGGTGCGGGTCGTTCTGGCCATGATGAGCGACAAGGATCACGCTGCTTTTCACGCAGCCTTAGAAACTGAGGTCGACTTTTGGTATATTGCCGCATTCGCGGAGCCAAGGTGTCTGGCAGCAGAAACGCTGTATGCAATTCTGCGTGAACGGGGGGCCAGAGTGTGCGGTCCCTTCGAGAGCGTCGAGCAGGCTTACCGGCAGGCCTGTCAGGATGCCGACGCAGGAGACCTGATTCTGGCGACAGGTTCCTTCGTGACTGTTGCTGATGTGATGCAAGCAAGCCGACAAGCGGGCTGAGAGTCTCGTGTCGCCGGCTATCCGCTGCAGCTCGTATGACGCAGCCATACCTCGTCTGAAAGAGGCACTACTGGTTTGGACCAGAGCACTAAACAACGTGTTGTCGGCATCGCGGTAATCGTCGTTGCCGCCGCAGTCATTCTGCCGGTCTTGTTTGACGGCCAGGGCAGTTACGAGCTGCCGCTTGAGAGCCGAATTCCGGAACCTGTTCCGTTCCCCACACCTCCCCGAGTCATTCCCGAACGGCCCGTGATTGCGGCGGATACCGCCGATATCCGCATCGACGATGCGATGCCTGCCCAGGAAACTGCCGAGCCGGACACGGACATGCCTGCTGCCCAGCCGGACCTGGAGCCTGCCGTAAGTCCGGCCGAGACGGTCGTGGCTGCCATTGCGCCGGTGAGCGAAGCCCCGCAACTGGACCCGAACGGTCTGCCCCAGGGCTGGAGTGTCCGCCTGGCATCCTTTTCCAATCAGGCCAACGCCCGCAATCTGCTGGAGCGCCTGCAGAGCCGGGGGCACCGAGCCTATATTCGTGAGATCAGTTCTTCCCAGGGGCCGCTGACAGCAGTGTTCGTTGGCCCGGGTGTGGACCGTGCCGCCGTGCAACGTCTGCAGCAGCAGTTGCAGGAGGAATTCCAGTTGTCGGGCATAGTGGTGCGTTACGAGATCGAGGAGCTATGAGGCGAGCGCAGATGCGGGTGCGGATGGAGAGGCGTGCATGTCACTGGACGGAGTAGACGTCGTCATTCTCATCGTCACCGGCATCTCCTGCATGTTTGGCTTGTGGCGGGGATTTGTACGGGAAGTGCTGTCGTTGCTGGCCTGGATTGCTGCGCTGCTGGTTGCCAGGCTTTACAGTGAGAACCTGGGGCCTCTGCTGGGAAGCTGGATTGCCAGCGAAGGCATGCAGACCGTCTTTGCCTTTGCTGTGCTGTTTATTGCCACGCTGGTGGCGGGTGCGCTGGTGAACCACCTGGTGGGCAAGCTCATCGATATCTCCGGCCTGAAGCTGACCGACCGCCTGCTGGGGGGAGTGTTCGGCATTGCCCGGGGAGTGGTGATTCTCATGGTGTTCATTTATTTCGGCACCAGTTTCTTCGCGACGGAGCGCTGGTGGACGGAGTCACGCCTGATTCCTTACGGGGTCAGGCTGCTGGAGTTAACGCGTGTATACGTGATGGACGCAGGTCAGGTCACGGAGGAAAACCGTTTGCCCCTGTGACGAGCGCGAGGCACGGGGACGAACTGATGGTCAAACTTACGGAGTGTGTTGCATGTGCGGTTTAGTGGGTGTCGTTGGCAAATCAGATGTCGCTGTTTGTTTGTATGACACATTGACGGTTTTACAGCATCGAGGTCAGGATGCCGCGGGCATCGCAACAAGCGATGATGGCAAACTGAATCTGCGGAAAGACAACGGGCTGGTAAAAGACGTCTTTCGTACCCGACATATGGAACGGCTGTCGGGGCGCATGGGCATCGGCCACGTGCGTTATCCCACGGCGGGCAGCTCCAGCCCTGCTCTGGCACAACCCTTCTATGTCAATTCTCCGTACGGCCTGAGCCTTGCCCATAACGGCAACCTGACCAACTCGCTGGAGCTCAGCCGCGACCTCTACAAGGAAGACCTGCGCCACATCAACACGGATTCGGATTCGGAAGTGCTGCTCAACGTGTTTGCGCACGAGCTGCAGATGCTGGCCAAGATGCAGCCGACCGCCGAGGATGTCTTCACTGCCGTGCGCGGGGTGCACCGTCGCTGCAAGGGCGGCTATGCGGCCCTGGTTATGCTGGGTGGCTACGGCATTGTGGGGTTCCGTGATCGCAACGGCATCCGTCCGCTTGTGTTTGGCAAGCGCGAGCGCGATGGCTTCACCGAGTACATGCTGGCTTCCGAGAGCGTGGCACTGGATTCCCAGGGCTTCACGATGATCCGCGATGTCGCCCCCGGCGAAGCGGTGTACGTCGATATCAAGGGCCAGTTGCATACCCGTGTCTGCGCCGGCCCTGCCGAATACACGCCCTGTATCTTCGAGCATGTCTATTTTGCCCGTCCCGATTCGCTGATGGACGGTATCTCCGTGTACAAGGCCCGCCTGCGCATGGGGGAGAAACTGGCCGACAAGGTCAAGCGTCTGCGTCCCGAGCACGACATCGATGTCGTCATCCCGATTCCCGACACCTCCCGCACCTCGGCGCTGGAACTGGCCAACCGCCTGGGCGTGAAATACCGCGAAGGCTTCGTCAAGAACCGCTATATCGGCCGTACCTTCATCATGCCGGGGCAGAGCCAGCGCAAGAAGTCCGTGCGTCAGAAACTCAACGCCATCGAACTGGAGTTTCGTGGCAAGAACGTCCTGCTGGTGGACGATTCCATTGTGCGCGGCACCACCTGCAAGCAGATCATCCAGATGGCCCGGGATGCCGGCGCCAAGAAGGTGTATTTTGCCTCCGCCGCACCTGCCGTTCGCTATCCCAATGTCTATGGCATCGACATGCCGGCGGCGTCCGAACTGATCGCCCACGGGCGCACAGATGAGGAAGTTCAGGAGCTGATTGGCGCCGATTGGCTGGTGTTCCAGGATCTCTCAGACCTGATTGCCGCGTCCTCCGAGGGCAATCCTTCCATTACCCGGTTTGAATGTTCCGTATTTGACGGTCAGTACATTACAGGTGACGTGGACGAAAAATATCTCAAGAGACTTGAAGATTGTCGCAACGATGCCGCTAAAACAAGTAACAAGAAGACAGGCGACAAGGTGCTCAAGGCCGTTGGTGGAAAGGGCTGAAAGAGCGCAGGCGCCACCGGAACTCGTCAGAGCCAAGGGGTGTTATGCAGGACAGGATTCAGGCAGCAGTCGATGAGATCGGTCAGGTACTGCTGGGAAAGGAACAACAGGTTCGTCTCGCCATCTGCTGTCTGCTGGCCGGGGGGCATCTTCTGATCGAAGACCTCCCCGGTATGGGCAAGACCACACTGGCCCATGCATTGGCGCGGGTCTTCGGGCTGGACTTCAACCGCATCCAGTTCACCAGTGATCTGCTGCCCGCAGACATACTGGGCGTATCCATCTTCGATCAGGCCAACACCTGCTTCACCTTTCATGCCGGACCGATCTTCAATCAGTTAATTCTCGCCGACGAGATCAACCGGGCAACGCCGAAGACCCAGAGCGCCCTGCTGGAGGCCATGGAGGAGGGGCAGGTCTCTGTGGAAGGGGAAACCCGACCGCTGCCGTCCCCGTTTTTCGTCATCGCGACCCAGAACCCGGTCAGTCTGGCCGGAACCTTCCCCTTGCCCGAATCCCAGCTCGACCGCTTCCTCATGCGGATCGGCATTGGTTATCCCGATCCCAAGGCTGAACGGGAGCTGCTGGAGCGGGGCATGGAGTCTGATCGTGGCGCCTCTGTGCGGCGCAGTCTTTGCCTTGACGATCTGATTGCCATGCGCAAAGCCGCCAACGCGGTCAAGCTCAGCCCCCTGTTGCTGGACTATGTACAGCGGCTGATTGCCTACACGCGCGACAACGAGCACTTCCATTTTGGTCTGTCGCCTCGCGGCAGTATCGCAGTGGTACGGGCCGCCCGTACCTGGGCCTTCATGGAGGGACGTGAGCACGCGCTGCCCGAAGACGTGCAGGCCGTCCTGCCTGCCGTGGTGGAGCATCGTCTGCGGGCCGGCAGTGATACCGAGGGCCGCACAGGTTCGGCACTGGCCCATCGTCTGCTTAGCGAGGTAGATGTTCTCCAGTAGCCGCCATGAATCCCCTCAACGCTGTCAGACCCTGGTTTTCCTCCCGAATGGCGCGATGGCTCGAAAACAGGCTGCCTGCGGTCAATCAGATTCGTTTGGGGCGCAAGAACATCTTCATTCTGCCAACGGCTTCCGGGTTCCTGTTTCTGGGGGCCACGGTGCTGATTTTCGTCACCGCGATCAATTATGTCCTGAGCCTGGCCTTCGGGCTGGCGTTTCTCATGACCAGCCTGTTCATTCTTTGCATCCTGTACACCTTCCGCAATTTGCAGCATCTGCGCCTGCGCGGCCTGGGGGCCGACCCCGTGTTTGCAGGCGAGGATGCCGCCTTCGTTGTCAGTCTGGAGCCACAGGAGAGACAGGCACATGAGATGCTGGAGCTGCGTTTTTCCGATGCAGCCTGGAGCCATGCCGATGTGGAGGCGGGAGAGCCCCTGCGCGTACGGGTGTTTCTGCCGACGCAGAAGCGGGGTGAGTTGCGGGCCCCACGGCTGCTCGTGCAGACCCGTTTTCCGCTGGGGCTGTGGCGGGCCTGGTCGATTGTCGATCTGGCGATGGACTGTCTGGTCTATCCGAAGCCTGAACCCTGCAAGCTGCCCGGTTACCGGGGGCAGGGCAGCTCCGGCAGTGCCGAGAGCCAGCAGGCGGGCGTGGAGGATTTTCATGGCCTGCGGGCATACCAAAGCGGCGACTCCCTGAAGCAGATCGCGTGGAAAAACCTGGCGCGCGGTCAGGGTCTGACGGTCAAGCAGTTCGTGGACACCCTTGAGGACCGCTGGATGCTGGACTGGAACATGTTTCCCGGACTGCCATCGGAGCAGCGCCTGTCACGGCTGTGCTACTGGGCCTTGCGGCTCTCCCGGCAGCCTGTGGATTATGGCTTGCGTCTTCCGGGAGTGGAGCTTGTGCCGGATCGTGGTGACGCTCATCGACAGAAGGTATTGCGCGCCCTGGCCTTGTGGCAGGGAGGTGAGGCATGACGGAGCAGACACCGCGTCTGACCCTGTGGTGGTTGCTGGCAGCCTTTGCCCTGGTGGTCAGCCCCCATCTGCTGCGCCTGCCGCTGGGGGTGAGCGTGCTCATCGGCGCCTGCATCCTCTGGCGGGTGTTCATCTTTCAGGGACGGATCAGCTTTCCGGGCACGACTCTGCGCATGCTGATTGTCTTTCTCAGCCTGCCCCTCACCGTGTTGAGCTACCGTGGTCAGGGGGCAGGGCTGGACGCAGCAATATGTCTGCTGATTCTGGGTACCTCGTTCAAGTTGCTGGAAATGCGTCAGGCCCGGGACATGACGATTGTGCTCTGCCTGTGCTACGTCCTGACCATGGTGGGTTTCATCTATTCCCAGACCATTCCTGCCGCCTTGCTGGCGCTGGCAACCGTCGTGGTCATCACCGGTGCCCTGATCACCCTGCAGCGCAATAACGGACACAGTTCCCTGCGCAGCAATGGTGGCCTGGCTCTGCGCATGGTGGCGCAAAGCATTCCCCTGACCATCGCGCTGTTTGTGCTGGTACCCCGGGTGGCGCCGCTGTGGAGCATGCCGATTCCGGTTCCTTCCAGCAAAACCGGCGTGACAGACGAGATGAGTCCCGGGGACATCAGTCGTCTGAGCCGGTCTGCGGAACTGGCGTTTCGTGTCAGCTTCGATGCCGACACTCCCAGCAATGAAAAACTTTACTGGCGCGGGCTGGTGCTGGATTTCTTCGACGGTCGGGTGTGGCGGCGCGCGGGCTCTTCCTTTCAGTCCTTCGACATGATCGAACGCTTCCGCAGTCCGTTCCGTGGTGAAACGCTGGGCGAAGAGGTGAGCTACGACGTGATTCTGGAGCCGACGCAGCAGTCCTGGATCTACGCGCTGCAACTGGCACAGTTCAATGCCTCCGACATCGTGCAGGACCGCTATTACACCCTGCATACGGAAAAGCCGGTGAGTCAGCGCTATCGCTACCAGGTGCGTTCGGCACTCGATTACCACACCGACGTGTCGCTGTCCGGTGTGCTGCGCGCACGTGCCATGCAACTGCCTGAAGACGACAACAATGTCCAGGCGCGGGAGCTGGCGAGCGAGCTGAGGCGCGGCAACCCCGATGATCGCGACTATGCCTTGCAGGTGTTGCGCTATTTTCGTGAACAGCCGTTCTACTATACCTTGACGCCGCCTCCCCTCGGCGAGGCTTCCATCGACGATTTTCTGTTCAATTCCCTGCAGGGTTTCTGTGAGCATTACGCCGGCAGTTTCGTTTACCTGATGCGTGCAGCGGGCATTCCTGCCCGGGTCGTGGTGGGGTATCAGGGCGGCGAGGTGAACCCCTTTGAAGGCTACACCATGGTCTATCAGTACAATGCTCACGCCTGGGCGGAGGTGTGGCTGGAGAATGAAGGCTGGGTGCGTTTCGACCCCACTGCTGCGGTCGCCCCGGAGCGTATCAGCATGGGGGTGCAGGCAGTGCTGGCGAATCAGCCGGGTTTTCTGGAGGACTCGCGTTTTTCGATGATGCGCTTCCGCAATACACAGTGGCTCAATGCCTTGCGCTTGCGTCTGGATGCCATGGATTACGCCTGGAATCGCTGGGTGGTCAGCTATGACGAGGACATGCAACTGGACCTTCTTGATTCGCTGCTGGGGCCGCAGATGAGAGGGCGTCTGTTTCTTGTGCTGGGCGTTGTGATCGCGCTGTTCTTTCTGGTTGCCGCCATCTTCCTGCTGCGCAGAAGGGAGCAGGAGTCACGTGATATGGCGACACGGCTTTACCTGCGACTTGCAGCCGATCTTGCCGATGCCGGGATGAAGCGGGGGCGGGGAGAGGGGCCGCAGGACTTCTGTCAACGACTTGCACGGCAGGAACCCCGGTATGCCAGTGATATGGGGCGCATTACAGAGATTTACGTGCAGGTCAGCTATGGGCCCCAAACTCAAACCGAGAGGCATGAGCAACTGTTGCAGGAGCTGCAGTTGCGGATTCGGGACCTGCGCCTGCGTGTGCTCTCTCCGCTGCGGCGGCTGAGGCTGAGAATGCTGCCGATACGTTACTGATCAACCGCCTGCCAGCTTGACCTTGAAGCCCAGTTCCTGCAGATAGGTGTACAGACCCTGCCTGTGATCGCCCTGAATTTCTACCACTCCGTCGCGGACAGTGCCGCCGCTGCCGCAGCGGTTCTTCAGGGTCTTGACCAGCGTGGTGAGTGCCGCGTCGTCCATGTCCAGGCCGTCGATCAGCGTGACCCCCTTGCCTTTACGTCCCTTGGTTTCCCGCCGCAGGCGCACAATGCCATCGGCAGAGGGGCGTGCCATGGGCGCCTTCTTGCATTGGCATTGCGCGATGGCATGGCGGCACTGCGGGCACATGCTGCCGCCATCGGTGGAGTAGACGAGAGAGGAGTTGCGGGGCATCGTCAGGCTTTGTACAGCGGCGGCAGGATGAAGTCCTGATCTTTGCGTGTCTGTGCCTGATTCTGACGGTACTGGGTGCGCAGCTCGGTGATGAGAGTGCACAGGCGCTGGATATCGCCCTGCAGGTTCTCGATGCCGAGCGAGTTCTCGCCATAGAGTGCCTGTTGGAGTTTCACGCAGATATCGCGAATCTCCGGATTTCCGGTGCGACGTGCCAGCTCATCGAGGTTGTGCAGATCGCTGTCGGCGAAATACTGTCGTCCCCAGCCAATCAATGCCAGGCGCAGGGCAGGCAGATGTTTCTGCTCACAGGCTTTGGTGAATTCCCGGAAGGCGAGGGCTTCGGATTCCGGCGCAATCGACTGGCGATACATCGGCGCGCTGACCTCAGGCTCTTTCGCCTTCGCTGCGCGCACGGCAGAGCGGCGCTGGGCGGTGAAGTAGGTGATGACGCCCAGCAGCGCAGTGAGTGCGGCGGCCAGTGCCAGAATCCACAGCGGGGTTGTCGGCTCACTGACGAGGGGGTCGCGCCCGCTTGTCTGGCTCGGTGTCAGACTCGCCTGCCCGCCGTCGGCGACCGGATTGCCATTGGCATCCGTGCTCAGTTGCAGGGGGTCGTCCTGGCCTGTGGTACGGACCGGGCCAACACGAACGGCGCTGTCCTCGATCGTGGCGTACTTGACCTCTTCTGTGTCGATGTCGAACCAGGGCAGGCTCACTCCAGGAATGCGGACGGTAGCGGCGGCGGTCATGAGCAGGGAATTGGTTTCCACGCGTTCCCCGACCACATTGCCGTCGATATAGGTGCGGCTGATCTGCGGCGGTTCGGGATAGGTGTTGACGGTGTCGATGGACGGCAGATCCAGGGGGGGCAGCGCTGCGCCGTCCAGACCGTTGGCCTTGATTTCGATGGTGCGGGTGACGGCATCACCGACCCGCACATTGCTGAGGTCATTGTCCCAGCGCTCGCGGATGCTGATGTCCCGTGCCGGCAGCCACACGGCATTGGCCGGATAGTTGGCCGGTTTTTCCTTCACGGTGATCGTATGGCCTTCGGCGAAGGAGGTAATGGTGCGGGTGTTCAGATTGCGGAAGACGTAGCGGCTGGAGCCGTCGGTAACCTCTCCGCGGAACATGATGTCCGGAATTTCCATGGTGCCACTGAGCTGCGGGAACAGGGCATACTGCTTCTCGTAGACGCCATAGCGCACGCCATCGATGAGCTTTTCGTACTGATTGGGGGTGCCGATCATCTGGATCACGGTGTCGGGCATGTCCAGGTCGGTGAAAATCGGGTTGCGAATGCCGTTGATGGTGTAATACAGGCGGATGGTGAACAGCAATTGCTCCTGTACGTAGACACTCTCCTTGTCTACCACCGCTTCCATGAACAGTTCCTGCCCGGCGATACCGGTTTCGGTCTTGGGCTGAACCGTGATGCTGAGGGGCTGGGTCATTTCGCCGGCGATATTCAGTGCCGGCACTTCGATTTCACCCTCGTGGAGCGGGAAGAGGGTCAGGTTGTAGTCGATCCAGGACTCGACGCTGTTGTTGATGCTGCGCATCTGGCTGGAGGTGCGGGTGGCCACGACCTGAAAACTGCGCTCCAGGGGAGTCAGATCCATCTGCACACCACCCTGTTGTCCCTCGACACGAATGGTCAGCGTAACGGTTTCACCGCGTACGATCTCGGTGCGGTCAAGCGACGCCGAGACAGGCTGGGCCTGTACGCCGGAGGAAAACAGGGTAATCGCCACCATCAGGAGGCCTGCCAACAGATTTACCATATTTGCGATTCCGTGGGCTGAGGGTTGTTTCGGCTTTCCATCTGGCGCCGACGGTACTCGAACTGGAACTTGCGCTGCAACAGTTCACCCGGATCATCGTCGATGCGGCGCAGCCACTGTTCGAGGGATTCCTGGCTCTCGCTTTCGGCGTTGCTCTGGCTGGGGTTCTCTGCCTGGTTCTCTTCTTCAGACTCGGACTGTTCCTGGCCGTCTTCGGCCTGGGACTCTTCCTGCATTTCAGGTTCGCCTTCTTCCTGCTCTTCCTGCTGCTCTTCTTCCTGCTGCTGTTGTTCTTCTTCGGATTGGCTTTCCTCGTTCTGTTCTTCTGACTGCTCCTGCTGCTCCGAACTCATGCCATCGTCCTGCTCGGAATCCTGCGGATTCTCCTGCTGCTGTTCATCCAGCAGGGACTGCACGATCTCGCGGTTGTGGATGGCGTCCTCGTGATCCGGCTGCAGGGCGATAGCGATATTGTAGGAGGCGATGGCCTGTTCAAACATTTGCGACATGGCCAGCGCATTGCCCAGGTTGTAGTGGGCATCGGCGTCTTCGGTGCTCAGGGCAGCGCTAAAGGCCTGAATGGCGGCCGCATAGTCCCCGGCCTTGTAGGCCGCAGCACCTTTCCAGTTGGGATCCTGGAACAGCATGGCCGCACTCATGATGTCTTCGGCATCCATAGCCTCCGCTGCCTGCTGGTCGCGCGTCTTCCACAGATCTGTCCACCCGGCCGCCTCGGCGGGGGCTGTCGGCGTCAGCAGGCTGGCGCTGCCCAGCAGCAGGCTGAGGGACAGAATCCAGCCGCGGCGGAACATCATGGCTCCCAGGGGCAGTACGATCAGCATCAGCCAGGGGCCGACCTCGTACCAGATGTCAAAGTTCTCGTCGACCTCGCTCAGATCGTCTTCGTCGAGGAATTCATCTTCAGACAGCAGATAGTCGAGGTCGGCGCTGGAAAGCTGCATGCCCGCATAGCGACCGTTGACCAGATTGGCCAGCTCCTGCAGCGCGGCGCTGTCCAGGCCGGGTGTAACGACCTGACCGTTGCCATCGCGCAGGAAATCACCGCCAGCGGCAGGGATCGGTGCGCCCTGGGCGGTGCCCACGCCGAGAATGACCAGGCGGAACCCGGAATTGGCCAGCAGCCCGGCGATGGCGCTGAACTCGCTGCGGTCCACGCCGTCCGTGACCAGTGCGATAGTCCCCGAGGTGGTGGCGGCATCGGCAAACATGCTTTTGGCGGTCTCGATTGCAGCCACTGCATTGCTGCCGAAGGCGGGCATCATGTTCGGGTTGATCGAGGGCACCAGGGACTTGATGGTGATGGAGTCCTCAGTCAGCGGTGTGACGGCATGGGCATCGCCGGCGTACACCACCAGGCCGGTCTGGCCTTCCAGGCGACGATCAAGAATGTCCAGAACCTTGCGTTTGCTGACCACCTGACGGTTCGGCTCGTAGTCAGTGGCGTACATGGACAGGGACTGGTCGTACACAATCACCATGGCATCCTGGCGGGCCTGCACGGGCTGGGGGATTTTCTCCCAGACGGGGCCGGCGAGGGCGAGGATGGCGAGGGTCCAGGCGCTCAGCAGCAGCACCAGGGGGGTCCGTTCCGCCACGCTCTTGGTGGTGTCGAGCAGGAAGGGGAGCAGGTCATGATCGATGGCTCTGTCCCAGGCACTGGTGCGCTCGTTCATGCGCCACAGAGTCATCACCAGAAACAGGGCGGGAATCAGTGCCAGCAACCAGAGGGGGCGCAGGAAGTGGAAATTGGCGAAGATCATGTCAACGGAGGCAGCGTTCATCAGCGACCTCCCGCAGTGGCAGTCGAATCACCGATCTCGTTCGTCGCCACGCTCTCGCGTTGGCCGAACAGGGCTCCCCAGGGCAGGCTCAGCAAGGCCAGCAGGAAGCTCAGCAGCACCGCAGTGCCCAGTGGCCAATAGAACAGCACATTGATAGGACGGAAGGTCTGCTCGTCCTGTTCGATGGTTTCAAGTGTGTCCAGTTCGGCGTAGATATCGACCAGATCGGAGACGTTGCGTGCACGGAAGTAGCGCCCGCCGGTCGTCTCGGCAATCATGGTCAGATTTTCCTCGTCCAGCTCGGCAGAGGGATTGATAGCCCGTGAGCCCTGGAAGGAGCGCTGTACCAGCGAATCGGCGCCCATGCCGATGGTGTAAATCTTGATGCCTTCAGTGGCGGCAAGCTGACCCGCCTGTGCCGGTGAGATTGCTCCGGCGTTGTTGACCCCGTCTGTCAGCAGCACCAGCACCCGGCTGTTTTCAGGGCGCTCGCGAAGGTGTTTCACTGCCAGACCAATGGCGTCGCCGATGGCCGTGGCAGATTCCTCGATCATGCCGATTTCCAGCTCGGAAATCAGCTTGGCGACCGTGTTGCGGTCAAAGGTCAGCGGGGTCTGGATATAGGCGTGGGCGGCAAACAGAATCAGGCCCAGGCGGTCGCCTTCGCGGCGCTCGGCGAAGTCACTCACCACGACCTTCATCACTTCAAAGCGCGAGAGCTGCGAATTGTTGATGACCATGTCCCGCGCTTCCATGGAGCCGGAGACGTCAACAGCCAGCATCAGATCGCGACCGTTGGAAGGCAATTGAATCGCTTCGCCGACCCACTGGGGGCGGCTGGCGGCGAGGACGAGCGCAATCCAGATCAGGACACAGCACAGCCACTTGAGGAAACGGCGGGCATCACTGCGCACGGAATCGGTGTGCAGGGCGGACAGGCGGCGGTAGAAGGGCACAAACAGCGCGGCATCCTGGCGTGCCGCACGGGAAAGCAGCCGGTACACCAGCAGCGGTACGGGAAGGGCAAGAAAGGCCCAGGGCCAGGTGAACTCAAGCATGCTTCGATACCGGTGTTGAGGTGTCTTTGGAGGGGACGCCGGGGTTGATTCTAGCCAAATAGAGGCTGCTTATCCATTGATGGGCCATGGCGTACAGGGCCTTGTCGTCCACCTCCCACTGCCGGGCGAAGCGCCCCTGGCTGAGCGTCTGTGCAAGGCGCTCATCGAGCAGAGAGGCATTGCCGTGCGTGCGCAGGAAGCTGATCCATTCCTGGCCGCCAATGCTGGCCGGGGCATAGCCCGGAAACTGCTTCAGGGCGACCCGGCGCAGCACCGAGTTCACGTCATTGACGAAATCCAGGCGACGGGCATCCAGTGCCTCGCCGCTCAGGCTGGCGATATCCTGGCGGAAATTCTGCACGCAGGCATCCAGCTCGCGCAGAGCGAAACTGCAGGTGCGGCGCAGGCGCCAGCTTGCATAGCTGCGTTTGCCGACGAAGTAGGCCGTCAGGCAAAGCACCACGAACAGCACCCACCAACCGGGTGCCGGAGGCCAGAACCCGACAGGCTCCGGAAGATGAATATCGGCCAACTGGCTTAGAGGATCTGTGCCGTCCATTGTCTGATCTGCTCAACTACAAATTGATTGGTGCGCAACTTGAGGAACGGAATCTGCAGCTTCAGCATATCGCCCTGCAGAACCTCCATGCGGCTGTTGAAATTTTCCTGATAGGCGCGGCGCGCGCTCATGCTGTAAGAGTTCAGGGTCCCTTTGCTTCTGCCATCGGTAATACTGTAGTAACCCGGCACGGGCAGGTTCTCTTCCAGGGCGTCGTAGACGAAGCAGCAGACCACGTTGTTGTGCTGGGACAACTGGCTGAGGTACTGCATGGCCACTTCGTCGAGGCTGGTGAAATCACTGATGATATAGAGGGTGCTGCCGGGCTTGGTGATGCGGCGGATATCCGCCAGCGCCTTGCTCAGCCCACCGGGGCTTCTGTCCTCGTCCTCGTCGCTGCGAACGCGGGACGCCGGGTTGGCCAGATCGGTGTTGAAACGATGAATCTGGTTCAGCAGGTGCAGAGCAGAGCGGCGACTGCGCTTCGGACGTACCAGGGAGTGGTCGTGGTCCGAGAACACCAGCCCGCCAACGCGGTCGCCGTTGTCGATGGCCATCCAGCAGAAGATGGCTGCGGCCTGCGCTGCAATCACAGACTTGAATGCGACCTGCGAGCCAAAGAACATGCTGCTGGATTGATCGACGGCGATAATGACCGGGCGCTCGCGCTCCTCGCGGAATACCTTGGTGAAGGGCTTGCCGGTTCGCGCCGTCACACGCCAGTCGATGGTGCGGATGTCGTCGCCCTGCTGATAGGGGCGGAATTCCTCGAAATCGATCCCGCGTCCCCGCATCTTGGACATGTGCAGGCCCGAAATGCCGGCGATGGAGCGTGTATAGGGCACGTACTCCACGATCTTGGCGGCATGCCGCTGAATCAGCAGTTGTTGCAGACTGATAACGGCGCCCTTGCTCTGATAGAGCGCCTGATGGGAGTCAATCTGCGGAAGACTGGACATAGGAACTAGAACTCATTAAGGCACGACGGCCAGGGTGAATGACTGACGATGACAACAGTGACGCGATTGCGCGGCATTACGCCGCGGGAACGCGTTCGAGAATCGTGGTCAGAACCTTGTCGGGAGTCACGCCGCTGGCTTCGGCTTCGAAGCTCAGCAGAATACGGTGGCGCAGGACGTCGAAGAACACGGCCTGAATGTCGTCCGGGCTGACGAAATCCTTGCCCTGGATCCAGGCGTGAGCCCGTGAGCAGCGATCCAGAGAGATGGTGCCACGGGGGCTGGCGCCGTACTCCAGCCAGGAGGCGAGGTCGTCGCCGTACAGGGCCGGATTCCGCGTCGCCATGATCAACTGGATGATGTATTCCTCAACTGCCGGCGCCATGTGCATGGCCAGGATTTCCTGGCGGGCGGCAAACAGATCGTCCTGGCTCACCACGGCGGGTGTTTCCGGGGCTTTGTTCTGGGCTTCATTGCGCACCAGTTGCAGAATGCGGCGCTCGGCTTCCGTGGACGGATAGCCGATGGCGACGTGCATCAGGAAACGGTCGAGCTGGGCTTCCGGCAGCGGATAGGTTCCTTCCTGCTCAATCGGGTTCTGGGTGGCCATCACCAGGAACAGCGGGGGCAGGGTAAAGGATTCGCGACCGACGGAGACCTGGTGTTCCGCCATCGCTTCCAGCAGGGCGGACTGTACTTTCGCCGGGGCACGGTTGATTTCGTCTGCCAGCACGAGGTTGTGGAAAATCGGGCCGGGCTGGAAACGGAAGGAACCGTCTTCGGGTCGGAAAATCTCGGTTCCGGTGATATCACTCGGCAGCAGGTCGGGGGTGAACTGGATGCGGTGGAAGTCGCCTTCGATGGCACGTGATAAGTCTTTGATAGCCTTGGTTTTCGCCAGACCAGGAGCCCCTTCGACGAGCAGGTGTCCATCGGCCAGCAGCGCAATCAGCAGGCGATCTACCAGTCGCTCCTGCCCGATAATCTGCTGAGAAAGCCAATCCTTGAGTTCTGTGATGATGCCGTGGTGACTCATAATTATTTCTCTGCTTCTTTTTAGTTAAATGCTTGATCTGTCAGGGCGAAAGTCAGGGATTGTAACTGTTTTGCCTGCGATGTCTAGGGAGGATTTGTCTCAGTGTGTGGCACACGTCCTTCATCCCTGGCGCTCCGAGTATGAGCGCAGACTGATGCTTGCAAATCCCTTATAATGCCGAACCTGACACACGGTATTGTGCACTCAGGAGCGACGGTGGAGACAGCGCTTTGAAACAAATAATTCTGGATATCTCCATTCCTGCAGATCGCTTCGAGGCATTGTACAGCGGCACGGTCAAGGATGTGCAAGCAGTTTCTCGCGAAGGACTGCGTGTCCGCTTTCCCGGGGAGATCCTCAAGCGTTATGTGGATCACCGGGGCGTGCACGGCACCTTCCGCATAGAGTTCGACGAATCCAATAAGTTCAAGGCGATCACCAAAATTGTATAGCTTGATTCAGAAAGCCCTGTTCTGCCTTCCCGCAGAAGCCTCCCATACCCTCACACTCCCGCTTCTGGATGTTTCCCATCGGCTGGGCCTGCTGCCCCTGGTGCGACGGTTGCCGCCTGCCAGTGCGCCGGTGGAGGTGATGGGTATTCGTTTTCCCAACCCGGTCGGGCTGGCCGCGGGGCTGGACAAGAACGCCGATCATATTGACGCGCTGGCGGCGCTGGGCTTCGGCTTCATCGAAGTAGGCACGCTGACGCCGCGCCCGCAGCCGGGCAATCCCAAGCCCCGGCTGTTCCGGCTGCGCCCGGAGAGCGCGATCATCAATCGCATGGGGTTTAACAACAAGGGCATCGATCACGCACTGGAGCAGATTGCGCGCAGCGCGTACAAGGGTGTGCTCGGCATCAACATCGGCAAGAACTTCGACACGCCCGTGGAACGCGCCGCAGATGACTATCTCATCTGTATGCGCAAGTGCTACCAGGCAGCAAGCTATATTGTGGTGAACCTGTCGTCTCCCAATACGCCAGGCCTGCGCAGCCTGCAGTTTGGCGAGGAGTTGCGCAAGCTGCTTGCGCTGCTGAAGGCGGAGCAGGCATCCCTGGCTGAAATGCATGACAAAAAGGTGCCACTTGTCGTTAAAATCGCACCGGATCTCAGCGATGACGAGGTGCGGCTCATTGCCACCGCCTTGCTCGACTACGAAATAGACGGCGTGATTGCCACGAACACAACCCTCGATCGCTCGCTGGTCAGTGGTAGCACCTATCGTGACGAGGCGGGAGGGCTCAGCGGGGCGCCGCTGACAGATCGCTCCACCCATGTGATTCAAGTGTTGCACCAGGCACTTTCTGGAAAGATTCCAATCATCGGCGTGGGCGGCATCATGAGCGGTGAGGATGCACGTGCCAAAGTGGACGCCGGAGCCAGTCTCGTGCAGCTCTACAGCGGATTTATCTACGCAGGGCCGGCACTGATCCGCGATGCGGTTGTGGCAATTGCCGGGGTGCGCGGGTGAGCGAGTTCGTGCTCTACGGCACCCTGGGCTGCCATCTCTGTGAGCAGGCCGAGGCACTGCTTGCACCCGTGATCCAGTACGCCAGTGCGGATATGCCGGTGGTTCTGAAACAGCAGGACATTGCTGAGTCCGAAGAGCTGGTGGCGCGCTACGGCGTGCGCATTCCCGTGCTGCGCTGTGAGGTGCACAATCGTGAACTGGGCTGGCCCTTCGATCAGGCTCAGGCCTTCGCTTTCATCCAGTCCTGCTCTGGAATCTGAAACAGTCTCACCGCGTTGGCAGCAGTCTGTCGGGCCAGCACTTCGGGTGCTTCCCCAATGGCAGCCGCCACGGTTCTCAGCACCTCCGTCAGATGACAGGGTTCGTTGCGGCGGCTCTTCGGCTTCGGCCGCAGCGAGCGCGGCAGCAGGTAGGGCGCGTCGGTTTCGAGCAGCAGCCGCTCGCGCGGAATATCGTGCAGAAACTCCAGCAGATGCTGCCCGCGACGCTCATCACACACCCAGCCCGTAATGCCCACGTAGAGATCGAGATCGAGATAGTCGTACAGCTCGTGACGCTCTCCCGTGAAACAGTGCACGACAGCATTCCGGGGCAGGGCATCGCGAAATTCTTTCAGCATGGGAAAGAAGCGCGCGTGCGCGTCGCGCTGATGCAGGAACATCGGTTTGCCGCTTTCTGCTGCGAGCACCAGGTGCTGCTCGAAAATCCGTTCCTGCACGGGCCGGGGAGAGTAGTCGCGGTTGAAGTCGAGGCCGGTTTCGCCGACGGCCAGTACCTGTGGCGAGCTGACGAGGCGGCGGATGATGGCAAAGTGCTCCTCGTCGCAGTGTTGTGCCTCGTGGGGATGAACGCCCGCGGTGGCGGAGAGCAGTGTCGGGTGTGCCTGCGCCAGCTCCAGTGCGTGCTGGGATGCGGATGCGGTGGTGCCGGTCACCAGCAAATGGCGCAGGCCTGCGTCAACGGCGCGCTGCAGCACAGCGTCAAGATCGTGTGCGAAAGACTCATGCCCCAGGTTGGCGCCGATATCGACGAGAGGGGCCAGTGTGGCCTCAGGCATGTTGCACAACAGAGCTCAGTTGCGACGCCCAGCGAATGCTCTCAAAGTAGGCACTCTCCAGTTCGCGCTTGCCGATGTTGAGGTTTTCCAGCGCCGCAAGATCGATGCTGTCCCATTGCGCCTGTTCATACGCGACCACGGTTGTCAGCACCAGGCCGATAGGGCCGTCACGCTTCAACAGCCCCGCTACCACCATGGGCGACAGGGGCATTGAGCCGACGATCTCCTGCAGATCCACATCGAAGAAGGCATCAAGATTCGACAGCAGGCCAGTGGTGAAATAGGCATCACTGCCGGCGGTATTGGTGAAGCATTCGGCCAGTAACTGGCACATCTTGGCGCGCATCATGGCCAGTACGGTCAGCTCATTGGGCTTGTCCGCCATATTGCTCAGGGACAGCAGGGTCGCCCAGCTCTTGACCTGGCGCAGGCCGAGCATGGACACGGCGTGTTGCAGTGACGTGATTTCCCGGCGCCCGGAGAACGCAGCGGAATTGACCAGCTTGATCAGTTTGACGCTGAGCACAGGGTCTTTGGCGATGATCCCTGCGATCTTGCCCAGTTCGGCATCGGGGTCCTGCAACTGGGTCAGCAGATTCAGTACCACCAGCTTGCTGGCGGGAACCTTGCGCCCCTTGACCTGCTCCGGCTTGCTGAGGAAGTAGCCCTGGAAGAGGGTAAAGCCAAGGTCCTTGCAGTAATGGAACATTTCGTGGGTTTCGACTTTCTCGGCCAGCAGCACCACATCGAAGGGCTTCAGCAGTTCGACGTGGCGCTTTATTTCGGCCTCGTCAAAGGCCAGCACGTCGATCTTCACGATATCGGCAATACGCAGGGCGGGGTCCCATTTGCTGTCGTAGACGAAATCGTCCAGAGCAATGGTATAGCCTGAGTCCTTGAGGGCCTGCAGGTTCCGCACCAGCTCGTCATCGGCCTCAATGTCTTCCAGCACTTCGATCACGAAGCGTTTCTTGTCGAAGGGAGGCGGGTTGAGAATCAGATTGCGCGTAAAGTTGATATAGGCCGGGTGATTCTGCACAACTTCGCTGATATCCAGTTCATTGAAGGCGTTCAGAAAAACCTGGGAGGTGGCGGAATCTCCGTCGAGAACATTGGCCTGTGTGCCACCGTCTGATCGGAAGAGTAACTCGTAGGCGCTTACTTTGATGTCAACGTCAAAAATGGGCTGTCTTGCAAGCAGGATATGCTGATCCGTCATCTCTATCTCACTGCCAAGGTCAAAAATTGACCGTATTGTAACGCAGGATTGTGGCGTGGTGGACGCGATTTCACAATAAATTGACATTTACCAACTGCAGGGAACTGTATCTGGACTTCGCTCGTAATTCGCCCATAATACGCGGCCAGAACAGGCTGTCGGTTCGGACAGGCGCTCATCACTTCAAAAGGCAAGAAACAGGGTAGCAACGTGGCAACATCCAAGGCAAAGCAAGACCTCGACTGGGCAAATCTGGGTTTCAAGTACCGGCCGACCAAGGCCCGCTTCAGTGCGATCTATCGCAATGGTGCGTGGTCAGAAGGCGCCCTGGTGGAATCGCCGATGATCGAGGTGCACGAGGGTGCTCCGGCGCTCCACTATGCCCAGCAGTGTTTTGAGGGCATGAAGGCGCAGACTGCTCCCGATGGCCGCGTGCTGCTCTTTCGCCCGGATCTGAACAGCGAGCGTATGAACCGCACTGCCGACAGGTTGCTGATGCCGCAGGTCCCCCGTGAGCTTTTCCTGCGCGGAGTGGAAGAGGCCGTACGTGCGAACTACGCATGGGTGCCGCCCCACGGCTCCGGTGCCTCTCTGTACATCCGCCCCATGCTGATCGGCGTGGGCGAGAACCTGGGGCTGCGTCCTGCTACGGAGTACGAATTCCGCGTCTTCGTGTCACCGGTCGGGCCTTACTACAAGAGTGCCGGCATGGCCATCATTTCACTGGCGGTGTCGGATTTCGACCGCGCCGCTCCCGCCGGTACAGGTGCATACAAGGCGGGCGCGAACTATGCGGGTGGTCTGCTTGCCACGAAGAAGGCGCAGGAACTGGGTGCCAACGAAGCGCTCTTCCTCGATTCTGCGAAACGCCTGTATATAGATGAAGCAGGTTCGGCCAACATCGTGATTGCGATGAAGGGCAACCGCTTCGCGACCCCCAAATCCAATGCCATTCTGCCAAGCGTGACGCGTCGCTCCATCATGACGCTGGCCGAACAGAAGCTCGGGCTGCAGATTGAAGAGCGACCCATCGAGCTGCGCAAGGAACTGGCCGATTTTGAAGAGGTGGCCGCCTGCGGTACCGCCGCAGTTCTGTCGCCCGTTGGCAAGCTCTGGGTGGACGGGCAGTGGCATCACTTCCATGACAAGGGCGAGTCCGTGGGGCCTGTGATGCAGAAACTCTACGATCTGCTGGTCGGCATTCAGCGCGGCGAACTGGCGGATGAAAACGGCTGGGTGCACGAAGTCACCATCGACTGACCTCAATGAACGCACCGGGCAGAACCGGCCCGGTGCGTCCCTGCCAGCCCTTGTCGGGCGGCCTTCTTCGGCCCCTGTCAGGATGTGAGCGCCGCAACGCTTCCCTCAACAAACGCTTGACCCGTGTCCGCACAGCCCTTATATATGTCCGCTTCTTTTGCCCCGGGCACATGATCACGGCCAGTCGCAGGGGCATCACCACCCGCTTTGAATCAGGAAAAGTTCAGAAGAATGAGTAAATCGTTGGTGATAGTTGAGTCGCCCGCCAAGGCGAAAACCATCAATAAATATCTGGGTAAGGAATTCATCGTCAAGTCGAGTGTTGGCCACATTCGCGACCTGCCCGCGGGCGGAAACGGACAGACCGTGGACACCAAGGAGCGCGCCAAGGCGGCCGCTGCTACCCGCAAACTCAGCCCCGAAGAAAAGGCTGCACACAAAAAGGCCAAGGCCAGGGAACAACTGATTGCCCGCATGGGGGTGGACCCGGAACACGGCTGGAAAGCCAAGTACGAAATTCTGCCCGGCAAGGAAAAGGTGGTTTCCGACCTGCGCAAGCTGGCGAAGGAAGCCGACACCATCTATCTCGCAACGGACTTGGATCGCGAAGGGGAGGCCATCGCCTGGCACCTCAAGGAATCCATTGGCGGCGATGAAGGCCGCTACAAGCGCGTCGTCTTCAACGAAATCACCAAGAAAGCGATCAACGAAGCCTTCTCTCGCCCCGGCGATCTGGACATGAAATACGTGCAGGCTCAGCAGGCGCGTCGTTTCCTCGACCGCGTGGTGGGCTTCATGGTGTCACCGCTGCTGTGGGCCAAGGTGGCGCGTGGCCTGTCTGCCGGTCGCGTGCAGTCGGTAGCCGTACGTCTGATCGTGGAGCGCGAGCAGGAAATTCGCGCCTTCATTCCGGAAGAATACTGGGAAATCTTCGCCAACCTGAAGACGGGGGCCAAAGACGCCCTGCGCTTCCAGGTCAGCCGGTGGCGTGGCGACAACTTCCGCCCCGTGAACAAGGCCGGGGCCGACGCTGCCCTGAAAGCACTGGAAAGTGCCGACTACACGGTGGCGAAACGTGAGGACAAGCCGACCTCCTCGAAACCGAAGGCGCCGCTGATTACCTCGACCCTGCAGCAGGCTGCCAGCACCCGCCTGGGCTTCGGTGTGAAGAAGACCATGACACTGGCCCAGCGTCTGTACGAAGCGGGCTACATCACCTATATGCGTACCGATTCAACGCATCTGAGTGACGACGCGCTGACGATGTGCCGCGACTACATCGGCTCCCATTTCGGCAAGGCCTATCTGCCGGAGAACCCGCAGCGCTACAGCGCCAGGGAAGGGGCACAGGAAGCGCACGAGGCGATTCGCCCCACGGATGTCAATCAGGCGGCGACCAGCCTGCAGAACATGGAGCGCGACGCTGAGCGTCTGTACGCCCTGATCTGGCAACATTTTGTTGCTTCCCAGATGCCCCCGGCGCAGTACCTCAGCACGGCCATCACGGTGAACGCCGGTGAATTCGAGCTGCGCACCAAGGGCCGCATCATGAAGTTCGACGGCTATATGCGTGTGCTGCCGAGCAAGGAAGAGGACGTGGTGCTGCCCAGCGTGGAAGTGGGCGAGGCCCTGGCGCTGGAAGGGCTGGATCCGTCCCAGCACTTTACCAAGCCGTCCCCGCGTTACACCGAGGCAAGCCTGGTCAAGGAGCTGGAGAAACGTGGCATCGGGCGTCCGTCCACCTATGCGGCAATCATCTCCACCATTCAGGATCGCGGTTACGTGAAAGTTGAGAACCGTCGTTTCTACGCGCAGAAGATGGGCGACATCGTGACCGAGCGTCTCGTCGAGAGTTTCTCGGACCTGATGGACTACGATTTCACCGCGAAGATGGAAGACGATCTCGACGGCGTGGCGCTTGGGCGCCTGAAGTGGAAGGAGCTGCTGGACACCTTCTACAAGGACTTCAGCAACCAGTTGAACCGTGCCGGGGAAGAGAGCGACGCCGGCATGCGCGCGAACAAGCCGACAGACACCGATATTCCGTGTCCCAAGTGTGGTCGGCCGATGCAGATTCGCACGGCGTCCACGGGTGTCTTCCTGGGCTGTTCCGGCTACTCCCTGCCGCCGAAGGAGCGCTGCAAGTCCACCATCAACCTCACCCCCGGCGAGGAAGCCATCAGCACCGACGATGCGGAAGAGGCGGAAGAGGCGGAAAACGCTCTGCTGCGTCAACGCAAGCGCTGTCCGAAGTGCAACGCCAGCATGGACAGCTACCTGATCGACGACAAGCGCAAGCTGCACATCTGCGGCAACAATCCGGATTGTTCCGGCTACGTGGTCGAAGACGGCAATTTCAAGATTCGGGGTTATGAAGGGCCGGTCATCGAGTGTGACAAGTGCGGTTCCGACATGCAGCTCAAGACAGGGCGTTTCGGCAAGTATTTCGGCTGTACCAACGAGGAATGCACGAACACGCGCAAACTGCTGCGCAATGGCCAGGCGGCACCGCCCAAGATGCCGCCGGTTTCCATGCCCGAACTCGCCTGTGAGAAGGTGGAGGATCACTACGTGCTGCGCGACGGGGCGGCGGGCCTCTTCCTGGCTGCCAGCAAATTCCCCAAGAATCGGGAAACCCGGGCTCCGCTGGTGTCCGAGCTGCTGCCGCACAAGGACGAGATTGACCCCAAATACCAGTTCCTGCTCAGTGCGCCGGTGAAGGACGACAAGGGCAATCCGACGGTCGTGCGCTACAGTCGCAAGACGGCGGAACAGTACGTGCTGACGGAAGAGAAGGGCAAGCCGACGGGCTGGAAAGCGTTCTACAAGAATGGGCGCTGGGTCGTCGAGAAATGAAAAAAGGCCGCTTCAAGCGGCCTTTTTTTTGGGGCACAGTGTTCGCTTTAGCCTCAGATTCCTCTGCGGATGACGCCCACGCTGATGCCTTCGATATTGAAGGACTGGTGCCGTAAATCTACCTTGATGGGTTCAAAATCATCATTCTCAGCAATAAGTTGCAGCTCATACTTATTGTTGCCTCTTAACAGGCGTTTGACCGTCACATCCTCATCGATACGGGCTACCACGATGTCGCCGTCGTCTGCCGTTGCGGTCTTGTGTACCGCCAGCAGGTCACCGTCGTGAATGCCGATCTTGATCATGCTGTTGCCCTTCACGGTCAGCAGATAGTCTGCACGGGGGCGGAAGAAGGCGGGGGGAATGTCGCAGTAGTCGTCGATGCTTTCCACCGCCAGAATGGGGCTGCCGGCGGCCACCTGCCCGACGATGGGCAGGCCGGTGTGCTCCGGGGTGGGCAGACGGATGCCACGTGAGGCGCCGGGCACCATTTCGATTGCCTGTTTGCGCTCCAGGGCACGCAGATGCTCTTCCGCCGCGTTGGGGGACTTGAAGCCCATTTTCTTGGCAATTTCGGAGCGGGTGGGGGGAAAGCCCGTTTCCTGCTGGTAGTCCTTGATGTAGGCCAGAATTTCAGCCTGACGAGGTGTGAGATTCTGCATGTCATCACCGCCTTCGGAGAAAGAATGAGACTGTAAGTATATACAGCAATTCGCGAATAACAAGCGCTCTTTACTCGCTTTTGCCGGATTTGGGATAATCCGCCGCATCCCGCCGTCCTCAACCCACACAGGCCCCAGATGACCCAAGCCAATCCCGATTCTTCCAGCACAACCCTCCCCCCGGGCGTGCTCATGCTCGACCTTGCCGGCACCGCGTTGACCGATGAGGAGCGCGAACTGCTGCGCTCTCCAGTGGTCGGGGGCGTCATACTCTTCGCCCGTAACTACGTGGACCCGGAGCAGGTGCAGGCGCTCAATGCCGACATTCGCGCCTGCAGGCCGGACATTCTGATTGCGGTGGATCAGGAGGGCGGGCGTGTGCAGCGCCTGCGCAGCGGCTACACCCGGCTGCCGCCCATGGCGCGGCTGGCGCAACTGTGGCACAGCGACCGTGTAGCTGCCGCTACCCTGTCGGAGCAGGCGGGTTGGCTGATGGCTGCCGAGATGCTCAGTGCCGGCTTCGATTTCAGCTTTGCCCCGGTGCTCGATCTGGATACGGGGCTCAGCGAGGTCATAGGCGACCGTGCCTTTGGCAGCACGCCGGAGCAGGTGGCGGAGCTGGCCCGCGCCTTCATGCGTGGCATGCACGAAGCGGGCATGGCCACCACCGGCAAGCATTTCCCAGGGCATGGCAGTGTGCAGGCTGACAGCCATCTGGCGCTGCCGGTGGATGACCGGCCACTGGAGCAGATTCGGGCCTTCGACCTGGCACCTTTTGTCGCCTGCCGGGATCTGCTCGATGGCATCATGCCTGCCCATGTGCTGTACCAGGCCGTGGACCCGCACTGCGCCGGCTTCTCACCCTTCTGGCTGCAGACGATTCTGCGCCAGGAGCTGGGCTTTGACGGCGTGATTTTCAGCGACGATCTGGTGATGGCCGGTGCCGCAGCAGCGGGGGGCATTCGTGAGCGCGTGGACGCCGCGCTCAAGGCTGGCTGCGACATGGTGCTGGTGTGTAATGACAGGGCCATGGCCCTGGAGGCGAAGGCTCACCTGGAGGCAACTGCCCACCCGGGGAATTCGCGCCTGCTGCGCATGCGCAGGGCACGCTCCTGGAATCGCGAGGACCTGCTGGGCAGCGACGACTGGCAGCAGGCGCGGGCGCGCATCGACGCGCTGATGGAGGCCGCGACATGATTGAGGAAATTCGTCGGGTGATGGACGAGGCGGACTGTCTATACGAGCATCAGCGGGTGCAGCAGGCCGTGACGGCGCTGGCAGGGCAGATCACAGCGCGTCTGGCAGGCAGCAATCCGGTGCTGCTGTGTGTGATGAACGGAGCACTCGTGTTTGCCGGTGAGCTGCTGCCGCAACTGGGGTTTCCGCTGCAGGTGGACTACCTGCATGCGACTCGCTACCGGGAGAAGCTGTCGGGGGCCGATCTGCAGTGGAAGGCGCGCCCGTCCACCGCGCTGGCGGGCCGTGTGGTGCTCCTGCTGGACGATATTCTGGACGAGGGCGACACTCTGGTGAAGATTCGCGAATACTGCCTCGCGCAGCAGGCCGCCTCGGTGCTCACCGCCGTGCTGGTGGACAAGCGCCATGACCGTCGCCACCCCGATCTGCCCCGTGCCGATTTTACCGGGCTGGAGGCGCCGGACCGCTATCTGTTCGGCTATGGCATGGACTACAAGGGCTACCTGCGCAATGCGCCGGGAATTTACGCGGTGGCGGGCACCTAAAATGCTTACCGGGACTGATCCTGCGCCCAGGCGAGAAATGCCTCGGCGTCACCTCTGAACACCACCCGTTCCAGGCGTCGTGCGAGCTGATAGGCGTACATGGGGTCGTAATAGTCTGACAGCAGACGCGAGATCCACTGCCGGTGCGCCTCGGTGCTACCGTTGTCCGCCTGCTCCCGGAGCGCCTGCTGCATCAGCGTGAGCACTTCGGCGTAGCGTTCGCCGCCCAGGCGTCGCTGAATCTTGGCCAGGGCATCCGTCAGATAGCGGGAGAAGCGCTCAAAGGCGCTTTCCGGCTCGGCAAGCTCGAACTGATGCAGATTATCCTCGATATAGTCCTTGAGAATGGTATTGGCCCGTGTCTCCAGGGTTTCCTCGATGAGGGCAATCGGCGACTGCTTCATCCGGGCGTGAAAGTTCAAGGGGATGGAGAGCGAGCCGATGGCGCGGTTTTCATCTTCCACAAACAGGCGCTTGCCCCCCTGCTGGCGACGTTGCAGCAACGCGCTAGCAAGCGCGTTCTCGAAGTCGATCTGCGTCGGCTGTGCCGCGATCATGGTGCCGAAGGCTGAACCGCGGTGGCGGGCCAGCCCTTCCAGATCCAGGGCCAGGGGCAGGGCGTTGATCAGATGAGTCTTGCCGGACCCGGTGGGGCCTGCGACCACAATCATGTCGTAGCGGGTTGCAGCGTCCTCCATTGTGTCGATCATGAACTGGCGCAATGCCTTGTAGCCACCCGGCACGCGGGGGCATTCCACACCGGCCTCCTGCAGCCAGCCCTGCACGATCTGCGAGCGCAGCCCGCCGCGAAAACAGTACAGCCAGGCATCCGGACGCGCCTGTAACCACTGCTTCCAGGCCTGCACACGCGTGTCCTTGATGCTGCCGGAGACGAGCTGGTGCCCGAGCGCAATGGCGGCATCCTGCCCGGCCTGCTTGTAGCGCGTGCCGATGGCGGTACGCTCCTCGTCATTGAGCAGGGGAATATTGTGCGCGCAGGGAAAGGCGCCCTTATGGAATTCGACGGGAGCGCGGACGTCCAGCAGAGGAATCTGGTCCCTCAGCAGGCGTTCATAGAGAGCGCTGTGATCGTCCGGCATAATTTCAGCTCCTGCGGTCGTCAAATCATTCAAGACTCGCGAAAAGCGGTCGATATATCATGAACAAACCAGTCGCCACAAGAACTCGCCACGGGAGCCGGGTTCATTCACCTGCTGTGACGGCGATTGAGGAGGTTCGAGGTTTGACGGCTGCTGTATAATCGGGGGCCGCGATTGAACCAAAGGTGGGATTCGTAGTTTATTCATCCGGAGCGCTCTTCCCGTGAGTGACAGTCAAAGTCAGTTTCGCCGTGCCGAACAGAGGCCCCGCTGGTGGTGGCCCCTGCGTGCGCGTTCGCGGCTCATTATGCTGGGAGGGCTGCCGGTCGCCATGGTGATCGCGCTGTTTGGTCTCTTTCAGCCGCCGGTGTTTGAGTCACGGGCTCTGGTGGAAGTGCAGGGCGGTGCGGTGCAGACCAGCATCAACCCGGTTGCCACCGAAGTGATTGTGCTGATGAATACCCAGCGCGAGATTGCCTCCTCTGCCAGCGTTGCCGGCCCCTACCGCGAGCACCTGCAGGTGGACGTGGTGCCCCAGACCTATCTGCTGTCCGTGCGCTATTTCGCGCAGGATCCCCAGAGTGCCCAGCAGGGCGCCAATGCCGTTGCGCAGGCCTACGTGAGCTACACGGAGAGCGCGCAACTGGAGCAGATTCAGCGCGCGGCGGAACAACTGATTGCCAAGCTCGACAATGTGAAGATCCGGCCTGCCGATGTGACGCAGGAGAGCGGGGGCCAGCCTGTCGATGAGCTGGACGATGCCACGCTGGACGATCTGTTGCCGCCGCTGTCCCAGCCCGGCGCGGGCAGACGGGTAGCGCAGTTGCAGGCGATGGCAGAGCAGTCCGTCAATGTGCTGGACCCGGTGCTGGAAACCAGCCTCATCCGGCAACTGGTGAAAACCTACGACGATTCTCTGAGCGGGCTCGTCGCCGTGCGCATTCTGGATTCCGCAGACGTGCCCAGAGCCCCGGTGCAGCAGATGGAGCCCTGGTGGATTCTGCTGGGCTACCTCGGTGCCGTGGCCGTCCCCGCGTTCTTCGTCGCCTTCCGTTTTCAGCGTCGTGATTCCCTGGACTTCAAGCAGGATGTTGAGGATCGACTCGGCAAGCGCTGCATTGGAGTGGTGCCCGCGCTGAACCTTGCCGAGCCCGCACAGTTCATGACAGATCGGGAGTACGCAGACAGCATCGGTGTGCTGCGTGCACGTCTGCAGATGCAGCGTCCCGCTCATGACCCCCTGGAGCAGTTTCCCCGTGGCCGCGTAGTGCTGATTACCTCCGGCAGTGAGGGTGAGGGCAAAACCTCCATCGCGATGAACCTGGCCTTTGCCATGGCGAAAACGGAGAAGGTGCTGCTCATCAACGCCGATATGCGTCGTAGTCAAAGCTATGTAGGCTTGTCTGCAGGTGCTGCGGGTCTGTCGCACCTGATCGCCGGTGCAGCGCAGATGCGCGACTGTGTGCACGCAATTCCGGGCAAGGGGCTGTACGTCATTCCCGCCGGGGTGTTGCCGCCGAATCCGAAAGAGCTGCTGTCCAGCGCTCGCTTCCGTCGCATCATCGAGATGCTGGAGCGCCGTTTCGACACGGTGATTATCGATGCCCCGTCTCTGACCGAGGTCAGCGATACGCTGGTGGTGGCGCGCCACAGCAGTGACATCCTCTACGTAGTGCAGGCAAGTGTGACGCGACCGGAAGAAGCCTACGTGGAGCTGTCGCGACTGCAGGGCGAGGGAATACCGCCGGTACGGGTGGTGTTGAACCGTGCCACGCCCTACGATCTGGATCCTGATATCCGCACGAGCTTTGGCTTATGAACCTCAATGAGTTACAGGCCTTTCTGGAGGAGTGCAACTGGGACGACGATCCTATGCCCGCCCAGGTGACCGACTCGCTGAAGTCCCTGGGGCAGCAGGGCGGTGACGGCAAGGTGAATTTCGAGGAAATTGAACTGTCCTCGGACAGGCGTCCGGCCAGTGCGAAGGTTCGTGCCCAAACTGTTGAATTGGATGCCGGGCCAGGGACAGAGCTCATGCCCGGAGCTGTGTCGGAGTTTGTGTCGGGGGAATTCTCCCTGGCCCGTGAGGCAGAGCAGAGTTCCGCGCAGCCGACCGTTCCGGAAGTGGCGGACGAGTTGCAGGCAGAGGTGCAGGCAGAGGTGCAGGCAGAGGTGCAGGAAGCACGTGTGCCACCGGCACCAGCCGAAGCCATGCAGCCACAAGTATCTGTCGAAGCCGCAGTCACTCCGCTCGTTGCTCCCGTGGCATCCGTTGCGCCCCGCAGCAGCGCTGCGGTCAAACTGGTGCCCCGTCCCGCCGTTTCCGATGAGGACGAGAGCGCGGAGGGGCCTGCCGGGCGCAGCCTCCGCGAACGTCTGGCCGAGGTGGAGATGGCGCAGCGCATGGGCTATCTGCTGTGCAAGTGCACCTGGCCACCGCAGATCATGGTGTTGACCGGCACCGACCATGTCTACCGCTGTCGCCGCTGTTCCCGTGTCCGGGAAATGTAGGCGCCTCGTTCCTTTTTCTCCGCGTTTCCCGTGATTGGCAAGCTATGTGCTTACTTCTTGTATGTTACGCAGCAGTGGCCGGATTTTGCCGCCCCTGCGCTGTCTCATTCATAAGGATGACATCATGCTGAGAATCGGCTGTCTGTTTCTGTGCGCCTGCCTGCTGAGCGCCTGTGCCCACGTGCACCATCTCTACAATCAGGGAGTGTCTGCCACCGGTGCAACAGGCTTGGTGCCCAATCATCGTGTCACCCGTAACGGCAACTGGGTGCTGGGCCAGGACACCAGTTTCTATGTTGCCCTCAGCGGCCTGACAGAGCTGGACACCACGGTGCTGAATCGCCCCGATGATCTTGAGAATGCACAGGAGGACCTTGCCCTTGTGGAGGATCAGGTAGCCGATCTGCTGACCAGCGAGATCAGCCGGCAGTTTCCGCGGGTAATGCGCGCCGTTGGTACGGAATCCCTTTTTGACGCTCGCCAGAGTGCCCTGAGCAACCGCATCGACTTTGTGGTGTATCCCCGTGTATATCTGTGGGAAGACACGATTGGCACCTGGACGGAGATGGCGAATGCCCTGCGCTATCGCAAGCCCGATCGTATGGACGACTCCTTCGGGCTGGATCGGGCCCGTCTGCAGTTGACGCTGATGGACGTGACCAGTGGTCGCATACTGGATGTTGTCTCCATCGACACCCGTGCAGGTCTGCTCGGGCTGTACGAGGAGACCCCGGAGCGCCTGCTGGTCAGCGCCGTTGGTCAGTACGTGGACAGTCTGGTACCGTAGGCGGCAATCGGGCCTTGACGGGCCCAGCCACGGCCCCCTGCGGGGTCAACTTACGGAAATCCCGCCATGCAGGACTATCGACTGGACCCGGAGCGCTTAAGCGGTGTTCTGGGGGAGTTCCGGGGGCCAGCCCCGGTACAGCAGTGGCAACCGCCTTACTGCGGTGAAATCGACATGCGCATTGCCCGCGACGGGCGCTGGTACCACGAGGGCCAGTTGATCCGTCGTCCCGGCCTGGTGCAACTCTTTGCCAGCCTGCTGCGGCGTGAGCCCGACGGCAGCTATTCCCTGGTGACACCTGTTGAACGGGTGACCATTCGCGTCGATGACTGCCCCTTTGTGGCAAGCCTGCTGGGCGCGAGCGGTGCAGGGGAGCTGGGCATGCTGGACTTCACCCTGAATACCGGAGAGCGTGTGCGTGCGGGGCCAGCGCATCCCTTGCGGGTGACAACGATCGCGGGTGAGCCCCATCCGGTGCTGCAGGTTCGGGACGGGCTGGAGGCGTTGATCTCCCGCAATGTCTTCTATGAGCTGGTGGAGCTGGCGCAGATCGAAGCCTCGGAGGAGGGGGAGCGCCTGGTGCTGTGGAGCGATGGAGCGAAGTTTGTACTGGGTCAGCTCTAACGTGGTCGCAGGGTGCCCTTGGTGGGGCTGTCGCCGGAAGTGGGCTTGAGTCCTTCGACTGCCGCCTGGCCGACATCTTTTGCCGTTTCCGCGACGATAATTGCCGCCTCTTTTCCGTATTCGATGCCTTTGTCTGCTCCGATGACCGCCCCCTTGCCCACATACGCGGCGCCCTCGCCGAGAGGAGCGGTGACGAACCCGCAGCCGCTCAGGGCCAGTAGAGTAGCGGCATACAGCAGGATGCGAATGGTCATGATTCTTCCCTCGTTGAATTCGACAGTGGCGGCAGGTGCGGCGCTCTGCGCCAGTGCGTGACTCACCGTGACAGACATACGCAAACTCCGTGCCTGATTCCCCGCAAGGCCCTGGTTGCCGGGGCAGCAATATTGACGCCCCTGGATAAACCCGGCATTATTGCCCCCTTTTCGGGGCGCAGCCCTGCCGGATTTGGTGACGGATTTATCAAATCAACGCATCCATTCGAACTCACTCTAATTCACATCTCTCAATGGAGAATCCATGAAGATTCTTGTGGCAGTCAAACGTGTTGTCGACGCAAACGTCAAGATTCGCGTCAAGGCCGATAACAGCGGTGTCGAGCTGACCAATGCCAAAATGGCCATCAATCCCTTCTGCGAAATTGCCGTGGAAGAGGCGATCCGGATCAAGGAAAAGGGGCAGGCGGACGAGGTAATCGTCGTGTCCATCGGCGACAAGGCCTGTCAGGAACAGATTCGCACCTCGCTTGCACTGGGCGCGGACCGTGGCATCCATGTGGAAGCCGAAGACGGTGTGCAGCCTCTGGCAGTCGCCAAGATTCTGAAGGCGCTGATCGACAAGGAAGGTATTGGTCTGGTGCTGGTCGGCAAGCAGTCCATTGACTCCGACAACAACCAGGTGGCCCAGATGCTGGCCGCGCTGGGCAATATGCCCCAGGGCACGTTTGCCTGCGGCGTGGAACTGGCCGATGGCAAGGTAAAGGTGACCCGTGAGATCGACGGTGGCGAACAGACCGTTCTGCTCAGCCTGCCGGCGGTGATTTCTTCCGACCTGCGCCTGAACGAGCCGCGTTATGCCTCGCTGCCCAATATCATGAAGGCAAAGAAGAAGCCCATCGATACGGTGACTCCGGCGGATCTGGGGGTGGATGTCGCCTCTGGCCTGAAGATCATCAGTGTCGAGCCGCCCGCCGCGCGTTCCGCCGGTGTGAAGGTTGCGGATGTTGACGAACTGATCAGCAAGCTCAAGTCCGAAGCCAAGGTTATCTGAACGGGCTTTCCAAATTACTGCAGGAATTTACAAGGAACAAACAGACCATGAGCGTTCTAGTCATTGCAGAACATGACAATGCCAGCCTGAAACCCGTCACCCTGAGTGCGGTGACAGCGGCACAGGCCATTGGCGGCGATGTAAGTATTCTGGTTGCCGGCGCAGCTTGCGCGGCAGCGGCAACGGCTGCAGCAGCAGTGGCAGGTGTCAGCAAGGTGCTGGTGGCGGATGATGCGGCGTATGCACACCAACTGCCCGAAGCCGTGGCGGCACTGATCGTTGAGATTGCGAAAGACTATTCCCATTTACTGGCAGCAGCCACAACGACGGGCAAGAACCTGATGCCGCGCGTGGCGGCCCTGCTGGATGTGGCGCAGATTTCCGATATTACCGCAGTGAAGAGTCCTGACACCTTTGTGCGCCCGATTTACGCAGGCAATGCCATGGCAACCGTGCAGTCCAGCGATGCAGTGAAAGTCATCACTGTGCGCGGCACTGCGTTTGCCGAGGCAGCAGCGACGGGCGGCAGTGCGGCGGTAGAGCCGCTGGCCATTGTGAAGGCGCAATCGCTTTCCGGTTTTGTCAGTGAAGAACTGTCCGTGTCCGAGCGCCCCGAACTGACCGCAGCGTCCATTGTGATTTCCGGCGGTCGTGGCATGGGCAGTGGCGAAAACTTTGCCCTGATCGAGAAGGTGGCAGACAAACTCGGCGCTGCTATCGGTGCCTCTCGCGCTGCGGTAGACGCAGGCTTTGTGCCGAACGATATGCAGGTAGGGCAGACAGGCAAGATTGTTGCGCCCGATCTCTATATTGCAGTCGGCATTTCCGGCGCCATTCAACATCTCGCGGGCATGAAGGACAGCAAGGTTATCGTGGCCATCAACAAGGATGAAGAAGCGCCCATCTTCCAGGTAGCGGACTACGGCCTGGTGGACGATCTGTTCAAGGTGCTGCCAGAGCTGGCAGAAAAGCTGTAAGGAAAATTTCGGGCGCGGTTCCTTTCTGCTGCCCGGGTTTTCAAACTGTGCAATCAAAAAAGCCCCGTGACTCTGCAGTCACGGGGCTTTTTTATTTCACCCCTCTTGCGAGGGGGCGTTTAGTCTTATTGGCCTGACTCTGCCTTCTGCGCAGCTTCCAGCATCTGGCGACGCTTGATTTCGCGCGGATCGTTGGGGGCACGACCACCCAGGGTCGGAATAGCCGGGGCTTCCTCGACCACGGGAGCGGACTCCGCTTCCACCTGTGTTTCTTCCGCCTGTGTATCGGCAGCAGTCTCGGTGATTTCCTGTGCGGTTTCCGGCACGGTTGCCACCTCGGCTTCCGCCTGTTCGATCACTGCCGGAGCTTCTTCCACGACGCTGTCTTCAACGCTTTCAGCTTCTCCGGCGCCTGCTTCCATGGAGGAGGGCGCTACGGTTTCTTCTGAGTGCGTTTCAGTCGTTGTCTCGCCGGGCTGCTCTACGGTTTCAGCAGTGGGGGCTGTTTCTGCCTCTGCAACATGCGTCGGTTCAACAACGGTGGATTCAACAACTGCCTGGTCAACAAGTTCGGCTGTCACGGCTGCCGCTGCTACCACTGTCTCGCTTGAGCCTGGCTGTTCGTCAGTGCTCTGGCTGCCGGACTCTGCAGCGTTTTCCTGAGTGTCGGCACTTTCAGCGTTTTCAGCGTTCTCTGCGTTTTCGCCACTGGCATTGCTGCCCTGACGGTTGCGCGAGCGACGACGATCGGACGGACGACGGCGACGGGAGCGGGGCGCCGCTTCCGTGTTCTCATCGCTGCCTTCCAGCACATTGCCATCAACGTCGGCAGATGCCGCCTCTTCCTGATGCGGAGCCTGCGCTGCAGGAGCACTGCCGTTCAGGGCAGGGGCGTTGTTGTCCACTGCCTCCGCAGTCTCTGCTCCTGTGTTTTCCTGATCGGCTGCCGCCTGCTCATCACGCGGACCGCGACGACGCTGGCTGGTGTTGCGCGGGCGACGATTGCCGCTGCGACGCTGCGCGCCACGGGACTCTTCGCCGGTATTCCCCTGCGCGTCATCGGTTTGTGCCTCGTCGTTGCCGCCGCGGCTTTCGCGCTTGTCGTCACGACGATTGCCGCGCTCCTCGCGATTGCCATCCTGGTTGCTGTTGCGGCCACGCCCCCCACGCTTGCGGCCCTGGCCGGGCTCGCGGGCAGGCTTGTCCGTCTCGGTGGCCGCTTCCGCGCTCTTGTCCTTGTCATTGCTGACACGGCTGTCGTCGCGGCGGCTTGCCTGCTTGCCACCACGGCGCTGATCACGGCGACCATCGCGGCTGCGGTTGTTGCTGCGCTCGGTGCGGGCAGGTTTCTTCTTGGTCTCTTCCTCTTCGTCGTCGCCCAGCAGCCAGCCGAACAGGGTGGCGAACAGCCCCTTCTTCTTGGCGGGCGCTGCCACCACGGGAGCGGGCGGGTGACTCAGAGTCGGAGCCTGCACGGCGGCCTGTTGCGGTACCGGTGCGGGCTTGGTGTGGCGGTGACCGGAATCCTGGGCGTCCTGATGGATTTCGATCTCGTAACTGGCGGTAGCGCTGCCATCATTTCCGGAGACGCCCTGGATCTCGTAATGCGGCGTCTCCAGCTCGGCATTGGCCACGATCACCAGCTTGGTACCGCTCTGGGATTCAATAGCGCTGACGGCGGCGCGCTTTTCGTTGAGCAGGTAAGAGGCAACGGCGATCGGCACAATGGCACGCACCTCGGTGCTGCGACGCTTGTTGGCCTCTTCCTGCAGCACGCGCAGGATGGAGAGGGACTGGGATTTCACGTCGCGAATCGCGCCCTGACCGCTGCAGCGCGGGCAGACGATGGTGCTGGTCTCTTCCAGAGAGGGACGCAGGCGCTGACGGGACATTTCCAGCAGCCCGAAGCGGGAGATGCGGCCTACCTGCACACGGGCACGGTCGGCTTCCAGCGCATCGCGCATGCGGTTTTCCACTTCCTTCTGGTTGCGGGCGGAATTCATGTCGATGAAGTCGATCACGATCAGGCCGCCCATGTCGCGCAGGCGCAACTGGCGGGCGATCTCGTCGGCCGCTTCCAGGTTGGTATTCAGGGCCGTTTCCTCGATATCCGAACCACGGGTGGCGCGGGAGGAGTTGATGTCGATGGACACCAGGGCTTCGGTCGGGTCGATCACGATGGAGCCACCGGAGGGCAGCTTCACTTCACGCTGGAAGGCGGTCTCGATCTGGCCTTCGATCTGGTAGCGATTGAACAGCGGCAGGCTCTCCTGATAGAGCTTGATGCGGCTCTCGTAGTTCGGCATGACCTGACGCACGAAATTCAACGCTTCTTCATAGGCGGAGGCGGTGTCGAACAGCACCTCGCCGATGTCCTGGCGCAGGTAGTCACGAATGGTGCGGATGATGACGTTGCTTTCCTGATAGATCAGGAAAGGCGCCGCCTTCTGGCTGGAGGCCTCGGTAATGGACTGCCACAGGGACAACAGGTAATCCAGGTCCCACTGCAGTTCTTCCTGCTGCTTGCCCACGCCGGCGGTGCGCACGATCATGCCCATGCCGTCGGGGATGTCCAGGCCGCTCAGGGCCTCGCGGATCTCGGAGCGGTCATCGCCCTCGATGCGACGGGAGATGCCACCGGCACGGGGATTGTTCGGCATCAGCACCAGGTAACGACCCGCCAGGCTGATGAAGGTGGTCAGGGCTGCGCCCTTGTTGCCGCGCTCTTCCTTTTCCACCTGTACGATGACTTCGGTGCCTTCGGCGACGGCTTCCTTGATGTTGACGCGGCCGTTCTCACCATTGCCCTTGCGGGTGAAATACTGGGGGGAGATTTCCTTCAGCGGCAGGAAGCCGTGGCGCTCGGCGCCGAAATCGACGAAGGCGGCCTCAAGGCTGGGTTCCACGCGGGTAATGCGGCCTTTGTAGATGCTGGCCTTTTTCTGGACTCTGGAGCGGTTTTCGATGTCGAGGTCGTAAAGACGCTGGCCATCGACGAGGGCTACACGCAGCTCTTCTTCCTGAGTTGCGTTGATTAACATTCTCTTCATGTAGGTTCACTTTCCGTTATGCCAGAAAGAAAACCCGGGGAATATCAAACCTGCGGGCAGGGGCTTACTGAAAGCGGATTAGCGCTCTTTTCGAGAGAACTATTTCGAGAGAACCATGGTGAGAAACTGTACGTCATCGTTAACCCTGGTGATCCGGAAACTGAAAATCCGATAAATCCTTGACTTACTTCTTCACGCAGTGTCGCTGCGTTGCGCTGGCAGTGGTTGGCGTTTTGGCCCGGCACTGCTGGGAAGTCGATTTTATGTAAACCTGCGCTTGGTCAGTGCCCGTCATGGTTGACGTTTGGCAGTGACTTCGTCATTCGATACGACCCGAATTACTCTGGCTGTATTGACTATCCTTTCGTGGCGGCGGTTGAGGCCGTCACGCCGTATGTTTTCGACACCGCTTTTTCAGTGAAGGTGTCGTGCTTTGCTTTGTCTTTCTGAAAATTCTGTCTGGGCCGGGACAACTGTGCCTGATCTGCACGGGTCGCGGAGCCGGTGTCCGGTTGCCCTGTCACACACGCTGTCATGCAAGGCATGCAACCGGTCAGAAAATCTCAACGCCGGTGAGCAGTATTGAGTGTTCTGCTTCGGGCGTTCTGTAAGGCCCGTGAAATATAGCAGCAAATACTTTTTATTTCAATCACCTGGCGGAATTTGTGAGCCGGTTCAGGGGAATGCCGGACGACCTGCGCTAAGCTGCCCTGATGTTTTTGCAAGGGGCCTTGGCAAGCCTTGCGGAATGGGGCCTCCCTTGCCCTTTGCGGAGGCGGGGGAGTAGACTTTGCGGCAATCGTGGCATTGCTCACACAGAGGCACAAGCTATGGCGAATTACCTGTATCTGCGCACTTCCGAGTACGAACTCAGCGGCGAGGCCGGTGATTCCTCGCAGGAGCGCGCTCAGGCACTGGATGAGCGGCTGGAGCAGGAGCAGCAGGCGCTCCGGCAGTATTGCGCCGGGCGCGGCTGGGTACTGGCGGACTTCGTGGTGGATCATGCCGCCCCCTGGAACTCGGATTTTGCCGATCGTGAACAGGGTTCGGCCCTGCTGGAGCGTTTGCTGCCGGGCGACAGGGTGCTGGTCTACTCGCTGGAGCGGGTGTTCAGCTCCTGCTATGATGCCAGCGCGATGATTGAGCGCTTCCGCGATGCCGGTATCGTACTGCAGGTGGCGGAACTCGACGGCGATGTGACAGACCCGGAGTTCACCCTGGACATGGTAAGCGCAGCGCGTCTGTTTGCCGGGCTGGAGCGGCGCCGTTCGGTGGAACGCATCAAGAACGTCAAGCGCAGCCAGCGCAGCAAGGGGCGTTACCTGGGGGGCAGCCGACCGTTCGGCTACATGATCCACTCCAATGGCCGTCTTATCGAGCATCCTCTGGAGCAAAAGGTCCTGAAACGAATCATGCTGTTGCGAGACCAGGGCAAGTCGCTGCGCGCCATTGCAGAGGAGGTCAGCACTCCCGTGGCGCCCGTCAGTTTCAAAACCGTGCAAAGGATTTTGCAACGCAATGTTTAAACCCGTCTCGCTCTTCATCGGCCTGCGCTATACCCGCACTCGCAAGAAGAGTCAGATCATCTCCTTCGTTTCCGTTGTCTCTACCCTGGGCATCACCGTGGGGGTGCTGGCGCTGATCGTCGTGCTGTCGGTCATCAACGGCTCCACCAGTGTCATGCGCGAGGAAACCCTGAAATCCGTCCCCCATGCCAGCATTCAGGGGGATGAGGGGCTGAATGACTGGCCAGCGCTGCGCGAAGCCCTGGTCGGTCGCCCCGGCATCCTCGGCGCCGCGCCCTACGTGGCGGGTGAGGCCTGGCTGCGTTTCGATGGAGGCGGTGAGTTCGTGCAGCTTCGCGGCGTCGCTCCGGCGCTGGAGCATGAGGTGCTGCAGGTCGAAAGTCCTGGTTTCGATGCGCTGCTGGAGAAGCTGGGGCAGGAGGAGAACGGCATCATTCTGGGGCTCAGCCTGGCCAATCGTCTGGGCGTGTACCTGGGAGATGAAGTCACCTTGATGTCGCTGAACAGCCTCGTCAACCGGCATCTGGATGAGGTCATGCGCTTCCAGGTGATCGGAGCGGCGGATTTTGGCTTCTACGGCAATGGCAACACCGTGATGGTGGCCCTCGGGGCGGCGCAGCACCTGTTCGGCAACAGTACCGAGGCCCAGGCACTGCGCCTGCGGGTGGACGATGTCTTTAACGCCGGTACCATCGCCAGCGCGGCGCTGGATACCGTGCCGGCGCAGCAGCGCTCGCAGAATCTGAGCAGCAGCAGTTGGAGCGAAACCCAGAGCAGCCTGTTTGATGCCCTGCGTCTGGAGAAGACCCTGACCGGCTTCATGCTGCTGATGATCGTGGTCATCGGCGCGGTCAATATCGTCTCCACCCTGGTGATGGTGGTGGCGGACAAAAGTGCGGATATCGCCATTCTGCGCACGATGGGCGCCAGTCGCGGCACGATCATGAGCGTTTTTGTCACCCAGGGCACTGCCGTGGGTATTCTGGGTACCCTGTTTGGCGCCGTGCTGGGGGTGCTGGTCTCCCTGAACCTGACCGGGATACTGCGCGGCATCGAAAACCTGCTCAATACGGCGTTTTCGCCCGGCGACGTCTATATGATTTCCTATCTGCGGGCGGAGCTGCGGGGCGAGGACGTGCTGCTGATCTGTCTTAGCGCCCTGGGCATCAGCTTCCTGGCCACCCTGTATCCGGCCTATCGTGCCACCCGCATCCAGCCCGCCGAAGTCCTGAGGTATGAATAATCATGAGTGAGAAACTGCATTCGTCGCCCACGACCCAGATTGTCTCGCCCTTCATGCAGGAGCCGGAGCTGATGCTGGAGTGCGTGAACCTGTGCAAGGTCTACTCGGAAGGGCCGGCCGAGGTGCAGGTGCTGGACAAGCTGAATCTGCGGGTTTACGCGGGAGAACGGGTCGCCATTGTCGGTGCCTCCGGCTCGGGCAAGACCACGCTGCTGAACCTGCTGGGCGGGCTGGACCTGCCGACCTCCGGTACGGTGATGATCGCCGGCATGAATCTCGCCAGCCTCAACGAGGCCCAGCGTGGGCAGATGCGCAACCGCAATCTGGGCTTCGTTTACCAGTTCCACCACCTGCTGGGCGAGTTCACGGCGCTGGAAAATGTCTGCATGCCGCTGCTGATTGCGGGCATGGACGTGACTATGGCCAGCCGCAAGGGCGAGGCCATGCTGACGCGGGTGGGCCTGGCCCATCGCCTGGAGCACAAGCCCTCGGAGCTGTCCGGCGGCGAGCGGCAGCGGGTTGCCATAGCCCGTGCCCTGGTCACGGAACCCCGCTGTGTGCTGCTGGACGAGCCTACGGGGAACCTGGACCGTCACACGGCCCACGAGATTCATCACCTGATGGCGGAGCTGAACACCCAGCTCGACACCAGTTTCATCGTGGTGACCCACGACGAGGAATTCGCGCGCTCCCTCGACCGTGTGCTGCAACTGCGCAACGGTCGCCTGAGCCCGCTGGAAGTGGGCGGCGGACATCAGGCCTCTAACCCCGCGGACGACGCCACGCATGAAGACTGAGGCACCCAAGAGCCGGCTGGCATCCTTCGCGGAGCATTCCTTCGCGTTCTACGTCGCACTGCGCTACGTCAGCGTGGGGCGGCGCAGCCAGCTTGTCTCCTTCATGTCTCTGCTCAGCATAGTGGGCCTGGCGCTGAGCATCTCCATTCTGATCACCGTGCTCTCGGTCATGAACGGCTTCGATCGCGAGGTGCGGGAGAACATTCTGGGCATTCTGCCTCACGGCACCGTCAAGGCGCTTGACCGCGTGAGCCGTGAACAGTGGGAGCCGGTGCAGGCGGTGCTGAACGACAACGAAGACGTGCTGGCCACCTCGCCGCTGATCGAGGCCCAGGGGGTGCTGGCTTCGCCCGGTTTCTCCAAGGCAGTGCTGGTGAACGGCATCGACCCGCAGAAAGAACGCGAGATCTCCATTCTGGACCGCTTCATGGTCAGCGGCGGGCTGGACGGCCTGAGCGAGGGCCGCTTCCGTATTCTGCTGGGGCAGACCCTGGCCGAGAATCTGGGAGTAGGGCTGGGGGACAGGGTGACACTGTACTCCCTCAGTGTCTCTGTCAATCCGCTGGTGGCGCTGCCGACCCAGCGGCAATTTACGGTGGCGGGGATCTACCGCGTGGGCACCCTGGAGCTGGACAGCGCGCTGGCGGTCATCACGCTGGAGGATGCCCAGGCTCTGTATCGCTATCGCGACTCCTACACCGGCATCCGCTTCAAGGTACAGGACCTGCTGGAAGTGCGGCGCACGGCCATCGGCCTGATGAACGCGCTGCCCCAGGGCTTCGAGGTGGAAACCTGGACGCGCAATTTCGGCAATATCTACGAGAACATCCGCTTTTCGCGCACCATCGTCGGTTTTCTGCTCTGGTTGCTGGTGGGCGTGGCGGCCTTCAATCTGGTGGTCAGCCTGATCATGATCGTGCGCGACAAGCGCGGCGATATCGCGATTCTGCGCACCATCGGCGCCAGCCCGCAGTTGATCGGGCGCATCTTCCTGACCCAGGGGGCCATGGTGGGGGCGATCGGTACGCTGATCGGCGTGGTGCTGGGCGTGATCTTCTCCCTTACGGTCAGCGACTTTGCGGCCATGCTGGAGCGGGTTTTCGACATTCACCTGCTCAGCGCCGAAGTCTACCCCGTGGACTTCCTGCCTTCGCAGATTCGTGTGTCCGACATTCTTGGCGTGAGCGTCGGGGTATTCCTGCTGTCGGTCATCGCTACCCTCTATCCCGCCGCGCGCGCCTCGCGGGTGCAGCCTGCCGAGGCGCTGCGCTTCGAGTAGCCCCCCTGGCCCGTGGTTTCCGGGCAGTCCCTGCGTGCTGACGCAACTTGCCTATACTCGGGGAAGGATCCGTTGAGGGAGAACCCGCGTGCGTTCACAGATGATCGCATTCTGTATCGGCGTCATCGTCTGTGGCGCCCTGCCTGTCTTGCCCGATATTTCCCCCTGGTGGAGCTGGGGCCTCGCTGTCCCCTGCGTGGCGCTGGCTCTGCACCCCGACCGGCGTTTCGCCCTGCTGGCCGCACTGTGCGCCGGGCTGGGCTGGGGCATCGGGACTGGGCAGTTTCGTTTGCAGGCCCTGCTGCCCGCAGAGCTAGAGGGGCAGGATTTCTGGGTGCAGGGCCGGGTCGTCAGCCTGCCTGAGCGTCGCGAGCGGGCGCAACAGTTTCTGCTGCGCGTGTCCCGCAGTTGTTTTGTCCTGTTGCCTGCAGACTGTGACGAGGGCGAGCAGCGCTTTCGGGATCGCCTCGTGCAGCTCAGCTACTACGGGCAGGCCAGCATTGCTCCCGGTCAGCGCTGGTGGTGGCGCGTGCGTCTGAACCGGCCTCATGGTTTTGCCAACCCTGGCAGCTTCGACTTCGAGGCCTGGCTGCTGATGCAGGGGATTGCCGCGCGGGGCTATGTGCGCGACACCGCCTTCAACCGGCAACTGGGTGCAGGAGCTTCCGGGCTGCAAGGGCTGCGTCATGGCCTGCGTGAGGCTCTGCAACCGCTTGTGGCCCCCATGCGCAACGGCGGCATCCTGCTGGCGCTGATTCTGGGCGACCGTTCGCAACTGCCTGTGGCGCAGTGGGAGATATTCACCGCCACCGGCACCAATCATCTGGTGGTCATCTCCGGTTTGCATGTTGGTTTCATTGCCCTGCTGGGCTATGGGGTCGGCAATCGTCTGGTGCGCCTGTCAACAACGCTGCTGCTGCGTTTGCCGGCCCAGAAGTGGGGAGCCCTGAGCGCGATGGTGGCGGCGCTGCTCTACAGCCTGCTGGCCGGGTTCTCGCTGCCCACACAGCGAGCGCTGGTCATGGTGCTGGTCTTCATGAGCGCCCGCCTGCTCGCGCGGGAGCTGCTGCCGTCCTTTGCCTATTGTCTGGCCCTGTGTGTGGTGCTGCTGATCAACCCCCTGAGCCCCCTGGGGGCGGGGTTCTGGCTCAGTTTCGGGGCCGTGGGCACGCTGCTGTTTGCCTACGCCGGGAGGCACCGTCTGCGCCCGGAAGAAGGTGCCGGGCTGTCCTGGAGAACACGCCTGTGGCACTGGTGCCGCCCCCAGTTCAGCGTGTTCATCGGCATGTCGGTGCCGCTGCTGATGTGGACCGGGCAGTCCTCCCTGCTGGCGCCTCTGGCCAATCTGTTCGCGATTCCGCTGGTCAGCCTGCTGGTGGTGCCCTTCGCACTGATTTCTGCGGTCATACTGGCGATTTCGGCACCGCTGGCCGGATGGCTGCTGGGTGTGGCGGATCATCTGCTTGTTCTCCTGCTGTGGTGGCTGGAGACACTGACTGCCTGGCAGGGCGGTCGAGCCACGCTGGTCGCGGGGGGCGTCAGCGGTATGGCGCTGCTGTTCGCGGTGGCGGGCAGTCTGATGCTGCTGTTGCCCGCTGGTTGGCCCGGGCGCTGGCTTGGCGCGCTCTGTTTTGCGCCCCTGCTGTGGCCAAAATCACTGGCACCCCCTGCAGGGCAACTGAGCCTGACGGTGCTGGACGTGGGGCAGGGGCTGGCGATTGTGGCCCGCACGGCATCGCATGCGCTGCTCTATGACACCGGCCCCGCCTTTAGTGAGGAGTTTGATGCAGGCACCGGGGTTGTGGTGCCGTTTCTGCGCCGTCAGGGAATTCGTGAGCTGAACATGCTGGTGATCAGCCACGGCGATTCCGACCATCGCGGAGGCATGGGCAGTGTGCTCGAATCGCTGCCGGTACGCCGGCAACTGCTCAGCCTGCCGGCACCCCTGTCTGACGGGGCAGAGCCCTGCCACGCAGGGCAGGCCTGGGAATGGGACGGAGTGCGCTTCGCCATGCTGGCACCGCCGCCGGGCAATGCCTATCGCGGCAACGACAGTTCCTGTGTGCTGCGTATCGAAGCGGGTGGCCAGACAGTCCTGCTGACGGGGGACATTGAGCGGCCCGCCGAGGGGCGACTGGTGGCGGAGCAGGGCGCCAGGCTGCATGCTGAGTTGCTGATTGCGCCGCATCATGGCAGCAATACCTCGTCCTCACTCGGCTTTCTGGCCGCAGTCGCTCCGGCCACCGTGGTGTATTCCGCCGGTTACCGCAGCCAGTTCGGACACCCGGCACCGGCTGTCGCGGAACGCTACGCCGATCTGGGCGTGCGGGCGTGGAACACGGCACTCTCCGGCGCCCTGAGTTTCACGCTGGGAAATGCCGGGCAGCCGCAACAGGCCTGGCTGCCCAGGGAATACCGGCTGGAAGAACCCCGCTACTGGCGCCTGCCCGCGTCCCCGGCATCGCGACGCCTGCATGGGGTCTGCGGCCCGGAATGTGACCAATCCGTGCTCACGGACGGCGGGCCGCTTGTGGTAAAGTAGCCGCGGTTATTTCTGGAGGCTCCCGAGTGGTTGAGATCATCAAATCCGGTGGCTGGCTGATGCTGCCCATCATCCTGTGTTCCATCGTTGCCATTGCCATCATTATCGAACGGTTCTGGACTCTGAGTGCGGCACGCATCTCCCCCAAATACACCCTCGGCCAGGTCTGGACCTGGATCAAGAACAACGAGCTCAATGCTGCGCATCTGCGCGAGCTGCGCCTGGCTTCGCCCCTGGGGCAGATTCTGGCGGCAGGGCTGGTGAACTCCAAATACGGTCGTGCCGCCATGACGGTGAGCATCGAGCAGGCCGCGAGCCAGGTCATTCACGACATGGAGCGCTATCTGAACACTCTGGGCATTATCGCCGCCATCACACCGCTTCTTGGCCTGCTGGGCACGGTGATCGGCATGATCGAGGTGTTCACCGAAATCATGATTCAGGGCACCGGCAACGCCAATGCGCTGGCCGGCGGCATCTCGCAGGCGCTGATCACCACCGCCGCCGGTCTGTGCGTGGCCATTCCCACCTATATGTTCCACCGCCTGTTCATGCGCCGCGTGGACACGCTGGTGCTGAACCTGGAGCAGGAGTCGATCAAACTGGTGGATGCGCTGCACAGTGATCGTCGTGTCGAAGTCAAAGAGATCGGCAACCCGTGAAATTCCAGCGCCGCCTTCAGGAAGATCTGCAGATCAATCTGACGCCCCTGATTGACGTCGTCTTTCTGCTGCTGATTTTCTTCATGGTGACCACCACCTTCACCCGCGAGACCCGCCTGGCGGTGAACCTGCCCGAGGCCGATGGCGAGCCGGTGCAGGACGCGCCCCGCGTGATCGAGATTTCCGTCAGCCAGGGCGGTTCCTATGCCATCGACGGCCGCCCCCTGGTGAATAACGAAACCCGTACCCTGATGCGCGCGCTGGAAGAAGTGTCCGGCGGTGATCGGGACATTGCGCTGATTCTGATCGCCGACGCCGATGCGACGCATCAGTCCGTGGTCACGGCGATGGATGCCATCGGGCAGTCCGGTTTCAGCCGCCTCAGCATTGCCACCCGCAAACCCGACGGTGAGGACGATGAGGAGAATTGAGACGCCTCCCGATCTGCCACGGGATGACAGGGCAGCCGCGCGTCACGCGCAGGAACACACAGACCCGGAAGGCTGGCAGGTCTACAAGCGTTTGCTGCGCTACGTCATGCCGCACCGCGGCGTGTTCATCATCAGTGTCATTGGCTACATCCTGTTTTCCGCCACCGGGGTGGCCACGGCAGAGTGGCTGGGCTGGACGGTGGATCAGGTTACCGCGCAGAACGCCGACGCCCGTTTCCTCTCGCCCATCATCTGTGTGCTGATCGTCGTGGTGCGCGGTATCGGTGGCATCATGGGCGGTTATTCGCTCGAATACATTTCCAACCACATCATTCACAAACTGCGCTGCGAGATCATGGAGAAACTCCTGGATCTGCCCACGCGCTACTACGACAACAGCACCGCCGGGCGTCTCGTGTCCAAGGTCACCTATGACGTGCAGCAGATCAGTGGCGCGGCGACCAACGCGGTCACGGTGATCTTCCGCGAAGGGCTCACTGTGGTGGGCCTGCTGGTGGCGCTTTTCTGGACTAACTGGCGCCTCTCGCTGGTATTCCTGCTGGTGGCGCCTTGTGTCGCCTATGTGGTGTCCTTCGCCTCACGCAAGTTCCGCAAGTACAGTCGCCAGATGCAGAACTCCATGGGCGATGTCACGCAGATTACCAACGAGTCCATCAAGGGCCAGCGCGTCGTGCGCACCTTCAATGCCAAGGATTTCGTGCTGCAGCGTTTCGCCCGCGCCAGCGAGCGCAACCGGCGCCAGAACATGAAGATGGTCGGCACCCAGTCCGTTGCCATTCCGGTAGTGCAGGTGCTGGTGAGTGTGGCCATGGCCGTGCTGATCTGGTTCGCTATGTCGCCCCAGGTATTGGCCAGTGCCACGGCGGGGGACTTCGTTACCTTCCTCACCATCGCCGGTCTGCTCGCCAAGCCGATTCGCCAGTTGTCGAACGTGAACTCCGTGGTGCAGCGTGGCATCTCCGCCGCCGACAGCATTTTCAACCTGCTGGACGAGACGCGCGAAACGGACAACGGCCAGTACACGGTGGACCGTGTGCGGGGCGAGGTGAAGTTCGAGGATGTGAGCTTCGCCTACAAAGAGGGCGAGCCGGTACTTTCTCATGTCAACATTCAGGTGCAGCCCGGGCAAAGCGTCGCCCTGGTCGGCAAGTCCGGCAGTGGCAAGTCCACCATGGTCAGCCTGTTGCCGCGCTTCTATGACGTGGAGCATGGCAGGGTATTGATTGACGGCGTGCCGGTGCAGGATTACACGCTGCACAATCTGCGGCATCACATTGCACTCGTCAGCCAGGACGTGGTGCTGTTCGAGGGCACGATTGCCGAGAACATTGCCTACGGGCGTGATGGCGAGGTGAGCGACGAGGAAATCATCGCCGTGGCGCGTAACGCGCACGCCATGGAATTCATCGACAAGCTGCAGGACGGCATTCATTCGCTGGTGGGCGACGCAGGCCTGATGCTCTCCGGCGGTCAGCGTCAGCGCATCGCCATTGCCCGCGCATTCCTCAAGGACGCCCCGATTCTGGTGCTGGACGAGGCGACTTCGGCGCTCGATTCGGAGTCCGAACAGCACATCCAGCAGGCGCTCAGCACCCTGATGAAGGGGCGCACCACGTTCATCATCGCGCATCGTCTGTCCACCATCGAAAACGCCGACATGATTCTGGTGATGGACAAGGGGCGCGTCGTCGAATCCGGCACCCACGCCGAACTGCTGGCACTGGGCGGACACTACGCCAGCCTGCACCGCATTCAGTTCTCCGACCACATCGCGGGGGCGTGATGGGAATTGTCGCGGCCTGGTATCGCAAGCGCTCCTGGCCCGTGCTGCTGTGGCCGCTGTCGCTGCTGTATCGCGCGCTCGCGCAGCGCAGGCGCTGCCGTCTGGAGCGGCGGCGAGAGCAGGGCACCCGTCTGCCTCCCGTCGTGGTGATCGGGAATATCACCGTGGGCGGCACCGGCAAAACGCCGCTCTTGATTCAACTGGCCCGGCAACTGCACGCACGGGGCGTGCGTGTGGGCGTCGTCAGCCGCGGTTACGGTGGCAATCCTCCCGCGCCACCCTATGAGGTCACGCCACTGTCTTCGGTGGAAGAGGTGGGCGACGAGGCCGTGCTGATTCGCCGCAATGTGGAAGGGCCTGTGATGGTGGACCCCCAGCGCCCGCGCGCCGTGGCGGCGCTTGCCCGCCTGGGTTGCGATCTGATTCTGAGCGATGACGGTTTGCAGCATTATGCGATGGCCCGCACGCGGGAACTGGTGATGCTGGACGGCACCCGTCTGTTTGGCAACGGCCTGTGCCTGCCCGCCGGTCCCTTGCGTGAGCCGGTCTCGCGATTGCGGGAGGTGGATTGGGTGCTGGTCAATGGCGGGGATGTCACGCAATGGCGGCCCCTGCTGCAAGCCGCTGGCTTGAGGGCAGCGCCGGGGGCCATGCAGGTGCAGCCGGGGCGATGGGTCAATATCGCCACGGGCGAGCGCGTGGCACTGGACGCCTTGCCGCTGGGCGAGAATGGGCGTCTGCACGCGATTGCCGGCATTGGCAATCCCGGGCGCTTCTTCACCACCGTGCGTGAGTTGGGCTATGCGCCCCTGTGCCATCCGTTTCCCGACCATTACCGCTTCAGTGCCCACGAACTGGCCTTTGCCGGGGAGGACACACTGGTGATGACGCAGAAGGACGCGGTGAAGTGTGAGCGCTTTGCCGGCAAACACACCTGGTATCTGGAAATTGAAGCCCGGCTTGAGGAGCACTTCCTGGAAGAGCTGTGCGATGATATGCAGCGCCTGGCGGCGAGCTTTGCCGCAGGCGACGAACACGAGAGGAATCATTGAGATGGATCAGAAACTGCTCAGCATCATGGCCTGCCCGATCTGCAAGGGCCCGCTCAAACACGATCGTGCCGCCGCGGAGCTGCTTTGCTTCGCCGACGGCCTGGCCTTTCCCGTGCGCGACGGCATTCCCGTGATGCTGGAGAGCGAGGCGCGCGAACTCAGCGTTGAGGAGCGGGAGAAACACTGATGGCGTTCATTGTCGTCATTCCGGCCCGTTACGCCTCCACGCGTCTTCCCGGCAAACCCTTGCTGGACATCGCAGGCAAGCCGATGCTGCAGCACGTGTACGAACGTGCGCTGCAGAGCAGGGCGAGTGCGGTATACATTGCCACCGACGACGAGCGGGTGCGTGAGGCCGTGCTGGCATTCACGCCGAATGTCTGCATGACGCGGGACACCCATCAGTCCGGCACCGATCGCATTCAGGAGGTAGCCGCGCAACTGGGCCTGGGTGAGGACGAGGTCATCGTCAACGTGCAGGGCGATGAGCCGCTGATTCCGCCGGAAGCGATCAACCAGGTGGCGGGCAGTCTCGCTGCCTACCCCGATGCCGGCATTGCCTCGCTGTACGAAGCCATTGTGCACGACAGCGAGTTTCGCAACCCGAACATCGTCAAGGTGGTCACCGACCTTCAGGGTTACGCGCACTATTTCAGCCGCTCGCCCATTCCCTGTCATCGCGATGGCGCGGAGCAGGGCGTGGCACTTGGCAAGCGCCATATCGGCATCTATGCCTATCGCGTCTCGACACTGAACAAGTATGTCACCTGGCCCCAGGTGCCACTGGAGCTGGCAGAGAAGCTGGAACAGTTGCGTGCCATGGGCCACGGCGTGCGCATTCACATGCAGGAATCCTGCGTCAGCATGCCGGGCGGTGTGGACACCCCGGAAGATCTGGAAGCCGTGCGCGCCTACTTTCGCGCACGCGCTTGAACGAGAACAGGGCCGACACAATGCAGTCACCGCAAGTCAAAGTGCTGATGGTTTGCCTGGGCAATATCTGCCGGTCGCCGACTGCGCACGCGGTATTTGTGCAGCGAGTGGAAGAGGCAGGCCTGAGCAAGCGTATTGCCGTGGACTCCGCTGGCACCGGCGACTGGCACATCGGCCACAAACCCGATACCCGTGCCCGTGCCGCGGGAGCAAAACGCGGTTACGACCTCGACAGCCTGCGGGCGCGGCAGGTGTGCGCTGAGGACTTCAACGAGTTTGATTATATTCTGGCGATGGACGAGAACAATCTGCGCGACCTGCAGCGCCTGAGCCCGCCGGATCAGCGACACAAGATTCGTTTATTTCTGGAATTCACAGACCAGAATGTGAGCGCCGTGCCAGACCCGTATTACGGCGGCCCCGAAGGTTTCGAGCAGGTGCTGGACCTGGTTGAGTCTGCCTGCGACGGCCTGCTGGCCCATATTGCCGACACGGAGCTGCGCGCACGGTGATACAGGAACACGTCGATCTGCAATCCCTCAATACTTTCGGCTTGAAGGCCAGCGCGCGTTACTTCTGCCACGCGGACTCCGAGCCGGTGCTGAACGAGGCACTGCGCTTTGCGCAAACCCGCGATCTTCCTCTGCTGGTGATAGGGGGCGGGAGCAATTTATTGCTGCGTGAAGATTTTTCCGGCGTGGTGATTCGTATGGCGCTGAGCGGGATTGCCCATGAAGTGCGGGACGACGACAGCGTGTGTGTGGATGCCGCGAGCGGAGAAAACTGGCACGATTTCGTTGCGCACTGTCTTGCCCAGGGCTGGTACGGGCTGGAAAATCTGGCACTGATTCCTGGCAGCGTTGGTGCCGCGCCCATTCAGAACATCGGCGCCTACGGCGTGGAGGCGGGCGACTTTATTGAGAGCGTTCGCGTGCTGGACATTGCCACGGGGCAGCAGCAGACCCTCAGCCGAGAAGCGTGCGACTTCGGCTATCGCGACAGTGTGTTCAAGCGTTCCCTGCGCGGCAACACGCTGATTCTGGGCGTGCGTTTTCGCCTGTGGCGCCAGCCGCAGCCGAATATCCGCTATGCCGCGCTGGCGGAGTCCCTGCGCGGCAAGCAGCCGGGGCCGCAGGAAATTTTCGATGCTGTGTGCGCCATTCGCCGCAGCAAACTGCCCGACCCGGCAGAGCTGGGCAACGCGGGCAGCTTCTTCAAGAATCCGGTGATCAGCGCCGCGCACTATGCCCGCCTGCAACAGGTGGCCCACGACATTCCGGGGTTTGTGTCTGGCGATGGACACAGTGTGAAAGTGCCTGCTGCCTGGCTGATCGAGCGGGCAGGGTGGAAGGGGCGCTCTGTGGGCGGTGCCGCCGTCTATGAACGTCAGGCCCTGGTGATCGTGAACCGCGACCACGCCAGCGCGCAGGATGTGGTGACACTGGCAACGGAGATCATGGCCTCGGTGCGGCAGCAGTTCGGCGTGGCGCTGGAGCCCGAGGTGCAGTGGGTGCCGCCGTTCAGTGCTACCTGATCGCCTGCAGGGCAGGCTCCTGCATTGAGATGTACTTGCAGCCCCGCCTGTGTTAAAACCTGCCTGTGAAAGAGCCAATGCTTCAGACGAAGTGGGACATGAAAAATGCCTGACAATCAAAACCCCGTGCGGGTCATGCTGATCGACGATTTCCAGTTGCTGCGCCACGGGCTTGAACGCCTGATTCAGGAAGAGCAGGGCATGGAAGTGGTTGCGCAGGCGGATTGTGTGGAAGAGGCGCTGCTGAAACTGCAGAACGTCGCTGCCGACATCATTATCATGCACCTGAAGCAGTCCGGCCTTGCCGGGCTGGAACTGACCCAGCGTCTGGTGATGGAACACCCGCAGACCCGCGTGATTGTCATGATTCCCCTCGGCCTTGGCGTTCTGCCCTCGCGCATGCTGCGCGCAGGAGCCAGTGCGTATATCACGCCCTGCGTGCCGGTGGAGGAGATGCTGTGGAGCATCCATCTTGTGTACAGCGGCCAGCGCTACATCAGCCCGCGTATTACGGCAAGACTGGAGAAGCTGCCCACCAACGAACCGCGCACGTCTCCCTTCGACGAGCTCTCCGAGCGCGAGCTGCAGGTGGCACTGATGCTGATCGACAGCCAGAAGGTCAATGCCATTTCCGAGAAGCTGCAGCTCAGCCGCAAGACGGTGTACAGCTACCGCTACCGTATCTTCGACAAACTGGGCCTCTCCAGCGATGTGGAGCTGACCATTCTGGCCGTGAAACACGGGCTTAGCGATGCCTCAAGCCTTGTCCCCCGCAACTGACGTTCCTGAAAACAACGCGCCCGAAACCGATTCGCCTGCCACTGACCCGGCCAATCCGTTTGATCCCAAGGCGTTGATTGCCACCCTCAGTTCCCGCCCCGGCGTGTACCGCATGCTGGGGGCCACAGGCGAGATTCTCTACGTAGGCAAGGCCAAGAACCTGAAGCGGCGCGTGAGCAATTATTTCCGCGCCTCTGGGCTGGACACCAAGACCATGGCGCTGGTGGCGCGCATCGAGAACATCGAGGTGACCATCACCAGCAGCGAGACCGAAGCTCTGCTGCTGGAGCAGACGCTGATCAAGCAGCACCGCCCGCCGTACAACATCGAGCTGCGCGACGACAAGACCTACCCCTACATCATGCTGACCAGCCGCGACGAGTATCCGCGCCTGGCCTTCTACCGGGGCGCCAAGCGCCGCGACGCCACCTATTTCGGGCCATACCCCAGCGCCAGCGCGGTGCGTGAGAGCCTGAGCATCCTGCAGAAGGTGTTCCGCCTGCGTCAGTGCGAGGACAGCTATTTCCGCAACCGCTCGCGCCCCTGCCTGCAGTACCAGATCAACCGCTGCACCGGCCCCTGCGTGGGCATGATCTCGCCCGAGGACTACGCGCAGGACGTGCATTTCTCCGAACTCTTCCTCAATGGCCGCAGCGACACCCTGATCCGCGAGCTCAGCGACAAGATGGAACAGAAAGCCGCCGCGCTCGACTTCGAGAAGGCGGCGGTCATCCGTGACCAGATTTCCGACCTGCGCCGCATTCACGAACAGCAGTATGTATCCGACCAGGGCAGTGATGCCGATGTGCTCGCCGCCGCCATGCACGGCGCCTACACCAGCGTGCACCTCATCGTCATCCGCGGCGGCCGCCTCATCGGCAGCAAGAGCTTCTTCCCGCGCGACAAGCTGGCAGACTCCGAGGCCGCGCTGCTGGGCGCATTCATCGGCCAGTATTACGCCCGTGAGGACAATGCCCCCAATATCCCGAGGGAGCTGATCATTGCCCCTGCGGTAGAGGACGCCAAGGCCCTGGCCGAGGCGCTGAGCTATTGTGCCGGACGCGCCGTGAAGATCAGCGCCAGCGTGCGCGGGCACCGCGCCCGCTGGCAGGCCATGGCCCTGACCAACGCCCAGCAGAGCCTGCAGAGCTTCGTCAGCAACAAGCAGAACGTGCAGCAGCGCTTCGAGCAACTGCAGCAGGCGCTGGACCTGGAGGCCATGCCCCAGCGCATCGAGTGTTTCGACATCAGCCACACAGGCGGTGAACAGCCCGTGGCCTCCTGCGTGGTGTTCGACAGCAATGGCCCGCTGAAGTCCGACTATCGCCGCTTCAACATCGAGGGCGTGACCCCCGGCGACGACTACGCCGCCATGGACCAGGCCCTGAGCCGCCGCTACACCCGCGTGGCGAAAGAGGCCGAGGAGTCCGTGGATGGCGGCAAGGTGCCGGACATTCTGCTGATCGACGGTGGCAAGGGCCAGCTTGCGCAGGCCCGGCGCGTGATCGACGAATGCCAGTTGGCCAGCGTGCAGCTCATTGGCATCGCCAAGGGTATCAGCCGCCGGGCAGGGCAGGAGACCCTGTTTCTCTCCCTGGGCGGCGACCAGGTGCGCGAGATCGTGCTGCCCACCGAGTCCATCGCCCTGCACCTGCTGCAGCAGATCCGTGACGAGGCCCACCGTTTCGCCATTACCGGGCATCGCCAGCGGCGTTCCAAGGTGCGCAACAAGTCGCCCCTGGAACAGATTCCCGGCCTGGGCCCCAAGCGCAGGCGCGACCTGCTCAAGCACTTCGGCGGTGCCCAGGAAGTGGAGCGGGCCAGCGAGGAGCAACTGGCCAGAGTGCCCGGCATCAGCACAAAGCTGGCCGCAGAGATTTATGCCTGGCTGCATAACGAGTAGAATGCGGCCAGCGCTCACGAGGAGCGCGGATCACGCCCCGTGATCAGAACCACAGGAGACCCGATCATCATCCTCAATGCCGCCAATATTGTGACGTGTTCGCGCGTGCTGATGATCCCCGTGGTGATCGTGCTGCACTATTCGACACTGCCGTATCACAACCTGCTGGCCGCCGGCCTGTTCGCCATCGCCAGCCTTACCGACTGGCTGGACGGCTACCTGGCCCGCAAGCTGAACCAGACCTCCGAATTCGGTGCCTTCCTTGACCCCGTGGCCGACAAGCTGCTGGTGGTGATGGCCCTGGTACTGCTGGCCGCCAATCACCCCTATATCTGGTTTGTGCTGCCCACCGCCGTGATCATCGCGCGGGAAGTGTTCGTCTCTGCGCTGCGCGAGTGGATGGCCACCAGCAACCAGCGCAATCTGGTGAAAGTGGGCTATATCGGCAAGGTGAAAACCACCATTCAGATGATCGCGATCATCGTGCTGATGGCCACGGATGAGACCTGGCCACAGCCGATTCTATGGCTGGGTTATGTGCTGATCTACGTGTCCGCCGTGTTCAGCCTGTGGTCGATGATTCAGTATCTGAGCGCTGCACTGCCGACACTGCGCGCCCAGAAAAAAGATTAAAAAATACTTTTATTACAGTGCTTGACATAGATTCGTATGCCATTAGAATAGGCGCCTCTTTCGACCTGCAGGCGCTCTGGACTCCAGTAGCGAGGCACTGATGAAGGGTTGAAAAGAACCGGTTGCCAGAGGTACACACAACAACCGGAAGACTGAAATAAAGCGGGAATAGCTCAGTTGGTAGAGCACGACCTTGCCAAGGTCGGGGTCGCGAGTTCGAGTCTCGTTTCCCGCTCCAGTTTCACGTCGCAACTATCGATCTTCAGGCCCTTTGACAGCGTCGTCAGTACGCCGGCCAGTCTAGCTGCGTAGGTAAGTTTGAAGGACTTTAGGCTGGGTGGCAGAGTGGTCATGCAGCGGACTGCAACTCCGCGTACGCCGGTTCGATTCCGACCCCAGCCTCCATTACTCCCCGTTCGATGCCAAACCTGACCCAACCGGGTCGTTCTGCTTTGGCGAAAATCCGCCCTCTGCGCCCGGGTGGTGAAATTGGTAGACACAAGAGACTTAAAATCTCTCGGCCTTACGGCCGTACCGGTTCGATTCCGGTCCCGGGCACCAATCAATCAATGCGATCTCACACCATCCACGGTCTGGCTGATTTGCCGTCTCGCCTGATATTGGGGGGCGGTGCACCAAGATTCGTGGCTATGCTCACCTGCCGTTGCTTGCATCTGCGAGGGTCCGCGGGCAGGTGAGGGGCATGGTGGTGGCCTATTCAAGCAACTCCCCCTTGAAAGCCTCGATATCATGTAGACCGGACGGTTTCTTCAGTGATTCGCTCATATAGAAATCCGGCTCATAGTCGACACCTTCGAAATCGTAGCCTTCGATTGTCTCGACTCCTTCATACTCCACCACCAGCATGGAGCCTCCATGTTCCTTGCCATTGTTGGTGGTGTGATGCTCGATATGATCGTGCGTCATCCAGATGCCGGGATTGTTCATTTCCACGATCACATCGATGCGCTCTCCGGGAGAGAGGGGTACCACATCTGCCGGGTAGGGATTCGGCAATGGCAGGCCATCCTTGTGTGTGACCAGCATGTCATGACCATGAAGATGGAAAGCCACGGGTATCGTTGCTGCAATGAGTCTAAGGCGGAGCACATCACCCTCTTTGACTCTCAGCGGTTGAGTCATTGGAAAGGATTTTCCGTTGATGGAAAAATAATTGATCACCTCGCCGGGATGTCCGCCTTCCCCATAGGTGTCCGCAACCTCGGAATTCCAGCCCGAAAACATCAGGATCGCGTCCTTGGTGACTCTCTGCTCAAGAGGAGTGGGCTCCTTGGGATCCACGATAAGCGGGCCCCACATTCCCCTGAGGCCCACATGTTCGGATACGTTGACGTGGCAGTGGTACCACAGGGTTCCCGTCTTGTCCGCAATGAAACGATAGGTGTGACTCTCTCCAGGCTCTATGGGGTGCTGTGTCACATGAGGAACGCCGTCCGATTGCCAGGTGCCGGTCTGGTACATGCCATGCCAGTGTACTGTGTGAGTCAGCGTGGTGAAATTGCTGACTGTTACTTCCACATCGTCTCCCTCCTTGACGTGATACAGGGGGCCGGGTACCTGACCGTTGAAGCCGAAGGCTTTTGATTTGAAGCCGGGGGCAACCTCGACCTCGATTTCCTCGATGGTCATTTCCAGGCTGACGTGCTCGGCGCCGGCATGAAGTGAATACAGGGCCAGGGCGCTGCAGCACGCCATCCGTCTCAGGTGTTTGATTGCAGAATTCACTTTACTCATTTCCGCTCTCCTTACAGCAAAGTTGACGCAGATGGGCGACCAGGGCCGATATCTCCTCCTCGCTCAGGTTGTCCCCCCAGGCTGGCATCAGGTTTGATTTGTCGATTGACTTTCCACCCTGCTGGATGACTTTGAACAACTCTTCGTCGCTGCGGGCCATCATCTCCTCCCGTTCGATATGGGAGCGTGGCTGCACACTCATGCGCGAGGAGTTCACTCCGAGACCGTTGCCATGCATGCCATGGCATTGGGTGCAGTACATGGTGTAGAGGCGCTCTCCCGAAGCATCGTCTGCTCCATGGGAGAGTGGTGACAACAGTGCGGATATCGCGGCAACAGTGATGGCTTTCATTCTGTTTCTCCTATTGCTTTCAGGTAGTCCACGAGTTTGTGTACTGCCTGTTCATTCATCTGGGGGACGGGCATGATGGTATTCGGATCCCATTGCAGGGGATTCTTCAGGAATGCCGAGATGTAATGGGGCTGTAGCCTGTTCCAGGCATCGTAGAGAATCGGTCCCGAGAATCCGCCGTTGTCCGTGCTGTCCTGATGGCAGGCATCGCAGCCCTTGAACTTCCTGAAATCCAGTGTCCCCATGCGCAGGGCGACCTTCCCCTCGCTGTAACTGTCCTGGGTGATCAGCTCCGCATAGGGCTGCAGGCTCATCAGGTAATCCGCGACCTCAGCTGCGTCACTCTCGGACAGTTGGAGATGTGCCGCCAGGGCATTCTCGTCTGGCATATCCCCCTCAGGTGTATCCCGCAACTTTCTCTCGGGAAAATATCCTGAGGGGTGGAGCGGATAGGGCTCCTGCAGAAAACCTGCAAGCCACTCCCTGCGATACTTGTTGCCAGCGAAGTAGAGGGGAGGTGCCTTTCTCGAGAATCTTTCCTCACGCCCCTGAGTTTCATAGTCCGGTCTCTCCAGCGCGTGACAGCTGCCGCACAATTCGGCGACTTTGTCCGCGGGAGCTCCATGGGAGTATCCCGCGATGGCAGAGAGACACAGAGCCACAAGTGTAGGTAGACATTTGGCTTGCATAGGCTTGCTCCTTACAGCAGATCTATTCAAAGGGAGGGCTCAGCGCAGGATCAACAGACCATTGCGCCCCTTTTCCGGGTCGGCATCCTCATGGGTCATCAGGACGGTGATTGCTCCTCCCATGGCGTGTTTCATGCGATGATCCACGATGGCATTGTTGGTGGCTCGGTCGGCTGGAGGAACGAGATCCAGAACCATGCCGTGAGCAGGCGCGATCTCCACAGTCTGCAATCCGTAACTGATGTTCTTGGGGTTGCCGTTGTCCCAGACGCGATCCCAGATCCCCGCGATGGGATGAAGGGCGACAGCTTCATTGATGGCAGCGTTGACGAAGAAGATGCGCACCCGCTCTCCAGGTGTCGCTTCGAGTGTCAGGCTCGCATTCTGGTCGTGCACAGGATCGTAGTGGAAGACTTTCCCATTGATGAGAGAGGCTTCCCAATTGAGACCTTGAGTGATGTCTTCAGCGGAGGTGCCCTCCTGGAAGAGGTCCCCCTGTACCAGCAGATACTCGCGATCGGGTTTCGGATAGTCCGCGCTGTAGCCTTCGGCAGGATCGACGATGATCACACCGTACATTCCCCGGGAGATGTGTTCGGCCATGGATTCCGCTCCGCAGTGGTACACGAAAACACCGGGATAGTTGGCCTGGAACTCGTAGGATTTGCTGTCCCCCGGATTGGTTTCCGCAAATTCTTCCAGTACGTCTACCTGGGCGGCATGGAAATCCATGGAATGACTGTTGCCGTTGTCGGGGTGGTTGTGCAGGGTGAACTGCACCAGGTCCCCCTGCTTCACGCGCACGACTGGTCCCGGAATGGCGCCATCGTAAGTCCACATCCTGTGGGTTGTGCCTGCATTGTCGATCGCGATGTCCACCTCCCTTGCCGTCATTTCGACTTTGACGGTCTCGGCGGATGCCCATAGGGGCAGGGCACTGCTGGCAATCAGAATGGCAGTGGGAAGCAGGTGTTTATTCATGAGTAGCTCCAATATTGAGTTGAGGGTTACAAGGACTGGAGCAACACTCATGCCAAATAAAAAATCCTTGTAATACAGTTGGATGAAAGAATAGTATGTCAATAAAACAACTTTCATTAGTTGTCTTTATGACATCCATGAGGTGTAGATATGACTACAACCGAAGTGCTGACCAGTCTGTCGGACATCGTTGCCGATCTGTCCCGGGAACTGCCCCCAAAGGTACGCTTCCAGAGATTGCTGGATGCCCTGATGAGTCGTTTTCCCTGTGATGCCACAGCGCTTCTGCAATTGGAGGGGGAGTATCTGGTGCCGCGTGCAGTGAGGGGCTTGAGTCCCGAGACGATGGGACGTCGCTTCCTGGTAAAGGAGCAGCCCCGTTTGATGGAAATCGTGAATAGCCGCAATATCGTGCGCTTCCCGTCGGCATCCAGTTTGCCGGATCCTTATGATGGGTTGGTTGATGGTGAGGATCATCACCTGTATGTACACGATTGCATGGGAGCTTCCCTGCAGGTGGATGGCAAGACCTGGGGAGTGCTGACCCTGGATGCACTGGCCGCAGATCGTTTCGACAATCTGGACATGGCATTGCTGGAAACCTTCATTTCGATCGCTGCTGCCACGATCCGCGCTGCCGATCTTATCCAGCGCCTCGAGTCCAATCTGGAACGGCACCAACTTGCCCAGGAACACTGGCTATCGGACAGCAAGGCCTTGGAACTGCTCGGGGAGAGTGCAGTGATGAAGCGTCTGCGTCGTGAAGCGGAGATCGTTGGACAATCCAATCTGCTGGTGTTGGTGAACGGGGAAACGGGCGTAGGGAAAGAGCTGTTTGCGCATTTCATTCATCTGCATTCGCCACGAATGAAGCAACCTCTGGTGCAGATCAATTGCGCTGCACTCTCCGAAAATCTGGTGGAAAGTGAATTGTTTGGTCATGTTAGCGGCGCCTTCTCGGGCGCGAACAAGGATCGGGCAGGGAAGTTCGAACTGGCGGATGGCGGCACGCTTTTCCTGGACGAGGTAGGGGAGTTACCTCTGCAGATCCAGGCGAAACTGCTCAGGGCGATCCAGAGCGGGGAAATTCAACGTGTGGGGAGTGATGAGAACCATCAGGTGGACGTGCGGATCATTGCGGCTACCAACAGAAACCTGGAACAGGAAGTCAGGGAGGGTCGGTTTCGCGCGGATCTCTTCCATCGACTGAGTGTATATCCACTGACGGTTCCTCCGCTTCGTGAGCGCGGAAAGGAGGATATCGCGCTTATTGCCGGGCATTTCCTGCAGGTATGCGAGAAACGATTCGGACTGAGAGCGATTCGCCTGCATGCAGAGGCGCAGGCATGGATGCGTTCGTATACCTGGCCGGGGAATGTACGGGAACTGGAGAATGCGATATCGAGAGCTGTGGTAAAGGCGATCAGTGAAGGGCTGCCTGCAAACAGGGTGGTGATGCTCAATGTGCATCATCTGGGCGGGGCACAGCAGACCGACCTGCCGACAACCCTGGTCGAAGCGGAGGTTCTTTCAGGAAACAGTACGCTGAGCATGTCGGACGCACTTCTGCGATTCAAAAGAGAGCTCATCGTGAATCGACTGAAGGCCTGCCAAAACAACAAGAGCCGGACTGCGAAGTCCCTGGGAATGGACAAGGGAAACTTTCACCGACTGCTGCTGAAATTGGGGATTTCAGGTTGAGAGCGTCGTTACTTCCCTTTACTTTGGGGTACAAGGACGAAAATATACCGGGGAGTGCTTCGAGTCAGTTCGTCATACAATCCGATTGAATGGTTTTGACATAGTAGAGTGTATCGAATGCCCCTCTGGTCGAAACTTTGAAATTTCTGTGATCCTTGACTTGATCCACCCACTCGGAAGCTCCTGGTGGCGCTATTCTCAAGTCCAGCACATACTCGTCTATGCCCAAATTTGCAAAAGCATGTTCTCCCCAGAATTCTTCAGGGTTACCGATATCCAACGGGGTGGGATTGGTGGCCTGGCAGAAATAGATTTCACCCTCATACAGAATGTTGAGAATGTTCACGTAATCATTTCCATGACGTGATCTCGCATACGCCCCAAAGGGAATGGACGTATACAAGCGATCTTCAGGGATATCCATCCAGCTTGGCATATCGTATTTTTGGGCTGCAATGTGTGGCGCTGCAGCGAACACGAAAACCCTGGCATTCTCAGGGAGAAAACTCAGCACCCAGTCCAGATTGTCCGCCATCACACGGTCCCGAATGATTTGGGCTTCGGAAGTCCAGGCCAGCCCATCGGCAAGTACCCAATTCGGTGGCATCTGGCGAAACCATGAATCTACCTGGCGTGCAGAAACTGCGGCGCGTTCTGCCCAGGCCTGGTCGTATTCGGAGCTCGTTTCAACGTAGTCGAGCTGGCGTCGTTCCAGCAGCGATATCAAATCTTCAATGGCAGCACTAAGTGCGTCTCTCCGAGAAGAGGATAGAACACCATAATCGTTGGTGCTGGCTAAAGCGGGCAGGTAGGAATCCATGCGATTGTGAAACTCGCGAGCGTTTTCGAGATCCACTTCGTCCAGATAGTTCAGCGCAAACGCCAATGCAGAGTCGGGTTTTCTTCTTGCACCCAGATTGCCTGGACTGCCGGAGACATCCATGCCAAAGATCTGAACTTTAGGGGCATCCTCGGGTAACGCTGCATTGTGTGCTCGCAACCAGCGTACCAGTTCGTGATTCATCCGGAATTGATCAAAGCCGTGTGAGATACCATCTGCAATGGCGTCATCAAAATTGCCGATTCCGAAGGCAACGTAGTCATTCAAGGTCCGAGATTCCACGAGACCCGATTCGAGTATGACGGCGGTGAAACCCAACTCCTCCACCAGATACTGGATGACGCGATTTCGGAATGCCAATGGTTCTGAGGCGGAATGCAGGCTTTCGCCAAAAGCAACAATTCTTGCGGAACCGATCATCTCTCCAAGTGGAGCGAGATCGGCAGTCGAGGGTGCGTTGATGTTGCTGGTGACAGGATGCAGAGAGGCGCGTGCCCAGTCGTAAAATGCCTGGGGCGGAGGTTCGGTAGATTGAGCAAATGTTGTCGAGGAGAACGCAGTCGCCAGAAACAAAGGTAAGAAGTACTTTTTGTTTCCGGCGCTTCCGTTCATGGGGTCAGCTCCTGATTAATGACTGGCCTAGTTTCCTGACAGGTTCTTCTTCTCCGTCCAGAAAATATCGATTCCCCCCAAACTGTTATCACTGCGTGAGGAGAACCAGCTGATCGCACTCCCGCCAGGCATCAATGCGGGACACATGTCCGCGCCATCCGTATTCACCTTCGCGCCCAGATTATGTGCCTCGCCCCAGCTGTTCGCGCCGGTCTGCATCGCGCCCCAGATATCCATGCCGCCAAACCCACCGGGGCGGCTGGAGGTGAAGTACACCATGCCGTCCTTGTCCTGCGAGAAGTGGAATTCTTCTGCGGCGGTGTTGATGTTGGGGCCCTGGTTCACCGGGGTGCTCCAGCCGCCGTTGCCGTCGGGCTTGGCGCAGTAGATGTCAGAGCCGCCGTAGCCGCCGGCGCGGCGGCTGGCGAAGCAGAGGGTCTCGCCGTCCTGCAGGATGGCGGGGCAGTGTTCGTCGCCCTCGTTGGTGCTGATGGGGAAGCCGATCAGTTCCGGGGTACTCCATTGGCCGTTGACCTTGCGGGTCACGAAGAGGTCGTTGTTGTTGCGCGGGCTGGTGGTGGCCAGGCGGTCGGATTTGAAATAGATGGTGTTGCCGTCGGCGGTGATCCAGGGTTCGCGGTCGTCGCCCAGGCGCAGCGGGTCGGCATCGGTGGCCGGAGCGGCGTTGATGGGGAGGCCCATGTTCACGGGGGTGTTCCAACTGCCGGTCTCGGGGTTGAAGGTGGCGATGTACAGGTCCTTGGGGTCGCCCGGGGCCACGGCCATGTCCTGGCGGGCGCTGCAGTAGACCATGGTGCCGTCGTCGGCGAAGCTCAACTCTCCCTCGGCCCACATGGTGTTGATCGGCGCGCCGAAGTTGTGGACTGCCAGTTCCACCCAGTTGTTCTCGGCGGCATGGCCGGTGTTGGCCAGCAGGCAGGAGGCGAGAAGGGCGAGGGCACCGCGGCGTGGGGTGAAGAGAGCGTTGTTCATGGCTGTCACCTGTTGGCTTGTCTGGGTTGCTGTTGTTGTGGGCGGGCTTCGGTGCCCGGGAATTCGACCTGTCAGGATTGTCCCTCAAGTGTGGCGGTGGGGCAACAGGGCGCTGCTGGGGTTTCGTCGTGCGGCCAGCGGGCTCTGTCGTGCGAGGAGGGGCGTGTCGTGCTGTTCCATTGCTGCGCAATTTCCGTACAATGGCCCGAACCCCACAAAAACGAAAAGAAGCCCTTGGACGCCGTTCAGCCGCTGTTCTTCATCAATATACTGGTCGGCATTGCGCTGGCCCTCTGTCTCGCCTACGTTGCCTGGGGGCGGGAGCGCGACCTGACGGTGTGGGCGCTGGCCTTTTCGTTGTACCCCATTTCCTTTCTGTTGTTCGGTTTTCGTGCCCACCTGCCGGAGTGGGTGCCGGTCATTGTTGCCAACACCTGCCTGGCGGTGATGTTCGCGCTGTTCTCCGAGGGGCTGAAGCGCCTGTTTGCCCTGCGGGTGCCGTGGTGGATTATCTGGGGGCTGACACCGTTTGCCATTCTGGGCTTCATTCTGCTGCGGGATGATTTTGATACCCGCAACAATTTCGGGGCGCTGCTTACGGTGTATCACAGTGCCGTGTCCATCTATATCGTGCGGACCGGGCTGCGGCAGGAGCAGAGCCAGGGGCGCTGGATCATCTGTCTGGCCGTGCTGTTCACCTCCTTCAGTTTCCTGGTCCGGGCCATCCTGATGGCCACCGGCAACGGTGCGATGGTGGGCTTCGTGCAGCCGGGGGTGCCGCAAACGGTGCTGCTGTCGCTGGGCATGGTGTGGCTGATCATGTTCGCCATCGGCCTGCTGGTCAGTTACAAGGAGCGGGCGGAGCGCGAGATTCTGCGGCTGGCACTGCACGACCCGCTGACACAACTGGGCAACCGCCGGGCGCTGCACGACCGGCTGCAGATGGCCTTCGAGAGCAGTCATCGCAACGGCTGCTACGGCGCGTTCATGGTGCTGGACCTGGACCGCTTCAAGGAACTGAACGATACCCATGGCCATGCTCTGGGGGATCAGCTTCTGGTGGAGGTGGCCTATCGCCTGAAGGATTGTGTCAACGACACCGACACAGTGGTGCGCCTGGGCGGTGACGAGTTTGTGGTGCTGGCAGTGGCGCTGGACCGTGACGAGTCGCAGGCGCTGCGCAAGGCGCAAATCATTGCCCACCGGCTGCGCGAAAAACTGCAGCAGCCCTATCGTCTGCAGTTGCACAGTGCAGAGCCGGGGGAGTTGTCCCGCCTTCACTACAATCTTTCCGTCAGCATCGGCGGCGATCTTTTCCAGGGCTATGACAAATCCCGCGAGACCCTGTTCAAGAACGCGGATGCCGCCATGTATCTGGCCAAGGAATCCGGCAGGAACTGCGTGGTGTTCCATGGCAATGAACCGCTGCCGATGAGCGGCGTGGCCTGATTGCCTGCTTGACGGGGGGATGTTTCCCGCCACAGTCCTGTATACTGTGCCGATTCGGTGGTTTCTACGGGGCAAGGGGCGCTTCTTCGCGCGCTGGCAGTTGGCAGTGACAGACATTCAGGTACTCTTCACGCTCAATATCGTGGTGGCATTTACGCTGGCACTGTGTCTCTTTGCTGTGGGAGTCGGTCGCGATCGCGAGATGCTGACCTGGGCGTCGGCGTTCGGTCTGCACAGCATTGCCTATGTGCTGCTGGCCTTTCGCGGCGTGATCCCCGACCTGCTCTCCATTACCCTCGCGAATACCCTTGTCGCCGTCATGCTGTCGATGTTCACCGAGGGCGTCTACCGCTTTGAGCAGGTGCGCCCGCCACGCCTGCTGATCTGGTTGCCCGCTCTCATTACGGCCATTACCTTCACCCTTTACATCGACAACTTCCGTGCCCGGGTGGGAATTCACGGCATTGTCATGGTCTATCAGATGGCTCTGCTGATGTGGAGCATCGCGCGTGGCTTGCGCACACAGCCCGGGCGGGGCCGCTGGATCGTGGTGGGGGCGGCGCTGCTGACGACGATGATCTTCATGATCCGGGCCGGTTTTGCGGTCAGCGTGGATGCGGGCGATAACGCCATGCTGTCGGTCACGCAGACCAGCCCGGTGCAACTGGTTTCCTTTACCACCACCATTGTGGCGCTGATCATGTTTGCGCTGGGCCTGCTGCTGATGTTCAAGGAACGCGCGGAGCAGTTCAGCCTGAGCCTGGCCCTGAAAGACCCGCTGACGCAGTTGGGTAACCGGCGCCTGCTGAACAACGTGCTGGAGCAGTGGCCGCGCAAGTACGGTGGCGATGAGATCGGGGCGCTGCTGATGATGGACCTGGACAACTTCAAGAAGCTGAACGACAGTTGCGGCCACACGGTGGGGGACCAGTATCTGGTGGAGGTTGCCTATCGCATTCGCGAGAACACCAAGGCGGTGGACACCGTGGTGCGGCTTGGCGGCGATGAGTTTGTGGTGCTGCTGCCGGATCTTGGCAGTGACTGCAGCGCGGCGCGGGAACGTGCGCAGATCGTCGCGGAGCGTATTCTTGCCGAGGTTGCCAGGCCCTATCCCTTCCTTGCGGTCGCCTGTCAGGGGACGCCGCTGTCCTCCTATGAGTGCGGTCTGAGCATCGGTGCCGCGCTGTTCCGTTCTGCTTCCTGTCGCCCTCACGAAAATCTGCTCAAGCATGCCGACGCGGCCATGTACGATGCCAAGAAGCGGGGGCGGCATCAGGTGGTGTTCCACGACAGTGGAGAACCCCTCTGAACCGCACCCTGGCGGCTACGCTGGCGCTGCTGGTGTATGGCGGCTGGGCGGCCTTCGTCAATTCCGATCACGGTGCCGCCATGGCCTGGCGGGCCGGCCTAGGGCAGGGCAGCTATGCTTTTGTGTCCACCTGGCTGGTCACGGCCATGGCCCGGGGCGCCCTGCAGCGTCTGGGCGCAACGCCTGCAGGCCTCGTGCTGAGCTTTCTGGCCAGCTTTGCCGTTATGCTCAGTTTTCCGCTGCTGATTCACGCCGTGCTTGGCACCATTGATGTGTGGGAAGCCATTGCACCCGGGCTGGTCTGGGGCAGTGGCTATATCGCGTTTGTGCTGTGGCTGGACTATCGCGGACGACGGGATTGATCGCCTGCCCTGCAGGCGATCGAATTCGACGCGGCCGCTAGTCTCCCACCGCCGCGCGCCGCTGGGCTTCGTCGAGCAGTTGCAGGGTCAGGCTGGCCAGCAGGTCGCGGCGCTGCACCTGCAGCAGATGCCCCTGCTCGGGCAAGCGCATGACGGTGGTGTTCGGCGCAGGCAGGGCGCGTTCGGCGAAGTCGAGATTGCGCGGGTCCACCAGTTCGTCCTCTTCCCCCTGCAGGAAAATCAGCGGCAGCTTTGCCTGTTGCCACCAGGGTGTCAGGCGCTCCAGCGCGTCGTAAACGCCCCATATCTCATCGTTGGCCTTGCGCATGCCGTCGCCCAGGAACGGCGACACCAGCCAGGTGCGCGCGGCGTAGTTGTACCAGCGCGGTTTGCCCAGTTCCGGGTCTATCGCGCTGGCCGCCATCAGAATGCCATCCACCAGTTCGGGGTGACGAAACGCAATATAGGGGGCGATGGAGCCGCCATAGGAATGGCCAACCAGCAGCAGGGGTTGGCCACCGCTGTGCTCCTTGAGCTGGCGAAGCAGTGGCGTGATGAGTGCGATCTGGGCATCGAAGTCGGGTTCGCTGCGGCGGCCATCGGGCAGGGGAGAAAGACCCCAGCCGGGCCGGTCGATGGAAACGAGATGGGCGCGGCTGCGCAGGTCGTCGCGGATCATCATGCGGCCCAGCGAGCGCCAGCTTCCGGGCGTGCCGTGGATGAACACCACGGTCGGGCCACCGACGGTGCCGGACTCTGCATAGTGCAGGGTGAAATCCCCTTCGGCGAAGGTGTGCTGGCGGATAAGGCCCTCGGTGTCCCAGTCGGGACGGGTCTGCGTGGGGGCAGAGGGAGCCGCGCCCATGACGACGCCGACAAGCCCGCCCAGGAGCAGGGCGCTCAGCAACAGCAGGCGAACAGTGGCGGGTCGTGGCATGCGTGGTTTCCCGAAAGCGCGGTTCGTCATCCTCGGGCCGTCATTATTGATCAAAGTGGGCTGAGGCTCCAGCACAAGGGCACTGGCATTCGCAGCGCGTTTACAAATCTTTACAATCGGCGCCCAAAACTCGTACAGAAGCGAGAAGCCGTCTGCGTTACACTCCGCTTGCATTATACTTGTGGCCCGGAAATCGCTGGTCGCCTCCAAACTTTCAGGACATGAATTCGTGAGTTTGACCCGTCATACCAGATCCCGTCAGTTCACGCTGCGTTTGCTGCGCACGATGCTGTGCGGCTTTGCTGCCCTGGCTGCCTGCGCACAGGCGCAGGAAGACGACAGCCCCTGGAGCCTGGGCGTGGCGCTTGGCCATGGTCAGCGGGACAATCCCTTTGTCGGGTCCGACGATATTCGGCAAAACCTGGTGCTCGATATTGCCTGGTACGGCGAGCGCTGGTTCTTCGACAACGGCGATTTCGGTTTCACCCTCAGCGAACAGCCCCGGCATTCCGTCAATGCTGTGCTCACGTTCGACAACGAGCGCAATTACTACAGTTCCCTCAGCAACGGCAGCTCCGGCATCGATATTCTGAACCTGCGCGCACTGGCGCAGGAGCAGGGTTTCATGGGCCCCAGCATTATTGGCGGCGGCAAGCAGGACGTGGAATCCCTGAGCCGGGAAGAGCTGGAGGCCCTGGTGTTCGAGGACGTGGACAGCGAACTGCCGGAGCGGGACTTTGCCGCCAGCGCGGGGCTGGAGTGGCTTAGCGTAAATCCCTGGGGCGACGTGCAGGTGCAGTGGCTGCAGGATGTCAGCGGCACTCACAACGGGCAGTCCGCGTGGCTGGGCTGGTCCTACCCCTGGCTGACGCAGCGCAGCGAGCTCAATCTTTCGCTGGGCATGGAGTGGAAGAGTCGCGATCTGGTGAATTACTACTACGGAGTGCGGGACAGCGAGGCGCTCAAGGGGCGGCCCGCCTATACCCCGGGCAGTGGCACCAACGCGGTACTGCGTCTGTCCTACGCCCGGCAACTGAGTGAGCACTGGCGCTTGGTGGGCGTGGCGGAACATGAACGGCTGAGCAGCGCGATTCGGCGCAGTCCGGTCATCGACCGGGGACATGTCAATACACTGTTTCTGGGACTTTATTACCAATTCAAATAAGCCATTACGGTATGCAGGCGATTGAGGCAGGGAAAGCAAAAAGCGGCAACACGGTCCACCGGACTGTGGGACGGCTTATTGTGTGTGTGCTGGCGCTTTTTTGCTGGAAGCTGGCCAGCGCTGCGGCAGGCACGGCCGAGGGTTTTACGCTGGAAGTGCGCCCGCGCGTCTGCGTGGTGATGGCGGGCGAGGTGAGCTGCTCCATGCAGTTGCAGGTAAACTGGACGGCGCCGCAGGAAGCCGATATCTGCCTGCGCTTCGCCGGTGAGGAACAGGCGCTGCAGTGCTGGCAATCGCGGCGTCAGGGCGCCTGGAACATGCCGGTGGAACGTGAACAGAACACCACGGTGCAACTGGTGGACCCGGGCACCGACGCGGTGCTGCTGGAGAGCCTGATTCCCGTGCTGACCCGTGAACTGCGCGATTCCCGCAAACGGCGCCGACACGTCTGGAGCATTCTGTAATGAGCCTGTCCACACCCGATACCGCGCCCGTGCGCCTGCTGCTGATCGAGGACGATGTGCGCCTCGCCAGCCTGGTGCAGGATTACCTCAGTCACGAGAATTTTGCCGTGCAGGTGCAGCATCACGGCGACACCGCGGTAGCGGAATTCGATCCGCAGCAGGTGGATATCGTGGTGCTGGATCTGATGCTGCCGGGCATGAACGGCCTGCAGGTGTGCACGCATCTGCGTCAGCGCTACGCGGGGCCGATTCTGATTCTGACCGCGAAGAGCAGCGACATCGATCACGTGATGGGGCTGGAGCTGGGCGCGGACGATTTTGTCACCAAACCCATCGAGCCGCCGGTGCTGCTCGCGCGATTGCGCGCCCTGCTGCGACGCGCGAAAGCGGCGGCGCCACAGCCGAAGGGCGAGGTGCTGCGCTTCGGTTCGCTGCAACTCGATCCGCAGTCCCATCAGGTGCTGCTGGCGGGCGAGGAAGTGGAGCTGACCACGCAGGAGTTCGAGCTGCTGGGCCTGCTCATGCGCAATGCCGGCACGGTGCTAAGCCGCGACGCGATCTATCACAATCTGCGCGGCATTGATTACGACGGCCTCGACAGAACCGTGGACGTGCGCATCTCCCGCCTGCGCAAGAAACTGCAGGACAACCCGGAACAACCCTTCCGTATCCGCACGGTGTGGGGCAAGGGTTATCTGTTTGTCAGCAATGCCTGGGACTGAGCCGCCGATGTCAGCACGCGTGTCCTCATTACCGTTCTTTCGTGCCTATGCCATGGTGGCAGTCGGCATTCTGCTGATCGCGCTGGCGCTGGACGGGGTGCTGGTGTGGCTGCTGCCGGAAGAGGAGTCGCCGCACGCCCGGCAGTATGCGCCCAGCGTTGCCATGGTCGAGATGATGCTGCTGCACCAGGGCGCCGCCCCGGAGAGTGTGCGTCAGCGTTACACGCGTCTGCGTGCCTCCCTCGAAGCCCGTCTCGGCATACCCGTTGCGCTGTACGAAGAGGAAGACCTGGCGGGCCAGGTGCAGTTTCTTGACTCGCTGCAGGATGGCGGCGTGGAGGCCTTCACGGATGCGGAAGGGCAGACACTGCTCTACAGCCGTCTGGCAAGTGGACAGATTCTGGCGCTGGGACCTCTGCCGGAAGAGGAAGGCGGGCAGGGTGTCGAGACAGCGGTGATCATCAGTTACTACGTGCTGGTGGCGCTGTTTCTGTTTTTCTGGATTCGTCCCTTCTATCGCGACCTCAGCCTGTTGCGGGTTGCCGCCAGCCGTTTCGGTCGTGACGATTTCAGCACGCGGGTGGAGCTGGATGCCAAGTCAGGCATTCTTCCGGTCGCGCAGTCCTTCAACAAGATGGCCGGGCGCATCCAATACCTGGTGACAGCCCATCGCGACCTCACCAATGCGGTGGCACACGAGCTGCGCACACCGCTCGCGCGCTTCAAGTTCAGCATGGAGATGCTGGGCAAGACCGAGGACGAGGCACGGGTGCGCGACTATCTCGCGGCGATGAAACACGATGTGCTGGAACTGGAAACGCTGATCGACGAAATGCTCAGTTACGCCAAGCTCAGCGAGGACAATCTGCAGTTGCAGCGCCACATGCTGCCCTTCAATGCCTGGCTGGAGCGCCAGATGAAACCCTATGCGGACTCGGACATTGCGGTGCATCTGCAGTTGCAGCAGTCGGATGAGGAGCGTCAGGCGAGTTTCAATCCCGACATGATGGCGCGAGCCCTGCACAACGTGCTGCGCAACTCTCTGCGCTACGCGGAATCGCAGGTGCAGGTGAGTGGCATTATCGAGGGCGATCAGGCATGCATTCGCGTGTGCGACGACGGCCCGGGAATCGACGATGCCTATCACGAGAGCATCTTCGAGCCGTTTGCGCGGCTCGATACCAGCCGCGATCGCCAGTCTGGCGGCTACGGCCTGGGCCTGGCGATTGCGCGACGCATTCTGCAGCGTCACGGCGGCAGTATTCATGTGGAGCACAACACGCCGCGGGGCGCCTGCTTCGTCCTGCGCTGGCCGTACAATTGATCACAAAATAAAACAAGACTCCAACAGCAATACGGACAACAGGGCGGCACTATATCCTCATTGCCGGAACAGATCCGGCAGCATGCCCCGTATAGAGTGAAAGGAGAGATGCTGATGAGAAACTGGATGATGCCCCTGGCCCTGGCAGGCCTTCCCGTTCTGGGCGCACAGGCGCAACCGGCCCTGTTCGACGACGAAGTGTTGACGATCAAGGAAGCGATTGTGGTAGAAGACGGGCAGACCCGCTATTACCAGAATGTGCAGATGCGCATTGAAAACAACGGCGACTTCAAGGTGCTGGATGCGGTGGAGAAACCGCTGGCGACGATTACCGAGAAGACCGTGGCCATTCTCGAATCCAACCCCGTGCAGGCCGTGCTGCAGGTGAAGGGTTACAAGCCGACACCCTGCTACGAGCTGCATCAGGCGGTGACCCGCGAGGGGGATACTTTCCACGTGGTGGTCAGCCTGAATGTGCTGCAGACCCTGGTGGCCTGTGTGCAGGTGATTGATCCCTTCGAGCTGAATATTCCGCTGGACGTGAGCACGCTGCCGCCGGGGCAGTACCATGTCAATCTCAATGGGGAAACGCTGGACTTTCAAACGAACTGATTTTTTTCCTGGTCGTCCCTTTCCAGAGGAGTGTCCGCGTGTGGCGGCACTCCTCTTTTTTTGTTTGCTAACTGCCCCTAGGCATCCTTCTCCAGCACGCCGCCGCACAGGCGACAGAAGGTGGCATCGGTCTGGTGATCGCCGGCGCCGCAGTGGGGACAATTGCGTTGATGCTTGGGGGAGGGCGCACTGCGGGACTGAAACTCCTGCATCAGTTCGGCGCCGATGATGCCGGTGGGCACGGCGATGATGGCGTAACCGCAGATCATGGCGATGGCGGCTATGGTCTGGCCGAGAGGGGTGTGGGGGGTGATGTCGCCATAGCCCACGGTGGTGATGGTGACGATGGCCCAGTAGATGCTGTGAGGAATGTTGTGAAAACCGTTCTCCGGGCCTTCGATGATGAACATGGTGGTGCCGAACACCACGATGAGATTGATCACCGCGAACATGAACACGAAAATCTTGCGCCGCGCGTTCACCAGGGCAGTGAACAGCAGGTTGGCCTCGCCGATGTAGCGGAACAGCTTCAGAATCCGGAACACCCGCAGCACCCGCAGAATACGGATGACCACGAGGAAATTGGCCGGTGGATACAGGAAGGCGATGTAGGTGGGCAGAATCGACAGCAGATCGATCAGGCCATAGAAGCTGAAAATATAACGTTGAGGCTTGGGTGAGCTGTAGACACGCAGCCCGTATTCCAGTGTGAAGGCGAGGGTGAAAAACCACTCCAGACGATACAGGAAACGATCAACACTCAGGCTTTGGGGCTCGACCGAATCGAGCATCACCGCCGTGACACTGGCGAGGATCATGATGATCAACGCCATGTCAAAGGCTTTGCCCTCGGGGGTGTCGTAACCGAAGATGATGTTGTAGACACGCTCCCTGCGCGTGTGGGGAGCGGAAGGGTCTTCGTGCGCCATGGGTCGCTCACTCAGCATGATCCGTGGCCGTCACTTTAGCCGATCGGCGTGCCGGGTGCTACCCGCCTTATTCCGCGTCGCGCTCCCAGCCACCGCCCAGGGCCTGGTACAGGTTCACCGTGGTATTGAGCTGCGACAGCTTGGTGTCCAGATAGCTGTTGCGGCTGGAAAACAGGGTGTTCTGCGTGGTCAGCACTGTCTGGTAGTCGGCCACCCCTTCCTGGTAGCGCACCTGGGCGATGCGGAAGGATTCCTCGGCGGCGTCCAGATTCTGCAGCGCCACTTCCACCAGCTCGTTCTGCACCCGCATATTGCTCAGCAGCACCTCGATCTCATTGAAGGCATTGAGCACGGCTTTGCGGTAATCCGCCAGGGTGCTTTCCAGCGACAGGTTCGCCCGGTCCAGGTCGCGGCTGCGCTGGCCGTTGTCCAGCAGGGTCTGCAGCACGCTGCCGTTGAGACTGAGGAAGGTGTCGGGCGAGGCCAGCAGTTCCGTCAGCGAGGTGCTGCTGGCACTGAGCGAACCGGTCAGGGAAATGTCGGGGAAGAAGGCCATGCGCACCACGTCCACGTTGGCGGTGGCACTGCGCAGCGCGGCCTCTGCCTGTACCAGGTCGGGACGGCGCAGCAGCAGTTCCGACGGCAGGCCGGGCTGCACCTGGGGAATCTGCACGTCCTGCAGGGTGTCTTCGGTGACACTGAAGTCCTGCACGCGCTGCCCGGTCAGCAGGGCGAGGGAGGCGAGGGCGGACAGTTCGCTCTGTTTCAGATTGCTCAGGTTGGCCATCTCGCGCTGCAGGGAAATCTGCTGCTGCAGCGCCTCAATGGGCACCGCCACGCCGGCGTCCACCCTCGCATTGGCGATGTCGCTGATGGCCTGGGCGTTCTGTACGTTCTGTTCCGCCGCCACGATCTTGTCGCGAATCAGCAGCAACTGGAAATAGGTGGAGGCGGAGGTGCCCAGTGTCGTCAGTGTGACATCGGCCACCTGCGCTTCACGGGAATCATAGTCCGCCAGCGCCTTGGTGTAGATGGCGGGTTTGGCGAGGATATTGCTGTAGCTGACGCGGGCGCCCAGCTCGACGGGCGTATTCGGGCTGCCCGTACTGGTGACGCCGTCCACCCGGCTCTCGCTGTAACTCGCGCCAGTGCCCAGGGTGATACTGCCGGTGGGCAGCAGGTCGAAGCCCGCCTCGCGCAGGGTGATCTGCGCCGATTCCAGATTGCGGCGGTTGTTGGCCAGGTCCAGGTTCTGGGCGCGAATGGTGTCGATCAGGCCGCTCAGTTCCGGGTCGGCAAAGGTGTTCCACCAGTCGCTGTCCGGCCAGGTTGCCACATCGGCCTGCGGGGCCACCGACCATTGTGCGGGCACGTCCTGTGCCTGCAGTTCCGGGGGCTGGCTCTGCAGCGCGCAGGCGTTGAGCAGAAGGGCGCTGCCGGAGAACAGCAGGGTATTGCGGATTGCGTGTCTCAATGCGTTTGACATGATGCGTCGTGTCCTTATTCGTTTGCCAGAGCGACCACGGGGTCGAGCTTCGCTGCCTTGCGGGCAGGCGTAAAACCGAAGATGAGGCCGGTGGCGGCGGCGCTGCAGAAGGCCAGAATCATCGGTGTGGAAGTGAATTTGATGGCGACGCCGAAATTCTGCATCAGCAGACCGATGCCCACCCCCAGGCCGACACCGATAATGCCGCCGACCCCGGAGACCACTATGGCCTCGGACAGGAACTGGGAAAGAATGTCGGTCTGGCGCGCGCCAGTGGCCATGCGGATGCCGATCTCGCGGGTACGTTCAGTCACCGACACCAGCATGATGTTCATCACACCGATGCCGCCCACCAGTAGGGAGATCGCCGCCACCGAACCCAACAGCATGGTCATGGTGTCCTGCGAGGCGGAGACGGTGTCCAGCAGTTCGGCACTGTTGAAGATGCGGAAGTCTTCGGTGCCGTGGCGTGCCATCATGAACTCGCGCAGGCTGTTCTCGGTCTGGTCGATGATGTTGATGTCGTCCACCGCCACGGCAATGGAGCGCGCGTAGGTCTGACCGAACAGGCGCAGGGCGCCGGATTTGAGTGGCACGAACACGGCGTCATCCTGATCGCTGCCGCCGAAGCCGGAGGAACCCTTGCGCGTCAGCACGCCGATAATCTGGAATGGCACGTTGCGAATCAGAATGTACTCGCCCAGCGGGTTGCCCCCATCGGGAAACATTTCTTCCGCGACGGTGGCACCGAGAACGGCGACCGAGGTGTAGCGGTCGCTGTCCTCACGGGTGAAGAACACGCCCTGGGCCAGCGGCCAGTTGCGAATCTCGGGCAGAGACTCGCCGGTGGCTGTTACGGTAGTGGAGTAGTCCTGGCGCCTATAACGCACGGTGTAGCTGCCCTGCAGTTCCGGCAGGGTGCCCAGCACATTGGGAATGTTCTCCATAATGGCATCGGCATCGTCAAACGACAGCGTTGAGGGCACGCTGCGCCGCTGCCCCGGTATGCGGGCAGGTTGCAGGGTCAGCATATTGGTGCCGACGGCGCTGATGCGATCGACAATCTGCTGGCTGGCACCCTCACCGATGGCCAGCATGGCGACGACCGAGGCCACCCCGATCACGATGCCGAGCAGCGTGAGAATGGTGCGGAAGATATTCGAGGTCAGCGAGCGCAGCGCCATGTTGATGGCTTCGCCCACGCCGGTGAAGGGCGAGGCGATGCGACGGTTCATGAAGAGCTGGCGCACGGACTCGTTGCCCTTGGGTTTGAAGGGCTTGTCGTCTCGGCGCTTGTCGGCAATCACTTGGCCGTCGCGGAATTCGATGGTGCGGTCGGCCTGGGTGGCAATCTTCGGGTCGTGGGTAATCAGGATCACGGTGTGTCCCTGTTTCGCCAGATCCTGCAGCAGCGCCATCACCTCGACGCCGCTCTTGGAATCGAGGGCACCGGTCGGTTCGTCCGCCAGAATGATGTTGCCGCCGTTCATCAGCGCGCGGGCCACGGAGACCCGTTGCTGCTGGCCGCCGGAGAGCTGGCTGGGGCGGTGATCCATGCGGTCGCCCAGGCCCAGGGAGGTCAGCAGGGCTTCGGCCTTGACGCGGCGTTCGTTGCTGGTCAAACCGGCGTAGATGGCCGGAATCTCCACGTTCTCTTCCGCCGTGGCGTGGGGCAGCAGGTTGTAGCTCTGGAAAATGAAGCCGAAGGCCTCGCGGCGCAGCCAGGCGAGATCGTCCGGTTCAAAATTGCGGATGTCGCGCCCGGCGAACAGGTAGCGGCCGCTGGTCGGGCGGTCGAGACAGCCCAGGATGTTCATCATGGTGGACTTGCCCGAACCGGACTGACCCACAATGGCGACGAACTCGCCCATGTGAATCTTGAGATTGATGCCGCGTAGCGCACGCACCTCCACACCTCCGCCAGTGACGAAGGTACGGGTGATATCGCGCAGTTCGATGATGGGAATGCTGGCGTCCAGCGCCGCGCTCTCGTCCTGGGCATCGTGGGCGTGGCCGCCGTGCAGCACGCCCCCGTCAAGTATCCCGGTGCTCATCGGAAACCTCCGAAAGCACCGGGCGGGCCAAAGCTTTGCTGGTTACTGCTGCTCTGCGTGGCGGCGCTGGCCTGCACGATACCGGCAACCACCTGCTCGCCTTCCTGCAGACCGTCAATGACCTCGGCGCTGACGCGGCTGGTGATGCCCACCAGAACGCGGCGTTCCTCTTCCGTGCCGTCTGCCTTGACCACGCGTACCGTGGCGGGACGACGTGAAGGCACGGCGCCATTTGTGCTGGTGGCGCCGGGGCGGCGCATGCCGGTCGGGCGCTGGCCGGTAGTCGTGCGCTGGGCGGTGGCGGCTGCGGGCGCCGCGCTGCCTTCCCCGTCCTGAGCTGGTGGTGCACCGAGCTGCGAGGGATCAATGAAGGTCAGCGCGCCGAGCGGCACGGTCAGCACGTCACGCGCGGCAGAGGTAATGAAGAAGACCTGCGCCGTCATTTCCGGCAGCAGGCTGCTGTCCTTGTTTTCCACATCGAACAGGCCGGTGTACAGCACCACATTGCTTTCCACGACCGGGGTAGGAAGAATCTGGCGCAGCGTGCCAGTCCAGCGACGGGTGCCCCCGGCCAGGGTGGTGAAGTAGATCTCCATGCCTTTCTTCAGATTGCCGATGTCGGCCTCGGAGATTTCCGCTTCCACTGTCATCAGGGTCAGGTCGGCGATGCGCAGAATGGTCGGTGCCTGCTGATTGGCGTTCAGGGTGCGGCCCTCGTTCATCTCGATGGACACCACGGTGCCGGTGATGGGGGCGTAGATGCGGGTGTATTCCAGTTCCGTCTCGTCTGTGGCCAGACTCGCGCGGGCCTGCTCGATCTGCTTTTCAAGCTGAATGAGGCTGGATTCCGCACTGGCCAGGTTGGCCACGGCATTGTCGTAGTCCAGTTGGCTGGTGGCATTGGCGGCCATCAGGCGTTCCTGACGGGCGGCGTTGGTCTTGGCCAGTTCCAGTGTGGCCTTGCGGGAAGCCACCTGTGCCTCCTGTGCCTCAATAGCGGAACGGCTGGCTTCGACACGGCTCTGCTGCGCCCGGGCGTCGATTTCCGCCAGCAGTTGCCCTTCCTCTACCAGGTCGCCAACCTCCACGTACAGTTTTTCCAGTTGCCCGGACACCTGGGCGCCCACGTCCACGTAGCTGCTGGGTTTCAGGGTGCCGGCAGACGAGATGGTGTTGATGATGCTGCCCACCTCCACGGTGGCGATGAGGGGCTTGTCGGCCTCCACTTCCTCCGGGCGGTTGAGGTAATAGAGGCCACCGGCGACGACCACCAGGGTGGCCAGGGCGATCGGCCAGCGTTTGCGGCGGCGTCGGCGCGCGGAGGGCGCCTGCAGGGGAGAATCCTGGGTGTCTGCGGTCATCTTGTCTTGCGAATCCATTGGCGATGTCTCTTGAGAGTGAAGGATAAAGCGTGTGTTGCTGATTCATACGCGGGCGTTCGCGATATCCGTTGCGCAGGCACTGAATATCCTTTGCTTTCTGTCGCCCGCAGCAGGCACTTCGTCGTGGCTCTGCGGGCTGCGCGACTTGGAGAGAGACCGGAAAACTGTCATCATCCTGTGCAGCCCTGCAGCGCAGTCGTCGCCAGCGCAGGGAAGGGAAGCAAGCGCATGAGCGTAGAGACCTGGGAGCTGCTCAGTTACATCGTGACCGTCGTCGGCCTGCCTCTGGCCATCTTCGTGTTTCTGTTCGAGCAGAACAAGGAACGGGAGAACGAGGAGGAAGAGGTCTATCAGTTGCTGTCCGACAATTACCAGGACTTCCTCAAGGTGGCGCTCGAAAATCCCGACCTGCGCCTGTTCTCGCAGGAATCCGTGGAACTGAATGACGAGCAAAGGGAGCGCCAGTTGATCATCTTTGCCATGCTCACCTCTCTGTTCGAACGTGCCTATCTGCTGCTGTACGAAGACCGCATGAGCGACAAGCAGGCCCGCCGCTGGAACTCCTGGGAAGACTATATTCTGGAATGGTGCAACAAGCCCAATTTCCTGGCCAGCCTGCCCAAGCTGCTGCGGGGGGAAGACCCCGGCTTTGTGCGTTACGTTGAAACCCTGCTGGCCGCTGCCAAGCTGCCTTACACAAGGAGTCCCGAATGAAACCCATCCGCTGCACGCTGGCCCTCGCGGGCATTGCCATGACGCTTGCCGCCCCCGCATGGCCACAGGCCGAGCCGGGACTGAACATGCGCGAGATCATGCTGTCGATTATCGCGCCCATGACAAACAAGATATGGGCAGCCAGCGATATTCAGACCGATTCGCAATGGCTGGAACTGGAGCAGGCGGCCATGACCGTGCTGGCAGCGGGAACGCTGATCGGGCAGGGTGGGCCGGACGGCGTCTATGCCACCCAGGCAAAGAACGAAGACTGGCAGGCCTTTACCGCCGAGATGATGCATGCGGCCCGCAGTGCCCTGAGCGCCATCGCCAACCATGACGAAGAGGCACTGTTCAATGCGGGCAACGACGAATTGTACCCGCCGTGTGAGAACTGTCACCAGGCCTATCTGCCGCGCTGAGACCTCTATTCAGGTCGCAGTGTTCAGGCGGCAGCCTGCTGGGGAGGCGGCGCATGCTTGCGCAGCAGGAAGACCAGCGGGGTGGCGGCCAGTACCACCCACATCATCAGTTTGAAGTCGTTCAGGTAGGCGATGGTCGCCGCCTGCCGTGTGATCTCGCCGTTCACCATCTGCAACACACCACCGGCACCCCCGATCAGCCCCTCGGGCAGCATGTGCATATTGATGCCACCGAGATTTTCGGCGGTGATGTTTTCCGTCAGGTAGGCATGGTTGGTGGCCATGTTGCGGCTGAGCACTGCCATTACTACCGAGATGCCCACACTGCTGCCCATGTTGCGGCTGAGACTGAAGACACTTGCTCCTTCTGCCCGCAGTTTCGGAGAGAGAGTGGCGTAGGCAACAGTGCTCAGCGGCACGAAGATGAAGCCGAGACCAAACCCCTGCAGCATGCCTGTCCACACAATCGTGTGCGGCGGCACATAGGTGTCGAAACCCGTCATGGTGTAAAGGGAAGTCGCCGTGCAACTGAGCCCGAACAGGATCAGCGCGCGGGCATCCAGCTTGTTGCTGAGTTTGCCCACGATCATCATGGCAATCATGGTGCCCACGCCGCGGGGGGCCATGATGATGCCGACATCCAGCACCGGGTAGCCCATTAGGTTCTGCATATAGGGCGGCAGCAAGGCCATGGTGGCCAGCAGAATGATGCCGATGAAGAAGATGAAGACCAGGCTTGTCATCAGATTGCGATCCTTGAACAGCTCTGGTGACAGGAAGGGATGTTCGGCGCGCAGGGAATGCACGATGTACATCCACAGGGCCGAGCCAGCCAGCGCGGCATACAGCAGAATCTCGCGGGACTCGAACCAGTTCTCGTGCTCACCACGGTCCATCAGCAACTGCGCGCTGCCGATGATCATGGCCAGCATCAGGAAGCCGAACTTGTCAAAGGGACGATTGGCACGTTCCGAATCCGGCATGAAGAACAACATGCCCAGGAAGGCGATGATGCCCAGAGGCACGTTGATATAAAACACCCAGCGCCAGTTGTAGGACTCGGTCAACCAGCCGCCCAGTGTCGGCCCCAGAATCGGACCGATCATCACGCCCATGCCCCACATTGCCATGGCCTTGCCGTGGCTCTCGCGGGTGTTGATATCCAGCATGGTGGCCTGGGCCAGCGGCACCAGTGCGGCACCGCAGCAGCCCTGCAGCACTCGGAACAGCACCATCTGGTCAATGGAGCTTGCCATGCCACAGAGCATGGAGGTCAGCGTGAAGCCGCCCACGGTAAACAGGAACACGCGCTTGCGCCCGTAACGGCCTGCCAGCCAGGCGGTGGGCAGGGTCATGATGGCAGAGGCCACAATATAGGATGTCAGCACCCAGGTGGCCTGTTCCTGGGTGGCGCTGAGGCTGCCCTGCATGTGCGGAAGCGCCACGTTGGCAATCGTGGTATCCAGCACCTGCATGATGGTGGCGAGCATGATGGACAGCGTGATCAGGCCACGAAACGGAGTTTCCTGCTGTCCATCAGTCTGATTGCTTGCGGATGACATTCACGAACCCCTAGTTGGAGGCTACCCAGGGCAGGGTGCGGCTGCGGCCGGTGTCGATGTCCACCACGGCACTCATGCCGGCGGACAGCGGGGTGTCACGGTCGTAGTCGTCCAGGGCGATGTTCACCTGAATGCGCTGCACCACCTTGATCCAGTTGCCGGAGCTGTTCTGCGCCGGCAGCAGCGAGAACTCGGCGCCGGTGGCCGGAGTGATGCCGCTCACGCGGGCCTGCCAGGTCTTGCCCGGGTAGGCGTCAATGGTCACATTCACGGTCTGGCCCGGGCGTACCCAGGTCAGTTCGGTTTCCTTGAAGTTGGCTTCCAGCCACATGTGGCTGTCGTCCACGATGCTCAGCAGTTCCGTGCCGGCAACGATGTATTCACCCGGATGCGTGTTGACGTTCACGGCAATGCCGTCGGCAGGGGCGAGCACTTCCAGGTGGCTGATGTCCAGCTTGATCTTTTCCAGCTCGGCAACGGCCTGCAGATAACGTGGGTGCTCTTCGGTCGGCAGTGCCGGGTCGATCAGTTTGACGCGGGCAACCTGCAGGGACTGCTTGCGCACTTCCAGGGCATTGCTGGCACTCTGCCAGGCGTATTCGGCCTGATCGAACTGAGCGGCAGGAATGGAACGGCTGGCAACCAGTTGGCGGATACGCTCCATTTCCTTACGACGGAACTCCACGTCGGTCTTGGCATTTTCAATGGCGAGTTTGTCGCTCTCGTAGTCTGCCTTTTCGCCATCGATGCTGGCCATGACGCTGACCAGATTGGCCTCGGCCTTGGCAAGCGCGATGCGGTAGGGCTGATCGTCGAGACGGAACAGGAGCTGACCCTTGGTGATGCGGTCGTTGTCGTGCGGCACGACTTCCACCACGCGGCCGGTGATCTCGCTGCTGACGGCAACGATCTCGGTTTTGACATAGGCATTGTCCGTGCTGACATAGCGCCCGCCGTGCATATACACCCACAGGGAAATGGCGGCGATCACTGCCGGGCCGAAAATCAGCAGCATCAGGTTTCGAATCAGGACATTGGCTTTCATAGTTCTTTCCTCAGGACTTCATTCATCCACATCGCAGTTGCTCTGGGCTTCCTGTCCCCGCGTGGCTACGCAGAGATTGCTGCGCACGCGCAGCAGCACCTGCATGAAGCACTCCTCGTCGGCCGCGCTAACGCCCTGCATGGCCTGCAGGCGTACGTTCTGGCCGAGTTCGCTCATCATGGCGAACATGGGTTCGGAGCTGGGGTTCAGGAAGACGCGCTTGGCTCTGCGGTCTTCGGGGTCGTCACGGCGCTCAATCCAACCGTCTGCCTCAAGCCGGTCGAGGTGACGGGCCAGCGTGATGGGGGTGATGTCCATCAGCGTGGCGAGAGTTTTCTGCTGCACGCCGTTACTGCGGTGCAGATGTGCCAAAACAGACCACTGTGCCCGGGTCAAGCCGGTACCCGCCGCCTGCCGGTCAAATGCCAGGCGCAGCAAACGGGCCACATCGTGGATGGCGAAGCCGAAACTCTTGTCAAAGTTCTTATTCATAACGGTGCATATAATAAGCATGCTTATTATAAGGTTCAAGCCCTAGTTTCAGAAAAAGCCAGTCTTGGGCCAGGAAGAGGAGTGAACGCAGACCGCTCGTAGGAGCCTGCCCTGCAGGCGATTGGAGCAATATTGCGGAAGCGCCATTTGCAGGAGCAGGTTTGCCCGCGAACGAGGTATGCCATCTGAAGCGGTGAAGGGTTGCCTTACGTCAAAAATATTCTCTGCATTGAGATACTTCGGTTTTGGATAGGAATCTCTTCAGGACAAGCGCCGCGAACCTGGGTGCGCATAGGGGGGTGAAATCAAGGGGGCAAATCGCGTGTTTCAAGGAGCGAGGTTCAGGGAACCTGGCTCCTTGATTTTCACATCCGTTAGCGCCACTCGCTCGCAGGCTCATCCTTGTCTGAACGCAGGAAGCGAATCAGGTCGGTGTGGAACTGATCTGGAATTTCGATCTGGGGGGCGTGACCAATGCCCGGGTAGAGCAGGATCGCACTGTTCTGAAGTTCGCTGGCGACGTGGCGGGCGTGGCGCGGGAAGTCTTCGATGAGGCCGTCTTCCTCACCTGCCAGCACCAGGGCCTTGGAGGTGATGTGCTGCCAATCGTAGACCACAGGATCGTCGTACAGCATCTGGCCCTGGAGTCGGCGCACCATGGCCAGGCGGGGCCACTCACCGCTCATGGTCTGGCCATACTGGCGGCGTACGTATTCAAGATGCTCGGGCGGCCATTCCTTGGGGAAATAGCGGCGGTGACCGGCCAGGATGGAGAGGTAGGAACTGTCCCCGGTCGGGGTGGCGAACGGGTCTACCCAGGGGCGTGACTGGCGCTGATCTGTCAGGCCGATCTGGTTCACCATGACCACGTGTGTGGTGACTTCCGGGTAGAGCATCGCGAAGCGGCTCACGACCATACCTCCCATCGAGTGCCCCACAAGGGCGACTTCCTCGATGCCCAGCTCGTCCAGCAGTGCTTTCATGTTCGCCGCGACGAAATTGAAATTGTAGGGAATCACCGCCTTGGAGGACTTGCCGTAACCGATGCGGTCAACGGCGATGACGCGGAAGCCTTCTTCAGACAGCTTCTTCAGGCTAGGGCCGTAGGCTTCGGAATAGAAGTTCATGCCATGCTGCCAGAACACCACCTGGCCATTGGCCGGGCCGGTGGGCGCCACATCCATGTAGGCCATGCGCATCTGCTCGTTGAAGCGAGTCAGTTCGAGATAGTGCACGGGATAGGGGTAGGGTATCTCTTCGAAATTGGCAGACACCGGTCCCCAGTCGGCAGGGGGTTCCGAAGGCGGTTCGGCAGGCCAGTCGGCGGCTGTCACCGCACCGGAGAATAGAAGGGCAAACGCGCAGCTTGCGGCACTCAGTGCTGCAAGGGACGTGGTTTTCAGCTTCAGCATGGGAAGATTACCTGTTGTCGTCTGGGTTACTTTTTTGGGTCTTGTTACTGACCGGGCTGAGCGCTCGTGTCTTCCAGCCTCAGGCAACAGCCCAAAATGAAACCCCGTCCTCTGGCAAAGTGAGGGTCGAGGACTTCCAATGCGGGAAATGAGCAAAAATAGTGCGAGCGAACCCGGCGATGTCATACAACATGGCAAGGGAGTTGCTTACACTATGGGCAGGCTCACTCGCAAAATGGAATTCGGCATGATTTGTGATCTTCTGATTATCGGCGGTGACGGCGACCTGGCCTTCCGGAAACTGTACCCGGCCCTCTATCACCTCGATCTCGACACCTGTCTGCCTAGCTGCCTGCGTGTCGTCAGCGTCTCCCGCACCCCCACGCCCCCCGGCGGCTTCGCCCAGCGCGTGCGCGAGCGTTTCGACGCCTTCACCAAGGGTAAGGAGGTGGATGAAGAGGTCTGGAAGCGATTCGCCAAGCGCTTGATTCATATGCCTTTAAACGCCACCAACGAGGCCGAGCTGGCGAAGCTGCGCAACGAGGTGTTCACCGACACCAAGCGTGACCTCATCGTCTATCTCGCCACTCCGCCGGCCATTTTCGCTCCCATCTGCCAGTCCCTCTGGGCGGTCGGGCTGGTGCGCGACAACATGCGCATCGTCATCGAAAAGCCCCTGGGGCATGACCGCGAGTCCTTCCTGCAGATCAACGAGAACCTCAAGGCCCTGTTCAAGGAGGAGCAGATTTATCGCATTGATCATTACCTGGGCAAGGAAACGGTGCAGAACCTGCTGACCATGCGCTTTGCCAATGCACTGTTCGAGCCGCTGTGGAACACCCATTACATCGATCACGTGCAGATCACCGCCGCCGAGACGGTGGGCGCGGAGGGGCGCTGGCAGTTCTACGACGAAGCCGGCGCCCTGCGCGACATGGTGCAGAACCACCTGTTGCAACTGTTGTGTCTGGTCGCCATGGAGCCACCGTCCTCGCTGTCGCCCTCGGCGGTGCACGACGAAAAACTGAAGGTCTTGCGCAGCCTGGTGCCCATGTCCCGGCGGGACGTGGAGGAGAACACCGTGCGCGGGCAGTATGTGGCGGGCACCAGCGGCGGGCAGCCGGTGCCGGGTTATACCCAGGAAGCCGGGGCCAAACCGCAGTCGAGCACGGAAACTTTTGTGGCGATCAAGACCGAGGTGCGCAACTGGCGCTGGACCGGGGTGCCGTTCTACCTGCGTACCGGCAAGCGCATGCAGCAGCGCTTCTCCGAGATCGTGGTGCAGTTCAACGAGGTGCCTCATGTGCTGTTCGGCGAACAGATGCGCGCCAGCAGTGCCAATCGCCTGGTGATCCGCCTGCAGCCGGAGGAGGGCATTCGCCTGCAACTGCTCAACAAGGTGCCCGGGCTGGACGATGCGCAGCCGCTGGAGACGGTGTCGCTCGACCTGTCCCTGTCGGATGCCTTTACCAACCGCCGCGTGCCGGATGCCTACGAGCGCCTGCTGCTGGACGTGATGCGCGCGAACTCGACGCTGTTCATGCGCGCCGACGAGGTGGAAGCCGCCTGGGAGTGGGTGGATACGATTGCGGCCGGATGGCATTCGGTGAAGCAGCGTGCCTTGCCCTATGTGGCGGGAAGCTGGGGGCCGTCCGAGAGCATTGCGCTGATCGCCCGTGATGGCCGCAACTGGCAGGAGTAGGGCATGACCTGGATGTTGCACCGCTTTGAGGACGACAGCGCGCTGGTGGCAGAGCTTGCGACGGCGATTGCCGACGATCTGCAGTCTGCGATCGATCAGCATGGCCGGGCCGCCATGGCGGTGTCCGGCGGCAGCACGCCGGTGGGCCTGTTTCGTGCGCTGTCCGTCAAGGACATCGCCTGGTCGAAGGTGGTGGTGACGCTCGTCGATGAGCGCTGGGTACCGGAGAATCACGCGGATTCCAATGCCGCCCTTGTGCGCCGCCATCTCTTGCAGAACAAGGCGGCGAAGGCGCGCTTTGTGGGCCTGAAGAACGACACCAGCGATCCCTTTCTGGCGGTGCTGGATGTGGAGGCGCGGCTGAACATGAAGGTGTTGCCGCTGGATGTGGTGGTGCTGGGCATGGGGGAGGACGGGCATACCGCCTCCTTCTTCCCCGCTGGCGAGGGCCTGGACGAGGCGCTGAATTCGGTCGAGCGGGTCTGCTGCGGCGTGCGTCCCCCCAGTGCCCCGCATGATCGCATGACCCTGAGCCTGCAGACCCTGCTGGGCGCACGTCAGCTCTATCTGCACATCGTCGGCCAGAAGAAACTGACGGTGCTGGAGGTGGCGATGGCGCCGGGGCCTGTGCAGGGCCTGCCCGTGCGGGCTGTGCTGCACCAGAGCCGCGTATTGCTGGAAATCTATTACGCCGAGCGCGCCGCAAGCGCTGAGTCATGAACCGCGGGCCCTGAGGAGTTTGCCATGCATTCCGTCGTTGCCGAAGTCACCGAATCCATTCGCCGCCGCAGCGTCGAGTCGCGCAGGCTCTATCTGCGACGCATGCAGCGGACGCGCGAGGAGCTGCCGCCCCGGCGCAAGCTCTCCTGCGGCAACCTGGCCCACGGTTTTGCGGCCTGCGGCGAGCCGGACAAACAGGCCATACGCCTGATGCAGAGCGCCAACCTGGGCATTGTGACAGCCTATAACGACATGCTCTCGGCCCACCAGCCGCTGCAGCATTACCCCGATTTCATCAAGGAGGTGGCGCGGGGCGTTGGCTCCAGCGCCCAGGTGGCCGGTGGCGTGCCGGCCATGTGCGACGGCGTCACCCAGGGGCAGGCGGGCATGGAGCTGAGCCTGTTCAGCCGTGACCTGATTGCCATGGCCACGGCGGTCAGTCTCAGCCACAACCTCTTCGACGGGGTGCTCTGCCTGGGCGTCTGCGACAAGATCGTCCCCGGCATGATGATCGGCGCCCTGCAGTTCGGGCATCTGCCGGCGGGCTTCATTCCGGCGGGGCCGATGGCTTCCGGCATTCCCAACAAGGAGAAGGCGGCGGTGCGCCAGCGTTACGCGCAGGGGCTGGCCAGCAAGGAGGAGCTGCTGGCGGCCGAGTCGGCGTCCTACCACAGCCCGGGCACCTGTACCTTCTACGGCACTGCCAACAGCAATCAGGTGCTGATGGAGCTGCTGGGCGTGCAGTTGCCCGGTTCCTCCTTCATCAACCCCGACGATCCGCTGCGCCAGGCGCTGATCCGCGAAACCGTGTTGCGGGTGATTGCGGCGGCGGATGTCGCCGGGGCGCATTTGCCACTCAGCGCCATGGTCAAAGAAGAGAGCCTGGTCAATGCGCTGGTCGGCCTGCTGGCCACGGGCGGCTCGACCAACCACACCCTGCATCTGGTGGCGATTGCCAAGGCCGCGGGGCTGGTGCTGACCTGGGAAGACTTCGATCGTCTCTCCCGCGTGGTACCGCTGCTGGCGCGGGTCTATCCCAACGGCGAGGCTGACGTGAATGCCTTTCAGCAGGCTGGTGGCATGGGCTTTCTGGTGCGGGAACTGCACTCGGCTGGCCTGCTCAATGAAGACGTCGAGAGCCTGATGGGCAAGGGGCTGGCACCGATGCTGAAGGCCCCGGTGCTCGACGCGGCGGGTGTGCTGCAGTGGCAGGACGCGCCTGGCACTTCGGCATTGCCGGATGTGCTGAGCCCGGCATCCGCGCCCTTCGACAGTGAGGGTGGCATTCGCCTGCTGACGGGCAACTTGGGCGAGGGCATCATCAAGACCTCCGCCGTGAAGAGGGAACATCGTCAGGTGACGGCGCCCTGCGTGATCTTCAACGATCAGGATGAACTGGTGAAGGCGCTCAAGGGCGGCGGCTACGAGCGCGACTTCATCGCCGTGGTGCGCTTCCAGGGGCCGCGGGCCAATGGCATGCCGGAGCTGCATCAGTTGACGCCCCATCTGGGCGTGCTGCAGGACAAGGGCTTTAGGGTGGCGCTGGTGACGGACGGGCGTATGTCCGGTGCCTCCGGCAAGGTGCCCGCCGCCATTCACATGAGCCCGGAGGCGCTGGACAGCGGGCCGCTGGCGCGCCTGCGCGATGGCGATGTGCTGAGCCTGGATGCCGACGCGGGCACGCTGAACGTGCAGTTGAGCGAGGCGGAGTTTGCTGCGCGCCTGCCGGAAATGCCGTCGCTTGACGCCGACACCGTGCAGTTCCACAGTACCCTCGGGCGCGGCCTGTTTGACAGCTTCCGGCATGTCAGCACCTCCGCGAAGGCGGGGGCCACCAGTTTCTGAAGATGCGCCCGGGTGCGTCAGTGGGCGTGCCAATCGGGGCAGGGGAGCCGTTATGGAATCATTGCGACAACAGTTATTGAAGGTCCGCATCATGCCGGTGCTGATCGTGCAGTCCGAAGAGGAGGCGCTGTCGGTCTGCGACGCGCTGGCGGCTGGCGGCATTCATGCCGTGGAGATCACGCTGCGCACGGCGGCAGCGCTGGATGCCATTCGTACCGTGAAGCGTGAGCGGCCGGAATTCTGCGTCGCGGCGGGCACAGTGCGCAGTGTGCTGGATATGGAGAAAGTCGCCACGGCTGGGGTCGATTTCGCGGTCAGCCCGGGCTTCAGCCCGGCGCTTTCCCAGGCAGCCAGCGAGCTGGGGCTGGATTTTCTGCCCGGTGTCAGCACGCCCTCGGAGATCATTCAGGGCAGCGAGTGCGGGCACCAGTGCTTCAAGCTCTTTCCCGCCGAGGCCGTTGGTGGCGTCCCGTTGCTCAAGGCATTGGCGTCGCCGTTTTCCGGCGTCGAGTTCTGCCCCACGGGGGGCATCGGCCCGCACAATTACCGCGACTATCTCGCGCTGCCCAATGTGCTGTGCATCGGCGGTTCGTGGATGGTCGACCCTGCGCTGATCCGCGCGCAGAACTGGGCACGCATTGAGGAGCTTTCCCGCGAGTGCATGAGCGGGGCGCAACTGGCATGACGGCAACGCAGGGGGAACAGGCCATCTGCCACGTACTGGCCGATGTCGGGGGCACCAACGCCCGCTTTGCCTGGGTGACGAACGACGATGCCTCATTACGGTGCGTCGAGTCCTTTGCGTGCGCCGAATATGAGCAATTTGAAGAGGCGGTGAAGGCCTATTTTGACAGGCTTTCCGCGCAGGGTGCCCCGAAAGCAGTCAGCGCCTGTTTTGCAATCGCCGCATCGGTGCACGATGATCTCATTTGCATGACCAATTCGCCGTGGCAGTTCAGCCGTCGCGCTCTGGCGGATTCCCTGGGCATTCCAGTGGCGGTACTGAACGACTTTTCCGCCCAGGCCTGGTGTCTGTCCGGGCTGTTGCCTGGGCAGGTGAAGCCTGTGCAGAGCGGTGGCGCAGCGGTGGCCGACGCGCCAGAGGCGCACTACACCCGCACGGTGGTCGGCCCCGGCACAGGCTTTGGCGGTGCCAGCCTGTTGCCGGCAGGGATCGTGGTGGAATCCGAGCCGGGGCACGTCAGTTTCGGGCCGGTGACGGAGCACGAACTGGCCTTGCTGAAGCAGCTCTGGCAGCGAATTCCGCGGGTTTCGGTGGAACACCTGCTTTCTGGCCCGGGCCTTGCAAATCTGTATTGGGCCAACGCCTGTCTGCTGGGGGAAGCGCGCGAACTCGCCGCCCCGGCGATTGTGGCGGGGGCGCTGGCAGGGGATGCCCTGTGTGAACAGACGGTGCGCGACTTCGTGGGCATTCTTGGCTCCGTGTGTGGCGACATCGCGCTGTCCATGGGCAGCCTGTCGGGCTTTTATCTCTCAGGTGCAATATTGGAAAAAATGGATCGGCTCTTCGACACGAGCCTCTTCTGCGCCCGTTTCAACGACAAGGGCCCGTTCAGTGAGTGGTGCCGCCAGGTGCCGGTGGCCCGCATCACCGCTCCCTATCCCGGTCTGCTTGGCTGCGCCGCCTACAGCAGAACCCACTACAGCACAATTCACAGCAGGAGCCACCATGGCAGCCTTGCCTGATTACGCCGATTTCCTCAGTGCCTGCGCTGCCGTGTCAGAGGCGGAGCGGGGGGCATTGGAACATCTGCTGTATCTGCACGGGGTGGCTCGCGAATACATCGAATACAGCGGCAATGTGGCGCAGATTCCCTTCAGCGACCGCGTGGATATTCTGCAGTTCAAGGGGCTGGATCTGCTGAGTGCGAAGCGGGTGGACCCGGCGAAGCTGCAGGCCTGCCTTGAGGACACGATTGCAGCGCAGTGGCAGGCACCCCTGCCGGTGGCGTCGGTATTGACCCCGGGCGGGCGCGACACGGTCTGCCTGCGCCTGCCGGTGTCGCTGCTGGAATATCCCTGGCAGTGGGAAATCCACTGCGAGGGCGGCGAACACTACCAGCAGGATTTCGTGCCGGCCCATCTGCGCGAATCCGACCATGCCACCCTGAGCAGCGGGGAATTCAGTGCCCGGGAGCTGCCCTTTGCTCCCTTTCATAACGGAATTCTGCCGCTCGGCTACCATCGCCTGAGCCTGCGCTGTCTGGCCGATGCCAGGGCTGTTGTCGAAGCGCCGACTCCGGAAGCAACCCTGATCGTGGCGCCGGGACGCGCCTTCGAGCCGGACTGGGCGCTTTCCGGCCAGCGCCTGTGGGGTTTCTCCGTGCAGTTGTACACGCTGCGCTCGGACAGCAACTGGGGCATTGGCGACTTTGCCGACCTGCGCGCAGTCGTGCAGCAGGCGGCAGCACAGGGCGCCAGCTTTCTGGTGCTGAACCCCCTGCATGCACTCGATCTCGACGCGCCGGAGCACTGCAGCCCCTACAGCCCCAGTGATCGGCGGCGCCTGAATCCGCTGTATATCGATGTGACGGCGGAGCCGGAGTTTCGCGACAACCCCGCTCTGCAGGCCCTGGTGGCGAGTGCCGCGTTTGCCGATCGTCTCGCACGCCAGCATCAGGGCGGGCAGATCGACTACGCCGAGGTCTCGGCCCTCAAGCGTGAGGTGCTGTTGCAGATGTTTGCCTGCTTTGTGCGCGAGCATCTGACACCCAATACCGCCCGGGCGCGGGCCTTCAAGGCCTATGTGAAGAGCCAGGGGCCGAGTCTTGGCGCCTTCGCGGATTTCGAGGCTGCCCGCCTGCGCAAGTCAGGTGAGGCGCCGGACGAGAGCGATCCGCGTTTTACCCTCTACACCCAGTGGCTGGCGGAGTCTCAACTGGAGGCCTGTCAGCAACTGGCCCGCGAGCTGGGCATGCGCATTGGCCTGATTCGCGACCTGGCCGTGGGGGGCGATGGCAGCGGGGCCGAGGTCAGCCTGAACGACTCTCTGTTCCGCACCCTGGCGAGCATTGGCGCGCCACCCGATCCGCTGGCGCCCCAGGGCCAGAACTGGGGCCTGCCACCGATGGATCCGAATGCATTGCGGGCCAGTGGATACAGCCACTATATCGACCTGCTACGGGCAAATATGGCCCATTGCGGCGCCCTGCGCATCGACCACGTGATGGCGCTGATGCGTCTGTGGTGGTGTCCGCGTCACACCGGACGGGGCATCGGGGCCTATGTGCATTACCCCGTGGACGAGATGTTTGCCATTCTGCGCCTGGAGAGCGTGCGGGCGCGCTGCGTGGTGATCGGAGAGGATCTGGGCGTGGTTCCGCCCGAAGTCAGAACTTACATAAGTACATCAGCTATATTCTCCAATATATTGTTTTATTTTGAAAAATACGATGGTTATAACTTCAAGAGGCCGGAGCACTACAACCCCAAGGCTCTGACCATGGTGGCCAACCACGACGTGCCGACCCTGGCCGCGTGGTGGAACGCCAGCGACCTGCGCCTGCGCTTCGAGCTGGGGCTGATCCGCGACGAGGACAGCCTGCATCAGCAGATTCGTGATCGCCAGGGCGAGAAGCAGCAGGTACTGCACTGGCTGGGCGACCAATGGCTGCTGCCTGCGCAGTGGCAGGGAGACAGTGAAGGGCGCCCGTTCGATCTGCTATTGTGTGCGGCGATATTCCGCTGCTGCGCCCGCAGCAGTTCCCAGTTGCTGTCGGTCCAGCTTGAAGACCTTGTGCTGCTGGAGTCTCCGGTGAACATTCCCGGCACCAGCAGCGAATACCCGAACTGGCGGCGGCGCCTGCCAGCCTCCACACAGACACTCATTGCCTCTGAGTCCGGCTTGCGCCTGCTCGCGGGAATACAGGAAGAAAGGACATTGTCATGACGACAGGCAGCGGTGGTCGCACCCGCGCGACGACGACCAGAAAGACCACGAAGAAGACCACGACAAGCACAGCGCGAACCCGCAAGACCGCGCCGCCTGCCGCGCCGACGGCCCTTACGCAGATGCCCTGGCTGCTGCAGCAGGAGGATCTCTACCTCTTCAGCCGTGGTGAACAGGAGCGTGCCTATCGCTTCATGGGCGCCAACCATGTGTGTCACGACGGAGTGGACGGCGTGCTGTTTGCGGTGTGGGCACCGTCCGCGCGTCAGGTTTCGGTGGTCGGCGACTTCAATCACTGGAATCCGGACAGCCATCCCATGCGCTGCCATGCCGGTTTCGGGGTGTGGGAGCTGTTTGTCCCGGCGCTGGCAGATGGCCTGCATTACAAGTACCAGATCACCAGTGCCGATGGCCGGGTGTTGCCCTGGAAGGCCGACCCTTACGGGCGCGCCAGTCAGCTTCGCCCCGACACCGCGTCCATGGTGCCAGCCCGTGAAAGCTATGCGTGGGGCGACGAGGAGTGGATGCAGCACCGGGCCGACACGCCGCTGCATCACAGCCCCATGCAGATTTACGAGGTGCATGCAGGGTCCTGGCGCCGCCACTGGCACGACAACGGCTTTCTCAGCTATCACGAGCTGGCCGATCAACTGGTCAGCTATGCCAAAGACATGGGCTTTACGCATCTGCAATTGATGCCCATGAGCGAGTTTCCCTTCGACGGCTCCTGGGGTTATCAGCCCATTGGTCTGTACGCGCCCACGCGCCGTTTCGGCAGTCCGGACGAGTTCCGCTACCTCATCGACACGGCGCACCAGGCGGGTCTGGGGGTGCTGCTGGACTGGGTGCCCGCACATTTCCCGTCCGACGAACACGGTCTGGCGCAGTTCGACGGCACCTGCCTGTATGAGCACGCCGATCCGCGCCAGGGCTACCACCCGGACTGGAATACGCTGATCTACAACTACGGCCGCGCCGAGGTACTGAGCTATCTGCTCAGCAATGCCATCTACTGGCTGGATGAATTCCACGTGGACGGCCTGCGTTTCGACGCCGTGGCCTCCATGCTCTACCTGAATTACAGCCGCAAGGAAGGGGAGTGGCTGCCCAACCACTACGGCGGCATCGAGAACCTGGAGGCGATTCATCTGCTGCGCCAGGTCAACGAGCGCGTGTATCGCAATTTTCCGGGCGTGGCGATGATCGCCGAAGAATCCACGGCCTGGCCGGGGGTGACGGACTTCACCAGCAGCGGTGGCCTGGGCTTTGGTTTCAAATGGAACCTGGGCTGGATGAACGACACGCTGCGCTATATGGCGCGCGATCCGATCCACCGCAAATACCATCACTCCGACATGACCTTCGGCCTGCTCTACGCCTTCTCCGAAAATTTCATCCTGCCGCTCAGCCACGACGAGGTGGTGCACGGCAAACGGGCACTGCTGGAGAAGATGCCGGGGGATGACTGGCAGAAGTTCGCCAATCTGCGCGCCTACTACGGTTTCATGTGGGCGCACCCGGGCAAGAAACTGCTGTTCATGGGCGACGAGTTTGCCCAGCGCGGCGAGTGGAACCACGATCAGGCGCTGGACTGGCAGTTGCTCGACCACGCGCCGCACCAGGGCATGCAGCGCCTGGTGCGCGATCTCAACCACCTGGGGCTGCAGCATCCCGCCCTGTACGCGGCGGAGCGCAATCCCGAGACTTTCGAGTGGATCGATGCGGATGCCCACGGGCATTCCATCTTTGCCTTTCTGCGCCGTGTGCCAGGCGAGAGCAGGGGAGTGGTGATCGCGCTGGTGAATCTGACGCCCACCCTGCACACCCATTATCGCGTCGGTGTACCCGAGGGTGGGTATTACCGGGAATTACTTAACACAGACAGTGCATTCTACGGAGGCAGCGGGGCGGGGAACTGCGGTGGTGCACACGCCGAAGCCCTCGCCTGGAACGGCAGGCCCTGGTCCATCAGTGTGACCGTGCCGCCGCTGGCGACCGTGTGGTTGATGCAAATGGAAGGTCTATGAAACAAGCAGCCACCCTGTTGCCGGGCATGCCTTACCCCCTGGGGGCGAGCTGGGACGGCGAAGGGACCAATTTCGCCCTGTTCTCCGCCAATGCCGAGCGGGTAGAGCTGTGCCTGTACAGCGCGGACGGCAGCCGTGAGCTGCAGCGTTACGACCTGCCGCAGCTCACGAATCAGATCTGGCACGGCTATCTGCCCAAGGCCGGCCCGGGCACGGTGTATGCCTATCGCGTGCATGGGCCGTGGCAGATTCACATGGGGCATCGCTTCAATCCCAACAAGATTTCACTGGACCCCTATGCGCGCCAACTGGTCGGGCAGTTCCAGTGGTCGGATACCCACTACGCGTTCGACATCAATCATCCGGACAAGGATCTGAAGTTCGACAAGCGTGACAACAAGGCCTTCATGCCCAAGTGCGTGGTGGTGGCGGATATTCCCGGCACCACGTTGCGCCACCATCGTGTCCCGGCGTCGAAAACCGTGCTCTACGAGACGCACCTGAGAGGATTCACCATCGCGCATCCGGGCATTGCGCCGGATCAGCGCGGCACCTTCGCGGGCATGGCGAATGATCAGGTCATCGATTATCTGAAAGCCATGGGCATCACGAGCGTGGAGCTGATGCCCATTCAGAGTTTCGTCTCCGAACACTTCCTCAAGGAGAAGGGGCTGGTCAATTACTGGGGCTATAACAGCCTGTGCTTCTTTGCGCCGCACCAGGCCTATATGAGCTCTGATTCCATTCACGAATGCCGCCACATGGTGGAGGCCTTCCACGAGGCCGGCATCGAAGTCATTCTGGACATCGTGTTCAATCATACCGCCGAGGGTGGGCGTCTGGGGCCGAGTTTTTCCTTCCGCGGCATCGACAATCTGTCCTATTACCGGCTGCAGCCCGAGGACAAGCGTTTCTATATCAACGACACCGGCTGTGGCAACACGCTGAACCTGATGCACCCGCGTGTGGTGCAACTGATCATGGACTGCCTGCGCTACTGGGCCAGCGCCATGCAGGTGGACGGCTTCCGCTTCGACCTGGCACCTGTGCTGGGCCGCGAGTCCTATGGTTTCGATCAGGGCAGCGGCTTCTTCGACGCGCTGTTGCAGGACCCGGTGCTGGCGGGCATGAAAATGATTGCCGAACCGTGGGACATCGGCCCCGGGGGGTATCAGCTCGGTCGTTTCCCGCCGGGCTGGAGTGAGTGGAACGATCGTTACCGCGATACCGTGCGGCGTTTCTGGCGCGGCGATTCCGGCGTGCTGCCGGAGTTTGCCCGCCGCATTCACGGTTCCTCGGATATCTTCGAGCGCGATGGTCGCACGCCCTGGTCCAGTGTCAATTTCATCACCAGTCACGACGGTTTCACCCTGAACGATTTGGTGACCTACCGCGAGCGCCACAACGAGATCAATGGCGAGGACAATCAGGACGGCCATCGGGAAAACTACAGCGACAATTTTGGCATCGAAGGCCCGGCGCAGGACAAGACCATCAATGTGCTGCGCCTGCGCCAGCAGCGCAATCTTCTGGCCACGCTGATGCTCTCGCAAGGGGTGCCGATGATGTCCGGCGGCGACGAGAGCTGCCGGACCAAACATGGCAACAACAATTCCTATTGCCAGGACAATGTCATCAACTGGATCAACTGGGACAACATCAGCGAGGACGGTCGCAAACAGCAGCGCTACACCACCCATCTGATCGGCCTGCGCAAGCGCTACGCACATCTGTTTTTCGACCGTTATGTGCACGAGCCCCTGCATGAGGATGACCCCGAGATTCTCTGGTACAACAACAGCGGCGAACTGATGCAGGCTGGGCACTGGCAGGAGCACCACGCGCGTACCCTGGGCTGCATGCTGGTCGGTCTCAATCCCCAGACCGGGCTGCGCGACCGCATGCTGATCGTCTTTCATGCCGATCGTGGCGCCCTGGGTTTCCGCCTGCCGATTATTCCGGATGTGCAGGAGTGGGAGATTCTGCTGGACACCGCAACGCAATCCGGGATTCCCGACCCCAACAACTGCATGGTGGTGAACCGCCTCAATCTGTTTTCCTGTTCCACCGTGGTGCTGCTGGCGCACCCGAACCCGAACAATGCAAGTCCATCCGACCCCAATGAACCGAGCGAGAAGGAGACAATGTCATGAGCAGTACTTCCGACAGTTCTGCCGCAGGTGTGAAGAAGACGACACGCAGGAAGAAAGGGCCTGTGGGGGTGGGCAAATATCCCTGGCTGGGCATGGACAACAAGACCGTTGCCGGGGATCTCGATCGGCATTTTCATCTGACGCTGGGGCGTGACCAGACCAGCAATGCCCATCACTATCTGTTCAACGCCGCAGCGTTAACCGTGCGCGATCGACTGGTGGAGCGCTGGCGCAGTACCCGTACCCGCTATGCCGAGGAGCGACCGAAGCGGGTTGCCTATCTGTCGCTGGAATTTCTGATGGGGCGCACCCTGAGCAACGCCGCACTCAACCTGGACATGGGCGAGAGCCTGCGCGAGGCGATATTCCGCTATGGCGTGAGTGTGGAGGACCTGGCGGCGGAGGAGCGCGATGCGGGCCTGGGCAATGGTGGCCTGGGGCGCCTGGCTGCCTGTTTCCTCGACAGTTGCGCCACGCTCGGTTTTCCGGTCACAGGCTATGGCATCCGCTACGACTACGGCATGTTCCACCAGCGCATCGAGAACGGCCAGCAGGTGGAGTGCCCGGATCACTGGCTGGAATTCGGCAACCCGTGGGAATTCGAGGCGCCACAGGACACGCGTCGCGTGAAGTTCTATGGGCGTACCGTGCACCATGCCGATGGCAGCGTGAGCTGGGAAGACAGCCGTGATGTGTTGGCGGTGCCCTATGACATGCCGATTCCCGGCTATCGCAACAACACGGTCAACACCCTGCGCCTGTGGAAATCCTCCGCGACCGAGGAGTTCAACCTGCACGAATTCAATGCCGGCGGCTATGCCGAGGCAGTGGCCTCAAAGAACCAGGCCGAACAGATTTCCATGGTGCTCTACCCCAATGACGTCAGTGAGAACGGCAAGGTGCTGCGCCTGCGTCAACAGTATTTCCTGTCCTCTGCCAGCCTGCAGGATGTGATTGCGCGCTGGATTCAGCGCAACGGCGAGGATTTCAGTGAGTTTGCCGCCTACAACTGCTTCCAGCTCAACGACACCCATCCCTCCATCGCGGTGGCGGAACTGATGCGCTTGCTGCTGGACGAGCATGGCCTGGGTTGGGACGAGGCCTGGGCCATTACCACTTCGACCATGGCCTATACCAATCACACGCTGTTGCCGGAGGCGCTGGAGCGCTGGCCGGTGCGCCTGTTCCGCGACATGCTGCCACGCATTCTCGAAATCATTTACGAGATCAATGCCCGCTTCCTGGCCCTGGTGGCGCAGCGTTGGCCGGGTGATGGCGCCATGTTGAACCAGTTGTCCCTGATTGAGGAGGGGGCGGAGCCACAGGTGCGCATGGCGCACCTCGCCATCGTCGGCAGCTTTTCGGTCAACGGCGTCGCCGCGTTGCATACCGATCTGCTGAAAGAGGGCCTGTTCCGTCAGTTTCACGATCTGTGGCCGGAGAAATTCAACAACAAGACCAATGGCGTCACACCGCGCCGCTGGCTGGCCTTCTGCAACCCCCGTCTGGGCGAGCTGATTACGAATACGATCGGTGCTGGCTGGGAAACCGATCTCGATCGTCTCGCCGAGCTGAAACCCCACGCCGACAAGGCGCGGTTCCGCAAGCAGTGGGCAAAGATCCGCACGCAGAACAAGGCGCGCCTCGCCGAGCTGGTGAAGCTGAAGTGCGATGTCGATTTTGATACCGACATGCTGTTCGACGTGCAGGTAAAACGCATCCATGAGTACAAGCGGCAATTGCTGAATGTGCTGCATGTGATTCATCTCTATGCGCGCATCCTGCGCGGCGAGACGGAAGGCATGGTGCCGCGCTGCGTCCTGATCGGTGGCAAGGCGGCGCCGGGTTATTTCATGGCGAAACTGATCATCAAGCTGGTCAACAACGTGGCCGCCGTTATCAATGCCGATGAACGTGCGAAGCCCTTTCTGCGCGTGGCCTTCCTGCCCAATTATCGGGTCACCGTGATGGAAATCATCTGCGCGGGAACCGATTTGTCCGAGCAGATCTCCACGGCAGGCAAGGAGGCGTCCGGCACCGGCAACATGAAGTTCATGATGAACGGCGCCATTACCATTGGCACCCTGGACGGCGCCAATATCGAGATTCGCGAGGAAGTAGGGGAGGAAAACTTCTTCCTGTTCGGTCTGCATGCAAACGAGGTGGCGAAAGTGCGCAGCCATTACGATCCTTCGGCGGTCATCGCCGCAGACAAGGATCTGGCCGCCACCATGCAACTGCTGGAATCCGGCTTCTTCAATCCGTCGGAACCCGGGCTGTTTACGCCGATCGTTGACAGCATCCGCAGCCCGTCCGACCAGTGGCTGACCGCCGCCGATTTTCGCAGTTATGTAGACGCGCAGCAGTGCGTCGGCGACCTGTTCCAGGACGCCGAGGCATGGCAGCGCATGAGCGTTCTGAATACCGCCGCGAGCGGATTTTTCTCCAGTGACCGCACGATTCGCAGTTACGCGCAGGACATCTGGGGATTGCCAGTGAAGTAAATCGAACCCTGAGTGAGGTGATTATGATCGACCATGGCCCACGTTATGTGAGTAAACTGACTCGCAACACCTACGCCCTGATTCTTGCAGGAGGGCGGGGCTCGCGCCTGCATGAGCTGACCGACTGGCGCGCGAAACCTGCGCTGTTCTTCGGGGGCAAGTTCCGCATCATCGACTTTCCCCTGTCCAACTGCATCAATTCCGGCGTGCGCCGCATCGGGGTCGTGACCCAGTACAAGGCGCACTCCCTCATCAAGCATCTGGTGCGTGGCTGGGGGCACTTCAAGAAGGAGCTGGGGGAGGGCGTGGAGATTCTGCCTGCCTCGCAGCGTCACTCTGACAGTTGGTATATGGGCACGGCGGATGCGGTGTTTCAGAACATCGACATTATTCGCGGCGAGATTCCCGAGTACGTGATGATTCTTTCCGGCGACCATATCTACCGGCAGGACTACGGTGACATGCTGGCCTTCCATGCCGAGCACGACGCGGACATGACGGTTTCCTGCATGGCGGTACCGCTTGCCGAGGCGGCTGGCAACTTCGGGGTGATGAGCGTTGATCGCAATCAGCGCATTCTCGCGTTCCAGGAAAAACCGAAGCACCCGGACCCGGTGCCGGAAGACCCGAACCTCTGCCTGGCGTCCATGGGCAACTATGTGTTCAAGACAGAGTTCCTGTTCGAGCAGTTGCGCAAGGATGCGAAGAATGCCGGGTCGGACCACGATTTTGGCAAGAACATCATTCCGTCCATCATCGCCGATCACAAGGTGGTGGCCTACCGCTTCGTCGATCCGACCGAAGACCAGGCGGCCTATTGGCGCGACGTGGGCAATCTGGATTCCTACTGGCTGGCCAACATGGAGCTGGCGGCGCCATCGCCCCCCCTGAACCTGTACGATCCGCGCTGGCCGATCTGGACCTTCCAGGAGCAGTTGCCTCCCGCCAAATTTGTGTTTGACGACGATGACCGTCGCGGTGCGGCGATTGATTCCCTGGTCTCCAGCGGCTGTATTATTTCCGGCTCAATGGTGCGAAAATCCGTGCTCTTTTCGAATGTGCGCATCCACTCCTATTCGACGATCGAAGAGGCGGTGGTATTGCCCGATGTGGTGATTGAGCGCCATTGCAAATTACGAAAGGTCATCATCGACAGGGGCTGCACGGTGCCCGAAGGCATTGTGATCGGCTACGACCGCGAGGCCGACCTCGCCAGAGGTTTCCGGGTGACGCCGAAGGGGGTCACCCTGGTGACGCGCGCCATGCTGGGGCAGTCTGTGGGTGGGATCTGACAACAGTCTGCTGAGGGACGCATGCATATTGCAATGATTGCCGCCGAGAACGGCGCACTGCTGGGTGGCAAGGTAGGGGGCATCGGCGACGTCATTCGCGACGTGCCGATGGCTCTGGCGAGGCACGGGCACGATGTCAGTGTCATCATGCCAGGCTATCAGTCGCTGGCACGGCGCAACCCCAGCAGCCTCCTGGGATCGGTGCAGGTGCCGTTCTGCGGGGTCACGGAGACGGTGGCCATTTTCCGCGTGGAAGACAAGGCGCCGCGTCGCCGCAAGGCGGGCGGTGTCACCCATTACGTGCTGGAGCACCCGGGCTTTGCCGCCTGCGGAGAAGGCTCCATCTACTGCAACGATCACTTCGGTCCGTTCGCCACCGACGCGCACAAGTTTGCACTCTTCTGTGTGGCTGTCTGCCAGGCGCTGGTCGAAAACCGTTTCGAGGCAGTGGATGTGCTGCATCTGCACGACTGGCATGCGGCGCTGGTGGCGATACTGCGTCGTTACATGCCTGCTTACAAGGCCATGCGTGCAGTGCCGGTGGTGTACTCGATTCACAATCTTTCCCTGCAGGGCGTGCGCCCCCTGTCGGGACATTCCTCCTCGCTGCATCACTGGTTCCCCGAACTGGTGCCGGACCTGACACTGATTCAGGACCCCAATCACTGGGACTGCGTGAACCTGATGCGCGCCGGCATCAATCTCTCTGACCGTGTGCACGCGGTGTCGCCGAGTTATGCGCGCGAGATTCTGATTCCTACCGACCATGCCCACGGCTTTATTGGCGGAGAAGGGCTGGAGGCCGATCTGAATCGCGTTCACGATGCTGGCAGGCTGATCGGCATTCTCAATGGCTGCGACTACGAGAAGGCACCGGCGCCGCATCGCTCCCGCGCGCAGTTGCTGGACCTGATCGAATCGTCCCTGATGGACTGGGTTGGTGACCGCCATTACGTGCCCGCCGCTCATTTTTATGCGCAGCTTCGCCTGGCCCGCTGGCGTCGACGCCGCAAACCGGTCAGCACCACGCTTACGTCTGTGGGCCGGGTGACGGGGCAGAAGGCGCGCCTGTTCATGGAAAATGTGAGCGATGGTCATGGGGGAGACTGCAACGCGCTGGAGCGTATGTTGCAGGAGCTGGGGGACGGCACCTTCATCATGATCGGCAGCGGCGATGAGCACTACGAGCATTTTTTCACCTCCGCCATGGCCCGCCACGACAATTTTCTGTTCCTGCGCGGATTCTCCGAGGAACTGGCCGATGCGATCTACGCAGCGGGTGAACTCTTCCTGATGCCCAGCAGTTTTGAACCCTGTGGCATCAGCCAGATGCTGGCCATGCGGGCGGGGACCCCCTGTGTTGTGCACCATGTGGGCGGGCTGAAGGATACGGTGCAGGACGGGGTCAATGGCTTCGCCTTTGCCGGGGATACGCCACGGGAGCAAGCGGAAAACATGCTCAGCACTGTGCGTACTGCCTGTGCCACCACGGCCAAACCTGCGGTGTGGCAGTCGCTGAAACGCAATGCCTCCAACGTCCGTTTCACCTGGGAGGAAGCGGTGTCGCGTTATGTGCAGGAACTGTATGAACCGCTGCTGTAGTCGCCGCATCAACGACGTCTGTGTCCTTGCTTCGCCGGCCTTGCGGGTCGGCACTACGGGCTGAATTTATGGCTGCCTCCGCCCATCGTTTCATTCCGGTGCTCTTCGTTCTGGTCTGGAGTACGGGCTTCATTGTGGCCCGTTATGGAATGCCATATTCAGAACCCATGACCTTCCTGTTTCTTCGCTTCGTCGGCGTACTGCTGGTGATGGGGCCGGTTGTCCTGCTGTGGCCCGCGCGCTGGCCTGCACGCACCCAGATTCTGCATATTGCGGTGGCGGGCATCCTGTTGCAGGCCGGCTATCTTGGCGGCGTGTGGGCGGCAGTGAAACTGGGCATGTCTGCCAGCCTTGTTGCGCTGATCATGGGGTTGCAGCCGATTATTACCGCGTGGCTTTCCGCTCTGGTCGCAGAGCGGGTCAGTGGGCGTCAGTGGCTGGGGCTATTGGTTGGTCTGACGGGGGTGGCCATGGTGGTCGCCGCGAAACTCTCCCTGACCGGCCTGAGCGTGAGCAGCCTGCTGCTCTCGGCATTGGCACTGGCCTGCATTACGCTGGGCACTCTCTATCAGAAGCGCTACTGCGCAAGCTTCGATCTGCGCGCCGGGTCCATTATCCAGTTCAGCGCCTCGGCGCTGGTCTGTCTGCCCTTCATGTTCCTCTTCGAGACCCGGGTCATCGACTGGCAACTGCCCATGATTGCGTCGCTGCTTTGGTCGATTCTGGCGCTGTCCATCGGGGCCATCTCTCTGCTCTTCATCATGATCCGCGACGGCGCCGCTACCAAGGTGACAAGCCTGCTGTATCTGACACCGCCGACCACCGCGCTCATGGCGTGGATCCTGTTCGACGAGCTGATTACGCCGATGACGCTTGCGGGCACGGCACTGACGGTGATGGCGCTGTTGCTGGTGGTGCGGGGTGATCGCCGTGTCGCGGCCTGAGCTGTCTGGCCTTTTGCGTGGGAACGCGATATAACCGGGCAGAGCCTGTATGGATGGCAGTGCCGGGGAGGGCATGCAAGGTGAAGAAACAGATCGGGATTTGGGGATTGTCGGGACTGCTGGCAACGATGCTGCTGGCCTGTTCGCCACAGCAGGACAGCGCCACGCAGGCGCCGGAGCAGGTCGCGGCCAGCGCACCGGCCGGGAACTATCAGTTGGTCGAGACAGTGTCCCGCGATGACGGCGAGATTGTCATTCCCTACAAAAAATACGTGCTGCCCAACGGGCTCACCGTGCTGCTGCACGAAGACGACTCCGACCCCCTGGTGCATGTGAACATCACCTACCATGTGGGCTCTGCCCGCGAGGAACCCCGCCGCTCCGGTTTTGCCCATTTCTTCGAACACATGATGTTCCAGGGGTCTGCCCACGTGGGCGACGACGAACATTTCCGCATTATCACCGAGGCCGGTGGCAGCATGAATGGCTCCACCAGTACCGACCGCACCAATTATTTCCAGACCGTGCCCTCCAATCAGCTTGAAACGGCGCTGTGGCTGGAGGCCGATCGCATGGGCTTTCTGCTGGAGGCGGTCACCCAGGAAAAATTCGAGATTCAGCGCGCCACGGTGAAGAACGAGCGCGGCCAGAACGTGGAGAACCGTCCCTACGGCCGTGTCTACGAAAAACTGATTTCCGCGATCTACCCCAGCGGTCATCCGTATTCCTGGCCGGTGATCGGCTATCCCGAGGATCTGGATGCCGCCACGCTGGATGATCTCAAGCACTTTTTCCTGCGCTGGTATGGCCCCAACAATGCCACGCTGATTGTCGCGGGCAATCTGGACGAGCAGCAGACGCTGCAGATGATCGACAAGTATTTCGGCAGCATTCCGCAAGGCCCGGCCGTCGAACGCGCACAGCCCGAGACCATCACGCTGGACAGGGATCGTCACGTCTCCTACGTCGATCCCAACATCCGGTTTCCCTTGCTGGAGATCGCCTATCCCACCGTGCCCTATGCGCACCCCGACCGTGTGCCGCTTGCAGCGCTGGCCAGCATTCTTGGTGGCGGCAGGAATTCCCTGCTCTATCAGCGCTTCGTCGCTTCGGCCAGAACGGTGGACGCGAGTGCATCCAACAGTGCCCAGGAGCTGGGCGGCTTCTTCACCCTGGAGATACAGGCCTATCCCGCTGACGACCTCGGTCCGTTTGTGGACGAGATTCACCAGATGCTGGCCGACTTCAATATTGATGCGATTGCTGACGAGGACCTGGAAACCTTCAAGGGAGAAACCGAGGCGAGCCTGATCAACGGCCTGGCGAGCGTTCAGGGCAAGGCGTCGCGTCTCGCTCTTTATGACTACCTTGTGGACGATCCCAATTATCTTGCCCAGGAATTGAATGCCCTGCGCAGCCTGAGCAAGGAGGATGTATTGCGGGTGTTCGAGGAGTATATCGCCGACAAGCCGGCGGTGATCCTCAGTGTGCTGGCGCGAAACAGGCCCGACACACCGGTACAGCCGGATGACTTCACGCCCGTGTCGGCCATTCGCGTGACAGATTCCAGTCTGGACACGATGGAGCCGCGCCCGGTGCACGACAGCTTTGACCGCAGCCTGCGCCCCGTGCCCGGGCAGGCGCCTCTGGTCGAGGTGCCGCCGTTCTGGCGCGCGCAACTGGCCAATGGCGCCCAGGTGATCGGCACCCAAAGCGATGAGATTCCCACGGTGGCCCTGCGCCTGAATTTCGTCGGGGGACACCTGGCCGAAAATGAAGACAATTATGGCATTGCCAGTCTGGCGGCCTCGATGCTGGAGGAGGGCACTGAGCAACATACGGCCGAGGCCTTCGAGCAGGAGCTGAAGAAGCTGGGGGCACGCATCAACGTCAATGCCGGGGAATCCGGCATGGTGGTCTCGGTCAATGCGCTTAGCCGCAACCTGCCCGCCACACTGGCGCTGTTGCAGGAACGACTGCTGCAGCCGAAGCTGACGGAAGAGGACCTGACGCGCCTGCGTCGTCAGCAGATTGAATCGCTGCAGGCCTCGCGCGAGCGCCCCTCCAGCATCGCCGGTGAGGTGTTTGACCGCCTGCTTTACGGGCCGGATCACAGCCTGGCAGTCCCCATGGAGGGGCGTATCGGGACGCTGGAGTCGCTGAGTCTTGCTGACGTGCAGGCCTTTGCTAAGGCGAGCCTGGCGACGGCCGGCCTGCAGATTGTCGTCGTGGGAGACGTGGAACAGCAGCCCATTCTGGACGGGCTGGATTTCCTCAATCAGTTGCCTGTGGCGGGGCTGACCCTGCGTGAGCAGCCGACACCGCCAGACATTGAAACCAACACCCTGTATGTGGTCGACAAGCCCGGCATTGCGCAGGCGGAAATTCGCGTGGGGTATCTGACGGACATGCCCTATGACGCCACGGGCGAGTATTACCGCAGCCAGTTGATGAACTACGTGCTGGGTTCGGCCTTCAGCAGTCGCATCAATCTCAACCTGCGCGAAGACAAGGGCTATACCTACGGTGCCAGGAGCTTCTTTTCCAGTACCGAGATACCCGGGCCGTTCACGGCCTCTGCGAGTGTGCGCATGGACAGCACCGCAGATTCTGTCGTGCAGTTTGTGAACGAGATCGTGAATTACCGCGACAATGGCATCACCGACGAGGAGTTGCAGTTCACCCGCTCGGCGATTGGGCAGAGCGATGCCCTGAATTACGAAACCCCGGGACAGAAAGCGGGCTTTCTTGGCAGGATGCTGCGCTACGATCTGCCTGCCGACTTTGTGAAGCAGCAGAGCGCAATCATCAACTCCATCAGCAAGGATGAGATCGACGCCCTGGCACGGGAAAGACTCCCATTCGAGCGCATGAGCCTGCTGGTGGTGGGGGACATGAGTGTGGTGGGCGAGAGCCTGGCCGCACTGGGCTATCCCATGGTGACCCTGGACACCGAGGGGCAGCCCGTCAATTGAAGCCAGAGACTCCCCGGCGGCGCACGCCCGTGTCTCTGGACACGGACCGCAATTTTGATGACCTGGCGCCGCGTTTTGCGCGCAATGTCTATGGCGGACTCAAGGGCGAGATTCGTCTGTCGGTGCTGCGACGGGACTTTGCCGAATGCCTGCCCCAGACTCCGCGTGGCACTGTGCTGCGGATTCTTGATGCTGGCGGAGGCCAGGGCCAGTTCAGTCTGCCCTTTGCCGCCGACGGTCACGAATTAACCCTGTGTGATATTTCTGAGGAAATGCTGCAACTGGCACGAGATGCGGCCGAAACGGCAGGTGTCGCAGGCATCCGCTACGTGCACGGCAGCGTTCAGGATCTGGCCAGAGAGGTTCGGGAGGGCCGCGAGGCGCCCTATGATCTGCTGATCTGTCACTCCGTGCTGGAGTGGGTGGCCGACCAGGCAGGCCTGCTGGGGCTGCTGTCTGATCTGGTGCTCCCCGGGGGGCATCTGTCCCTGAGTTTCTATAACCGGCATGGGCTGATCATGAAGAACCTGCTGCGCGGCAGGCGCCCCCCGATTCTCGATGGGGCTTTCAAGCCCAGCGCAGGAAGCCTGACGCCGACGCGACCCCTGGACCCGGCGTGGGTGTTGCAGACCCTCGGGCAAGGGCCATGGGAGCTGCTCTGCCATAGCGGTATCCGGGTGTTTCACGATTTCCTGTTGACGCCGGAGGGGCGGGCCATGCCACAGGACAGGCTGTTGGCGCTGGAGCTCGAACTTTCCCGGCAGGAACCTTACCGCTCGCTTGGGCGTTACCAGCACGTTCTGCTCAAACGGCTTTTGAGGCCGGGGCAAACAGAGTAAAATTGCCGCTTTGTTTGCCCGCCTGACACTCTGAGTACACCAATGCACACTCTGCACTTGAACAAGGGACGCGAGTCCTCCCTGCTGCGACGACATCCCTGGGTATTTTCCGGCGCCATTGCCCGCGTCAGCGGTTCGCCTGAAGCCGGGGAGACGGTCAGGATTGTGGACGCGGGTGGGCAGGCGCTTGGGCTCGCCGCGTATTCACCCAGCTCGCAGATTCGGGCACGGATGTGGAGTTTCGCGGCGTCTGACACGATCGATTCCGCGTTCCTGCGGGCCCGGCTGCAACGCGCCATCGCCCGTAGGAGCGCCCTGTTGAACGATCCCCGGCGCACTGCCTGCCGCCTGGTGTATGCCGAGTCCGATGAAATTCCCGGGCTGGTGGTGGATCGCTACGGAGACTATCTGGTCTGTCAGTTCATGTTTACCGGGGTGGAGGTGTGGAAGGCCGAGATCGTGCAGCATCTGCGCGAACTGTTTCCGTGTCGCGGCATTTATGAGCGCTCCGACGCCGCCGCGCGCAAGCACGAGGGCCTGCCACCGTCCCAGGGCCTGCTGTGGGGAGAGGCGCCGCCCGCGATCGTGGAAATCAATGAACAGGGCAGACTGTACGGGCTGAGCATCGAGCATGGGCACAAAACCGGTTTTTATCTCGATCAGTATGACAACCGGGAGATGGTCCGGCGTCTTTGCCAGGGGCGTCGGGTACTGAACTGCTTTGCCTACACCGGCGGCTTTGGCATCGCCGCCCTGGCCGGTGGCGCCGAACATGTGCTGAATGTGGATTCATCGGCGCCGTCCCTGGAGCTGGCTGCCGCCAATTTCGCGCGCAATGGCTTCAGCCCGGCGCAGTATGACAATCTCACCGCCAATGTGTTCGATCTGTTGCGGGAGTTCCGCCACCAGCAGCGGCGTTTTGACCTGATTGTGCTCGACCCGCCCAAGTTTGCGGAAACCAAGGTGCAGTTTAAGAAAGCTGCCCGCGCCTACAAGGACATCGCGCTGCAGGCCAGTGCGCTGCTGGAACCCGGGGGCCTGCTGGTGAATTTTTCCTGCTCCGGGGCCATCGATATGCCGTTGTTCCAGAAGATCACGGCGGATGCGGTACTGGATGCCGGGCGTCACGGGCAGATTCTGCATTACCTGCACCAGGCCGAAGATCATCCGGTAGGGCTGCCTTTTCCGGAAAGCCTGTACCTGAAGGGCCTGGTGAGCACCTTGGACTGAAATCGGGCTATAATCGCGCCTCTCGCGGCCCCGACAGTCCGCACGCGGAGCACCCCGGCGCATCACCTTACAAGACGCTGATGCATGGCCCGATTCCTGCTTGATTGAAAAAGAGGGTGAAGCCCCCCATTTTGGCCATGAGTTGCCTGCATTGGTGCGCCATGATGAGGCATGATTTTCCTGACGGGAAGATCGCGGGGCCTGACTCAGATGGGTACGGACAGAACTGTAGATAGCACTGCAGACAGAACTACTGACAGACATGTGCCAGGCAAGGCACCACGGATTTACAAACTCCTGTCACCGATGCGACGGTGATGTGGAACCCTTGATCGCCGAGCCAGCCTCGCGACTGGAGAATTGATGAAGATTGTCGCAATCGTTACAGACATTGAGGGCACGACCAGCAGTATCGGCTTTGTCCACAATGTGCTGTTTCCCTATGCACTGAAGCAGATCGGAAATTTTATCCGTGAACATCACGAGGAGCGTGATGTCATGCGGATTCTGGTTCGTATCGGTGACAGGACAGGCCTTGCACTGCACAACACGGAAGGCTTCGTCAAACTGCTGCAGCAGTGGATTCGCGAGGACAAGGACGATGCCGACCTGAAGCTTCTGGAGGGCATGGTGTGGGAGCGTGCCTATAAACAGGGCTTGTTCCAGGCCCATGTCTACGCCGATGTGCCGGAAGTGCTGCAGAAGTGGCAGGATCGCGAATGCAATCTTTATTCGTTTTCCTCCGCCTCCATCAAGGCTCAGCAACTGTATTTCCGCTTTTCCGATTTCGGCGATATGCGCCTGCTGTTTTCCGGGTATTTCGACACCACCATGGGAGAGAAGCGCGATGTGCAGACCTACGCCAATATTGCGCAGGCGATCGCCCTGGAGCCGGAGTGCATCCTGTTCATTTCGGACGACAAGGATGAACTGGACGCGGCAGAGGCGGCGGGGATGAGAACCACCTGGGTGATTCGTCCACAGGACACCTCCCTCGATCCCGAGCGGGTCAGGGTGAAAACCACTCATCCCGTGGTGACCGGTTTTGAACAGATTGAGGTGGCCTGATCAGTCGGGTGTCTGCTCTCGACGCAGACACTCGGTGATGGCCGCGCTGAGTCTGAGAACGACGTAAGGTTCGTAGTGATCTACCGGGTCGGCGAGACCGGAGAAAGCCTCATTGAGTGTGCCGAGCTGTTCCAGCAGGGTCTCTCTGGCAGCGCTGTCGGCATTGGCCTCCAGTGCCTCCGCCGCCTGCAGTATGAAATTCCAGAAATGGACCTGATCGTCGGCAAGACTCATGAATGGCACTCTCTCGTTCGTGAAATAACAAAAAGGAAAAGCTTACTGCCTTTTCCAATCTTGATCCATGCTGGCTGGGGGAAATAGAAAATGGCTTTTACAAGAATCGATGTGGCAAAGGCACAGGAACTGATTGCGCGCAATGCCCTGGTGGTGGATATCCGGGACGCCGAATCCTATGCACAAGGCAGCATCCCAGGGGCGATACATCTGCCGGGGGACATGGTGGGGGAGTTCTTGGAGGAAGCCGACTGTACACGTCCTCTGATCGTGTGCTGCTACCACGGCCACGCGAGCCAGGGTGCGGCAGCCTATTTTGCCCACAAAGGTTTTGAGGAGATCTACAGTCTGGACGGTGGCTATGAAGCCTGGGCTGATTCTGCCGGCACTTCATAGAAACAGAAATTGTCCTTGCCGTCCTGCTTGGCCATGTACATGGCTGCATCGGCATGTTGCAGCAGGGTTTCCTCATCGAAGGCATCGACGCCGAAGACACTGATACCGATACTGACGGAAATGTCGCAGTGCACTCCGCCGATAGTCACACCGCCGCTGAACGCCTTCAACACATTGCTGGCGACTTTCGTGATGGTGGCACGATCATTCACGGCGTTGACCAGAATCACAAACTCATCCCCTCCCAGGCGAGCCACGATATCCGTCGTTCGCAGCGGTTTCTGCATCCGCTTCGCAATCTCCTGAAGCAGGGCATCCCCCATATGATGACCGTAAGTATCATTGACCTTCTTGAAGCGATCCACGTCGAGGAAGAAGAGCGCGAAAGCCCTGTCCTTGTAACGTTCGGCCAGACGGGCATTGTTCTCCAGCAGCTCATTGAACTTGGTGCGGTTCGGCAGACCGGTAAGGTTGTCGTGGGTGGCCAGGTACTGAATGTGATTTGAAATGCGTCGGCGTTCCGTGATGTCCCGGGCGATGCCGCGATAGCCCTGGAACTCGCCGTCGCGTGTGAATACCGGTTCGCCGTTCATGGACAGATGGTAGACAACACCCTCGGAGTTGGTGAAGCTGATTTCTATGTCCTTGAAGCGTTCGTGTTGATGCAGCCGCTCCTCCAGTTCTTCCCAGGTGCCAGTGTTGCAGACCAGGCTGTCAAACCCCCACAGGGTGCGTCCCTTGATGGCTGCCACGGCCTGCATGTTGCTGTCGCCCACGATGCGTCCCTCGTAGGTTCGCATGCGGAAATCGTGGTCCATTTCCCAGAAGAAATCCGAGGAAAGATGGGTCAGGCTGCGGAAGCGTTCTTCGCTCTCGCGCAGCACTTCTTCTGCTTTTCGGCGCTCTCGCTCGTTGCTGAAATTTTCCAGCGCGAAAGACACGTTGTCCGCCATGCTCTGCAGCAGTTTGACCAGTTCTTCGTCAAAGATGTTCTTTTCGACGGAATAGAACAACAGCACGGAAACGGACTCTTCATGGCGGCGCAGCGGGAAGGTGGCGGCACTGGCCACGCGATCGTTCTCGCCCAGGTGATGCCACGGTGTTGTACGCGGGTCGGCAAGAAAATCATTGCTGATACAGGCCTGGCCCGAATGATAGGCGGTGCCGATCAATCCCTGTGCGCGTTCGTCTGTCGGGTCCAGGGGAACGATGACTTCCTTCAGTCCACCGGTTTGCTCGCCCGCATAGGCAACGGCGACCAGATTGCCAGCGTCGTCCGGGGCGAAGATGCAGGCGATGGCAAATTTGCCTCCCTTGAGCGCAGCCTCGCAGACACTGTGATACAGACTCTCTTCCGAGACCGCGCGCAGGCTGGCGGCATTGGTTTCCGACAGGGAAGAGTACATGCGGTGCAGGCGCTGGGTAGTGGCTTCCATTCGCTTGCGGCGTGACACGTTGCGAGTGGCGGCAATGATAATCCAGTTGCCGTCGATGCAACTGGCGCGGCTGTAGGTCTCCAGATAAACCTGCTTGCCGTCCGGGTCGGTGGCTTCGTGTTCGATCCGGCTGGTGCCGCCTTCAATAATCAGTCGGTCGTAGCGACGTTCAAGTGCTTCGCGGGTCTCTTGCTGCAGGGAGTCGAGCGGGCCGGACCTGAGCAGTTCCTCGCGTGTCATGCCGGAGCTTTTCCAGGCCGTGTCGTTCACGTCCAGATACAACAGGGTCTTGCGATCCACGAGGTAGATCATGTCGCCGGACATGTCCATGGCGGCGCGGAAGCGGCGCAGGGAGTTCTCGGTTTCAATCTGCTCCGTGATCTCCCGGGCAAGGCAGTGATAGCCCAGGAATTCTCCTTTCTCGCCGAAGCGGGGGCGGCCACTGATGCTGATGTACAGCGGTTCGCGTTTGCTGTCGGAGGAAGCTGGAAGCCTGCAGATCAGTTCGTGAAACTCCCGTTGCAGTTTGCGGTCTGTCAGGTGCTGGCGCCAGCTTTGTCCGCGCCCGGTAACAAGGCAGCCGATGTCCCACAAAGTGGAGTCTTGCAGTTCCCGCAGGGGGTTTTCACTCTCCTTGTGCTCGGAGGACAAGCGCATCCCGGTGCACTGGAAGGAGGTGTTCTCCTGCCAGTAATAGTCGGCGTAGAGTCTGATCAAGGACCAGAGTTCGTCTTCGGCGATCTGTGTTGAGGGATGCTCTTGGATGGGTTTCATCAGCTTGCCGGCGTACTCTTGATCTCTGCGCAGGCCGATTCCAGAATGGCAAGGGCCTCATCAATCTCATCCCGGGTCAGATTGAGCGGTGGCAACAGGCGGATGGAATTGCCACCGGCCTTTACTGCCAGCAGTCGCTTCTTCTGCAGGGTCTTGATCAGGTCTGCGTTACTGCTGACACACTTGAGACCGATCATATAGCCCATGCCGGTCACTTCCGCCAGCACCTCGGGGTAAGTCGTAATCAGCCGGTTCAGCCCCGTGCGCAGGTAAGCGGCGTTTTCCATGGCCGAACGCAGGAAGCCATCGGCGGTAATCACGTCGAGCACGGCATTGCCTACGGCAGTCGCCAGCGGGTTGCCGCCGAAGGTGCTGCCGTGCGTGCCTGCCACCATGGGGGCGGCGACGCGCTCTGTTGCCAGACAGGCCCCGATGGGGAAGCCGCCGCCGAGCCCCTTGGCGGAGGCCAGCAGGTCGGGAGTAATGCCCGAAGCCTGGTAGGCATACAGATACCCGGAGCGTCCCACGCCGGACTGCACCTCGTCGAACATCAGCAGAATGCCCATCTCGTCACACAGTTCGCGCACCTGCAGCAGATACTCGAACGGGGTCAGGCGAATGCCGCCTTCGCCCTGAATCGGTTCCAGAATCACACCCGCCGTCTTGTCCGTAATCGCAGCCCGCAGTGCATGAATGTCACCGAAAGGTACCTGATCGAAACCGGTATCCCCCGGCAGAAAACCTTCCATGTGCGCAGGGTTGGCGGACGCGGCGATGGGCGCGAGGGTGCGGCCATGGAAAGACTGGGTGAGGGCGATGATGCGCACCCGCTCCTTGTCGCCCCGGCTGTAGTGATAGCGGCGCATGATCTTGAAGCCGGCTTCCACTGCCTCGGTGCCGGAATTGCTGAAAAACACCTTATCGGCAAAGGTCAGCTCAACGAGTCGTTTTGCGAGTCTTTCGGTCTGCGGAATGCGGAACAGATTGGAGCTGTGCCAGATGCGGGTGGACTGCTCCTGCAGTGCGGCGACAAGATGGGGGTGACAATGTCCCAGGCAGTTCACCGCGATGCCCATGGTGAAATCCAGATAACGCTCTCCCTCGGGGGTATAGAGGTAGCAGCCCTGGCCGCGCTCAAACTCCAGTTCGGGGTTACCGTAATTGCTCATCAGGGCGGAACTCATGGCACTTCCTTTCAGGTTTCAGTCTTGATTATTGTAGGGCGTTTAGTCTCAGATCGGGGAGGGGATTCCGGTGGCGCTGCGAGGGCGTATACTGCCTTAACGCAGCTCGCCAGCCCTGGTTCACCGGTGTGTTCAGGTGCAGGGTTTCGCAGGCAGGCCCGACTGAAATTTAATTGGCGATAATGCCTGAATGACCTCGGGCATTCAAGCCGACGTTGCCCACGAAATTTGTGGGTTTTGGTGCCGCGTTAGGGAAGATGACAAGACAGGAGAGACGATGATTTCTGGTAAACCGATGATACTGCCGACCCCGGAGTCTGCCTTGCCGGGGCGGGATACTCCCATGCCGGTGCGCAATCGCCATTACGTGAATGGACATCCGCTGCAGCCGCCGATGCCCGCAGGCATGCAACAGGCGGTCTTTGCGTTGGGCTGTTTCTGGGGCGCGGAGCGGGTGTTCTGGCGTCAGGAGGGGGTTTACAGCACTGCCGTCGGTTATGCGGGAGGGATTACCCCGAATCCCACCTATGAAGAAGTGTGCAGTGGCTACACCGGGCACACCGAAGTCGTCCAGGTTTTCTTTGACCCCGGTATCGTGTCCTATGAGCGTCTGCTGGCGCTGTTCTGGGAGAGTCACGATCCGACCCAGGGCATGCGGCAGGGCAACGATCGTGGTACCCAGTACCGCTCGGCGATCTATGCCACGAGCGCGGAACAACTGGAGGCGGCGCGGCGTAGCGCCCAGGGTTTCCAGGAGCGTCTCGCAGACGCTGGGTTCGGAGAAATTACTACTGAAATCAAGTTGTTGGATACGTTTTATTACGCAGAGGACTACCATCAGCAGTACCTTGGCAAGAATCCCAACGGGTATTGCGGGCTTGGCGGGCTGGGTCTGCGCTGCGGTGTCGGGGAGGCCTGAGGTTCAGGCCTCCTGGAAGAACGCGAGGATTTCCTGTTCCTTCGCCATGGCATCGTTGTAGCCCAGTTCGATCAGGCGGCTGCAGTAGCGTTTTTCAAACATGAGCAGGCTCAACACGGTGCTGGAGCCGGCGTCGCGAATGAACAGCTTGAGGGCGCGGGGCAGATCGTCGAAGTAGTCGGAGGCGATGTCGTTGAGGTTTTCGCTGGGGTTGATGTCCAGCAGATCGATGTTGCGCAGGTTCAGGGCCCGGTCCTTCTGGGCGAGCTCCGGGGGAATCAGGGGCACCATCTTGTTGCAGCGGCGCAGGTTTTCGACGTCATTGGTCATGGTATCGACGAAGGCGCTGTTGAGGATGTGGGCGAGGATCTGGGTCAGCGACGGATGTGTGGGCTCCATACCCTTCTCCGGGCGTCGGGAGCGGCTGCTGACACCCACGGCCAGAATGCGGTCGGCGCCCAGTTGGATCGCCGGGCTGAGCGGCGCCAGTTGGCGGATGGCGCCGTCGCCGAAGTATTCGCGATTGATGCGCACCGCAGGAAACAGGGTGGGGATTGCCGTGGAAGCCATCAGATGTTCGATGGTCAATTGCGTGCGAATGCCCATGCGGTGTGGGTGTTCCCAGTTCTTCAGGCGTTCTACCCCTTGGTAGAAAGACACCGATTCGCCGCTGCTGTAGCCGGACGCCGTGACCGCCAGCGCCTCCAGAAACCCCCGCTCGATATTGCGTGACACGCGGTCGAACTTGATGACCTTGGTCAGCAGGGCCTCCAGTGGGGCATTGTCCAGCAGGGAGGTTGGCGTGTTGCGGCGGCGGTTGCTGAGGAAGGAGAACACCCAGTTCGAGGCATTGCTGATCAGACCGCCTGAATCGAGCCGGTAGACCTGGTCGCTGCTGATGCTTTTCCACACGTATTCAAGCGCGCGCACGCCGGTGCGCAGGCGCTGCGCACTGCTGGCAACGGCTGCAGCATTCAGCGAACCTGCCGAGGCGCCGGTAATGATCTCGAAGGGATTGGGGGACTGGTGCGGCAGCAGGTCGGCGATCGCGCGCAGCACCCCCACCTGATAGGCACCACGGGCACCGCCTCCTGAGAGAACGAGCGCTTTCTTCGCTTTGGGTTGTTCTTCGTGCATTCCGACGTCCCTGAGAGAACACTGTTGTCGTGCCAGCCGTCGATTCTAGCCGCCCTGGACACTGCAATCCAAGCCGCAAGGCGCGTTTTCCTGCAAGGAGGAGGCAACAGCGGCGCTGCTTTGCTCTATACTGGGCACCATTCGCCGCTTCAAGGATGTGCCATGACAGACCGCCCGCAAAAACTGGTGATCGCCATCTCCTCCCGCGCCCTGTTTGACCTGCGCGAGAGCCACAGGGTGTTCGAGGAAGAGGGGCTGGAAGCCTACCAGCAGTACCAGATCACCCACGAAGAGGAACCTCTGGCTCCCGGGGATGCCTTTGGGCTGGTCAACAAGCTGCTCAACATCAATCGTATGCTGAAGGCGGAGCGGGTCGAGGTGATCCTGCTCTCGCGCAACAGCGCCGACACGGGGCTGCGGGTGTTCAACTCCATTGCCCATTACGGCCTCAGCATCACCCGGGCGGCATTCTGCGGCGGCGACAGTCCCTATCGCTATATTCGTGCCTTCAACTCGCACCTGTTCCTGTCCACCGACGGCAGCGATGTGCGTCACGCCCTGGAATCCGGCATCGCGGCCGCAACCATCCTGCCGTCCCAGGTGCAGTCGCGCAATGAGGAACAACTGAAGTTTGCCTTTGACGGCGATGCGGTGCTGTTCTCGGACGAGGCGGAGAAGATTTACAAGGCGAGTGGCCTGGAGGCGTTCACGGCCAGTGAGCGACTGGCCGCGAATCAGCCACTTTCCGGCGGGCCGTTCAAACCCTTTCTCGCGGCCCTACAGCAGTTGCAGATGGAGTTCCCGCCCGGCGAGTCACCGATCCGGACCTGTCTGGTCACGGCCCGCTCGGCGCCGACTCACGAGCGGGTGGTCAAGACCCTGCGGGCCTGGAATATCCGCATCGACGAATCCCTGTTCCTCGGCGGCATGGAGAAGGGCCCCTTCCTGCAGGCCTATGACGCGGACGTGTTCTTTGACGATCAGGAAGCCCACTGCGATTCCGCCCGCAATCACGTCGCCACTGGCCATGTCCCGAGCGGTGTCGCGAACAATCCGGCTGTCCCGGCGAAGGCGGGCGGCTCCACATGAAGCTGCAGCAATTGCGCTACATCTGGGAGGTAGCACGTCGGGGCATGAATGTGTCGGCTGCCGCGCAGAGTCTGTACACCTCGCAACCCGGGGTCAGCAAACAGATCCTGCAACTGGAGGAAGAGCTGGGGGTGCAGATCTTTCTGCGCAGCGGCAAGCATCTGACCGGCCTGACCCCAGCGGGGGAGCACATTCTGGAGGCGGCGGGGGATGTGTTGCTGCGGGTGGACAATATTCGCCAGATTGCCCAGGAGTTTGCCAGCGAGGATGCCGGCACGCTGTCCATCGCCACCACTCATACCCAGTCCCGTTATGTGTTGCCTGCCGTCATCAGCCGCTTCCTGGCGCGTTATCCGCAGGTATCGCTGCAGATGCATCAGGGCACACCGTTGCAGATCGCAGAGATGGCGGCAAGGGGGGCAGCGGATTTTGCCATTGCCACCGAAGCCATGGAGCGTGTCGGCGATCTGGTGATGATGCCCTGTTATCGCTGGAACCGGGTGTTGCTGCTTCCGGCAGGGCATCCCCTGTTGTCGATCCCCGTGCTGGGGCTTGCGGACATTGCAGCCTATCCCATTGTCACCTACGTGTCCGGCTTTACGGGGCGCAGCAAGCTGGATGATGCCTTTCGTTCCCGGAACCTGTCGCCCCACGTGGTTGTGACCGCGGCGGATGCCGACGTGATCAAGACCTATGTGCGTCTGGGGGTTGGCATTGGCATTGTGGCGAGCATGGCCTGGGAGCGCGAGAACGATCGCGATCTGGTCGCGGTGGATGTGAGCCATCTGTTCGAGTACAGCACCACGCGCATCAGTTTCCGGCGCGGCGCCTACCTGCGACGTTACATGCGGGACTTTGTCACCATGTTCGCGCCGCTGCTGAGTGACGAGCGCATTGGCGAGGCACTGGCCTGCAGCAGTCAGAGCGAGGTGGATCAGCTCTTTGCGTCGGTGCAGATTCCGGTGCTGTGATCAGCGGTCGCTGACAATCACATTGGCCTTGTGCAGGCCGCATTCCTTGGCGGTGGCTTCCTCCCACCACCAGCGCCCTTCGCGCTCGTGCTGGTTGGGTCCGACGGGGCGGGTGCAGGGCTCGCAGCCGATGCTGATGAAGCCGCGGTCGTGCAGGGGGTTGTAGGGCACATCGAACATGCGGATGTAGTCCCACACCTGACGCGAACTCCAGTTGGCGAAGGGATTGAACTTGAGCAGCGTATGCCCCTCTGTGGAGAAAGCCTTGTCTACCTGGGCCACGGGCACGTTGCTGCGCGTGGGACTCTGATCCTTGCGCTGCCCGCTGATCCAAGCATCCAGTCCCTGCAGGTGGCGGCGCAGCGGGGCGATCTTGCGAATGCCGCAGCACTCCTCGTGGCCGTCCTCGTAGAAGCTGAACAGGCCCTTCTTCTTCGTGAAGGCCGCCAGTGCCTCGCCGTCGGGGCTGAGGAATTCGATGTCGATGCTGTATTGCTTGCGCACCTGTTCCAGGAAGCGCAGGGTCTCCGGGTGCAGGCGACCGGTGTCCAGGCTGAAGACCTTGATGTCCTTTTTCAGCTTCCAGGCCATGACCACGAGGGCCACGTCTTCCGCGCCGCTGAAGGAGATGGCGATATTGGGAACCTCGCTCAGGATGCGGCGAAGAATCTCCTTCGGCTCCTGGGTCTGAAACTCGCTGTCGAGTGCGTCAATGTCCTGCGCTGTGATCATGATGTCCTTCGTAAAACGGTCGCGAAGCCACGACAGTGGTCGGGGAATGATTGCGTGGCATTCTCTATGATTTGCCTGCGTGGGTAAACCCGCTGCGCCTTGCAAGCCCCGGGGGAAGTGGGTAAATTGACGCGTTTTGATTCGCCTGCGGGCCAGGAGTATTGCGTGGAAGTCGTCTGTCTTGATCTTGAAGGGGTTTTGGTACCGGAAATCTGGATCGGTTTTGCCGAACGGACGGGAATCGACGCGCTGCGGGCCACCACCCGCGATATCCCCGATTACGACGTGCTGATGAAGCAGCGTCTGCGCATTCTGGACGAGCACAAGCTCGGGCTGCCGGACATTCAGGAAGTGATTGCAGGCATGAGCCCCATGCCGGGAGCGCGCGAGTTCATCGACTGGCTGCGCGAGCGCTTCCAGGTGGTGATTCTGTCCGACACTTTCTATGAGTTCTCCCAGCCGCTGATGCGTCAACTGGGCTTCCCCACGCTGTTCTGCCATCGCCTGATCACCGACGAGAGTGGCAAGGTGGTGGATTACAAACTGCGCCAGAAAGACCCGAAGCGTCAGTGCGTGAAGGCCTTTCACGGTTTGAACTACCGTGTGCTGGCAGCGGGGGATTCCTACAACGACACCACCATGCTGTCCGAGGCGGATGTGGGCGTGTTGTTCCGTGCACCTGCCAATGTGATTGCGGAGTTTCCGCAGTTTGCGTCGGTCACGGAGTACAAGGATCTGCAGCGTGAGTTTGCCAAGGGCAGTCAGCGCGTCATTCCTGAGTAAAATCTACTTTAAATAAACTCTATAATCTTTTGATTATATTGTCTATTTTGTCATAGCATTCTTGATATTCCTGGGCGCATTCGGAGTCGGCGACAATGCCGCCTCCGCCCCAGCAGAACACCTCTGAATCCCGGCACACCAGGCTGCGAATCAGGATGCTGGAATCCAGGCTGCCGTTGAATCCCGCATGGAAGAAGGTGCCGCAATAGGCCTGGCGGGAATCCGGCTCCAGCTCTTCGATAATCTCCATGGCCCGTTTCTTGGGCGCCCCTGTAATCGATCCGCCAGGAAAGCAGTTGCCCAGCAGTGCCAGCGCCGTATGCGCTGCGTCCAGGCGAGCGCTGATTGTGCTGACCAGGTGGTGCACATTGCTGAAACTCTGCAGCTCGAACAACTGCTCCACTTTCACAGAACCCGTGGCACACAGGGTGCCGAGGTCGTTGCGCAGCAGGTCCACAATCATCAGGTTCTCCGCGCGATCCTTGGGACTGCTCAGCAGGGCCGCGGCCAGCGCACGGTCCTCTGTCGGATCTTCCGCGCGTCGCCGCGTACCCTTGATCGGCTGCGTCAGCACCTGGCCGTCCCGTACGCGCAGAAAGCGTTCCGGGGAGAAGCTGAGCAGGGTTTCGTCACCGGCTTCCATGTAGGCGGCAAAGGGGCTGTGGACGTGGGTACGCAGGCGCAGCCAGGCCGTCAGCGGGTTGCCGGCATAGTGAGATGCGAAGCGTTGTGCCAGATTGACCTGGTAGCAGTCCCCGGCGTGGATATAGTCCTGAATGCGGGCGAAGGCGTCGGCGTACTCCTGCTGGGTGAAATTTGCGCGAAACGGCGCCTCCAGCTCGAACGGGGGCGTTTCCTGCAAGGGGGCGCTCAGACACTGTTGTACCTGCTTCCAGTTGTCGTCGGAACATTGGGGCAGGGCCAGCAGACGGCTTTGTCGGGCCTGATGGTCCACGATGATTGCCCAGTGATAGAGGCCAACCCGGCTTGCCCCGTCGTAGCCGACATAGCCGATGGCACCGCCCTGAAACGGCAGTGAAGCGAGCGCGTCCGCTGGGGAAGCAGCTTGGTGTCGGGCCAGCAGGGCATCAATGCTGCGAAAGGTCTCTGCTGGGGACGCCCCAGGGGCGGTACGCAGGGTCTCGCTCGGCAGGGCGCTGAGGATATCGTAGCGGCCATGAGGGCTGTCGCCCAGGCCGCTGTCCAGGCAGACGAGGCCGGGCAGGGCGGCAAGCCGCCGGATCAGGTGGGCAGAATCACGCTGATAGGGCAGGGTTTGCTGTCGATAGACGCTCATGGGATGGGCTTCCGGGTAATTCAGGTGAGTGAACAGGCCCTTAGTCCGGCATGATCTCAACGCGCACGGCAATGCCGCCCTCGTACTGCGTGGTCACGACCTGCAGGCCATTGTCGGGCTGCGGATAGCGGAAGCGCGCCGTGTTCAGGGGCAGCCACTGGTTCAGGGCAAGCTCGCTGGTAGTCTGCAGTACCTGGCTCTGCGTCTGGTCGCCGGGCAGTGCCTCTGTGGACGTGGTTGCAAGTTCCACGTTGACGCGATCCTGGCCTGTCATCTGTGCCCGCACTGCAACGCTCTGTCGTGATTCGGCAGCGTCCTGTTCCAGGCGCAGTCCCCAGGGGGAAAAGACCGGGTTCATGCGCGGCGTGGATTCGCTGCGGCTGAAATAGGCGTACTCACCCTCGTTGACCACGATGCTCTGCACGGGATTGTCCGGTGTCAGGTCCTGGGTGCTGGTGGTGGTAATCAGTCCACCGTCCGGCTGGGTTTGCACCCGGGGAGTCGCGTAGTCGAAATCCACGCGGATCAGAAATCGCTTCAGGGGCACATCAACCTGTTCGATCAGCGCCTCCAGTTCGTCGAGATTGGCGCGGGAGGTGCTGATGATGAGGTTGTGGTCGATCTGGCTGATGGCGCCGCGCTCATCGAGATGGGGTTCGATGGCCGCCCGTACCACGGCAGGGTCGCGGTGCTGCAGGCGAACGATCTCGATGACGGCCTGCTGACTGGCGGGCACACTGTTCTGGGCCTGGGCAAGGAAGCTGAGCCCCAGCAGGCAGAGCAGGGCGGTGCCTTGACGGAGCAGGCGTGCGCGTGGGGTCTGGCGGGCTGGGTTTGGCATCAGGCGTCGTCTTCCTCTTGTTCCTCGTCATCGGCAATCCACAGACTGCCCTGATTATACAGCGCCACGATCAGTTGCGCGTGGCTCTCATCCTCGCTTATCAGGGCTGCCCAGGGCAACTCCGGCGCGAAGGGATCGCACAGCGCCGGCAGATGGGCTGCAAGTCCAGCCGGGCAGGTGAAGCTCTCGCCGTCGGCGTACAGCTCGCAACCTTGTGGGTGCCGATGAAACGCGAAGCGGGACGAGGGATGGCGTTGCAGGACTGCGCCTTCCTGCAGGTCTGCTGCCAGCGATTGTGCGCTGGCATCCAGGTCGTCCTCGAACAGCTCCGGGTATTTCGGTCGTGTCATGAAACGTGCGAAGCTGCGTGTCAGTGGCAGCGGGTTCTGCAGGAGTTCCTGAAACATGTCGCGCAGTTGTCCGGACACCTCGCTGCTGATCTCACCGGGCTGTTCCGGCAGGCGGGCGGTGGTGTCTGTGTAGCGTGTCTCCTCCGGCAGGGTCGGCAGCAGTTCGGCGCAGAATTCGTCCAGCAGCTCTGCTGCAGACGGGGCGCGGAAGCCGACGGAATAGGTCACGCTGTCGCCAATGGCGACGCCGTAGTGAGCAATATTGGGCGGAATATAAAGAATGTCACCCGGCTCGACGATCCAGTCTTCCTGGGTCTCGAAATGCTGCAGCAGACGCAGCTCCGTGTCCGGCAGCAGGGCACTGTTGCTGTCCGCACGCCCGCCGAGACGCCAGCGTTTCTTGCCCAGTCCCTGAACGAGAAAGACGTCGTAGTAATCGAAATGCGGCCCGACTCCGCCCCCTTCTGCCGCGAGGCTGATCATGACATCGTCGATGCGCCAGCGGGGAATGAAATCGAATTCGCGCAGCAATTCGCGCACCCCCTCGTGCCATTGATCGGCGCCCTGTATCAGCAGGCTCCAGTGTTCCCTGGGCAGAGCGGTCAGCGCCTTTGCGGTGAAGGGGCCGTGACGCAGTTGCCAGTGCTGTCGATGCGCATCGCTGCGAATCAGGCGCGACTCCACCAAGTCCTCGCAGGCCAGTTCGAGAATGTCATCTCGGCCCAGAGGGTCCTGGAAATGCCCGTCGCCGCGGATGAGCAGCGGTTTTTTCTGCCAGTATTCGCGCAGGAAGCGGCGGGCGTCGAAGGACGCAGGCAGCAGACGCTGGCTCAAGATCGGACATCCGTGGCGCAGGGCATTGTCATCAGACCTTCTTTGCCTGATCGATCGCGTTGCCGATATAGGTTTCCGGGCGCAGGGCGCGCAGGGCGGCCTTGGCGTCCTCGGGAATGTCCAGTGTGGCGACGAAGGTTTCCAGCACCTGCTGATTGATCTTCTGGCCCCGGGTCAAGGCCTTGAGCTTCTCGTAAGGCTGTTCCACGTTGTAACGGCGCATCACCGTCTGGATGGGCTCGGCCAGCACTTCCCAACTGTTGTCCAGATCCTTCAGCAAGACTTCGGGGGCGATGGACAGTTTGCTCAGGCCCTTCAGCGTTGCATGGTAGGCGATCACGCTGTGGGCAAAGCCGACGCCGATATTGCGCAGCACGGTGGAATCGGTGAGGTCGCGCTGCCAGCGGGAGATCGGCAGTTTCTCCGCCATGTGCTGCATGACGGCATTGCCGATGCCGAGATTGCCTTCGGAATTCTCGAAATCGATGGGGTTAACCTTGTGCGGCATGGTGGAGGAGCCCACTTCGCCTGCAATGGTTTTCTGCTTGAAATAGCCCAGGGAAATATAGCCCCAGACGTCGCGGTCGAGGTCGATGACGATGGTGTTGAAACGGCACAGGGCGCCAAACAGTTCCGCGATATAGTCGTGCGGTTCGATCTGCGTGGTATAGGGATTCCACACCAGCCCGAGGGACTGGACGAAGGACTGCGCGTTACCCTGCCAGTCCACGTCCGGGTAGGCAGACAGGTGCGCGTTGTAGTTGCCGACGGCGCCGTTGATCTTGCCAAGAATCTCGTTGCTGGCAAACTGGGCGTACTGGCGCTCCAGGCGCGCAACGACGTTGGCGAACTCCTTGCCCACGGTAGACGGTGACGCAGTCTGCCCGTGTGTGCGAGACAGCAGAGGTTGCGCCGCGTGCTCATGGGCCAGTTCGCGAAGTCTGTCGATCAGTTGCCGCATCAGTGGCAGCATGACCTGCTCGCGGCCTTCCTTCAGCATCAGGGCATAGGAAAGATTGTTGATGTCCTCGGAGGTGCAGGCGAAGTGGACAAACTCGATCTGCTGCGCCAGGTCGGGGTGTGTGCTGACCTTCTCCTTCAGGAAATACTCGACGGCCTTCACGTCATGATTGGTCGTCGCTTCGATGTCCTTGACGCGCTGGGCATCCGCCACAGAGAAATTGGCAATGATGTTTTCCAGAACCTGATTGCCTGCCTCGGTGAACTGCGGCGCTTCGGGAATGCCCGGGTGTGCGGCGAGACGCTGCAGCCAGCGGATTTCGACGATCACGCGGTAGCGAATCAGCGCGTATTCGCTGAAGTAATGCCCCAGGGCATCGACCTTGTTGCGATAGCGTCCGTCGATGGGAGAGATGGCGGTCAGGCCGCTCAGGGAAGTTGCTGTCATAGTGATTTTCCTATGGTCAAAACAGAATCAGGTAATCAGGGCGCGGCGAATCTGCGCCACGCTGTCGCGAATGCGTCGCTTGTAAAAAAACAGGTGCCAGCGCCGCCCGCCGAGCTGATGCCAGAGCAGGGCAGAGCGGATGCCGGCGAGCAACAGGGCGCGAATCTGGTCCGCCACGCGCTGATTGCGCAGATGTTCCACACTGCCTTTCACGTGAATGCGGAAGGTGAGTTTGCTGATGGTGTCCTGGTACAGGGCCGCCAGCACGGCGTAATCGTATTCGGTTGACTTGCGCGAGGCGGCCAGCGGGTTGTCGCCGGGCTCGATGTCCTCAATGTCCAGGAACAGCGTATCGCGCTGCAGCATACGCTGGCGGATGATGTTCTGCATGGAGGGCACCGCCATCAACTGCTGCTGCAGCACACTCATGCCTAACACATATTTCATGGGTTCGGCGTATTCCTTCATGCCATTGCTGTCCAGTGCCTTCTGCAGAGTGCTGAGCCCGGCGGTGAAACGGCTGACATCGGGGTACACATCGGCCACCGTGTCGGGATCGGTCACCAGCAGGGGGTCGATGCAGGCCTTGATCTGGGCAGCGTCGGCGCGGCCGGAATACGCGAGGGTGTGCACGAGCTGTGCGCACTGAAGCACCACCGCCAGCGCGATGTTGCGGTACTCCCATTCACTGAAACTAGCGGATGTACTGCTCAATGACAGCTCCTCCCAGGCAGACCTCACCCTCGTAGAATACGATGGTCTGGCCGGGCGTGACAGCCCGTTGCGGCTCGGCGAAGGTGACCCGTACACGGCCATCCTCCAGGGCTGCCACCGTGCAGGCCTGATCCGCCTGGCGATAGCGGATTTTGGCGGTGCATTGCAGGGGCAGTGCCGGCGGGGTGTGATTGATCCAGCTCAGTTGTGCAGCCTGCAGCGCCCTTGAAAACAGGTATTCGCTGTCATTGCCCTGGGCCACCAGCAGCACATTGCGCGCCAGATCCTTGCCCACGACGTACCAGGGGGCCTCGGAATGCTGCTGCAGGCCGCCGATACCCAGCCCCTGGCGCTGCCCGTAGGTGTGGTACATCAGGCCGTGATGACGCCCGATGACCTCGCCCGCCATGGTCTCGATATCGCCCGGCTGCGCCGGCAGATAGCGCTGCAGGAAGTCCTTGAACTTGCGCTCGCCGATGAAGCAGATGCCGGTGCTGTCTTTCTTGTTGTGGGTGATGAACCCGTGTTGTGCCGCCAGCGCACGTACCTCGTGCTTCTCCAGATCGCCCACCGGGAACAGGCTGCGCGCCAGGCTGTCTTCCGTCACCGCGCTGAGGAAATAGCTCTGGTCCTTGTTGTTGTCCAGCCCCTTGAGCAACAGGGTCTGTGCCCCGTCATTGTGTTCGACCACCCGGCGGCGCACATAGTGGCCGGTGGCGATGTAGTTGGCTCCGAGTTCGGTCGCGTAGTCGAGGAAGGCTTTGAACTTGATCTCGCGGTTGCACAGGATGTCCGGGTTGGGGGTGCGTCCGGCCTTGTATTCGGCAATGAAATGCTCGAACACATTGTCCCAGTATTCCGCTGCGAAATTTGCGGTGTGCAGGTGCAGTCCCAGCGTGCGGCAAACCTGCTCGGCATCGGCCAGGTCGGCTTTGGCCGTGCAGTATTCGGTGTCGTCGTCCTCGTCCCAGTTCTTCATGAACAGGCCTTCCACCTGGTAGCCCTGCTCCTTGAGCAGCAGGGCGGCCACGGAGGAATCGACACCGCCGGACATGCCGACGATCACGCGGGTGGCGGAAGGCGCTGGGATGCTGCTCTGTGTCATGATAATCAGTCGAGAGTGCTAATAATGTCCAGCGGGTAGCGAATGCCCTGGAGGTAATCGTCAATAACCCGCAGCACAACAGGGCTGCGCATTTGTGTCTTGCGCGCCTCCAGCTCCTCACGGCTCAGCCACAGGGCGCGCACGATGCCATCGTCCAGCGGCTGGTATTCGTGGTGGCGCTGGGGGCTGGCGATGAAGCAACTGCGGATATAGCACACGGACTCGCGGGCAGAGGTCTGCTGGTACAGGCCCAGAAAGCCGGTCAGTTCGACCTCCCAGGCGGTTTCTTCCAGGGTTTCCCGCAGCGCGGCTTCCGGCAGGCTCTCGCCGGCCTCAAGATGGCCCGCAGGCTGGTTGTACACCAGCTCTCCGTTGACGAGTTCCTCCACCATGAGGAAACGGCCGTCTTTCTCGACAACCGTGGCAACGGTCTTGTGGGGCAACCATTGGGACATCTGCAGGGGGCTCCGGGTGGGCTTGGGCAAAGGCGCAATCGTACCGCAAATCGGTCCGAATTGCCTCTACAGACTGCCACAAGGCTTCATGCAGACTCGCATTACGTGGAATAATACGCTTCCGTATGATTTGGTGTCTGGAGAGTAAGGGATATGGCGGAACTGACGCATTTGGACGCACAGGGCAATGCCCGCATGGTGGACGTGGGAGGCAAGGCGATCACCAGCCGCTCCGCCACCGCCACTGCCGTGGTGAGCATGTTGCCGGACACCCTGGCCCTGATTCGCAGCGGCGCGCACAAGAAGGGCGATGTGCTGGCCGTCGCCCGCATTGCCGGCATTCAGGCGGCCAAGAAGTGCTCCGATCTTATTCCGCTGTGCCATCCCCTGATGCTGAACTCCGTGAAAGTGGATTTTGAACTGGACGACGCGACGAATCAGGTGCGGATTTCCGCGACCTGCAGTCTCGACGGCAAAACCGGCGTGGAAATGGAGGCCCTGACGGCGGTGTCCGTGGCGGCACTGACCATCTACGACATGTGCAAGGCCGTGGACAAGGGCATGGTGATCGGCCCGATCTGCCTTGAAGAAAAGCTGGGCGGCAAATCCGGCCACTATCAGCGTGCGCCATGAATTGCCGAGCAGCGGAGTAGTCCTATGTTGACCTTGCATTATTTTGCCAGCCTGCGGGAAACCCTGGGCGTGGAACAGGAGACGCTGACCCTGCCAACGCCGGGCATGAGCGTTGCCGAACTGATTGATCACCTGGTTTCCCTTCACGGGGCCAGCCGCGAGGCGCTGCTGGACACGACCCGTGTGCTGGTGGCGGTGGATCAGACCATCGTGGAGCGCGACCATGCGCTGCAGGGCGGCGAGGAAGTGGCTTTCTTTCCGCCGATGACGGGAGGTTGACGTGGTTCGCGTCCAGACCGAAGACTTTGACATTGCCGCCCTGTATCAGGCGCTGCGTAGCGACGCCCGCAACGCGGGTGGTATCGCGACCTTCACAGGCCTGGTGCGGGAGTTTTACGAGCCCGAGGACGAGGGCAGGGTGGATGCGGTGCGTTCGCTGTTTCTGGAACACTACCCGGGAATGACCGAGAAGGCACTGGCCGATATCGAGACTCAGGCCCGTGAACGCTGGGACGTGCTGGCCTGCCAGGTCGTGCATCGCGTCGGCGAGTTGCACGCGGGCGAGCAGATCGTCTATGTCGGCGTTGCCAGTACCCACCGCGGCGACGCCTTCGCCGCCGCCGAATTCATCATGGATTACCTGAAGACCCGCGCCCCTTTCTGGAAGAAGCAGCAGAGCGGGGAGCAGAGCGAGTGGATCGAGAGCCGGGCGAGCGATGAGCTGGCGCGGGCCCGCTGGGAGACGCGCTCCTGATTGCTGGCGCAGCTACCGTGATCATGCGGGACTCTCCCGGGGCCAGCGTGCCCAGATCCCAGGGGCCGATGCTGCGGCGAATCAGGCGCAGCGTGGGAAAACCCACTGCCGCGGTCATGCGCCGCACCTGACGGTTGCGGCCCTCGAACAGGGTCAGTTCCAGCCACGAGGTCGGAATATGCCTGCGCTCGCGAATGGGCGGTGTGCGGGGCCACACCTCCACTGAATCCAGGCGTCGTGCCTTTGCCGGGCGGGTTCTGCCGTCCTTGAGCTGCACCCCTGCCGCCAGCGCCTGCAGGGCCTCGTCCGTTATCTCGCCCTCTACCTGTGCCCAGTAGACCTTGCCCATCTTGTGTCGTGGGTCGCTGATCTGCGCCTGCAGGCCGCCGTCGTCGGTCAGCAGCAGGAGCCCCTCGGAGTCCCGATCCAGGCGGCCGGCGGGGTAGAAACCCTTGTGCGGCACGAATTCGGCCAGGGTCTGGCGTGCCTCCCCATCGGTGAACTGCGACAGGACATCGTAGGGTTTGTTGAGAAGAATCAGCCTTGCCATACCGGGTTGCCTGTTGCCGGGAGTGGTGTTTGCGGCCCATTTCGGGGCGTCCCGGCGGCGGTTCGCCACAGGATGGCGGCTATTCTAACAAAGCTGTGGCTGCTATAATGCCGCGCAAAAAAATAACATGGCCGGGCGTATTCAGCCCGCCGTTCCCGCCGTATTGAGATCAGTTCGCTCTGTCTTGCCCCTGAGGCCTGCCACTGAATCCTGCTACTGGCACCCTGGTGAATCCGGTTGACCTTAAAAGGACCAATTATGACTAATGCTCCAACGATCATTTACACCATTACCGATGAAGCACCTGCGCTGGCAACCTACTCCCTGTTGCCGATCATTCAGACCTTTGCAGGGCCTGCAGGCATCAACGTGACGACCAAGGACATTTCTCTGGCCGGCCGCATCATCGCCAATTTCCCGGAAAGCCTGACAGAAGCACAGCGCCAGTCCGACGCGCTGGCCGAGCTGGGCGAGCTGGCCAAGACGCCGGACGCCAATATCATCAAACTGCCGAACATTTCCGCGTCCATCCCCCAGCTTCAGGCCGCCATCAAGGAACTGCAGAGCCACGGCTATGCGGTGCCGGATTACCCTGCCGAGCCGAAGAACGATGCCGAGAAGGACGCCAAGGCACGCTACGCCAAGGTGCTGGGCAGCGCCGTGAACCCTGTGCTGCGCGAAGGCAACTCGGATCGTCGTGTGGCAGCTCCGGTGAAGGAGTATGCGCGCAAGAATCCGCACTCCATGGGCAAGTGGACGGCAGACTCCAAGTCTCACGTTGCGCACATGAACGACGGCGACTTCTATTCCAGCGAGAAATCCTGGGTGGCCGAGAAGGCCGGTTCCGTGAAAATCGAATTCGTGGGCGACGATGGCGAGAGCGTCGTGCTCAAGGAAAAAACACCCCTGCAGGCAGGCGAGGTGATTGATGCGGCGGTGATGAGCAGCAAGGCGCTGCGTGCGTTCTTTGCTGCGCAGATCGAGGATGCCAAGGCCAGCGGCGTGCTGTTGTCCCTGCACCTCAAGGCGACCATGATGAAAGTCTCCGACCCCATCATGTTTGGTGCCGCCGTCAGCGTGTACTACAAAGACGTGTTCGACAAATACGCCGCTGTGTTCAAGGAACTGGGCGTGGACCCGAACAATGGTATTGGCGATGTCTATGCCAAGATCAAATCACTGCCGGACGCCCAGCGCGAACAGATCGAGGCCGATCTGCAGGCGGTCTACAAGACCCGCCCGGCGCTGGCGATGGTGGATTCCGACAAGGGCATCACCAACCTGCACGTGCCCAGCGACGTGATTGTGGACGCCTCCATGCCGGCAGCCATCCGTGCCTCTGGCCAGATGTGGGGCCCGGACGGCAAGCTGCATGACACCAAGGCCATGATTCCCGATCGCTGCTACGCCGGCATCTATCAGGAGACCATCGATTTCTGCAAGAAGAACGGTGCCTTCGATGTCAGCAAGATGGGCAGCGTTGCCAACGTGGGGCTGATGGCGCAGAAAGCGGAAGAATACGGCTCTCACGACAAAACGTTCAAAATCCCCGCGAACGGGGTTGTGCGTGTGACCGATGAAGCCGGTACGCTGGTTTTTGAACACAATGTCGAAGAAGGCGATATCTGGCGCATGTGCCAGACCAAGGACCTGCCGATTCAGGACTGGGTAAAGCTGGCGGTAAGCCGCGCACGCGCAACCGATACTCCGGCGGTGTTCTGGCTGGACGAGCACCGTGCTCACGACGCGCAACTGATCAAGAAGGTCAAGCAGTATCTGCCCCAGCACGATACCACCGGGCTGGAGATTCTGATCAAGTCCCCCGTGGATGCCATCCGCTTCTCCCTGGAGCGCATCAAGGACGGCAAGGACACCATTTCCGTCACCGGCAACGTGCTGCGCGATTATTTGACCGATCTGTTCCCGATTCTGGAGCTGGGCACCAGCGCCAAGATGCTCTCCATCGTGCCGCTGCTGGCAGGCGGTGGTCTGTTCGAGACAGGCGCGGGCGGTTCCGCACCGAAGCACGTGCAGCAGTTCCTGGAAGAAGGGCACCTGCGCTGGGATTCCCTCGGCGAGTTTCTGGCGCTGGCGGTGTCCCTGGAAGATCTTGGTTTCAAGTACAAGAACGACAAGGCGCTGGTGCTGGCAGACACGCTGAATGCCGCGACGGGCCTGTTCCTCGACAACGACAAGTCACCGTCCCGTAAAGTGGGTCAGCTCGACAACCGCGGCAGCCATTTCTACCTGGCCCTGTACTGGGCGCAGGCACTGGCGGCACAAAACAAGGATGCGGAACTGCAGAAGCGCTTCGCAAGCCTGGCGAAGACGCTGACCGAGAAAGAGCAGGAGATTGTGGCGCAGTTGAACGGAGCACAGGGCGCGCCGGTGGATATCGGCGGTTACTATCAGCCCGATGACAGCAAGGCATCTGCCGCCATGCGGCCGAGCGCTACCCTTAACGAAGCTTTGGCCAGTGTTTAAGCTGGGAACCCAGAGGCTACGTTGATTGACTTTCCGGATGCCCTTCACCGCAGGGATGTGGTGAAGGGGGTTCAGGGATAAGACCTGATCGTATCGGACGGAGGCTTAACCACCGCCGTTGGAGTGGACTTTCGCCTGCTCCTGACCGATCGGTACGATGTTCGCTGCATGCAAGCCTTTAGGCCCCTCAATGGTTTCAAAAGAAACCGCCTGCCCGGCTTTCAGCGTTTTGTACCCATCCATCCCGATTGCGGAGTAGTGTGCGAACAGATCGTCGCCGCCGCTGTCAGGAAGAATAAAGCCAAACCCTTTTGCGTTATTAAACCACTTCACTTGCCCAGTACTCATGGCAAAACTCCCGTGTAACGTTTTGTTGTTATTTTTTACCTAGGATAACCACTAGCAGCACCTCGTATAACGCACTCAAATTTACTTGTCAACGTTGATAGTTTTCCCCACCGCCCCCATTAGGTGCTCCATGGTAGACAGTACGGGCCTTCCGTCAGTCGGGCAGGGGGTTTCCCCTACACAAAAATTTTTACGGTTCTGTTATTTTCCGGCGTATCATGAGGCCGGAAGCTAACAGAGTCAGCAGGTTTGGCAGTTTTATGGCAGAGCAAGACAAACACAGGGCAATCATGCAGGCATCCGGCTTGTGGGCGAATGCCGGGGTAGTGGCACAATGGAATCCGGGGGGCGACGATGGTCGTGAGGGCGCGTTGGCGACCTCCAGTGTCAAACCCAAACTGACCCAGCCGCCCCTGTACAAGGTGGTCCTGTTCAATGACGACTACACCCCGATGGATTTTGTGGTAGACGTGTTGTGTTCGTTTTTTGGGATGAACGTGGAGAAAGCCACACAGATCATGCTGAAGGTGCATACAGAGGGCAAGGCTGTCTGTGGTGTATTCAGCAAGGACGTGGCGGAAACCAAGGCCCAGCAGGTGAACGAGTACTCCCGTGAATGCGAGCACCCGTTATTGTGTAATGTGGAAGTAGACCGATAAACGGAAGGCAAAGCTATGTTGAGCAAAGATCTTGAAATTACTTTGAACAGCGCCTTTTCCGGAGCCAGGAAAAAACGGCACGAGTACATGACAGTCGAGCACCTGTTGCTGGCCTTGCTGGACAACGATGCTGCGGCCGAGGTGCTGCTGGCATGTGGTGCCGATCTTGCCCGCTTGCGGGCAGAGCTGCTGGAGTTTGTCGACAGCACCACCCCCCTGATTCCCGAGCTTGAAGTGGAGCGCGAGACACAGCCGACCCTGGGCTTCCAGCGCGTGCTGCAGCGCGCCGTGTTTCATGTGCAGTCCTCCGGCAAGCGTGAGGTCACCGGCGCCAATGTGCTGGTGGCGATCTTCAGCGAGCAGGAGAGCCACGCCGTGTTCCTGCTGCGCCAGCAGGACATCGCGCGCATCGACGTGGTCAACTACATCACCCATGGCACGTCCAAGGTGCACGGCCAGGAAGGCTCGCCGGAAGGCGGTGCCCCGCAGCAGGAGGGCGAGGAAGACGCCGTGGAGCGCGCTGCCAGCGCCCTGGAGAACTTTGCCACCAATCTCAACCAGCAGGCCGTGGAGGGGCGCATAGACCCTTTGATCGGGCGCGAGGAAGAGGTGACCCGTGTGATTCAGGTGCTGTCGCGCCGGCGCAAGAACAATCCGCTGCTCGTCGGCGAGTCCGGCGTGGGCAAGACTGCCGTGGTAGAGGGGCTGGCACGCCAGATCGTCGAAGGGCAGGTGCCGGAAATCCTCAAGGACAACGTGATCTACTCCCTCGACCTCGGTTCCCTGCTGGCGGGCACCAAATACCGGGGCGACTTCGAGAAGCGCTTCAAGGCCCTGCTGGCCGAGCTGCGCAAGAATCCGAAGGCGATTCTGTTCATTGACGAGATTCACACCATCATCGGCGCCGGGGCGGCCTCCGGTGGCGTCATGGACGCCTCCAATCTGCTCAAGCCGGTGCTGACCTCCGGGGATCTGCGCTGTGTGGGTTCGACCACCTATCAGGAATATCGCGGCATCTTCGAGAAGGACCGGGCGCTGTCACGCCGCTTCCAGAAGATCGACGTGACCGAGCCGGACGTGGAGACCACCTATCGCATCCTCAAGGGCCTGAAATCCCGCTTCGAGGAGCACCACGACCTGCGCTACAGCGACAACGCCCTGCGGGCTGCGTCCGAGCTGGCCGGGCGTTACATCAACGACCGCTTCATGCCTGACAAGGCCATCGATGTGATCGATGAGGCGGGCGCCTTCCAGCGCCTGCAGCCCGCCAGCAAGCGCAAGAAGCTGATCCAGGCACAGGACATGGAGAAGGTGGTGGCCTCGATCGCCCGCATTCCGCCGAAGCATGTCTCCACGTCGGACGTGAAGGCCCTGAAGAACCTTGAAGACAACCTGCGCATGGTGGTGTTCGGGCAGGACGAAGCCATCGAGAATCTGGCCTCTGCCATCAAGCTGTCGCGTGCGGGCCTGAATCATCCCGACAAGCCGATCGGCTCCTATCTGTTCTCTGGCCCCACCGGGGTGGGCAAGACCGAAGTCAGCCGCCAGTTGGCCAAGATTCTGGGCATCGAGCTGGTGCGTTTCGACATGTCCGAATACATGGAGCGGCATACCGTGTCGCGCCTGATCGGGGCGCCGCCCGGCTATGTCGGCTTCGACCAGGGCGGGCTGCTGACCGAGGCCATTGGCAAGAATCCGCATTGTGTGTTGTTGCTGGATGAGATCGAGAAGGCGCATCCGGATGTGTTCAACCTGCTGCTGCAGGTGATGGATCACGGCACCCTCACGGACAACAACGGGCGCAGGGCAGATTTCCGCAATGTCATCCTGATCATGACCACCAACGCCGGCGCGCAGGAGATGTCACGTGCCTCCATTGGTTTCACCGTGCAGAACCACAGCAGCGATGGCATGGAGGCGCTGAAGAAGACCTTCACGCCGGAGTTCCGCAATCGCCTGGATGCCATCGTGCAGTTCGGTGCGCTGAGCACCGAGACCATCCGCACCGTGGTGGACAAGTTCCTGGTGGAGCTGCAGGTGCAACTGGACGACAAGAAGGTCAGTCTGCAGGTGGACGAGAGTGCTCGCGAATGGTTTGTCGAGCATGGCTACAGTGCCACCATGGGCGCACGTCCCATGGGTCGCCTGATTCAGGACAAGCTGAAGAAGGCACTGGCAGAGGAAATTCTGTTCGGCGGCCTCACCGAGGGCGGCGAGGTGCTCGTCTCCATCGAGAACGACGAAGTCAAACTGAAGATTTCCGGCCGCAAGAATGCGGAGGGCAGGGAGCTGAGCCGGAGCGAGAGCTGATCTCGCTCCCGGCGTGATCAGCGGGCGCGGTAGGTGATGCGGCCCTTGCTCAGATCGTAGGGGGTGAGTTCCACCTTGACCTGGTCGCCGGTCAGAATGCGGATGTAGTTCTTTCTCATCTTGCCGGAGATATGGGCGGTCACGATGTGGCCGTTCTCCAGCTTCACACGAAACATGGTGTTGGGAAGGGTGTCGACCACTTCACCATCCATCTCGATTTGATCTTCTTTTGCCATTAAGTCATCAGTCCTGAGTTAATTTGCGTGTGTTTGCGGCCGTCGGCCAAAAAACTGCGCGCATTTTGCCTGAATTGCTCCAGATAAGCAAAAGCAGACCATTTCAGGTCAAAAGCACCCATTTTTCGTTCAGCAGCAATTCCAGCGGGCGAAAGTCTGTCTTGTAGCGCATCTTCCCGCATTCCTTGATCCAGTAACCCAGATAGACGTATGGCAGGTTCAGGCGCCAGGCCCTCTCGATCTGCCACAGAATCATGTAGGTGCCCAGGGAGCGTGAGGGCAGTTCGGGGTCGAAGAAGCTGTACATGGCCGACAGGCCGTGATCCAGCTCATCCACCACCGCAAGCGCTACCAGCGTGTCCTGCAGATAGAAGGCATGAAACTGCGTGGTGTCCGAGCGGGCTTCGATGAAAGACTGGTACTGCTCCCGCGAGGGCGGATGCATGTCGCCACCGGCGTGGCGGGCATTGATGTAGCGGCAATAGAGCTCGAAATAGCGCGGGTCGTCCAGATGGCGAAGCGGACGGCTCACCAGGTCTTCATTGCGTTTCCAGATGCGCCGGAAGCGCTTGTTGCGCCGGAATTCCCGTACCCGGATGCGGCAGGACAGGCAGGCCTGGCACTGGTCGCAGGCGGGGCGGTAGAGATGGGCGCCGCTGCGGCGAAAGCCCACTGTGGCCAGTCCGCTGTACACGGCGCGGGTCACGGGCACCGCGGGGTCCATGAAGATGGTGCGCGCCTCTTGCCCCTCCAGATAACTGCACGGGTGAGGGGAAGTCTGATAGAAATGCAGGCGCTGGATCTCTTCAATCTGCAAGGGCGTTCAGCTCCATGTGCCAGGGGCCGTCATGGCCGGGTTGCTGTCGGGCCGTCGCAAGTATCTCCAGAAAGGCATCACGGGAGATGTCGGCAGCGCCCAGGCTGCGCAGATGCTCGCTCGGCACCTGGCAGTCGATGAGCTGATAATGCCAGAGCTCAAGCTGTTTCACGAGCAGGATGAAACCGGCCTTGGAGGCGTTGTCGCGCAGGCTGAACATGGATTCGCCAAAGAACATCCGGCCCAGGGCGATGCCGTAGAGGCCGCCTACCAGCGCCCCGTCGTGCCAGACCTCGACAGAGTGGGCGATACCCATGGCGTGCAGGCGGCCGTAGGCCTCCTGCATCTCTGGCGTGATCCAGGTGCCGGGAAACACCTCGCGGGTGCGGGCGCATTCGGCAATCACCTGCTCAAAGGCATGGTCCAGGGTGACCCGGTAGTCGCCGCGGCGCAGTACCTTGCGCATGCTGCGGGAGATCACCAGATCCTGGGGGCGCAGCGCCATGCGGGTGCCGGGAGACCACCAGAGGATGGGCTGGTCGTCCTGATACCAGGGAAAGATGCCCTGCTCGTAGGCGCGGATGAGGCGTTCGGGGCGCAGATCGCCCCCGACAGCCAGCAGGCCATCGGGGTCACGTAGCGCCTGGCTGACCGGCGGGAAGTCCAGCGAGGTATCGTTCAGCCAGGGCAGTCTGCTCACGGATTACTGGTCCAGGAAGCGCTCGGCATCCAGGGCCGCCATGCAGCCAAACCCGGCGGAGGTAATGGCCTGGCGGTAAACGTGGTCGGCAATGTCGCCGGCGGCAAACACACCGGGCACGCTGGTCTGGGTGGCGTTGCCTTCGATGCCGCTCTGAATCACCACGTAGCCGTTCTTCAGTTCAAGCTGGCCGGTAAAAATGTCGGAGTTCGGTTTGTGGCCGATGGCGATGAAGACGCCGTCCACCTGGATTTCCCTGCTCTCGCCGCCCTCGGTGGGGGCGAGGCGCAGACCGGTGACGCCCATCTCGTCGCCCAGCACTTCGTCCAGGGTGTGATTCCACAGCAGGGTGATGAGCCCGGCCTTGGCCTTCTCGAACAGTTTGTCCTGCAGGATTTTCTCGGCGCGCAGGCTGTCGCGGCGATGCACCAGGGTGACGTGAGAGGCGATATTGGACAGATACAGGGCCTCCTCAACGGCGGTATTGCCGCCACCGATCACGGCAACCGGCTTGTTGCGGTAGAAGAAGCCGTCGCAGGTGGCGCAGGCGCTGACGCCCTTGCCCATGAAGGCCTCTTCGGAGGGCAGGCCGAGGTACTGGGCCGAGGCGCCGGTGGCGATGATCAGGGCATCGCAGGTATAGGTAGCCGCGTCGCCCCACAGCGTGAAGGGGCGTTTGGACAGATCCGTCTTGTTGATGTGATCAAACACGATCTCGGCCTCGAAGCGCTCCGCATGAGCCTTCATGCGCTCCATCAGGGCGGGACCTTGCAGGCCTTCGACATCCCCGGGCCAGTTGTCCACATCGGTGGTCGTGGTCAGTTGTCCGCCCTGCACCATGCCGGTGATCACGACCGGGCTGAGGTTGGCGCGGGCCGCGTAGACGGCGGCGGTGTAGCCGGCGGGACCGGAGCCGAGGATGATGAGCGCGTGGTGTTTCGTGTCGTTCATAACGTAAGACTTCCTGTAAGTTCTGCTATCTGGGTATCATCAAGCGCATTAAGCGTCTGGTCTGGAGGTGGGTGCTCAGGGGCGGCATTTAAAGGCCCGCAGGCAAACTGCGCCTATTCTAGTGCATCGATTCCGCTCCCACATGCCCTTTTTCTGCAGATTGATCCGCAATTGACCGCTGTGGGCGGTTTCCGGGCTGCCCGGAATTGAGTATGATAGCGCGGCCACTAGCTAGAATCAGATAGAAAACATAATTGCAGGTATCTGAAAAGTTTGAAAAATAAAGCATCAAAAGCCCCTGATCCCGAAGCGCATCTGAACAGCGTCACGCAACGTATTCTGCGCGAGGGCGCCCTGATTCTCAGTTTCCTGCTGGGGCTGTTTCTGCTCATCGCGCTGCTCAGCTATTCCCCGACGGACCCGGGTTTCACCACAACCGGCAGTGGCGGCGAGGTGGAAAATGCCGTGGGGCAGCTCGGTGCCTGGATATCGGACCTGCTGTTTCAACTGTTCGGCTACTTTGCCTACCTGTTTCCCCTGGCTCTTGTGCTGAAGGCCGCAAGCTTCCTGCGTCATGCCGAAAACCCGGCGCTGCCGTTCTCCTGGGCCATGTTTGCGCTCAAGACCACGGGCATTGTGCTGCTGGCGGTCGGCGCCTGTGCGCTGGCGACCATGCATTTCGAGATCGACCAGTCGCTGCCCTGGATGGCAGGCGGGGTGATTGGTTCCATGATGGTGGATGCCACGGTGCCTGTGTTCGCCGTAGTGGGCAGCACGCTGCTGTATTTCGCCATTTTCCTGCTTGGCCTGACCATCTGCGTGGAGATTTCCTGGCTGCGCTTCGTGGATCGTACCGGCGCGCTGACCCTCGGCCTGCTGGCCTGGCTGGGGCAGAGCTGGACGAGCTGGTGGGCTTCCCGCAAGGAAGAGCAGGACACGAGACAGATTCTGGAGACCCGCAAGAAGGCGCTGGACGTCTACATCGAGAAAGAGAAGAAGCGCGTTCCGCCCACGATCAAGCCCGTGGAGAAGAAACCGCCGCCCCGCAGTGCACGGGTGGAAAAGGAGCGCCAGGGGCGCCTGTTTACCGCCCCCAATCCTGGCGATCTGCCGCCTATCTCGCTGCTGGACGAGTGGAAGGGGCCTGCCAAGAGCGGTTTTTCCACCGAATCCCTGGAGGCCATGTCGCGCCTGCTGGAACTGAAGCTCAGCGACTTCGGCATCGAGGTGCAGGTGACCGAAGTGAACCCCGGTCCCGTGATTACCCGCTTCGAGGTGCAGCCGGCACCCGGCATCAAGGCCAGCCGCATCACCAGTCTGGGCAAGGATCTGGCGCGTTCGCTGGCACTGGTCAGTGTGCGCGTGGTGGAGGTGATCCCCGGCAAGACGGTGATCGGCATCGAGATTCCCAACGAGCACCGCGAGACCATCATGCTCAGCCAGTTGCTGGCCTCGCCCGAGTTCGACAAGTCTGGCTCCCCCGTCAGCCTTGCACTGGGCCATGACATTGTCGGCAAGCCGGTGATCGTGGACCTTGCGAAGATGCCGCACCTGCTGGTGGCCGGTACCACCGGCTCGGGCAAGTCTGTGGGCATCAATGCCATGATTCTCAGCGTGCTGTTCAAGTCCACGCCGGAACAGGTGCGCATGATCATGATCGACCCCAAGATGCTGGAGCTGTCCGTATACGACGGCATTCCGCACCTGCTGACCCCGGTCATCACCGACATGAAGGATGCCGCCAACGGCCTGCGCTGGAGCGTGGCCGAGATGGAGCGCCGCTACAAGCTGATGTCGGCGCTGGGCGTGCGCAATCTGGCCGGCTATAACAAGAAGGTGGCGGACGCGGCCCGTGCCGGCCAGCCCATTGTGGACCCGCTGTGGCGCCCCGACCCGATGCAGTTGCTCGAAGAGCAGCAGGCGCCGGTGCTGGAGACCCTGCCCATGATCGTGGTGGTGGTGGACGAGCTCGCCGACATGATGATGGTGGTGGGCAAGAAGGTGGAAGAGCTGATTGCCCGCATCGCCCAGAAGGCACGTGCGGCAGGCATTCACCTGATTCTTGCCACCCAGCGCCCGTCCGTGGACGTGCTGACGGGCCTGATCAAGGCCAATATTCCGACCCGCCTTTCCTTCATGGTGCAGTCCAAGATCGACTCGCGCACGATTCTGGGGGAGGGCGGTGCCGAGCAACTGCTGGGCAACGGTGACATGCTGTTCATGCCGCCCGGCGGCGGTGTTGCGACCCGTGTTCACGGCGCCTTCGTCAGCGACGACGAGGTGCATCGCGTGGTGGCCGACTGGAAGTCCCGCGGCGAGCCGGTCTATATCGACGAGATCACCCAGGGTGCCGATGATCGTGATTTCGGCGGCTTCGGAGGTGACGACGAGGGCGGCAACGGAGAGGAGGATGATGCGTTGTATGACGAGGCGGTGGCCTTTGTCACCGAGTCGCGCAAGGCCTCCATCTCTGCCGTGCAGCGCAAGCTGCGCATCGGCTACAACCGCGCGGCCCGCATGATTGAGGCCATGGAGGCGGCCGGGGTCGTCTCTGCCATGAACACCAACGGCAGTCGCGAGGTCATCGCGCCGCCACCACCACGCTGACAGGAAACTCCTCATGAAGCCGGGCTCTTTCAGGCTGTTGTGTTGCGCCGCGGTGCTGCTGTGGCCCATGGCGGGCAGCATTGCCCAGGATGAGGCAGCTGCGGAGCTGGGCACCCTGCTGGCAGACATCGACACCTATCAGGCCGACGTGCGCCAGCTTATCGTGGAGTCCTCCGGCGGCGTGCTGGAGGAGAGCGAGATCCGCTTCATGCTCAAGCGGCCTAACGGGTTCTACTGGGAAACGCTGGAACCGTATCCCGAGCTGATCGTCACCGACGGCAAGCAGTTGTGGAACTATCAGCCGGACCTGCTGCAGGTAACCGTGGAGGACTGGAATGGCGATCGTTCCGAGCTGGCCGCGCAATTGCTCAACGGGCGTATCGACGAGATCGAACAGGACTATTTCATCAACGGTGGACGCGTGGGCAATGGCGATTCCTTCGAGTTCATCCTGGAGCCGGTGGACCCGGCCAGCCTCTACGAGCGCGTAACGCTGTATTTCCGCGACAACTCCCTGGGCTCCATCCATATCGACAATGGCAATGGCCAGCGCACCTTCTGGGAATTCTTCAACCCGCAGATTAATGAAGCCATCGAAGACAGCGCCTTTGTCTTCGAAGCCCCCGAGGATATCGAGATCATCGATAACCGCGGCGCACCCTGAGCGGATAACGGAGGTGCGTGCATGACACAATCCCTGTTTGACGACCTGGAGCCGGAAGCGACAGACACTGCGGCCAACTCCTTGGCCAACCCCGCCAGCACTGCCTTTCAGCCCCTTGCCTCGCGCATGCGCCCGCGAACCCTCGAAGATTTCATTGGCCAGGAACATCTGCTGGGGCCGGGCAAGCCCCTGGGCGAGGCCATTCGTCGTGGCCTGCCGCATTCCATGATTCTGTGGGGACCGCCGGGGGTGGGCAAGACGACCCTTGCCCGCATGCTGGCACATGCCGGCAAGGGACGCTTCGAGAGCCTCTCGGCCGTGCTCAGTGGCGTCAAGGACATCCGTGCCGCCGTGGAGCGGGCGCAGACGCTGCGCCAGGCCAAGGGCACGCCCACCGTGCTGTTCGTGGACGAGGTGCACCGCTTCAACAAGAGCCAGCAGGATGCCTTCCTGCCGCATGTCGAGGACGGCACGCTCATCTTTGTGGGCGCCACCACCGAGAACCCGTCCTTTGAACTCAACAACGCCTTGCTGTCCCGCGCGCGGGTTTATCTGCTGCAATCCCTGAATGAGCACGATCTGCTGCGCCTGCTGCAACAGGCCTTGGGCGACACCGAGCGTGGCCTGGGTGGGCAGCATATCGAAATCGCCGAGGACGCCCTGCGCCGCATTGCCGTGGCTGCGGACGGAGATGCGCGACGCTCCCTCAATCTGCTGGAACTGGCGGTGGATCTTGCGCAGGACGGGCAGGTGGACAAGGCGATCGTGGAACAGGTGCTGCAGGGCGGCGCCCGCCGCTTCGACAAGGGCGGCGATGTTTTCTATGAACAGATCTCCGCCCTGCACAAAGCCGTGCGCGGTTCCAGCCCTGACGCGGCGCTGTACTGGTTCGTGCGCATGTTGGACGGTGGCTGTGATCCGTTATATATTGCCCGCCGTCTCGTTCGCATGGCCAGTGAGGACATTGGCAATGCCGACCCGCGTGCGCTGCAGATGGCCCAGTCGGCCTGGGACGCCTACCTGCGGCTGGGCAGCCCCGAGGGCGACCTGATCATCGCCCACGCGGTGATCTACCTGGCCTGTGCCCCCAAGAGCAATGCCGTGTATACCGCCTTCAATGAGGCGATGGCACTGGTGCGGCAGGATGTCTCCCACGAGGTGCCGGTGCATCTGCGGAACGCGCCTACGGCCCTGATGAAGTCCCTGGATTTCGGGGGTGACTATCGCTACGCCCACGACGAACCCGGGGCCTATGCGGCGGGCGAGAACTATTTTCCCGAGGCCCTGCGTGACACCCGGTTCTATCATCCGGGCGAGCAGGGGCTGGAAGGCAAGATTCGCGAGAAGCTCGACTATCTGCGGCAGCGGGATGCAGCAAGTCCGCACCAGCGTTACGCGCCCGGCACGAAGCAGGGGAGAGACAAGGCATGATGGCATATTCACTGGCAGTGGCCCTGGGCGGTGCTCTCGGCGCGGTGTCCCGCTTCTGGGTCATCAGCGCAGTCAGCGCGCTCGCCCCGCACCGTTTTCCCTGGGGCACCCTGGTGGTCAATGTGCTGGGTTCCTTCGTGATCGGCGCCCTGTACGTATTGATGACAGAGCGGCTGGAACTGAACGAACAATGGCGCGCGGTACTGGTGGTGGGGTTTCTGGGCGCGTTCACCACCTTTTCCACCTTCTCCCTGGATGCGTTGCTGCTGTTTCAGGACGGGCACGCACTGCAGGCCGGGCTCTATGTGCTGAGCAGTGTGCTGCTGTGCCTGCTGTGTGCCTGGGGTGGTATTGCCCTGATGCGGGTGTTTTAATTTACGAAAGCTTTCAAAACTAAGGAAACCTGACCTCCATGCTCGATCCGAAACTGCTGCGCAGCGATGCGCAGAAACTGGCCGAAGCGCTGAAGAAGAAAAATTTTGTTCTCGACATCGATGGCATCAATGCTCTCGATTCCCGTCGTCGCGAGTTGCTGCAGGAAACCGAGAAACTGCAGAACGAGCGCAATGTGCGCTCCAAGTCCATTGGTCAAGCCAAGGCCTCCGGTCAGGACATCGCGCCCTTGCTGGCGGAAGTGGCGAGCCTGGGGGATTCCCTGGAGCAGAACAAGAAGGCGCTGGCCGAGGTGCAGGCAGAGTTTGACGACCTGCTGATGCGCATTCCCAACACGCCGCAGGAGTGTGTGCCTGCTGGCAGGGACGAACACGACAACGTGGAGCTGCGCCGCTGGGGCACGCCGCGCAGTTTCGACTTCGAGGTGCAGGACCACGTCGCCATCGGCGAGGCGATGGAGGCGATGGACTTTGCCACGGCCACCAAGCTGACCGGCAGCCGCTTCGTCGTCATGAAGGCCGGCATTGCGCGCATGCACCGTGCGTTGATCCAGTTCATGCTCGACCAGCACATCGAGTCACATGGCTACACCGAGGTGTACGTGCCTTATATGGTGAACCGCGACTCCCTGCTGGGTACCGGGCAGTTGCCCAAGTTCGCCGAGGACCTGTTCCGCCTGGAAGGCGAGAGCGAGTATTACCTGATTCCCACCGCCGAAGTGCCGGTGACCAATCTGGTGCGCGACACCATCGTGCCTGCCGAACAGATGCCGCTGAAGTATGTGTGCCACACGCCCTGTTTCCGCAGTGAGGCGGGCAGCTATGGCCGCGACACGCGGGGCATGATTCGTCAGCATCAGTTCGAGAAGGTGGAACTGGTGCAACTGGTGCTTCCCGAACAATCCGATGCCGCGCTGGAAGAACTGACGGGGCATGCGGAAAAGATTCTGCAACTGCTGGAACTGCCGTATCGCGCCATGCTGTTGTGTGGTGGCGACATGGGCGCCAACGCGGCGCGTACCATCGACCTGGAGGTATGGCTGCCTTCGCAGAACTGTTATCGCGAGATTTCTTCCTGCAGCACCTTCGAGGATTTCCAGGCCCGTCGCATGCAGGCGCGCTGGCGTAATCCGGAGACCGGCAAGCCCGAGCTGATGCACACGCTCAACGGCTCCGGCCTGGCGATTGGCCGCACGCTGGTGGCGATTCTGGAGAACTATCAGAACGCCGACGGCTCTGTCACGGTACCCGCCGCGCTGCGATCCTATATGAACGGTCTGGAGCGTCTGGTTTAACGTCAGTTAGACCGACGCTCTTCTCGTTTGCGCTGATTCATCCGGAGCCTGCTCCATGCAGTTTTTACCTGTCTTTCTGAACGTGCGCGCGCAAAACTGCCTGGTGGTCGGGGGCGGTGAGGTCGCGCTGCGCAAGGCCGTGCTGCTGGATCGTGCTGGCGCGCGCCTGCGTGTGGTTGCTCCGCGAGTACACAGCACGCTGGAAGCCCTTGTGGTGGCCGGTGCCGGGGAGTTGCGCATTCGCGAGTTTCGCGAGAGCGATCTTGATGGCGTGTTTCTGGTGGTGGCGGCGACCGATGATGAGCTTGTGAATGCAGCCGTATCCGAAGCCGCCAAGAGCCGGGGGCTGCCCGTTAACGTGGTGGACAAACCCTCGCTGTGCAGTTTTATCGTTCCCTCCATTGTCGATCGTTCTCCCGTTGTCATTGCCATATCCAGCGGGGGCACGTCGCCCATTCTGACGCGGCGCATCAAGGAGAAGATCGAAATCCTGGTGCCTGCCGCCTACGGACGCCTAGCCCTGATGCTGGGTTCCTTCCGCAGTCGCGTGAAAGGCGTGATTGCCGATGGCCGTGGACGGGCACGTTTCTGGGAACATATTCTTTCCGGCCCCGTACCCGACAAGGTGTTTGCCGGAGAGGAAGAGGATGCGCGGCGTTACATTGAACAGCAACTGGCCGTGCCCGAACATCAGGAGGTGGCGGGCCAGGTGTTTCTGGTAGGGGCCGGGCCGGGTGATCCGGATCTGCTGACATTGAAGGCGCTTCGCCTGATGGAGGAGGCGGACGTGGTGCTCTACGACCGTCTGGTATCCCCGGAGATTCTTCAGCGGGTGCGTCCGGACGCAGAAAAGATTCATGTAGGCAAGGAACGCGCAAACCACTCCGTGCCGCAGGAACAGATCAATGAGATGCTGGTGCGTCTGGCACAGGAAGGCAAGAGGGTGCTGCGTTTGAAGGGCGGCGACCCGTTTATTTTTGGCCGCGGTGGCGAGGAGATTGATCGTCTTGCCGAGGCTGGTATTCCCTTTCAGGTGGTGCCCGGCATCACGGCAGCTTCAGGCTGTGCCTGCTATGCCGGCATACCTCTGACCCACCGCGATTGTTCGCAGTCCGTGCGTTTTGTCACCGGGCATTTGCGGGACGAAAGCGGAGAGCTGGATTGGGCGGAACTTGCGAAGGAACAGCAGACGGTGGTGTTCTACATGGGCCTGGTGGGGCTGGCAAACATCTGCGCGCAACTCATGGCGCACGGAGCCGCACCGGACATGCCGATGGCACTGGTGCAGCAGGGCACCACGGACACCCAGAAGGTGCTGACCGGCACGCTGGAGACCATGCCTGCAATGGTAGCAGAAAACGAGGTGAAGGCGCCGACAATCATCATTGTTGGCAGGGTGGTGGGCCTGCAATCCCGCTACGCCTGGTTCCGAAAATCGGCCCTGGTGCAGCGGGATGGCATGGCGGGCTGATTCTTAGACGATCAGTCCGTATTGGCTGCTGAGGATGTCCAGAATTTCCTGCTTGGGATTGTCGGACAGCGCAATCGGCGAACCAATGATCTTGGCAGCAATATCCAGATAGGTTTGCGACACCTGCATCAGAATGGCTTCCGGCAGGGCGTTGTCGCGAGCCAGCGCGGCGCGCTCCGGCATGCGGTCCTTGTTCAGCAGAATGTCCGGGTCCGGGAAGTAGCTGAGCAACTGCTGACGGAACTCTTCCTTGGACTTTTCGATCACCTTGCCTTCACGGTATGACGGGCCGTCCCAGATACGGGAGGAGTCCGGCGTGCCCACCTCATCCATATAGATGAGTTTTTCCTGGCCGTTGGCATCGGTCACGTAACCGAACTCGAATTTCGTGTCCACGAAGACCTGGTCGATTTTCTGCAGCGCATTGCTGATTACATCGAAGCCTTCCTTGAGCAGTTTTTCGTAGAAATCGATGTCCTCGAAGCGGCGGAAGTTGAAGGCCGCGTAATTGCGTTCGATGTCGGCACGGGTGATGTTCACATCGTCCGCTTCCGGCACGCCGGGAATGCCCTTGAGAATGCCCTTGGTGGACGGGGTGATCAGCAGTTCCGGCAGGCGCTGGTCTTTCTGCAGGCCGTCGGGAATCTGGATGCCACAGAACTCGCGCTCACCCTTGGTATAGGAGCGCCACATGGAGCCGGTAATGTACTGGCGGCAGATGGCCTCGATCATCACCGGGCGTGCCTTCTGCACGATCCACACGAAGGGGTGCGGAATCTCCAGAATGTGGCTGTCGGCCAGACCCTGTTCACGGAACAGGCGGAACCAGTGGTTGGAGATCGCGTTCAGCGCGGCGCCCTTGCCGGGAACGCCGTTCAGGCCACCCTCGCCATGCCAGATGCAGTCGAAGGCGGAGATACGGTCACTGATGACCATGATCGCCAGGGGCGCATCCGGTGCGACATTGTAACCGCGCTCCTGAATCAGTCGGGCGCTGTCTTCCGGCGTGAGCCAGTAGACGGAGCGCACCTTGCCGCTGTGAACGGGCTGACGGGTGCGGATGGGCAGATCATTGTTAACGGCGAGAACGCTGTTGGCGAGGCTCATAGGGTTCGTTCCTGGCAGTAGAATTTATGGGCTGAAAAAGAGCGCGCATGATAGCAGATATCGCCCCGCGCGCCAGCCAGGGAAGGCTGTGTACAGCGCTAAAAGCAAGCGCTCAGAAGCAGTTCGTGGGGCGGGGCAGACCAGCGATCTTGCTGGCCAGCAGGGCCGGGTTGCCGGGAAAGAGTTTCATCAGGTAGATGCTGCGTCCCTTGTCTGTGCCCAGCTCTCGCGTCACCAGTTTCACCAGCGGGCGCATGGCCGGGGAGAGGCCGGATTCGCGGTAAAAATCCCGCAGCACCTCCACCACTTCCCAGTGGGCGGGGGTCATGCTCACGGACACGGTTTGGGCGAGGTGTTCGGCAACTTCCGGATTCCAGTCATCCAGGTTGCGCAGATAGCCGTCGCGGTCGAGGGGAATGCGGCGGTGGTCGGGCAGCACCAGATCGCTCACAGGCTTCAGCTCCAGCTCACGCTGCGGGCATAGGCACATACCAGCGCCACGAATCCGGCGTAGTCCACCGTGAACAGCGCAGAGCCTTCGCCCGGCAGGGCAATGCCCCGCGCCTGCAGATCTTCCTGCAGCACATGCGCACGTACGGCCTCGGGCAATGCTGGTAGTTGGGCGGCGAGATACACGCCGTCTTCAATCAGCAGCAGGCCATCCCCGGGCAGCATGACCCGCAGGCAGCTCGACAGCCCCTGAGAAGCATTGGCCTTGTTGATGATATGCAGAGTGCTCATAGCGCAAACACCTGATCGGACCCGGCGATCAGCGCCGCAATCTCTGTGTCGTCGCAGGGCTTCGCGTCAACGGCCAAGGCCTGCGGTGTCAGGCCGCGCTCGTCGAGCGCACGAGCCTCCACGTAGACATTGTTGACGTCGTACAGGGGCAGGGCGCCGAGTGCTGCGCTGAGATCCTTGGCGTCAATGGTGGCGGGCTGCTGGTTGCGGGCAAGTTGCCACACGCCGTCGTCCATGAAGAGCAGATTGATGGTCTGATCGAACACCGCGGCGGAGAGCACCATGTCCAGCAATGCCTTGGCGCGGCCGTTTCCATAAGGCGTGCTGCGGGCGATAAAGGTCAGGGTCTTGGGCGTCATCTCAGGCTCCGAAACTCACGACGCGGTCGCTGCTCAGGCTGGCATCCACCAGTTGTCCGAGGCCCGAGAGCACAAAACCCTCTGCCAGATTGGCCGCCTGCTTCTCGTAGCGATGGGCCTCACGCGCATCCAGAATGCCGCGTTTGAGGGCGGAGGAGACGCAACTGATGGCGTCAAGCTCGTGCTGCTCAATCAAGGCCTGCCAGGCCTTCACCAGGTCAAACTCGTCCTGGGGCGGGGTGCTGAGGGCGTTGCTGGCGTGCACCCCGTCGTAATAGAAAAACACCCGGTGCACCTCATGCCCGGCTTCCAGCGCGCTCGCCGTGAAGCGATAGGCGCTGTAGGCAGCCTGGCTGGAATAAGGGGCGGAATGGACGACAACGGTCAGTTTCACAACGGTGTTTCCCGGGGGTTGATTGGCCTGCATTATAGTCTGCCGGCAAAAAAAAAGCCCCGGTGGTGGCCGGGGCTTCTGTGTTTCGCCTGGGTTCGCCAGTTTCCTGACGGATCAGTCGTCGCCGGAGAAGGCCATGAGCAGGTTCAGCAGGCTCATGAACAGGTTGTAGATGGACACGAACAGCGTGATCGTGGCCAGGATGTAGTTGCGCTCGCCGCCGTTGATGATCTCACCGGTCTGGTAGAGGATCACCGCGCTGGAGAACAGCATGAAGCCCACGGAAATCGCCAGTTGCAGCGCCGGAACCTGAACAAAGATGCCCAGAATCATGGCCGCCAGCAGCACGAAGAAACCCGCCGTGATAAAACCGGTGAGGAAGCTGAAGTCCTTGCGGGACACCAGCGCGTAGCCGGACAGGCCAAAGAAGATGAAGGCCGTGCCGCCCAGGGCAGTGGTCAGAATCTGGCTGCCTGCAGCCGTAGCCGTCAGCATGCCGATCAGCGGGCCTGTGCCGTAGCCAATGAAGCCCGCGAAGGCAAACACTGTCAGCAGACCCCAGGCACTGCGGGCGAGCGCCTGCGTGGCGAACAGCAGGCCGTACACGCCGATGATGTACATCCAGATGTTCATCGGGGCGGCATTCGTGCTGACAGCCGCCATCAGGGCACTGAAGCCCAGGGTCATGCCCAGCAGCAGGTAGGTGTTTTTAAGCACCTTGTTGACAGCAAGCGCCGATTCACGGGTTTGTGAGGCGCTAAAAACATCAATCTGGCTCATAGAGGTCTCCGTTAATACTCTGTGCAGACTATAGACCGGCAGGGTGACACAAGTGTTTCATCCCTCGTTGCGCCTGCCATTCTTGCCTACAGCCCTTGATATGCGGGTGACCCAGCGGATTTTCAAGTCTGCCTGGCTGCCGCATGGTTTGGCCACATCATACCTGCCGGGGGGCAGAATGTAACGTAAGGCCGTTAACCCACCCGGCTACGAATCTGTGGTTGACTGAAACCCAATTTCCAGTAAGATTGGCCCCCGTTGCGGAGGGGTGGCAGAGCGGTTGAATGCACCGGTCTTGAAAACCGGCGAGGGTGAAAGCCCTTCGAGAGTTCGAATCTCTCCCCCTCCGCCAACAACCCTTAAGTATCAATAAGTTAGAGAGGCTTTTCTAACTTTCCCCACTACCTACCCAACGAATTGAATGTGCTTGCCTGAGCGGTAAATTCACCACTACAGGAGGCCATATGGCTACTCAAGATACTGCATTCATACTCCCATCTGAGTTTTACAACAAACCCTCTAAGCCCCTAAAGAACAAGTACCACTTGAAGCGGGGCTTCAATCGCCTGCCGTTCGTCGCGGGTAAGCGCACAAAATCTGAAGCGCGATGCTGGCATGTCTCAGCATCCGGTGGGTACTTTGGCGGCTATAGAACGGGAGAAGCTATGGCGCTAGCATTCCTAAAGTTTCTTCGAGAGGAGCCCGACGGATTTCCCTCCCACCTGACCTATATAGTGGATCGTTTATGTCCCGTTTCGAGCAGGAGGGCGGTAAGCTCATGGCGAACCGTAGGCCAATCGAAGAGTGGAGCAGCAGCTTCGATAGTTTCAGAGGCCAATATGTAGGGTTCTTTAACACCGTTACCACCTGGTTGGCAGCCTCTGCAAAGCAACTTGGATCTAGTCTCGATCGCATTGATGAACGAGACCTAGTCAATCGAGCGAATGCAGGTCTTGGTTTCGACAGCGCAGGTTACATTGCCTCATTAGCTGACGATGAGGAAAATTTGAATTCGTCGGTGGGATGAAGCAGTAAGGCCCGACCGCAACTGAGACCGGTAAGACCTGACCATCGCAATGTTGGTCAGGTCGCCCCGGGTGCTTCCTGTCTGATTTAAGGTATAGTGCACGGCCCGAGATCCTGCAAGTGAGGCCGAGCCGTGGATGCCCAGTTTCCCCAGATTCGTATCGATCCACCCCATCCGGACGTGACAGATGACTTCATGGTGTCTCAGTACATCAACGAGTTGAGCTGCTATCACCTGGGAGCCATTTTCCACATCGACACAGGCGACATGGTGTTTTCCAGCAATAACCCAATGGGAAACGAGCTGGCAGACGAAGTGGTGAGAACGGCCAGGAAGAAAGGGATTCCAGTGGACTACGCTCTGCTGAGTGTCCCTGGCGGCGTTGAACGTCCGCGCATTGACGTGCTCTGAATCATGTGCGGCCGCTATAACCTCCATGACCATGAAGGTGTGCGCAAGATGTTTGCGTTCATCGGCATGCCCATCTATCCGCAGGACAAGATCCTGTTCTCCCCTGACATCTCGCCGGCGTCCAGGATCTCGATCATCCGGGAGAAGGACGGCCAGCGGGAACTGGCACAGGCCACCTGGTGGTTGATGCTCGATCCGGAGACGGGGAAGCCCACGAAGTACACCAGTTTCAATTCCCGCAGCGATAAGCTGAACCAACCGCGATCGCTGGCATATCATCCCTACCGGCACTCTCGCTGCATCATCCCGGCCACGGCTTTCATTGAGGGTCTGGGCGATGGGAAGACGTACCACAAGATTGAGCTGCAGGGGCAGGCCATCGCCTTCGGAGGCCTCTACCGGGAGTACTTCAACAAGGAGACGGGGGAGGTCTACACGGGCGCCAGCATCATCACCCTGGGCGGCCACCCTGCCTGGAAGAACATCCACCCCGACAGCATGCCCCTGATGCTCCCCATGAGCCACGACGTGATCGACGCCTGGCTCGATCCCCAGAACCAGCAGGTCGACCAGTTCGAGCTCTTGCTGGTGCCCACCATCCGATACCCCCAGACCGTCACCAAGATCGGCAAGGTCTCGAAGTGGAACGAAGTCGCGGATGCTTTCATCGTGGTTCCTGAGTGACCTTAGTGCTTGTTGTGGCTAAAAATTCCCAGTAAATTCGCATCATTTAACCTTAGCGGATTAAATCATGCTCCGAGCTCTTACTGTCGGTGTTCTTTGCTTTCTTAGCACGCTTGCACCTGCACAAATCCCAGATGCTACCGTACAGGAGGAAGTAAGAAGACCTACTGTTGAGGAGCAAATCCAAGAGATTATGTCAATTGTCAGATCTCTTCAGGAACAGTCACCAGCAGACGTCTCAACCCAACAAGACCGAGTTCTGGAATTACGGCTGCAAGAGCAGAGTCTCAATATTGCGCAGATGGACCTACAGCAACAACAAGCTATGGCGCTTTATGCTCGGAGGACGTTCTGGCTAGCGGTTGCAGCGACAGTCTTTTCATTAGCAACGATCGTCGGTTTATTTATCACTATTTTGCAAGCGAGAGTTCAGCGTATGCAGGATAGAGCGTGGGTGATTTTCTCGCATAGAGAGCGAGATTCGGAACATGCCCCAAATGCCTGGGTGCATGATCGATATTACTGGACGAATTTTGGAAAAACTCCGGCGCTCAAAGTACGAATTGCATTGGAGACCCAATCAATTCCCATAGATGAGGCAGCGCATGACCTTCCCGTTTTCCGTATTAGTGGTCCGCTCGAAGAAATTGGATTTGTCGGCCCTAGCTGCTCAATTCCTGGAGGACTCGAGCTCAGTTGGGACGTCTTTGAAGCGCTGACTAAAAAGACACATCGAGTATTCATACACACTAGGATTGAGTATGAAACCATCTACGGTAAAAAATGCGTAACGGAGCAACTAGAGGAGTTGAAGTGTACGATGTTCGCTCCAGGAGATGAGGGCAATGGAAGGGCTGAGGTTCATATCCAGCCTATAGGTAATCAGAGTAAGGCTACGTGATAACCATCAATTGTAAAATTTAATTATCTCAGATCCGGTGACTTCATTAGGTATGGCTAATCAAGGTTTTATAAATGTTAACTCATAATTGTCCATTGTGCGGTTGCGAAGCAAGAGCTCCATATAACGGAACAAATGGAGGAAGAGTTGTTTGTACCGTTTGTGGCGACTTTTTCATCACAGAAGAAGCGTGGGATGATCATTTCACAGAGTATCCATTATCGAAGAAGGAGAAGGCCTATATTTCAGCTTGGTTGCATGGAAAGCCGAGAACCAAACTCGATACTGAACTAGTCGAAACCTTGAAGGATCTGAAACCACCATCCGTAATATCTCGGCTAGATAATTTGCTCTTCACCCTTTCCCAGGAGTCCACAAGTTTGGAATGGGTAGAAATTGAGGATAAATATAGACCAATAGTTTGGGCGCAAGACTTTAAAGAGTTGCGCGCATATATGGTTCAACTTTGCCAGGCAGGGTGGATCGAGGCCGCCCCATTAGGAGAAGTGTATCGGTTAAAAGTCGATGGATGGCGTAGAGTCGATGAATTGTCTCAATTACGTGGTACAGGGAATCAAGCCTTTATAGCGATGTCATTCTCCGCTGACCTGAATAATTTACATTTAAATGCAATGGTCCCTGCTATAACTGCTGCAGGATATTCGCCTTACCGAGTGGATATGTCTGAACACAATGGAAAAATTGACGATGAGATTGTTGCTCAAATTCGTCGGAGTCGTTTCATCGTTGCTGATTTCACAGGGCATCGAGGTGGGGTTTACTATGAGGCAGGATTCGCTCAGGGATTGGGTCTGCCGGTAATCTGGTGCTGCAGAAAAGACGATGTAGAAAACTTGCACTTTGATGTTCGCCAATACAACTGTTTGCTATGGAACGATGGACAGCTTGAGGATTTCCAAAGCAGGCTGCAATTTCGCATTGAAAGTATTCTGGGTCAAGGACCTCTGAGATAGGGGCTGTGCGCTTCATTACGCCTGAAACTGGCAATTACTGTGAATTGTGTCTGGTACCAACCCTGACTATCGGAGTCGAGCTCTTTGAACAACTCATGAGCGAGAGCAATTTCTTCATCCGACGGATTTCCTTGTAGTGGTTCAATAAATCCGGACACCCACTTAGGTGGTAATCTTACCGCCCTGAATGAGGTGTTCCATGGCAAAACAACGACGTTCGTTTTCAACAGAGTTTAAAGCTGAAGCTGCCAACCTGGTGGTGAAGCAGGGTTATTCAGTCCGCGAGGCAAGCCACTCACTCGGAGTAGGCGAGACTGCGATCCGGCGCTGGGTCAGTCAACTGGCTCAGGAGCGAGGCGGGATTACGCCCAAATCCAAGGCGCTAACGCCCGAGCAGCAAAAGATTCAGGAGCTTGAGGCCCGGATCAATCGCTTGGAGCGGGAGAAAGCGATCCTAAAAAAGGCTACCGCTCTCTTGATGTCGGACGAGCTCGATCATACGCGCTGATCGACCAATTAAGAGAGCAGGAAGCAGTCGAGGTGATCTGCGCCGTGTTTGAGGTGTCACCAAGTAGCTACTACGAGTACCGGCAGCGGCGACAACGTCCGGATGTTGAAAGGCTTCTTCTGCGCAGCAAGATCAAGGAGTTGTTCAATCTCAGTCGTCACTCCGCGGGCACACGAACGCTGGTGGAGATGATGCGTGAGCTTGGCTATCGCATTGGCCGCTACAAAGTGGGCCGACTGATGGAAGAGGCGAATCTGGTCTGCAAGCAGCCAGGTCCGCATAAGTACAAACTTGCTGATGTCGAGCGTGTGGACATTCCGAATCAGCTTGATCGGCAGTTTACAGTGTCCGCACCGAATCAGGTCTGGTGTGGGGATATCAGCTACATCTGGGCCGGTGGCCGTTGGCGCTACCTGGCGGTGGTGTTGGATCTTTACAGGCGTCGAGTCGTTGGGTGGGCCTTATCGAGCAAGGCCGATGCTGAGCTGGCTGTGAAGGCTCTGGAGATGGCGTACGAGCAACGCGCACGACCACAGGGGATCCTGTTCCACTCCGATCAAGGCAGTCAATACGCCAGCAGGTTGTTCAGGCAGCGCTTATGGCGCTATCGCATGGTGCAGAGCATGAGTCGTCGTGGAAACTGCTGGGACAATGCCCCGATGGAGCGGTTGTTTCGCAGCCTGAAGATGGAGTGGGTTCCGACACTGGGCTATGAGAATGAAACTGTTGCCAAGAAAGATCTTGGCTTTTACCTGATGGATTACTACAACTGGATGCGGCCACATGCCTTCAACGATGGCATCCCGCCCGCCAAGGCTGAGAATCTGTCTAATTCACTGTCCGGAATTAGTTGACCACTACACACCGTTGATGGCGGGGGAGAGGTTCGAACGTCAGAGTTCGACCGAAAGCATCGCTTTCGGCACCCAGCGCGAAGCGCGCAGCCCACAGGGTCATGACAGCCCAGAGGCTGTCATGAGTAATCTTCCCCCTCCGCCAACAGCAGTCTCCTTGACCCCAGGAACTCGCAAAGACCGTAAGTCGATTTCGCGTCATCGTCCTGCTGGCAGAAAGTCCACCGACCGCTTGATCCCGCTGATATTCGGGGTATATTGACGAGGTCAGTTTTCCTGCCAATTCGGCATGGATTTTAAGCCCTGGTCAAATCAAGGGCTTTAAAGCTCGTTGATGAGCTATTGAGAAAGACGTGAAAGTATGAGTGCATATTTTTCTTCTACTATAGCGGATTTCATCCGGAAATCTGGTGATGAGATTACCGCCGGATTGCATGCAAAATACGCAGCAGATGGATTTTTTTCACAGTACACGACTCAGACTGAAGCATGGAATTTGACGATCCCGGCGCTACAAAAGGAGTTAAGGTTATTATTGCATTTGGAGCCATCATTTGAAGATTGGATTGTCTTGCTCGAATTCCCACTGTACCGATTACGACGTCGAATTGACGTATTGATTCTTTCACCAACTGCAGTCTTAGTCATTGAACTGAAAGTTGGGGAATCTAGATTTCGTTCCACAGATAGTCGTCAGGTCGAAGAGTATGCTTTAGATTTGAGGGACTTCCATTCTGGAAGCTCTGGGTTGAGTCTAGTTCCAGTACTCTGGTGCACTGAGGCTGCTTCTAGGAATTATACATCTGCAGTCGTTTCCACAGGGGTATCTGAAGTATTTCTTGTCGGTAAGAAAGGTCTCGCAAGTTTGCTTAACCAAGTTGGCAATGTTGCCCTTGCAGTACGCTATGATATTCGGGAATGGGAGTCTGGGAAGTATCGTCCTGTTCCCAGTATTATCGGTGCAGCGACTTCACTATTCGCAGGGCATGGAGTTCGAGAAATTGCTCAAGCAGATGCCACAAACTTGGACACTTCAGCCAACCGAGTTGTAGACATCATTCATGAAACAAAGCGAGAGCGAGCCAGGTCGCTTGTATTTCTCGCCGGAGTTCCAGGCTCAGGTAAAACCCTGGCGGGATTGCAAGTGGTTCATAGTGCGATTGAGTCTGGCGTCGAAGACAAAGGAGATATTGTTTATCTATCTGGGAATACGCCATTAGTCGTTGTCCTGCGAGAAGCGCTCGCACGAGACGAGTCAGCTCGGAAAAAGAGTAGAGGAGAAAAGTCTGGGCTTGCCGAGGCAAGAAACTCTGTAAGAACTCGTATTCAACATATTATCGACTTTCTTCGCGAATATTTAACTAATGATGATGGTTCCAATCCTCACGAGCATGTCATTGTATTCGACGAGGCTCAACGAGCGTGGGATGAGGATTACGGTAGGAAGAAGTTTGGGAGGTCGTCGTCTGAGCCAAGTTTGTTGCTTGATATTATGGGGCGACACACGGATTGGTGCTCGATCGTAGCGTTAATCGGAGGAGGGCAAGAGATAAATACCGGTGAAAATGGTATCGCCGAGTGGGGGAAAGCCTTAAGAGCTTTACCAGTGACGGAGCTGAGGAAGTGGCGTGTTTATGGACCGCCAAACTTTTTAGAGGGGTCCAATGCTACTGCGAATCTTGGTGCAGGAAGTCTTTTGGGAGCAGAAAGGGTAACTGTAGATCATGACCTGGAATTGACAGTTCCGTTGCGAAGCTTCCGCTCTCCCTCATTGAGTCAGTGGGTTTCTTTAGTTCTTGATGGGAATGTCCTTGGGGCACAGGAGTTGAGCAAGGAGCTCGGGAAGTATCCGATTGTACTTGTCCGCACACCGGATCTCGTTCGAAACTGGCTTAAGCAACAAACACGAGGAGAGCGTCGATTCGGTTTGGTGGCTAGTTCAGGTGCGAGGAGGCTGCGCGCAGAAGGTCTTGGTGTAGCGCTAAATGCGACTGACGGAAATGCAATAGCACAATGGTATCTCAATGATAGAGGTGATGTGCGATCCTCCTTTGCTCTTGAGGTACCAGCCAATGAGTATACTACCCAAGGGCTCGAACTGGATTTTGTTGGGCTGTGTTGGGGGGGCGATTTGGTATGGGATGAGAACTCCTGGAAACATCGCCAATTTCGAGGCAATGATTGGGTGAGTGTAAGCGGAGATCGTCAGCGATTTATAACTAACTCGTATAGAGTATTGATGACTAGAGGCCGTGAAGGATTGGCTATATGGGTTCCAACTGGATCAAAAGAAGATCCAACAAGGAAACCATATCTCTTCGATAAGACGGCTGATTTTCTGCTTAGATGTGGTGCGAAGCTGTTAAATGACGGCAATGCTTGAGAGATATCCTCATAAGAGAATGCGGAAAATCGGCTCTCAATGACATGCATGATGTGGAAAAAATATCTGTTGCAAGCTGGAAGCATGCTTGCAAAGGAACAATGCCCGACGAGAATTTGGCTCAACTAGACTGCGACGAGAGAGCGAAAGGCCGGTTTGAGTTTTTTAGAAATAGCCATTCACTACCTGTATCTGTCTCGAAGAAAATCGTCCCGTTGGATTTTTTGATTTTGCTCAAAGTCGAGATGGAGATTGCGATGAACTTATTGGCGAAATCTGGGCTATTTATGTGTTCCCTGAACGAATGGGAAATGGCATAAGGAGTAACGCAATGACCATCGGATACTACAACGGCAGTTGCCAGTGTGGCGCTGTCACCTACACCGTGGATGTGGATCTGGACAAAACCATCACCTGCAACTGTTCCCGTTGTCAGCGCATGGGGTTTGTACTGGCGTTTGCGCCGCAGGAGAACTTCAATCTGATCTCTGGCAAGGGCAGCCTCACCGAATACCTCTTCAACAAGGGAACCATTCATCACCAGTTCTGCAAGGTGTGCGGTGTAGAGAGTTTTGCGTATGGCGCCATGCCGGATGGAACGCCCACAATGGCGGTCAATGTGAATTGCCTTGAAGGCGTTAATCCCCGCGAACTCAAGAGCCATCACGTTGACGGCCGAAGCTTCTGAAATCCAATGGGAGAGATCCGCTACCTGGGCCGCATGGGAGGTCCGGAGAATCAACGCCCCGCATACAGTCATTCTTGAGGTATACTCCCGCGCTTTACTGCTTACGTATGAAAATTGATAGGCGAGAAGCGCGAATACAATCCAGGAGTCCCGAATGAGCACCATCCCCCCATGCCCCCAATGCAATTCCGAATACGCCTACGAAGACGGCGCCATGTATGTGTGCCCGGAGTGCGCACACGAGTGGCCGCAGGTGGGGGAGGAGGCTCCCGTCGCCAATGAAGCCGTGTTCAAGGACGCCAACGGCACGGAACTCAATGACGGCGACGCCGTGGTGGTAATCAAGGACCTGAAGGTGAAGGGTTCCTCTCTGGTAGTCAAGGTCGGCACCAAGGTGAAGAATATTCGTCTGGTCGAGGGCGACCACAACATCGACTGCAAGATCGACGGCATCGGCGCCATGAAGCTCAAGTCGGAGTTTGTCAAAAAGGCCTGAGTCGGAGTCCTCCAGGGCCAGAGACAGCATCGGGCAAGTGCCGGGATACGACGAAGCGTTCAGATGGTGAGAACGAGGCCGCTTTCCGTGAATACGGGGGGCAGGTATAGTGGAAGCACTTCCGGACGGTCATTTTCGGCCCTGGAGCCCCACAAATCATAATAATCAGGAGATGCCCGATGAACCTTATTCCGAAAACACTGACCGCCCTGGCGCTTGGCCTGAGTCTCAGCGTTTCTGCCTTGGCCGCCGACATGGCCGACACCATTACCATCACCAGCAGCGCCTTCGGGCACCACGGTGATATTCCCCTGGCGAACACCGCCTACGGCGACAATCAGTCTCCGCAACTGGCGTGGACCAATCTGCCTGCGGGCACCGTGCAACTGGCCCTGATCATGGACGACCCCGTCGCCCCGACGCCCCAGCCCTTCGTGCACTGGGTGGCCTACAATATTCCTGCTGCTGCCTCGCAACTGCCCGCTTCCATGCCCAAAGACGCCATGGTGACTGGCATTCCGGCGCTCGCCGGCATGGTCAACGGGGTCAATGGCACGCGTCAGGCCGGTTACTTCGGTCCGCGTCCGCCCGTCGATGGCAAGGTGCACATGTACCATTTCCGCTTTTATGCGCTGGACAGCGCGCTGAATCTGCCGGAAGGCCTGAACAAGGACGCGCTGCTGGAAGCGATTGACGGTCATGTGATCGGTACCGGCATGCTGATGGGTCACTACGAGCAGAAATAAGCCACTGAAACAGCCAAAGCAGGGAATCCGCCATGAAATTGAAGGTCCTCGTGCTCATGACTCTTCTCACACCCGCGCTGAGCATTGCCCAGGACAACCGCATTGACACCCTCGGTGCCAATGCGCCGTCCCTGGCGCCCTTCGGCCCCCACGCCGTCGGAGTGCGCACGCTGGAGCTGGTGAATCCGCAGCAGGTGGACGTGAGCAATTCCGTGGAGGGGGAGGTGACGAACTACTACGACCGCCGCCTGACGGTGGAAGTGTGGTACCCCGCCACACTGGCAGCGGGGCAGGTGCCGGGCACGGATTACAGCACAGAGACGCGCAACGTGGACGTGCTGGCCACGCTGCATGGCCGCGCACTGCGAGATGCGGCGCCCGATGCCAGTGCAGGTGCCTATCCGCTGGTAATTCTGTCCCATGGCTACCCGGGCAATCGCTACCTGATGAGCCACCTGGGGGAAAACCTCGCCAGCAAGGGCTATGTGGTGGCCTCCATCGACCATACGGAAAGCACCTACCGTCGGCAGGACCCGATTGCCAGCACGCTCTACAACCGTCCGTTTGACCAGCGCTTCGTGCTGGAGCAGATGGCGGAACTGGGCGCGGACGGCAACAGTTTCCTGTCCGGGCTGGTGGATGCCGACAAGACAGGGCTGATAGGTTTCTCCATGGGGGGCTATGGTCTGGTGAACAATTTCGGCGGGGCGGTGAACCCGGCGATGATCGCCAATGCCATTTCTCCGCCCAACGAGATTCTGGAGGATCACAGTTCACGCAACCGTCGCTACCGCCGCAATCTGGATGCCCGCTTCAAGGCTGGCGTTGCCATTGCGCCCTGGGGCATGAACACGGGGTATTTCACGCCCGAAACCGTGGCGGGGATCGATCGCCCGGTGCTGTTCGTAGCGGGCAGTGTGGACAAGACCGCAGGCTATGAGGAGGGCACTCGTGCCATCTTCGAGAACGCCAAGGGAGCGGATCGCTATCTGCTGACCTTCGAGGGCGGCGGGCACAGCGTGGCGGCGCCCATTCCGGTGCCGAGTGAGGTTATGAGTGTGCCCGAGCAGCGTGGGGCAGGGCATTACACCGATGCGCACTGGAACAGTGTCACGGCCAACAATATCCTGCAGCACTTTGTCACCGCCTTTTTTGACCTGAACCTCAAGGGAGAACAGGCCATGGGCGAGTATCTGAACGATTCCTGGAAGGGGTTTGCGCCGGGCGCCGCTGCAGAGTTGCGGCTGGAGCATCTGGGCAAGGGGCAATAGCGGCCTGCAGTGGCCATCGGACAGTACGGTGGGCAGATAAACGCGCGCTACGCGAACCGGCGGGGACACAATAAGCTGCGCCAAAATAAATTGGGGGGTGAAACAGTACGCCCACGTACTGTGACACCCCCCGCTGCTCACCCATTGCTGAGTTCTGTTTCAGGCTCCCCCCCTTTTCGAAGTTTACCTGTGATTCCAGAAAGTCCCTTTCGTGATGCTCAATCTACTGGGATCAGAACAATGAGGTATTGCGCTATATCAATAGATACCTTATTCAGTTTGGAAAAATCTGTTTCCCCATCACCCAGGTTTCGGAGACGGTAGCCTTCCAGATTTCCGTGTCCGGTTCGGCAAAGATGTCCTGATCAACCAGAATGAAGTCGGCTTCCTTGCCTGGCTCCAGCGAGCCGATCAGATTTTCCTGATGACCCGCATAGGCGGCGTCCAGTGTGAAGCTGGAAAAGGCCTCGGCGGGCGTCATCTTCTCTTCGGGGAACCAGCCACCGGGCGGCTGGTTCTCGTGATCCTGCCGGGTGATGGCCGCATGCAGGCCGTAGAAGGGATTGGGATACTCCACCGGGAAGTCAGAGCCGTTGGCGATGACGGCACCCGCGTTGATCAGTTTGCGCCAGGCGTAGGCGCCCTGAATGCGGATTTCCCCGAGTCGATCCTGCGCCATGTTCTTGTCGCTGGTGGCATGGGTTGCCTGCATGGAGGGAATGACGCCGAGTTCGGCAAAGCGCAGGATGTCCTCGTAGCGCAGCACCTGGGCGTGCTCGATGCGGTGACGCAGGGCACGGGTGCCGGTGGCGGGGATCAGCACGGCGAAGTTGTCCAGCACCAGCTTGTTGGCGTTGTCGCCAATCGCGTGCACATTCACCTGGAAGTTGGCCTTCATGGCCATTTCCATCACTTCGGTCAGTCGCTGGGGTTCCAGCAGCAACAGGCCACGATGCCCCGGCATGTCACTGTAATCCTCGATCAGGGAGGCGCCACGGCTGCCCAGGGCGCCATCTTCGACGATCTTGATGCTGTTGATAGTAAAGGTGCCATCTTCGCTGGCGTAGTGCCCGGCGGCGAGCATGGCGGGCAGTTCAGGATCACCCGCGGCCAGCATGGCATTGACCCGGATGGGCAGGGGGCCGTCCTGCAGCAGCAGTTTGTAGGCCTCCACGGTGCGGGCAGAGATGCCGGCATCGTGCACGCTGGTCAGCCCCTGGGCAGCCAGTTCCTGCATGGAGCGGCGCAGGGCGAAGGCCTGCTCCTCTACGCTCAGTTGCGGAATATTGGCGGTAATCAGGTCCATGGCATTGTCCACGAAGGTGCCGGTGGGGCGCCCTTCGGCGTCGCGGATGATCTGACCGCCGTCCGGATCCACCGTGGCGGCATTGACGCCGGCCAGTCGCATGGCAGCAGAGTTTGCCCAGCCAGCGTGACCGTCGACACGGCTCAGCCACACGGGGGTATCACCGAAGAACTCGTCCAGACTGGCAGCACTCGGGAACTCATTGCTGTCCCAGAGCACCTGATTCCAGCCCCGCCCCTGAATCCATTCCAGGTTGCCGTTCTGCTCACGGAAGGCACGAATGCGCGCAACGGCCTCCTGTTCCGACTGCGTGCCGGTGAGATCCACGCGCAGCAGGCTCAGGCCGTAGCTGAGGATATGGCCATGGGCATCCACCAGGCCCGGCAGCAGAGTGCGTCCGCGACCGTCGATGCGGGTCATGCTGCTGTCCTGCGGCAGTGTCTCGCCCGCGCTGTACACGCGGTCAACCTTGCCATTGCTGAACTGGAGTGCGGTGAACTGCACCATTTCGTGATTGCTGTTGATCGTGTAGCCATGAACATCTGTAACGAGTGTTGTCTGCGCATGGCTAAACGCGGTCATGCCAAGTAGTATGGTGGCGCCAAGGAGGCGTCTGAAGCTGTGAGGTGTTGTGACTTGCATAGCGGTTTCCATTATCAGGCGGCTTGCGCACGTAGGCCTTGGCAGGGTCAGCGGTGTTGATCGACCCGGCGCAGTGGCATCAGGCTCCCGTGTGCAGGGGCCAGTCTCATTTCAAAAAGTACCGGAGATAATAATGAAAAGAACCACAGATTACACCTCGGCCATGTCCCGGCATTCGACATCCCCTGACACCTTGCGTCGCCGTTTGCTGCAACTGGCGGCACTGGCTCCCCTGAGTTCCTTGTTGCAGGCGCAATCTGCATCCTCTCCGGTCGCTGTACGCAAGCTGCATACCTTTGGCTTGCGTGTGAGTGACGTGGAACGCTCCGTGGCCTTCTATCAACGTCTGTTTGGCATGCCGATTCAGGCGCGTCAGGGCAGCACGGTGTGTTTGCGGATTGGCGATGGTCCGCGCTTCATGTCCCTGAGTCCGACGGGCCCCGGTGAGTCTCCCGGTATCACGCATATTGGCCTCAGCGTTGAGGGATACGACGGGCGTGCGATTGCCGCACAACTGCAGGCCAAGGGGTTCCAGGCGGATGCCAACGGGGCGGACAAGGCGCCACTGGAACGTGCCATGCATTTCTGGCCACTGAATGACCAGGCTCTGGCGTTTTCAGACCGTGAAGGGCTGAATTTCCAGCTTTGCTCGCCCGCCTATTGTGGCAGTGCCAATGGGCAGTGCAGCAATACTCCCTCGGCCGAAGCAGGGCTGATGGCACTGGAAGACATCAACCATTTCACCAATTACATGAACCATGCCCCGAACACCAACGCCTTCTATCTCGATCTGTTCGGGCTGCATTACCAGTCCTACCAGGGGCCGACAAGCCCGACGGTGGGCGTCGGCGACGGCAAGCAGTTTCTGATGTTTGTGGGCGGTGCGCGTGAAGGCACTCCTGCCAACCCGGCTCGCATCGACCACGTCAGCCTGGCCATGTTCGATTTCAATGTGGAACAGGTACAGGCCAAGCTGGAAAGTGTCGGCATCACCCCTCGCGCCAATGCGGATGAGACGCCGCCTCTGGTGCACTGGGTCAGCCTGCGCATGCCCAACCGGGGCGGGGCGGAAGGCGGGACTCCCGAGCTGTACTTCTCCGATCCGGACGGCCTGCATATCCAGTTGCAGGACGTCAGCTATTGTGGCGGTGGCGGCTATCTTGGTGATGAATGCGCACCGCTGGCGTGAAATAGAATCCTCGAATTCAGTTCTCTTGTTCTGAGCCTGGCTCCGACGTGTCCGGAGCCAGGCTCAGTGCGGTCTGGCTGACTGGACTCATACAGGTGCGCGGTTTATGCTACGCATCTTTTTTTGTACGGAAATCAGGTGTTTTGCGCCTTCCAAAACCACAATAACGAATGGTGAGTCGATTGAATCTTCGAGTAACAATTCCTGTCCTGTTTATTTCTACCCTGTTCTATTCCTGCGTCACCTTTGCACAATCTTCCGTCGGCAGTGCTGTTGAGGTTTCTCTTCGTGATGGCAGTGCCTTAACGCTTCAGCAGTTCGCGCACAGCGAGGCCAATATCGATGTGGACGGCCATCTGAATGAGTCCGTCTGGAGCCGTATCGCCCCCATCGAAGAGATGCGCGTCATCGATCCGGATACCCTGGAGGAGACTTCCCACAGCACCCAGGTCCGAATCTTCTATACAGAACGGGGCATCTATGTGTCCTTCAACATGGAGCAGCCTGCAGACAGCATCGTGCAGCGCATCAGTGGGCGTGACAACCGCGACCTTGATCGTGACTCCGTCTCCATCACGCTGGACACCTCCGGTCAGGGCCTGTTTGCCTACTGGATGACGTTGGCGCTGGGCGACAACCAGGCCGATGGTACCGTGCTGCCCGAGCGCAACTACACCACGCAGTGGGATGGTGCCTGGTACGGCGCAACCCAGCAGACCAGCACCGGCTGGAGTGCCGAGTTCTACGTGCCCTGGGGGCAGATGGCTATGCCGCGCGAAGATGGCGTCCGTCGGATCGGCGTCTATACGGAGCGCAAGGTGGCTTACCTCAACCAGACCTGGGCCTGGCCGGCGATTCCCGAATCCAGCTCGATTTTCATGAGCAACCTGCCGCTGCTTGAGCTGGAAGGTGTGGATGTGCGTCAACAGTGGAGCGTGTTCCCCTACGTCTCTTCCACCTTCGATGAAATTGACAGCGACGTGGACTACAAGGCCGGTTTCGATGTGTTCTGGCGGCCTTCCAGTAATTTCCAGATGACAGCGGCCGCGAACCCGGACTTCGGCTCCACCGAGTCGGACAACGTGGTGGTGAACCTCACAGCGAGCGAGACCTTCTTCCCGGAAAAGCGTCTGTTCTTCCTGGAAGGGCAGGAGGTCTTCAACACCACGCCGCGCTCCACAGGCAGCAACGGCAAGCGTCTTTCGATTGTGAACACCCGCCGCATCGGCGCGCGTCCGCGTCCTCCCAAACTGCCGGCGGGTGTTTCTCTGCCGACCCGTGAGCGCATTCGTCCGGCAGACCTGCTTGGCGCCGTTAAAGCCACGGGGCAGGTGGGTTCGGTTCGCTACGGTGTGATGACCGCTATCGAGGATGAAAGCCAATTCCTGGCGGGCGGCAAGAAGTATTACCAGGACGGGCGTGATTTTGCGGCCTTCCGCATGATCTATGAGGGCAGCGGCAATGGTGCGGCCTATCGTGGCCTGGGCTACATCGGTTCTCTGGTGCAGCACCCGGAAGAGGACGCTGAAGTGCACGCGGTGGACTTCCACTACCTGACCGTAGGCGGTCGCTGGAACGTGGACGGGCAGATCATCCGCACCGATACCGATGCGGACGGTGCCGGGTCTGGCATCTTCACTGACATCGTGTACACGCCGCGTCAGGGCATTCGCCACAACTTCCAGTTGACCTATCTGGACGATACTTTCAACGTCAACGACTTTGGTTTTCAGGAGCGTAATGACTCCCGTGAGCTGTGGTACCGCTTCGAGTGGGTGAAGTCTGACCTGAAGATTGTGCGCAACTTCCGCTTCACGCCTTTCCTGCGTTATGAGGAAAACGGCAAGGGCGACCGCACCAACAACGCCTTCCCGGTGCTCAACGGCAGCATTACGCTGAACAATCTGGACCGCATCAACGTGGGCCTGATGTATTTCCCCAAGCGTTATGACGACCTGAACAGCTTTGGCCACGGCACCTTTGCCACCACCGCACGTCTGAACTCCAACTTCAGTTACCAGACCAACACTGCGCGTCCGGTGAGCTACAAGTTTGGTGTCAGTACCTCCGGCGAGTTTGTGGGCGGCGACAGCGAAGGCGCCAACGTTGGCGTGACCTGGCGTCCCCAGGACAATATCGCGTTGTCCACGGAGCTGAGCTACGACAATCGCGACGGCTGGCTGCTGTGGCAGGAAAGCCAGAACTTTACGACCTTTCAGGCCGATCAGTGGCGTTTTGACGCGAGTTTCGAGTACTACCTGACCGCGAAGCAGCAGTTGAGTGTCAATCTGCAGTGGGTAGGCATCGAGGCGGAAGAGGACGAATTCTATTTCCTGCCGGCCAATGCCATTACCAAGAACCGTGACCTGGTCAAGACCACGAAGCCGGCTGGTCCCGACGACAGCTTCGGGCTGTCCCAACTCAACTTCCAGGTGCGTTACCGCTGGCAGATCGCACCGCTGTCCGATCTGTTCGTGGTGTACACGAAGGGGGACAACCGTCGCAGCGCGCTAATGGCCTTCGACGAGCTGTTTGAGAATTCCTGGGACAACCCGCTGGGCAGCCAACTGGTTGTGAAGCTGCGCTACCGTCTGGGCACCTGACAGGGTGCCCGGAGGAAGTGCCAGGAAGTGCCCGAGAGGCGAGCTGCCACAGTCCCGACAGGATTGATCGGGAGTTCGCCCACTTCCTTCTATGGAATTACTTCTTTTCAATGGTGAAATAAAAACGCTCAACAGGAGGTCCCGTTGAGCGTCTTGTTGATGACCCATTGTGCCGTTTCGGCCCTCTGTAACCCAGAGGGCCTTTTTTATGTCAGCGGGAAGCGGCGGCTCTCACCGAATCACTGGCATCGGCCGTCATCGGGGCCCCGAGCATACGGGCCATGTCGATGAGGATATAGCTGCTTTCCACCAGCAGGGGATCGTCTTCCTTGTTGGCTTCGGTCTCTGCGTCGCCTTCTTCGCCCACTGCTGCAACCACGTTATCGGGGTCCAGATCCTCAGAGGTGGGCTCTTCCCACACTTCCATCGGCAGTCCCTTCAGGAACAGGCGCATATTGTTGGCGTTGAACTCTTCACGACGGCTCTCGTCGCGTTCCTTGCGTACCACGTCCTCATTCAGCGACAGCGTGGTGCGTTCCCGCAGTTCCCGGGAGCGGTCGATCTGCTCTGCGAGGTAGATAAAGTCGGGGTCGTTGGCAACCCGATCATCATGTTTTGCCTGAAGATCGCCAAGTATGTCCTTGATTGGGAAGTAAGTATTGTACTCAACCGGGCGCACGGTATCCCAGGGCAGAGCGTGTTCCAGATTGCTTTCGCCCATCTCTTCGATGGCGGAGTAGCGATCCGGGAACAGAATGTCGGGCATCACACCGCGATGCTGGGTGCTGGCGCCGGAGATGCGGTAGAACTTGGAGCGGGTCAGTTTGACCTGCCCGTAGTCCATTGGAATGATCTCCTGCACAGTGCCCTTGCCGAAGGTCTGGCCGCCAAGGATGATGCCGCGCTGGTAGTCCTGAATGGCACCGGCGAAGATCTCGGAGGCTGAGGCGCTGGCACGGTTGACCAGCACGGCCAGGGGGCCGGCATAGGTCACTTCAGGGTTGCCATCGCCATAGGCGCGGACAAAGCCGTTGCGCAGGCCGGAATAGCGGATCTGTACCGTGTTGCCAGTGTCGATGAACAGGCCCACCAGGTCATTGGCCTCGGTCAGGGAGCCGCCACCATTGTCCCGCAGGTCCATGACCACCGCGTCCACGTCTTCCTGTTTCAGCTCTTCCAGCAGGGCTTTCACGTCCCGGGTGGAGCTCTTGAAGTCCGGCTGGCCGGCGGAGGCAGCCTCAAAGTCGAAGTAGAAGGTCGGCAGCTTGATGACGCCAATCTTGTACTGCTGGTCGTTGTAGGTGACTTCCAGCACTTCCTTCTTGGCAGACTGGTCTTCCAGTTTTACGGTGTCGCGGGTAATCACGACTTCGTGGGCCTGGGATTCGCCGGTGGCATTGGCAGGAATGACACTCAGGCGCACCACGGTGCCTTTCTCACCGCGAATCTGGTCCACCACGTCATCCAGGCGCACGCCGATCACGTCCTTCATCTCACCGTCCACGCCCTGGCCGATGGCAAGGATGCGGTCGCCCGCCATCAGCTCCTTGCCGCGCTCGGCAGGGCCACCCTTGATCAGTTCCACCACCTTGGTGTATTCGTCCTCAGTGGTGAGCTGGGCGCCGATGCCCTGCAGGGACAGGCGCAGGCTCATGTTGAAGTTTTCGGAATCCCGCGGAGAGAAATAGCTTGTGTGCGGGTCGATGGTGCTGGCCACGGTGGCCAGATAGGACTGGAACACGTCGCGGTTGTTGGTCTTCAGCACCTGGTTGAGCTGGTTGCGGTAACGCTTGCTCAGACGCTCCTTGATGGTGTCCATGTCCAGATTGGCCAGCTTCAGGCTCAAGGCGCTGTTTTTCACCCGCAGGCGCCACAGTTCGTCCAGCTCCGCCTCGGTGGTAGCGTAGGGCGCGTCTTCCCGGTCGATTTCGATTGATTCATCGACGGTGAAATCGATGCTGTCCAGGTGATTTTCGACCTGGTCGATGGCGTACAGCATGCGTTCCAGCAGGCGGTGGTGGTAGAGGTTGTAGATCTGGAAGGCCGGATCGATGCTGCCGCTCTTCAGGGTGTCGTCCAGCGCGTCACGATAGGCGGAGAGAGTATCGATGTCCGACTGCAGGAAATACAGCTTGGAGCCATCGAGCGCCTTGATGTAGGCGTCGAAGACCTCGTGCGAGAACTGGTCGTCAAACAGAATACGGGAATAGTGCTTGTCTTCCAGCTCCTTGAGCAGCTCGGCGGCGGTTTTGCCGTACACCGGTTCGGAACTGAGCTCGTTGTAGAGTGCGTCGATGTTCAGGACAGGGGGAAGCGCGGAGGGTTCCTGCGCATTCAGCGAAGCGCCGCCCAGAGTGAACATCAGGAACAGGGCCGGAGAGAGTCCTCTCAGGGCGCTGAGGCTGGAAAGGCACTTACGTCGTGCGGGTGCAAACTCTGTATTGCTCATATTGCATGACACCGTTTGTCTGTTTTTTAGTGAATCGTTGGCTACTTATAAACCAAGGCGCAGATCAATTACCAGCCCTGATTTGTCTAAGTCTGTAATCTCTTCATGGGTTTGAGTCTAGCCCGATCAAGTGCCACGGAAAAGCCGTAAAGGTCCAGATTTTCTCCAGTTTCCGCGTCAGTCCTGCTTGATGCGCTTCTCCCGTGCCGATTTGTGGCGCTCAGCCCTTTCCACGTCAATGTAGCGGTCTGTAATCGCGCTGGAGCCATGGCCGGCGTCGTCCCGCACATGCTCGCGCGGGCGAAACTTCACGTCCTCCGAAATGCCGGTGTGGCGCAGCCAGTGCACGGTGGCGGCGGCAAGGCGGTCTGCCTCATCGGGGAAATCCCTGCGCATCCGTTCTTCGGCAAAGTCGAAACACTGCTGCACGATGCCGCGGATCTGCCGGGTGCTGGTGATACCGCCCTTGCCCCGGGTCTTGTGGATGAGGGGCGCGGTGTCGCCCGGCAGGGGCAGGGGGGTCATGCCCCGGGACATGCGGTAGCGGCGCAGGGCGTCCAGCATACTGTTGCTGACCGAGATTTCCCGTTCCTTGTTGCCCTTGCCCACGGTCAGGAACCACCAGTTACCCTCGGAGTCGCGGCGGAAGTGGTCCATCTGCGGACTCCAGCGGGGGGTTTCCACCAGTTCCGAGATGCGCAGATACATGGCAAACAGGGCGTTCATGATGAACAGGGTGCGCTCATGGGTGGCCGCATCGTCGCTTGCCATCAGTTCTGCCGATTCGATGACGTAGCTCCACTGCAGCGGAGAGAGGCGGCGAATCTGTGAGTTGCCCTGCTGCTTGCGCAGGAATTTGCCTTTCTGGCGAATCTGGGAGACAGGATTTGCCTGTAAATAATTCTCTTGAATCAAAAAGTTAAAGAAGCTACTTAAGACGCTGAATAAGGATTGCAATGCGGACTGCGAGCACACGTATTCGCCCTGGGTAGAGACATAGGGGCGCCACTCCGGATTGGGAATGCGTTCCCCGCCCTGATCCAGGAAGCGTGCCACGTTCTTGCTGCCGATCCAGTGCGGTGGCGGCTGCCGGGCGAACTCTACGTAGGCCTCGATGTCCTCGCGCTTGATCTCGGCGAGCTGGTTGCGGGCGATCAGCCAGCACCATTGCAGAAAATGCTCCAGCTCCCGGCGATAGGTGGAAAAGGTGTCCGGGCTGCCGCGATAGCTGTAGAGAAATTCGCAGGCGAACTGGTAGTCCTGCAGGGCAGAGGCGGGCGGGTTGGACACCAGATGGGCCACCGAGCGCACGGGGGTGCGAAAGGGGTTGGGCATCTCTTCCAGGGTGTCGAACAGGGCGGTGGGTTGGCTGGGTTTCGTCATACTGGCCTCTTTATGGAGTGTTCCGCCGCTTTTGTAAAGGCGCTTGATGCCAAATGGGACAATCCTGCGGCAGGCGGTATCTGCCCGGCGCTTTCTCCCCGGGGCGCGACACTGTCTCCCCGGGGCGCGACACTGTGACGCTGGCGTCGCTGGAAGTGACTGCGCTATTCTGAGATCCGCTCGCTGCCTGAGCGAGGCGAAGAGCAGGGCACACACAACATCAACAAGAGGCTGTTTCATGAAAGACGCACGCATGCACGGTTCCCGGTCTGAATTTCGGCGCTCTCCACGCCATCTCCTTGCTTCCCTCGGGTTGTTGATGCTGACGCTGAGTTCGCTGTCCCAGGCGCAGAATGTGTCCGAGATTCTCAATTATCGTGAGTACACGCCGCTGTTCTCCAGCGCTGGCCAGCCTACCCGCGAACAGCTTCCATCGATCAAGGCGGCTGGCTATGACCGTGTCATCTACATTGCCTTCAGCAATGGCCGCACGGCGATTCCCGAGGAGGATCAACTGGTCAAGGACCTGGGCATGGATTACCTGCATATTCCGGTGGACTTCAACAATCCCACCCTGCGGGATTTCAACGCCTTTGCCGACGCCATGCAGCGCGAACCCGAGAGCCGCACGCTGCTGCACTGCCAGGTCAACGCCCGTGCGACAGCCTTCAGTTTCCTGTACCGCGTGATCTATCAGGGCGCGGACATGAAGGCTGCCAAGGCGGACATGAATACCGTGTGGCAGCCCAATGCCGTATGGCGGGATTTCATCTTTGCCGTGCTGAACGACCACGGCATCAGCCCCGACTGTGAGGGCTGCGACTGGACACCGCCGGCACCGCAGGCCCAGTAGAGAAGGGCGCTGGTGCATTCCCACTCGCATCATTCCCATGAGCACGCCTCTGCGGGCGCGTCGTCCCGCATTGCCTGGGCATTCTTTCTGAATGCCGGATTTTCCGTCATCGAATTCATCGGCGGAATGCTGACCAATAGCACCGCGATCATGGCGGATGCGGTGCACGACCTGGGGGACAGTCTGGCCATTGGCCTGGCCTGGGGCCTGGCAAAGTTCAGCGACAGCCCGTCCTCCGACAGTTTCAGCTATGGCTATCGGCGTTTCTCGCTGCTGGGGGCGCTGATCAATGGCGTCATTCTTCTGCTGGGTTCCCTGTGGGTGCTCAACCACGCCATTCCCCGCCTGCAGAATCCCGTAATGCCGGAAACCACGGGGATGCTGGTGCTGGCCCTGTTTGGCGTGGTGGTAAACGGCCTGGCGGCCTATAAACTCGGGCAGGGCAGCACCCAGAACGAACGCATGCTGAACTGGCATCTGCTGGAGGATGTGCTGGGCTGGGTGGCGGTTCTGATCGTGTCCGTGGTGCTCATGTTTGCCGACTGGCCGATTCTGGACCCGATTCTGTCGATTGTCTTTACGCTGTTCATTCTGCTGAACGTGTTGCGGCAATTATGGAAAACCTTGCGTCTGTTCCTGCAGGCGGCGCCAGAAGAACTCGAAATCTCCGAAATCAGGAGCGCTTTGCAGAATCTGGACGGCATTGGCGACGTGCACCACGTTCAGCTTTGGTCGCTGGACGGCGAACACCATGTGCTGACGGCCCATGTTGTGGTGACGGATAACGCGGACCTCGCAGGGCTGAGCCAGTTAAAGCTGCACATCGCCGACGCACTGAAACCCTATGGACTGGCTTACACGACGATTGAATTTGAACTGGGTGGAGAAATCTGCCGCGATGAGATGGGTTCGATGTAGATCAATGCTGTCAGCAGGTGGGGGTGATAGGCTGAGAATAGCAGCATTACTATTTCCGGTAATCTTTATTACCGGAAATAGTGGAAATGCAGGAAATATCAGGAATTGCCAATTAAATACATAAAGTTATTGTGCTTTATTAACGTTGTCTCGAATGTTGAATCTTGACGATTGCGGCCCAATATCAAGAGACAGGAAATTCAGCCTCGGCGCGTAAGCGAATGCCCGGGGTGCGATCAGAGATGAAGAATGTCATGACCGACAACAAGACACAGGTGGATTTTATTGTTGATGGCATGACGTGTGCGTCCTGCGTGGGCCGCGTTGAGCGGACACTGAAAAAATTTCCCGAGGTGGTTTCGGCCAATGTGAATCTGGCCAGCGGACGCGCCAATGTGGAGCTGTCCGGATCGGCCTGCGACCTTGGGCCGTATCTGGATGCCCTGAACGCGGCTGGATATCCCGCAAGACAGGCCATCGATCACAAGGCTGAATCCCGGCGCCGTGCCCAGGCCCAGGCAGAGGAAATGCGGACGCTTAAACGCTCCTTTGTTGTGGCGGCCGTGCTGACCTTGCCCGTGTTTCTGCTGGAAATGGGGTCGCACCTGATTCCTGGCGTTGCGCACTGGGTTCACACCAGTATCGGGCAGCAAAATAGCTGGATTTTGCAGTTTCTCCTAACCTCCGGGGTGATGTTTGGCCCCGGAAGGCGCTTTTTCCGGCTGGGCGTACCGGCTTTGCTGCGTCTTTCCCCGGATATGAATTCCCTGGTTGCCATGGGCACGACCGCGGCGTGGAGCTATTCCACTGTGGTGCTGTTTCTGCCTGGTGTCATACCGGAAGGTTCCGCCAACGTCTATTTTGAGGCGGCTGCGGTCATTGTGACCCTGATTCTCATGGGGCGTTATCTGGAAACCCGGGCGCGTGGCCGCACCGGCGAAGCCATTGCCAGGCTCGTGGGGCTGCAGCCGGATACGGCGCGGGTGGAAACGCCCGAGGGCATTCGTGAGCTGCCACTGGGCGAGATTGCCGTTGGCACCCGCGTACAGGTGCTGCCGGGCGAGCGTATTGCCCTGGATGGCCAGGTGCTGACTGGCCAGTCCTATGTGGATGAATCCATGCTCAGTGGCGAGCCGATTCCGGTGCACAAACAGGCTGGCGACACGGTAACCGGCGGCACAATCAACACCACCGGTGCCTTTACTTTCGAGGTAAGGCGCGTGGGCGACGATACCGTGCTGGCACGGATCATTCAGATGGTGGATGCAGCCCAGGGTTCGAAATTGCCGATTCAGTCCGTGGTGGACCGGGTGACGCTCTGGTTTGTGCCTGCCGTGATGCTGGTGGCCGCCATCACGTTCATTGCCTGGATGTGGCTGGTGCCTGACGGCTCGCTGTCCATGGCCCTGATCAACGCGGTTTCAGTGCTGATCGTGGCTTGTCCCTGCGCGATGGGGCTTGCGACACCGGTATCGATCATGGTGGCAACCGGCCGTTCGGCGGAAATGGGCATTCTTTTCCGCAACGGACAGGCCCTGCAGGCCCTGAGTGATACCCGTATCGTGGCCTTCGACAAGACAGGCACGCTCACAGAGGGTACGCCGGCATTGACGGATATTCTGCTTTTGTCTGGTGAAGGCGGGGATGACGCCACCCTGCTCTCCCTGGTGGCCGCGCTGGAAATCCGTTCGGAACACCCGATTGCAACTGCGATTGTGGCTGCGGCGCAGCAGCGTGCTCTGGTGCTGCCGGAAGTCACGGAATTCGAAGCGGTGCCGGGGCACGGTCTGCGGGGAGTGGTTGGCGGGCAGCAGATCCAGATTGGCGCACAGCGTCTGCTGACACCGGAAATGCCGGGTTACGGCGAGGCCTTGCTGCAGGGAGAGCGGCTGGCGAAGGAAGGCAAGACCCCGGTTTATGTCCTCATGGAGGGCGGGATTGCGGCCTTGCTGGCGGTTGCTGACAGGCCGCGAGAGACCAGTGCCGGGGCGCTGGCGGCCCTGAAGAAAGCGGGCTGCACGACCGTGATGATTACGGGCGATAGCGCGACGACGGCGGCGGCCATCGCTGCGACTCTGGGCATTGACCGGATTTTCGCGGAACGTCTGCCGGAGACCAAGGTGCAGGCCCTGCATGAATTGCGTGCACAGGGCGACACGCTGGCCTACGTTGGCGATGGCATCAATGACGCGCCAGCCCTGGCGGAAGCCGACGTTGGCATTGCCATGGGCAGTGGCACCGATGTGGCCATCGAGAGTGCGGACCTGGTGCTGATGAGTGGTGACTTGACCGGTGTGGTCGATGCCGTGGCCATCGCGCGTGCCACCATGCGCAATATTCATCAGAACCTGTTCTGGGCCTTTATCTACAATATCGCACTCATACCGCTGGCCACCGGCGCCTTCTACCCGGCCTTCGGCGTATTGCTGTCACCGGTTTTCGCGGCTGGTGCCATGGCCATGTCCAGTGTGTTTGTGATCGGCAACGCCCTGCGCCTGCGGCGCTTTCAGGGTGCATCCCGACTGGTTTGATCAGGACGGCGTTCTCATCGTGACAAACTCTTCCGCAGCACTGGGGTGAATGCCCAGAGTGGCATCGAAATCAGCCTTCGTTGCCCCGGCCTTGATGGCAATCGCCACGCCCTGAATGATCTCGGCTGCGCTCTCCCCCATCATGTGTGCCCCCACAACCTTGTCCGAGGCCTTGTCGACGATCAGTTTCATGAAGGTCTTTTCGTCCCGTTTGCTCACGGTGTGGCGCAGCGGCGTGAAGCGGCTGCGGAAGACCAGAATCTCACCATGGCGTTTCCGGGCAGCGTCTTCATCCAGGCCCACTGTCGCAATTTCCGGCTGGCAGAACACGGCAGTGGGAATGTTGTCGTAGTCCATTTTGCGCTTGCCCTTGCCGAACAGACGCTGGGCAAGAATCTGTCCCTCCGCCAGGGCCACCGGCGTCAGGGCGACGCGATCGATGACATCGCCAACGGCATGGATGTTGGGAACGTTCGTGGTGAATTGCTCGTTCACGAGAATGGCGCCATTGTCTGCCAGAGCGACACCGGCCTTTTCAAGACCCAGATTCGCGGTATTGGGGTGTCGTCCTGTTGCGAACAGCACCTGATCCACGGTGATATCGTCGCCACGGTCGAAGTGCACGCGAAGCTGCCCGTCCTGCTCGGTGATCCGGGTGACGTTGGATTCCAGGTGCAGATCGGCATACTTACGCAATTCCTCGGTAAAGGCGGCTGCGACCTCGCTGTCGAAGCCCCTCAGTAATTGCGGCCCACGATAGGACAGGCAGGTTCTGACGCCCAGAGCCGCGAAGATGCCGGCGAACTCCACGGCAATATAGCCCCCGCCGACGATCAGGATGGATTCCGGTAACTTCTCCAGGGAAAACGCCTCGTTGGAGGTAATGGCGTGATGGCTTCCGGGGAAGCTTGGCACAAAGGGCCAGCCTCCGGTCGCCACGAGAATTTCCCTCGCGGTCACGGTGCGGCTTTGCAGCGCAATGGTGTGGGCATCGAGCAGACAGGCGCGCTCGTGAAACACCTCGGCGCCCGCCTTCTGCATCAGGGACTGATAGATGGTATTGAGGCGGCCTATCTCCGCGTCCTTGCCTGCGATCAGGGTCGGCCAATCCATTGCGGGCGCGTCGGCAAGTTGCCAGCCATAGCCGCGCGCGTCTGCGAAGTCCTTGGCATAGTGCGCGGCATAGCTGAAGAGCTTCTTGGGAATGCAGCCGACATTGACACAGGTGCCACCCATATAGCGTTCCTCGGCCATGCCGACGCGAGCGCCAAGACCCGCTGCGATGCGGCCTGCCCGCACGCCACCGGAACCGCCCCCAATAACAAAAAGATCGTAGTCGTAGTTGCTCAAAATACCTTGTCCCCGCGTGAGTTAGCTGCACTATTGAGTGTTGAGTCAGCAGATTGTTACGGCTATGATCACAGAAAAAATCGCACGAATACAGTGCCTCCTGGTCGGGGATCAGGAGAAAAATCAAAGAGATTTGTCGAGGGAACAGGGACATGACCGAGCAAGCTCAAACACCCGAACTCAGTGCAGAGGGTGTTGATCAGGACACAGAGAACAAACGCACGGCGAAACCGGCAATGAGCAAATTTGTGGTTCGCATGCCGGCGGAACTGCTGGAAACGCTAAAACGTGTCTCCCGGCACCATAACAGAAGCATGAACACCGAGATCAATCTGTTGCTCGGGCGCTACATCGAACAGATTAAAGGAGACTCCCGTCCGGAAGCGGATGAGCACCTGACGCTGGATTCGCAACTGCAACGCAAACTCAGCGCGCTGTCGCCGCAGAAGATCGAAGCCCTGCTGGATCTGCTCGAATAAATAGCAGGCTACAAGGATGCTTACGCATGCGCGATTCCCATGGCGGACAGGGTTTGTTTGCGCTGAGCGATGACCCCGTGTCATTGCCGCTTGAGGATGGCTCTCTGAGTTACTTCCCCTGCTTTTTTTCCGAGGCGGAAGCGGATGCCCTGTTCGATGACTGCCTGCACTCTCTGGCCTGGCGTCAGGACAGTCTGCGTATCGCGGATCGCCTTATTCCGATTCCCCGTTTGCAATGCTGGTACGGGGACACGGGGACGGACTACAGCTACTCCCGCCTGAAACTGACTCCCCTGCCCTGGACTGATTTGCTGCAGGGGATCCGCTCGCGCGTGGAAGCGTGCAGCGAACATGCTTTCAATGCGGTACTCGCCAACTGCTACCGCGATGGCAGGGACAGCGTGGACTGGCACAGCGACGACGAGCCGGAACTGGGCAGGCAGCCTGTGATTGCCTCACTCAGCCTTGGGGCCGCACGCTGTTTCGAGCTCAAACATCGCAGCAAGCGTCACCTGAAACCGCTGAAGCTCACACTGGCCCACGGCAGTCTTCTGATCATGCGCGCAGACACGCAGCACCACTGGCGGCATCGCCTGCCCAAGGATCCGACCATCACCGCTCCTCGCATCAATCTGACCTTTCGCCAGATCACGCCTCGCGGGGGTGCCTGATGGATCATTTCGATCTTTGTATCGTGGGAGCTGGCGTTGTCGGCATCGCCATTGCGGAGGTCTTTTCCCGGCGCGAGGGCGCGCAGGCCTCCATCGTGCTGCTGGAGAAGAATGCACGCGCGGGGCAGGAGATCAGCAGTCGCAACAGTGAGGTCATCCATGCCGGGCTCTACTATCCGCCAGGTTCCCTGAAAGCGCGTCTGTGCCGCGAGGGCAGTGCCCTGCTCTACGCGTTCTGTGAGCACTACAGCGTTGCCCATCGCCGCCTTGGCAAGCTTATCGTCGCTCAGGCGGACGAGCTGCTGGCGCTGGAGGCGCTTGCGGCCAATGCGCAACACAACGGTGTGCACAATTTGTCCTGGCTTGATGCGGTGGCCCTGCGCGAGCGGGAGCCGCTGCTTCAGGCAGAGGCAGCACTGTTTTCTCCGGACACCGGTATTGTCGACAGTCATGGCCTCATGGAGACCCTGCTGACGCATGCGCTCGATCGCGGTGTGACCTATGCGCCCCGCACACGCGTGCTGCGGGCGCTGCCGCTGGCGGAAGGTTTCGAGGTGCAGACGCTTACGGGTTCTGCGGATCAGCCTTACCGCTTTGGCTGCCGCCGCCTGGTACTTGCGGCAGGGCTGGAGGCAACGGCGTTGGCGCGGCAGGTGGAGGGATTTCCCGAGACCCGGATTCCATCCATGCGTTTGCTGAAGGGCAATTACTTTCGTCTGGGGGGCGCCAGTCCGTTCCGGCATCTGGTGTATCCCCTGCCGGAACAGCAGCGTCAGGGCCTGGGTATCCATGCCACGCTCGACCTGCAAGGCAACACCCGTTTCGGGCCGGATGTGGAAGAGATTGCGCAGGTGGATTACGGAGTAAACCCGGAGCGCCGGGAGCTGTTTGCCGCATCAATCCGGCGTTATTACCCTGATCTGAATGCGGAACGCCTGCAGGCGGACTACGCGGGCATCCGACCCCGCCTGCAAACGGCGGACGGGAGTGCCGGCGATTTTCTGGTACTGGACAGTTCTCATCATGATCTGCCCGGCCTCGTGAGCCTGTTTGGCATCGAATCGCCCGGGCTGACCGCCAGCCTGGCGCTGGCGGACATGCTTGCTCATTGCCCGGATCTGCAACGCTGAGCTAGCTCAGTACTGCTCGCCCTGGGTCGCGATATGGGCGTACACACTTGAGCTGCCGTCCTTGTTGAGTTGCAACACATCATAGGGGCGGAACTGATCGCCTACTTCCATGCCTGGGCTGCCCAAAGGCATGCCGGGAACGGCAAGGCCGAGCGCGTTCGCAGGTTTCTCCGCCAGGAAGCGTGTGATGATGTTGGCCGGGATATGGCCTTCAAACACATAGCCCTCTTCCGACACGGCGGTGTGGCAGGACTGGTATTGCGGGGCGATGCCGAGGCGCAGTTTTTCGCCGTTCAGATCCTGCGGATGGCTGATCTGTGCCATGAAGCCCCGTTCACTGACGTGTGTCACCCAGCCTTCACAGCAGCCGCAGGACGGATCCTTGAGCACCTGCAGAACGGGTGTCTCGGCACTGGACGATTCCGCAGCGCTGACCATGCTGCTGCTTTCCTGCTGGCAGGCAAGCAGTGTGCAGGCGCCAAGCGCGAACAGCGCCGGTCGCAACACTCTGCGCAGAGTGCCGGTGAGAAGGGTGTCGATGATAAAAGCTGTAGTCCCCATGAGTATCCTCACATCGTGTTGGTGGGTTTGTTGGATTGCAGATGGCCGGCCAGCAGTTCTTCTATTTTTTTTCGTACCTGTCCCTGTGGATCCTTGAAGTGAACACCGATGCCTGCCGCGCGATTGTCCTGCGCCATGCTGGGGGTAATCCATACCACGGTACCGGCTACCGGCAGGCGTTCGCCCTCCTCCAGCAATTTCAGAAGCATGAACACATCGGTGCCGATCTCGTAGGCGCGATCGGTGGGCACGAACAGCCCGCCATTTTTCAGAAACGGCATATAGGCGGCATAGAGCACGGCCTTGTCCTTGATCGAGAGAGACAGGATGCCGTGCCTTGCGGGTTTGTTTTCAGTGTCTGCGACGATCATTCTTTCATGCCTGGAGCTCTTTCCCCGAGAGGGATTGCAGTTGCAGCAGCAGGTCTTCCAGCAGCAACTGCATATTGGGATTGCCGCCGCCGGCGAGTTGCGTTTGCGCCTGGCTGACCTGCTCATAGAGTTGCAGCAGGCGGCGTGCCTGGCGTCCACTGTCCGGGTTTGCCGTGTTCAGTAGGTTTGCCGCCTGATGCAGGCTGTCGCCCTTGAGCACGTGCTGGTTTCCGGTGACCTGGAACTTGGCCAGGCTGCTCAGCCAGTAGGCGAGGGTTTCAAGCAGCTCGCCCGCGTGGGTCTTATAGTAGCGCCCGGCGGTTCGGGTCGCCAATTCCTCATGGCGCAGAGTCTTCAGCAGCGCGACACCGAATTGCTCCTGCTCACTGTCCTGATCTGAGCTGAGAACGGCCAGTGCGGCCATGGGGCGTCCCTGCGTGTAGTCTAGTGCATACTCCAGGCGCTCGCCCTTGCTCTGAGGCAGTTGGGCCTGCAACCAATCCAGAGCCTGTTGTTTATCGGGAGCAGGAAGTTTCAGCGACACACAGCGGCTGGAGATGGTGGCGAGCACGGAGCGCGGACGATCGCTCAGCAGCAGAAACACGACATCGGCGGGCGGTTCTTCCAGACTCTTCAGCAGGGCGTTGGCACCGTTGACGTTCAGGTGTTCGGCGGTATCAAGCACGATGATCCGTTTGCCCAGAGCATGGGAGGTGGTCTCAATGTACTTCTTCAGTTCGCGAATCTGATCTACCTTGATGATTTTCGATTTTTCCTCGGGCGCCACCAGCATCAGGTCCGGGTTGTTGCCCGCCGCGTTGAGCTTGCATGACACACAGGCACCGCAGGCAAACCCCTGCTGCGGACTGCGACACAGGATGCGCTGCGCCAGCATGAGGGCGAAGTGGCGCTTGCCGGTGTCCGCTCCCGCGCTGATCAGGGTGGCATGAGAGAACTGCCCCGCCTCCAGTTGTGTCTGCGCCTGCTGCCAGGCGCTGTTGTGCCAGGGCAGGAGTCCGGTGATCAATGCGCTGCTCAAATCAGGGTCTCCAGATGCTGCAGTATGGCGGCCTGCACCTGCGCCAGGGGCTCCCCTGCGTCGATGACTACGCAGCGCTCCGGCTCGGCGGCTGCGCGTTGCAGGTAGGTGGCCCGTACCCGTTCGAAGAATTCGATTTTTTCCAGCTCAAAGCGGTCCAGTGCGGCGCGCTTGCTGGCCCGTGACAGGCCAACGTCGGGAGAGAGATCGAGCAGATAGGTCAGGTCGGGACGCAGGTCCTGCTGCACCAGATGTTCCAGCGCGGCGATCGCTGACACACTGAGCCCTCTGCCACCGCCCTGATAGGCATAGGTGGCATCGGTGAAGCGGTCACACAGCACCCATTTTCCAGCCGCCAGTGCTGGCCGGATCACCTGGGCAAGGTGTTGTGCGCGGGCGGCGAAAATCAGCAGCAGCTCCGTCATTTCCGCCATGGGTTCATCGTGACAGTCCAGCAGCAGGGTGCGAATCTTCTCCGCCAGTTCGGTGCCACCGGGTTCACGGGTTAGAACGAAGTCGATACCCGCCTGCCGCAGGCGTTCCTGGATGCACTGGATATTGGTGCTCTTGCCAACGCCCTCGCCTCCCTCAATGGTAATGAAACGTCCTGTCATGCTGTCCTGCTGATTCATGGTGTTGCCTGTGACCGGTTGAGCTGGTAACGCCGGACGGCCGCGTTGTGCTCGTCCAGCGTGGTGGAAAAATAATGGCCGCCATCGCCGGTGGCGACGAAATACAGATAGCTTTCATCGCTGGGGTTGAGGCTGGCATGTATGGCATCTTCCCCAGCCATGGCAATTGGGCTGGGAGGCAGGCCGTTGATCCGATAGGTGTTATAGGGCGTGGTGGTGTCCAGATCGACGCGGCGCAGATTGCCATCGAAGGACTCCCCCAGACCATAGATCACGGTGGGATCGGACTGCAGGCGCATACCGTTTTGCAATCTTCTCACAAAGACGCCGGCAATTCGCTCGCGTTCACTTAACAGGCCGGATTCTTTCTCGATGATGGAGGCGAGGGTCAGCGCCTCGTAGGGGGTTGCATACGGCAGGCCGACGGCACGGGACTGCCATTGCGCCTCCAGCACCTGGGTCAGGCGCCGGCTCGCGCGGCGCAGCAGTTCCTGATCGGTCGTGCCAGCGGTGTAGAAGTAGGTATCCGGAAACAGTGCCCCCTCCAGGTGCGGCAGCGGGCTGCCAATCGCTGCCAGAATGGCTTCATCGCTCTGCCCTTCCAGCGTGATCTTCAGTTTCGGGCTCCGCCATAGCGACGCCAGCGCACTGCGGACCGTAGTGCCTTCGATCAGCGTGACGGGATACTGCACGGCCTGGCCGGAGATGAGATGCTGCAGCGCGCCTCTGGGACTCATGCCAGGGGTGAGTTCGAATTCCCCGGTGCGAATTGCCCGCTCGAAGCCCTGTTTCTGCGCCCACCAGCTCAGCAGTCGGGGGTGTTGCAGCCCTGCTTCCGCACTGAGTTGCCGGGTTACCTGTCCCAGCCCGCTGCCCGGGCGGATATCGACGATGACCGGCGAATTCAGAGGCAGCGGGGTATTCAGGACATGCTCCAGCCAGAGGTTTGCCCCTCCCCACAGTGCCAGCACCAGTGCAAGGCCGGACGCGAGCCAGCGCAGGGGTTTGCCAAATCTCATTCCCGGCAGCCCTCAAACAGGGCCTGCAGTTGCCGCGTCTGTTCGCCGATGGCGAGCTGTCGCATGTGAGATCCCCAGTGCAATTGAGTAATGGGCCAGATGCCGAAGACGCTATTGCATACGAACATTTCCGTTGCCGCAAGCACCTCATTCTCTCCCAGGGCTCTGACGCGTGTCTGCGGGATCTGCTGCAGCAGCCAGTCCCGCATGACGCCGGCGACCCCCGCGTGCTGCAGATCCGGCGTCAGCCATTGTCTGCCGTCGTGCAGGAAGACGTTGGACTTGATGCCCTCGATCAGCAGCCCGTCTGGCCTGCACATCAAGCCCTCCTGGAATGCCGGAGTCAGTTCAAGGCTGGCCATGACCTGATCGAGCCGGTTCAGGTGCTTGAGACCGGCAAGTGCGGGATTCAGCGAGAGAGGATGCTGGCAACGCATGACCTGGATGCCGCGCGCGCTGTATTGCGGATAGTCTTCCGGCAAGGGGTGCATCTGCAGCATGCGTGTCGGTGTCGGCGTTGCCGGAGGCATGTATCCCCTGCCCCCCGAGCCTCGGCTGATAAGGATCTTGAGGACGCCATGCGTGAGAGCGTGCGTGTCGAGCAACTCAGCCATTTCTGTGTGCAGGCAGGCAGTGTCGAGCGGGATTTGCAGGCGCTGGCAGCCGTGCTGCAGGCGTTGCAGGTGACGGGACCAGAGGACCGGCTGGCGAGCGCGAACAAGGACGGTTTCGAAGACGCCGTCACCGTAGTGCAGGGCACGATCGGAGATGGCGATGGTTTCCTGATGCTGCCCGTTGACGAGCATGACTCCTCCGGGACTGCGCGGGGTGGCGCCGCATTGGCGCCGGGCGCATTACTGCAGACGTTTGAAGATCAGGCTTCCGTTGGTGCCCCCGAAGCCAAAGGAGTTGCTGATGGCGACATCGATTTTTGCGTCACGGCTGTTGTGAGGCACGTAATCGAGGTCGCATTCCGCGTCGGGAGCATCCAGATTGATGGTTGGGGTGATGATCTGGTCGCGAATCGACAGCGCGCAGATGATGGCCTCAACGGCACCTGAGGCTCCCAGCAGGTGTCCGATCATGGACTTGGAGGAACTGATCGCCACCTTGTTTGCCAGCGGACCGAAGACGCTCTTGATCGCCAGTGTCTCGGCGATATCGCCTGCCTGGGTGGAGGTGCCGTGGGCGTTGATGTACTGCACCTCGGAGGCTTCCATGCTGGCGCTTGCCAGGGCATTGCGCATGCACAGGGCCGCGCCCTTGCCGCCTTCGGACGGAGACGTCATGTGGTAGGCATCCCCGCTCATGCCGAAGCCCGCGAGTTCTGCGTAGATTTTCGCCCCACGACGTTTGGCGTGTTCATACTCTTCCAGCACCATGATGCCGGCGCCGTCACTGAGGACAAACCCGTCACGATCCTTGTCCCACGGACGGCTTGCCCGCTGGGGGTCGTCGTTGCGGGATGACAGGGCGCGTGCAGCACAGAAGCCGCCGAGTCCGACGGGTGAAGTCGCCATTTCGGCTCCCCCGGCGAGCATGGCGTCGGCCTGCCCCATGGCAATCATGTTGGCAGCCACACCGATGTTATGGGTGCCGGTGGTACAGGCAGTGGTGATGGCGATGTTTGGTCCCTGGAAGTTGTAGCGGATGGACAGCGCCCCACCGATCATATTGATGATGGAACCCGGTACAAAGAACGGGGAAACCTTGCGTGGACCCGCAGTACGCACAAGCGTCGAGGTCTCCTCGATGGAATTGATGCCACCGATGCCGGAGCCGATGGCCACGCCAACACGCTCGGGGTTCAGTGGTGAGTCAAGCAGGCCGGAGTCGCTAACGGCCTGCACACCGGCGGCCAGGCCGTACTGGATGAAAACATCCATGCGACGGGCTTCCTTGGCACTGAGATACGGAGTGCAGTCGAAGTCTTTCACAGAGCCGCCGAAGCGGGTGGAGAACTCGGCGGTGTCGAACTGGGTCAGAAGATTGATGCCGCTGCGGCCTTCTTTCAAACCCTGCCAGGATGACGCCACGTCATTCCCGAGGGGGGTTATAAGACCCAGACCCGTGATCACCACTCTTCTACCGTTCACTGCGTTGTACTCCAAAGACAGGCTGAATACTTGTTAGCGGGCCTATTATTACAGGCAAAATAAAAGCTACTCCAGTGCTTGCCCGGAGTAGCTTAAGAATAGGGCCTAAAATTGCTTACAGGTGCGCGTTAATGTAATCACAGGCGAGTTGAACCGTAGTGATTTTCTCGGCCTCTTCGTCCGGAATCTCGGTCTCAAACTCTTCTTCCAGAGCCATAACCAATTCCACAGTATCCAAAGAATCAGCGCCTAAATCTTCTACAAATGAAGAAGACGGCTTCACATCTTCTTCTTTAACGCCAAGCTGTTCGCAGACAATTTTCTTAACGCGATCTTCAATGCTACTCATAACTATTATTAGCTCCTAAATACTAATTTTTTGATACTGCGCTTTCTGATTATGTGGCTATTTTTTGATCAACCGAGATAATCCAAAACGCAAGTTTACATCTATTTTCAGTGGGTTGTAATCTTTAAGACTAAAATAATTCGTCTCTGATCTTAAATGAATATTCAATACAAAGGCTTATGAAAAAATCCTCATGCTCTATGGCATGTACATTCCGCCGTTGATATGCAGGGTTTCGCCAGTGATATACGCGCCGGAATCCGAGGCCAGAAAACCCACGGCGGCTGCAATTTCATCGACCTGTCCGAAGCGCCCGAGCGGGATCTGGGCGAGGAAGGTTTCCATCTGTTTTTCGTTCAGTGCCCGGGTCATATCGGTATCGATAAAACCGGGAGCGACACAGTTCACGGTGATGCCCCGAGAGCCGATTTCGCGTGCCAGTGAACGGGAGAAACCCTCAATGGCTGCCTTGGACGCTGCGTAGTTGGTCTGCCCGCCATTGCCGCTGGAGGCGACAACGGAGCTGATGCTGATGATGCGTCCCCAGCGAGCCTTGGTCATGCCCTTTACCACCCGCTTGCACACGCGATAGAGCGAGTTGAGGTTGGTATCGATCACATCGCTCCATTCATCGCTCTTCATACGCATGAGCAGATTGTCGCGGGTGATGCCGGCGTTGTTGACGAGCACGGCAGGGGTACCGAATTGGGATTCGATGGCATCGAACACGCTTTCCACGGACTCGTCGGAGGCAACGTTCAGGCACAGCCCGGTGCCCTCGATGCCTGCCTCGCGCAGGTACTGCGCAATGTCCGCGGCTCCTTTGTCGGAGGTGGCAGTGCCGATCACAGTCATGCCCTGCTTGCCCAGTGTCAGGGCAATGGCCTTGCCGATGCCGCGGCTGGCGCCGGTGACGAGTGCGATTTTCTTGTCTGTATCAGTCATAGCGTTAGCTTCCAGTGTCATTAAACTTGTCGGGTGATCGCCGCGCACATCTGGGCGAAGCTCTCTGGATCTTCCGTCGAGAAGGTTTCCATCTCGGGTTCGATGCGTTTGATCAGGCCGCCGAGCACCTTGCCCGGACCACATTCCACCAGTTGCGAGACGCCGAAATCCCACATGCAACCGACAGTCTCCACCCACTGTACCGGCAGGTACAGTTGTTTGAGCAGATTCTGCTTGATGTCGTCGGGGTTGCGCGCCACGCGACCATTGATGTTCTGCACAACCGGCACTTTGGGGGCCTGGAAACTCACCTGTTCAAGTTCACCGGCGAGCTTGTCCGCCGCCGGTTTCATCAGGGCACAATGTGACGGTACGCTGACGTTGAGCAGCAGCGCACGTTTGGCGCCCGCCTCCTTGCATGCCGCCATCGCCCGTTCCACTGCCGCAGCATTCCCGGCGATCACGGTCTGGCCGGTGGAGTTGAAGTTGGCAGGTGCCACGATCTCGCCATTGGCCACTTCATCGCACAGTGCCTGAATGCGCTCGTCATCCAGCCCCAGAATAGCGGCCATGGCACCGGTGCCGGCGGGTACGGCTTCCTGCATATAGCGGCCTCGCTTGTGCACCAGAACGGCAGCGTCCGCCAGAGACAGCACGTCGGCACATACCAGTGCGGAATATTCCCCGAGGCTGTGCCCGGCCAGCAGCTCCGGCAGCGCACCGCCCTGCTCCCGCCACAGGCGCCACAGCGCAACGGAGGCAGTCAGCAGCGCGGGTTGGGTAATATGGGTCTGGTCCAGCAGACCCTCTTCGTCGTTGCTGCAGATATTCCACAGATCCAGCCCGAGTGCCTGCGATGCTTCGGCAAAGGTTGCCTGAATGCCCGGATTTTCCGTCGCGATGGCACTTAACATGCCCTTCTTCTGGGACCCCTGCCCCGGGAAGACAAAACCAAATTTCTTCATGTGCTGTTCCTGCTTCCTAGTTTAGTTCGAATTCTGTGCCATCGGCGCCTGCACCAGCGAGGCCATGCGAGTGGCAATTTTTTCCGGCACGCAATCGCTGGCTTCCCGATAAGCCTGTGCAATGGCGTGATAAAACGCGTCGGCGTGAGCATGTCCGTGGCTCTTGACGATGATGCCCTGCAGGCCAATCACACTGGCCCCGTTAAACTGAGCCGGATCGATCTCCCGCCGCAGGCGCCGCAGCAAGGGCGCTGCCAGCAGCAAGAGCAGACGCGACAGCAAACCCTTTTCCGCAGTGCTCTTGAGCACCTGCTCAATGACCCGGACAACTCCGGCACTGGTCTTGATGGTGATATTGCCAGAGAAGCCGTCGCAGACGATGACATCCGCCTTGCCACTGAACAGCTCATTGCCCTCGATATACCCGATATAGTTCAGGGAAGTCGTTTGCGCCAGGTGAGTGGCCGTCTCGCGAATGGTGGGCGTGCCTTTGTGCTCTTCATGGCCGACGTTCAGGAGGGCAACGCGGGGGGCGCTGATCCTGTCTACCGATTCGGCCTGAATGCTGCCCATCACCGCAAACTCGAACAGTTCCGCTGCGTCATTGCTGACATTGGCGCCAACGTCCAGGATATAGGCCTTGCTGCCCACGCCTCTTAGGGGAACGCTGGCAATCATGGCGGGCTTGCTGATACCGGGAATATTCTTCAACAGATGGCGTCCGCTAAGCAGCAGAGCACCGGTATTGCCGGCACTCACGCAGGCATCCACCCGCCCCTCTTTGACGAGGTTGACGGCGAGGAACATGGAAGATTCCCGGGAATTGCGCAGAACGGATTCGGGTTTGCTGTCATTGTGAACTGAAACAGCGGTGTGCAGCAGTTCAAGCCGGGACGTGCTGGACACTCCGGCTTGCTGCATCAATGCCTTGATCTGTGGTTCGTCACCGACCAGTACGACAGAGAGATCCTGGTAAGTCGCCAGAGCACGAATCGCAGCAGGCACCGCCACGGAGGGGCCAAAATCCCCTCCCATGACGTCAATTGCAATACGCTTAGGCGCAGACAAATTTACTTGTCACCAAGGTCCAGGACTTTTTTGCCTTTGTAGAAACCATCAGCGGTGATGTGGTGGCGACGGTGTACTTCGCCAGTAGTCTGATCGGTGGACAGAGTCGGTCCGGTCAGAGCGTCGTGTGCGCGGCGCATATTGCGACGTGAACGTGAAACTTTTACCTGTTGAACGGCCATGCTTGTAGCTCCTAGTGTGGTACAGCCCCTGTGAGGGGGCCATTTTAAGGGAATTCCTAATGTTTATCCTTTAATGTTCTGAGAATGTCGAAAGGATTTGCCTTCCCATTCCCGGAATCGGGCGCAGCCTTGTCGCCTGATGTATTTTTCTCGCCGAAGCTCATGGGCCCCGTACACTGCCCCTTGTGATAACTGACGATGGGCATCGCGAGAATCAGTTGTTCGTCTACCAGATCCGCCAGTACCAGTTTCGTGTCCTCGCAGACCCAGGGATCCAGTCGCTTTGGCAGGTTCGCCATCTGCGCTTCTGTTTCCAGCACTGCCAGGGAGAACGCTTCTTCAATGAGCACATCCATGGGCTCTAGGCAGCGCTGACACAGAACATGAACCTGCGCAGTCAATTTGCCTTCGATGACCCGTCTGTATTCATCATCAATGATGAAGTGCAGACGAACCTGAACCTTTCCCTGCTCGTCGGCCAGCGTTTCACGAAACCGTGGCAGACGCGAGAGCGGGATACCCCCCTCTATAAGTGCTTGTTGAACAAAGATTTTCCTTGCGTCAACGTGATCTGGGATCTGGGTGTCTGCCATAGGCGCGCAATAATAGGCGTCCAGCGCCCGTCTGTCAAAGGAATCTGCACTCAACGGCATGATTTTTCACGCTTTTAGGAGCGTCTTCGGGGCTGTCGCCGCAGGCTTTCCAGCAAGCGGCTCATGTTCTCCTGCAGAGGAGCGTGAACCTCCACCGCCTCCCCGTCGGGCATCCGGAAAGCAATGCTGGCCGCATGGAGGCAGAGCTGGTACTGACGATCCAGCGCATCCGGCTGTGCCAGGGTGTACTTGGGGTCGCCAACAATGGGATGCCCGGCATGCTGAGCATGCACCCGAATCTGGTGGGTACGGCCGGTCAGTGGAGAGGCCTCTACCAGGCTGACGCTGCCGAGGTCTTCCAGCAGCCGGAAATGGGTGACTGAGGCTTTGCCTGCGGGATCCACGGTGACGATCTTTTCGTTGTTCTCGATGTCCCGCCGCTGCAGAGGGGCGTCGATTGTCAGCAGTGTGGCAGGCCAGCGCCCGTGCACGATCATCTGATAGCGCTTGGTGATATTTTTTACTTTAAATTCCTTTTGTAATGCTTTTAATATCAAGGAGTTTTTTGCGATAAGAACGCAGCCGCTGGTGTCCTTGTCGATGCGGTGTACCAGTTCCAGATAGGCGTTTTCCGTGCCTTCTTCCTGTGCCCGCATCCAGCGCAGTGCCTCGATCAAACCGGTCTGCAGCCCCGAACCCAGGTGCACGGCCAGCCCCTGAGGCTTGTTGACGACCAGAATGTCCTGGTTTTCAAACAGAATGGCGTCGCGCAGCAGCGCGCGAAGTGCCTCGCCGGGGGGCTGTACCGCTTCCCTCGCCGCTACCCTGACCGGTGGCACCCGCACCAGATCGGCACTCTTGAGACGCGTATCAGCCTGTGCCCGCTTCTTGTTGACGCGAACCTCTCCCTTGCGGATCAGCCGATAGACATGGGATTTTGGCACGCCCTTAAGCTGGGTGAGGAGGAAATTGTCCAGACGCTGGCCGTCGGCGTGAACCGGGACTTCAACCAGGCGAACCTGACGATTCGGGTCAGTCTGCTCGGGAATGTTGGCGGTGTCAGGCACGCGTCGGAGTCTCGCAGCGAGGAGGCAGGATTGCCGGGCTGGCATTGTAGCAATTGCGTTCCTGCAATGCCTAAATACTGGCGGGGAATGGTGTACAATTCACGCCTTTTTGTGGCAGAGCGAGAACCATGTTCAATATCAAGCACACTCTTGAGCAATTGCTGAGCGATGCCTTGGCGCAGGCGAGCGGCCTGGCCGATGCGCGGGGAAATGTCATTTACTCGACCCGGCCGGAGTTCGGGGACTATCAGGCCAATGGCGTGATGGCCATTGCCAAGCAGTTGAAGACCAACCCGCGCGAATTGGCAGGCCGGGTGCTGGAGTGCCTGCCGGAGAATGCCCTGATTGCACGTGCAGAGGTTGCCGGGCCTGGTTTTATCAATCTTTTCCTCAAGGATGCCTATCTCGCTCAACAGGGCGAGGAGTTTGCCCGTGAGGGCGTTGCGCTGCTGCAGCCCAGCGCATCTGCGCAGACCATCGTGGTGGACTACTCCAGCCCCAATCTCGCCAAGGAAATGCATGTGGGGCACCTGCGGGGCACGATTATCGGGGATTGTCTGGTAAGAGTGCTGGAGGCCTGTGGGCATCACGTGATTCGCCAGAACCATGTTGGCGACTGGGGCACGCAGTTCGGCATGCTGATCGCTCACATGGAGTCGCTGCGGGCGCAGGGAGATGCCCTGACCACCGATCTTGCCGATCTGGAGAGCTTTTATCGGGCCGCGAAACAGCGCTTCGACGACGAGCCCGGTTTTGCCGACACTGCCCGTGGCTATGTGGTCAGGCTGCAACAAGGGGATCCCGCCTGTCTGGCCGCCTGGCAAACCTTTATCGATGAGTCGCTGGCACATTGCGAAGCTGTCTACGCACGCCTGGGGGTGACGCTGCAGCGAGCGGACCTGAAGCCTGAGAGTTTCTACAATCCCGAGCTGCCAGGGATTATCGCGCAGCTTGAGCGTGCGGGCCTGCTGAGTGTTTCCGAAGGTGCCCGCTGCGTCTTCATGGAGGAGTTCAAGGGCAAGGAAGGCGCCCTGCTGCCGACGATTGTGCAGAAGTCTGACGGGGGCTACCTCTATGCCACAACAGACCTTGCCGCGATTCAATACCGTGCCGGCAGCCTGAAGGCCGATCGCGTGCTGTACGTGGTGGATGCACGCCAGAGCCTGCATTTTCAGCAGGTCTTTGCCATTGCCCGCAAGGCGGGTTTTGCCCCGGCAGCCTGTTCGCTGGAGCATATTGCCTACGGCACCATGATGGGGGAAGACGGCAAGCCCTTTAAGACTCGCAGCGGAGACACGGTCAAGCTGATCGACCTGCTGGAGGAGTCCGTCCGACGCGCTCACGACATCGTCAGCGAGAAGAACCCCGATCTGGATGAAGCCAGCCGCCAGGAAATTGCCTCGGTGGTCGGCATTGCGGCAGTGAAATATGCCGATCTGTCCAAGAACCGCACCAGTGATTACATTTTCGACTGGAACACGATGCTGTCCTTCGAGGGCAACACAGCGCCCTATATGCTGTATGCCTATGCCCGCATCATGAGCATTCTGCGCAGGCAGGATGACAGTGCGGCACCAGCAAATGCCGCTCTGCTGCTGGAAGCGACTGAGGAGCGCAGTCTGCTGTTGAAGATTCTGCAGTTCCAGGAAACGGTGCAGGTGGTGGCGAATGAAGGCTATCCCAACACCCTGTGCACCTATCTGTACGAGCTGGCCGGCGTTTTCATGCGCTTCTATGAGGCCTGCCCGGTGCTGAAAGCAGAAGGCGCCCTGCGCGATTCGCGCCTGTCGCTGGTGGCCCTGACGGCGAAAACGCTGAATACGGGGCTCGATCTGCTGGGGCTGAAGACGCTGCAGCAGATGTAAACTCTGCAGACGTACAAAGAAATGCGCCGACTCAAAGGTCGGCGCATTTGTCAGGCGTCAGTCACAGGACATCAATCACACAATTCCAGCAACAGCTTGTTGAGGCGTTGAGTGAACTGACCCGGGTCTTCCAGTTGTCGGCCCTCTGCGAGACTTGCCTGATCGAAGAGTACCGACACCAGATCGGCAAAACGCTCCTCGTCTGCTTCCTTGTCCAGTTTTACAATCAGCGGGTGGCCAGGGTTCAGTTCGAAGATGGGCTTGCTCTCCGGTAATGTCTGGCCTGCGGCCTCCATGATGCGACGCATCTGCGCCCCCATGTCCTGATCGTCCATGGCGAGGCACGCGGGCGAATCGGTGAGGCGGTGCGTCACACGCACCTCCTTCACGCGGTCGGCGAGCTGGGTCTGGATGCGCCCGGCCAGGGACTCGAACTCCTTCTCGACCTTTTCCTGTGCTTCCTTTTCCTCGGCGTCTTCGAGCTTGCCCAGATCCAGCGATCCACGTGCGATGTCCTGGAACTGTTTGCCGTCGAACTCCATCAGATGGCTCATCAGCCATTCGTCAATGCGATCGGACAGTAGCAGCACCTCGATACCCTTCTTGCGGAAAATCTCCAGGTGCGGGCTGTTGCGCGCCGCGTTGGGAGTCTCTGCCACCACGTAGTAGATTTTTTCCTGTTCCGGCTTCATGCGGGCCACATAGTCCGTCAGGCCCTGATCCTGTGCATTGCCGCTGTTGTGGGTGCTGGCGAACAGCAACAGGGAGGCAATCTTTTCGCGATTGGCGTAATCCTCGCCCGGCCCTTCCTTGAGCACTTGACCGAACTCGGCCCAGAACTTCGCGTATTTTTCGGGTTCGTCCTTCTTCAGCTTGTCCAGCATGTCCAGTGCACGTTTGGTCAGGGCACTGCGCATGGAGTCCACGACCGGGTCCTTCTGCAGAATTTCCCGGGAAACGTTCAGGGAAATGTCGTTGGAGTCCACCACACCCTTGATGAAACGCAGGTACAGGGGCAGGAACTGCTCGGCCTGGTCCATGATGAAAACGCGCTGCACATACAGTTTCAGGCCTCGGGCACCGTCGCGGTTCCACAGGTCGAAGGGGGCGCGCGTGGGCAGGTACAGCAGGCTGGTGTATTCGAGTTTGCCTTCGACCTTGTTGTGGCTCCAGCTCAGCGGAGCTTCAAAGTCATGGGATATGTGCTTGTAGAATTCCGCATACTCTTCGTCCTTCAGCTCATTGCGCGGACGTGTCCAGAGCGCCTTGGCGGCGTTGACGGCCTCGTACTCGATTTCCTTGCCCGCGTTTTCTTCCTCTTCACCATAGGACTGTTTTGCCATCAAGACAGGGATGGAGATGTGGTCGGCATACTTCTTCACAATATTGGACAGGCGATAGTGTTCCGCGAACTCCTTGTCGTCCGGCCGCAGGGTCAGAATGATGGTGGTGCCGCGATTCTTCTTCTCTGCTGCCTCGATGGAGTAATCCGCCTCGCCAGAGGACACCCAGCGCACCCCCTCCTCTACCGGCGTACCAGCACGGCGGGTCAGTACCTCAACCTGGGAGGCAACGATAAAGGCCGAATAGAAACCGACGCCGAACTGGCCAATTAACTGGGAATCCTTTTTCTGGTCGCCACTGAGGTTTGCCAGAAATTGCGCGGTGCCCGACTTGGCAATGGTGCCCAGATTGCTGATGACTTCTTCGCGGTTCATCCCGATACCGTTGTCGGAAATGGTGATGGTGCCCGCGTCCTTGTCGAAGTCGATCTGTACCTGCAACCGGGAGTCGTCTTCATACAGTTCCGGTTTGGACAGCGCCTCAAAGCGGAGCTTGTCCGCGGCATCGGAGGCATTTGAGATGAGTTCTCTGAGGAAGACTTCCTTGTTGCTGTACAAGGAGTGGATCATCAGGTGAAGAAGTTGCTTGGCTTCGGTCTCAAAGCCGCGAGTTTCTTTTTGTGTATCAATGGTCATCTGCAAAGTCCCTGAATTCTGAAAATAAAAAAGCCCGGTTACTTGTGGGTAACCGGGCTCTTAGATGGGGCCGAATGCCCCGATTTCAAGCGCGTGGTATCAAGAGCGATAGAAATCGATCGCGTCTTCCTTGCGCTGCTTGAGGTTCTCGAAGCGAGCCTTGCTGTTTTCGATGTAGTTCAGGAAAGAACGGGCAGAGTTTTCACCCAGATCCTGAGCGCGTCGGGCAGCAGCGGCTGCGGCATCAAAGTCATCCAGCTCAACCAGTGAACGGGCCAGGAACAGTTGCGCGTCGCCCGGGTTTTCCAGACCGCCACGCTCGATAGCCTTGGCCATCGCGTCCGCTGAGTTCTTGTAGTCGTGCAGCATGTAGTAAACGTAGCCGAGCTGGTCGTAAGCGTCGCCATTTTCCGCCACTTCCGCGGCTTTGATGGCAGGCTCGAGCGCCAGTTCGTATTCGTTTGCCAGCATGTACATTTGTACAAGGCGTTCATAGTTCTGTTCTGTCGGCTCGATGATCCCGAGCTCGAAGCCACGCTCCAGCACTTTTGCACCCTGGTAAGGGGCATCGGCGCCAGCCAGTGACTGACCGAGGTTCAGGAACTCGGACTCATTCTCCATATACCCTTTCGCAAAGGTAATGGACAGGGTCTCGATGCGCTTCTTGTCGTCATCCAGATAGCCGTAGATCGCCGAAAGGTTACGCCAGTCGCTGGGTTCATCGAACAGAGTCACCATCTGCTTGGTAACACGCTCGGCGCTGGTATAGTCTTCCAACTCGATATACATCAGGTTGAGCAGACCGTAGATGTTTTTCGGCAGGGCCTTTCCGCTTGCCTGCACCATTTCCATGTGGTCGATCAGATAGGGAATGGCTTCGTTGTACTTGGCAAGGTTGTAGTAGGAGTTGGCTAGACCCAGGTACACGTTCTCGTTTTCTTCGTCGGAGATTTCTCTCCACTTATCGAAGGCATCGATTGCTTCCTGGTAACGCTCTTCCCCCATGTACAACTGGCCAAGGGCCATCAGGGCACGGAGTCTGGACTCTACACGCAGTTCCTCAATCGTCAGAATCTTCTCGAAGGTCTGCAAGGCCATATCGATCTGTTCTGTATTGAGATAATAGTTGGTGTAGAAGTTGAGCAGTGTCGACTTCTCGAAGTCGTTGAGACGATCGTAACGCTCGTTCAACTCGTCCAACTGCACTTTGGCGCGTGCGTAGTCAGGCTCGGCATTCGCATCTTCAGGACTCATGAGCTCCTGAATTTCGGAAATGGCCTTGAACACACGCTCCGTCAGTACGTCAGATGAACGCGTAGGGGGCGGAGCACGCGGTTCGTCGGCTGCGAACGTATTCACGGAATACGCCGTACCGGCAACGAGCAGGCCCGCCATGGTGAGCGCTGACACGATGTCCCGGGTCAGTCTCTTGGTTTTGTGTACGCTGATCATTACTGGTCACCCTCGAGTTGATAGCGGAATACGTACTGGACGTTGGGAACTTCCACGCCCTTTCCGTCTACGACTTTCGGCTGGAACTTGAATTTCTCAGCAGCACGAATGGAGGAGGAATCGAAGATACCTGCCGGTTCGGCGTCCACTACGTACACATCACGCACACCACCGGTTTCTGTCACGGTAAACGCAACCTGGCACCAGCCTTCGATACCACGGGAAGCGGCACGGGTCGGGTACTGGGGTGTGACGTTTACCAGCGGCAGCATTTCACCGTCGGTAATGGAGATGCTGGCACCACCGATATTGAGGTCGGCGTCGATATTCACCGCTGCGCGCTGAATGGACAGTGAAGGACCGGAATCCATATTCATCTGACGATCAGGAACATCGGGCGGAGGGGTATCAAGCTGTTCGATCGGCTGAGGCTTCTCGACTTCCCGTACCACTTCCATTTCGATTTCAGGCATGGTTGCGTCAACCATCTTGACCACGGTAACGCGTTGCTCCAGTTGAGCACCTGTCGCAATCAGCGCCTGCATAACGTAGAACAGCCCAAGCGTGATCAACAACGCCAATGCCATTGATACTATCCATCTTACTGCGATCATGGTTTATGCCTCCGTTGATATTGAAACGTTTGCAATTTCAGCATCGCGCGCGGCACGCATGATCAGCATGATCTGCTCATTCTGTGCAGCGCGGTCGCCTTGAATGACCACGGACGAATTAGGTGATTCGGCAAGACGCAATTCAAATCTTGCACGAATGAACCTTGGGTCAACCTGTTCACCGTCGATCCAGATCTCACCATCGGCAGACACCGCAATCAGAATGAGGTCCTTGGACTTCGGTTCTGCGGTAGACGCCTCAGGCTTGCTGACCTCTATACCGGCTTCTGTGACGAACACAGAAGTGACGATGAAGAAGATCAGCAGGATAAAGACCACGTCGAGCATTGGGGTAAGGTCAATTTCCCCGGGCCCGTCGTCGTCCCTTTTCTTCATAAGACCGCTTTTCATTATTGTGCCTTCACTAGGTGTTTAATTATTGAGAGCCAAATGGTCTTCCAAAAGTTCCACTTCGCGATCCATTTTGTGCTTAAGCCAATTGGTCGCAAAGATGCCGGACAATGCGCCGACCATGCCTGCCATGGTCGGGATTGTGGCTTTGGACACACCGCCGGCCATTGACTTCGCGTCGCCGCCGCCGGTAAGTGCCATAACAAAGAAGACCTCGATCATGCCCGTTACCGTTCCCAAAAGGCCCAGCAACGGACAAATCACAACGAGAGATTCGATCAGGGGCATTGATCCACGAAGATCCAGAGAGATCTCGGAGATCATGGCCATGCGAATCTGTCTGGCTCTCCAGGATTTCTTGTCTGTTCTTGCGTTCCACGTTGCCAGTGTCTGCTTGACACGCTTGGCGTGAGTGGAATGCAGGTACCAGACCCGTTCAAACACCATAGAGAACTTCACGAGCAGCAGGGTCGCGATGATCCAGAGAACACCGCCCCCTCTGTCCATAAAGCCCGAGATGGCATCCATAGTATCCATCAGAGCAAAATACATGGTGAGTTTCCTCTATTGCTTATGCCTTGTTGGATGATGCCGCTTCGGCTTTTCTTGCAATGATACCGGTCGCCTGCTCTTCCATAATATGGATGATGCGATCTGCCTTGCTCTTCACCCAACTGTGCATCAGGATCGCCGGAATCGCGGCACAGATACCCAGTACGGTTGTCATCAGAGCCATGGAGATACCACCTGCCATGATTGTCGGGTCACCAGCACCGTATACGGTAATCTGCTGGAACACTTGAATCATACCGGTCACAGTACCCAGCAGACCCATCAGAGGAGCGATGGTAGAGATAATCTTGATCAGCGTCAGGAAGCGCTCCAGTGACGGAGTCTCCTGCAGAATAGCCTCACCAAGCTTCAGCTCCAGGGTTTCTGTGTCCACGTTCGGGTTGGACTCAGCAACCAGCAGCACACGGCCCAGCGGGTTGTTCTTGTTGGCTTTGTCGGACTTGACCTGAGCGTTCACCTTCGCTGCCACCAGGGTCAGGATGAAGGAACGAATCAGCGCGATCAGCACGGCGATACAACCGATACCGATAATCATGAAACCGATCACACCGGAGTTGTCACGCACCTGCTCGGCAGGCGTCGGGAAGTTGATCAGGTTGGCCATCATGCTGCCACCCAGTGCACCAGTTGGGTCGATACCGACTTTGTGCATGCCGCTGCTAGAGTTTTCCAGCTCCGTAGCGCGAGCCAGTACTTCGGCGCCAGGCTGACGCGGCAGTACCTGCAGGTGACCGATTGCGCCTGAGTAGCTCAGATATTCGCCGTCGGAGATTGCGTTGAAGGAACCGATACGAGTGATGCGACGCTCAGAAGATTCGCCGGAAGGCAGGCTAACCATATCTGTGTACTGGACCACTTTACCGGACTCCACCAGCTCCTGCTGCATGAAGAACCAGAAACGTTCGATTTCGTCGATACGAACCTGTTCGGTGTCAGATGCTACGCGCTCGATGAAGGAGTCCAGGAACTCTTCACGGCCGTCGTACTGGGCACTGATCAGGGAGTTTTCGAAGATGCTGCGGAAGTCACCGGCAACACCCTGAATTGTACCGAGCAGTTCGTTAAGGTCGGCACGCGCAGTACGCAGTGCTTCGCGACGCTCTGCAATCGTCAGTTGATTCGCATCGAACTGCTGAGTCAGGCTGGTGTTGGTCGCGTTTTCCTGCTCAATGCGGGACTTTACTTCGTCCAGAATCTGCTGCTGCTGATTCGCTTGCTGCTGGAAACGCTGTTCACGCTCACGGTGATCCTGAGACTGTGCTACGCGGTCCTGCTCCACATTGTTGAGCAGTTCTGCCAGAGAGGCGGCTGGCTGCTGCGCGTAGGACTGTGACGATACGGCCAGGAACAGGCCAGTCACGGAAATACCTGCTAATTTAATAATGTTTTTCACTGTGCTGACTCCGGTGCAACGATGGGAAGGTCCATGATAGCGGGTGACACAAGGCCACTGGATACGCTGATGGCGCGCTGAATCGCAGTGCGGTATTCCACGGGGTCGAGCTCAACCCAGCTACGGGTTTCCTGATCCCATGCACCTGTCATGGTACGGTCTTTAGTCTGGTACACCAGAGCGATGCGGCCAACACGCAGCATGTCAACGTCACGCTCTACACCGCCGATCTCCAGAGTTGTAGGGTAAGTCTGGTGAGTACGGCCGTAGTTGTTTTCGTTCTGGTAGATCACCAGAATTTGACGGAATTTTTCCGCGATGGACACATCGGGGCTGTCGATTGCATCACGAGCAAACTGCAGGCGGGCACGACGCTCGTCCAACTGGAACGGCAGGTCGAGCTCTACAAACTGTTCGACGCTGGACAGCATCTTGGTCATCAGAAGAGGCATCTCCTGAGTCACAACTGCCACATCGGTGATGGACTGCTGAATAGTGGCGATTTGTTCTTCCTGAATGGAAATCTGTTTGCGCAGACCGGCGTTCAGTACCAGCATGGCCTCCAGGTTGTCATTCTCGATTTTGAACTCTTCGAAGAGAGAGGACGCCGAGTTGGACAATCGAGTGATTGTTTCCTGCGACTGTGCAGCGGCCTGGTTTTGCTGCTCTATGATACTCAGGGCGCGATCGATGATGCTTGTATCAACCTCGGCTGCTTGAGTCGCACCAGCAACAATCAACGAAGCGAAAGGTGCTAGAACCTTGTAATATAATCGACGGTTATTCATGTGCCATCCTATTATTTTATTGAACAATCAAAGTTTGCGAGTCAGATTTTCTGAGGCAAACCCGACAACTAGTGTTAAGTGAAACAAATCCTGTTTCTGCCAAACTGCTCCCCACATGCCTTCCTATAAGCTGCATTGGCAGAAGTCCCTTCTTACGCAAATTTACCGGCCGATAGTTACCTTTCTACCCAAAAATACTGAATTTGAGTTTTTTGGTAACTATCGCCAATAAAATCGTGTTTTATTGTGCGAAATTCGGCTTTCCGTGCCGAATTCTGCGTTAAGCCTATCACAACCTATCCGATTTTTAGAACCACTTGACGCACAATTTTTCCTACAAGCGGCTCCCTGTTGCGGGCACGGTTTTTCAGGCCTGTGGGTCATTACCAGCCAGTGATTTCCTTGATGCCATTGCCGATGTCGGCAAGGCTTTTCACTGTCTTCACACCGGCATCCTGCAACGCGGCAAACTTCTCTGCTGCGGTGCCCTTGCCACCGGAAATAATGGCGCCAGCATGTCCCATGCGTTTGCCGGGTGGTGCAGTGACCCCGGCAATATAGGAGACCACAGGTTTGGTGACATTGGCCTTGATGTAGGCTGCAGCTTCCTCTTCTGCGGTGCCGCCGATCTCACCGATCATGACGATGGCTTCGGTCTGCGCATCCTTCTCGAACAGCGCGAGAATATCGATGAAATTGGAACCCGGAATGGGGTCGCCGCCGATGCCGACGCAGGAGGACTGGCCAAAGCCATAGTCGGTTGTCTGCTTGACGGCTTCGTAGGTCAGTGTGCCGGAGCGGGAGACAATGCCAACCCGGCCCGGCTTGTGGATATTGCCGGGCATGATGCCGATCTTGGATTCGCCGGGGGTGATAACGCCCGGGCAGTTTGGCCCGATCAGGCGTACGCCCAGTTCATCACACTTTACTTTCACGTCCAGCATGTCCAGGGTGGGGATGCCTTCGGTGATGCATACGATCAGCTTAACGCCTGCGAAAGCGGCTTCCAGAATGGAGTCCTTGCAGAACGGCGCGGGAACATAGATGACGGACGCATCGGCACCGGTTTCGCTCACGGCATCGGCCACAGTATTGAAGACCGGCAGGCCCAGGTGAACCTGGCCGCCCTTGCCGGGAGTCACTCCGCCTACCATGCGAGTGCCATAGGCGATTGCCTGTTCGGAGTGGAAGGTCCCCTGAGATCCAGTAAAACCCTGGCAGATCACGCGGGTGTCTTTATTCAACAAAATACTCACTTCGCACCTCCGGCGGCTGCAACCACTTTTTCTGCAGCGTCGGTCAGACTGCTTGCAGCAATAATATTCAAACCGCTGTCACCCAGCACTTTGCGTCCAAGCTCGGCGTTATTGCCTTCGAGGCGAACTACGACAGGAACAGAAACCCCGACCTCTTCCACGGCGCCGATGATGCCTTCTGCAATCATGTCGCAGCGCACGATGCCGCCGAAGATATTGATCAGAACCGCTTTCACGTTCTTGTCAGACAGGATGATCTTGAAGGCTTCGGTCACGCGTTCCTTGGTGGCGCCACCGCCCACGTCGAGGAAGTTGGCCGGTGCACCGCCATGCAGTTGCACGATATCCATGGTGCCCATGGCCAGCCCGGCACCGTTCACCATGCAGCCGATGTTGCCGTCCAGTGCGACGTAGTTCAATTCCCACTTGGCGGCCAGCGCTTCGCGGGCATCATCCTGGCTCGGGTCATGCATGGCGCGCAGTTTGGGCTGGCGGAACATGGCGTTGCCGTCGATGTTGATCTTGCCGTCCAGGCAGTGCAGGTTGCCCTGCTCCGTGATCACCAGCGGGTTGATCTCCAGCAGCGCCAGGTCGAAGTCGGCAAAGAGTTTGGCCAGGCCCAGGAACAGCTTGGTGAACTGCTTGACCTGCTCGGCATTCAGGCCGAGTTTGAAGGCCAGTTCACGTGCCTGAAACGGTTGTGCCCCGACGAGCGGATCAATGATGGCGCGCAGGATTTTCTCGGGAGTCTCTTCCGCCACTTTCTCGATTTCCACACCACCTTCTGTGGAAGCCATGAACACGATGCGGCGGGAGGAGCGATCGACTACGGCGCCCAGGTAAAGCTCCTTGGCGATGTCCGTGCAGGTCTCCACCAGGATTTTGCTGACGGGCTGGCCGTTGGCATCTGTCTGGTAAGTCACCAGGTTCTTGCCCAGCCACTTCTCGGCAAATGCCTTGATTTCTTCCTTGGTACTGACCAGCTTGACGCCCCCGGCCTTGCCGCGACCACCGGCGTGAACCTGTGCCTTCACCACCCACTGGCTGCCGCCGATCTTGTCTGCCGCGGCTGCTGCCTCCTCAGGCGTATCGACCGCGAAACCGGTCGACACGGGCAGGCCATATTCAGCAAACAGTTGCTTGGCCTGATACTCGTGTAAATTCATACTGCATCCTCATGCGTCTTGATTGATTGCGAAAAGTGAATGTGCTGCCTAGCGCTTACGCTTGTTGACTCCGTGAATCGCGTGACCCGCCACAGCCAGTGCCGCCTCGTGCACGGCTTCGGACAGGGTCGGATGCGAGAACATGGTCAGACCTATGTCTTCCGCGCTGGCACTGAACTCCATGGCGATCACCATCTGCTGCATCATGTCGGCTGCGCTCGGGCCAATGATGTGGCAGCCCAGCACGCGATCCGTCTTGGCATCGGCGATGATTTTTACCAGACCTTCGGACTCGTTGGCGGCCATGGCACGACCGTTGATGCTGAACGGGAAAGTGCCGACGTTGTATTCCCGGCCTTCTGCCTTGAGTTGTTCTTCGGTCTTGCCGACCCACGCAATTTCCGGATGGGTGTAAATGACGAACGGAACCAGATCGTAGTTGACCTGAGTCTTCTTGCCGACGATGCGTTCGGCAACCATGACACCCTCTTCCATGCCCTTGTGTGCCAGCATGGGGCCGCGGACCAGGTCGCCACAGGCGTACACGCCCGGCACGGACGTGGCGCAGGAATCATCAACGACAACGAAGCCGCGCTTGTCGAGTTCCACGCCGGAGTTCTCGCCCAGCAGATTCTCGGATACCGGGCGACGGCCAACGGCGACGATCAGCTTGTCGAACACCACTTCCTGATCACCATCCTTGTCGGTATAGCTCACTGTTACCGTCTTGCTCTTGCCTTTGCCGCCGACCTTGCTGCCAGTGACCTTGGCGCCCAGCTTGATGTTGAGTCCCTGCTTGCTCAGGATCTTCATTGCTTCCTTGGACAGTTGGCCGTCCACCGCCGGCAGGAAGGCATCCATTGCTTCCAGAACGGTGACTTCAGCGCCCAGGCGTGACCACACGCTGCCGAGCTCCAGGCCGATGACCCCAGCCCCGATCACGCCGAGACGCTTGGGAACGCTGCTGAATTCGAGCGCGCCGGTGGAATCGACGATGGTGTCGTTATCAACAGGGGCTGGCGGGATATTGATTGGCGCGGAACCGGCACACAGGATGACATTGTCTGCGCTTAGTTCGACAGTGCTACCGTCGTGCTTGGTGACCTGCACCTTCTTGCCTGCCAGCAGCTTGCCGGCGCCGGCAATCCCTTCCACCTTGTTGGCCATGAAGAGTTGCTTCACACCGGAAGTGAGCTGGCTGACGATTTTGGCCTTGCGGGCGATCATCGCGGGCACGTCCATGGTGATGCCGGTGGCACTGATGCCGTGAGTCTTGAAGTCCTTCTGGGCTTCAACGTATTTATGGGAAGAATCCAGCAGCGCCTTGGAGGGAATGCAACCCACGTTCAAACAGGTACCACCGTATACGGCGTTCTTCTTGTCATCGTGCCACTTCTCTACGCACGCGGTTTTCAGGCCCAGTTGTGCGCAGCGAATCGCTGTGACATATCCTGCAGGCCCTGCTCCAATAACAATAACATCGTACTTATCAGTCATAATTTACTCGTAGTTTTCTCGGCGGTTGAATTAGATTTCCAGAAGGATGCGTGCCGGATCTTCAAGCAGATCCTTGATGGTCACCAGGAACTGAACGGCCTCTTTGCCATCAATCATGCGGTGGTCGTAGGACAGCGCAAGATACATCATCGGACGAATGACCACCTGGCCATTGACGGCGACGGGGCGTTCCTGAATCTTGTGCATGCCCAGAATGGCTGTTTGCGGAGGATTCAGAATGGGCGTGGACAGCAGGGAGCCAAATACGCCTCCGTTGGAAATGGTGAAGGTGCCACCTGTCATCTCATCGATGCCCAGCTTGCCATCCTGCGCCTTCAGGCCGAATTCGCGAATCTGGGCTTCAATCTGGGCCAGGCCCATGTGATCGGCATTGCGCAGTACGGGAACGACCAGGCCGCGCGGAGAGGATACGGCCACGCCGATATCCTGGTAGCCGTGATAGACGATGTCATTGCCGTCAATGGAGGCGTTGACGGCCGGGAAGCGTTTCAGTGCCTCGATGCTGGCACGTACGAAGAAGGACATGAAACCGAGGCGAACGCCATCGTGGCTCTTCTCGAAAAGCTCCTTGTACTTGTTGCGCAGCGCCATAACAGGTGCCATGTCCACTTCATTGAAGGTGGTCAGCATGGCGGTGGTCTGGCTGGCCTGCAGCAGACGCTCTGCCACTTTGGCGCGCAGGCGGCTCATGGGCACGCGCTCTTCCACGCGGCCGGAGGACGTGTCGATGCGCGCTGCAGCATCGGTGGATGCCGCGGCTGCCGGTGCGGATTTCTTCGCGACGGCATCCAGCACATCTTCCTTGGTGACGCGGCCATTCTTGCCGGTGCCCTTGATGCTGTCGATATCGAGATTGTTTTCCTGGGCGATCTTTTTCGCGGCAGGGCTCAGCATCGGCTCTTCTGCGGAAGCGCTCTCCTCCGCCGGAGCCTCGCTCTTCTTCTCTTCTGCAGGTGCCTTGGCAGCGGGCGCCGCTGCGGCCCCTGCTTCCACCTGGGCGATCAGTTCATTGCTGACAATGGTATCGCCGGTGTTCTTGATGATTTTCTGCAGCACGCCATCGGCGGGAGAGACGACCTCGATGACGACCTTATCGGTTTCGATATCCACCAGCAGCTCATCACGCTTGACGGCGTCGCCGGCTTTCTTGTGCCAGGTGGCAATGGTGCCGTCCGGTACGGATTCGGGTAAGGTCGGTGCTTTAATTTCGATTGTCATTTTTATGTCCTTTGCTCTTCGTTGTATGTCGACTATTTAGTGAGTGTCAAAGCCTGATCGAGGAACTTGCGCAGTTGCTCAAGGTGCAGCGCCGGATAACCCGCTGCGGGAGATGCGGAAGCCTCGCGACCGGCGTAGTTCAGGGGAAGGCCGGGCTTGATTTCTTCTGCGACTCTGCGCATGTGGTGCTGGCTGGAGTACCAGGCACCCTGGTTCATGGGCTCTTCCTGACACCACATGACCTCGTTGAGATTCGGGAACACGCTCATGGCTTCGCGCAGATCATCTGACGGGAACGGGTAGAGCTGCTCCAGACGAATGATGGCGATGTTGTCGATGCCGCGCGCTCTGCGTTCCTGACGCAGGTCGTAGTACACCTTGCCGGAACACAGGATCACGCGCTCCACTGCTTCGATGTTGATTTCGTCTGTTTCGCCAATCACAACCTGGAAGGTGCCCTCGGCCAGTTCCTGCAGAGTGGAGGTGCTTTCCTTGTGACGCAGCAGAGACTTCGGAGACATCACGACAAGAGGCTTGCGCAGCGGGCACAGCACCTGACGTCGCAGCATGTGGAAGACCTGCGCGGACGTGGTCGGCAGACACACCTGGATATTGTGCTCGGCGCACAGTTGCAGGAAGCGTTCGAGGCGGGCGGAAGAGTGTTCCGGTCCCTGCCCTTCATAGCCATGCGGCAGCAACATAGTCAGGCCACACAGGCGCTGCCACTTGTTTTCACCACTGGTAATGAACTGGTCGATCACCACCTGTGCAGAGTTCGCGAAGTCGCCGAACTGCGCTTCCCAGATGATCAGAGCGTTCGGGGTTGTGGTTGCGTAGCCGTATTCAAACGCCAGCACAGCCTCTTCCGACAACAGGGAGTCGTAGATGCAGAAGCTGCGCTCATCGGAGGCAAAAGTGCGCAACGGGATGTACTCGGCGTCGTTTTCCTGGTCGTGCAGTACCGCATGGCGGTGAGAGAACGTGCCACGTCCAACATCCTGCCCGGTAATGCGAACCTTATTGCCGCTGGTCAGAATGCTCGCGTAAGCCAGTGTCTCGGCAAAGCCCCAGTCCACCGGCTTCTCGCCGTCGGCCATGGCGATGCGGTCGTCGATGATCTTCTGCACCTGGCGGTGCAGGTTCAGCGTTGGCGGAACAACGACAAGCTTGCGCGCCAGCGCCTGCAGCGTGTTCAGCTTGATGGTGGTGTTGTAGTGCGGGGTCCACTCGTGACCAAGATAGGGGCTCCAGTCCACAAACAGTTCGACGGAAGGCTCCTTGACCAGTGACTTCACCACGTGCTCGCCGGTGTCCAGCGCCTTTCTGTAAGAGGTGTTCAGGAATTCCGCCTCTTCTTCCGTGACGATGGATTCGGCAATCAGCTTATCCGCATACAGGGTGCGAGTCGTTTTCTGCTGACGAATCTGGTTGTACATCAACGGCTGGGTGCTGGAAGGCTCGTCGGTTTCATTGTGACCGCGGCGGCGGTAGCAGACCAGGTCGATGACCACGTCTTTCTTGAACTCGTAGCGGAAATCTAGCGCCAGTTGCGTGACAAACAGCACTGCCTCGGGGTCGTCGCCGTTGACGTGGAAAATCGGTGCCTGCACCATTCTGGCTACATCGGTACAGTATTCCGTAGAGCGGGAATCTTCGCGTCGGCTGGTGGTGAAACCCACCTGGTTGTTGACGATGATGTGGACGGTGCCGCCTGTGGCGTAGGCACGGGTCTGGGACATCTGGAAGGTTTCCATTACCACACCCTGCCCTGCAAATGCAGCGTCACCGTGAATGATAATGGGCACAACCTTGTTGCCGAGCTTGTCGAGACGACGGTCCTGGCGGGCACGCACGGAACCCTCTACCACCGGAGACACGATTTCCAGGTGGGACGGGTTGAACGCCATGGCCAGGTGCACTTCACCACCGGGGGTCATGATGTTGGACGAGAAACCCTGGTGGTACTTTACGTCGCCGGAACTCTTGTAGGTGGCGCGGCCTTCAAATTCGCTGAACAGGTCGGACGGGTTCTTGCCCAGGGTGTTCACCAACAGGTTTAGACGCCCGCGGTGCGCCATGCCGATTACGATTTCCTTGGCACCGTAGCTGCCTGCGCGCTGAATCAGTTCGTCCACCAGCGGTACCAGGCTCTCGCCCCCTTCCAGACCGAAACGCTTGGTCCCTGGATACTTGGAGTCCAGGTGCTTCTCCAGGCCTTCCGCAGCACTGAGTCGTTCGAGCAGATGACGCTTTACTTCCGGCGGGAAGTCAGGGTTGCCGTGATTGCTCTCGATGCGCTTCTCGATCCACTGTTTCTCGGCCAGATCGACAATGTGCATGAACTCATAGCCAATGGAGCCGCAATAGATCTTCTCCAGAATGTCGACAATCTCGCGCAGTGGTGCCTTGTCTTTCTTGATGAACAGAGAGCCGGTCTGGAAAACCGTGGAATGATCAACGGGTGAAAGGCCGTGGAAATCGAGTTGCAGATCCGGTACCTGTTCGCGGCGCATCAGGTTCAGAGGGTCGAGATTCGCCTTCTGGTGTCCGCGTACGCGATAGGAACTGATCAGGTGCAGCACCTGCACCTGCTTGTTGGAGTGCTCGGAATTGACCACGGCATCGCTGGTCAGTACCGGCTTGAAGCGGCTGGTTTTGCCCAGTTTCTTGAAATATTGCTGAACCTCCAAATGTGAAATATCCGATTGCATGGAATCGGATATTTGCGGGAGGTTTTGAAAGTATGTGCGCCATTCCTGGGGAACCGATTCCGGATCCTGCAGGAATTGATCGTATAGCTGTTCCACATACGAGGCGTTGCCACCGGAGAGATGGCCCGTTTGCCACATTAATTCCATAATGCTGTCATGCATTTCTTATATCCCGGATTGTTGAGGATTCACTCCCTTGCAGCAGGGAGGCCAGGCAAAACCGACCCGGCCCTCATCTAAAAATGAATTGGTTAGCTGGCTCGCTGCAACAACATTGAACGGATGTGCCCGATTGCTCGCGTGGGGTTCAGCCCTTTGGGGCATACGGCCACGCAGTTCATGATGCCGCGGCAGCGGAATACCGAGAACGGATCTTCCAGATTGGACAGACGTTCTTCCGTCGCTGTGTCACGGCTGTCAGCCAGGAAACGGTAAGCTTGCAGCAGGCCGGCGGGACCAATGAACTTGTCCGGATTCCACCAGAAGGACGGACAATTGGTGCTGCAGCAGGCGCACAGAATGCACTCGTAAAGACCGTCGAGTTTTTCCCGCTCGGCTGGTGTCTGCAGACGCTCGATTGCCGGTGCCGGTGAATTGTTGATCAGGTAGGGCTGAATCTTCTCGAACTGCTTGTAGAACACACTCATGTCCACAACCAGATCGCGTACTACAGGCATCCCTGGCAGCGGGCGCAGCACCAGCTTGCCATTTCTTGTCGCTGCAGAAACCGGTGTGATACAGGCAAGACCGTTTGTTCCGCTGATGTTCATGCCATCGGAACCGCAGACCCCTTCCCTGCAGGAACGGCGGTAGGCAATGGAAGGGTCCTGGCGCTTCAGCAATTCCAGAACGTCCAGTACCATCAGATCCTTGCCGCCCGGAAGCTCGATCTCATAATCCTGCATGCGTGGCTTGTCGTCCACTTCCGGGTTGTAGCGATATATGCTTACTAACACGTTAACACCTTTCCTGAAATGTTCAGGTCGTTTAGCCGTTGAATAGGAATTAATAGGTACGCACTTTCGGTTCAAATGCCGGAACTGTCTTGGGCGCAAAGTTCACCGCCCGCTTGCCGACCTTCTTGTCTGCCGGGAAGTACAGCGAGTGGCACAGCCAGTTCTCGTCGTCACGTTCCTGGTAATCGTCACGGGCATGTGCGCCGCGGCTCTCTGTTCGGGTTTCGGCGGCGATGGCAGTGGCCTCTGCCACCTCGAACAGGTTCTCCAGCTCCAGCGCCTCAATGCGCGCGGTGTTGAAGGCGTTGCTCTTGTCGGCCAGATTGATGTTGGCCACGCGTTCGCGCAGGGCTGCCAGCTTCTTGATGCCGTCGCGCATGAACTCGCCGGTGCGGAATACCCCGAAGTGGTTCTGCATGATGCCCTGCAGCTCGGTACGCAGGTCTGCCACGCTTTCCCCGGAGGTGGTCGCGTTGAGGCGGTTCAGACGGGCCAGTGCCTGCTCGATGTCGGAGTCGGAAGCCTTGCGGCGTTCGATACCCTGATGCAGCATGCTTTCGATGTGCTTGCCGGCAGCGCGGCCGAACACCACCAGGTCGAGCAGCGAGTTGCCGCCCAGACGGTTGGCGCCGTGTACGGACACGTTGGCCACTTCGCCCACTGCAAACAGACCTTCGATGATCTGGTCCTTGCCATTGGCGTCCTGGGTCAGGGCCTGGCCATGGATGTTGGTCGGAATGCCGCCCATCATGTAGTGGCAGGTCGGTACCACGGGAATCGGTTCCTTGACCGGGTCCACGTGGGCAAAGGTACGGGACAGCTCCAGAATGCCCGGGAGCTTGGCGTTCAGGACCTTCTCACCCAGGTGGTCGAGCTTCAGCAGTACGTGGTCGGCGTTGGGGCCTACGCCACGCCCTTCGAGAATTTCCATGACCATGGAACGGGCAACCACGTCGCGGCCGGCCAGATCCTTGGCATTGGGGGCATAGCGCTCCATGAAGCGTTCGCCATCCTTATTGATCAGATAGCCACCCTCACCACGACAGCCTTCGGTCACCAGGACGCCTGCGCCGTAAATGCCGGTGGGATGGAATTGCCACATCTCGATGTCCTGCACGGGATAGCCCGCGCGCAGTGCCATGCCCACCCCATCACCGGTACAGATCAGGGCATTGGTGGTGGAAGCGAAGATGCGCCCTGCTCCGCCGGTGGCGAACACAGTGGCCTTGGACTGGATGTATACGGTTTCGCCGGTTTCGATGCAGATGGCGATGACACCCACCACGGCGCCGTCCTGGTTGCGCACCAGATCGGTGGCATACCACTCATTGAAGAAGACGGTCTTGTTCTTCAGGTTGCCCTGGTAGAGGGCGTGTAACAGCGCATGACCGGTACGGTCTGCAGCAGCACAGGTACGGGCCGCCTGCCCGCCCTTGCCGAAGTCCTTGGACTGGCCGCCGAAGGGGCGCTGGTAGATGCGACCGTTTTCGGTACGGGAGAACGGCAGGCCCATGTGCTCCAGCTCGAACACAGTCTGGGGGCCTTCGCTGCACATGTACTCGATGGCGTCCTGGTCACCGATATAGTCGGAGCCCTTGACGGTGTCATACATATGCCAGCGCCAGTCGTCATTCGGGTCTGCACTGGCAATGGCGCAGGTTATACCACCCTGGGCGGATACCGTGTGGGAGCGCGTGGGAAATACCTTGCTGATGACTGCGGTTTTGTAGCCCGACTGGGCCAGTTGCAGGGCTGCGCGCATGCCTGCGCCGCCACCACCGACAATCACTGCATCAAACGAGAGAGTCCGCATACCAGACATTTACATACCCCACAGAATCTGAATACCCCAAACGAGGTAGATGAACATCAGTGCAACGCTACCCGCCTGGAACAACAGGCGCAGCACAGTGGCTTTCGGGCCTATCAGATAGGGGGTCAGGTAGTCGGTGGAAATGGTCCACAGCCCCACCCAGGCATGGGCGCACAGGGAAATCAGTGCCAGCAGGCTGGCAATGCGCACCCAGGTGGTGGAGAACAGGGCATGCCATTGCTGGTAGCTCAGGTCGGGGTGCTGGATCAGGTAGCCCAGCATGCCGACAAAGTAGACAGCCAGAATGATTGCAGTGACGCGTTGTACGAGCCAATCGTAGAGGCCGCTGCGTCCGAAACTGGTTACGTTGGTTACCACAGCCACACCCCCGTCAGAACGATAGTGATTACGGAGAAGGCGATGACAAGCTTCGCGCCGGTCTGGGCCCCTTCCAGGGTTTCGCCTATCCCGAGGTCCATCACCAGGTGCTTGATGCCGGCGATCAGGTGGTACAGCAGGCCGGCGATTACGGCCCAGACCACCAGCTTCACGATCACGTTGTCCAGCCACATGCTGACGTTGTTAAAGCCCTGCTGGGAAGACAGTGATTCGGCAAACAGCCACAGGAGAACCGCCACGCCGGCAAAGATGAACACGCCGGAGATCCGGTGGAGGATCGAGGTGATTGCGGGCAGAGGCAGTCGAAGGGTCGAAAAATCAAGATTCTTAGGTCTATTGTCTTTCACAGAATTTAAGGTTTCTTGAGGCCCGGGAGGGCGCAGTTGATGGAAATGATCCCCTTTAAAAAAGGCCGATCTGTTTGATTATGCGTACAATTACGGCACGCGTAACTAGGGCGGCAAGTATAGTCCCATGGCATGGCGAATACAATAAAATGGCCCGTAAAAACGCGAATGGTGACAACAGGTTGTCTTTGCGCTCAAAAACCATGGCTCAAGCAGGTGTGGAAAGGCAAATTTCCCTGGCTTAGACCGTGACTAGCACGGGTCGAAGCGGCTATAGTGCGTCCTCACTGCTTGTAGTGCAGATAAATAAAATTTATCTTAGCAGGCCAGTTTTTCAGAGCCTTGATTTACACAGGAGTTTTGCATGAGTAACAAAGTAGCCAAGCTGACCTTGGATGGCAGCACCGAGTCAATCGATCTACCGGTATACAGCGGAACCATCGGACCGGATGTCGTTGACGTGGGAGGGCTGACGGCCAAAGGACTGTTTACTTACGACCCTGGCTTCATGTCAACAGCCTCGTGCAAATCCGACATCACCTATATTGACGGCGACAAGGGTGTGCTGCTGCACCGCGGTTATCCGATCGAACAACTGGCCGAACACTCCGATTTTCTTGAAACCTGCTTCCTCCTGCTCAATGGCGAACTCCCCACGGCAGAAGAGAAGACCGGCTTCGAGAACAGCATCCGTTACCACACCATGGTGCACGAGCAGCTTTACCAGTTCTTCAAGGGCTTCCCGCGCGATGCGCACCCGATGGCCATCATGGTCGGGGTGGTAGGCGCCCTCTCCGCCTTCTACCATGACTCTCTGGACATCACGAACGCCAAGGATCGTGAACTCGCAGCCCATCGCCTGATCGCCAAGCTGCCGACCATCGCCGCCATGTGTTACAAGCATGCCGTCGGGCAGCCGTTCATGTACCCGCGCAACGATTTCAGTTTTGCCGAAAACTTCCTGCACATGATGTTCAACACGCCCTGTGAGGACGCCAAGGTCAACCCGATTCTGGCCAAGGCCATGGACACCATTTTCCTGCTGCACGCGGACCACGAGCAGAATGCCTCCACGTCCACGGTGCGTCTGGCAGGTTCCACCGGCGCCAACCCCTTCGCCTGTATCGCTTCCGGTATTGCGGCTCTGTGGGGCCCGGCACACGGCGGCGCCAACGAGGCAGTTCTGAACATGCTGGACGAGATTCAGGACGAGTCCCGTATTGAGGAATTCATCAAGCGCGCCAAGGACAAGAACGACCCCTTCCGTCTCATGGGCTTTGGCCACCGCGTCTACAAGAATTTCGACCCGCGCGCGAAAGTCATGCGCAAGATCTGCGACGAGGTGCTGGAAGATCTGGGTGTGGAGAACGATCCGCTGTTCCGTATCGCGCGTCGTCTTGAAAAGATTGCCCTGGAAGACGAGTACTTCATCGAGCGCAAACTGTACCCGAACGTGGACTTCTACTCCGGCATCATTCTGAAGGCCATCGGTATTCCGACCTCCATGTTCACCGTAATCTTTGCCATCGGCAGAACACCGGGCTGGATTTCCCACTGGAAAGAAATGATCAGCAATCCGTACAAGATCGGCCGTCCCCGTCAACTCTACACGGGTCACACGCAGCGCGACTATCCCGCCAAGTAAGAAATGCACGCGCCGGCCGATGCAGAACATCGGCCGGTAACGGCGTGCCCTCTCTGCAGAATTCTCAGAACACAGAATACGCGAAAAGAAACAACAGAAATTCAATCAGGAAATTGGTGGAGCCTAGCGGGATCGAACCGCTGACCTCAACACTGCCAGTGTTGCGCTCTCCCAGCTGAGCTAAGGCCCCAGAACATTCAGACAATCCGGCATCGGTGGGATGGTTGATGCGCGGGATTTTACTTTCCTGTTTCCGCCTGCCTCACCCGTGCTGGCAGCCTGCTGGCTGTCTTTGGGCTCGGTGCCGAGCGGGTCGGTCCGTAAAAGTCCGCGCATTCTAAGCACCGAACCGTGTGCTGTCAATCATTAGTCGCCGGTTTGGGCAAAGTCACGAAACGCCTTCTCCAGTGCCTTGGCTTCCTTGTTGGAAATACCGCCTAACACCGTGATGGCGTGGCGCAGACGTGCCCGTGTGACATCGAGCCCGATGATGCTGATGGAGTCGATCACCGAGGTGGACACGCCTTTTCCGGTCATCGCCACAAACAGCGGAAAAAGAAAGTCGCGAATCTTCAACTCCAGATGCGCCGCCAGGGTGACGCAGTGCTGTTCGATGGTATCGCGGTCGAAAGCGCGACTGTTCTCCAGTTGCCACAGAGTGTACTGCAGGCTCTTGCGCATTTGTTCCGGCGTCAGTTGCTTGTGTTCAAAACTCTGAGCGGTGATTTCCGGCAGGCCGGTCAGAAAAAAACCGGCCAGGGATGCCACATCGCTGAAGCGTCCAATACGATCGCGAATCAGCGGGACGATCCGTTTCATCTTGTCCGGCTGAAACGCCCATTGGGCAAACTGCTGCATGAAGGCATCGTCGCTCAGGGTTTCGCGAATGTACTTGCCGTTAAGCCAGTCCAGTTTCTCCACATCGAATACCGGCCCGCCAAGGGAGACGCGCAGCAGATCAAAGTGCTCGGTCATCTCTGCCACGGAGAACATCTCCCTGCCATCGGGCATGGTCCAACCCATCATGCCGAGATAATTGACCAGTGCCTCGGGCAGATAGCCCATATCACGGTAGTAGTTGATGCTGGTCGGATTCTTGCGCTTGCTCAGCTTGCTCTTGTCCGGGTTGCGCAGCAGTGGCATGTGGCAATAGGTCGGCGCTTCCCAGCCGAAGTATTGATACAGCAGCAAATGTTTCGGGGTGGAGTTGATCCACTCCTCTCCCCGAATGACATGGGAGATCTGCATGAAATGATCGTCCACCACGTTGGCGAAATGGTAGGTGGGCAGGCCGTCGGATTTCATCAGCACCTGCATGTCGATCTGCTGCCAGGCAATGGTGATTTCGCCACGCAGCATGTCACGGAACTGGCAGTCTCCCTCGCGCGGAACCTGCATGCGAATGACGTGCTCTTCTCCCGCAGCCAGGCGCTTGGCAACCTCGCTCTGGCTCAGGTGGAGACAATGCCCGTCGTACCCCAGCGCGCTCTTCTCCGCCATCTGCTGGTTGCGCAGTTCATTGAGGCGTTCTGAGGAACAGAAGCAGTGAAAGGCGTGTCCGGTTTCCAGCAGGTGTTTGATCTGTTCCTGGTACAGCCCGCTGCGTTCGCTCTGGCGGTAGGGGCCGCAATTGCCTCCAACATCCGGGCCTTCATCCCAGCTCAAACCCAGCCAGTTCAGGGCGGCCAGAATGTCGCGCTCGGATTTGTCCGTGCTGCGGGCCTGGTCCGTGTCCTCGATACGAAGAATGAACTCGCCGCCGTGCTGTTTGGCAAAGCAGCGGTTAAACAGCGCGATATAGGCCGTGCCTACGTGAGGATCTCCTGTGGGAGATGGCGCGATGCGGGTTCTGACGTTCTGCATATCCTTCCTGTCCGGAGTCATAAATTCAAAGGCGCGATTATACGCTATTGCCCCGCGCAGCCGAAACACGCATTCCGTGTCCTGCCCTGACGCATCCGGTATACTGCGGCACTGAAAAGACAGGCAAGGACAGGATTTTCCATGACAGTTCCCCTCTCACACCGCTTCTGCGTTGCGCCCATGCTCGACTGGACGGATCGGCACGAGCGCTATTTTCTGCGCCTGATCAGCCGCCGGGCCTGTCTGTACACAGAGATGGTAACGACGGGAGCGCTGATCCACGGGGATGCGGCAAGACACCTCGCGTTTCATGAAGCCGAACATCCCGTGGCCCTGCAACTGGGTGGCAGCAAGCCGGAAGAGATTGCGCGCTGTGCAGAAATGGCGCAAAGGGAACGCTACGACGAGGTGAATCTGAACATTGGCTGCCCCAGCGACCGGGTACAGTCGGGGCGGTTTGGTGCCTGCCTGATGGCACAACCCGATCTGGTAGCCGATTGTGTGCGTGCGGCGCAGGCTGCCGCGAATCTGCCGGTGACCGTGAAATGCCGAATTGGCATCGATGAGCATGACAGCGATGACTTTCTGTTCCGCTTTGTGGAGCCGATTGCAGCGGCTGGATGCAGAACCTTTGTCGTGCACGCCCGCATTGCCATTCTTCAGGGACTCAGCCCCAAGGAGAATCGCGATATTCCTCCCCTGCAGTACGACCGTGTACTGCGCATGAAACAGCGCTACCCGGAGCTTGAAATCGTTATCAACGGCGGCATAAAGACTCTGGAGGCAGCCGAAGCGTTGCTGCAGGAACTGGACGGAGTCATGGTGGGCCGCGAGGTGTACCAGAACCCGTGGATACTCGCGAAGGTGGATGAATTGCTGTTTGGTGATGTGCCATCGAATGTTGATCGTTTCGACATCATGCAACGCTTTCTGCCCTATGTGCGGGAAGAGCTGCACAAGGGTACCGCCCTGCAGCACATGACACGCCATATTCTCGGTCTGTTCCACGGCATGCCGGGAGGCAAGGCATTCCGCCGCCACCTGAGTGAAAACGCCTTCCGCAAGTACGCTGGTGTCAGTGTCCTCGAAGATGCTCTTGCGCTGGTCGCGGAGGTATCACAACGCTCTGCGGATTTCGCAGCCACCGGAACCTGAATCACTGGAGGGCGACGATGCTATCAGCACTGAAAGAATTCTTTGAGCAACGACTGTCCCTGGGCTGTGACGACAGCGATGCCCAGTGCGAGAAAAAAATAGAACTGGCGACTGCGGCGCTGATGTTCGAGCTGATGAAGACCGATACAGAGATCGACCCTCGCGAGCGGCAAGCGCTGGCAAAGGTTCTCGACGAAACTTTCTCGCTCGATGAGGCGGCGCTGAAAGAGCTGCTACAGATGGCGGAGACGGCGGCGCAGGATGCCACTTCCTTGTATGAGTTCACTTCGCTGGTGAATGAACATTTCGATTATGAGCAGCGTGTAAAACTGATGGAGAATCTTTGGCGAATCGCCTTTGCAGATCGCAGGCTGGATCGCTATGAAGAACACATGATCCGCAAAGTGGGAGACCTGATCTATCTTCGCCACAGCGATTTCATTCGCACCAAGCTTCAGGTGCGTGAGTCACTGGGGCTCAACCCGGAAGGCGATACCTGAACAGGCCCTAGAAGTCGTCAAAGTCGTCGTAGTAGGCGCCATCGTTGACGAGATATTCGCGCTGCTGCAGATAGGCTTCCCGCACGAACAGATATTCGTCCCCTGAAATCAGGCCCTCCATCGACAGCACAGAGGCCCGGTCATCGATGTAACGAAGGGCAGTCACGGTATGACGAACGCTGTCATCTTCGTAGTACTGAATCGGATTGAACAGGGTGTCGAGCACCAGCCCGACGGAGTCCCGTGCAGAGCTGGGGCCAAAGAAAGGCAGTACAACATAAGGGCCGGAGCCTACGCCCCAGCGCCCGAAAGTCTGGCCGAAGTCTTCCTCGTTCTTGGACAGCCCCACAGAGGACGCCACATCGATAACGCCAACGAGGCCCACCGTGGTATTGATCAGCAGGCGCCCTGAATCGGTGGCGGCATCGCGCAGTTTCAGTTGCAGAAGATCATTGGCCAACACGTTGATGTCATCGACATTGCTGAAGAAGTTGCCGATGCCTTGACGCACGACGCCGGGTACGACTGTGTTGTAGGTCACTGCGACGGGGCGCAGCAGCCAACTGTCAAGGAAGGTATTGAAGCGGTAGATACGCTGGTTGGTTTTCTCCCAAGGGTCGGCCGCGATGGCGACGGTACTACCCAATACGAGAATGCTCAGCACTCCCCCTCTGAGTATGCTCTTGAGCCACATCACCTGTTCGTCGCCTCTGGAATATGCTGTATCAAATATCCGGTGTTGGCCGGACATCCCCCCGAAGAAGCCGAGCTTCTGCGGTGAAGCGTATTATCACAAACCCGGGAATTGAATGACATACCCCTATCGAGGGATTCGGTGAAAATACAGGTTTTGTCTTTGAGGGCCCATGATTGTGCCCGAATTAGGACAGGATTCAGGAGCTCAGCAGACCCTGCTGCCGCAAAGCCTCCAGGCGTTTTTCGAGGCGCTTTTCCGACACGGGGTAGCGCGTGCCGAGCGTCTGGGCAAACAGGGAAACCCGCAGTTCCTGAACCGCCCAGAGGAGCTCTTCCAGCTCCGCAAGTGGCGCCTTTCGCTTGTCAATTTCCGCTTTAATATGTCTCTCTATCTTATTGATAGATATTGAGTATTCTGAATCTTTTGCAGTCTGGGCCGGCAGCTTGTCCAGCCGCATGCCGATTGCCTTCAGATAGCGCGGATATTCCTTCAGATACTGCGCGGGAGTGGTCGCAAGATATTCCGCTCCCAGCAGTTGGGCCAGTTGCGCCTCAATGTCCTGCATGGCCGGCCCGTATTCCTTCCCGCTGAAAGACTTGAGGCGGCGGCGCAGGGAAAAGACTTCTTCGACAATCTCTCCCAGCAGGCGCCCGAAGCGCTCTGCGGTAGGAATCAGTTCTGGTTTGCCCTGGTTCAGCAGCCGCTCGAACGCGGATTGGTCCCGGGGTAGCGTCATTTCTGCAGTCGCAAATGCCAGATGGTAGATGCTGCGCAATGCCTGCTCCTCGAATCCTGCTGGCAGATCGCCGGCTTTCAGGGCAAGGCTGCGGGCCAGCTTCTTGAGCATGTCCTGAATCATCCGCTTCTGCTGGGTGGAGCGCAGAATGAGCAGCGTCACCACCCCCTGGCGGCTCAGTCGGTCTGCCAGTGCCGCAGTTTCCTGCAGCACAATCGCCACCTCCTGTCCCTGGTCCACAAGGGCCGGGTAACGGGTGATGCGGATTCTGTCGTCTGTGACGACCTCCTTTTCCAGTACACCGAAGTTCCATTCACGAATGCCGGTGCGCTCGCAGGCATGCTGTTGCGACTCCGACAGAGCCGTCACCGCGCCCTGGCAGAAGCGCTCCTGGAGCTGCTTCAGTGAGGTGTTGTGTCCTAACTCTTTTCCTTCGGCGTCCAGTACCCGTATGCGTGGACGCAGGTGCGCGGGCAGCTCCACGGCTTCGAGTTCGGCAATATCGAGCAATACCCCTTTCTTCTTGCGGATGAAGCCCTGCAGCAGGCTGAGCAGGCCGCTCTTGGGGGCATCGTCGCCCGGGGCCAGGCCAAGTGTGCTCATGAACGCATCGACAAAATCGGGAATGGGAATGAACTGTTTGCGCACCTGCTTGGGTAGCCCTTTGAGGGTAGCCGCACAACGCTCACGGATCAGCCCCGGAATCATCCAGTCAAGGTCGGCTTCGCGCATCTGCGCCAGCACTCCTGCCGGGACGTCCACGAAGGCGCCGTCGTCCTGCTCGCCGGGTTTGAAAGCGTAGTGAATCGGCAGGGGATTGTTCTGAATGGACGCGCTGTCCGGAAAATAATGCGCCACATCGACTTCGGTACTGCGTTGCAGCAGATCCTCCTTGTGCATGTGCAGCAAATGCCCTGCCCCCTGCTGTGCCTGCTGCTTCAGCCAGCGCTCCAGGGAACGTCCCTCGCAGATACCTGGGGGGATGCGCGTGGCATAGAACTCGTAAATCTGATCTTCGCCAACAATGATGTCGGGGCGGCGCAGCTTTTCCTCTTCCTTGCGCAGTGCCGCCAGAAGCGCGCCATTGTGGCGATAGAATGCAGCGCTGCTGTGAAGCTGCATGTCAACCAGTGCTTCCCGGATAAAGATCTCACGGCTGGCGACGGGATCAATGGCGGCAAAGGAGACACGCTGGCGCTCGACAAGCACCAGCCCGAACAGGGAAATCTTCTCGAATGCCATGACGCGCCCAGCGCGCTTCTCCCAATGCGGTTCGGAGTAATCCCGGCGGACCAGATCACCTGCAGCGTCGACGGCCCAGGCGGGTTCGATGCGGGCCGCGAGTGTCGCGTACAGACGCGAGGTTTCGATGAGCTCGGCTGTCACCACCCATTTCGGTCCTTTTCTGGCCAGTGTGGAGGTTGGGAAGATCGCAAACCGGCGGCCCCTGCTGCCGAGGTACTGCCCCTCCTCCCCCTTCATGCCGATCTGGTTGAGGGAGCCGCTGAGAATGGCACGGTGCACCGCTTCGTAGTCGCTGTCGCTTGCAAGATCGAGGGCATCGGCGCGCCGGTTTTCACGGTAACCGAGTTGCTGGCAGGTCAGATGCAACTGGCGATGTGTTTCGCGCCACTCCCGCATACGCAGGTAGGAGAGATAGTGCTTGCCGCAGTATTTCTTCAGCGCATTCTGGCTCAGGGCCTGCCGCTGCTCCTCAAAGGCCACCCAGAGCAGCACCCAGGACAGAAAGTCGGAATCTGTGTGGGCGAATTGCTGGTGTACCTCACGCGCCGCCTGGCGCTTGTCCGGAGGAACGTCCCGTGGGTCCTGAACGCTGAGGGCGCTGACGATGATCAGCATCTCCTGCAGGCAGCCTCTTCCTGCTGCCTCTACCAGCATACGCGCCAGTCTCGGGTCTGTTGGCAGTGCTGCGATCTGGCGTCCGGTGGGTGTGATACGGCGGTCGCGATTGATTGCGCCCAGTTCGGCGAGCAGTTTGAAACCATCGTTGATGGCTTTCTGCTCCGGCCTGTCAAGAAACGGAAAGGCCTGAATGTCCCCAAGGCCCAGCATCAGCATTTGCAGAATCACGGCGCTGAGATTGGTGCGCTGAATCTCCGGATCGGTGAATTCGGCTCTGCCCAGGTAGTCGTCTTCACTGTACAGGCGAAAACAGGTGCCATGGCTCACACGTCCGCAGCGGCCCGCACGTTGATTGGCGCTGGCCTGGGACACAGGTTCTATGGGCAGACGCTGTACCTTGCTTTGCACGCTGTAACGGGATATGCGTGCGAGGCCGGTGTCAATTACGTAGACAATGCCGGGAACTGTGAGAGAGGTTTCTGCCACGTTAGTGGACAGAATGATGCGGCGACCCCGGTGCGGCGAGAAGATGCGATTCTGTTCCGCTGGCGTCAAGCGTGCGTACAGGGGAAGAATCTCCGTGTCGCGCAATTGCCGCTTGCGCAGACTGAGGGCCAGGTCGCGAATCTCGCGCTCACCACTCAGGAAAATCAGCACATCCCCCATGCCCTGACGGCGACCGCGCTCAATCGTTTCAATTTCTTTCAGGGCTGCATACACGGCATCGGCAACCGGATCATCACCGCCCTGCCCCACATCGGACTCCAACGGACGGTAGAGCACGTCTACCGGGAAGCTTCTGCCGGACACCTCCACGATGGGCGCATCGTCGAAGTGTCGCGAAAATTTTTCCACATCGATCGTGGCGGAGGTGATGATCAGCTTGAGATCCCGGCGCCGGGGCAAAAGCTGTTTGAGATATCCCAGCAGAAAATCGATATTGAGGCTGCGTTCGTGCGCCTCGTCAATGATCAGCACTTCGTACTTGTTGAGGTAGCGATCCTGCTGGATTTCTGCCAGCAGAATACCATCGGTCATCAACTTCACCAGGGTGCCAGGTGCCGTATGATCGGTAAAGCGGACCTGGTAGCCAACCAGTGAGCCGAGCTCCACCTGCAGCTCTTCCGCAATGCGTGCGGCGACGGAACGGGCAGCGATGCGCCGTGGCTGCGTATGCCCTATCAGGCCTTTTGCTCCCAGACCCAGCTCCAGGCAGAGTTTGGGCAGTTGCGTGGTTTTTCCTGAACCCGTGTCGCCCGCCAGAATGACAACCTGATGGGATTGAATGGCCTGAAGAATGTCGTCCCGGCGTTGGGAGACCGGCAGGGAATCCGGATACTGGATGGCAGGAATGGAGGCACGACGCAAAGCGACCTGTGTGCAGGAGGCGTCAATCTTCTCCGCCAGACCTTGCAGGGCTGCGGGATCTGCCTTGCTCTTGCTCAGGCGGGCGAACGCGCTTCTGAAGCGATGCTGATCCGCCAGCAGGGATTCGGCAATCCGTGATTGTAGGGCGCCCTGCCCCTGCGATATTTTTCCGACGTCCACGGCAGGTCTCAGACCCCGGCGTCCGTGTTTGTTTTCAGGTGGGCCAGCTCCTGCTCGCGCAGCTCACGTCGCAGAATCTTGCCGACATTGGACTTTGGCAGCTCATTCACAAACACGATTTCCTTGGGTACCTTGTAGGCCGTCAGGTTTTCCCGACAATACTGTTTGACCATGTCCACGTTCAGGCGGGCGTTGCGTGGTACGACGAAGAGTTTGACCTTCTCGCCGGTTTTTTCGCAGGGCAGACCAATGGCCGCACTCTCGAATACGTCCGGATGCGCATTGACCACTTCCTCCACCTCGCTGGGGAATACATTGAAACCGGAAACGATGATCAATTCCTTCTTGCGATCAACGATGCGGATATAGCCTTCGTCATCGAGTTGTGCGAAATCGCCGGTCTTGAACCAGCCATCCTTGGTGATGGAATCTGCAGTGGCATCATCGTTGTGCCAGTAGCCCTTCATGACCTGGGGGCCGCGTACCCAGAGTTCGCCCTTCTCGCCATTGGCGAGTGTCTTGCCGTCGTCATCGACTACCCGAACTTCCGTCTCAGGTACCGCAAAGCCTACGGTTCCCAGTTTGACATGGCCGGGCAGATTCACGGAGACGACCGGTGAGCACTCGGTCAGGCCATACCCTTCAAAGACTTCGCAGCCCGTAAGTTGGGTCCACTCCTTTGCCACGTTCACGGTCAATGCCATGCCTCCTGCGCCGCAGAAACGCAGTTGACTGAAGTCCACCTCACGAATCCGTGGGTGCCGGCACAGGGCCAGGTAGAGCGTATTGATGCCAAGAAACCCGTTGGGGCGTGTCGTCTTCATCTCCTTGATCACGCTGTTGATGTCACGGGGGTTGGGCACCAGTACCGTGTGATTGCCGGCATAGATCATAGCCAGACAGTGCATCATGAAGGCATAGGTGTGATACAGGGGAAGCGGCCCGATGATGCTGTCGCGCCCGTCGTGAATCACGGTCTTGCTGACCGCACGCAACTGCATCATGTTTGCCAGCAGATTGCTGTGGGTCAGCATGGCACCCTTGGAAACGCCAGTGGTACCGCCGGTGTAGAGAATGATGGCGACGTCTGTGCCGGAGTCCGTAAGCGCCACCGGGCGCTGCACCTGTTTTCCGGTAATGATCCGGTGCCAACGCACGGCATGGGGCAGCGAGTAATCGGGCACCATTTTTTTCAGATAGCGCGCCGCCGTGTTCACAACAAAGCGTTTGAGTGGTGGCAGCGCATCACCGATGTCCGTGGTGATGATGGTCTCGATATCGGTGTCTGCGAGAATGCTTTCCAGTTTGTCTGCAAAATTGCTCAAGATCACCACGGCCTTCACGCCGGCATCGCGGAACTGATGCCGCATTTCCCGCGCGGTGTACAGGGGATTGGTATTCACCAGCACCAGGCCAGCTTTCAGGGCCCCTATTGCCGCAATCGGAAACTGCAGGATATTGGGCAACTGAATGGCGATGCGATCACCGGGTTTCAGCGTGTCGTGTTGTTGCAGATACAGGCAGAACTCGTCGCTGAGCGCTTCCAGCTCGCCATAACTGAGTGTGTGGCCGAGGGCGGAAAATGCCGGCAGATCCCGATAGGTGGCGAAGGCATAGGCATACATGTCCGACAGGCGGGAAAAACGCGTGGGATCAAGGTCTCCGGTCAGTTCAATGGCCTGGGCAGCGTTCATGTTCTTCTCGGTTCCTGTCAGGAAGCAGTGGGTTTCGAGCGGCGGCTGAGCATCAGTTTCAGGGCAGTCCCGGAAAGCGCAAGCAGCACACAGCCTGCGATGCTGAGCACCAGGGGGACAAAGGCACGTACAAAGGCTGATGTGCCGACCGTGATAATGTCCAGCATCATCACCATGAGCGCTGGAGCCATCAGGTCGGCTTCCGGGGCGACGTACCAGGGCGTGAACATCAGGGCAATCAGAATGGCGCGCAGCGTATTCGCGATGGGTTTGGATTTGATGCCGCCGGTGAAACGGTAAAAAATCATGTAGCAGAGCGTGCCTGCAGTCAGGTAGATGGCCCAGCCGGCAATGTAATCGTAGAGATCTAGCATGCAGCATTCACCCAGCGAATGATGTGTTCCTCAAGCCCGTCTTCGTGCACGTATTCCTCGGAGATAACCTTGCCGCTCACGGAAATCTGCTGCGCATTCATGGCGGCGCGCGAACCTGTGATCAGCGGGTGCCAGTCCGGCAGGGGCTTGTTCTCGTAACGCAGTCTATAGGCACAGGTATCGGGAATCCAGTGCAGCTCCGGCAGCAGTTCCATGTCCAGCACCAGGCAGTCCGGGACCAGTTTGCGTCGCTGCCGGTACTGGGTGCAGCGGCACTGCGCTGTGTCCAGGTAGCGGCAGACGACGCGGGTGTAATGCACACTGTCGTCCTGTGTATTGATCAGTTTCTTCAGACAGCAACGACCGCAGCCGTCGCAGAGAGCTTCCCATTGCTCCCGGCTCAGCTCCGCAAGCGGGAGCTCCCAGAATGGCAGTTCTTCCCCTGTTCCGGCATTTGAACTCATGATGCGAGCACCTTGCGCAAGGCATCGCGCAGCGGCTGCTCCAGCAGTGCCTGCCGCCACCCCGAAAGCCCGGCGGGCCAGGCAAACTCCGGGGTGTCTTTTGCCAGAAGCAGCAAGGGCATTAACTGCTTCTTGCGTGCCAGCAGTTCCGGTGCGATGTCCAGGGTCTCGGCCATTTCGCGAACGATGTGCTGGGAACTCTTCAGCGCCTGGCGCATTGTGCTGTTCAAGGGTTGCTCCAGCATTTCCGGTTGCGGTGCCGGGCCGCTATGTTGTGCCGACAGCAGTTGCAGAATCCGGGTTCCGTCACGGGATATCAACGGCTTGGGCAGGTCGTTGACTGACATCAGCGCGCCAAGACTGCTCGGCATGGCAGTGGCGATGGCCAGCAACTCCGAGTCACGGGCAACCCAGTTGCGAGGCTTGTTGCGGGCACGGGCTTCTTTTTCGCGCCAGACGCAAAGGCGTTGCAATGCGGCAAGCTGTGTCTCGTTCAGACGCCAGGCACCTCCCACACTCTGATAGTAGTCCTGCCAGGCCTGCTCGCTGGCGTCAGGTGCCGCTGCGGCCAGCATCTGCTCGAATTCATCTGTGGCCCACTCGGCGCGACCTGCCGTCTTCAGCGCTTCCTGGAGGTGACGGGCGATGGCGGGCAGATAGGCAACATCCAGAGCGGCGTAGTCCAGTTGCTCCGCAGACAGCGGACGCTGCAACCAGTCGGACCGGGTCTGGTCCTTGCTGATTTCCGTGCCGGTCATTTCCTTGACCAGATTCTGGTAGCTGATGCTGTATCCGTAACCGAGAAATGCTGCCGCACGCTGTGTGTCAAAGAGCGGCGTTGGCAACTGGGAAAGGCACTCCTTGAACACCACAAGGTCTTCGGAACAGGAATGCAATACCTTGGTCACGGCCGGGTTGCCCAGCAGTTCGACAAAGCAGCCCCACTCCGTCAGGCGCAATGGATCCAGCAGATAATTGTGCTCGCCGTCACCGACCTGTATCAGTCCAAGGCGTGGAAAGAAAGTGTCCACGCGGACGAATTCGGTATCGAGTGCAATCAGCGCGCACTTCTGCCACTGTGCGCACAGTGTTTGCAGGGTTGCATTGTCGGTCACCACGACCGGGGCCTGCACGGCCACTGTTTCATTCATCATGATTAACGTACTTTCATTAACGTACTTTCAATCTGCCATTGAAGGCATGGCTCAGGGTACCACCGTCTACAAATTCCAGCTCTCCCCCCACGGGCACGCCGTGGGCAATGCGGGAGACGCTGAGATCAAATTCTTTTAGTTGCTCGGCAATGTAATAAGCGGTGGCCTCGCCTTCCACTGTCGGGTTACTGGCAAGAATCACCTCTTCCACCTTGTGTTGCTTGAGGTAGTCGAGCAGCTCAGGAATACCGATATCCTCAGGGCCTATTCCATCAATGGGGGACAAGTGGCCCATTAATACAAAATACAGCCCTCTGTAACTGCCTGTCTGTTCGATTGCATGCACATCGGCTGGAGATTCCACGATACACAGCAGATGACTCTGGCGCGAGGGATTGGTGCAGATGCGGCACAGTTCATCTTCCGTCAGCGTGCGGCACTGCCGGCAGTGACCGACCTTCTGCAGTGCTTCCAGCAACACCTCGGCCATGTGCTGCCCGCCATCGCGATTGCGCTCCAGTAAATAAAGCGCCATGCGCTGCGCGGATTTGGGGCCGACCCCCGGCAAGCAACGCAGGGATTCCACAAGCTTTTCAATCAGAGGACTGGCAAACATAGCGTGTATTCTCAGAACGGAAACTTGAAACCTTCCGGCAACTTGAAACCGGAAGCCATGCCTGACAGATTGTCCCGGTTCTTCTCTTCCAGCTTCTTCACAACGTCGTTGATGGCTGCGGCAATCAGATCCTCGATCACATCCTTGTCTTCCGTCAGCAGCCCGGAGTCCAGCTCAACCTTCTGCACATCGTGCCGACCGTTCATGTGCACCCTGACGAGGCCTGCACCGGATTCCCCCACCAGTACGGTGTTAGCGGCTTCCTGCTGTGCACGCTGAAGCTGCTCCTGCATCTGGCGCGCCTGCTTCATCAGTTCATTGAAATCCGTCATGTCTTGACCTCGTCTATGATCTTTACGCTGTCGGGCATAATGCGGGCTGAAAAGTTTGTCACCAGTGCCTGCACGTGCTCGTCGTTCTCGAATGCCTGTTGCGCCTGCAGCAGGGCTTCTTCCCGTTTACGCTGTTGATAGCGGGCGGGAGATTCCGCATCGATACCGGCAATCTCGATGCTGATATCGAGCGGACGCTGAAAGTGTTCGCGCAACAGATCGCCGATGCGGCGTCCATGCTCCTCGTTGAACAAGGCGCTTTGAGTTTCGTCCAGTGCCAGTGTCATCGAGTTTTCATCCATCGACAACAGCACGCAATTCGCCAGCAGGTTTCCCGTGATACCGGTCACACCAAGTGTTTCCACCAGGCTGATCCAGAACTCCCCGGTGTCGTCAGCGTTCAGGGACGCATGAGGTACTGTCTGTCCCGAGGCAGGTGGTATGGGGGTGGGCGGTGTCGTGTCCGAAGCCTTTGCGGGCTCAGCAGTGGAGGCGCCTGCCGCAATTTCAGCGCTGCTGTCGACGGCGGGCGTTTCCAGTTCCGGTACGAACGCTGCAGCAGGGGTAGCCTGCGGAAACGACGGCGCAGCGGCATCCTGTCGTGGTGTGGCAGGCGCTGGTGCCTTGGAGGGATGTTCGGGCTTCGCCTCTTGCTGGATTAGCTCAGGCTTTTTTTTTTGCTCTGCGTCAGCGGAGAGGACCGGTGCAGCAGCGAGGTCCGGTGCCTGGGGAGAGAACACCAGCAGCCGCAGCAGCAGCATCTCGAAGGCAATGCGAGCATCAAAGGCCAGGCTCATGTCCTGGCGGCCATTCAGGGCGATCTGGTAATACAGTTGCACCTGCTCGGCGGTGAGTTCTGCGGCCAGCTTCAGAATCTGCTCGCGATCGCCCTGGCTGTTATCGATTCCACCTGGCACCAGTTGCGCAATGGCAATGCGGTGCAACAGGGCCAGCAGACTGTCCAGCAGCATGAAGTAGTCGAAGGCGCGTGAGGAAATGGTGTTGGCAATCTCCAGCAGCTCGCTGGCGTTGTCAGCGTTGAGCGCCTGCACTATGCCCATGACAAGGGCCTGATCGGGAGTGCCCAGGAGGCTGTTCACTTCGGCCTCTGTCACATTGCCTGCGCAGAAGGAAATGCTCTGGTCCAGCAGGGTCAAGGCATCCCGCATGCTGCCCTGGGCCGCTCTGGCAATGCTCCACAGGGCTGCTTCCTCGAACGGAATCTGTTCCGCCACCAGCACCGATTTCAGATATTCGGCGATCATCTGCGGACTGAGGTTCTTCAGGCTGAACTGCAGGCAGCGCGACAGAATAGTCACGGGCAGTTTGTGCGGATCGGTCGTCGCCAGCAGGAAAATCACGTGGGGCGGCGGCTCTTCCAGTGTCTTCAGCAGCGCGTTGAAGCTGTGGTTGGAGAGCATGTGCACTTCGTCGATGAGATAGACCTTGTAACGGCCTACCGACGGCGCGTACTGCACGTTTTCCAGCAGTTCCCGGGTATCTTCTACCTTGGTCTTGGAGGCTGCATCCACTTCAATAAGGTCGATGAAGCGGCCTTCGGCAATCTGGGTACAGGCGGTGCATTTGCCGCAGGGAGTTGCGCTGACGCCCTGCTCGCAGTTGAGGCATTTGGCGAAGATACGCGCGATGGTGGTCTTGCCCACGCCACGGGTGCCGGTGAACAGATAGGCGTGGTGGAGGCGTTGGTGGTTCAGGGCGTGAATCAGGGTCTGAAGCACATGCTCCTGACCGGCCATGTCACTGAATGTCTTGGGACGCCATTTTCTCGCCAATACCTGGTAAGTCATCTTGTTCCGGTCACTGTCGAAGGCGTATCAATGGGCCTGGATTTTTCTGTTTTTGCTGAGGTCTGGCGGGCTGGCGAATCATCTTGAATTGGAGGTACCCCCTGCCAGCCGCACCACGGCACATGAGTCAGCTATTACCGTTGCTCCCTTCCGGGCCTGGCGGGGTTCACAGCCTATCATTGCGAGGGGACCGGCAGGAGATACCATCAAACGTGAAACACCTGTCAGTGCCATCACAGCCGCGCATTATGGGTAAATTCCCCCGATTTATCAAGCGCAAAGCGGTGTGGATTGCTCAGGGCAAGGCGTAGGCGAGCACCCGGGAATCGGTCCCCGCGCCCACCGCGATCGCAATGAACTGGCGGCCTCCCGCGCGATAACTCATCGGAGCGCCTCCAGTCGGCAGGGGCAGATCGATCTCATGGACGACGGCGCCACTCTGTTTGTCAAAGGCGCGCAGCACGTAGCGGCTGTTGTCATCCTGGGCCACAAACAGAAGTGTGCGGGTCAACAAGGGCCCCGTGCGCGAAGGCGAACCGACCGGGCCAGGGTCGAGTATGCCCTGGTCGATAATGCGCTGCCGGATACCCTCGCCATGCGGCACCTGCCACAGATGTTCGCCGGTGTTCAGATCAATGGCGGTAATGCGCCCGTAGGGAGGTTTGACCAGGGGCAGTCCGCCCGGGGTCGGGGCGGCGGTGATGCCCCCTCGCATATAGTCAAAGTTGGAGGCATCAGCCTCTGGTGTCTGCAGTTGCACCACCATCGGGCTGCTTGCCGAGGGCAGATAGAGGATGCCGGTGTGCGGGTCCACTGCCCCGCCCTGCCAGCCACCACCCCCGAACCAGCCGGGCAGATTGACGGTGCCGCGCAGTGATGGCGGTGTGTACAGGGGGCCATAGTCGAGGTGTTCGAGTTCGGCCAGGGCCTGTGCCCGCAGCTCCGGGGTGAAATCAATCAGGGTCTCGCTGGTAATGCCCTGGGACTCGAAGGGAGCCGGTCGGGTCGGAAACGGCTGCGTGGGAGACAAGACTTCCCCGGATACACTGCTGGCGGGAACGGGGCGTTCCTCAATGGGCCATACGGGCTCTCCCGTGACCCGGTCAAACACGAAGACAAACCCCTGTTTGGTAATCTGCGCTACGGCCTTGATGCGCCGACCATCGACGGAAATGTCCACCAGATTCGGTGCGGCTGGAAGGTCGTAGTCCCAGACACCATGGTGCACAAACTGGAAGTGCCAGACCCGCTCGCCCGTTTTGGCATCGAGACAGACCAGGCTCTCGGCGAACAGGTTGTCGCCCTTGCGATGACCGCCGTACCAGTCGTTGGTCGGTGTGCCCACAGGCAGATAGACATAGCCCAGTTCCGGATCTGCACTCATCAGGCTCCAGACATTGGTGTTGCCGGAATACTCCCAGGCCCCGTCTTCCCAGGTCTCGTTGCCGAACTCGCCGCTCTGGGGAATGGTGTGGAACATCCAGACCTGGCGCCCGGTGCGAATGTCGAAGCCGCGGACATGGCCCGGGGGAGCCTCCTTGAAGCGCGGCACGTCATTGATCGAGGAGCCGACCACCACGATATCGCCCACGACCATGGGCGCTGAAATCTGGGTGTACACGCGGCGATCCACTTCCCGTCCCAGGCCCTGGGTCAGATCTACTTTGCCCTGCTCGCCAAAGGCAGGGTCCGGCAGGCCCGTACGTGCGTCCAGGGACCACAGCATGGCATCGTTTGCGGGCATGAGGATGCGGGCCTCGTCGCCGGAGCGCCAGTAGGAGACGCCACGATGGTTGTAACCCAGATTGGCCGGTCTGCCCTGCTCCCAGGATTGGCTGTCGAATACCCACAGCGTTTCTCCACTCAGTCCGTCGATGGCCGCGACCTTGCCCAGTGAAGTGCTGACATAAAGGACGCCGTCCACGGCGATGGGAGTCACTTTGTAGTTGCCGGGGGTGGCACGGTAGTTCTGCTGCTCATGATTCTCGGCAACGGTGAGATTGTCGGGCGAGTTCCAGCCCCAGGCCAGGGTCAATGCCTTGACGTTGCTGGCGTCAATCTGGGAGAAGTCAGCGTATTTGCTGGAGGCATCGTCGGCGCCGTAGGACGGCCAGTCGTCACTGGCGGCGGAAAGCGCCATGGGCGTTGCCAGCAGTAGCGCACTGCACAGGAGAGCGATGGACGGATGACGCATGGTGGTTCCACCCTTTGTTGTTTTATCGGGATGGTACAGGATGGGGAGGATGTTGGGGAATGGCTTTTGGTAATGCTTCGCAATGGATCGAACCCTCTTTCGGGCTCAAATCCCTCCCTCTTGGGAGTCTGGAAATATTGCTGAAGCTTGGGGGCGCGATCGGGGTTGATCGCTGCGATTTAAGTGGCGGTGAGGGAGGGATTCGAACCCTCGATAGGGGTTAACCTATACACACTTTCCAGGCGTGCTCCTTCAACCACTCGGACACCTCACCGTATGCATTCCGCAGCCTGATTTGCTGCGTTTGAAGGCGCGACACTATATGCCATGAGGGGCGCAAATACAAGCGCCTTGTTCATTGCCGAATCAGGCGCGCTGCAGGGAAGTCCAGCAGTGCCGGTTCGGTGCTTCGTACTGGCACGATCTCCAACCCGCCGCGGCGCAAAAAGTGCAGCGTAATGCCCAGGTTAATGGGGCGGCAACGAGCCATCAGGTCGCAAAAAATCTGTTCCGTGCAGTCTTCGTGGAAGCCTTCATGATCCCGGAAGGAGATCAGATACCGCAGCAGGCCCGCGTGGTCGATTCGGGGGCCGTGATATCGAAGGACAACTGTCCCCCAGTCCGGCTGCCCGGTGACCGGACAATTCGACTTGAACAGGTCGGAATACAGGGTTTCCTCCACCACCGTCGCAGCGTCTGCGCGCAGCAGTGCGGGGTCGGGCTGGTAGCAATCGATGTCAATCTCCAGCACGTCAAGGGATTCTCCCTGTGGCAGGCTGATGCCAAACTCCTCCACAGAGCTTAGGGAAGAAAGCTGAACCAGCACCTCGGCACCCGCAACGCCTGACAGGTCGCTCACGAGCCGTTCGCGCACATCGTCGGGATTCGCGAATCGGGTCTGGTTGAAGGAGTTCAGATACAGTTTGAAGGACTTGGACTCAACCATGTACGGACTGTGCACCGGCACCATGAACTCGGCGAGCATGACGACGGGCTTGCCCCGCAGATCGAGCCAGGATACTTCGTAGGCCCGCCAGAGATCGTAGCCCCGAAATGGCAACACTTCTGAGTGCACTCCCAGCCTGCGACGATTGTCGATGCGCGGAATCGGGAACAGGACTTCCGGGTTGTAGGTTTTGGGGTAACTGGTGTTTCTCCCCAGTGGCATCTCGCTCATGCTGTTCTACTCCGCGGCCTCAATGACGCAAGCCAGTGCCTTTGCGCAGCAGATACAGAGAGAAGCCGTACAGTATGGCGACAAAGAGGGTCAACATGCCCAGCGACGAGTAGATGTTGACATCGGAGGTGCCAAGAATGCCGTAGCGGAAGGTATTGACCATGTAGAAGATCGGATTGAAGGAGGACACGATGCGGCCCGCCGAGGGCAACAGCTCCACCGAGTAAAACACGCCACCAAGATAGATTAGCGGCGTCAGCACAAAGGTGGGAATGATGGAAATATCATCGAAGCTGTTGGCAAACAGCGCGTTCAGGAATCCAGCCAGCGAAAACACCACGGCGGTCATCACTACCACGATGATGGTGACGGGAAAACTGTGAATGCTGAGATCGGCGAAGGCGAAGGACATCAGCATCACAATAAAGCCCACGGCGAGTCCCCGCGCGACGCCTCCTGCGACAAAACCGCAGAGGATGACGTAGTTGGGAACCGGGGACACCAGCAATTCTTCAATGCTGCGCTGGAATTTCTGGCTGAAAAATGAAGAGACCACGTTGGCATAGGAGTTCTGGATCACCGCCATCATGATCAGACCGGGCACGATAAACTCCATATACCCGTAGCCGCCCATATCGCCGATACGGCGCCCGATGAGATTGCCGAAGATCAGAAAGTAAAGACCGATGGTAATGGCGGGAGGCACCAGGGTTTGCACCCAGATGCGGGCAAAGCGCCGGATCTCTTTGATCAGAATGGTTTCAAAGGCGATGTATTTGTAATTGGCTTGCATACGCGACTCCCTGGTCTCAGGCACCCTTCAGGCGTGACAGGAACAGTTGCTCCAGACGATTGGTCTTGTTGCGCATCCCCTTGACGCCGATGCTGCCGTCTTCCAGTTGCGCGAAGATGCAGTTGATGTCCTCGTCACAACCGATATCAATTTCAAAGGTGCACGGGTCCACCCATCGCGCCCGGTCGAGGCCGAGTGCGGCAAAGGCAGTCTCTTCAATCTCATGGCGCAGGTCGAAGATCAGGGTCTGGGAGTCGAGTTTGTCCAGCAGTTTCTTCATGCTGGTGTTTTCAATGATGCGGCCTTCATCAATGATGGCGATGTTGCGGCAGAGTGTTTCTGCCTCTTCCAGATAATGCGTCGTCAGAATGATGGTGGTGCCGTTGCGGTTGATCTCCTGCAGGAAGTCCCACATCGAGCGACGCAACTCGATGTCCACACCGGCCGTCGGTTCATCGAGAATCAGCAGGCGCGGTTCATGCACCAGGGCACGGGCAATCATCAGGCGACGCTTCATGCCGCCGGAGAGCATGCGCGCGCGGTTGTCCCGTTTGTCCCACAGGCCGAGCTTGCGCAGATATTTCTCGGTGCGCTCCCGCGCCAGGGGGCGTGGCAGACCGTAATACCCGGCCTGGGTCATGACGATGTCGGCGACTTTCTCGAAGAGGCTGAAGTTCACTTCCTGCGGGACGATGCCCAGATCAAGCTTGGTCTCGTAGACATGCGTCTCAACGTTGCGGCCGTACACGGTCACGGTGCCGGAGGTCTGGCGGACCAGAGTGGAGATGACCCCGATAGTGGTGGACTTGCCGGCACCATTGGGGCCGAGCAACGCAAAGAAGTCGCCTTCACTGACATCCAGATTGACGCCCTTGAGCGCCTGGTGTCCGTTGGCGTAAGTCTTGTGAAGATCCTTGATGGAAATGGCAATCGTCATACGCGTTACTTCGCTGCTCACAGGATGTGCACGGGGGGCGACGCTGTCGTCGGCGGGCGCCATCATAACAAATCACCCCCTGTGGCGCTATTTGCGAGCGGGGTAACTTTTGGCAGGCGAAAAAAAAAGCCCGACCGAAGTCGGGCTTTTCGTGTGTGGCGTCCCCTAGGGGTTTCGAACCCCTGTTGCCGGGATGAAAACCCGGTGTCCTAGGCCTCTAGACGAAGGGGACTAGAGTCGAACAATCTCTCTGCCTTACTGCAGAAAGCGGCGCATTTTAGGCAGCCAGTTCCCCCTCGTCAAGAGCCAATCGTGTAAATTTTTCTCAGGCATTCGGAAAGAGCTCGGGCAACCGTCTTCGATTCAGTGATGACCCGGCAGTGTGAAGATTGCTAGAATTGCCGCCCTGCATGGCAATCCGTGTCACATCACTGGTAAGACCGGCAGCGAAATCTGGACATTCATTGGAGTAAGGCTTTGATTCTGGCAGGACTCATTTTTCTGGCAATTGCCTTGTTGATTCTGATTGTGTGGGCCTTGCACCGTAATCAGCAGCAGCACAATGCCGAATCCGCCGATCGCAACGTACCTCTGCCTCCATTGGAGTTGCGTGAATCCGAAGACGTCAGCGCCGAGGATATTCTGGGCATTGAGCCGGAAGATCTGCTGTCCTCCCAAGCGACTACTGCGACGGCTGCCAGAGGCGCGAGCACGAGCGAGTTCCCAGGAAAGCCTGCTGTCGCCAGCCCGTCGCCCTCTACAACGCCAGCATCTGTATCGGCAGCGGAAAACTGGCTGGAGGAAAGCAAAGCCCTGCAGCAACAGGAACGCTTTGATGCCGCCCTGGCAGTCTGTGTGCCGGCATTGCCGCAGATGGGGGCTTTTCGCCAGGCCTGCCAGATTCTGCGGGCGCGTATTCGGGCAGAACGCAAGGCCCGGAAATCCTCCGAAGAAAGCCTGGGCACGCTGTATCACTATGCAGCCCTGGCCGATTTTTTCCACGCTCGGGGGGCTGCAGGCAAACCGCTTTCTCCGGCTGCCCTGAAGCGTGTGAATTTCCACGACTGGCAGACCCTCGAAAATCCCTACCAGATGCTGGGCTACGAGCAGCTTGCCCTGTTGACCAAGACCGATATCAAGGCACTGCAGGAGTTGTGGGGTGAGCCGCAGGCGCATACTCACATGCGCGCGCTGCACCCGCACGCCTGGCAATCCCTGCAGAGTGACCAGAGCCTGCCCCACGATTCTTGACCGTTGCATGATCCTGTGCCAACCTGCGCCGAAGTCGCTTCGCCTTCCCTCCTTTGCCCATGGTTTCGCATCTGTGGCAGAGATTTGGTTTCGTGCTGTTGACTTGCAGATTCCCTGGTCACTTGTCGAAACGCATGCTGCCATGAAAGATCTTCGCAAACCCCGTACCGTCGCTAGCATCGACTCTGCTCTGCTTTTGTCCGGTGAGCGTCAGCTTCAGCATGAAATCCGCTTGCTGCAGGACTGGATAGCTGAGCTGGAAGCACGCGAGGACAAGCAACCGTCGGACAACCTGGCCCTCTCCACCTACAGAGACATGCTGCGCAGCCGTGAAGACATGCTTGAGGCGCTCAGACAACAGGCACCGGCCCAGAACTCTGCCCCGAATTCACCCGGAAATACCCCGCAGTAAGACAAGGACATCATGACAATACTGATCGAAACCCAGGCTCGCCTGATGCTGAACCTGCAGTCCCGCATGAACACCAAGGTGGATCCGCTGTGGGTCAGCAAGCGTTTCCCCTATCTGCGTGCGGTTGTGATTGAGGCTGCCGAGGCTATCGAGCATCACGGCTGGAAGTGGTGGAAGAAGCAGGAATGCGACATGGCGCAACTGCAGATGGAGATCATCGACATCTGGCATTTCCTGCTGTCGGAGATTCTGCTGGAGCACGAAGATGACCACGATCGGGCGAGTGCCTGGTTGATGCAGGCGGTCGCCGATGCCCGTCCAGGCAGCGAGGTGGGGTTCGATGACCGCCGCTACGAACTGGATGGCATGAGTCTGGTGTCAAAGCTGGAGCTGCTGATCGGTCTGAGTGCCGCGCGCCGTATTGATCTGGCCACCTTCCGCGCGATCATGCTGGATTGTGGTCTGGGTTGGGATGCCCTCTTCCGCCAGTACGTCAGCAAGAACGTGCTGAACTTTTTCCGCCAGGACCACGGCTACAAGGAAGGGACGTATCAGAAGATGTGGAGCGGGCGCGAAGACAACGAGCATCTGGTGGAGCTCATGCAGGCGCTGGATGCAGAGGACCCGGAGTACCCGGAGCGACTCTACCAGGGCCTGGCGAGTCGTTACCCGGGCTAGGCAGTCGAGCCTATTTGAAGTAGGCGTTTTCGCGCTGGCTGTGGTCGGTGATATCCCGCACCTCGGTCAGTTGCGGAATCTGTTCCAGCAGGGTCTTTTCCACCCCTTCCTTCAGGGTCAGATCCACCATGCCACAGCCCTGGCAGCCGCCTCCGAATTTCAGCACGGCGATGCTGTTATCGAAGATTTCCTCCAGAGTGACCACGCCGCCGTGGGCGGCCAGCGAGGGATTGATCTCGTTGTACAGCACATAATTCACGCGATCTTCGATGCTGCTGTCGTCGCTAATCTGTGGCAGGCGTGAATTGGGGGCCTTGATCGTGAGCTGCCCGCCCATGCTGTCCTTGGCGTAATCCACCACCGCATCCTTGAGATAGGGCACGCTGCGCGCCTCAAGATAGGCATTGAACTCGGGGTAGTGGCGCAGTTCGTCAGAGTCCTGGGATTCCCCCGGGCGGCAGAAGGAGATGCAGGTCTCGGCTTTGGGCGTGCCGGCGTCGAGAATGAATATGCGCACCGCGATGCCTTCGCAATTCTGTTTCTTGAGCAATTCGGCAAGGTATTCCTGCGCTGACTCGGTAATCGTGATCATAAGGGTTCCTGAGGGAATTCCGGAATGGCGCAAGTGTACGCCAAGTCGTCGCCAAGTTAAATACTGGACTAAAATGCTAGGGTATTAAGCTGCGCCAAAGCGAACAGATTCTGTATGCAGTTTCTTCATCCTGAACCCTCAGGATTTGCACATGCCGCCAGGGGGGCAGTTCTGCTAGAATGCGCGCTTTTTAGCCCCCAACCCTCTCCACCGGATGACGCCATGCCCATTAAGAACTCACTCCCCCTTCTGCAACAGGCGCTGAAAACGCGCATTCTTGTGCTGGACGGTGCCATGGGCACCATGATTCAGGCGCACAAACTGCAGGAGACAGACTTTCGCGGTGAGCGTTTTGCCGACAGCCCGGTGGATCTGGCGGGCAACAACGACCTGCTGACGCTGACACGTCCGGACGTGATCGCCGATATCCACCGGGCCTATCTGGAGGCCGGGGCGGACATCATCGAGACGAATACCTTCAACTCCACCGCCATTTCCCAGGCCGACTACGGACTGGAAGCACTGGCCCTGGAATTGAACCGGGAGGCAGCACGTCTTGCCCGCCGCGTATGTGACGAAGCCAGCACCGCAGACAAACCCCGCTTCGTCGCCGGTATTCTGGGCCCGACCAGTCGCACGGCATCGATCTCGCCAGACGTGAACGATCCTGCCTACCGCAATGTGACATTCGATGAACTGGTGGAAAATTACCTGGTTTGTGCTGAGGGGCTGCTGGAGGGCGGTGCGGACATTCTGCTGATCGAAACGGTGTTTGATACTCTCAATGCCAAGGCAGCAATTTACGCCGTGCAGGAGTACGGCAAGCGCATTGGCGTCGAGATTCCGGTCATGATCTCCGGCACCATCACGGATGCGAGTGGACGTACTCTCTCCGGGCAGACAGTCGAGGCTTTCTGGAACTCCATGGCACATGCGAAGCCTGTTTCCATAGGCTTCAACTGTGCCTTGGGTGCCACGCAGTTGCGTCCGCACATCGAAGAGATCTCTGGTCTGGCCAACACCTGCGTGTCGGCACACCCCAACGCTGGGCTGCCCAATGCCTTTGGTGAGTATGATCAGAGCGCCAGGGAAATGGCTGAAATTATTGAAGAATTTGCAGCCAGTGGATTTCTCAACATCGTCGGAGGCTGCTGTGGCACGACGCCCGCGCACATTCGTGCCATTGCAAATGCTGTGGCACAGCACAAGCCGCGTGCGATCCCCGATGTGCCTGTTGCCTGCCGTTTGAGCGGGCTGGAGGCTTTCAACATCGGCCCCGACTCCCTCTTCGTCAACGTGGGAGAGCGCACCAATATCACGGGCTCGAAGCGCTTCGCCAGGCTGATCCGCGAGGGCGATTACGCCACGGCGCTCGACGTCGCCCTGCAGCAGGTCGAGGCTGGCGCACAGGTCATCGACATCAACATGGACGAAGGCATGCTGGACTCCAACGCCGCCATGTCGCATTTCCTGCGCCTGATCGCCTCGGAGCCGGACATCAGCCGCGTGCCCATCATGATTGACTCTTCCAAGTGGGAGATTCTTGAAACCGGTTTGCGCTGCATTCAGGGCAAGGGCATCGTCAATTCCATCAGCCTGAAGGAAGGCAAGGACGACTTCGTGGCCAAGGCCCGGCTGTGCCTGCAGTACGGCGCGGCCGTCGTAGTGATGGCCTTTGATGAAACCGGCCAGGCGGACACCTATGAGAAGAAATGCGCGATCTGCAAGCGCAGCTATGACATCCTGGTGAACGAGATCGGTTTCCCGCCCCAGGACATCATTTTCGACCCCAATATCTTCGCGGTGGCCACAGGTATCGAGGAGCACAACAACTATGCCGTGGATTTCATCAACAGTTGTGCCTACATCAAGAGGGAGCTGCCCCACGCCCTGATTTCCGGCGGGGTCAGCAATGTGTCCTTCTCCTTCCGCGGCAATGAGCCGGTGCGCGAGGCCATCCATTCCGTCTTCCTCTATCACGCCATTCGTGCCGGTTTGAGCATGGGTATTGTCAATGCCGGCCAACTGGCCGTTTACGACGAGATTCCCGCCGAGTTGCGCGAACGGGTGGAGGACATTGTGCTGAACCGTCGACCAGACGGAGCCGACCGCCTGATGGAGATTGCGGGCAAATACAACGGTGAAGGCAGCAGCGAAAGCCAGGAAGACCTGGCCTGGCGTGCGCAAGACGTTGGTAGCCGCATCACTCACGCCCTGGTCAAAGGCATCACCCGCTATATCGAACAGGACACCGAGGAGGCGCGCCTGCAGTTCGACGAACCCATCCAGGTGATTGAAGGCCCGCTGATGGACGGCATGAACGTGGTCGGCGATCTCTTTGGCAGTGGCAAGATGTTCCTGCCCCAGGTGGTCAAGAGCGCCCGAGTCATGAAGCAGGCCGTCGCCTATCTCCTTCCCTATATCGAGGCACGCAAGCAGGGCCAGGCGGTGAAGGCCAAGGGCAAGATTCTGCTGGCGACGGTAAAAGGCGATGTGCACGACATCGGCAAGAACATCGTCGGCGTCGTCCTGGGCTGCAACAACTACGACATTATTGATCTCGGGGTCATGGTTCCCTGCGAGAAAATCCTGCGCACGGCCATCGAGGAAAACGTCGATGTGATCGGCCTGAGCGGTCTGATTACCCCGTCGCTGGACGAAATGGTGCACGTGGCCAAGGAGATGCAGCGGCAGAATTTCAACGTCCCGCTGCTGATCGGTGGCGCTACCACTTCCAAGGCGCATACCGCGGTGAAGATCGAGGAGCACTACCGCAACAATGCCACCGTGTATGTGCCGGATGCTTCCCGCAGCGTCACCGTGGTCAGCAATCTGCTTAGCACAGACGCAGCGGATGCCTTCAAGCAGCAGATTCGCGAGGAATACGCCACGGTGCGTGCCCGCAATGCCGGCCGCGACCCGCGCAAGAATCTGATCAGCTTCGAGCAGGCCAATGCCAATGCCTATCGCGCGGACTGGGAGAAAACGGCCATCGTGTCCCCTGCTTTCCTTGGCACCCGCGTGTTCGAGGACTACCCGCTGGACGAGCTGGTGCCCTATATCGACTGGACACCCTTCTTCATCACCTGGAGCCTGTCCGGAAAGTATCCGGCCATTTTCGAGGACGACATAGTGGGCAGTGCCGCACGTGACCTGTTCCGCGATGCCCAGCAGATGCTGCATCACATCATCGACAACAAACTGCTGCGCGCGCAGGCGGTTGTCGGCTTCTGGCCTGCAGCCCGCTGCGCAGAAAACGATGTTGCGCTGTATACAGACGAGAGCCACGACATTGAGCGCACCCGTTTCCATTTCCTGCGCCAGCAGAGCGCAAAGGCTGACGGTGTGCCCAATCTGTCTCTGGCAGACTTCATTGCGCCAACAGACAGTGGCAAAGGCGATTATCTGGGCGGGTTTGCCGTGACCACCGGCATTGGTGCCGATGAGTTGGCGCAGCAGTACCAGAGCGAAAACAACGACTACAACGCCTTGATGGTAAAGGCCTTGGCCGACCGTCTGGCCGAGGCTTTTGCCGAGCGTATGCACGAGCGTGTGCGCACGGAATTCTGGCCCTACGCCAGCGATGAGTCCCTAAATAACGAGGAGTTGATCGCAGAGAAATACGCGGGCATTCGCCCTGCACCGGGCTATCCGGCCTGTCCCGAACACTCCGACAAGCGCACACTGTTCGAGCTGCTGGGTGTGGAGGGACGCATCGGCATGGGCCTGACGGACAGTTTTGCCATGACTCCGGCGGCCAGCGTCAGCGGCTTCTATTTTGCCCATCCCCAGGCACGCTATTTCTCGGTGGGCAAGGTGGATGCAGATCAGATTGCGTCTTTGGCAGAGCGCAAAGGACTCAGCGTGGACGCCGTGCGGACACTGCTCAGCCCCAATCTCGTGTCCTGAAATCAGCCTATTAAGGCAAAGGAGTAGATTAATGTCACAAGATACTGAAAAACAAAAGGAAGAGCCAAAGCGAAAACAGTCATTCTGGCGCAATATGCTGAGCGTGATGCAGGCGAGCTTCGGGGTGCAGAGTCAAGAGAACAAGGAGCGCGATTTTGCCAATGGCTCCATTACGGGCTTTATTGCGGCTGCGCTGATCTTTACGGTTCTGTTTGTTCTCACCCTGGTCGTCGTCGTCAAGACCGTACTGCCCTGAAAACAAAAAAGCCTGAGCGGGGTACCCCACTCAGGCTTTTGTTGACCTGCGCAGCAAAGCCGTCAGGCCTTGAGCATGACGCGATCAGTGACCGGCGAAGAAAACAGCCATGACCACGATGATGGCGACCAGAGAGAGCATTGCCAGTACGTCGGCATTGCTGTTGCCCTGAGCTTCAACTTCATCGTAGGGTGCAGTTTCAGGTGTATCGTGGTGGCTCATAATACAATCCATGGTTCGTGGGAAATTGAAAGCGGCATTTTAAACTCTGCCACCCGAGAAGCAAGCGAAACTTCCCCGGTCTTTTCCAAAATCACAGACAAAGCTGACAACATTGTGTCATAAGTGCCCTGCAAGTGGCGCAATTGGGGGGCTTTGCATTACAATGCGCCCCCCGATTCCCTGCGGCTTGCAAACCCGACAGGCGAACCCGGGCACCTGGACCCGACGTCATTAGAGCAATTAATGCCATGTACCGATACGACCAATACGACCACAAAATGCTGGAAGATCGCATTGCGCAGTTTCGTGATCAGACCCGGCGTTTCCTGAGCGGCGATCTTGCGCCCACAGAGTTTCTGCCCCTGCGCCTTCAGAACGGTCTCTATATCCAGCGTCTCGCGCCCATGCTGCGCGTGGCCATTCCCTACGGCATGCTGTCCAGCACGCAATTGCGCAAGCTGGCCTTCATTGCCGACTATTACGACAAGGGCTACGGCCACTTCACCACACGACAGAACATCCAGTTCAACTGGCCTGCGCTCGAAGATGTGCCGGACATTCTGGCGCACCTTGCAGAAGTGGAGATGCACGCCATCCAGACCAGTGGTAACTGCATCCGCAACACCACCACCGACCAGTTTGCCGGTGCGGCCGCCAACGAAATTGAAGACAGCCGCCCCTATTGCGAGATCATCCGTCAGTGGTCCACTTTCCATCCCGAATTCGCCTATCTGCCGCGTAAATTCAAGATTGCGGTGTGCGGGACGACAGACGATCAGGCAGCCACACAGGTGCACGACATCGGCCTGTATATTGTCCGCAACGATGCCGGCGAACTCGGATTCCGGGTGCTGGTGGGTGGCGGCCTGGGCCGCACGCCGGTCATTGGCAAGGAAATCCGCGCCTTCCTGCCCCTGCACGAGCTGCTGACCTATCTCGACGCCATTCTCCGGGTCTACAACCGTGAGGGACGCCGTGACAATAAATACAAGGCCCGCATCAAGATTCTGGTCAAGGAGACCGGCGTGGACGCTTTCCGCGACAAGGTCGAGAAGGAGTGGCGAGCCATCAAGGGTGGGCCGTTGCGACTGACAGACGCCGAGATTGAACGCTGCAGAAATTACTTCCAGGACCCGGCCTACAAGGCACTGCCGGCAGAAAGCACGGTGCTGAAGGAGGCTCTGTCAAAGGATGTGCTCTTTGCAAGCTGGGTGGCCCATAACGTGTCAGCCCATCGCAAGAGCGGCTACGCCATTGTCACCGTGAGCATGAAACCGACCGGTGTCGCGCCGGGGGATGTCACCAGCGGGCAGATGCAGTACCTGGCGGATCTGGCAGATCAGTACAGCTTTGGCGAGGTGCGCATCAGTCACGAACAGAACGTCATTCTTGCCGACGTGGAGCAGGATGCGCTCTACGCACTCTGGCAGGCTCTGCGTGCAGAGCGTTTGGGCACGGCGAATCTTGGCCTGCTGACCGACATCATCTGCTGCCCCGGTGGGGATTTCTGTGCGCTGGCCAATGCCAAGTCGATTCCCATTGCGGAGTCCATTCAGCGGCAATTTGACGACCAGACCCGACTGCAGGATATCGGTGAGCTGAGCGTCAATATCTCCGGCTGCATGAACGCCTGCGGGCATCATCACGTGGGCAATATCGGCATTCTCGGGGTCGATAAGAAGGGCCAGGAGTTCTACCAGATTTCTCTTGGCGGCTCCTCCGACGACAACGCGGCCCTCGGTCAGATTGTCGGCCCCTCCTTCGCGCAGGAAGAGGTTCCCGGAGTCATGGAGAAGATTGTCGCTGTCTACCTGCGTCAGCGTGGCAAGGACGAGCGTTTCATCGATACCTTCAACCGTATTGGCATCGATCCATTCAAGGAAGAGGTCTATGGCAAAGCTCATTAAGAATCGCGCGCTCGCCAACGATGAGTGGGTGCTGGTGCAGGAGATCGCGGACCCGCAGACCCTTCTGCAGGATTGTGAACAGGCCTTGATTCTGCCGCTGCCGTTCTGGCTTGAGCATCGTGACGCCCTTTGCCAGCGTCAGGCACGCAAGGCGGTCTGGCTGGACAGCCATGAGCTTCCGGAAGCACTGGGGGAAGATCTGCACGGGTTTGAACTGATTGCGCTGCGCTTCCCGGTATTCTCGGACGGACGCGCCTATTCGTCCGCGCGAGAGCTGCGTCAGAATCTGGCGTATAAGGGCGAACTGCGGGCCGTGGGCGATGTGCTGCGGGATCAACTGTTTTACATGGCGCGCTGTGGTTTTGACTCCTTCGCTTTGCGGGAGGACCAGAATCCGGAGCATGCGCTGACCGCGTTTGATGACTTTCGCGACGCCTATCAGTCCAGCGTGGATTGCCCCGACCCTCTGTTCCGGCGACGGGCCTGAGACGGCGCCGCCCTGGTAGCAACAGCTACCAGGCCACGCCGGCGTCAGACTCGAAGGACGGTTCTGCCGGTGCTCTGCCCGGCCAACAGGGCGTCCAGCGCTGATGGCAATGCATCGAAGCCAATCTCATGGCTGAGGGCGGACAAATCCGGCAGTTTCCACTCCCCTGCCAGTCGCTGCCAGATCACTGCTTTGTCCTGCAGGGGAATGTTGACGGAATCCACTCCCAGCAGATTCACGCCGCGCAGGATAAAGGGAAATACCGACACCGGCAGTTCGGCTGAGCCTACCAGCCCACAGCAGGCAACGCTGCCCCCTGCTCTGACACTCTTGAGCACATGGGCCAGCACCCTGCCCCCGACCACATCCACAGCACCTGCCCAGCGCTCTTTCAACAGGGGGCGCTCTTCCGCAAGTGCCAGTTCCTCTCTCGGCAGCACCTCGTCCGCCCCCAGGGACCGCAGCAAGTCGGCGCTTTCCGGCTTCCCGGTAGAGGCATGTACGCGGAAACCCAGGTGGGCAAGCAGCGCGACGGCCAGCGTGCCGACCCCGCCGCTGGCGCCGGTGACGAGCACAGCGCCCGCCTCAGGTGTCAACCCGTTATGCAGCAGCCTCTGTACACACAATGCCGCCGTCAGGCCTGCCGTGCCATAGGCCATGCTGTCGAACGGGGACATTCCCTCGGGCAGGGGCACCAGCCAGTGTGCAGGCACACGAATCCTTTGGGCAAAACCGCCGTCGGTATCCATGCCGAGATCGTAACCGGTGACAATGACCCGGGAACCGGGCACAACAGTAGCGACTTCGCTGTGCAGCACTTCTCCCACCGCATCGATGCCGGGGGTATGGGGGTAATGGCGTGTCACGCCCCGATTACCGGCGGCCGACAGGGCGTCCTTATAGTTCAGGGAGGAGTACAGAACCCGGATGAGCACGTCGCCAGGAGGCAGTTCTGCCAGCTTCCGCTCGATCAGGGAGCCGAGGTAGCGGCGTTTCCCATCGACCTCCAGCTCCCTGACCTGCCAGGCACTGAAACTTGCCCCGGACTCTGTCATCGTCGTGTCCTCACGAGTAGAACCCGCTCTCCCGCGCCCGTTTCCACCAGGCCAGGACTGTGCGGTCGAGTGTGCTGTGGATGGCAGACCCCAGACGGTCGCCAATGGACTGGCGAATCTCGTAGCGCACGCTGTAGACATCCGCGTCCTCGCAGGCCTTGACGATGCATTCATCGCTGGTCATGACTGCGTCGATCATCTGCCGCTCAAGGGCCTGCAGCCCTACCCAGGTTTCACCTGTGGCAATGCTGTCGATCTCCACAACTGGCCGGTGTTCCTTGACCCAGTCCTTGAACAGGGTGTGCATGTCCTCGACGTCTTCCTTGACCTTGTCGCGGCCCTTTTGGGTGATTTCACCGAAGGTGGTCAGCGTGGTCTTGAACTCCCCCGCAGTGATGGTTTCGTAATCGACATCGTGCTTGCGCAACAGGCGATGAAAGTTGGGCAGTTGCACCAGAACGCCGATGGAACCCAGAATCGCGAAGGGAGCTGCGACGAGGCGATTGGCCAGACAGGCCATCATATAGCCCCCGCTGGCAGCCACTTTGTCTACGCAGATCGTCAAGGTGATGCCCTGATCGCGGATGCGCTGCAGTTGTGAAGAGGCCAGACCGTAGGCATGCACCATGCCTCCGGGGCTTTCGAGCCGCAGCATCACTTCGTCGCTGGGAGACGCAAGCGAGAGCACTGCTGTAATTTCCTCGCGCAGGGATTCCACCTGGCTGGCCTCAATATCCCCCTCAAAATCAAGCACATAAACGCGCTTTTTAATGTTTCCTTCCTCTTCTTCCGAGGCTTTGGCAGCACTATGTGCACGCTTGCGTTCCTTGGCTTCCTGCTTCAGACGCTTTTTCTCTGCCTTGTGTTCCTGTTTGTATTCGTCCTTGTCGAGCACGGATTTGCGGATGGCATCGCGCATGTCTTCCAGCTCATCGTTCAGATGCACAATCTGCAGCGCCCCCTTTCCTCCGGCGCTCTTCTTGCCACGACTCCCTGCCGAGATCAGGGCGCCGAGCACAAACATGAAGGCCACTACCAGGGTCGCCACCTTTGCTACAAACAGAACGTAATCAATGAAGTACTCCAAGTACCTGCTCCTTTATCTCTCGTGGGCATGTGCCCCCTGTCAAAATCCCTGCAAGAATAACTCAATGAGCTGACCGGCAACACTGATCCCTGCGGAAGGCGTGTGCGGAAGACTGTCGCGGCTGTACCAGTGTGCCTCCGCGATTTCGTGGCCATCCACCTGAATCTCACCGGATTTGTAGTCTGCAAAGAAACCTAGCATCAGTTGCGAGGGAAAGGGCCATGACTGGCTGCGCACGTAACGAATATTGTCGACCTCAATGCCGACCTCTTCCCATACCTCACGCCGCACGGTTTCCTCAGGGGTTTCTCCCACCTCCATGAAGCCGGCGAGACAACTGCTGTAAGAGGCATTGCCGCGATTGTGTCGGGCCAGCAGACAGGTGTCTCCGCGCCTGACCAGCACGATGACGCAGGGATTGATGCGGGGGTAATAAGGACGTTCGCAGGCGCTGCAGACCAGGGCCCTGTCATTCTCGTGAGGGTGCGTCGGTGCGCCGCAGGCCCCGCAGAAACGGTGGGTTTCATGCCAGTTCACCAACTGGTTGGCCCGCCCTATCGCAGTGAAGTCCTCGAAGCGGCGCTGCAGCAGCAATTGTCGCGGAGTGGCTCTTGCCACAGGCAAACTGCCCTGCTCCCATTCCGGTGCCAGATTCAGCGCCAGAATCCTCTGGCCGGCTATCTGGCCTACCAGAAGAAGTGGATGTTTTACATCATGAAGTTGCTGCAACACACTGGAAGAAAAAAGAAACTCATCATCAAGAAGTAACACTTCACCGCGATGAAACAGAATGAGGCTATCATCTCCACGTACATCGTCGAGGTGATAGAAATAGGTTGGCGTGCTGTTCATTCCTGCGCCTGTGCAGTCCACACACAGCGGTCATTGCTGAGTTTGTTGATGCGCTCAAGAAAGCGGCTGTGCGCCTCCAGATCTTCCTCGGAGACAAGCGCCAGTGGCAGAGAGCCGTGCTGCTGCCGCTCTCTACGCTGGTAGCCCCCCTCCTGCTGCCCTTCGCCGCTTTCGTCACTGGTCAGTTGCAGGGTGGTCTGCCCGCCTGTCATCAACAGATAGACATCGGCAAGAATCTCGGCATCCAGCAAGGCGCCGTGGAGTTCACGCTGGGAATTGTCCACTTCGTAGCGTTTGCACAGGGCATCCAGGCTGTTGCGCTGCCCTGGGTGCTTCTTTCGCGCCATCAGCAGGGTGTCTACCACGCCGCACAGCTCTTCTATCCGCGGGTGACTGCCCTCGGCCTGCTCCAGCTCATGGTTCAGAAAGCCGACGTCAAACGCGGCGTTGTGAATGACCAGCTCCGCACCGCGGATGAATGCCAGAAAGTCATCAACAATCTGATTGAAGCGGGGCTTGTCGGCGAGGAACTCCGAGGTAATGCCGTGAACCTGCACGGCACCGTCGTCAATCTCGCGGTCGGGGTTCAGGTACACGTGGTAATGTCGTCCGGTCAGGCGCCGGTTGTCGATTTCGACACAGCCGATCTCAATGATTTTATGGCCCTGAAGGGGATCCAGTCCGGTCGTTTCCGTATCCAGAACTATCTGTCGCATCTGTTTGATTTTCCTTGATATCTAGGGGGTCAGCTCGTCGATTCCGCGATTGGCGAGGCTGTCAGCCAATTCGTTCTCGGGGTGGCCGCTGTGACCCTTTACCCATTCCCATTGAATCTGGTGTTGTGCGGCGAGTTCGTCCAGAACCTGCCAGAGATCAGCGTTGAGTACGGGCTTCTTGGCAGCCGTCTTCCAGCCCCGCTTCTTCCAGTTTGGCAACCATTCGCTGATGCCATTGAGGACATACTTGGAATCGCTGAAGACCTTTATATCGAGCCCCGGGCGTTTCAGTGCCTGCAAACCCTGAATCACCGCCATGAGTTCCATACGGTTATTGGTGGTCATCGGCTCACCGCCGTACAGGGTCTTTTCGTGTCCGTTATAGCGCAGCAGCGCCCCCCAGCCACCTTTACCAGGATTGCCCCGGCAGGCGCCGTCGGTATACATCTCCACGGATTTGCTCAAACTGACTGCTTCCTAAACATCGCCCGGCAGGCGCTATGACTTGACTTTCACTCGTGCTGCCTGCGGTCGTGCCCGGACGGATTCCCCTACAGGTCGAACCAGCACGGGACGGGGCAGACTGGGGCGCCAGCGTGGCAGAATCGGGGTGACCGGCATGACCTGCTTGCAGGCGACGATCAGGTAAATGGCCCCCAATGGCGCGTTAAAACGCTGGCCGAGCGCTTCCAGTTTTGTCGCCCCCTCCACAAATCGGGTATGCCGCATGGGCAGCAGATAGCCTGCGTGCTCCACCTTGTCGACCGTGAATTCCAGCAGCTTCAGCCAATCCTGAACCCGGGAACTGGCGATATAGCGGGCATTCCACGGCAGCGTGTTGCGCCAACGCAGCAGATGGCGAAGCCCCCAGACACTCAGCGGATTGAAACCGATAATCAGCAGCTTGCCGCCGGGCATCAGCACCCGTGCAGACTCCCGCAGCAGGCGATGGCTGTCGGGAGTGAAATCAAGCGCATGATGAATCAGTACGGCATCCACGCTTTCGCTTTGCAGGGGCAATGCCTCATTGCTGGCGACCGGCAGGACTGTACCGGACTCGACGCTGGGTGCAAACAGCATCTTGTGACCGATCGGGCTTGCTTCCAGCATGGAGCGCTGACTGACACCCAGTTGCAGGAAATGATAGCCGAACAGACGTGCCAGTATGGGCTCCAGTAAAGCCGTTTCTCTGTCCAGCAGCGCACTGCCCAGTGGCGTTTCCCACCAGTGCCCCATGTCCTGGAACAGGGTTTCCGGCGCAGGCAGCTCGCCGCGTCTGCGCCAGTAGGCCTGTATATTGTTCAGTCCTTTCATTGCCTGCCCGGAAGCTTGCCTGAAGGTTCATGATATCCGCCTGTGAAAGAGGTTTCCCCCGCCAGGCGCCTGCACTATGATTGCTTTCTTTGGCCCTGAAAAGCAAATGCAATGACTGTGTGCATCCGCCCCTTGCCTGCCTTCGACGACAACTACATCTGGCTGCTGAGCGCAGGCGCGGCATCGGCTGCCGTTGTCGTGGACCCGGGCGACGCGGCCCCTGTGCTGCGTGCGCTGACAGAAGAATCCCTGACGCTGCATGCCATTCTTGTTACCCATCACCACGCCGACCATACCGGCGGCATCGCAGCGCTGAAAGAGCGCTTTCCCGGGGTACGGGTTATCGGCCCCCGCTCCGCCCGCATTCCCACCGTGCAGGAAGCCCAGCTTGACGGCGATACCGTGGAGGTATTGGGGCTCCGTTTCCAGGTACTCACGGTTCCTGGTCACACTCTGGACCACATCGCCTACTATCTGCCCGCCGGCGACGCCTGTCCGAACGGCGCCCTGTTCTGCGGGGATACCCTGTTTTCAGGCGGGTGTGGCAGGATGTTTGAGGGCAACCCCGACATGATGTTGAGTTCTCTCGATAAATTACAGCAGCTTCCCGGACAGACACTGGTATACTGCGCTCACGAGTACACCCAGGCCAATTTGCGTTTTGCAGCTACGGTGGAGCCGGGAAATCCCGATCTGTCGGTCAGAATCCGCGAGGTTCAGACCCTGCGGAACTCCGGTAAACCAAGCCTGCCGAGCAACGTTGAACTGGAGCGCAGAACCAATCCGTTTCTGCGTTGTCACATAGGAGTTGTGGCACAGTCTGTCGCGCAGCACACTGGGCAGTCCATCGCCGATCGCGTGACGACGTTTGCAGGCCTGAGAGCCTGGAAAGACCATTTTTAACGCCAGACTCCTTTTTCAATTACTGTAGACATCATCCATGCCATCCAGTTCTGTGCCGCCGCTGTTCCCCTCCCTGCGTCCCGTCAACCGTCACCCGCGTCTGCCAATGAAGCGAATCTGCCTGCTCGTTGGCGCTACGGTATTGCTCAACGCCTGTAGCAGCATGATGGATGGGACGAACCAGACGGTTGACGATGGGGTCGATGCACGGGCAACCCGTCAGGTGGGCGACCGCAGCGTGGCCGCACGCGTGTCGATTCCCGGGGCTGACAGTGCTGGTGCTGCAGCGGAATACCCCGATATCTGGAGTCGAATCGGGGCCGGCCTGCAATTCGCCAACGACTACGACAATGCCCGCATCGATGAGCAACTGGCGTTTTACCGGGACAACCCCAGCTACCTCAGAATTGTCACAGAGCGCGCCAGCCCCTTCATATACGAGATCGTGGAAGAAGTGGAACGCCGTGGCCTGCCCACAGAGCTGGCGCTGCTGCCGATTGTGGAGAGCGCCTTCAATCCCAATGCCGTGTCTCCAGGCAATTCAGTGGGCTTGTGGCAGATTGGCAGTTCCACGGCTCCGACCCTTGGGCTGAAGCGGGACTGGTGGTACGACGGCAGCCGTGATCCGATCGCGTCAACAGATGCCGCCCTCGGGTATCTGACCCAGTTGCACCAGATGTTCGGCGAGAGCTGGTTGCTGGCGCTGGCCGCCTACAATACCGGCCCCGGAAATGTTCGCAAGGCCATCGATCGCAACGAGCGACGCAACCGCGATGTGGACTACTGGTCGCTCAACCTGCCCTCCATTACCGAAGATTTTGCCCCCAAACTCATTGCCTTGAGCCGACTGGTGGCAACCCCGGATCATTACGGCATGGAGCTGGCCGAAGTGCCCAACGCCCCCGTGGTTACCCTTGTGGATGTCGGTTTCCAGCTTGATCTCGCCCTGGCTGCAAGTATTGCAGGCGTGGAGCCGCAGACCCTGTACCAGCTCAATCCAGGTTTCCGGCAGTGGGCAACGCATCCGGATGGCCCCTACTCCCTGCTGATGCCGGTCGAGGTGGTAGAGACCTTCAAGAACAATCTGCAGGAACAGGGGGAGCGTCCCAATGTCACCTGGGATCGTTATGTTGTGCAGAGTGGCGATACGCTGAGTGGCATCGCGCGGAAATTCCGTACACAGGTCGGTGTGCTGCAGCAGGTCAACGCCATCAGTGGCAGCCGGATTATTGCGGGCGAATCCCTGCTGATCCCCCGCGCCTACAATTCCGCCAATCCACTGGCCGCTCCCAACGCGCCGGTGTACTCCGCCAGCAGCCGCGAAACAGTCGCGCCGGAAGCGCCTGCTCGTTATCAGGTTCGTTCCGGGGACAGCCTGTGGCGCATCGCCAATCGTTATCAGATCAGCGTTGCTGAAATCGCACAGTGGAACCAGCTCAATCCGGACGCGGTGCTGAAGCCGGGACAGGTGTTACTGCTGCAGGCAGGCAGTGGCCTGGCTCGCGCCAGCAACGAGGCCGCAGAGCCTGCAGCACAGTCTTACGTGGTGAGGTCGGGGGATTCTTTGTCCGGTATTGCCAGACGCTTTGGTGTTACGGCGGAGGATATTGCGCTGTGGAACGATATCAAGGTCGGAGACCTCATTCACCCGGGGCAAAGACTTCAACTTGCCCCGAGCGAAATCGAACTGAACTGAACGCTCGCAAAGCCTCTTACAGCAGAGGCTCCTGGTTCAGATTCTCTGTGATATCCGCGTTCTGACGGGTATTGGCAACGAATGCTTCCATGCTGGCACGCCCGTCTGTTTCGATGAAGGTATTGGTCATGGCACGGCGCTCATCGGCACTCAGGTCTGCGAGGCTGCCACGCTTGACTGCCTGCAGCTCCAGCACAACATAGGTCCCGTTGCTCAGAGTGAAGCCGTTGAAGGCTGTCTCACCCTCTGCCGGTGCCGGCATGGCAAACACATTCTGCAACACCTCGCCATTCATCCCGGCCTGGTCCCGTGAGGCACCGATCTGTGCAATCCACTGCAAGTCATTCTCGGCCAGTGTGGAATCGATCGCCTCTCCGTTCTGCAGGCTTGTCAGAAGAGACTGGCCAAGGTCGCTAGCGCGCTCCTTTTCCAGCTCAGTTCGCAAAATGGCAGCGATTTCGCCACGCACCTCTTCCAATGGACGCAGCGTCGCTTCAGCGTGCTCGCGTACATGCAGGACGACGGCTCGGGAATCCCCCAGCTCGATGACGTCACTGTTGTTGCCGTCAATCAGCGTCTCGTCAGAGAAGGCCGCGGCGATCACATTGGCATTGCTGGTGATATCTGTGGTGCCACCGAGGCGGGTAAACATCTCGCTTTCCACCACGTCCAGGCCCAACTGCTCGGAAATATCCTGCAACCCTGTCGTCTCGAACGCCAGGTTGGCAAGATCCTCAAGGCGGGAGAAATACAGGTTGTCCACTTCCGTGGTGCTCAGATCACGACGAATACGCTCGGCAACCTCTTCCAGCGGCGGATACTGGTTCTGTTCGCTTTCAGTCAGCTTCACGAGATGCACCCCGAACTCACTGACAACGGGGCCGGATACTTCTCCGACCTGCAGGCCGTCAAGGGCCTCTTCAATTGCTGTCGGGAAAGCAGTGCCGTCGGTGTAACCGATATCGCCACCCTCTTCTGCCGATGCCGTGTCGGCGGAGGCTTCTGCAGCCAGCGCAGCAAAGTCCTCGCCCTGGTCAAGACGCGCTTTCAGCGCCGTCGCCATGGTGATCGCCTCTTCCTCTGACAGGTTGGACCCGGTTTCCAGCAGAATATGCGATGCCCTGCGCTGGGACGAAGCAACCGCCGCGGCGGCTTCGGCGTCGTATTGCGCCTGCACGGCTGCATCATCGACACTCACTTCGCTGAAAATGGCATTCTTGTCCAGCACCACATAGTCGATGCCGACTTCTTCGTCGAGCATGAACTGCGACTGGTTGTTCTGATAATAGGCTTCAATCTGGTCGGCTGGGATGGCTTCCCCCAGTGTCCTGTTGCCCAGAGTGACAGAGACGAAACGGAAATCCCGTGTCTGCGAGGACAGCGCAGCCATACGATTCAGTTCTGCATCGGTAACGAAACTGGTGGCGCCGTAGGCATTCATCAATTGGCCGACCACCATCTGGTCGATCAGGGCCTGACGGTAACCCTGAACGGTGTAGCCCTGGGTTGCCATGGTGCGCAGGGCCAGGTCAGAGTTGAACACGCCGCCCACCTGAAACTGGGGGGTATTGATGATCATTCGATCCACGGTATCGCTGGAGATGATCATATTGGCATCCTTCGCGGTCTGACGCAGAAGGCGTTCCTCAATCAGACGATTCAGGGAAATCTGACGCAGCAGCCCTTCGTCCAGGTCGCCAAGATCTCCTCCCACGCTCATGAGCAGCTCCTGAACGCTGGCCGCCAGCTCCGGCTCGGTGATCTCCTCGCCGTTAACCTTGGCAACGGTGGAGTTGTTGCTCAGCCCACCGACGATGGACTCTACCCCGAACAGCGCCATAAGCCCTATGATGAAGCCAATGATCAGCTTGGCAATGAGGCCTTGTGAGTTGTCTCTAATAGTCTGCAGCATATCGTTTCCTTAATCGGGGCCTGGCGTTTGTGCACTGTCCCTCAGCGTCTCTAAACGGGGTCAGACGAGGAAGCCCCTTAAACTAAAAAGGCGCATCACTGATGCGCCTTGTTAACTCCGACTGGTGACTGGAGAGGTTTTCTCCGTCACGGCCAGACTGGGAACCTGTTTAGTGGCAGTGTTGCCTCGGGTCTGGCCTGATCGGGAATCTTGACTATAAGTTAAAGATTAACGGAGTCTTTCAGAGCCTTGCCTGCTTTAAAGGTCGGCACTTTTGCGGCTTTGATCTGGATAGTGGCGCCAGTTTGGGGATTGCGTCCCTGACGAGCTGCACGCTCTTTGGTCGTGAAAGTACCGAAACCAACAAGCACGACTGGATCGCTTTTCTTCAGTGAGTCTGTGATCGCATCGATCATGGCGTCAATGACGCGGCCTGCTGTTGCTTTTGGTATATCTGCACCTGCTGCTACAGCATCAATTAATTCTGATTTGTTCACGGTATCCCCTTATTTTTCTGTGATGATTGTGCTGAAAAACCCGGACGGAAAAATGACTGCGCATGCCCCGTCCCAAGTGTTGTTATTCTGTCTGAATCTTGATCCAAAAAAAGGCTTGGTAAGCAATACGACCGGCACTTTATACCAAGCCAAAGAAAGCTGTGTCAACAGCAAACACCGGGTTTTCATGTGATTCAGTGCGTATTTATATGCATTTCATCCTTGCCTTTCTCACCCTCTTCTCCGGAGGAGGAAATGGCCGTTTTTGCCGCGTTTTCTTCCGCCGTTGGCGTCGGCTGATACTCCAGTGCGATCTCCAGAACCTGGTCGATCCAGCGCACAGGACGAATCTCCAGTTCACTCTTCACGTTGTCCGGAATCTCCTTCAGATCACGTTCATTGTCTGCGGGAATGATCACGGTTTTGATGTTGCCACGGTGAGCCGCAAGCAGCTTTTCCTTGAGTCCGCCGATGCGCAAAACCTGACCACGCAGGGTGATCTCACCAGTCATGGCAACGTCTGCCCGCACGGGAATACCGGTCAGTGCGGAAACCAGGGCAGTGCACATCCCGATGCCGGCGCTGGGGCCGTCCTTGGGGGTCGCCCCTTCGGGCACGTGAATATGCAGATCGATCGCTTCGTGGAAGCCAGGTTTAAGCCCCAGCACCCCTGCCCGGCTGCGGACAACCGTCAGTGCTGCCTGAATCGATTCCTGCATGACATCGCCCAGAGAGCCGGTTTTGATGGTCTTGCCCTTGCCTTCCAGGGCAACGGCCTCGATGGTTAAAAGTTCGCCACCTACCTGAGTCCAAGCAAGGCCGTTGACCTGTCCGATCAGGTTATGGTCTTCCGCAATGCCGAAATCAAACTTGCGTACCCCGGAATAGTTTTCCAGCAGCTCTCCCGTCAATACGACCGGGGCCGGTTTTTTCTGGCTCACATGTTCCTTGACGACCTTGCGGCAGATCTTGGCGATTTCCCGTTCCAGATTGCGCACACCTGCTTCGCGGGTGTAGTAACGCACCAGATCCTTGATCGTATCCTCTCCGATCGTCAGTTCCCCCTTGCGCAGCCCGTTGTTGGACTGCTGCTTGGGAACCAGATAGCGGCTGGCGATATTGATCTTTTCGTCCTCGGTGTATCCGGGCAGGCGGATGATCTCCATGCGGTCCAGCAGAGGGCCGGGAATGTTCATGGTGTTGGAGGTACAGACAAACATGACCTCTGACAGATCGTAATCGACCTCCAGATAGTGATCGTTGAAGCTGTGGTTTTGCTCAGGGTCCAACACTTCAAGCAGCGCGGACGCGGGATCGCCCCGATTATCCATGCCCATCTTGTCAATTTCATCGAGCAGGAACAAGGGATTCCTGACCCCTACTTTGGAAAGTTTCTGCAGCAGCTTTCCGGGCAGCGAACCGATATAAGTGCGGCGGTGGCCACGGATTTCCGCTTCATCACGCACGCCACCCAGAGCCATACGGACAAACTTGCGATTGGTGGCACGGGCGATGGACTCACCCAGTGATGTTTTACCCACACCGGGCGGGCCGACCAGGCACAGAATCGGGCCTTTGAGTTTCTTCACGCGTTTCTGTACGGCCAGGTACTCAAGAATACGGGTCTTGACCTCTTCCAGTCCGTAGTGATCGTTTTCCAGCACCTGTTCGGCCTTGTCCAGATCGAGGCGCACCTTGCTGCGCGCCTTCCATGGAATATTTACCATCCAGTCTATATAGGTGCGCACGACTGACGCTTCGGAAGACATGGGCGACATCATGCGCAGCTTGTTCAGCTCGGACATGGCCTTGTCCTTGGCCTCCGCGGGCATACCAGCCTCTTCGATCTTCTGCTTCAGCTCTTCGGTTTCATTCGGGGCATCATCCAGCTCGCCCATTTCCTTCTGAATCGCCTTCATCTGCTCATTCAGATAGTACTCGCGCTGGCTCTTTTCCATCTGCTTTTTCACACGCCCGCGAATGCGCTTCTCGACCTGGAACAGATCGATCTCGGATTCAATGAGGCCCATCAGATGCTCGATGCGTGCCTGCAGCCCGACCAGCTCCAGCAGGTTTTGCTTCTCCTGAATCTGCAGCGACATGTGGGAAGCAATGGTATCCACCAGGCGCCCCGGTTCGTCGATGCTGGAGATGGACGTCATGACCTCGGGAGGAATCTTCTTGCTCAGTTGCACATACTGTTCAAACTGCGACAGCAGAGAGCGAACCAGCAGCTCGCCCTGCTTTTCTGCCATGGGCTCAGGGGTGAGCTGTACGATAAGCGCCTGAAAGTAATCCGCTTCCAGTTCCACGGATTTGATACGTGCGCGGCTGACACCCTCAACCAGCACCTTGACGGTGCCATCGGGAAGGCGGATCAGTTGCAGGATGCTGGCAACGGTGCCGATTTCGAAGATATCCCGGGTACTGGGGTCATCTTCTGTGGGATTGCGCTGGGCGACCAGCAATACCTGCTTGCCAGCACTCATGGCGGCTTCGAGCGCCTTGATCGATTTGGGGCGTCCTACGAAAAGCGGCTGGACGATCTGCGGGTAGACCACTACATCGCGCAAAGGCAGCAGGGGAAGTACGGTTTTGGCGATTTCGGGTGTGTCTGACATAAGACCCATAGTGAACGTCCTGAGTTGATGGGTGAGGCTTTACAGTCTCATGAAGTACAGGCGCTTATCTTGGGGCTTGCATTCGGGATTTCAATCCGTCGCCTGCGCGAAGTTCTCATCAGAGTCTGTCGGCACAACGGCGAGCGGGCCCCTCCTGTTGTCAACGGCTTCTAGTGTTCTTCCGTGGCTGCACGGGTAGGCTGCTGCTCGCGGTTTTCATAGACCAGCAACGGCTCTGACTCCCCGTTGATCACAGCCGCGTCGATGATGACCTTGGTCACCTTCTCCATGGAGGGGATCTTGTACATCGTATCCAGTAGTACGCTTTCCATGATGGAACGCAGGCCACGCGCACCGGTCTTGCGATCCTTGGCCTTCTGGGCCACGGCACGCAACGCCTCGTCGCGGAACTGGATCTCGACGCTCTCCATTTCGAACAGCTTCTGATACTGCTTGATAAGAGCGTTTTTCGGCTCCTTGAGAATGCGCACCAGCGCCTCAAGGTCGAGTTCATCGAGAGTGGCAATCATCGGCAGACGACCGACAAATTCCGGAATCAGGCCGTATTTCACCAGATCCTCAGGTTCCACTTCGCGCAGTGCTTCGCCTACGCGATGATCGGTGTCCTTGCTGCGCACTTCGGCACTGAAGCCGATGCCGCTCTTCTCGGAGCGATCACGGATGATCTTGTCCAGGCCAGCAAAGGCGCCGCCACAGATAAACAGGATATTGGAGGTGTCCACCTGCAGGAATTCCTGCTGGGGATGCTTGCGACCGCCCTGGGGAGGCACTGAGGCAACGGTGCCCTCGATCAGTTTCAGCAGGGCCTGCTGCACCCCTTCCCCGGACACGTCACGGGTAATGGACGGGTTGTCGGATTTGCGGGAAATCTTGTCGATTTCGTCAATGTAGACGATACCGATCTGAGCCTTTTCCACGTCGTAGTCACATTTCTGCAGCAGCTTCTGGATGATGTTCTCGACATCTTCGCCGACATAACCGGCTTCCGTCAGCGTGGTGGCGTCGGCAATGGTAAAGGGAACGTCCAGAAGACGGGCCAGGGTTTCCGCCAGCAGGGTCTTGCCTGTGCCGGTCGGTCCAACCATGAGGATATTGCTCTTGCCGAGCTCCACACCGCCGGAACTGTGCTCATAATTGAGGCGTTTGTAGTGGTTGTAGACAGCAACGGCAAGAACCTTCTTGGCGTTGTCCTGCCCAATCACGTACTCATCAAGGGTCTTCTTGATCTCTTCGGGGATGGGCAGTTTCTTGCTGCCGCCGTCGGAATCCTTCTCCTGAATCTCTTCCCTGATAATGTCGTTACAAAGATCGACGCATTCATCACAGACAAACACAGACGGTCCGGCAATCAGCTTGCGCACTTCATGCTGGCTTTTGCCGCAGAAGGAGCAGTACAGCAGTTTGCCACTGTCATCGCCTTTGTTGAAACGATCATCTGACATTCAAAATCCCTCAAAAACGATTCGTGCCCAGATTACAGGACTTTGGGGCACTCTCCAATACCTGGACGGCCTCCGGTTTCGCCTGATGCGTCAGAGAGTTCATCGGCAAATTTTCGGGCTTCCGCAGCCCGGACGGGCAAAATTCCTACAAGTTACCGAAAAATCGGCAAATTCCGGCCCCTATCACATCACCCGATGCGTAAGTACCTTGTCTACCAGGCCGTATCGCATTGCCTCTTCGGCACTCATAAAATTGTCGCGCTCGGTATCGCGGGCAATCACATCAAGCTCTTTGCCGGTGTGATGCGCCATGATCTTGTTCAACTGATGACGCAGTTTGATGATCTCATTGGCCTGAATTTCAATGTCCGCTGCCTGGCCCTGGGCTCCGCCGCTGGGCTGATGGATCATCATGCGCGAATGTGGCAGCGCGAAACGCTTGCCCTTGGTGCCGCCCGCCAGCAACAGTGCCCCCATGCTCGCTGCCTGGCCAATACACATGGTGCTGACGTCAGGATTGATGAACTGCATGGTGTCGTAAATCGACAGGCCGGCGGTCACCGAACCGCCGGGCGAGTTGATGTACAGGTGGATATCCTTGTCCGGGTTTTCGGATTCCAGAAACAGCAGTTGCGCGACCACAAGATTGGCCATGTGATCTTCCACCTGCCCCACCACGAATATCACCCGGTCCTTGAGCAGACGCGAGTAGATGTCGTAGGACCTTTCCCCACGGGAGGTCTGCTCGATCACCATGGGGACGAGCGCGCTTGTCACAATCTCTTGCTTGTGGTCCATACTCACCTGTTACTTGCCGCTTTTCGGCGCATCGGGCTTGATGACGTCGTCGTACGTGGCTTTCTTCTCAGTCACCTTGGCATCGGCCAGGATTGCATCAAAGGCCTGGTCTTCCAGTACGGAGGATTCCACGGCAGCCAGTTGATCCTTGTTGCTGTAGTACCAGCGCACCACCTGTTCGGGCGTTTCGTAGGTAGAAGCGATGTCTTCGATGGTGGTCTTGACCTGCTCCGGATCTGCCTTGAGTTCCTTGACCTTGATGACTTCACCCAGAATCAGGCCAAGGGCGATGCGTCTTTCCGCCTGCTCACGGAACAACTCGTCCGGCAGCATGGACGGGTCAATGCTCTTCTGCCCCCCGCCGAACTGCTGCAGCGCCTGCTGACGCAGGGAGTCAATCTCACCCTTGATCAGGCTGGCCGGCAGGTCCACGGTGTGCTCCTTGAGCAGCAGGTCCATCACCTTGTTCTTCACTTTGGCCTTGCTGGCATTTTTCAGCTCGCGGTTCATATTGGCCGCTACTTCCTTGCGGAAGGCTTCTTCGCCGCCCTCTTCGATGCCGAATACGGCAAAGAACTCGTCGTTCAGCTCCGGCAGCACCGGAGTGCTGGCGGAATTGACTGTCACGGTGAACTGCACGGGCTTTCCGGCAACGTCCTTGTTCTGGTAGTCCTCGGGGAACTCCAGATCCAGCACCACTTCATCGCCAGCCTTTTTCTTCAGCAGACCTTTCTCAAAACCGGGGATCATGCGGCCGGAGCCCAGGATCAGGCTCACGCCCTTGCCACTGCCGCCTTCAAATTCCTTGCCATCAATGGTGCCGACGAAATCGATCACCAGGCGATCCTTGTTCTTGGCCTGACGGGTGATGGGCTCCCAGGTCTGGCGCTGCGAACGCAGGGTTTCGATCATGTTGTCGATGTTCTCGTCAGTCACTTCCGCTACCAGCTTCTCCACTTTCAATTTGGAGAAATCGCTGAGCGTCACTTCGGGGTACACCTCGAAAATAGCAACGAATTCGAGATCCTTGCCCTCTTCCAGTGTCTTCGGTTCGATGCGGGGCTGGCCCGCAGGCTTGAGCTTCTGTTCGCTGATTGCGTCGTAGTAGCTCTTGCTCATGACTTCCCCGAGCACTTCCTGGCGCACGCCGCGACCGAAACGTCCCTTGATGACTTTCATGGGCACTTTGCCCTTGCGGAAGCCATTCATACGAACATTGCCTGCGGCTTCCTGCAGCCGGGCGCTGATAGCGCTTTCAACAACAGAAGCGGGAACTCCGACCGTCATACGACGCTCAAGACCGGAAGTGGTTTCAATGGAGACTTGCATGAAAAACCCTCTAGGACAGAACAGTGCCCGACACTGCCCGTCACGTTTACTTATATTTATTGAAATTCCACTCCCTGCTTCATGGCACATTCCCATGGCCAGGTGCGGAATTGTCGTTGGGAAATTGAATCAACCAGGCTTGGCAGCACCTGCCGCAAAAGCACCCAGGGCGAACCCTAGGAATATCAAGCAGTTACCACTTCAATCCTGTTTTCCGAAGTGCGAGATTCTGCCACACCGCCCGGTTTTATTCAATCCATAATCTTGTCCCTGGCAAAGGGCTGCACTATGCTCCAGCCCTCGCAACGACTGGCCGGCAAGGCACTCAGGAGGTCTGCCCCGATGCCCACTCCTCCCCAGAACATCATGGGTATTATCCTGGCAGGCGGGAAGTCTTCCCGTATGCAGTTTCGGGACAAATCGCTTATGCCGCTCGCTGGCAAGCCGGTCATTGAGCACATCATTGCCAATGCACGCTCACAGGTCGGCGGGCTCCTCATCAACGTCAATCGCCACCCCGAGCACTATGCATCCTATGGACTGCCGATCGTCGCCGATACCTGTGGCCAGGACGCCGGACCGCTGGCAGGCATTCTTGCCGGCATGGAGTATTGCCATCATCAGGGCTCCTGCCAGGTGCTGGCATGCTTCCCCGGAGATGTCCCCCGGTTTCCGGGAAACATCGTTACGCAACTGGAGGAACTGCGCAGCCAGGAGGCGACCCAGGTCTGCTATGCCTCTACCAATGGACAATGGCAGCCGCTCTTTTCCGTGTGGTCAGTGGCACTGCTTCCCGTTCTGAGGCAAGCGCTGGCCAATCGCGTCTTCAGCCCCATGATGCTGATCCAGTCACTCTCTCATAGCGTGCTGGTACTGGACAATCCGGCTCCGGGGCATTTCGACAACCTCAATACTCCCGACGATCTGGCCCGCGCAGAAGCACTGCAGAATTTGCTGTGACGCGTATCCCATTTTCGGTACTGGGGTGAAAAATATTTTTTCCTTAGCCGCCAGCGCAAGCCTTTCATTTACCGAAGAAAATATCGTGTCACTTGATGCTAAGTGCAGATGCTCATTCGGTCAGGCATGATTTGAATCAATATTCAGGAGAGTTTTCTAACACCCTGATTCAATGAGCATTTTTTAGGCACGACGGATTTTGAATTTCATCGTATCCATTTGTTTTAATTAGCTTTATCAAATTGGCAGGCAAGCTGCCTCGATCCATACACGCTCAGGAGTGGCACACATTTTGCGCTCTTCTCAGCTTCACAAAGCCAGTTTAATTTGCTGAGACTCGTCAGCTCAGGCTTGTCACCCAAACCAATTGGGACCGGACGCAACACCGGGACAAACCTGAGCTGACGGAGACAACAGAGGACTATAAAAATGAGCAGTCTCCGAAAGCAGGATCGTTCAGGCAATATGGTTTTCAATCGTTCAGAGCGTATTTTTGACGATGGCGGGCTGTGGTATTTCCGTACGCGGGAGGCTGGCAACATCGGCCCCTTCCGTTACGAGTCAGAAGCCAGGCAAATGCTCAGTAACTTCATCAGTGAAATGCAGGCAAAGGAAACCCTTGCCGCACAAACTGAGAAACTTCATCTGCGTCGTAATGCGATTGCCTCCATTGCGGGGCAGGTTATGACTCCGGTGGGCGTCGGGCACTAAACCGACACATGCACTTCGCTCCCGTGGCGTCGCAATCGGCGCCACGGGCAGTCTCTTCTTTCCCCATCACTTTGCTGAAAATATCGCCAGATTCACACGGCTGGGGTACACTCCGACGCATTACCCTTCCTATCGGGGCTCAATTCACTGGAAGTCCATCACGTGAGCACTCTCCATGCTGCCGATGCCGCTAACTCAACTCCAGGTCCGTCTGCTGGCGATCTGATTCTGTGCCATGGCAGCAGCCTGCGCCCGTCTCCGGTTTGGGAGCAACTGAACCCCCGCATACTGCAGGGAATCGCAATCGAGCACCCGGAGGATATCGGGGGCCGCACTCCTGCCGTCATCGTGCTTGATGCCTCCCTGCTCGCGCAATGGCCCCTGTCCCAGTGGCAGACGCATTACCCTGACGCCGTCTTGCTGGCGGAAGATCGCCTGGGCGCAGACGCCGATCTGATTCTTTCTGACGGCCTTCCTTTGGCCCAGTCACGCAAGATGCTGAAGCTGGCCTGCGAACTGTGGCTTTCACGCAAGCGCGAACGGGAAAGCCAGGAAGCGATGAGCGCTTTGTCGGGCAATTTGAGCAAGCTCGCCAGTGTCGGCATTGCCCTGAGTTCGGAGAATGATCTTGCCACGCTGCTGCGCAAGATTTTGACTGAAGGGCAGAATATCTCCAAGTGTGATGCAGCGTCGCTGTTCCTGGTCGATGCGGATCATTCGCACATGACCTTCAAGCTGACGCAGAACGACTCCATGGAGTTTCCGTTCCAGGAAAGCAAGTTCAAACTGAACGCCGAGTCCATCTCCGGGTATGTGGCACTCAACAAGCAAGCGCTTAATATTCCCGATGCCTACAGCATCCCGCCGGACGCGGTCTACCAGTTCAATCGCAGTTTCGATATTACGACCGGTTACAAGACGGTCAGCATGCTGACCCTGCCCGCCTTGAACAAGAAAAAAAATGTCATCGCGGTACTGCAGTTCATTAACCGCAAGCGTCATCGTGAATCGCTTTTGAACCCCTGCGCCGAAGTAAAGGGAGAAGTGCTTCCTTTTGACGAGGAAACACAGGTGCTGCTGGAGGCCCTTGCAGGACAGGCAGGTGTGGCGATCGAGAATGCCATTCTGCACAAGGACATCCAGCGTCTGTTTGAGGGCTTTGTCAAAGCCTCGGTGATGGCCATCGAACAGCGCGATCCGACGACCAGCGGTCATTCTTTCCGCGTCGCGGATCTGTGTGTTGCACTTGCCGAGGCGGTCAACTCAAGCCCGCATGCGGAACACCGCGCGAACACGCAGAGCGATACCCGTATTCGTGAACTTCGTTACGCCGCCCTCCTCCACGATTTCGGCAAGGTGGGGGTGCGCGAATCTGTTCTGGTGAAGGCAAAAAAACTGAGCGATGAAAACATCCAGAGCATTCGCTACCGCATCATGCTGGCCAAGGAAAAACTGCGTAACAAGGCGCTGCGCCAACAGCTTCAGATGTATCGCACCGAGAGCTTTGACGAACAGCGCAACCAGCGGATTGAATTTAACCTGCAGCAGGAACTTCGCCAGCTTGATCATTTCTTTGAGGTCATTGTGGAGTCCAATGAACCCATGCTGCTGGAGTCGGGCATGAAGACGGACCTGAATCGCATTGCGGCATACTGCAGCCCGTTTGAGCGCTCCCATGGCTTTTCCATCGTCACGCCCGAAGAGTTCTCCATGCTCGCCATCCCCAAGGGCAGCCTGTCGACGCACGAGCGCCTTGAGATCGAATCTCATGTCACCCACACCCGTAACTTCCTGCAACTGATTCCCTGGACGGAAGAGTTCCGCGAGGTGCCAGCCATCGCCGGCGCCCACCACGAAAAACTCGATGGCAGTGGTTACCCCGATGGGCTGACCTCGACAGAGATTCCCTTTGCCTCCAAGATCATGACCATCTGCGATATCTATGATGCACTGACCGCGTCAGATCGCCCCTACAAGGCAGCAGTGCCAGCAGAATTCGCACTGGATATTCTGAACAGGGAGGCAGAAGCCGGCGCGGTGGACCCACTGCTGATTGATGTCTTCATCGCCAGCGGAGCATACAAAACCATCGAGGGAAGTGATTATTCAGCGCGGCTTGAGGGGGAACGTCAGTTCCGGCACCACGTCTGCGACTTTGATCTGCATGAATCCCATGACCACCACTGAGACTCGTCAGGCCTGAACTAGCGGGTAGCGGCAACCATCCTGTTCTCATGCACGGCCCTGCGGAAGGCAAAATCGGCCTGATGCACAACCGCGTTGGCGGCCCGCCCCAACACCTGGTTTGCGCGGGCAAAGACTTCATCGGCATGGCGCAGATAGAAATAACGCCCCCGGTTTGCGAGTGGGTGCATGCGGGCATTCGGCAGCAGCCCCATAAGATTCTCAGTACGCTGACGTACGCTGACACTGTCGGCACTGCCGAGCCAGAATTCACAGGGCAATGTAAGCGCTGACAGATTGACCTGCAGGGGCTCAAACTGCTGTACCGTGTCGCTCGCCACTCCTCCCGCTCCCTGACGCAGGGCTTCCGTGATATCCATCGTCAGTAACTGCATGACAGCCGGATTTTCAAACATGCGTCGGTCGGCATAGGGCATGGCATCTACAAATCGCTGCACCCGCGCCTGCAGGGCTGCTGCACCACGCCAGTGTCGCAAAACAATCACGCCCTGAACCAGACGCTGCACAAGCGCACAGAGCAGATTCCTGAATAGGCCTTTGCGTTCAGCGGTACAGGGAAGCGAGCAGGACATCCCCAGCAACATGCTGGCCCGTTGTCCCGAGCGGGCTGCAAACGCCAGAGCACTGGCGAGCCCACCACCGCAGGCAATCAAGCCATACTGTCGGCAACGCAGTTGCGTTGCCAGAACCTCAAGATCCTGCGCGAACGCATCGGCGCTGTTGGCACGATGGGGATCGGACAGCCCCACCCCAGGACGATCCACCGCAATAATGCGAAACCCGGAGCGTTTGGCCACCTGGTGCAGCGCAGCGGCTTCCAGGCGACAACTGCCATGGCTGTGGAAATGGAACAGCGGGTAGCCCAGGCGGTCTCCGTATTCGGTGTAGGCAAGGCGACGTTCGTCGGGTAGCTGCACCAGGTGAACACTGTCGCTGCGAGGGGCCGGCATTCTGTCCGGAAGCGACAAGGGCGGCGTGTTCATGGCGCGTGAGTGCATCGGCGATCCTGTATCAGGCCAATTGAAGCTGCAGACTCGACTGTGGTTCCGGGTCAGGTCTGTCGTTGAGGTCGATACTAGGTGGGAATTATTCCCACGTCAACAGAAAGTTGCCAACGGCGTGATCGCAATCACTTTCCACCCTGCCGGTCCCGCGGAAAATCGTGCATAAAGGTGTGGGAACTATTCCCACCCATACGCTATACTCGGGCGCATGACTCCCCATGGTGACGACATACACAACCCTGCCCAGCCGCCTGCCGTGCTGGTTGCTGCGATTCGCAAGCTCCTGCGACCGCTGGTGCGTCTCATGCTGAGCTTTCAGATCACCTACCCGTTCCTCATTAATTTGCTCAAGTCCCTCTACGTGGAAGTCGCAGACCAGGAGTTTTCGGTGGATGAGAAGCGGCAGACTGACAGTCGCATCACGCTGCTGACGGGTGTACACCGCAAGGACGTCAAGCGCCTGCGCAATGAAGCCAGCGAATCCCTGAACACCCCAAGAGCCATTTCAATAGGCGCGCAACTCATTGCCTACTGGCTGGGCTCAGAGCAGTTCTGGGACAGCGAGGGCAAACCACTCGCCCTGCCCCTGCGGACCGCCTCTGATTCCAGCGGACAGAAGACTTTCGATGATCTGGTCGAACTGGTGTGCAAACAGGACATTCGGCCCCGGGTCATTCTTGACGAATGGCTGCGCCTGGGCATCGCCGGGCAGGACAGCGATGGCCGGGTCTGCCTCAACACTGGTGCCTTTACCCCGGACAAGGGTTTCGATGAAAAGGTGTTCTTTTTCGGTAAAAACCTGCACGACCATATCTGTGCCAGTGCGCACAACCTGGCAGGCCGGACACCTTCCTATTTCGACAGAAGCGTTTATTATGACAAGCTGTCTCAGGCGTCTGTTCAGGAGCTGGCAAAGCTTGCCAATGACACGGGAATGGACGCGCTGACCCGAATGAACAAGGCAGCCCTCGCACTGCAGCAGCGTGATCAGTCAAAGGCTGACAGGAATTACCGCATGAACTTCGGGGTCTTCAATTACAACGCCGAGCTGGCGCCAGAGAGCGAGGGGAATGACCATGCCTAAAGCCATTCTGGCCATGCGCAGCTACCCCGCCACCCTCGCTCTGGCGGTGCTGCTGTTTCTGCTGACACTGATCATCACCACGGGCTCACTGGGCAAGGTTCGCAGTGGCGGAGATGGCGGTGACGGTGGCAGCGGCATGGGTGGCACCGGTAAATCCGGCGAATTTGGTGGCAGCGGCTTCGGTGGCACTGGTGGTCCCTCGCCCTTCTTTACCGTCACCGACCCGGTTCAGGACGAGCACGAGCGTCCCCAAGGCACGGACACAGAGCCAGCACCTCTTGTAGAGTTGCCGGTGATTGAGCAGCCCTCGACACTGATTGCACAGGACCCACAGCCTGCTGCGACAGAACCCGCAACCGTGAAGCAGAACCCCGTCCTGGATGTGATCGAACGCCATCCGCTGGTGGAGGAAACCCGTCAGGAAATTGCCCAGGACCAACCGGCGCTGCCGGAGACACCTGCAGTCACGGAAGTCCAGGAAAGCATTCAACTGGTGGATGCCAGCCCGGAGAGACGCCAGACACCGGCTGTCTCCACTCCTTCGGAACAGCCGCCGACCGACGGCAAGCTTGCTGCTCCCACCCTGGAGGAGCCTGCGCAGATTGCCACCGCTGTGGAGGCACAGCCCGCAATTCCGGAAGCGGAGAAAAATGCACCCAAGGACGTGCCGCAACTGGCAGAGACCATCACGGTAACCCTGGACCCTGATGCAGACACGGAAGAAGCGAATCGCGAACGCCCGGAGAGAATCCAGCGGCCGGAACTGCCGCCGTTCCAGCGCATCACGCCCGTGCAGCGCCCCACCCTGCTGCCGCCGCGTGTGCAGCCGATGCGAATCTAGCAGGCTGATTTACAATGGCCTGCCAGAGCGCGGCATGACCCGATTCTACCAGCGGTAATTGAGCTGAATGCCGACTGCCCGGTCGGCACTGTCTTCTGTAAATCCCTTCACGACATACCCCATGAGCGTCCATTGTGAGGCCACCGCCCAGGACAGATAGGGCAACAGTTCATGGGTTTCCCCCGAGTTGGCCGAAGCCGCCTCGCGAAAATCGTAAATCAGGCCGGTACTCCAGCGTGGTGCCAGCGGCCTGGTGAATCCCAAAGAGACAAAGGCCGAGTCCTGCATTTCGCTGAACAGCGTTGAAGTCCCCCGCCATTTGTACCCCAGCGTCCCGAACAGGGTGGTTTGCCCCCACTGCTGATACAGATCCACGTGCAGACCGTAATCGTACGCACCCGTACCAAGCCCCTTGTTCTCATCGGCAGTGGGGGCCTTGATCTCAAAACCAAGGTCAATGAAGGGCGCGCTGGAGGAAAAGGCAGGCATCTGATAGGTGGCGCTGAGCGTCGTGTCTCCCAGGCCACGCTGTGTCTGCGATGCTACGCCCTGAACCGAATCAAATTCGTCTCGTCCTAGCCCGCCCACATTGACCAGGACATTGCCGGCGCCGGAGATTTCGAGACGGGAAACGCTTGCCTGGAGGTTCCAGTGGCCAACGGTGCGCGTGTAGGAGAAAGGAAAGTAACGAATGCTGGTGTCGATGCTTTGCCCATAATCGCCCTTGCTGTAATAGCCTCCGAGCGAAAACTCGTTGAGGGTGGCATTGGACTCTTCTGCGCGGGCAGGCATGGCCAGGACAAGGAGCGCAGAACCCAGCACAGAAACAGAATTGAAGTAGTAACGCACACAGGCCTCCGATTGGCGGGCAAAGTACCTTCTCCCCCCGTTGAATGTCAAAGTTTTGTTGGCGGCGTCCGACAATATGGGGATTGGGATTGTTCATTGCAGGCAGAGTTGGAGCCTTGTCACAGAATGGCAAGGAAATGCAGCTAAATCATTGTAATGTCGCAAATACCATGTAAAGTTGACCAAAAAACATACCGGCACCCGATCGGGGTATGGTCGCAGACCGTCTCCCGACACCATAATTGGCCGGATAGCTCTGACCCTCACTACACTGGACTGCTCTATGAGAACCTGTCGAACGGCGCTGTTGACAGCTATTTCCCTGAGTCTGATGTCGACAATCGCACTGGGACAAACGCCCCCTCCGCCCATACAGGAGCTGAACGCGCTGGTCGAGGCGGGTCGCTACGATGAGGCTTACGCACTTGCCAGCAGCAACCTGGAAGCCTGGGAGGGCGATACGGACTTTGACTTCGTCTACGGTATTGCTGCCATCGAGAGCGGCTACGCAAACGAGTCCGTGTACGCCTTTGAACGTGTCGCCAACACCGCCGAGCGCAATGTCACCCGCCAGCGCGCCCGCCTGGAGCTGGCGCGGGCTCATCTGCTGACCAATAATCTTGCCGCATCGGAAACCCTCTTCAACGAGGTACTGGCTACGAACCCGCCCGAGAATGTTCGCAACAATATTCAGGCTTTTCTTGCCCTGATTGATGAGCGCAAGAACAATCGTGAATCCAGCTTTGCGTTTTCCATCGCGCCCACCTATGGGCACGACGATAATGTGAACAGTGCCACCAGCAACGGCCTGATCGACACGCCTCTTATCGGGGAAATTGAGCTGGATGCCGACGGTCTCAAAACCCCGGACAATTTTGCCGATCTGACACTGAACCTGAGCTACAAGAAGCCCCTGAGTCGCGACCGCACGCTGGATGTTGCCGTAATCGCCAACCGTCATGACAATCGCTCCACGGACCTTTTTGACATCGATTACGTGCTGGGCGACCTCTCCTACGGATATGGCAATGAAACCCATCGCTTTCGCCACAGCCTTCAGCTCCAGAAAGTGTATCTGGACAGGGAAAGCTTCCTGGAAACCTACCGGCTGAATAACTCCTGGCAACGCGCCGGGAGCAATGGCTGGTATCAGGGGCTTGCGCTGGCATTGTCAACAACTCGGAATGTGAACACCACTGCTTCCCCCAATAACGACCTGAAGGACACGGATCAGATGCTGCTGTCCGGCTCGCTGACCAAACTCGGGCCGAGCTTCACCAATACCCTGACACTCTTCTACGCCGACGACAGCGCACTCCATGCAGGTGGCAAGCACAACGGCAGGCAGTATTACGGCATTGCACACAGCGTGTTGTGGCGTCTTAGCAACACCCACACGCCCTATGCGCGCCTGTCATTGCAAAACACCGAGTATGACAGCGAGCATCCCGTATTTTTCAACGATATCCGCGAGGACGACAATCTGTCCGCTACAGTCGGATGGACCTGGCAGTATTCGCACCGCTTCTCGGTCAATGGCGAGATGAGCTACAACGATGCCAGCAGCAACATTCCGCTGTTTGAATATACCCGTTTCAAATACCAACTGGGTGTCCAGTTCCAGTTGCAATAATGAAGATATATGACCCCATGATCTCGATGCCCAGAACCTTCAACGAGCGCAAATCATGAACAATTCACGCCACCGTTTTACACAGCTTCTTAACGCCTGGTTCTTCACCCTGTGCCTGTCTCTGTACAATCCCGCGCTTTATGCCGCGGAGGAACAGATTGCGGGCAAGGTCATTCGGGTCAGCGGTGTTGTCAGTGCAGTGTCCCCAGCAGGCACCCGCCCCCTGGCGCGAGGCGATGATTTCTTCGTTGGTGAAACAATTACCACAGGCCCCAACGGCTTCGCACAACTGCGCTTCGTGGACTCCGCGCTTGTTGGCCTCAAGGCAGACACCGCCTTTGAGATTACGGAATACAACTACCAATCCTCAAACGGTCAGGAAGATTCGGCCACCATGACGCTGCTGCAGGGCGGTTTCCGCACCATCACTGGCAGCATTGGCGACGTCAACAAGGATGCCTACCGTGTTGAAACCCCCTATGCCACCATCGGTATCCGCGGCACCGATCACGAGGGCATCATCACGCCTGAAGGTCTCTACACCGGGGTGTACCAGGGCGGCACACTGCTTGAGAATGGCTCCGGAGTTCTGTTCCTTGGGGTAGGCGCAGACTTCGACTATGGTTTTGTGCCGGATCCGCAGACTCCGCCTGTCGGCATGCTGCTGCAGCCGCCGTCCATGGGATTGATCTTCATTGATCCGAACGATGACGGCAGCACCGACGAGGAAGACTCCGGCGATGGCGGTAATGGCGGCAACGGTGGGAACACCGGCGGTGGCACCACTGGCGGTACTGCAGGCACTACCAATACCAATCCCCAGAACCGCACCCTGCCCTCCGCCAGCACTGCGACCACCGTACGTGATGAACGTACCGTCAGCGGCATCGTTCCCGGTACAGGAACAAGCACTACAACGAGCAGCACAACAGGCCAGGGCCAGACCGAAAGCATTGTCATTAACCCAAATGCCAGTGGGGATGGCCGTATTGTCACTACCCCTACGACACAACCGCAACCACAACCCGAGCCAGAGCCGCAACCGCAGCCCGAACCGGAGCCGCAACCACAGCCCGAACCTGAGCCGCAACCGCAGCCTGAACCGGAGCCGCAACCACAGCCCGAACCGGAGCCGCAACCGCAGCCCGAGCCGGAGCCGCAACCACAACCCGAGCCAGAGCCGCAACCGCAACCCGAGCCGGAACCTCAACCTGAACCAGAGCCTCAGCCAGAACCACAGCCCGAGCCGGAACCTGCGCCTGAACCGGCTCCAGATCCCACTCCGGCAGTCAGCGCGGCAGAGATCAATACCCTGACAGGCTCAGGCCGCGCCGGTATGGCGTTGACACACTCCACGTCTCCGCAAACCGGTAATGCAACCGACTTCAGCGGAACTCCCCTCTTCGGGAATCAGTCCAGTGATGTTGCCATTCGCATCGGCAATGCCACGTCGTCGGGCTTCTCCACCAGCGTGGAGGGCCTGAGCGTTCAATGGGGCAAGTGGACGAGCAATACCAGCAATCCGTCCTATTCCCAGAACTTTGCCGGCACTTCCAACACTGCACTGGGCACATTCATTCTGGTCTCCGCTCCGGTGACGGACAGCGCCACTCAGGGCAAAGTGAACGGCACGCTCACCTTTACCAACACCAACAGTTTTCTGGTAGACCGAAGCAGCGGCAGCCTGACCCAGGTAAATCATGTCTATGGCACGCTCGACGTAAACCTTTCCAGTGGCAGCGTTTCCAACGGCGTATTCAATATCTGTTTCGGAGATAACGCCTGCAACAGCGTCAGCTCGCCCTGGGAGAAATGGACCAGTTCCTTCTCCGGCACCCTGAGCAATGGCAGCTTCTCCAGCAGTCTCAGCGGTGAAATCCAGGAAGGGGGAAGCGGCTCTATTGCAGGCATCTCCACAGGCGGTGGCGAGACCCTGGGCGTTGGCTCGGGACGCTATCTGACCGGCAATGTTACCGGCAACATCACCGGCACCTCCGCAGAAGGTTTTGTGCTGGGCTTCAAAATGGCCGAAAGCGGCAATGCCAGCAATACCCTTATCGGGGCGAGCGTATTGAAAGTGCCACAAGCCATCACTTCCACCGAAATCAATTCGCTGACATACAAGGGGTTCGCAATCGTTGGCCCCCACACCAATGGCAGCAACCAGGGCATCAGTCTCGGCAGCGGCCCCAATCTGAACTCCCGTTCCGATATTCTGGTGTACAGCCAGAACCCTGGCTTTATTCTTCGCACCAATGGCGTGAATGAGGACAGTGGCACACTGGTCAGTTCTGTAGGTGGGCTCAATGCAGGCTGGGCTATCTGGTCCGGCAGCGCTGCGGAACCCCTTAAGTACCAGTACTATCTCGGCAACGGCGCCATCTTCAATCAAATTGCCGGCAAGGTAATTGTGGGCACTGCGGAAGCGGCACCCAGCAACACGCTGACCGGCAGCAAGTATTTTGAATCCACCACCTCCAGCCAGACTATCAGTGCAGGAACTACCGCTGCGTCCTGGGTGAAAGGCAAGTTCAATATCGACTTCGGCACCGGCGCACTGAGCAATGGCCGCTTTGATGTGCGTACCGGCACCCAGAACTGGGTCACCAATACCTTTGCAGGCACCGTGTCCAATGGCACCCTCGGCGTCACCAGTGTCACCGGGAAACTGAAAACCGACTCCAGCGCCACGGACTATGACTTCGCCGGCAATGTGGCAGGGTATTTCACTGGTAGCACTGGCAACGGATTCCTCGCGGCCTTCCATTTCACCAAGGACGATTCCAACCAGCACAGTTTCGGATCGGTTCTGCTCAATGAAACGACACTGACGCCTGTCTATACGGCCTCGGAGTATGCGGAATTCCCCACCACCACCCGTTACGGTTTCATTCTGGGCGAGAGCGTCGGAGGTGTGCAGGACAACAAGCGACTTACGGTCTATGGCAATGTCAATGTCAACGACGGCAGCACGGTGAGCGGAGACTCCGGCGTAACAGAAAAACTGGTCAGTGCCGACCTCGGCACTCTGTTCACAGTGGATACCACGCCTGACTATATTGCCGAGCGCAATGCTGCAACCGTCTCGAACCTTGTCGTTGCGGTTAACGACAGCAATATCAACTGGGGCAAATGGAGCTCAGGCGCCGGCAAGGTCTATACCAGTTATCAGGACAATCGCGACTACCATACACTGAGCCAGTCAGCTCTGTTCGCCAATTTCACGGTGACGTCACAGGCCGAGTTCACGGCAATCGGCAGTATCTCGCGCAGCTATACCGGGACCAGCACGTCCGAGTTCGGCGTAGTGGATTATTACCTCGCCAGCTCCTACCTGCCTGTCTCCGAGTTCAAATCAGTGTTTGACATCAATTTTGGCACAGGGGCTGTTTCCAACGGTCTCATCAGTCTTTGTCTGTATGCGTCCTGCCAAAGCTCCGGAAGCGAAGCCTGGGAAATCGGCTACTCGGGTACCATTAACAAAGGCATTCTGGTCAATCCGGTCGTGCAGTCCAGCACGGTAAACGAAACGTCAACGCAACTGGTCGGCACCATTGTCGGAGGGTTTACAGGCAGCAATGCCCAGAACTATGTCGGCGGGTTTAACTTCGCACTCGCGAGCAATGCGGGGCATTATGTCAGTGCCACTTACCTGCTGAACCCCACAGATTACCTGACAGGCCAGGAAATCATCGGCCTCAACGAGCACTACTACGGGATGCTGGCCACCTCCGGCAGTCAGTATGGCATCTACGGTGGCCGTTCCCAGCAGTTGGGAAATTCCAACAATTACCTGCTGGCTGACTATTCACTCAATGGCAGTGGCTGGAATACCTCCACGACCTTCCATAAAGAAGTGCCCAATGAAATTTTCCGGCGCGGCACCTCGTCCCAGTACGTCGTCAACAATGTCGCCAGCCTGAACAACAAGCTGACCTGGGGCAAGTGGTCAGGCACCTCTGGTGCGCCAATCCGCCGAGTGGTCTTCAACTCCACGGAAAGTACCCTGGAGCAAGATGCCTACTGGTTTATTGCCAAGCCCGACGGCCCTGCATCCAATCCCGGCAAATATGCCAGCTATTCCAATGTGCTTGCCGTTCAGGGTGGCGGCAGTGCGGGTGTGATTTCACAGTCCGACGTGTCGTTTGGCTTCGTCCTGGATCTCAGCTCCGGCAATATCAGCGCAGGCAGAATGAAACTCAACACCGCCAGCTACAACTGGGAAGTAGAGTTCAGTGGCCAGGCCGTGGGACAGAACAGTGGCTTTGGCCCCTTGACCGTCTTCAACGTTTCCAGTGGCACGCTCAGCAACAGCCCGAGCAATTTCACCTTTTCAGGCAATATGGCGGGGATGTTCATTGACAGCGGGAAAGAGGCCGTCACCGCCTTCACGTTCAATAACAGCAACAGCGCCGGCAGTGGAGAAAATATCTCCGGAACCCTGGTGACCAAACAGGATGATCTTGCGGTGGACTGGGGGGACTGGAACAAACCTGTCATCAACAACTGGGAAAGCCAGTTGAAAACGGATGTACAGACGCTGTTCTCCGCCCTGCAACTGACACCGAATTTTGTGATCAGCAGAATGACAGGCCAGTACCAGTACAACAATGTCAGCGGTGGACTGGGCAAAGGCTATGGCAGTGCAGCGGGAACACTCGACAGTGTCTATGCCGAAATGAAGGTGAACTTCGGCGACGGTCAAATCACGGATGGTCACGTCACTGTCGCCACAGCGACAGACCAATCCTGGCATTCGCATTTCACTGGCAGCTTCCAGGGCAACAACGTGACGCTGACTCCGGAAGCAAATACCTTCACGATTAACAACGTCAATAATACTGGCACCACCAACTTTGGCGGTGCCTTTACCGGGGCGACCGGAGACGGTTTCGTGGGTGCCTTTGAAATGCTGGATGCAGCAGATCCCGCCAACTACGTTCAGGGCGTCTTCAAACTTGGCAAAGGATCGTCATTGAGTGTGGATTAACTGTCTTCGTCAAGCTGCAGGGACGCTGAATTGATGCAATAACGCAGCCCCGTCGGTTTGGGCCCGTCCGGAAAGACATGACCGAGATGGGCCTTGCAGAAGGCGCACAGCACTTCCGTACGGATCATGCCGTGGCTGAGATCCCGCTCCTCCCTCACCTGCTCGGGTCCCACCGGCTGCCAGTAACTGGGCCAGCCACTGCCCGAATCGTATTTGGTCTCGGAAGAAAACAGAGGGTTGGAGCACACCGAACAACGGTACAGTCCCGGGGTCTTCTCGTTCCAGTATTTGCCGGTAAACGCACGTTCCGTGCCTTTCTCCCGCACGATGTGGTAGCCCTCTTCCCCCAGCTCCTGCCGCAGCTCCTCGTCGCTCTTGATTCGCGGGCTGTCACTGTTCTGCGCCTTAGACTTTTCCATCCCCTGCTCTCCTTCTGTTCTGACCATTTATGCGAGCTGTGACCCGGTGCCATTTGCCCGGCATCGGTTTACAATAGCGGCCCCGGCCACCGGGTTCAAGACACGGGGTTCAAGACACCGGGGTTCAAGACTTAGGCAAGATGCCAGTCTCACTAGCAGAGAAGCAGGGTAATGAAAAAGATCAAACAGTCCGACAAGCTCCATCAGGTGTGTTACGACATCCGCGGCCCCGTGCTGGAGGAAGCCAAGCGCCTGGAGGAAGAAGGCCACCGCATCCTCAAGCTCAATATCGGCAACCCTGCCCCCTTTGGTTTTGCCGCCCCGGACGAGATCATTCAGGACGTGATCCGCAACCTGGCCAATGCCCAGGGCTACAGCGACTCCAAGGGCCTGTTCTCTGCGCGCAAGGCCATCATGCAGGAATGCCAGCAGATCGGCATTCAGGGCGTTGATATCGACGACATCTACCTGGGCAACGGTGTCAGCGAGCTGATCGTCATGGCGATGCAGGCCCTGCTGAATAACGGCGACGAGGTGCTGATTCCGGCGCCGGACTACCCCCTCTGGACGGCTGCAGTCAGCCTGGGTGGTGGCACCCCGGTACACTATGTCTGCGACGAAGCATCCGACTGGTTTCCGGATATCAAGGACATCGAGTCCAAAATCACGTCCCATACCAAGGCGATCGTGATCATCAACCCGAACAACCCCACCGGTTCGGTGTACAGCAAAGAGATCCTCGAAGACATCGTGCGTGTGGCACGCAAACACCAACTCATCATTTTCTCGGATGAAATCTACAGCAAGATCCTCTACGACGACGCCGTCCACATTCCCATTGCGTCGCTGTGCGACGATCTGCTGGTGGCGACCTTCAACGGCCTGTCAAAGTCCTATCGTCTCGCTGGCTTCCGTTCCGGCTGGATGATTCTGAGCGGCGACAAGGAGCGGGCGAGCGACTATATCGAAGGGTTGGAGATTCTCTCCAATATGCGTCTGTGCGCCAACGTGCCTGCCCAATTCGCCGTGCAAACGGCACTGGGCGGCTACCAGAGCATCAATGAACTGATTCTTCCCGGCGGCCGCCTGCGCGAACAACGCGATGTGGCATGGCAGTTGATTACCCAGATTCCGGGCGTCACCTGCGTCAAACCCCGTGGCGCCATCTACATGTTCCCGAAGCTGGACCCTGCCATGTATCCCATCAAGGACGACGCGAAATTTGTACTGGAACTGCTGGAGCGGGAAAAGATTCTGCTGGTGCAGGGCAGCGCCTTTAATATCGAAGACCCGAACCACTTCCGTATTGTCTTCCTGCCAACCGTGGATGTGCTGCAACAGGCAATCGGCAAGATCGGCCACTTCCTGCAGCGTGGGAACTTTTGATCACGCTGTCAGCAGACTCAGCAGGATAGCGAAAAACCCAGTGCACGCAGGTGACCCAAAATCGCCTGCGAGCGCTGGACTTCAGCCCATCCACTCAAATCCAGTGTATAGGCGCTGAACTCCTGGCGACTGCCGAGATCACGACGAATGCCGTCAAACAGCGCCGCATTCGCACCCTCCCCGGCTCCCCTCAGACGGGTATCAATCTCCCTCACCGCAAACACCTGTCGCAGAATCGTGGCCAATTGCTGCAGGCTGTCTGTGCGGGTGGGAGTTGGCACGCGCAGTACAAGACGCCCTGCTTCAACAGGCTGCCGATAGCGGGCATCGTGAAGACGGAAAAACTCCAGGAAAGAGCGATAATTGGCCTGGCTTGCAGAACGTTTGGCCTGCTGACTGTAACCGGCTATATGCGGGCTGCCGAGGCGAACCAGATTCAGCAGCGCTGTGCTGATAAGCGGCTCTCCCTCCCAGCAGTCCACAATGGCCTGTACATCGGGCCGTTGCCGCAGGAAAGTTGTCAGAACGGCGGTATCAATCAATTCTCCACGAGCGGCGTTGATAAGCACCGCACTCTCTGGCAAGCGCGACAGCATGCGTTCGTCAAGCATGTGGAGTGTGGGATATGGCCCCTCGTGCGTTAGCGGCGTGTGCAGGGAAACGATGGGGCACGCCATGATCTCTTCAAGCGAACAGAAGGACAACCCGGGGTAGTCTGCGGCCACAAATGGATCACAAAGACGCGTCGCAATGCCGAGTGCACGCAATTGTTCATGCAGTCTTTTGCCCACATGACCATATCCGACAATGCCTACCGGTCCCAGCCCCAATGCGACCTTGGCGCCCTCCTGCGGCAGTTCCGCCAGTGCGCACAGCACATACTCCACCACTGCATTGGCGTTGCTTCCCGCAGCATCGCAGACCTGAATCTGTCGCGCCTTGAGATAGTCCAGATCAAGATGATTCGTTCCGCTTGTGGCGGTTGCAACGAAACGCACCCTGGATTTCTCCAGCAAGGCAGCGTTTACGGGCGTGATGGAACGCACCAGCAAGGCATCGGCATCGGCGACGTCCCCGGGGGCGATCGCGCGCCCGTTCAGCAACCGCAACTCGCCGTGCTGCTGATAGTTCTCAGCCACATCCACGATATTGGCATCGGCAACAATGATCATGCCTGCCCATCCTCCACAAGGGTGTCCGGAGAAAGCGAACCCAGCAGGGTCATATAGCGCTGCGAGGCAATACTGTCGAGATTCAGTTCCAACAGCAGAGACTCGACCTGGGACACCTGCGGAGCCTGCCATTTCAGTGTCGGCAAGGGACAGCAGGAAAAGGCTTCGTCCGGGTGCTCCCGATCCACCACAATGGTCGCCAGTTCGCGACTGAGCATTGCCATGGCCTCATGCTCGTGCAACAGGCTGGCCGCTCTCTTTGCGCCACGAAATTGCAGCTTGTCCACCTCGTCGAGATTTTCATAGAGCAAAGGCAAGGTACGAAAATGCTGCAGCAAGGCACGTGCCGCGACCGGACCAATCCCGGGCACACCGGGGATGCAATCCACCGCGTCTCCCACCAGGCCGAGATAGTCGGGAAACTGCTCGGGGCGAATGCCGTACTGACGCACGATATCCGGCGCGTAGCGACGCAGGCTGGTCTGGTAATCCCAGACATGGTCCCGCTCGTGGCACAGAAGCTGTGCCAGATCCTTGTCCCGACTGACGATACACACGGAAGATTCGGGGCCTTCGGCCTTCCGGTAACGTGTGGCGAGTGTGCCGATGATGTCATCCGCCTCATACACCCGGCTGCCAAAACCGCGCACCCCGAGCGCTTCGGTCAGGCGCGCACAAGCAAGCAACTGGCGCTCAAGATCGGGCTCGGGAAGCACCCGGTTGGATTTGTAATCAGGATAGAGAGCATGGCGAAAACCACAGAACAGACTCTCGTCAAACGCCACAGCAATGTGCTCGGGCTTTGTCTGGCGCAGCAAGCGCTGCAGGAACTGCGCGTAACCGAGAAACGCGCTGAGATCGCGCCCATCCTCGCCCACCACCTGCATATGCGGTGAGAAATAGGCCTGGAAGATGTAGATCGACGCATCGATCAGGTACAGAGGTTTGGGCATGTCAGCTCTTTGTGTCGAGGCTCGGGGATACTGCCTCACACTTTACGAATCAGATAGCGGTAGTGACCATCCTGCTCGGACTGCTCCAGCAATTCATGCCCGAGAAAGAGACAGAACTTGGGCACATCCCGCGTCGTGGAGGGATCCGTAGCCAGCATTTCCAGCACTTCGCCTTTCGCTATATCGCGAATTTTGTTGTGCAGCATCATCACAGGCTCCGGGCAGAACAGCCCGCTGGCGTCAAGTTGCATCACTGCCTTGTCATGATTCTGGCTCACGCATTTCCCTCCATGGCGAGATACTCCCGTTTGTTGACGAGGGAGCAGGTTTCCGTCTGCGCATCAAAACTGATGGCGATCTCGCCTCGCTGCAATTGACGGCGCAACATGGCCACCTTCTCTTCCAGCGTGTACAGGCGATCCCCGTAATCCGTCCCTTCCCGGGTCGCGAACTCTTCCAGAATTGCAGTCACGGCATCCTGACTCAGTTGCTCGTGGGGAACCAGCATATTCATTTCAGCCCGACATTCACGAAATCAATACGGGAAGAGTCTTCCTTCAGAGCCTTCAGGCCGGAGAAGGGATACAGTTTCGGGTCCGCAAGCTGAGAAGGTGCCACGTGGCAGATGCTGCGGAAAATGCTCTCCACTCTCCCCGGGTATTCACGGTCCCACTGCTTCAGCATTTCCTTGATGTTGCGCCGCTGCAGATTCTCCTGGGAACCACACAGGTTGCAGGGAATGATTGGAAAGTCCCGCAGCTTCGCATAGCGTGAAATCTCCTGCTCGCTGCAGTAGGCCAGTGGACGGATCAACACATTCTGCTTGTCGTCGCTGAGCAGTTTGGGCGGCATCGCCTTGAGCGTGCCACCGAAGAACATGTTCAGAAACAGGGTCTCAACGATGTCCTCACGATGATGCCCCAGTGCAATCTTGCTGGCGCCAATCTCTCGTGCGTAGGTGTAAAGGCTGCCGCGACGCAGGCGCGAGCAAAGCCCGCAGGTGGTCTTGCCTTCCGGCACCTTCTCCTTGACCACGGAGTAAGTATCCTGCTCCAGAATGTGATAATCCACACCCAGTTCGGAGAGATACTGCGGCAGCACGTGCTCGGGGAAACCCGGCTGCTTCTGGTCCAGATTGACGGCCTTGATGTGGAAATCAATCGGCGCATGCTTCTGCAGACTAAGCAGAATATCCAGCATTGTGTAGGAGTCCTTCCCGCCGGAAAGACATACCATCACCAGATCGCCATCCTCAATCATGTTGTAGTCGGCAATGGCCTTGCCAACATCCCGGCGCAGATTCTTGTGGCTGCGGTTCAGCAGGCGCTGGTGCCGCTGCTCCGGGGTTTCGTCTCGTGCTGTCACGCGAATTGCTCCTTGAATGCAAAGTGCGCCTGGCGCTTCAGGCGTAAAAACGTTGGTCCTTTGCCGCCATGTCAAGCAACAGGGCGGGTGGCGTATAGAGAGGACCGAGATCGGCATGGGCTTTGGCCATGTCGCAAAATGCTCTGGCACCGATGTGATCGATGTAGCGCAGGGCGCCCCCACGGAACCTGGGAAAACCCAAGCCAAGAATCAAGCCCATGTCCGCTTCGATGGCGCTGTCCACAATGCCGTCTTCAAGACAACGCACCGTTTCCAGACACATGGCAAGCATCATGCGCTCCACGATTTGCGCATCACCAAAACTGCGTTGCTGCGGATGCAGCGCCCGAATGCGGGCGGCAATGGCGGCGTCCGGCTGTTTCTGCAGGCGTCCGTCCTTGCCCGGGGCATAGCGATAGAAACCACTGCCGCTCTTCTGCCCGTACTCCCCCGCTTCCGCCAGCATGTCCATGGCGCTGGTGAAGCCGTAGCGCATGCGCTGCGGAAATCCTTCCGCCATCACCGCCTGTGCGTGTACCGCGGTATCGATGCCCACCACGTCGAGCAGGTAGGCAGGTCCCATGGGCCAGCCAAACTCCTCCATTGCGGCGTCGATCTGCAGATAGTCTGCACCGTCCTTCAGCAGGCGTGAAAAGGCGCCGAAATACGGGAACAGAATGCGATTCACCAGGAACCCCGGACAATCGTTCACCACAATCGGAGTCTTGCCCAGGCGCTGAGCGAACTGCACGGTGGTGGCAATCGCGGCCTCGCTGCTTTGCTCGCCACGAATCACTTCCACCAGGGGCATCACCGGCACCGGATTGAAGAAATGCATTCCGCAGAACCGGCCGGGGTGGCGCAGAGCCTTGCCCAGCTCAGTGATCGAAATGGTGGAGGTATTGGAGGTCAGGATGGCCTCCTCTCCCAGGTGGTTTTCCGCCTCTGCAAGAACCTTCGCCTTGACGCCGGCATTCTCCACGACAGCCTCGATCAGCAGGTCCACCTGTTCGTATTGGTCGAAACTCAAAGAAGGGCTTATCCGCGCCAGCACCGACTCTGCGGAAGCCTCACTCAAACGCCCCTTGGCGACGAGCTTGTGCAATTGCTTCTGCGCCTCTGCCATACCGGCATCCAGGCCGCCCTGAGCGATATCCTTCATGTGCACGGGCACGCCCTTGAGCGCGCTCTGGTAGGCAATACCGCCGCCCATGATGCCGGCACCCAGCACGGCAGCCTGCTGCACGTCGCCAGCCTCGGCCAGCAGCCGCCGGTTCTTCTGGCGCAGCCATTGTTCGTTGGTAAACAGGCCGATCAGATTCAGGGCGACCTCGCTGCGGGCCAGACGCACGAACAGCGCCTGCTCTGCGGCCAGCGCCTGATCGCGGGACAGGGCGAGACTTTCGCCCATGACCTCCAGCACCAGCGTTGGCGCGGGATTGTGGCGCCCCTGCCCTCTGTTCGCCGCCTGTTGCAAGGGCAATACCAGCTCTAGCGCACTTCCGGCATCAGTGACAACCGTCAGTTTTCGTTGCCGCAAAGCCTGCCAGTCTTCAGGTGAGGCCCACGCCTGCTCAATCTGCTCGCGCGCCGCGTCCAGCAGCAAATCGGCATCCACTAGTGTTTCCACCAAGCCGCTCGTCAGGGCTGCGGCTGCATTGTAGTTGTTACCTGAGCTAACCCAGAGCAGTGCGCTTTCCGGGTCCATCACGCGGGGCGCACGCACCGTGCCACCAAAACCGGGGCAGATGCCCAGACCTGTTTCAGGAAAGCCGAAACTGGCGTCCGGGGAGGCAAGACGAAAATCGGTAGCCAGGGCGAACTCCAGGCCACCCCCGAGGGCGTGCCCGCGAATAATGCTCACGGTAGGGAATGGCAGGGTTTCCAGGGCGCAGAACAAGGCGTTGCTCTCGGCACACCAGGCTTCCAGCGCCTGCTGCAGGCCCTTGAACATCGGGGTAAATTCGCCAATATCAGCTCCGGCGATGAATCCCTTTTTGCCACTGCTGCAGATCAGCCCACGCAGCTCGGTCCCTTGTAGGCAGTCCAGAGCAGCCTTCAGCTCCGTCAGCACGGCACGATTCAGGGTATTCACCGGACTGCCAGGCTGGTTCAGGCAGAGATGTGCAATCCCGCCGTCGAGCCGGGTCAGTTCTATGGTGTCGCCGTGGTACATGGTGACCGCCCCCTGCGGTGCCTTAAAGCCCGGCATTATAGTCAAACTCGCCCCTGATAGACAGGCGCGGCGCGCCTTGCCGCCCCTAAACGCATCCTGCACAATAGCCCGATTTTGGGGCATTCACTTGCCCTGAACCGTCTATTACAAGGAACCGACATGACTCTCAAATTTCCTTTGGCGCGTGCTGCACTTGCGGCGATCGCATTGAGTGCTGCCGCCAGCCTGCAGGCTGCGGAACACGCCACCATTGTGCTCTATCACCACGTGTCGGAAAGTACTCCACCCTCCACCAGCATTGCCCCCGCAGTGTTTCGCCAGCACATGGACCACCTGCGCGATGACGGTTTCAACGTGATGCCATTGCCGGACTTGCTGGATGCCCTGCGGGCCCGGCGCGAAATTCCGGACAAGACCGTCGCCATTACCTTTGACGATGGCTATATCTCCATTTTCGACACCGCCTTTCCCATCCTCCAGGAATACGGCTTTCCCTTCACCGTGTTCATCAACACCCAGCCCCTCAACGACCGCATGGCTGGCTACATGAGCTGGGAGCAGGTCAAAAGCATGTCCGACGCGGGCGTAACCATTGCCAACCACATGGAAAATCACCCGCACATGGTGGACGCATTGCCGGGAGAGGATCAGAACACCCGGGACACACGCCTGCGGGAAGAACTGCTGCGGGCACAGGCCCGCATCAAGGCAGAAACGGGACAGGATCATCGCTTCATCGCCTATCCCTATGGCGAATACGATCTGGCCAACAAGGCCATGCTGCAGGAGATCGGCTTCATGGGAATTGGGCAGCAGTCGGGTGCCGTGGGCTTTGATTCCGATTTTCTCGCCCTGCCCCGCTTTCCCTTCGGCGGCAGTTTCACAGACCTGAGCGATTTCCGCCAGAAGGTGCAGACGCTTGCCTTCCATCTGCTCAAGGTGGACCCGGAAAGCCCGATGACAGACGAACGCAATCCGTCCGTCACGCTGCAGTTTGCCCCCGGGGACTTCAATTTCCGTCAGATTGGCTGCTACGCCAGTGGTCAGCCGATGACCCTGGAGTGGCTGGATCAGGACAATGGACTGGTGCGTATCAGCACCGATCAGACCTATAACATGCGCCGCTACCGCTACCTGTGCACGGCGCCAATGCGTGGCAGCAACCGCTATTTCTGGTATTCCAAGGACTGGACACGGTCTGTGCCAGGGAATCAGGATTAAGGTTGATTACAGCAGGATTGGATTCGTTTTATCGCCTGCAGGGCAGGCTCCTACAGAGGAAACTCTGCGATGTAGGAGCCTGTCCAGCAGGCGATTTAAAAAAATCCTCTTCCACGCTGTAGGAGCCTGCCCTGCAGGCGATCCAACAAATCCACTTCCAGGCTGTAGGAGCCAGCCCTGCTGGCGATCCAACAAATCCACTTGCAGGCTCCAGGAACCAGCCCTGCAGGCGATCAGGAAACAGCTAGAATCAGCTATTCTGCCCATCCAGGGCCAGCAGATCGTTCACACGGATAATGTCGTACAGCTCGCTGATGTACACATGTCCGCGCTCGGAATAGCGCAGCAGGCCTTGAGCCAGGGCGCGTGAATCCAGCGGCTTGCCCTTCATGCGCATCTGCGCACGCAGTTCCCGCAGGTATTCGTAGGTGGGATTGGTATTGAGGTTGCGGAAATACGCGCGTACCGAGGCTTCCACGCTGGAGAAGGAACGCACCTCGTGGCTGGCATCATCGGCCCGTTGCCCCGGGACAAGGCCGCAGCCCTCGTCGAAACACCACTGACCGAAGATATTGTTGCCTTCACGGGCGAAGCGGGAGGTGCCCCAGGCGGATTCGTTGGCGGCCTGCGCCAGAGCCAGTGACACGGGAATGATGTCCACGCGAACCAGCAACTCGTCAATCAGGTCCTGCAATGGCATACCACTGTCCTGCAGGCGGTACTGCACGACGATCTCGTTGAGCGTCGCCATCTCCTGGCTACTGAGATCGCCGCCGTCGGCCAGAATGTCGGAAAAACTCAGCAGATTCTCGCGACGCACCAGAATGCGGGCATTCTCGGCTTCAATATAGTGCTGGAAGAAACCGAAGAAGGTCTCTTTCTTGAGGTCGATGTTGGTAATGGCGTCGAAATCGGGCAAGGGGTTCGATTCGACTTCCGTGAGGACCACAGGAACCTCGGGTTCCGCCGGGGTTTGAGCGTCTTTACGTGCCTTGACCACCAGTGCCAGCGGCAGGGAAGCAAGAATCACGATCAGGCAGATGCGCACAAGGGCGGAGGCTCTTGGATAAGCGAATAGTCTGAACATTCGGTACTCTTTAGTCCCAATCAGTAAAATTTGGCGGCACCCTACCGGAAAACTCCTTAGAAAGCAAGAAGTAAGCCCCGGCAGCTCCTAAGCTAGTGCCCGCCTCCCATACAATCCGGTGACGCCGGTGCCGTGCTCTGCCTGTGCGCCCACTCTTCGGGCGTATAGGTATGCAATGCCAGGGCATGTACGCCTTCCTGCAGCGGCTGAGACAGCAAGGCATACAGATGCTGGTGGCGCTTCACCGGACTCATGCCGGTAAACACTGGCGACACAGCAGTCACCTTGAAGTGGGTTTCCGTTCCCGGGCCCGCGTGCTTATGACTTTCATTGACAATATCCAGCACATCCAGCGCAATCGCCTGCCGAAGGTTTTGCTCAATAGTGTCCTGCATTGTCATCACGTGGAGTCCCTGTCTGTTTATTCAAGTAACGCGCTCATTTTATGCCTGCCAAGGGGCACTGCAAGAGGAACCGGCACTTCAAGTGATTCGTATCACAAGTTCAGCGCGTGAATTGCCGCGCCAAACCCTATAGAATTCGCCCTCCTTATCCAGACAAGACACTGATTCATCATGACAATTTCCTGGTATCCAGGCCATATGCACAAGGCCAACAAAGAAATGGCCGCCCTGATCAAGCAGATTGACGTGGTGATCGAGGTGCTGGATGCCCGCATGCCCCAGGCCAGCGCCAATCCTCTGCTGAAAGCCATGCGGGAAGGCAAACCCTGTCTGCACATCCTTAACAAGGCCGATCTCGCAGACCCGCGCATTACGCGGGAATGGCTGGACTACTTTCGCGCACAGCCCCTGGCGCACGCCGCTGCCAGCGGCAAGGACAAGCGCATTGAGACTGCCGACGTGCTGCATCTCTGCCGCCAGTTGCTGCGCAAGGTAGCAGCAGCGAAGCCCCGAAAACCCCAGCCAGCCCCCACCGAAGACGAAAACGCCGACCTCGCAGCCCTGCGTGCCTGGAAGCAGGAAAACAAGAAGCATCAGATCCTGATCGTCGGCATTCCCAACGTGGGCAAGTCGTCCATCATGAACCAGCTTCTCGGACGCAAAATCGCCCGCACCGGCAATGAGCCCGCCATTACCAAGGGGCAGCAGCGGGTGCGCCTGAAGGACAACTGGTTTCTGGTGGACACCCCGGGAGTGCTGTGGCCAAGACTGGAAGACCAGGCTGCAGCCTACCGGCTGGCCATGTCGGGCGCCATTCGCAACACGGCCATGGAATTTCTCGATGTTGCCCAGTTTGCGGCCAAGACCCTGCTCGAAGAGTTTCCGGAGCGCCTGAAGCACCGTTACGGAATGAGCGCCCTGCCTGCCGACGGTGAGGCCTTTCTGCGGGAACTGGCGATCGCCCGGGGCTGCGTACGCAAGGATAAGGACATCGACTGGAACCGGGTATCCGAGCTGCTGATCAACGACTACCGCGCCGGGCGCTTCGGCCCCATGAGCCTGGAGCGTCCACCACAGGCGGAAAATCCTCCCGCCGCGTGATTCGCGTTTCCCAGGCCTGCCAGTCTGCTAGAATACCGCCCTTGTTCAATCCTCAGGAAAACCCCCGGTTTTATGCAATCACCCCTTTTTGCCCTTGGTCAGCGCTGGCTCAGTGAAACCGAGCCCGAACTCGGGCTTGGCATTGTGGCCGATCTGGACCACCGCACCGTCACCCTGGAATTTCGCTCCTGCGAACAGCAACGTCGCTATGCCCGCCTGCAGGCCCCGCTCAGCCGTATCGTCTTCTCGGCGGGCGACAGCATCACCACCCTGCACGGCGATGAACTGATCGTCATCGAGGTACTGGAAGTGGGCGACACCGTGGTGTACCACGCCCATCTCGCGGAAGATGTGACCGAAACCATCAAGCTGCCGGAATCCCTGATCAGCGACACCCTGGCCCTGAACAAGCCGCTGGAACGCCTGTTTTCCGGCCAGATCGATGCCGCCCAGTGGTTCTATCTGCGCTGCCACACCCTGGCAAATCTGGGAGATATCGAGAAGACGCCGGTACTGGGCCTGTGCAGTGGCCGCACCGACCTGATTCCCCACCAGCTCTATATTGCGTCCGAAGTCGCCTCCCGCCACGCCCCGCGTGTCATGCTGGCGGACGAAGTCGGTCTGGGCAAGACCATCGAGGCCGGGCTTATTCTGCAGCAGCAACTGGTCAGCGGACTCGCCAGCCGCGTGCTGATCATTGTGCCCGACGCGCTGCTGAACCAGTGGCTGGTGGAGATGCTGCGCCGCTTCAGCCTGCATTTCAGCATCTACGACGAGGAACGCTGCGGCGAGATTCTGGAGGCTATGGCCGAGGATCCGGACAGCGGCCGCAACCCTTTCCTGGAAGAACAACTGGTGCTGACCAGTGTCGATCTGTTTCACCGCCAGCCCGCCTGGTACGAATTTGCCCGTCAGGGCGAATGGGATCTGTGCATCGTCGACGAGGCGCACCATCTGCGTGACGAGCCAGCCCCTGCACAGCTTCGCGGGCGCCAGCGTACCGACTACTCCATGGTCAAGCGCATTGCGGAATCCAGCCGCGGGATTCTGCTGCTGACCGCAACCCCGGAGCAGATGGGACAGGAAAATCATTTTGCGCTGCTGCAACTGCTCGACCCGCACCGCTTCACGGACTACGAGAGCTATCACCGGGAACAGGGGGACTATCACGCCCTGGCTGGCACCATCAATGCCGTGCTGGGAGAATCCGCCCTGACCCAGGCACAGATCGACACCCTCACATCCGTGCTGGGCCGTCACCACGATGCCAAGGCGACAGCGCAATTGCTCGCCCCTCTGCAGAGCAGTGGTGAGGTACGCAGGGATGGCCGTGACCGCCTCGTGCGTACTCTACTGGATCAGCATGGCACCGGGCGCATTCTGTTCCGCAATACCCGCAAATCCCTGACCGGTTTCCCGAAGCGCGAGGTGCACGCCTATCCTTTGAGCCTGCCGGAAGCCTACGAGGCTTTGCGTGCCGAGCGTCCCAACGCCCTGGAAACCCACCTGAAACCGGAGATGGCCTATATCAGCGCCAGCGCCCTGCTCGACGAGGAGGCGCTTGAGCAGAGGCTGCCCTGGACCTCTGTGGACCCTCGCGTGCGCTGGCTGGTGGACTTCCTGCAGAACCGGCGCGGCGAGAAGGTGCTGCTGATCTGCGCACAGGACACCACCGCCGTCAGCCTGGAAAAATACCTGCGTGTGAACGCCGGCATCCGCAGCAGTGTGTTCCATCGCAATATGGATCTGCTGGATCGCGATCGCGCAGCGGCGTATTTCGCCGGCAGCGAGAGCAGCGCGCAGATTCTGGTGTGCTCGGAGATCGGCAGCGAGGGTCGCAATTTCCAGTTCTGCCGCCACCTGGTGCTGTTCGATCTGCCCCTGAACCCCGACCTGCTGGAACAGCGTATCGGTCGTCTCGATCGCATTGGCCAGCAGCACACCATTCAGATTCACGTGCCCGTGTTTACCGGCAGCGCACAGGAAGGCCTGTTCCAGTGGTATCAGAAAGCGCTGAATGCCTTCGAAGCTGTAGCCCCTGCCGCCTACCGTGTCTATCGCCAGTATGAAGAGGCTCTGCAGAGCCGCCTGCTGAACCCGGCCTTTGAGAGTGCCGCCTTCACGGCATTTCTGCAGGACGCACACGCCCTCAACGAGCAGTTGAACCGCGAACTGGAACAGGGTCGTGACCGCCTGCTGGAAATCAACTCCTTCAACAAGGAGCGGGCGGCGGAGCTGGTCGCACAGATTCGTGATTTCGAAAAGGATTGCACGCCCGAGGACTTCATGAAGGAAGTGTTCGACGTGTGCGGAATTCATTACGAACACAACGCCGACGACAGCTATATCATTCAGCCCACCGAAGAAATGATAGTGCCTGCCTTTCCCGGCCTGCCGGACGAAGGCCTGACGGCGACCTTTGCCCGTCAGTTGAGTCTGCATCGCGAAGACGTCCACTTCCTGACCTGGCAACACCCCATGGTGCGCGGCGCCATCGATCTGGTGCTGGACTCCCCGCAGGGTGGCGCGGCGGTGAGCCTGCTGAGTCGCGCGGACGCCGGCAAAGTCGGGCTGGACGACGAAGACTTTGTGATCGAGGTGACGTATCGCATCATGGCCACCGCACCAAAGCATTTGCAGATGTCGCGTTACCTGCCGGCCACCAGCCTTCGCTACACGCTGGTGCCAGAGGATCAGGAAAGCGGCTCCCGGTCCGTCTCTCTGGACCCGGTACGCCAACGGCTTCGCTTCATCGACAAGCACGACGCGTCCAGCTTGGTCAGCGAACATCAGGCCCGCATCGTCGATCTACTGCGCAAGGGCGAAGCCCGTGCACAGGCCGAGATGGCGCTGAAGGTCAGCCAGGCCAGCAACACCATGCTGAAAACCCAGACGGCCGAGATCAAGCGTCTCGTTGCCTTGAAGCAGGTGAACCCGAACGTGCGTGAATCGGAACTGGAGTTTCTGAAGGAGCAGACACTGCAGTTGCATCAGGCCATCAATCAGGCAAGTATCGAACTTCTCGCGGTACACGTTATTTTCAGAGACTGAACGCCGCCCGGCATTTACACAGGAGCCCGCAACATGCACACGTCCAGTACACCAGGCACCGGAGCCCCCACGCCTCCTCCCCTGCCCCTTGTACACCCCGCGTTTGAAATGCTGCGCCAGCAGCATATTCCGACACTTAACGTCGTGCTCGAAGAATACCGGCACAAGGTGACTGGCGCGCAGTATTTCCATCTCGCCAGCGATGACACCGAGAATGTGTTCCTCGTGGCCCTGCGCACCGTGCCGATGGATTCAACGGGTGTGGCGCACATTCTCGAACATACCGTGCTGTGCGGCAGTGAACGCTACCCCGTGCGTGACCCCTTCTTCATGATGATCCGTCGCTCACTCAATACGTTCATGAATGCCTTTACCAGCAGCGACTGGACGGCCTACCCCTTTGCCAGCAAGAACCGCAAGGACTTCAACAATCTGCTGGAAGTCTACCTGGACGCCGTGTTCTTCTCGCGCCTGCACGAGCTGGACTTTGCGCAGGAAGGGCATCGCCTGGAGTTCGCCGAAGCCGGCAACCCCGACAGCCCGCTGCAGTACAAGGGCGTGGTCTTCAACGAAATGAAAGGGGCCATGAGCTCCACAAACTCGGTACTGTGGCAGACGATCAGCAAATACCTCTACCCCACCACCACCTATCACTACAACAGCGGTGGCGAACCGGATCATATTCCGGACTTGAGCTACGCCGACCTGAAAGAGTTCTACACCTCGCATTACCACCCCAGCAACGCCGTGTTCATGACCTATGGGGATATTCCCGCGTATGAGCACCAGCAGCGCTTTCATGATCTCGCCCTTGCCCGCTTCGAGCGCCTCGACTCCCATATCCATGTGCGCGACGAGAAACGCTACTTCGCCCCGGTTCGTGTGGAAGAGAGCTATCCGCTGCGCGAAGAGGAGGAAGAGGACGGCAGCCAGAACAAGACCCATGTCGTCCTCGCCTGGCTGCTGGGCAAGAGCATCGACCTGGATGACATGTTCCAGGCGCAGTTGCTGTCCAGCGTATTGCTCGACAACAGCGCCAGTCCGCTCATGCAGGTGCTGGAAACCTGCGGCCTGGGCACCGCTCCCTCCCCCATGTGCGGGCTGGAGGACAGCAATCGGGAAATGGGCTTCATGTGCGGACTGGAAGGCTGCGCACGCGATGCCGCCCCGGAGGTGGAAGCCCTGATTCGCAGCACGCTTGAAAAAGTGGCCGAGGATGGCGTTCCCGAGGAACAGGTGCACGCCGCCCTGCACCAGCTCGAACTGCATCAACGCGAAATCACAGGCGACAGCCACCCATACGGACTGCAACTAATCATGGCCGGGCTTTCCAGCGCCGTGCACGGAGGTGACCCCCTGCAGGTGCTGGACATTGATCCGGCCCTGGCCCGCCTGCGCCAGCAGATCGAAGACCCGGCATTTATCGGAAAACTGATTCACCGACTGCTGCTCGACAACCCTCATCAGGTCGTGCTGACCCTGCAGCCGGACACCCATCTCGCTGCCCGCCAGGTCGAGGCAGAGATGCAGCGCCTGCAACGCATCAAGGCCCTGCTCAGCCCGGAAGAGACCCAACACATCCTTGCCCAGACAACGCGCCTGGCCGAGCGTCAGGAAGCGCAGGACGATCCGTCCCTGCTGCCCAAGGTAGGCCTGGAAGACGTGCCGGCAGAACTGTCCGATGTAAAACGCGTCACGACGCGTCTGCAACACGCCAACACGCCTGTCAGTTTCTATCCCCAGGGAACCAATGGCCTCTGTTATGAACAGATCGTCATCGACCTTCCCGCTCTGGACGATGAATTGCTGGCTGTGCTGCCCTACTACACGGCCTGCCTGCCGGAGTTCGGAGTTGGCAAACGCAGCTATGCCGAGGTACAGACCTGGCAGTCCGGCATCAGCGGCGGCGTGAACTGCTACGCCAATGTGCGCAGCCTGATGGAGGATGAGCAGCAGAACCGCGCCATCATGGTACTGTCGAGCAAGGCACTGGTAGCCAACCATCAGGGACTGGATGAACTGCTGCAGCAGACCTTCACCCAGGTGCGCTTCGACGAAATACAGCGCCTGCGGGAAATCATGGACCAGATCAGCGCCCGCCGGGAAAGCAGCATCACCGGTCAGGGCCACGTACTGGCCATGGCTCTGGCCAGCAGTGGCATGAGCCCGACCGCCAAGCTCAGTCACCGGTTCACCGGCTTGCAGGGGATTACCACGCTGCGTGCGCTGAGCAAACAGCTTAAGAAGGACGAAAATGCCCGGGCACTGCTGGATAAATTCAAGGCGCTGCACGAACGCATACAGGCCGCACCACGACAGTTCCTGCTGGTTGGCGAGGACGCCTCACAGGACAGCCTGATCCACTCCCTCGATCAGCACTGGCAGCAGGCCCATACTGCCGACGCTGCAAACGCGCTGAATCTGGCCCCTTGCCGTGAGCAGGTGCGCCAGATATGGGCCACCAACACCCAGGTAAATTTCTGCGCCAAGGCCTACCCGACCGTCGCCGGCGCGCACCCGGACCACGCAACCCTGAGCGTACTGGCCAGATTCCTCAGCAATGGTTTCCTGCACCGGGTCATCCGCGAACAGGGAGGCGCCTACGGAGGCGGTGCCGATCAGGACGCCAACTCGGCAGCCTTCCGTTTCTATTCCTATCGCGATCCGCGCCTTGCCGAAACCCTGCAGGACTACGATCGCGCCATAGAATGGGTGCTGGGTGCCGATCACGAAGAGCGTCTGGTGGAAGAAGCCATTCTTGGCGTCATCAGCAGCATGGACAAGTCCAGCTCGCCGGCAGGAGAAGCGAAACAGGCTTTCTACAATGACTTGTTCGGGCGCACACTGGAACGACGTCAGCGTTATCGCGAGCAGGTACTGGCCACCACACTGCAGGGTCTGCAGAGGGTCGCGGAACGCTACCTGGTGGATCCCTCGGCGGCCAGTGTGGGCATTATCAGCTACAGCGGGCAAATGGCACAGGCGGAAGCGTTGGGATTGGAGGCGCACCGCATATAGATAAATTCAATAAATATCAAAATCTTACTTTCTGATTTTGATATTTATCCGAGATGCCGGGAACGAAGGAGAAAATTTTTTAAAAAATTTTTGCTTTTCCCGGAACTCTACGGGGAACACGCAGTCTGATTAGGTGTAGGTGAATTGCAGACAAAATTGTGGGTTTTGTTTCATTTTATCTCTCCCTTGATAGTAGTAATTTAAACCCGGCCCCTTGGCCGGGTTTTTTTATGGGAGAAAAAAATATTCTGCAGGCGATCAACCCTTTCCGCCTGCAGGGCAGGCTCCTACTCTCCCCGATGGCTCATGATGGTTTCGTAGGCCGACTTGATCTCCTGGGTCTTCTTCTTGGCCATCTCCATCATCTCTTCCGGCAATCCTTTGGAGACCAGTTTGTCCGGGTGGTGCTGGCTCATCAGCTTGCGATAGGCGCGCTTGACCTGGGCGGAGTCGGCACTGCTGTCCACGCCCAGCACCTTGTAGGCATCCCGAAGGCGATCCGCCGGTCGAGCATCGTCCTGAAACCTGAACTGCGCACTCAGGCGCGACACCAGTTGCTCGAAAGCGGCCTTCGGGTAACCCAGTGAGGCAGCAATGGACTCCAGCACCTGGCGTTCGCTGGCTTCCATGCGACCGTCGGCAAGGGCGGTAGCCGTCAGTATTTCCAGGAACATCTGAATCAGGGTACGCCGCCGGTGGCACTCCCGCCGAAACTGCTCCAGCACCTGCTCGTAGGGAAAGGCGTCCTGCTTGCCCTGCTCAAAGAGCTTGATGGCAAGCTTGCGCTGCTCGGGGCGTAGCTGCATCTGCCCCATGACCTGCTCGGCGAGAGAAATCTCGTCGCGGCTGACACGGCCATCCACCTTGGCGATATAGCCCATAAGCGAGAATACGGCGGTAAAGAAAGCCGTCTGCACCCGTTCGTTGCTCTGCCCTGCGCCCACTCCTTCGGGGCCGATTCCGTCCAGGCCCTGATCAAAATAATTGCCCAGCGCCGCGCCCAGCACCGCCCCGAGCGGTCCTCCCATGGCGAAACCGAATGCGCCGCCGATGACTTTGCCCCACCAACTCATACTGAGTCCTGCTCCGTTGCTCTCAAAAAGGTTCTGAAACGTCCTGCTCTTGCATGGTTTGCACGGAAAACCGTGCCCTAGAAAAACAGCCGCTGCCACCAGTTCTTGCCCAGTTCGTCGGCACAGCGATCGATCTGGCTCTGATAGCGGTCGGCATTGCTCTGCACCCGATCCGCCGTTTCCAGCAACCAGGCCTTGTCAGCGTAGGTGCGCCGGGCAAACCCGGTATTGCCCTCGTGGTAGGCCAGATACAGGTTGCGGGCATCGTGCGGCGCAATATTGTTGCGGCGATAGGAGTTGGCGTTGTACCAGCCAATAAAATCCACGGCGTCGGCAAAGTTGCTGCGCTTCGCGCGGGTGTTGCCCGTGACCTCCCGGTACTCGTTCCAGGTACTCTCCAGCGCCTGGGCATAGCCGTAGGCATTTGAAGGCCTGGGGCCGGGAATAACCCACAGAATGCGGGTGCGGGCAGGTTTGGCACGGGAGCGGAAGGCGGATTCCTGGTAGATGAACGCCATGGACACCGAGATGGGCACGCCCCAGCGCTTCTCCGCGTCGGCGGCCGCTCGAAACCAGGCACGGTTGTCTTCAAAGATCTCGCAGGCATCGGCGGCATTTTTCGGGGCTGAATTCAGGCAGGACGTCAGGGTCAGGGATGCGCCCAGCAATAGCAGTGTTCTTTGCATGTGCCCTCCTCACGTTCAGTGGTGTTCGGTCGCCTGCAGGGCAGGCTTCTACGACTTCCTTTCGCCTGCAGGGCAGCGCTCCTACAGCAGCCCCTCCTGTTCCTGCAGAAAGGCCAGGAACTGCGGCTCGTCCATTACCGGGACGTTCAGCTCCACGGCCTTGTCCAGCTTGGAACCGGCGCCCGGCCCGGCCACCACCCAGGTGGTCTTCTTCGACACACTGCCAGCGACCTTGGCACCCAGCGCCTGCAGACGCGCCTTGGCCTCGTCCCGGGTCATCACCTCCAGCGTGCCGGTCAGTACGAAGGTCTGGCCGTCGAGCATGTCCGACTGCTCTGCAACCTCTTCATCCCGCCAGTGCACACCCGCAGTCTGCAGGCGACGGATCACCTCCAGATTGTCTTCGTTCGAGAAAAAATGCACGATGTGCGCGGCCACTACCGGCCCGACATCCTCTACAGCCTCCAATGCGGCCTGATCCGCCGTAATCAAGGCCTCCAGATTGCCAAAGTGCTGCGTCAGCGCCAAGGCTGTCGCTTCTCCCACCTCCGGAATCCCCAGCCCGAACAGGAAGCGTGGCAGTGTGGTACTACGAGCTTTGTCGATGGCCGCGAGCAAATTGTTTGCGGATTTCTCCGCCATACGCTCCAGGCCGGCCAATTCCTCGCCGTTCAAATGGAAGACGTCGGCCACATCCTTGACCATGTGCCGGTCTACCAGTTGCTCGATCAGCTTGTCGCCCAGGCCCTCGATATCCAGCGCCGCACGGGCACAGAAATGCCGGATGGCCTCCTTGCGCTGGGCCGGGCATACCAGGCCACCACTGCAGCGGAACAACACCTCGCCTGCTGCTTCCACTTCAGAGCCACAGGCGGGGCAATGGCTGGGCATCACTACCGGTCGGCGCTCCACCTGTTCCTCTTCGGGTGTCTCAGGCTCATCATCGTCCGCTTTATTCATGACCTTGACGATTTTAGGGATGACATCCCCGGCGCGGCGCACGATTACGGTATCGCCGATCTGCAGGCCCAGACGGGCAATCTCTGCCATATTGTGCAATGTGGCATTGCTGACCGTGACGCCGCCAACAAACACGGGGCTCAGGCGGGCAACCGGGGTAATGGTTCCAGTACGTCCGACCTGGAACTCCACATCGCGCACGACCGTGGAAACCTCCTCAGCCGGAAATTTATAGGCCATGGCCCAGCGCGGAGTGCGGGCATTGAATCCGAGCTCGTCCTGCAGCTTCAGGCGGTTGACCTTGATGACGGCGCCGTCAATCTCATAGTCGAGCGCTGCACGGCGTTCGAGCAATTTCGCTGCATAGGCAAGGCAGGCCTCTGCGCCCGTGACCACGGCACGCTCGGGGTTTACCCGCAGCCCCCAGGACTGCAGCAGGCCGAAGGTTTCACTCAGGGTCTGCGGCAAGTCGCAACCGTCCACTACGCCGACGCTGTAACAGAACATGTGCAGCGGTCGCGCGGCGGCAATCGCAGGATCGAGCTGGCGCAGGGTGCCCGCCGCCGCATTGCGTGGATTGACGAAGGTCTTGGCCCCTGACTTCACGGCCTCTTCGTTCATACTCTCAAAGCCTGCCCGGCTCATGTAGATCTCGCCGCGCACTTCCAGGCGTGCGGGCATGGGTGTATCTGCCTGCTCTCGCAAGCGCAGCGGCACGTCGCGGATCGTGCGCACGTTGTGGGTGATGTCCTCGCCCGTCACGCCGTCGCCACGGGTGGCCGCCCGTACCAGCGCCCCCTGTTCGTACAGCAGGCTGACGGCAACCCCGTCAATCTTGGGTTCGCAACTGTAAGCAATGGCAGCGTCCGTATCGAGACGCTTGCGGATGCGCTCCTCAAAGTCCTGCAGATCTTCGCCATTGAAGACCTTGGCGAGAGACATCATGGGAATCTCGTGCGTGACCTGCTCGAAGCTGCTCAGCGGCTGTGCCCCCACGCGCTGGGTCGGGGAATCCGCCGTGACCAGTTCGGGGTGAGCCTGCTCCAGCGCCTCAAGCTGCTGAAACAGCCGGTCGTACTCCACGTCCGGAATCTCGGGAGAGTCCAGCGTGTGATAGAGATAGTCGTGATGGGCGATGGCGGTGCGCAGGCGTTGAAGTTCTGCCTGCACACCCTGTGGGGAATCCGTATTGCTGCTCATTTGTGCTGACGCAATTGCCGCAGGTCAAAATCCCGCACGCGCTGGCGGTAGTGTTCGATGGTCTGTGCCGTCATGACGCTGCGCACATCGTCCTTCAGGTCGCCATCCAGTGTCATGCGCAGTTGCTGCGCGGCATCCAGCATGCGGTCAAAGGCCTGCATGCTGTTGGCCACATTGGGCAGGGTCATGAAGAAACACACGCCCCGGGTGGCAAAATCATTGATCTGGTTGAGATCGAAAGTACCAGGGTTCAGCATGTTGGCCACGCTGAACAGCACCGGGCTGCCCGACTGGCTGTCCACATGGCGATGGAAAATATTCATGTCACCAAAGCGCAGCCCCAGGCCCAGCAGGGCTGGCAGCAGATCAACGCCCGCGAACTCGCGATCAGGCTTCGCCATCACGTTGATGACCAGCACCTCGCTGTACTCCTGTGCCCCGGCATCCTGGGCAGCATCGTCTTTCCTGCTCCGCTCCTGGTGGGCAGCAGGCGCCGCCGCTGCCTCCTGTGCAACAGGTTCTTCGTAAGCGTCCAGCGGATCGTCCTCTGGGCCGTCGTCCGCGTCTGTTTGCTCATCATCGAACAGGGTCGCCTGGCGTGATTTATCCAGAGGCGCTCGGGCCTGACGGGGAGCATCCGGCACCTTCTCTTTCGCGTGCGGCTCTTTTACGCGCGGAGCCGGTGCGGCGGCTGGCCTGCTCTCTTCCTCTTCCACGGGATCGAGACCAATGACGGGTTCGGCACGATCATGGCCATGGAAATCACGTTCGCGCACTGGCTCTTCGTGAGCAGCGCCCATGCCGGAAAACTTCTTGCCCGCCCATTTCAGCCAGCGGCGCGGAGCACTGACAGGAGCTTCCTGTGGCTCTGGCTCGTCGTCCCAACCATCGTTGGACTCATCATAGCCGTCCAGCAGTTCATCCGGCTCATCGTCCTGTTCCGTGTCGTGCTCATGGTCCTGCTCGTCGTCGGTCTCCGGCTCGCCATAGACGTCATCGAACTCCTCGGCGATGTCCGCGTAGTCCAGTTCCTCGTCTTCGGCGTCGTTTTCGTCTTCCCAGGACTCGGGCTCTTCGTCGTCCTGCCAGTCCTCCTCATTGGAAGTGTCATCGTAGTCGTCCGAGTCCTCGGGTTCATCCTCGTACTCATCGTCAAGATCGTCCTGCCCGTCATCATCTTCATCGGACTCGTCGTCAAAAGGCTTGTCGTGGAAAGCCTGGTCACTGTCAGGCTCTTCCTCGTCATCGAAAGCCTCGTCGTCGTAATCGTCGTCCTCATAGTCTTCGTCGTCGGCATTCTCGTCGAAGTACTCGGGCTCATCATCCAGAGACGCGTCATCGTCGAAGCCGTGACGATTTCCTGCGGCATCAATGAGGGGATCGTCCTCAACGGAGAGCGGTGATGCATCCAGAGGATCCTCGAAAAAATCCTCGTAATCGTCTTCCGGCTCTTCCGGTTCGGAGATGGAGGGAGAAGTGCTGCCTGCAGCCTGTGCTGCCAGACGGTCGATGGGACGATGCACCGGCTTGAAGCCCTGCCCCTGCAGATGTTTCTGCCGGGCTGCCTCACGGGCACTGGCCACGCTGGACTGACGGGGGGCAGACACGGACTCCTCGTCCTCATGTTCTTCCTCATCGTCTCCCACGGTATCCATCAGCACGGGGATGGCGGATTCCCCCTTCCCCTTGCCATAACGCACGCGATCCCGGGCCGAGAGTTCCGAATTCTGTTTCACCACCTTGGCAAAGGAGCGCTCCACCAGACGGGCACCGCCATTGGGCAGCTCGGACATGAGCAGTTCTTCGGTATCGTATTGCGGAATATTCTTTTCCAGTTGCATGCGCAACTGCCCGCGCCGGGCCTTCAGGGCAACATACAGGCCACGCAGAATGACGGCCACGATGGCAAGAATGAGGATCAGGATGAGGAGTTCGCGAAGGCCCATGTTACTGCTTTGTCTCCTGGATTGCCGTTGGCATGTTGTTCTGGTTCATATCCATCGCCTGCAGGGCAGGCTTCTGCGGGTTGACTCAAACTTTCGCCTGCAGGGCAGGCGATATGCATTTTCTTACATCGCCGCCAGCTCTGCTGCCTCGGCGATATCCACGGCCACAATACGCGAAACCCCGGGTTCGTGCATGGTAACACCGAGTAGCTGATTTGCCATTTCCATGGTCAGCTTGTTGTGGGTGATGAACACGAACTGCACCGCGCTGGACATTTCCCGCACCAGATTCGCGTAACGGCCGACGTTGGCATCGTCCAGCGGCGCATCCACCTCGTCCAGCATACAGAACGGTGACGGGTTGAGCTGGAAAATGGAGAACACCAGCGCGATCGCGGTCATGGCCTTTTCACCGCCCGAGAGCAGGTGAATGGTGCTGTTACGCTTGCCCGGCGGGCGCGCCATGATCGCCACCCCGGTGTCCAGCAGGTCTTCGCCCGTCATGTCCAGGTAGGCGTGGCCGCCACCGAACACTTTGGGGAACAGGTCCTGCAGGCCCGCGTTGATCTTGTCAAAGGTTTCCTTGAAACGCGTACGGGTCTCCTTGTCGATCTTGCGAATCGCGTTTTCCAGGGTGACCAGCGCGCGTTCCAGGTCGTCGTTCTGGGAATCCAGATAGACCTTGCGCTCCGACTGCTGCTTGTATTCGTCAATCGCCGCCAGGTTGATGGCCCCGAGGCGCTGAATGCGGTTGGCGATGGCTTCCAGTTCCCGCTCGCAGGCTGCCTGGTCCAGTTCCTCCGGCAGATTCGCCAGCACTGTCTGCAGATCGTAACGGGCCTCGTGCAATTGCTCCTGCAGGGCCTCACGCTTGACCATATCGCCCTCGCTGCGCAGGCGGTGTTCCATCATCTGTTCGCGCAGGGCACCCGCGGTGCGCTCGAAATGAGAGCGCTGCTGTTCCAACTGGCGCAGGGTGTGCTCGTTGCTGTCTGCCTTCGCCTTGGCAATATTCAGTTGCTCTTCGACTTCCAGACGCTTCTGCAACTGGGTCTCCAGCTCCGCACGCTTCATCTCCAGCGGCTCGTCGGAATCGGCAAGCTGCCGGGTGAGCGATTCGATGCGCTCTTTCGCACGCTGCACCTGGGATGCCATACGATCCATGGTGTCGCGCACGGAACGCAGTTGGGACTGCAGCGACTGCTGCTGCAGAGCCAGTTGATGGCAGGCGTCCTTGTCGTGGCGCGCCTTCTGGCGAATCTGGTCCAGCGCTTCGCGGCGCTCGTCGCGCTGCTGCAGCAACTGTTCCTTACGCTCGGTGTCCTGCTCCATCGCGTCCAGAGCGGACTGCAGATTGGAGCGGGCCAGCGCGGTGTTCTCCTGCTCCACGCTCAACTGACGCAGCAGTTCATCCAGTTCGTGCTGCAGGCGCTCGCGGCGCAAGGTCGTCTGCTCCACCTTCATCAGGCGGGCGCCCAGTTGGGATTTCTGTTCGCTGTACTGGCGGGCAGTCTGGGCGATCAGGCGCTGCACGTCTTCGCGCTGGGATTCCAGGTCGCGCAGTGCCTGACGGGACTGCCCCTGTAGCTCCAGCAGCTCGTCCACCCGAGCCTGTTGCAATGCAATCTGTTCTTCCAGGCGAGATATCTCGCCCTTGCGTTCCAGCAGGCCGGCTTTCTCGTCAGCGGCCTTGCGCACACGGATCCAGGCCTTGCCCAACCATACGCCCTGACGGGTTACGACAGACTCATTGGCGGCGAGCTTGCCGCGCAGTGGCAGGGCCGCGGCCATATCGTCGGCGACGTAAATGCCAGCCAGCAGGCCTGCACTGTCCCAATCCGACTGAATCTTGCTGGCCAGGGCCACCCGGGAGGCGTCGGTGGCGGGCTTGTCGCTGACCACGCCGGTTTCCACGAGTGAAAGCAGGCCTGCGGGCAGCTCGGACAGCAGGGACTCCACGCTGTCGATGCGCTCCACGCAGACGCTCTGCAGATAGTCGCCCAGCACGGCTTCCACGGCAGCTTCGTAGCCGGAACTCACACGGATGCTCTCGCCCAGGCGCTTGCTCTCGTTCAGCTTGTGGCTCTGCAGCCAGCGGTTCATGCCTTCGTTGTTGCGTCCCAGCGCCGCTTTCTGCAGCGCCTCCAGCGAGGCGGCACGCCCCTTCAGGCTCTGCAGTTCGCTGCGGGCACGGTCCAGGTCGCTGGCGACGGACTGACCGTTGCTGCGCTCCGCCTCGATTTGTTCGGCAAGTGTGCTGTTGCTGTTCTGATGGGTTTCGAGTTGCTCCTCCAGACGTGAAACCTCAATGGAGAGCTCGTCGATCACGCCCTGCTCCGGGTTGTCCCCCAGAGACTTCATTTCGTCCTGCAGGCGCGCCTTGCGGTCCAGACCGCGCTCGACAATTTTTTCCAGTTGCTGGATGCGGGACTGTTCCACTTCCGCGATCTGGCGCGGCTCCTCGGCACGCTGGTTGAACTCGTCCCATTCCTGCTGCCACTGCTGCATGCGGGACTCGGCCTCCTCCAGCGCGTAGGCAGACTCCTCCTCCACGGCCTGGGCTTCCTCCAGGTTCGGCGAGACAATTTCCAGTTCTTCCTCGAAGGCCTTGAGCCTGCTGAGGTCGCTCTCCAGCTCGCTCTGGGTCAGGCCATAGCCTTCCTGGGTTTCCAGCAGGTCGCGCTTGAGCTGCGCCGTGCGTTCGATGTGGTGCTCGATGGACTGTTCGATACGGGCAATGTCATTGCCCAGACTGTAGTAGCGGCCCTGAATCTCGCTGAGCTGTTCGTTGAAGTCGGCGTTGTCCACGAAGTGTTTTTCGATCTGGGCATCCACCGCCCGCTGGTCAGCCACGGCCGCCTCGATCTTGATCTCCAGATCACGAATGATCGCCTGCTTCGCTTCCAGCTCGGTATTCAGGGCCTGCCAGCGCAGGGCATTGTGCTGGGCGGTCAGCTCCCGCTCCTGCTGTTTGAATTCGCCGTACTTCTCGGCGGCCTGGGCCTGGCGGTGCAGATGCTGCAACTGGCGACCCAGCTCTTCACGCAGGTCGGTCAGGCGTTCCAGGTTTTCGCGGGTGCGCTTGATGCGGTTCTCGGTGTCGCGGCGGCGCTCCTTGTACTTGGAGATGCCCGCAGCTTCCTCGATGAAGATGCGCAACTCTTCCGGCTTGGATTCGATGAGACGTGACACCATGCCCTGTTCGATGATGGAGTAGCTGCGCGCCCCCAGACCTGTGCCCAGGAAGATGTCGGTGATGTCACGGCGACGACACTTGGCGCCGTTGAGCATATAGCCCGAGGTGCCGTCACGGGACACCTTGCGCTTGATGGAAATCTCGTTGTACTGGGCGTATTCGCCCTTGATGCGGTGGTCGCTGTTGTCGAAGACCAGCTCGATACTGGCCTGGCCCACCGGCTTGCGCCCGCCGGAACCGTTGAAAATGACGTCCGTCATGTTCTCGCCACGCAGGTTCTTGGCGGAGCTCTCCCCCATCACCCAGCGCACGGCATCGATGATGTTGGATTTGCCGCAGCCATTGGGGCCAACGACGGCGCAGAGATTGCTGGGAAAATTGACGGTGGTGGGATCAACGAAAGACTTGAAACCGGCTAATTTAATACATTTCAAACGCATGGATGACTCTGGTTCGTAAAGCCAGCGGAAACAAATGCTTAGGAAACATTCCGCAGGCGGGTGCTGAAGGTGCTCTCGGGAACACTCTTGAAAGACATTAAAGCGCCGCTAAGTGTATCCGATATGATCGCCAATGGCACAAAAAATTCTCTGCCTATTCCGTCATCCTTCCCCGGGCCGAAAGGCACTTGAAATACAGAGGCAATGTTATTCATTTATAAGGAATTATTATCAGCGACTCTCTGGACTTTGACCCATGCACTCAGTAAGCTTCGAGCGTCCTTGAAATGGCCCTGCTCCGATGCGCCCGGACTTGTGTCCCTATCTCGTTCCGCGACTCAGGAATCCGCTAAAAATGACCTATGTCAGAAAAATCGCCCTCTGCCTGCCCTGCCTTCTCGTGGGCAATGACAGCCTGGCTGACACCCCCCTTGGCTGGATCAGCACCGAAAACCCGAGCGCCTATACCATCGATGCCCTTGACGCTGAATTGAGCCTGGGCAAGGTAATGGTCAATGACACCATCGATTTCCTGAACATCCGCAGCGATCTGCTGGCCGGCACGCGCAAGCTGGTGGGTAATAGTGGTGATTTACAGGGGCAACGCGCAGAAGTGCAGTTTGGCCTCACGTCCAGTCTGAGTGTGTTTTATCGCCACCAGGAACAGGATCTTAAAATCGAGCTGGGAGAGATCGCCTCCATTGGCTTGACCGATATCAGCAACGGCCTCAGCACCACTGCCACCGCCTACGGATTCAAGTGGAATTTCTTTGAATCCGGCTATTACGACAACAGCGGCCCCTGGCATGCCGCCGCCCTGGAAGTCATGCGCACCCGCAATGTGACCGACGATTATGAGGGGCATTTCGATCGCGTCACCATCAATGAGAACTTCATCGTCACCTTTACCGACCCACAGACCTTCCGCCTGGACTCCATGGAAGACGAGGGTTGGCAGGCACGCCTGCTCTACTCCGCACCTCTCAGCAGCACCATGGCGACCACGGTATGGGCTGGCTATGGCGAGACCAGCGCCAGCTCCGGCACCAGTGCCGACATCGTGCTGGAGCAACTGGTGGACGATTTCTATCAGCACTTTGACATGGAAGACCGGCACTACATGCTCGGCGCCAGCGTGCACTGGCAACTTACCCCCCGCATTCCCGTGCAACTCAGTTACGAGTTCCTGCGAGTAAACAACAGCAAGACCGATATTGTGGCCCCGCCCTCCAACAGTGTACTGCCGTCTTTTCTGAGGGGCGATAATCTGGGAACAGTAAGCGAGCACAGCAATCACACCCTGCGTGGCAGCGTCTCCTACTGGGTAACTCCCGATGTGCACGTCAGCTTCACCGGCAAGCTGTTCAGCAACCAGTTTCTCGGCGTGATCCCCCACTATAACAATCCCTTAAGCGGCTCTTTTGCCGACAAGCCCTATGGCTATGTCGGATTGCAGCTGGGGCTGAGACTGTAAGAAGACAGCGCCCGACCAACTGCGCGGTACAAGCGGGCAGAAAGGTTTGACTAAACATGGGGATATATGGCCAAAACGTCTGGCATAAACCAGCGATTTCAGGTTTAATTCAGAACTCATAATTTCATGACCGGCGCAACGCCCTGCGTCAGTTAACAACACTCAAGCACCTTAAAGAAATCAAGGACAGAGCATGATCAACGCAGAGCAGCATAAAAAGCGCATCCTGAGCCAATCCATCCTTGCAGCCCTGATGGTCGTCAGTGGCTCCAGCGCCCTGGGCCAGACAGTGACCCTGCAGAACGATCAGGTGCAGATTTCCGGTGGCAGTGGCACCACATTCTCCGCTCAGTCGCCCACGATTTCCTCGCTGGGGGAGGTGCAGACCGTTGTTGATGTGCCCACCACCAACGGCGTCGGCATTCCCAGCTTCAGCTTCAACATGGTGCCCAATGCCTTGAACGATGGCACCTACACCTATAAGGTCGCCGTCGTCTTCCAGCAGGTGGACACCCAGCGCCGCATGGAAGCCGAGATCAGCAACCTGCAACTCACTGTCTCTGGTGGCGTCATCACCAACGGCACCATTCCCGGCGGCCAGAACATGCGTGTGCTGGGGCGTAACAATGCCGGCACCCTGCAGGTACAGGTCAACGT
>JACKOJ010000001.1 GCA_024234325.1 Pseudomonadales bacterium | reverse complement strand
GCTATGCGTGCGAATATTGCCATTCCAGTGACCCGGAACGACAAACTGCTGGCGATGGTGATGTTGACCACCGATGCCAGTGAGTACGCAGAACTGCAACCCATGCTGGCGTTTTTTACCCGGCAGTTTGCGATTGCGCTTGAGCGAATCGACCATGAACAGCAAGAGCGTGGTCGACAGGCACGGGCGTTCGCAGAGAAATCGGCGGCACTCGCAACGCTGAGTGCGACGATCGCGCACGAGATGAGAACGCCATTGTCGGGGGTGCGGGCAAGCATTTCAGGCGTGGACTCTTATCTTCCCGAGCTGATTGCAGCCTATCGATATGCGCACGCACAGCAGCCGGAAACGTTTCCCTATATCCGGGATGAGCTGCTGGATGCGCTCGGGCAGACAGGGCCCCGCGTGCGCGCCATGGTGGATCAGGCAAATCATGTCATTGATCTGTTGCTGGTCAATCTGAATGATCAGCAGCTTGATCCTTCACGCTTTACACAATGTTTTGCGGTGACCTGTGTGGAGGAGGCGCTTGCCCAGTATCCCTTCAAGCGCATGGAGCGTGACAGAATTGATCTGGCGCTGGAACAGGACTTTCCCTTCCTGGGCATTCAGTCTCTGATGGTCTATGTCCTGTTCAATCTGATCAAGAATGCGCTGTACAGTATCGAATCTGCGGGACGAGGGCGTATCAAGATTGCGACAGCGGTGTCAGAAAATTCGCACACAATTATATTTGAAGACACAGGGCTCGGTATCGAGGCGGCCATTCTGCCGCTGATTTTCGATGGCTTCTTTAGCACGCGTAGCAATGGCACCGGAGCCGGGCTCGCGTTCTGCAAACGTACCATGAAGAACTTTGGTGGTGATATCGTCGTAAGTTCAGAGCCAGGAAAGTACACGCGCTTCACGCTGAACTTTCCTGTACTGCCACTCAGTGAAGATATTTAGCGGTGGGAACGGGCGTCTGCATGTACTTTTTGTAAGAGTGCACGCTGTCCGCTAAGAATTTTCGCACAAGTCTTTCCGCGTTGTTCTGATCCAGAAGGGAACAATAGTAGGCGGATTCCGGCGACACCCGGTGGGCGGGGGTGTAGTACTTCTGCCAGTCCGTTTTCAGCAGGGCCTGAATGTGTTCATCGTCATCGGCGATGTTGAAAAGCGGCATCACCTCTCCCTTGTTGATGTGCTCGCACAGTGTCTTGTCCACTCCCAGCCGCTGGCACTGCAGAAGATTTTCCCGCAGGCGCTCCTGGGTCGTGATCAGCAGGATGAACAGTTGACCTTCTTCATTCAGCATCAGAAACCCGGAATAGGGTTCGTCGATCAAATAGTATTCAATGATCTTGTGTCGTTGCCGCACCGCATTGAAGTAGTCGATGAAATCGGGGTTGTTGATGAAGCGGCATTGACTGTTGGCGATGACAGGGTCGGTGATGAGTTTGAAGCTCTTGCTGAAATAGTGTTGCTGCAGCGTGGCGATGGAGCGGGTCAGTTTGGCTTCCAGATCGTGATCCTTCTTGCTGATGAACTGGTCGATCAGTCCCTCGTTGAAGGCCTGCACCGCCAGGTCGGTATCTGCCTGCCCGGTGAGCAGAATGCGCTTGATATAGGGATTGGTCAGGCTGGCGCACAGCTCCAGCCCGTTCATGGACGGCATCGAATAGTCCACCACCACGACGCTGGGCGTGCTGAACCGTTCCGGGTTGTAGATTTCCTTATAGATCTCGTTGATCTCGATGTGAGTCAGGGTATCGGAGTCAAAGGGGCCGGTTTTATAGGAGGAGTAGACGCGCCGGATAATATCCGCATGCTGATGGGCCGCGTTGATGTAATTGAGTGCGTCCCGCGGTGACTGAAACAGCCGGTAGCTCAGGTCGCGGGGCAACACCAGGCTGACGGCGTCGAGAAAGTCGGGGTCGTCATCGACCAGGATGACCTGTGTCGGATAGTAGAAAAGATGACAGACCGGAAATGTGATATCCAAAAGCGCGGCTCCTGTTGCACGGCAAAAATTCAAAGTGCCTGAGGACAGCTTACCGGCATCCTGAAATTCTGACAAAGGGGGTCAGAGTACCACTTCCTCTGCCAGCAGGTGTTCGACCTGACGTTCCAGCAGAGCCTTGTAATTGTGCCGGGCTTCCTCGACCAGCCAGGTCTTGATGAACTCGCCGTGGGTATCGTCCGCGACGTCGGTGAACTCTTCCGTGACCAGGCGGCCATCGGCGTCGGCCAGGGTGTAGGCGGCCTCGCTGATGATCAGGGTGTCTACCGGCGCTTCGCTGCAGATGACTCGCGTCAGCGCCAGATTTTCCCCTGCTACGGTATAGGTGTTCTGTTCCAGTGAGGAGAGCACCCCGGTCAGCAATTCCCCGCAGTGCAGCCCTGCGCGGAACTGCAGGGCTGGCAGGCCCTGTGCCTCCAGTTCCCGTGCCAGAGTGGCGGCAATTTCCAGAAACAGCAGGGCGGCGCAGACGGCGTGGAAGCAGTGCTCATCGTCGGCCTGGGCCGCCCCGAAGGTAATCAGAATCTCATCCCCCGCACACTTCTCGATATTGCCGTTGTACAGGCGGGAGACCTTGTGGATGTAGAAATAGTAGGTGTTCAGCAGTTCGATGGTTTCGTCCGGCGCCAGTTGATGCAGGGCCGCCCGGTAATTGCTGATACTCATGCACAGGATGCTGACAAACGCGCTGCCGGGTCGGCGGTACAGGGCTGCGGCTTTGGCCACGGGGTCCGGCTCGGGCTCCGGTCCGAAGATGAGCTGGCGGGTTTCATCGTCCTGCAGGTCTTCCAGCAGACGGTTGTACTGGCGGATCGCAGCGCCAACTTCGTCGCCGCGATCATCAAAGGGGCTCAGAGCAGGCTCTCCGTGCCGGGTGCTCTGGATTGCACCGGTCAGCATGCGCAGGGGAAAGCCCACCAGATGCTGTGTCATGGCGTAGAAGACGCTGATGCCGGCAAGCACCAGCAGGAACAGGGCGGTCAGCATGAACAGGAAGTTGCGGGTGACGCCCTGTTCAATATAACGCTCATCCAGGTTGACGCGGACATAGCCGGCCAGCGAGTCCTGCAGGGCGATGGGAGCGACGTAGCTGCCGAAAAGATCGCTGCGCGGGGTGGCGTCCGTACCGGTGGGGTTCACGGAGGTGCCCGCGATGGCAATGACCTGATCATCAATGCTGAGCACGGCGACCTGGGCGATGGCCTCTTCCCGGGTCAACTGGTTGAGCAGCACGTTCATGCTCACCAGATCGTTCGCCAGCACCAGTTCGGTGACCAGAATGGCCGTCTGCCGGGCCAGCGTGTTGCCAAGACTGTCGGCCTGCTGGCGCAGAATGTTTTCGGTGGTCTGGTTGGTCAGCAGCCAGTAGACGCACATGGCCAGGATCATCAGGGCTGTGACGGCCAGTGCAAATTTCTGCCCCAGGCGCAGACGTGAGCCGGATCTTGCCTGGGTTTGTTGGGCGGCTTGCGGGGCAGATTGCTCAAGATCGGACACGGAAGGTTCTCATGGCTGGCGTTATAAAAGGGTCATTAAAGGCTTACTGAAACGAGTCCAGGGTGATTTCTTCATCCTGCACGAAACGAAAATCCATGCTGGCGCTGGGCTCCTGCAGACAGTTGCCCTGTACCAGGTTGATATTGGCCTGCCACAGATAGGGCAGCAGGTCGATGCTGTCGATCATGGGCGCAATGACCAGCAGGCCGCGGGCATGCAGGCTGGACACGGTGGTATTGAGCCTGTCCCGTTGCGCGACATCGGTGTCGATGTTCTCCAGCAGGGACTTGTCGAGTTTGATGAAGGTGGCGTCCTCCAGTGGTTCTTGCCCCAGGGTGCAACCGAAATGGGTAATCGACAGATCAAGCCCCAATGCCTTCAATTGATCGCAGAACACCCGGACCTGCTCCGGTGAACTGACGATGTCCAGCTCGCTGATCTGCAGGCTGACCTGGCTTGCCATGATGCGCTCGTTCTGCATCTGCTGGCGCAGCCACGGCAGGAACTCAGGGCTGACGATAGAGTTGTGGGTCAGGTTGAGTGTCAGCTTCAGCGCGGGATTGTTGCGCTCCCGCAGCAGTTGCAGCGACTTTGTGCAGACCCAGCGGTCGATCTTCTCCCCCAGGCCGTGCTGATTGGCCAGTTCCAGAAAACGGGGTGGATAAATCAGATTGTCGTGGTCCTGCAGGCGGATGCGGACTTCGTAGCGTTCAATGCCGTCTTCCTTCAGGTTCACGACGGGCTGGAACACCAGAACGAAGTCTTCCTGCACGAATGCGGACTCCAGGCGGTGGAACATCGCGTCGGCAGTGCCATAGGGGGTGTCGCGGACAGGGGTTTGGGCCTGTCTTGCCTGCACGGTCAGATTGTGACGGGCCCGATCAACCACCACCGGCGCGGAAGGCGTCAATTCATTCACGATCGCCACGCCTGCTCCGAAACTCAGGTTGGCACCCGCGGGCTGGAGGGTGTGCAGGCCCAGGTTGAGTCGGGAGGCGAGCTCTGCCAGGAATGGCTCCTGCGCGAGTCGGGTTTCCGTGGCCAGCAGCACCACGAACTCGCCGTCGCCATAATGACCCATGACTGCATCTTCCGGCAGATGGCTCTGAACCAGGTGCGCCACATCGGCCAGCAGCAGGTTGGCCACCGATTTACCGGCCAGCAGGACAAGATCGGTGAACTCTTCCAGCTTGATCATCAGGACTGCACGGGTTCTGTGCTCGTAGATGCCCTCGGCGATGGCCTGGTCGATACGGGCATTGATGGCGTTGCGGTTGAGCAGGCCGGTCAGCAGATCCATGCTCTCCTGCTGGCGAAGCCGCTGTTGCTGGGCAATATTGCCCGCCGCCGGGCGCACGATAATCTGTGTGCAGGGCTCATCCTCGAAGCGGGAGGAGGCACACTGCATGCTCAAACGTGACAGGGAATGAGGAGCGGTGGTGCCCAGGAAGACGCAATTGCTGTCCTGATGATTGCTGCACTGGCGCAGGTATTCCCGCACGCGATCAACATCCTGGGGGTCTACCAGATCCAGGAAGCCCTGCTGCCTGAGCTCATCCTCCGACGCAAAGCCGAACATCGCCACATAGGCATCGTTGGCATAGACATGCAGGCCTTCATGCAAATAGGCCACGGCGTCCGAGCTGCTCTGCAGCAGCAGGTGGTAGCGTTCCTGCAATTCCGTCAGGGCCGTGTTGGTGCTGCGCAGCTCGCGTCGCACCGCCAATCCCTTCAGCTCATGACGCACCATTCGCAGAAGTTGGCTGACTTCCCCGGGGTTGCCGAAATCGGTGGCGGTGCCGGTGATACAGCCCTCCGGCAGGGACAAGGGCTTGCCCTTTGCGTCGCATGGTGTCCCCAGCGCAATGCAGCAGACATCCAGAGACAGTTCGCTCAAGAGGGTGAAAAGGCGGGGCGGCGAAGAGCAGTGATCGCCGGGAAGCAGGAACAGCGCGTCCCAGCGCATCCGAAGAAGCTGATCGCGCAGCGCGGACTCGTCAGCCACCGGCTCGGCATGAACGCTGTAACCCGCCTTGCGCAGTGCATTGACCAGCAACTCCCCATCGGTGAGATGCTCGGCGGCAATCAGAGCGTTGAGGATAGGGCTTTGTTCCATGACAGGGGATCGCTACTCGGGCCCGGTCCGCGCCGGGGCTTGTTTTGCGCTGAGTTTAGCACAGGTATTCTGCGGCCCCGACAGTCCGGGCCATCAAGTTTGCGGGACTGTTTCACAACAAAAACCGCATTGCCCCTCAAAAACCGCTATAGCACCGTGTACACTCCGGGGGCAGAAGCCTCCAGGGGGCGTATTGACCGCATGAGGATGCCATGTCAGAAGAGCACAGCAGTACAGAGCAGCAGCAGGAACAGGAACGCCGCAACAGACGCCTCAAGGAGATTCGTCGTGCCAGGAACCGGCTGTTTGTCTGCTTCTGGACCTTTCCCGTCTATGTGGTGGCGGTGATGCGGGTGCTGCAGGCTGGCAATGAGACCAATCTGATCATGCTGGCCTATATGGCGCTCTATGCGGGGTTCGGTGTCAATGTGGCGTCCAAGCGTTGCCCGGACTGTCACGAACAGTTTTTCGTCAAATCCTATTTCCTCAATCCTTTCCGCAAGCAGTGCGCGCACTGCGGTTGCCCGCTCAAGGGTGAGGAGTCACTTGGCGCCTAGGGGTTTGGGTCCAGGGTGCCTGGCGCCAAACAGGGCGGTGCCGATGCGCACCAGGGTGGAACCTTCGGCGATAGCAGCCTCGAAGTCGGCACTCATGCCGATCGACAGCGTATCCATCTGCGGGTAGCGCCCCTGAAGCTCCTGGAACAGCCGGGCGAGGGGGCGGAAGGTGGCGCGTTGCTGCTCGGGGTCCGTACTGGGTGCCGGAATCGCCATCAGGCCGCGCAGGCACAGGCCCGGAAGGCTGGCGATATGCTCACAGAGGCTGGCTGCATCTTCCAGTGCGACGCCTGATTTGCTGTCTTCGAGAGACAGGTTCACCTGTACGCAGACCTGCAGGGGGCCACGCTCGGCGGGTCGTTGTGCACTCAGCCGGTTGGCGATCTTGATGCGGTCCACGCCCTGCACCCAGTCAAAGTGGGTGGCAATTTCCGCCGTCTTGTTGGACTGGATGGGGCCGATGAAGTGCCAGATGATCTCGGGCAGGTTCAGGGCGGCAATCTTTTCCAGTGCTTCCTGCACGTAGTTTTCGCCGAATTCGCGCTGTCCTGCATCATAGGCTTCCTGCACGGATGCCACAGTCTGTGTCTTGCTTACTGCCAGCAGTCGCACGGCGGTTTCCGGGCGCCCGGCAGCGCGGGCGGCGTTTGTGATCTGCGTGCGAACAGTGGAAATGTTTTCTGCTATGCTTGCCATGCTTTCACCGCGTCACGAGTCCGGCTTCAACCGGCCGATATCCCGCACCGGCCATGCCCCGGAACGGGGGCGCGGCCACTATAACACAGCCGTAACGGCTCTCGTTACCAAGGGCAGGCATCACAATGGATATCACCGAATTACTCAACTTCAGTGTCAAGCAGGGCGCCTCGGATTTGCATATCACCGCGGGTATGCCGCCACTGATTCGTGTCGATGGTGACATACGCAAGATCAATGTCCCCGCCATGGATCACAAGGAAGTGCACGGTCTGATCTACGAGATCATGAACGACAAGCAGCGCAAGGACTATGAGCAGTTTCTGGAAACAGACTTCTCTTTCGAGGTGCCGAACCTGGCCCGTTTCAGGGTCAATGCGTTCAACCAGAACCGTGGTGCAGCGGGAGTGTTCCGGACGATTCCCAGCAAGGTGCTGTCCATGGAGCAACTGGGCATGGGGCCGGTGTTCAAGCAGATTTCAGATACCCCGCGTGGTCTTGTGGTGGTGACCGGGCCGACCGGCTCGGGCAAGAGCACGACGCTGGCGGCGATGATGGATTACGTGAACAACAATCGCTACGAACACATTCTCACGATTGAGGACCCCATCGAATTCGTGCACGAAAGCAAGAAGTGCCTGGTGAACCAGCGTGAGGTGCATCGCGATACCCACGGCTTTGCCGAAGCCCTGCGCTCGGCGCTGCGTGAAGACCCCGACATCATTCTGGTGGGGGAATTGCGGGACCTGGAAACGATCCGTCTGGCGCTGACCGCCGCAGAAACCGGCCACCTGGTCTTCGGTACGCTGCACACCACCTCGGCCGCCAAGACGATTGACCGTATCATCGATGTGTTCCCGGCGGCGGAAAAGGCGATGGTGCGCTCCATGCTGTCCGAATCCCTGCAGGCGGTCATCTCGCAGACACTGCTGAAGAAAACCGGCGGCGGGCGTGTTGCCGCCCACGAAATCATGATCGGGACGCCCGCAATTCGTAACCTGATTCGTGAGGACAAGGTGGCGCAGATGTATTCCGCCATTCAGACCGGCTCATCTGTTGGCATGAAGACACTGGACCAGTGTCTGAAGGATCTTCTGCAGAAGGGCCTCATTACGAAGGAAGCGGCGAAGTCCAAGGCCAAGATGCCGGATTCGTTCTGACGTCAGCCAGCCTGGTCCTTCAGGGAGTGTCTGGCGGAAATTTTTCTGCCAGACACTGGAACCAGGTGTCCAGAATCAGGGTGGCGGCGAGACAGTCCAGTTGTCCCTTTGCCTCTCCCCGCAGCAGTTGCCCCCGCGCCTCGAAGGAGCTCAGGCGTTCATCCATTCCGTAGCAGGGCAGGTGATAGCGCCCGTTCAGGCGGTTGCCGAATTTGCGCGCCCGCACCAGCAGTTCGCTCTCCGTATCATCCATGTTATAGGGAAGCCCCACCACAAACGCCTTTGGCTGCCAGCGTGCCACCAGCGCATCGAGGATGTCCCAGTCGGGAATGCCGTCGCGTGACGGAATCGGATCGAGCGGGCTGGCAGTGCCGGTAATGCTCTGCCCGAAGGCGACACCGATACGGCGCGTGCCGAAGTCAAAACCGAGCACCGCAAGTTCGCCAGGCCGTTTGACAGGAAGCCTATCCATGAGAGAGTCCTGGCGTCATCATGAATGCCCGGCAGTGGACGACAACTGGCTGAGGCTGACGCCGAGTATCGAGGCCGCCGCCTCCGCCTTGCCGGCATGATCGCTGGAAAAGATCAGTTCCGGAATGGCCGGTGCAGTGAGCCAGACATTCTCGGAAATTTCCCGTTCCAACTGTCCTGCCTCCCAGCCCGCACAACCCAGCGCCACCAGATAGCGTTCGGGGCCGTTGCCATGCGCGATGTCGGCCAGAATGTCCTTGGACATGGTGAGGCTGAGTCGCGGAGTAATGGGCAGTGTGTACTCCCACTCCGGGCCGCTGCTGTGCAGAATGAAACCCTTGTTTTTTTCAACCGGTCCACCGCTCATCACACGCTGGCTGTGAAAGGCAATATCGCCGCGGTGGTCGCCCGCGTCGATCTGCAACTCCTGCAGCAAGTCCGCCAGGCGCAGTGAGGACGGTTTGTTGATGACGATGCCCAGTGCCCCTTCCTTGTCGTGGCGCCACAGATAGGTGACGGTGTGGTTGAACCACGGATCTTCCAGGTGCGGCATGGCAATCAGGAACTGGTCGGCCAGGGTTCCCGGTTTCGCTTCGTACTGGGTGTCATGTGTCTCGTTTTCTGTCATGTTGGTGTTGGGCTATTGGCTGCTGAACGAATTGCCCTGGTGAAAGCGCCAGGTGCGAATAATTTCCAGAATGTCGACCGTGCCGCGCATTTCGGCAGGAAAAGGGTCAAAGGGGGCCGCCATGCGCACAATATTGATGGCGGCCTCGTCCAGAACCCGGTGTCCGGAAGTTTGCAGAATGCGGATTTCCTGCACCGAGCCATTGGGCCGCAGCGCGACCAGCATGCGCAGGCTGCCGTAGATCTGCTGGTCGCGTGCCTGCTCCGGGTAATTGAGGTTGCCGACTGCCTCGATGCGCTTGCGCCAGGAATCCAGATACAGCGCATCCTCGCGCTTGCGGGTGGACGCCGATGAGATGGTGTACTTGCGCGGGCGCTTGGCATAGGCCTGCTGCTGCAGATCCAGTTGTGCCTGCAGGCTGGCGATGGCCAGGCTGAGTTCTTCCGGCGTCGCCTGTTCCGACAATGGTGCATCTGTCTCTGGCGCTTCCTCCTCCAGTTGCTGCTCCAGCCGTTCGTCGGCATCGGTGCTGTTCAGGATGGCCAGGTCATTCGGTTCGGTTTGCCGATTGGGCGCGGGCGCCTGGGGAACGGGATCCACCTGTTGGATGACTTCGTCGTGGAAGGGTGATTCGAAGGGCGTGCTGGGGGCTTCTGCGGTATCGAGAGTGCCACTGCCGCTCTGATTCTCCTGCGCGATAAAGTCGGCATCATCCGGGGCAATATCACTGCGGTACTGAGCAAGGGTGACTTCGATGGCGGGAGCGCTGTTGCTTTCCTGCAGGTAGCTGAAACCGACGCCGGCAATAAGCATGATGTGCAGACATGCCGACAGGAAGATGGTGAACCCGAAACGTTCGTTCGAAAGATCGCTGTCTTTTGCCATAAGTTCTGGGTCGTGCCCGTATACCTGCTTTGAACAGGCCGCTAAAGAGTGCGGGCCAGCCTGTCTTCGATGCACTGCATCAGATCGCCCGCGATGTCGAGATTATACGCGCTATTGAGTTCGCGGACACAGGTAGGGCTGGTGACGTTGATTTCCGTCAGGTAATCGCCGATGACGTCGAGGCCCACGAACAGCAGGCCCTTTTCCCGCACGGTGTCCTTCACCTGGCTGCAGATCCAGCGATCGCGCTCGCTCAGCGGCTGGGGCACGCCGCTGCCACCGGCGGCCAGATTGCCCCGTGTCTCGCCACGGGCCGGTACGCGTGCCAGGGCGTAGGGCACGGGTTCGCCGTCGATCAGCAGGATGCGCTTGTCGCCGTTCACGATCTCCGGGATGAAGCGCTGGGCCATGATGGGGGTGCGACCGTGGCCGGTGAGCGTCTCAATGATGACGCTCACGTTCGGGTCGTCCTTGCGCAGGCGGAAAATGGAGGAGCCGCCCATGCCGTCAAGCGGTTTGAAGATGACATCGCCCTGTTCCACATGAAAAGCCTTGAGTACGGAGGGCTTGTTGCTGACCACCAGCGGCGGGCAGCATTGCGGGAACTGGGTGGCGAAGAGCTTTTCGTTGCAGTCGCGCAGGCTCTGGGGCTTGTTCACCACCAGGGTTCCCGCGCTCTCGGCCTGCTCCAGCATGTAGGTGGAGTAGATGTATTCGTTGTCGAAGGGTGGGTCCTTGCGCATCAGGATAACGTCCAGATTGCTCAGGGGCTCCTCGCTCGCCTCACCCAGCCGAAACCACTGTTTCTCGTCCCAGGCGACCTGCAGGTCGCGCATCAGGCCGATGGCGACGCCGTCCTTCAGGTACATGTCGGACTGTTCCATATAGGACAGGGACCAGCCCCGCTCCTGTGCTGCCATGAGCATGGCAAGACTGGTGTCCTTCTTGTAGCTGATGGATTGGATCGGGTCCATGACGATGCCGAGTCGGATGCTCATCTGTCTCTCTGCCTGTAGGTTCTGGCTGTGGGTTCTGTTGGGGGCAGGTCTGCGCCTGCCGGATGCTGCGCAGATCATAGCGCAACTCGGCGGTCACCGCGACGCGCAGTCGCGGGCAGACCTGCCGGGATTGTGCTAAACCTGAGACAGGCTTACACGGAAGGAGACAGGCATGGATGCCGAAATCACACCCAATCCACGGCCGGTGCAGGTATTGCTGGTCGATGACAGTCGACGTGTCCGCGAGAGCGCCCAGGCGCTGCTGAACCGGAGCAGTTTCCAGGTCCACCTGGCGGACAATGGCTTTGATGCATTGTGCAAGGTGGTGGCGCACCGTCCGGACATTGTGTTCATGGACGCAGTAATGCCGGAGCTCGACGGCTTCGAGTCCTGCTCCCTCATTCGCGGTAATCCCCATTATGCGCATATTCCCATCGTGCTGATGGTGTCGGATCACGGACCGCTCGCCCAGGCGCGGGCGGATGTGGCCGGTGCCAGTGCCCTGCTGGTGAAACCCTTTGGCCGACGCGAGCTGCTGGGCCTGCTGGAGGAGTTCCTGGGCGGGGCAGAGGGCGGGGAAAACGCACAGGGTCAGACCCAGGAGGAAGAGGCCGATGCCATCCGCGCTGATCGTTGACGATATGTCGCTGCGTGCCCGCTGGATGGAGTCCTTGCTGGACGACATGGGCTGGCAGCACTGGCGTACCACGGCCAGCGACGACGCGTTACCCCGTGCAGACATCACGCTGGTGGCGCTGGTGCCGGAGCGAGGCAATGGCTTTGAACTTGCAACGGAGCTGTCAGTGAAGGGGTGTCAACGGATCTGGTTGATGAGCGACCAACCGGGAGACACCGACACTCTGTGGGCACGAGCTCTGGGGCTGGAAGGCATTCTGCGGATTCCCGGCCCTGTAGAACCCCTGCGCAATGCCCTGCTGACGATTGCAGGCTGACGCGTATGAAACACTCCTCCGATTGCGCCGTGCTGGCAGGGCCGGAAGATCTGCTGCGGAATTTCCTGGGTGAGTGCCTGGGGCAGTGTCTTGGCTTCCTGGATACATGGCTGGCGACGCATGACAGGGCGGCCCATGCCAGGGCCATGGAACTGCTTGGCCGCCTCCTTGCGGGTACCGAGTTCCTGTCGGCCGGACGCCTGCGGGTGTTCTGTCATCAGTGGCGGGAACTGCTGTTAACCCCGGACAAAGTGGAGACAGCGGGGGCCGGCCTGCAGAAGCTGGTTCTGCACGCGGGAATCCGCATCGAACAGAGTCTTGCCACCGGGCAGGGTGCGCGCGAGGCCGTGCTTCTGGACGCGGGCAGCATGAACCGGCTGCGCGCGGCCAGAGGCGTGGCGGAGTACGACATGGGATACCGGCTTGCGGAAGACGCCTCTTCTGCGTCGCCGCGGTTTATCCGTGCTCTGCAGCAGGCCTTGGATTCGGCGCTGGCCGCCTCTTCGGAAACCCGGTCTGCGGGAGGGGGGGTGCTGCAGGCAGCCGGATTCTGGCGGGAGTATCGCCATGGTTTGCCGAATGTCGCGGCGCCGGATTTGTCAGCAGAGCAGGCACTGCTGCGTTTGGACTTTCTGTGTGCTGCACTCCGCAGGGGCGACAGTGAAGAATGTACGCAGAAGTCCGTGCCGGACATCTTTCAATGGCTGTCGCGGCAAGTTCTGCTGCGCGGGCTCGTCATGCGTTGGCGCCTTTGTGTTGCGGATGTCGCGACGGCATTCACCGAGCAGAAACGGGCAGACTTTCAGGAAGCGCGGTGGGTGCTTGCCCAGACCCGGGTGTGTCTGCGTTACTTCGCCGACCGCACAGCGTGGCGGATGCTCGACGAACTCTGCGCTCTGACGGAATGCCTTGTTTTTCATCTGCTGTGCCAGCCCACTGTCGATCCTCTTGGTCTCAAGATGCTGCTCATGTGTTTTCTTTCCATGGAACGAGGAGTCGTGAACCTGCTTTCCGGTGTGTCAGGCAGAACACGGAAGCTTCGCTCAGAGAAACCCGTGGAAAGAAAACTGCGCCGCTATCTGAGAGCGCGACACGCAGCCGCTTGTGAGGCCGGGCGGGTGCCCGGTCAGGATGATCTGCGCAGACTGGGCATGAGCGACATGCAGATGCTGATTCCCCGGGTGAGAGCGCTGCTGCGGCAACAGAGAATTCTCCCTTCGTCGCAGAGTGTCCCCGACGAGCTGCCTGCGCTGTGGTCACGACTCTCCGTTTGCGCTCTTTGTCTGGGCCAGGTGGCACTGTATGAAGTTCTCAGCAGTGTGCACCGCCTGCTGCTTATGGCAGTGGAACGCAGGCTCTTGCTGTCCACCACGTACCTGCGCTGCCTTGGGGGACTGCTTGCCGGAGTGCTGAGGTCGATCGCAACGCAGGCCGGAGTGACGCCCGGCGTACCTGCGCTTGCCGCTCATCAGATGGCGGCTGTGCGCGTGCTGGCGGCGCGACGTGAGCCGGATGAAGGAGCCGTGCCAAGGGACGAAGTCGGGGACTGCGCAGCCCCGGAAAGCCGGAACTTGCCAGTCTATCTGGCCGCGCACCTGAACAGGCTGGTTGTGGCACCGGAAGCGCTGTCCCGCAATGCGCACAGTCCTGTGAATTTTTTGGCGCATAGCCGTGCCTGCCTGCTGGAGCTCAACTTATTGAGCCAGGGTGCAAGAGCCTTGTCGGTGCTGCGTGTGGCCGACCTTGCCGAAGGGCTGGCGGAGGTGCACCGGGCCGTGCAGATCGAGCAGGTCTGCCCCGCTGCAGACACCGTGACGCTGCTGTGCAGTGCTCATCAGAGCCTGCGTACCTGCCTGAATCATGCGGCCGCACGTCAGTCCGTTCCGGACGTGCGCGCAGTTCTCTTCCGGCTGCATACCTGGCTGGAGTCCGCGCCGCCGTTTGCTGCCCGAAGTCGCGGCGACAATGTCCTGGTGCTGGCCCGTACCCTGACGGCTGGTATGCGCTCGCTGGAGGATGCTCTGGTACTGATGTCTGCAGATCATCGCCAGGGCTTGCCCATGCTGCGCCGACAGTTGGCAGATCAACTCAGCAAGTGCCTGCAGCTTGAGGAGGAACTGGCCGACGCCGAGCAGGTCTGCCTTGGTCGCTGGCGGCCGCGACTGTGGCGGGTGGCGGCGCGCTGTGCCGGTGAGATCGGGCTGCCGGTCCGGATGCGGCTTGATAATGACGCTCTGCGAATCCCGCGCGACCTGGCGGAGATGCTGCTGCCGACACTGGAGATCGCCGTTCGGTGGCTGCTCATGTCCTCTTGTCATGCACCGGGGCGCAGGGAAGTCTGCCCGGGTGACGGGGTGCTCCGGCTTTGTGTGCGACCGCGTCTACTGCGTGAACACCTTGTGCTGACACTGACATGCGCGGGCGGATTTGCGCCGCAACCCCCGTGCAACGCGTTGCCGGACACTCTCCTGCAGGCCCTGGCGTTGCTTGGCGGCAGCGGTGTTCTCAAATCGGGTGATGAGCGCAAGCCGCACATTCGCCTGCTCTTACCTGCCTGTGCTCCGCGTTGGGATATTCCCGGGAAGCCGCTATAATGCCTGCCTTTGAACACTGGGCAGGGTAGAAATCCGTTGAAAACGCTTGGCTATGCATGGGGAATTGGTGGCGTGATGCTGCTGCTGGGCTTTGCTGTCTTCCGGCTGGTCCCGATGGCATTCGAGCTGAAGGCGTTTGAGCTCACGCAGTTGCAATGGGTGCTGTTGAGCGTCAGCGTGCTCTGCATGGCCTATGCGGAAGGTTACCGAGGCTTTCACCGTGCGTTTGCACCCCGGGTGGTGGCGCGTGCCAGCTATCTGAGTGCTCACCCCCGTCCGCTGCACATTCTGTTCGCGCCGGTGTTCTGCATGGGCTATATCCATGCGACCCGACGCCGGCAACTGACCTCGTTCGGGGTCACCACGATGATCGTGTGTTTCGTGCTGATTGTGCGCCTGTTGCCGCAGCCCTGGCGTGGCATTGTGGATGCCGGTGTCGTCACTGGGCTGGCCTTCGGGATTGCCTCCATCGCGTATTTCCTGCTGCAGGGGCTGCTCTTTCCCGAGCGCCCCCAGGTCGCCATCGATCTTCCGGAGTAGGTCAACGCCGTTCTTTCGTCGTCCAGGGTCCTGAGAATGTCCAAGCCTGTCAGCAAGATCAGCCCCTGCGCCATCGTCATCAGCTACGAACCCGAACCTGCGCTGCTGCTCTCCCTGCTGCAACAGATTGCCCGGCAGGCGGATGTGATCCTGATCGACAATGCATCCTCCAATGCCGATGCGTTTCTGCCCCAGGCACGGGCAATACCCCGCTGCCGCCAGGTGCGCGTGCTGGACAGCAATCTTGGCCTGGCTGCCGCCATGAACATCGGACTCGCCTGGGTGCGCGAGGCAGGTTATGGCTATGCCGTACTGTTCGACCAGGACAGCCAGGTGCCAGCGACGTTTTTCGCGGACATGCAGAGTGCCTATGTCGAAGCAGACCGGCTGTGCGACCATCGCGTGGCGGCCGTGGGCCCGCGCATCGTCAGCCCCGTCAATAATAGAGCCATGCCCTTCAAACTGTTTTCGCGCTGGTTCCGCCGCAGCGATCAGCACGTGCCCGGTACCCGGCGACTGTTCCGCGCTGATTTCCTGATTTCCTCCGGCTGCATGCTGTCGCTGGCGGCGCTGGAGAAGATCGGCCCGATGCGGGAGGCCTATTTCATCGACAACGTGGATCTGGAATGGTGTTTCCGGGCACTGGACAAAGGGTATTGGCTGGTGGGCACCGACATGGCGGTGCTGCATCACAGCATCGGCGTGGCCAGCGACAATGCGCTGGTGAAACGGGGATGGGTGGTCCACCACAGTCCGCTGCGCAGTTACTACTCCACGCGCAACCGCTTTGCCCTCTATCGTGAGGCTTATGCCCCCATGGGCTGGAAGCTGCGCGACTTTCCCCGTTTTCTGCTGAAAACCCTGTGGCTTTTGCTGCTGTCGCCGCAACGAACTGACTACTGGCGCGAGATTCGTCGTGGCCTGGCAGATGTCGGGAGTGTAGCGCGATGACGGCGACGGTGTTGGTTCAGCCACGGGTGGCAATCGTGCTGCCGACCTTCAACGGCGAAAAGCATTTGCCCGCACAGCTCGACTCCCTGCTGGCGCAGGACTACCCGGATTTCATCGTGCTGGCGCGCGACGACGGATCGACGGACAGCAGCGAAAAGATTCTGCGCTTCTATGCGGAGCAACATCCGGAGCGCGTCCGGCTGCTGGCGACCGAGCCCGGCAATCGCGGCGCCTGCGGCAGTTTTTCCCTGCTCATGGAGCATGTGCTGGCACATAAGGAAGCCCTGGGCCTGGAGTCCGCCTACGTGATGTGCTGTGACCAGGACGACATCTGGTACCCGCAGAAAATCAGCAGGAGCATGGCGGCAATGCAGGCGCTGGAGGCGAAGCATCCGTTTCGCGCGTGCCTGGTGCACAGCGATCTTCTGGTGGTGGACGAGAACGGGCAGGCTATTGCCGATTCGTTCTTTCAGTATCAGGACATTCGTCCGCACAAGCGCAGCTTTGCCCGCATGCTGGTCAGCAACTCGGTGACGGGTTGCACGGCGCTGTGCAACGAAAAGCTGGTGCAGATGAGCAGCCCCGTGCCCGACGGTGCGGTGATGCATGACTGGTGGCTGGCGCTGGTTGCTTCGGCGTTTGGTGCCATTCAAACCATTGAAGAGCCGCTGGTCGACTATCGGCAGCACGGGGGCAACACGCTGGGCGCGCGTGAGTATCGCAGGTCCGCTTTGACACCCGCCAAGTTCGGCCGCCTGTTTGACCCGGGCTACGACGCAGTCACGCAGCAGCTTACCCGGCAGGCAGAAGCTTTCGCCGGGGTGTACAGTCAGCGCCTGAGCAACGGCAGGGTGTTGGTGCTGGCGATGGCTCTGGGGATGGGAAGCCGCTTTCGTCTGTGGCGAAACGTCGTGTTCCGTGCCCTGATGGCGTTCGGGCGTTAACGGCCTGAAATCAGAGCGTCTGGTTCAGAACTCTTGCTTCAGAATTCCTGGTTCAGAGCTGCCTGGCACGCTGGGCGCGGATTGCCTGCAATCGCTTGCGCATCATGCGGCCAACGACCAGCGGCGAGAATTCCGCTTCGATCGTTGCGCGGGCGCGGCGTCCGAGTGTGAGAGCCAGGGTTCTGTCTGCCAGGAGTGACTGCATGGCCTGCGCGGCCTGCTGCACATCCGGCTCCGCCCACATCTGCCCCTTCTTGTAGGGGCCATAGTCCTCTTCCAGTGAGACCAGGGTATAGCCGATCGGCAGGCAGTTGTCGGGGCGCATGTAGTCGGTATTGCCTGACCAGTTGGTGGCAAGAATCGCCTTGCCCAGCGCCATCGCTTCCGCAGGGCCGAAACCAAACCCTTCGGAGCGGTGCAAGGACACATAGCAGTCGGTACTGGAGATCAGGGCATTCACTTCCAGACGCGAGAGGACGCGGTCGAGAATCAAAATGTTCTGATGCTCACCGATGGCCTTGCGAATGCTGCGCACGGCGTCCGGGGTGGGATTGTTGACCTTCAGGATCAGACGCACATCCATGCGGTCCGGCGCGAAAGCCTCCTTGAAGGCAGAGATGGCGCCGTAGGGGTTCTTGCGGGCCGCCATGCTGTGCGTGTCGAACATGACCAGGAACAGGAAGGCATCGTCCGGCAATCCGAAGTCCGTGCGACGGAGCGTACTGTCCACCTGTACCTCCACCGCGTGAGGAATGCGGATAACCGGAATGGGGGAGCGCATGGCCACGGCATCCTGCACGAAGCTTGACGGTACCCAGATTTCGTCGAAGTGGGCAAAGGTGTTCACCCAGTCTTCTGGCAGCTCCGGCAATTCCCACGCCCAGTAACCGATGCGGTAGTGCCCTTCGAAGAATTCCGGCGGCAGTTCGGTGATCGCCTGAAACGCATGATCGGGATTGATGTGCAGCAGGGTAATGTCAAAAGGCGCCGTGTCTACTTCCTTGTGCTGCCAGCTCAGATCTGTCATGCGCGAGGGGTTGCCCGCCTCGTAGTTGATAATCCCGAAGGGTTCGCCGGCGGCATTCAGTGCCTTGGCGTCGCTGCGCGCCCCTTCGCCAATGCCCATTTCGGCACGGATGAAACCGATCAGGTTGACGCCGGGCTGGTATTTCTTGCCGCTGGATTCGGCAGTGGTCTTGTCCGTGGAGGGAGCGGATGCGCCAGCCGACAACACCATGTTCAGTGTGAAGTCTGCCTTCTCGGCGGAGAGGTTAGGATTGTAGTAGGCGTCCCCAGCGACAAAACGGTGCTGCCAGCGTTTCCACATGGCCTTTTCGTCTTCCTTCGGCACGCTGGTCTTGCGACTGATGCTTTCATGGTGAATCAGCTTCGCATGGGGCGTCCACAGATTGCGGTAGCCCTGATCGAGCAGGCGCAGGCACAGGTCCACGTCGTTGCCTACCACAGCCAGCTCCTCGTCGAAGCCGCCGATGCGCTCGAATTTGTCGCGGCTGAGCATCAGGCAGGCACCGGTGTTGGCAGAGACCTCCCGAGTCGTTTCATGAAGGTGACGGTAGATCGAATCTCCCGGCATGCGCTTGTGCAGCAGGTGTATGCCCCCGCCGCCGTAGTTCACGATCAGCACGCCGGTATGTTGCAGTGCGCCGTTGGGGTAATAGAGCAGGGCACCCACTGCGCCGACGTCGGGACGAACGGCTTCGCTGGCAAGCGCGTCGAGCCACTGCTCATCAATGATTTCGATATCGTCGTTCAGGAACAGCAGCAGATCGCCGCTGGCATGACGCACGCCCGTGTTGTTCAGGCGTGCCCAGTTGAAGGCCTCGTTGCACTCGATAACCTTGAAGCCCTGCTCCTGCAGCCAGGCAATGCCTTCCGGATTCTTGCCGCGGCTGTTATCGAGGATGATGACTTCGTAGGGCTGGTAGGCCGTCATCTTCACGAGCGATTCCATGCACGGGCGAATCAGCTCCAGTTTTCCCATGGTGGGGATGATGATGGAGACCTTGGGTTTTGTTGCCAATGGCCACTGGATCTGTCGAATGCCGTGTTCATGCACAATGACCCTGGCCTGCCGTGTCTGCAGATGACTCTGTACCAGCGCCGCTTCCGCGCTCTTCAGGGCGGCGGTGTCGCTGCTGGCGTCGGCACTCCACAGCATGCCGGGCAGACGAATCACGCGGTCGGCGATGTCTGCAAGCTGCAGCAGAATGGCGTAACGCCACGCGGGGTTCTGGACGGACTCGCTGGAGAGGGCGTGGAGCTGTTGCAGCACGGCATTGTGCACGGCGAATACGCCGCCAATATAGTCGCTGGCCAGCAGATGGTCGGGAGACCATTGTGGCGTGAAGCAGGGCGAACTGTGATGGCCTGCCAGCGTGGCAGCGTCGTGATCGCTGTACAGCAGTTGTGCGTCCTGCGCCTGCAGCGCCAGGTGCATTTCCCAGAGGGCGTGCGGTGCGAGGGTGTCGCCGGACTGCAGGAACAGGCTCCAGCCCGGCTGAGTGGCGAGCGCCTGCAGGGTGTGTTCAAGGTCTGCCTCGAAACGCACCTTGTCGGCTGAGGCAATGCCAGCATCGCGCAGGGTATCCCTGAGTCGATCCGATTCGGGCGCCAGTACGTGCAGGGTCCAGTGGCCGCAGGCCTGCTCCGCCAGACTGCCGAGTGTATGCAGCAGTGCATCGTGACGTTCGCCCGGCAACAGCAGCAGATGGAAATGTACGGGCTTGTCCGCCATCTGCGACTGTTTGCGTATGTCGTCAAGTTGTTCGGTTTCCGGCATCTGTCGCCAGTACCAGGCGTTGTACAGGTCCTGATTGTTCAGCAGATGGAAGCGCTGGGTCAGCGTGCGTTCGTGCCCCGCCTTGTCGCGCATGCGCAGGGTCAGGGTGTGCTCCCCCGAAGCGGTATTCGGCAGGGGAATTTCCTGGAAAAAACCTGCCGTGAAGGCGTCACCGATCTGCGGAAATTTCTCGGCAATGTCGGGGCGGCTGATGCCCGTTCCGAACTGCAGTACCGGCGCATCGTCCACGAAGGCTTCGATCTGCTCCAGCCCGTGTTCACTGCAGGCCCAACCCTGCAGGGTCAGTTGTCCCGAAAATTCGTTTTGCACTGCGCCCGGAATGTCCAGGTAGGTATGGATGTGTTCGGCCCCTGGGGGCAGGGTCTGCGCGCTCTGCATCAGGCGCCGCTTCACAGACCCGGCGCCGAGAGCCAGCAATTGACGCTTGAGAAAGCGAACCGGCTTGGTGATTTTCCAGGAGAAGGAGTTGATCAGCAGTTCATAATCCAGTTTCAGGTGGCGGATATGATTGCGGGCGTCGTTGAGTTCCGCATTACGCCGGTGCACGGTCTGATTGAGCTTGTTCAGTTTGTGGTGAAGCTGCCGCATCTCCAGTTCCTGCAGATGACGGCTGCGTTCCAGCTCCTGTGTGTGCACGGCGATCTCGCGGATGTCGTCGTGCAGTTTGGTGATCAGTGGAGTTTCGTCGAGGCTGCCAAGGGTCTGGTTGAACTCACTGCCACTCCAGTGCGGTAGCCACTTGGCAAAGACTTTTTCGCGTGCAAGGGCGATGCGATTGCCGGGGGCGTAGCGGGTGGCGGGGTCTTCGGTCGCGGTGTTGGACTCGCCGCCCATCCGGTAGAAGGCGGTGATTTCGTCCACGTGCAGAAAGGGTTTCTGCTGCGCCAGTTGCAGCCAGAAATCCCAGTCCTCAAAAATGTCGAGACTCTCGTCGAAGCCGGAGCCGTTGTTCAGCAGCTCGCGACGGAACAGTGCCGAATGAATCGGAATGAAATTGTCCCGGCGCAAGCGGGCCGGATTGAAGGCAATGCGGAAGGGGTCGCCGGTGGCGATCCCGGCCGGGGTGACTTTCTGGGTGCTGCTGTAGGCAACGCCAATGTCCGGATTGTTCTGCAGGCTGTGCACCAGCATCTCTATGTGCCCGGGCGCAATCCAGTCGTCTTCGTCGAGAAATATCAGCAGCTCGCCCCGGGCCTCCTTCAGCGCGATGTTGGCGGCTGCCGGGCGGTTCCAGGGGGCCGCGCCGCACACTTCCCGCACGGGAGTCTGCACGGCCAGTGTCTTGTGGCGCTCCAGTCCCTTGCCCAGGGCATCCACCAGCACGATCTCGATGTTCGGCCAGGTCTGCCTGTCCACGGACTGCAGGGCCTCCACCAGCTCTGGCCGGTTGGTGCTGCGGCACAGCACGGAAACCAGTGGCATGTGCTCGTTGGGGGCGTCTTGAGTGGGCTTGGCGGTGCTAATGGTTCTGTCCTCGAAATGGTTTCAGCAGGGTCTGCCACAGGCCGGGCGCCGGTGCCGGGCGGTAGGCCGCAGGCATGGGAATGTCGGTCAGTTGCAGGCGCTCCTGGCGCATCAGTTCGGATTCGCTGAGCTGTCGGGGTTCACGCAGTTGCTCGGGTGTCAGCAGGCAATAGGCTTCTGCGTAGGCAACATGGGCCGGCATGGTGTAGGTGCGAAAACGGTTCAGCGCGAAAATGAAATCGTCAAAGGGTGAAATATCGAGCTGGGAATGATACAGCTTCACGGCTTCGCGCTTGCGAGCCTCGTGCGCGGTGATGTCCACCAGCACGTCTACCCGTGCCAGCGGGGCGCCGATCTCGAACATGGCGACGCGCAGATTTCTGCCTTCCAGTACCAGCGCACGACAGGCCTCAAGGACCAGCCAGGCGGTGGCGCGATGGTCGGGGTGAATCTCGTGAATGGAGGGCGTCAGAATCAGGTCTGCACCGCTGGCGAGGATGGCCTCGCGAGCCTTCGCGATGGTGCGTTCGTCGCAGTGCACACCGCGATCCTTTTCCCGCCAGAAGTCTACCGAGGTGACGCCAAGCAGGTCGGTGGCGGCGCGAGTTTCATCTTCCCGCACCCCGACGCCGGCCTTGCCGTGCTCGCCGTAGTCGCCTGAGGTGACCAGCACCACATGGGCCGGAATGCCCGCCGCCTGATACGCCGCCAGCAGGCCCCCGCAACCCAGCACCTCATCATCGGGGTGGGGTGCGAATACCAGTGCGCTGCTGCAGGCAATCAGCGTGCTTGGCTCGTAGGGGGTCAGTCGCGATTCCATGTCAGTTGATCTTGCGAATCAGGATCGATTCCAGGACTTCGCCGATAAAATCGAGAAAGAGCGTGTCCAGGTCGCCGTTGAAATAGTCTTCGGATTTATTGCCAATGGCCAGTACGCCCAGCATGCGTTCGCGACCGATGGGGCACAGGGCTGCCGAGCGGATGCCGGCACCCCGGTGCGGGAACAGGAAGACGGCCGTCTCGCGGTCGATGCGCTGGCACTGGGTCTTGCGATCACGCAGCAGCGTGGGGAAGCTCGTCTGCAGAAATTCCGTAGATTCCAGCCGCGTGTTCTCGACATTGTTGAGATGCCCGGTTTCAAACAGGATGACCGAGCTGGCGTCGATGCCGGGCTGTGTGTTCAGGTTGGCTTCGGTGGCGCTGGCAATCTGGGAAACGTCGTCCTCCATGAGCAGGGCGAGAATCAGGGCGCGGGTCACGCTGAACAACTGGTCGTTGTACTTGGCGTTTTCCATCAGCGCGTTCAGCGTGTGACGCGACTCAATGCTGCGTTCGCGCAGAATCTTGACTTGCCGTTCCAGCAGGGAGATGGCCTTGCCGCTTTCGTGGGGCAGGGTAATGAGCTCCAGCAGGCTGTCGCGATTGATGAAGAAATCCGGATGTTCTTTCAGATATTGCGCGACCTGATCGGCTGTCACGGTGCTGCTGTCATTGTGCTTTTGTTTTGCAGAGTGCTCGCTGTTCATACGCCTTCTTCTGTTCTGTTAATGAGGGGGAACGCTCTCAGGGAGTGTCCACGTCAATCACGCCTTCAAAAACCGAGGTGGCAGGACCGCGCATAATGATCGGGCTGCCCTTGCCTTCCCAGTGAATGTTCAGATCACCGCCCTGCAAATGCGCAAGCACGTCTGTGTCGAGTAGCCCGGCGGCATGGCCGCAGACAACCGCGGCGCAGGCGCCAGTGCCACAGGCTCGTGTTTCGCCCGCCCCGCGCTCGTAGACGCGCAGGCGAATGGTGCTGCGATTGACGACCTGCATGAACCCGACATTCACACCCTGAGGAAAATCGGCATGTGCCTGAAGCGCCGGGCCGACGCTGTGCACCGGGGCGCTGTCCACGTCATCGACCACGATGACGGCATGGGGATTGCCCACCGATACCGCGAAGAAATCCACCCGCACAGGCTTGCCTTCCACCTGCAGTTCGCGGGAATAGACCGCGGCCTGATCTGCGCGCAGGGGCAGTGATGCCGGGGTGAAATCCGGGGTGCCCATGTCTACGGTGACCAGATCATCGTCGCCCACGTGCAGCACAATGACCCCGCGCTGGGTGCGTACGCGGATTTTCTTGCGCGTGGTCAGGCCCTTGTCCAGCACGAAGCGCGCGAAGCAGCGTGCGCCATTGCCACAGTGCTCCACCTCGCTGCCGTCGCAGTTGTAGATGCGGTAATTGAAATCCACATCCGGCTGCGTGGGCGCCTCGATCAGCAGCATCTGATCGAAACCCACGCCAAACTGACGGTCGGCCAGTTGCCGGATCTGATCAGCGCTGAGACTGACCGGGTGCGAGATCAGATCCAGCACCATGAAGTCGTTGCCCAGGCCGTGCATTTTGGTAAAGGGTAAGCGCATATCGTTGTTCAATCGTGTCCTTGTACAAAAAGCCCTGCTCCGGATCAGTCCGCCAGGATCTGTTCGAGAGCAAGCTGGTCTTCCAGTGTTTCCCGGCGCCGCACAACACTGACGGTGGCGCCGTCCACCATGATTTCCGCCGCGCGGTTACGCGTGTTGTAGTTGGAGCTCATCACGAAGCCGTAGGCCCCCGCAGTGCGCACGGCCAGCAGGTCGCCCTGCGCGATGCTCAGCTCGCGGTTCTTGCCCAGAAAATCGGCCGATTCGCAGACCGGGCCGACCACGTCGTACTCCAGGGCCTGTGCATCGAGCGCTGGCTCCTGCACCGGAATAATCTTCTGCCAGGCACTGTACAGGGCCGGGCGCAGCAGATCGTTCATGGCGCCGTCCACAATAGCAAAATTCTTGTGCGAGGTATGCTTAAGGAACTCCACTTTGGTCACGAAGAGTCCGGCGTTGGCGCAGATGGAGCGCCCAGGCTCAAGGAACAGGCGCATGCCGCGCCCTGCAATTCTGTCCAGCACCGCGCGGATGAAGTCGCCGGTGGGGGGCGGGGTTTCGTCGCGGTAATTCACGCCAAGGCCGCCACCGATGTCGAAGTGGTGAATCACGATGCCATGGCGCGCCAGTTCGTCCACCAGCAGGAGCAGGCGATCAATGGCATCCAGATAGGGCGCAATGGTAGTGAGCTGGGAGCCGATATGGCAGTCCACGCCGACGACTTCGATATGCGGCATCGCGGCAGCACGCTTGTACACCTCCAGGGCCGCGTCGATGGCGATGCCGAACTTGTTCTCCTTCAGGCCCGTTGAGATATAGGGGTGGGTGCCGGCATCCACGTCCGGGTTCACCCGCAGGGAGATGGGGGCCTTCGTGCCGAGGCGACCCGCTACGGCGTTGATGCGCTCCAGCTCTGGTTCTGATTCGATGTTGAAACACAGAATGCCCAGTTCCAGCGCCCGGGCGATTTCCGCCTCGGTCTTGCCCAGCCCGGAGAAGATCACTTTGCCGGGGTCGCCGCCTGCGCGGACCACGCGCTCCAGTTCGCCGCCGGACACGATGTCGAAGCCAGCCCCCTTGCGGGCCAGCACGTTGAGGACGGCCAGGTTGGAATTGGCCTTGACCGCGAAGCACGTCAGGTGATCCGCGCCCGCCAGGGCTTCTTCATAGGAGGCCAGATTGTGCTCCAGCGCTCCCCGCGAGTAGATGAAGCAGGGCGTGCCGTGGACACGGGCAATCTCGGCAACGGAAATATCTTCCGCAAACAGGGTGTGGTCTCGATAGACGAACGGTTCCATGAGGGTTACCTGGGGCTAAGGGTTTTCCTAGCGGACGGACGCCGCAAAAGCGGTCTGATCCGGCCGCTGCAGGGGCCCCTTTTGTCCGCAGCCGATGAGGCCGCAGCTCAGGAGAACGATCAGGACAAGGCGCAGGAAAACAGTCATTGATGGTCAAACAGTTCAGATTCTTGAAGTGGCCGGATTATACCCGCAGCCCTCCCGCAAAAGCCATGGCGTTACAGGCTGTTACATCGGAGGATGAGTTCTTGAAAATAAGAATTCGCGGTCCTATAGTGGCCCCCTCGACTTTTTGGCGACACGTCTGACCGTGGCCAATGTCCCCGTTCCTGTGGGGTTTGCAGGGGTGGGTTGGCATCGGGCCAGGATTATCGTGCCAAGGTATGTGGGTAGTAAACATGATTGAAATTAGTCAGTTAACGAAAAAGTTTGACAGCTTTACCGCAGTAGACGATTTGAGTTTCAAGGTGGCCGAGGGGGAAGTGCTCGGATTTCTCGGGCCCAACGGCGCTGGCAAGTCCACCACCATGAAGGTCATTACTGGCTTTCTGGCTCCTACCCACGGTTCGGTGACGGTTGACGGGCACAATATTGCGACCGATCCCATTGCTGTAAAGTCCCTCATCGGCTATCTGCCGGAAGGCGCCCCCAGTTACCCGGACATGACCACGCTGGAATTCCTCGACTTCATTGCCGAGGTGCGGGGATTCACGGGCGAGGAAAAGCAGCGGCGCATCCAGAAGGTGATCGACGATGTCGAGCTTGGCTCTGTGTGCCACAAGACGATCGATACCCTCTCCAAGGGCTTCAAGCGTCGCGTCGGCCTGGCGCAGGCCATCATCCACGACCCCAAGGTGCTGATTCTCGACGAGCCCACCGACGGTCTGGACCCGAACCAGAAGCACCACGTCCGCCAGCTCATCCGCAACCTGGCAAAGGACAAGATCGTCATCATCTCCACCCATATCCTTGAGGAAGTCAGCGCGGTGTGCAGCCGGGCCATCATCATTGCCCGCGGACGCATTCTCGCCGACGGCACGCCGAAGGAGCTGGAAGCGCGCTCTGCCTATCACGGCGCCGTCAGCATCCGCCTTACCGAAGACTTTGATTTGCCTGCCGCCCTCGCCGGAGATCCCGATGTGAGAGAGATCGAGCAGGTCGGCGACAGCGGGCGCCATTTCATTCTGCTGCCGGTGGCAGGCCGTCACCTGTTCAACAAGGTGTCCGAGAAATCACAGAACGGCCACTGGCCGGTGGCGGAATTCCACATGGTAGAAGGGTTGCTGGAGGACTACTTCCGCCACGTCACCCAGGATTCGGCTCTGGCGAATGCCGGGTCCATCAGCACAGAGCAGCAGGGGTGAGACCATGAACAAGATGCAGATTATCTTCCAGCGCGAGCTCGCCGGCTATTTCGCCACGCCACTGGCCTATGTGTTCATCGTGATCTTCCTGGTGATGTCCGGGATTTTTACTTTCGACATGGGCGCGTTCTACGAGCGTGGCCAGGCCGACCTGATGCCCTTCTTCAATTTTCATCCCTGGCTCTATCTGTTCATGATTCCGGCCATCGCCATGAGCCTGTGGGCGGATGAACGCAAGACCGGCACCATCGAGCTGCTGATGACCCTGCCGGTGAAACTCTCCGACGCGGTGCTGGGCAAATTCCTCGCGGCCTGGGTGCTGTGCGGGGTGGCGCTGCTGCTGACCTTCCCGATCTGGATTACCGTGAACTATCTCGGTGACCCGGACAACGGCGTGATTGTGGCGGCCTATCTGGGAAGCTGGCTGATGGCGGGTGGATTCCTGGCCATTGGCTCCTGCATGTCTGCGATGACACGCAATTCCGTCATTGCCTTCATCCTGACCGTGGCGATCTGTTTTGTGTTCGTCGCCTGCGGCACGGAGATTGTGCTCAATGCCTTCGCGTGGGCGCCCCAGTTCCTGGTGGATGCCATTGCCGCGCTGAGCTTCCTCACGCATTTCGACTCGATCAGCAAGGGGGTGCTGGATATCCGCGACATCCTCTTCTTCGTCGTGTTCATTGCGTCGTGGCTGTTTGCATCGGCCATCGTCATTGAAATCAAGAAAGCGAACTGAGGGAGCTGACGATGAATAACAAGACCTTATTCTCTGCAACCGGCCTGGTCCTGACCGGCCTGTTTCTGCTCATCAGTGTTGCCGTGATCAGTCTGATTCCGCGCTGGCGCGTGGACCTGACCGAAGACAACCTGTACACGCTGGCCGATGGCACACGCACGATCGTGAGCGGCCTGGAGCGTCCGGTAGAGCTGCTGTTCTTCTACTCCGAGGAAGCGACGGCCGACGTGCCGCAACTGCGCTCCTATGGTATTCGTGTGCAGGAACTGCTGCGCGAGATGGTGATTGCCAGCGACGGCAAGCTGAGCCTGCGCGTCATCGACCCCGTGCCGTTCTCCGAAGAGGAGGATCAGGCTGGCGAATACGGTGTACAGCGAGTGCCGCTGAGCCAGGGGGGGGAGGAAGTCTTCTTCGGTCTCGTGGCCCTGGATACCACGACGCTGCCGGAAAGTGGTGGAGAAGAGGGCGCCGCCGTCAACTTCAAGACCCTGGGGCTGATTCGTCCGGACCAGGAAGAGTTTCTGGAATATGAGTTCTCCAAACTGATCACCCAGGTCGCAAATCCGGAGCCGCCCGTGGTGGGCTTCCTGTCTTCCCTGCCGATCGACGGCGGTGTGAACACGCAGACTATGCGCCCCACCTCACCGTGGATGATCATGGACTCGATTCGACAGCTCTACGAAGTGCGACGCATCAACCCCGACGTTGAGGTGATCGACAGTGATATCAGCATTCTGCTGCTGGTGCATCCGCAGAATCTCAGCGAGCAGACCCAGTATGCCATCGACCAGTTTGTGCTGCGTGGCGGGCGTGCCATGGTGTTCCTCGACCCGAATGCCGACACCCAGGCGCAGCCGGGGCCGGATGGCGTGCCGGTGCCACGTGAGAATCAGTCTTCGGATATCGCCAAACTGCTGGCGGCCTGGGGGGTTGCCTACGATCCTACGCGTGTGGTCGCAGACCGTGAACTGGCGCTGATGGTAAATGTTGGTGATGCAACGCGTCCCGTGCAGCACTACGGCATGCTGGGCGTGCAGCGTCAGGGATTTGCGAACGACATCACGACCAACGGGCTGCAGGTGATGAACTTCTCTTCCGTAGGCGCCCTGTCGCCTGCAGAAGGTGCCACGACGAACTTCGAGCCGCTCATCCGCTCCAGTGCGAATGCCATGCTGATGGAAGGGGAGTTCTTCAAGGCTCTGACCGATCCGACCATTCTGCTGGACGAGTTCCAGTCCACGGATACCCGATACACGATCGCTGCGCGTGTCTCCGGCAATGTGCACACGGCTTTCCCTGACGGCCCTCCGGCCAAGCCCGCCGAGGCCACGGACGCTGAGGAAGACCTGAGTTCTCCGGACGATGAAACCGCACAGGAGCCGGTGGTACTGCCGCCGCAACTGCGCGACTCCAATGGCACGGTCAATCTGATTATCGTGGCGGACACCGATCTGCTGGGTGACAGAATGTGGGTGCAGGTGCAGACCTTCCTCGGTCAGCGCATCCCGCAGGCCTTTGCGAGCAATGGCGACTTCGTGATGAATGCGCTGGACAATCTCGCCGGCAACGCGGAACTCACCACCATTCGCAGCCGTGGTCGTTACGCGCGTCCCTTCCTTGCCGTGATCGAACTGCAGCGTGACGCCGACGATCGTCTGCGTCAGGAAGAAACCGAGCTGCTGGACAATCTGCGTCAGACCGAGCAGCAGATCACCGCGCTCAATGCCAGCAACCAGGGCAGCGGGCCGTCAGCAGAACAGCAGGCGGAGATAGACCGTTTCTATGCGCAGCAACTGGAAACCCGTCGTCGCCTGCGTGAGGTGCAACTGACCCTGAACCGCGACATCGAACGCCTGGGCAGCACGCTCAAGTTCATCAACACCGCCCTGGTGCCGATCCTGCTGGTGCTGTTCGTGCTGGCACTGGGTTATGTGCGGCGACGTCGTGCGGAGAAGGTTCGCGACTGAGTGGTGAAAAATTCTGTGTCGCCTGCAAGGCAGGCTCCTGCGGAAGGATGGAGCGCCTTGCAGGAGCCTGCCTGCGGGCGATCCGATCTGAAAACGCTGCCGGGTTGAACTGGAATCCGGTTCCTGCAGGTTTGCCATGCTGCCTGCGTCTATCACGCGTCTTCCCGAAACTCCTGACTCTCCTGCTCGTAGGGCAGGTACACCTTCACGTGCGTCCCCACGCCCAGTTCGCTGCTGATCTCCAGCCGACCGCCGTGCGCCTGCGCGATCAGGCGGCACAGGTAGAGGCCGAGGCCGAAGCCGCCCGTGTTGCGCTGGCGCGCGCTGTCGGCGCGGTAGAAGGGTTCGCTCAAGTGTTCCATGTGTTCTTCTGAAATGCCTTCCCCCAGGTCCTCGACCTCCAGCACGGCATGGCTACCGGTGAAGGACACGCGCACGGTAATGGGGTTGTCGCGACCGTGGCGAATGGCGTTGTTGACGATATTGGTCAGCAGCAGGCGTGTGCGCAGTTTGTCGATGGAGATGGAGACGTCGTCGTCGGGGCGCTCGAAGACCACGCCGCCCTTGTAGTCGTGGTAGGCCTGCAGCACGAGGCCAATGTAGTCGGCAAAGTCCACGTGCTCGGCCAGCAGGGCCTGGTGCTGGTTGCTGAGACGTTCCGCCTCGATCAGGTCCGAGATCAGCAGGTCGATCTCGTTGATGTCGTCGCCCAGATCTTCCTTGACGCTGCCGTCCTCGATGAATTCCAGGTGCAGTTTGGCGCGGGTGATGGGCGTGCGCAGCTCGTGGCTGATGGCCAGCAGCAACTGGCGCTTGGCCTCCAGCATGGACTGCAGCGAGTCGGCCATGTGGTTGACGCTGTCCGTCAGTTCGCCCAGTTCGTCGGTGCGGTGGGTCTTCACGCGGTAGCTCAGATCGCCGTCGCAGATACGTTCAGCCCCTTCCCGCAGTTGCTTGACCGGGGCCAGCAGGCGGCGCACGAGCCAGAAGTTGAGCAGCAGCACCAGCGCTGCCATGGCCAGGCCGACATAGACCACCACGTAGTCGTATTCACTCAGCGTGGGCACCCGCCGGTTCAGGTAGTACTCGTAGCCGCCTCGGGATACGCGGATCACGTCCTCATTGCCTACCACCATCATCTGCGCCTGCTCGGACAGGCTGCGCACGAAGACCGCCTGGGAGATATCCAGGTCATTCTGGTCATCCGACTGCCAGTTGATATGGGGGCTGCGGATGATGATGGTCAGCGACAGTTCCTGGGAGAGCTGGGTCGCCCGCTCCAGGTCCGGCGGCACCCCGATGTTGTCGACGATCAGCGTGATGTTGTCCAGATAGAAATCGGGCAGGGGGCTGAGCCGCTCGGCCCGCCAGTTGCGGTCAATCTGGCGGATGGCAAAGGTGATGATCAGGAAGAACACCAGCACCGTCGCGCTGAAAATCAGGAACAGGCGCAGGAACAGGGAGTTGTTGACGCGGGCGACCAGGCTCATGGGGTTCTCCGTCTCCTGTGTGCCGCCATCGTCGTTGAGCGGGTGGTTCGGGTTCTAGGCGGGTTCGCCAACGAAGGTGTAGCCACGTCCCCAGACAGTCTTGATGAAACGGGGAGTCTTCGACGTGTCGTGAAGTTTGTGCCGCAGACGGCTGACCAGGGTATCGACAGCGCGGGAGAACAGCTCCGCGTCGATGCCGCGCAGGCGGTTCATCAGCTCGTCCCGGGTAAAGGTCTTGTTGGGCGACTGCATGAACAGAATCAGCAGTTCGTATTCCATGGTGGTCAGTTCCACCAGTTCGTCATCCAGTTTCACGGTGCGGCGCACGGTGTCTACTTCAAGCCCTTGAATTTTCGGCACTTCCTGCAGGCTTCTGGCCTCATCGCTGGTGCGGCGCAGGATGTTGCTGATGCGGGCCACGAGTTCGCGGGGCTCGAAGGGCTTGGGCAGGTAGTCGTCGGCCCCCAGTTCCAGGCCCACGATGCGGTCGGTCACTTCGCCGTGAGCGGTCAGCATCAGGATGGGGAGCTGGCCGTAAATGGCGGATTTGGCGCGAATCTCGCGGCAGATTTCGAAACCGTCCTTTTCCGGCAGCATGACGTCGAGGATGAGAAGATCCGGCTTGTGGCGCTTGAGGTGCTCGAATCCTTTGGAGGGGGTCTGGGCCGCAGTGACGGTCATGTCGTAGCGCTCCAGGTACTGGGTCAATAATTGCCCCAGTTTCTCGTCATCGTCGATCAGCAGAATTTGTTTCATAGACTCTGTATTTCCGCGCCTGAAACAGGCATTTGCAAGTGTTTCGAGTGTACGAATTCAGCCCGTGGAAATCAATCCACGGCGGTTTTGTGCCTTCCCGCCGTCCGTGAACAGGGGGGCGGGGTGGCGAGAGGATGCAGGCCTGCGCCCGGCCCTGTATCATTGCGCAGCTTTACTGGATGTGCGTTTCCCTGAGCGAGTCGATGCCATGATTTCCCTGACTGATGCCACCCTGATGCGTGGCGATCTCGTCCTGTTGCAACAGGCCAGCCTGAGCATTCATCACGGCCAGAAAATTGGTCTGGTGGGGCGTAATGGCAGTGGCAAGTCCAGCCTGTTCGCCTGCCTTCTGGGGCAACTGGCGCTGGATCAGGGGGAGCTGTCCATGCCAGAGGGCACGCGTTGTGCGCACATGCGCCAGGAAACCCAGGCCAGCGACGCCAGTGCCGTGGAATTTGTGGTGGACGGCGATACCGGTTTTCGTCGCATCGAGCGCGCCCTGGCGGATGCCGAGGCGGCAGGGGACGGTGCGCGGATTGCGCACTGGCACAGCGAAATGGACAAGATCGGCGGTTACGATATCCGCAACCGCGCCATGCAACTGCTCTCGGGGCTCGGGTTTCGCAGTGACCAGTTTGAACTGCCGGTTTCCGGTTTTTCCGGTGGCTGGCGCATCCGCCTGAATCTCGCGGCGGCGCTGATGGCACCGTCCGATCTGCTGCTGCTCGACGAGCCGACCAACCACCTCGATCTGGAAGCCACGCTCTGGCTGGAGCAATGGCTTAAACGCTATCAGGGCACGTTGCTGATCATCTCCCACGATCGCAGCTTCCTCGACAACGTGGTGGACTACGTGGTCAGTGTGGAGCAGCAGAAACTGACGCTCTATCGCGGCAACTACAGCAGCTTCGAGACACAACGCGCCGAACGCCTGGCGCAGGAACAGGCCATGTTCGAGAAGCAGCAGCGCCGCGTGGCGCAGATTGAGGACTTTGTACGCCGCTTCCGTGCGAAGGCGACAAAGGCCCGCCAGGCACAGAGCCGGCTCAAGGAGCTGGATCGCATGCAATTGATTGCGCCCGCACATATAGACTCTCCGTTCTATTTCGAATTTCCGGTGCCGGAGCGTTTGCCTGCAGAGCTGGTGGCCTTGGAGAAGGTGGACATCGGCTACGCGGAACCCCTGCTGCAGAAGGTGCGCCTGAATGTGCGCGACAGTACCCGTATTGCCTTGCTGGGTTTCAATGGCGAGGGCAAGTCCACGTTGCTGCGCTGCATTGCTGGCGAGCTGGCACCATTGGCAGGAGAGCTGCGCCGTTCACGCTATCTGCAGGTCGGATATTTTGCCCAGCATCAGGTGGATGTGCTCGATCTTGCGGCCAGCCCGATGCTGCTGCTGCAGCGCCTGGACCCCGCTGCCCGCGAACAGGCCCTGCGGGACTTTCTGGGCGGGTTTGATTTTCACGGGGATCGTGTGAACGAGGCCATCGGCAATTTCTCCGGGGGAGAAAAGGCGCGCCTAGCACTCGCGCTGGTGGTCTGGCAGAAGCCCAACCTTCTGTTGCTCGACGAGCCGACCAACCACCTTGATCTTGAGATGCGTCATGCCCTGACGGTGGCATTGCAGGGCTACGAGGGGGCGTTGATCATTGTGTCGCACGATCGCCACCTGCTTGCCAACACCGTGGACGAATTCTACTGCGTGCATCAGGGGCGCTGCGTGGAGTTCGAGGGTGATCTTCATGACTACGAGCGCTGGATGCAGGAGCAGAGCAGGAATGCCACCGGGACGGCTGCTGGCACTGCTGAATCGCGCAAAGCAGACAAGAAAGAGCAGCGTCAGCAGGCCGCCGCCCTGCGCCAGCAGATGGCTCCCCTGCGCAACGAGATTCGCAAACTGGAGCAGCAACTTGACGCGCTGCACACAGAGCTTGCGAATCTGGAGCAGGCGCTGACCGATCCCGGTCTGTATGAGGACAGTCGCAAGAAGGAACTGACGGATCTTCTGCAGAAGCAGGCGGCCAGCAAAGCGCGTAGCGACGATGTGGAGGCGCAGTGGCTGGAAAAGAGCGAATTTCTGGAATCCCTGGGTTGAGTGGGGATAACGCTTCTGCCTGAAAAAGTTTGCGCTGAGGCAAGCATTGCAAGACGCATTGGGATTACACTGAAAGCGTAGACGACAGGTTTTCTGATGTGCCTGCGTACCACTTCATAACAAGCTGACACGGAGAATTTTATGAACAGATCGTTGCTGACGTTTTTTGCTGCCCTGATGCTGACGCTGCTGGCGCAGACCGGATTGGCTCAGCCGGGAGGCGGGCAGGGCCAGGGACAGGGCGGTGGTATGGGCATGGGGATGAACTCGGAGGCTCAGATCAAGGAGCTGATTTCCCAGCTTAATGTGACGTCCGAGCAGGAACCGGGCTTTCGTGAGGCAATGGCACAGATCGGCGAAATGCGCATGAGCGCCATGCAGGAGATGCGCGGTGCCGGCGGCCAGGGGGGTGGCCAGGGCGGAATGATGCGCCAGAATGGCCAGAACGGTGCCCAGGGGGGCGATCACGCCGGGCATGGTAATAACACTGCTGATGCCAGCGGCGACCACGCCGGCCACGGCGCACAGAATGGCGACGGCAATATGCGCGGCCAGGGTCAGGGTCAGGGCCAGGGCGGGGGCATGGAGAACATGATGGCGCGCCGCGAACAGATGCAGAAGCAGTCTGAGGAGATTCTGGCCAAGGTGCTGACGGCGGAGCAGGTTGCGCGCTACTCGGAGCTGCAGAACGAAAGAATGGAAGAGATGATGTCGCGCAGACAGAATCAGCAGTAAGGTCCGGAAGTTCCGGAGTCTGAATGAGGGGGCGCGATGAGAATCACGCCCCCTCTTGCTTTTGCAAGGTGTGTGTCCCTGCCGCGTGCAGGCGGGGGGCGACGGGGAGTAAGCTGTCCGCACGGGCTTGCGGGACGAGAAGGATATGAACGCGTTTCTGACAGATCCCCTGTTTCTGACTTTTTTGCTGTCCAGTCTGGCATTGGCGCTGACGCCGGGGCCGGCGGTGCTGTATATCGTGACGCAAACAGTGACACAGGGACGTCGTGCCGGTTTTCTTACCGTGGCCGGTGTTGCCGCGGGAGGGTTGTGCAATGCCGTGGGCGCGGCCCTGGGGCTTGCCATGCTGTTTTCGGTCTCGGCGCTTGCCTTCACGGTGGTCAAGCTGGCGGGCTGCGGGTATCTGATTTATCTCGGGTGGCAGGCGCTTCGCCCTGGCACGCCCGCACCGCTTCCTTCCGAGCCTGCGCTGCCCCGCGCTCATCTGTTTCGTGACGGCTTCCTGGTGGCCGCGCTGAATCCCAAGACTGCACTGTTCTTCGCAGCATTTCTGCCGCAGTTCATCTCGCCGGAATACCCGGCCATGGCTCAGAGCCTGGCTTTCGCAGCGTGTTTCCTGTTGATCGCCGCCTGCACAGACTCTGCCTATGTGCTCGCCTCCGGTCTCTTGTCACAGCGCCTCGCGTTGCTGCGGGAAGGCAGTTCCCGGGGACGTCTTCTGCAGGGCTGGATGTTCATTGCCCTGGGGATCGGGTTGGCGTTGACGGGAAACCGCCCCCAGATTTCCGCGACCCCCTGAATGTTTGCATAGTGAATCCGAGCTTCCCTAGAATGGCAGGGCGCCCACTTCAGTCAGAACATGAGCAATGCCCTCTCGCGACCCTGTTGAATCTCCTTCCATCACCGGGCTGGTGATTGGCGGTATGCTGATCTCTCTTGCCGTATTTGCGCTGGCGGGCTTCATTCTCTATTCGTCTGTCTGTCCGTGTGGCGGTGCCCCTGGCGGTTTCCTCTTCGGTGAGCGCGTGCAGGAACCGGTAAACAACTGGGAATTTGTGAACGACGCACCGCTGTGTCAGGTGCAGGTGTGGCGGGGCTGGCGGCCTTACTCGGTGCACATGGCCTGTATGGCGGAGCCCGATGGACGTGTGTACCTGAGCTGCATTGATTGTGAAAGCGACCGCGTGCTGCTGCAGGCGGATGCAGCGCGCGAGGCTTTGTTGCGGCACAATGGGCGGGTGTATCCCGTGGTGCTGCAACCGCTTGTACAGGAAGCGGATCGAAGGCAGGCGTGGCAACTGTACAGGGCCTTGTGGCAGCGGCCGGAGGATCTGAGGCGCATCGGGAGTATTGCGGGTGAGCTTCCGCCGGCCAGTTGGCGGGTGCTGGGTGCCAGTAGCGTGGCGCCCTGAATGACGGGTCGGATAAGGCAAAAGGAGAGGGCAGAACTGTGCAGGAATGGTTGAAGAATGTCGTACTGGAAAGCGAGACTGTTCGGCTTGAACCCCTGCGCCCGGAGCACGAGGAGGCTCTGGGCCTGGCCGCGCAGGACGGGGAGCTGTGGCGGCTCTGGTTTACCAGCGTGCCCGCGCCGGACAAGACCGGGGCGTATATCAGTACAGCGCTGAGAGACAAGGAGGCGGGGTTGGCTCTGCCCTTTGTGGTGGTGCACAAACCCACACAGTTGGTGATTGGTTGCACCCGGTTCTGCAACGCGGTGCCGCAGCATCGCCGGGTCGAAATCGGCTACACCTGGTACGCCGCCTCGCATCAGCGCAGCAGCGTCAACACCGAGTGCAAGCAGTTGCTGCTGACCCATGCCTTCGAGTCCCTGCAGGCCATTGCGGTGGAGTTTCGTACGCACTGGCACAACCAGGCCTCGCGCAATGCCATCGCCCGCCTTGGGGCGAAACAGGATGGCGTGCTGCGCAATCATTCCATTGAGGCGGATGGTGCCTACCGTGACACGGTGGTGTTCTCCATACTGGAAAGCGAGTGGCCCTCGGTGAAGAAGAGCCTTGCCCATAAGCTCAGTCGCTATCGTGCAGATTGACCCCTGGAGGGATGGAATTGCTCAGTCAGCTCCTGGTGTTGTCCGGCGTCACCCTGATGGCAGGTCTGGCCATGCCCCTCGGTGCATTGATTGCCCGGATCGGGAGGGGCGGCTGGCAGCCTTCGGCTGAGTTCAGTCACACCATTATGGCCTTCGGGGGCGGGGCATTGCTCTCCGCCGTTGCCCTGGTGCTGGTGCCGGAGGGCAGCGCGAGTCTCTCCATGCCTGTCGCCGCCACCTGTCTGGTGCTGGGTGGGCTTGTCTTCATGCTGATCGACATCGGCCTGTCGCGCTCGGCCACCCCGGCGGACCAGATGCTGGCCATGTTGCTGGACTTTGTTCCCGAGTCGCTGGCATTGGGTGCGGCATTTGCGCTGGGCAGTCAGTCCGCCTATCTCATCGCCGCGCTGATCGCACTGCAGAACATTCCCGAGGGCTATAACGCATTCCGCGAGCTGAGCGAGGCGTCGGGCTATGGCGCGCGCCGTATTCTGCTGATGTTTTCCCTCATGGCCTTTCTGGGGCCACTTGCCGCCATGGGCGGCTATTTCTGGTTCAGCGACCATGATCAGGCCCTGGGCATCATCGTGCTGGTGGCGGCGGGGGGCATCCTGTATTCGGTGTTTCAGGACATTGCCCCCAAAGTGCCCCTGGCGCGGCACTGGAGCCCGCCCATGGGCGCCGTGCTGGGCTTCATGCTGGGCATGGCCGGCGACATGCTGGTGCATTGAATGCGCGTCTGCTGACTTGAATAATGCGCGCTCACTCTTACATTAAAGAAACACGGTTTGATGTCTGGAGATCCAATCCATGAAATACCTGTCCATCAGTCTGCGCCTGCTGGTGCTGTCGCTCTCTCTGTCCCTGTTTTCCACCCTTGCGCTGGCGCAACCCGATTACGCCCATTTCAAGACGGATGACGAAGCCAACACGATCGATATTTTCAAGCTGGCGAGCCCGTCCGTGGTCTACATCACCAATTCCCGTCTGGTGCGTCGATCGTTTTACTCCCTGAACCCGCAGGAGGTGCCACAGGGCAGTGGCTCGGGCTTCATCTGGAGTCGGGACGGCTATGTCGTCACCAATTTCCACGTGATTCAGCAGGCGTCGCGGCTGACGGTGACCCTGCAGGACGGCAATGCCTACGATGCCGAGGTGGTGGGAGTGGAGCCGGACAAGGATCTGGCCGTGCTGCGCATCGATGCGCCCGAAGACAAACTGGCTCCGCTGGCGATGGGAGACTCCTCGCTGCTGGAAGTGGGGCGCAAGGTGATCGCCATCGGCAACCCCTTCGGTCTGGATACCACGCTGACGGTGGGTGTGGTCAGTGCCCTCGGGCGCGAAATCGACTCCATGAGCCGACGCAAGATTCGCGACGTGATCCAGACGGACGCAGCCATCAACCCCGGCAACTCGGGCGGCCCGCTGCTGAACTCGCTCGGGCAGTTGATCGGCGTGAATACGGCGATTTACAGCCCCTCCGGCACGAACTCCGGCATCGGTTTCGCGATTCCCGTGAACATCGTCAAGAAGATCGTGCCCGATCTGATTACCTATGGTCGCGTGCAGACCCCCGGCATCGGCATCGCCCTGCTGCCGACGCAGTACGCGGACTATTACCGCAGCAATTCCCAGATTCAGGGCGTTATCGTGATGGACGTGATTGAAGGAGGCAGCCCGGAACGCGAAGGCATGCGGGGGCTGCGCGAGTCTGCCCGGGGCATTCTGCTGGGCGACGTGATTACGGCGATCGACGACGAGGTGGTCAACAACGAGGACGATCTGTTGAACGCGCTGGAAAACCACCAGGCGGGGGACGTGGTGACAGTGAAGACCCGGCGTGATTCGGAAGAGCGCAGCTATCGCATTGAACTGGAAGCCTCCAGCACTCGTTGAGAGTGCTGGAGATTTGCGCGACAGATTCTCTTGCCTTAGCGGTTGGCCAGTGTGGCGCGGTAATGGGCTACGGCGGCGCGCACCTGATCCGGAGCGGTACCGCCGATGTGATTGCGGGCGTTTACCGAGCCTTCGAGTGTCAGCACCTTGAAAACATCATCGCCAATCTGTGCTGAGAACTGTTGCAGCTCACCCAGACTGAGCTCGCTCAGGTCCTTCTTCTGGGTGATGCCATAGGCGACCGACTTGCCGACGATCTCGTGCGCATCGCGGAAGGGAATGCCCTTGCGCACCAGATAGTCCGCCAGATCGGTTGCTGTGGCGTAGCCCTTGAGGGCGGCACGTGCCATCTGTTCCTTCTTCGGCTTGATGGCCGGCATCATGTCCGCGTAGGCCTTGAGGCAGTCGCGCAGGGTGTCGATCAGATCGAACAGCGGCTCCTTGTCTTCCTGGTTGTCCTTGTTGTAGGCCAGAGGCTGGGATTTCATCAGTGTCAGCAGGGCAACCAGGTGGCCGTTGACCCGGCCGGTCTTGCCGCGGACCAGTTCCGGTACGTCCGGGTTCTTCTTCTGCGGCATGATCGACGAGCCTGTGCAGAAGCGATCCGGCAGGTCGATGAAATCGAACTGGGCAGAGGTCCACAGCACCAGCTCCTCGGAGAAGCGCGACAGATGCGTCATGATCAGGCTGCCGGCGGCCGCCAGTTCAATGGCAAAATCGCGGTCGCTCACGGAATCCAGCGAGTTGCGCGTGGGGCCGGTGAAGCCCAGCAGGCGTGCCGTGGTCTCCCGCTTGATCGGGTAGCTGGTGCCGGCCAGTGCGGCAGCGCCCAGCGGAGAGAAGTTCATGCGGGCGCGGCAGTCGCGCAGGCGTCCGGCGTCACGCTCCAGCATCTCGAACCAGGCCATCATGTGATGACCGAAGGTGATGGGCTGGGCAGTCTGCAGATGGGTGAAGCCGGGCATGATGGTGTCTGCCTCGCGTTCCGCGAGGTCGAGCAGAGCCAGTTGCAGGCGCAGCAGGGTGGCCAGCAGCGAGTCGATCTCGTCACGCACGTACAGGCGGATGTCGGTGGCGACCTGGTCGTTGCGCGAGCGCCCGGTGTGCAGCTTCTTGCCCGTGATGCCGATGCGCTGGGTCAGGGCGGACTCGATGTTCATGTGCACGTCTTCGAGGCTCACGGACCACTCGAAGCGGCCCTGCACGATGTCTTCGCGGATGGTTTCGAGGCCATCAATGATGTCCTGCACTTCCTGCGCGCTGAGAATGCCTGCTTCACCCAGCATGGTGGCGTGGGCGATTGAACCGTTGATGTCGTGGTGATAGAGGCGCTTGTCGAAATCCACGGAGGCGGTAAAACGCTCCACGAACGCGTCCGTGGGTTCGCTGAATCGGCCCCCCCAGGGTTTGATGGCGTCGGATGTCTTGTCGCTCATAAGGCTTCTCACAGGATCAAAGGCGGTTTAAGGGGCGGCGATTATATCAGCATATAGGGCAGCATCGACACCGTACCTGTCCGTCTGGCACAGGAAATCCGGGGCTGTTTGGCGTAGAATCCGCGCCATGGTTTATCAAGCAAGAGAGTCACTATGACCAAAGAGTTGATCCGCATTGCAACACGCGAGAGTCCGCTTGCCCTGTGGCAGGCCCACTTCGTCAGAGACACCCTGCAGCGCCAGCACCCAGGGCTGCAGGTCGAGCTGGTCGGGATGACCACGCGCGGAGACGTGTTGCTGGACAGCCCGCTGTCCAAGATCGGGGGCAAGGCGCTGTTCGTCAAGGAACTGGAAGTCGCCATGCTGGAGAATCGCGCCGACATCGCTGTGCACTCCATGAAGGATGTGCCGATGGCGTTCCCGCCCGGCCTTGGGCTGGCCGTGATCTGCGAACGCGAAGACCCGACGGATGCTTTTGTCTCCAATCGTTATGGCAGCCTGGATGAGTTGCCCCAGGGCGCCCGCGTCGGCACCTCCAGCCTGCGGCGCCAGTGTCAGTTGCGGGCCATGCGTCCCGATCTGGAGATCGGCGATCTCAGAGGCAATGTCGGCACGCGTCTGTCCAAGCTGGACCGGGGCGAGTTCGACGCCATCATTCTTGCCACCGCCGGTCTGGTGCGCCTGGAGCTGGGTGCCCGCATCCAGCAGCGGCTGGCCAGCACGGTCTCGCTGCCCGCGGGTGGGCAGGGGGCGGTGGGCATCGAATGCCGCACCGACGATCAGGAGTTGATTGCCTTGCTGCAGGGGCTTCACCACGCCGACACCGCGGACCGTGTCATCGCCGAGCGCGCGGTGAACAACCGGCTCAATGGGGGCTGTCAGGTACCGATTGCCTGCTTCGCGGAGCTGGAGGGAGATCAGCTTCATCTGCGTGCTCTGGTGGGCGAGCCGGACGGTTCCCGCATCCTGCGCAGCGAAATTCGCGGCCCTCGCAAAGAGGCAGAACAACTGGGTATCACCGTGGCAGAAGAGCTGCTGGCAAAAGGAGCCGACGTGATCCTGCAGGCCCTGCACGAGCAATGAGTACGGCGGCGACACAGCCTGCTTCTCTGGAGGGCGCCAAACCCCTGCTGGGCTGTCGTGTCCTGCTGACGCGTCCGGGAACACAGGCCGAGAAAATCGCCGCCCGCATCGCTGAAGCCGGTGGCACGGTGATGAGTCTGCCCATGCTGGAGATTGACCCGGTGCTGCTCAAGGATGATATCGAGCGGGTCAAGACCCGCATCCTCGCTCTCGATCAGTACGACATTGCGATCTTCATCAGCACCAATGCCGCTACCCTCGGGCTGGAGTGGATCCATCAGTACTGGCCGCAGTTGCCGGTGGGACTGAGTGCCTACGCGGTCGGGCCCAGCACCGCAGAGATTCTGCGCAGGGAGGCCTGGCCGGTGTTCTGCTCCGATGGGGGCGTGACCAGCGAGCACCTGCTGGCGCTTGCGGGCCTGCAGAATGTCGAGGGCAAGCGGGTGGCGCTGTTCCGCGGGCAGGGCGGCAGGGAGCTGCTGGCGGATACCCTGCGCGAGCGTGGGGCGCGGGTGGACTATGTGGAGGTGTATCAGCGCCGGGTGCCGATCTACGACCGCCAGGAAGTGCTCAACGAGATGCGCACCAAGAACATCAATGTTGCCGTTCTCACCAGCCTGCAGATCGTGGAGAGTTTTGCGCGTCTGCTGGGTCTGCGTGACGGGCGTGGCACACAGGGTGAACAGACAGAGGACAAGGCGAGGACGGCTTTGCTAAGCTTGCAGCAGCACCTGTGCGTGATCGTTCCTTCAGAGCGTGTTCTGGAGGCCGCCAGGGCCGCGGGCTTCGTCCATGTAACCGAGGCCGGTGGCGCGGACGACGATGCCATCATTGCCCGCCTGCTGCACCTCAGCCCCTTGCCGGAGACACCGTGACAGACAACACTGCCCAAGCGAACAATGATGCCGGTGTCCGGGGCGATACGCCGCGTGTGCTGGATGAAATCAGTCGTCAGAACCAGGCCCGTGGCCGCTCCAGGGGGCGGGGTCTGAAACGTTTTCTGATTGTGGTGGTCCTGCTGGTTCCGGTCATTCTGACGCTGACTTTCCTGTTGTACGAACAGTCCCGCACGGACACCGTGCTGGTGCAGCTTCAGGAGGAAAACTCGGCCCTGCGCGATGCCCTGGAGCAGATGCCGGAACCGCAGCCTGCAGCACCGGCCCCAGCCCTTCCCGATAATCTGGCGAACACCGCCATGCTGGCGCAGTTGCGCAATGATCTGGAATCCCGTCTCAACACTCTCGCCCGCAATGGAGCGGCGCTGCAGGAACAACTGAGTGCACTGCCACAGCAGCGGGAAAATGCCGACTGGATATGGACGGAGGCAGAGCACCTGCTGCGTCTGGCCAACCAGAAGTTGCAACTGGAGGGGGATGGCGACTCCGCGCTGCTGATCCTGAGCACGGTTGACGAGATGCTGCGGGACTCCGGTGAGATCTCCGTGCTGGGGGTCAGAGACATGCTGGCTGGCGAGATGCTGTCCCTGCGCAATATGGGATACGTGGATATTAACGGCCTGTATGTACGCCTGAACAATCTGCTGCCACTGATCGACCAGTTGTCCCTGCGCAGCGCGATGGTGGAAAACTACAATGCCCAACTGACACAGACGCGGGACGAGATTTCTACCAGTGACGAAGGTTTTGTCGCGAGAGGGTTGGCATTGCTGCGTTCCATCTTTGTCTGGCAACGATGGGACGTGGAGCCGGAAGCCCTGCTGCCCCCGCCACAGGAGGCCGTTCTGAAACAGAATCTCCGGCTCATGCTGGAACAGGCACAACTGGCGCTGCTGATGGGCGAACCCCAGGTCTATCGCGACAGCCTCGACAAGGGCGCAGACTGGACGGCGCACTATTTTGCGATCGACAGCGGGGCGGGCCGTACGCTGGCCGAAGAGATGCGTGCACTGGGTGATGCCACCGTCAGCGTCAACAAGCCGGATATTTCCGGTTCCCTGGAACTGCTGCGCCAGCTCGCCGCCTCGCGTTCCCAGTCTCTGCCTGACAACGGTCGCTGACAATGATCCGGCTTTTCATCTACATCCTGCTGACGCTTGTGACCGGCCTGCTGGCGACGCTCTTTCTGGCGCGGGAGCCGGGGTATCTGCTGATTTCCTTTGGCGGTGCCAGTTTTGAAACGAGCCTGTTCGCACTCTTTGTTGCCATCATTGCCCTGCTCATCCTGCTGCGGCTGGTCTTGCTGATTCTTGACTGGATCAATCCCATGCGTCTGGTCTACGCCGGCCGTTCCTGGTCACAGGCGCGAGCAGAGAAACGTGAGCGGAACGCGCCACCCCCGGAAGAAGAGTTGCGGGCGGCGCTGGAGCAGGAGCTTTCCGAACAGGCCGAGGCAAATGGTGAAGTGGCACTGACGCCCGCGCAACTGCGCAAACTGTGGAAAAAGCGCACCCGCAAATTGACGACGGATGACGCGCTGATCTGTGTGTATGCTGATGCCCTGGCGAATATCGACGCGCTTCCGGAGGCCCTCAAGACTCTGGAGAAGTCGTTGGAAGGCCAGTGGAGCGATGTGCTGATCCGCAAATACAGCCTGTTAGGACTGCGTAGCGATGACAAGATGGCCGTGCAGCAGTTGCAGAAGGCCGAGGCCTGGCTGGTGTCGCGCGAGCAGGACCCGGTGCTGCTGCTGGCGCTTGGGCGGCTGTCCCTGCGCAACCAGTTGTGGGGGAAGGCCCGTGACTATCTTGAACGCAGTCTGCAGACAAGGCCGGATTACGAGGTTTTCGCCGAGCTGGCGAGACTGCTGCAGAACCTGAAGGAGCCAGAGCGCAGCGCGCGCTATCTGCAAGGGCCAACAGGCCTGATCAGTCACGATTTGCCGGACTTTCCGCAGCCCGGCAAGGTCTGAACGTTTGCATAATTAAGCAGAGCTTCCCTAGTCCTTCGGGTCGATGCCCAGGTCCTGCCAGATGGCATCCACGCGTGCTTTCACAGCCTCACTCATGGCGATGGGGCGCCCCCATTCCCGCGTCGTTTCCGCGGGCCATTTGCTGGTGGCATCGAGTCCCATCTTGGAGCCAAGCCCGGAAACGGGTGAGGCAAAATCCAGATAGTCGATCGGCGTGTTTTCCATCAGCACGGTGTCACGTGCCGGGTCCATGCGCGTGGTCATCGCCCAGATCACGTCGTTCCAGTCACGGCAATTCACATCCTCGTCCACGATGATCACGAACTTGGTGTACATGAACTGGCGCAGGAAAGACCAGGCGCCCATCATGATGCGCTTGGCGTGTCCGGGGTACTGTTTCTTGATGCTGATGATCGCCATGCGATAGGAACAGCCTTCGGGTGGCAGATAGAAATCCACAATCTCCGGGTACTGTTTCTGAATCAGCGGAATGAACACCTCGTTCAGCGCGACGCCGAGCATGGCGGGTTCGTCCGGTGGCCTGCCTGTGTAAGTGCTGTGGTAGATCGCATCCTTGCGGTGCGTCATCTTCTTCACGGTGAACACGGGGAAGCGTTCCACTTCGTTGTAATAGCCGGTGTGGTCGCCGTAGGGCCCCTCGTCCGCCATCTCTCCGGGCTCGATGACGCCTTCCAGCACGATCTCCGCGCTGGCCGGTACCTGCAGGTTGTTGCTCAGGCACTGCAGCACTTCCGTTTTCTCGCCTCGCAGCAGACCCGCGAAGGCATATTCGGAGAGCGTGTCGGGAATAGGCGTGACCGTGGCCAGGATGGTGGCCGGGTCGGCGCCGATGGCAATTGTCACGGGAAAGGGTTCGCCGGGGTGTTTCAACTGCCAGTCGCGGAAGTCGAGCGCGCCGCCACGATGCGAGAGCCAGCGCATAATCAGCTTGTTAGGGCCCAGCAACTGCATGCGGTAGATGCCGAGATTCTGCCGCTCTTTCTCCGGGCCGCGGGTAATGACCAGAGGCCAGGTGACCAGCGGTGCAACGTCGTCGGGCCAGCAGGTCTGAATGGGCAGCGTGCGCAGGTCGATATCGGCTTCGTCCAGTATGACTTCACGGCAGGGGGCGGTTTTCTTTACCTCCGGTGCAATATTGAGCACCTGACGGTAGGCGGGCAGATTCTGCCACAGGTCCTTCCAGCCCTTTGGAGGGGTAGGTTCCTTCAGAAACGCGAGCAGGTGCCCGACATCCCGCAACCCCTGCAGATCTCTCTGTCCCATGGCCATGGCGACACGGCGTGGATGTCCGAAAAGATTGGCCAGCAGGGGCATGCTGGAACCTTTGACGTTTTCAAACAGCAGGGCAGGGCCGTTGGCGCGCAAGGTACGATCACTGATTTCAGTGATTTCCAGCACCGGGTCTACTTCTGTCGTGATGCGTTTGAGATCGCCTTCCCGTTCCAGAAGCGCGATGAATTCACGCAGGTCTTTGCAGGGCATGGGTCTGCTCTCGGGGGTTGTGGGTGCCTGCCTGCAGGCGATCAATCCTGCAGGCAGGCGAAAGAGATTACTTGCGCTTCATGGAATTGAAGAATTCGTCGTTGGTCTTCGTATCCTTGAGCTTGTCGAGGATGAATTCCGTGGCCTGCACGTCTTCCATGGCGCTGAGAATCTTGCGCAGAATCCACATGCGTTGCAGCTCTTCTTCGCTGGTCAGCAGTTCTTCGCGACGGGTACCGGAGCGGCGCACGTTGATCGCGGGGTAGATACGCTTCTCGGCGATCTTGCGATCCAGGTGCAGTTCCATGTTGCCGGTGCCCTTGAATTCTTCGTAGATCACCTCGTCCATCTTGGAGCCGGTTTCCACCAGTGCCGTGGCGATAATGGTCAGGCTGCCACCCTCTTCCAGATTACGTGCGGCACCGAAGAAACGCTTCGGACGCTCCAGGGCATGTGCATCCACACCACCCGTAAGCACCTTGCCGGAGGACGGCACGATGGTGTTGTAGGCACGTGCCAGACGCGTGATGGAGTCGAGCAGAATCACCACATCTTCCTTGTGTTCGACGAGGCGCTTGGCCTTCTCGATCACCATCTCGGCGACCTGCACGTGACGGGCGGGCGGTTCGTCGAAGGTACTGGCGACCACTTCGCCGCGCACGGAGCGCTGCATCTCGGTCACTTCCTCGGGGCGTTCGTCGATCAGCAGAACGATCAGGCGACATTCCGGATTGTTCTTCGCAATGGACTGCGCAATGTTCTGCAGGATAAAGGTTTTACCTGCCTTCGGCGGAGACACGATCAGACCACGTTGACCCTTGCCGATGGGGGCTGTCAGGTCGATGGTGCGGGCGCTCAGGTCCTCGGTGCTGCCGTTGCCGATCTGCAGGCGCAGACGTTCGCTCGGGAACAGCGGAGTCAGGTTTTCAAAGAGGATTTTCTGCTTGGAGTTTTCGGGTTTTGCGAAGTTGACTTCGGAGATTTTCAGCAGGGCGAAGTAGCGTTCGCCATCCTTCGGAGGTCTGATCTTGCCGGCAATTGTGTCGCCGGTGCGGAGGTTGAAGCGTCGAATCTGACTGGGGGAAACGTAGATATCATCGGGGCCGGCGAGGTAGGAGGAGTCGGCCGAGCGCAGGAAGCCAAACCCATCCTGCAGTATCTCCAGAACCCCATCGCCGGAGATGTCTTCTCCATTTTTAGCGTGCTTCTTCAGGATCGCGAAGATGATGTCCTGTTTGCGGGTTCTCGACAGGTTTTCGAGACCCATTTCTTCGGCGGTTTCCAGCAGTTGTGCGATGGGCTGTTTCTTTAAGTCAGTTAGATTCATGATGGTTTGATACGTAGGTTGGTAAGGTAAGGACAAACCCGGACCTGCGGCAAAGCGCAACGCGGATGGTCGGCTCTGGGATCTGACGGTTTGTTAGGGTTATAAACAGATGGTCTGGCTGTTATTCAGTAAAAGTAATGGTTAAACGGGTTTTTGCTTCGAAAAGCGTGTTCTGGAGCAAGTAGATAAGAGACAAGGTCGTCAGTCGAATGCGACGATGAACGCAATATAGAACGTGAAATTCACGCTGTCCAGAAAAATTTTGTCTTTATTTGTGACGACTTGGCGTCGGAAACACCCAGGCTGCCTGCCCTGGCTGTCGCGTCCAGGCGGCACCGCAGACATGGGTGGAGAGCGGTGCCGTCGGACTTGCCAGCGATCAGATGACGCTGTCGATAAACGCGGCCAGTTGCGAGCGGGAAAGAGCCCCGACTTTGGTGCCTGCCACTTCGCCGTTCTTGAAGATCATCAGTGTCGGAATACCGCGCACGCCGTATTTGGGGGCAGTAGCGATATTTGAATCAATATTCAGCTTGGCAATCGTGAGTTTGCCGGCATAGTCGTCGGCCAGTTCTTCCAGAACGGGAGCGATCATCTTGCACGGGCCACACCATTCTGCCCAGAAATCAACCAATACTGGGCCGGGTGCCTGCAGCACGTCTTGTTCGAAGCTGGCATCTGAGATCTGAACGATGTTGTCGCTCATAGGTAATTCCTTCCATTGTTGAGTAGGGGGAACCTGTCGCAGGTTTTGCGCAGGTTCCGCTGCGCGGTGCAGGGAGTGACTATGATAAGGCCTGTCCTGCGGGTTTCAAGTGTGAATTTTTCATCGAACGCCGACATCAGCCAGACTTCAGCATCTGCGCCACCTTTTTGGCGAAATAGGTCAGAATGGCATCGGCCCCCGCCCGTTTGATCGAGACGAGTGATTCCATGGCTACGGCGGATTCGTCGAGCCAGCCGTTCTGGGCGGCAGCCATGTGCATCGCGTATTCACCGCTGACCTGATAGACCAGGGTCGGGGCACCGAACTCATCCTTCACGCGCCGCACGATGTCCAGATAGGGCATGCCCGGCTTTACCATGATCATGTCGGCGCCTTCGGCCAGGTCCAGGGCCACTTCGTGCAGGGCTTCGTCCGTGTTGGCCACGTCCATCTGGTAGGTGTGCTTGTTGCCCTTGCCGAGATTGCCACTGGAGCCCACCGCGTCGCGGAAGGGGCCGTAGTAGCTGGAGGCGTACTTGGCGGAATAGGCCAGAATTCGGGTATGGATATGTCCGGCCTCTTCCAGCGCCTGACGGATGGCACCGATGCGGCCATCCATCATGTCGGATGGGGCCACTACATCCGCACCGGCATCGGCATGAGAGAGTGCCTGGCGGATGAGGGCTGCGACAGTCTCGTCGTTGAGCACATAACCGCTCTCGTCAATGATCCCGTCCTGCCCATGGGTCGTATACGGATCGAGTGCCACGTCGGTGATGATGCCGAGGTCCGGGCAGGCCTGCTTGAGTGCCTTCACGGCGCGCTGGACCAGGCCATTCGGGTTCCAGGCCTCACGGCCATCCAGGGACTTGCTGTCCTGCCTGGGCGAGGGAAACAGGGCGATGGCGGGAATGTTCAGCGCCACCAGTTCCTTTGCTTCCTTCAGCAGCTCGTCAATGCTGAGTCGCTCGATGCCCGGCATGGACGGAATCGGCTGGCGCTGGGCTTCGCCCTCCACAATGAACATCGGGTAGATCAGGTCATCGGTGGTGAGCCGTGTTTCCCGCATCAGGCGGCGGCTGAATTCGTCCCGGCGCATGCGGCGCATACGGGTGGTCGGGAATACGCGGGCACTGGCGTGAGAGGGCTTTGTGGTATCGTTTGGCACGGTCAAATCTCGGGCTGTTGGCAACAACGAAGCGTTATAGCATATCAATCCCTGATGGCAAGAAGAAACCGGGGCGTTTGTAACTCGCAGCGCGCTCCGCAGTCCAATCGACAGAAACACGGGACAAGGGAATTCCATGAGCAAACTGAAATTGATACTGGTGGCGCTGTTTGTGGCCGCCCTGCTGGCGTACTTCGTGTTCGATCTCGGGGATTATCTATCGCTCGCTTACGTGCAGTCGCAGTTGGGCGTCATGCAGGACTATACGCGAGATCACTTCGCCGAGGCCGCAGGGCTGTATTTTGTGATCTATGTTGTCGTCACCGCGCTGTCGATTCCGGGGGCAACGGTGGTCACCCTGGTGGGCGGTGCCGTGTTCGGGCTGCTGTGGGGCCTGTTGCTGGTTTCTTTCGCCAGCACCATCGGTGCCACGCTGGCGTTTCTTAGCTCACGCTGGTTGCTGCGGGACTGGGTGCAGGCACGTTTCGGCGCGTCGCTCAGGTCAATCAACGCCGGGGTGGCGCGTGACGGTGCGTTCTATCTCTTCAGTCTTCGTATGGTGCCGGTGTTCCCTTTCTTCCTGGTCAATCTTGTGATGGGCCTGACACCGATCCGTGTCTCGACCTATTTCATTGTCAGCCAGATCGGCATGTTGCTGGGGACTGCGGTGTATGTGAATGCCGGTGCCGAGCTGGGGCGGATCGACTCCCTGTCCGGTCTGGTGAATCCGGGCCTGATCCTGTCCTTCGCCCTGCTGGGCATTCTGCCCTGGGTCGCCCGGAGCATTCTCGGCCTGTTGCGTCGCCGCAAGCCGCCGAAGGAATTCGCCCGTCCGCGTCGCTTCGATGCCAATGTGGTGGTCATTGGTGCGGGTTCTGCCGGGCTGGTGTCGGCCATCATCGCGGCAGGTGCGAAGGCGAAGGTGGTGCTGATCGAAAAACATCGCATGGGCGGTGATTGCCTGAACACGGGGTGCGTGCCCAGCAAGGCGCTGATCCGCAGTGCCCGAATTGCCGACTATCTGCGCCGGGCGGAGCAGTTTGGTCTGGAGAAGGTCGATGTGAAGGTGCATTTTGCCCGCGTGATGCAGCGCGTTCGAGAGGTGGTGAGTGCGATAGAGCCCCACGATTCTGTGGAGCGCTACACCGGGCTGGGAGTGGAATGCGTCTCCGGCGAGGCCGTCATTACCTCCCCGTGGACGGTGCAGGTCGGGGACAGGGAGATCAGCACCCGTGCCATTGTGGTGGCCACCGGGGCGAGGCCCTTTGTGCCCGATATTCCAGGGCTGGAAGAAACGGCTTATCTCACCTCGGACACCCTGTGGGATTTGCGCGAATTGCCCGAACGTCTGCTGGTTCTGGGGGGCGGCCCAATCGGCTGCGAGCTGGCACAGAGTTTTGCCCGCCTCGGGTCAAAGGTTACGCTGGTGGATCAGGCTCCGCGTCTGCTGCCACGGGAAGACGAGGAGGTGGCTGCGCTGGTCGGTGAGCGTTTCCGTCACGACGGCATTCAGGTGATGACGGACGCGGTGGTCAAACGCATCGAGCAACAGACCGATGGCGGGGTGGCGATTGTTGCGACTGCCGACGGGGAGCAGGCTTTGCCGTTCGACCGGATTCTGGTGGCTGTGGGCCGCAAGCCCAACGTCGAGGGCTTTGGTCTGGAGGCACTGCAGATGCCCCTGACTTCACGGGGCAGCATCGAGGTGAATGCCTATCTGCAAACAATCTATCCGAGCATTTATGCCTGCGGAGACGTTGCGGGCCCTTACCAGTTTACGCACATGGCGTCCTATCAGGCCTGGTATGCCGTGCTCAATGCCTTGTTGGGACGTTTGAAGCCCACTGCCATTCACTACCGCGTGGTGCCCTGGGTAACCTTTACCGACCCCGAGATTGCCCGGGTGGGCCTGAGTGAGGAGGAGGCACGGGCGCAGGACATTGCCTACGAGGTGACGCGATATGGCATCGACGACCTCGATCGGGCCATTGCCGACAGTGAGGCTCATGGCTTCGTGAAGGTGCTGACCCAGCCCGGTTCCGATCGCATTCTGGGCGCTACGATTGTGGGTTATCACGCGGGGGAGTTGCTGGCGGAGTTTGTGCTGGCCATGACTCACGGCCTGGGTCTGAAGAAGATTGCCGCCACAACCCATGTCTACCCGACACTGGGAGAGGCAAACCGCTTTACCGCCAATGCCTGGCGCAGCGCCCGCATCCCGGCCCATCTGCTGCCGTGGGCCGAGCGCTTCTTTCGCTGGCGGCGAAGTTAGAGGGAACCGTTCCTAATTCTTGCGGAAGGCCTGGAACAGACACAGCGCGATCAGGCCGATGAAGCCAAGCATGGACAGTTCGGCAATGGAGAGCAGGCCCAGGAAGCGCCAGCTTACTTCCGCGCAGTTGCCGTCGCCCTTGAGCAGGAAAGACAGCAGGTCCATCAGCGGGAAATTGTCCATGATATAGCTGAGACCCGGACCGCACGCGGGTACCTGATCTTCGGGCAGATGCTGCAACCAGATCTGGCGGCCCGCGAAATAGCCCCCGGCAACACAGGCCGCCGCAGCCGCCAGCGCATAATTGCGGACCCCGGTTTCACCGGGGTTGTGAACTGCAGAGGCGAGGCAGATGAAGCCGACCAGAATGACGAAGACGCGCTGGGTGATACACAGCCCGCAGGGCTGCAGCAGCATCACGTGTTCCATGTACAGGGCAACCCCGATGATCGAGGTGCAGGCCAGAAAGATCAGCAGATTGAGTGTGCGGGAGCGGGGTACCAGCGCGAGAAGAGAATTTGCCATCGTAGAACTCACTGCAGTATAGGGTTAACCGGATGATTTAATTGTGCTTTTTATATGCTGATGGGCATTGCGAGCAAACAGGGGACTCATTGTAAACAATTCTTCCGGGATGTATACGCCGGAAACGGCGGTCAGAGTTTGTAACGCGCTTGTGAGTGGTTCAGTAAATCGTTCGGCCTGCCGATATATGGCATACTGCCTCGGCAAAATGACAGAAAGGGTTTCGCCATGCTGAAAAAACTATCGCTTTGCCTTGCCTTCGCCGCCATGGTGGGTGCCGCCGTGCAGATCAGCCCGGTATTTGCGTCCTCTGCCCCGGCGCCGGGCAGCAACAGCGAGTTTCCCTATGTGGAGCTCAGCCCCAGTTTCGTGACCAACTACGATGGTGGCGGCAGGCTGCGCTACCTGAAGGTTGATGTCACCGTCCGCACCAAGCGTCCTGCGGATGAATTGTTGCGTCACCACATGCCCTACATCCGCAACCAGCTTATTGAGCTGTTTTCCAGTCAACTGGAAGAAAACCTGACCTCCACAGAAGGAAAAGAGCATCTTCGCGAAGAAGCACTGGAGCGAATCCGCGAAGCAATCGATTTCGTGGAAGGCTCGGGTTCCACGGATATTCTCGAAGTCTACTTCACGTCGTATGTGATTCAGCAATAGCGTTCCACTGCGCCAGAAACTCATCAAAACCCAGCGTATCGCTTGCCTCGATGTCAGCCTGGTCCTGCAGGGACTGGCGGCTGATGCGCTGGAATTCCTTCAGCGTTGCTTCGGGCAGTGTCTGCCTGCGGAAATACTGCTCGGTGGCCGTTGCCTGGCTCATCGTGAAGCCGCAGAAAGGCCGACCGGCATTCCTCATATCCTGCAGCAAACGGGCAGACGGTGTCTGTGCCGGGTCTGCCACTTTTGCGCATTGCGCCGCACACGCCCGCGAATAGGCGTCGGTGCTGTGTATGGCATCCAGCAGCCTGGCAGCGTGCTGGATGTCCTGCAACAGGTCCTGTGCCCACTGCGAGAACGGCACAGGCTGACCGTCGCGTGACAGTGTCAGCCCGGGGCGTCGCCCTTCATTGACCACAAGTGCCAGGTTGCTCTCGATTTCCGCATTGCTTTCGCGTGTGCACATCGGGCTGTCCCGCAACAGGCAATGGAGCAGGAAGGCGTCGAGGAAGCGGACCTGTTCCACGTCGAGCCCAATGGGCAGGTAGGGGTTGAGATCCAGAATGCGCACTTCAATGTACTGGATGCCATATTCCCGCAGCAGGTTCAGGGGACGCTCGCCTGATTGCCCCACTCGCTTCGGTCGAATGGTGCCATAAAACTCATTTTCCAGTTGCAGAAGATTGGTGTTGATCTGCAGGTATTGGTCGTCCTTCTTCAGCCCGATTTTCTGATAGGGGGGATAGGGCGTTGAGAGAGCGTTCTGCAGGCTGTCCAGGTAGTGCGCCAGATCGTTGTAGCAGACAAACAGGGATTGCTGTGCTTCGCTCTTGTAGCCGAGATTGCCCATACGCAGGGCTGTCGCATAGGGCTTGTAATACGTGCGCGAATCGAACTCTTCCAGCTCGTGGGCTCGTCCCTGGGTAAAACATTTCGACACGGCGGGCGAGGCCCCGAACAGATAGGGCAGCAGCCAGGAGTGGCGATGGAAATTGCGGATTAAGCCCAGGTACTGCTGTGTCTGGAAGGCCTGCAGGTCGAGAGTGGACTTGCGGATCTCGCGGTAACGTGGCCAGAACGCATCGGGCATGGAAAAATTGTAATGAATGCCCGCAATGGTCTGCATGGCGCGGCCATAGCGATGGCCGAGACCTTCGCGGTAAAGCGTCTTCAGGCGACCGATATTGGAACTGCCGTACTGTGCCAGCGGAATCTGCTCATCACTTTCTACCAGGCAGGGCATGCTGGAGACCCACAGACGTTCACCCTCCGGCAACACGCTGTAGGTGTAAGTGTGCAGGTCGTGCAGGAACGACAGCGTCTCCTCGATGCTGGTGCTGACGGGGGTGATCAGCTCCAGCAGGGCTTCGGAATAATCGGTCGTAATATGGGGATGTGTCAGCGTAGAGCCCAGGCAGGTAGGGTGCCGGGTCTGTGCCAGATATCCCTGATGGGTGACCCGCAGGCTTTCTTTCTCGACCCCGCGCCGGATTTCTCCCCATGCAGGGGGAAATTCGGGAAGCTCGAATCGCGACAGGCTGTCTTCCAATGTTGTAGTCAATCTGCATCCTCATGCGTGTGCACCGGGTGCCATCCGGTGCCAGTAAAGTGTCCGTTAACGAGGGCCGGCGGCCTGGATCTCCGTGGAGACCCTGAACTTTTCGAAATTCTTCTTGAACTGTTTCACCAGTTCCTCTGCGCGTGCATCGTAAGCCTGCGGGCTGGACCAGGCCTTTCTCGGGTTCAGCAACGCGCTGTCCACACCCGGCACGTTTGCCGGGATGTCGAGGTTCATGGCATCGAGGTGCTCCGTGGGCACCTCCTTCAGCGCACCACTGTGTATGGCCGCGATGATGGCGCGGGTCTGTGGAATGCTGAAGCGTTTGCCGGTACCCAGGGGACCCCCCGTCCAACCGGTGTTCACCAGATATACCTGACTCCCGAAGGCCTCGATTCGTTTCATCAGCAGCTCGGCGTAGACACCGGCAGGGCGTGGAAAGAAGGGCGCGCCGAAGCAGGCGGAGAAGGTTGACTGTATGCCATCGCCCACGCCGACTTCAGTGGAGCCCACCAGGGCGGTGTAGCCGCTGAGGAAATGATAGGCGGCGGCCTCCTTGGACAGCAGTGCCACGGGCGGCAGTACGCCGGTCAGGTCGCAGGTCAGGAAAATGATTGCACCAGGCTCGCCGGCCAGATTGTCCGCCATGCGCGCCTCGATGTGGTCGAGCGGATAGGCGGCGCGGGTATTCTGGGTCAGGTGTGTGTCGCTGTAGTCGGCGATGCGGGTTTCCGGGTCAATCACCACGTTCTCCAGCACCGCGGGAAAGCGGATCGCATTCCAGATGACCGGTTCATTCTTCCGGCTCAGGTCAATACATTTGGCGTAACAGCCGCCTTCCAGATTGAACACGGTACCTTCGCCCCAGCCGTGCTCGTCGTCGCCGATCAGGTAACGGGACTCATCTGCCGACAGCGTGGTCTTGCCGGTGCCTGACAGTCCGAAGAACAGGCAGACATCGCCCTGTGCACCGACGTTGGCAGAGCAGTGCATGGGGAGTACCTGGTGTTCCGGCAATAGAAAATTCTGCACGGCAAACATGGATTTTTTCATCTCGCCGGCGTAGCGCATGCCCGCCAGCAGTACGCGCCGATTGGCCAGATCGATCATGACGGCAGCATCGCTGTGCGTGCCATCCCGTTCCGGTTCGCACACAAAGCCTGGCGCGCTCATGACCTGCCAGGGATTCTTGTTTGCCGGGTTGAACACCTCGGCGCGGATGAACAGGGTGTTGGCGAACAGGCAGTGCCAGGCAGTATCGGTATGGACGCGCACGGGCTGGTAGTAGGCAGGATGCGCTCCTACGTGCAGCTCGCTGATGAAGGCATCGCGCTCATGCAGATAGGCGCTGACCCGTTGCCAAAGTGCCTCAAAGTGCGCGGGGGTGGTGGCGATATTGACGGCTCCCCAGTCGATCAGGGATTCGGTGCCGGGCTCGCGGACGATAAAACGATCCTTGGGGCTGCGCCCCGTGCGGGCACCCGTCTGGACTACCAGGGCGCCGTTGTCCGCAAGCTGCCCCTCGCCGCGCTGCAGGGCCTGTTCGACAAGCAGGCTGCGGCCCGGATTGTGATAGACAGTCCGGCCTTCCTGCGAGGTGATGTGCACACGTCCATCCGTCATTCCATGGCGCTCCTGAGGCAGAGGCTGCCTGCTGCGTGGCCGGCATCTCGGGCGGGTTGCCGCGTGATCGCGAGGCGCGATTATGCCAAAAAACCGGAGCCCTGCCTAACAGAGTGGCCCGGGACTCATTCCGTTCGTTGTTTCAGTTGCTGACGCAGGCGCCGGTCCTTCTTGTCCGGACGGTTGGCGGGTTGCTGCAGCAGTGCATGCAGGCGGCGCTGTTCTCCCAGCTCCTCGCGGCGGGCGATGCTTTCCTCGGTCTCCCTGTACAGCAGGGCCGCTTCCGGCGCGCCGCGTCGTTGTTCGGACAACCCGGTCACCAGAATCGTGCGCTCGTCCCAACCCTGGCGCACCGTCAGCTCCATGCCTTCGGTCACTTCCCGTCCGGGCTTGAGCTTCTGGCCTGCGCTCTGCACCTTGCCGCTCTCGACAGCCTGTTTGGCAATGGCGCGGGTCTTGTAGAGGCGGGCGGCCCATAGCCACTTGTCCAGCCTGACGGCGTTGTCCTTACTGCTGTCCTGAGTCATGGGAAGAATCCAGCCCTGTCATGATGTCGGCGAAATCGTCGATCTGCGGAAAGGCGTCGTCTGCGGGGACAGCCTCGCGCTGGCTGTCCGGCTGGCGGATGGCGCGCAGGTGGGCAATGCCTTCGGCGCGTGCCTGCCGCAGCACTGGAAGGCTGTCGTCAATGAGCAGAGTACGGCCGGGCTCATAGGGAAGCTGTTGGCGCAGGGCCTGCCAGAAACCGGCGTTTTCCTTGGCCAGCCGGAAGTCGTGTGAGCTGATGCGGTGGTCGAAGTGGTCCGCTATGCCGGTGTGGTCCATCTTCAGGTTCAGACTGCCAGGGTGGGCGTTGGTCACCAGCATCACCTGCTTGCCCTGTCTGCGCAGCGCCTGCACAAAGGGCAGGGCGTTCGGACGCAAGGCAATCTTGTGGCGCACCTCTTCCTTCAGCGCCGCAATGTCCAGTGCCAGGCGCGAGGACCAGAAGTCCAGGCAGTACCAGTCCAGTGTTCCCTTTACGTCCGCGTACTGGCGGCGCAGCAGGGCTGAGGCGTCCTGCGCGTTCATGCCGTGGAGTGCGCCGTAGCGTTCCGGAACAAACTCCTCCCAGAAGTAGTTGTCGAAGTGCAGGTCGAGGACGGTGCCGTCCATGTCGAACAGCACGGTGTCGATGGTTTTCCAGTCCAGCATCAGTCCTCGTTGCGCGTGTCAGTAATCGTCCAGGCCTTCGGTGAACTCAATCGTCACCCCGGTAGGGTCGGTGATGAAGGCGATCTTCAACCCCAGCGAGGGCACGTCGCGGTAGGCAGTGTCAAAGACGATGCCCTTTTCCTCCAGCAGGCGACAGAAGGCCTCCAGGTTTTCCACCTCGAACCCGATATGGTCAATCGCGCGGCCCTTGGTCGGCAGGCGCTCTTCCCGGGCATTGTTGAAGCTCAGGTTCATGCCGGGCACGTTGGTGGTGGTGGCAATCGATCCCCGGGGCCGTACCTCGATGTTGAGCAGTTCGGTATACCAGGCCAGCAGGGATTCGTATTCCGGGGTAAAGAAATGGATGTGGTAGGGCATGATTTCAACCGCCAGCGCCTGATCTTCCTGCAGCTCCACGTACACGCCGTCCGGCATCCAGACATAGGCGTTGGCCTGCCCCTCTGCGCCGATGAATTCGCGTCCCACCGGCAGGTCGTCCGCTCGCCACTTGGCAAGGAAGCTGGCGATGTTGCGCACCTTGAAACCGAAATGATCCATCACGGTTTCCTCGGAACCGCCGGTTGGCTCCCGTGCCGTCAGAATCACGGCCATGTTCGGCATCTTCACGACGTTCAGTGAGCCCTTCTGCACAGCGGTGCCACCGAAATGTTTCACCCAGAGCTGTTTGTGCAACTCCACGTCTGTAACGTTGAGATGAACATGTCCGTAGCGCAGCCCCGCCTCGTTGGGCACGGCCAGTTGCGCGTGTGTGGCAGCAAGGGGCATCAGTAACAGGCACAACAGGGCCAGTAATCGCATTCTCGTTCTCCTGATTCTTATTATGTGCGGGCACGTGAGGAGCCTGCCGATCCCCATTCCTGCAGAGTCGGCGGCCTCACGTGCGAAACATGCTAGCATCTGGCCCATGGGGGAGTCGATCACGGGTGTGCTGTCCAGCCCGTGCAGTGTGCAGGAGAAACAGGATGCTCGAAAGTACCGAATTGATGCAGGCGATCGACCGCATCGCCGCGGAGGCTGGTCAGGAGATTATGGCCGTGTATCGCCAGTCGGGTGACATTGAGGTTGTCCGCAAGCAGGATGAATCCCCTCTGACCGAGGCGGACACGCGGGCCAACGCGTATATCTGCCGGGCGCTCGCGGCGCTGACACCGGAGGTTCCGGTGGTGTCCGAAGAGGCGGCCCTTCCTCCCTATTCGCAGCGGCGTCACTGGCAGCAGTACTGGTTGGTGGATCCGCTGGACGGCACGCGGGAATTCGTCAGTCGCAATGGCGAATTCACCGTCAACATTGCCCTGGTGCGGGATGCCGTTCCCGTGCTGGGTGTGATTCATGCTCCCGTGACGGAAACCACCTGGGCGGGCGTGCTGGGTCTCGGCGCATGGAAGCGGGAGGGCGAGGGAGTGTTTCAGCCGATTCGTACCCGTGCTCTGGCGGAGGACATCCGCCAGCAGGAACTCGTGGTGATGGCGAGCCGTCGACATGGCGCTGGCCCTTTGCGCGGAGTGCTGGAGGGCTTGGCGCCGCGGTTTGCCAGCATGACCCTGATGAATCTGGGCAGCTCCCTGAAATTCTGTGCGATTGCCGAAGGCAAGGCCGATCTATACGTCCGTCTCGGTCCCACCTGCGAGTGGGACACGGCTGCAGCCCAGGTGATTCTGGAGGCGGCGGGCGGTCAGGTGATGAATGCACAGTTCAGTGTGCTGGCCTATAACGGCAAGGAAAGCATCCTCAATCCGTCGTTTGTGGCAGTGGGGGATACGCGTCAGGATTGGGCCCAACTGCTGGGACGCATTGATCCCTAGACCGCAGCGTCAAGGCGTGTGCAGATTCAGCTCGGCGGTGAAGAGCATGCTGCGGTCGCGATCCTTCGCCGCCCATTTCAGCAGCGTGTCCGCACTTTGCGCAATCATGCCGGACTGCACCACTTTGCCGTTGACGGTCACGGTGACAGGTTGGCTGAAGTCCACTTCCTCGGGGTTCAACAGCAGGGTGAAGTCGGTCACGTAAACAGCGTTTACGGTAATCTGATTGCCCTGGCGCTCCACAATAAGGCGCCCTGGCTCCCCCTCTGTGCGCAGGCCATCGAGGCGGATCCAGTGGTTGCGGTTGTAGCGATCCGTGCGGTCGGTGATCCATTGCAGGCGGTCGGGAAGCGGGTCTCGCACATGTTCCCGTTTGAAGGCTTCAATACGGTCGATCTGATCGGGCATCCAGGCAGTGTTGTGTTCGCCGTCCGCAATCACCGTGTAGACAAAGTCTGCTTTCGCCTGCGTCATCAGATCGATATAGGGCGTGATCACCCGGGCCGGGTAGAGACGATCGTTCTCGCTGTTGACGATGAAGAGCGGCTTGCCCGGCAGGTTCTCAAAGAACAGCGGATAGCTGATTCGGGCGCGAGGGTTGCTCAGCACACCTGGATGACCGATATAGGGCAGGAACGCGGCCCATTCGGTGGGCTGCATGAAGGCAAAGAAGTAGGAGCCGGTACCGCCATCCGAAACTCCGGTCAGGTACACCCGGTTGTCATCGACATGATAGGTCTGTTTCACTTTGTGCAGGATGGCAGGCAGATTATCGGCCTGATTGTCGAGCCACCAGAAAGCGTCAGACCAGGCCACCGGTGCCACCACAATGCGACCCGGCAGTTTCAGTGCGTCATAGCCCTGACGCCAGGCGGATTCGCCCGGTTGAATCTTGGGTCGGTTGACACCTCCATGCAGATTGAACTCCACCGGATAGGCTCGCGATGGGGTGTAATCTTCCGGCACCAGCAAGACATAGGGAAACTCCGTGCCGCTGGCATCGGTGCGTGACAGGGACACCTGGCCGACCGGCACGTCTGCAGAGTATTGCGGGTCTGCCTTAAGCCACTGGTAAAGGGTGTCTACGTTGCCGGCCTGTGCGCTCAACGCCGGCGCGATGCTGGCGGCTTCCGCTACGGTGTCTGTCTGCCAGAAGCGGTCCAGAAGTTCAGCAGCCTCGCCCGAGGGCGCAGCAGACGACTGACACTGCGTCAGCAGCAGAAGGGCAAACAGGGTGCCTGGAAAAAGGGAGTTCTTCATGATCGGGCATCATACCGCCAGCTTCTGGAATTGACCAAACTTTCCTTTTGCGGGCTTTGGGTCTAGGATTCCACTTCGATACGCCGGAACGGGGAAGAGGAGTTCTGCCGATTCCGCATCTTTCATTACACAAATAAGAAACACCCGGCTGAGCAATTTGGCCGGTGACCTATAGGAAAGCAGAACCATGTTAGTCAAAAAACTCAAGTGCCTGATTTTGCTGGTTACCCTTGCCTGTTCCAGCGTGTACGCCCAGAACTACGGGGTTACCGAGCTCACGCGCCTTGCAGAAGCAGGGGATGCCGAGGCTCAGAACAATCTGGCCGTGCTCTACCACACCGGGCAGGGAGTCACCCCCGATATTCAGCAGGCGATCAAATGGTACCTCGCTGCCGCCGAGCAGGGTCGCGCCAACGCTCAGTTGAATCTGGGGGTCCTGTACAACTTCGGCATGGGCGTGCCGCAGGACTTCCAGGAAGCGGCCAAGTGGTTTGCCCTTGCTGCGGAGCAGGGGGAGTTGATGGCACAGATCAGTCTGGCGGCCCTGTACGTCAGTGGTCGTGGGCTGGAAACCAATTACGCTGAGGCGGCCCGTTATTACAAGATGGCGGCAGAGCAGGGGGATGTGGGCGCCCAGCTTACGCTGGCGGAGATGAATCTGAGCGGGCAGGGTATTCCGCAGAGCTACGAGGAAGCGGCCCGTTACTACAGGATGGCAGCGGAGCAGGGCGAGGTGGCGGCACAGTTCAGCATGGCGCTGATGTATCGCGACGGTCTGGGCGTGGATCAGAGTTACGAGGAGGCCGCGCACTACTATCGCATGGCTGCGGAGCAGGGGCATATCGCCGCAATGTTCAGCATGGCTGCCATGTATGAAACCGGAGAAGGCCTGGAACAGAACTACGAAGAGGCGTTTCGCTGGTATCGCATGGCTGCGGCCCAGGGGCACCCCAGCTCACAGAACAACCTCGGCCTGATGTACGAGGCCGGACAGGGAGTGGCCGAGAGTCCGGTGCGCGCCTATGCCTGGCTGAAGTTGGCCTCCCAGACTGCGACCGGCCCGGAGAAGGAGCGTTTCACGGAAAACCGCGAGCAGCTCGAAGCCATGCTGAGTCCCGAGCAGTTGCAGGAAGGCAGTCAACTGTCAGACAGATGCCTTGAGAGCCGCTATCGCGACTGCGAGTAAGCCTGTTTTCCCGGCGTCAGGGAGTGCAGTCCCTATAGCCGGATTCGAGACAGCGGGAGGCCAGAGCCTTGGCCTCCTCGATCTGTTCCGGCGTCATCTGCGTCGCCATGGAATCACGGTTGCGATTGGCGCGGCTGCGGTGGAACACATCCGAGGTCTGTGACGAGATGTCGGCCCAGGCGTAGCCCACGACATAGCTTTGCTGCACACCGTAACCCGCTGCGTACATTTCCCCAATATTGTATTGCGCCTCCGAGTGCCCCTGCCGGGCAGCGGCAAGGTACAGCTCCGCGGCGCGCCCGTAGTTGCGATCCACCCCGTGCCCGGCAATATACATATCGGCCAGATTGAACTGCGCGGAGACATTGCCGCTGTCTGCCGCCAGTTCATACCACTTGGCAGCCTCCGCATAGTCCTGTGGCACGCCGGTGGCATTGACGTACATGGCGCCCAGATTGAACTGCCCGGTGGGATAGCCTGCCTCGGCGGAAATCTTCAGCCACTTCAGCGCCTCCGCGTAGTCCTGTTTCACGCCATAGCCATACTTGTACATCACGCCCAGTGCGTTCTGGGCCGCTGCGTGCCCCTGTTCGGCCGCAGCGCGGTACCATTTGGCGGCTTCCTCGTAGTTTCGCGTTACCCCCTGGCCGTTGTCGTACATAAAGCCCAGGTTGTACTGCGCACGCATATGATTCTGCGACGCGGCGAGCCGGTACCAGTTCAGCGCTTCCCTGAAATCCTGCCGAACGCCAAAGCCGTTGGCGAACATGTTGCCGTAATTGTATTGCGCGTCGGCATAGCCCTGGCGGGTGCCGGCAAGAAACCATTTCAGAGCTTCCTTGAAGTCCTGCTGCACGCCGTCGCCGATGGCATAGACATAGCCGAGTTCCGTCTGGGCAGCCGGGTCTCCCCCCTGCGCGCGGGCGACAAGATCAGGGTCCTGCGACAGGGCGGCCGGCGCCTGGCCCAATGTGCCCAGAAGAGTGCTGATGATCAGGGTCCTGCGGATGCTCATGCCTTGTTCTCTTGTGTCCCAGGCCGTTGGCTTTCGGTTTCCTGTGTGTCAACGGGCTCGCGTTGCAATGCGGCGGTATTCGCGATAGGTCGGTGTCCAGAAGTTGCGCTCTATTGTTCCACTCAACTCCTCGTCTGTCATTTCCCTTGCGTGCCCCTGCTGCATGGCGACCTTCGCCACCGCGAAGGCAATGCGGCGGCTGATGCGCGGCAGATCGGTCAGTGGCGGCAGGACGGAATGCGTGGGATCGTCCGACTCCGGTGCGCTCTCGGCGAGCGTGGTGCTGGCGGTCATCAGCATTTCGTCGGTCACGCGCGCCGCCTTGCAGGAGATCACGCCCAGGCCGATGCCGGGGAAGATGTAGCTGTTGTTGCACTGAGCAATCGCGAAACTGCGTTCGTCAAACTCCACACGCCCGAAGGGGCTGCCGGTAGCGACGATGGCCTGGCCCTGTGTCCATTCCATGACCTGGCGCGGGTGTGCCTCGACATGGCGTGAGGGATTGCTGAGTGGCAGGATGATGGGCTGCGCGCAGGTGCGATGCATCTGGCGGATGACCGCTTCGGTGAACAGGCCCGGCTTGCCGGAAACCCCGATCAGAATATCGGGCTGCACGTGCGTTACCACATCCAGCAGGCTTGCCCACGGGCCCTCGCCGCTCAGGGTCCAGTCTGCCACTCTTGCTGCCGGTTGCAGCAGACGTTCCTGGAAGTCCATCAGGTTTTCCATGCCTTCTGTCAGCAGGCCGTGGCGATCCACCATGTAGATCTGCGAGCGCGCCTGCGCTTCCTCTGCCCCCTGGGCCACCATGGCATTGATGATCAGCTCCGCAATGCCGCAGCCAGCAGATCCAGCACCTACGAAGACCACTTTCTGATCCTTGAGTTGCACGCGCTTCTTTCGGCAGGCTGCCAGCAGGGTGCCCAGGGTCACTGCCGCCGTGCCCTGAATGTCGTCATTGAAGCAGCACACACGGTCGCGATGGCGCTGCAGCAGGGGCATCGCGTTGGGCTGGGCAAAGTCCTCGAACTGGATCAGCACGCCCGGCCAGCGCTCCTGGGCCGCGTCGATGAAGGCGTCCACGAAGGCCGTGTACTCCTCGCCGGTAATGCGGGGATGGCGCATGCCCATGTACATGGGATCGTCCAGCAGTGTCTTGTTGTTGGTGCCGACATCCAGCGCCACAGGCAGGGTATAGGCCGGGCTGATGCCGCCGCAGGAGGTATAGATGGACAGCTTGCCGATGGTGATGCCCATGCCCCCGATGCCCTGGTCGCCGAGCCCCAGCACGCGCTCACCGTCCGTGACCACGATGACCTTGACCTTGTCCTTGGTCACGCTGTGCATGATGTCACTCATGAACTCTTTTTCTTCGTAGGACACGAAAATGCCGCGAGCACTGCGGTAGATGTCCGAGAAATGCTCGCAGGCATCGCCTACCGTCGGGGTGTAGATGATGGGCAGCATCTCTACCAGGTGGTCGCTGATCAGCCGATAGAAGAGGGTTTCGTTGTTGTCCTGTACGGCGCGCAGATAGATGTGCTTGTTGATCGGCTCCTCGAAGCTGCGGTACTGCATGTAGGCACGCTCTACCTGTTCGTCGATACTTTCGTAGCGGGGGGGCAACAGCCCCATCAGGTTGAAGGTGCGGCGCTCGCGTTCGGTAAAGCCGGAACCTTTGTTCAGCAGTGGCGTTTCCAGCAGGCTGGGGCCGGCATAGGAGATGTACAGGGGACGGGGTGTGGCCATTGAGTCCTCGTGTCGAAATCAGTTGAAGCAGCCACTATACCCAATCGACCAGTATGGCGTCGATCCGTTTGCTGTCTTACAGAATGTCATCAGAATGACGCGGAAACGACGCATGCCTGCAATGAATGGGTCTTAATCTGTCGTTTTCCGAGCCACGGCAGCACCCTCATGCAATCCACACTTCCTCTGATGCGGCATCCGCGCAAGAACTCCAAACTGGCGTTTTACCTGCGGGTATTTCTCTCGCGGGCGATTCCCGACAGCTATTTCCTGGGCAACCGGGGCAGACTGCTACGGGCCATACCGGAGTCTGAACTGGACGCCGTGTGGCAGCGTGTGGAGTACTACAACAAGCTGGGCCGGGGGTTTGCGGTTGAACAGGGTCAGTGCATGACCCAGTTGAGTGCTCGCCAGCAGTCCGCCTATTACTGTGATCTGCGGGCACTGATGCGCTATTTTCCGAAACAGGCCCGTTTCCATCATGAGTTTGGCGATGTGATTCAGGTGCCGTCGCAACCCTGCCTGCTCAAGAGCCGACCGATTGCGGGAGACAATCAGAATTCCGTTCTGCTCAAGCTGAACCAGGTCCGCCACTATGTGTTCGTGAACGATCCCTATGACTTTGCCCGGAAGACGGATACCGCCGTCTGGCGCGGCAAGGCCAAGCCCGGACATCATCGTTCCCTGCTGGTGCAGGACTGGTTCCGTCACCCGCGCTGCGATGTCGGGCAGTCCAACAGGGTGCCGATCGGGGACAACCCGGAGAAGCAGAAGCATCGACTGTCGATCGAGGAGCAGTTGCGGCACAAATTTGTGATTTCCGCAGAGGGCAATGATGTGGCGACGAATCTGAAATGGATTCTGTCGTCCAGTTCCCTGTGCCTGATGCGCAGACCGCGCTACGAAACCTGGTTCATGGAAGGGCGTCTGCAGGCGGGGGTGCACTATGTGCAGCTTCGCGATGATTTCGCAGACCTGGAAGAAAAGATGGATTACTACAGCAGCCACACCGACGAAGCTCTGGCGATCATCCACAATGCACAGCGCTGGGTGCAGCAGTTCAGGAATGCGACGCGGGAGCGTCAGATCAGCCTGTTGGTTCTGCAGAAGTATCTGCAACTGGCGGGAGAGCTCGCGGAGCCCGACACGGAACTTTCGCGTGAACTCCTGCGCGAGGCATAGAGCAGGCTGCTCTGCTGCCTCCCGCAGGAAACGGCATTAGAAGGTGCCGTTGATCTTGAAGGTATACGTGATGCCGTTGCCGTTATGCTGGTATTCCACCTCTTCCAGAATGTTGGCGGAGGTGCGCCCCACGTAGCGGTAGCGATCGCGGAATTGCTGCCCGTTGGAAAGTCCGCCCGCGTCGAAGCGATAGGTAATGCCGCGACGGTCCACGTGTTCCACAAAGAGATTGATGCGGGGTTCCCCCACGGACTTCTCGATGTCGTCGATGTCGTAGCGCGACATGCCGCCGTCGATGCGATCAAAATACTGCATGCCCCAGTTGGTGCGAATGCTCGGCAGATCGTGGCGGAAAGTCACCGTGAAACGTCCGCGCTGATAGTTCTGGAAGCGGCGCTTGATGCCCAGGAAGGGGTCGGTGACTTCCGAGTCCTGCAGATTGTAGGTGCTGGTCACCAGCAGGTTGGGCAGCCGGATCATGCCCATGCGCACGCTGGCGCTCAGGTTCATGCCATATTCCCAGCCATCGCCGATATTGCCGTTCGCGGATTGCAGATTGCTTTCCACCCGCGTGACATCCATGCGCTCGATGATGTCGTGGTGCTTGAAGTAGAAGAAATCCGAACTCAGCACGCCAACATCATTGGGGATGCGATACTCGGTGCGGAAATTGTACTTCCACAGCCATTCCTGACGCAGTTGTGCGTTGCCCGCCTGCGTCGCCGCATCGTTGTCCTGATCGTCATTGGCAGCCACAAAGTCACTGAAGCTGAGCTGGTTCACCACTTTCTCGATGGTGCCCCGCAGTTGCAGGTTCGGGCTGACGTCATAGCGCAGATCAAACTTCGGCTTGAGGAAATTGAAATCACGCTTGTTGTAGACGTCGCCGGTCTGCTCGATGGTGGAGGTCTCGTACAGCAGCGAGGTTTCCAGGGTGGTTTTGGAATTGATGGACCAGTTGTGGATGGCGAAGGGTTCGTAGCGAATCTCCTCCACCTTGGAGTTGGCATTGGTCACTTTCTGGGGCACCAGCCCGCCGGTGCTTGCTGACGGAGTGCCGGTGCTGCTCAGAAGACCGTAGAGCAGATGGGAGTCGAGCACTGTCTGTGCCCGCTCCACGCCAAACTCGATGTCCTGGCTGTCCACGATGTTCATGGTATAGGACGTGCGCACAATGCGTTCATCCGTGACCGCTGCTGTGTTCAGAAACAGATTCTTCTGCGCGCTATTGTCACTCAGCAGTTTGAAGCGTTCCCGGGTGACGTCGCTGTCTTCCTGGTTGGCGATTACCAGGGCCTTGAAGCGGCTGCCGGATGCCGTACGGAATTCGTAGTCGCCCCCGATCTCCCAGTTGGTCTTGTCCGTCGGGTTGTCTTCCAGTTCGATCGTGTTGGTGTAGGGGTTCACGCGCAGATTGGTAATGATGCGCCTGACTTCCGTCGGACCCTTGGTGATGCCGTAGAGCCCGTTGACACGAATGCTGCTGCGCTCGCCAAGCTCGTAGCTCAGGTTGGTGGCCAGCTCGTAGGTGTTCTGGTCGCGGATGCGGTCTTCCTTGATCGCGTCATTGGGCGAGAAGTCGCCCAGAATGCTGTGCTCACGGCTCAGGGTATGGTCATAGCGCGTGTTGGCGTTGGCGCTGAACATATAGGTCAGGCGGTCGGCCTGGCCGCTCAGGGCTGCGGAACCGCCGGGGCGAATCTCGGAATCGAAATAGCTGTTCAGGTTCATTTCATAGGAAACGGTACTGGAGTCCAGTTCCTCGGCCAGCACCACATTGATCACCTGGTCGCTGCCGCGTACGTCCAGGTCCCCGGAGGTACCACGAATAATCTGGATCTCGTTGACCTGTGCTGCAGAGATGCGACGCAACACGTCGCTCGTCTGGTTATTCTTGCCTGCCGTGCGCTTGCCGTTGATGAGGATCTCGTTACCGCCGTTACCGCCCCCGAAGCCGCGACCACCGGAAGAGGCATTGCCACTGAAGCCGCCGGGTGGGCCGTTGCCGCCGGGACCGCCGCCGCTGCCGACACCCGGAATACGGTCCAGCATGTCCTGGGCCGAGATGGGGGCATATTCCACAAAATAGTCTGCCGGATAGATCACGGTGGCGCCGTCGTCGCTGCTGATCTGAGCGTCGGCGATGGCAGGGCTGAGCATGGCGGCGGCAATGGCGAGGTGGAGGCCGCAGGAACGAGCACGCAAGGACGTTGGCAGGCGCAGCAAACGGAGAGGAGGAAGGAGCATCATGAAACCCTTTTGATAAAACCCCAGGCAGGGGGACCGGTGGACTGGTCATTGGTTTGGCGCAAAAAGAGAGGATTCTACAGATAAATACCGGCAAATCGAACATTTGTTACAAACTGGCAAGCATTGGGCGCGAACAGTCGCCATTGGTCTGAACATTGGCGTGAAATTGGTGCGCAAATCAGAGCGCTCGTTCGTTTTTGCGCCCAGTGCTTGTACGGCATCGGGCACTCGCAGGTGTGCATGGGCATTCTGCGTGGCGTATCACAAACGTCTTTGTCCCGTTTCACTAGGATAGACCCTGACTCAACATTCATCTCGTAAAGAGGAAGGAGAAAAGGCCATGCGATTGTTGAAAAGAATTTCTCAATCCACTGTGAGCATCCTGCTGACGGCATTCCTGTTAGTGGTGGCACAAGGCGCTCTGGCGCAGGGCAATAGCGGTCATGCTCATGGCAAGAACAAGAACATCGGCGTAGGCAATGCGTCTGATGGCATCAAGGCCAGCATCGTCACCAGCAAGCGTATCTACTACACCGGTGACCCGCTGCAGATCAGTGTGCATTTTGCCCGGGGTGCCGAGCTGTTGTCAGGCGGGGACGTGGCGGCGTCTGTTGTCATCTTTTCGCCCGTAACCGAGAGCAGCGAGTCGGCAGAAACGGATGATTCCGGCGCGGCGGCGGATACCAATGCTCTTATGGAAGCTCTGGTTGTTCCGCTGACGGTGGATACCAGTACCGACACCTTGAGTCTCTTCACACTGGAAGAGGTCGATATCGGCACGCTGCCCGCGGGTACTTACCAATTGGGATTGGTGCTGACCAAACCGGAAGGCGATCCTCTGAACATCAACGACTGGTATCGGGGGCTTCTGGGGCTGGTCAATGTCGTCGGTCTGACCATTACCGATTCGCCTGTCGATTTCGATGATGACGGTGACGGCATGGTGGACAACGACAGTGATGGTGATGGCTTTTCCGACGATAACTCCTCGGATTGAGTGCCTGCCCTGCAGGGGGCTTTTCTCCCTGCAGGGCCTTGCCCTGTCGTTGACTCCTTTCCTGAGGCGGTCTGGGTCTCGGCATGTGAAAGACAGGCGCCAGCACAAGTCAATGCTGTTGGTGCAGTGCAAGCGCACTGGCACCGCCTAATGTTCTCTGTTACTTCATTCGGTGCAGGTGCTAACATTGCTGCCCCGTTTGGAGTAGCCGCCATGAAAGATCACTCCCTTAGTTTGCTAAGCTCCGCATTGGCCTCGGGAAGTTTGACTGACCCAGAGGTTCGCGCCCGCACCGCGGGCATGCCTGCCCATCGTATTCTTCCCGATGCCAATGTCATCAAGATTGGCGGCCAGAGCTTTATCGACCGTGGCAGGAGCGCTGTTTTTCCTCTTCTGGAAGAGCTGAAACGCAATCTTTCGCAGCACAAGATGATTATTGGCACTGGAGCGGGTACCCGCGCGCGTCATGCCTACAGTGTCGGTGTGGATCTTGGCATGCCGACCGGCGTGCTCAGTGTGCTTGGGACCTTTGTCAGCATGCAGAATGCACGAATGCTGCACTACCTGCTGGCGGACCAGGGCATTCCCTTTATCGAGCCGGTGCAGTTCGCCCAGTTACCCCTTTATCTGGCCGAGCGCCAGGCGGTAATTTTCTTTGGAATGCCGCCTTATACCTTTTGGCAACCCAATCCGAGAATCGGGCGCCTGCCCCCCAATAGAACCGATACCGGAACCTGGCTCATCAGCGAAACATTCGGCGCGCGCTCGATGATTTACATCAAGGATGAGGATGGTCTGTATACCGCTGATCCCAAAAAAGACAAACATGCAAAACTGATTCCTGACATCACGCTGGCGGAGCTGCGCGAGCTGAATCTTCCCGATATGGTCATCGAGCACAGTGTGCTGGACATGATGGAGCATGCGGAAAACCGACGCAGTGTGCAGATCATCAACGGCCTAGTGGAAGGCAATCTGACGCGGGCGCTGAACGGCGAAAAGGTCGGCACGATTATCAGGGCGGATTGACAGAATGAACACTCACGACAATCACATACCCTCGGCGCTGGCGCGGGAAAGCCTTCTTGACCGGGACGTCATGGCGAGCACAAACAGTTCGGTTGTGAAGATGCTGCCGGAGGCGCACGTCATCAAGATCGGTGGTCGTTCCATCATCGAGGCCGGGCGCGAAGTGATGATGCCTGTTGTGGAAACGCTTGCATCTGCCCTGCAGGATCACAAGCTGATTCTCGGCGTGGGCGGCGGCGCCCGTTCGCGGCATGTGTTCTCGGTAGGGCTTGATCTCGGGCTGCCAACCGGGGTGCTGGCCGAACTGTCAGCGGCCGATGCACTGGGCAATGCCCATATTCTCGGGACGCTTCTGGCTCCTCATGGCGTCGTCGCAATTCCTCCGGCAATGTTCGGCCATCTGCTTCCTCTGTTTATCCATTCAGTGCCAGGAGTCATTTTCAACGGTGTGCCTCCTTACTCGTTGTGGGAGCATCCTTCTTCAATCGGACGTATTCCGGTGCATCGCACGGACAGCGGCTGCGTCATTCTTGCCGAGTGCTTCGGCTGCAAGTCGGTCATTCTGGTAAAAAACGTCAGGGGTCTGTATGCGGAAGACCCGTATATCAATCCACACGCAGAATTTATTCCGCGTATCAGTGTTGCCGAACTGCGCGCGCGAAACCTGAAGACGCTGCCCTTCGATGAGGTGTTGCTGGACGTCATGGAGACAGCCCGCAGTATCACACAGTTTCAACTGGTAGATGGGCGTGAGCCGCAGAACATCCTGCGAGCGCTTGCCGGAGACTGTCCGGGGACGGTGGTGTACGTGGACAGATGAGAGGTCTACCTATACCAGAATGAACTGGCCCATCATGCCATGGTCTTCGTGTTCAAGAATATGACAGTGGAACATATACGGCATCAACGGATCTCCCGGGCCGGTAAACTGAGCAATGATACGAACACTGCCGAGGGCGGGAACATTGACCGTGTCCTTGAAGCCCCGTTCTGACGGCAGCGGCGGAGCGCCGTTGCGATCCAGAATCTGAAAGTGAACCTTGTGGATGTGGAAAGGATGAATCATCGGTGTTTCATTGATGATTTCCCAAATTTCCGTGCTGCCTGCAATGATGGTCGCCTCGATATAGGCGGGGTCCATTTCCCGTCCATTGATCTTGTGTACCCCGCCACCCCAACCGCCGTATTGTCTGCGAGCGTGGGGGCCACCCCCCAGACCGCCTCCCTGACCGGGGCCATTGCCCATCTGCAGGCGAATGGTTCGCGTGGCGTTGGCAGATTGCTCTGGCAGCCATGCAATTGTGGTGAGTCTTTCGGGAATTGCGGGCTGATGATCGGCGGCAATTCCCGAGGGCTGTATCTCCAGAATATCGAACGCCTGGCGATCCATTTCGCGAAGCAGATCTGTGAACAGGCCGTAATAAGGGATATTCGGCTCCGGTACAGGAATGTTGACCAGTTTGAAGGGGTTCGTTCCACGGGTGTCCACCAGAATCTCGACGCGTTCACCCGGAGTAAGAACAATCTGTTTCAGTTCTACTGGCTGCTCCAGATAGCCGCAATCCGTCGCGATCTGCCAGAATGAGGCACCGGTGCTGAGACCAAGCGTGAAGTTGCGTGCATTCGCTCCGTTCAGTACGCGCAGGCGGGTGAGTGGGCGTTGCGCGCGCAATGACGGGTTCAGTGTGCCATTGACCAGCAACGTGTTGCCACGCACACCTGCCATGTGGTCCTGCATTCGCTCCGGATAGACGAAATGGCCGTTCCCGTCGAAGATGCGATCCTGGATGATCAGGGGAATATCATCGACCCCGTACTCGGACGGAAGCCCGGACTGATCGCTCTCCTCATCATCGACAATCAGCATGCCGGCAAGCCCGCGATATACCTGAGGCCCGCTCCTGTGCATGGTGTGGGCGTGGTACCAGCAACTCGCAGCGGGTTGCCGAACCTGAAACTCCGGGCGCCAGGTGGCACCAGGTTCGATGCGCTGATGGGGCCCGCCATCGGCGCGTGCGGGCACATTCATGCCGTGCCAGTGCAGAATGCTGTGCTCGTCGAGCCCGTTCTGTACCTGGATGCGGATATTCTCGCCATCGCGCATTCTCAGCGTGGGTCCAAGATAAGTCCCGTTAATGCCCCAGGTGGGGGTTTCAACGTCCTGGTAGAAGCGGGTGACGCCGGCCTGCAGCGACAGACTGAAGCTTCTCTCCCCAAAGGCGAGAGTGCCGGTTTCCAGGGCCGGTATTTTCAGTGGCTGTGTGCGGGAGGATTCGGCAGCGTTGAGGCGTCGCAGGGAATTGGGGGCACTGATGACCATGCCGGTCAGCAGCAGGGACTTCAATGTATCGCGGCGCGTGACCATCCGGATTACCGATACAGGAGCGTATAGGCAAAAAGCCCCGCGGTGCGAGGCTTCTGAATATGGTGCCCAGGGGCGGAAGAATCCAAACAGCCTTTGGGCTGTTTGTCCCCTGCGGGCTTCGCGCTTACGCGCTCGTAGCACACTGCTGTCGCAGTGAGTCGAACCACATCGGTGGCTCTCATCCACCCCAGCGCGCCATATTCATTGAGCCTCGTTTCACGAGGCATCTGAATATGGTGCCCAGGGGCGGAATCGAACCACCGACACGAGGATTTTCAATCCTCTGCTCTACCGACTGAGCTACCTGGGCGAGGTGTTTTGCGGGTCTTGCGGCTGCCGGGATTTCGGCAAGGCGCGTATTAAACCCGCAGACGCGGGGCCGAGTCAAGAGCCTGTTTACTCCTCGGGAACATAGCCCTCGGCCTTGTCGTGATCCTCGTTGGCGAGGAATTTGTCCATTTCGTCCTGCAGATAGCGGCGATGCTCGGCGTTCATCATGCTGAGCTGCTTCTCGTTGATCAGCATGGTCTGCTGCTTTTGCCACTCGGCCCAGGCTTTCTGGGAGACGTGCTCGAAGATGTCCAGGCCCTTGGCGCCCGGGTATGGCGGCGTATTGAGGCCGGGCAGGGTTTCCTGGTATTTGCGGCAGAAGACGGTGCGTGCCATGAGAATTCCTTTCGTGTCAGTCGAGCCTGTGTCAGCCCGGGTTGTGAGATTCCGTCGGGCTTAATGCGAAATCGGTTCGGATTGCGGCCAGGCGGGTCAACAAGGCCTTGACGGGCGCTGCCAGGCCAACCGCCCTTGCCGCTCCTGTTCCGTCGCCCTGCAGAGGGTACCAGAGAGCGGAGGAGGGCTCCATGACTCCGGAGGCTGCGGTGTCCACTTCGACCAGCACCGGAGTAATACTCAGATCGAAGTGGCTGAAGCTGTGCTTGAGTACCGGCCAGGTCTGTGTTTCGGGGTTCTTTGCCCCCAGCTTCTCCTGGCAAAACGCTTCCAGCGCTGAAAACTCCTGAAACTCCCTGAAGCTCCACAGTCCGCCCCAGATGCCGGTGGCGGGACGTTGTTCCAGCAGCACCTCACCCAGCGGACTGCAAGCCATCAGCATATAGAGGCTGCGCTGGGGTTTGCTGCGTGCGGGTTTGCGGTGAGGCAGTTCTGTCTGGCGTCCCTGCTGGCAGGCCTTGCAGTCCTGTGCCAGGGGGCACTGCTGACAGTCGGGCTTGCTGCGGGTGCACACCGTCGCGCCCAGGTCCATCATGGCTTGCGTGTAGGCGCCGAACTCCCTTTCGGGTGTCAGCGTTTCTGCCAGAACCCAGAGCTGCTTCAGCGTCTTCGGAGCGTCCGGCCAGCCTTCCACGGCATGATGACGGCACAGTACGCGTTTGACATTGCCGTCCAGAATGGGGGCGCGCACGTCGCAGCCAAGGGACAGAATGGCGCCAGCGGTAGAGCGGCCGATGCCGGGCAACTCGCTCAGGGCTTCTACCGTGCGCGGGAAAGCGCCCTGGTATTGTTTGTGCACGATCTGTGCGCAGCAGTGCAGATTGCGCGCCCGAGCATAGTAGCCGAGGCCTGTCCACAGATGCAGCACCTCGTCGATGTCCGCCTCTGCCAGTCGATCGACCGTGGGGTAATGCTGCATGAAGCGCTGGAAATAGGGAATGACGGTGGCAACCTGGGTCTGTTGCAGCATGATTTCGGAGATCCAGACCCGATAGGGCGTGGGATCTTCCTGCCATGGCAGATGATGCCGACCGCTGTGGGCGAACCAGGAGAGAACCCGCGACGCGAAGCTGGCCTTGGTCATGACGGGGCTGCCCTAGCGACGGAAGCGGTCCAGCAGATTGCGGGCAGCGTCCTGCAGATCTTCCGGCACGCGTTCCTGAATGGCCTCCTGCGCACGACGTTGCACTTCGTTGCGGGAGATCTGCACGAAGAGATCGCGCACGCGGGCGAAGTCCGGGCCACAGTATTCGCTTGGTTCTGCGCTGAAGGCAGCGTCGCAGACCACCGGCCAGCCGACGCCCTGATAGAGCGGCGCCACGGGAATGGTTTGTGGTGCGGGCTCACCGAAGACAGTCAGCGTCGTGTCGTAGTGGAAGGTGTCGGCGTCCAGGTTGATCCCGCCTGTTGCCGCGATCTCGAAGTTGTCCATGTTGACCTTGAACTGCTGGTTTGCTCCCAGGCCCTGGTCAAGGATCAGGTGGCCGGCAAAACTGCTGAAGCGCACGGTATCCGGCCACTGCTGGGCGACATCGCCGGTGCCTGCAGGGCTGAGCACGGAGATGGAGGAGAACACCTGCTTGATGATGCTGATGTCGATGGCATTGTTGTCCAGGCTGAAACTGGTGGTGCCGCTGACGCTGTTCAGCAACTGGTTCACGGTGCGGCCGTAGAGCGTGTGCACGGATTCCACGTTGAGGCGCCCTTCGGCAAAGCGCGCCAGCGGCAGTGCGCTGGCAAGACCTGCGACATTGACATTGCGTACCGAGCTGATGGACGTCAGCGAGGCGGGATTCGGGCGGGTGTCGTAATTCACGGTGGTGCTGATCTGACCATCGTAGAAGGTCACGGGGCGCAGATCGAAATTCAGCAGTCCGTCCTGTACGTTCAGTCGCGCATTGATGGCGCCGAACTGAAGGCCACCAAGGGCGAGTGATTCGATGTTGTGCGTGCCCTGGATGTTCATGCTTTGCAGCAGTTCGATGGGCAGCTCAGTATCTGTTTGTGCCACGGCTGGCGGTGTGGGGTCTTCGGTCTCTACCGGAGGCTCATCTGCATCTGCCGGGGTGGGCTCGGGTTCGCTGCTTTGGGTATAGCGGCTCAGGTCCAGGGCATTGGCCGTCAGGTTGTAGCGCAGATTGGCGCGGCCACCCGCGGTGGCCGCGGTATAGGTCGCATCCGCGTCGAGGCGCATGTCGTCCAGCGCCAGGTGCAGGGCGCTCAGATTGATGGCCTGCTGGCTGCCACTGGCGGACAGCGAGAGGCTGAACTGATCCTCACTGTCGTTATAGTCCCCGAGGTCCGCAGATTCCGTTTCCGGCGCGCGGACATACAGATCCAGAAAATCACTCAGGGCAAAGGTGTTGCTGCTCAGCTCGCTGTTCCAGCTCATGGCATTGCGGAAGTCGTTGAGTACAAGTTCACCCTGGAGCTGCAGGGGGTTGAGCTTGATCTGCAGGTCGCTCAGGCGGGCATTGCCCCGGGCGAGGTCGACCACGGCATTGCTGTTGATGCTGACGGTGGCGTTCTGCTCCGCGATATTGTCCGTGACCACGAAGGAGAGCTCGAAGGGGAAGGGGCGATTCTCAAGATTGCTGTTCTGGCTGCTGAAGTGCAGATGATCAAAACTGGTGTTGATGCCGCGCAAGGTGTCCTGAATAGACAGGCTGGCGTTGCTGATGGTGATCTGGGCGACTTCAGCAGAAATAGGCGTATCCGTGGCTGCCGGAGCGCTGCCTGTGGCGCCGGCTTGCGCGGCTTCCGGCGTGGGCCAGTTGCTCACGCCATCCGCGTTGACAATCCAGTTGATGTGCAGATCGCGGGCAATGAACTCCTGCATCTGCAGGCGGCCGTCGAGCAGGGCGCGGGGTTCCACGCGAATAGTGATATTGGCCAGGGACGCCAGCTCCATGGGAGAGGCCGGGTTGCGCAGGCGCAGGTCGCTCAGGCTGAGGCCGAACACCGGATTGAAGGCCCAGTCGATGTCTCCGGCAATCTGCAGTTGCAGACCAGTCTCCCGCGCAAAGACGGATTCGATCGCAGGCTTGTAGCGTGACGGATCAATCAGGGTAAAGGCCAGCACAAGGGCCAGAACAGCCATCAAGGCGAGGCTGATGAGGGAAAGCAGGAGCAGTTTGATCAGTTTCATGTTGTGTTCGGTGTCGTCAGTCCAGGGTTTGGCGCCGCACGGTGGCTGCTGAATCTTGGTCGCAGCAAGTGGGCCAATAGTTCGGCCAGTGTACCCCAAAGGCTGTGTCCGGCACATGGCAATGCAGGCAAAATGCCGGAGAAATCACGGTTTTAGCGGCGCGTGACCGGGCGCGAATGCGGTGATCATTGCTTTCAAACACCGGGGCGTGTCCGTATAATGCGCAGCACCCGGGCAGCGGCGAACGTCACTGTCTGTCGGCATCTTGCGGGGATTTTCGATGGCATCACGTGAAGCAACAGTTGAGAGAAACACCAAGGAGACCCAGATTCGGGTGTCCGTGAACCTGGATGGCTCCGGCATTCTGGAGTGCGATACCGGCCTGCCCTTTCTGGACCACATGCTGGACCAGGTGGCCCGTCATGGTCTGATCGATCTGCGCATCAAGGCCGTTGGTGATCTGCACATTGATGCCCACCACACCGTGGAAGATCTCGGTATTACCCTCGGGCAGGCCTTCAACAAGGCGCTGGATCGCAAGGGTATTCGCCGTTATGGGCACGCCTATGTGCCGCTGGATGAGGCGCTTTCCCGCGTGGTGATCGATTTTTCCGGCCGCCCCGGGCTGGAGTATCACATCCCGTTTACGCGGGGTTCTGTGGGCGGTTTTGACGTGGATCTGTTCCACGAATTTTTCCAGGGCTTCGTCAACCATGCCCTGATGACGCTGCACATCGACAATCTGCGGGGCGTGAATTCCCACCATCAGATTGAAACGGTGTTCAAGGCCTTCGGGCGCGCCCTGCGCATGGCGATCGAGATCGATCCGCGCAGCAGCGACGTCATTCCTTCGACCAAGGGCGCTCTCTGAGAGCGCTCCCCTGCTTGTAGCATCAGGTTGGAACTATGAACAAAGTGGCCGTCATCGACTATGGGATGGGGAATCTGCATTCCGTGGCAAAAGCGCTGGAGCACGTCGGGAATAACACCCGGGTGAGCGTCACAGCGGATGCAAAGACCATTCTGGAGGCTGACCGGGTGATCTTCCCGGGTGTGGGCGCTATCCGTGATTGCATGGCGGAAATCCGTCGTCTCGGAATCGACGATATCGTGGCGGAGGCTGTTCGCAGCAAGCCTTTGCTGGCCATCTGCGTCGGCATGCAGGCATTGATGGAGCGCAGCGAGGAGAACGGCGGTGTCGATTGTCTGGGAATCGTCAAGGGCCAGGTCAAGCGCTTTGCCAATGCCGTCGATCCGCAGTCGGGCGCCTCTTTGCTGCTGGACGAGAGCGGTGAAGCCCTCAAGGTTCCGCACATGGGCTGGAACATTGTCCAGCAGACGGGCACGCACCCGCTGTGGTCCGGCATTGCCGATGGTACTCGTTTCTATTTCGTGCACAGTTACTACGTTGCCCTGGGTGCTGGAGAAAAGGCAGCCGGTGTCACCCATTACGGCGTGGATATCACGGCGGCCCTGAGCAAGGGCAATATCTTCGCCGTGCAGTTTCACCCCGAGAAGAGCCAGCACGGTGGCCTGCAACTGCTGCGCAATTTCCTCTCCTGGAACGGCGAAAACTGAACTTCGAATTCTGATAGAAAGGTAAACACGACATGCTGGTGATCCCCGCAATTGATCTCAAGGACGGACAGTGCGTGCGTCTGAAACAGGGCCGCATGGAGGACTCCACGGTTTTCTCCGACGATCCCGTGAAGACTGCGGGGCATTGGCGGGCCCAGGGTGCGCGCAGGCTGCACCTTGTGGACCTCAACGGCGCTTTTGCCGGGACTCCGGTCAATGGTGAAGTGGTGCAGGCGATTGCTCGCGCCTACCCCGATCTGCCTTTGCAGATTGGTGGCGGGATTCGTGACCTTGAGACCATTGCCCGGTATCTGGAAGTGGGCGTGAGCTACGTCATCATCGGGACAAAAGCCGTCAAGGAACCCGAGTTTGTCGCGCAGGCCTGCCGCGAGTTTCCCGGCAGGGTCATCGTCGGCCTCGACGCCAATGACGGCATGGTCGCAACAGACGGTTGGGCCCAGGTGTCGAATGTGCATGTGATTGATCTGGCGAAACGCTTTGCGGATGACGGTGTGGAAGCAATTATTTATACCGACATTGCCCGCGACGGCATGATGCAGGGCGTCAACGTGCCCGCCACGGTCGCACTGGCAGAGGCAACGCGAATCCCGGTGGTCGCCTCTGGCGGGGTCAGCCGCATTGAAGATATTGAGGCGCTGCAGGCTGTGGCAAAAACGGCCACTGGTGGTGGCATCATGGGGGCGATCACGGGGCGGGCAATCTACGAAGGTGCGCTCGACCTGGCCGCCGCGCAGCGTTACTGCGACGAATACGGGAGCTGAGACATGGCACTGGCGAAACGCATCATTCCCTGCCTGGACTGTGACAATGGACGCGTGGTCAAGGGTGTGAAATTTCTGGATATCCGCGATGCGGGCGATCCGGTGGAGATTTCACGTCGCTACAGCGACGCCGGCGCCGACGAGATTACCTTTCTCGACATTACGGCCAGCCACGAAGGGCGCGATACCACGGTGCACACGGTAGAGGCGATTGCCGGGCAGGTATTTATTCCGCTGACCGTGGGCGGCGGTATCCGCACACTGGAAGATATTCGTACCATGCTGAACGCGGGGGCCGACAAGGTCTCCATCAACACGGCGGCGGTCTTCAATCCCGATTTCGTGCGCGAGGCGGCTGAGCGGTTCGGTTCACAGTGCATCGTGGTTGCAATCGACGCGAAGAAAGTCAGTGCCGAGGGCGAGAGCCCGCGCTGGGAAATCTTCACTCACGGTGGACGCAAGCCGACAGGCATCGATGCCATCGAGTGGGCGAAGCGGATGGTCAAATACGGAGCCGGTGAGATTCTGCTGACCAGCATGGATCGCGATGGCACCAAGAGCGGTTTTGATCTGGCGCTGAATCGCGCGATCAGCAACGCGGTATCCGTACCGATTATCGCCTCGGGCGGCGTTGGCAATCTTCAGGATCTTGTGGATGGCGTTGTGGAAGGCCATGCGGATGCTGTGCTGGCTGCCAGCATTTTCCACTTCGGGGAATACAGTATCGGGGAGGCCAAGCAGTATATGGCGGAACGCGGTATTACAATGCGGCTTTGAGCTGTGCCTGCAGCGCAATCATGTCCGAGGCGGGAATCAGCGTGACGCCTTCCTGCTCCAGTAGGGGCAGCGCCTTTTCCAGATAGTTCAGTGTCTCGGGGTAGGGGTGGCCAATGCCTACAGCCACGCCGCGCTCCTTCGCCATCTTCAGTAGTTTCCTGAACTCCCGGTCTATATCTTCTTCTTGCTGTACGTTATCGAGGAACACATTTCGCGTGATCGTGGGAATGTGTTCCTGGCTGGCAACCTTGCCTGCCACGCTCTTCGCGGTGGTGTAGCTGTCCACGAAATAAAGCTGGCGCTCCTTCAGCACTTCCATCACCCAGCGCATGGGTTCTTCCAGCTCCGTCAATGCACTGCCCATGTGATTGTTGATGCCTTCCAGGTGAGGAACGGCATCAATGGAATCGGACAGTGTGGCAACGAAGGTGTCCTTGTCCAGGTCTGCTGTGAGCGCTCCGGGTCCGAGAGGCATGTTGGCCTGATTGGCCATGGGTGCGTGCAGCATGATTTCCTTGCCTGCCGTGAACCCTTTTTCGGCCAGTTCGGCGCCGTGTGGGGTGTGTGGCAGCACGGCGTAGGTCACCGCACCGGGCAGCGCAATGGCGCGTTCTCCAAGAGGGCCGTTGTAACCGATATCGTCGATGATCAGCGCGATGCTGGGGCGTTCGTGCCCGGCTGCTGCAGGCGCAGGTGCCGGCGTGCTGACGCCAGGCTCGGTGAAGGGAATGGGGGCAATATCCTGTGGCGTGATCGCCGCATCCGGGCTGCTCATCGGCTCCGTAATCGGCGCCGCTGGGGCAGGTGGCACTCTTTCGATGGGGTGAGAAATAATCTCTTCTGCGGGTGATTGCAGCTCTGTTTCGGATTCCGCTTCCCGGGCATCCGGCGCCGTCAGCCACAGCATCAGCGGCATGCCGATCAGACCCACCGCCACCATGATCAGTGGGTGCGGGTTGCGGGCGATGGCATCCAGAAACGGATCCTTGAAACGGGGTTCCCGTTTATAGGGAAGCGGGCCGGTGTCTTCAGGCTTCAAATCGGGGCTCTCTTGCCCGCCGCATTACGGCGTGCGGGCATCGCTCAGGCGTGTGGACACCGTGTTTTTCTTCTCGCGGGCGGAATCCAGAATGTGCAGACCGCGCAGCAGGGTCAGGGCCTCCTGCAACTGATAGTCGTTCACAACGACCTGCTCCGAACTGACCGTGGGGGTGCGTTCACGGACGACATCATCGAGGTCGTTGCCGTTGCGCAGATGGCCTTCCAGGTCGGCTTCGGTGTAGGACTGGCGTCCGGTTGCTCGCGTCACGAGCGCTTCCTGCACCTCGATGTCGGGTTCGATTCCCTGCGCCTGGATGGAACGGCCTTCAGGTGTGAAATAGAGAGAGGTCGTCAGTTTGATGGCCTTGTTCTCGGCAATCGGGATGACGCTCTGCACGGAACCCTTGCCGAAGCTGCGGGTGCCCATGATCACGGCGCGACCGTGGTCCTGCAGGGCGCCGGAGACAATCTCTGCAGCCGAGGCGGTGCCTGCGTTAATCAGTACCACCAGAGGAACGCCGCCGCTGGGATCCTCGGCGTCGGCAAAGAATTCCATCTCGGTTTCGTTATTGCGTCCCTGGGTGTAGACGATCTTGCCGGAGGTAATGAAGGAGTCGACCACTTCCACGGACGCCTGGAGAATGCCGCCGGGGTTGTTGCGCAGGTCGAGTACCATGCCCTTGAGGTCCGGGATTTCCTCGTGAATCTTGGCCAGGGCGTCTTTCACTTCCTTGCCGGTGTTGACCTTGAACTGGGAAATGCGCAGATAGGCATAGCCCGGTTCGAGTTCGCGATGCCGCACACTGGCGACAGAGATGACGTCGCGGGTCAGGGTGAATTCCAGAGGTTCCGGTTCGCCCTCGCGCATGACGCCGATGACGATCGTGGTACCGATCTCGCCACGCATCATGTTGATGGCGTCGTTGATCAGCATCTCGCGCAGGGGTTTGCCATCGATCTCGATAATCAGGTCGCCGGGGAGAATGCCGGCGCGTTGCGCGGGGGAGTCGTCAATAGGGGTGATGATCTTGATATAGCCGTCCTGTTCGCCAATCTCGATACCGAGACCACCGAACTGACCCTGTGTGGTTTCCTGCAGCGAGTCGTATTCCTCGCCGGCAAGATAGGCCGAGTGAGGGTCCAGGCCAGCCAGCATGCCCTTGATGGCGTACTCAAGCAGTGTCTTGTCATCAATGTCCCGAACGTAGGAGCTGCGGATATTGTCCAGGGCTTCGGCGAAGATGCGGACTTCTTCGAAGGGCAGGGGAAGGGGTTCGCTCTGCTGGGGCTGCGCCTGGCTTGCGGCGGCGAATCCGCCGCTCAGCAGGGCGGCGCACAGGCCCTGGCGTATGGCCTTCCGTAATGATGAATGCATAGGGACCTCCGAACGCGTGTTTGGCGCATCGCACAAACGGGATGATGCGGCGAGCATAGCACGCAAAAGACCCGGCTCCACAGCGAATACGCGAATTTTCAGCCTCAGGAGCGACACCACTGGGCGGGGTCCTGGGCCTGGCCGTTATGACGAATCTCGAAATAGATGCCGGGCTGATCCATGCCTGCGTCGTCTCCCGCTGTCGCCAGAGCTTCTCCGCGGTTTACCCAGTCTCCCTTGCGTTTGACCAGGCTGCGGTTATTGGCGTACAGGCTCAGATACCCCTCCCCGTGATCGACGACCACCAGCAGGCCCGAGCCGCGCAGCCAGTCGGAAAAGACCACGCGCCCGGGATGGATGGCGCGGACCGGAGAGCCGGCCTCTGCCCGCAGTACGATGCCCTGTCGGTGCAGATTGCCGTCGCTGTAGCTGGCACCGAAACGGTTGAGAGGAGCGCCGTCCACGGGCCATGGCAGTGAGCCCTGGGCCTGGCTGAACGGGGTGAGCTGCTCCGGGGCGGGAATGGCGGCGATGGCATCCTGAATCTGCTGGATGAGTGCCTCCAGATGCTCACGATCCTGGGCCAGTTGCGCCAGTTCACCGCTGCGGGAGGCAATGTCTTCGTTCAGTGCCAGCAGCAGGGTTTCCCGCTCGGCCTGTTCGCTGGCAAGGGTGCGCAACTGGTCATCCAGGCTTGTCTGCCGATCGCTGAGTTGCGCAGCCGCTTCTTCGGTCTTCTGGCGGGTTTGGGTCAGTGCAGCAAGCGTGTCGCGAAACTGTTCGATGCGCGCCAGGCGTGCGCGGTTGTAGGCCTGGTAATACTGCATCATGCGCGCACTGGCGCCGGGGTCTTCCTGGTTCAGCATCAGTTTGAGATAGGGTTCGCGACCGCTGAGGTAGGAGGCGCGCACGGCCTGGGCGATCAGAGTGCGCTGTGTCTCGCGGTCCTGTTCCAGCGTCTGGCTTTGTACTTTCAGGTTGTTGAGTTCTGTGTTCAGACGGCTGATTGCCTGCCGATTGTCTGTGAGCTCTCCGTTAAGCGTATCCAGACGACGGGTGTTGGCGCGCAGTTCGCTTTCCAGGGAGGAGCGGTTGTTGTCGGCATCATTGAGCCAGGTTTCGATTTTTGCGATGGCGGCATCCACCGCAGCGAGCTGCTCTTCCGGAGGCGCATCCTGAGCCAGCGCCAGGTTGCCGGCCAGCAGGAAGACAATCAGTCCTGGCAGCCACGATGTGCGGCGGGCGAGGAAACCTGTGTCGGCGGGTGTCGTCATGCGGCTCAGAGTCTCCTGCCAGGAATTGGTCCGGAGCCACTCCCCGGGAAGGGAGTGGCATACGGCGCGATGCTGCAGTCTTAGGCGCTCTTGTGCATCAGCGGAGTGCCGGTCATCTCCGCTGGCACCGGCATATCCATCAGCTCCAGCAGCGTCGGGGCGATGTCGCACAGGCTGCCTGGCGCCTCGAAGGTCCACTCGGGGCCACCAACGTACACAAGCGGTACCGGGCCGTTGGTGTGGGAGGTCAGGGCCTGACCGGACTGCGGGTCCACCATCTGTTCCACATTGCCATGGTCTGCGGTGATCAGGCATTGTCCCCCGGTTTCCCTGAGTGCCGCTTCAATGCGACCGAGACAGGTGTCGAGCACTTCCACCGCCTTGACGGCGGCCTCGAAGCTGCCGGTGTGTCCCACCATGTCGCCATTCGCATAGTTGCAGATGATGGCGTCATAGGTGCCTGCCTGGATTGCCTCGACAAGCTTGTCGGTCACCTCGACGGCGCTCATCTCCGGCATCAGGTCATAGGTGGCTACCTGGGGAGAGGGCACCAGCTCGCGGGTTTCGCCCGCAAACGGTTCCTCTCGTCCGCCGCTGAAGAAGAAGGTGACGTGGGCGTACTTCTCTGTTTCCGCGATGCGCAGTTGAGTTCTGCCACTGTCCGCCAGGTATTCCCCCAATACGTTGTGCATGGTCTGGGGCGGGTAGGCGCAGGGCACCTTGATGTCTGCGGCGTACTCGGTCAGCGTCACAAAATCTCCCAGCTCGCGCGGGAACTTGCGCTCGAAGCCCCTGAACGCCGGGTCGCTGATGGCGCGGGTAAGCTGGCGTGCCCGGTCGGAACGGAAGTTCATGTAGATCAGCGTGTCGCCGTCCTCGATATGCACCACCTCGCCGGTGTCTTCGGCAATCAGCGTGGCCTTGACGAATTCGTCATCCTCGCCGCGGGCGTAGGCGGCTTCCAGGCCCTCTTCCACGGTAGCGTAGCGATACGCTGCCTGTCCGCCCATGATGAGATCGTAGGCGCTCTGCACACGGTCCCAGCGGTTGTCACGGTCCATGGCGTAGTAGCGACCGACCATCGACACAACGCGGCCGCAGCCGGTGTCGCGCAGGGCTTCATCGGCCTTCTGCAGCGAGCTCAGGGCGCTGCGCGGAGGCGTGTCCCGACCATCAAGGAAGGCGTGCAGATAGATGCGTTCGGCGCCGCGCTGGCTGGCCAGGTCGATCATGGCAAGAATCTGGTCTTCGTGACTGTGGATGCCGCCAGGGGACAGCAATCCCATGATGTGTACGGCCTTGTCCATCAGGACAGCCTTGTCCACCGCGTCGACCAGGGGCTCATTCAGAAAGAAGGTGCCATCTTCTATGGCCTTGTCGATGCGTGTGAGGTTCTGGTACACCACGCGGCCAGCTCCGAGATTCATATGCCCGACTTCCGAGTTGCCCATCTGCCCCTTGGGCAACCCGACGTCAATGCCGGAGGTCTTGATCAGGGTATGTGGGCACTGCGACCAGAGGCGATCCCACACCGGGGTGTTGGCGGCGCTGATTGCGTTGTACTCGGTCTCTTCCCGGTAGCCCCATCCGTCGAGGATCAGCAACAGGGTGGTATGTTTCTTCTCGCTTGCGTTGGCTGCGCTCATAAATCTGGAGGTTCCGCTTGGTATGAATTCTGGGGTTTAAGCCGCCGTATTATCCCGAAAACCACGGGTCATGGCGAGACCGATAAGGGGGTGTGCGGCCGCTGTTCCGGGCAGCGCAGGGGGAGGGAACTTTCTTCTGTCACCTTTAGGCGTGTATACTGCCCACCTTTTTTGCATGTCATCCCGGCTTCCGGGAGGCGGGGATATCAGCGTGCCGTCGCTGTCAGATACGGCGGGGAATCGCTCGGAATATGGCGCAACTAATTGAATTTGTTGGAAATCACTGGGTTCTTGCGACCTTGTGGGTAGGCCTGGTCATTGCGCTGGTGTTGCACCGTTCAAAGTCCTCCGGCGAGGCTCTGAGCTGTCAGCAGGCAGTGATGATGATCAACCGTTCCAACGCGGTAGTGCTCGACATTCGCGAGAAGAAAGACTTTGATTCCGGGCATATTACGGACTCGATTCATATTCCGATGAACAAACTCGGCGCCCGGATCTCCGAGCTGGACAAGTACAAAGCCAATCCTGTGATCATTGCCTGTCGTCTGGGGCAGACGTCTGCCGACGCGGCGAAGATGCTCAGGAGTGCCGGTTTTTCGCAGGTGATGCGACTGAGCGGCGGTATCACCGAATGGCGGTCGGAAAGCCTGCCGCTGGTGCAGAAGTAGGCGATTCTCCTGGCATGAGGGTCGTGCAGGGAGTCTTCTTCATACAACTGATTTCACACAAACGATATTCATACAACCAAGAGTGACGCAGGAATCAACATGGCAGAGAACAACGAGAACCAAACAACAAACCAGGCACCGACACCTGAGGCCGGTGCCAGCAATGGTCAGGCGGCAGCGCCCCAGGGGCCTGCATTTGCCCTGCAGCGCATCTATGTGAAGGACTCCTCCTTCGAGTCTCCGCGCAGCCCGGCGGTATTCCAGGGGCAGTGGTCACCGAAGATCAGTTTTAACCTGGGCACCAAGACCGCACGCATTTCCGATGATGTTTTCGAGGTGGTTCTGACCATCACTGTGGAAGCCAAAATCGAAGAAAATGCGGCATTCCTGGCAGAAGTGCACCAGGCAGGCGTTTTCACCTGCGCCGGTCTGAATGACCCCGATCTGGAGCAGGTGCTGTCTGCAGTCTGCCCCACCATTCTCTTCCCTTACGCTCGCGAGGCGGTTGACGCCCTGATCGTCAAGGGCAGCTTCCCGCCGGTGAATCTGCAGCCCGTGAACTTTGACGCGCTTTATGCGCAGAGCAAGCAGCGTCAGCCTGCAGCCGCTGCGGCGGGTGCGGAACAGCCTGCGGCAGAGTAAATTGCCCGGCCGCGCGGTGTTCTGCCGTGCGGCCTTCTTCCTTCCCCTTCAGTCAGTCCTCAAACGGAAAGTCCAGTTGCCGCAGCGCTTCGTACAGCACCAGCGCGACGGTATTGGACAGATTCAGGCTGCGACTGCTGGCCCGCATGGGAACCCGCAAGACCTGCTGTTCCGGAAGGCCTTCCCGAATCTGTTGGGGCAGGCCCCGTGTTTCGGGCCCGAATAGCAACACATCTCCCGCTCTGAACGCCGCGCTGGCGTAACAGGTGCTTCCCTTGGTGCTGAGCGCAAAAATGCGCGCTGGATGGATGACCTGCAGGAAACTCTCCCAGTTCTCATGGGTGATCACACGCTCCACCTCCAGATAGTCCAGGCCTGCCCTGCGGACCTGTTTTTCCTCCAGGGAAAACCCCAGGGGCTTGATCAGGTGCAAGGTCGCGCCGGTATTGGCGGCCAGCCGTATGATGTTGCCGGTATTGGGCGGGATCTCGGGTTGATATAGGGCAATATGCAGCATAGGGAGCGGGAAATGCGAGGGCTGATGTACTGGGGGTCGGGGCGTCGTCTGGGTGATGATCGGGGAGGCTACAGATTTGACCTGCGGGGGGCAAGATCGGAAAAACGCCGGGGTGGCCACTCTTTACTCAACAAACTGTCCCCAAATATACCCAGTAATTGTCGTTTTTATATAGAATTTATGTACTTAACCTATATAATTCAAGAAGTTTTACTAGGATTGAGGACGTATGCCCGAACGGCTTTTACAGGACGGATTGCGGTCGGTTCATAATCGACGCAGTGCTCACAGGCAAAGCCGTGCAACCGGGATCGGGATTGCACAGTGTTGAAGTTATTTTCCAGGAAGCAGCAATCGTCCGGACAGGTCGGGTTGAGCGTGGGCGACGACCGCGTGTTGGTGGCTCAGGTGTCAAGGCCTGCATCTGTCGCCGGACACCGACCGTTTTTGGAGAAGTGCAGTCGTCAGGCACTGGAATCCGGTGCCCAGACCCGGGAGGTCGTGACGGCGCTGGTGGACTCCATGGAGCTTGCGGGGGCTGACTGTAACTTTGTGCTGTCCGCGCGGGATTACAATCTTTACCTGATTGAGGCGCCAGCGGTGGAGCCGGCAGAATTGCGATCCGCTGTTCGCTGGAAAATCAAGGACTTGCTGGATATGCCGGTAGAGGATGCGGTAATCGATATCTTCCCGGTGCCCGAAGACGCCTTTCAGGGGCGGGCAAGGATGATGTACGCGGTAGCGGCGCAGCGTTCGAAAATCGAGTCTGTGATCGAACTGGTGAGTCGTGCGGGGCTGAACCTGAACGCGATCGATGTGCCCGAGATGGCGCTGCTGAATGTGTCGAGCGAGTTCCTCGACGATCGCAACGGGCTTGCTTTCATGGATCTGCGCCGTACCGGCAGCACCATGAATCTGAGCCGGTCCGGGCAGTTGTACCTGACACGAAAGATCAATACCTCCCTGGGAACCGATGTCATGGCATCCATGGACTGGGAGATGCAGCGGGATCGCCTGGTGCTGGAGATTCAGCGGTCCCTGGACTACTACGAAAGCCAGATGGGCCAGAATCCGATCTCCCAGATCGTGCTGGCACCGCGAGCATCGGACTCCGCGGCAATGGTCGCCAGTCTGTCTGAGGTAATGTCGGTTCAGGTCGGGGTTCTGGACTTTGCGGATTCGCTCGATATGGCAGAGCCGGTGGATGCCGAGACGCAGCACAGTTGTGCGATTGTGATCGGCGCCGCGATGAGAACCGGTAAGGCGGGGACACTATGACCCAACAGATCAACCTGTATCTGGCCGAGTTTCGGCCAAGCCGCAACTACCTCAGCGGGCGTGGGGTGCTGCAGGGGGCTGTTGCCCTGGTCATCGTGCTTGTCGTGCTTGCCGTAATCGAGGTCGTGCAGGAGCGTGATCTGCGAAGCGAGTTGCAGCTTGCCCAGGAGCGTCTGGCGGCACAAACGAATATTACGAACGAATTGCAGCAGAACCTGGCGCGACGTGGCAGTGATCCTGCCCTGGTAGAGGAGCTTTCCTCGCGAGAGCAGCAACTGGCGGAGTCGCGAGAGATGCTGGATTTTCTGCGGGGAACGAACCTGGGCAATATCAGCGGTTTCTCGGAGTTTATGAAAGACCTGTCGCGGGCGGCCTTTGATGGGCTGTGGCTGACAGAGTTTGACCTGTTGCAGGGTGGCCAGCATGTGCGCCTGAAGGGAATTGCCCAGCAGAGCGCCATGGTGCCGGATTTCATCGGGCGTCTGTCCGGTGGTCGCAGCCCGCTTCGTGACCGGGATTTTTCGCGTTTTCTCGGTAACCGTATCAATACCTCTCCCCTGGAGGGGCTTGAGAAGGTTGATTTGTATCAGTTCGAGCTGGAGACCCGCAATTGAGCCCGAATGCGCTGATCAAGAAATTTTCCGTCTGGTTTGACGAGCGGCCACAGGCAGAGAAATTCATCCTCACCGGCATTGGGCTTGGGGCCGTGCTGTATTTCTACAGCATCCTGTTTCTCCAGCCGACGCGGGAGCAGATCGGGTCGATGGAGCGGCAACTGGAGACCGTGCAGTCGCGCATTGATCAGCAGATGGCGAGAGCAGCGGAGCTGCAGCAGAGTGGCGTAGAGGATCCGGACAGCTTTATTCGCGAGCGTCTGTCCGAGCTGATTGAGGAGCAGTCAGGGATTCAGAGTGGTATTCAGGCCCTGGCGGGCAATCTGGTGTCGCCGAACGGGATGACCCAGATGCTGACCAGCGTCCTGGATAGCCAGGAGGGCTTGACCCTGATCCGTGTGGAAAACCGTCCGCCGGAGGCATTGACCAACACGCTGGCCACCGGTGCGAGCCCGGCAGCATCACCGGTTGAGGGGAGCAGGCTGTCGGTAGGTTTCCAGGTGTTCCGCCACGGTCTGGTGCTGGAGTTCCAGGGGGACTTTTTCAGCACGTTGCGCTACCTGCGCTATCTGGAAGCGATGGACGAGAGTTTTTTCTGGGACAGCATCGAGTATGAACAGGCGCTCTGGCCGGAGGCCCGCGTCACACTGGAACTGCATACGCTCAGTTCCGAAGAGGGCTTTATCGGTGTCTAGTTTTCGATCGGTTCCGAGTGAGTACCCGCTGCCCCGTGCAGGCAAATGCCTGCTGCTGTCGGTAGTGCTGATGTCTGCGGTGTCTGCGCAGGCCGAGATGATTGATGGCGAAGACCTGAAGGATCCGACCCGGCCGATGGGTGTCTCCGCATCCATGGCGGCCGAAGGAAACGGCAGGGGCGTAGGCAGCCTGCTGGCAGGCCTGCTGGGTGGCGCGACCGATCTGTTGAGCGGAGGCTATACCGTGAGCTTCATTCGCGCAGGCGGAACGGATCCGGTGGCCATGATCAATGATCAGCTTGTGCGCGCCGGCGACCGGGTTGGTGAGGCCGAAGTGGTGTCGATCGACAGAGACCGTGTTTCCCTGCGTATCGACGGAGAAGTACGAGAGATTATGGGTTTTGACAGCTCGGTGAAGTCCAGAGCGGATGCCCGCTGAGCCGCAGGGTCGAATGCTGCGGCGGGGGCAAATTCAACAGAACATGAGCAAGTGTGGAGTATGGATGTTTATTAATTCTTCCATGACAAGCCTGAGGGCAGGACGGGTCGGCAGACTGGCGTGCCTGTGCCTGGTATTGAGTCTGTCTGCCTGCGGCTCAAGCAACAAGGTCACCCCTGAAACCGAGGTGCTGGCAAGCATTCAGGAGACTCTGGACGGTGCCGCCCAAACGCTGGAATCCGCGCCGAAAGGGCCGTCCCAGGAAGAAATCAACGCGATTCTTCCCTCTGTCTTCCTGTCGGAGGAGCTGGCGGCTCCCGTCGAGGAGCGCTTCAACGTTGTAGCCAATCGGGAGAATGCCCAGTCCTTTTTCGCCAATCTCGTTGCGGGAACAGATTATGGTGTTGCCGTCAGCCCCGAGCTGGATGGCGAGATCAGCCTGTCATTGCCCAACGTCACCATTGACGATGTGATGCAGTCCGTCCAGCAGACTTACGGTTATCAGATCAGCAAGCGCGGCAATATTTACCATGTGCAGCCTGGCGGCTTGCAGACCCGTCTGTTCACTGTGGATTATCTGAACGTGAATCGCTCGGGCACCTCCTCCGTGCAGGTCAGCTCCAGCCAGAACGGGCAGAACAGCAATAATAGCGGCAATAACTTCAATAACGGCAACTTCAACAACGGAAGTTTCAACAACGGCAGCTTCAATAACGGCAGCTTCAACAACGGTAATCTGAACAACGGCAATCTGAACAACGGACAGACTGGAAACTTCGTCGGCGGGAGCGGTGTGCAGGGTGGGCAGGTGTCCACGCAGACCGAGTCCAAGTTCTGGGATGACCTGGAAGAGGTGATTGCCGGTCTTATTGGCACTACAGTGCGCAGCGAGGCTTCGGCAGGAACTCAGGGAGGCGGGCTACTGTCCGGCCTCGGGGCATCTGCAAGCAGCGCGACCTCAAGAGATGGCAAGAGTGTCGTTGTGCAGCCCCAAGTGGGTATTGTGATGGTGACGGCTTTCCCGCATGAGCTGGATCGCGTGGCGGAGTATATCTCCCACGCCCAGAACATTCTGAGTCGCGAGGTCACTATCCAGGTGCAGTTCCTGGAAGTTATTCTGAACAAAGGGTTCCAGTCGGCGATTGACTTCGATACCTTCGGCCCCGGCGGTTCGAGCGGAACCAACAACCGGATTACAGGCGACTTCTCTTCAAACACGGACTTCAATCTGGATGGGATATCCGGTCCCCTGTCCGTGGTGACCAACTTCACCGACTTCGATGCGGTGTTCCGCATTCTCGAATCCCGCGGCACCACCCAGGTGCTCTCCAGCCCGAGCCTCAAGGTGCTGAACAACCAGAAGGCTGTGTTCCAGGATGGTGACGAGGAATATTTCCAGACCGGGCTCAACGCGACAACCATCGCTGGTGGCAATAACACCACGACGAATGCCAGTGCCTCCCTGCAGCAGTTCTTCTCCGGCATCTCCATGGACATCACGCCGCAGATCAGTGCCGATGGCAAGATTACACTGCATGTCCACCCGACGATCAGCACCGTGGTGGAACAGAGCAAGACCATCGCAGGTGAACAGATTCCCCTGGCGCGTACATCAGTGCGGGAGCTGGACAGCGTGATTCGGGGTGAGGACGGCAAGATTGTGGTCCTGGGCGGTCTCGCCTACGAGCGCAGCGTGGACGATCTTGCCGGTATCCCGGTGGTTAATGATATTCCTGTTGTTGGCGCTGCCTTTGATCAGCGCCGACGACAGACGGTAAAGAGTGAATTCATCATCCTGTTACGCCCCATGATTGCGAGTGATGAAAACGACAAGAGCTTTATTCGTGAAAGCAATGATCGTTTCAGGCAACTGAATCAGGACATCAACAAGGCATTCTGATTGCGCAGGCAGTGACAGGCATTACGACGACGCGGTGACAATTATGTATCTCGAACACTTTGGTTTGAAGGAGCTCCCGTTCTCGCTGACCCCGAACACGCAGTTCTTCCTGAATATGGCCAGCTACCACAAGGCATACAATATGCTGATGGTATCGATTGCCAACCGGGAGGGCTTCATCAAGGTGGTGGGCGAAGTGGGCACTGGCAAGACCATGCTCTGCCGCAAAGTGCTCAACACGCTGGAAGAGAACAAGGATGTCTATGTCACGTCCTATATCGCGAACCCTGTGCTCAGTCCGAAGGGCTTGTTCCTGGCCTTTGCCGAGGAGCTGGGGTTGGACGCAGACGCCGATACCGGACACCACAGCCTGCTCAAACACATCACCCGCCGACTGATGCAGTTGTCTGCGGAAAACAAGCAGGTCATTCTCTTTATTGACGAAGCCCACGCCATGCCTGAGAAAACCCTTGAGGCATTGCGACTGCTGACAAACCTGGAAACGGAGAAGGTGAAACTGTTTCAGGTGGTGCTGTTTGCACAACCCGAGCTGGATGAGCAGTTGCAGAAGCAGTCTCTTCGCCAGCTTCAGCAACGTATTACCTTCTCCTATCGACTCGAATCCCTGGACCGGGACGGCGTGGAGCGCTATGTGACCCACCGCATGGCAACTGCAGGCTACAACGGTCCTGCGGTGTTCTCCCGCAAGGCGCTGGATTATCTGTATGCAAGCTCCAAGGGCATTCCCCGACTGGTCAATATCCTGTCGCACAAAGCGATGATGGCGGCCTATGGCAAGGGCGATCGCACCGTGGAGTTGGAGCACGTCAAAAGGGCAGTGGAAGATACCGAGGGAGTGGTCGAGCCGACGGCGTCCTACAGGCCGATGATGGCCGCCAGCATTGGTGTTATCGCGGGCGCGGCGCTGCTGTTCTACATTGCCAGCTATTATTTGTAAGGGGTCGTGGTGGTATGAGTCTTGTCAATGACATGTTGCGCGATCTCGACAGGCGCCGTGATGGCCCCTCCCGTTCAGGGTTTGGGGCAGAGCGTCTGGTGCCGGTGGCAGAGGGCCACAAGGCTGCACAGAGTCGTTCCCTTGTCAGCTTTGTACTGGCCGTGGTTATCTCGCTATTGCTGATTACCGGTGCCTTTTATTTCTGGCAGCGAAGCAATGTGCCGCCGGCGCCGGTTCAGCCGGCATTTGCTCCGGCTGCAGTCGTTGCGGCGCCACAGCAAAATGCGACACCGCAGGTCGATCTGGCAGAGATGGAAGAAATGGCCAGGCGCATGCAGGAACTGGAGGAACAGAATCGTGCCCTGATGGAGGCTCAGGTCGTCGCGAGTGCGCCGTCTTCTGCTCCCGCGCCGAGTGTCCAGCCAGCAGTCTCCGAGGCAAACCCGCCTGCGACAGCGCTTGTTAATACTCCTGCTCCCTCGCCTGCTTCTCCTGCGTCTGATTCCGTATCGGCAATAGCCCATGTAACCGCACCGGCGCAGGTTCCTCAACAAGCTCAGGAGTCCGTGCAGACCATCGTCGAGGCACCGGCTGACAGTACGACTCAGGTAGCGGATACGGGTGGCCTGATTCGCAGCCCCAGAGCTTTGAGTTTTACTGAACGGGATCAACTGCAGGTGCAGGATGCCATGCAGCATGTGTCGTCAGGGCAAACTGATCAGGCTTTGCGCCAGTTACTCGGCTTTGTGGACGCAAACCCGAACGCTCATCAGTCGCGCGAGCTGATTATCAAGCTGGCTCTGCAGCGCGGGGACAACGCCGCTGCCCAGTCGATGCTCGATGCGGGGCTCGCTCTGGAGCCAGGTCGTGCCGGGTATCGCAAATTGCAGGCGAGAGTTCTGTTGGGAGAGGGGCAGGCTCCCCAGGCCGTGACCCTGCTCAGCAATAGACCCCCTGCCATCGTTGAGGATATTGAGTACCACGACCTGCTCGCTACAGCCTATCTCTCGTCACAGGACTATGAGAGTGCGGCCAGAACTTACGAAGCGCTCGTGCAGCAGAATCGTAGTGAGGCACGCTGGTGGTACGGACTCGCCAGTGCCTGGGACGCACTGGGGCGGGCCAGAGATGCGGCCCTCGCCTATGAACAGGCAATGAAACTTCCCAGTCTGAGTGCTGCGCTGCGGCAGCGCAGCCAGCAACGCATAGCAGAAATAGGCCTCTGATGGCAGCCGTCAAGCAGAAAATCAGAATTGGTGACCTTCTGGTCTCAAATGGGGTTATTACGGATGCTCAGCTTCGGCAGGCGCTGGAGAAGCAGAAGGGCACCGGTTTGCGTCTCGGGCGGACGCTGATATCGCTTGGCTATGTAGGTGAAGATCAGTTCCTGGAGTTTCTCTCCACGCAGTTGCACATCCCTTTCGTGGATCTGCGCCGATACAAGTTTGATACCACGCTTGTGCATCGCCTGTCCGAGACACTGGCCAGACGCTATCGTGCGATTGTTCTGTCGGAAACCAAGGGCGAGCTGCTCGTGGGCATGGCCGACCCTACCGATATCTACGCGTTCGATGCGATCGAGCGAGCCCTGCAGCAGCCAATTCAGCAGGCTGTTGTTCGCGAGAGTGAGCTGCTGAGTACACTCGATCTTGTCTATCGTCGGACTGAAGATATTGCAAGTTTCGCGGAAGAACTTGATGAAGAGCTGACAGATTCGCAGTTCGACCTCGCCTCGCTGACGCCTGCCGCAGACGACAGCGACGCGCCCGTGGTGAAGCTGCTGCAGTCCATCTTCCAGGATGCGGTGCAGGTGCGTGCGTCCGACATTCATATCGAGCCGGACGAGAGTGTTCTGCGGATTCGTCAACGTATCGACGGGGTACTGCAGGAGCAGGTCATGAAGGAGCGGCGCATTGCCCCGGCTCTGGTGCTGCGCCTGAAACTCCTTTCCGGGCTTGATATATCCGAGCGACGCCTGCCGCAGGACGGTCGCTTCAGTTTGAAGGTAAAAGATCGCAAGCTGGATATTCGTCTGTCCACCATGCCCATCGAGCACGGCGAGTCCGTGGTCATGCGTATCCTTGATCAGACCGATGGGGTCACGCACCTGGACAATGTGGGGATGCCCGATGAGGTGCTGCACCGTTTCCGCCGTCTCATCCATATGCCTCACGGCCTGATTCTGGTTACTGGGCCGACGGGTAGCGGTAAGACGACTACGCTCTATGGGGCCTTGCAGGAGCTCAACGAAGTCGGCAAGAAGATCATTACCGTGGAAGACCCGGTGGAATATCGACTGCATCGAATCAATCAGGTGCAGGTGAATCCGAAGATCAATCTTACCTTCGCCAGGGTGCTGCGCGCTGCCATGCGTCAGGACCCGGACATTCTGCTGGTGGGGGAGATTCGTGATACCGAAACAGCAGAGATTGCCCTGCGCGCGGCGATGACCGGTCACCTGGTGCTGTCTACCCTGCACACCAACGACGCGGTCTCCAGCGCCATGCGCCTGGTGGACATGGGCACCGAGGGCTTCCTCGCGGCCACAGCGTTGCGTGCCGTGGTTGCGCAGCGACTGGTGCGCCGCCTGTGTGACAACTGCTACCTGGACTACCAGCCCAACAGCCAGGAAATGAACTGGCTTATCGAAACGTTGGGCGAGCCCCGTGCCCGGGCACTCCGACTCAAGCGCGCGGCGGGGTGTCATCGCTGCAACAACACCGGTTATCGCGGACGTATCGGGGTCTTCGAATTGCTGATTCTGAACGAGAAGATGTCTGACGCGCTGCGCCGCTCGGACTCCGGGGAGTTCGTCAAGGAAGCCAAACGCAGTCACGGGTATGTGCCGCTGGTGATGAGCGCCCTTGCGGATGCCGAAGCGGGCGTAACAAGTCTGGATGAGGTCTTCCGTGTGGCTGAACAGATCGACGAATCCGGCGACTTCGATGTTGCCGCGGTGGAGGCCTGATCGTGGCGATGTTTCAGTACAAGGGGCGGGACACGACCGGCGGCCTGGTGACGGGAAACATCGATGCCACCTCCGCCGAAGAGGCGGCATCGGAACTGGTGGATCGCGCCATTACGCCCATTGAAATCCGTCAGGTAAAGATGTCTGCCAAGTCGAAGGCAGCCAATGATCGCGTTGTCGGCAAGACAGAAAAGACGAGCTCGGTCGACAAGATCAATGAATTCCTTGCGGGTCGGCGGGTCGACGTTACCGAGCTGATTATTTTCGCGCGGCAGATGTACAGCCTGACAAAGGCCGGGCTGCCACTTGACCGTGCGCTGACCGGTCTGCAGGCTTCCATGCGCAATCGGGTGTTCAAGGGCATTCTCAAAGACATCGTGGTCGGCCTTGAAAGCGGCATGAACCTTTCGTCCGCACTGGGTCGGCACCCCAAGGTGTTTTCACCCCTGTTTCTCGCACTGGTGAATGTGGGGGAAAACACCGGGCAACTGGATCTGGCCTTCAAAGAGGTGGGGCGTTATCTCGAACTGGAGAAGAACACCCGCAAGCAGATCAAGAGTGCCACCCGCTACCCCATTTTCGTGATGGTGGCGATTGTAGTGGCGCTGGCAGTCATTACCTATTTCGTGATTCCCGCATTCGCCCAGACCTTTGCGCGGCTAGGCGCACAGCTACCGCTTGAAACCCGGATACTGATCGCTGTGTCCGACTTTGTGGTGGCCTACTGGATGTACATGCTGGCCAGCGTGGCGGCGGCAGTGGCGGCCTGGCGCTCCTGGATCGGCAGTGCGGCAGGCAGGCTGACATGGGACCGCACCAAGATGCATCTTCCGATTGTCGGGCCGGTCTTCGAGCGCATTGCGCTGGGGCGCTTTGCCCGCACCTTCGCCATGGTCATGCGCGCCGGTGTGCCGATTGTGCACGGGCTGGGCGTGGTGGCCGGTGCGGTGGGCAACAAATTTATCGGTGGGCGGGTGCTGCGCATGCGCGATGGCATTTCCCGGGGCGAATCGCTGTACAACACGGCCGTGCAGAGCAATATGTTTTCGCCGCTGGTGCTGCAGATGATCGCGGTTGGTGAGGAAAGTGGTGCCATTGACGAGCTCTTGGCCGAGGTCGCTGAATTCTACGATTCCGAGGTGGAATATGATCTCAAGAAGCTGGGGGATGCCATTGAACCCATCCTGATCATGTTCATTGCCGGCATCGTGCTGGTGCTGGCACTGGGCGTGTTCCTGCCGATCTGGGACCTGAATTCCGCGGTGCGCTAGGGCCAGGTGGGCGATTTATGCAGACCAGTACACGAGAAAAACACAACAGAGAAAGAAAGAGAGCAATGTGAGCCGACATCGTCCGACAAACATGACATGTGCCGAGCGCGGGAACCGCGGGTTCACGCTGTTCGAGCTGGTGGTGTTTATCCTGGTGGTGTCCATTGTGTTTTCGGTTGGCATGCGCCGCTTTCAAAGTTATCCGGGTGAGGCCGAGCGGGCCAATTTCCTGGCGATTACGTCGCAACTGAAGGCGGCAGTGAACCTGCAGATGATGAACGCGATTGCAGGGGCAAGCTGGCAGGAGTTGGGGCGCCTGGAAAATTCCAATCCCATGAACCTGCTGCTGGAAACTCCCACGAATTACGTTGGCGAGTTCGCCCTTGTGGATGAGATCAGCATGCCGAGACGAAGCTGGTATTTCGACAGTTTCAACGGGCAACTGGTCTATCTGGCCAACGACAACCGGTATCTGTTTTCCGCCCTGGGGGATGGCAGTTCGACCCTGTCCAGCATCCGCTTCCGCATCGCCATGCGCTACGCGGATGAGGAGCCTGGGCAGGCTCCGCAGGGGCTGGGCATTGATGCCAACACCGTAACAGGCCTGAATTCTTCGGCTCTGCGTGGGGCAGACCGCGAAGGGAGCCCGTCATCCGGGCGAAAATGGCAGGGGCTGGTTCTGGAGGAGGTGACCCCCTATAACTGGCAGCGCAGCGAGATTGAGCTGCCCAATGGCGTAGCCAGCCGCTAGTGTGAGCTGGTTCACGCTTTACCGGGGTGCTTTTGGAGGCGATGGGAAAAAAACGGGACAATTAGGTTGAAAAGCGGCTGCTTTGCCGGAATGCATATAGCAAGGACGGAAGAGGCGGTGCTAGGATAGCCTCAAATAAATTTAATAAATTAGGTGCAGAGTCTGTACTAACTTATTGATGAAGAGCGTGAAGTTGTGGAGCGGATTGACATATAATAGACGCTCGCTCACAGCTTCCTTGGTTTAACAGGTAGTGAATAAAAGGGTAGGAAATTATGAAAAGCATTACTGCGATGAACGCTAAACGCAAACAATCGGGTTTCACGATCATCGAACTGGTCGTGGTAATCCTTCTGCTGGGCATTTTGACTGCAACTGCCCTGCCACGCTTCATGGACGTGACTGATGAAGCTCATACTGCGGTGGTAGACGCGCTGGTCGGTGGTATGGTGACTGGTAACGCTCTGTTCCGCGCACAGTGGGTTGCGGAAGGCCAGCCTCTGACCAGCACAGTGTCTGAATTCAGCATGTTCGCGAGTACAGGTGGTTACCCCAAGGGTACAGATCAGGGCACCACTGGTGATCCTCTGGTCGCGACTGCGTGCCTGAACATCTATGACAATCTGCTGCAGACAGGTCGTCCTACTGCGGCTAGTTTTACGCCTGCAACTGCTACTGCAGCAGCTGTCGAATCTGATATTGAGACTGCAGCGTCCTCAAACACAACTGCAGACGTTCTGGCTTCGCTGGTACAGGGTAGCCCGATTAACAGCAGCACCACGTGCAACTACTACTACGTCGGTCAGCACCGCAGTGGTACCAGCACAAATACTGCGTCAATCCCCATGATCACTTACAACTTCTCTACAGGTGTTGTGTCCAGAAGTACAATTACTCTGAACACTGACTGATGAATGACCATCAGGGTGGCAAATCCAGTTAACCCTGAACGGAACTAGGGAAGTAAAATTACTGAGGCGTCTTTGGGAGTATCTCCTGCAGGCGCCTCAGGCATTTCTGGCGATTTGAATTTGCAGGCCACGGAGTTCTTACATTGGAGCGATGTTGTTCCAGGCATGTTGAGGCAGGTTTTTCTGTCATCGAGCTGGTGATAGCGCTTGTCATCATGGGCATTATTGCTGCCGTTGCCATGGCTCGCCTGCTGGAGGGCGATATCTACAACGCCGCCGTCGTTCGCGACCAGATTGTATCCCTGGCGCGTGCCAGTCAGCAGCGAGCGCTGGGACGGGGAGATGTGGCCCTGATTCTGCGCCCCAACGGCAATGATCTTGAGATCACCACGGCGGAATCTTACGTCGACATCAACACCTACACGCCTCTGCAAACCACCTCCATCGATTCCCGTTCCGTTACACTCCGTGGCGATGTCAATGTCACGGCGAGCTGTGGCAGTACACCGGGGACGGATTTGCTGACGAATGCTGCCCCCATGGTGATTCAGTACGATGAGCTGGGGGATCTGCGGCGGGGCGGAGTGACCAGCGCAGGGGGCTACCCCGTAACGGTCACCTCTGCCATGCGAATTTGCGTCAACAGCGATGCCACTGCATCTATCTGCCTCTCCCCCACAGGTTTCGCCTACGTGGGGGATTGCGAATGAACCCCATACGACGGCATGAAGGACTGACGCTCATCGAGATGGTGATCACCATCGTGATTCTGTCCATCGCCATTGTTGCGATCAGCAGCATCATTTCAAGCGGTATAGGGCGCAGCGCAGATACCACGCTGGAGCTGCGCTCTGCCGCGCTGGCCCAGAGCTACCTCGATGAGATTCTGGGCAAGCGCTTTGATGAACACTCGGCGCCTCGTGGAATCCCCCCCTGCCGCAGCAATTGCACCCTGGCGGGCAGCTTTGGCCCCGACGGCGGCGAGACACGCGCGCAGTTCGATGACGTGGATGACTACGATGGCCTGGATGAGGGCGAGGGGCAGGTGACTCCCTTGCAGGATGCCGACGGCAATACGCGCACCGGGTATGACAATTTCCGGGTTCGTGTGTCGGTGCGCTACATGAATACCGGTGTCAGTGGTGAGGAGGAAAACCTGGCAGTGGCGGCCAATGACCTGGATGACGATGAGGACGCAAAACTGATCACCGTCACCGTGAATTTTGTTTCCAGCGGCGACGACGGAGTGAGCTACAGTGCCTACAAAGCAAACTTCTGAGCACGGCTTTACGCTGATCGAGATGATCATGACGATCATCATCGCCGCCATTCTGGCGGCGGGAGTGGTGACCTATGTCGGTGATAGCGCCGAAGGCTTTATCAGCAGCTCCAATCGCAGCCGTCTCGCAGGCAGTGGGCGCGCCGCACTGGATCGCATGACCTTTGAGATTCACAACGCACTGCCCAACAGCGTACGGGTGAACACGGCAGCCCCTGGTGGAGACCAGTGCCTGGAGTTCATTCCTGCGATCAAGGCAACGACCTATATCAACGCGCCCTTTACCGGCAGTGGCAGCAGCAGCTTCGATGTGGTGAATTTCAATCCGCTGACGACCTACAGTTCTCCCGCCGGCATTTATGCGGCGATCTACCCCATCAATACCGCAGATCTTTACAACTACGATGACAACAACGGCCCCCTGGCCTTGATTGACCAGATCACCGACCCCAGCGGCGCCGATGGCGAAATGACCGTGACCCTGAATGCCACCCATCGCTTCAGTCGCCGTTCACCACTCAATCGCCTGTTTCTGGCGGAGGAGCCGGTGAGTTTCTGCGTTGTGGGCAGCAAGCTGTATCGTTATGAGAATTATGGTGTGGAAGCGACGCAGTGCACGCCGGGCACGTGCCTTCCCGGTACCCTGCCGGATCGTGCTCTGCTCGCGGAAAGCATCGACAATGCCGGCCTGACGGCATTCAGTCTGGAGGCCGCGACTCTGCGTCGCAATGCCATTGTGTCATTTGATCTGCAGATGACGAATCAGGGCGACACGATCCGGCTCAATCACGAGGTGCTGACGCATAATGTTCCCTGAGCGCTTACAGCCCGGCTTGCGTCGCAGACAGAAGGGCATTGGCGTGCCGGCGGCACTGTTTGTCATCACCCTGCTGGCAATTCTGGCTGTCGCCATCAATGCCTTGCTGGAACAGAATGCCGAGAGCTATGAGGAAGAGATCAATCTCTCGCGTGCGTTCTATGCGGCGGAATCCGGTGCCGGCTTTGCGATGAACTCCATTTTCCCGCCGGAGGAGTTTCCGCTGTATAACAGCACCGCCGAGTGCGCGGCCGGGCCGCGGGACTACCAGTTTACGGTGGAAGGCCTGAATGAATGCAGCGCGAGTGTGAGCTGTTCGGTGGACGCCACTGTTAGCGGGGTGGAGTATTACACGATCACCAGCGAAGGGACTTGCAATGATGTGACGCGGACGGTGCAGGTAAGAACCAGCAAGGACCTGTAGCAGCCCGCCAGGGGCAGGCTGCGCAAGAGTGATCCCGCTCAGTGTCAGATCGCGCCGACCATCAGGAAAATGGCGTAGACAACGGCCAGTGTGACCACGGTGGTGACGCCATAAACAACGGCGTTGTTGAGGCCTACCTGGCTGCGGTAGGGATCAAACCCCAGGGCCTTGTCGTTTGCCCGGTGGCTGATATCGCGTTGCAGGCGCAGTTTGTAGTTGTCGCATTTTTCGAGCAGGCGCCAGCCGGCCTTGGCTTCCTCGGCCATTACGGATTCGATGTTCTGCCATTTTGCGAAATAGGGGGTACTTGCCTGAACGACTTTGTATTCCAGTTCCATCTTCTGCTCCAGTGCGTTGGCGGTAGGGAGGCGTTGCCTGATTTGCTTGCTATTTTGTGTGTTCAATCAGGGTTTTGCAATGTTCAGGACGGATGAAGGTGGGTGATTTGGGGCAAAATTGCCGTTCCGCTTCTGCCCATGGCGGGTATTCGCGGTCTTTATCCGATAAACTGGCTAAGTTTTTAAAAGTATTAAATTTTTATGCGAAACGCAGTATCGGGAACGGGTTTGCCCGGTGCTTGCAGTGCGTTCTTCTGGTTACTCTTGTCATGAATCTGCCGCAACAGTATTGGCGTTATGCAACGAAGTCTGTCATGACCAAGCCGGTGCGGGCTTTTGCTCGCGGGTTCGTCGTGTCTGGCCTGTTGGCGGCACTGTTCTCTACGGGGACGTCCTTTGCCCAGGTCCCCGGGCCTGTCAAGGTTCAGGGCACCGGCGGCAGCATTAGCACAAGCGGTGACTACGTCATCCACACGTTTACAAGCTCTGGAACCTTCACTCCGCCACCCGGCATCACCTCGGTGGAGGTGCTGGTTATCGGTGGTGGCGGCGGGGGCCCCAGAACGGCTAACGGTACCGGTGGCGGTGGCGGTGGCGCGGGCGGCGTCATCTCGAACTCCGCCGTCACCATCAGCGGTGCCACTACTGTCACGGTTGGGGCGGCCGGTGCTGGCGCCACCTCCAACAGCACCAACGGGGGCAGTGGTGGCAATTCGGTGTTTGCCGCCTCCAGTGGCACTCTCACAGCAGTCGGTGGGGGTGGCGGTGGTACCGGTACCTCGAACGGGCTAAGCGGTGGTAGCGGCGGGGGTGGCGGTGCCAGCAATAACACTTCCCGCGCCGGTGGTTCCGCGACTTCGGGGCAGGGTTTCAATGGGGGGACCAGTTTTGGAACCAACACCAACAATGGCCGCGCCGGTGGCGGTGGTGGCGGTGCTGGCGCCGTAGGGGTCAATGGGGCAAACCAGTCCGGTGGAGCCGGGGGAGCGGGTTTCAGTTCGGCAATCACTGGCAGCGTCGTCACCTATGCTGGCGGCGGCGGTGGCAGCAATGGCGTGAGCGGTGGTGCCGGCGGTACCGGTGGTGGCGGTGCGGGCTCCAGCGGCAACGGTGTGGGCGAGAACGCGACAGGTTATGGCAGTGGCGGCGGTGCTGGTCGCGGCAACGGCAACGGCAACAATGGCGGTAACGGCAGTGCAGGTATCGTGATCGTGCGTTATCTGGCTCCCGTGCTGACCATGGTGACGCAGCCTTCCACGACGGCCGCCAACGGTGTTGCGTTTGCAACACAGCCGCAGGTCAGGCTCACCCGCAGTGATGGGGTCACCGGGATTAACGGCGTCAGTATTACGGCTTCCCTGTCCTTTGGTTCCCCGACACTGGGCGGTACCTTGAATGCCACCACGGCGGGCGACGGTACGGCCACATTCAGCAATCTTTCCCTGTCCGGAACCGAAGGTATTCGCCGCCTTGCCTTCAATGCCGGCGGTTTTACAGGGCAGGTAGTGTCAAACAACGTCACCCTGCAATCCTCCCTGACCATGCAGACCCAGCCGTCGGCAACCGTCGTCAGGGGGGCCTCTCTGGCCACTGCCCCAGTGGTCCGGGCACTTACCAACGCGGGTTCGCCAACGAGCGGTCTGACGGTAACGGTGAGTTTGAATTCGGGGGCAGGCACGCTGGGGGGAACCACCAGTGTCAGCACCAACGGCAGTGGCAATGCGACCTTTACCGGTTTGTCCATCAGTGGCGCGAACGGGGCGCATACACTGCTGTTCACGGCGCCAAGCTGGAACTCGGTGGTGTCTGCCACGATCAACGTGACGTCCCCCACCCTCAGCATTACGCAGCAGCCTTCGTCTACGGCCACACAGGGCGCACTGTTTGCGCAGCAGCCGATTGTTCGCGCACTGGACGGTGGAGGCAATCCCATCAGTGGTGTCGATGTGACTGCCGCCATCGCATCGGGGGCAGGCAGCATCAGCGGCACTGTCACGCGGACCACGGATGCGAGCGGTTATGCGACCTTTACGGACTTGCTGATCGGTGGCAGTACCGGCGCCCATACGCTCAACTTCAGTGCCTCCAACTGGAACCCGGTGGTTTCCAACACCATCACGGTCACCGCGCCGACGAAGTTCCTGACGATGTCCACACAGCCCTCAACGACGGTTGCTCTGGGTGAGGTGTTTCCACAGCAGCCCGTGATTCTTGCAACGGACGGAAGTCCGGTATCGGGTGTCACAGTTACTGCTGCGCTTGATTCGGGAAGTGGCACCGTGGGAGGAACCCTGACGGCGGTAACCAACGCCAGCGGTCTCGCCACTTTCAGCAATCTCTACATCACTGGAGTGTCGGGCAACCATACCTTGCGCTTTACCTCGCCGACCTGGACACAGGCAATTTCCAACACCATTGCGGTACAGCCCTCCAGCCTGACCATTACCCAGCAGGCGGAAGGCACTGTGGAGAACGGTGCCGTGTTTTCTCCGCAGCCCGTGGTAAGGGCATTGGACAGCGTCGGAAACCCGATCAGCGGTCTCGACGTGACGGTGAATATTCAGACCGGCGGTGGCACGCTGGGAGGCACCCTGACGATTACGACGGACGGTTCCGGGCTGGCCAGTTTTACCAACCTTGCCATCAGCGGGGCACCGGGAGACCGAACGCTGCGCTTCTCCACTACCGGCTGGAACTCGGTGGACTCAAACCCCATCAGCATTACTGCGTCACCCCTGGAGGTCTCCCAGCAAGCCTCGACGCCCGAAGAGAGCGGTGTAATTTTTTCGCAGCAGCCAGTGGTCGTTGCGCTCGATGGCTCGAACAATCCGGTGAGCGGCGTCTCGGTGACCGCGGTTATCCAGTCGGGTGGGGGAACACTGGGGGGAACTGCAACGGTAGTGACGGATGTCAACGGTGAGGCCACCTTTACCGATCTTTCCATTACGGGTGCCCCCGGAGACAGGGTGCTGAGATTCAGTGCCAGTAACTGGCTGGACGTCGATAGCGATGCCATTACGATCTTCTCCTATCTGACAATTTCACAGCAGCCCAGCACCCTTTCCGAGTCGGGGGCCACCTTTGCGCAGCAACCAATCATTCAGGCGCTCGACGGCAACAGCAGCCCTGTCAGCGGGGTAGACGTATCCGTCAGCATTGACACCGGCACAGGATCATTGACCGGAACCACAACGGTCAGCACAAACGGTTCGGGACTCGCGAATTTTACGGATCTGGCCGTCGTGGGTCCTCCTGGTGCCGTGACGCTCTCGTTCAGCGCGACGGGATGGGGTTCAGTGGTATCCGATCCGGTTGATATCACCGCACCACCAGGCAACTGTAATTTCGAAGGCGGAGTGATCGGCTCACAGCTTGTTGAGTTAATGGCCTGTACCTACACACAACTCAGTCCGGCGGCGACCGACGTCACCGTCGAGGTACCCCCTGGAACGGTCGAGGGCGATCTGCTGGTAACGGCGATCTCGACCTCGGGTAACTCGTCCGTCACCGGCCCCGGTGGCTGGGCCGAAATTACCGATTTGGCAACAGGTGGCGGGGGCGGCCAGACCCTGTCCATCTACACCCGCACTGCGACAGCAAGTGAACCAGCAAACTACACCTTTGTGCAGGCCGCCAGCGATGTTGCCTATGCCTATATGATGCGATTCGACGGTGCTTCTGGTGTGGTGCTGGAGGCAACCGAGAACACAGGGAACGGTGGCACGGCTACCGCGCCGGCTCTGACCACGACTCTGCGCGATACCCTGATTGTGCGCATGATTGCCAACCGTAACGGCCTGACGCCCAATCCGGCACCGGGCGGCATCATTGCGGGCCACAGAAATATTACCCAGGACAGTGCAGGCAATGCGGACGGCGCCGGTGCCTATGTGAATCAGCCGACTCCGGGCAGTTCCGGAACAGCAGATTTTTCAAATTCGTCCGGACGCTGGGTCACGCAGACCATCGGTATCGAGCCGTCCCCGGTGTACCATTTCGAAATCACCCATGCGGCAACCTACGGGGTCTGCGCCGCCAACAGTCCGGTGACCGTGACGGTGCGCAACAGTTATGGGGAGCTGGTGACGGACTATGCCGGAACCATGACTCTAACCAGCAGCGGGGGTGTTGGCAACTACACCCTGAGCGGTGGCACCCCGGCCAACTTCGATAACCTGACAGCTAACGATGGTATAGCTCAGTACACCTTCTCTGCCACCGACAATGGTCAGGTGATTCTGAATTTTGCCAGCAATGCTCTAGGGACCATTACTTTCAACGCCACGGCTACGGATGTGGACACTGAAAACTACAGCTCGTCGATGACGCTGACGACCTGTGCCTTCCGCATCATTCATGATGGCAACGGCAGTGTCTGCTCGCAGGACCCGATTACAATTCGCGTGGTGGATTCCCTGGGTAACCTGGTGACGAATTACGCCGGCAATATCAATATCAGCACGGTCGGCACGACGGGGGGAAACTGGTCGAAAACCGGAACGCCGTCTGATGCCCAGGGCACGTTGGACAATGGTGCGTCCAATGATGGCGCCGCGGCGTACGCATTTGTTGCGGGAGATGGGGGTGAGATAGTTCTCAACTTCCAGGATCTGAGCGTTGAAACAGTGAACTTCAACATTACGGCAGCAGGGGTCAGCCAGCCTGCCGGGCCCTACGATCCGAATTTCACAACGCAGGCCTGCTCCTTCAGGATTACGCACAGCAGCGCCATGGATGTGTGCTCGCCCGAACAGATTACCATCACCATTGTAGACAACACTGGCGCGACCGTGACGGGATATACGGGAACGATCAATCTGTCGACGACCACTGGCAGGGGAAGCTGGTCCAAGACCGGTACGGTGGCCGACGCCGAGGGCACGCTGACAGATCCGGTGATGGCGGACGGCAGTGCGACCTACACCTTTGTATCCGCTGATGCGGGAACGATCACCCTAAAATTCATTCACCCGGGTGCGTCCGGCACAGTGAACATCAACGTGTCCGACGGTTATACGCTGGATCCCCGCAACTCCTCCAGCCTCTATGACCAGAACATCAGTGTAGGCCTTTGCAAATTCGAGATATCCCACTCAGGCTCGTCCACGGCCTGTGAAATCGAAGCGATTACGTTCACCGTCAGGGACAGTCTCGGCAATCTTGCTGTGGACTATGAAGGCACAGTGGCACTGAGCACGAATACCCTCCATGGCAACTGGCTGATCAATACCGGCTCCGGCATTCTCACGGACAGCGCCGGGGACGACAATGGCGTGGCGACGTACAAGTTTGGCGCGAGTGATGATGGCGTGGTGGTGCTGGATTTCAGCACTCCCCATGCGGAGATCGTCAACTTCGATGCCGTGGACAATGCCATTATCGTGAATGTGACACTGGACCCCAATCTGGTGGTGAGTTCCTGCCTGCCAGGTGTGATTGGTACGGCAGCCTGTACGACAACTGGCAGTACCACTCTGGCGATTCCTGCGCAGAACACGGTAGCGAACCAGCGCAGCAGAATGGTGGTGATGATCATTGGTGGCGCTGCGGGCACGGCGGTGTCATCGGCGACATTCAATTCGCAGTCCATGACGCTCATTCGACGGGAGCTGACCGGTTCCGGAGAGGGCAGTGTCACTGAAATGTGGGGAATTCTGGAAGCAAACCTGCCGACCGCAGCAGGTTCCTATACCGGCAGTTTCTCCGGCGGGCCTACTGGCGCAGCCATGTGTATGCTCGCGCTCAATGAGGTAGAACAGGCATTCCCGGTGGCGGCAACTCCCGCCGATACAGGCCCTCTGAACAGCAGCAACGGCTCGGGATCAAGGTCGACCAGCATTACGAGCCATGCCAACAACTCGCTGGTGGTGGTTGGCACAACGTTCGATTCGCCTACGTACTATAACTTTGCGGCACCATCACCGGAGTACCTGACCCGTGTGTTTGGCCAGACCGGCACGCCGGTAGCCAACCCGACGGGGAATGGCGCCCGTTTCGGGGGCTCCGCCGGGCGTCTTCCTGCCGCCGGTATTACCAATATTGTCGAACAGCTTCAGTTCTACAGCCCTCCTGTGGGTACCCAGGTCGTCGCCGCCTTCAAGCCACTGGTGTCCGGGGCTCCGCTGGCGTCGGACTATGTGCCGGTGCTGTTGAAGGAGACCTATTCCGGGAACCTCAGCTACCGTGCCGTCGGTGCCACCTTGCGCTCCACTTATAACGAGGATTCCCCGACGCCATTGGGATGCAACTTCGTCAATTTCTCCACGGGTGCTGCAGCGACGCTCACGCTCCCCGCAGGTGCCACGGTGCAGGCAGCCCATCTGTACTGGATGGGTTCAGGAGACAATGCCCTCGGTCAGGTGGATTCGGATGTGACCTTTGGTCCCACGGGAAGCGAGACGCCGGTGACTGCCGAAGATATCTATCTGATTGACAACACCGGTGGTTCCAACGATGTGGACTACTTCGCAGGATACAAGGATGTGACGGCACTGGTGTCGGGTAGCGGCAGCTATACCCTCAAGAACCTGACGGTACAAAACGGAACGCCCTGGAGTGCCTCGCAGTCCTGCGCCGGTGGTTGGGCGATGGTAGTGGTCTATGAGCACACCAACGAACGTTTGCGTGTTGTGAATCTGTTCCAGGGCTTCCAGCCCTTCCAGCATTCCAGTTTCACTCTGGTGCCGCGTAATTTCCGTATGGCCAGCAACGACCCCGTGCTGAAACTGCCGAACGGGCAGGTGACGCACATTACGCTGGAAGGCGATGAAACCCTGAATGCGACCGACGAGAAAGAGGGGCTGGGTCTGCAGACGGCACCTGACGCTACGACCTTCAATAATATCGTTTCAAGCCTTAACCCCCTGGGTCAGGAGTTCAACTCCACGATCACGCGGCCTGTGTATGCCTACGATGCGGGCACCGGGTACTACGAATACAATTCCACCGGTGGCGTAAACGGTGATGGGCTGGAGATTGATTTCCCCGGTCCCCAGGTCAGCACCGGCGGCCCCCGCTTCGGCAATTCCTGGGGTCTGGACGTTGATACGCACTATATCCAGGGCGGCAGTCCGGGCAGCCTGTTGTACAACTTCGGTCTGCTGGGCTCTGAGGCTGAGCGCATTACCACGCGCTACAGTGCCGACGACGACCTGGTGATGCTGGTCTCGGAAGTGATCAGCGTGACGAACTACCCGGTAGCCGATCTCGAAATCTTCAAGACAGCAACCAGCACATTCAAGGTCAACGGTACTGGCTCCTATCAGATCAGCGTCACCAACAATGGCAACGGCGGGATCAGCGGCGGCTACGCCGACGGCGAAGTGAAAGTGGCGGACGTTCTGCCCGATGGTTTCACGTTCGCCAGCACCGGAGATGTTAGCGGGACAGGCTGGTCCTGCAGCGTAACGCTGAGTCCCGGGGCATTTACCTGCACCTATGATATCGGCAGTACCTGGTCCGGAGGTGCGACAGCAGGAGAGCTGGCCTCGGGAGAAACCTTGCCCCCGATCAATGTCACGGTGCAGGTTGGCAACTCTACCTACTTCCCGCTTCGCAATAACAACGTGAAGAATTCCGCGCGTCTTCTGCACTCCGGGGGCAGTTGTCCCGTAACCGCCAATGGCATACTGCCAGACCCGGACGATTGTGATCGCTCCCCTCAGTTCGATAATTACAACGATCTTGAGGGTGGCACAATCGACATCAATGATCTGGACGACAAACAGACCAACAACAACAACGTTGACAGCATCACCGTGGTGGTCAAAGGCATTGAGGTTGATCTGAGTATCAACAAGTTCGTGGAGGATATCCTCGAAGCTGGCGAGAGTGGGGTGTATACCCTGCGGGTGACCAACAATGGGCCTGACGCGACAACGGCGCCGATTACGGTCACGGACACCAACCCCGCCGGGGTTACCTTTGTCTCTGCGGCTGGAACGGGCTGGAGTTGCCCGTCGCCACCGGGAAATCTGAGCTGTACTTATGCCGGTTCCCTGGGAGTTGGTGTGAGTACGGATATCCTGCTGACAGTCGGCGTGACCGGCGCGGATGGCAGTTTTGTCACCAACACCGCCTCGGTGGCCGCTGGTGCGTACAATTTTGATGTGAGCGACACCAACAATTCCGACACGGACATTACGGAAATTCAGGGACCGCCGGTGGCGTCCCAGGAAAAATTCCTGATGTCGGTCAGCTCACTGGGAGAGCAGACCACAATTGGCGGCCTGAGCAATTTCGAGGACGACGACTACATCATCTACGATCCGGTGACGGATACCGCGGAGATGTTCTTCGATAACAGCGCTCTTGGTTTCGATGTGCGGGATGCGGACGCTGTGCATCTGATGAAGAACGGGCATCTTGTCATTTCATCGGACCAGAATGGCAGCACGGTCGGCAGCAACAATCTGGCCTTCGACAAAGGGGATCTGGTGATCTACGACCCGATTCTGGGTACGGCTCGCATGCTGTTTGATGGTTCCGCACTGTTCGGTGGTGCGAACCCGGGTGATGTGGACATCAATTCGGTCTATACCCTGGGAGACTGCAAGCAGACATCGCCCTACGGTTGCACGATCTATTTCAGCGCCACGCCCGCGGCAGGGGGCAGTACGATTGGTGGAGTCTCCTTCACCAGCGCCGACATCATCGCCTACAACCCGACTACCGGCACTGCGAGCATGTTCTTCGATGGTTCCGCTGCGGGCGGCTTCAATGTGGCGAGCACCACCACGATTGACGGTTTCTACATGCGGGTTGATCCCAACAATCCCAATGGGACCCTCGACCAACTGATTATCTCCGCCAGCAACTCGGCAGAAGATGAAATTATTGCCGGTGTAGGTTTGTCCTGGGATCCTCAGTTCGGCACCCTGTTCACGAAAGACGATGTCGTGCAGATCAACCGGACCGACGAGGAAACCGAAAACCTGTTCCTCGGCGATGTCGAGTTGGGCATTTTCGATTCTACAGGTGATGAAGCGAACCTGTTTATCGATGCTCTGCACGTGGTGGAAGACGGCTATATCGGCCACTTCCGTGTGTCGGAATATGGTGGTGAGGCGACGGTGTGCTCGCCCACGGGACTGCAGCTTCGCATCAGCAAGCACGAAGGCCTGACGCACACCCGGGACACGGACTATTACGGCACCGTTCGCATCACCGCGGACACCTCCGATGGCGACTGGACTCTCATCAGCGGTAGTGGAACGCTGAACAACGGCACGGCAGGCGACGGGGTCGCTACGTACACCTATGTGCCGGCTGACGGCGGCACGGTGATTCTTGCCCTGACACAGTCCAATCCCGGGCCGGTCAAGGTCATTGTCACCAACGGTATTGCTCGTGAAGGGCACCCGCCAGGCTCTGGCTCCGAGGCTCCTACCTTCACTTACAGCGAAGGGGTAACGCTGAACTACCTGGATACCTTCAGTACGGTATCTTACGCCAACCAGAATGGCACCAATGCCTGGGCAGACAACTGGCAGGAAGTGGATGCGCTCGGGGGCGGGGCAGCGTCCGGAAACGTCAAGGTCAGTGGTGGCAAGGCCGTCTTTACCGGTGGTGCCAACCAGAGCCTGATGCGCTCGATCGATCTCAGCGGTGCAACCCTGAGCTCAAGCCTGATTCTGAGTTTCAGTTTCAACTACCAGAACCTCGGCACGTTTGAGGAGTTTGTGGTGGAGGCCCGTCACAGCAGTGCGGCAGCCTGGCAGCAGGTGGCACTTTATAAGCGAGGTACCACACTGGCAAACGTGGCAACCGGCAGTGGTTTGTCCGGCAACCTGAACCTCTCTGCGGTGATGACCGGGACCCCAACCGGTTCGACACAAATCCGCTTCCGCATCGTGCAGGGTTACACAACGGGTGCCACCTTCTCGGTGGACGATGTCAAGGTGACGGCAGAAACAACAGACTGTAACGTCAGCCCGCTCGGTGTGAACCACTACGAGATCAAGATTGGCGGCATGACCAGCGGCACCTACAACGGTGTGGCCTGTGTAGGAGTGGAAGTGGTCATCACGGCACACGACGTTGCCCACTCACCCATTGAGCCAGGGGCGATCACCCTTAATCTGAATACGAGCACCACTACCAGCAAGGGCAACTGGTCGAGAGTCATAAGCGGTGGAGGAACGCTGGTCAACGGCACTGCCAATGACGGCGTTGCCACCTACACCTTCCCCACGGGGCAGAACAGCGTCACGCTGCATTTTGATTACACAAATCCTTCGACGGATCCGGAAGTAGTCAATATCAACGTTTCCGATGGTACCAATACGGAAATCCTGAGTGAGGATCCCAATTACTCCGTATCGAAAGTAGGGCTGCGTTTCTTCAATTCCGGAACCCTGGATGCGGTCACGCCGATTCCGCTGCAGATCGCCGGCAAGGCGTCGAACGTGAACCCGAATGCCTCGCAACTGTTTGTGCAGGCTGTGAGTTCCTCTGGAACCAACCCGAGCATCTGTAACCCGCTCTTCTCTGTCGGCCAGACCCTCGACATCGAGTTTGCCGCACAGTGTGATGATCCGACTGCGTGTGTGGACGCGACAGAAACCTTCCAGGTCAATTCCACCACTGTTCCCCTGCTCGACACGGGGGATCCGGTGAACTATGCCACGGTACCGATTACTCTGACGGATGTCGGAGGTGGCGTGCCGGGAGCACCGATCGTGATCAACTATTCTGACGTCGGCAAGATGCGTTTGCTGAGCAGTTTCAATATCCCTTATGGGGACAATGTTGATCCGCAACTCGCGACGAAGTCCGGCAGCAAGATCACGGCGACTAGCAATCAGTTCATCGTGCGGCCGTTTGGTTTCGATATCGACTTCAGCGACGGGCGTCAGACCAATGGCACGGGAGACGCGTCCTATGCGGCGGATCATAACGGCTCCCTGTGGCGGATTGCCGGGCAATCCTTCGACACCACGGTGACGGCGGTTGGCTGGCAGGCAGGCGACGATACCAATAATGACGGGGTGCCCGATGCCGGTGCCAATCTATCCGACAACCATGCCACACCGAATTTCGACGTGGACAGCGCTTCGGCGGCTTACAAGGTCAAGCTCAGCATTATCGAGAATAAGGTGCCAGGTGGTATTGCCGGTGTCCTGTCGAATGATGATTTCGATGGCTTCTCACTCGGTGCGAATACCCACAGTGTGATCTACAACGAGGTGGGGATCATTGATCTGCGGGCAGACATCGTCAACACCAGCAACACGGTTATTCCGTATCTGGGAACCCAGAATATCGAAGGGCGGGTACTGAATGTAGGGCGCTTCTATCCCAACCGTTTCACGGTGGCCCAAAAGAGCCTGACCGGCCGGGCGGATATGTCCTGTACGCCGGACTCCAGCTTTACCTACATGAATGAACCGTTCGAGGTCTCGGTGCAGTTGACTGCGAAAGGTCTGACTGACAGTGGTAACTACACCACGGTGAACTACCGGGGTAACTATGCCAAGCTGGATACCTACGCCGAGCTGGCGCTGGTGGCCATTGATGATGTGACAGGCGCAAGCGACGTGAACTATACCTCGCGCCTGGCGAACAGCTCGGTGCCGACCACGTTCGGAACAAGCTGGAGCAACGGCATTGTGACCCTGACCGGCAACCTGATCTTCCAGCGCAATTCGCCTGCTGCGCCCGACGGTCCCTTCACGGACATGCAGATTGCCTTCAAGCCTACGGACAACGACGGTGTCACCATCGATCCCGCCCGTATCGATCCACTTACCTCCCTCGGCGTGCTGGATGTGGATCTTGATGTGTTCCCGACGGAGCCGGGTACGGCGGTTTATCACCTGATCGATGAACATGAGTTCCGCTACGGGCGCCTGATTGTCAACAACGCCTATGGCCCGGAGACGGAAGCTCTCGCGCTGACCTTCCTGGTGGAATATTTCAACGGTTCCGAGTTTGTGCGCAACACGCTCGATGACTGTACGCTGATCGATGTGGCCGATCTGAGTTTTGTCGGGGGAACCTACACGGGGGATCTCGATCCCGGCGACACGGTGCTGAGTTCACCGGACACTGCAACCTTCCTCGACGGTCAGACGCAGGGCCTTGAAAATGTCGCCACGCCGAGCGACAGTCCCCTGCAGACATCGGCGCCGGGTGAGGGCAATGCGGGTACGGTCAATATCACGCTGGATCTGAATGCCGCAGGTTTGCTGTACCTCGGCTTCGAGTGGGATGATCAGGACAACGACTACAATGAAAACCCGACAGGGCAGATTGAGTTTGGTCAGTACCGCATGCACGACCGTATTATCAACTGGCAGGAAATATACAATCGCCCGACGCCCTGAGATGAGTGCACATCTCAGGGCGTAGAGCCGGCTCAGGTCTCGTCTTCGTTCTCGATTCCCAGTTCCTTGATTTTGCGGGTCAGCGTGTTACGCCCCCAGCCGAGCAGCATGGCGGCGTCACGACGGCGTCCTGCCGTGTGCTTGAGTGCCACTTCAATCATGGTGCGCTCGAAGACAGGCGTGGCCTGATTCAGAATCTCCCGGTGCCCCAGGTTCAATTCCTGATCCGCCCAGTTGTACAGCAACTGGGACCAGCTTCCCGCACTGCTGACCTGTGCCTGGGCTTCCAGAAGTTCCGGGGGCAGGTCGTCGATGTGGACTTCACGGCTGGAGGCCATGACGGTGATCCAGCGACAGAAGTTCTCAAGCTGGCGCACGTTGCCGGGCCAGCTCAGCCCCGTCAGATATTTCTCTGTCTCCGGTCGGAAGACCTTGGGTTCTGTTTCCAGCTCCTCTGCGGCCTTGGCCAGGAAGTGTTTTGCCAGGCGAGGGATGTCTTCCCGCCTGTCCCGCAGGCGTGGAATGTGGATGCGGATGACGTTCAGGCGGTGAAAAAGGTCTTCCCGGAACAGGTGTTTGCCAACAAGAGCCTCCAGGTTCTGGTGCGTGGCAGCGATGATGCGCACATCGACCTTGATGGGGGTGTGTCCCCCCACCCGATAGAACTCACCATCACTCAATACGCGCAGCAGTCGTGTCTGGGTGTCTGCCGGCATGTCCCCGATCTCGTCCAGGAAGAGCGTGCCGCCATTGGCCTGCTCAAAGCGTCCGGTGCGCTGAGCCGTAGCGCCGGTGAAGGCCCCTTTTTCATGACCGAAGAGTTCGGATTCAATCAGGTCCTTGGGAATTGCGGCGACGTTGAGCGCAATAAACTGATTGTTTTTCCTCGGGCTGTGGCGATGCAGGGCATGGGCCACAAGTTCCTTGCCCGTGCCGGATTCGCCATTGATCAATACAGTGATGTTGGACTGGGACAGGCGGCCAATGGCGCGAAACACTTCCTGCATGGCCGGGGCTTCGCCAATGATGTCCTTGGGGCTGTCATTGGACGGCGAAGGGATCTCCACATTCTTCTCACGTGCGTGCTCCAGTGCGCGCACGGTCATGGCGACCGCTTCGTCTATGTCAAACGGCTTTGGGAGATATTCAAAGGCCCCCCTGCTGTAGGAGGACACGGCGCTGTCCAGATCCGAATGCGCCGTCATGATGATGACCGGAAGCTGGGGATACTGGTCGTGAACGGTGGAAAGCAGGTCGAGCCCATTGATGCCGGGCATGCGGATGTCGCTGATAATGGCGTCCGGTCGTTCCTTTTCCAGGCGGTGCAAAAGGTCCTCGCCGTTCTCGAAACAGAGCGTGGACAGCCCGGTTCGCGTGAGCGACTTTTCCAGCACCCAACGAATCGACTTGTCGTCGTCGAGTACCCAGACAGAATTGTGTTTGCTCATAGTCAGTGATCCTGTGTGTAAAAATATTCAGACGTATGGAGTAATGAACCTGAATATCATCAGTCTGCTGTTTTGTGTTTAATCTGCTTCTGTTCTGCTACCGGAATGAAAATTGCGAATCTTGTGTATCCGGGCTTGCTGCTGCATTCGATCATCCCCTTGTGCTGATTGATGATGGAGTGGGCTATGGAGAGCCCCAGTCCTGTGCCTTCCGCTCGCCCACTGATCATCGGATAGAAAATGCTGCCTATCAGTTCCTCCGGAATGCCTGGGCCGTTGTCAATGATCTCGATGCGCGCAGCCAGTCTGTGAAACACCGGGCCAATCGTCACATTTCGAAGCACCCGGGTGGTCAGTTGAATCGTGCCGGTACTGTGACGGACATTCGGACTCTCCAGGGCTTGCATGGCGTTGCGTACAATATTCAACACGGCCTGGATCAATTGTTCCGAGTCCGCCATCACATCCGGAATGCTGGGGTCGTAATTGCGCTCGATGTGAATGTCCTTGTCCTGCACTTCCGCTTCGATCAGATTGCGCACCCGTTCCAGCACTTCGTGAATATTGATGGGGCGCAGTTCGGGCAGTTTCTTTGATCCGACAAGCCGGTCTACCAGTTTGTGCAGTCGGTCTGCCTCCTCAATAATGACGTTCGTGTAGTCGGTCAGCTCGCTGTCGGGCAACTCTCGGGCCAGCAACTGGGCTGCACCGCGGATGCCGCCCAGTGGGTTCTTGATCTCATGGGCAAGGCCTCGCACCAGTTCTCTTGTGGTTTCGTGAGTGGAAACCAGGGCCTCTTCCTTGCTGATCCGTTCGGCGTAGTTCAGCGCCTGCACTTCCATCAGGATGTGGGCGTCCTCCAGGTCTGTCAGGGGAGTAATGGTGTAGTCCACCACGATGGTTCGACCCTGATTCAGATGCAGCTCCGCCCGTCGCTTGGTAAAGCTGTGGTGGCTGCTCTGGGCGTTGGAGATTTCCGCAATGTCCTGTTCTGCTCCCAGAAAAATATCGCCGATCCACGCGTGATGGATCTGTCGGCCACTGATGGCCAGCAGGCTCTCTGCCGCGAGATTGATGTAGTTGAGCCGTAGTTCCTGATCAAAAACGATGACGCCGGTACTCAGATTATCCAGAAGTCGTTTATACAATTGATTGATATTCACACTACTGCTCTATTCAGGTGCGGAAACCCCCGGATTTCCCGCGATTATGGGATGACATGCAATAAGTAAACCAACCAGCAATGTCGTACTTTTCGGGACGCTTGCGCCGGGTTTGTGCAGGCGTTGCGCCTACAGTGCACCAACATGGTGCATAGCGCAATCAGGAAGTGAAAAGGTGGATGCAAAACGGGGCAGATCGGGGGGCGTTGGGCAAAAAAAAAGCCCGGCTGGTGCCGGGCTTTTTCTTCATGCTCAATCCTGAGGCATTACACGCTGTAGTACATATCAAACTCAACCGGGTGAGTGGACATGTTCAGGCGTGTGCAGTCTGCAGACTTCAGCTCGATGTAGGCATCGATCAGGTCGTCGCAGAATACGCCGCCCTGCTTGAGGAAATCGCGATCCTTGTCCAGCGCGTCCAGTGCTTCGTCCAGGGAGTAGCACACGCGCGGGATCAGGGCCTCTTCTTCCGGCTCCAGGTCGTACAGATCCTTGGTGGCGGGGTCGCCGGGGTGGATCTTGTTCTTGATACCGTCCAGGCCCGCCATCAGCATGGCAGAGAAGAACAGGTAGGGGTTGGCTGTCGGGTCACCGAAACGTACTTCGACACGGATAGCGCGGGGGTTGCCGCCCAGAACGTAGGGGATACGGATCGCCGCAGAGCGGTTGCGTGAGGAGTACGCCAGCAGAGTCGGGGCTTCAAAGCCTTTTACCAGACGCTTGTAGGAGTTGGTAGAAGCGTTGCCGAAGGCGTTCAGCGCCTTGGCGTGCTTGATGATGCCGCCGATGTAGTACAGCGCTTCCATGGACAGACCCGCATACTGGTCACCCGCGAAGACGTTCTTGCCACCTTTGGAGATGGACTGGTGAACGTGCATACCGCTGCCGTTGTCGCCTACCAGGGGCTTGGGCATGAAGGTCGCTGTTTTGCCATAGGCATCAGCCGTGTTCAGCACGCAGTATTTCAGGATCTGAACTTCGTCTGCCTTCTTCACCAGGCTGTTGAATTTGGTGCCGATTTCCAGTTGGCCAGCGTTGCCCACTTCGTGGTGGTGCAGTTCAACCACCAGACCCATCTCGGTCATGGTGTCGCACATGGCGCAGCGCAGGTCGTGCATGGAATCTACCGGAGCAACGGGGAAGTAACCGCCTTTCACCTTCGGACGGTGGCCCTTGTTGCCGCCTTCGATGGTCTTGTCTGTGGACCATGCGGCCTCATCAGAACCGATCTCGAAGTAGGAGCGGCTCATGTCGGTTTTCCACTTTACTTCGTCGAATACGAAGAATTCCGGCTCGGGGCCGAAGAATGCCTGGTCGCCGATACCGGTGGACTTCAGGTATTCTTCCGCGCGACGTGCTACGGAACGGGGGTCACGGTTGTAACCCTGCATGGTCTTGGGCTCAATGATGTCGCAGGTCAGATTGACTTGCGGCTCGTCCACGAAGGGATCCAGAACCGCTGTGGAATCGTCCGGACGCAGAATCATGTCGGATTCGTTGATGCCTTTCCAGCCAGCAACGGAGGAACCGTCAAACATCACGCCTTCCATGAAGGATTCGTCGACGACGTTTGCCGGGAAAGTCACGTGCTGTTCTTTGCCCTTGGTGTCTGTAAAACGGAGGTCAACCCACTTTACATCGTTGTCTTTTATAAGTTTAAGAGTCTTTTCAGACATTCTTGATCCTCCGTGCGATCGAGAATGTGACGGCTTAGGTCACTGGTTAATGGCTGGAGCCGCCGAGGAATTCGGAGCTCCTGTATAAAACCTTGCTTGCGTTGTGGGATATTGCCGGGCGCCAGGGTCTGATGCTCAACAAGTAGCTCTCCAGGGGCTATAATAGCGCGCAAGCGGGCCTTGTGTGCAGGGGTAGGAGCAAAATATATGCCAGTAGAAAACTGTGCCCCAGCCCTTTAAATACGCGGCCTTCCAAAATTGCGTCCTGCGCTTGCTGCCGCAAAGCGCACAAATTAAGTGCACATATGCTCATTAAGCACCATATTGGTGCATTGGTGTTCCGGCGACACCGGAGCTTGTGCTGTTTTTCGTCTGACAGGCACTTCCAGCATGAAATACCTCCTGCGTTTTTTCCCTGAAATCATTATCAAGAGTCGCGAAGTGCGCCAGCGCTATATTTCGGTGCTGCGCCGCAATTTGCGCACTCAACTGGACGCGGTAGGCCCGGGGATCAGTGTCACTGGCGGTTGGGACAGCCTGAGCGTGGATGCGCCACTGGACGAGAGCTCGGCCCAGGAGCGGGTACTGCAGATTCTGACTCACACCCCCGGCATTGATACCGTGATGCAGGTGCAGACCTCGGAGCTGGTGGATCTTGATGACGTCGCCCGCAGGGCTTGCGAACTCTATGCCCCGCTCATCTCGGGCAGAAGCTTTGCCGTCCGCTGCAAGCGGGTGGGCAAGCACAGCTTCAACTCCATTGAGGTGGAGCGCGTGGTGGGAGCGGCGCTGATGCGGGCGGCAGAGGGGGCGCGCGTGGATCTGAGCAATCCGGACGTCTCTGTACGGGTTGGTATTCAGCGCAGTGAGCTCATGCTGGTTGAAAACACCTACAAGGGCCTGGGAGGTTATCCCCTGGGAACGCAGGACGGCGTCCTGTCCCTGATTTCGGGCGGATTCGATTCCACTGTCTCCAGCTACCAGTGCATCAAGCGTGGTTTGCTTACGCATTATTGCTTCTTCCGGCTGGGGGGCGCTGAACATGAGATCGCCGTGAAGGAAGTGGCGCTGTATCTGTGGATGAAGTACGGCGCGAGTCATCGCGTGAAGTTTGTGACCGTTCCCTTTGAGGAAGTAATCGAGGAAATTGTCAGCAAGGTTGATAACTCGCAGATGGGGGTTATCTTCAAGCGGGTGATGATGCGCGCCGCCGGGCGCATTGCGGACCGGCTCAAGGTAGAGGCATTGATTACCGGTGAGAGTGTGGCCCAGGTGGCGAGTCAGACTCTTGCCAATCTCGCCATCATTGACGGGGCGACGGACAAGCTCATCCTGCGCCCGCTGATTACTGTGGACAAGCGCGAGATTATCGACATTGCCCGCGCCATCGGTACCGAAGAGTTCGTCAAAAACGTTCCGGAGTATTGCAGCGTGGTCTCGGTGCGCCCCACAACCCGGGCGCGCATGCACCGCATTGAGCGGGAAGAGGCCAACTTCGACGAGGCCGTGCTGCAGGCTGCCATCGAGCGTGCCGAATACCAGATGATCGATCGTGTGATGGAAGGCCTGGGGCGCCCGCAGAATGCCCTGCAGGAACTGCAGGAGCCTGGCGCCGATACCGTGGTGATTGATATCCGTCATCCCGATGAGGAAGAGCGCAACGAGCTGGTTCTGGGCAATCTGCAAACCCCGGTGCTGAAGATTCCGTTCTATCAGTTGCGCAGCCGATTTGCGGAGCTTCCGAATGATAAAAGTTATGCTCTGTATTGCGAGAAAGGGATGATGAGTCGCCTGCACGCTTCCCACCTGCGGGAGGCGGGCCATGCCAATGTGGCAGTGTATCGGCCTGTCCGGTCAGACTGACGCGAAGCGGGCTCAGCGCAAGCCCTGTGTTGAAACCTTATAAATATAGAGACTTTTTGCGTAATTACGCTATTGTGTCGGCATGAAAATTCTCAGCCCGAGCCTGCTGGTCCTGGGAGCAATCCTGAACATTGCAGCGCTGTTTCAGTTGATCCCTGGGGTGCTCAGCCTGGTGCTGGATACCGGTGACCAGCACGCGTTCTTTTTGAGTGCGGCCATCTCCAGTGCGGTGGGTATTGCCGCCTTCAGCATCGGGCATCTGCACCGTACCCCGAACATGATTCCCCGCCAGATGTTTCTGATCACGGCGATTGCCTGGACGGTTCTCCCTGTATTTGGCAGTCTGCCCTTTGTCTTTTCCATTCAGGAAATCCCCTTCACCGACGCGGTGTTCGAGGCGGTGTCCGGCATGACCACCACCGGGTCCACTGTGCTGGTGAATCTGGACAGCATGCCCAGGGACCTCTTGCTTTGGCGCTCCCTGCTGCAGTGGATCGGCGGTCTCGGCATCATCGGCATGGCCATTGCGATTCTTCCCTTTCTCAGTGTGGGGGGGATGAAACTGTTCCGCACGGAGTCCTCGGACTGGTCGGACAAATCCCTGCCTCGCACACAGGAACTGATCAAGCAGATGATGTTCATCTACGTTGGTCTCACGGCCCTGTGTGTCTTGCTGTTCGTCCTGTTTGGCATGGATCTGTTCAATGCTGTCAATCACGCGCTGACCACCATCTCCACGGGCGGATATTCAACCTCTGATTCCTCGTTCGCGCAGTTCAGCTCGCCGGTGCTGCACTGGATCGCGATCGTGTTCATGATCCTTGGTTCTTCTCCCTTCTATCTTTATATCCGTGTCATCAAGCATCGCAATCTGATGATGTTCCGGGACAAGCAGTTGACGGGCATGCTGTTCATCATGGTCATGCTCACACTGGTATTGACGCTGGAACTGTATCTGAGGCTTGGGGAAGGGTTCTGGCGTATTCTGACGCAGACGACCTTCAATCTGGTGTCGGTCATGACAACCACCGGCTTTGCGTCGGACGACTACTCTCTGTGGGGCGGATTCGCCGTGGCGCTGTTTTTCTTCGTCACGTTCATCGGAGGCTGTTCCGGTTCGACCAGTGGTGGGGTGAAAGTGTTCCGGGTGCAATTGTGCTTCACAATCATCCGCGAGCAGATTGCCCGCGCCATTCATCCGCGTGCGACCCTGCCAAGAACCTATAACGGCGCACGCGTGTCCGACGAGATTCTCACTTCGCTGGTCGCCTTCCTGTTCGTGATGGTGATCAGTCTTGCAGTGCTGACACTGCTGCTGGCCCTGACGGGGCTGGATCTGGTGACCTCGCTCACCAGCTCGGCGACGGCACTGATGAATGTCGGGCCCGGGCTTGGCAGCGTGGTGGGGCCGGCAGGGAATTTCTCAACCCTTCCCGATGTGGCGAAATGGTTGCTTTGTCTTGGCATGACCATGGGCAGGCTGGAGTTTTTGACCATTATTGTCCTGCTCAGTCCGGCATTCTGGCGCAATTGATCTGGTGAAAATGAGCAGAATGCTCTCTGTGTGCACTCCTCGCCCGTGGTGATGGGCCTGGCGATGGTGTATACTCTCGCCCCTTTTTGCCATGCCCGTGAGCAGGCATTCCCGAAACCCCACAGACACCGTGCAGGTATCCACTCGTGATCGAGAAAATTCGCAACATCGCCATCATTGCCCACGTTGACCATGGCAAGACGACTCTGGTTGACAAACTGCTGCAACAATCCGGAACTCTGGAAGACCGCGGCAAGGCGGTGGAGCGCGTCATGGACTCCAATGATCAGGAGCGCGAGCGCGGCATCACCATTCTGGCCAAGAACACCGCGATCAACTGGCAGGGTTACCACATCAACATCGTGGACACTCCCGGTCACGCGGACTTCGGCGGCGAGGTGGAGCGCGTCATGTCCATGGTGGACTCCGTGCTCTTGCTGGTGGATGCCGTGGACGGCCCGATGCCACAGACACGCTTCGTCACCCAGAAGGCATTTGACCAGGGCCTCAAGCCCATCGTGGTCATCAACAAGGTGGACCGCGACGGCGCACGTCCCGACTGGGTGCTCAACGAAGTGTTTGATCTGTTCGACCGACTGGGTGCCACTGACGAGCAGCTCGACTTCCCGGTGGTGTACGCGTCTGCCCTGAACGGCTTTGCCGGTCTGGAAATGGACGATCTGGCACAGGACATGGCGCCGCTGTTCCAGACGGTAGTGGATCGTGTGCCGCCGCCCCCGGTGGACATCGATGCCCCCTTCCGCATGCAGATCAGTGCACTGGATTACAGCAGCTATGTTGGCGTCATTGGGGTCGGTCGTGTGACCGGCGGTGTGGCGAAAACCAATATGCCCGTGACCATCGTGGATCGCGAAGGCAATCAGCGCAAGGGACGCATTCTGCAGGTGAAGAGTCATCTGGGCCTGGAACGCGTGGACGTGAACGAGGCCAGCGCGGGCGAGATCATCTGCATCACCGGCATCGACAAGCTGAATATCTCCGACACCCTGTGTGACCCGGAACATGTCGAGGCGATGAAGCCCCTGACGGTGGACGAGCCCACCATCAGCATGACCTTCCAGGTGAACGACTCGCCCTTCGCCGGTCTTGATGGCAAGTTCGTCACCACGCGCAATATCAAGGATCGTCTGGACAAGGAGTTGATCTACAACGTGGCGCTGCGGGTGGAGCAGGGCGACAGCCCCGACAAATACCGTGTGTCCGGCCGGGGTGAACTGCACCTGTCCGTGCTCATCGAGAACATGCGCCGGGAAGGCTTTGAGCTGGCGATCTCCCGCCCTGAAGTTATCGTGCAGGAAATCGACGGCGTGATGCAGGAGCCCCACGAGGCACTGGTCATCGACTGCGACGAAGAGCACCAGGGCGCCGTGATGGAAGAGCTGGGGCAGCGCAAGGCAGATTTGCAGGACATGACCATGGATGGCAAGGGACGCGTGCGTCTGAAATTCGTGGTGCCGACGCGTGGCCTGATCGGTTTCCGCTCCATGTTCCTGAGCATGACGTCCGGTACCGGCATGATGAACCATGTGTTCGACCACTACGGGCCGGTAAAGATGGGCGAGATCGGCGCGCGCAAGAACGGCGTGCTGGTGTCCATGGTGCGCGGCAAGACACTGGCGTACTCCCTGTTTACCCTGCAGGAGCGCGGACGTCTGTTCGTCGAGCCCAACGTGGAAGTTTACGAGGGCATGATCATCGGCCTGCACAGCCGTGACAACGACCTGGTGGTGAACCCGACCAAGGGCAAACAGCTCACCAATATCCGTGCCTCCGGCAGCGACGAGAACATCATCCTGACGCCGCCAGTGAAACACTCGCTGGAGCAGGCGATGGAGTTCATCGAGGAAGACGAGCTGGTCGAAGTGACCCCCAATCACATCCGCCTGCGCAAGAAACTGCTCACCGAAAACGAGCGCAAGCGCGCCAGCCGTGGCAGCGCTGCCCGGGGCTAAAATCGCTCCGGACACGCCTGCCTGCAGGTGACATGGGAGTGCCTTCCCGCTGGCCATGGGGTACCATGGCGGAAAGCTGATGAGGGCCTCCCATGCTTGTTCTCTACCCCGAAATCAAACCCTACGCGACCCACCGTCTGCGGGTCACCGACCTGCACGATCTTCATCTGGAAGAGTCCGGCAATCCCGACGGCATTCCTGTGCTGTTTGTCCACGGCGGCCCCGGTGGCGGCACTGACAGCAGCAGTCGGCGTTTCTTTGATCCCGAGCGTTATCGCATCGTCGTGTTTGATCAGCGTGGCGCCGGACGCAGCACGCCCCATGCGGAACTGGAAGACAACAACACGATGGCGCTGGTTTCCGACATGGAGGCCATTCGCGAGTTTCTGAAGATCGAGCGCTGGATGCTGTTTGGCGGCTCCTGGGGCTCCACGCTCAGTCTGGTCTATGCGCAAACGCATCCGGAGCGGGTGCTGGGCATGGTGCTGCGCGGCATCTTTCTGTGTCGCCGCGAGGACCTGCAGTGGTTCTATCAGGAGGGCGCGAGCCGGATTTTCCCCGACCACTGGGAAGAGTATTACCAGCACATTCCCGAGGACGAACGCCACGACATGATTGCCGCCTATTACCGCCGCCTGACGGGGCAGGACGAGATTGCGCGCATGGCTGCCGCGAAGATCTGGTCCAATTGGGAGGGAGTGTGTTCGACTCTGCGTCCGAGTCCCCATGTGGTGGACCGCTTCGTCGATCCGCATTTTGCCATCGCCATGGCGCGCATCGAGGCGCATTACTTCATGAACCGGATTTTCCTGGACGACAACCAGATTCTGAACAACGCGCATCGCCTGGAGGGGATTCCGGGCATCATTGTGCACGGGCGCTACGATGTGGTCTGTCCGCTGGACAATGCCACGGCGCTGCATCAGCGCTGGCCGGATTCCGAACTCTACATCATTCGTGATGCCGGGCACTCCGCCCATGAGCCGGGCAATACCGATGCACTGATCCGTGCCACGATGGAAATGGCTCGCCTCATTGAGGACGACGGAGACGACGAGGCCTGATGCGGTGATCGCCTTACTGCAGCGGGTCAACTGGGCCCATATTCATATCGACGGGCAGAAGACCGCGCAGATCGGTCGCGGACTGCTGGTGCTGCTGGGAATCGAGCGGGACGACGATTCCTCCAAGGCTGATCGTCTGCTGCAGAAACTGCTCCACTACCGTGTGTTCCCCGATGAAGAGGGGCGGATGAACCGGTCGCTGAGAGACATTCAGGGAGAGCTGCTGCTGGTGTCGCAGTTCACCCTGGCTGCCACCACTGACAAGGGTACCCGGCCGGGCTTCTCCTCCGCGATGGCGCCGGAACAGGCTGAGGCGCTTTACGACTATATGGTTGGGCAGGCGGCGAAAGAGCCGATTGTGCTGGCAACGGGAAGTTTTGGCGCTGACATGAAAGTGGCGCTGGAGAACGACGGGCCGGTGACTTTTTCCCTGCGCGTTTCCTAGCTCTCGCTTAATCTAGGGGCTTGTGGACCTGTGAGCTGTAGCAGCCAAGCCTGCTGGTGAAAGGAACTATTCCGCAGACTCTGCAGTCCCTTCCTCTGCCTTCTGCTTCTTGCGCACAAAACGCCCGGCAAATATGCCGATTTCAAACAGCGCCCACATGGGGATTGCCAGCATCGATTGGGTGAAGGGGTCGGGTGGCGTCAGCAGCATGCCGATCACAAAACATCCCACCACGACATAGGGGCGTTTGGCGCTCAGGTCATCAGGCTCGACGATGCCCGCCCAGATCAGCAGAAATACGGCAATGGGGATTTCAAAGGCGAGGCCGAAGGCGAAGAAAATCGCCAGGGCAAAACTCAGGAAGCTGTTGATGTCCGGCGTTACCATGATGCCTTCCGGCGCCACGGACACAAAGAACGCGAAGACAAAGCCGAACAGCACGTAATACGCAAAGGCGATGCCTGCGTAGAAGAGAATGACGCTGGAAATGAACAGGGGAATTGCCAGCGCTTTCTCGCTTTGATAGAGCCCGGGTGCGATGAAAGACCACAATTGGTACAGAATATAGGGGGCAGCCAGAAACAGCGAGACGTAGAAGGTCAGCTTGAATGGCGCGAAAAAGGGCGACGTGGGATCAATCGCAATCATGCCCATGTTTTCGGGCAGCACCTCCAGCAAGGGGCTGGCCACGAAGGTGTAGATGTCATTGGAGAAATAGAACAGGCTGAGGAAGAGCAGCAGAATCGCCAGCACGGATTTCAGGATGCGGTCGCGCAGCTCGATCAGGTGATCGACAATGGTAAGCTCTTCGCCCTGCTCAGGGTTGCTCTTGTCGCTCATGACCTGCGTCCGGAATCCGTCTCGTCGTCGAGAGAGCTGGTGGGCTGGAAATGGCGACCGGCGACGCGCACCGTCCCCGAGGAGGGGTTGTTGTAGAAGTCTTCCACAGGCGCGTCAGGTTTTCCGTCAGTCTCTTCGGCTGGATCGGCGGCAAGGGATTCTGCTGGCGCGCCCTCAGAAGTGTCGCTCTCGTCGACTTCGTCAATGCTGGCGGGGTCGTCCACCGGGGCTGCTGGCTGCTCACGCTTCACGGGTGTCTCTTCGTCCGACAGCGCGCTCTTCAGCTCGGCCTCTTCCTGGTCCAGCGTTGCATTCACGTCAGCATTGAGTTTGTTCACACCCTCGCGGGTGTTCTCGATAAGTTTGTTGGCCTGGTTCTTGGTTTTTTTCAGGTCGGCGAGAATCGCTTCGTTGTGCAGTTGGCGACGGATGTCGTCGGCATTGATTTCTTTCTCAATCTCCGCCTTGACCTGATTGAAGCTGCGTTTGGCGCGGCCAATCCACAGCGTCGCCGTGCGAATGGCGCCGGGGAGTCGCTCAGGCCCGATGACGATCAGCGCCACAATGCTGATCAGCACCAGCTCCATGAAACCAATATCAAACATGCGCTAATTCCGGCATCGGGTGAGTGGACAAGGCAGGGGGTTCCCAGCGCGATACAAACGCAGGCTTACCAGCCTGTTACTCTTTCGGATCGCTCTTCTCGGATTTCATGGTCGAGTCGTCGGCTGCTTTCTTGCCGTCGCTTCCGGCTTCCTCTTCATCCTTCATTGCGTTCTTGAATCCCTTGAGCGCACCGCCCAGGTCGGAACCCAGATTGCGCAGCTTCTTGGTGCCGAACAGCATGACGACAATCACCAGGATGATGATCAGTTGCCAGATTCCAATTCCACCTAAACCCATTACCGCCTCCAAATTGATCTGATGCGGATGCCTTGCCGGCACCCTGCGGGGTCTGTTCTCTTATTTAGACTGCGTACGTGCCGCTTTCTCGGCGAGACCCGAAATATCGAAACGTTTTCGCAGCTCTTCCAAAACTTCTTCCGGTCCCAGGCCCAGATGGCTGAGCATGACCAGACTGTGAAACCACAGGTCGGCAGTTTCCTTGACCACGGCCTCCTTGTCTTCCCCGTTCGGGTGATCCTTGGCGGCTATGATGGTTTCTGTGGCTTCTTCGCCGACCTTCTCCAGTATCTTGTTCAGGCCTTTCTGGTGCAGGCTGGCCACATAGGAAGTGGCGGGGTCTGCCGCTTTGCGCGATTCCAGAATGCGCCCGAGTTCCTTCAATATATCACTCATATTCGACTCGCAAACCGTCTGTCAGGATGCGGCCTTGTCGGCGGCATAGATGAGTTCCGGGTCCTTGAGAACGGGATCCACTGTCTGCCAGTGGTCGCCTTCGAGCTTGCGGTAGAAGCAGCTTTCGCGACCCGTATGACAGGCAATGCCGCCCACCTGTTCCACCTGATAGCAGACGGTATCCCCGTCACAATCCAGAAAGACACCGTGGAGTTTCTGGATGTGGCCGGACTCTTCTCCCTTGCGCCACAGTTTGCGACGGGAGCGGGACCAGTAGACGGCGCGCCCTTCCTGAACCGCAAGCGCCAGGGCATCCCGATTCAGCCACGCGTGTGTAAGTACCCGCTTGCTTAGAAAGTCTTGCGTAATCACGGGAACCAGGCCTTCACTGTTCCACTTCACCTGGTCCAGCCAGGAGCTTTGAAAGCCTGTCTCTGCTGCGTTGTTCATGCGCGCTAGTATGCTATGTCAGCGGTTAAAACACAAAAGGTAAACCGCTGCGACTGCGCTGCCTGCCGCCCACAGGGGGAGGCCTGCGAGCAGGGCGTTGAACGGTGGAATGAGGGCGGCAGCGCTCAGGAGCAGCAGGCCGAACCCGGCGATGCGGCGGCGTTGTCGGGAGGCCCGCTCTCGTGCCTGTTCTGCCTCAAGGCGTCGCTGCAGGTTTTCGTTGATTGTGCTGAGTTGCTGCGCCTGGGTCAGGGTGTCGATCATCAACTGGGGCAGGTAGGGAAGCTGTTCGATCCAGTCCGGCACATTGTCCTTGAGGGCATTGAACAGGGTCTTCGGCTGCATGCGGCGACGATTCCAGTCCTCCAGGAAAGGCAGGGCGGTGGTCCACAGGTCCAGCTCGGGGTAGAGCTGGCGCCCCAGGCCTTCGACGTTGAGCAGCGTCTTCTGCAGCAGCACCAGGGAGGGCTGTACCTCCATGTTGAAACGCCCGGCGGTGCGGAAGAGCTGTACCAGCAGATAGCCGAAGGAGATGTCTTTCAACGGTTTCTCAAAGATGGGTTCACAGACTGCGCGCATGGCGGACTCGAATTCGTGCACGCGGGTATCGCGGGGGACCCAGCCACACTCCACATGCAGCTCCGCGACCTTGCGGTAATCGCGCTTGAAGATGGCGAGCAGATTGCGCGCGAGGTATTGCTGATCGTCGCGGCTCAGGGAGCCGATGATGGCGCAGTCAATGGCGATGTACTGCGGGTTTTCCGCCTTGTCCGGTGCCACGAAGATATTGCCGGGGTGCATGTCGGCATGGAAGAAACTGTGGTTGAACACCTGGGTGAAGAAGATTTCGACGCCGGTTTCGGCCAGTCTCTTCAGGTTGATACCGCGGGCGTTCAGGGTGGCGATATCGGCCACGGGAATGCCGTAGATGCGCTCCATTACCAGCATGTTGGCGCGGGTGTATTCCCAGTAGACCCTGGGGACATACAGCTTCGGGGAGTGCTCGAAATTGCGTCGCAACTGGCTGGCGTTGGCGCCTTCTGCCAGCAGGTTCAGCTCATCGAGGATGATCTTCTCGTAGTCGTCCACGACTTCCCGTGGGCGCAACCGCCTGCCTAGCGGTACGAAGCGCTCGATCAGTGAGGCAATCCACTTCAGTACCTGAATGTCTTCGACAATGGTCTTTTCAATGCCGGGCCGGATCACCTTGATGACCACTTCCTCGCCGCTGTGCAGGGTAGCGCAGTGCACCTGCGCGACGGACGCGGACGCCAGGGCCTCGGTCTCCAGAGTGGCGAAGACCTCCTGCCAGGGCTGGCCGAGGGATGCTTCCACGATGCTCTGGATGCTGGGGGTGGAGAAGCCGGGCACTTTGTCCTGCAGTGACTGGAGTTCGTCGGCCAGTGCAGGGGGCAGGAAGTCCCGCCGGGTGGACAGCAATTGTCCGAACTTGATGTAGATGGGGCCCAATTCCTGAAGCGCCAGGCGCAGTCTTACCTCCGGCGGTTGTCGACGGGCGGGGCTCAATGCCCAGGGCAGGCACCACAGGCGGAAGAGCGCGCCGCTGATTCCTCTGGGCCTGATCTGGGGAGACACCTGATCCAGTCCGTAGCGAGCCGCGGTATTGACGAGCTTCAGGAGTCGGGGGATGTGTGACACAGGTTTGGCCTTCGCTACGCCCAGGGGGCAATCCGGGCACAGGAATGCCGGAGCTTTTTTTGAAATATCAGCGGCTTAGAATTGAATCCGCAAGGGCTGGCAAAGATAGCACTTAGTGGCAGTCTCGACAAGGCTTGCCACCGCCTCAGCCCGGAGCGCCAGTGCGCAGCAACTGCAGTTCGATGGCCCTGAGCAGCAGGCGCAGGCTCAGCGACGGGATCTCCTGATCAGGGAAGTGTTCTGCCAGTTGCTGGCAGATTTCCGCGAAGGGCGAGCCTTCCCGCACACTTTGCAGAAACACCGCGAACTCGGGGCGAATGCGCTGAAACTGCATGCCGTGGTTCTGCCGGAACACCAGATAATTTGGCAGGCTGCTGTCGGGCAGCGGGTTCAGGGGTTCAATTGCAAAGTCGGTTTCGCCGGGTTCGCCTCCTGCCTGGCGATAGGCCTGCATCTTCTGCCAGTAGCTTTCCAGGTCGAAGCGGCTGCTCATCAGCGCCCAGTCCTGCCCTGCCAGCCAACGCATGGCGGGCCAGTCGTCCTGCGGCAGTGTCTGCAGTTCCGACAGGGTGTAGGGGGTTTCGTCCACCCTGTCGAAGAGCTGTCCCAAGAGAGTTTCCAGTTGTGCGATGTCGGCGACGGCGGGAAGTGGGGCGAAACTCGGGTGGTGGCGGACAAACTCCGGAAGGTGCTCCCCGATCCGGTGAATCGGCCCATTGCGCGGCGGGTGTGCGCCCATGTAGGCGAGCCACAATTGCGTATACAGGTCCCGGCCGAGGGTATTGAACAGGACGGGAAACAGGGAGCTGGAGACCTCAACAAGGCGCTGGTGGTAGGCATTGTTGTAGATCGACAGTGCCTCGGCCTGGCTGATGTGGCTGTGGGGTGCCATCAGTGTGGCGATGGCGTCGGCGTCTTCACCCAGATCCTGCGGGTGATTGATCCAGTCCCAGAAGCGGGCCTGTTCCTCTTCCCAGGTCATGGTTGTGCCACTCCGGTGGCGGGCCGGGGCGCCGCCAGCACCCGCTCCTGAATCTCGCGGGCCTGCTGCAGTTCTTCCAGCAGCTCCGGGAAGGGCGGGATGTGGTCGTCCCGTTCCAGCAGCGTTGCCACGGGGCCGAAGCGCGAGCAGGCATACTCGTAGAGACGCCAGACGGCATCGCAGACCGGGTGGTCATGGGTATCAATGATGTGGCTCTTGTTGTCGGTGTGGCCCGCCAGGTGAAACTGGCGGATGGCGCGGGGGTTCAGGGCGTCAATATAGGCGTAGGGGTCTGTGCCCAGATTGAAGGTCGAGACATAGACATTGTTGACGTCGAGCAGTATCTCGCAGCCGGTGCGGGCGACCAGGGCGTTGAGAAACTCCGGTTCGGTCATGGTGCTGGAGCGGAAGCTGACATAGATCGACGGATTTTCCAGCACAATCGTCTGTCCCAGAAAGTCCTGAATCTGCGCGATCTTGTCGCTGCACTGCTGCAGGGTCCGGGGCTGATAGGAAATGGGCAGCAGGTCATGGGAGGTGCGCCCGTGCAGGCCGGTCCAGCAGAGATGGTCGGAGACCCAGGCGGGTTCGCATTCCTGCACCAGGGCCTTTAGCTGGCGCAAATAGTCGAGATCGGGCGGTTCGTTGGTGCCGATGTTGAAAGACAGGCCGTGCAGGACGATGGGGTAGTGTTCGCGCACGGCGCGCAGAATGGCTCGGGGCCGCCCGCCGGGGGCGAGGTAGTTTTCGGTGATCAGCTCGAACCAGTCGACGCCGGTCGGCCACTGGGTCAGCACGTGGTCGTAGTGCACACTGCGCAGACCCAGGCCATAGCCAAGCATGGGAGACTCCCGGAGCTTACAGTTCGGAGATCAGATTGCCGCCGAGTTTGCTGCAGAGTTGTTCCGACAGCGTCATGTCGCCTGTGGCGATGGCGACGAAACCGATGCCGTGGCAGCTATTCTTACCGGCGCAATTGTCATTGCCGTTGCCTTTGCAGGCGCTGAAGGTGTTGCAACTGAACAGGTCATTGCAATAGGCGACCTGGACGCCTTCGGCAATGGGGGCGTGCGGAACGTCGGAAATGGCTCCGACTTCCTTGCCGCCGAGCTTGTCACAGAAGCTCTTGGAGACCATGGCGTGACCGCTGGCAAAAGAGACAAATCCGGTATCGGCGGCGTTCTTGCCAGCCCCGGCGGTGTTGCCGAACCCTTTGCAGGCGCTCTGGCCTGCAGCGGCAATGCCCTGGCACTGACTGATTTTTACGGGCGTGGCCACGTCTGCGGCGTGGGTGGCGCCGGACAGGGCGGTGGTCGCCATCAACAGGGCGGCTGCGGACGAGGCAATCTTGATACCGTCGCTGGTCTTCATAGTGTTCTCTCCTGAATAGGGCGAGCGTCTGTTGAGATGTGACGCCATGCTTCGCCAATTATCCTGCTCTTCGGGGTGAATACAAGATGCTGCGACACTTTGCCACAAGCGCTGGGAGTTTGTGCGGCGTGTAAGAGCTCCTGGATACTCCCGCTGCGGGCACGCCGTGAATCCATCCATGGAGGCTCTGCCGCCGCCGTCCTGGCGGCTCACGGCCCGCAACGGGAGTATCCAGGAGCTCTTGGGGTTCAGCGGTTGCTGCGGCTTTTGTCGTGTGGATCTTCAGGGTACTCCCGCTGCGGGCACGCCGTGAATCCGTCCGTGGAGGCTCTGCCGCCGCCGTCCTGGCGGCTCACGGCCCGCAACGGGAGTATCCAGGAGCTCTTGGGGTTCAGCGGTTGCTGCGGCTTTTGTCGTGTCGATCTTCAGGGTATTCCCGCTGCAGGCACGCCGTGAATCCATCCATGGAGGCTCTGCCGCCGCCGTCCTGGCGGCTCACGGCCCGCAACGGCAATACCCTGAAGCTCTCCTTTCGTCTGGCGGTCGGTCAGGGTTGAAGATGTTTGCGCAGGCGTTCCACGCGGGCGCTGAGGCGATCCACGGCCAGTTTGAGTTCGTCCACCTGGGCGCTGAAACGGGCGAACTCGTGGCGACCCGGAAGGATGGCGGCTTCCTCGTGAAGGTATTCGTCGATGTTCAGGCGCAGCGTTTCTGCGGCCTGTTGGCCCCACTGCCGGGAGCCTCGTGCCCATTGGCCGAGCTGGTGCGCGAACACGTCGCCGAACAGGCGCGAAAAATGCTCCTCCCAGTCGATTTCCAGGCCACTGATGATCCGGTGGAGGTCCTGGATCAGGTGGGTGTCGCCGGACAGGGCGATGTCGGGAGAAAACAGGGCGTCTGTCTGTCCGCCGCTGCCTGCGAGTCGGGCAAAGGCGCTGGCGCTGGCCGTGATGGAAGCATCCGGGGTAGCTTCATACACGCTGCGCAGAGACAGGCTGTCCCCCTCCACCACCAGGGTGAGCGCGAGGGGAAGCGCGGTGATGCATTCCAGGCGCAGGGCCTTGCCGGAGAGTGACTGGAGTTGCTGCTGTGCAGCGGGATCCTGCTTCAGTACGGCGTTCACGAGCGCTTCAAGGGGAGCGGACAGGGCGGAGCTGAGCATGGCGTCCATGGTCTGTTCGCTCAGGCGGCGGACGCGGCTTTGTAGCCGATGTGGATGGCGCAGATGCCGCCCATGACGTCGTGGTAGCGGCAGTCGCTGAAACCCGCGTTTTCCATCATGCCCTTGAGGGTTTCCTGATCGGGGTGCATGCGAATGGATTCCACCAGATAGCGGTAGCTGTCGGCGTCGCCAGTGACCAGTTTGCCGACGATGGGCCACAGGGTGGAGTAGCCGTCGTAGGCCTTGCCCAGCAGTTCATGGCGGGGCTTGGAGAATTCGAGTACCAGGGCGCGGCCGCCCGGCTTGAGGGTGGCGTACATGGAGCGCAGGGCGGCGTCCTTGTCGGTCACGTTGCGCAGGCCATAGGCAATGCAGATGCAGTCGAAGCTGTTGTCGGCAAAGGGCAGGCATTCCGCATTCACCTGGGCATAGGACACGTTCTGGGTGATGCCCTTGTCGATGAGGCGGTCGCGGCCCACCTGCAGCATGGAGGCGTTGATGTCCGCTAACACCACCTGACCGCTGGCGCCCACCAGCGAGGAGAAGCGCATGGTGAAATCCCCGGTGCCACCGGCAAGGTCGAGTACGCGCTGACCGGGGCGAATGCCGCTGAGTTCCACGGTGAAACGCTTGATGAGGCGGTGCGTGCCCAGGGACATCAGGTCGTTCATGACGTCGTATTTGCTGGCGACGGAATGGAACACCTGGCCGACGCGGCGCACCTTGTCCTCGACCGGTATCTGTTCGTAGCCGAAATGGGTGGTGCGTGAAGAATTCTCGGACTTGGGGTCTTGGTCCCGGGACATGGTGCGCTCCTGCAGCCCGCAATCGTCGGGCAGTGACTTGTTCGCAGGTGCCTCAACACATGCGGGTGGCTGTCAGGGTTTCGGTGGCGACAGCGGGGGTATGGTAATCACTTGCACGGCCTCTGACAATGAAGCGGCGTCAGGCTGCGGGTCTCGGCTTGCTCCGTTTGTCTCCAGCTCCTGCAGATAAGTGTCCCATAAGGTCTGCTGGCCGACGCAGAGCTCGTGCAGGTATTCCCAACTGTAGATGCCGGAATCGTGTCCGTCATCGAAGCGCAGCTTGATGGCGTAATGCCCGACCCCCTCGACGGCAAGCAGGCGGACGTTTCGCTTGCCGGTCTGCAGGACGGCCTGCCCCTTGCCATGCCCACGCACCTCTGCGGAGGGGGAATATACCCGCAGGAACTCCGCCGGGAGGGTGTACTGACTGCCATCGGCATAGCGCAATTCCAGCACGTTGGACTTGCGGTGCAGGGTGATGGCGCTGGGGGTCTCGCTCATGTGGTTTCGTCCGCAGGCTTACAGGATGAAGCGGCTCAGGTCCTCGTCGCGGGCCAGGTCGCTGAGATGCTTGTCCACATAGGCGGCATCGATCACGAGCGCCCCCCCGCCACCCACCGCATCGTCAGAGGCGGTGAAGGAGACATCCTCCAGCAGGCGCTCCATGACGGTGTGCAGGCGTCGCGCGCCGATGTTCTCGGTGCGCTCGTTGACCTCGAAGGCGATTTCAGCCAGGCGCGCGATGCCGTCCGCGGCAAACTCCACCTGCAGATTCTCCGTGCCGAGCAGAGCCTGGTACTGTTCGGTCAGGGAGCAGCTCGGCTCTGACAGAATGCGTTCAAAGTCTTTTGCAGTGAGCGCGTCCAGTTCCACACGGATCGGCAGACGTCCCTGCAGCTCCGGAATCAGGTCCGAAGGCTTGGACAGGTGGAAGGCGCCCGAGGCGATGAAGAGAATGTGATCGGTCTTCACGCTGCCGTACTTGGTAGTGATGGTGGAGCCTTCAATGAGTGGCAGCAGGTCGCGCTGCACCCCTTCGCGGGACACGCCGCTGCTGCCGGTGTCGTTGCGCACCGTGACCTTGTCGATCTCGTCGATGAAGACAATGCCGGTCTGTTCCGTCACTTCAATCGCGCGGGTGCGGATTTCTTCCTCGTTCACCAGTTTTGCGGCTTCTTCCTCTTTCAGCAGGCGGAAGGCATCCTTGACCGGAAGGCGCCGGGTCTTTTTCTTTCCGGCATTCATGTTGGAGAACATGCTCTTCAACTGGCTGGTCATTTCTTCCAGGCCGGGAGGCGCCATGATTTCGACGCCGGAAACGCCTTCGGAAACCTTGATCTCGATTTCCTTGTCGTCGAGGTCTCCCTCACGCAGTTTCTTGCGAAACAGTTGTCGGGTGTTCGAGTCGCCCTTGTCTGCCAGTTCTTCGCCTTCCATGCCACGAGCAGGTGGCAGCAGTGCGTCCAGCACGCGGTCCTCGGCGGCGTTCTCTGCCACATGCTGCACCTTGCGGATCTGTTCCTCGCGCAGCATCTTCACGGCCACGTCCACCAGATCACGGACGATGGAATCGACATCACGCCCCACATAGCCCACCTCGGTGAATTTGGTCGCTTCCACCTTGATGAAGGGCGCGTTCGCCAGCTTGGCGAGGCGCCGTGCGATTTCCGTTTTCCCGACGCCGGTTGGTCCGATCATCAGGATGTTCTTGGGGGTAATCTCCTGGCGGATGGCGTCCGGCAGTTGCATGCGGCGCCAGCGGTTGCGCAGAGCAATGGCAACCGCCCGTTTGGCGGCTTTTTGCCCGACGATGAAGCGGTCGAGTTCGGAAGCGATTTCTCGCGGAGTCATACTGGTCATGATGTATTTCCTGCCTGGGTGTGGCTCGATGTCGCCTGAGCACACGAATGTCGGTCGTTGCTTGAAGCCCTAGAATTCGAGCTCTTCAATGGTGTGATTCTGGTTGGTGAAGACGCAGATCTCGCCGGCGATCTTCAGCGAGTTTTCCACGATGGTGCGGGCGTCCAGATCCGTGTTGTGGTACAGCGCGCGGGCGGCGGAAAGGGCATAGGGGCCACCGGAGCCGATCGCCATCAGCGAGTCTTCCGGTTCAATGACGTCGCCATTGCCCGTGATGATCAGGGAGGCTTCCCGGTCCGCAACGATCAGAAGGGCCTCCAGTCGGCGCAGCGCCCGGTCGGTGCGCCAGAGCTTGGCCAGTTCCACTGCGGCCCGTACCAGCTTGCCGTGATGCTTTTCCAGTTGCTCCTCGAAGCGCTCGAACAGGGTGAAGGCGTCGGCGGTGCCACCGGCGAAACCGGCGATCACCTGATCCTTGTAGAGGCGCCGCACCTTGCGGGCATTGCCCTTCATGACGGTATTGCCCTGGGATACCTGACCGTCGCCACCGACGACGACCTTGTTGCCACGCCGTACCGAAACGATCGTGGTGCCGTGATACTGTTCCAAACTCTTACTCCCGCCAGACCCGCTTTGCCACGGGAACCGGCTGTGTGATTGATGAGGTGGCGAACGCCTGAGAAGGCGATATGGGGCGTGTGGTGCGGGAATTCAAGATGCCGGCTACTGGCTCAGGCCGATGCGGATGCTGTCGATGCCATTGCCGCGCAGAATGCGCTCGGCCTGGGTAACCTGGTCGCGTGACTGATAGGGGCCAGCCTGCACCAGGAACAGGGTCTTGCCGAGCAGGGCTTCCTTCTTGATGCGAGCTGTCAGGCCCAGGGAATTGAGCCGCTCGCTCTGGGCAAGCGCGGAGGATTCCTGCTGGAAGGCGCCTGCCTGAATCATGAAACTGCCGTCCGCAGCGGGGGGTTCTGCTTGCGCCGGAGACGTGCTGGCCACGCTAGCAGGAGCGCTCTGTGTCGGTGTTGCTGTGGTGCTTGCCGCAGCTTCGTTGCGGGGCGCCGGCATGTTGTCCACGATGACTTCGTAATTGGGCAGTTCCTTGTAGAACTCCAGTTGCAGGCGTGCTGCCGCCTGTTCCAGCTCCTCATTGCGGCGTTGCTGGGCGGCGAGCAGCTCTGCCTCCCGGTCGTCCCCGGACTGTGCGTTGAGATCGCCAACGGGAGGCAGAATGCCAGACAGGTAAATGAGGAAAGAGGCAAAGAAGCCCAGCGCCAGGCCCGCCACCAGTCCCGTCAGCAGCATGCCCTTGCTGGGCGGAGGTGGAGGGGGTGGGGAAGGTTCCACTCTCTTCTTGTTGCGGATTTTGGCGAAATCGTGGGCCATGGGCGTTCTTGTCGATCCTGTTTTTGATCTGGGGCGTTGACGGATGCGGGCACATTATCCAGAAAAAGCGGGGCTTCAACCACTGTTATCGGCTGGCATGGAAACCGGTTCTCAGATCATGTCCTGGGGGTCAACGTCCACCGACCAGCGGACGGAGCGGGAGCTCTTGTGGGCCTCCAGCAGCGGGCAGAGCGCCGTCAGCAATTGCTGCAGAGCGGGGCGCTGGGGAGATTGCAACAAAAGCTGCGCTCGAAAACGGTTGTGCCGCTTTTCCATTGGTGACGGCAAGGGGCCCAGTATCTGCACGCCGCTCCCCATCTGCGCGTTAAGTTCTCCTGCGAGCTCCCGAACCTGGGCCAGGAACTCTTCTGGGGCTTTGGCGCTGACAGCCTCCGCGCGCAGCAGTGCCAGATGGCTGAAAGGCGGCATGCCGGCAGCGCGCCGTTCCTCCAGCAGGCTGCGGGCGAACGCCCCATACCCCTCCGTGACGAGCGTCTGCAGGGTCTGATGGCTGGCGTGTCGGGTCTGGATCACCACCTCGCCCGGTGCACCGGCACGCCCTGCGCGCCCTGCTACCTGCATCAGCAATTGGGCTGTGTGTTCCTGCCCCCGAAAGTCTGCGCTGAACAGACCGGCGTCGGCGTCCAGAATGGCTACCAGCGTGACAGCAGGAAAGTGGTGCCCCTTGGCCAGCATCTGTGTGCCGATCAGCAGGCAGGGTTTGCCCTGGTGTACCTCGTTGAGCAGCACATCCAGATCATTCTTGCGGCGCGTACTGTCCCGATCGACACGCAATACCCGGGTGTCGGCGAACTGCTCTTCCAGGAATTGTTCGATGCGCTGGGTGCCGAGGCCGAGCGCCTGCAGATTGCGGGATTTGCACAGGGGGCAGAAGCGATCCACCGGGCGCCGCGCGTCGCAGTGATGGCAGCGCAGGTGTGCCTGGGTGCGATGCAGGGTCATGCGGGCTGCGCAGTGCGTGCATTCGGCGACCCAGCCGCAATCCGCGCATTGCAGGGTGGGGGCGAAGCCGCGGCGGTTGATAAAGACCAGCACCTGATTGCCGCGGGCAAGATGTTCGCGCATCTGCTGTAGCAGTATGCCTGAGAAGCCTTCCGTGAGGACTTCGTGGGTCGTGTCGAGCAGTCGCAGCGCGGGCGGGTTTGCTTCCCCCGCGCGGCCGCGCAGGTGCAAATGCGTGTAGCGCCCGCTCAGCGCGTTGTGCAGGGATTCCAGGCTCGGTGTTGCCGAACCCAGCACAATGCTGATGTCTTCGGTGCGGGCACGCACGATGCCGAGGTCGCGGGCGGAGTAGCGGAAGCCGTCCTGCTGCTTGAAGGAGCTGTCGTGCTCTTCGTCCAGAATCAGAATGCCGGGCCGCTGCAGGGGAGTGAACAGCGCGGAACGGGTGCCGATGACGATATCTGCCACGCCATCGCGTGCCTCCAGCCACGCGTTGAGGCGCTCGCTGTCGGTCAGCCTGGAATGCAGGACGGCAATGCGGCACTGGAAGCGCTGGCGGAAACGGGCAATGGTCTGCGGAGTCAGGCTGATCTCCGGCACCAGCACCAGCGCCTGTCGCCCCTGGGCAAGCACGGCGGCGATGACCTGCAGATACACTTCGGTCTTGCCGCTGCCGGTGATGCCGTCCAGCAGATGGCATTGAAAATGGTCCAGACACGCGACGATTGTCGACACCGCCGATTCCTGTTCCGCATTCAGGGTGAGACCCTGACGCACGGCATGGGCCGTGCCCTGTACCCCGGCGACAGGCGGTGGACGCTCCTCCATCACGATGAAGCCGTTGGCCTGCAACGCGATCAGAGCGCTGGCGGAGATGTCCAGCTCGGTCACGGCGGACTTGTCCAGGGCGCCGTGTTCGCGCAGAAACTCCACGATCTCTCGCTGTCGTGGCGCGCGGCGCAGGTCCTCATCCGTCAATTGCTGACCGGTTTCGCTGAGCTGCCACACCTTGCGTCCCGGGCGCTCGGCCCGGTTTCCCTGCCGCAGCAGGGCGGGGAGCATGGTGTGAAACACGTCGCCGGGAGGATGCTGGTAATACTGCGCGGACCACAGGTAGAGCTCCAGCAGCGAGGGGGGCAGCAGGGGTTCAGCGTCGAGAACCTCCAGTGCCGGACGCAGCTTTTCGACCGTCACCGTGCTCTCTGCTTCAAGGGATAGCAGCACGCCAATCAGCGTGCGGGAGCCAAATGGCACACGCACACGCATGCCTGGCTTCAGCTCCGCCACCTGCGTGCTGCTGTAGCCTTGTGGTGGCAGATAGTCGAAGGTGCGGCGCAGAGGCGATGGCACTGCCAGTCGGAGAATGGCCGCGAATGCCTCGTGCGGTCTGTTGGCGTGCTGTTCTGGCATAGGGCGGAGTGCTTGTCGGGCAAGGGGGCAACGGGCTGTCTGTGGCTGGGGATGGTAAGGGCTTTGCCCCTGTGCCCGCAACAGGGGCTGCTGAAGGTTGCGCGCCTGTCTCCGCCCGGGCAAATTGGTTTATACTCGCCGCCACGACAAGCTCCCGCCCACCCTCTTTTTGGAGAAGATGACAATGCCCACGCAAGCGATACCCGAGGAACTGTTACGGGTTCGAGAACAGATCGACCGGATAGATCATGGTCTGGTGCTGCTGCTTGCCAACCGGTTTGCCCTGACCCATCGCGTGGGGGAGTTGAAAGCAGAACATGGCCTGGAGGCCCTGGACCCCGAGCGTGAAAGCCGCAAGCTGGCAGAGATTCGTGCGCAATGCGAGAAGCAGGGCGTAAACCCGGATCTGGTGGCGGACATTCTGGAGCGTGTCATGCGAGAGGTCGTGCGCAATCACCAGGTCATCAAGGCCCGACAGGCAGGCGCCTGAACCTTCCGTATCCTCCCCGCGCAGACAAAATTCTGTAGACCGCACTTGCGATTCCGCTGCTGTTTGGTAGAATGCCAGCCCGTTTCGCTGGCCGTGCAGGACTCCAAGGGTCGATTCCGGCGTCACGAACCCAGTGAAAACCTATTGATGAGGCAGAGAAATGAAACCCGAAATTCACCCAAATTACGTAGAAATGACCGCGACCTGCAGTTGCGGCGCCGTGCTGAAAACACGCTCTACGCTGGGCAAAGACATTCTTCTGGACGTCTGTTCCGAGTGCCACCCTTTCTATACTGGCAAGCAGAAGATTCTTGACAGTGGTGGCCGTGTGGATCGCTTCAAGAAGCGTTTCGGCAACCGAAGCATCTAAGACTTTTCCCGATCAAAGAAAAAAGGCGTTAGGGCATGGCTCTAACGCCTTTTTGTCGTGGGCGCAAAATGGCCAGGCTGCTCTGGGCCTGGAACGGTTTTGCAGACCCTAGAAAATGGTTTCGATGGATGGGACATCCTCGATGCCCTGGCTGGGCAGGCTGCGGGATGATTCCATTTCGGTCGGCGCGTTCTCCTGCATGAACAGTTCAAACATGGTGCTGCCCTGACCCGGGCGGGCGAGCTTGCCGGTGTTCTTGTCAATCAGGCGGTCCACGATGCCGTCCGGCCGGTCCAGACCATGTTCAGGCGTGCCTTCCAGCACCGTTTTCATGTAATCAATCCAGATAGGAACGGGAACAGTGGCACCCTGTTCGCTCTCGCCCATGGGTTGCGGCTGGTCAAAACCAACGAAAACGCTGGTGGCGATGTCGCGATTGAAGCCGGAGAACCAGAGCTCTGCCGGGCCGTTGGTGGTGCCGGTTTTGCCCATCAGATCCTTGCGGTTGATCTCGCGGTTGACTCTCCGCCCACTGCCTTCCTCAATCACCGAGCGCATCATGCTGGCGAGGATATAGGTCACGCGCGGATCCACAATTCGGGGGGCTGGCATTTCATTGAGCGGAAGCGCATCGCATTGATCACCGCAGGCCACCGCCTGCACGGGCAGCGGGATGTTGCCGTCCACGGTCTTGATTTCCTTGATCAGCGTGGGTTCCACCTTCTGGCCACCGTTGGCGATGGTCGCAAACGCAATGGCCATCTCCAGAGGCTGCACGTCCTGGCTGCCCAGGGCAACGGTGAGATCGCTGCGCGGGAAGTTTTCAGTCTTGAAGCCGAAACGTTTGGCAAAGGGCAGCACCAGTTCCGAGCCCAGTTGATCGTAAAGCCGGATTGCGGGGATGTTGCGCGAGTTTGCCAGTGCGTTGCGCAGTGTCACCGGGCCGATGAAGTTGTTCTCGAAGTTGCGCGGGCGATAGTCGCCACGGGCGAAGGGAGCGTCATTGATGGTGGTGGCCGGGGTGTAGCCGTTTTCCAGGGCGGTGCCGTAGACAAAGGGCTTGAAACCGGAGCCCGGCGGGCGCGGCGTGGTGGCGCGATTGACCTGGCTCAGGGCGAAGTCGTAGCCTCCCGTGAGGGCAAGGATGTCGCCATTGTCCGGGGATACGGAGACCAGCGCTCCCTGCAGTTCGGGGATCTGGCCCAGGGACCAGCGTTCGTCATCTTCCTGGCGTATGCGGATGATGTCGCCCACTTTCACGATGTCGCTGGCGCGTTGCGGGCGGGGCCAGGCATTGCCGCGATCGACAAACGGGGCGGCCCAGCTCAGGCCGTCCCAGGCAATGGCGACGGTGCTGCCGTCGGAGCGCAAGGCGTGAATGTCGCGCTCCCCAATGGCGGATACGATGGCGGGAACCTGATTGCCGATGGTGGCACGGGAGTCCAGTGCTTCCAGCCAGTAGGTGTTGGCATCTTCGCCGTCCGGCACGCTGACATGCCCTTCGGTGCCGCGATAGCCGTGACGCTTGTCGTAGTAGTTCTCCAGCCCGTTGGTCAGAGCCTTGTCAGCCACCTGCTGATTTTCACTGAGGATGCTGGTGGTCACCTCGAAACCCTTGCGGTAGATGTCTTCTCCGTACTCGCGGTACAGATCCTGACGCACCATTTCCGCAACATAGGGGGCGCTGACCTCGATGCGACGGCTGTGGCGGCGGGCGTCGTCCGGCGTATTAATCGCCTTTTCATACTGCTCCCGCGTGATCATCCTCTGGTCGTACATCTTTTCCAGCACCACATTGCGCCGTGTTTCCGCCCGCGCCGGGTTGGCGATGGGGTTGCATGGCGAGGGGCAGGGGAGCACAGAAGTCAGCATGGCGAAGTGATGCAGTTCAAGCTCACTGATGGGTTTGCCGTAGTAGGCATAGGCGGCCGCGTTGATGCCGTCGGCGCCGGAGCCGAAATAAATCAGGTTCAGGTACAGCGTAATGATCTCTTCCTTGCTCAGTTCGCGCTGGATCCGCAGGGCAAAGGGGATTTCCTTCAGCTTGCGTGAGTAGACGTTGTCATTGTCGAAGGAGATGTTGTTCACCAGTTGCATGGTGATGGTGCTGCCCCCGCCCAGATTGATGCCGCGGATGAAGCCGTAGAACCCCCGCATCAGGCCGCGAACATCAACCCCGGAGTGGGAATAGAAGCGGGGGTCCTCACTGGCGATGACCGCGTTGATCATCATGGGTGGAATCTCTTCAAACGGAATGGGGTCGCGGCGAATGCCGATTTCGTCGATGAGCTTATGGTCTGCAGTCAGGATGCGCAGGGGGGTTTCCAGTTGCACATAGCGATAGGACTCGGCGGATGGCAACTGGGGAGACAAGTACAGAAAGCCGGCTGCGAAGACCATGACAGTGCCACTGGCGAAGAACACTCCGAGCCAGAAAAAGAATCTGAACACTTTCTTGAATTGCAGTTTCACAGTCTTTTGCTTGCCATGTCGTTGTCGGCGGAAACCTTGTCTTTTGGTCTGTTTCGACAGGAAAAGACCGTTCACGAGTCGCTTCTGTTGCGTTTTTTGCGGCATCGAAACACCGCAAAAACGGCATTATACCCCTAAGTTTTTGAATAATCTTGAGTGAAATCCTCGGGTTTATAGTCCCGTTCCCGTCCTTTCCAGACGGACGTAGCCTTTTACTATGCCCTCACGTTCTCTTTTAAAAATTCCTTTTTTATTAATCGGTTATGGAAATCTTCCTGAAACCCTTCAGGCGCTTCCTGTCGCGCGCTTCCGGAAAATGACGGGATGCAGGATTTGTGAGCCGTATCAAGTCATCGGCGCGGAACTTGATGGAGTTATCAACATAAAGTTATTTGTTGAAAAGGCAATATAATTTATTGAAAATTATATATAAATTTGATTTGATGTGTCGATGCTTTAAAAATGGGCGAAAAGCGGGTGCGCTCCGGGATTGAATCTATACTCGAATTCATGGGGGCTGGTGGGCCGGGAAGGCCTGCCGATACAACAAAGACAGACTGACTGCGGACAATGACTGTGCTGGAATTTCTGAGCCGAAAATCGAAGACTTTGCTGGGCGTGGACATCAGTTCCACCGCCGTAAAGCTGCTCGAACTCAGTCTGCAGAACGGCAAGTACCGCATTGAGAATTATGTCATCCGTCAGCTTCCGCCCAACGCCGTGGTAGAGAAGAACATCAGCGACATTGACGCGGTGGGAGAGTCCATTCGGCAGGCCGTTTCCCTGCTGAAACCAGGAACCAAGGAAGCGGCCGTTGCAGTCGCCGGTTCCGCAGTCATCACCAAGATTATCGAGATGAATGCCAGCATGACTGATTCCGAGATGGAGAATCAGATCATCGTGGAGGCGGATCAGTATATTCCCTATCCCCTCAGTGAGGTGGCTATCGACTTTGAGCGTCAGGACAGCGGAGATGGCAGCTCGGATTTTGTCGACGTGTTGCTGGCAGCCTGCCGCAAGGAAAACGTGGAGTCCCGGGTCGGTGCCCTGGAGTCGGGAGGGCTGAGTGCCAAGGTTGTCGATATTGAAGCCTATGCGATGGAGCGCGCCTTCGGCCTGCTGCAGGCGCAGTTGGCGGCGTTCGACCCGCAGACCGTGGCGATTCTGGATGTTGGTGCGACGGTGACTACGCTGCATGTGCTGCTGCATGGCAAGACGATCTATACACGCGAGCAATTATTTGGTGGCCGGCAATTGGTCGAGGACGTGCAGCGGCGCTTCGGTCTGTCTGCGGCAGAGGCCGAAACCGCCATTCGGCGCAACACGCTGGACGCCGATTACGAACAGGAAATTCTGTCGCCCTTCAAGGACGCGGTGGTGCAGCAGATCAGTCGCTCCCTGCAGTTCTTCTTTTCTTCCAGCCAGTACAACGACGTGGATCAGATTGTCCTTGCTGGAGGTGTGGCAGCAATCGACGGTTTGAGTGATCTGGTGCGTGAGCAGCTTGCCACACCTGTACTGGTGGCGAATCCGTTCAGCAATCTCGCCGTTGGCAGCAAGGTGAACAAAACGCTGCTGAGCAATGACGCCCCTGCGCTGATGATCGCCTGCGGTCTCGCGATGAGGAGTAAATACTGATGGCTCGCATCAATCTGTTGCCATGGCGTGAACAGTTGCGTGAAGAGCGCAAGCGGGAGTTTTTTGTCCTGCTGATGGGGGTTGTGATTATTGCCGCCGGTATTGTGTTTCTGATTGACAGGGGCTTCCGCGGGGACATCCGCTATCAGCAGGCGCGCAATGACTTTCTGCGTCGGGAAATTCTGGTGCTGGACGCACGTATTGCAGAGATCAATGAACTGAAGGAGCAGAAAGAGCAGATCAACTCGCGCATGGAGGTTATTCAGGACCTGCAGGGCTCGCGCCCTGTGATTGTGCGGATATTTGACGAGCTGGTAAAAACGCTCCCGTCCGGGGTGTATTTCAATACGCTGGAACGCAATGGTGAGCGTCTGGAGATAGAGGGCATTGCCGAATCCAACAACAAGGTGTCCGAGCTGATGCGCCGCCTGGACGATTCGGAATGGTTTGCCAATCCCAGTCTGCAACAGATTTCTGCGGCCAGTGCCGATGCCAATTCGGACCAGCGTGCCGCCAATGCCTTCTCCCTGACCCTGATGCTGGAAGAACCGGCGCGTGAAGAGGAGGCAGAATAATGAACGTCTCCGCGAAGGCCACGGCGCTGATCAAGGAGCTGCAGAGTTTCGACTGGAACAATCTCAGCGATATCGAGTCGATTGGCGTCTGGCCAGGTGTGGTCAAGATGGTGATTGCGGTCGCACTCTTTTTCGTCTGTCTGGCGGCGGGCTTCTGGTTTGATATTCGCACGCTGCAGGCAGAATTGACGCGCTGGCAAACGGAAGAAAGCACCCTGCGCACCGAGTTTGAGCAGAAGTCGGTTCTGGCGGCCAATCTGGACGAGTACAAGGCGCAGACGGTGCAAATGGAAGAAGAGTTTGCCGAACTGTTGAGCCAGTTGCCAAGTCAGACAGAAGTGCCCGATCTGGTGGATGACGTGACTGAAACGGGTCTCGGCAGCAGTCTTACGTTCTCACGCATAGAGCTCGACTCGGAAGTGGCGCAGGAGTTCTATATTGAACAACCGATTCAGATTGAGGTGCTGGGAAACTATCACGATTTCGGTACCTTCGTCAGTGGTGTGGCCGCATTGCCAAGAATTGTGACCCTGCATGATTTTGCCATTGAGCCGGTGAACAACCGCAGCGCCCTGCAGATGACTATTACCGCAAAAACCTATCGCTACAGAACGGAGGGTGGAAATGCAGCCGCGACGCCCTGATACCCCCCGCCTGTTGCGTACTCTTGCTCTTAGTCTGCTGATGGGCACCTTGCTGGCCTGTTCCGGCAACGATGGCATGGAAGATCTGCAGCAGTATATTGTCGAGGTTGCCTTGCGTCCTGGCGGCCCGGTAGAGCCGGTGCCGGAATTTGTATCTTATGAGGCCTTTGCCTACAGCGCAGCCTCGATGCGCAGTCCGTTCGACGTGCCAATTATGGCGGGAACCAACGAGGCGCAGGCACCGGTCAGCATTGTGGAGCCGGACTTCGATCGTCCGCGGGAGCCGCTGGAAGAGTTCGCTCTGAGCAACCTGAGCATGGTGGGCATGATGACCCGCGACACGAACACCATCGCCTTGATCCAGGATGAGAACGGCACGGTGCACCGGGTCAGCCGGGGCAACTATCTTGGGCGAAATCATGGTCGGGTCGTTCGTGTCACGTCCTCTGAAATTGAATTGATCGAGATAGTACCCTCCGGCGACGGAGGCTGGGTGGAGCGTCCGCGCACGCTCACATTACAACGATAGGCCGTGCGCTGCTCGCAAAGACGACACGGCGTGAATGCAAAATCCGGCTGGCACAGTGCCGGTAATACAGGTGAAGCAATGATGTCTACAGTAACGATGACTTCTGGAGCCAGGAAAACCGCCCCGCGCGCGATCTGGAAATGGTGTCTGCCGTTTCTGCTGATATTGGCCGCATGGCAGTCCGCGTTCGCACAGGACAGCGTGAATCTGAACAGTATCGGTTTCGCCAATCTGCCTGGCGACAGCATCGAGGTGCGGCTGGAGTTTGATCGGCGTCCGCCTGAACCCTCCGGTTTCACCCAGGACGATCCTGCGCGTATTTCCATCGACTTGAGCAACGTGAAAAGCGCGCTGGCTGAACGTCGTTTCGACATCGATTCCAACAATGCCCAGAGTGTCATGGTGCTGGAGGCGGGCGACAGAACCCGCCTGGTCTTCAACCTGAGCAGCCCGGTGGACTATCAGACCCGTATAGAGGGCAATACCCTGGTGGTGCATCTGGGCAGTGATACCCGGGTGGCCAGCGCAGCGGCGCCGGTGAGCTCGAATGCAGCAACTCCCGTGGTGTCAGCCCAGGGGCAGGGGCCTGCGCTCATGGATGTCACCTTTCGACGCGGCAATGGGCCGGATGAGGGGCAAGTGGTTATCAGTCTCAGTGACGATCGCGTACTGGGTAATGTGGAACAGATCGGCAGTCGGGTTTATCTGGAGTTTTCCGGCACGGACGTTCCGGAACGTCTGAATCGACGCTTCGATGTTACCGATTTTGCCACGCCGGTGAACACGGTGGACGTCTATCCCCAGCGCGGGAATGCGACGATCGCGATCGATCTGAACGGGGAATACGAGTACGTCGCCTACCAGCAGGGACGCCAGTACACCATCAGTGTCATGCCCCCGCGCGCGGCGGCAGCCAATGCAGATCCCGCGGCGGCGTATTCGGGCAATCTGATTTCGCTCAGTTTCCAGAATATCGAAGTGCGCACGGTTCTGCAGTTGCTGGCCGACGAAAACAATTTCAATCTGGTGGCCAGCGACGCCATCTCCGGCAATATCACGCTGCAGTTGCAGGACGTGCCCTGGGATCAGGCCCTGAACCTGGTGTTGCAGTCCCGCAATCTGGACAAGCGTCTGGTGGGGAATGTGCTCTACGTGGCGCCTGCCAATGAGATCGCTGCTCAGGAACAGCAGGCGCTCGACGCCAGTCGTCAGGCACAGGCGCTGGCGCCGCTGCATACCGAATACGTCCAGGTCAACTACGCCGATGCCGCCAATATTCTTACCCTGCTGACAGGGTCTCCCACGGGCAATGTGCCGGGTGTTGGTGGCGAGCCGGGTGCGGCGGCCACAGGTGTGCCTGCGGAGTCCGGTGCAACCGGCGTGCTGTCCAGCCGTGGTACTGCAACGGTGGATACACGCACCAATATCATCATTATTCGCGATGTTGCCGAGAAGCTGGATGAGGTGCGCGAACTGCTCAGCAAGCTCGATGTGCCGGTGCGACAGGTGCTGATCGAGGCGCGTATCGTCAATGTGTCCACAGACTTTGGCCGTGATCTGGGCATCCGCTGGGGCGGTGCAGGCAGGAATGACTCCTCCGAGAACCTGCGTTACGGGGGCAGCCAGGCTGCGACCTTGGAGCAGCAGAACAACCGGGTGGCGCAGAACGAGGCGATACAGCAGGCGGTGGCGGCCGGGGAAGCGGCGCGTGTGCAGGCGCTTCAGGATGGCACGGATCCGAGCCTGATTGGTTCCATTGTGGCCCAGGCCATCGCCGCTGTGCCCATTCCCACCGGCTCGGTGACCTTCCCCGACGCCCTGGCAGTCGATCTTGGTGTGCAGAATGACAGTGCTTCGTCATTCTCGATCGGGTTTGCCGGCAACAGTGGGTTGATCGAGCTTGAGCTGTCGGCGCTGGAAAGCAGTGGCAACGGTGAGGTGATTGCCCGTCCGAAAGTGACGACACAGGACAAGGTGACCGCTACCATCCAGTCCGGTGTGCGCATTCCCTACCAGGCTCAGGCGGGCGGCACTGCCGGCGGCTCAACCACGGAGTTTGTGGACGCCGTTCTGTCGCTGGAAGTGACGCCGCAGATTACGCCGGATGGTCGCATCATCATGCAGCTCGACATCCATCAGGATTCTGTTGCTGCGGGAACAGGGTCGGTGCCCGCCATCAACACCAACTCCATCAATACCAGTGTGCTGGTGGAAAATGGCGACACCATCGTGCTGGGCGGTGTCTTTCGCGAGGAAACCACGACTACTGAAACCAAGACTCCGCTGCTGGGAGATATTCCCTACGTTGGGCGTTTGTTCAAGCGCACCAACAATAGCAACAGGCGTACCGAGCTGCTGATTTTCATCACGCCCCGCATCATCGCGGAGATCAATACCCGCTGAGGTCGACCGGGACCTGCCGATCGGAAGTGATTTTGCACGCCGGGCGGAGGTACAATGTCGGTCTTTTTGTTTCGGGGGAGTGGCACCTGCCAGGCAGGTGGCCCCGTCCAGCCGGGGAATGCGGAGCGACATGGGCGAGAGCAACAGTGTATTTTTGATCGGGCCAATGGGGGTGGGCAAGAGCACCATTGGCAGGCTTCTCGCCGCGCAACTGCACATGCCCTTCTTCGACTCTGACCGCGAAATCGAGTTTGCGACCGGCGCGGATATCCCCTGGATTTTTGATGTAGAGGGCGAGCCGGGATTTCGCCTGCGCGAAGCCCGCATGATCGATACCCTGACGCAGCGTCAGGGCATTATCTTGGCAACGGGCGGCGGTGCCATTCTGGACCCGCAAAGCCGTCAGCACCTGCATGATCGTGGCACAGTCGTCTATTTAAGGGCTTCTGTGGCACAGCAACTGGAGCGTACGGGCAAGGACAAGAACCGACCGCTGCTGCAGACTGCAAATCCACTGGCCAAGATCAAGGAGCTGTTCAAGATCCGGGAACCGCTGTATCGCGAGACCGCTCACCTGATCATCGACACCAGTCGGCGCAGTCCGCGCTCTGTCAGCTCCGACATCACGCGTCAGTTGCACAACCTTTGGAATCATTCGGCGGCTCCGCAGGAAAATAGCCCTGCAGCAGAGTCCGACAAGCTGTAAGGAGCATAGGACAGGCCGCCCTCGCTGCCTGTGGATGGATACTGCATGATGAAGACCCTGACTCTCGACCTCGGTGAACGTTCCTATCCCATTTACATCGGTCCAGGCCTGCTTGGGCGGGCTGAGTTGCTGCGTCCGCATATCAAGGGACGACAGGTGCTGATCGTCAGCAATGAGGTGGTCGCGCCGCTGTATCTGGAGACTGTGCAAAACAGTCTGGCAGATCTGCAGGTGGATACCCTCGTGCTGCCCGATGGTGAGCACACCAAGAACCTGGAGACCCTGTCCCGCATCTACGACAAGCTGCTGGAAGCACGTCATGAGCGCAACACGACATTGATTGCCCTGGGCGGAGGCGTCATCGGCGATATCACGGGGTTCGCCGCGGCGACTTACCAGCGCGGGGTAAATTTCATCCAGATTCCGACCACGCTGCTGTCCCAGGTCGACTCCTCCGTGGGCGGCAAGACGGGCGTGAACCATCCTCTCGGCAAGAACATGATCGGGGCGTTCTACCAGCCGCAGTGCGTCCTGGCAGACACCCAGGTGCTCAACTCTCTGCCGGTGCGCGAGCTGCAGGCGGGGCTGGCAGAGGTCATCAAATACGGCCTGATCGACAACCTGCCGTTCTTCGAGTGGCTGGAAACGCACATTGAGGCTCTGCTGGGGCGTGATCAGGAATTGCTTGCGGAGGCCGTCCGCGAAAGTTGCGCCGACAAGGCCCGCATTGTTGCCGCCGACGAAAAAGAAGGTGGGGTGAGGGCGCTGCTCAATCTCGGGCACACCTTCGGGCATGCCATCGAGAACGGCATGGGCTATGGAGTGTGGCTGCACGGTGAGGCGGTAGCGACCGGCATGGTCATGGCCGCAGACCTGTCGGCACGCATGGGCATGATTTCCTCGGACGAGGCCGCACGGGCCAGAGCATTGATTGCTCGGGCCGGGCTTCCCGTCGTGCCCCCCGAGTCCATCACGGCGGACGATTATCTGCGCCTGATGGCGTTCGACAAAAAAGTCATCAGTGGCAAAATTCGCTTCATCCTGATGCAGGGTTTGGGGCACACTGTGATCAGAAGCGATATCGATGCCGGTTTGCTGAGGCAGACATTGGAGGCGAAAGAGGATCTGTGCCGGAACTGAATGAGACACTGACGGAACTCGGTTTGACCGCGAACCCCTTTGCGGAAAGCACGCCGCTGGAAACCCTCTTTCCCGGTGGCATGCGCCGCGCCAGTCTCGACCAGCTTCAACTGCTTGCCAGGGAGAGCAGCGACATTGTGGCCCTGGTGGGGCCTGACGGCAGTGGCAAGACACTGCTCGCCGATTTCTACGCTCGTCGCGCCGAGCGCGATCAGATTGTCGCCCGTACCCGGGCCAGCATGCTTACCACTCCCTCCCAGTTACTGCAGGACATGTTCAAGGCTTTTGTCCTCGAATTCCCCGCGCAGGCCAGCATCGCCGAACTCAGGGCTGCCCTGTCACGCTATTTCCAGGCGGTCAGAAATCAGTCCCGTACCGTAGTGCTGATTGTGGATGACGCCCATGAGCTGGGTGACGACGCTTTCAGCCTGCTGGTGAAGCTGGCACTGGTCGAGAATCCCGGCAGCACGTTCCATCTGGTGCTCGTCGGCCAGGCAGCGCTGCTCGACATGCTGGACTACACCTGCCCCCAGAACGACGGACAGAATCAGTTCACGTCCATTACCCTGCCGGCCTTCAATCTGGACGAGACGCGCAACTACCTTCGCTACCGCTTCAATGCCGTGGGTTTCAATGAGGACGATGCGGGGCGGGCACTGCCGTTCAGTAACCGCCAGGTGGAGAAAATCCAGAAGCTGTCGGGGGGTGTTCCCGGACAAATCAACAAGGTGGCGGAGGAGATGCTGCTGAATCGGGGTGGTTTCCTGCCGGGGCTGCCCTCGCTGCCGCAGATCAGCCTGCCCCGCAATTATGTCTATGCAGCCGGAGCGCTACTGGCCATTCTCCTGCTGGCCTTTCTGGTGGGCGGGGGCGAGGAGCCAGTGGAAACCGCGCAGCGTCAGATCGTTCTGCCTGCCCCGCAAACCTCCGAGTCGCCGTCGCCCATTCCCCTGACCGAGGAAGCGAGTGAGGACGAGGCGTCACCGTTCGCCGACAGCATTGCGCTTGTGTCGGAGGCAAGCCCTGAGCCTGTGACGGAGACTGAAGTTGAGCCTGTGCCGGCATCGGCGGCGACCGGGTCTGAGCCGGAAGTGGTAGAGAGTCCCGCAGTGGTAGAAAGTCCGGCAGTGGTAGAGAGTCAGCCTGCGCCGGTACAGGTCGCTCAGGCTAGGGACGCCACACCGGCACCTGTGGCAAGCACGACTCCTCCTCCGGCTCCCGTGGTGGTGTCACAGCCGACGACGTCCGGCACTGCCTCTGCGTCGGGCACAAATTCCGGCCAGCGTGAACAGATTCTGGCCTTCCCACCTGGTGAATACACCGTGCAGTTGCTGGGAGCGTCGTCCCGCAGCAATGTGCAGGCGTTTGTGCAGCGCAATAGTGGCAGTCCTTTGTACTGGTTTGAGACCCGCCTTCAGGGGCGACCCTGGTACGTGGTGATTCACGGTCGCTACCCGAACCGGGCGGCGGCGCAGGCGGCCGCTTCCGCGTTGACCGGAGAACTGGGTCGCCTCGAACCCTGGATTCGCAGTTTCAACGCGGTGCAGGGAGACATCCGGGCCGCCAACTGAGGCTTGCCCGGGTTTGTTCTGCCTGTAGCGGCTGTGTAGAATGTCCCGCCTTTGATCTGCCGCCGGCAAGCATCCGCATGGGATGCCTGGGATGTAGCAGATCCCGCCCGAATCTACGCATGAGGAATTTGCATTGACCGCCCTGAAGAACGACCGTTTTCTGCGTGCCCTCACCGGTCAGCCGGTGGATATGACCCCTGTCTGGATGATGCGGCAGGCAGGGCGCTATCTGCCTGAGTATCGCGCGACCCGCAAGCAGGCGGGGGATTTCATGAGTCTTTGCAAGTCTCCCGAGCTGGCCTGTGAAGTGACTCTGCAACCCCTGCGTCGCTATGCGATGGATGCCGCCATCCTGTTCTCCGATATCCTGACCATCCCCGATGCCATGGGGCAGGGGCTTTATTTTTCGGAGGGGGAAGGCCCCCGCTTTCGCAAGGTGGTCCGCAGCGAACAGGACGTGATGCAGTTGCCGGAGCTGGATACCCCGCGCGATCTGGGCTATGTGCTTGATGCCGTCAGCACCATCCGGCGCGAACTGAACGGGTCAGTGCCCCTGATTGGCTTTTCCGGCAGCCCCTGGACCTTGGCCACCTATATGATCGAGGGCAGTGGCAGCAAGGACTTCCGCAATGCCAAGGCGTTCATGTTCAACCAGCCGCAGGCCATGCACCAGCTTCTGGACAAGCTGGCGCGCGCGGTCACCAACTACCTGAATGCGCAAATTGCCGCCGGTGCGCAGGCGGTGCAGATTTTCGATACCTGGGGCGGAGTGCTGTCCACCCATGCCTACCGCGAGTTTTCGCTGGCGTATATGAAGAAGATTGTCGCGGGGCTGACCCGCGAGTCCGAGGGACGTCATGTGCCGGTCATCCTGTTCACCAAGAACGGTGGCTTGTGGCTGGAAGACATTGCTGCCAGCGGCTGTGACTGTGTGGGCCTGGACTGGACCGTGGATATCGGCGTAGCACGTCAGCGCATCGGCTCGCAGGTCTCGCTGCAGGGCAATATGGACCCAGCCATTCTCTATGCCTCTCCCCAGAGTATTCGCGAGGAAGTGAGCCGTATTCTGCGCGATTTCGGCACTGGCTCAGGACACGTATTCAATCTGGGCCACGGCATTACACCGGACGTGGATCCGGCCAATGTCGCGGTATTTGTCGAGTCGGTACATGAGTTCTCCCGGCAGTATCATCCGGGCCAGGCTTGAGGACTGTCCCGCATTTGCGGGGCAGACGCCTGCCTATGTCAGTCTGGGCGCCAATCTTGAGTCCCGGGTTGGCTCGCCGGTGCAAACCCTGCACGCAGCCATGGAGTCGTTGGTATTGCTGAGTCGGGGGCCTCTGCTGGTGTCCTCTGTTTGGGAAAGTACCCCGCTGGATTGCCCGCCCGGTTCCCCCCGGTTTTTCAACGCAGTGGCGGCATTGCTGCCACACGAACAATCTCCCGAGGAGCTGCTGCTGGCGCTGCAGCAGATCGAAAACCGGCTGGGTCGTGTCCGCAGCGGTGTTCGCAACGCCCCCCGCACGCTTGATCTCGATCTGCTGGCCTGGGGGGAGGTGGCGCGATCCGGTGCGTTGTTGACCTTGCCGCATCCGCGGATGCACGAGCGCCGTTTCGTGCTGGAGCCTTTGCTGGAGATCGCGCCGGACTTTGTCGTGCCCGGGCAAGGGGCGGCCCGTGATCTGCTGACAGAAATTGCGCCTCAGGGCACAATCCGCCCAATAAATTCCGTTTGCTCTCTGTAAGTTTCTTTTTCCCTGTGTATACTAGGCGTTCCTGACATGCGCCAAAAGAGTGCGATTTTCTCTTGCCCGTGAGACTCGTCCGGCACGAGAAGAGCAAAAATGCAGGAACGAACCTATCAAGGGGCATTTGAAGTGACACATTCACGACACAGAGGCGGAGTGATCGCGGCGGCATTGTGCTGCGCCGTGCAGTCCATGTCCGTGTCGGCCCAATCCCTCCCCGCACTCGATTCCGGTAAGGCATCTCTGTTCAGTCGCTATTTCGACAGCTTCAACATTGCCGAAATGCCCTATCAGGCACCGTTTTCCGGGGAAACCCAGCACAATGCCAACGTCAGCATGCTGTTCTCGCCCGCCAAGGGCCTCGATCTGCGCGCAGATGCCTGGCGCGTGGAGCTGGACAAGACTTTCAGCACGGCAACTGCCATGCCTGACGCGGCTGCAGTCGCGACGCCCGCAGCCCCCGCCGGGAGTCTCTACATTGATGACTCCAGTCTTTATGCCGGCATGCTGGAGGCGCCCTCCGTCAAAAGCACCGTTAACCCCGGTGAACTGGCGAAAGGGATCGACCTGAGCGCGTCCTACGTGTGGGAATCACCACGCTTTGGTCAGTTCATCGTCAGCACCAAGGCGACCTATCTGTACGACACGGCGAAGGCCGGCAATCTGCTGGACAGCACTTTGCCACCAGTGTCCGACACTACTCTTCTGCCCAAAGGTACCGAGCTGCAGAGCAGCCTGATGCTGACCTGGCAGGTAGGGCAGCATACGGCTAGCGCGGTCACTCACTACTTCGATTCCTTCGAAGACCTCAGCAAGCTGAATCTCGAACAGCTCAATGAGTTGGTGGGGAATATGACCACCCTCGACCTGCAGTACGGCTACAATCTGAAGACTGGCAAACAGGGGCAGGCGGTGTTCTCCTTCGGGGTGCGCAACCTGTTTGATGCCCGGCCAGATCAGTTGCCCAAGACAACTGCCGGGGCAATCGAGCAGCAGGGGCGTGTCGCCTACGGCTCCATCAAGTACCAGTTCTGATTCCGTCAATCCCCACCCTCGCCAGACAGACTACTTCCACCCGCTCGATTCCGGCCTTTTTCAGCAGGCTGGCGATTTCATTGACCGTGGCCATGGTCGTGACCACGTCGTCCACCAACGCGACATGTCTCCAGTGACAAGGCGGTCCATCCAGCACAAACGCCTCGCGCAGATTGACCGCGCGCTCACGAGCGCTGAGTCCTTTCTGCGGCGGTGTGGAGCGCTTCCTGTGGCATAGGGACATGTCGAGGGGAATGCCCAGGGGACGAGCAAGTTCCCGGGCCAGTTCAAGGCTCTGATTGAAGCCGCGGGCACGCAGTCTTGAGGGATGGAGAGGGACCGGAATCAGCGCGTCAGGCAGCCGGGTGTCCCACTGCGACGCGAGTTCGGCGAGCAACAGTCTTGCCAGCGCCCTGCCGCTGCTGAGAACGCCCTGAAATTTGAACCGGGCAATCAGTTCGGGCAGTGGAGAGGTGTAGGCTCCCAACGCCAGGCAACGATCAAACGCCGGTGGCCTGCGCAGACAGGCGCCGCAGATGCTGCCTTTCGGCAATGGTGTATTCAGGCCGATGCCGCACTGTGGGCAGCGATGCAGCAGGCGCGGCAGGCAGGCACGGCATGCGGCGCACAGAGACATGTCCAGAGGACAGGTGTCGGCGCACAGCAGGCAAACTCCACAGCCATCCATATCTGTTTCCCCCGGCATGCGTTTACTGCTTAGTGTAGTGTGTGGCAGCAGCGTTGCGATTGACCCGCAGGCACAGCCTCAGTAACGTAGATGCAGGAATACCTAACGGAGAGACGGCAGGAGAGGCCATGAGCAGCTATCGCGCACCAGTCAGGGACATGCAGTTCATTCTGCATGAGGTTCAGGATGCAGAGTCCATGCTGGCGTCCATGCCAGGAACCCAGGAGGTGAGCAGGGATCTGATGGATGCCGTGCTGGAGGGGGCTGCCCGGGTTTGCGAAGACTTACTGGCGCCCATGAACCGTTCGGGGGATGAAGAGGGCTGTCATTTCGAGGGCGGGTTGGTGCGTACCCCGGCGGGCTTCCGTGACGCGTACGAGGCCTATGCAGAAGGGGGCTGGATTGGTCTGACCGGAGAACCCAAGTACGGTGGGCAGGGTATGCCCAAAGTGCTCGCCGTGCTGATGGAGGAGATGGTCATGGCGGCCAACGCCTCTTTTGCGCTGTATCCCATTCTGAGTGCGGGGGCTTGTCTGACCCTGTCCCGTCATGGCAGCGAGGAACTCAAGCAGACCTATTTGCCCCGGCTGTATAGCGGTGAATGGTCTGGCACCATGTGCCTGACCGAGCCTCATGCGGGAACCGACCTCGGCATGCTGAAAACGCGGGCGGAACCCGAGGGGGATGCCTACCGGGTCACCGGCACCAAGATTTTTATCACCGGCGGTGAGCACGATCTTTGCGAAAACATCATTCATCTGGTGCTGGCCCGTCTGCCCGGGGCGCCGGAAGGCCCCAAGGGGATATCCCTGTTCGTGGTCCCCAGGACTCTGCCCGCCAGCGGGGAGGCCAACGGTGTCAGTTGCGGGGCCATTGAGCACAAGATGGGAATTCGGGCGTCGGCAACCTGTGTGATGAACTTCGACAATGCCCGGGCCTATCTGGTAGGGGAGCCCAACAAGGGGCTGGCCTATATGTTCACCATGATGAATTACGAGCGTCTGTCGATTGGCCTGCAGGGGCTGGGTCTGGCAGAGCATTCCTATCAGATTGCAGCGGCGTACGCCCGGGAGCGCCTGCAGGGGCGTGCAGGCAACGGTGTCGCCAATCCGGCCGGACCGGCCGACCCGATTCTCGTGCACCCGGATGTCCGGCGTATGCTGCTGACCGTACGTGCCGACGTGGAGGCGGGGAGGGCGCTGGCGGTTTATGTCGCGGCGCAACTGGACAGGGCTCATTTTCATGAGGACGCCGGGGTGCGGGAGCGTGCCGGTAAACTGGTTGCCTTCCTGACGCCAGTCGCCAAGGCCGCGTTCTCGGACCGCGGCTTTGAGGGGTGTGTGCTGGCGCAGCAGGTACTGGGTGGTCATGGCTATGTCCGTGAGTGGGGGCTGGAGCAGAACGTGCGCGATGCAAGAATTGCGCAGATATACGAGGGGACCAACGGGGTTCAGGCGCTGGATCTGGCTGGCAGAAAACTCGTTCGCGACCGCGAGGGCTTGCTGGAAGTGCTGGTGGAGGAGATCGAGGCGTTCCTGGCCGCCTGGCAGGGCGAGGCCTCAGCCGATTGGCTGGTGGCACCCTTGCGCTCTGTTTTGGGCAATGTCCAGGAAGTCAGTCAGCGTCTGCGGAAACGTGGCGAAGAAAATGCCGACGAGATCGGGGCTGCATCGGTTCCGTATCTGCGTCTGGTGACCCTGATGCTGTACGGTTTTATGTGGGCCCGAATGGTGCAGGCAGCAGAGCGGGCACTGGCAGATGGGGCAAGCGATATCAGTTACTACGACGCTAAACTCAAGACGGCCCGCTTCTTTGTGGACAGAGTGATGCCGGGCGTGTCGGCGTTGGTGACAGAGATTGAGGCGGGTGCGGCCTCGCTGATGGCAATGGACGCAGACCAGTTCTGATCTGCGTCCGCAGTGTTTACCTCGACCACTCGAAAGCGGATTCGATCATGTTTTCGTAGACATCCAGAGGCTCGTCCTTTTCGCCGACGATAATCAGGTTGCCTTCGCCAAAGGGAATGATCTTGCCCGCAAAACGGGAGTCGTTGACGTCAAACTTGGTGGTAACCGGAGAGTTGTGCACGACAATGACGGAGACCGCGCCCCTGCTGCCATCAAGCACGATGTGAGCACCCTTGCTGTTCTGGGCAATGCTGCAGCCATTCGCGAACTTGAAGTGCATCTGCTTGATCTGGTCGTCGTCACGCAGGTGCCCGCCTGTCTCCTCCAGCACGGAATTGATCTGGTTCAGACTGATGTCGTCCAGACCGGGACTGTAGCGTGCAATTTCGCGGTACACATGGCCGATCACGTCATCGTGGAACTTCATGTCCGCCGCGCTTGGGCGAGCAGTGATGAGTCCCGGCGACAGAATCAGGCCAATAGCCACGATCAGGCTCGCAGCGACCGCAAAATAACGGCGCATGCTTGTCTTTTCAGGTTTGTGAGCAGGCACTTCTCGCGCCTTCAGCCGTGCCGCGAGATCCTTCGGTACCGGCACCGACCGCGCAGCCTTGCTGACCCTTTCATCGAGTACCTGAAGCTGGGACAACACGCGGGAGCGCTCGGGGCTTGCTGCCGCTGCGGCCAGAAACTCGGGGTCCTGGTCGTGAGGATTGGCAAAAGCACGTCTTCTAAATTCTAAATCATCCATTTCGGTTGGACTCTTTAAGGGGTTAGATACCCCGTGTGTGGATGTTAAATGGAACCGGAATCGACCGGATCCTATTCATCTGGTGGTTCGTCGAGGCCTGCGTCCGGGTCACCGTCGGGGAAAAACACATGCTTGAGTTTGCCCCGCGCCCGGAACAGACGCGTCATGACGGTGTTGTTGTTCAGATCAAGTATCTCGGCGATTTCCTTCCCACTGAACCCTCCAATCACCTGCAGCAGAAGGGGTTCGCGATAGTCCTTTTCCAGTGATGCAATCGCATCGTGCAGCAGTTTCCGGTCCATGCGCTGGTCTGGCTCGTTATCGACAGAGTCCATCAGGGACTGGTCTTCAATATCGACCAGATCCGGTCGGTAGCGCTCGTAAAGACGTGCGTTCTCCCGCCGAAGAATGGTGAAAAGCCAGGCTTTGGCCGCCTTGTCATTCTGCAGGCTGTCCAAAGACCGCCAGGCGCGCAAAAAAGTTTCCTGGACCAGATCTTCAGCCAGGGCGCCGTTTTTGCACAGCCAATAGGCATAGCGATACACGTCCTGGTACAACGCGTCGACAAGCGATTCATATCGCTGCTGCTTCTGTCTATCGTCCAAGACCGGTGTTTCGCTCATTTCTTTTCGGGGAACCAGATAACACTGCTGGTGGGTTTTTTTTCGACAAATCAAGTATAAATCAGAAAGATGCCCTGCCCGGGGCAGTCGAGTGAGGAGTTTGCCCAATATCGCCATAGGCAGCAAGTGATTTGCGATCTGCTGACGGGTGATGGCGTAACCAGACAGGGGCTTTGATGGCGTGGTCAGGGGTAGCAGGGAAGGCTATAATCCCGCCTCCCATGAACAGTGAGAATCAAGATGATTAACGTGGCAATTGCCGGCGTGGCCGGACGTATGGGCAAAACTCTTGTCGAGGCGGTCAGCCTGAGCGACGCGCCCCTGAAGGTCAGTGTCGGCACCGTGCTGGCGGACGACCCGGCGCTGGGACAGGACCTGGGACTGCTGGCAGGCGTTGCCGCGACCGGAGTTGCGGCGGTCGCGGGGCTGGAGGATCAGGCATCCGGATTTGACGTGCTCATTGACTTTACCTCCTGTGCATCGACCCTGGCGCATCTGGAGTTCTGTCGTCGCCATGGCAAGGCCATTGTCATCGGCACCACCGGGTTCAGCGACGCGGAAAAGCAGCAGATACGCGATGTGGCACAGGAAATTCCGGTGGTCTTTGCACCCAATATGAGTGTGGGAGTAAATCTGTGCCTGAAGCTGCTCGACATGGCCGCGCGTGTCATCGGCGAGGAAATGGATATTGAAATTGTCGAGGCGCATCACCGTTTCAAGAAAGATGCGCCCTCTGGTACCGCGCTGCGCATGGGCGAAGTCATCGCCGATGCTCTGGGGCGTGATCTGAAAGAGGTTGCGGTGTACGGGCGAGAGGGAATTACCGGCGAGCGCGACAGCAAGACCATCGGTTTTGCCACTATTCGGGCAGGCGATATCGTGGGCGATCACACCGTGATATTTGCGGGACCTGGCGAGAGAGTGGAGATTACTCACAAAGCCAGCAGCCGCATGACCTTTGCGAAAGGCGCGGTGAGAGCTGCCGCCTGGCTGGCTGGAAAGCCCGCTGGACTGTATTCGATTGACGACGTGCTGTTCACCTGAGGGCACAATCCTGTCAAAGCAGTGTCAGCTTACGTAGACACCCGAGGCCAAATTCCGTTAGAATGCGGCCTCAGTATGTTTACATCTGAGCACATCACGAATTCAACAAAAGCGGAATGAAGCACACGTTTCATTCCGCTTTTTTTCGCCTGTGATGCGCGCATTATCGGGAGACGGCATTGAGTATTACAGCGGTACTGGCATTGGAAGATGGCAGTATATTTCGTGGCCGGGCGATTGGTGCCCACGGCATGTCCAGTGGCGAGGTGGTGTTCAACACCTCCATGACGGGTTATCAGGAGATTCTGACTGACCCGTCCTATGCACGCCAGATCGTCACGCTTACCTATCCACACATTGGCAACACCGGTGCCAACGACGAAGACAATGAATCCGACAATGTCTGGGCCTCCGGACTCGTGATTCGCGATCTTTCCCGCATGGCCAGCAACTGGCGGAAGGAATCTGATCTGGAATCCTTTCTGAGAGCGCGCAATGTTGTCGCCATCGCGGATATCGATACCCGTCGGCTCACGCGTCTTTTGCGGGACAAGGGGCCGATGAACGGTTGCCTGCTGACAGGCGATGCCCTGAAGGAAGGCGGTGAAGAGAAGGCGCTGGAGCAGGCGCGGCTCTTCCCGGGGCTCAAGGGCATGGATCTGGCCAAGGAAGTGACCACTCCCGGTTCCTATGAATGGAGTGCCGGTCTGTGGCAGCGAGGGGTGGGGCATCCCGAGAGTGCCCGCAGCGAGCCATTCCATGTCGTTGCCTATGACTTCGGTGTCAAGCGCAATATTTTGCGCCACCTGTCGGATCGCAATTGCAAGGTAACCGTGGTGCCTGCAAAGACCTCTGCCGAGGAGGTGCTGGCGCTTGCTCCCGATGGTGTGTTCCTGTCCAACGGGCCGGGCGATCCCGAGCCGTGCGATTACGCCATTGCGGCGACCAGGCGTTTTCTGGAGCTGGACATCCCGGTGTTCGGCATCTGTCTGGGGTGTCAGATTCTGGCGCTGGCCTGCGGCGCGCAGACCGTCAAGATGCGCCTTGGGCATCATGGCGCCAACCACCCGGTGCTGGATATTGCCAGGGGCACGGTCTTTATCACCAGCCAGAACCACGGTTTTGCGGTGGACGAAAAGACGCTGCCGGCAAACCTGAAAGCCACGCATCGCTCCCTGTTTGATGGCTCCCTGCAGGGAGTGGAAAGAACGGACAAACCCGCGTTTGCCTTCCAGGGTCACCCGGAAGCCAGCCCGGGGCCGCACGACATTACCTCCCTGTTTGATCACTTCATTGATCTGATGAAGGCAAACGGCGGGCACTGAACCCTTGTTCCCCGGCGGGCGTGCCTGCCGGATGGAAAAGAAGATGAACCGGCTGCCACGCCTGCGGGTGGCCACTAGACCTACGGTTTGAATATGCCAAAACGATCCGACATCAACAGTATCCTCATCCTCGGTGCAGGCCCCATCGTCATCGGACAGGCCTGCGAGTTTGACTATTCCGGTGCCCAGGCCTGCCAGGCGCTGCGCGAGGAAGGCTATCGCGTCATTCTCGTCAACTCGAATCCTGCCACCATCATGACAGACCCGGCGATGGCCGATGCGACCTACATCGAGCCGGTGACCTGGGAGATTGTGGAAAAGATCATCGAGAAGGAGCGCCCGGACGCCATTCTGCCGACCATGGGTGGCCAGACGGCGCTGAACTGTGCGCTCGACCTGAACCGCCACGGCGTGCTGGACAAGTACGGGGTGGAGCTGATCGGCGCGAGCTGCGACGCCATCGACAAGGCCGAGAACCGTGAGCTGTTCGATCGAGCCATGCGCTCCATCGGCCTGGAGACTCCGGCCCATGGCATGGCCCACAACATGGACGAGGCCTTTGCGGCGCTGGACCAGGTGGGCTTTCCCTGCATCATTCGCCCCTCCTTTACTCTGGGTGGCAGTGGCGGCGGCATCGCTTACAACAAGGAAGAGTTCATCGAGATCTGTACCCGCGGTCTTGAACTTTCGCCAATCAACGAGCTGCTGATCGACGAATCCCTGATCGGCTGGAAGGAATACGAGCTTGAGGTGGTGCGCGATCGCAATGACAACTGCATCATCGTGTGTACCATCGAGAACTTCGATGCCATGGGGGTGCATACGGGGGACTCCATCACCGTAGCGCCATCCCAGACCCTGACCGACAAGGAATATCAGGTGCTGCGCAATGCCGCGATTGCGGTGCTGCGCGAGATCGGCGTCGAGACCGGTGGCTCCAACGTGCAGTTCGGCATGTGCCCACGCACGGGACGTGTGGTGATCATCGAGATGAACCCGCGTGTGTCCCGCTCGTCAGCGCTGGCGTCAAAGGCTACCGGCTTCCCGATTGCCCGCGTGGCCGCCAAGCTCGCAGTGGGCTACACCCTGGACGAGCTGCGCAACGAAATTACCGGGGGCGCCACGCCGTCGTCCTTCGAGCCGACCATTGACTACGTGGTCACCAAGATTCCGCGTTTCACCTTCGAGAAATTCCCGGAAACCAACGACCGCATTACCACACAGATGAAATCTGTGGGCGAAGTCATGGCCATCGGACGTACCTTCCAGGAGTCCATCCAGAAAGCATTGCGCGGGCTGGAAGTGGGCGTGTCCGGCTTCGATCCGGTGCTGGAAACTGAACTCAGCGACTCCATGGATATTCTCAAGCGCGAGCTGAAGGATGCCGGCGGCGAGCGCGTCTGGTATATCGCCGATGCCTTCCGTCAGGGCTGGAGCGTGGACACGGTTGCAGATCTGACGGGCATTGACCCGTGGTTCCTGGTACAGATCGAAGACCTGATGCACGAAGAGGCGCGCATGGCCTCCATGACGCTGGATCAGTTTGATTACGACACGCTGTTCCGTCTCAAGCAGAAGGGCTTTTCCGACGCGCGCATCGCGACCCTGCTGAAAGTGCCGGAGCTGACGGTGCAGAAACATCGACACGCGCTGGGCATTCGCCCGGTGTACAAGCGCGTTGATACCTGTGCGGCGGAATTTGTGTCCACGACCGCCTATATGTATTCCACCTACGAAGAAGAGTGCGAGGCGCTCCCTTCCGATCGCAAGAAGATCATGGTGCTGGGTGGCGGGCCGAACCGTATCGGTCAGGGTATCGAGTTTGACTACTGCTGTGTGCATGCGGCACTCGCTATGCGTGAAGACGGTTACGAGACCATCATGGTGAACTGTAACCCGGAGACGGTGTCCACAGACTACAACATTTCCGACCGTCTCTACTTTGAGCCGGTGACCTTCGAGGACGTGATCGAGATCGCGCAACTGGAGAAACCGCACGGCGTGATCGTCCAGTTTGGCGGTCAGACGCCCTTGAACCTGGTGACCCGTCTTGAGGCCGCTGGTGTGCCCATCATCGGAACTTCCGCCGATGCGATTGACCTGGCTGAAGATCGCGAGCGCTTCCAGCGCATGATCCAGAAGCTGGGGCTGAAGCAGCCGCCGAACTGCATCGTGCGCAGCTTCGAGGAGAGTATCGCGGCCGCCGAACGCATTTCCTATCCGCTGGTAGTACGTCCCTCCTATGTGCTGGGCGGTCGTGCCATGGAGATCGTCTACAACGAGGAAGAGCTGCGCCGCTACATGCGCAATTCCGTGAAGGTGGGCAATGAAAGTCCGGTGCTGCTGGATTACTTCCTGAATGCCGCAATCGAGATTGACGTTGACCTGGTCAGTGATGGTCAGCAGGTGGTTGTGGGAGCCATCATGCAGCATATTGAGCAGGCAGGTGTGCACTCCGGTGATTCCGCCTGTTCGCTGCCACCCTACAATCTCCCGGAAGAAGTGCAGAACCGCATTCGTGAGCAGGTCACCATGCTGGCCCGTGAGCTGAAGGTGGTGGGGCTCATGAACACGCAGTTGGCCTACCAGGATGGTGAGATTTACGTGATCGAAGTCAACCCGCGTGCTTCGCGTACCGTGCCATTTGTCTCCAAATGCATTGGGGTTTCCCTGGCCAAGGTGGCTGCCCGTTGCATGGCAGGCATGAGCCTGAAAGAGCAGGGCTTCGAGAAAGAAATCGTGCCACACAATTTTGCTGTCAAGGAAGCGGTGTTTCCGTTTAACAAGTTCCCGGGTGTTGACCCGATTCTGGGGCCAGAGATGAAGTCCACCGGCGAGGTCATGGGCGTGGGTCGTACCTTCGCTGAAGCCTTTGCCAAGTCCCAGATTGGTGCCGGTGAGGAAATCAGGGCACAGGGTGCGGTGTTCATCAGTGTGCGTGATGCCGACAAACCACGCGTGGCAGAGGTTGCAGGCAAGTTGCATAAACTGGGTTTTGCTCTGCTGGCGACACATGGGACTGCTGCGGTAATCGCTGAGGCAGGGCTGCCGGTAACGCAGGTCAACAAAGTGAACGAAGGGCGTCCGCACATCGTGGACATGATCAAGAACGAAGAGGTGCAACTGGTGGTCAATACCACCGAGGGCAAGCAGGCGATTGCGGATTCCTCCATCATCCGCCGTACTGCACTGCGCCACGATGTGTCCTGTACCACGACGGTCGCTGGTGCCCTGGCGGTCTGTGAAGCGCTGGAGTTCGGTGATAAGCTCTCGGTGTACACGATTCAGGAGTTGCACGCAGAGCTATGAGAAAAGTCCCCATGACCGTGGCAGGCGCCGAGCGTTTGCGCGAGGAACTGAACGAGCTGAAGACAGAACGGCGTCCCCGCATTATCCAGGCGATTGCCGAGGCTCGCGAGCATGGCGATCTCAAGGAGAACGCCGAGTATCACGCCGCGCGCGAACAGCAGAGTTTCTGTGAGGGGCGCATCAAGGAAATCGAAGGCAAGCTGGCCGACTCGGAAGTGATTGATGTGCGTGCTATCCCCAACACCGGGCGGGTCATCTTTGGTGCGACGGTGACACTGCTCAATGTCGATACCGACGCCGAGGTGGTTTACCAGATCGTGGGCGAAGATGAAGCCGATGTGAGGGCGGGGCGCATTTCGGTGGCCTCACCCATTTCGCGCGCCATTATGGGCAAGGAAGTGGGGGAGGATATCGTGGTCAAGGCACCGGCCGGTGATATCGACTACGAAATCGTCAAGATCGAACATCTATAGCCGGGTGGCCGGAGTCAGCTCGCCTGAAATCTCAGTATATTGGAGAGTTTCGGGTTGGGCTTTTCGGCCGCACGGAAAATCACAGCTACGTTCCCAATACTCTGGATCAGTTCCGCGCCGGATATCTCGCAGATCTGTTGGGTAAGCTCTTTTCGTGAGTCGCGGTCTGCGGCAAAAATCTTGATCTTGATAAGCTCGTGCCGGCTCAGCGCACGATCAATCTCCTCATTGACGTTTTCCGTCAGCCCCTTCTGTGCAATGGTCACCACGGGGGACAGGGAGTGAGCAATGGTGCGGAGGTGTTTCTTGTCGTGCGCTGACTGTTTCATATTGGTCGTACTTGTCGGTTCATGCTGAAAAAAATGAGGCGTCATTGTAGCCTAGCGGACAAAATACACAACCGCGCCCTGCACACGGGAGCCGGATCGTTAGGCTTGGACTTTTCCGCTCGTGATCTTGTAATATCGACGACAACTCCCAATATAAAAGGCGTGGGTTATAAGACAGAGTCGCCTTGTTATCATGCGGAACGCGCCCGGCCAGGTCGCCGGCTCCGCCCTCACAGCTCTGCATTGCAATGATGGCCTGCCATTCCCGGTCTTCTAAGGCTTGGAAAACATTGAAAAAGTGCCGGAATCGCTTCCGGTGACCTAGATATTGATGGGGTGGCGGCTGTACAGCCTGGCCGTTGCGGCCAACAGAATCAACAGGACAGTCCCGGCAGTCTGCCGGGGCGTCTGCGCGCTGTCGTCGGGACAGGCGCTTTTCGAGTTCACAACGCAAAGGGGGATAGTCCCTTGAATGATATGGCAAAAAATTTACTGCTCTGGATGGTGATCGCCGCGGTTCTGCTGACGGTATTCAACAACATCAATCAGGAATCGAGCAGCGTTTCCGTGACCTATTCCGATTTCGTCAAGGAAGTGCGGGCGGGGCAGGTGCGCTCTGTTACCATTTCGGGAATCTCCGTGTCCGGCCGTCGCATGGACAATACCCAGTTCAGCACAACCATCCCGATGATCGGTGACGATCAGCTCATGAATGATCTCTTCAACAACGGTGTCGAGATTGTCGGGGCAGAACCGGAGCGGCAGAGCATCTGGTCCCAGCTTTTCGTCGCGAGTTTCCCGATCCTGATCATCATTGGCCTGTTCTTCTTCTTTATGCGGCAGATGCAGGGCGGTGCCGGCGGCGGCAAGGGCGGCCCCATGTCCTTTGGCAAGAGCAAGGCCAAGCTGCTGGGTGAAGACCAGATCAAGGTAACTTTCGCCGATGTGGCGGGGGTTGATGAAGCCAAGGAAGACGTGAAGGAGCTGGTGGATTTCCTGCGCGAGCCGGACAAGTTCCAGCGCCTTGGGGGACGTATTCCGCGCGGCATTCTGATGGTGGGCCAACCCGGTACCGGCAAGACCCTGCTGGCCAAGGCCATTGCAGGGGAGGCCAAGGTGCCCTTCTTCTCCATCTCGGGCTCCGATTTCGTGGAAATGTTTGTCGGCGTGGGTGCCTCCCGCGTGCGCGACATGTTCGACCAGGCCAAGAAGCAGTCGCCCTGCATCATCTTTATCGACGAGATTGATGCCGTTGGTCGTCACCGGGGCGCCGGTCTTGGGGGCGGGCATGACGAGCGCGAGCAGACCCTGAACCAGTTGCTGGTGGAAATGGACGGTTTCGAGGCCAATGACGGCATTATCGTGATCGCCGCCACCAACCGTCCCGATGTGCTTGATCCGGCCCTGTTGCGCCCTGGTCGTTTCGACCGCCAGGTGGTGGTCGGCTTGCCCGATATTCGCGGCCGGGAGCAGATTCTGAAAGTGCACATGCGCAAGGTGCCCATTGACGAGCGCGTAAACGCGTCCGTCATTGCCCGTGGCACACCCGGTTTCTCCGGTGCCGACCTGGCCAATCTGGTCAACGAGGCCGCGCTGTTCGCCGCCCGTGGCAACCGCAAGCTGGTCACCATGGAAGAATTCGAGAAGGCCAAGGACAAGATCATGATGGGCGCCGAGCGCAAGTCCATGGTCATGTCCGACAAGGAAAAGCTGAACACGGCCTATCACGAGTCCGGCCATGCCATCGTCGGTCGCCTGATGCCGGAGCACGACCCCGTGTACAAGGTCAGCATCATTCCGCGCGGCAGAGCGCTTGGGGTGACCATGTTCCTGCCGGAAGAGGATCGTTACAGCCTGAGCAAGCAGGGCATTCTGAGCCAGATCTGCAGCCTTTACGGTGGCCGTATTGCCGAAGAAATGACCCTGGGTTCCGAAGGGGTCACAACCGGCGCGTCGAATGACATTCAGCGTGCTACCGAAATGGCGCGCAATATGGTGACCAAGTGGGGTCTGTCCGAAAAGCTGGGGCCACTGATGTATGCAGAGGACGACGGCGAGGTATTCCTGGGGCGCGGTTCTTCCTCCAACTCCAAGGCGCACTCCGGCGAGACGGCAAAGGTCATCGACGAAGAGATCAAGCGCATCATCGACGAGTGCTATGGCAAGGCCAAGCACATTCTGGAAGAGAACCGCGACAAGCTGGAACTCATGAAGGATGCGCTGCTTGAGTATGAAACGATTGATACTGACCAGATCAGCGATATCATGGCTGGCAAGAAGCCGCGTCCGCCCGCTGACTGGAGCAGTGATGATTCAGGTTCCGGCTCTGCGCGGACCAGCTCCCGCAAACCGGAAAGCAGTTCGGGCGACAGCACCATCGGGGGCCCGGCGAGCGAGCACTGATTAAGGAAGCCGCCCCTGCGGGCGGCAGTCCTGACGGGGATCCGAGTGAGTACGCGTTCCATTCAGGTCGGTGATCGTCTCATCGACCTTTCTTCTCCCATCGTCATGGGGATTCTCAACACGACGCCTGATTCGTTTTCCGACGGAGGGCAACTGCGCTCCTCTGCCTCGGGAGAGGGCTTTCGTGTGAGTGTCGACAGGGCGCTGCAGCGTGCCGAGCGGATGGTGAGTGACGGTGCCTCCATTGTCGATGTCGGCGGAGAGTCTACCCGGCCGGGAGCCGCCCGGGTCAGCGAGCAGGAGGAGATGGACCGGGTGCTGCCGGTCGTCGAGGCACTGCGCCAGCGGATCGATGTGGCGGTGTCTGTCGATACCAGTAATCCCGGGGTGATGCGAGCAGCCATCGCGGCGGGCGCAGGGCTCATCAACGATGTGCGTGCCCTGGGCCGTGCGGGGGCGCTGGAGGCTGTGGCGTCGCAACCCCATGTCAGCGTCTGTCTCATGCACATGCGGGGTCAGCCGGACACCATGCAGCAGCAGGTCGCCTACAGCGATGTCGTGGAAGAGGTGCTGGGTTTTCTTCAACAGCGCATCGACCTTTGTCTCGCGGCAGGAATCGAGCGACAGCGTCTGATTGTTGATCCCGGCTTTGGCTTTGGTAAAACGCCGGCCCACAATTATCAGTTGCTGCGGGATCTCGGGCGTTTCAGTGCGCTGGGTGCAGTGGTGCTGATCGGAATTTCACGCAAGTCGATGCTGGGCGCGGCCACGGGGCGGGACGTCGATCAGCGGCTGGCGGCCGGCATTGCTGCCACTGCTTACGGTCTGCTGCACGGAGCGATGATTGTACGGACCCACGATGTCGCCGAAACTGTTGATGCCATACGGGTCAACGCGGCCATTGCGGGAGCACTTTCTTCACAGGGTTAATACAGAATGAGTCAGAAAAACAAAGAAAAACAATATTTTGGTACTGACGGGATTCGCGGAACAGTGGGCCAGTACCCCATTACGCCGGATTTCATGCTGAAACTCGGCTGGGCGGCAGGCAAGGTGTTTGCCAGCAACGACAAGGGGCGCAGCAAGATCCTGATCGGCAAGGACACCCGTATTTCCGGGTATATGTTTGAGGCAGCGCTGGAAGCGGGTCTGACTTCGGCCGGGGTGGACATCAACCTGCTCGGCCCCATGCCGACGCCGGCGGTTGCCTACCTTACCCGCACCTTCCATGCCCAGGCGGGTATCGTGATCAGCGCCTCTCATAACCCCTACGACGACAATGGCATCAAATTCTTCAGTGGCGACGGCACCAAGCTGCCGGACGAGCTGGAGTTTGAGATTGAGGAGTACCTGACACGGGACATCACAACGGTGGATTCCCGCTACATTGGCAAGGCCTCCCGCATCAACGATGCCAGCGGGCGCTATATTGAATACTGCAAAAGCACGGTGTCCTCCGACACCAAGCTCAGAGGCCTGAAGATTGTGGTGGACTGTGCCCACGGCTCCACTTACAACATTGCCAGCAGCGTGTTTCGAGAGCTGGGCGCAACCGTTAAAACCATCGGTGCGTCCCCCAATGGTCTGAATATCAACGAAGACTGCGGTTCCACCGCGCCGGACCAGCTTGTCCGTGAGGTGCTGGCCGACGGAGCTGACCTGGGAATTGCCTTCGATGGCGATGGTGACCGGGTCATCATGGTGGATCACCTGGGCAATGTCGTCGATGGTGACGAGATTCTCTACGTGATTGCCCGCGACCGTCGTCGCCGCAATATCCCGTTTGGCGGTGTCGTTGGCACGCTGATGAGCAATCTTGGCCTGCAGCTCGGCCTGGAAGCCCTGGATATTCCGTTTGCCCGTGCCAAGGTGGGGGATCGCTATGTGATGTCAGAGCTGATGGCGCGGGGCTGGCAGTTGGGCGGCGAGTCTTCGGGGCATGTGATCTGTCTCGACGTGGCCAGCACCGGGGACGGCATTGTGGCGGCCCTTCAGGCCTTGTACGCAGTCGTCAGTGGAGGGACAACGCTCTACGACCTGCGGACCAAGATGAGCAAGTTTCCCCAAACCATGATCAATGTCCGTTTCGCCAGCAAATGCGATCCTTTGTCCAGTGTGCGTGTTCAGGAAGCAGTCAAGGCGGTGGAGAATGAGCTGGGCAGGAAGGGGCGTGTGCTGCTGCGTCTTTCGGGCACGGAGCCTGTCGTGCGGGTGATGGTCGAGGGCGAGGACGAATCCCTGGTCAAGCGTCTGGCGCAGGAGTTGGCGTCCTGTGTCCAGGAAGCCGTGTCCTGAGCGCAGAAGCGGCGTTCCGGTGGCTGTATTGATACCTTGCAAGCGCAGGGCAACTTGGTTATATTGGCGCCCCGTTTTCCCGATGACAGACGCCCTGCTCTGCAATAGGTGAGTGAAATGCGCAGAAGCCTCGTCGCTGCAAATTGGAAAATGAACGGTTCTGCGGAGTCGATCGCGGAGCTGTTGGGTGCCCTGAGGCAGTCCCTGGACGGCTTTGCTGCTGCGGATGTGCTGGTGTGTCCTCCCATGCCTTACCTCGATCTGTGTGGCAGGTTGCTGGAAGGCAGTGCCATCCGGCTGGGAGCGCAGAATGCGCATGAGGCGCCATCCGGTGCTTTTACCGGGGAAACAGCAGTCTCCATGCTGCAGGACTTTGGCGTTAGCCATGTCATTTTGGGGCACTCCGAGCGTCGTCAGTTGTTTGGTGAGACGGACGCCCAGGTAGTCGCCAAATGTGTCGCCGCGCAGGAACAGGGTATTGAGCCAGTACTCTGTGTAGGGGAAACCCTGCAGGAGCGCGAGGCTGGGCAGGCCGAGGCCGTGGTGGCCCGGCAATTGAAGGCAGTGCTTGATGTTTGCGCGCCGGAAAATCTGGTCGTGGCCTACGAGCCTGTCTGGGCTATTGGCACCGGGCAGACAGCCACGCCGCTGCAGGCCCAGCAGATGCATGCCTTTATTCGCGAGCAGGTGGCAGCACGCAGTACAGAGGTCGCGGATAGCATGCGCATTCTGTACGGTGGCAGTGTGAATGCGGAGAATGCTGCGCAGTTGTTTGCGGAGCGGGATATAGACGGTGGCCTGGTAGGCGGTGCGTCGCTCAAGCCGACAGAATTCATAACGATTTGTAAAAGTGTGAGTGGGTAATGGAAACACTGGTTGTCATAGTGCATGTGATCGCCGCGATCACCATCATCGCGCTGGTGCTGCTGCAGCAGGGCAAGGGTGCCGATGCAGGCGCTGCATTCGGCAGTGGTGCATCGCAGACAGTATTCGGCAGTGCGGGTTCCGGTAACTTCTTGACCCGGACAACGTCGATTGCCGCGACGGTTTTCTTCATTACCAGCCTGACATTGGCGATCTTTGCCAAACAGAATACCGGGGGTGGCGCCGTGGACGCGCTGCCGATCGTAAACCCGGCGCTGCTGGAGCAGACAAGCGCTCCCGCCACAGACATTCCGCAGGTGGAAAGTCAGGCGCCCGCAGCAAGTTCAGATATTCCCGTCATCAGTGAAGAGCCGGCGCCCGGCGCGAACTGAGGGAGTATCCGCGCGTTAAACGCGCAAACCTCGTCGTTTGGTTTGATCAACGACTATGCCGAAGTGGTGGAATTGGTAGACACGCTATCTTGAGGGGGTAGTGACCCATGGTCGTGCGAGTTCAAGTCTCGCCTTCGGCACCAATTCTAGGAATTCCGCTCTTGCAGAGTGGCGTTCAAAAAAATCTGATTTTTCACGGAATTAGAGGCCGCTACTTGACCGCAAGCAGCTTGTCTCAGTATAATTCCGGCCCCTGAGATTTGAAGGGCATCGACCACGCCAGAAGTGGATGCCAATGTGTGAAAGCAACACAGAGTCTCGACAGTTTTGATGATTTATTGCGGGGTGGAGCAGTCTGGCAGCTCGTCGGGCTCATAACCCGAAGGTCGTAGGTTCAAATCCTGCCCCCGCTACCAAATCGATTGAAGTAGCTTCGATTGGCCGCCCGACGATTCGGGCTCGACTTTTCAGAACGGCGCAGCCGCTGAAGGTCGCAGGTTCAAAGCCGGCCTCGCTACCAAATCTAAAAAGGAAGCAAATGCTTCCTGAGCAATCAGTGCGGGCCTTGCCTGCACGTGGATTGAAGAGAAGCCCCATCAGGGGCTTTTTATTAGGCGTGATTTTCGTCGTGCATGGACGCTCTGGTATGCTCCACATCGATTGAGCAGGTGAGAGATCGGTGCAAAATTTTGAGAATTTTAGGAGTGGGCCGCAGGCCCATTTTTTGTTTTTGGAGTTTGCTCAGCGCACGACCGCAAACGGAGTAAGAGATTGAGCGCGCATGAAACCCGCATCGCTGAACTGATCCAGCCCACTGTTGAGGCGCTGGGTGTGGAGCTGTGGGGAGTGGAGTACCTGATTCAGGGAAAATACAGCGTGCTGCGCGTGTATATCGATCGACCGGACGAGGGCGTCACGATCGATGACTGCGAACGGGTCAGTCGTCAGATCAGTGGCATTTTTGATGTCGAGGATCCGATTCCGGGGGAGTACACCCTGGAGGTATCTTCGCCAGGCATGGACCGACCTCTGTTCCAGTTGTCACAGTTTGCGCTCTATGTAGGAGAAGCGGCCTCGGTAAGGCTGCGTACTCCCGTCGAGGGCCGACGCAAGTTCAAGGGAGTCATTCAGAGTGTGGGGGACGACAGCGTTACCCTGCTGGTGGATGGCAAGGAGTATCCGCTTCCGGCGGGTGCGATCGACAAGGCGAATCTGGTTTTTTGACAGAAGAGTCCGGAATGATCGGGCCGAAGCGCACAGGGTGTATTGGCTTCAATAGTGGATTGATGACCTCTAGGGTAAGGTGACACGATTATGATGAGTAAAGAAATTCTGTTGGTTGCGGATGCAGTCTCGAATGAGAAAGGCGTGTCACGCGATGTCATATTCGAAGCGATCGAATCAGCGCTGGCCACTGCGACCAAGAAATTCTACGAAGACGAGGAGATGAACTGCCGCGTCCGTGTTGACCGCAAAACAGGCGAGTATGAAACCTTTCGCGTCTGGACCGTTGTCGAGGATGAAGAATTCACCGGCAAAGGCTCCCAGTTGACCCTGGAGCAGGCCAAGGAAAAGAGCGCCGATCTCAATATTGGGGATGACTGGGAAGAACGAATCGACAACATCGAGTTCGGTCGCATCGCCGCACAAACGGCAAAGCAGGTCATTGTACAGAAGGTACGCGAAGCCGAGCGCGACATCGTTATTGCAGAGTACATCGACAAGATTGGCACCCTCATCTCCGGAACCGTGAAGAAAGTCACGCGTGAAAGCGTGCTGGTCGATCTGGGCGGCAATGCCGAAGGCCTGCTGACACGTGAGCACATGATCCCGCGTGAAAACTTCCGCGTGGGCGATCGCATCCGTGCCCTGCTGCTGGATGTGCGCTCCGAGCCGCGCGGCCCGCAGCTTTTTCTCAGCAGAACCGCGCCAGGCATGCTGATCGAACTGTTCAAGATTGAAGTGCCGGAAATCGCGGAAGAAGTCATCGAGATCAAGGCGGCTGCACGTGATCCGGGCTCCCGTGCCAAGATTGTGGTCAGCACCAACGACGGTCGTATCGACCCTGTTGGCGCCTGCGTGGGCATGCGCGGTTCCCGTGTACAGGTCGTCTCCAATGAGCTGGCAAATGAGCGCATCGACATCATTCTGTGGGATGACAATCCCGCGCAACTGGTGATCAACTCCATGGCGCCCGCCGAAGTGGCTTCCATCATCGTGGATGAAGACAGCCATACAATGGACGTGGCAGTGGAAGAAGAAAATCTGGCGCAGGCCATTGGTCGCAACGGACAGAACGTGCGTCTGTCCAGCGAGCTGACCGGCTGGACCATCAATGTGATGAGCGTTGCCGAGGCGGTGGAGAAACAGCAGCAGGAATCCAGCGGCTACGTGGACATGTTTGTCGTCAAGCTGGACGTCGACGAAGACGTTGCCGAGGTGCTGGTGGCCGAAGGTTTCACCTCACTGGAAGAGATTGCCTATGTCCCGCTGGACGAGATTCTCAGCATCGACGGCTTTGACGAAGACATTGCCAACGAACTGCGTAATCGCGCCAAGGACGCCCTGTTGACGCAGGCGATTGCGTCTGAGGAAGGCCTTTCCAATGCCAATGTGGCGGATGATCTCATCAATATGGAAGGCATGGACGACACGCTGGCCCTGGCCCTGGCGGGCATGGGTGTGCTCAGCATGGAAGATCTGGCGGAACAGTCCATCGACGAGCTGATGGATATCGAAGGCATGGATGAGGAGCGGGCAGGCAAACTGATTATGACTGCGCGGGCGCCCTGGTTCGAGTAATACGCGAATCCGCAATACCGCAATACGAGCATACGGTTGGACCGCAAGAGAGATTTAGGAGTATTAAATGGCAGATGTAACAGTCAGTGAACTCGCCAAAGTGGTTGGAGTTTCAGTGGATAGACTTCTTTCCCAGGTGAAAGAAGCGGGTCTGCCCCATACCAAGGCGGACGATCCGATTTCGAACGAGGACAAGAACACGCTTCTGATGTTCCTGCGTCGCAGCCATGGTGACAGCCAGTCAACGGATGCCGCCCCGAAGAAAATCACCCTGAAGCGCAAGACAGTGGAAACACTGAAGTCTGCGGGCGGACATGGCCGCGGCAAGACCGTTGCCGTCGAGGTGCGCAAGAAGCGCACCTATGTGAAGCGCAGCGAGCTGCAGAACGAGAAGGATGTCGCGCAGGAGCCGGAAGAGCAGATCGAAGAGCAGGCAGCAGAGCTGGAAGTGGCTGCTGAAGCGCCTGTGGAAAATGCGGTCGCTGCTGACGCGCCTGCAAAGGAAGAAGCTGCTGCAACGCCAGAGCCGGCAAGTGAAGCGGTAGAGCCTGGTGCCCCGGTAGAAGCGCCTGCAGAGACGCGACGTCATGCCCAGCCCTCCCGAGGGGACGCCAAGGGCTCCAGAAAGGAAACCGACAGCAAGGACGATGAGAAGGGTGCCTTCCGCAAGAAGGACAAGGCACCGGCGCGCAAGCAGGCCAAGGGACGCTCGTCCAACGAAGACTTTGTGCTGGAAGACGGCGACTATGCCGACGGTCCCCGTGGTCGTCGTGGTGGTGGTCGCAAGGGCAAGAGCCGCGCGAACAAGCAGCACGGATTCGAGAAACCGACCGAGTTTATTTCTCGCGAAATTACCATCGGAGATGCCAATACCGTTTCCGATCTTGCGCAGAAGATGTCAGTAAAATCTGCCGAAGTGATCAAGGTGCTGTTCAAGATGGGCGTGATGGCGACCATCAACCAGGTGCTTGATCAGGACACCACCACACTGCTGGTGGAAGAAATGGGCCATACGGTCAAGTTTGTGTCCGACGATCATCTGGAAGAGAGCCTCTACGAATCCCTGGCATACGATGTTGACGCCGAGTCCGTGGCGCGCGCGCCGGTAGTGACGGTGATGGGCCACGTAGACCACGGTAAGACCTCCCTGCTGGACTATATCCGCAAGGCCTCCGTGGTCTCTCACGAAGCCGGCGGCATTACCCAGCATATTGGTGCCTACCATGTGGAAACCCCAGGGGGCATGGTCTGCTTCCTGGATACCCCGGGTCACGCAGCGTTCAGTGCCATGCGTTCCCGCGGTGCCAAGGCGACGGACGTGATTGTGCTGGTGGTCGCGGCCGATGATGGCGTGAAGCCGCAGACGGAAGAGGCGATTGCCCACGCACGCGCGGCGGGTGTTCCTCTGGTGGTTGCCATCAACAAGGTGGACAAGCCGGATATCGATATCGATCGCGTCCGCAACGAGCTGTCTGCCCTGGAAGTGATTTCCGAAGAATGGGGTGGCGACACACAGTTTGTGGAAGTGTCCGCGCATACCGGCCATGGCATAGACAAACTGCTGGAAGCCATTCTGCTGCAGGCTGAACTGCTGGAATTGAAAGCCTATGTGGATGCGCCTGGCAAGGGCGTTGTGATTGAGTCCCGTCTCGACAAGGGCCGTGGTCCTGTCGCTTCCGTACTGGTACAGAACGGCACACTGAAAGTGGGTGACGTGGTGCTGGTGGGTCATGAGTATGGCCGCGTGCGCGCGCTGATGGACGAGATGGGACAGTCCGTCAAATCTGCCGGGCCGTCCATCCCCGTTGAGATTCTCGGTCTGACCGGTGTGCCGGAAGCTGGCGACGAATTCGTGGTCGTGGCCGACGAGAAGAAAGCCAAGGAAGTCGCCGCGCTGCGTCGCGATCGGCACAAGGACAGCAAGGTTGCCCTGCAGCAGAGCAACAAGAAGGAAGCCATGTTTGCGGGCATCGGTCGTGCCGATGTTGGCATTATGAACGTCGTGCTCAAGGCCGATGTGCGTGGCTCTCTGGAAGCGATTGTGTCCTCGCTGCAGAAGCTGGGCACGGACGAAGTGCAGGTGAATATCATCTCTGCCGGTGTGGGCGGGATCTCCGAGACCGATGCGCATCTGGCGGCAACGTCCAAGGCCATGATCATCGGGTTCAACGTGCGTGCGGACAAGAGTGCGCGCCAGATTATCGAGAACGAAGGCATCGAGCTGCGCTATTACAACATCATCTACAACGTGATTGATGATGCGAAGGCGATTCTGGGCGGCATGCTGTCACCGGAAATGCGCGAGGAGATTCTTGGTGTGGCGGAAGTGCGCGACGTGTTCAACTCGCCCAAGTTCGGCCAGATCGCAGGCAGCATGGTGATCGAGGGGACGGTATACCGTGCCAAGCCGATCCGCGTCCTGCGCGACGACGTGGTGATCTACGAGGGCGAACTGGAATCCCTGCGTCGCTTCAAGGACGAGGCTTCCTCGGTGCGCATGGGCATGGAGTGTGGTATCGGCGTGAAGAACTACAACGACGTGCGCATCGGCGACAAGATCGAGGTGTACCAGACCACTGCAGTGGCACGTACCCTGTAAAGCCTGAGGCAAGATGGCGAAAATATCTCCCAGAATGCAGCGCGTGGCGGATCAGATTCAGCGCGAGCTTGCGTCCCTGATCCAGCTTGAGGTCAATGACCCGCGCGTGGGCATGGTGTCCGTGACCGGCGTTAAGGTCAGTCGCGACCTTGCGCATGCCGATGTCTACGTGACAGTGATGGGATCGGTGGATGGCGAGTCCAGTCTCAAGCCTGGCGTTACGCTCGACAAGGTCGGGGCGATGGACAAGTTGGAGATCGACGAGAGTATCAAGGCGCTGAACAGCGCGGCGGGCTATCTGCGCACGCTGCTGGCCAAGCGCCTGAGCCTGCGGACGACCCCAAAGCTGAATTTTCATTTCGATGAAAGCGTGGCGAGGGGGCAGTACCTCTCCTCGCTGATCGACCGGGCAATTGCGGAAGACAGTGAACACCAGTCCTGATTGATTGCGTGCTGGCTGGAGGGAAAGGTTTGACGCAGTTTCGCAGAAAGCGTGGCCGTCATTTGAACGGCATATTAGTGTTGGACAAGGCAACGGGGATGAGTTCCAATGCCTGTCTGCAGCAGGTCAAGCGCCTGTTTGAGGCTGAAAAGGCAGGTCATACCGGCAGCCTCGACCCTCTGGCGACTGGCGTGCTTCCCCTGTGTTTCGGGGAAGCGACCAAGGTCTCGCAGTTCCTGCTGGACTCGGACAAGCGCTACCGCACCCGGGTGCAACTGGGGGTGCGGACTGACACCGCCGATGTGGAAGGCGCAGTGATCAGTGAACGCGATGCTTCTGGCATCACCCGGGCCGATGTCGAGGCGGCACTGGAAGGGTTTCGCGGCGAGATTGAACAGTTGCCGCCCATGTATTCCGCCCTGAAGCATCAGGGGCAGCCCCTCTACAAACTGGCGCGAGCCGGTCGGGAGGTGGAACGTCAGGCACGTCCGGTCACGGTGTACGAACTGACCCTGCTGGATTTCGATGCCAGCGCGGCCACTGTCGATCTGGAGATCTACTGCAGCAAGGGTACCTATGTGCGTACCATCGCGGATGATCTGGGCGAGGCCCTGGGCTGTGGCGGGCATGTACTCATGCTGCGCAGGCTGCAGGCTGGCGCGTTTGCGGAAAGTCAGTGTGTTACCATGGAGCGCCTTCAGGCCCTGAAGGACGAGGGCGGTCTGGCCGCCATCGACGCGTTTCTGCAGGGCTGCGATACCGCGGTGGCGACTCTGCCTCCTGTCAGTCTGCCGGTTGAGACGGCGGGCTTTCTCAAGCAGGGTCAGGCAGTGATGGTTCGGCATCTGCCCCTTTCCGGGCTGGTGCGGCTCTATGAAGAAAACGAATTTATCGGGATTGGCACGATTCTGGAGGACGGACGTGTCGCGCCCAAGCGCCTGATGTGCAACTGAGGGCGTTCGTGGCAGGTGTTCTGCAGTTCAGGAACTGTCACATGATTGCAGTACAGTAGGTGCTGCAGAGAATTTAAGGAAGGTACCAGATGACTATAAATATGCATGGTTATTCTGGATCGACACGGTTGTCGGCAAATTTATCAACGCATATTGAGGAGCAATGAAAATGGCATTATCACCCGAACAGAAAGCAGCAATCGTCAAGGAATACGCACAGAGCGAAGGAGACACCGGGTCTCCCGAAGTGCAGGTTGCCCTGCTGACTGAAAACATCAATCTGCTGCAGGCTCACTTCAAAGAGCACATTCATGATCACCACTCCCGTCGCGGTCTGATCCGCATGGTGAACAGCCGCCGCAAGCTGCTCGACTACCTGAAGAGCAAAGACTCCGAACGCTATGTTGCCCTGATCAAGAAGCTGGGTCTGCGTCGCTAGTCATAACAGTATTTCAATGATGAAGAGATGAAAGATCGACCTTGTTTGACAGGGACGTCAATTGCAATGGTGCCGGGGTCAAAAATAAAACACAGGAACTAAGTATGTTTAATATTGTGCGTAAGACTTTCCAGTTCGGTAAAGATACCGTCACGCTGGAAACAGGCAAGGTTGCCCGACAGGCAACAGGCGCAGTCGTTGTCACCATGGGCGATACCCAGATTCTGGCAACTGCAGTTGGCAAGAAGCAGGTCAAACCCGGCCAGGATTTCTTCCCGCTGACTGTGAACTACCAGGAGAAGACCTATGCCGCGGGCAAGATCCCCGGAGGCTTCTTCAAGCGGGAAGGCCGTCCGACGGAGAAGGAGACACTGACATCCCGTCTCATCGACCGTCCTATCAGACCGCTCTTTCCAAAAGGTTTCATGAATGAAGTGCAGATCGTCTGCACCGTTATTTCCGCAAGCAAGGATCAGGATCCGGATATCGCGTCCATGATCGGTGCTTCCGCGGCGCTGGCCATTTCCGGCATCCCCTTCCTCGAACCCATTGGTGCGGCCCGCGTTGGTTTCAATGCAAACGAAGGCTATGTGCTGAACCCCTCCATCAAGGACCTGGAAACTTCCTCGCTGGACATGGTGGTGGCCGGTACCAAATCCGCCGTGCTGATGGTGGAGTCCGAAGCCAAGCAACTGACCGAAGACCAGATGCTGGGTGCGGTGCTGTTCGCTCACGACGCGATGCAGGTAGTGATCGATGCGATCGTGGAATTCAAGGCCGAAGCAGGCAAGCCCGCTTGGGAACTGCCGCCGGTGGCTGTGAACGAAGTGCTGATTTCCAGCGTGAAGCAGGCCTATGCCGATGGCATCGGCAATGCCTACCAGATCTCCGACAAGATGCAGCGTTACGACACGCTGAACACTCTGCTGGAGCAGGCACAGGCGCAGTTCGCCAATGAAGAAACCGGCGTGACTCCGGAAGAAGTCGGGGCGGTATTCGGTTCGCTGGAAAAATCCGTGGTGCGCAACCGCATCATCGACGGTGCACCGCGTATCGACGGTCGTGACACCCGTACCGTGCGTCCAATCAGCATTGAAACTGGCGTACTGCCCAAGGCTCACGGTTCTGCGTTGTTCACCCGTGGTGAGACACAGGCACTGGTCGTGACGACGCTGGGTGCCGTGCGTGATGCCCAGTTGATCGAAGGCCTGGAAGGTTCCCGCAAGGAAGCCTTCATGCTGCACTACAACTTCCCCCCGTTCTGTGTGGGTGAAACCGGCATGATGAGCGGTCCCAAGCGTCGCGAGATCGGCCACGGCAAACTGGCCAAACGCGGTGTGCAGGCGGTGATGCCCTCCGAAGAGGAATTCCCCTACGCGATCCGTGTGGTCTCCGAGATCACCGAGTCCAACGGTTCCAGCTCCATGGCGTCTGTCTGTGGCAGCTCGCTGGCGATGATGGACGCGGGTGTCCCTCTTTCCGCACCGGTGGCCGGTATCGCCATGGGTCTGATCAAGGAAGGCGACCGCTTCTCCGTGATCACCGACATCCTGGGTGATGAAGACCACCTGGGTGACATGGACTTCAAGGTGGCCGGTACCGCCAAAGGCGTGACGGCACTGCAGATGGACATCAAGATTCAGGGCATCACCGAAGAAATCATGGAAATCGCTCTGAACCAGGCGCACGAAGCCCGTATCCACATCCTTGGCGAAATGAACAAGGTGCTGGACAAGCCGCGTGAGTCTGTTTCCGAGAATGCGCCTTCCATGGCCATGATGAAGATCGATCCGGACAAGATCCGTGACGTCATCGGCAAGGGCGGTGCGGTTATCCGTGGGATCACGGAAGAAACCGGTGCCTCTATCGATATCGACGACGATGGCAATATCCGCATTTACGGCGAAGACGCAGCATCCCGCGATGCAGCCATCGCCCGCGTGATGAGCATCACTGCGGAAGCTGAAGTCGGCAAGCTGTACATGGGCAAGGTTGCCCGCATCGTGGATTTCGGTGCCTTCATTACCATTCTGCCTGGCAAGGACGGACTGGTGCACATCTCCCAGATTTCTTCCGAGCGCGTCGAGAACATCGGCGACTATCTGAAGGAAGGTCAGGAAGTGCTGGTGAAGGTGACAGATCTGGATGCCCGTGGCCGTATCAAGCTCAGCATCAAGGAAATCAGTGACGAGGAGCGTGCCGCCTTCGAGGCAGCCTGATCCTCTTCTAAAGATCTCCTGAAAAATCCCGCTGTCGCATGCGTGCCAGCGGGATTTTTTTTGCCCAGGAAAACAGCGATAGCCGGCAAATCCAACTTCTCCGCATCGGGCTTTATTGCTATGCTCAGCCCTTGTATTGCAGACAGGTGACACCGATGCCCACGCAGGATTCCCCCGAGCAGATCCACATTCGTCCCGCCACGGTGGAGGATTGCCAGCAGATTCACGATTTCATCATGGAGCTGGCCGTTTATGAGAAGCTGGCCCACGAGGTGATTGCCACCCCCGAGCTTTTGGCCGAAACCCTCTTTGGCGCACGTCCCTATGCCGAAGTGCTGATCGCGGAGTTTGCCGGCACGCCGGTAGGCTATGCCCTGTTCTTTCACAGCTATTCCACCTTCAATGGTCGGCCGGGCATCTATCTCGAAGACGTTTACGTACAACCCGCCATGCGCGGCAAGGGCATTGGCAAGTCCCTCATGGTAACGCTGGCACGCCTGGCGCTGGAGCGCGGTTGTGCCCGCTTTGAGTGGTCGGTGCTGGACTGGAATGCGCCTTCTATCGCGTTTTATCGCTCAATCGGTGCGCAACCGATGGACGGCTGGACGGTACAAAGGGTCACGGGCGACGCGCTGCACGCCCTGGCCGCACAGGAAGCAGCAGGAGTCAGCAATGGATAGAATCGTCTACGTTAACGGCGCCTATGTGTCACAGGCAGATGCCAAAGTCTCGGTTTTTGACCGGGGTTTTCTGTTCGGGGACGGAGTCTACGAGGTCATCCCTGTCGTGAACTCGCGTCTGGTAGAGGCCGATCACGCGGTCGCCCGCCTCGATCGCAGTCTGGGCGAAATCGGCATGGCCTGGCCCTGTGCCAGGGAAGACTATATCCCCATTCTGGAAGAGCTGCGTCAGTGCAACGGCATCACGGAAGGTTCGGTCTATATGCAGGTGACCCGCGGCGTCGCCGATCGCGATTTTGCCTTTCCTGCCAATACCCCGACCAGCTTTGTCGCCTTTGCCTCTGCCCGCAAGCTGATCGACAACCCGCTGGCAAAGACGGGGGTCGTGGTGGTGTCCGTGCCCGACCTGCGCTGGAAGCGACGTGACATCAAGTCGATCAATCTGCTCGCCCAGTGTCTGGCCAAGCAGGAAGCCGTGAGCCGTGGCGCTTTTGAAGGCTGGATGCACGAGGACGGCCTGGTAACGGAGGGGGCATCGTCGTCTGCCTTCATCATCAAGGACAATAAAATTATCACCCGTGCTCTGAGTAATGCCATACTCCCGGGTATTCGCCGGAAAGTGATTGTGAGGCTGGCGAAGGAGCACGGAATTGCCCTGGAGGAGCGGGCGTTTACGCTGGAAGAGGCGGCCGCTGCCGATGAGGCGTTTCTCAGCAGTGCCACCACGCTTGTCATGCCGGTGGTCAGTATAGACGGCAAGCCAGTCGCCGATGGCAAGCCGGGCAGAGTCACCACCTTGATGCGGCGTTTGTATGTGGAGTTGTTGTTGCAGGAAGCCAATGCCTGACAGGGATCGTTTGAGTTTTTCTTTCATTGATAAGCGGAACACCGGAGATATCGTCATGAAGATGCGTCTGCTGACCAGGACACTCGCCATCGTCCTGTCCTTGCTAATGTCTGTGTCACTTTATGCAGAAGGGGGACGAACCCCGCTGCGCGCCAAGAACGGCATCGTTGCCAGTGCGTCGAGAACGGCGTCCGAGGTAGGCGTGGACGTGCTGAAAAAGGGCGGTAATGCCATTGATGCGGCGGTCGCGACCGCTTTTGCGATGGCAGTGACCTGGCCCACGGCGGGCAATATCGGGGGGGGAGGCTTCATGGTCTATCACGGCTCCGATGGCCATGCGACGACCTTCGATTTCCGCGAGAAAGCTCCGCTGGCCGCCACCGAGCGCATGTACCTCGGGCTGGACGGTCTCGTGGTGGACAACTCCAATCACCGCTCCCTGCTGTCTGTCGGCGTACCGGGCACTGTGGCGGGTCTGTACAAGGCGCATCAGGAACTCGGCAAACTGCCCTGGGCTGATCTGGTGGCGCCTGCCATCGCGCTGGCCCGTGACGGCATTCCCATTACCTGGGAGCTGTATTCCGGTTTCCGCAGCAACCAGTCCTTCTGGGATCAGTACCCGTCCTCCGCGACAGTATTCCTGAAAGCGGACGGTTCGCCCTATGAACTGGGGGATACCTGGAAACAGCCCGACCTGGCGGCAACGCTGGAGCTGATTCAGAAGCAGGGTCGTGACGGTTTCTACAAGGGCAAGAACGCCAAGATGCTGGCCGATTTCATGCGCGCGAATGGCGGCATCATCACGGAAGAAGATCTGGAGAAATACGAGGCCATCGAGCGTGCACCGGTGCGCGGTACCTACCGTGGCTACGAAATCGTCAGCATGCCTCCCCCCAGCTCCGGCGGCGTGGTGCTGATCGAGATGCTGAACATTCTGGAAGGGTATGACGTGGCGTCCATGGGGCACAATTCTGCGCAATACCTGCATCTGCTGACCGAGTCCATGCGACGCGGCTATGCGGATCGCGCCGAGTACCTGGGCGACCCGGACTTCAACGAGAGCATGCCGCTGGATCGCCTCATGAGCAAGGAGCACGCAGCCAGCCTGCGCTCGACGATCGACATGAACAAGGCGTCCATCAGCGACGAGAAAGAGTTCGCGCATATCTACGAGAGTGAGGAGACAACGCATTTCTCCGTGGTGGACAAGGACGGCAACATGGTGTCCCTGACCTACACGCTGGAAAACGGTTACGGCTCCCGCATCGTGGCAGAAGGTGCCGGGTATCTGCTGAACAACGAGATGGGGGATTTCAACGCGGTTCCGGGTGTGACCAATCGCAATGGTCAGATCGGCACGGCACCCAACCTGATCGAGCCGCAGAAGCGCATGCTGTCCAGCATGTCGCCGACCATTGTGGCGCAGGACGGCAAGCCGCTGTTTGCGATCGGCAGCCCGGGCGGCCGCACGATCATCAACACCACGCTGCAGGCGATCATGAACGTGATCGACTTCGACATGAATATCGCTGAGGCAGTAGAAGCCCCGCGTATCCACCATCAGTGGCTGCCGGACGTGACGAGCTTCGAGGGCTCGGGTTTCTCGGTGGACAGCCTGGATCTGTACGAGGACATGGGGCATGAACTGCGCGCACGCGGCGAGCAGGGCACGGCGATGGGCGTGTACTACGATCGCGACAGCGGCCTGTTCCTGGGTGGCTCGGATTCCCGTGCGGGAGATGGCGCCGCCATCGGTTACTGATTCTTAATATTCCCCACATCCAAAAGAGCGATGGCACTGAGTGTCATCGCTCTTTTTTTCGTGCCCGGTAGTTGAAAGGTGCTTTGTAGTTCGCCTTGGGCGGGAGATAAAGACATTCCGGACACGCCAAAAAGCGCACATCCCTGTGCAGGCTCGGCGCGCACCGTCCCTGGTGCGCGACGGTCCTGAATGTCTTTATCTCCCGCCCAAGGCTAGCGTCATGCCAGAAATCTTGCTCTGTGGAACGAAGGCATTGCAATTGAACTGATCTATGGTCGAGAGCCGTGCGGCAGAGTAAGGGCAGCGAAGCGTCGGGCGCCAGGGATGGCGCACGCCGAGCCTGCACAGGGATGTGTGCTTTTTGGCGTCTTCGTCGCCCTTACTCTGCCGCTCGGATCGTCATGCAGCGTGAGGATTTAAAGCAAACGTTAGGCTCTACTGAGTTGCACCACGATGTTGGAGAAGGCGTCCGCCCAGCGGGCGGTGTTGGCCACGTCTACCGCATTGGGCCAGCGGTCGTCCGGGTGGTGGAAGAGTGGGTTGCTGCCCAGAATGGACAGATAGCGCCCGCGGGCGTCGTGGATATTGCGCGCCTCTCCCAGTGGCCGATTGCCTATGGGCGTTTCCGCGTCCGGGTTCATCCGGCGAGTCCGTAATTGGCGCTGGCTGATCTGGCGCAGATCGTCGTTCGCATACTGCAGGCGCACCTGCGATCCCGTTGCCCCGAAATTGGCCCCCAGGTGAATCCACAGATCGGCGTCCGCAGGCAGGGTCGGATTTTCCTTCAGCATCTGCTGCAGGCCCAGGTGTCCCAGTTCATGCCCGGTGTTGGCAGTGAAAATCACATCGCGGGCTGGTGGGTGTATCAGCAGATCCTGCATGATTTCCAGCATCACCGCCAGACCACCGCCGCGCTCCGAGGCGCAGCGCCACCAGCCGCTTCTTGGGGTCATGACGACCAGGGGGGGCAGATCCGGGTCACTGCCGTCAATGCGCGCACTGACGTTGTAAGCGGTGGTAGGGACACGTTCTGCGAAGACCACCACCTCTGCCTGTTCGCGGGCGGCCATGGCGGCCTGAATGCCCTGCCAGTGCGTGTTGGCGATTTGCAGTACAGGCGGGCCGAATGGGTTGGCGGCTTCTTCGGCATTGAGCAGCGCTTCGCCGCTGTCGGGATAGCTGGCATCACTGACGACCACGATCACCTTGTGGCGATGTTCGCGCCGCGCGCTCACCAAGCGCTCGTGAGCCTCGCTGCTGGTGCTGGCAGGCAGCATGATGACACCGATCTCCGCATCGCTGCCGAGTTCGCCCAGCCGTCCGGTAACGCCCTCCACGTCCGTGAAGGTGCCGTCATACATCGGTACGCCATCCATAGCGATGCCGTCGAAGGCGAAGTGTGTATAGAGTTCGTTGACCCGCGTCAGCGAAACCGGGTCGAGAAAGGCGTGAACGCCCATGGCTTCCATACGGTCCGCCAGCCAGGCACCACTCACCGTGTCCACTGCCGTGCCCGTGCGATGATAGCCCTGTGCCGAGTATTCGCGAATGACATCCGCAACCCGGGTTTCCCGTGCGGAACTGTCCTGCGCCAGGCCGGGCAGGGGCAGAGACAACAGGGGAAGTGTGCTGAGGCGTTGCAGTAACTGGCGTCTGGTAAGAGGCATGTGGAATCTCTCGTAGTGAAGTCTGTGTCGCCGATGCTAGCGCATCAGGCGGTCGGTTTGTGACGAACGCGTCGCAAAAGTCCAACGCCCGCTGCCGCCATCGCAATGGACACCAGCGGGTTCAAATAGTTCAGGAAGGCATAGGGGGCATAGTCCAGCACCGGTACGCCGAGGGTACTGGCATAGAAGGCGCCCGCAGTCGTCCAGGGAATGAGACCGGTGCTCATGGTCGCACCTTCCTCCACGGAGCGGGAGAGAACAGCGGGGTCCAGCTCCTTGCGCTCGAAGGCCTTGCGGAACAACTGGCAGCTCAGAATGATGCTGATATAAGCCTCGCCCATGCCCATGTTGCCGACGATGCCTGCGCCGATGGTGGTGGCGATCAGGCTCACCGTCCGTTTCACCCGGGCAATCAGCCCTTCGAGCAGGGCCTGCAGAAAGCCGGCGTTGTACAGGATTCCGCCCAGCGCCAGCGCCATCAGGGACAGCAGCAGTGTCCAGCTCATGCTGGTAATGCCTCCACGCCCCAGCAGGGCATCCAGGCTGGCGATGCCGGTGTTGCCGGGAGTATTGCTCCACAGGCTGTTCAGCACTTCCACCAGTGGCCGCTGCTGGTAGAGGACCGCGACCGCCACGGCCACCAGAATGCTGCCGCTCATGCTGATTTCCGGCGACAGACGGCGCATGCTCAGCACCAGCATGACGGCCAGCGGCAGCAGCGTCGCCGTCAGTGAAAGGGCGTAGTGCCCGGCCAGTGCCTGCTGCAGTTGCGCGATATCGCTCTCGGGCAGGGCGTGACCGGAGAAGCGCAGACCGAGTACCACCAGAATCAGCAGGGTCAGAACGAAGGCGGGCACGGTGGTGTACAGCATGGAGCCGATGTGCCGGTAGAGATTGGTGTTGGCGCTCATGGCGGCCAGATTGGTGGTGTCGGAGATGGGCGACAGCTTGTCGCCGAAGGTCGCGCCTGCGACCACCGTGCCTGCAACCAGGGGCAGGGGAATCTGCATCGCCGTGCCAATGCCCATCAGTACCACGCCCAGTGTGCCTGCCGTGCCCCAGGAGGTGCCGGTGGCCACCGACATCAGGCTGCACAACACCAGGCCTGCCGCCAGAAAGAAACCGGGGCTAAGCAGGTTCAGGCCGTGATAGATCAGGGCCGCTACCGTGCCGCTTTGCATGAAGGCGGCGATGACCATGCCAATCAGGACAAAGATATAGATCGCCGGCAGGGCATTGCTGATGCCGCTGTTCATCATGCCGCGAATGGCGGAAAAATCGTGGCCGAGCAGCCAGGCGTGCAGGCCCGTCCACAGCAGGCAGAAGAACAGCACGATGTGCAGGCTGATGCCGAAGACGAACAGCCCGGTGGAGATCATGAGGAAGTTGCCGCCAAAACACAGCAGGGCCTGGGGCAGACCGGGAAGGCGGGATTGGGCAGGCGTCGACACGTCGAGTCCTCTTGGGCTTGTTCTTCTGGACGACGTCAGCGTAGCACCCCTTGTGGCGTACGAACAGACAAAGGCGGGGGGCAGGTCTCCGCCCGCCTCAGACCCAGTGCTCCGTGCGGAAGCCGTGTTGTGCCGAGACGAAGCTGCCGTGGCCCAGGCGATAATGCTGCAGGGTCTTCATCACGATGGGGGTGCCAATCATCAGGATCGGAATGTTCACGTAGACCATCAGAATATTGCACAGGTCCGAGATTGCCCAGATATTGCCCAGCTCAAGACCCGCCAGCACCGTCATGGCACCGAAGGGCACGAAGCACAGCGAGCCGGCCAGCCGAATGCCGACAATAAATGCCGGTGCGCGGGAAATGAAGTTGGCGGAAATCTCGGCGAAGGAAATCATGCCCAGCAGCGTGGTGAAGGCGAACAGGGCGTAGCACAGGCTGACCAGAATGGTGAGCGCCGCATCGACGGAATCCGGCACCAGTGACTGCACGGAACTGACATAGACGCCCAGGCGTGACGCGCTGATTTCGGCCCACTGTGCGGGGTCGGCACTGCCGGACCACAGGTGGGCGATGATAACGATGAAGCCTGTCAGCGTGCAGATCACGATGGTATCGACAAACACGCCCAGCCCCTGCACCAGCCCCTGTTCGCAGGGGTGATCGTTGTCGGCCACGGCTGCCGCCATGGTGATGGTGCCCTGACCGGCTTCATTGGACATCAGGCCGCGCCGCACACCCTCCGCGAGCGCGACTCCCATGCCACCGCCGAAAACCGCGTCCGGAGAGAAAGCGCCGCGCAGCACTTCGCCAATGAAATAGGGAAACAGGGGCAGGTTGATCACAATGATCGCCAGGGACACCAGACAGAAGGTCGTGGCCATGAAGGGCACCAGCAGATTGGTCCACGCGCTCACGCGGCGAATACCGCCCAGAATCAGGTAGGCGCAGCAGCAGATCAGCGCGATGGCGATGCCGAAGTACAGGGGGGATTGTCGCTCGGCCTCCATGCCCGTTGCTGTCTCCGCAATCATGCCCACCGCCGTAAACACATTGAAGGTCTGCAGCGGCACGTTGAACAGGGCGTAGACGATAAAGAGTACGGACAACACGATGCCGATATTGCGGTGTCCGCCCAGAAGCTGGCGCCCATAGAAAGGCAGCCCGCCGACGAACTCCTGCCCCTTCTGTTCCTTGAACAACTGCGCCAGGGTTGCCTCCATGAACGCAGTGGACATGCCAAAGAGAGCGGCTATCCACATCCAGAATAAGGCACCTGGCCCTCCCACCGTAATGGCGCCCGTAACACCAACAATATTCCCGGGGCCGGCACGCATGGCAAGCCCGAGCATGAAGGAGGCGAGGGCGCTGAGCCCCGTGCCGGAACTGCGTCTGCGCAGCATGATGGGAAGTGCGCGGCTGAAGCTGAGTGCCTGAATGAATCCGGTGCGCCAGGAAAAATACAGACCCATGCCCAGCAGGAACAGCACGGCAAAGGACATCTGCCCCAGCAGCGGGATGGCGCGGTAGGCATCAAACTGCTGCGGGAAACTCCATACCGCGTCCGACACGGGTTGAATGAAGGCAAAGAAATCGTTGATGCGCTGAAAGAGCGGATGCACGGGCGGTCTCTCACGGGCTTTGGGTCAAGGGGTGGCGCTTTTCTGCACTCTATGTGTTTTTGCCCGTATGCGCCAGCCTCTCCCGTGTCTTCGTGGTGACAGATCGTCATCATACTGACGTGAATTCTTCAAATATCTGTCACCCGGATTTCATATTCCCCACGCAGAATGCCCCCTCGAAAGTGCCGTGCTCCGTGCAGGGTCGGCATTCCTTTTTTTTTTCGACATCGGCATCCGGACCGGGGATGTCTCACTCCAGAGGTTACTCAAATGAATTCATCGCAGTCCCTTCTTCACACGCCCTTTCTGCTCAAGACTCTGTGCCTTGCCATCGCTGCGGCGAGCAGCCTGGGGGCGTACGCGCAACAAGCCAGTGGCAGCGACGAGATTGAGGAAATCATCGTACAGGGCAGCAATCTGTCCCGTCAGCGTGCCATTGAACAGAAGCAGATGGACTCCCGCCTGATCGAGGCGCTGGGCGCTGACGAGCTGGGACAATTTCCGGACCGCAACGTCGGGGAATCGCTCAATCGTCTGCCGGGTGTGTCCATGCTGGTGGAGAAGGGGGAAGGCCGCTTCGTACAGATTCGCGGTATTAATCCGGCGCTGAACAATGTCACGATCAATGGCGTGCAGATGGGGTCCCCCGAACAGGAAGGCGGCGGTCGCGCCGCGCCGATGGACGTGATTTCCGGTGGCGTGCTGGGCGGCGTGCAGGTGGTGAAGACGCCGACGGCAGACATGGATTCCCAGGGCATCGGCGGCACGGTCAATGTGAAGACCACCATGCCCTTCGATCGTAACGACGAGTTCTACGGGTACGTCACCTCCCGTTTCGGTCGGGAAAGCGTGCGTCCTGAGAGTCAGGCCTATGCCGGTCAGGATCCCCGGGCGCTGGACGCAATGGTCTCCGGCAAGCTGGCGAACAGCACGGTGGGCTGGTTGCTGGGTGCCACCTGGTCGGATCGCGAATACGTGGGGCAGGGCATCTACCAGGACGACTGGGACGAGAGCAGTGGCGTCGGCCTTCCGGTCAACGTCAAGAACAACTACTACATCATCGGGCGCGAGCGTACCAATCTGAATGCGGCACTCGAATTCCGTCCCACCGACAACGACACTTACTATGTGCGCGGCTTCTACGCGAAGTGGCAGGAGTTCCAGCACCGCAATCGCTACGAACAGAACCTGAGCGCGGGTGTGGTGCCCACGAATGCAGGCAGCGGAGTCTCCGGCAAGAACCGCATCCTGGCCAACGTGCGTCTGGAGGAGGCCGACAAGGACCTGTTCTCTTTCAGCGCCGGTGGCGAGAACGTCATGGACCAACTCACACTCAGCTACATGGTGCAGTCCAACAGCAATGAGCTTGCCGAGCCGAACGATAACTGGGAGTTCCGCTCCGGTGCGAGCTTCGGGCCGAACACCTGGACACACGACAGCGACGGCGTTGTGACCATCACCCCGGACGCTGGCACGCCCAATCGCCAGGATCCCAGCCTCATCGATTTCCGCCGCGTACGCTTCTTCGATCGTTCGATGCAAGAGGATGCCCATATCGCCAAGGTGGACCTGCAGTGGGATCTCGACGACATGAGCTATGTGAAAACGGGCCTGAAATACAGCAACACTGACCGCTCGCTGGACGACAGCCAGCGCCGCTTCAACCCCGGCAGCGCCAAGCTCAACCTGGGCACGTCCTCGGCCTTCACCAAGGGTGCTTTCCGCAACGACGCCGACAAATACAATCCGCCCAATATCTGGATGAACCTGGCGGGCATGAACGCTTTCATCGTGGACCCGGCCAACGCCAAATACTTCGCGGCGGATGCGGCAGATGACTTTGTCAGCAACAATGCGGCGGATTACGGTGTTGAAGAATCCGTGTGGGCTGCCTACGTCATGGGCTCACGCCGCTTCGATCGTCTGGAACTGATCGCCGGGGTGCGCTACGAGAGCACAGACGTCAACAGCTCCGGCAACGTGCTGAACAACGGCACGGTCAAACGCATCAAGGCCTCGGGTGACTACTCCAACGTCATGCCCTCCCTGATTGCGAATTACAGACTGAATGATCAGTTTGTAGCACGTGCCGGCATCACCCGCGCACTGGGTCGCCCTGACTTTGAGACCATCGCGCCGCGCTCGACGATTTCCGATGACGGCGGTCCCATTGCCGGCATCTCCATCGGCAATCCCGATCTGACACCGCGCAAGTCCACCAACTACGACCTGTCGCTGGAGTGGTACCCGGACACGCTGTCCATCCTGTCCCTGAGCGTGTTCTACAAGGACATCAAGGATGAGTTGATCGGCTCCACCACGTCGCTGACGTCGCAGGCAGAAATGAATGCCGCCCTTGCCGCACGGGGTCTGACTGGGGTGGTTGATACCTCCACACTGACGCGCCTGGATCTGTCCACCACCATCAATGCCAGCTCTGCCAGCCTCAAGGGGGTTGAGCTGATGGGACAGACGCAGTTGAGTTTCCTGCCGGCGCCGTTCGATGGCCTGGGGGTGTCTGCCTCCTTGACGCGCCTGGATGGGGAAACCAAACTGCCAACAGGCAATATTCCGCTCGTCGGCCAACCGGAAAGCACCTATGCATTCTCCCTGTTCTACCAGAATGATCGCATCGATGCCTCCGTCAGCTACGCCTACAACGACAGCTTCCTCACGGATATGAATGCCAACCCGGACCTGGTGCTGGATCAGGGCGAGTTCGGCCGCTGGGATGCGAAGCTGAGCTACTCGCTGTGGGACAACCTGAAGATCTTCCTGGAAGGGGTGAACCTCAACGACGAACCCACTTCCGAGTTCCAGGGCGGGCGCAGCAACTGGAATACCGAGTACGAGTGGGTCGGTCGTACCTACTACATGGGCGTCAGCTACGGCTTCTGATGCCGCTGCTTCGGGTGTAAATCTGCACGGCGGGCCGGGTGGTCCGCCGTGTGTCTATTGGAGAACAAGATGATGCACAAAATGCTGGGTTCTATAGGGATTGCTCTGGTGATGCTGGGGGTCGATGCCTCTGAACTTCCATTGCCGGACGGCATGCCGGTCTTTGAGGCCGAAATCATGACCACCTTCGCGACGTTTGACGCGCGGCAGGCGGTGGCGGTGGATGCCGATGCCTTTTATGCGGTCAACAATTTCCGCGTTACCCGCCATGACAAACGCAGCGGCGAACCGCAGTTGCAATGGGACGGGGTGTCGGACGAGACCGGGCCGCTGATTCATCTGGACAGTGGCATGGTGCATGAGGGGCGTCTCTATGCGGCGCACTCCAACTATCCGCTGTGGCCGATGAGCAGCTCCATTGAAATCTGGGACACGGCAACGATGGCGCATGTGGCAAGCCACAGCTTCGGCATTCAACTGGGTTCCATGACCTGGATTGATCGTCACGAGGGGTATTGGTGGGGGGGCTTCGGCAATTACGACAAGGTGCAGGACGGGCAGGATCATCCCTACGGGGAGACGCGTTTCTCACAGGTTGTGAAAATGGACGATGCGTTCCGTATTCTGGAGCAGTGGAGCCTGCCGGCGGCGCTGTATCCGCGGCTGACGCCGATGAGCAATTCGGGGGGCAGTTGGGGTGCCGATGGTTATCTCTATCTCACGGGACACGACTATCCTGAAATCTACGTGATGCGTCCGCCGGTGACGGGGGGCACGCTGGAATGGGTGGCGACGGTGCATGTGCCGGGTCTCAATGGCCAGGGCATTGCCTGGGATCGCACGATTGCGGAACCGGTCCTGTGGGGCATCCTCAAGAGCAGGAGCGAGGTCTACCGAATCCATATGCCTAAGATCGACATGCCGCCGAAATCGCAGACGGGCCTCATTCGCCAGCCTGCTGATTTTGCGAAATAAACGGAAAGAGCTCCGTAGTTCGCCCCGGGAGGAGAGTAGAGGCTGTCAGGAGACGCCAAAAGGCTCACGTCCCTGTGAAGGCTCGGCTCGCGCCGTCCCTGGCGCGAGACGCTCCTGCCAGCCTCTACTCTCCTCCCAGGGCTGAGATTTTCCTAAGCCTTGGTTTCGCTGTTTGAACGGAGTTACTGATTCTCAGGTATTGCGAGAATAGAGCCGCATAGCGAATTCAGGGAGGCAGAGCGTCGGGCGCCAGGGATGGCGCACGCCGAGCCTGTACAGGGAAGTACGCCTTTTGGCGTCTCTGACACCCTGAATTCGCTATGCGGCTCGTACAACGGAGCGCAACAGACTATTAGTCAGGATTTTCTAGTCAGGATTTTCGATATCACCAAAATCCCGGCGTACCGTAGCTACCTTGTTCCGGTAGCCTTCCGCGTCGCCGAATTCCGTGAAGTGATTGTAGCGATCGTGGGCCTTCTTCAGTTGCCTCGCGTGCTTGATCGGGCACCAGTACTGCTCCGTGCGCCCCGCCACCTCGGTGACATAGCTCATCAGCCCGTTGAAGTAGCCACAGTAGAGACAGTTCAGCTTCTCGATGCTGTTCAGATAGGCCAGGTAGTGACGATCCAGAATGATGTGGTCCCGACGGCGGACTCTCGGAATGCCGTAGACCGGGAAGCAGACCGCCTGGAACAGGCTGACGATGAGATCCAGCAGCACCGCCGGGATCAGGCAGAGCCAGATAAACGGCGCGGTCAGGATGTGCTTGAGTTTCGCCCGCCGCAGGTACTGGAAGACATGCACCACCCGCGCCCGGTGTTCGGTCAGTGCCTGTTCCGTGAACTGTACCCCGTGGTCGCGAATTTCGTAGCTGCGGATGCGGATTCTCTGAATCTCCTGCCGCAGTTCCGCTTCCAGTTCCCTGATCTGGGCGGTGAGTTCCGTCATCCGTTTGTTCATAAAGACTCCGTTTGGCGCATGGCTTCCTGATGCCATGGTCGCCAAAGCGGAGCCGGAAAGCCAGGCTTATGTAGCCGGGCTGCTGAGACGCAGCCGAAACTCTCTCTGCACCAGCAGGTAGCTCACAATCGCCTGGGTGCATACGGACAGGATGGACACATACCAGACCTGTTCGATCGTGAAGCCTGGCTGATACTTCAGGAACACCGCAGTCGGCAGGAAGACGAACACCCGTGCCAGCGAGCTGAGCATGGCGGGGCGGGTATTGCCCAGGCCCTGGAAAATACCGGAGCAGGAGAACACGATGCCCTGGGCGATGAAGTTCAGGGAGATCAGTTGCAGGAACACGGAGCCGACTTCGATCACGTCTTCTTCAGCGGTGAAGAAACCGACGAGAAGATCGGATTTCCACTGCATCAGAATCGTGACCACCAGCATCACGATGGTGCTCAGCAGAATGCCCTTGCGGCAGGTCTCGCGTACGCGGTCGAAGCGTCCGGCGCCATAGTTCTGTCCGGCGATCGGCCCCAGGGAAAAGGCAATGGCCATGGTGGGCATGAAGATGGATTGCATGATGCGCCCGCCGATGCTGAAACCGGCCTGTGCGGCGGCCCCGAATTCCTGGATCAGCCAGTACACGGCCGAGAAATAGACGAAGAGCAGCAGCATCTCGCCCCCTGCAGGCAGGCCGATGTCCAGCATGCGCTTCCAGATGTCCAGGCGCGGGCGCCACAGGCTGCGCTGAAAGGAGACGTATTTTTCCAGCTTCACAAAGTAGAAGGTCAGCATCAGCACGCCAACGAACACGGACAGCGAGCTGGCCAGGCCGGCACCCAGTACGCCCAGTGCCGGGCCGGGGCCCCAGCCCGCGATCAGGATCGGGGCGAGCAGGGTGTTCAGCAGCACGGTGGCCACCTGCACGACCATGCCGGGTTTCACCAGTCCGGTCGCTCGCAGGGAGGACGCCATGGCCATCATCGGAAACTGCAGGGCCATGCCGGGCAGAAACCAGTGCAGGAAGGTCACGCCTTCGCGCAGTGCCCCTTCGTCGGAGGCGATGGTGGCCAGATAGGACTCTGCCAGAAGCAGGCCGCCCACCAGCGTGACAACGGCAAAGATCACGGCAACGACAATGGACTGGTTAAAGACCAGATTGGCTTCTTCCTGTTGCTTGCGCCCCACCGACTGGGAAATAAGTGCCACGGCGCTGACTCCCAGTACCTGGGTCAGCGCCATGATCATGAACATCAGGGTGCCGCCCGCACCGACACCTGCCACCGAGTCGTCGCCCAGGGCGGCAACAAAGTAGAGGTCTACCAGCAGGTACAGGGTCTGAAAGATCATGCCGGCCGCCACCGGGGTGGCCATGCTGATGATGATACGGGGGATGGAACCCTGGGTAAGGTCTCTCATGGCGGCAGCATCCGAAGCAGATAAGGGGGTCGAAAATCAGGGGATTGAATCAAGCCGTGCTTTATACACCAGTACGGGTTTGCGGAACACCCCTGTGTTGCATTCTATGGTGCCTTTGTGTCGTGTCATCCTGTGCTCCGTCGGCATCACAATTATTCTCTTGACTTTGTTTCGGAGCGCTCGTAGAACTGCTGGCACTTTTATCCTTCCGGGGGGAGACCCATGAAGCATCATTCCAGATGGCATATCAGAATGCTGGCCGCCAGTGTGTTACTGGCGGGAACAGGCATCGCCAATGCACAAACAGCCGCGACGGCCACTAATGTACCGGAAATTCCAATGCAGGCAGAGGAAGGCTTCATCAAGCTGCCCGAAGGCATGTATTTTGGAGAGGTCCTGGGAGTCGCCAAGAACTCCAGGGGGCACCTGTATGTCTACACCCGCAGTCAGGACACCCAGTTGTTCGAGTTCGACGAGAATGGCAACTATGTCCGCGAGATTGGCGAAGGCCTGTACGGGCTGGAATTCGCGCACAAGGTGCGGGTGGACAAGGATGACAATATCTGGGCGGTGGATGAAGGCTCCAATATGGTGATCAAGTTCAACCCGGAAGGGCGTGTGACCATGGTGCTGGGCTACCGGCCGCCTGCCGTGAACGGTGCGATCGAGCTGCCAAGCGGAGCAGGTCCGGATGAACATTATTTGTTCGCCAGACCTACAGATGTCACATGGGACACCGAGGGCAATATCTTTGTCACCGATGGCTACACCAATCACCGCCTGGTGAAATACACACCGGATGGACATTATGTGGGGCAGGTCGGCTCCGGTGCCCGTGGCGCGGGCGTGGACGAGTTCAACACTCCGCACACCATTGCCTCCGATGCCCAGGGCAATATCTATGTGGGCGATCGTGGCAACGCGCGGGTGAAGGTGTACAGCCCGGACCTGACGCTCAAGGCCATGTACGAAAACGTGGGCAACCCCTGGGAAATCTGTATCTCGAAGGGCCCGCACCAGTATCTGTTTGTTTCCAACTCCAACCCCGACAGCAACCCGGCCGCGTCTTGGGACATTACGGGGGAGATTTACAAGATGGAACTCGATGGCACGGTCATCGGCAAGTTCGGCCATGCGGGCAAGGGGCCGGGGGAGTTTCAGACCATTCACGGCATGGAGTGCTCTGATCCGACGGAACTGATCGTGGGTGAAATCTCGGCCTGGCGTGTGCAGAAGATTCACGTTGCCGCAGAGGCCGGGTCACGCTAGGGAATCCCTGAATCAATCGTCCATCCTGTGGGGCTGCCCCGAGGCGGCCAGGAGAAGAACATGAAACATACAACAAAGAAGATGCTGGCGCTGGCATTGCTGGCGACTGCTGCGATCAAGGGCTACGCCCAGGTGCCGGAAATTTCCTATCGGGCAGTGGATGCCCTCAGTGGTTTTCCCAACGAGATTCACATGGGCGAGGCGGCCGGGGTTGCACGGAACTCGAAAGGCGAGATCTATGTGTATACCCGTACCGGCAACCCGACCATTTCCCTGGGTACCTCCCGCTATGTGTCCCACGGGGGCGCACGCATTTTCCACTTCAGCCCCCAGGGGCGCTATGAAGGGGAGATCGGGCAGAACTCCTACGGCACGCTCTACGCACAGCAGTTGCGTATCGACCGCAATGACGATGTGTGGGCGGTAGATCAGATGTCCGGGCAGGTGTTCCGCTTCGACGACAAGGGCCGCATCATCATGGTGCTGAGCCGCAAGCCGGAGGCCATGCGTCTGCCGGCAGGGGATGTCGCCCTGCGTTCCGGGGAAGGCGCGGAAGGTGAGTCGTTCCAGGGGCCGACGGATGTCGCCTGGGACTCCCATGGCAATATCTATGTGGCAGACGGCATCCGCAACGCCCGCATTGCCAAGTACGATGCCGAGGGACGCTGGATCAAGAACTGGGGCACCCGCGGTAGCGCACCGGGTGAATTCAATGTGATTCAGGGCATTGCGATCGATGCCAACGACAATATTTATGTGGCCGATTACGGCAACAAGCGCATCCAGGTGTTCGATACCGAGGGCAAGTTCCTGCGCGAGATGACAGGTTTCGGAGCGCCGATGGCCATGTGCATCTCTCCGAGCAGCAATCCGCGGATGTACGTGTCCAATTCCAATCCGCCCAACGATCTCGACGTGGGCGGTGAAATCTATCAGCTCACACTCGATGGCAAAGTGACCGGGCGCTTCGGCAAGGCCGGCAAACTGATCGGCGAGTTCGGCACCGTCAACGCTATTGACTGCAAGGTGGAGAATGAACTGCTGGTGGGAGAGCTCGGCAACTGGCGCGTGCAGCGTGTGACCCTGCGCCCCTGAGTCTTCTCCCGCTTGCACTGAGCGTGTCGCCACATCGATAATCATGGCCTCGCAGGCCGACATCACCCGAATCTGAAGCGGGTGGTGTCGGCTCCGTTATTTCTGCTGCGCCCGGGTCGGGTGCCGCTGCTTTCCCCGGAAGTGTTATGCCGCACGATTCGCGTCCGCTCCGCCTGAGGCATGGGCTGTTGACCCTGCTGGCGTTCTGCTTTGCATTCCTGGTGTTTGTCATCCCCAACCGGCTCACCTGGCTGGACGCAAAATCCTTTCTTTATCTCCCTCTGGAGCTTTTTGTGCTGGGACTTGCCTTGTTGTTGCCGGGCAGGGCGGGCACCGTGCTGCGTTTTGTGCTGGCGCTGTTGCTGGCGGCGGGCCTGATCTTCCGCATTGCCGATATGGTGGCGTTTGCCGTGTTTTCGCGGCCTTTCAATCCGGTGTTCGACAGTTATCTGCTGGCCGATGGCTACCATTTTCTGACCACCTCCCTCGGTCAGGCGGTAGCCCTGCTGACTGCCCTGCTGGCCTGTGCGCTGGTGCTGGGAATTCTGCTGTTGTCGGTGTTTGCGCTGGGCAATCTCCAGCGCGTGTTGCGGCGTGCACCCCGGGTGTCGCTGATTGCGCTGCTGACAGGAATCGCCCTGTGGAGTGGCCTGAGCGTGGCCGGTTGGCCCCGCGCCTCACGCTACTTCGTCGATCAGTTGAGCATGCATGTCAGCAATACGCTGCATAGCGTTGCCGACCTGCGCGCATTCCGCGACGTGGTGAATGTGGATCGCTATGCGGACGCTCTGGGTGACTCCCTGTTCGGCGCCCTGCGCGGCAAGGATGTGCTGGTGGTTTTCGTCGAATCCTATGGGCGCACCCTGGTGGACAAGGCCGAGTACGCGCAGGACTTCAGGCCCGCTCTTGAACGTGCGGGAGAGGCACTGGCTGAGGCGGGCTATCAGTCGCGCAGCGCCTTTCTTACCTCGCCGACCGTCGGGGGCATCAGTTGGCTTGCGCATGGCACGGCTCTGTCCGGTCTGTGGATCGACAGTCAGGTGCGCTACGACAGCCTGATGATGAGCGAGCGGCCGTCCCTTGTGCGACTGTTTCAGCGGGCGGGCTGGCGGACGGTGGGGGTTATGCCTGCCATCGGCATGCCCTGGCCGGAGGGGCAGTATTTTGGTTACGACCATCTCTACACGGCGCCGGAGCTGGATTATCGCGGACTGCCCTTCAACTACGTCACCATGCCCGATCAATTCACGTTGTCTCGCTTTCAGGAGCTGGAGCGGGCGCGCGCATCGCACGAACCCGTGATGGCGGAGATTGCGCTGATCTCCTCCCACGCGCCCTGGACTCCGGTGCCCCGTCTCATCGACTGGCAGGAAGTTGGCGACGGCAGTATCTTCAATGCGCAGGCGACGGCGGGGGAGTCGGCCGATGAGGTATGGCAGGATCGCGACCGGGTGCTGCGACAGTACCGCGAGTGCGCCCAGTACGTCATAGACGCGCTCGTATCCTATGTGCGCAATTTCGGGGATGATGATCTGGTGGTGCTCATTCTGGGAGACCACCAGCCCATGCCCTATGTCACCGACAATACCGAGAACCGGGACGTGCTGACCCATATCATCGCGCGGGACCCTGCGGTCATGCGCGCCATCGACCATTGGCAATGGACGCCGGGAATGTTGCCGGCGGATGAAGCGCCGGTGTGGCGCATGGACGAGGTGCGGGATCGCTTTGTTGACGCGTTCTCTGCTTCCACTCCCGGTTCAGCTAACTGACTGGAAGTGCAAGAATGTCCTGGTGTCCCACAATGCAGTGACCGCTACCTGCGTGTGAGAGTCTGAAGTCCAGCCAGTCGTTTACTGCGGCTTCTCCAAGCGCCCCTTTCACTGCAGCGGCGATGCCTGCAAAGAGTTCCCGGGCAAGCCTTTCCTGGTTTGGCCCCAGTTGCCACGGGCTGTCAGCCACGTCCACCTGGTAGCCTGCCTGTTGCAGCGCGACACGCAAGGCGTCTGTCGCCTCCGGTCCCAGGGCTGGGCCGAAGCCCTTGTCCCGACGCTGGTCCTGATTGAAGGCGTCGGTGACTGCTCCGTCCAAAGGGTGCCTGGGGTCCCATCTCATCTGACCGTCGTAGTTCAGGGCGGCATAGAACGCAAGTCTGTGTGCCGCGAGGCGTGGGCACAGGCGATTGACAAAATCCTGCGAGACCAGATCAAAGAGTGCCGAGGCACTGACCAGATCGGCGTCCTGCAGTGGCAGCCTGTCCACCTCGTTGAGATCGGTCTGCAGAGTCTCCAGAGAAGGGGTGTCGCCGTGCCGGTGTCGGGCTTCTGCAAGCAGCAGTGGATCAATATCGAGCAGGCGCCAGCGGTAGCCGACGGACGAAGTGCCGCGCAGCGCTCGCAGGGTGGAACCCGTGCCCGATCCGAGATCGACGATGCGGGCATGGGCCGGCAAGTGGTTCACAAGGGTCTTGAGAAGGCCAGAGTCCCGCGCCGCGAGGTCGGCGGGTTCGCGTAAATCCAACCAATCGATCGAAAAGCCGCTCATCGTACAATTTCCTGAAGAAGCCGGGCGACCGCCGTGGCCGTGTCAGGCCAGCGCGGCAGGTTTTCTGCAGACTCGCGTGCCCCCTGCGTGAGGGTCGCCCGCAGCGTCGTGTCCATTAGCATCCGCTCCAGTGCACTTGCCAGCGCCGCGCTGTTTTCCGCTGGCACCAGCAGCCCGGCCTCGGGTGGCACAATCTCTGTCACCGGCTCGATCTGACTGGCGACGATGGGAAGCCCGTACGACAGAGCCTCCGTGAAGACCATGCCGTAGCCCTCGAAGCGGGTGGGGAGCACGAAGATGTCCGCACCCTGGTATTCCGCCCGCAGATCTTTCCTGCTGCCTGTCAGCACAATGCGTTGCTGCAGTCCTGCCCCCTGAATTTTCTCCCGTAGAGTCTGCGCCCAGCCGGGGTCGAAATCGTCACCGCCGACAAAGCGGGCCTGCCACTCAAGATGGCTTAGCGTGGCCAGTGCGTCGATCAGCAGGTCATGCCCCTTGCGCCGGGTCAGCGTGGCCACGCACAGCAGCACGGGAGGCTGACCTTCACAGGCAGCAAAGGGCGCCGGATCTGTGCCTGGCACTGCTACGGTGATCCGTGTTGCGGGAATGCCGAACAGATGCGTCAGCAGCGCGCGACTGGCGGGACTGGTGACGACGATGGCGCGGCTGGCGGAAAGGGCCGTGGCTTCCGACTGCAGAAAGTGCGTGCGCGTGTTCTCATTCAGGCCACTCTCCAGCGCCAGCGGATGGTGACACAGGGCGACCAGACGCAGGCGCTTGCTGTGCTGCGTAGCGACCGTGTCCATTGCGCCAAGGGCCAGGCCGTCCACCAGCACCAGTGCCTCGTCGGGAATCGCGTTCAGTGCAGCGTCTGCCGCCTGCAGCGCGGCGGCGTCGGGATAGGGGAAGCCGGACGCCAGAGGCACAACAGTGACCTCCCAGCCCAGTGCCCGCAGCTCCGCGATCAGGCGCCGGTCGTAGGCATAGCCTCCGGTGAGGGATTCCAGGTCTCCGGGAATGGCGAAATAGAGGGCGGGGGACACGGCAGCTCCTGAGCTTGAACGGGGCCTATTGTGACCTGAGTGTTGCGTGATTCCCAGTGCGAAAGTGCAGTCCTGGCTGCCTTGCCTATTGCAGGGGGGCGTCTTACCATTCGCCGCTATGCCAACAACAATCAGTCAACAGGTCGCGCACTGGCTGCAGCGGGAGACCGCCTCCGGCCCCACAGACAGGCCCTGGGTCACGCTGTGCTATGCGCAAAGCTGGGACGGCAGTCTGGCCCTGCGCCCGGGCCACCCCCTGGTGCTGAGCAACCGCGACTCCCTGCAACTGACACACCGCCTGCGCAGCCTGCACGATGGCATTCTGGTGGGTATCGGAACCGTGCTGGCGGACGATCCGCAGTTGACCGTGCGTGAATGCAGCGGCCCCAGCCCGCAGCCGGTCGTGCTCGACAGTCAATTGCGCATGCCGGTGAGTGCGCGTTTGTGTCAGGGCGACAGCCACCGTTGCTGGGTGCTGACCAGCGCGGCGAATGCCGGGCAGCCCCGCGAGGATGTCGAGCTGATTGCCGTTGACACGGAGGAGAACGGGCACCTGAATCTGCATGACGCATTGGTCCGCCTGGCAGATCGTGGCATTCGTCACGTCATGGTGGAAGGCGGTGCACAGGTCATTAACGGCTTTCTGCGTGCGGGGCTCGCTGACGGAATTGTGCTGACAGTCGCCCCGGCGCTGGTGGGAGGCTACAAGGCAGTGCCCGATCTGGGCCTGAACGCTGAACAGCAGATCCCCCGTATTTCACCGATTCATACCGAACGCCTTGGGGACGATCTCATCATGTGGGGAAGGCTCCGCTACGCGCGTTCTGCTGAGGATGGTTTGTCATGACTGCGCGAGCACAGCAGGTCTGGTTTCGTGATGCGCTGAACGTGGAACTGCGCAGTGTGGACATGCCCCGGCCGCGCCCAGGCGAGGTGCGGGTGCGCACCCGTCTGTCCGCCGTCAGCGCGGGCACCGAATTGCTGGTGTATCGTGGCCAGGTGCCTGCCGATATGGCGCTGGATGCCAGCCTGGAATCGCTTTCCGGTTCCGCCAGGTTTCCACTGCAGTATGGCTACGCCTGCGTGGGTGAGGTGGAGGCGGCAGGCGCAGAGGTGGAGGCGTCGTGGCTGGGCAAGCGCGTGTTTGCTTTCGCTCCGCATGCCAGTCATTTTCTGGCGACGCCCGAGAGCGTGATTGTTCTGCCTGATGATCTTTCCTTCGACGATGCCGTGTTCCTTGCCAACATGGAAACGGCAGTCAATCTCGTCCACGATGGTGCGCCTCTGTTGGGCGAGCGGGTTCTGGTGATCGGCCTCGGGGTGGTGGGGCTGTTGCTCAGTGCCTTGCTGGCCCGCTTTCCGCTGCAAACCCTGTCGGGCATCGATGGGCTGGCCCGCCGCCGCGAGATTGCCAGTGATTTCGGGGTGCATCGTGTAGCTGGCCTCGACGACGATTCACAAGGGGTCCTGGGTCTTTCTTCGCCGGGAATGGATCTTGTCTATGAAGTGAGCGGCGTGCCCCAGGCTCTTGATACCGCCATCGACTGTGCCGGTTTTGCAGCGCGCATTCTTGTGGGAAGCTGGTACGGCAGCAAAGCGGCGCCCGTGGCGCTGGGTGGCAAGGCGCATCGCAATCGGCTCACGATTCGTACCAGTCAGGTCAGCACCCTGGCGCCGGAACTCACGGGTCGCTGGGACAAGGCGCGGCGCTTCGCCTCGACACTCGACATGCTGCGCACTGTGCGGCCCTCGCGCCTGATCAGTGATCGAGTTGCACTGCAGGATGCCGCCGAGCTCTACGATCGTCTGCATCGTGGGGCGGAAGATGTTGTGCAGGCCGTGTTCGTCTACGACTGAAATTCAGCAAAAGGAAAATCATCATGTATACCGTTGCCGTCACGCGAGACTTCATTGCCCGCCATTACCTTGTCGGGGGCGACTGGGGCAGCGAGAACCATCCTCACGCCCATCACTATGTGCTCGAATTCAGCATCGAGGCGGCCACACTCGATCAACATGGCTACCTGGTGGACATCATGGATATCGAGGCGGCGATGACTCAGGTGGTGGATGACTACCGGGACGCGCTGCTGAATGACAAGGCCGAGTTTGCCGGCCTCAACCCCAGCCTCGAACATTTCAGTCGCATCATCTGCGAGCAGATGATGGGGCAACTGCAGATTCCCGGGCAGGGTACAGTGCAGGTCAAGCTGTGGGAAAATGCCCAGTGCTGGGCGGCATGGCGCCAGGCCTTCGGAAAATAATATTGCCTGGCGCCCCGAATCGCCGGGGCGCCAGGAAGTTTCTCAGTGGTAATCCGTCGCGCGCAGAATCACACCCGGGCGGGCATCCGTCATCTCTTCGTTCAGCAACACGGCTTCGCCGCCGACAAACACATGGTGGGCGCCTTTGGCGTACTGGTGCGGATTGTCGAAGGTGGCGGTATCAATAACCTCGTTCAGGTCCAGTACCGCAATGTCGGCAACGGCGCCCACTTCGAGGCGGCCGCGGTCAGACAGGCTGATGCGATCGGCCGGCAGTTTTGAAACCTTGTAGATGGCGGTGTGCAAGGGAATGACGCCCTCGTCGCGGGCATAGTGCCCGATCGCACGTGCGAAGGTGCCATAATTGCGCGGATGCGGCATGCGCTCGGTCGGTCCCATGACGCCGCCGTCGGACGACACCATGGTGCGCGGGTGACGCATGATGTTGCGCACATCGTCCTCATTGATGGCATGAAACACGGCGCCACAGTTGCCGGCTGCGACCAGTTCCATCAGCAGCTCTGCCGCATTCTCCTTGTTGACTGTACGTTCCTGCATGCGCAGAATCTCGCTGAGATTGCGCCCGTTGAGGGTGTCGTCGTGCGGGCAGGTGGCGATCACCACGTTGGCCGGGTCATTGCCTCCGCGGTCCACCTCGATGTTGTGCACGATCTCCGCTTTCAGTTGCTGGCGTTGCACGGAGTCTTCCATGCGTGCCAGCAGTGCGCCGCGACCGCCGTCGAGGCTCCAGCCCGGAAACAGAATGGTCAGGCTGGTGGCAGAGGCAGTGTAGGGGTACTGATCGATGGACACGTCCACGCCGCGCTCAATGGCGGCATCCACCATGGCCAGGGTTTCCACGGAGCTGCCCCACATGGGCGCGCCAACAATCTTGTGGTGCGTAATCTGGGTGGGCAGGCCGCCTTCTTCGCCGATGCGAATGGTTTCGGCCACGCTGTCGAGCACCGCCAGTCCTTCCTCGCGCATGTGGCTGATATAGATTCCGCCGTAGGGGGCAGCCTCCTTGGCCAGCTCGATCACTTCCTCGGTGTCGGCGAAGCGGCCGGGCGCATAAATCAGTCCGGACGAAAGCCCAAAGGCGCCTTCGTCCATGGCCAGACGCACCTGCTCGCGCATCAGTTCCATTTCTTCTTCCGTTGCGGGACGATCCTGCTCTCCCACAATCAATTCACGAATCGATCCGTGGCCCACGAAGGTGCCGAAGTTGACCGCCGGGTGCACGGCCTCCACTGCCGCAAAGGTGTCGGTAATCGGCAGGGGAGAGGAGCCGTCAGGTCCTCCTATCACGGTGGTGACGCCCTGGCGAATGAGATTCTCGGCGTCGGGCCAGCGGTACAGGTCATCGTTGAGATCGCTGCCGACGGCGTGGCTGTGGATATCGATGAAGCCGGGGGTGACATCCAGACCGGTAACATCCAGCACCATCTCGGCTGGGTGGGCGCTGAGGTCTCCGCCCAGGGCGACTATGCGCTGGCCGCGAATGCCCACGTCTCCCACGACCGGCAGAGCATCATCGCCGTTGTAAAGATTGCCGCCGTGCAGCAGCACGTCGAAGGCTTCTGCGGGGGTGTCAGTGCTGGAGTTGTCCGAACAGGCAAGCAGCGAGGCCAGCAGGCCGAGGGTCAGTAGGGTGCGCATGGGGTGTCTCCTGGTCGCGTCTTGAGTAGTCGCGTGTCAATGGCAGAGGCGGAATGACCACGCCCCGTAAACAATGGAATGAATAGGCAACGACGCAATACTGCCTGATCTGCGGTGGGCGTGCCAGCGTCAATCTGTTCCTTGCCGCGTCCACTGCGCGACAAGAGCCGCGAGTCCGCACAGAAGCAGTACCAGATCCCGCGAACGCATCAGCAAGAGAAGGGCAAGGGCCTGGGACAGGTCAGCGCCGATCAGGGGGGCCGTCCACAGGACGGCGGTCTCGATGCTGCCGATGCCGCCAGGCAGGGGCAGCAACATGGCCAGGCGAATGCTCACGGCGAGCAGGGCAAAACCGGCGGGGTGAATATCGATGCCTGCACAGAGGGTCAGCCACCAAAGCTCGATCAGAATGGCGCTCCAGATCAGCAGGGAAATCATGAGGCAGCGAGGAAGCAGCCAGGAGGACTGTCCGCTCAGTTGCTTCATGTCATTGTCGAGTGCTTCCCAGTGCGCGTCCATGTTCGCGAGCCTGGGGTGGTGCTGCCAGCGCTGACACCATTGTCGCAAGGGGCGCAACCAGCCGTGCGGTCGGCGCAGCAGCAGAAGCAGTATCCCCGAGAGCAGACCCAGCAGCACGAGCACGACGATCATGGTGTGTCTGTCCTGTGGGAGCACACCGCCCGCCATTCCCAGAACAATCAGCAGGCCGAGGAGCAGCACCGAGAAATTGACCCAGAGTTCCAGCAGGCGATCCAGGCCGAGACTGAGCAGAGCGCGGGACAAAGGAACCCTGTCACGCCGGACAAGCCAGAGGACCTGCAGGGGTTCACCGCCAAACTGGGGGCCGGGGGTCAGGAAGCTGATGGTCTGTCCGGCGAGTCTGTTTGTCAGCAGGCGCGTCAGGGAGACCCCGGTGTCGAGTGCCAGCAGCAACTGACGCCAGCGCTCGGCCGACAGCAGCATCACGGCCAGATTGAGTGCTGCCCATACCAGCACCTGTTGCAGCGAGAGTTGCCCGGCGGCATGCAGGATATTGCCCAGGGGCATCTGTCTCAGCGCGATGCCGGCCAGTGCCAGTGCGCCCAGCCAGAGGGCAAGTGTGAGCACCCAGGCGTGTTTCATGCGGCACCGTCGTGGCGTTCTACCCAGTCACTGTCGCCTTGCCACAGGCTGCCGCGCCCGCTGCCCAGCAGCATGACCCAGATGGTGCAGAGCAGCAGTGGCAGAAATGCCTGACTGTTGATGACCGGATCCGGGTGCAGGGCGATCAGCAGGATCAGCGTGAGTGCGCCAATGCGGGCGGCCACTCCGCCAAGAATGGACAGGGCCGAAGTGCCTGCAAGTGCCAGAAAACTGAGAGACGCCGTGTTGCCCGCCAGGGCATACAGCAGACAGGCCGCGCACAGTGCCCGCAGCAGGGGTTGGCACCCGTGATGGCAGAGGTGCTGCAGACGGTCGAACAGGGCTTTTGTGCGTGGCTGCTGTGCATCGATGCGTCCGCTGACAACTCCCCAGTCCACCAGAAAGCCGAGCAGCAGGGGCAGCATGAACCCGACGCCGGCAGGTACCGTCACCGCAGCCTCGAAAGGCGGCCACAGCACGACCGCGACGTAGCCCATCTGGAATCCGGCCAGGGTTCGGCGCAGGGTATTGGGTTGCAGGGGATAGACCGGCCGTCCCTGCCGTTGGCGCTGGCGCAGCCCCAGATGGAACACGTAATAGGCAAGGCTGACGCTGAGATAGGACCAGTGTGTCTTGCCGCTCATGACGGCCAGAAGCGGCGCAATCAGCAGACCCATGGCGTCGAACACAGTATCCAGCGCGGCGCCCAGCAGGGTGCTCTGGCCGCTGCGTCTCGCAACGAAGCCATCCACGCGATCGAGAATGGCGGCCACCGAATAGAAGAAGGCAGGAAGCCAGGGCAGCCAGGGGTTTCTGTCTGGCAGCAGCAGGAAGCCGGCGCTCAGGGCGATCAGATAGCCTCGCAGCAGGGTAAGACGATTGGCGCTGCCCAGAGAGGGGTAAAGTGGGGAGTCGGGTGTCGCGCGGTTCAGCGGGAGTCTGAGGGAGGTTTGCCGCCAGGCCAGCACCCATACGCCTGCAGCCAGGCTTCCCCAGCACAGCGTGTCCGGCAGGGGAGATATCAGCATGGCGAGCGCCATGGCGCCCAGCCCGATGCCGGCGATTCCGAACAGGCCCAGCCGATTCAGCTCGTGGCGTATCCCGTCCATGTCGGCTCCCCTGGGTGAAAGCGCGCATATTGGCTTACATCACCCGTGGCGACAAGCGTTGCGGGTGAAGTATTGGGTGTCGGGCTGCGCATTGACAGGGTGTGGCCCGGCGATTACTCTCAAGGCTCTTCAACTGATAATTGAAAAGGAGGTGATCCAATGTCTAGTGATCAAACGCAGGTTTCAGCGGACTTTGGTGCAGGTGAGTGTCAGGGAGTCATCTCCTTCGGGTAAGTGCGTGACACTTCCCGTGCATATTCTCATGCATGCAAGGGTTCCGCTGGAACCCGCACGTCACGGAAAGGGAGCGAACAGCTCCCTTTTTTATTGCCTGAAGATTTTGGCGGGAGGGCTCATCTTGCAGAACTGTCACAAAATGATACCTTTCGACCCAAAAAACGTTACCATTCTGCACAAAATTGGAACGCCATGCATTTTTCTAGTGCACCAAAATCCAGGTGCGTCCCTCCCCAAAAAGCACTAAGTTGTTGAAATTAATAACAATAAAAAGTTGGCCCGCGGATTGCTAATGTCTGGGTGTGCCACTGATGGAACATGAGACTGATCCTCTCCTCACCTCTCAGATGTCACGCCAACATTCACGCATCACTATCGAGGTCTTTACCATGTCTATTCTGTCTTCACGCAAGATTGTTCTTTCTGCCTCTGCTCTGGCGCTGGCTGTTACTGCTGTTTCCGCTTCTGCCGACGAGATGGCTGGCCGCTACATGAGCAGCACACAACTGACGGTTCGCGAAAGCGTTGCTCCTGAATACCCCCTGTTCGCCGATATGGCCGGTGTGGATGGCTATGTGCTGGTTGAATTCACTGTTGCTGCCGATGGCTCTGTGGCCACTCCTGCGATTGCAGAAGCCTCTTCCGGCCAGTTCACGAAATCCGCCCTGAATGCGATTTCCCGCTGGCAGTTCGAGCCGGTCATGGACAACGGTGTTGCAGTTCCCGTGCGCAGCAATGTGAAGTTCAGCTTCGTACCGCGTACTGAGTGATTTGCGGACCCGGCGTCATCGTTCAAGAGACGATTGCTGCTTGTGCACCCCAATCCATAACAAGAATTCGATACACGGGATCGCAATGAAAAATACTCGTCTGTGAGCCAGAAGCAGACCTCCTGCTTCTGGCTCCTCCTCTACTGCGGCACCGCGGTGCCTGCCCTCTGCGAAACTTCTGCGAATACCCGGCTTCCACATAAAAAAATGGAGCCGAACGGAAAGTGCGGCTCCATCTGAAGGGATACATTGAGTAGCATCTGTGTTACGCCGGCAGCGGCGTATTGGATCAATGCCCTGTTTGCCTAGCGGCGGCGAAACCACATGCGCTGAAACACGTCATCCTTGACCAGGAAACGATGGTAGAGCGCTGCGGCTATGTGTCCCAGCACCAGGCAGGCCAGAACAATTGCGCAGACACCATGGATGCGGAACAGCTTCTCGGCAAGGGCCTGATCCACCGGGACGCCTGGCATGGCAGGCAGTTCGACGCCTGGCATGATGATAAGGGCGGGGAAGGCGGTGACGCCGGCCCAGCCGAGCAGGGGCACCAGAATCAGCAGCACATAAAACAGATGATGCAGGCTTTTGGCGGCGACGATCTGGCGCCGTGACAGGCTTGCCGGGTAGTCCGGGGCTTGCAGCCAGAGTTTGCAGGCAACCCGCAGTAGCATCAGCAGCAACACGCTGAAGCCCAGCGCCTTGTGGATTCCGTAGAGCAGGTCGGTGGTGCTGTCCCAGAGATTGGCTTCGGTTCTTGCGTCTATCAGCAAGCCCACGGGTATCAGTGTCATAACGCACAGCGCAATGGTCCAGTGCAGCAGCCGCCAGCCTCGACTGTATTGCATCTTCAGAACCCTCCCGACGATTTTTGCACCAGTAAATCACACGGCGCTGGAGAACGCGACTGTGTAGCGCTTGACTATAGGTGTATATACTCTCATTATGCGCGTAATTACGCTTATTGCAGTTGGAATGAGACAGTGCATCCCACCAAAGTCCCCTGTTATGCCTTCAACGCGCGGCATGCCAGTCGTCACCTGACCCAGTTCTACGACCAGATGCTGCTGCCCAGCGGCGTGCGGATTACCCAGCTTACCCTGCTGATCATGCTCATGCAGAAGGGGCCCATGTCGATCAATGCGCTGGCGCAGTCGCTGGAGATGGACAGAACTACCCTGGGGCGCAATCTGCAACTGCTGGAGCGTGACGGGCTGCTGGAAATGATGCGTTCGGAGCAGGATCGGCGACGCAAGGACATCCAGCTCACGGAGCAGGGCCTGAAGCAGCTTGAGCAGGCGCTGGCGCTTTGGCGGGACGCGCAGGCGAGGTTTGAGGAGCGCTTTGGAGTCGAGCGTGCCGCCCGACTTCTGGAAGAGTTGAGGGCGGCTGCGGCAGCAGTCGAAACGTAGACCATTATCATCGTGGCCCGGGAAGGTCACCTGGCAAACACAAGGAGTCATATCATGTTGAAACAAACTCGGGTTCCCCTTTCTGTGCTGTGCCTCAGCATCGCTGTTGCGACTGCTCATGCGCAGCAATCCGGCGAGAACGATTCCACGGTCCGTTTTCCCAGCGATTATTTTGTTGAATACGCCCCCATTACCGTCAATGACATGCTGGACAGAATTCCGGGAATCGAGATGATTCTGGGCACCAATAACTCCAGTTCCGGCGGCGACCGGGGGCTGGGCTCTAGCGCGCAGATTCTTATCGATGGCAAGCGGCTGGCGGGCAAGGCAAACGAGGCCAGCAGTCAGCTCGACCGGATCGCGGCCAGCGAAGTGAATTACATCGAGATTATCCGGGGAAGCTCCAGCGATCTGGATGTGCAGAACAGTGGGCAGATCGTCAACATCGTGCTGCGGGAGGCGCTTTCCCGCTCCAGTATTTCGACAGAAGTGAACGCCACCCACTTTGCAGACGGAACGGTAGAGCCGGGTGGCTCTCTTTCCTGGAGTGGTCAGTCGGGAAAGCTGAACTATCTGCTCAGCGGAACTGTTGCCTCCGCCTATGAGCACACGGAAAGTTTTGAGCACAGTATCAATGGCGACCTGTCGCCGAACGATACGATTGCCTTCGATCGCTACAAGGATCAGACCGATTACACGCTGAATGCCAATATCTCCTATGCACTGACCCCGCGTGATCGCATTGCCTTCAACATGCTTTACAACGAGAGTGATCCGCCCGCAAAGCTCAATCGCACCATCACCAACTACAACTTCGCGAGCCCGGTTGTCACCTATGAGCGTGAGGCAATTCCGTCCACCAATGACAACTGGGAAATTGGTGGAGATTATGAGCACGGCTTTGAAAGCGGCAATCGCATCAAGGGGCTGTTGATCGTCAACGACAAGCATACCGATGTGCTTCGCGAGCGATTCCTGTCCACCACGCCAGGTGGAGTCGAAAGCAAGAATCTGTTTCTGCAGACCACCAGTCGCTATCGCGAGCGCATTACCCGGAACTCCTATACGATGAATCTGAGGGAAGGTCAGGGCATCGAGTTCGGGATCGAGGCGGCGCAGACCATTCAGGACTCGAATCTGAAACAGGGGGTGCTGCGAGCGAGCGGTGGAGACCCGGAGTACGGCGGCCTGACTCCGGTGCCGCTACCCAATGCGAATTCCACGGTGGAAGAAATCCGTTACGAACCCTTTGTGATCCACAACTGGCAGATCAATCCGAAAATGTCGTTGGAGAGCTCGCTGGTGGCGGAATTTTCTACCATTTCACAAAGTGGTGATTTGAGCAACGAACGTGATTTTCAGTACCTGAAACCCAAAGTGGACTTTCGCTATAACATCAGCAATTCCCTGCAATTGCGCACGACACTGGAGCGTGTGGTGTCGCAACTGAGTTTTGCGGACTTCTCTCGCGCCACCAACGAGCGCGACGACGATCAGGACACGGTGGCGGGGAATCCCCATCTGGAACCGGAAGAGAGTCTGCGCGGCGAGGTGACGCTGGATTATCGTCTGCCGGACGACCGCGGCGCGATCAACGCCCGCTATTTTCACTACGAATATGACAACAAGATTGGCAAGGTTGATATCTCCACGCCCACGGTATTGCAGACGACCAACGGAAATATCGGCTCGGCGGCTGCCTATGGCCTGGTGCTCAACGCCAGTCTGAGGCTTGGCTTTATCGGACTTCCCCAGGCGCTGTTCACCTCGGCGGTCACCGTTCAGGAATCCGAGTTCCATAATGATCCGATGGTGCCCAGGGAGCACGGGTTTCCACCTTATGATCGCGGCAGTTACCGCTTCTCCTATCGGCATGATCTGCCGCAGTACAGAATGAACTACGGGCTGACCTACAATGGCAGAATTGATGGCGGCCGTTTTGCCTGGGATATCGACAATCGCTACAGCATTGCCACCGGCAGTGATCTCACCTTCTATATTGAGAAGGTCGGGTTCGCAGGGCTGACCTACAGGTTTGAAGCCAACAATCTGGAGGATTATCAGATGTGTCCCATGCGCAAACGCTACGACGGACATATTCTGAATAACGTGCTGAAGGAAATTGAGTGGGCGTGTTCCACGACCGGGCGTCGTTATGCTTTCAAGGTGCGGGGCAATTTCTAGCCCGGTGCTTTGCTAGTGCTCCAGCCACTCGATGAAATCGATCGTTGCCTTGATCAGTCTGGCGCGCGGTGTCTCCAGTAGTGCCGCGTGATCGCCACCTGCCAGCACTACCCACTGCTTGTTAGGGTTGTCGATACGGGCAAAGAAACGGGCATGGGCGTCAGTGTTCGCCAGGGGGTCGAACTCACCCTGCAACAGCAGGGTGGGGACGCGCAACTGGGCGCCATCCAGGGCATTCCACTCGTGCAGATTGCGCCAGTCGGCCCGTATCGGGTCGGCGGCGAGTGCTGCAGCGACATACACATCAATGGCGTGCTGGCTGATGGAGCCGGGCGTGATGAAGTCAGACGCCGCAGCTTCCGCCGTGTTCACCCGTTCTTCCGGTGCTCCCTCATTGCCGTTGACCGGAATCTTTGCATCCGGATCAGTGGGGTAGCCGAACAGGACGAGATTGCGGATGTTCTGCGGGTAACGCTGGGCGGTCAGTTGCGCCACCATGGAGCCGTAGGACCAACCCCACACTGTGCTGCCAACGCCGTTGTGCTGTTGCAGCCAGTTCAATACCTCGGCCATGTCTGCGGCGGCGCGATCCGGGGTGTTCCATCCTGTGGCGTCGCGGGGCGTGCCCCCATAGCCACGGGCATCCATCGCCCAGGCGCTGTATCCGAGAGCATTGAAACCTTCCATCAGCGACAGGGATTCCCCGGGAACCTGCAGGTCGAAATCCGGAATCGAGCTCCAGGTTCGCCCATGGTGCAACAGGATGTGCCCCTTGGGCGCGGGAACGGACTTTTCCCATAGGGCGATAGGATGCCCGTCCGCCATCACGGTATGTCTGATTGCATCGCTCGCCTGCGCCAGTGCGGACTGCGCGAGCAGCAGGCAGAGCAGGCCAAAACAGACATGCAGCGAACGGATGGCGGCATTCATGGGCTTTTCTCCTACAAGCGTGAACGGGTCAGGGTGACGTCTGCGTTACGCCAGAAGGAGTCGAACTGGCGTTTGACGATAACGGCCTCCTGGTGCTTGCCCTGGGCTTCCAGCGCCTGGGCCAGGCCGAAGGTGGCCCAGCCGTTCTGCTGGTTCCATTCCATGTCCTTGCGATATACCGCTTCGGCCTCTGCCGGGCGCCCGGCTTCCAGCAGGGCGGCGCCGAGGTAGAGGCGGATGGACTGGGACCAGTCGGGCGGTTCGGTGTAGTTGGACGCGTCCTGCAGTTCCACCGCGCGGGTATAGGCGGCGATGGCGCCTGCCAGATCGCCACGCGCTTCCCTGATCTCGCCCTCCAGAGCAAAACCAGCCAGTTGCAGGATGTGAGAGGCCGGCGTCGGGCCAACACCGGAGGAGTCCGCAGTCGGGTCAGCGGCCTGGCGGCGAATGTTCGCCAGTTCGGCATCCGCGGCAGCCAGTTGTCCGGTGGAGGTCAGGGCGCTGCCTCGGACATAGCTCCACATGCCGTCCAGGTAGGGCGTCCCCCCGTGGCTCTGTTCGCTGCCCAGAATCTTGTCCCACTTGCCGAAGACCTTGTCCACAATCCAGGAGTGCACGATGCGCTTCTGGCCGCGATTCACCGCCTCCACCGCCACCCCGACACTGGCGGCACCCTCATCCGCCGCTGCGGAAGACTTGGCGTAATTGCCCTGCAGCATGTTGGCGTAACGGACGAAATCCAGCGCGTGCGGCGCGTGTGACTTGTGCGACAGGCCGTAGGTGCCAATGTTGGGGAAGTTGGTCTGACCCCAGATTTCCGAGAACTGCTGATCCACGATCTGCGAGCGTTCGTTGATGTCGATGGCTTTCTCGTATTCCCCGACGCGCAGGTAGATGTGTCCGGGCATGTGCACCATGTGGCCGGAAATGGGCACGGTGGCTTCCAGTTTCTGCGCCGCCGGCATGGCAAGCTCGGGCTGCGCCGAGCCCTCCATCAAATGGATATACAGATGGTTGGCGCCCGGGTGGTCGTGATCCAGTCGCATGGCTGTTTCCAGCGCCTCCTGGGCCTCGGCGGTGCCGGGCTTGGCGCTGCCGTCGGCTTCCCAGTAATCCCAGCGGGTGGTGTTCATATAGGCTTCGGCGAAGATGGTATGAATGTCCGGGTCTGTCGGGTACTTCTGGCGCAGGTTGCGCATGGCATCGACGTAGGCCAGATCCCGCTGGCGTGAATCCGCAATGGCGTCCTTGTTGTAGAGCACAAACAGGGCATTGATCATGTCCTGCTCTTTGGCGGTGCCGTTGTTTGCCAGTGCCAGTGCCTGTCGAATGGCTGCCAGGCCTGAACCCTGGGGGTCATCAGGCAGGTTCTGATAGCGGCTGTTGGGGTTGGGGCCGGCGGCATGGGCGAGGCCGAAGTAGGGCATGGGGCTGTTCGGGTCCAGGCGTGAGGCTTCCTGGTAGGAGGCAATGGACTCCGGGAAGTAAAAGCTCCATGCCATGCGCAGGCCCTGATCAAAGAAGGCCTGCGCTGCCTCTGAATCCGTCGAGATCGTGCGTGAGTAGGTGCCGCCGCCGGGGACCAGAATGGCCAGGGGTGTGTTTGGTGTCTGGGCGAAAACCGGGGAGTGCAGCATTGCAAGGGCAATGGCGGTGCTGAGCAGGGTGCGGTGACGCATGGGCAAATTCTCCTTTTGCTGGTGTGAGGCGCACTGGTTCCAGGGGAAGGTGGGCCTCAGCCTGAAAGCCTGATGATTTGATATTGTTGTAAGCCATTCCGATCAGGAAAGGGGCAATATAGCAGTCTTTGCAAGCATTACAGAAGCCTGCGCACAATGACCGCATTCACGTCCACTTTCCTTCAGCCCGTACATCGGGCGCTGGAGGGTCTTGTGTCATCTGGCCGGGGTGACTCGGGTTTGGCAGGTTTCTGCACTGGAATGAGGCAGGCTGAGTCTGGTATTCGGGTGTTCGCTGCGCATTTTTCGGGAGGGCTGCGGTATGCCCGCAGCAGATAACGAAGATTTCATAATGAAGTGTGCTTGTTTTTAAATAATTTTCTATCGAACTAGTGTTCGATATATGGGACATCTGTTCCGTTAAGATTTTCAGGCAATTGCCTCCAGGATGGCGGGAGCTGTCAAAAAGAGTCAAAAATGAATTGTTTAGATGTCAAATTAAAAGAGTTGGTTTTTGCGACGGCGGAGTACGAAAGCATGCTCTTGCTGCGCAACGAAGTGTTGCGAATTCCTCTGGGCAGAGTTCTGGATGAAAAGGATCTGGAAGGTGAGCAATGGCAGAGGCATTTTGCTCTTGTTTCTGTTCGCGGTGACACTCTTGCGGCGTGCCTCTGTGTCAGGGATCTTGGGGAGAACACCTATAAGATAAGGCAAATGGCTGTTTCGGAAAACTGTCGGAAGCGTGGCCTCGGTCGCCGCCTGGTGCTGGCGGTAGAACAGATTCTGCTGCATGAAGGAGCGCAAATTATCGTTCTAAATGCCCGGATTACAGCCGTGGAATTTTACAGGAAAATGGGGTATTCAATCTGCGGAAAAACCTTTGATGAGGTAGGAATACCGCACGTAAAAATGCAGAAAAATCTCGCCGGAGAAAAAGGATAGAATTTTCAGAGAAATTATTTTTGACCTTTGATTTGGCGGGAGTTCTTTAAACTGTAATAAAGTGTTACACGTAGCGCTTAATTTATTTTAAATAAATTGAACTTTTCTTTAGAAAGCTAATACAATCCCGCGAACCTTTCTTCGCCTCTCTACACTTCTGTCCCACATTATGGGCGTCGAAAAGGCTTTAGCTAATTAAAATAACTCTAGGGAGATTATTGCGTGAATACATTTTTCAAGCGTAATAAGCTGTACCGATTGACCCAGGCTGTCATGGCCATTTCCGTAATTGGATTACCCGCCGCTGTTTTGGCTCAGGACAACGATGCTGAAGTAGAAGAAGTGGTGGTGACTGGATCCTATATCCGTAACTCTGCTTTTGCTCAGGAAGCCAACGTTGCCACGGTCAGCCAGGAAGATCTGTACGAATCCGGTGCCCCGTCCATCGGGCAGTATATTCGTGACCTGACCTTTACCCAGAACACTGACACCGTGGCCAACGTGAACGCCGGCCAGGACGGTGGTCAGGACTCTACCGGTGCCACCTTCAACCTGCGTGGTCTGGGCGAGAACTCTACCCTGGTACTCGCCGACGGCCTGCGTACAGTCAGCAGCACCGTTAGCGCCATGTTCCCTGATATCGCTCTGAACCGCCTGGAAGTGGTACTGGACGGGGGTTCCGCCCTGTACGGTTCCGACGCGGTTGCCGGCGTGGTGAACATGATCCCGATCAAGGAGTTTGACGGCGTCAAGGCCCGTACCTACTACCAGCGCGATGAGAAGGCGCAGGTAGAAGACTACTCCGCGTCCGTATTGTGGGGTAAGTCTTTTGACAACGGCATCAACTACGTAGGTGCCCTGGAAGGGAAGCATCAGGGCTCCCTGATGACCTACGAGCGCATGCGCACTGCGGAAGTTGCCTATGGTTACTCCTCCTCCGGCAACCCGGGTGAATACCGCAAGGTGAACGGCGCGAACCCGGTGATCGGTGGTGTGCACGGTGGTACGGTCGTTGGACCGAGCCTGCGTGACCCGAGCTGCGGTACCTTCGGTACGCCGGAAGAACAGGTTTACGGTGCTCAGCGTAGCGGCCCCAGCGGTTATCCGGTCGGTGCTTCCGGCTGTTACTGGTACTACACACCCCAGTGGGATCTGCAGGGTGAGGCCAGCGAGTACAATCTGTACAACAACGCTACCTGGGAAGCCAACGACTGGCTGAACTTCGAGTTCACCATGAACCACAGCTTCCGCAAGGTGCAGAACCGTAACACCGGTACCTACGGTCAGAACACCAACAACCGTAACGGACTGGTCGTGCCTGCCAGCCACCCGGCCAACCCCTATGGCTTCGATGTGGTGCCGTACAACTTCCGTCCGTTTACCCTGCTGGACCCGGAGCACTGGCCGAGCCACTTCGAGAAGATCACAGGTGCGCGTCTGCAGCCGGTGATGTACTACACCCAGCGCTACAAGCTGCAGGCCAACTTCGACATGAGCGACACGTGGAGCGGCTATGCGCTGTACTCCCGTCAGTTTGAGCGTCGCAACGTGGACGAGAAACTGCTGCACATGGGCAAGATGCAACAGGCACTGCTCGGCCAGGGCGGTCCCAACGGGAATGAATACTGGAACCCCTTCGGTTCTGCCGACCCCCGTTCGCCCTACTACAACGAGGCCACGACGCGTAACAGCCAGGAGCTGGTGGACTGGCTGTTCGAGAACGTGGACAACGTAACTTCCAACGACGACGAGCTGGACATCTTCGAGACCACCATCGCAGGCGAGCTGTTTGATCTGCCTGCCGGTGCGCTGCAGATGGCGACCGGTTTCCAGATGCGTGACCGTACCGAGTTCCTGGGCAACAACCCGCTGGAACTGACACAGTCCGACTACAACGTGAACATCGTGGACACCCCGCCCAAGGACGACACCTACTACAACAAGGTGTACGCGGCGTTTATCGAGCTGGACATCCCCATTCTCGAAACCGTGGCTGCCCAGGTAGCGGTGCGTCACGAGAAGTTCAAGGACTTCGGTCTGGATGCAACCACGCCGAAAGTGGCGATCCGTTGGGAAGCAACTCCCGAGCTGGCGGTTCGTGCCTCCTGGGGCAAGAGCTTCCTGGCCCCGACTGCCACCCAGTCTCGTCCCTATGACCCGAACGAAGGCTGTTCCGAGGTCTTCTTCGGTCTGGACAAGATCACTGGCGGTCAGTTGACCGGTGCGGCGGGCTGTTCCTCCGGTAACCCGAACCTGAAGCCTGAGACTTCCGTGATGAAGAACCTGGGCTTCACCTGGGAGCCGGGTGGTTCCCTGGACGGTCTGAGCGTGAGCCTGGACTACCAGACCATCGAGTACACAGACCGTATTCGTACGCTGAGTAACGATGAGACTGTAAACGCCCAGTTCACGCGTATGCTGCAGGCGATCGGCTCTACTGAGGAGGCGTATACCACGACTCCGGGTTCTGCCACTCGTATTGCTGCCGATGCGTGGCTGCGTACTCAGGACAACACTGGCGCAAGCGGTGTGATCCGTGACCTGAACAACAATGGTCAGGTACTGCGTGTGATCCGTCAGGCGAACAACATCAGCTCCGTATGGATCGATCTGTTCGACGGCAAGGTGGACTACCGCTTCAACACAGACAACTGGGGTACCTTCAACACGTCTTTCAGCACGTCTTACTACACCAAGTATGAGTATGAAGACCTGTTCGGTGGCATCAAGGACGCGCTGGGTTACCAGAACGCCAACTCCGGTGTGGTTCCGCCGCTGCCGAAGTTCAAGACCACTGTTCGTGAGAGCTGGTTCATGGGCAACCACAGTGCGTCTCTGACCGCGACCTACTCTCACAACGTCATCTTCGACGATGCGGTGAACAACCTGTTCTCCAAGTTCCCGGCTCCTCGCATCATTGAGGGTCAGTGGGTGGTGAACGGTCAGTACGCCTACATCTTCAATGACTTCTTCGGAAGTGAAGTGACGATGAGCGGTGGTATTCGCAACATCTTCAACCAGCAGCCCCAGCGTCTGCCGGTTCTGGGTGGTTTCGAGAGCCGTCTGCAGCAGCCCTGGGGCCGTCAGTTCTGGGTATCCATCGACTGGGCACCTGGCTTCTGATAGCAACACGTCTGATCGTAAAGACAAAGCAAGGGGGCCTTATGGCCCCCTTTCTTTTGGGGCATTTCCAGGCCGTTCCCAAACCAGTGCGTGATACTCGGTCCAACCCATTTTTCCGCACACCTGCAATGCCGATCCACCCGACAGATTCTGCCAGTAGGGAGTGTTGAGCGGCAGGCGGGTGATGTTGCTCAGCAGCCACAGCAGGGGCGCCGGGAAGGGGCGTACCCAGGCAGAGAGGTTGTCATCCTGAAGCAATGTCAGCCCTTGCTGCTCGGCCAGGGTCTTGCATTCCGTCAGCGAAATCAGGCTGTTCAGATGCCAGCCACGGCGCACGCGCTGCAAGCAGGGTTCGGCTCTGGCAGGGCGTTCGTCGGCCAGGAAGTCGTCGCATAGCACCAGGCGACCCCCGGGCTTCAGCAGTGCTGCTGCCATCGCGAAGAAGGCGCCGGCGTCGTGGGCATGGGCAAAGGATTCGATGGCACACAAGGCATCGGCGGGCGGCAGGGGCGGCAGGGATGCAAAGTCTGCGGTGAGGAACTGCGCCTGATCGCGGATGCCGCCGGCTGTGGCGCTGGCATTTGCCATATTGACCTGCACAGGGCTCAGCGTGACGCCGGTAACCCGCAGTCCCAGCGTCTGTGCAAGAAACAGGGCTGTTCCCCCCGTGCCGCAGCCGAGATCAATCAGGTGCCGGAGTTCGGTGCCGGCAGCGCTGGGCAGGGGGTTGATGTGGCTCGCAACCAGGTGGTTGAGATACATCAGGGCATCGCGTTTATTCCGCACGCCGGGTGCCCAGATAGCCCGATGAATGGCCCCTGTTCCACCGGCGCCACCCAGACGCAAGAACTTGCTGGTGTTGGCGTCGTAATAGCGGGCGATGGCGTCCGATTCGTCCATGTGGTGGAGGCACTCTGACTGTTTTGAAGGGCGGGTTGAGTGTCTATTCTTGATGATTTTCCCGGTGCCTGCCACGAAGAAAGGGGATCAAAACGGGCGTTTGTTGCACGTAGCGCCGGTACTCGGGATCGTGTCCCCACGTCTGTTCGGCGCGGGCCTCAAGAAGGGGAATGCCACTGACCTTGCATAACAGCAGGATCACAAAGAACGGGGAAATCAGGGTGCCGTACTGCCACCCTTGCAGCGCCGGAGCAGCAAGCAGGGCGACTCCCAGCCAGAGCATGATCTCACCCAGATAATTGGGGTGCCGTGATAGGGCCCACAGCCCCGTGTGGATGAACCGCCGGCGATTGTCGGGGTTTGCGCGGAAGGCCGATTTCTGCCGGTCTGCGACGACTTCAAGCATCAGGCCGATGCCCCATAGTGCCAGCGCGGCATACGCCAGCGGACCCATGGGCACCGAGTGGCTGGAGCTGATGGCAGCCAGGGCGGGGGCAACGGTAATGAGTACCCAAAGCCCTCCCAGTGTCCAGGTGAGCAGAAAGCGAAGGGGGCGTTGTTTGATATCCCGAAACCGTCGGTCCTCTCCGGCCCGTTTGACGCGCAGAAAGAGAAAGCTACCAAGACGAAGCGCCCAGGTCAGCACCATCAGGGACAATAACTGGGTGCGCATACCGGGGGTCAGGGCCATCGACGTGATGGCCCAGTTGCCCAGCAGAATTGCGGCAATGAATGACACGGCACCTGTGAGATCAAAATAGTGTTCGGTCTGGAAAGCGTAGGCCGGCAGGAACATGAGCCAGTGCAGCAGAAAAGGCAGAACGCCGGCGAGTGCAAAGACCGGGATGTTGTGAATACGTACGCTGTGCTTGCTTCCGCTCAGAATGACCAGGGCGGCCAGGACGACACACAGCGCAATGGCCAACACGGTTCGTATGTTCGACTGCTGCTTTTCTGTCATTGCCGGGGTCCTGCCTGGGTTGCTGAATGTGGTATTCGGGGAGTGGTGCATTGGCGCAGAGCCTGTGCACAGCAGTACGTTCAAATGAGCATTATGGACTTTCCGTGTCACCGTTTATTATGGCGTCCGTTGATGATGAGGCAGAGGTAATACCAGTTGGGAACAGACAAATCAGGCCGAACCACGGTGGTGTTGCACGCCGAGCGTGACGAGGACATTGCCTTTGCGGCGAGTATTCTGCAGCGCGGGGGTCTGGTCGCTGTCCCTACGGAAACGGTATACGGACTGGCGGCCGACGCCCGCAACGCGGACGCTGTGAAGCAGATTTTCCGGGCCAAGGGGCGCCCCAGCAATCATCCTCTCATTGTGCACATTGGCACAGCGGCAGTGCTGGAGGAGTGGGCAGTGGACGTGCCGCCTCTCGCCTACGAGCTGGCGGCAGCGTTCTGGCCCGGCCCGCTGACCCTGCTTCTGCACAAGGCGCCCGCCGTGCCGCCAGAGGTTACCGCCGGGCGTGACACAATCGGGCTGCGTATGCCTGCGCATCCTGTTCTGCTGCGGCTGCTGCGGGAGACGGGCATTGGCGTAGCTGCACCGTCGGCCAATCCGTACAAGCGTCTGAGTCCGACCAGCGCAGGGCAGGTGCTCTCCGGTCTCGACGGCCGTATCGATGCGGTGCTGGATGGGGGTGACTGCCAGGTGGGGCTGGAATCGACGATTCTGGATCTGACGGGTCCCGAGTTGCAGATTCTGCGCAGTGGCCCGATCACCGCGTCCCAGATTGCCCGTGTTGCGGGACGACCGGTAAGCACTCCTGAACAGCACGACGTAGTGGTGCCGGGAAATGTGGCAGTACACTATCAACCCCGCACGCCGCTTTACGTGGGGGACCGTGAGCAGGTACTGGCGGCGAGGGGTGCTCATGGCGACCGTGTCGCAGCGGTGTTGATGGGTTCTGTCCCCGGTTTCCCGGAGTCTGCGACAGTGATTTGCATGCCCCAGCGCAAGCCGGCCTACGCCCAGGCCCTGTACCGCACCCTGCACGGGCTGGATGCCCTGGGTTTGCAGGCGATCTGGCTTGAGCGCCCCCCCGCGACCGAAGAATGGGGGGATGTGCACGATCGTTTGTCTCGGGCGGCAAGCCCTCTCTGACGTCCCATTCTGCCTGCACAGCAGGCCCACAAAAGATGGCAGTGCCTAGCGAAACGCAGGGTTCGCGCAGGTCAATTTGGCGATTTGGCCCCCCTGCGAGGGATGTCGCTCAAATTAAATGACGAATTTGCCTCTTTTTTGCCATATTTGCGCGAACAAGTGTTCGACAAACAGATTTGAATTCATTAAATTGTGAACGTCTTCAGTATTCGGTATCCAGATGTTCTCTCATGCGGGCCTGTTGTATCCCCGGTAGAGAGGGCGTTAGGGCCGTCTACTGTCATAAAAATAATTATTGAGTAGTGATGTCAGGGCGTTCACGAGAGCAATCTCAAAGTCAGGCGCCAGCTAACCAACCAAATGAGGGATTAAAATGAAAAAACACCAAACGCCTGCCCGTTTCAGGCTCAAGGCCGCCAGCGTGCTGCTGGCTGCTGCAATCAGTTCCCAGGCTTTCGCCGATACCGGCGGTCTGCGAGTCGTTGTTACTGATGCTGCGGGCAATCCCGTACCCGGTGCGATGGTTCAGGCCAGCACTCCCGAGAGTCTTACCCAGAAGAGCGGTGTCACCGGCCCGGACGGGGAAGTGCGTCTGCTGGGTCTGGACCCTTCCGAACGTTACGAAGTGGTGGTCAGTGGCTCCGGCTACCAGCCTCTGCGCAACGAGAACGTGAGCGTTGTATCGGATCGTACCTTCACCCTGACCTACGCCATCGAGCGCTCCAATGCGATCGAAGAGGTGGTCGTGGTAGGTCGTTCCGGTCGCACCCAACTGGTGGATACCACGTCCGCTCTGGTGGGCACCGACGTGACCCTGGATCTGACCGAATCGCTGCCGACAGGACGAAACTACCAGTCCTACCTGCAACTGGCACCGACCACCAAGCCGACACTGGATGGCAACCCGTCCTCCAAGTCCGGTATCAACTACTCCGATGCAGTGGACTCCAACGGCAACACAGCCGGTACCTCCACCGACAACGTCTACTACATTGACGGCATCAACATCACCGACAACCTGACAGGGGGCTTCGGCGCCAACTTCAACTCCGAGATCATTCAGGAGCAGCAGATCATCACCGGCGGTGTGCCTGCCGAATACGAGGGTGGTCAGGGCCTGATCTCCCGCGTGGTGACGAAGTCTGGTGGTAACGAGTTCCACGGTTCTGCGAACTACTACATGCAGAGCGACAGCCTGGTAGCGGACAACGAGAACCTGCCCAACAGCACGTTCTCCACCTACGACTCTGCCTTTACACTTGGCGGTCCGATCATCCAGGACCAGTTGTGGTTCTTTACCTCCTTCCAGCGCAAAGAGCGTGATGAGGACATCATCGACCCGGTAACGGGTGCCTTCCAGCGTACGGTCAACACGACTCAGGACCTCGGCTTCATCAAGCTGTCCTGGGCTCCCACCGACAATGACAAGGTGACGGCGGAATTCTTCAACGATCCTTACGAACGTGATGGTTCCGACGACTACACCGTGCTGGCGAACCGCGACAGCGCGCGCGTGCAGGGCGGTGACAACTACAAGTACTCCTATTCTCACTCCTGGGACAACCTGATTGTCACCCTGGATGTGGCCAGCCACGAGGGCGAGCTGAGTAACACCGCAGCAGACAGCACCAGCCGTAACGATGTTGCCTACAACGGTGTCACTGTGACCAACGCCGAAACCGATCGCGGTGGTCGCGGCTCCAACACCATCGACTTCCGCAACAAGGATACCCGGTCGATCACCGTGGAATACTTCCTCGACACGTCCTTCGGCTATCACGAGTTCAAGGGCGGTTACACCCAGACCACCAACGAGCGTCTGTACGATCTGCAGTACACCGGTGACGGTGCCCAGTACACCTCCATCGGCACACAGAACGCCGGCATGAAGCTGAAGAATTACGTCAGCGGCACCTGGACGGGTGAGCGTGATCTGTCGGAAGACGACTATCAGCGCATCATCGACGGCATGGCCGCCAGCGGCAACAATGCCTACTTCCTGGGTCTTCTGGACACTGACGGTTCCGGCACCATCTCCGCCACTGAACTGGGTGAGCTGAGCTTCAACGCCACCACCGGCAACCCGGATTCCCAGGTGAACGTCTACCGTATCAACCAGACTCAAAGGGCCCCGCTGAGCTTCAAGACAGAAGGCGATGCCTACTATTTCCAGGACTCCTGGAACATTAACGAGCACTGGACAGTGAATGCGGGTGTACGTGCCGAGAAGTGGGATCACATCGCCACTGACGGGACCAAGGTGTTTACCTTCGACTGGGAATACGCCCCCCGTCTGAGCGTGGTGTATGACATCTTCGGTGACGGCGGCAGCAAGGTGTGGGCCTTCACCGGTCGTTACTACGACCCGATCCGTACCGACATGACCCAGTTCGCGGGCACACTGTCCGGTTCTGTGCGTGAGGAACAGGTCTATGTGGGCAACCAGTGGGTGACCTTCCGTACCCGTGGTGGTGCGCAGGTGCAGGACGGTTACTTCGCGCCAAGCACCAAGACTCCGTACACCGACGAGAAGATGATCGGTTTCGAGCACTCGCTGAGTCGTGACATGAGCATCCAGGTTACCTACACGGACCGTGAGACCAAGGATATTCTGGAAGACTACGATCTTGGCTTCTATACCGATCCTTCAGCAGTGGGTGGCTATGCGCTGCCGCTGTCCTACTTCGGCTTCACCACACTGCCTGCAGCGAACTACTTCATCGCGACACTGGAAGGCGGTATCCGTGAGTACGAAGGCGTGGAAGTAACCTTCCGCAAGCGTCGCAGTGCGGACGATCGCTGGCAGATGCTGGCGTCCTACTCCTATAACGACGCCCACGGCAACTCCAACTCCGACGGCAACGCGGACCTGCAGGGCGACTTCCTGTACCTGGACCCGCGTGCGCCGAACGTGTACGGGCCGCAGCCAGGTAATATTGAACACCTGTTCAAGGTCTTCGGTTCCTACACCTTCGACAACGGTATTGAACTGGGTGCCGTCTACAACTGGAACTCCGGCCTGATCTACAGCGAGACCTTCTCGCAGTACGGTCGCCACACCCCGATCCGCGTAGGCACAGCCTATGACTCACTGGGTGCGGTAACCCGCTGGCTGGCACCGGGCACTGTAGGTTCTCACAAGACCGATTCCTACGGCATCCTTGACGTGCGCGCCAAGTACACCATGGACTTCGGTGGTTACGAGACCGAGTTCTTCCTCGACATCTTCAACGTTCTGGACAACCAGGCGGTGACGCGTGAACAGGAACTCTCCGGTGGTGACGGTGTGTATACCTTCGGTCAGGGCAACGCCTGGGCAAGCCCCCGTCGTTTCTATCTGGGTGCTCGCGTCCAGTTCTAAGCGATGTGAATACATGCGGGGAGAATTCTCCCTGCATGACTCAAAAACCCCGGTCTCGTGCCGGGGTTTTTGTTTTCCGGTTTTCTTGAATGAAATGGTGGAAAACGCAGAGCGAGGGTTTTATTCTCTGACTTTCCCTTTCGCCATTGCCAATGTACCTTTTTGGAGCCATTATCATGAACCGCCCCCTATTCTCCGTTTCCTCCGGGTTCACGCGTCTTGCCTTGTCGTCGGCCATCGCGCTGTGTTCCTCCTATAGCCTGGCCCAGGCACCAATTATTCAACCTGGCGCTCCTGGGCAGCCCAGTCGTTTGATTTCGGCAGAAGAGGCCTCGAACCTGGCGGGTCTGCACTATTCCGATGCCGACGTGAAATTCATGCAGGGCATGATTTCGCACCACGCGCAGGCTGTAGAGATGGGTGCGCTGGTGGAAGGGCGCAGCAATCGCGAGGCTTTGCAGGCCATGGCGCAACGCATTTCCATTTCACAGGAAGATGAGATGTCGATGATGCGGGACTGGCTGGAAGTGCGTGGACTGGTGGTGCCGGAAGAGCACGCCCATCACATGATGAGCGACGATGAACTCATGCCGGGCATGCTCAGCCAGGAAGATTTTGAGAAACTGCGTCAGGCCAGTGGCCCTCAGTTCGACACCCTGTTTCTCCAGTACATGATTGAGCACCACAAAGGCGCACTGGAAATGGTGGAGAATCTGCTTGACCAGCCCGGCTCCGCCCAGGACTCCGTTCTGTACGAATTCACCACGGACGTAACCTCGGACCAGACCAGCGAGATCGAGCGCATGAACGCGATGCTGGCAGGCTTCTCACCGGATCCGCGTGTCAATCTGCGCGCCGGTTTTGCCGATGCCGGTGAGGCATCTTTCAACATGCATCTGGTAGTGGCGATTCCGAAACCGGCGGGCTTCTTCGACCCCAATAATCCCCAGGGCCTGCCCATGAGCCGGGTGAAGGAACTGGAGGAAGAAACAGAAACGCTGACGCCCGATGAAGAAGAGCAGGACGCGGATGCGCAGCAGGACGTCAACATTGACATGCCAAACGCGGCGGCAGCCGAAACCCAGGAAGCGGAGGAAGAAGAGGATGAAACCTCGGAGCCGCGCCCCAGTCTGCTGAATTTTGCCAACACCGACATGACTTTTGCGGGCGATGTGCTGGTGGCGGGGAATTACCACGGGTTCAACGCCTACGACATCCGCAATCCTGCCTCCCCCGAACTGCTCAGCTCGGTGGTGTGCCCGGGCGGACAGGGCGACGTGTCGGTAGTGGGAAACCTGCTGATCATGTCAGTCGAGCAGACCCGCGGTCGCCTCGACTGTGGCCTGCAGGGGGTTGCAGAACCGGCCAGCGAAGAGCGCTTCCGGGGCATTCGTATTTTTGACGTCAGTGACTTCCGGATGCCGGTACAGGTCGGCGCCGTGCAGACCTGTCGTGGATCGCACACCCATACCGTGGTCACTGATCCGGATGATGACGGCGTGATTTACGTATACGGTTCAGGCACAAGCTCCGTACGCCCTGATGACGAGATGTCGGAATGCTCCGACGAGTCTCCCTATGAGAACCCGGAATCCGCCCTGTTCCGCATTGACGTCATCAAGATTCCGGTGGCGCGTCCCTATGAGGCCGCGGTGGTCAACCGTCCGTTCATTTTCTCTGATCCCGACGCAGGGGTGCTCGCAGGACTCTGGGAAGGGGGCGATCACGGTGAGGGCACCCAGACCACCAGTCAGACCAACCACTGTCACGATATCACCGCCTTCCCCGAGATCGGCCTGGCTGCTGGAGCATGCTCCGGCAACGGCATTCTGCTGGACATTTCCGACCCCGAGCATCCCTCGCGCGTCGATCAGGTGATTGATAATGGCTTCGCCTACTGGCATTCCGCCACGTTCAACAACGACGGCAGCAAGGTGATCTTTACAGATGAGTGGGGCGGGGGTTCGCGTCCGCGCTGTCGTGCGTCCGACCCTCTGAACTGGGGGGCAGATGCCATCTATGACATTGTCGATGGCAAGCTGCAGTATCGCAGTCACTACAAGATGCCGGCACCGCAGACAGACCAGGAAAACTGCGTGGCGCATAACGGCTCACTGGTGCCGGTGCCGGGACGCGATATTTTCGTCCAGGCCTGGTACCAGGGCGGCATCTCGGTGATCGATTTCACCGACTCCTCCAATCCGGTGGAAATTGCGTTCTTCGACCGTGGCCCGGTGGACGAGAAAGAGCTGATTCTGGGGGGGTACTGGTCTGCGTACTGGTACAACGGCCAGATTTACGGCACCGAGATTGCGCGGGGGTTGGACGTATTCAATCTCAATCCCAGTGATTTCATTTCTGCAAACGAGATTGTGGCCGCGTCTTTCCCGAGCACGGAACCGGTCGTCAACACCCAGCAGCAGCGGCGGATAAGCTGGCCTGCGGAACCCACTGTGGCGCTGGCCTACGTGGATCAGCTCAGCCGCTCGGGAGTGCTGGCCTCTGCACAGGAAAGCGAGTTGCGCGCGGTGCTGGGGGAGGTCGGGGGTGCCCTTGCGCGTCGCAGCTCCGATGCTGGCGGCGCGACACGCCTGGAAACGCTGGCGGGACAGATGCAGCAGGCAGGTGCCCAAAGCAACGGTGTCAGCGCGCGCCGATACCAGGCACTGGCGCAGACTCTGACAGGCATTGCCGAGCGCCTGCGTTAGGCACATCGGTTGGCAGGGGTGCCGCTGTAAACGCTGCAGTTGCACCCCTGTCGTTTCGCTTGTTACAGGATTAGGCTCAGAAAGACCCTCTCGCCTCCACGACGAGCTGTACCGACTTGCCGCCCGGGATATTGTTGCCAAGGGGATAGGCAAGATCGATATGAATGATTCGGGCTTCGTCTGTTTTGCTGGGGGCCAGTCGCAGACCAAGTCCCACGTTGCTGAAGGTGCGCCCGGCACCCCATTGCGTCTTGCCGTACACGCGACCGACATCGACAAAACCCGCCACCCCTATCCGGAGCAATTGCAGAACCTGGTAATTGCTGAACATCCGTTCTTCTGCGGTGAATTTCAGCATGGTATCGCCGTTGAGGTAGTGGCTGTCGAAGCCTCGCAAGCCGGTGCTGCCGCCAAGCGTGAGCTGCTCACTGCTGTTCAGGTTGATCGCCTTGCTGGCAGCCAGTCCCATATAAAGGGTTCTGTTTTCGGTCTGCCCGCGATGAAAATCGAGATTGGCATTGATGAGGGTGTCTTCCCATTCCTTGGCGGAAGGGTCCCAGCGGGCACGCCAGTCCGCGCGCCACTGCAGCAGCATTTTGGGGCGCGATAACAGCGTGTCGGAATATTGGCCGTTCAGAATCAGGCGCCCGCCGCTGTTGGTGGCGAAACCGATGCTGGCACGATAGGAGCGACCCAGCAGCAGATCTTCTGTCCGGTAAATCTGGCTGATATTGTAGGCAACGGCGTACTTGTCTTCGATGCTTTCCAGTTCCAGAAATGGGTAGGTCAGGTGCAGGTCGTCCGGCATGGTGGCCGGTGCAGGGCGTTTCGTCCCCGGCGCATAACGGTAGTCCTCATCGCGCACCCCGTAGCGCAGGCGGGTGGTCACACCGTTGACGAGTCCCGTTGATAGCCCTCGGGACAACTCGGCGATGTCGTGCCTGCGATCCACTTCGGTCACCCGCTTGCCGAACTGGTATTGGGAGAGCATCTCCTTGGTGGATTCATAACCGAATTTCCAGGCCTTGTCCGCATCCAGGGAAAAGAAGGGGAGTTCGTACTCGGCCAGGTAGTGAAAACCGTCTGTGCTCTTGTCGGCCTGCAGTTTGATCACCCGATGCGTATTGCCGATATTCGGATTCTCAAAAGCCAGCTTGTAGCTGCTGCGATTGGCGTCGTTACTGTAGAACAACGATACCCGCTGTCCGCTACCCAGGGCGTTCGAATCTCTCAGTCCCACATCCAGCGAGTTGTCGCCGCCACTGGTGTGAAAGGAGAAACCAGGGACGAGGGTCCAAACCTCTCGCGTCACCACTTCCAGATCCACCGCCTGGTCGCAGCGATTGAGCACACGAACCTTCGCGTCGGAGGCGTACTTCTGTTGCCGCAGCAGCCGCTCATTTTCTGACAACATGCGTGAGTCGACGGTGTCGCCTTCCTTGAACAGCAACTGGTGACGAATCACCTGCTGCCGTGTCGGAATATGCACCCGGTTGATCCAGCGAAACAGCCGTGTGTCCTCGCGCGGGTTCTTGGGGTCGAAGATCGGGAGCTGATTGATCTTGATGCTGCGCACTTGATACTGGCTTGAATCCACGTCGAAAGATTCGAGGCTTCCCCAGCGGGAAATCCCCTCCGTGAAATCAAACCCTGAGTCGGCGGGCGCTGAGATTTGAGTACAGTTCTGGTCTGCTTGCGCTGCCGCGAGAGTGCAGGATGAGACGCCCAGGCCAAGCATCAGGCTTCGGGCAAGCATTGTGTGTCTGAGTGTCATAGTGGACCTAATGTACCGAGGGTTCCAGGTGATATGACACGCTACGCCTGATTTCTTAACCTTAACTTAATTCCGCGAGCCGACTCAGCCTGCCTCCAGCAAGGAGGCGAGGACAGTGGCAGTGCCCAGGAAGGACATGAAGCCTGCAATGTCGGTAATGGTCGTCAGCACGATGGAGGACGACTGCGCCGGGTCCATGCCGAAACGTTTCAGCAGAATGGGCACCAGCGCGCCTGCAATCCCCGCTATCGTCATGGAGATGATCATGGCAATGGCCATGACCAGAGACAGGCCGGGACTGCGACTCCATAAATAGACACCCGCCGAGCAGGTGACGGCAATGCCGATGCCATTGATGAAGCCGGTCTTGAGCTCCTTCATCATGACTTTTACCCAGTGGCCCATGGTGATCTCGCGCAGCGTCAGCCCGCGCATGGTGACGGCAAGTGCCTGCGCACCGGCGTTGCCCGATTGTCCGGCGGCAATGGGCAGCAGAATGGCCAGCGCCGTGAAGCGTGAAATGGTGTCCTCAAACAGTCCGACAACGGCGGCTGCTAGAAAGGCGGTCAGCAGGTTGATTTGCAGCCAGGGCAGGCGCTTGCGCACGGCAAACAGGCTGGTGGAGAGCGCGCGTTCGTCTTTGCTGGCACCCACCATGGTCTGCATATCGGTGACAATGTCCTCGCGCAGTGCCTCCATCAACCCCTGGGCACGCACCACTCCGACCAGGCGCAGTTCGATGTCCACTACCGGTACCACATCCATGTGAAATTTATCGAGCTTGTCCATCAGCTCGTCCCGCGGGTCCATGGCATTGACATAGGCAGTGATGGGTTTGGCGATGGACGACAATTTCTGCTCGTCCTCGGCAAGGGCGAGCTTCTTGATTTCGACTTCGCTGTCCAGGCGCATGGCGTCGTCAAGCAGGAAGAGGTGGTGAATGGTTTCCAGATTCATCTGGCGCAGTTTGGTGATTGCCTGGGCAACCGTCGTGTCGCGATTGAAGGCCACAATGCGGGTGCTCATCAGGCGACCGATGCTGTTCTCGGGGTACTCCAGCAGCGAGCGGAATTCGGCGGCACTCACTTCATTCATCAGATCGAGATAGAGCTTCTGCACATCCTTGCTCTGGCGGCTCAGCAGGGCTACGGCATTACTCGCTTCCATATTGACCAGTATGGGGGCGGCAACCTCCCGTGGCAGTAGCAGAAAGAGAATGTCCGAAGTGCCTGGCGCGATTCGTTCCAGCACCCGCGCGGCAATGGGGGGCTCCTGTTGCTGCAGGATGGCAGCCGCCTCTTCCGCTGGAAGGTGCTCCAGGCTGCGCGCGGCGGTGCGCGGATGGTTGAGAATGAACGCCCTGTTCAGCCGGGACAGCGGGTCGTCCTGAAGATGCATCTCGGTGGCCATGGTCTCCCTCCTAGGACTTCAGATCGGGTTCGATCACGTTCATCAGATTGTTGAACAGCACGAACAGGGTTTTGCCATAAACACCCGCGATGCTGGAGACCACGTCGGGTGCTGTCGACGAGAGGGAGTGTGCCTGCCTGCCCTGGGTCATGGCCCGGCGCAGGTCGGCATGATGAATGATGCCCAGCAGGCGCTGGTGGCGATCTGTGACGGCAAGCGTGTCGTGCTGGTTCCACAGCGGCAGTTCGAGCGCGGTTTCCACCAGCATGCTGGCAGACAGATGAGGTGCTCCGGCTTCCATGAGATCCCTCATGCGGACGGTGCGGTTAGCCTTGAGCAGTGCCACAAAACTGACGCGCCCCGACAGCACGTGGTCGTGATTGATCACGTAGAAGTGACCCGATTCCTGGGTCAGGTTTTCATTGCGCAGATAGGTCAGGGCGTCCTCGGCGCTCATCTCTTCCGGCACCGATGCGGTGTGGGGAGTCATCCAGGCACCAACGAAGCGGATGGAATACTTCAGCAGCGCCGCGCTGTCGTCGCGTTGGCGGCGAGGTAGTTCCTGCAAAATGGCTTCCATCTGCGGGCGTGGCAGCAGGCGCAGAATCCGCGCGGCGGCAGTGGCGTCGAGGTCCACCAGAATCGTCGCGCTGGCAACTGGCCCAAGCCCCATGCAGACACGGGCGGCATAACCCGGCAGCAGATGGCGGAGAATCTCGTATTGATGATCGAGTGGAATCTGCCGCATGAACTCCACGACATCGGCCACCTTGCTGTGCTCCAGCGTGCGGGCGGCGGCTTCCGGTTCCTGCGAGATGAAGCTCAGGGCCAGACTGAAGGTCTTGTCTACCATACTCTTCCCCGTACTGAAGTGGCCCCTTACTGACGTGGCCGGATGTGGGTGATCTGCTCGTGGAACAGTTTTGCCGGAATCACGGATTTGCCGTGCTCAGTCTCCAGCACGATGCTGGCCTGGGAGATTTCGATAACCTCGCCCTCAGTATCGGCAATACTGAGTGAATCTCCGGGCTCACAATGTCGGCGAATGTATTGCGCCGCGATGATGTTGGCGACCAGGGTGCGTGCCCCGAGGCTGAACGCCAGCACGACCCCTGCCAGCAGAATGGCGATCACCACTACGATGACATTGCTGAGGAAGCCGATGTTCAGGCCGATCTGCTCGACGCCAATGATCACGGCACTGAAGATGATGGCGATCTGCACCACCTTGGCCATGACCAGACTTTGCTGAATGCCGGCTCGATGCGCGGCGGAGATGATTGCGGATTTGGCCAGGTTGCTCAGCAGGAAGCCGCCCAGGATCACGATCATGCCCGTGATGATGCCGGGCAGATAGGTAAAGATGTCATGGAACCAGCCGGCGAACAGGTCCCAGCCCAGTACATTGGTCGCCACGGCGAAGAAGAACAGCATCACCGTCCAGAACACCAGTTTTCGGGCGATGCGGGCATAGGAGCGTTTGAAGTTCTCACCACTGACGCCATCGCTCTTCTCCACCCGCGCGAAGAGCGAATCGAGTCCGTGCACCAGCTTCTGCGCACTCAGTCCCAGCGCGCTGGCGATGGCCCAACCCAGCAGAAGCAGAACGGCGGCGCCAATGAACTGGGGCGCATACTCCACGAGTTGCTGCGCGATCTGGGTCATGGTGTCCCGAATCGCTTCGCTCAGGCTGAATATCTCATTGACGGTGCTGGAGGGGTCGATCGCCTGTGCCATCTGTCAGTCCTCTTGTTCTGGGGATCGGCGTTTGTCACACGATCATATCACTGGACGCAGAGAAATTTCCGCCACGACTGCAAGTGGTGCGCGAGGGCGAGGTCTGGCCGGAGTGGACTTGAGCGCCAAGAAAACATATCCTCCCAGTCACTTACCCATTTCTCCATCCAAATAAGAATAAAGGAGCAGTCATGGCATCATCACGTATTCTCTTGTCCGGCCTTTGTGCCAGCCTCATGCTGGCGGCATGCAGTGAGCCGGCGTCCACTCCCAGTGGCACTGCCAGTGCCGCACCCGCTCCCGCCGCAGCGCCCATGGCCATGAGCCATGATTCGATGCAGGTGGGCAATATCATTACAGGCGACGGCATCCCTCAGCCCAACCCCGTGGTGACCCGCAACTGGGGCGACCTGCCAGCGGGGCGTACCTGGGGCTCCACCGCCGGTATCGACATCGATCCGACCGATGGCAATGTGGTGGCCTATGAGCGCTGCGGCGCCGGCAGCTTCGGTGCGGGTGCCCCGGTGACCTGCGACACCAATCCTGTAGACCCGATCTTCAAGTTCGACCCGGCCACCGGCGCCGTGCTGAAGAACTTCGGGGCGGGTGTGTTTGTGACGCCCCATGGCATTCATGTCGATAGCGAAGGCAATGTGTGGGTGACGGATTTTGCAGTCAATCCGGAAGGAACCAAGGGGCATCAGGTACACAAGTTCAGCCCGGATGGCGAGTTGCTGATGAGCCTGGGAACAGCGGGGCAGGCAGGCAATGACTCCGCACACTTCAACCAGCCGAACGATGTGATTGTTGGCCCGGATGGCAGCATCTATGTGTCCGACGGCCACAACGCCCAGGGCATGCTTTCCATGCAGGCCATGGAAGAAGGGCGAGCCAACGGTGAAACCTCCCGTATCATGAAATTCGCGCCGGACGGCACGTTTATCAAGCAGTGGGGGCAGATCGGTGTGCGCCATGGTGAATTCCGTACGCCACACGCCATGGAGTTTGACTCCCGCGGACGCCTGTGGGTTGCCGACCGGGGCAATCATCGGATCGAGATTTTTGACCAGGATGGCAATTATCTCGAATCGCGTTACAGCTTCAGCCGCATCAGTGGCCTGTTCATCACCGATGATGACATGCTCTACGCGATTGATTCCGAGTCCAGTCCCACCAGCCACCCAGGCTGGCGTGACGGGGTTCGTATCGGCAATATCGATGACGATATCGTGACCGGCTTCATTCAGCCCTTCGAGCGTGAAGACCGCCTCTCTCAGGGCACTGCCGGTGAAGGCGTCGCGGTGGATGCCAGCGGCAATGTCTACGCGGCAGAGGGGCCAAACTCCCTGAACCAGGCCGGGGGCGCCTTTACCAAGTACACGGCACGTTAATCGTTCCGCGTCCCAATGCGCCGGAGTCGCCTTCAAGGAGGTGGCTTCGGCGTTTTTATTTGTATGGTTGCCATTGCGATGGTGACATTCTCACTCGTTTATCGGAATTTTCTATCACGGTAATAGACTTTCTTTTCATCTAAAAAATGAAACATGGTGATTGCAGTTAAGCAATATACCGTGGGCCACTCACTGACTAACATCGCTCCTTCAACTTGAGCGCCAGGACCGGCATGAAGCCAATAGTCCCGGGCGATCACATCCCGACGCGCCTGCATAGGGGACATCTGTCCCAACTTATGATGCATGGGCGGGCGCGTGAAAATAATGAAAGTTCATCGTACTCAGGAGAGCGATATGTTCAGAAAAACCCTTCTTGTCATGAGCATGGCAGCAATCGGCGGAACCCCACTGATGGCAGGCGCCCAGGAATCCATGCGCAACAACGATTACTGGTGGCCCAACCGCCTCAGCCTTGAGCCCCTGCGACAGAATGAACAGACAATAAACCCCATGGGGGAAGATTTTGATTATGCGGCTGCGTTCGCGAGCCTGGATCTCGACGCCGTAAAGCAGGACATCACTGCCCTGATGACGACATCCCAGGACTGGTGGCCTGCGGACTTCGGCCACTACGGCCCGTTCTTTATCCGCATGGCCTGGCACAGCGCCGGCACCTATCGTGCAATCGACGGACGTGGCGGTGCAGACGGCGGCATGCAGCGCTTTGCCCCGCTGAACAGTTGGCCCGACAACACCAACCTGGACAAGGCACAGCGTCTGCTGTGGCCGGTCAAGGCGAAGTACGGTCGCAATATCTCCTGGGCAGACCTGATGGTCCTGGCGGGCACGGTGGCGATGGAGTCCATGGGCTTTGAGACACTGGGCTTTGCCGGTGGTCGTGAAGATGCCTGGCAACCCGACGAAGTGAACTGGGGGCCGGAAGGCGAGTGGCTGGCATCCGATCGTCGCGAAAGCAGCGGCGAGCTGGAGCATCCCTTCGGCGCGACTCAGATGGGCCTGATTTACGTGAACCCGGAAGGCCCGGGCGGGAACCCCGATCCGCAGGCAGCGGCCGACGCCATTCGTGAGGCATTTGGCCGCATGTCCATGAATGATGAAGAAACGGCAGCCCTGATTGCGGGCGGTCACACCTTTGGCAAGGCACACGGGGCGGCGTCTCCGTCGCAGTATGTGTCCGCCGAGCCGGAAGGCGCTGCCATTGAAGCCCAGGGCCTGGGTTGGCAGAACAGCTATGGCACAGGTAAAGGCGCGGACACCATCACCAGCGGTCTGGAAGGCGCCTGGACGGTGAATCCGGCCGCCTGGACGCACAATTACCTGGAGAACCTCTACGGCTATGAGTGGGTGCAGACCCGCAGCCCGGCAGGGGCCATCCAGTGGGAACCCGCAGGTGGTGCGGCGTCCAACCTGGTGCCGGACGCGCACGATGCCTCCAAGCGTCACGCGCCGATGATGTTTACAACAGACCTGGCGCTTCGCGTAGACCCGGCCTACCGCGCCATCACCACGCGCTGGCTGGAGAATCCGGAAGAGTTTGAGGGCGCCTTCGCCCGGGCCTGGTTCAAGCTGACGCACCGCGACATGGGGCCGCGCAGCCGCTACGTCGGTGCTGATGTGCCCGAGGAAGTGTTTGCGTGGCAGGACCCGGTGCCGGAGGCCGATTATCAGCCGATCAATGACCGCGATATCCGTCGCCTGAAGTCCGATATTCTGGAGTCCGGCCTGTCCGTCTCCGAACTGGTGCGTACCGCCTGGGCGTCTGCGTCCACCTTCCGCGAGACCGACATGCGCGGTGGTGCCAACGGTGCCCGTCTGCGTCTTGCTCCCCAGAAGGACTGGGCGGCGAACAATCCGGCAGAACTGAGCCGTGTGCTGGGTGTGCTGGAAGGCATCCAGAACGACTTCAACTCCCGTCAGTCCCGACGTCAGGTGTCGCTTGCCGATGTGATCGTGCTGGGTGGCGTGGCGGCGATTGAGAAGGCTGCCGATGATGCGGGATACGATGTGGACGTTCCCTTCGTTCCGGGCCGTACGGATGCCAGCCAGGAGCAGACAGACGTGGTTGCGTTCGCCTATCTGGAACCGAGCGCCGACGGTTTCCGCAACTACTTCGGCAATGGCAATTCCCGCTCGCCGGCAGAAATGCTGATCGAGAAGGCGGCGCTGCTGGATCTGACCGCGCCGGAGATGACTGCGCTGATCGGTGGCATGCGCGCACTGGATGCCAATGCCGGTGGCAGCCGTCATGGTGTACTGACGGATCGCCCGGGCACGCTGAGCAACGACTTCTTCGTGAACCTGGTGGACATGTCTACCCAGTGGACGCCCGCAAGCACCCAGGGAATCTACGAGGGGCGTGATCGTGCCACCGGCGCGGTGAAGTGGACGGCGACACCGGTAGATCTGGTGCTGGGGTCCAACACCGAACTGCGCGCGGTTGCGGAGTTCTACGCAGCCGACGACGGTGAAGCGCAGTTTGTGAACGACTTCGTCGCTGCCTGGAACAAGGTGATGATGGCCGACCGTTTCGATCTGTAAGATAAGAGCGGTTGTGCGATGAAGACGGAAGCATGAGGCATTCATGCTTCCGTTTTTTTTTGGTGAGACGTTCAGAATGCGAGTTGCAGGCGCAGGATGAACGAGAGCCCGGACTGGTCCTTCTGATATCCTTTCCGTACGTCCAGTTGATTGAGCTCGCCCATGATCTTGATGCCGTCGCTCCGGTAGTAATTGAGGCCGATACCCAGCGTGTCACCTGCGAAGCCGTCTCCCTGGCTGTAGGCGTCAAGCCGGCTCCAGGTGGAGACGAGTTCCCACGCGGGGCGCCGACCGGACTTCACGCGCTTTAACACCCCGTCCTCAATCCGGTGCTGATCGTCGGTGAAAAACCACGAGGCCTGCAGATACGCGCCGGTGTAGGTCCGGTCACCTTCCTTTCTTGAAGATACCTCGGTTCTCAGCACCTCTCCCAGTACCGTGAATCGACCGCGTTGCCAGGCTGCGTTGGGGCCGTAGTAACGAACCCGCTCTGCCGTGATTTTCTCCGTCCGCAGAAAATTGTCCATGACGTCTGTGCCGGCACGGGTACGAATACGATAGGTTGCCTGGTTGTAGTCCTGTGTGGCAACGCTGAAGCCCGCCTGCTGGAAGCCGTAGGATTCGGGCTCGTAGACAAACTGACCCAGGGCACTGGCAATCGTTTCTCCATCGTCGTCCTCGGCTTCGAAATAGGCCGTGCTGAACAGTGCCTTGCCGATCCTTCGCTCCAGGCTGAGTCCCGGTGCCCGTTCCAGTGTCAGCATATCAAGCGCCATGGGGCGTTCGGGACTGAGCTGGTTCTTCAGGCTGGTCGTATGCAGAATGCCGAAGGACTGTTTCATCTTGCCAATTCTCAAGGCCCACTTGTCTGGAAGATCCACGTCGAGATAGGCATCCCGCCAGGTCACGTCCTTCTGCTCCAGGTCGACACCAAGATCCAGCTCAAGTGTCAGGCGCTGCAGGAGTCCGATCTCTGCCTCAATGGTGCTTCGGCGGATGTTCCACTGGCTTGCCGGGCTTTGGAGTCTGCGAATGTCACGCAGATAGCTGAAATCTTCCATGAGCACGCCGCTGAGTTCGAAGCGGAAGTCATCGGGATCGGAGTACCAGCCACTCAGGCCCTCGGCGGCGAATACCGGCAGGGGAAGCAGCATGGCAACGCCGATCGCGCAGGCGCGATGAGCGCTGCCGGGAGTCAAGGCGGAAGCGGAGCGCTGACTATTCAACGGCTCACCTCCACGCGGGAACTCAGAGCGGTCGAATTCCTCGCCATTGCCTCGCCGTTCGCCAGACGATAGACAACGCTCAATTGGGCGCTGTCCTGCATGAAGTCGATAAAGTCGATGCTGACCTCGTGAATGTCGAGTCCCGTCCGCTGTTTCAGATCCTCCAGCAGAAGCGGTCGGTTCTCGGGGCGGATATTGTCGATTTTTTCGTAGCGTATGCTCTGGCGGGCATAGCGCTGTGCCAGCATAGGCGACTCCAGCGCGAGACTTGCCGCAGTGATCAGGGCGACCACCACCACCAGTTCCGTCAGGGCGAGCGGGCTGACCGCGCACAGGAGTGCCAGGACAATCACGAGAAAGAGATAGGTCATTTCCTTAAAGGACATGACCTCTGTCCGGTAGCGCAGCATGGAGAAAATGGCGAACAGCCCGAATGCGAAGCCGAAAGACATCTCCACCAACTGCAGGCAGTAGGTCACCACAAAGACTCCGATTCCGAACATGTAGTACACGAACGCGGATTCACTGTAGAGGTATTTGCGCCGGAAGCTGATGTGCGTCAGCAGGAAAAGTGTGGCGCACAGGATGAGCAGCTTCTCGAAGAACAGGGTATCAATCATTGCGAACTCAGGCATGGACGGCTCCGTTGAAGAGGGCGATATGAGAAGACAGCCGGGCCAGAACCGGCTTGAAGGCATTGGTCTTGAGTGTCTCGGGAAACAGCGAGGCGCAGGCCATGCAGTATTTGCTGAATGACTGGGGGCGGCAGCCCAGATGTTTCATCGCTGTGTACAGTGGACTTTCCCGGTTCAGGCGTCCCTGCTTCAGTTCCACGATCGCCATTCCCTCCAGTTGGAACGAACGGGCGGCGCCGACCGGTCGGGCACACAGTCCGATGTCGATACTGACGCGCTCGTGATGCTTCATGCTCTGCAGCGAGATGCGCTCATAGCAGATATCCACGCAGGCGCTGAGGGGATCGGCGGAGAGGGGCACGACGTTCCGGGGCAGGGTCTGCGTGAGACAGCTTTCCAGCTCTGGCGTCTCGACTGCCTGTCGCTGCTTGTCCGTCATGTCCTTGTTGTTCTTGCTCTTGATCTCAAGAAAACTGGTGGCGGAATCCAGATAGGTGCGCAGGCGTACCTTGAACCGGGATTTGCGCTTGTTGTGGTGAAGTCCGTAAAGGCCGAAGTCCCGGGTATCAAAGTAGACATTCCGGTAGCGCATGAGCCGTTTTCCCTCGATGCAGAGCACCGAGTAGTCCTGCTTCAGTTGCCACAGCAGTTCAGGCAGTTGTGCCTGTGGCAGCAGATACTTGGTATCGAAACGGTTCATCAGCGCCAGGGCGCCCACTTCATGCAGGGAATGACATGGTAGTTCGTCCAGGCACTGCTGCAATGCAGGGACACTGTTCGATACGGCAGACCGCGTGGAGGCTGCCGCGCGGAGGAGTCGTGGTCGTGAATGAAGACTTGCAGGCATGCTCATGAGCTCCCGGATCACTGAAAGTAGATGGAGATGGCGAGGGACTCTGCGTCGAGCACGCTGTCATCCACGAGCCCGGTCTGGCCGACAGTTGCTCGCCAGACGTCAAGGATGTCGGCCGCCGTGCCGCTGCTGTACAGGGAGGCGCGCAGCGAAACCAGTTTCTGTGCGTAAAGCGCATTCCACTCCTCATCTGCCAGGAAGCGCTGGACGAGGATGTTGCTGCCCCCGCCGAAGCCGCCGCCCTGGCCCGGATTGTTACCGTTGCCCGGAAAGTTGCCATCGGTGGGGAAGTTGCCATCGCCCGTCATGGGATTGCGTCCGCCTCCGGTCTGCGGCATCTGTCCGTCGGGGAGTTGACCCTGGGTGGGAGGGAGCGTGTCGCCCTGATTGGGAAGATCGCCTCCTGGCATGAATCCCCCACCTGCACCACCGCCGCCCTGCTGGGTGCCGAAGGCAAGGTTGTAGTCCCAGGGCACGACGGTGAAGCGACCGGTCACGGTGTCGTAATAGAGGTAGGAGTTGTTGCCGGGACCATCGATGTCGTCGAAGTTGTTCAACAGGTCCTGCATGGCGAGATAGACCGCAAATGAATCCGTGTCGAGCAGCAGCGGCAGTTGTGACTTGAAGGTGCTGTCCTCGGCCTGGTTGATGAACTTCAGGAACGCGATCAGGGGGCTGAGGTCGGCGTTTTTCTTCCCGGCTTCCTGGTCGAAGACGTCGTCGTAGGACGCGGGATCGTCGCCCCGGTAGCTGTAATCGCCAGAGCTTTCCGCCTTGTACAGCGCACCACTGGCGTCGAAATTTTCTTTCATCCATTCATCGTCCGGGTGCTCAATGGAGAGTCTCAGTACGGCCTCGCTGCCGTTGACGCTGAAGCGGGTTGCAATCGCGTCCTGCGAGGCGAGGCCGGAAAATTCCAGCAGTTCCAGCGCGACCGCTTCGTTCAGGGAGCTGCGGGTGTTGTTGGAACGAATCACAAACTCCTCCAGCCCTGCGTGGTCCTGCCCGTCCACAAACTTGTCCATCTTGATGAGCCAGGGAGCGTCCTGCGGGGGCTCGTCCTGGGAAATGCCGCGGAGCGAGGAATTGCCTTTCAGGCGCATGCCGACGTGTTCATAGGTCTCGCCGTCAAGGGTGATGCTGACGTCGAGCCAGGTTTTCTCCCCGGTGCTGTTGTAGGTGGCGATCATGCTTTGATAGGCCACGGTGTCCAGGGTGACGGAGAGCGCGTGTGGTTCACTGCTGAGCATGGGGCCTACGGCTCCCAGACTGCTGATGGCGAGAACACCTGTCTGTGCCGGTTGATTTGCCGCACCGGGGGTGGGAACCAGAATCATGCCCGCGGAATAGGGGCCAGGATAACGACCAAAACTATAGCCAGCGGGTGCCTCGCCATCGTCCCAGTCCAGGTCGTCCACCAGCACACCGTTGTGGTGCAGCTCCACGCGGTCGTTGCTGCCCAGTTTGAACGGCACATGGTAGGGGTCGCTGGCGTACTCATCGGCGTCCGACGCCGTGATGCGCAGATACTGCCCCGGCAGCAGGGAGACGTTGGGAAGGGGGCTGAGCTCCCGTTCCTCGTTGCCATCGCGCACGCTGTACTGGCTCAGTGAGACGGCTTCGGTGCCGGCGGCGTAGAGTTCGAACCAGTCCGGGCCGCCATCGGCATCCTTGGCGACGGCCTCGGATACGACCAGCACGGGGCCTGTACTACTCTTGAAGCCGTTCGCCGCCAGGCTGTCCGCCAGATCGGAATAGGCGCCAATGTGTCTGACACCATTGCCCACGTCCTCGAACTCGGCAAAGGCGGTTCCGAATCCGTAGATCATGCCCTCGCGCAGGCCGAGATAGTTGTCGGAGTCCTGGTAGTGGCGGACGACATAGCCTTCGATATTGAGCGTTTCCGTGTTTGCGGAAGGAAAGAGTTCGGGGAAGCGGTATTCGGCCCACGAGAAAAGTGCCAGGCCGTCCGCATAATCCTGCGACGAGTCGGCCGCCAAGGTGGCAGCCGAGGTGCATGACAGCAGAAGCAGGGTGAGGGGTAGTCGATTCATAAGGGGATGGCTCGTGTTGAAGTCCCTGGAAAACCCGGGGCCAGCAGCCACGAGTCGTTAGGCTGTCAAGGTTAAGTAATAAAAGTGTCATCATGTGTTTTGAAAATGCATTTGATGTGGCAATCAATGTGAACGCATCTGTAATTGATCTGATAAAGATATGGAAAAAAAATGACATGGCCTGCCGGTGCTGGGGATGTGTTTTATGGGTGTAGGCGGTGGGCAGCGTTGAAGAAATGCCTTGTATGACAAGGCCTGAGCCGTACAGACGCCGGAATGAAGACGGTGCCCGGGAAGGCTGCGAGGGAAGTGCGTGAGAGCGAAACTGCCCTGTTGACGGGAGGGGCCGGTAAACCAATGCCGGGGAGCTGCGTCTATAGTCCTTTGGTTTCAGACGAATACTGCTTCCCATGTCCATCCGCTTCAAACTCTATATGGCACTGTCCGCCGCCGTGCTGCTGGTGACCTTGACGCTTCTGTTCTTCCTGCAGTTCAGCGTGGGAAGTTTTGAATCCTATGTGAATGAACTGGATGCCCGCATGATGCAGCGGGTCGCAGAGCGGCTGGAACAGCGCTATGCCGAGAATGGTGAGAGTGGCTGGGAGTTCATCGAAGGAGATCTGCAGTCCTGGCTTGCCAGAGAGGGCGTGTTTGCCAGAGGAGAGCCGATGCCGGGAGGGTGGGACGGCGAAAGAATTGCGCCCCGCAATCCCGCGCTGGCAACTGACGGCACCGATGTGCCCCGTTTCCCGGCGCCGCCCGAGTTTCAGGGCACCGTGTTCAGGCCTCCCCAGAGCTTTCAGGCACGCCTGGTGCTGCGTGGCCCGGACGATGCGTATGTCGCCGGGTCCGTCGCTGAGCAGGAAGTCTCCCAGCACGCCGAACTGCATCGGCAGGGACAGACAATCGGTCGTCTGCAGCTCCTTGCGCTCGATCAGGACCACGGTTTTCCCGCCATGCTGGCCGCGCCTTTCCCCGCAGGTTCCGCCCAGGCGGACAGCAGCAGTTATGTCAGTGACCTGGTCAGCCGGGCCCGCTTCATGACGGTGCAGAACAGGATCTTCATGACCTTGGTGTTTGCTTCCATCTCTGTCCTGTTGCTGCTGGGCCTTCCCCTGGCACGGCATTTCACACGGCGCATAGATGCCATCAATCTGGCGGCCAGCCGGCTGAGCCAGGGGGACTTCAGTACCCGGATCGCGACAAGCGGCGGCGATGAGCTCTCCCAATTGGCAGGCAGATTCAACTACCTTGCCGAGGTGCTGCAGAGGAACAAGAGTTCCCAGCAGATGTGGGTGTCCAATATTTCTCACGAGCTTCGTACCCCCCTGTGTATCCTCAAGGGCGAACTGGAGGCAGTCCAGGACGGTGTGCGGCAGGCGGACGACGAGCACATCAACATGCTGTGCCAGGAGGTCGAGCAGCTCAACAGGCTGGTGAATGATCTGTTCGAGCTGTCCATGTCTGATCTGGGGGGGCTCGCCTACGAAAAGGAGAATCTGTCGGTTCTGCAGATCATTGACGACAGCGTTGCCCGCTTTCGTGATCAGAGCAGGTCCCACGGGCTCAGTCTGCAGGTGGATGCCGAGTCCGTGCCGCTGCTGACGGTGTTCGGTGACCGCCAGCGGCTGATGCAACTCTTCTCCAACCTGATCCAGAACTCCCTGAAGTACACCTATCCGGGTGGCACGATCCGGATTGCCCTGGAGGCCCGGGCAGACTCGGTGGTGGTTCGCATAGAGGATTCCGCACCCGGCGTTCCTGTGGACCAGCTCGACCGCCTTTTCGAGCGCTTCTATAGAGGAGAGAAGTCGCGCAACCGGACCACGGGCGGTGCGGGCCTCGGGCTGGCGATCTGTCGCAGCATTGCCGATTCCCATCAGGCGAGCATTCACTCCGGGCTTTCCTCTTTGGGAGGAATTCTTATTGAACTCATTTTCCCCAGGGTAAAACAGATATGAATATTCTGATTGTTGAAGATGAACCACGGGTAGCCAAGCTGCTGGCCGACTACCTGCGGCTGGAAAACTATGTCACCACGATCCTCAGCCATGGTGACGAGGTGTTGACGTGGGTGGAAGCTCATTCCGTCGATCTGATACTGCTGGATCTTATGTTGCCGGGCACGCCCGGGGAGAAGGTGTGCCTGGAGCTGCGCGCCCGACATCACCGGATGCCCATCATCATGATTACAGCCAAGGTGGAGGAAAAGGACCGCATACTCGGCCTGGAGCTGGGGGCAGACGACTATATGTGCAAGCCTCTGAGCCCGCGGGAGGTGGTGGCGAGAGTCCGGGCTGCCCTGCGTCGCCACGACATCAATACCCGCGAAAACGGTTGCGGGGAGATGCAACTGGACGAAAGCCGCCTGCAGGTTGTGCTGCAGGGCAGGGCAGTGATGCTGACCAATATCGAGTTTCAGTTGATGAAGACCCTGGTGCAGCACCCGAACAGGATCTACTCCAGAGCACAACTCATGGATTGTCTGTATCAGGACAACAGGATCGTGCATGACCGCACCGTGGATGGACACGTCAAGAAGCTGAGAATCAAACTCCGGGTGCTGCTTGGCGAGCATGACGTGATCCAGTCCGTCTATGGGGCCGGTTATCGTTATCATCCGGAGATCCTGAAAGGACTGCACGAAGCCTCCAGGCTCCACATCAGTGCGGGCCCGGGGGCATCCGCCCCAAACTGAGTCATTCCGATACGCATCAGTTTAATGCGCCAAATTTTCATTGCACCCAATGCGTGCAATGAATTGGCGCGTCCTGTAATGGAACAGAAAGAATAGTAAATCCTCCTGCCTTTTTTGCCCCTGTTTGGGGCAAATCCCCAATTTGTGACCTCTGACGTCTCTTTGCGAAATTCTGGCTTGCTTCTTGCTCAAGCCGCTTTAGCTAGCAACTGAGTAAAAACAATTACCGCGATCCAAACCAGTTCAAGCCGCGACTACTTTCCTAACTATCAAGAACTGTTCAGAGGCTAATTGAATGAAGACAAGGAACCCACTTTTAAGAACCGATCTTATTTTGGCATCGTGCCTGCTGTCCGCAGGTTTTGTGCCAAACGCGCTGGCGCAGGCGGTGTCCGAACAAGCGGACGAGATCAGCGAAGTACTGGTGACAGGTACCCGTCGTAGCGGCATGGCGGTATCTGACAGCCCCGCTCCCGTGCAGATGGTCAACGCAGAAATGCTGGCAGAAAGCGGCTCCCCGGACCTGATGAACGCGATTGCCACCCAGGTCCCGTCCTACAACGCGGAACAGCGTGGCAGTGACATGGCCAGCCAGACCCTGACAGCAAGCATGCGTGCCCTGTCTCCCAACCACGCGCTGGTGTTGATCAACGGCAAGCGCCGCCACATCACTTCCAACGTGGCAGCAGGTACAGGTGCTGCAGCAGCAGACATGTCCTTTATTCCGTCCTCCGCCATTAACCACCTGGAAGTGCTCACAGACGGCGCCGCCGCGCTGTACGGCTCCGATGCCATCGCGGGTGTGATCAACATCATCCTGAAGGACGACTATCAGGGTGGCAGCTTCCGCTCCAATATCTCCGAGTACACCGATGGCGGCGGCTATACCACCAATGTTCAGGGCAACTACGGTTTCGGCAGCGACACCGCCTTTGTCAACATGAGCCTGGAGTTTGAAGAGCGCGCAACCGTAACCCGTTCCGTGGTGTATGGCCCGGCGGAATGTATCATGGACGCGGTTGAGTGTATGAACCGCATCACCAATGGTACCCCCAGCGGTTACTCTGTCAGCGGTGCCTATCGCACCTATCTGCAGCGTGACGCCGGCATGGTGAATCATCCGGAATATCCGGTCATGAACCACGTGGGCGATCCGCCCGAAATCAACCGCATTGCCAGCTTCATCAACGCCGGCTATGAGATCAACGAGAACCTCGATCTCTACGCATTCGGCAGCTTCGGCAAGAAGCGCGCGGAGTCTCTGGAAACCTATCGTCGCCCGTCTCAGGACGGCGGTTACGATGCCAACGGCGACGGTGATCGCAATGACATCACGGCCGACGGCACCCCAGAGTACATGATCAACAAGTACCCCGCAGGCTTCAACCCGATGGAGAAATCGGAAGAAGACGACGTGTCCCTGACCATTGGACTCGCGGGCGAGAACAACGGCTGGATGTGGGATCTGGCAACGGTATACGGCAGTAACGAAATGGACGTGTACACCACGAACTCCATGAACTTCACGCTGTGGAACGAAACCGGGCAGTCCCAGGAAGACTTCTACGATGGCACCTACTGGGCCAAGCAGTGGACCACCAGTCTGGATGCCAGCAAGGAGTATGACATCGGTCTGGCCGCGCCCATGACCTTTGCTACCGGTCTGGAATACCGCAAGGATGAGTACGGCATCAAACCGGGCGAACCTGCGTCCTATTACGGTGCTGGTGCCTCGTCCTTCCCCGGTTACAACCCGGCAACCAACACCGGCTCCTATGACCGCAACAGCTACGCTACCTTCCTGAACTTCATCTTCGTTCCGACGAATGAGTGGCTGGTGGATGTCGCCGTACGCTATGAGGACTACAGCGACTTCGGTAACGAAACCGTGGGCAAGATCACCACGCGCTACGACTTCACCGATGCCATCGCAGTGCGCGGCACGATCAGTACCGGCTTCCGTGCGCCGACGCTGGGGGAAGGTTTCTACTCTGCTGTGAACGTAGGTCCGACCAGTGCCAGCCCGCAACTGCAGCCGAACAGCGCTGCGGCGGCAGAACTGGGCTTCGGTGCCGGTCTGCAGCCGGAAACCTCTGAAAACATCAGTGTGGGTCTGGTATTCACTCCCTTCCGTGGCCTGACGAGCACGATCGACGCTTACCAGATCGACATCTCCGACCGCATTCAGCGTGGCAGCTTCAGCTTCTCCACGGGGCAGGGCACCAACACCATCACAGGTCGCACAACAGGCAAATACAACAGCCAGTTGCCTGACCCGGCAGACACGAATGGTGACGGGACTCCCGATGCCACCTTCAACGAAGCACTGGGCAAGGCGCTGGTGAAGTTCGGCTACATCGGCGTGTGGAACGATCCGGCAGCGCCTGGCGGCTCTCTCGACCCGTCTGCCCGTGCCAGCATCTCCGTGTCCATGTTCAACAACTCTCTGGACACAAGAACCACGGGTGTGGACTGGGTAACCACCTACAACACCGGGTTTGACTGGGGCAGCATCGACTGGACCCTGGCCGCGAACTACAACAAGACGGAAGTGCTGAGTGCGAAGGCTGCACCGGCCAGTCTGGGTGGCGCGACCATGTACAGCCTGTCGTCCCTGTCCAACGAAGAGACCAACAGCCCGAAATACCGCATCAACCTGGGTGCGCGCATCAGCGTGGGTGATTTCACCATCAACCTGCGTGAAAACATCTACGGGCCTCAGTACACCCTGTCCAGTGCCTCCAGCTATCCGCAGTCAGTGCGTGATGAGCTCGATCTGGTGACACTTGGAACCGGTCTGTACTACAAGAACCAGATCAACGAGCTGTACATGACCAACGTCGAGGTGACCTACACCCCGACTGACAAGCTGCGTCTGAGCCTGGGTATGGACAACATCTTCAACGAGTACCCGGACAAGACCCCGTCTGCGATCTGGAACTACAACGAAGAGCGTTATGCCAACACAAGTCGTGCATATCTCACCGGCAGCCCAGTCGGGTTCTTCGGATCTCGCTGGTTCGCCAAGCTGGGGTATGACTTCTGATCGAGAAGGCTTGCGAAGAAGCAAAACCAACGGCGACCTCAAAGTCGCCGTTGGTTCATTTCAGAATGATGAATGTTTTTAAACTGACTTTTCCAATATGTCGCCAAGGAGTTTTATGATGAACCCCGCAATGAGTCGTCGCCGTTTACTGATGGGTGGTTCTCTTTTCGCTGGTGCTGCGGCTGTGCAGAGCATGACAGGTGGCTCCATTCGCCTGCTCAATTCCGCTGTGGCCGAGATCGGTGCCCCCGCCGCGCCCATCCGCATGTCCTCCAATGAAAACCCCTGGGGTCCCTCCAAGCTGGCAATTGCCGCGATGGAGCAGGCCTTCGATCAAAGCAATCTGTACGGCGGTATTGCCGGCAAGATCTTTGAACTGCAGTCCAAGATTGAAGGCGTTCCTGCCAACTGCGTTACCATGAGTGCCGGTTCCGGCGAGATCCTGCTGGCTGCCGGTGTGCTGGCCGCACTGGAACCCGGTTCTGTGGTTTCGCCGTACCCCACCTTCAACCAGTCCGTGCGTGCAGCAGAAGCACTCGGCGCCGAGGTGATCAATGTGCCTGTCGGCGAGGACATGCACATCGATCTGAAGGCCATGTACGCCGCGATTCGTCCCGACACGCGCATGGTGTACCTGTGCAACCCGAATAACCCGATTCCTTCCATCATCGAGAAGAAGGAACTGGAAGATTTTGTGCGCACAGTATCCAAGGATCGCCTCGTCTTTATCGATGAGGCCTACTACGAATACGTGGACAATCCCGATTTCAGCAGCATGATGCATTTGGTGGCGGAAGGTCTGAACAATGTTCTTATCGCCCGTACCGCGTCGAAGATTCACGGCTTTGCCGGTCTGCGTGTCGGCTTCGGTTTTGCGCACCCCGACGTGCTTGCCAAGCTGAACCGGGTCATGACCGGCAGCGTCAACATCCTGGCCCAGTACGCGGCCTACGCCAGCTATCAGGACATGGAGTTTCAGAATTTCTCCCGTGCCAAGAACAAGGAAGGCCTGGCCATCCTCGAAGGCATGTACGACGAACTGGGTCTGAACTACGTCAAGTCCAACGCGAACTTCAGTTTCGTGGAGACCGGCATTGATGTCCGCGAGTTCCAGCGCGCTATGCGTGAGCACAACATTCTGGTCGGGCGTCCGTTCGAGCCCTTCACCAAGTGGGCCCGCATCAGTATTGCCAAGCCGGAGGAAATGGCTTACCTCGTGCAGACCTACAAAAAGCTCTACGGTTAGTCAGGTTTTGCAGCATAATGAGAACGCCATCCGGGCATCCTGGGTGGCGTTTTTGTTTTTAAAACAACTGCTTACTGATGCTGCAAGGCCTCAATTCTTGCTCTGGATCAAGGTGTTGGCATCGAGTGGGCAGAATATTCTCCGGGATGTCTTCGGCAAGTGACGCCAATCCTCCTGATCTGCTATGGTGTGAGTATTTATTGAACAAGAGACAGCGTCATCCTCCGTGCTAAACCGCTACCTAGAAAGGCTTGCCAATCTCGATTACAAAACCCGGGAGCAGCAACGCGTCAAGATTGTCATTGGCATCACTCTGGTTGCACTCGTGATGTCGCTGCTCATTACCTTTGCCATTCTGCTTGTGACCGGCAATGAGATGCAGCCCATCATCTTCATTATTGCTGCTGTTGCCCCCGCGCTTATCAGCCCGCTCACCTCCTGGCACGTGGTCAACCTGATCATCCGTGTCCAGAAACTGGAGGAGCAGCACCGCAAACTGGCGACCATTGATGATCTCACTGGTTTGCTGACCCGCAGAGCCATGCTGGACCAGGGGGAGGCTCTGCTGAAGCTGTGCCAGCGCAATCGGCAACCCTTTGCGCTCGCGATTCTGGACCTGGACAAGTTCAAGGCGGTCAACGACCAATACGGACATGCCGGCGGAGACGCGGTGCTGAAAACCTTCGCGGCCATCATGCGCCGCGACATGAGGGCCAGCGATCTGGTCGGCAGGCTCGGGGGAGAGGAGTTTGCCATGGCTCTGCCCGGAACCAGTGCGGAGGACGCTGTTCATTTGCTGGAGAGAGTTCGTCTGGACACGGCAGCAGCGAAGGTGACCTACCTGGAGCATCGGATCCAGTTTACGACCAGCGTAGGTCTTGCAGGTGCACGGGGGCTGATGGTGGAAAATTTTGCCTCGCTGCTCAAACGGGCAGATGACGCACTGTATCAGGCAAAAGAACACGGACGGAACCAGGTGGTTCCTACTGGACTCGAAATGAGCGGGCTGCACTGAACCCCTGCGTGGATGCACCGCATTTGAGTTTTCTCAGGACTGCCTCAGCGTCCTTTTGATTCCCCTTTAACGAGTGCGCAATTTCAAGGCCGCTACCGTCAGGGCAGAGCGGTTTTCGAGATGAGTCTTCTTGAGAATATTGGCAACGTGCTTCTGCACGGTAAAAAGCGAAATGTTCAAAATTTGCGCAATCTCGGGGTTTTGCTTGCCTTCGGTAATCCAGTACAGCACATCGGCTTCCCGGGTTGTCAGGGAGAGCGCCTGAATAAATGCTTGCCGGGACGACATGGCGTCGCCGCTACGGCGGTAGTAGGTCACGAGTAGGTTGTCTTCGGGGGGCGCCTTGTAATAGGCCACTTCGTTGGGGAGTTTCTGTACAGTCTATGCTCTTCGTCCGGAGGTGCCGCGACGCGAGGAAGTTTCCAGTGAGTCCTCCAGCGTGCTCGCGAAGATTCTGACCTTGTTCTTGCCCGAATTCTTTGCCTCGTACATGGCAGCGTCCGCGTTCTTCATCAAGGTTTCTTCATCCAGTCCGTGATCAGGATAGAGCGCGACGCCTACACTGATGGTAATGCTTTGCTCATCGTCCGGCACATAGAAATTTCTCTCCACGCTGGCGCGCAGCTTTTCCGCAACCTGTATCGCCACTTCCGGGCCTTCCACGAAAGGCAGCAGCGCAACAAACTCGTCTCCTCCTATGCGGGCTACCGTATCCGATTCCCTGAGTGAGGATGTAATGAAGCGCGCCATGTCGATCAGTACCTGGTCACCGGCATCGTGGCCCTTGTTGTCATTCACCCATTTGAAATTGTCCAGGTCGATAAACATGACGGCAAGTCTGGATGATAGTCTCTTGGCGGACAGCAAGCCCCTTTGAAGCCGGTCGAGGAAGAGCAAGCGGTTGGGGATTCTGGTGAGCATGTCATGCTGCAGATCGTAAAGAAGGGATGCTTCGGTTGCCTTTCTTGGAGAAATATCCTCGTGTGTTCCGAACATCATCAAGGGCTTGCCGTCAGGGCTTCTTGACGAGAGTTTTCCGCGATCCAGCACCCAGATCCAGCGTCCGTCCTTGTGACGCATGCGGGCCTCGCACTCATAGAAGGGAAGTTCCCCAGAGAAATGCTTCTTTAACAGGATGTCGGACTTTTTCAGGTCGTCGGGGTGTACCAGGGCGTTCCAGGTTTCTATGGACACGGGAGAAAGTTCGTTCAGTGTGTAGCCGACAATGGCGGCCCAGTATTCGTTGAAGGAGGCCTCCCCCGTCTGGACATTCCATTCCCAGGTACCGATGCGGGTTCCCGAAATAATGTTCTGCAGGCGCTCCTGTTCATACAGGAGTTCCCTGTGCGCATGTCTGGAGTAAGCGATCGCGCGTTGTCGTCCGGTGAGCAGAAGCCAGGTGATGAGCGACAGGGACAAACTGACGATAATGCCAAGCGAGTTGATATAGGCCACGTTGTTGACATCGACCCTCAAGGCGATGGACGGAAGTGAACGGATGCGGATCGTCCAGACATGGTCTACGACTGGAAGCGCTATCTCCTCCTGAAGCGGTATGGGATTGCCAGTCTGTGTCTCTGTCCCATGATCATGGGAGTCGTACATCAGGGTGTCGGGGGTGGTGACATTGCCATCGTATATTTCGATGTCGAGGTCAGTGAGAAACTCGCCCTGCGCTCCCTGCATGAAATCGTTCATGCGGAACACGGAGTAGGCCCAGCCAATCAGATTCTGTCGGCGGTCGGCAAGCGTCATCACGGGCTTCCCTGGTGCATATACGGGCATGTACATCAGGAAGCCGGCCTGATCATTCACCCCGGACTCCTGCACCAGCCGAACGGTACCGGACATGGACAACTTGTAGTTGTCTGCAGCACTCTGCATGGCCTCATGCCGGATGGATTCCGAAAACATGTCGTAGCCAAAGGCGCGCAGGTTGCGATCGGAGAAGGGCTCAAGATAGATGATGGAGGTATAGATCTCGCGCTCTCCCTCCGGGTAGACGGTATAGGTGGGAAACCCTTCTTTACGGATGGCCGCGATATGGGACTCCAGATCCTCCGGGGCAATGATCTGGGAAAAGCCGACGCCCTGGATTCCAGGATAGTAGTCCGCCAACAGAAGGGAGGACACAAACTGTTTGAAATCTTCGCGGCTGACAGTGTCGGAGGCACGAAACAGCCCGCCACTGGCACGAAGCACTTCTGCATAGGCATTGACTCTGTTGGATATCGCTCTCGATGTTTCCCTGACCCGGAAGTCGAAATAGGTCTGCAGGTCGCGTTCGACGCTTCGGGATTCCGCATGGCTGAAGAAATAGGTGGCGGTCAGGCTTAAGACCAGCACCACGAAGGCGATGAGGTAGGAGCCAGCGTATCTGGAGCGTTCAGGCGAGTCTGGTAGGGTGATGTTCATGGTGTACGGCTAACATGATCCCGTATTTTGAGTCATTTTGACGACAAGTGTACTCGACTTTGGCCCGCAGAGGATATTTTGAGGGAAAAGAGGGGGAGGGGAGCTCTGGCTCTCCCCATGTCGTATTCCGGGGCAGGAAGGTGGGGGCTTGGGAGACCAGTCTACATGAGGGCCGGTTCGGGCAGGGTGGCTTCAGGGATGAAAATCAGGTTTGCAGAGTGAGTTGCAGGAAAGGTGCCTGTGCACCCTGGCTATGTCTGGCAGTTTTTGCCAGGCATTTATGTAGCTGGGTTGAAACGGAAATCTCAATTATAAATTGATATCTAAATATATAAGGGGGCGAATGTCGTCATTTACCTATCTGGTTTTCCTTTGAGAGGATAATCCCATTAGATGTCACTTTGCTTTACGCCGGAAAATTTCCTTTATAGAACATGGATATTTATATTTTCCTCTGCGTCCAGGTGTCTGGTTTTTCTCCTGAGAAATGCGCGGATAAAGATTCATAGATGACTAAATACTATTGAATTATAAGGGAAAAATGCTGAGAGAAAATTGAAAAATATTGCCTCATAAATTATTACAAACTATTGCATTTAGTATTGCCGTGAGACAGTATCCGATCGTTCCAGATGTGCAGTCGGAACAGGCGTTGCAGTCGAAGAAGGGGTACGGATATCTCTTAATTGGCTCCAATGTACTATTCGTATCTGTAAGCTTCAGATAACAAAAAGAAATTTAGAGGTGATATATGCGATTTACCAGTCCCCACAGACGTCGTTTGCTTTGCACTGCAATTTCTCTTTCCCTGCTCCCCATTGCCACTCAAACCCTTGCTCAGCAGAATGATCCTGAAGTAGAGGAAGTGGTGGTAACCGGCTCCTACATCCGTCGCAGTGAGGGCTTTACCCAAGCCTCTCAAGTGACCCAGTTGAGCGCCGATGACCTGGCCGATGAAGGCACCCTGAACCTGGGTGAAGTCGTCCAGGGTATGTCCTTCGTGGGCGGTCCCTCCTCTGCGGTGACCAACACCATCCAGGGCACCAGTTCCCGTACTACCAACATCGACCTGCGTGGCCTTGGTTCACGCTCCACTCTGGTGCTGGTAGATGGCAAGCGTATCGCGGACGCCAACGTCAACGTCATGCTGCCGACCATTGCGATTCAGCGCATTGATATCGTGGCCGACGGTGCTGCGGCTCTGTACGGTAACGAAGCGGTGGCCGGTGTGGTCAACTTCGTTCCCTACAACTCCTATGAAGGTCTGAAGATCGAGGCCTACGGCGAACAGGATTCCCGCGGCGACTACGACGAAGAGTCCCTGCAGATGTTGTGGGGCGGCGCCATCGGCGACCTCGACGTTGTGATGGCCGGTCAGTACAAGACCAACAGCCGTCTGGCCTGGGACGAGCGTCCCTACCTGGCTCAGGCGGGTCTGAACTACTCCTCCAACGCGCCGGGCAACTACGTGGTACCACGTCGTGATGCGTCTGGTAACTACACCGGCTCCTCTGCCAACGCGGCCGACCCGAACTGCGCACCCGCAGCGGATCGTCAGTACTACCAGGCTGGTGAGAAGAACAACCCCTACGGCATGCTGGTGGGTACCACCTGTTACTTCGACTACGGCGATACCCGTAGCTACCGCGAGCCGATGGACGTGGCTTCTGCGTTCGTGAACGGCACCTGGGATGTCAGCGATGACCTGACCCTGCGTGCGCAGTACTTCACCTCCCGTCTGTCCCAGGTGTCCTACACCTCCACGTCCAACCCGGGTAACTCCCGTATTGCGGAGCTGGGCGCGATTCGTGGTGAGCAGCCGGGCAACCCCTTCCTGGCCAAGAACTCTGCAGGGCAGCAGCTCTACGGGGTGGATCTGAACGGCGACGGCCTGCCCGATCGTGGCACGGTAGACAAGAACAACGACGGTCTGATGGACTACATCGTCTCCGGCACCACGCCCAACGGCATTCTGCTGCACGAGGACGTGCGTCCGCGTACCCTGCGTCCGATCAACAAGACGCACACGCGGGTAGCAGGCTTCGACTCCACCATGGACAACATGTCCGGCAGCTCTGACAGCAACAGCCGTCTGGCGTTCCAGGCCGACTTCAAGGTGCCCTTCCTGGAAGGGTGGGAAGGCATGGCGGCCTTAGCCAACAGCCGTGAGCATTACCGTGTGATGTCGACCCAGAACTTCGACATCGAGGCGATGAAGCAGGGGCTGAGCTGTGACGTGATCAACGATCGCGATTCCTGCTACAACCCGTTCTTTGTGGTGGATCAGTCCACCAACAATAGCGTGCAGGTGATGGAAGCGATCGCAGCGCGTCGTCCGGAGTACGAAGACAAGTGGCTGACCACGATCGATGTGGTGCTCAACGGTGAAGTGCCCCTGGGCGGGTTCGAGCTGCCTGGCGGCCCGATCGGTGCTGCGGTGGGTTACCAGCGTCGTGCGGACAAGTACACTAACACGCCGTCCGTGACCGAGCTGCGCGGTGATACCTGGATCGGTGCGCCGTTCCCGGAAGACATCACCACCGGCAGCCGTGATGTGGATGCCTACTTCATGGAACTGGCGATCCCTCTGCTGTCCACGGTGGAAGTGGAAGCGGCAGTGCGTCGTGAAGAGTTCAGCACAGGTCAGGCCTCTACCGACCCGAAAATTGGTGTGACCTGGGCGGCAGCCGACTGGCTGACACTGCGTGCCACCACCGGTGATGCGTTCATCGCACCGTCTCTGACCCAGTTGCTGGATCCGGTAAGCTGTGGCCTGTCGACAGTGACCGACCGCTTCTCTCCGTTCTCCGCGTTCACCACCTACTGTGCTGGCGGTAACCCCGCTCTGCAGAACGAGACGTCTACTTCGCAGCAGTTGGGCTTCGACCTGAGCTTCGGCGACTTCGATCTGTCCGTCACCTGGAACCAGACTGACTTCGATAACCGTATCGTGGGGATCTCCGGTCAGCAGATCATGAACGCCGACTTTGACGCGTTCAAGGCCTGGTCCGGCTTCACTGGCAGTGGTTCAGGTGCGGCCAACCAGCCCACCAACGCGCAACTGCGTGCCTGGTTGGCCAGCGGTCTGAGCAACCCGGACATCATCCGTGATCCGAACGATCTGGGCACGATCCTGCAGGTGACGTCACCGGGCAGCGTGAACGCCGAGAGCGTGAAGGTAACGGCATACGACATTCAGGGTAACTACCGTTTCAGTCTGCGTGACTGGGGTGATTTCCGCATCAACCTGCAGGCGACCTACATGGACTCCTTCGAGTTCCAGGACTCGCCCACCAGCGCGGTACAGGAAGGGGTAGGCAAGACCAATCTGCTGACAGCGACGGCTCCTGCGGTACCGGAGATCAAAGCGAACCTGCGTCTGGGCTGGGTACTGGGTAACCACGCGGTGACCGGTACAATCCACTACCTGAACGCAATGGACTGGGATGGCACCAACTACATTCCGGTAATCAACCGCTTCGCCAACACGACTCCTGACCCAAGCATTGTGGGCGGTCAGATCCGTGCGTGGACCGACTTTGACCTGGCGTACACCTACCGTGGCATCAGCCTGTACGGTGGTGAGCTGGCGTTCAGCGTGGGCTCGCGCAACCTGTTCGATCGTCAGGCTCAGCGTACTCCGGACTTCGCCGGTGTGATCGGTGAGCTGCAGGACCCGATGGGTCGTTCACTCTACGCCCGTATGGTTTACGATTTCTAAACCTGCGTGCGCTGTGCAGCCGGGTCTGCGGATTGACTTCGCAGACTACGGCGACAGAAAGAAAAAGAGGCCCCTGGGGCCTCTTTTTTTACCTAAAAAGCGCCGGACTCGGCCCGGACGTTTCTCAACGCTTGGGTGTTGCGAGCACGTTGAAACTGATGCTGATCCGGTCCTGATCGCTTTTGTTCTCTTCCACGCCGTGCTCCATCCATCCCGGGAAAACATACATTCGACCCTCCTCCGGAGGCATCCACACTTCTTCCGCAGTGAAGTCTGTCATTTTCTCGATGGGGTAGGTCATCATCCTTGACGCGACTCTCGGGTCACGGAAGTAAATGCTGCCACATTCCGGCGCCTTCAAGCTGACATAGTACACACCGCTGAAGTGGCAGTTAGGATGATAGTGAATCTGGTTGAAAGCCCCGGGCGGACTGATATTGACCCAGGCCTGGTGGTGGTAAGCCAGATTGGGCTTGAAGTGCTGGGATTGGGCAATGCTCTGACAAACCTGCAGAATGCGAATGTTGATGTCCTCGAAGGCCGGCAGCGTCTGCAGATTGTTGGGGCTTTGCCAGCCCTTTACATTGGAGTTGTCGACCCCTCTTGGATCCTGCTCGCGCATCTGCCTGGCGAGTTGGAGCATTTTTGCGTTGAATACTGCGCGGTCGTCGAACAGGGTGGTCCAGACGACGCTGGGAAACAGGGGGCGGGGAGTGATTTCCAAGGTAGGGGTCCTTCTCGGTTGCATCCATAACAGAACTGTTTGAGTGAAATGAAGATATAGTTGAATCGAGTGTGAGTCCAGTGGGGCGTCGCGGCAATACGGTGGCTTGAGAATTTTTCCGGTAGGGCGAGCACTGTTGTCAGTGCCGGATTGCGGGCGCTGGAATCTGTGTGTGTTGAACAATAAAACGCGGGCCTGTGTTCTCTATGGAAAACAATCGCGACATAATGGAGCGGATGGATCACTGTTTACCGACTATTCAATGAAAAAACAGTCCAACTGGAGAGAAGAACCGATGAGCATACAACGAACCATTTTTTGTGGAATGAGCATGCTTTGCGCCATGACACTGTCCGCGTTCCTGTCTGTGCAGGCGGCGGAGGAAGAGCAGATCAATATAGACGATCTCAGTATTCCGCAACTGCGTGCAGAAATAGAAAAAATTCAGGCGGAGTTCTACCGGGTGTTCAATCAACTCAATACAGAAGATGATTTTGATGTTGAGTGCAGCAAGTACACCCCGACAGGTTCCAATATCCCCCAGACAGGCTGTGAGCCGAGATTTCTCACCAAGCGGCGAGGGCAGAATGCCAATGATTACAGGCTGGGTGCCGATGAATTGGTCGACAACGATGCCCTGGTCAAAGAGTTGCAGCCGGAGTTTGAAAAACTGACGGCCAAAATGAATGATCTGGCAAAGGACAACCAGTATTTCCGTGAGCTGGGGCAGATTCTGCAGATGTTGCAGGGGCGTCTCAAAGAGCTCGGGCGTTAGCACTTCGCCGGGTTGCTGCCGGCACTTCCTCCAAAGAGCAGATATACGTGTAACGTGCAGGCTGGCGTCGACAGACGGCAGCCTTCTGCTCTCATTCCCTGCAAGGTTCTTTCTTTTTCTTCTCGCGCGTCCTGATCTGCATTGAACCATACTCGCCACGGCCGGGTGTCTTTTTGGCGGGGTTCTGCCGATTTTTGTTACCGTCGCGCACCGCTGTCGGCACACAGAGCATCAGCTTTACGCGGAATCTGTTTGGCCTCTAACTACCTGTATATTCGATATCATATTAAGTGTAGAGCTTAATTTTTGATCTGTATGCGCGCAGTGTCTGCGTGAATAGAAACAGTTCTTTGGAAGGGGTAACACTTAGTTTTGTGTCGATATGTAACACTGGTTGACGCCTGTCTGGTAGGGGGTTATGGAAATGGAACGAGAAAGCAAATAAAACACTTAAAATACATGACGTTGCGATTTTATGTCTTTATTGGGAGTAATGGGTGCTGCGGGATTTTCCGAATAATTGTTACAGACTATTGCAATTTAAGTCTTGGTAGGACAATATCCAAACGTTCCATATATGCAGTAGGAATGAGCTATGGGGGGTGAGAAACGCGTAGGTTCGCAGTTGTTGATGCCGTCATAGTGTTTAGAGGTCGTAAGATAACAATAATATTAAGGAGCGCTATATGAGAATTCATGTTCCCCACAAACGTCGATTGCTTTGTACTGCAATTTCCCTTTCCTTGTTGCCGCTTTCCCTCCCCAGTTTTGCGCAGAATGATCCTGAAGTAGAGGAAGTGGTAGTAACCGGCTCCTACATCCGTCGCAGTGAGGGCTTTACCCAAGCCTCTCAAGTGACCCAGTTGAGCGCCGATGACCTGGCCGATGAAGGCACCCTGAACCTGGGTGAAGTCGTCCAGGGTATGTCCTTCGTGGGCGGTCCCTCCTCTGCGGTGACCAACACCATCCAGGGCACCAGTTCCCGTACTACCAACATCGACCTGCGTGGCCTTGGTTCACGCTCCACTCTGGTGCTGGTAGATGGCAAGCGTATCGCGGACGCCAACGTCAACGTCATGCTGCCGACCATTGCGATTCAGCGCATTGATATCGTGGCCGACGGTGCTGCGGCTCTGTACGGTAACGAAGCGGTGGCCGGTGTGGTCAACTTCGTTCCCTACAACTCCTATGAAGGTCTGAAGATCGAGGCCTACGGCGAACAGGATTCCCGCGGCGACTACGACGAAGAGTCCCTGCAGATGTTGTGGGGCGGCGCCATCGGCGACCTCGACGTTGTGATGGCCGGTCAGTACAAGACCAACAGCCGTCTGGCCTGGGACGAGCGTCCCTACCTGGCTCAGGCGGGTCTGAACTACTCCTCCAACGCGCCGGGCAACTACGTGGTACCACGTCGTGATGCGTCTGGTAACTACACCGGCTCCTCTGCCAACGCGGCCGACCCGAACTGCGCACCCGCAGCGGATCGTCAGTACTACCAGGCTGGTGAGAAGAACAACCCCTACGGCATGCTGGTGGGTACCACCTGTTACTTCGACTACGGCGATACCCGTAGCTACCGCGAGCCGATGGACGTGGCTTCTGCGTTCGTGAACGGCACCTGGGATGTCAGCGATGACCTGACCCTGCGTGCGCAGTACTTCACCTCCCGTCTGTCCCAGGTGTCCTACACCTCCACGTCCAACCCGGGTAACTCCCGTATTGCGGAGCTGGGCGCGATTCGTGGTGAGCAGCCGGGCAACCCCTTCCTGGCCAAGAACTCTGCAGGGCAGCAGCTCTACGGGGTGGATCTGAACGGCGACGGCCTGCCCGATCGTGGCACGGTAGACAAGAACAACGACGGTCTGATGGACTACATCGTCTCCGGCACCACGCCCAACGGCATTCTGCTGCACGAGGACGTGCGTCCGCGTACCCTGCGTCCGATCAACAAGACGCACACGCGGGTAGCAGGCTTCGACTCCACCATGGACAACATGTCCGGCAGCTCTGACAGCAACAGCCGTCTGGCGTTCCAGGCCGACTTCAAGGTGCCCTTCCTGGAAGGGTGGGAAGGCATGGCGGCCTTAGCCAACAGCCGTGAGCATTACCGTGTGATGTCGACCCAGAACTTCGACATCGAGGCGATGAAGCAGGGGCTGAGCTGTGACGTGATCAACGATCGCGATTCCTGCTACAACCCGTTCTTTGTGGTGGATCAGTCCACCAACAATAGCGTGCAGGTGATGGAAGCGATCGCAGCGCGTCGTCCGGAGTACGAAGACAAGTGGCTGACCACGATCGATGTGGTGCTCAACGGTGAAGTGCCCCTGGGCGGGTTCGAGCTGCCTGGCGGCCCGATCGGTGCTGCGGTGGGTTACCAGCGTCGTGCGGACAAGTACACTAACACGCCGTCCGTGACCGAGCTGCGCGGTGATACCTGGATCGGTGCGCCGTTCCCGGAAGACATCACCACCGGCAGCCGTGATGTGGATGCCTACTTCATGGAACTGGCGATCCCTCTGCTGTCCACGGTGGAAGTGGAAGCGGCAGTGCGTCGTGAAGAGTTCAGCACAGGTCAGGCCTCTACCGACCCGAAAATTGGTGTGACCTGGGCGGCAGCCGACTGGCTGACACTGCGTGCCACCACCGGTGATGCGTTCATCGCACCGTCTCTGACCCAGTTGCTGGATCCGGTAAGCTGTGGCCTGTCGACAGTGACCGACCGCTTCTCTCCGTTCTCCGCGTTCACCACCTACTGTGCTGGCGGTAACCCCGCTCTGCAGAACGAGACGTCTACTTCGCAGCAGTTGGGCTTCGACCTGAGCTTCGGCGACTTCGATCTGTCCGTCACCTGGAACCAGACTGACTTCGATAACCGTATCGTGGGGATCTCCGGTCAGCAGATCATGAACGCCGACTTTGACGCGTTCAAGGCCTGGTCCGGCTTCACTGGCAGTGGTTCAGGTGCGGCCAACCAGCCCTCCACGGATCAACTGCGTGCCTGGCTGGCCAGCGGTCTGAGCAACCCGGACATCATCCGTGATCCGAACGATCTGGGCACGATCCTGCAGGTGACGTCACCGGGCAGCGTGAACGCCGAGAGCGTGAAGGTAACGGCATACGACGTGCAGGGTAACTACCGTTTCAGTCTGCGCGACTGGGGTGATTTCCGCATCAACCTGCAGGCGACCTACATGGACTCCTTCGAGTTCCAGGACTCGCCCACCAGTGCAGTTGAGGAAGGCGTAGGCAAGACCAATCGCCTGACAGCAACGGCTCCTGCGGTACCGGAGATCAAAGCGAACCTGCGTCTGGGCTGGGTGCTGGGTAACCACGCGGTGACCGGTACAATCCATTACCTGAGCGCGATGGACTGGGATGGCACCAACTACATTCCGGTAATCAACCGCTTCGCCAACACGACTCCTGACCCAAGCATTGTGGGCGGTCAGATCCGTGCGTGGACCGACTTTGACCTGGCGTACACCTACCGTGGCATCAGCCTGTACGGTGGTGAGCTGGCGTTCAGCGTGGGCTCGCGCAACCTGTTCGACCGTCAGGCTCAGCGTACTCCGGACTTCGCCGGTGTAATGGGTGAGCTGCAGGACCCGATGGGTCGTTCGCTCTACGCCCGTATGGTTTACGACTTCTAAACCTGCGGATCGTCATGCCGAGGGCGGCGGGCAGTCGACGCAGCCTTCAGCAGCACATAAGAAGAGGCCTTTCGGGGCCTCTTTTTTTTTGGAGGAAGGATTCGGATCACGAACACAAAAGTGCTTCAAAACTTGCTTTTCGTCAGGGAATGAAGTCGAGGCATTGCTGTATTATCCGCGCCAATGGGCTATGCGTCAGTTTTGACATTGGGAGCTGCTAAATGATTCGTACCTCAAATCGCTGTTATGTTCCGCGCATATCAACGTCAGGATTCATGACGCCCTGGTTGCGATTGCGCCAGCTTATCAAGACAGTCGCTGTTTCTTCTCTTCTATCGTTTCTCATCAGCTCGGGCAGTTGGGCTGCGAATGTCACGCTGAGCACCAATCAAAGCAGCTTTGGTCCCGGAAACAACTTGTCTCTCTCGGCGGCGATCAGTCCTACCAACGACGCTGGCGTTTCGACCGACCTCTATGTTGCGATCGTGACTCCCGACAATGCGATTCTGACGCTCAATAGTGAGTTGCGCTGGGTGTCGTCACTGTCGCCGATCGCAGCAGGTGTTTCGCTGGCAGTGCTGGAGGCAAGAGATTTTTACACAGTCGAGCTGCCGACCGGTGTCGCCAACGGCAGTTACAGTATTTATCTGATCGCGGTTCGCGGAGGTTCTGATCCCGCCAATTCAGATAACTGGCTTGGCTTCTCCATCGCGCCGATCACATTCGTGGGAGGAACCAGTGCTCCGAAGCTAGTGCTCACGACACAAAACGGCTCCTGCACGGCGGGTCAGTACTGCAGTGTTGCCCTGGTGGCCGGGGTGACTGGCGGTTCCAGTCCTTACAGCTACCAGTTGGATTCGTTTGCGTATGGCACACCGCCCTCATTGATGACAGTGGATCTGGGGACGGGAAACCTGGAGGGAACCCCCTCATTGGCGGGGGTATACAGTTTTCAGTTGTGTGCGCGGGATATTGGTGGAAATCAGGACTGCAAGCCAGTGACGGTAACGGTTTCGCAGGCAGGTACGCCGCAGACGCAGGCATGGGTATTCATTGGTGGCAGTGTTGCCACGCTTGCTCGCATAACGCTCGATGGGGTGGTGATCAAGGACACCAATTCTGCGAACCTGTCGCACTATACCTATATGACGCCCGGCACCCACACGCTGTCCGCGACGTGTGTGGAGGTGTACTGCTTTGCCTATATGCAACTGTCAGCCCCCAGTGGCTATACATTTACGCCCACAGAGCTGAGCGCAACACCGGAAGAGATTCCACCGGGCGCCACCAAAACCTTCACCTTCACGCTGAGTAAAAGTAATTAGAAAAGCCGTATGGTTTTATTGAATGGAGAATTCAGGCTGCCCGTATTCGGGCAGCGGCAAGTTCATGTGGAGAACAACGCAGGCCCTTCCATTTTCGTCACAGGAAAAACCCCTCGTGTGTGGCTAAATTCGGTCTTTTTCTTATCAAATCGCGAAAATTTCGTTAGGATTCGGCGCGGCGTTGAGCCATTTGCGACTTTAGCAGTTATTGGAGAGGAACATTGACCCAGACCAAACATAACAATAGACACGTGTCCGTAAAGCCACGCCGGAAGCTCAAACCAGCCTTGTCGGTGGTTATCGCAGCGCTTTTGTTAACTGGAACGTCCATACAGGCGCAGGAGCTCGAGGGTGACGGAACGACAGTGCGCTACCCGGCGTCTTATTTTGCTGAGTACTCTCCAGTCAATGCGCAGGACATGCTGGTACGTATCCCGGGCATGGAGTCAGCGGGGGACAGTAGTGGTGGGTCACAACAGCGTGGCAACGCCAGCCGTGGTGGACGCGGGCTTGGCAGTGGCGGGGGCGGCACGCAGATCATGATCAATGGCAAGCGTACTGCAGGCAAGGACAACGACACGAAATCGCAGTTGGCGCGCATCAACTCCGACCAGGTGAACTATATCGAACTGATTCGAGGGACTTCCGGAGATCTCGATGTGCGTGGTGGCACTCAGGTCGTGAACATCGTGTTGTACGAACAGTTGTCCAATACCTCCATTTCCTATGACCTGACCACCAGCCATTACGATGACGGGGCAACGAAACCCGGTGGACTGATCTCCTATGGTGGTCAGGCCGACGCGCTCAGCTTCCTGTTCAGCGCCGTGGCGGAGCCCAAGTATGATCATCGCGTGAGCCGGGAACACAGCATCCTGCCAGGCTATGTGCCCAATGACAGGATACAGGAGGAGCGCGTTCGCAAGCAGACGGCCTATACCTTGTCTACAAACCTCGGGTATGACTTCAGTGCACAGAGCAGCGCCCGTTTGAACGCGCTCTATGCCGAGAGTGATGACCCGACAACGGTCGAGCGCCGGACGACTGACGTCACGGGAGCAGTCCCCGTAACGCTGAACGAGTACGAGGATATTCCGGGGCAGCGCAGCAACTGGGAGATTGGCGGTGACTATGAGTACCGCTTCGATGGTGGCAGTCGTTTCAAGACTCTGTTCATCACGAATGAAACGGACACCGGTAGCGTTCGCGAACGTTACAAGGTCGCCGCGGACGGCAGCCAGGCAAAGAATCTGTATCTGAATTCGTCCAGTATCCTGCAGGAGCGCATCGTGCGGGGTTCCTACACGATGGATGTTTTCTCCGGGCAGAATCTGGAGTTCGGTGCCGAGCGTGCCCAGACCATTCTCGATTCAAAGCTGCGTCTTGGTGTGGCTTCCAGTACGGGCATCGCCTCCCCGGACTGGGGTGGCCTCGTACCGGTCAAGGTTGCCAACGCCAATACCAAGGTAGAGGAATTGCGTTATGAACCTTTCCTCATTCACAACTGGCGTATCAATCCGCGTATGAGCCTGGAGACCTCACTGGTGTACGAGACCTCCGAAATATCGCAGAGCGGTGATGCCACCAACAGCCGAAATTTCAGTTTCTTCAAGCCAAAGCTGGATTACCGTTTCGACATCAATCCGCAGTTGCAATTGCGTTTCCTGGTCGAGAAAGTGGTGCGCCAACTGAGCTTTACGGACTTTGTTGCTGCAACCGACAATGACGATAACGATTCCAATACGATGGCCGGCAACAGCAATCTGCGTCCCGACTACTGGTGGAACTACAACCTGACGGCGGAATATCGTCTGCCTAATGATCTCGGTGTCGTGAGTGCGAACGCCTATCACCATCGTCACGTTGATCTTCTTCAGCGCGTTGATGTGACTCGACCGGGCGGGCCTCTTGAATCCGCTCCCGGGAATCTCGGCAAGGCCGATATGGTGGTCTTCGAGGTTAAAGGCAGCGTTCGTCTTACCCCGTTGGGCATGCCGAATGTTCTGGTGACTTCACTGGCCAGCGCACGCGATTCCTGGGTCAAGGACCCGTTCACGAATGAAGTGCATCGCTTCAATAATTACACTCGCGGTCAGTTGCAACTGGGTTTTCGTCACGACGTGCCGCAGTGGCGTCTGAACTACGGCATCAACATGAAAAATGATATCGATGGTGGCACCAAGCGCTGGGATATCTATGACATCGAGTCCGACTACGCGGACCCCGCCTACACGGCGTTCCTCGAAGTCATCGCCTTCAACAACCTGACGTTCCGCCTGGATATCGACAACCTCACCAACATGGACACCTGTCGCGATCGCATCCGTTATGTTGGCCACATCGCCAGTAATATTCTGGAAGAGGTGGAGTATAACTGTGGGGGCTCTGGTCGAACCTTCGCGTTGAAGGTTAGCGGCCGGTTCTGATATCAAGTAAATCAAGGGGAAGTAAATCAAGGGGTCAGGTGCCTTGATTTCAGGGAAACAAGAAGAGGCTCTAAGGAGCCTCTTCTTGTATATGCAGTGTTTACAGAGATTGCGGACTACTGCAGCCCGAACTGCTCCAGTTCAAACGTGGCCTCTGGAGAGCCCATCACGATCAGCGTGCAGTTCCCCCAGCTCTCTGGAATTTGATATTCGTTGCCTTCCTGAAAAGTGAAGAACTGGTATTTCTTTTCGCACCAGAGACCAAATTCATTCACGCTCTGGCCAGAGCTGTCGATGAAAATCCCGGGCTTGAATAACTGAATTTGCCATGAGCCGTTCGTGTCTGTTCTTGCCTGAACCCTGTAGGCGGAGCTGTCACTCCTGATTTTCTGGATCTGGGCGATGGCCGGTGCGAAGACCTGCGTGTCGATCCCTGATTCCTGAAGCTGTCTATATACGTTCAAGGCCTCCGCGTAGCGCTTTGTCTTGATGAGCAGGGTCAGCAAGTCGAGTCGGGCGGTGTTTGCCAGGTCTTCAGGCAGGTACCCTTCGGAATCATCCAGTTCCGGTGCATATGCTTCATACATCAAGGCCTGATTCAGATAAGTCACCTGCCCCTCTATATCCTCTGAGAAACTGCCCAGATACATATAGTTAGCCAATGCAAGCAACGCCCCTTCGTAGTTGTTCAGGGCTCCTCGCTTGTTCATGGTCACCAACAGGCTTTGTGCCTCGTCCTTATTGCCGGACTCGATGAGAGTGGAAAGGTTTCGGTACAGTCTTCCGAATCGGGTGCCGGCCGCTTTGTCACCGTCTATGAGAAGAAACCTGAAGTTGATCGATGAGCGTCCTTCTACGGCCTCACCGCCGACTGTGGCTGGCTTGAAGGTGCTCTCGTCCAGGGCGCGAAGGGCGGCAAATTGAAACATTTCAGGCCCGGATGATCCGACGATTCTTGGTTCAAACACTTTGCCGTCGATGCCAACCATGAAGTGCACAAGAACCCATCCCTCAGCTCCGGCCCGTATTGCTGACTCGGCATAAATCGCCCTCAGCTCAATGGGCTCCGGTGCCTGATAAGATGAAGTGGTGTCCTGCGCCTGCGTGGTGCCGCTTAGAGTTGCTGCCAGCAACAGGCTGCTTGCAATGTGTCGTTTCATGCAGGGGGTGCTCTATGGTTTGTATTGGGAGAAACTGGGGGATACCCGTCAATTTGATAGTTATAGCCAAAGTCCCGGAAAGTTTCCAGAGTCTTCCGGGAGAGCTGCTTGGAGGTGAATGGCAGGGTGAAGGCGAACGTTTTTTGAAGCGCAGCTTCAGGTGAGCCGAAACGACATTCGGCTGTGCCGAATGGCTGGAAGTCCGTATGAGGTGCAGCGCTTTCCCGGAAGGGAATGTGGTGGGCCCACCAGGGTGAAGGCGAACGTTGTTTGAAGCGCAGCTTCAGGTGAGCCGTAACGACATCCAGCTATGCTGGATGGCTGGGTAGTCCGGTGAGGTCCAGCGCGACTGAGCTTTGCGAAGGAGTGGTGGGCCCACCAGGACTTGAACCTGGGACCAACGGATTATGAGTCCGCTGCTCTAACCAACTGAGCTATAGGCCCTTCTTCCCCTTGAGGGCCGCGTATTATAGGGCGGACAGGGCCAGATCGCCACCTTCGTCCACCGTCTCTGCCATTCCTGCTGAAATACCTTTCTTTGGCACAAAACGCCCCCGGCACACAAGTCTGCCGGGGGCCGCTCAATCCTTGCAGGTGTCTACGATCGATAGACACCTGCATGTGGGGCAGCGTCAGGGGGCCGACACGGTGATCTCGATGCTGTCCACGGTCAGTGCTTCCAGATCCAGGGTGTTGTTCGGGGTAGAGTCCAGCCCGAAGTGGAAGCGGTACTCGCCAGCCGGCAGGCCCCCGTCGAAGGTGAACAGGCTGGTGGCGCCCAGTGTCATGGCCGGGGTGCTGATGACTGGGGTGACGCCGGGGACCCAGTTGGAGGTCGCGGCATCGAAGGAGAAGTAGCTGCCCTGTGCCTCGGCCACCAGCCACCATTCGGCGGTGTCCGTATTGGTCCCGGGCTGCAGAGAGACGCCGATGGTCACGGGTTCTCCGGCAGTCAGTGTATGGGCTTCGCGGAAGCCGTTCACGCGGATGGCCGGGGTCAGCTCCGGGTCGGGGTCCTTGATCGTCCAGGGCCAGGGCTCTTTGGGCGTGATGCTGACGTCGAAGATGATGGGTTGTCCCTGCGGCAGACCGCCATTCTTGCCCAGGGTGATCTGGGCGCTGATCTTGTCAGCTCCCACCTGGCCTGTGATCGTATTGTGTATGCCGCCAAATCCCGCCACCGTGGCATCGTTGCTTCCGCTCAGCCCGCCTAGAGCGTCCAGGGCCAGCGTCATGGGCAGCCAGGGCGTGGTGCCGGTGGCGACACTCAGAATCAGCACGCCATTCTCAAACAGCATATCAAGTGCTTCCGGGGGAAATTCAGCACAGCAACTGTGGCCGGCGGGATCGGTTGTCTTCAGAAGGTCCACCTCTGTGCCGGGTATATAAAAAGTTGCGGTCAGCGGTGGGAGCCGGGTGTCGGTGGGCACGGGCTTGGGAATGTACTTCTGGCACATGGCGAAGGCCAGTGTCTGCTGGGTGCCGTTCATGCTCATGAAGCCATCAGAGGTCGCCTCAAGATAGGAAAACAGGAAACCGGATTTGCCGGCTCCAAGGGTATCGGAACCCTGGTTCAGGTCAGAGTTCTCAATCATGAAGGGCTTGCCTGCCATATATCCGGCCGCCACAAGATCCACGGCGTGACCATTCCAATCCCCATTGGCATCCTGGTACACATAGCCCGCCTCGCAGTCTTCGCCACCTTCCAGAGCGTCTATCAGTTTGTTGAAATTGAGGCTGTTACCCTGTCCCTTTGAGGTGGCGGTTTTGTCACCGTTACTGGCGGAGAAATCGTTGCTGCCCTGAAGACCCCAGTGGCGGGTAGCGATGCGCTCGTGCAGATCGTTGTCGACCAGATACTGCAGTTTGCCTTTGATGCCCTTGTCCACCAGGGTGGGTTGGCCTTCCCTGCGGGACGTCATGGGACGTTCCATGTAGGTGTCGAGCTGGCCCACCAGAGACTGGTCACCCTTGAGGCCTGGGACATTGCGATGCGGCAGGCGCAGTGCGGTGGTTTTCTCCAGAAAACTCAGGCTATTCGCGACAGAGGCCGGCATGCACTGGTTGTGGGCCGTCTCGATATTAGGATGGTCCATTTGAAACACCATCCGGTTGTTGGTCAGGTCGGGATAGGAGATGCCTGCAGTCGAGGGTGGGATGACGGGAGAACCACTAGTGGTCCCGCTGGAGCCAAACTGCGGGTCGCCCATGCCGCCCTGGGAACTGGGCGCACTTCCCACAGAAAAGTTGGCAGGGGTGCCAGTAGGCGCGTTCAGCATCAGGGTGTCGGAAAATACCATCACGGCACTCAGGGAAGACACATCGGTGCCTGCGCTGACGCCGAGATCGAATTTGACCGAGAGGTGTGAATACGGGTAGTCAGCATCGGACATAACCGGCAGATTGCGCACCACCCAGTTGCTGCCGCGCACCATGTTGAGATAGCCGGTGTTCATGCCGGTGCCGTTGCGCAATTGAATCAGGTTGGCCTCCAGCAGCCCGACCTGCGAGTCCATGACGGGGACGTCATCGGAGGGGAAATCGAGCTGGATGAGCGAGATGCCGTTATCGGCGCTCACCACCATTTCGGCCGCCTGCAGGGCCGAGGGCAGGCTGCTGCCAAGAAGCAGCAGGCTGAGTGCAAAGTTGAAACGCGAGTTCATTCGGGCCTCCGGATTGCTTTGGGTGAATGGTTCCGTGTGAAGGACTTCATTTCGGAAATCGGCCGACGCGTGCGCCGGAGTTTGCTACCGGGCTCATCTTAGGAGGCTTGCTGCTGAGGGATAATCCCTGAGTTCAGGGATTTATAGGGATAAAAAAAACACGAACAATGGCCCCATGTTTCAGTAAGATGGCCAGGATGAGCGAAATAACTGACGACAAGAACCGCTTCGTGCTCGGTATTCTGCTGCTCTCGGCACTGGCGCTGTTGTTCGCAGCCTGGGCCTGGCTGGAACATATTTCCAGTGTGGACCTGCCGGAGGGGGAATATACCGTGCTGGCGCAGGCCGAGGCCTTGCCTCTCGATATTTCTGTGGGGACGTTGGCGAACCACAGTACAGCGTGGATGCCGGTGACGCTACCGTTTCACTGGCGGAACCGGTTTGCGGACACACGGGCCGTGTGGTACCGGCTCGCTCTGCCCCTGTCGGCATTGCCGAAACAGGAGGGGGCAGAGGCAAATGTCGTGTGGGGTTTCTATGTCTGGCGTCTGAACCAGACGGCGGATGTGTGGTTGAACGGCCAGAAGATTGGCTCCGGGGGCAACACCGGTGAACCGATGGCCCGCTACTGGAACAGTCCTCTTTATTTCGAGTTTCCCGCCTCACTGCTGCAGGTGCAGAACGAGATTCTGATCAAGCATTACTCGCAGCATGGCTGGGGTTCAATGGAACCGGTGGTGCTCGCCTCTGCGGCGCTGCTGAAACCCCTGTACGACAGCCGCAGCTTTGTGCAGCATGATGTTGCACTCGGGCTGTTCGTATTCGTGCTGGTCACGGGCCTGTTCAGTTTCACCGTGTGGTTCTATCGGCGCAGGGAAACGGAGTATCTGTGGTTTGCAGTCGCTTCGGTGGCGCTCAGTGTGTACTGCCTAAATCAGTTCCTGCGCTACCTGCCTGTTGATGCGGACACCTGGCGCTGGCTCACAAACATTTCGGTTGATCTATGGGCATACGCCCTGATGATTTTCTGTTTCCGCAGTCTTCAGGTGTCCCGGCCACGTGTGGAGAAAATGGCGCTTGTGTATCTGCTGTGCGGTGTTCCCCTGTATTTCTACGCCAGTTTCTTTCAGGTGTTCGATATCAATATCTACTACCACCTGGGTTCTCTGAGCCTGGGAGTGTACGTGTTTTCTGTCAGTCTGGGCCTCTATCGTCTGCGTCGACAGATATTGCCCCTGTTCTACTGCTGCGCCATTGCCCTGATGTTTGTCGCGGGCGTGCATGACACGGTGATGCAGGCGGTACTGAACAACGGCTGGTTCGGAGGGGCGGAGTCCGGGTTTCAGAATCACTTCAATTCCCTGCATTTTGCGGCCCCGGTGATCTTCATGTTGATTGGTGCGAGCCTGATCAAGCGTTTCATCGACTCCATGAATGCAGCAGACAGCCTGAATGCCGAGCTGGAGGCGCGCATTGGCCGCGCACGGCAGGAGCTGGAGGAAAACTACCGCGCGATTGAGGAGGTGCTGATCCGGCAGTCGGCCAGCGAAGAGCGCGAGCGCATCTATCGCGATCTGCACGACGATGTGGGTTCCAAACTGCTGTCGCTGTATTACCGCCTGGACAACGAATCAGACAGCACGCTGGCCAAGTCGGCGCTGGAGGATCTGCGCGACATTGTTTCCCGCAAGTCGCTGGAAAGCTGTCTGTTGCGCAATGCCGTGCAGCAATGGCAGCAGGAAGTGTCTGAGCGTGTCGCGGATGCGGGCGTGGCCTTGCGTTGGGATGTTGAGGGCGTGGATGGCGACGTGATGCTGACAGAGCTGCAGCACACGCAGTTGCGCCGCATGCTGCGTGAGGTGCTGAGCAATGCGTTGCTGCACAGCAAGGGAATTACGCAGATTGAGGTGCGCATGGAAGTGACACCCGGTACGCTTGGCATTACGGTTGCGAACGATGGTGCTCCGAAGCCCGTGAGTGGCTGGCGCACGGGGCGCGGCATCAGCAATCTGCGGGTGCGCACGCGGGATCTTGGCGGACAATTCGACATCGCAGATCGCGAGGGCAGTTGGGTGGCAGTGGCCTGGCGTATTCCGCTGGCAAGACAAGACGGGGAGGTGCAGGGTGCAGATACTCATTCTTGAAGACATGCCGGATACCCAGTGCTGGTTGCGGGATGCCTGTGTACTGGCCTATCCGGATGCCAGTATTACGCTTGCCAGCAGCATTGCCGAGGCGACCGCCTGCCTCGATGCGCGGCAGCCGGAGATTGCGCTGGTGGATCTGGAACTGCCGGATGGCAAGGGCAATACCTTCATCCCCACCTTGCTCGATCGCCACCCGCTGTGCCTGTGCATTGTGGTCACCATCTATGCCGACGAGAATCATCTGCTGCCCAGCCTTACGGCGGGTGCCAAAGGCTATATTCTGAAAGACCAGAGCCGTCGGCGCATCGCCGATATGCTGCAGCAGGCCGTGGCGGGTGAACTGCCGCTGTCGCCCGCCATTGCCACGCTGGTGCTGAACCACTTTTCCGGTGCAAACAATCCCGTTGAGGAGTCCCCCCTGACCCGGCGCGAGAGCGATGTGCTGGCGCTGATTGCATCCGGCTCCAGCAGTCCGGAGGTTGCTGACCGGCTCAACATCAGCAAGTACACGGTGGAGGACCATCTGAAACATGTGTACCAGAAGCTGAATATTTCCAGCCGCGCCGAGGCAGCACTGGCCGCCAAGCGTCTGGGCCTGATCTGACTCTTTCTACAAACCCGCTGTGCAACGCAATCACATCAGCACTGGCTGTTGCGGCCATTTTCTGCGATTCTGGGGCAACCTCACACAAGGCGCCTTTGCTGCGCGCCGTCTGACAAGAACAGAGAGGTTGAAGCCGGAGAGTGCTAACGTGCAGGTGGCAACGCTACCTGACCCTGTCGGAAATTACTGTACAGAGAGTTCGCGCATGAACCGTAGGCAAACATTCGCAGGTCTGATTCTTTCGCTGGCACTGGCGGTGCCGGCACACGCCCAGTCTCCGGCTGCCACTACCCTGTCCACCTGGGTGGCACTGGATGCTCCCACCGGCCATGAACACTGGGCCACTGACGCCCTGATGCAGATGGCGCCCGGCTGGCAGCGGGACCGCTATGGCAATCTGGTCAAGACCGTCGGCAGCGGTTCTCCTCATCGCGTTGTGGCCTGTCCTCTGGATGCCTATGGCTACGCTGTCAGCCAGATCACGGCAGACGGCTATCTGCGCGTACACCGCATCGGCCCCGGCTCCCGTCATCCATTGTGGGATCAGTCCCACGAGGGGCAGCACTTGCGGGTGCTGACCGCCCAGGGGCCGGTGATTGTCGTGTCTGCTGTCGCCAATGGTCATTTCGCTGCGCAGCATCAGAACGAGACGGCGCTGATTACCCAGAACGACCTCTGGCTGGATGTGGGCGCGGATTCCGCAGAGGAAGTTGCCGCGCTGGGCATTCGCCTGCTGGACCCGGTGTTGCGCAATCTGCCCGCCTGGGCCTATGCCGATGAGGTGGCGGGTCCGCGCGCCGGTGCCCGTATCTCCTGCGCCGTGGCCTTTTCCGCGGCAGAAGCGGGCCTCAATGGTGCCCGGGGCAGTACCAGTTATGTGCTCAGCGTACAGCAGTCCTTGGGCTGGACGGGCATGGTCTCGGCGCTGCGCTGGCTGCCAGCGGTGGACGAGCTGGTCGTGCTGGACCCGGGAGAGGCCGAGGCGCGCAATGAGGCAGTCGATTCCCTTGGCGCCAGCCTGGACGATGTGCTGCAACAGCGGGGCATTCGCTCGCTTCGTCTGCTGGCGCCTGCTGTTCGCGATGCCGATGCCCTGATGGAGCGGGTGTCCCTTGTTGATGCCGATGCGCTCATGTCAGCGCTGGTGGAGGTGATTCGCCCCGGGGCCGCCCTGCCGCTCTGGGTTGCCGCCCCGGCCCAGGCACAGGAAATCAATAATGATCCGGCGCGCTTCGGGCCCCATCCGCAACGCGCGCGGCTGCTGGCCATCGGACAGACGCTGGACGCCCTGGCGGAGACTTACGCCGTGCCCCGTCACGAAGGAGGGGTCAGGCAGCGGGTGCTGGAGGCGCTTCCCGCCTGGGCAAGAGACCGCGCGCAGGTTGATGACATCGGCAATCTGTTTGTGGAGTTTGGCGCTGCGAATACCGAGGCCACAGTCTTTATTGCACATATGGACGAGGTGGGCTGGGAGATCACCGAGATTGCAGAGGACGGCACGCTGAGCCTGCGCAGCCTGGGTGGGGTGGTGACCAGTGCCTGGGAAGGACAGCCAGCGGTGCTGCAGATTGACACGGGCAGTGAATTGTCTTCCCTGAGCAACCCTGCCTATCTGCGCGGTGTCTTTCTCGATCGTGCCTCACCCCGGGAGAAACGGCCCGACACCGTGCGGGCCTGGTTCGGCATGAACGGACAAGCCCTGGCGGCCGCAGGGGTGCGCCCGGGCATGGGCCTGACGCTGCACAAGCAGGGCCACTACATGGGGCATTACCGCTACGCATCGCGCTCCATGGATGATCGTGTCGGCGTCACCGCACTGCTGACGGCGATCAATGAGCTGGATCCGGCGCAGGTGCCCAACCGAATGATCTTCGCCTGGTCCGTGCAGGAAGAAGGCGGGCTGCGCGGGGCAGCAGAGCTGGCCAAACGGTTTGGTGACGAAACCCGGCGCGCCTACAGTATCGATACCTTTGTGTCCTCTGACACTCCGCTGGAATCGCCTCATTTTGCCCTCGCCCCGCTGGGGCAGGGGCCGGTGCTCAGATCGATTGAAAACGGCACGCTGGCGACACCCTATGAGCTGCAGCGCAACATTCGGGTTGCCGAGTCGGCAGGCATTCCCTTCCAGGTCGGGCAGACCCAAGGGGGGACGGATGGCACCCGGTTCACGGTATACGGTGCGCCGAATGCCGGACTTTCCTGGCCGGGACGCTACAGCCATTCACCCGCCGAGATTTCCGATCTGCGCGACATTGACGGGCTGATTACTCTGATCAAGACCATGACAATGGCCCCGCTGGAGCTGTGAGCAATTCTGAAGGAGAGAGCACATGATTGTCGGCGTTCCCACAGAGATCAAGAACCGGGAGTACCGGGTGGGCCTGACCCCCGCAGGGGTGCGTGAACTGCGCAGCCACGGACACACCGTGCTGGTGCAGCAGGGCGCGGGCAATGGCGCGGGATATGAGGATGCGGCGTACGAGCAGGTGGGTGCGAGCCTTGTGTCGGGTGCTGCTGAGGTATTTGAACGGGCTGACATGATCGTCAAGGTGAAGGAGCCTCAGCCCGTGGAGTGCCGCATGTTGCGCCCCGGACAGTTGCTGTTTGCGTATCTGCACCTGGCGCCCGACCCAGAGCAGACGAAGCTGCTACTGGCCTCTGGCGCCAGCGCGATTGCCTATGAGGCTGTGACCGATGCTCAGGGCGGCCTGCCTCTGCTGGCACCCATGAGCGAGGTGGCAGGGCGTCTGTCGATTCAGCAGGGGGCCTGTTATCTCGAAAAGCATCACGGCGGCAAGGGCATTCTGCTCGGCGGCGTCCCCGGTGTGGTACCAGCGCGGGTCGTGGTAATCGGCGGCGGGGTGGTGGGGCTCAGTGCTGCGCGCGTTGCCATGGGGATGGGGGCGGATGTCACCCTTCTCGATCGTTCGCTGCCACGTCTTCGCCACCTGGACGACCTCTACGGAGACCGGCTGCGCACGCTGTATTCCTCCATCGAGACGCTGGAGCAGCAACTGGAGCGTGCCGACCTGGTCGTCGGCGCGATTCTTATTCCTGGCGCTGCCGCGCCGAAGCTGGTTAGCAGGGCGATGCTGAAAAGAATGCAACCCGGCACGGTGATGGTGGATGTTGCGATCGATCAGGGCGGTTGTTTCGAGACCAGTCGTCCGACCAGCCACGAGAACCCGGTTTTTGAGGTGGAAGGTATCGTGCACTACTGCGTGACCAACATGCCCGGCGCAGTGCCACGAACCTCCACCCAGGCGCTTACGCACGCCACGCTGCCTTTTGTGATCGCCCTGGCCAACAAGGGCCTGCACAAGGCGCTGGCAGACGACGCTCATCTGCGCGAGGGGCTGAATATTCATGCCGGTAAACTGACCTATGCGCCAGTGGCCAATGCGCTGGAAATGCCCTTGGTGTCTGCAAGCGAAGCGCTGAAAGGCTAACTGCTACCCTTCGGTGGGTTTGCCCTCCTGCCTTGGATTGAGCGCTTCCTGTTCTTCCGGAGTGAGTGCATCCGGCGAGGCATCCTCCCGGCCCTTCATCAGTTGCCGGGCCCAGGTCTGGTTCAGTTCTACGACCTTGGCGACGTAGGCCGGGTTCTTGTGGGCGGGGACCGCCGGGTCGTAGAGGTCCGCCACTTCCCGCATGAAGCGCCGGTCGACCGTTTCAAAATCGCGGGAGAGCTGCATGGCCTCCTCCAGCGTCAGTCCCATGGCGATCAGCGCAGAGCGCCCCAGACGCAGGGAGCTGTCGAAGGTCTCCCGCACGATGTCGCGACACCCGGCGGCCCACAGATCGTAGACGTGATGGCGGTCCACGGCGCGGGCGATGATGTGCACATGGGGGTGGGTCTGCACCACGTATTTGGTCAGCGCGGTGATCTGCTCCTTGCCATCAATGGCGATGACCAGAATGTCCGCCTCGTCGATACCGGCGGCGTGCAGCAGGTCGGGCCGCGTGGCATCGCCGTAGTAGACCTTGACGCCAAAGGTGCGCAGAATCTCAAGGTTGCTGGCACTGTAGTCGATCACCGTGGTCTCGAAACCGGCACCCCGCAACATGCGGTTGGCGATGCCGCCGACGCGCCCGTGTCCCGCAATGATGACCTTGCATTTTTCCTTGATCTCGTCGGCTTCGCGCTCATTCACGCGGGAGTAGCGTGGCACGATCAGGCGTTCGTAGACGATGAACAGCAGCGGTGTCAGCAGCATCGACAGGGCAACAATCAGCAGCAGTTGTTCCGACAGTTCAGCGGGGATGACATGAATGCCGACGGTGAAAGACAGCAGCACGAAGCCGAACTCGCCCGCCTGGGCCAGCCCCAGGGCGATCAGCCACAGGTCGGCACCCCGCAGATGGAAGAAATAGCCAACGACCAGCAATACCAGCACCTTGATCAGCATGAGACCCAGGGTCAAGGACAGGATCATGCCGAAATTGGCTGACAGCAGATCAAAGTTGATCCCGGCACCCACGGTAATAAAGAACAGGCCCAGCAGCAGACCCTTGAAGGGATCGATGTCGGACTCAAGCTCGTGCCGGTATTCGCTGTTGGCCAGCACCACACCGGCGAGGAAGGTGCCGAGTGCGGGAGACAGGCCGACAAGGGACATGAGCAGGGCAATGCTCACCACCAGCAGCAGGGCACTGGCCGTGAACAGCTCCCGCAGCCGGGCGGATGCGATGAAGCGGAACAACGGGCCGGTCAGGCGGCTACCGCCCAGAATCACGGCGGCGATAGCCCCCAGGGTAACCAGCGCGCTCTGCCAGCCCGCCAACCCCTCCACCAGGCTCAGACCGGGGTCGTGTTCGCCAGCCTCTGTGCCGTGTGTGTCGCCAACGATTGCCATGGCCAGCAGCGGGAGCAGGGCGAGCATGGGGATGACGGCGATGTCCTGGAACAGCAGCACCGAGAAACCCGCCTTGCCGCCGTCGGACTTCATCAGGCCCTTCTCGTTGAAGGTCTGCAGCACGATCGCGGTGGACGACAGGGAGAAGATCAGCCCCACCGCCAGCGCAATGCGCCAGGGCTGTCCCAGCGCCATGGCCGCCAGCATCACCGCGCCGGCGCTCAGCAGTACCTGCAGGCCACCGAGCCCCAGCAGACGCATGCGCATCTGCCACAGCATGCGGGGTTCCAGCTCCAGGCCCACGATGAACAGCATCATCACGACGCCGAACTCGGCGATGTGCTGGATGGAGACGACGTCCACGCCCAGCAGGCTCAGCGTGGGCCCGATGATGATGCCGGCGATGAGGTAGCCCAGCACGGATCCCAGTTTGAAGTGGGAGGCGACGGGCACGGCGAGTACGCCCGCGAGCAGAAAGATGAAGCTGATCAGTAGCGTGTCGGTCAAGGGAGGGTTCCTGAGAGTGGTCGGTACAGAGTCACACTCTTATGGAATGGCCGACCGGCGTCAAGACCTGTGGGAGTGATCCGGGTGGGAGCCTGCCTGCAGGCGATTGAGAGACCGGAGAGAATCCTGTATCAATCGCCTGCAGGCAGGCTCCTGCGGGTCAGGCAAAGTCTGGTGTGGAGCGAGCTCAGCGCTGGAACATATAGGAGAACTTCACGAAGAACTGGCTGCCGTCGCGCCGCAGATCATCGGTGGTGATGACTTCCCGCATGCCTTCCGTTTCCACGATGTCGAAGTTGCTCTGGTTGGTGTTGTAACCGAAGTACAGGGCAGACCACGGGTTGATTACGTAGCGCAGCAACAGGTCGTAGTTCATGTTCTTGTCGTCCACCAGGCGCGTGTTGGGGCCGGCGTCGGTGTTCTCATACTGCGCAATGAAGCGCAGCGACATCTCGCGGGTGAACTGGTAGTTCCAACTGCTGCGGAAGATGTCGTTGCTGAAGACGCGACCGTTGTCCAGTTCGGTGCGCACAAAGGAGTTGTCGATGCGCAGCCGCTCGATCGGGCGGAACAACAGGCTGACGTCGGTGCGGTTGGTGTCTGCCACATAGGGCAGGAAGCCGCGGCGCGGAACCAGGTTCAGGGCATCCCCCTGACGGTAGCTCAACTCGAAGGTGAGGGAGCTCAGCACGGAGTTGCTGTAGTTGAGGTTCACGTTGCCGTAGTCATAGGCGGTTGTTTTCGGCAGCCCGGCGAAGTCGCGTGGGCGCAGCACTTCGGTGATCTCCTGCAGGCCGACCGTGAAGTCGCTGGTGGCAAACTTCCAGGTCACACTGGGGGAGAGTTCTGCGTAGACCTTGGTGCCGCTCTTGTCGTCCTGGTACACCGACATCAGCGCCGGGCTCCAGCTCGTCAGCTTCGAGTTTTCCGGGTAATAGGTCAGGCTGTTGCGCCAGTGAATGCCGGAAATATCGCCCTTGAAGAAACGGTTCTGGAAACCGAGTTCTGTGCGGAAGTCGCGATCCGTGTCCACAAAATGGAAGTGGGTGTTGTAGGTGCGGCCCACACGGTCAAGACGGATGTTGCGCTGCACGCCGGTAATGGTGCGTCCGCCCAGGGCCGGTTCCTGTTCCGTGCTGATGAATTCCAGGTTGGTCACCCAGTTCTGATTGAGGCGGAACTTGCCGTCCACGCTGGCTACGCGGTTGAAACCGTCCAGCAGCTCACGATCGGTCAGGGTAAAGCCTACACGGTCCTGCCCCGCGATATCGCGGAATACGCGCAGCACGCCAATGGTGGCCTTCTCGCCCTTGAGCGGATCGTTGGCGGCACGGTTCAGCCCCGGGGCCTCGTCGTTCATCAGCATCGTGCCGACACCCCATGGACCGCTGCGGCCGGTGAAACGCAGGCCGAGCTCCGGATCCACGATGCGGCGGGTGAACAGCAGAATCGAATCGGTGGCGAAGAAGTCCGCATTCTCCACGAAGAAGGGACGGCGCTCCGGGTACTGCACCTCAAAGCGTTCGTTCACGGTCACCTGGGGTTCATCGGATTCCACCTGGGAGAAGTCCGGATTCAGCGTCAGGTCGAGCACCCAGGAATCCTTGAACACGAATTTGGCGTCCAGGCCCACGTCGTACTCGGAATCGGTCTGGAATTTCGGGCCACCGAGTGCGCGGTTGTTCAGCGCGTCGACATTGCGCGCGAAGACGAAGGGTGTGATCTGGGTGTTGTTGCCGGGGGATACATCCCGAATGCCGGTCAGCATCGCGGTCTGATTCAGGCGACCGTCCACGGCAATCGAGTAGGGTGGCCAGAAGCTTTCTTCGCTCAGGCGTGGAATCTGTCGCCCCGCCTGCACACGCCACAGTTGTTCGGATTGCGCCGGGAAGCGCAGGCCGCGCAGGGGCACGGCGATACTGACCATATAACCCTTGTCAGTCAGCTCCCCTTCGCTGTCCCACACGGCTTCCCAGGTGGTGTCAAAACCGGCGCGGTTGGAGAAACCCTCGGTCCAGCGGGCATCCCACTGCATGCCCAGCGGCGTGACGCGGAAGGTGTAGGCGGTGCGCTGGTCGTTGAAGGTGTCGATGGTCAGCTCCACGCTGTCATCACCCGTGATGTTCTCGCGGGAGGCGAGGTTGGCGCGGATCAGTTCGGGATTGGTGTCGAAGGCCAGAAAGATGGCGTAGAGCTGACTCTGGTCGTAGCCAAGGTAGACCTCGGTGCGCTGTGTCGCAGGCGCGCCATCTGTCGGCTCGCGCTGCACGAAGCCCTCGATTCTCGTCATCTGTCGGGCCAGGGCCGTGGCCGGGCTCATGCCGGCGAAATCGGCGAGGGTAGGCTCCTGGCTGATGCGGGGAATGGAGATGCTGGCCGTTGCCGGGCTTTCTGCCGCAAGGCCTGCCGTTGCCAACCCGCCGCCCAGTAGCAGCGCCGCGAGGGCAGTTAAGAGACTTGAAACGCGCATGAATTGTCCGCCTGTACTTTATTATTGCTGTTGAGGTCGAAAACGGTCGTGGTGACCGCGGCGCAAAATAGCATGAATGTGTCCTGCGGGCAGTGTTTTTGTCGCCGCCATTCGTGAGCAATTGTCACGGGCAGTTGCCGGATGTCGTCAATCCGGCAGGACTGTTCGCGGCTTGTTGTTTCAAATGACAATTATTATCATTTAAGGCTTTCCACGCAGCAGGCCGGAACACGTCACCCCATGGATATTCCTCAGCACATTCCCCCCGAGATTGTCAGCGCCCAGGACTACGAGGCGTTGGGACTGAAGCGCCTGCCTGCGGACCTTGCCGCCTGGCTCGCGGGCGGGAGTGCAGAGGAGTGGACGCTGCGGCGCAATCGAGAAGCCTTTGGTGAGGTGGGCTTGCGCAACAGCATCTGCCGGGTTCCGTCCGGCGTGGATACCCGTCTTCCGCTACTGGGACAGACACTGCCTCATCCCCTCCTGCTGGCACCCGTGGCCAATCACGGCCTCGTGCATCCCGAGGGGGAGATTGCCACTGCCCAGGGCGCGGAGGCGGTGCTGGCGGCCCTGGTTCTCAGCTCCCAGGCCAATACACCCCTGGAGCAGGTGGCAGGGCATGTGTCGCGTCGCTGGATGCAGCTTTACTGGCAACAGACTCCCGAGCGAACCCTGCGCCTGATTCGCCGGGCAGAAGATGCTGGCTACAGCGCCCTGGTGCTGACGCTGGATGCTCCCGTGCAGGCGTTAAGTCGCGGAGCCCAGCGCCAGGGCTTTGCGTTGCCTGCCCATCTCGGGCATCCGAATCTGGAACCCGCTGTCCGTCGGGAAGCGGCCTCTGGGCAATCCCCCATCGATGTGCTGCTGCAGGAGGCCGCGACGCTGGAGTCGCTGGATTTCATTCTGGGCAATACCTCGTTGCCGGTGCTGGTCAAGGGTGTCATGGAATCCGACGATGCGGTGGAACTGCTTGGTCATGGCGTGCACGGACTGATCGTGTCCAACCACGGAGGTCGCGCGCTGGATGGTGTGAGTGCCAGTCTGGAGGCATTGCCGCGCATTCGTCAGGCGGTTGGCGACGGTGCCACGCTGTTGTTCGATGGCGGCATTCGCAGTGGTCATGATGTCTTCAAGGCCCTGGCGCTGGGGGCGGATGCCGTTCTGATAGGGCGCCTGCAACTGTATGCGCTCGCGGTAGCGGGTCCGCTTGGGGTCGCGCACATGCTGAAGATTCTGCACGAGGAGCTGCAGTTGTGCATGGCACTGACAGGCTGCGCCACTGTTGAGGAAATCGGGCCGCATACTCTGCGTCTTGACCGGGCATAGTGGGTTTCCCTGCGGGAGTATGAATCGAGGGACAGATAGTCGTTCCCGCCATGGACGCCTTCGTGTAGATTAGGAGGCTTTCCGGCGTGTTTGTGCCTGGTTTCTGGTGGAGAGTCCAATTTCATGAAGTCTTTTTTTGCATTGCTGCTGGTATCCGGTTTGCTCACCGCGTGCACGTCCGCACCCAGCGGCCCACGTCCCATTCGTACCCAGGCCGATGTGGATCGATACAACGCCACGGTGTCTTCCGAAGGGGAGAAGCTGGTGTGCGAGCGCGAGCGCGTCGTGGGGTCCAATCTGCCCCAGTTTGTCTGCATGACCGTCAACCAGCGTGAGCGTCTGGCCCGAGAGGCCAGGGAAACGATCGATACGATCCAGAGGCAATAGGCTCCGCAGGGCCATTTTTACTGACATCCTTTCGTCACGAGGGAATCACTCATGTTCTCCGCCATGTCTATTCTTACTTCCATTGCCAGTCGTCAGCGTTTGATTTTTTGTCTTGCAGGGTGCGCGGGAATGTTGTCATTGCCCGTTGCACAGGCTCAGCAGGAAGTGTCCGGCCCCGTAGCCGTTGATGCCCGCGTGTCGGAGATATTCCAGACACTGCACGGTGATTCCCGCGTAAGCAGTGGTCTGCGCCTGCTGCAGGAAAACGAGCCCGAAACGCTCGCCGAGCAGGTGCGGCTCACCGAGATTCCGGCACCACCCTTCATGGAGAGTGTGCGCGCGGACTACTACCTGCAGCAGATGCGCAATCGTGGTCTCGCCGATGCCTACATCGACAGCGAGGGCAATGTGATTGGTCTGCGCAAGGGCAGTGGCGATGGCCCGCTGTTTGTCATCGCGGCGCATCTGGACACGGTGTTTCCCCCCGAGACGGATGTGCGCGTGGAAATGCGTGATGGTCGCTACTATGCCCCCGGCATCGGCGATGACGGGCGTGGTCTGACGGTGCTGCTGAGTGTGATCGATGCCATCAACCGCAGCGGCATCTCCACGGTGGGTGACATCATGTTTGTGGGCAATGTCGGGGAAGAGGGGCCAGGTGACCTGCGTGGGGTCAAAGCGATTTTTCGTGATCACCCGGACATCGACGGTTTTGTCTCCATTGACGGCTCCGGCCTGACCCGGGTGACTACCGGCGCCACCGGCAGTCGCCGCTTCGCTGTCGAATTCACCGGGCCGGGCGGACATTCCTTCAGCGCTTTCGGCCTGGTCAGCGCCATCCATGCCATGGGGCGTGCGATTACCAAGATCGGTGATCTCGAAGTCCCGAGTCAGCCGAAGACCACGTTCACGGTAGGAACAGTGGCAGGTGGCACCTCTGTGAATTCCATCGCTGCAGACGCAGTGTTTGAGCTGGACATGCGCTCCAACGATGCCAGGGAACTGGCGAAGCTGGAAGCTCGCGTGCGCGAGGTGACACAGCAGGCTGTGGAAGAAGAGAACGCGCGCTGGAACCACAATGGTGAGATCAAGGTCAATTTCCGCCTCATCGGCGACCGTCCAGTGGGCAATACCGCGTCTGCCAACCCGATTGTGCAGGTGGCAGCGCTTGCCTACACTGCCGTGGGTTCCCCGCTGCAGGAGCTGCGGACGTCGAGCACGGATTCCAATATCCCGATGTCCATGGGCATTCCTGCCATCACTATCGGCGGAGGGGGCGACAGTGGCGGCGCACACTCCCCCGAAGAGTGGTTTGACCCGACGGACTCCCATCTGGGGCCGCAGCTTGCCTTCCTGCTGACACTGGGGCTGGTGGGCATCGAGGGGCTGACCCCGCCACTGATGCAGCGTCAGTAAGGCGCTACAGCTTGCGGAAGGACGTATTTGGCGTGCCGCTGAAGCACGCCATCATGTAGGGAAAGCTGTCGGTGACGTAGTAGCCATAGACTCCGTTCACGGTCATGCCGTTGCAGGCATCGAGATCGCCCAGACCCTCCACGTACTCGTAATCGTCCCGGTAGGTGCCGTCATACTGCCCGCCGGGATTGCCCGCGCCCGATGCGCGGCTGCCGGTTTTCAGCCGGTAGCTGCTGCGGGCCTTGCGCACCGTTCCCTGATCGTCGAAATAACTGCCAAAGACCGGAAAGCCATCCGCTGCAAACCCGATCACCGGAGATGCCGCATTGCCACTGCTGGTGAACAGCGCATTGGGATTGCCGTGGTAATGATAGGCGCCGTTGGGCTGCGTGTGTGCGTTATGGGTATCGGTGCCGAAATTGTTGCCGGAGAACATGGGGTCATAGCGCCAGGCCTGGTTGGGGTTGTTGCAGCCAATCTTGCCATCGCCCACGCCGTAGCAGGCGGCGGCCCAGATATCGACTTTCACGCCATTGAGCAGAATGGCATTGTCCCATTCCAGGGTCAGGGGCGTGACTGTGCTGGCGAGCACGGGAACTGCCGGCATCGAGTAGCTGTGATTCACCGCGGACACCGGGGTGGCGAAGTGGCCGCCTGCGCCGAAGTCGTGGTTGGGAATATTGTTCGACGTGAAGGTGCACAGCCCGTTGGCAACGCTGATGCCGAGCGTGCCGGTAAAGTTCAGGCTGCGGCTGATATCGGTGGCGCTGGAGGTGTACTGGCCTGCGTACTCGCTGCAGTTGGCGGCACGACTGGCGAGAATGAGATTGCTGAGATCGACGGTGGCTCCACTCTTCGGTGTGACAAAATCAGCGATACGGCCGGCGTGCACAATGCCGGGGCCGAATGCGGCGCCCAACACATAGACGTCCTGTCCGATGACGCCGATGTAACTGTCGGTTTCGTAGTAATAGCGCACCAGATAGCCCTGAATCTCCGTCACGCCCTGGGACGGCGGGCTGAAGTATTCGGGGTGGTTCTGCTCGGCCCATGTGTAGAGTGAGATGGCGTCGCCGATGTCATCCGCGCGGGCACAGGCGCAGCAGGCGAGCGTCAGCAGAGCGAGGAGTGATCGCATGGTGGGTCTCCTTTCTTGTCCTTGTGCAAAGGGTAACGCAGAAAGAAGGATTATGTTTACCCTGCTGGTGATCGAAAGCTGGCTGATCGTATTCATGAACGCAAAAAAAAGCCGGGGCTTTGTGGCTCCGGCTTTTTTTGACTCAAGCTTGAACGATCAGTCGTCCAGGAAGCTGCGCAGGTGGTCGGAGCGCGTCGGGTGGCGCAGTTTGCGCAGGGCCTTCGCTTCGATCTGACGGATACGCTCACGTGTCACATCGAACTGCTTGCCCACTTCTTCCAGGGTATGGTCTGTGTTCATGTCGATGCCAAAGCGCATTCTCAGCACTTTCGCTTCGCGCGCTGTCAGGCTGGACAGTACGTCCTTCGTGGCTTCGCGCAGGCCTTCGTCGATGGAGGAGTCAACCGGAGAATCCACCGTGGAATCCTCGATGAAATCCCCCAGATGTGAATCTTCGTCGTCGCCGATCGGCGTCTCCATGGAGATTGGCTCCTTGGCGATTTTCAGCACACGGCGCACCTTGTCTTCCGTCATGTCCATGCGCTCGCCCAGTTCTTCCGGGGTCGGCTCGCGGCCCTTCTCGTGCACCATCTGGCGCGAGATACGGTTGAGCTTGTTGATCGTTTCGATCATGTGCACCGGAATACGGATGGTGCGGGCCTGGTCCGCGATGGAGCGCGTGATGGCCTGACGGATCCACCAGGTGGCATAGGTCGAGAACTTGTAGCCGCGGCGGTATTCAAACTTGTCCACCGCCTTCATCAGGCCGATGTTGCCTTCCTGGATCAGGTCGAGGAACTGCAGGCCGCGGTTGGTGTACTTCTTGGCGATGGAGATTACCAGACGCAGGTTGGCCTCCACCATTTCCTTCTTGGCGCGGCGCGATTTCGCCTCGCCGATGGACATGTTGCGGTTGATCTCCTTGATCTCGGAGACGCTGAGACCGGTTTCCTCTTCCAGCGCGATCAGTTTCTTCTGTGCACGGTTGATTTCGGTCTTCAGATTGCCAATGGACGCAGACCAGGGCTCCTTCATTTTCACCAGCGAGTCTACCCAGGCCTCGTTCACTTCGTTGCCGGGGAAGGTCTGGATGAAAGCCTTGCGCGGCATACCAGCGGTACGCACGCACAGCGACATGATGCTGCGCTCGTTGCGGCGCACCTTGTGCAGCACGCTGCGAATATTGGCCAGCAGGGGTTCGAACTGCTTGGGGGTCAGCTTGAAGGTCTTGAAGCTGTCGCCGAGCTTGTCGAGTTCCGCCAGGGTTTTCTTGTGCGCACGACCGTGCTTCTTGATCATCGCATCGGTGGTTTCAAGCTGTTTGCGCAGGTCGGTGAAACGCAGTTTGGCCTCTTCCGGATCGGGGCCGGCGTTGGTGTCCTCATCGTCGCTCAGGACGTCGTCATCGTCGTCCTCATCGTCCTTGTCGGAGTCATCGGAGGAGTCGGAGGCGCTCACTTCTACTTCGTCATCAGAGGAGACGGAAGCGGGGATGATTTCCTCTTCGTCGTCGGACAGGTAACCGGTGATGATGTCGCTGAGGCGGCGTTCTTCGGTATCCACGCCGTCGTATTCCTGCAGGATGCGCGCCACGGTGCCCGGATAGCAGGCCATGGCCTTCATCAGCTCACGCAGGCCTTCCTCGATGCGTTTGGCGATCACGATTTCGCCTTCGCGGGTCAGCAGCTCCACCGTGCCCATTTCGCGCATGTACATGCGCACCGGGTCCGTCGTGCGGCCCGCTTCGTTTTCCACGGCAGCCAGGGCGGCAGCGGCCTCTGCAGCAGCCACTTCGTCCGTGCTGCTGTCGCCTTCATTCATCAGCAGGGTGTCGGCATCGGGCGCGGTCTCGTAGACCTTGATCCCCATGTCGTTGATCATCTGAATGATGTCTTCGACCTGATCCGGGTCGGAGATGGATTCCGGCAGGTGGTCGTTCACCTCGGCGTAGGTCAGGTAATTCTGCTCTTTTCCTTTGGCAATCAATGCCTTAAGGCCGGATTGTGGTGAGAGGGCTAAACGAATGTCAGACATGTTTCCCCGTGGCGGTCGCGAGGACCGATTGTGAGCGTGTTAAAGAGAGCCGGGCATTATAGCCCCATCCTGCAGGGCATGCCAGCGACGGGTTTCCTTCCTGAAGTTCTAGGGCTCGGCCTTGCCTGAGCGCAGGCGCGGGGCGAGCTGTGCCATCAACTGCTTCTTGTACTGCTTTTTCCGGGCATCCCCGAGCAGGGAGGTGACCAGAAACTGGAACTCGGTGGTGACCCCTTCGTGCGGGGTGATCTTCTCTTTCTTCATCAGGTGGGCAAGCTGGTTGCCCAGTGCCGTGCCGTAGAAGTGCCCGAGCATTGTATAGGTGTTAGTAGTGGGGTCGCGCTGCACCAATTCAACGAGTTCGAGCAATAAATCTGTATATTGGTCGCCATTTTCCCGCAGAAGTTCCAGATCTTCCTCCAGGGCCTGCACGACCTCGGGCTTGTACAGCAGCAACTCGATTGCCTTGAGACCGGGGCTGCGGGGCAGGGTGTTCTCCTTGTCCCGGGGGCGTGACTCTTTTGGGCGCTCGCGGCTGTAAGTGTGTTCAGGAGGTGTCGGCAGATCGGGCACTTCCTGAAGCTCCGGGGCGCCAGCCTGCCCCATCATGCTGTCGATGGCGCGGGAGTCGACGCCGGCGGTTGTGGCGAGGCGGTCGATCATCAGTTGCCGGTAAATCCCGGTCGGGATCTGCTTCAGCAGGGGCAGTGCCAGGGAGCTGAGCCGCGCCTTGCCCTCGATGGTGCTGGCGTTGAGCTCTTCGCTGAGATGATCGAAGAAAAAGTCCGCCAGCGGCGTCGCATTGTCCACCAGTTCACTGAAGCGGTCGCGTCCGATCTTGCGCACCAGGGTGTCAGGGTCCTCGCCTTCTGGCAGAAACAGGAAACGCACCTGACGGCCATCCTCCAGTACCGGCAGTGTGGCCTGCAGCCCTCGCCACGCGGCGGTGCGCCCGGCGGCATCGCCATCGAAGCAGTAAATTACCTCGGAGACAATCTTGAACAGGCGGGTCAGGTGAGTGGCGCTGGTGGCGGTACCCAGGGTGGCGACCGCATTGTCGATGCCCGCCTGGGCCAGGGCCACCACGTCCATATAGCCTTCCACAATCAGGAAGCGGGTCTGTTTGGGATTGCTGCGGCGGGACTCGTAGAGGCCGTAGAGTTCGTTGCCCTTGTGGTAGACCGGCGTCTCCGGCGAGTTGAGGTATTTGGGTTTCTCGTTGGTCAGCACCCGGCCACCAAAACCCAGCACGCGCCCACGGGAATCGCGGATCGGGAACATGATGCGGTCGCGGAAGCGATCGTACTGGCCCCGGTTGTGCTGGCCTGCTGACTGCCCGTGGCTCGCCTGGGTGTCTGCTTCCTGCTCCTTGCGAATCAGCAGGCCGCCCTTGTGCATCAGTTCGATGCGTTCGGGGGTGTCGCCCAGGGCCTTGAGCAGATTGTCCCAGCCGGGGGGCGCAAAGCCGATGCCGAAATGTTTGGCGATGACCCCGGTCAGGCCTCGGCCCTTGAGGTACTGCACCGCACGCTCTTTCTGCGGGTGGCTGCGCAGGGACTTCTGGTAAAACTGACTGGCCTCGCTCAGGAGGTCGAGTATCTGCTTGTTTTCGCTCTGGCGTTTATCCTCGCGGCCACTCTCATCGCGGGGCACCGTCAGACCATAATCCCCCGCCAGAATCTCCACGGCCTGGGGAAAATCCAGGCGCTCGTAGTCCATGACGAAGCCCAGCGCATTGCCGCCCGCGCCACAGCCGAAGCAGTAATAGAACTGTTTTTCAGGTTCGACACTGAAGGACGGGGATTTTTCGGTGTGGAAGGGGCACAGCGCGGAATAGTTCTTGCCGCTCTTGCGCAGCTTGATGCGCTTGTCGATGACGTCAACGATGTCGACGCGGCTCAACAGATCGTCAATGAAGGCTTGCGGAATCAGACCGGCCATGGCATCGCGCGTCCAGAGTTAGGAACCAGGGTGTGGATCGGGCAGTGTGCCAGCAAAGGTTGCAGCAGAAAAGACGGGCAATAACTGCTCGCCTCAGGAAAGGCGTTGCTTGATCTGCTGGCTGATGGCTGCCATGTCGGCACGGCCCAAAACGGCGGGACGTACGATCGCCATAACCTTGCCCATGTCGGCCATGGCAGAGGCGCCGGTTTCGGCGATCGCTGCATCAAGGATGGCGCTGACTTCGGTCTCGCTCAGGGGTTGGGGCATGAAGTCCTGCAGGATGTCGATCTCTGCCACTTCCTGTGCCGCCAGGTCGGCGCGGCCACCGCTCTCGTACTGCTTCACGGATTCGCGGCGCTGCTTGATCATTTTCTCCAGCACTGCCGTGATGCGGGCGTCGTCAGGATCGATGCGCTCGTCCACCTCAATCTTCTTGATCTCGGCCAGTGCCAGACGGATGGTGCCCAGACGGAGTTTGTCCTTGGCACGCATGGCGTCCTTCATGGCATCGGTGATCTGCTGTTTGAGTGCGCTGTCAGGCATGGCGGTCCGCTCAACGATTGCTTCTGCCCCGGATGGTGCGGGGCCAAAAATAGAAACCACCCGCAGGGCGGGTGGTGACGATCGAATGCTTGGGAGACTCGGGAGAGGCAGCAGGGGCCTCTCAGGAAGACACTTCGCTTATCAGTAGAAGCGTTTGGTCTTCTTGTTCTCGCGCTGCAGTTTTTTCAGGTGACGCTTCACTGCGGCTGCAGCCTTGCGCTTGCGAGCGGCCGTGGGCTTCTCATAAAACTCTTTGCGACGAACTTCAGCCAGGACGCCTGCTTTCTCGCAGGAACGCTTGAAACGTCTCAGCGCAACGTCAAACGGCTCGTTTTCTTTCAGTTTTACCATTGGCATAAAATGCACACCTTCCCGTTAAGCTATCTACTCGGTCGATTCTCTCGACCCTGTTAATCAAATCAATCGTGTTAATCGTGTCAATCAATCTGTGGTCTGGCTTGCCGAGCCACCCGCGCGCGGCGCAGGCTTCGGGCATTAAAATCAAAGGGGGCATATGGTAATGCGGCATTCGGGCAAATGCAAAGTTTTCCTGCCGTAAAAGCTCAGATTCTGGCTCCGGCCCAGGGCTTGCGTGGCCTGCAGGGCCGCTTTGCTGGTCAGGGCCGGGGCTGCTGCCGTATGATGGGCGCCCCCTCGGCGGGCTAAAACCGGGGGTCAACGGATTCGGGAAGGGCCTTATGCGGGTGTTGGGAATTGAAACTTCGTGCGACGAGACGGGTGTCGCGGTATACGACAGCAAGCTGGGCCTGCTGGCGGATCGCCTGTATTCCCAGGTGGAACTGCATGCGCGCTATGGCGGTGTCGTGCCGGAACTGGCCTCCCGCGACCATATCCGCAAGGGCTTGCCGCTGATTCAGGAAGTGCTGGTGGCCGCCGAAACACCATTGAACGCCCTGGATGGCATTGCCTACACCGCCGGCCCCGGCCTGGTGGGGGCTCTGCTCGTGGGCGCGAGCCTGGGGCGCTCCCTGGGCATGGCCCTGAACATTCCCACGCTGGGCGTGCACCACATGGAGGGGCATCTGCTGGCACCCATGCTGGAGGAGCGCCCGCCCGCCTTTCCCTTTGTCGCGCTCCTGGTATCCGGGGGGCACACGCAACTGGTGCGTGTCGATGGCATTGGTCGTTACCGCCTGCTGGGGGAATCCCTGGATGATGCGGCAGGCGAGGCCTTCGACAAGGTTGGCAAGATGCTGGGCCTGGCCTATCCCGGCGGTCCCCGTGTGGCCGCCCTGGCGGAATCCGGCACCGCCGGGCGCTTTGAGTTTCCCCGCCCCATGACCAATCGCCCGGGGCTGGATTTCAGCTTCAGCGGGCTGAAGACCTATGTGCGCAATACCCTTGCAGAGGAAGCCGGGCAATCCCCGGGCGGCGAGGCCGACGATCAGACCCGTGCGGACATCGCCCGGGCCTTCGAGGACGCCGTGGTGCAGACGCTGGTGATCAAATGCCGCCGTGCCCTGCAACAGACAGGCCTGCGTTCGCTGGTGATCGCTGGCGGCGTCAGTGCCAACAAGCGCCTGCGTGAGGGGCTGCAGACGATGGTCGAGAAGGAGCGCTCGCAACTGTTTTATGCCCAGCCGCGGTTCTGCACCGACAATGGTGCCATGATCGCCTACGCCGGCTGTCAGCGTCTGGCCGCCGGGGAGCGGGACGATCTGTCCCTCAACGTCAAGGCCCGCTGGCCGCTGGCAAGCCTGCCTCCGCTGGGCCGACCGAGTGTCTGAGCGATTTAGGGAGCCGTCATGGACATCGTCTACATTCAGGATTTGAGCATCGACACGGTCATCGGCGTCTACGACTGGGAGCGGGAATGTCGCCAGACAGTGCGTCTCAGCCTGGAGATGGCGACTGACATCCGCATGGCAGCGGCGCATGAAGACCTGAGCCACACGCTCGATTACAACGCCATCGCCCAGCGCCTTACCGCCTTTGTGCAGGGCAGCGAATTCCAGTTGATCGAAACCCTGGCGGAGCAGGTTGCCGCCCTGGTGATGAGCGAATTTGGCGTGCCCTGGTTGCGCCTGCAGGTCAGCAAACCCGGCGCCGTCCCGGCGGCGAAAGACGTGGGTGTGCGTATCGAGCGGGGTGAAAAGCCATGACGGGAGTCGGTTCGTGCCTCTGGTAGCGTTGAGCCTGGGCAGCAATATCAGTCCGGAGCGCCATCTGCGGGATGCGCTGGACGCGCTGGAGTCGCGCTACGGCTATCTGCGCACCTCGTCCGTGTTCGAGAGCGAGGCGGTGGGCTTCGCGGGTGCCAACTTCCTCAATATGGTCGTGGTTCTTGAGACCGATGAATCGCTGCAGGCACTTTCCCGCTTCCTCAAGGAGTATGAGGACCGGCACGGTCGTGTCCGCTCCGGGCCCAAGGCCAGCGGGCGAACCGTGGACATTGATATTCTGCTGTACGGAGAACAGTGCGGCAGCTTTGAGGATGTCGAGTTGCCGCGCCCCGAAATCATCGAAAACGCCTTCGTGCTGTGGCCACTGGCGCAGTTGCTGGGCGACGAAGCGCTGCCGGGCACGGCAATGAGGATCGGCGATCTCTGGCAGCACTACGATCAGGAGCAGCGTCTGTGGCCGGTGGATTTCACCTGGCAGGGGCGGCGCCTGTCCCGGGCAGACGATCTCTGAGTTTTTCCCGCAGTTCCTGCAGTCCCCTCGCGCAATCCACTTCCCATTTCAGCGACAGCAGTTCATCCGCACGGGTAAGCCCGATGTTGAGAGACGCCACAGGCTTGCCCAGTCGGTGAGCATCGCGGCAGATGCGGAACCCCGAGAACACCTTCAGGGAAGAGCCCACCACCAGTACCGCGTCACAGTCCGTGATGGCCCGGCTGACCGCTTCGCTGCGCTCACGGGGAATGGTGCCACCGAAGAACACGACATCCGGCATCAGCACGCCGTCGCATTGCGGGCAGGCTGGCACCTGGATGGAGGCGATCAGTTCGTCGGCCAGGTCGGCATCGCCGTCAGGCCGCATCTGTGCGGCCTGAACCGTCACCGAGGGGTTGTCCTCGCTCAGCCAGCGCTGAACCTCGGCTCGCTCCAGGGTGGCATGGCAGGCCAGGCAGAGGACCCGCGCCAGGCTGCCGTGCAGTTCGATCAATGCCTGCTGCCCGGCCTTGCGATGCAGGTTGTCCACGTTCTGCGTGATCAGCATCTGGACCCAGCCTGCCTGCTCAAGCTCTGCAAGGGCCAGGTGCCCCGCGTTTGGTTTGGCCTGCGCCATGCGTGGCCAGCCCGCCATGCTGCGCGCCCAGTAACGCTGGCGGGACGCAGCGCAGCGCACGAAGTCCTGGTGCTGGATAGGGGAGGTGCGCAACCAGTTGCCGTGTTTGTCGCGATACACGGGGATGCCGGATGGCTCGCTCAGTCCTGCGCCGGTGAGGACCAGCAGCCGGGGATGCTCCGCGATCCAGTCTGCCAGCGCGTTCATCAGGCGCTTTCGGCAGGCATGATGGTCTGACGCACATGCTCGGCGAGGCCGACACCCGCCTCGGACATGGTGAGGTAGGTTTCATCTGCGCCGGCGGCCATGATTTCTTTCGCTTCGTCTTCGTGCATGCTGTGGGAAATGATCAGGCCCATAAAACCGGCCTTGCGCAGTTTCTGTGTGGCAATGCGTTTGGCCTCGGCCTCATTGAGGCTGAGGATCACGGCGCGCACAGAGCCGAAATCCAGACTCTCCCAGAACATCTGGTCCTCTGCATCGGCGAAGAAGATGTTGCGGTTATGCTGTTTGTGCTGGCGAACCTTGGCGGGGTCGGAATCCAGCGCCACCAGTCTGAAACTGTCGTTCAGGTATTCGTAGGCCGCCGTGCCGGTGCGCCCCATGCCCATGATCAGCACGTCCGCTCCGCCCAGGGAAACGGGCTGTTCGTCCGGGTGGCGGATATTGCGTTCGAAGGGAATCAGTTTGTGCGCGAGGCGTTCGTAGAGCGGGTGGGCAAGGCGGTTCAGCGGCGCGGAAACCACGAAGGACAGGGCCACTGTGAGCGCCAGGGGCACCATGTATTCGGGCAGGGCAACACTGGCCACGATCAGGCCAAACTCGCTGTAATTGGTCAGGCTCAGTCCGGACAGGAAGGCACTGCGTGCGCGCAGCTTGAACGCGATCAGCAGCAGGAAGAACAGCGCCGCCTTGAGCGGCAGCAGCGCAGTCATCGCCAGGGCAAACAGCCAGGCATTGGCGTCCGGCAGCCCCCCAATACCGATCTCCAGGAAAAAGCCCACCAGGAAAAATTCCTTGATGCTCCACAGCGACTTGGACAGTTCTCCCGCCCGCGGGTGTTTGGCCAGCATGGCCCCGAAGACCAGTGCCCCCAGTTCCGAGCTCAGGCCCACCAGCTCGAAGCCGTAGCCGCCGATGACCAATGCCAGCAACAGGCCGAACAGTACCAGCAGGTCTTCGTGTCCGCTGGCGTCCATCACGCGGTACAGCAGCGGGCGCAAGAGCGGCAGCGCAAAGATGCCCAGCGCCCAGATGGAAGGAGTGGTGCCACTTGCCACACTCATGACCAGCAGGGCCAGCAAATCCTGCACCACGAGGATGCCGATGGCGACGCGACCGTGGAAGGCGCGCAGTTCGCGCTTGGTTTCCAGAACCTTGGCGGCGAGCACGGTGCTGGAGAATGACAGGGCGATGGCCAGGAGCAGCGCGTTATAGGGCGTGACATCGAACAGGAAAAGAATGATCGGGGTATAGAGAAAGCCGGAGACGATGAAGTGGGCAATGCCGCCGCCGATGACTTCGGGTTTGACCAGATTACGCACGTTGAGCTTCAGGCCCACGGTGAACAGCAGCAACAGCACCCCGAGATGGGAGACATGATGCAGTACCTCGCTGCTCTCGTGCGGCAGGTGAATGGTATCGGATACGGAAGCGACGACGAAACCGGCAGCAAGATAGCCCACCAGGGACGGTAGGCCGATGAAGCGGACCAGCAATCCGATACTGAAGGCAAAGCCAATCCAAACGGCTTCTAGCATCATGAAGACTCTTTTTTGTCGGTAAATCAGGATAATACGGAATTGCCGGGCATCGCGCTACCGTCTTGACGAATGCTCTGCGCGCGCTCGTTTATTGCCCGCTAGCGCCCCAGTGCCGAGGCAATCGCCTGGGTTCGGGCTTGTGCGATGCGCGTCTTGATTGTTTCTGCAGCGGTTTCTGTATCGTGGGTGGAGGCATTGCCCGCGCGCAGAAGTGCAGGCACATCGACTGCCCTGGCTGCAGCGGCGGCACTGCGCAGAATGTCGGCCTGGGGATAGGGGCGTTCCTCAAAACCCGTGCGTCCGCGGGAATCCGCTTCGCAGGCCAGCAGAAACTGGGCGAGCTGTTCCGGTCGCCGGAACGTGTCCAGGGCTTCCAGTACGCGCAGCACGGTGGCGGGTTTCAGTTCTGCGGCACGGTGGCAGTGCGTGTGGTATTCACACACCAGACGCGCCACGGCCGCGTAGCGTTTGGGCACGCGCAGTCGCTCGCAGACGTCGCGGATCAGGGGCAGCCCCAGAGTCTCGTGGCCGTAGTGGTGGGGCCATTGCTCCTTCGGCGTCACGCCCTTGCCGAGATCGTGCAACAGGGTGGCAAAGCGCACCACCGGGTCATCGCTCAGGCGGCTTGCCTGCTCCACACACATCAGCACATGCACGCCCGTGTCGATCTCCGGATGGTGCTGCGGCGGTTGGGGAATGCCGAACAGGCGATCGAGTTCGGGCAGAATCACTTGCAGTGCCCCGCATTCGCGCAGGGCGTGGAAATACACCTGTGGGGCGGGGGAGCGAAGGGCCTTTTCGGTTTCCTGCCACACGCGTTCCGCCACTAGATGCTGCAGCTCGCCGCTCTCACTGAGCGTGCGCATCAGCGCCAGGGTCTCGTCGGCGATGGTGAAGCCCAGGGAGGCAAAGCGCGCGGCAAAGCGTGCCACGCGCAGTACGCGCAGAGGGTCCTCGGTGAAGGCTGGAGACACATGGCGCAGCACCCGCTGCTCGATGTCGCGGGCGCCGCCGTAGGGGTCGATCAGGTGGCCATTTGCATCCTCGGCGATGGCGTTGAGCGTAAGGTCACGGCGCAGCAGATCCTCTTCCAGTGTCACGCCGGGATCGGCGTTGAAGGCGAAACCCGTATAGCCTGGCCCGGTCTTGCGCTCGGTGCGTGCGAGGGCGTATTCCTCTTTTGTCTGGGGATGCAGGAAGACCGGAAAATCCCGGCCCACCTGGGTGTAGCCCTGCGCCAGCATTTGCTGTGGCGTCGCGCCGACAACGACCCAGTCGCGGTCCGCCTTGTCGAAGCCGAGCAGTCTGTCGCGGACGGCGCCGCCTACCAGATAGATGTCCATGGAACGGATTCCGGGATTGCAGTGAGTGTCTTGGGGAAAGTGTAGCGTGTCCGGTCAGACGCTGAACAGCTTGCCGTCTTCCAGGCGCATCATGCTCAGCTCGCGTCCCCACACGCAGCCGGTGTCCAGGGCATAGACATAGGGGTTGCCGGTCTGTCCTTCCAGAGCAGCCCAATGGCCGAAGAGAATGTGCACCTGTGGCGTAAGCTGCTCGAATTCAAACCAGGGCTTGTAGCCCTCGGGAGCGGAGAGCAGGCCTTCTTTCACCTGCAGGTCGAGCTTGCCCTTTTCGTTGCAGAAGCGCATGCGGGTGAGGATGTTGGTGATGACGCGCAGTCTATCGTAGCCGGTGAGTTTGTTCTTCCAGCGTCGCGGCATATCGCCGTACATCTGGTGCAGGAACTCGCGAAAATCCGGTCCCTGCAGCGTTAACTCCACCTCGGCGGCCAGCTCCAGTGTTTTCTGCAGGGTCCACTTCGGCGCGACACCGGCATGCACCATCAGATAGTTCTGCGGGCCCTTGTGGGTTTCGATGCACTCGTAATGCGCCAGGGGTTTGCGCCGCAGCCAGTCGCTGAGTTCGTCGCAGTCCGGGGCCTCCAGCAGCTCCTGCAGGGTGTCCTTGTTGCGATTGTCGGTGGCACCGTAATAGATGGCGAGGAAGTGCAGATCGTGATTGCCCAGCACGATGGTAGCGTGTTCGCCAAGCTCGCGCAGGTAACGCAGGGTATCCAGGGATTTGGGGCCGCGGTTGATGAGGTCGCCTACGCACCACAGCCTGTCTTTGCCGGGTTGAAATTTCACACTGGCGAGCAGCTTGCGAAGGGGTTTGTAGCACCCCTGAATATCGCCAATGGCGTAGGTCGACATAAAAACTCTAGTGACAGTCCGGGTAGTGTGAACAGGTCCTAATGTACCGTGAGTGGTCGGGACAACAGAAACGCCGGGATGGGCGCGGCAAATTTCTCGCCGTCTTCACTCAGCATTTCATAGCTGCCCTGCATAGTACCAAATCCGGTGGTCAGTACAGCACCGCTGGTGTAATGAAAAACCTGTCCGGGCCCGATCATCGGTTGCTGGCCGACGACACCGGTGCCGCGCACTTCTTCCACCCGGTCATTGTCGTCCGTGATGATCCAGTGGCGGGAGAGCAGCTTCACCGGCTTCGCGCCCCGGTTTTCGATGCCGACGGTGTAGGCAAAGACATAGCGGTTGTTCTCCGGGTCGGACTGATCCTGGAGATACTGGGTCTGAACAGAGATGTCGATGTCGTCAGGCTTGCGCTCATTCTCGATCATGTGACTCCTCCTGCTGCTCCTGCCGGCCCTGGTGTCTGGCACGGCTGATAGTGTCACTGATTAACGCATATTCCGCCAGGCTCAGGTTTTCCGGTCGCAGACTCATGTCGATCGGCAAGCCGCCCAGCTCAGCTTCAGATATCAGGGCGCTGAGGCTGTTCTTCAAGGTCTTGCGCCGCTGGGTGAACGCGATGCGAATCACATCCTGAAGGCAGGCAACGTCGTCCACCTGCACGGGAGGCGTCTCGTGCGGCACCAGCCGGACGATGGCGGAGGTCACCTTCGGGGCGGGCACAAAGGCGGTAGGGGGCACGTCAAACAGATGCTCCACTCGACAGAAATACTGCATCATCAAACCCAGGCGACCGTAGTGCGAATCACCGGGCAGGGCAGCCAGACGCTGCACGACCTCCAGTTGTAGCATGAAGGTCATGTCGGCGATCAGGTGCGGGTAGCGCAGCAGGTGGAACATGCAGGGCGTGGAAATATTGTAGGGCAGGTTGCCGACGATGCGCAGGCTGCGGGGCGCGTCGCCCAGCGTGGCGAGATCGAACTTGAGCACGTCCGCCTGGTGCAGAGTGAATCGCGGATCGCTGCCCAGGGTCTGCTCCAGGTAGGCGGCCAGATCGCGGTCCAGCTCGATGGCGTCGAGTGAGGCGCAGGCCGGCAGCAGGTGCCGGGTCAGTGCGCCCTGGCCCGGGCCGATCTCGACGATATGATCTGTCGCCTGCGGGCGAATGGACTGCACAATCTTGTGAATGATGTTCTGGTCGTGCAGGAAATTCTGCCCGAAGCGTTTGCGCGCCTGGTGCAGGAAGCCGTCTCCCTGCAGGTCACGGCCTGGTTTGCCCCGGGGTCGGGGACGCTGGGATGATCGACTCACGCGGATGCCGCCCCCTGCCGGGAATGCTGTGCCATCAGGCGTGCCGTGGCGATGGCTTCCTGCAGGCTGCCGATGCTGGCCTTGCCGGTGCCCGCCAGATCCAGTGCGGTGCCGTGATCCACGGAGGTGCGCACGATGGGCAGGCCCAGCGTGATGTTGCTGGCGTGGCCGAAGCCCTTGTACTTGAGTACCGGCAGACCCTGGTCGTGATACATGGACAGGACGGCATCGGCATGGGCCAGGTATTTGTCCGTGAACAGGGTGTCGGCGGGCAGGGGGCCCAGCAGGTGCACGCCCTTGGCGCGCATCTCCTCCAGCACAGGTTCGATGATGTCCCGCTCCTCGGTGCCCAGGTGACCGCCTTCGCCGGCATGAGGGTTCAGACCACAGACCAGGATCACCGGAGAGGCGATGCCGAAGCGGTGACGCAGGTCGGCGTCGAGAATGCGGATGATATTGCGCAGCAGATCGGCGGTGATGGCGGCCGGGACCTGCGCCAGGGGCAGATGGGTGGTGGCCAGCGCGACACGCAGTCCCTCGGTGGCCAGCATCATCACGGTCAGGTCCACGCCGCATTCCTCGGCCAGGAATTCGGTGTGTCCGGTAAACGGAACCCCGGCATCGTTGATGACCCCTTTGTGCACAGGGGCGGTGACCATGGCGTCCACCTCGCCCGCTGCACAGGCCTTCACCGCCACGCGCAGCGTTTCCAGCACATAGGCTGCATTGGCTGGGTTGAGAGTGCCCGGGATGCAGGGGGCAGCGAGAGACACAGGAAGAATGCGCAGCGTGCCAGCCTGGCTCGCTTCTGCGGGGGCATCGGGGTCAAAGGGCAGCAGCGTCAAGGGCAGGCCCAGGTGTTCCGCACGGGCCTGCATCAGGGCCGGGTCGGCCACGACGATACGCTCGCAGGTTTTGTCTGCCTGCTGGGCCAGTTGGATGCAGAGGTCGGGGCCGATGCCTGCGGGCTCGCCCGCCGTAATGGCAATGCGGTCGATCACGGGTTTCCTGCAACGCTGGGAGGAGAAATCTTCACATAGGCCTGTTCGCGAATCTCGATCAGCCAGTTCTGCAGTTCCACATCGAACTTGCGGGAGCGCAGGGTATTCTCCGCCTGCTGGCGGCTGAACTGCCGGCTCAGGTCCTGTTCGCGGCGCTCCAGCACTTCGGCAATATGCCAGCCGTAGGTGCTGCGGAAGGGCTCGCTGAGCTTGCCGACTTCCAGGCCGTTGACGACTTCCTCGAAGTCCGGCGGCATGCCGCCCTCGTTGGCCCAGCCCATGTCACCCCCGGCAACCACGGACGCGGCATCGTCGGAGTTCTGGCGGGCCACGGCGGCAAAGTCTTCGCCGTTCTCGATGCGGTCATGCAGGTTCTGAATCAGGGTGCGTGCCTGTTCTTCGGTACGGATTTCGTTCGGCGTGATCAGAATATGGCGGGCGTGGGTCTGCTTGACCAGATTGTTGATGGCGCCGCGCACGTTCACCAGTTTGACCAGGTGGAAGCCACTGGGGCTGCGGATGGGACCGCGTACTTCACCGGCTTTCATTTCGGGCACCAGATTGACGAACAGGCTGGGCAGCCCGTCTGCCTTGCGCCAGCCCAGTTCTCCGCCGCTGACCTGGAAGGCGGTGGGCGGGTTGGCGGCGGCGCCGCGCTGGGCGGCCAGTCGTGCCGCATCAAAGGCGGTGCCGTTGTTGACTGCCTGCAGCATCTGTTCGGCGAACTGCTGCTTGGCGGCGATCAGCTCGGCCGGGTCGTTCTCGCCCACCGGGATCAGGGTCTGGTCCACCAGGTAGTCCGGCGCCATGCTGACGCGGCCCATTTCGGAGTTCAGGAAGTTGTCGATCTCCTGATCCGTGATGTTGATGCGACGATTGACCATGCCGCGCTGGAGATCGCGCAGGGTCAGCTCCTTGCGGATCTGTTCGCGGGTGCTGAGGTAGCGCCCGGCCGCTTCCAGCGAGGACACATATTCATCAAAGCTCATGTTGTTCTGCTCTGCGATACTCTGCATGACATTGTTGATGGTGTCGTCGTCGTAGCGGATGCCCATGCGGCCCGCCAGTTGCAGTTGCAGGTTCTCAACGATCAGGGTTTCGATGATCTGGTTGCGCAGTTCGTTGGCCGGGGGTAGGGGCTGGCCGGCAGCCGCGGCATTGGCGCGCACCTCTTCCAGGCGGGAATCCAGTTCGCTCTGCAGTACCACGTCTTCGTCGACAATGGCCACGACCTTGTCCAGCACCTGGCGCTGGGCGTGGAGGTGGCTGGACAGCAGGGTCAGCAGCGTCAGTGCGCCTGCCTTCAGTAGTCTCGCTTTATTCATTTGCTTCGTACTCCTTAAAGCCCAGGATGCCGTCACTGAGCAGTCTGCTGATCCCGCCGCCGCTGATGTTGCCGAGGCCGTTGAGGGTCAACTGAAAGAAAACGCCGGACTTGGTGCGGTCCTGCAGCAGGAAGAATTCATCTTCGTCGATCCATTCCCTGCCGATCAGGCGGACAGTCGCACAGCAGTTGCTGTATTCGACCCCCGCAAAGCTGTCCAGGTTCCGGCTGTTGCTGTGATCATAGTGCCATCGACCCAGCAAGCGCCACTGATCGTTCAGCGGCCATACCCCTGAAATATCGGTCTGTTTGATCCGTGGATCAAGCCCTGCGGGCACCGGACCGTAAAGATCGACCAGTAGGCGGTAACGGTAGGCGATGTTGAAAATGTGGTTTTCGTCGCTCTGGAAGCGGAAGGCCGCGCTGCCTTCGTCAATGCGCTGCTGGTCTTCATTCCACTGCACGTCGGCGTTGAAACGCCAGGTGTCGCTGAACTGGTAGACCCCTTCGCTGATGAGGGCAGAGCGGTCGGTATTGCGCGGCTGCAGGGTCACCCAGGACTGCACCGGGCTGTCCAGCGACACGATCCGGTCCTCCAGGTAGAAAATCTGCCCGATGGCGATGCGGCCCTTTTCCTCGCCGCGGCCATTGAGGAAGCGGCTGCCCAGGGCGACGCTGACCTGATTGGCATCGCCGACGCGGTCATGGCCGCTGAAACGGTCGTCGCGGAACAGTTGCGCAAAGCTGAAGTTGAGCTGGGCCGTGTCAAAGGTCGGCAGGAAGGACTGGTCCTTCTGCTGGCTGTAGAGATAGTACAGGCGTGGCTCCAGCGTCTGAATGAAGCCATTGCCGCGGTTCATGGGGCGCTCGAACACCAGGCCGGTGTCGAGGCTGAACACGCCCACGCCGCGATCCGGATTGTCCTCGGTGCCCAGGGCCTGCTGGTCCAGCGACCAGGAGGTGTACTTGTACTTCGCAGTCGGCACGAAGAAACCGGCCTGGCCGCGGATGGGAAAGCTGATGCGCGGCTCGATGTGCGCACGGCTGCCGGTGACCAGGGCGCCGTTGTCGATCTGGGTGGCCGTCAGTTGCGACAGGGACAGACTGCGGTCGAAATCCACGTGATTGGCATCGAAGCCGAGCTGCAGGCCCCCCAGGTTGACCTCGCTGCCCAGCATGAATTCCGGCAGGCGGTCGTAGGGGCGGTTGAGATCACTGGCCGAGATATAGGGGTCGATGATGTCGATGCGCTGCACCCGGGTGCCCGCGTACCAGTGGCTGGCCCGGTAATTGAGCTGCCCGCGGCGCTGCATGTAGGTGCGGCTGGAGACGGTGAGGCCGCTGCTGCCCAGGTCGCGGAAATAGCGGTCGTCACTGACGGCCTCGTAATTCAGTTCGGTGGACCAGTGCTCGCCGATCTGGCCGTTGTGCTGCAGGCCAACGAACCAGCGCTTGTCCGTGGCGGGCGAGCGGGTGCCGGGCACGTTGGCGGTCGCCGGGTCGTAGAGTCTGTCCTTTGGCAACAGGGCCAGGCTGACCGTGTTCATGGACCAGTCGGCCAGGTAGCGGAACTCGGCACTGGCCATTACGCCCCGGTCGGCAATGAAGCGTGGCGTGATGGTGGCATCGTAGTGCGGGGCCAGGTTCAGGTAATAGGGCTGCGCGTAGTCAAAGCCGCCATCGCTGGTGGAGCCGATACTGGGCGCAAGAAGGCCGGAGACCCGTTGCTCGCCGAGCGGAAAGGGCACGGTGAAGGGGTAGTGGAATACCGGAATGTCCTTCATGCGCAGGGTCACGGAGCGGGCGGTGCCGATGCCGGCCTGGGTGTCCAGGGTCATCTGTTCCGCCTGCAGTACCCAGAATTCATTGCCCGGTTCGCAGCGGCTAAACTCGCCATTCTCGATGGCGAGAACTTCGCCATTGCTGTCGTACACGAGCACATTGGCGGAGCCGTGGATGCCGTACTGGTACAGCACATAATCTGCCCGATCAATGCGGTTGCTGCTGTTGCCCTGATCGACAAAGGCGGAGTCGCCGCGCAGCAGCACCCCCGGTTCGCGGAACTCGACATTGCCGGTCAGGGTGATGGTGTTGGCACTCTGGTCGATCAGCGTGGCATCCGAGTTGCGGACGGTGCGGCTGCCCTGCTGGATGGCGACATTGCCGCTAATGCTGACGGTATTGTCGGCACTTTGGCTGACGGCCCCGGGGGCCGAGAAGCGGGTGGGAGCTCCATCGGGGCTGACAGCGGCATCGACAGGCTGGCCGTCCACCCCGGTGCGGGTGGGCTCGATAAAGGCCCCGCAGCAGTTGGAGGGCACACTGGCGCGCTGTTCCGGCGTCATCTGTTCGACGGGTATCCAGTCCAGGGCATTTGCCTGGACAGCGCCCCCCGTGGCGACACTGCGCGGGTTGTCTGCACGTGCCTCGCGGCTCCCGATCACAACCCCCTGGCGGACGGAGGAGCGGGCCTGTGCCGGATTCTCGGAGCATGCCCAGTTGCCGCTGGCATCGGGCTGGCAGGTCCACTGCCCGCTGTCAGAGCCTGATTGTGCGAATGCCCCGGCGCCTGGCTGCATCAGGACTGCGCTGGCGGATAGAATCAGGGAGATATTCGAACACAAAAGGTTTTTTCGAAACTGCATTGTTGCAGGCAATCCAATAGAATAGGGCGGTGTGCGAAGTCGGCATCATAATTCATTGGGAATGGGATAGAAACAGGGCGAAGCGAGTCACCATGGACGAGAGAAAGGCGGCACTTGCCGCATGGGCTAAACAGTGTCTGGAAGACATGTGCGATCAGACCGGGATTGCCGGTGATATTGAAACGGTTTCCGGCGATGCGAGTTTCCGGCGGTATTTCCGCATGCATCTGGCCCGGCCGATGGACTGCATGCTGGGCATGGTCAACGAGAACCTGCTGGCGATTCTGCACGACACCCAGTTCCTGCTGGTGGATGCCCCGCCGGAGCACGAGGACTGTCGCCAGTTTGTCCACGTTGCCCGACTGTTCCGCAAGGCTGGCATGGCGACGCCGCGCGTGCTGGAAGCGGACTACGAACGCGGCTTCATGTTGTTGCAGGATTTTGGCGATGCGCTCTATCTTCCCGCTTTGCAGAAAGGTCAGGATGTCGATGCCCTGTACACCTCGGCAATGGAATCCCTGGTGCTGCTGCAGGCCAATGGCGACAAGGGCGAATTACCCCCTTACGACCGTGCACTCCTGCACCGTGAGCTGAGCCTGTTCGACCACTGGTTCTGCGATGTCTTCCTGGGCCTGACACTGTCGGAACAGGAACGTGATCTGCTGGCCCGCACCTGGGCCATGCTGGAAGATGCCGCACTCGCCCAGCCCCAAGTGTGTGTCCACCGCGATTACCATTCCCGCAACCTGATGATTATCAGCAACGACCCGACGGCAGCGCCCGGTGTCATTGATTTTCAGGATGCCGTGCTTGGCCCCTGTACGTACGATCTGGTCTCGCTGCTGCGCGACTGCTATATCGTCTGGCCTGCGGAGCGTGTGCGCGAATGGGCGCTGCAGTACCGGCACATGGCCATTGTGGCCGGTGTGCTGCCTGCAGGGTCACAGGCCGATGAGGACGCCTTCCTGCGGGATTTCGACCTGATGGGCCTGCAGCGCCACCTCAAGGTCATCGGCATTTTCAGCCGACTTAATTTCCGTGACGGCAAGCCGCGCTATATGGCCGATATTCCGCTGGTGATCGACTATGTGCTGGACGTGGCTGCAGCCCACCCCGAAATGGCCGAATTTATCCAGTGGTTCCAGAACCGGGTGCTGCCGCTGGCCTGCGAAAAACTGGCGGCATTCAACGCCGGAATCTCCGCTTCGTGAAGGCGATCATTCTCGCCGCCGGGCTCGGCACGCGCATGCGCCCGCTGACCGATACCCTGCCCAAGCCCCTGCTGCAGGCCGGTGGGCAAGCGTTGATCGAATACCATCTGCACAATCTGGTGCGCGCCGGCATCACCGACATTGTCATCAACCACTACCACCTGGGGGAGAAGCTGGAAGCGGCGCTGGGCGATGGCAGCCGCTATGGCGCTCATATTCACTACTCCCGCGAAACCGTGCGCCTGGAGACTGCAGGCGGCATCGTCAAGGCCCTGCCCCTGCTCGGCCCCGACGCTTTCGCCGTCATCAGCGGTGATATCTGGACCGATTTCGACTATCGCCACCTGCGTCCCGTGGACGGCGACACCACTCTTGCGCATCTGGTCATGGTCAGCAATCCCGGCCACCACCAGCGCGGCGACTTTGTGCTGAACCCGGACGGCCGCCTGGCCCTGAAAGCAGCGGATGCCCCGGGCGGCCTGACCTACGCGGGCATCAGCGTGATGCACCCCCAACTCTTCGCCGGCCTGCCGGAAGCCCCCCTGGCCCTGCGCCCCGTTCTCGACGCCGCCATCGCCGCCCATCGTATCGAGGCCGAACAATACCCCGGCCAATGGTTCGACATCGGCACCCCCGAACGCCTGAAGGAACTGGACACCCTGCTTCGCAACGTCTGAATACAGGTGGTTCGGCATAGGCTGGAAGCCTTGGCTCTTCCAACTGGTAATACGCATAAGGACTTAGTCGCTTACTGCCGGAATCAAGGAGTGCCCTGCCCCACCAAGTCGGGCGGCGGCGTAAGCGGCAGGGATGCCGCGTCCGAGCCCCCAGGGACGGGTTCACGGCGTCCCCGAACGACTTGGTGGGGCAGGGCACTCCCGCACAAGCCCCATACCACTGAACCAGACACCACGAACCAGAATCCACCGAATTGACCGCCACAAGCGCCAGTGCCTAGAAACCCCATGCACAATTGAGGAATCCCTGTAAAATACCGCCAAACGCCAACACGGACTCGGACCATGAACAAGTACCTGATTGCCCCCTCCATCCTCTCCGCCGACTTTGCCCGCCTGGGCGAGGAAGTCGATGCCGTGCTCGCCGCCGGTGCCGATGTCGTGCATTTCGACGTGATGGACAATCACTACGTACCCAATCTCACCATCGGCCCCATGGTCTGTAAGGCCCTGCGCGACTACGGCATCAAGGCCCCCATCGACGTGCATCTCATGGTGAGCCCCGTGGACCACATGATTCAGGAGTTCGCCAAGGCCGGCGCCAGCATCATCACCTTTCACCCCGAGGCCACCCAGCACGTCGACCGCTCCCTGCAACTGATTCGCGACCTCGGCTGTCAGGCCGGCCTGGTGTTCAATCCCGCCACCAGTCTCGACTGCCTGCAGTATGTGATGGACAAGCTGGACGTGATTCTGCTGATGTCGGTCAACCCCGGCTTCGGCGGCCAGAAGTTCATTCCGTCCACCCTGCGCAAGCTGGCCCAGGTGCGCAAGCTGATCGATGACAGCCACTACCCCATCCGCCTGGAGGTGGACGGCGGCGTTGGCGTGCACAATATCGCGGAGATTGCCAAGGCAGGCGCCGACATGTTTGTGGCCGGTTCCGCCATCTTCAACAGCGACAGTTACGCGGGCACCATCGCTGCCATGCGCGCCGAACTGGGCCATACCCCGACCAATCACTAAGGCATTTCTGAGATGACTGCACAAGAATTTGCTGCGCTGGCGGCGCAGGGCTATAACCGCATCCCTCTGGTTCGTCAGGTGCTGGCGGACCTGGAAACGCCGCTGTCCACCTATCTGAAACTGGGGCGTGGCCTGCACACCTATTTCTTCGAGTCCGTGCAGGGCGGCGAGAAATGGGGCCGCTATTCCATCATCGGGTTGCCCTGTGCCACCGTGCTGCGCGTGGTCGGCAATGACATTACGGTGGAGACCGGCGGAGAAGTCGTGGAGCGGGTCAGCAGCGAGGATCCCTTCGTCTTCGTCGAACAGTTCAAGGAACGTTACAAGGTGGCGCCGCTGCAGGGCGACCAGCGTTTCTGCGGCGGCCTCGTCGGGTATTTTGCCTACGACACCGTGCGCTATGTGGAACCGACGCTGGGGCCAGCGCCAGGTGACGACGATATCGGCACGCCGGACATTCTGCTCATGGTGTCCGAGGAAGTGGTGGTGTTCGACAATCTGCGCGGCACGCTCTCGCTCATCGTGAACGTGGACCCCTCAGAGGCGGATGCCTACGGCAAGGCCCAGCAGCGACTCGATGCCATCGAAGCAGCACTTGCCGCTCCGGTGCCGGTGCCCGCCCAGGGCGAACCGCGACAGATCAGCGAGGCGGATTTTGATTCCCGCTTCAAGCAGCCGGATTTCGAGAAGGCCGTGGATCGCATCAAGGACTATATTCTGGCCGGCGACGTCATGCAGGTGGTGATTGCCCAGCGCATGTCGCTGCCGTTTGCCGGCGACCCGATGAACGTCTACCGCGCGCTGCGCTTCCTGAATCCCTCGCCCTATATGGTGTTTTTCAATATGGGCGATCACCACATCGTCAGCGCCTCCCCCGAGATTCTGGCGCGGGTGGAAGACCGCAAGATCACGGTGCGTCCGCTGGCGGGAACCCGCAAGCGCGGCAGGACGGAAGAGGAAGACCTGGCGCTGGAGAAAGAGCTGCTGGCCGATGCCAAGGAAATTGCCGAGCATCTCATGCTCATCGACCTCAGCCGCAACGACTCCGGCCGCGTCTCCGAGACTGGCAGCGTCACCGTGCCGCGCAAGATGTTTGTGGAACGCTATTCCCACGTCATGCACATCGCCTCCATCGTCGAGAGCCTGATGCGTGAGGACAAGACCGCGCTCGACGTGCTCAAGGCCACGCTGCCGGTGGGCACCCTCAGCGGTGCACCCAAGGTGCGCGCGATGGAGATCATCGACGAACTGGAGCCGGTCAAGCGCGGCATCTACGGTGGCGCCATGGGTTACCTCGGCTGGAACGGCAACATGGACATGGCCATCGCCATCCGCACCGCCGTGATCAAGAACGAGCGTCTCTTCGTTGAGGCCGGTGCCGGCGTCGTCGCCGACTCCGTTCCCCGCCTGGAATGGGAAGAGACCATCAACAAGGCCCGCGCGATCTTCCGCGCGGTCGAACTCGCCGAGAAGGGGCTGCAGAAGCTCTGAGCTTCATTTAAATCAAGGGGGCAGGTTCCTTGATTTGCCAGATTTGTGGAGGTGACGTGAAGATCATCGGACCGGAGCTGGATTGTGAAACCGAATGTGAGGCGATTCTTCGCTCACTCCCGCAATGGTTTGGTCTGGAGGAGTCCCTAAAGATGTACGTCCGGGATTCGCGCAGCCTGCCTACTTTCGCGGCGAAGACATCGGCGGGTATTGCGGGCTTTATCACGCTACAGCAACATTTCCCGGCGGCCTGGGAGGTACACTGTATTGCCGTGTCGGCGCATGAACGGGGAAAGGGTGTTGGCACGATATTGCTAAGCCACACGGAAACCTGGCTCGCAGAGCAGGGTGTCCGCTTCCTGCAGGTCAAGACAATTGCCGCGTCTTCTCCCGACCCTCACTATTCTGCTACCCGCGCGTTCTATCTGAACCGGGGTTACATTCCTGTCGAAGAGTTTCCTCTGTTATGGTCTCCCACCAATCCCGCGTTGCTGCTAATCAAGGCGATTGATCAGTGTGGTCGATAGTGCCTATCTAGCCACCGCTAGTGGTGGGCGGATTTTTCAATCTCGAATTGACAGATTTTAGATGTGCGAACTATGGTTAACGCATAATGAAAATCAGGCCGAAAGCCATGGCGCACCAGTTGGAGATTTGAATGATGGTTGTGAAGACCCGACCTTGGGATACAGCAGAGCATCTGAAAACAGACGAGGACATTCGCCTCTATCTGGCAGCGTGCATGGAGGAGGCGGGAGATGACCCCGCCTTTCTGTTGCAGGTTCTGGGTACTATTGCCCGAGCGAAGAATATGACTCAGTTGGCTCGCGATACCGGGTTGACGCGCGAGGGCCTTTACAAGGCATTGTCCCCTGATGGTAATCCCAGTCTGGGCACTGTACTGAAAGTGGCCAAGGCGCTGGGGCTGACTTTCAGTGTGAAGCCTGCTGCCTGAGTGAGCCTCAAGGACTCAGGTTCCCTGATTTTTACAGCCCCTTGAACGCCGCCAGTGCCTGCTCCCGCGAGTCCTTCAGATCCACGATGGCCTCGGGGTAATCCTTCCCCAGCACAATCCCTGCCTCTCTCAGGACTCCTGCCGGTGCCGCGCTGGGGTTGTGCAGATACTTGTCCGGCAGTGCGGCGATCTCGGGCACGTAGCGGCGGATATAGTCGCCCTGCGGGTCGAAGCGCTCGCTCTGGGTCACCGGATTGAACACGCGGAAATAGGGCGCCGCGTCGGCACCGCAGCCGGCGATCCACTGCCAACTGGCGCTGTTGGCCGCGAGGTCGGCATCTACCAGGCAGTCCCAGAACCATTCTTCGCCTCGGTGCCAGTGAGTGCGCAGATTCTTCACCAGAAACGAGCCCACGACCATACGCACACGGTTATGCATGTAACCGGTCTGCCACAGTTCGCGCATGCCGGCGTCGATCAGGGGAAAGCCGGTCTGCCCGCGTTGCCAGGCGTGCAGCAGGGCGTCGTCGTGCTGCCACGGGAAGTGGTCAAATTTGCTTTGCAGGCTGTCGCGCATCAGGGTGGGGTGGTGGTAGAGCAGGGAGTAGGAGAACTCGCGCCAGCCCAGCTCGCTGAGAAAGCAGTCCAGGTTCTCGTCTGCACCGTTCTCCGCTCCGTGACGCTGGGCTTCTGTCCACACTTGATGGGGCGAGATTTCGCCAAAGTGCAGGTGAGGCGACAGGCGCGACACGTTGGGGCGCGCAGGGAAGTTACGGCCCTGCTTGTAGTCGCCGAGGCCAGTATCCAGAAATTCCCGCAGCCGTTGCCGCACGGCGTCCTCTCCGATCTGCCAGGTCGCCCGCATGCCCTGGTCCCAGGGAATTGTCGGCAGCAGATTCAACGCAGTAATGCCCGCATCCCCCACCTGCCTGGCGTAGGGGCTGCCTCCCAGTGAAAGACAGTCCAGGTCACTGGGTGCCGGAATGACCTGTCTGGGGATGGCTCCGAGCAGGCAGCCCTTGCGCCAGAAGGGGGTAAACACCTTGTAGGGGGTACCATCCTGCTTCAGTGCCTGCCACGGCTCCCACAGCAGGGAACCGTTGTGGCTCTCTACAGCGATGCCGGAATCCTTGAGTTGCTCTTTCAGTCGGGCGTCGCGGGCGATGCGCCAGGGCTCGTAGCAGCGGTTCCAGTGAATGCCGTCGGCGTGTATTGCCTCGCTGAGCAGGGGCAGCAGGCTGAGCGGGTCGCCGCGCAGTAGCAGCAGGCGTCCCTGCAGGGAGTGGTTCAGACTCTGCAGCGAATGGTGCAGCCACCAGCGGCTGGCGCCGCCCATGGCCCAGTCGGCGGCATTGGTGTCGTCGAGGATGTACACAGGCAGCACGCTCCCGTGCTGACTTGCGGCGCTGAGGGCGGGGTTGTCGGTCAGGCGCAGGTCCTGACGGAACCAGACGATGCGGGTCATGGGATTGGCGGAGCTCCGTTCCGGGATCGTGATGCGTGCGCATTATACGCAGAGACAGAGCGCAAGGATGAGTCTTGCCGAAACGCAGGCTGCCGGCGTCTGCCCGGCAGCCTGTTGCGATGAGGGCGGATCAGCCGATCAGCAGGTAATCAAGCCCTGTCTGCGCGAGCCCCACGATGTCGATGTGCTGCAGGTTGAGATCCGTATTGGAGGCGAGCACGCCCAGTTGCCCGGCGCTGAGTTCTCCGCGGTCAAGCATGCCGGAGTACAGCGCGAGCGAGTTTGCATCCGGGGCACTGCCCACCACGTTCTGAAAGATCAGTTCCACGACACGCGTGGAGGTGGCGTTGTTGCCGAGCATCACGTTCAGGGCTGCCGTTGCGAGTTGCTCGGCACTGGTGCCCTGGTCGAGCAGGTTCAGGGCAATCCCCACATACTCCTTGTTCTGTACGGCGGCCGCTCCGGCAATTGCGCCGAGAATCTTGGCCGCCGTGCCGGCGTTTCCGTCCAGGTCGAAGGCGATGCCCTGGTCCTGGAATTTCAGGCGCTCGATATTGCTCAACTGGTCCGTGCCATCGGTGCCCGCTGTGTCCTGTACCGTGAGCTGGTTGCCATTGTGGGTGATCTGGTACCGGGAGCGCGCGGCGCTGTACACGGCAGTATCAATCCCCGCGCCACCATCGAGGGTGTCATTGCCGCCCAGTCCGGTCAGTGTGTCGGCACCCGACTGGCCTGTCAGCGTGTCGTTGCCGCTGGTGCCCTGCAGTTGCAGGTTGACTGGTGTGGCGGTCCCTGCCGTGGTGAAGGTATAGGCAGACTGGGCCGTCAGTGCATTGCCCGATGTGTCCACAATCGCCCCGGATCCGAAGCTGAGCTGATACTGTGTGCCGGGCGACAGATTGGCCGTGGGATTGATGGTGAGCTGCTTGGCACTGATGCTGAGCAGTGAGGAGGTCGCGGCGTCAAAGCTTTCGACGGTGACCCCGGCGCTGGTGCGCAGCGTAATCACCCCGTTGCCACGCGCAATATTCTCGCTGAAGTCGAAGACCAGATTGCTGTCCACCGCGGCACTGCCGCTCTGCAGGTTGAAGCTGGTGACGCTGGGCGCCGTGGTGTCCTGAAACAGGGCGCTCAGGTCTACCCGATCACGCCCGTTGTTGAACAGCAGGTATTCCACGTTCACCAGTTGCAGGTGGAAGGTGCTGCTGGCACCGCTGACGGAGTCGACGTGGATGTAGCCAGTGCTGGCGTCCTGGGTAATCAGGAAGCGGCTGCGAGGCAGACGCTCGAAGCTCAGGGTGTCCGTTCCGCCCATGCCATCGATCAGCGTGTTGCTGGGGTCGCCGTAGCGGGGCACGGTCCAGGTATTGTTGCTGTTGCTCGCGGAATAAGTTGCCATTGCCTTGTCTCCATCAGTTCACAAGAGGGCTGAGTGTTGCGATGAACTTGTCAGCGGGGGTAAAGCCGATAACGCGAGAGCCATTCAGCTCCGCACCATGGGCCTGGAAGAAAAGAATGCCCGGGGGACCGAACAGGCCGAAGGTCTTCAGCAGGGCGCGGTCCTGGGCGTTGTTCTCGGTGACGTCCGCCTGCAGCAGCGTGAAGCGGTCCATCAGAGATGCCACCTGCGGGTCCGAGAAGGTAAAGCGTTCCATCTCCTTGCAGGAGACGCACCAGTCTGCGTAGAAATCGAGCATGACGGGCCGATCACTCGCAGCCACGGCCTGCTGCAGTTCCTCGACACTGGCAACACGACGGAAGCGCACGGTCTCGGCAGTAGGCGCAGGGCCTGTGGTGCCGGAGGCGAGCGCCAGAGGTTGCAGCGGATTCTGCGCACCACTGACGGCTCCGACGAGCTCGGCCAGGCCAATCAGCAGCAGGCACATGGCCAGCATGCCGGTAAAGCGTGAGCGGAAGCTGTGGTTTTGTGTGGGACCATCGAAGATGCCCAGATACATGGCTCCGAGGATGGCGAGGGCGCCCCACAGAAGCAGCAGCACGTTGCCCGGCAGTACCGGTGTCACCATCCAGATCGCCACGGCAAGCAGTACCAGACCGAAGAAGACCTTGAGCTGGGTCATCCACTGGCCGGCTCGGGGCAGCAGGCTGCCGGCGGAAAGGCCGGTGAGCAGCAGTGGCACGCTCATGCCCATGGCCATGCAGAACAGGGCCACCCCGCCCATGGTCACATCGCCGCTCTGGCTGATGTAGATCAGCGCCCCGGCCAGGGGCGCGGCGACGCAGGGGCCGACGATCAGGGCAGACACGGCACCAATCAGAAAGACGCTGAGGAATTTTCCGCCCTTGAAATGCCCGTTGACGCTGTCGAGGCGTGACTGCAGAGACGCCGGCATCTGCAACTGGTACACATCAAACATGGACAGCGAGAACAGCACCAGCAGAATCGCAAAGCTCGCGAGCAGCCAGGGGGCCTGAAGATAGGCGGCGAGACCTTCGCCGAGCAGTCCGGCGGTAATGCCCATGCCGGTGTAGACAAGCGCCATTCCCAGGCTGTAGGACAGCGCCATGCTGAAGCTGCGTCCGCGCGAGAGCGCCCCGTCCTTTTCCATGCCGACAATAATCGAGAACAGAATTGGCACCATCGGCAGTACGCAGGGGGTGAAGGACAGCAGCAGGCCGAACAGCAGGAAACCGGCGCCGATGGTCCACAGATTATGGGACTCCAGCATGCGGGTGGCCACACTGGTCTCATCCTGCGGTGTCCCTGCGGGGGCGTCGACCGGCTGGGGGCTGGTCAACGCAGTGCTCGTTTGTGCGCTGCCAAACAGGGGGGCGTCGGCAGTCGCGGCGGTGTTTGGCACCACACCGCTATAGCCCGCCCGCAACACAAATTCCTTGGTGATCGGTGGGTAGCACAGGCCAGCATCGGCGCAGCCCTGATAGGTGATGCGGAGCGTGCTTTCGGAATCGATGCGCGGCAGAGGTACGGCGACAGTAATGGGCTCGTGGTACACCGCCATGTCTTCGCCGAAGTTGTCATCGTAATACACTTCTGCGGGCGGCATCGCGATGCTGTCCGCATCCAGTCCCGGCATGTCCCATTCCGTGCGATCACGGTAGAGCTTGTAGCCGGGCGTAATGTCCCAGTGCACCTGAGCGGTAGAAGTGTCCTGTGTCACCTGGAGTACAAAGGCAACTTCCGGGTCCAGAAACTCCTCCTGTGCCAGCACAAAGGTGCCAAGCGTCATCAGAAAGATAAACAGCAAAGTGCCTGCACGCGCTTTCATGCGGTGTGTCCTCATGCTAGAGCTAATCATGGAAACAGGTTCCTGTTTGATCGACGGCCAGAAAGCTGAGCTCTGAACTGCGCAGAAAGTCCAGCCCCTTCTCTTCCATCAGCATGGCAACGGTGCTGATGCTGCCGGCCGACAGGGTATTGCCCGCCAGTACGGAAACGGATTGCCAGTGCCGCACGGGGTAACCGGTTACAGGGTTCAGGATGTGGCAGTAACGCTGCCCGTCGAGTTCAAAATAACGCTCGTAGTCACCCGAGGTAGTCAGGGCGCCATGAGCGAGCGGAATGGTGGCAACCATCGTGTTGTCGCGGCGTGGGTGGCGGATACCGATCGACCAGGGTTCTCCGTCCGGTTTCGGGCCGACAACCCGCAGGTCGCCTCCCAGATTGACGTAGCCGTGGTGGACGCCATTCGCACGGAGCATTTCAGCCGCGCGGTCCGTCGCGTATTCCTTGCCAAAGCCGCCGAAGTCGATCTCCATGCCCGGGTCGCGCAGGAAGATGGAATCGCCGGCGCGCTCCACTTTCTGCCAGCCGATCCGTTGCAGCAGGGTCTGCAGCAGCGCAGGATCGGGCAGAGCGGAAGCGTCAAAGTGCCAGGCCTTGCGCAGGACACCGGAAGTGATATCGAACAGCCCGCCGCTGTGGCGGTAAAGCAGGTCGGCCTTGTCCAGCAGGTGGCAGGTTTCGGCGTCGCAGGAGACCGCCGCCAGCCCGGCCTGCTGATTGATCTGCGAGAGCACGCTGTCGTCGCGGTAGCGAGAATACTTCTGCTCGATACGGCGCACTTCCTCCTCTGCACGTTTGGCCGCCGCCATGGCGTCTTCACGCGTACATCCGGAAATCAGCACCTGACACATGGAGGCCATGGCTTTGAATTCGTGCAAGTACGGTTTGCTGCTGCTCATAACAAATCTTTTACTGCTCTTTCCGAGGCAACCAGTAGGCCGGAACAACTAGAAGGTGTGCCGGATACCAAACTGCAGGCTGCGGGCGCCGAAACTGTCCAGCCCCTTGCTGCCGCTTCCAAGGGCCCAACTGCCCTTCTGTTCGTAGCGCTCAAACTTGACGTCGGCAATCCAGTGCTCACCGAACTCCCGGCTGACTTTCAGGCCGTAGGTCAACGCACCGAAGGCCGAGAGTCGCTGGTCCATGGACGCATAGCCGCCGCTGACATACAGTGGGTAGATCACCGAAATCGGTGCGCCCGCCGTGTCGGCATCGGCCCAGGGATCATTGGCAACCGGATCGAAGTAGAAGCTTGCTGCTGTCTGCGAGTAGTAGCGCAGCAGTGGCGTTACGCGCCAGGCATCGCCCACGCTCATGTCGTACTCGAATTCCAGGGTGTGGGAACGGATGTCGTTGCTGTCCTGGTAGTAGCGGTAGGCAGTGCGCAGGGTGTCGGCGCTGCCGGTGAAGTGGTGGTTCCAGCGCAGCAGCACCGAATCGCTGTTGCGGGAATCCGGGCGTGAGTCATAGAGTTTGTACTGGTCCGAGAAATACCCGGTGCCATGGGTGTGATGGTAGTTGATCTGGCCAATATCGTTCTGCGTGATCACCTGTGTCACACCCAGCGCCATGTCGAACACCTTCTTGTGCTCTTTCTGGTCAAGAAAGATGCTGTTCGGCAGGATGTCGTCTTTGGTATAGCCCAGGCCGAAAATGAAGGACGTATTCTGGTTCGGGGTGGCATAGGTTCCCTGTGCCGACACGTTGCGGGAGATATAGTCCCGTTCCTTGGAGTAGGAGCCGCCAAAGGCAGCGCTGCCCTGAGTGAAATAGCGTGTCACGGTGGCGGAGTAGGCGTTGCGTTTGTCCGTGATGTCGGTCAGGGACGACGAGTGGTAGCGCGGTGACGCGCCGGAGATGGCATCGTGCACGGCGGTACCACTGATGCTCCACTGGCCGGCAATGGGGACCAGCACCTGCAGTGATTCGGCGTCCACATCGATGCGGTCACCGGAACCCTGGTAATCCTGATAGCTCAGGGTTTTCAGATTGATCTGCGCGCTCTCCGGTGCCGCCTCTGCAAGCGCATTCTGGCTGGCAATGATGGCGCCACCGGCCAGGGCCGCGACCAGACCGGATTGACCCAGGGCCTGCAGCAATTGCTTGCTGGCGGCCGGATTTTTTGACTGTTTGCTCATCTTGGTGATATCCGCTCTTAGTTGCATCCACATCCGCCGCCGCCCACGCCCGCGCCACCAAAGGCAGCTTCTTTGCTGCTGTAGGTGTGCTCCACAAAGGCGGCATCCAGCGTGTCTTCATCGAAGATCATTTCCGGTTTTGCCAGGTTGCCCTTTTCCCAGGGCTGAACGGGCTGTATCAGCGAGCAGGCGCTGAGGCTGCCAAAAAGAGCGACTGCCACGAGTGCGTTGAAATGCCGGGTCTTCATTGTTGCTTCTCCAGGGCTTGTTGAATGGCGGCCTCAAGCTCGTCCTTGTGGGCGCTGTTGAAGCCTGCGTGCTGGGACAGAATCTGTCCCTTTGCGTCGATCAGAAAACTGGTGGGCATGCCCTTGACGCCATAGGCCGTCGGCGTGGCGCCGCTGCTCTCGTAGAGCACGGTGAACTCGGCCGGGATCTTGCTCAGGAACTTGTCGGCGTCTTCGCGCTTGCTGTCCAGATTCACGGCGATGATTTCAAGCCCCCGGGACTGGTATTTCTGCCGCATCTCATTCATCCAGGGAAAGGACTGGCGGCACGGGCCGCACCAGGACGCCCAGAAGTCCAGGTACACCACTTTGCCCTGCTGCTGCGCGAGGCTGATCTGTTTGCCGGTGCTGTCGGGCAGGCTGAAGGGGGGTGCCTCCGAAGCCATGGTGATGAGGGAGGTGAGCAGGGACGCGCTGATCATCAGTGCGCGTGTCAGCCGGAGAAGAAGCGTTGTGGATGGCTTGTGCATGGCAAATCGGGTCCTGTGCAAGTGCTTGGTGCCCCGGATACTCCTCCCGCTAAATTAAGGAATTCTGAAAATCCAGGGTGTTTTTGGGCTTGTGTGGCATCTTCCTGTAGCGATTGGCGAATTTATGAACAGATCACCGCAGTATCGGGTCTCGCTTTGCCTCAAATAACGCAGCAGCAGGTTGGCGGTTGTCAGGGAATCGTCAAAATAGGGAGTGCGGGGTATGTGCTCTGCGCAGCGCGCTGCGTGTGGCTCTCAGGGTTGTAACTATTTGTATCGACTGGCGATTTTATCCGCGGAATCAGGTATATTGCGGCACATTTGCATGATGAGAGAGCTTCCGTGGCTTCCGTATATTGCGGAAGGGGCGGGATTTTGTGTTCCCTAAAACCCGAGTGATTCTGAATGAAAAGAATAATACCGACCGACTCCCTGCGCGCGATCCTGACGGCCTCCAGCCTGATCGCCGGCCTGTTGTTCACGGGTGCCGCGGCGCAGGCGCAGCAGCCTGCTCCCCAACTTCCCAAGATCGACGAAGACGTCGCCAACATCCGCCTCGACGGCAAGCTTGATGAAGCCGTGTGGCAGAACGTGCCGTATATGGACGGTATGCGCGTGGTCATCCCCGATACGCTGGCGGAGCCGGCCTACGAGACCCATACCCGCATCTTCTACACCGAGCGTGGCATCTATGTGGGGGTAATGAATCACCAGCCCGCCGACACCATTGTGGCCCGCATGACCTCCCGTGACACCAAGCTGGAGCGTGACGGTTTCGTGCTGATGATCGACCCGTCCGGCACCGGCCTGTACGGCTATATGATGCGCATCAACCTGGGCGGCTCGATGACAGATGCCACCATTCTGCCCGAGCGTCAGCTCAACCTGCAGTGGGACGGTTCCTGGGATGCCGAGACCAGCGTGGTGGATGGCGGCTGGGCTGCCGAGATATTCGTGCCCTGGTCCATGGTGGCGCTGCCCCAGGTGGCCGGGGAAACCCGCGTGATGGGGATCTATACGGAGCGCCAGATTGGCTCCACCGGAGAAACCTGGTCCTTCCCGCCGCTGCCGGATACCGTGCCCCAGTTCCTGTCCGCGTTTCATCGCGTAGAGCTGCAGGACATCGAGCCGCGCACCCAGATCACCTACTACCCCTACGTGTCTGCGTCTCACGACGGGATTCGTAATGAGGCCGAACTGCGTGCAGGGGCCGAGGTCTTCTGGCGTCCGTCCTCCAACATGCAGATTTCCGCGAGCCTTAACCCCGACTTCGGCAACGTGGAATCCGACGACGTGGTCGTGAATCTCACGGCTTTCGAGACCTTCTTCCCGGAGAAGCGTTCCTTCTTCCTGGAAGGGCAGGACGTGTTCAACACCTCTCCCCGCTCCCAGGGGGCACGGGGCCCCGGTGGCCCGACAACGCTGCTGAACACACGACGCATTGGCGGCGCGGCAGGCTACACGGTGCCGACGAATGTCAGCGTGGCGGCCACCGACCTGAGTCAGCCCACGGATCTGCTGGGCGCGGTAAAACTGACCGGACAGAACGGCAACTGGCGCTACGGCACCCTGTTTGCGGCGGAAGACGATTCCGAGATTCGCGGCCTGGACAAGACCACCGGGCAGCGCGTCAAGCTGCAGGCAGAAGGCCGTGACTTTGCAGTGGCCCGTCTGCTCTACGAAGACACCTCCCGCGGTGGCCGGCGTGCCATTGGCTGGATGGGCACGGATGTGTCGCACGACAATGTGGACGCCGTGGTCAACGGCGTTGACGTGCATTACTTCTCTGCCGACACGCGCTGGATTTTCGACGGACAGTTGCTGCACAGCGATGTCAACGGCGTGACGGGTGCGGGCGGTTTCGGCGACGTGCTCTATCAGCCCGAGCGTGGGCGCCAGCACCGCCTGGCCCTGTCCTATCTCGATGAAACACTGGACATCAACGACCTCGGCTTCCTGAGTCGCAACGACAACATCCAGGGCGATTACACCTACTCGATCGATCGTTCCGATATCCCGGGTCTGCGTTCGGTCAGCACCAGCTATCAGGTCATCAACCAGTGGAACGTCTCCGGGCAGCCCACGCGCCTGGGGCTGTTCATGAACCGTGGCTACACCTTCCTGGACAACAGCTCGCTGCGCACCGGCCTCCGCTACTTCAACCCGCGTATCGACGATCGTCTGGGGCGTGGCAGCGGTGAGTTCCGCATTCCGGAGCGCTGGGCGTTCAGCCTGAACTGGCGCAGCGATCCCGGCCAGCCTTTCTCCTACAACGTCGGCATCGACGCCAACCAGGAAGACCTGGGCAAGAAGATGTTCACCACCTCTGCCGGTTTCAGCTACCGTCCGGTGGACACTTTCTCGCTGAACGCGGACATCGATTACACCGATCGCGAAGCGCTGCTGGTGTACAAGGGGAATGGTCGTTATACCGCGTTCGAAGCCACGCAATGGTCACCCAAGCTGACCATGGACTACTTCATCACGGCGAAGCAGCAACTGCGTTTCAGCATGCAGTGGACGGGGCTGAAAGCGTTTGAGGACAAGTTCCTGCAGGTAAACCCCCTCAAGCTGGAGTCGCTGCATGAAGTGCCGAAACCGAATGCGACCTCGGACAATTTCGTCATCAGCCGCATGACCTTCCAGGCGCGCTATCGCTGGGAGATTGCACCGCTGTCCGACCTGTTCGTGGTGTACACCCGTGGCGGCAATATCCCCGGCACGATGTTTGACGACTATCCCGGCATGCTGGTGGAAGCCTGGGAAGAACCCGTGGTGGACACGCTGGTCGTGAAGCTGCGCTACCGACTGGGTTCCTGACCCTGCGACAAAGGCAGGTAGCGCGTGGTTGGCGCGCCTGCTCCGACAACGGCCTGGCTGATGCTGCGTGTGCGGCGGCCGGGCCGTTTCATTTGGAAGCCCAGAGACGGATTGTCGGCATGAGCCTGCCGGTGCAGTATGGCGACGATCTGCTCCGCAGTGCCGTCGGGAAAGTTCTGCTGAAAGGTGTCAAAGGCGGTGCGCCGTACCTGTGTGCTGGCCTCGTAATCCACCGAGGAGGACACCAGCAGAAAGGGGGTTGCAAAGGTCTGAATCGTCATCGTGTCCCTCTCCCAACTGCATTGCAGGATCTGCTGTCCGCACACCACGACCAGATCGAAGGGAGCGAAGCCCTGCCAGTTTCTTTCGGATAGCTGGTTCTGGGAAATGGAACGCCTGCAGGGCAGGCTCCTGCCAGTGTCATCATTATCCGTTTCTGACCAGGCAAGCGTGCGCAGCAGTTCCGGGATGATCACACCCCGGCTGCGTCTGGGCGCGTTGCCCCGGCCCTGGTAGCGATTCAGCAGCGCCAGCACCAGTCCGTCGCCGCGAACCCCGAACCAGGTGCCATGTGACACAGCATCCACCGGCCACCAGTAGCGTTGGCCAGGATCGGCATTTTCCTGCAGAAATTCTCCAGCCTCCTCACGCGTATCGGCCTCGTCACGGTTCATGGTGACAATGGTTTCGCCCTGGCGCTGGAAAACCGTCAGTGTGCACATGGCGATGCGGCATCCGCGCCGCTGCGCCGCAGATGGGTGGCAGTCCCTGGTGCAATGCCGATGGCATCGGGCAGGGCAATGCCAAACTGCTTCAGCGCCAGCTTGATGTGCGCGGCGTGGTGGATGGTGTGGTTGATGACGTAGAGTATTTCCCGGTGCAGATTGGAATCGAACTGCATGCGCTGCGTGTTGTCGCAGTCGATCTCCGATGCCACGGCAATCCGGCGATTGTCCAGATCTTCCGTCTGTACCCACAGGCGCAGCAGGGAGAGTTGCTGCATGGCCATCAGTCGGTCCGTTTCCACTGCATTGCCACGGTCACGTTGATCGTAGTCCACCAGGCCAGTGTCCAGCGCCTGCTTCAAGGCTTCGGCATGATCCAGCACGTGGCGAAGGTGACGTCCAACATTGGCATCCAGATAGACTTCGTTGCCGAGTTGGGTCGGCAGGCGATTCAGTTCGGTGAGAATAAGCTGCAATTGATCGAGAGCGTTGCTCAGGGCTGTGCGCATCATGAAACATGCCTCCAGCGTTGGGTGAATTCCTCGGCTCCGTCGCGACCGAGGTAGCGGCGCAGATAGCGGGCAGGAGCCGTGCGAAGGTCCACCAGAATCAGACCATCCAGCGAATGGTTGAAACCGCGGTTGACCGAAAAATCGATGAACTTGCCGTTCAGGGCAAGATAGTGGCGGATCAGCACCGGCACCCGCTGCGCCGTGCCGGTTGTGCCGAGCAGTTTGTTGATGGCCGCCATGCTGGACAGTGCGCGCAGTGTGTCCGGCGTCCAGAACTTGCGGGTATAGCGGAACGGGGACACGGGGCGCACGAGAGATCGCATGGTGTCGTCGACGCTGTGCGCGGCGAGGAAACTGTCGGTCAGCACCGCCCGCAGCATGGGGGAATAGCGGCTGGAGATGCTGACGCAGCCAAACAGGGTATGGCAGTCAGGGTAGCGCAGAATCATGTTGCCCAAGCCCTGCCACAGCAGATCCAGCGCTCGGGAGTCCGACTGATAGGCCGCCGCCACGAAGGAGCGGCCGACCTCCACAGCGCCCCCGAGCGCCTGGATGAAGCGTTCGTCGTACTGAAACAGGGAATTGCTGTACAGCCCCGTGACCCCCTTGTTCTGCAGCACCGTGCTGACACGCGCGGCGCGATAGGCGCCGGCAATGCGCTGCGCCTCGCTGTCCCACACCAGAATATGCCAGTACCAGGGGTCGAAACGGTCCCGGTCGAGGGTGCGACCGGTGCCTTCGCCAACCGCGCGGAAGGTGCGTTCGCGCTCCAGCGCGAGCTGGTCGGCAATGATGCCGAGCGCGTCAAAGGGAATCGTGTAGACCTGGAATTGTCCCTGTCCGGCAATGCGGTATTCCTGCAGGGTGTCCAGGCGGGCCTGCAGAAGCTCGCCCGGGATATCTTCACCCAGGGGATTCAATGTGGGTGGCAGGGACGACATATCGGACGAGGGGTTGCCCGCCAGCAGCTCGCAGGACAGTCGCAGGTATTCCGTCGCGGCTGCGGGAGAGGTGACAGTGGTCTCGGCGAGGCTGACCAGGCGTCCCACCCTGGCGGTCACGCGCTTGCGGTGCTGCGCAATCATGGCGCGTGGCAGCAGCAGAGTGCGCAACCGTTTGTGGACAAGGCCGGAGAGGTAGAAGCTCCAGCCATTGCGCCCCTCGATGTGTACTGGCAGACAGTCCGCTTTGTACTTGAGGGCCAGGCGTCCCACAATGTCTTTCCATGGCGCATCCTGAATGGACCAGCTCTTCACATCAAGCACCGACACCGTGCCGGCGGGAAAGATCAGCAGGGCGCCGCCCTTGGCCAGGTGACGACTCGCCTGCATCATGCCGCGGGCATTCATCTGCTGTTTGTCCGGATTGAGCACGTCCACGCCGATGAACAGATCGCTGAACTCCTTGAAGTGCAGCAACAACTCGTTGGTCAGCACTTTCAGGTCGGGCCGGTAGCGCAGCAGCAGGCGGCTCAGCAGCATGCCTTCCAATGCACCGAGTGGATGATTGGCAACAATGATCAGGGGTTTGTCCTGCGGGAGTGCGGCCAGCGCTTCCTCATCGACGATATCGAACTGCGCCCCGATGCGCCCCAGAGTGTAATCAAGAAAGCGGCTGGCACCGGGTTCGGGGGCGCGCAGCCAGTCGTCATACCACCGGCGCAGGACATCGAGGGAAGACAGTTTGTTGATGACGAAACGCAGGGGCGTTGGCAGTCCGTGCAGGGTGAGAGGGTTGCCGTTCATCAGTCGGTCTCCGGGTAGAAACGGGTCAGGCGTCGTTCCAGCAGCCAGTGGGAGATCAGGGCGCTCAGGCCGGGCGTACGTTTGCCCTGCTTGCGGTGATAGGCGCCGATGCGGAACAGGGTGCGGTACTGCCACAGCAGGGTGGCAATGGCATCGCCGAGACGGGCATTGCGGTCCCAGATGTGAATGGACTCGGAGCTGGCGCCGTTGATCTCCACGATTTGCAGATCCTGCCCCGCCTGCAGGCTGGGAATATCGCGAAACTTCACATCCAGGCGGCCGTAATGGAAGTTGGGCAGATCAGCCATGATGCGGTTAATGGCCCGGGTCAGGTCCCGGGTGATCAGGCTGCGGGCATCCTCGAAGACGGCACCACGGCAGTGGCTGGCGGAGAACAGCAGTTTATGGACTTTCTGGTCCGGAATGACGTGGTCCCATTCCGCCCTGTTCCGCGACTCATACAGATGCAGCAGTTTCCCTGCGCGTGGGTCTCTGGCCACCAGCTCCCGCAGGGTGCTGCGGCCGTCACCGATCACGCAGGGCGTATGCTTGATGGTAAGCGAGGCGATATACCCGTCCTCGCCGGGCTGACGCACGTAGAAGATGCCGACTTCGGGCTCGAAACTTGCCAGTTTCTGGCACACCAGTCCGGCCCCGGCAGGATAGGCCTGCAGCACCTGCTGTAACTGTGCCTCGTTGCGCACCAGCTTGACCCCCGCGCCCCGGCAGCCCATGTCGGGCTTGCAGACAAAGGGCAGGGCAATGCCTGCCTCGTGGGTGTCCTTGAGCAGGGCCTGCGCCTGTTGCGCCACCGGCGCCGAGTTCACGGTATGCAGAACCCAGGGCAGCAGGGCTTCCCGGCAGGCGCCCCCTGCCTGTGACATCAGCAGATCCTTGGACCCTCCTACCATGCCGGCCAGCGGGATATCGGGGTTGGCTATCAGCGGAAGGGTCAGGGAGCGGTAGCGTACACTCAGCAGCAGCCATTGCAGGGCGACCGGCAGATACATCAGCCAGGTGGGCCAGAATTCAAACAGGGATGTGCTGCGTTCTTGTTTCACGGTGTGAATCCATTGCTCGCTGTGGCAGCTTGCTCTTGTCGTTCTTCTTGTTGCACAGCCCGGTGACAGCGCGCCGTCACTGCGGCCCTTGCGCATCCTCCGCCTGCTCCAGTGTGTGCTGTGCGATCCGTGCCGCTTCTTCATCCGAGAGCTGATTCTGCTCGCCCAGATGCTGGCTCAGTTCGATCGTGGTGCGCAGATGGCGCACGAACTCCCGGCAATACCCGCACAGCAGCAGATGGAAGCCATAGCCGAGCGACTGCGAAAACGTCAGTTTCCGGTCCAGATGATCGCTTGCCTTTGCGGCAATATCGCGACAGCTCAGCATGTTCCTGTCTCCTGGTAGCGGTCGATGACCTGCATCAGATTCAGCCGGGCGCGATGAAGCAGCACCCGCACATTGGAGTTGCTCAAGTCCAGAATGTTACAGATATCTTGCAGTTCCATCTGCTGGATGTCGCGCATGGTGAAGACGGCACATTGATCCGCGCTCAGGGTCTTCAGGGTGTGCTCGATGCAGCGGCGCAACTGGCTCTGTTCCATCAACTGCAGGGGGGATTCGGAGTGCCAGTTCACGGGTGCGCGTTGCCAGTGGCCGTCTTTCTTGAAATGCATGTGCAGGGCTTGCAGGGTATCGTCGTGAGAACCAGCACCGCTGTCCAGCGATACGTAGCGGGATTCCTTGGCGAGGCGTGTGCGCGCCTCGTTGCGGACGATGGTGTAGAGCCAGGTCTGCAGGCTGGAGCGCCCCTCGAAGCGGGGCAGGGCTCGGTGTACCGAAATCCAGGTGTCCTGCAGCACCTCCTCGGCCCAGACGTCGCCGACGATGGCTCTTGCGATCACCAGCATGGGGCGATGATAGCGCTTGACCAGACGCGTGAAAGCCGCCCTGTCACCACTGCGCAGGGCCTCCAGGTCTGCTTCGTCCTGTTCCTTGTGCTGCATGTTCCTGAACCGGCGCTCCCATTGACTGGCGTATTCTAAGGGCAATGGGAGCGCATCGCACCCACTTTCCCCTGCCCCTGTCAGGGCAGGGCGCTTGCCGCCTCCAGTACCAGGCTGAAGTCGGGGCGAATGCGGTAGTCTTCCTCCGCCAGTTTCGCCCGTATGACGCCTGTGTGGTCGAGTACAAAGATCCCGGGGTAGGGAATGCCATAGGCGCGGTGGCCAGGCTCATACTGGGTATTGAGAATTCCCATGGCCTTGATGTGCGCGCTGTTTTCGTCATGCAGCAGCGGGAAGTCGGTCTCGTACTCCTCCTCCGCTTCTTTCAGGATCGCCACGGAGTCATAGGTCATCGTGGCCACATGGAAACCGATGGCTTCAAACTGCGCGCGGGCATCCACAAGCTGTTGCAGTTGGCGGATGCAGTAGGGGCACCACTCGAACGAGCGGCTCATGACGAGAATCAGGCCCTTGTCCCCCGTGAGATCGGCGAAGCTGTGTGCCGTGCCGTTCTGGTCTACCGCATCGATCGCGGGTAGCGCGGCACCTACAGGCAGCGCGGGAGCCCAGACAAACTCCTGTGCCTGCAGCGGGGCGGTCAGGGTCAGCAGCAGCGAGAATACACAGGACAGCAGCCATCCCTGCCCGCGGCTTGTGTGCAAGACGTTCCGTAGGAGCCAGCCTTGCTGGCGATCTGAGATCAAAGCCATCCTGTTCTGCATATCCGTCCGCTCCAAATTGTGATCATTGTTTGTTAAATTGTGTCCCGTGTCCCAACAAGACCCGCGGATCATGTGTCTGTTACACGGCAGGGCATGAAAAAGGGGATACGGCAGCCGCGGGCCAACAGATGAGGAGGGGACCGATATGACACTGGACAAGATCATGAGCCATCCGGTGGCGACTGTGGAAATGGACGATACGCTCAAGGACATCAAGGACCTTCTGGATCATGCGTCCTTCCATCACGTGCTGGTGGTGGAGAATGGCGTGCTGTGGGGGGTAATCTCGGATCGTGATATCTACCGCGAGCTGAGCCCGACACTGGGCACACCGCTGGAGACCCATCGCGATCTCTCCATGCTGAACAAGCGGGCGCATACCTTCATGACGCGCAAACCGGTTACCCTGCCGAAGACCGCCAACCTCTTTGATGCGGTGCATATATTTACCCACAACGACATTTCCTGCATTCCGATTGTGGATGCGGAGAAACACGTGCTGGGGATTGTGACAACCCACGACCTTCTCAAGCTGCTGGAGGCCAATCGCTACCGCTTCAACGAGAGCATGGTAGCTCCAACGAAAGGACATTCATCATGATCTTCAGACAACTGTACGACGCCGCCTCATCCACCTATACCTATCTGCTGGCGGATGAAGCCAGCCGTGAAGCCTTGCTGATTGATCCGGTGTTCGAGCAGGCCACCCGCGATCTGGCCATGCTGCGCGAGCTTGGGCTGACATTGAAGCTGGTTGTGGACACCCACGCCCACGCGGATCACATCACGGCGGCCTGGTTGCTCAAGCAGAAAACGGGTTGCCGGATCGCCATCTCGGCAAGTGCGGGGGCGGCCAACGCCGATCTGCTGCTGGAGGACGGGCAGACCTTCGGCGTGCAGGGGGTGACCCTGGAGGCAAGGGCAACGCCCGGGCATACCAACGGCTGCACCAGTTATGTGCTGGCCGACAAGAGCATGGTGTTTACGGGTGACGCGTTGCTGATTCGCGGCTGTGGCCGCAGTGATTTCCAGCAGGGTGACCCGGCACGGCTTTACCACTCCATCACCGAACAACTGTTTACCCTGCCGGATGATTGTGCGGTGTTTCCGGCGCATGACTACAACGGTCGTACCCGCTCCTCGATTCTGGAGGAGAAGCGTCACAATCCTCGCGTGGGGGGCGGTGCCAATGAGCAGGACTTTGTGGAATACATGAAGGCCATGCGCCTGCCGCATCCGAAGAAAATCGATGAAGCCCTGCCCAACAATCTGCGCAGTGGCATGCCGGAGAACGGCAAGCTGCCGCCGGAACCCGACTGGGCGGAGCTGAGTGTCACGTTCGCCGGCATCCCCGAGGTGGAGCCGGAGTGGGTGCTGACACACCAGAAGAACCTGACGGTGCTGGACGTGCGTGAACATGCTGAAATGGGTGAGAAAATTCCCGGGCTGGAGCGCGTGACGGTCATTCCGCTGAGCGAGCTGCATGATCGAGTGGGGGAGGTGCCGACAGACAAGCCGGTGGTAACGATCTGTCGTTCCGGCAAACGATCCTCAATGGCGACCACCATTCTCAAAGGCGCCGGGCACGACAAGGTCGCCAATATCCATGGCGGGATCATGTACTGGATGGAGCGTTGAACCTGCTAGCGTTTGCTGACCAGATAGACGCCATCGCCTACCGGGATCAGCGAGGCATCCACCCGGGAATCTGCCGCGATCCTGTCGTTCAGGGCCCGAATGGCACGCGTGTCTTCGTCCTGATCCCCTGCGTCTGCCACGCGACCGCCCCATAGGCAGTTGTCCAGGGCGATGACCCCACCGGGGCGCAGCAATTTCAGGCACAACTCGTAATAGGTTTCATAGCCTGTCTTGTCGGCATCAATGAAGGCGAAGTCGAAGCTGCTGGCCTCTCCCGCGTCCAGCAAGGCCTGCAGGGTGTCCGCTGCCGGCGCCAGGCGCAGGTCGATCTTGTCCGCCACACCCGCGCGCTGCCAGTAATCTCTTGCTATGCGCGTCCACTCCTCACTGATGTCACACGCGATCAGGCGGCCGTCTTCCGGCAGCGCCAGGGCGGTCATCAGGGCGCTGTAGCCGGTGAAGACGCCGATCTCCAGCGTCCTGCGAGCACCGATGGCCCGCAGCAGGGTGCTCATGAAGCACGCCTGTTCGTGGGAAATCTGCATGCCTGCACCCTCCATGGGGGCGGTGCGCTCGCGCAGCGCCTGCAGCACAGGGTGTTCAGCGCCCAGGTGGTCGCTGATGTATTGATTGATGGTGGCATCCACCCGAATCCAGCGGGACATAGTGTGCTCCTGTTCTTCCGAGTAGCTGCAGTCTATCAGGTGTTGGCGGGTTCGCTCAGTCCGGCATTGCTCAGGGGGCAATGCGGGTGGACAGGCGTTCGGTGAGCACGTAGCAACCGAGCCCCAGCACAATGATGATGGCGGCGACGGCGGCCTCCAGCGGGCGATTGACGGTGATGAACAGCAATGTCCACAGCATGATCGCGCTGTAGAGCAAGGGAGGCAGGGGGTAGGCCCACGTCCGGTAGGTACCGTCAGAGGTTTCGCCGCGCCCCTGGCGCCAACGCAGTACGAAGACTCCCAGCACGGTAAACAGGGAACTCAGGCCCAGAATAAAGCCGGAGAACACCAGCACCGAGTCGAAGGTGGAGGTGATGATAAAGGCAATGGCCAGGCCGCCCTGGGTGTAAATGGCGGTGCGGGGAACGCCGCCGCTGTTCTTGACGGCCAGCAGGCGAAACAGCCTGAAGTCTTCTCCCATGATCTGCAGCACGCGCGGGCCGGCCATGAGCATGGCGCTGACGGTGGAGATCAGCAGCAGCGACAGCAATCCGCCCATCAGCATGGCCCCTATACTGCCAAAGGTATGCTCCGCGACAATCACACCGATCTCGATGCGTCCCTCCAGCGCCTCCATGGGCACGGCGTAGAGGAAGGTGGCGTTCAGAGCCAGGTACAGCAGAATCACGATGGCCGTGCCCCCGATCAGCACGACGGGAACCGAGCGTTCCGGATTCTCTACCTCCCCGGTGATGTAGGTGGCGGCGTTCCAGCCGGTATAGGCGTAGTTCACGTAGATGAGGGAGACGGCAAACGCGCTGGACAGAAGAATGGGACCGTCGCCCTCGACGGGCAGGAAATGCACAGGCTGCGGGTCGGGGGACGAGGAGAACACCGTCAACACAAACATGCCGATCAACAGCACCTTGATGACGGTGAACCAGTTTTGCAGGCCTCCGCTGGCGGCGTGGTTACGCCCGTGTATAAAGGTAATGACGGCCACCAGGGTGACGGCGGCAGCCTGCCTGTTGAGATGCAGCAGGTCACCCAGAGCGGAGTCGAGATAGGCGGCAAAGGTCATGGCAGCGAGCGCGGTGGGCGCGGCGAAGCCCACGGTCAGGGATACCCAGCCCGACACAAAACCGACGGCCGGATGATAGGTCTTGCTCAGAAAATGGTATTCGCCCCCGGAGCGGGGCAGGCGGCTGGCCAGCTCCGCGTAGGTGAGGGCACCGCACATGGCGGCAATGCCGCCCACCAGCCAGAGCATCAGCAGGGCAAAGGAAGACTTGATGTCGATAATCTGGAAGCCGATGCTGGTGAAGACACCGGTGCCCACCATATTGGCCACGACCACCGCAATGGCGGTGGCCGGGGAATAGCGATGGTTCGTGCTCATGAAGACCCTCGTCGCGAGGAAACAGGGACAGTAGACACCATTGCCCGGGGAAACGGAAGTCTCGTGCGTTGGCGCAGTGCAGCCTAGCCCTTGAAGCCCTTGCCGACCACGTACACCTCGCGGGAGCGGGCACGGGAGGCACTGGGTTTGCGCACAATGACCTTGTCGAAGCTGGTGCGCAAGGCCTTCAGATAGTCTTCGTAGCCTTCGCCGTGAAATACCTTGGCAACGAAATTCGCCCCGGGTTTGAGTACCTGGCGTGCCATGTCGAGCGCCAGCTCCACCAGATACATGGAGGCGGCCTGATCTGCTGCATCGACTCCGCTGATATTGGGTGCCATGTCTGACATCACCAGGTCTGCCTGCCGCCCGTCGAGTGCCGTCATGATGCGATCGAAGACCTCCTGCTCCGTAAAATCGCCCTCAATGAAGAGCACATCGGGAATGGGGGCCATGGGAAGAATGTCGGACGCAATGGTTGCGCCCTGCCGCCCAACCAGAGGCGCCACCACCTGGGACCAGCCGCCGGGGGTAGAGCCGAGATCGAGCACCAGCATGCCCGGGCGCACCAGTTTGTCTTTCTCGATCAGTTCCAGCAGCTTGTAACTTGCGCGCGAACGATAGCCGTCTACCTGGGCCTTCTTCACATAGGGGTCGTTGACATGCTCCTCAAGCCAGCGATTGCTGCTCTTCGATCGTGCCATCAGGCTTTCCCCTGCACCAGGCAGTTGCGCCCTGCGTCCTTGGCGGCATACAGCGCCTGATCGGCGCATTCCACCAGGGCATCCACATGCTCGGCGAGGTCGGAGGAGCAGACGCCGCCGCTGAAGCTGCAGTTGAATTCCTCATTGTGGTGGCGAAACACCACGGTGCCGAATTCCTGACGCAGTGCATTGAGCTTGATGATTGCGTTCTCGGCGCTGGTGTCCGGCATGACAACCATATACTCCTCTCCGCCGTAGCGCCCGACGATGTCGGTGGTACGCAGACCCCGGCGCAGCAGATGCGCGAGCGTGGCGATGACCACGTCTCCGGTCTGGTGGCCGTAGGTGTCGTTCACCGATTTGAACTTGTCGATGTCGATCATGGCGACGGTGACGGAGGACCGATTGCGGCGCGCACGTGCCAGTTCGTGACACAGGCGCTCCTTGATTTCCGTGTGCTTGAGCAGCCCGGTCAGGCTGTCGCGGGTCATGAGTTCCGCGAGTTGCCGTGCACGTTGCGCGCGGCTGCGGATGGTGGAAACGAAACTGTCTTCCACGACCGGTTTGACGATGAAGTCGTCGCCGCCATTCATCATGGCCAGCAGTTGTCTGCTTTCGCTGCGCTCGCTGGAGAGGAAGATGATGGGGATGTGCAGCCAGTGCGTGTGGTAGCGGACGACCTCGGCCAGTTCGATGCCGTTGCAGGTGGGCATGTGCAGGTCGAAGATCATCAGGTCCGGGTGGAAGTCCTCAATCACATCCAGCACCTGTGTCGGGTCTGAAAGTGTGCGCACGACAAAGCGGCGTTTCTCCAGCATCAGCTTGTGGTGCTGCACGGAGAATTCATCGTCGTCCACCAGCAGTACGCGATAGGGGGATTTCACCTTCTGCTGCAGTACGTAGTCGAGGGCGGATTCCAGTGAGGGGATATTGACCGGCTTGCTCAGAAAGGCAACGACTCCGTTGCGTGCTGCCTGCAGCTTGTTCTCGAAATCGTCCTGCTCGCTGACGACAAACACGGGAATGGACTCCATGCCATGCTCGCGGATGGAGCGCATGGCCGCACTGAGGTCTTCGTCACTGAAGGTGCTCTGGTCAGAGCCCACGATCAGGGCATCGGGTTGCTCCTGCAGCGCCGATGCGCACAGCAGATTGATGTCGTCGAAGGGAGACAGGCGATATCCGAAACTGGCCAGCCCGACCTTGAGCATTTCGCTGGTGGACGGATTGTCCTCCAGAAGATAGAGGTGCAGCGGCTCGGCATCGCTGCTCATTGCCGCTGCCTCTGGGGACTCGACGTCGCGGTGGTGACCTTCCTGCTGTGCCGTTGGAACTGACAGTTCGGGCGTCAGCTCCTGCAGTTGCAACCTTATGGTGCCGGGCTGTACGGGGGCGCCGTTCTCCATCAGCTCGTTGAGAGTCTGCTCAAATTGACGCAGCAGTTCACCGGTTTCCTGATAGCCAAAGGTCAGCGCCGAGCCGGCGAGCTTGTGGCTGGCCTGGTGTATTTTTTTCAGTGTGTCGCGGTCGCTGAGCGCCTTGTCGTCCAGGGACGCCATATGGGCCAGCTCATTGAGGTCTGCAATGAGGCGGTGGTGATATTCCTGCCGGAGTTGCCTCATCTCTTCCTGCAGGGTTTTCTGCGAGTCATTCGTCATGGAATTGTGTCCAGTAGCTGCGTAACTGTTGTGAAAGCTGCATGGCATCAAAAGGTTTGATGATCACGTTGCAGGCTCCGATTTTTTTATAATGCTCCATTTCGGCGGTCTGTACCTTCGCTGTCATGAAGACCACGGCCACGCCCTCAAGGTTCATTTTCTGCTTCAGTTGCAGAAGTGTGGCAGGCCCGTCCATGCCCGGCATCATGACATCGAGCAGAATCATGTCGGGCGCAAAGCCGGGCACTTTGTCCAGCGCCTCCGCGCCGGAGGCACAGCTCAGGAGCTCGAATTTCCCGATCCGTTCCAGTGCAATCTTGACGATGGCACGAATCGAGTCATCGTCGTCAACATGGGCTATGCGTTTCAGTTCGCGCATCAGACTCCTTCTCCCATTGCGAAAATATGTTCCAGGGTGGAGACGACCCGTGTCAGAACGGCTTCATCCTTGGTCAGCACAGCGGCGACATTGCCGGCCAGTGTGCGGGGAACCTCATGACCCGACAGGATGACAATGGGGACGTCGGGTTGTGCCATGTTCAGGGCTTCCCACAGTGCCTGGCCATGTCCGTCGGGCAGGAACAGGTCGAGCAGCAGCAGATCGTAGGTGTGCAGGCGCAACAGTTTGTTGGCCTGTGCCAGGCTGCTGGCCAGATCCACGTCGACGTAGTCGGCGATATTGGCGCGAACGAGACCGGCGAACATTTCGTCATCTTCCACGTGCAGTATTCGAGGTTTGCAACTGTTGTCCTGTTGGCGGGCTGTGGCGCGCGGCATGCGAATCCAGAAATGAGACCCTTGACCCTCCTCGGACTCGAAGCCAATGACACCACCCATGCGTTCCACCAGTTCCTTGCAGATGGCAAGGCCCAGGCCTGTGCCTTCCTTTTCGCTCGCGTCCGACGCGTCTGCCTGCGCAAATTTCTGGAAGATCCGCGAGCGGAATTCGTTGGGAATACCATGGCCATGATCGATGACGCTGATGATGACACTGTCTTCCGGTCCGGCTTCATGATGCACTTCGACCTGTGTGCCGCTATCGGAATGTTTGCAGGCATTGGAGAGCAGATTCGTCAGCACCTGTATCAGGCGGAAACTGTCGGTGCTGATCTGCATGGCTTCGTCGCGGGTGCGCACGATGCTGATATTGCGGGCTCTTGCGAAGGCCTGCATGTCGCGAATGGCATTGTCCAGCAACGGCAGCAGGTCAACCTGCCGCATCTTGATGTCCATCTTGCCAGCCAAAAGTTTGTCCATATCGAGCAGATCGTTGACGAGCTGCGTCAGGCGTTCGCTGTTCTTGGCGGCAATGTTCAGCATTTCCAGTACGTCGTCGCTGACCTCGCCGAGCACTCCCGAAACGACCAGCGACAATGCGCCGGAAATTGACGTGAGCGGTGTGCGCAGCTCGTGACTGACGGTGGAGACAAATTCGTTCTTGATGCGGTCGAGGCGTTTGCGCTCGCTGATATCTTCCACCAGTGACCACAGAACCTGACGGCCCGAAGGGTCTTTCATGAGAATGCCCTGCACCATGACGGGGGTAGCGGCTGCCATCCTTGCGGATGTATTCCTTCTCAAAGGGCATGTAGCGTCCGCTGCTGCGAATTTGCTCGATGGCGTTGCGGACCGCTGGCGCATATTCCCGTGGCGTCAACTCGCGGTCGGTCAGGCGCATGAACTCGTCCCGGGTGTAGCCGCTGGGGGCAATCAGTGCATCGTTGGCCTCCAGAATGCGGGCGGTCTTGTAGTCCATCAGGCCAATTCCGAGCGGAGACAGATCGAACAGCCCGCGCAGGCGTGCCTCGCTGCTCTGCAGGGCCTGGCGCGCCAGATATTCGTCGGTAATGTTCTGAATCTGCGAGACGAAGTGCAGGGGAGCGCCGTGGCTGTCGCGCACCAGTGAGACCCATAGCTTGGCACGAATGAGCTCTCCGTTCTTGCGGAAGTAGCGCTTCAGCATGTCGTAGTTGGGAATCTTGTTGGCGAGAAGCTGTTGCAGCAGGGCCAGATCGTTCTGCAGATCGTCGGGATGGGTCAGGGTCTGGAAGTCCGTGCGCAGCAGTTCTTCCTCGCTGTACCCCAGCATTTCACACAGCGCGCCATTGACTTCCATCCAGCGGCCTTCGAGCGACACCAGCGCCATGCCGACTGCGGTGGAGTCGAAGGCGCCCGCGAATCGTTCCGCCGCGAGCCGCGCGTTTTCTTCCGCCTGTATCTGGGCGGTTTCGTCCACTGCCATGCCCAGAAAACCGATGATGTTGCCGCGGCCGTCGGTGAGGGCGCTGGCGGACAGGCTGACCGTGCGGTGTTCCCCGAAGCGTGTGATATAGGTCCAGTGCCGGGTTTCCGAGCGCCCGTGGCGTGCGGCGTGCACGAAGACCTCGAAGCCATGGATATCCTGCCCTGTTTCCGCAGTGAGTTCCTCGCCACGAGCGATCACCTCCGACTCCAGGTGGAACACCTCGGGCGTTTTCTTGCCAACCATTTCACTTGCGGCATAGCCCAGCAGCTTTTCCGCGCCGGTGTTGAAGACTGTAATCAGGCCTGTGGTGTCGGTGGCGATAATGGCGACGTCGGAGGAGGAGTTAATGAGTGCCTGCATATAGGCCTGGGATGCCCGCACCTCTTCTTCGGCCTGATGAATGCCGCTGATATCCAGATGCGTGCCGGCCATCCGCAGCGGAGCGCCGTCCTCGTCCCATTGGTACACCCGCCCTCTGGCATGTACCCAGACCCAGTGTCCGTCCTTGTGTCGCATGCGCCCGACAAGATCGTAGTGTGGCTGCTCTCCCGCAAAATGTTTTTGCAGCACTGTCCGGGAGTTTGCCAGGTCCTGTGGATGCACCAGCGCCAGCCAGGTGTCGACCGACATGGGGTCTAGCTCATCCAGGGTGTAGCCGACAATCTGCGCCCAGCGCTCGTTGAAACGGCATTCCCCCGTCTGAATATTCCATTCCCAGGTGCCTGCGTTGGTGCCTTCCAGGATCATGCGCAGATGTTTCACGTCCTGCGCATGCTGGCGGGACTCAAGCCGTTCGGTCGTGATGTCCGTCAGGGTGACGAGTGCCCCCCAGGGCGTGCCGTTGCCGTCCTTTAGGGGGGAGGCACTGCACAGCAGTGTACGGGGAGCCTGGCTCGGGGTGTGCAGCTCCAGTTCGGTATCAAGAATGCGCTCGCCCGTCAGTGCGCGCCGCCATGGGGTTTTTTCCTGGGGAATGACAAATTGAGCCTTGCTTTCACAGACATCAAACGAGAGATCGCTGCGGACTCGGGGAAGTGCCGGGTTGTCGACACCAAACCAGGCAGCAGCAAGGCTGTTGAAACGGAATGTGCCATGACTGCCGTCGTACACAAACGCCGGGCACGGAAGCGTGTCGGGGATTGTGTGCATGAAGGAAGGCAAATCGTCCTGGTGTGGCGTCCGGTCTACTGACAAGTTCGTCCCCAAGGCGTCCCGTTGCAAGGAGTCGCGGTGATCCGAGGGTTCACAATGAACCGCGGGTGGCGTGTGAGCCCGATTCTAGTGTGTGCCCGCGTGACGAGGCAAGGGTGAGCAGCTATTTACTGTGCGCTGTTTCCCGGTCTCTCTGTCACCGGGGACTGATGTATAATCGCCGCTCCTCCCTTTGCCGGACAGACCGGCCAGGAATCCCGTCATGTTGCGCATCACCGAATTGTCCCTGCCGCTGGGGCATCCTCCCGAGGCACTGCGTGAGGCCGTTCTCCGGCGCCTCGCCATTGCGGAGGAAGACCTGCTGTCCTGCACTGTTTTCAAGCGCAGTTACGATGCCCGCAAGAAGCACTCCGAGATCAGCTTCGTCTATATCGTTGATCTGGAGGTGCGGAATGAAGAGGGGATTTTGCAGCGGTTGCAGGGAGATCGCCACGTCATGGTGGCGCCAGACACCCGCTATCATCCGGTGGCGAGGGCTGACGGCAATGTTGCTGAGCGCCCTGTCATCGTGGGCTTTGGTCCCTGTGGGCTGTTTGCTGCCCTGATTCTGGCGCAGGCTGGCTTGCGCCCGATTGTGCTGGAGCGTGGCCGCGATGTGCGTCGTCGCACCAAAGACACGTGGGCACTGTGGCGGCAGCAGGTGCTGAGCCCGGAATCCAACGTGCAGTTTGGTGAGGGTGGCGCGGGACTCTTTTCTGACGGCAAACTTTACAGCCAGATCAAGGATCCACATTTCTACGGCCGCAAGGTCATGGAAGAATTTGTCAAAGCGGGGGCGCCCGCCGAGATCCTGTATGTCAGCAAGCCGCACATCGGCACATTCCGCCTGACCGGCGTTGTTGCCGCCATGCGTGAGCAGATTATCGCGCTGGGGGGCGAAGTGCGCTTCGAGAGCAGGGTCAGCGATCTGCTGCTGGAGGCGGGGCGTGTACAGGGGGTGCAACTGGACAACGGCGAGGTGATCCACACGCATCATGTGGTGCTGGCGCTTGGCCACAGCTCGCGCGATACCTTCCGCATGTTGCACCGGAGGGGAGTCTTCCTCGAAGCGAAGCCCTTTGCGATTGGTTTCCGCATCGAGCACCCACAGTCGATGATCGATCGCGCCAGGCTGGGCAAATACGCGGGGCACCCGGAACTGGGCGCCGCCGATTACAAGCTGGTGTATCACGCCAAAAATGGTCGTGCCGTCTACAGCTTCTGCATGTGTCCCGGCGGCACGGTGGTTGCTGCAACCTCGGAGCCCGGCAGGGTGGTCACCAACGGCATGAGCCAGTATTCGCGCAATGAGCGCAATGCCAATGCCGGCATCGTGGTAGGGATTGAGCCCGAGAAGGATTTTCCCGATGGGCCATTGGCCGGTGTTGCCTTGCAGGAACAACTGGAGAGTCAGGCCTTTGTTCTGGGGGGAGAGAACTACTGTGCCCCGGGCCAGCAGGTGGGAGACTTTCTGCGGGCAAAGCCATCACAGGCCTTTGCTGCCGTGCAGCCTTCCTACAAACCGGGGGTGCGGCCTACCGACCTCGCGACCGCCCTGCCAGCCTATGCCATTGAGGCAATACGTGAGGCCTTGCCTGCATTCGGCCGTCAGATTCGCGGCTTCGATCGGGAGGACGCGGTGCTGACCGGCGTAGAGACACGCACGTCCTCCCCGGTACGCATCACACGGAATCGTGAAACCTTCGAGAGTCTGAATGTCCGCGGGCTCTACCCGGCAGGAGAGGGGGCTGGCTATGCCGGGGGTATTCTGTCAGCGGGCGTTGATGGCATTCGTGTTGCGGAGGCCGCAGCGCGTTCGATTCTTGCGCAGGCGTCGGGCAAAGGAGACTGAGCATGTGGGCGCTGGACGATATCCGCAAACTGCAACAGAAGAAATACCGCCTTCTCAGCGGCCATTTTATTGCCGAGGGCGAGCACCTGGTGCAGGAGCTGAGACGCGCTGCCGTGCACAATCCTGCTCTGTTCGAGTCTCGTCTTTTTCTTACCTCCCGCTTTGAGAGCTTTTGCGAGGGGTTTGAAGCGCGCGTGCTGAGTGAAGCGCAGATGAGCAGAATCAGCGATACCAAAACCCCGCAGGGCGTGCTTGCCGTCGTGCCGATTGCGGCGGTGCTGGAGGTGCAGCCGACTCCTGCTACGACTCACGCCTGCTATTTTTACGAGATTCAGGACCCGGGCAATCTTGGCAGTATCCTGCGCACACTGGCCTGGTTCGGCAGCGCGCGCTGTCTGCTTAGTCCGGACTCCGTGGACCCTTTCAATCCCAAAGTGGTGCGCGCCAGCATGGGGGCGATTTTCCATGTGCCGCTGGAGCTGGATGTCACCCTGGCGTCGCTGTCCGGTCGCTTCCCCCGCATTGCCTGTCTCGATATGAACGGCGTGCCGGTGACGGATGCCGGGTTCCCGCAGCAGGATGTCTATGTGTTTGGCAATGAAGCCCGCGGAGTGCCGCGTGAGGCCCTGGAGACTCTTGGGGCAAGGGCGTTCTCGATTCCGGGAACAGACGCGATTGAATCGCTGAATCTGGCCAGCACGGTGTCCATCTGTGCCTACGAACGAGGCAGGGCGGCGAGGCAGGATTGACAATTCCGGGCCTGCGGTTCATGGTTCAGCCCCAGACCTGCGCCCTCCGGAGGGCGTGCAGGAAACATCGACCATCGAGCCATGAGTGTCCAACGAGGAACGTGATGAAAACAAACACAACGACACACACTGCTTCCGCCGGGAAGCTTTTCCGCCTGACGCTGGGAGCCACCCTGTTGCTGACAGCCTCGGGGCTTGCCTCTGCCCAGCGTGGAGCCACGGGCCCCGCCGAGCACGCCAGCGTTCCCCCGGTGAACAATCTGCCCAACCCCTACGAAACGGTGCGCGACTGGAGCAATCCGCCGGCAGGCCGCACCTGGGGTTCCATCAGCGCCATCAACATCGACATCGATGGAGAGAGTGTCTGGATCGGGGATCGCTGCGGCGCGAACTCCTGCGCCGGGTCTGATCTGGATCCGATCGTCAAACTGGATGCCCAGGGCAATGTGGTCACCAGCTTCGGCAAGGGCCTGATTATTTGGCCGCACGGCATGGACGTGGACAAGGAGGGCAATGTCTGGGTGGTAGACTCCCGTGCCGCGACCCCTCGCGAGCTGGAGCAGTTCCCCGACGCCGCAGGCAAAGGCCACACAGTGCTGAAGTTCAGCCCCACCGGGCAACTGCTGCTGACGCTGGGTACCCCCGGGGAAGCCGGCGATCCGCCCAATCGCTTTACCGACCCCAACGATGTCGTGATCGGCCCGGACGGCAGCATCTACGTGGCAGAAACCCACGGGGCACAGTTCCAGGACGAGCCGGGGCCGGACTCCAAGAGCCGGATTTCCAAGTTCGCTCCCGATGGCACGTTCATCAAGAGTTTCGGTGAGTGGGGCTATGAAGATGGCCAGATGCGCTCTCCGCACTCCCTCGCCTTCGATTCCCAGGGCCGCCTGTTTGTGGCCGACCGCGGCAATCGTCGCATCCAGATCTTCGATCAGGATGGCAAGCACCTGGACACCTGGTATCAGTTCAGCCGTATCAGCGGGCTGTTCATCACGCCCGATGACACGCTCTACGCCATCGATTCCGAGTCTGATCCGAACTACAACCCGGGCTGGCGCAAAGGCCTGCGGGTAGGCAGTGCCCGTACCGGCGAAGTGAAGTATTTCGTGCCGGAGCACGTCTCCGAGCGAGCCTCAGGCATGGGTGGCTATGGCTCCATGGGTGAGGGGGTGACGGTGGACAAGCACGGCAATGTGTTTGCCGGTGAAGTCGGGCCCATTCAGGGCGTCACCAAGTTCATTCCACGCCTGATCGATTGAGCTGATGTGTTTGTGACAGGGAGCCCGCCATGGAGTCGTTGACCTTTTATACCAATCCGCAGTCACGCGGCCAGATTGTCCGCTGGATGCTGGAAGAGACCGGCGCCGAGTACGAGGTGGAGGTGCTGCAGTACGGCGGCAGTATGAAGGCTCCCGAATACCTGGCAATCAACCCCATGGGGAAGGTGCCTGCCATTCGACATCGCGGCACGGTGGTCACGGAAGTGGCTGCCATCTGCGCCTATCTGGCAGACGTCTTTCCCCAGGCGGGCCTCGCTCCTGCGCCTAGCGATCCGCTGCGCGGTACCTACTATCGTTGGCTGTTCTTTGCTGCCGGTCCGCTGGAAATGGCGATCACGGCGAGGGCGATGAAGTGGGAGGCACCGGCGGAGCGTCAGGGCACGCTGGGCTACGGCAATGAGGCACTGACCCTGAATGCCCTTGAGGGCGCCATCGCCGGCAAAACCTGGCTGTGTGGCGACCAGTTCACAGCGGCGGATGTCTATGTAGGGTCTGCCCTGCGCTGGGGCATGATGTTCGGCACCATCGACAAACGTGCCGTGTTCGAGGCCTATGTGTCGCGGCTGGAGGCGCGCCCCGCCCTGCAGCGCGCGATGGCGCTGGATGCGGCGCTGATGCCGAAGCCGGAATAATACCGCGAAGGTTTTCTTGATTTAGGTCATGGCGTCATTTGGGGGGAGTTTTACACTCGCTCCCATGACTCCAGAAATCGCCACAGATCTTCCTCTTCACGCGCAACCGCCCCTGAACCCGGGGCGGATTGCCGAGTTGCTGCGCAAATACGACCGGCAGGGACCCCGTTATACCTCCTATCCCCCTGCCACCCAGTTTGCCAGTGTGGAAGTGTCCCGCTATCTGGATGCGCTTGCGGACAGCACCTCCCAGGAGCCGCTGTCCCTGTATATTCACATCCCGTTCTGCAGTTCGCCCTGTTATTACTGTGGCTGCAACAAGATCGTGACCCGCAACCGTGCGCATGTGCGGCGCTATATGGAGCACCTGCGCCGGGAGATGGCGCTGCTGCGCCTGCAGTCCTCCCTGCACCAGCGGCCGGTGATGCAACTGCATCTGGGCGGCGGCACTCCGACTTTCCTCGACGACGCTGAGTTGACGGAGCTGGTGCATCTGACGGCGCACTACTTCCGCCTGGTGCAGGACGACACGCGGGACTATGCCATCGAGATTGACCCGAGAACGGTAGACCGCTCCCGCATCGAACTGATCCGCGGGCTGGGCTTCAATCGCATCAGCCTGGGGATTCAGGATTTCGATCCCGAGGTTCAGAAGGCGATCAACCGCATTCAGGGCGTGGAGATGATCGAGCGCTTGGTGCGGGATATCCGTGCACGGGCCTTCGGTTCACTGAACTTCGATCTGATCTACGGCCTGCCGAAACAGACCCTGAAGAGCGTGGAGGACACCCTGCGCGAAGTGATCCGGCTGGCACCGGACCGTATCAGCTACTACAACTATGCCCATTTGCCCGAGCGTTTTGCCGCGCAGCGGGCTATTCACACCGAAGACCTGCCATCACCCGCGCTGAAGCTGGAGATGCTGACCCTGCTGATCAGAACGCTGACGGAGGCGGGGTATCTGTATATCGGGATGGATCATTTTGTGAAAGCGGATGATCCCCTGGCCCTTGCTCAGGCCAATGGCGAGCTGTGTCGCAACTTTCAGGGTTACTCCGTCCACAAGGCTGAAGACCTGGTGGGCCTCGGCGTCTCCTCCATCAGCAATATTCACGGCATGTTTGTGCAGAATGCCGCACAACTGGATGCCTATTACCAGGCGCTGGACGAGAATCGCCTGCCGGTGGTGCGTGGGCGGGAGTCCAGCCGGGAAGATGTGTTGCGCCGTGACATCATTCAGCAACTGAGCTGTTACCGCTTCCTGGATATTGCCCGCATCGAGCGCGAGTATGGTATTGATTTCAAGGTGCATTTCAACCTGCTGCTGCCGGAGCTGGTGCAACTGGAGCGGGATGGCCTGCTCAGTCTGGCGACTCCGGGCAAGATCTATGTCAGCGCCGAAGGCAGCCTGCTGCTGCGCAATATCTGCATGGTGTTCGACGAGTACCTGCGCCAGGACACTCCCTCCAAACCGACGTTTTCCCGGGTCATCTGATGGACCGGGCGACAATTTCCTTCACTGGAGGCATTCAGTGAAAAAGAGCGCTTTGCCGCGACCCGCCGAATTGTCTACAATGCCGTCATTCTGGATTCTCTAGGAAGACGTGTACGTGAAATCAGTCGCGAAACCGACCCCCGGCAGTACTGTGTTGGCCAAGGAGACGCCTTACGCAGCACGCACCTGTCACACCAACCCCAGTATCTCCTGTGGGGAGTGTCGGCTGGGGGAGCTGTGCCTGCCCATTGCGCTGGATGCCGTCGAGATTTCCCGCCTGGATGAAATCGTCAAACGTGGGCGCGCGCTGAACAAGGGCGACTACCTGTACCGCGAAGGCGAGGAATTCAAATCCATCTACGCCATTCGTGCCGGCAGCTTCAAGACCTTCAAAACCACCCAGGAAGGCACCGAACAAGTGACGGGCCTCTACCTGCCCGGCGAGATCATGGGGATGGACGGCATCAGCAGCAATCGCCACGGCAGTTCTGCCATCGCACTGGAAACGGGATCATTCTGCGAGATACCCTTTCATCAACTGGAAGAACTCAGTGCTCGCATTCCCTCACTGCAGGGGCGCTTCTTCCGTCTGATGGGACAGGAAATCGTCAAGGACCAGCAGATGCTTACTCTGGTCAGCAGCAATGCGGCCGAGGAGCGTGTGGCGGCCCTGCTGCTCAGCATTTCCAGCCGCAACCATCGTCGCAAACTGTCCTCCACCCAATTCCGCCTGCCCATGACTCGTGCCGATATTGGCAGCTATCTGGGGGTCACACTGGAGACCGTCAGCCGCGTCTTCAGCCGCCTGCAGAAGCAGGAAATCGTGAAGGTGGACAACAAGGAAATCCAGGTGCTGGACATGTCGGCACTGAAGCGGATTGCCAAACTGCACGAGCCGGCGTGACAGGCGTCAGCCTCATCACGCTTCCTCTGATGTATGTCAATATTTCCCGGGCGCTCGTCCATTACACTGGCTCCAACATCGCAATTGCAAAGTCTTTTGTAATCGCCATGTTGAGTCGGTCGTCTAGTAAACTTGAGGCCGTAATGAAATGCGGGCATTTCGTTACGGTCTTTTTTTTGCGCGCTGAAAAGCGGGCGGGTGCCGGTTGATGAATGGTCCGTCATCAATTTCCCAGGAAGAGACTCGAGCACGTTATCAGGAGCAGGGCTTTGTGCACCTGCCTCGTCTGTTTGCGGAAAGCGATCTGATTCCCTTGCGGAAGGTGCTGACTGTTTTTCACTCACGCTGGCTGCGACAGGAAGAGGCGGCCTATGCCAGGGGAGCGATCAATAGTGCCTACCTGACGGATCGCGACCTGCTGGGAACGGGGGAGCGTCGTTGTCTCTTTGGCGTGATAGGTGGTGTCGGCATTGCTCAGGTTCTACAGGCGGTGTTCTCCGAAGGCCCCGCATTTCTGAACACTCAGTTGTTTTTCAATCCAAAGAATCCGGCGCAGTCCAATTACTGGCACCGAGATATTCAGTACACAGGGTTGCCGCTTGACGAGCAACAGGCACAGTTGTCGCGTATCCATGTGATCCACCTGCGCCTGGCGTTGAGAGACGAGCCGGGTCTGGAGTTGGTGCCGGGAACGCACAGGCGCTGGGACACGGAGGAGGAATTCGCCGTGCGCATGGGGCAGGGGCGACGGACAAGTGATCCCCTGTCCGGGGCGCAGGCAGTGCCGCTGGCCGCCGGAGACCTGCTGGTCTTCTCCGCGAACATGCTGCATCGCGGGCTTTATGGCATGAACCGATTTGCCTTTGACATGCTGTTCTGTGATGCCTCGCCCGATCTACTGCAGTATGCCCGTCGCAGTTGCCTGCCTTCCGACGAAGACCTGGCAGGTGTGGCTTGCCCTCAGGTCTTTCTGCGCACGCGACAGGTGCTGGATCAGGCCGCGCTATAACCACTTCTTCCAGCGGAAATAAAAAGCCAGCCCCACGCCGATGAGCGCCATGACGGCCATCACTGCGGGATAGGCCCAGCGTATGCTGAGTTCCGGCATGTACTGAAAGTTCATGCCGTAAATGCCAGCGATGAAGGTCAGGGGCATGAAGATGGAGGCGAAGATGGTCAGCACCTTCATGATCTCGTTCATGCGGTTGCTGGTGCTGGAGATGTACAGGTCCAGCATGCCTGCAAGCAGGTCGCGGATAGTGTCCACGGTATCCATGATATGGATCGTATGGTCATAAACATCGCGAAGATAGAGTTGGGTATCCTGGGAAATCTGTGTGCTGTCGTCCCGAATCATGCTGGTCAGCACTTCGCGCAGTGGCCACACGGCCTTTCTCAACAGCAGCATCTCGCGTTTGTAGTGGTGGATCTTCTGCAGCGTGTCGGGCGTGGGATTGCTGAGCAGTTCTTCCTCCAGCAGCTCGACCTGATCTCCGAATTGCTCCAGCAGCATGAAGTAGTTATCCACCACCGTGTCGATCAACGCGTAGCACAGATAGTCGGGGCCCAGGGTGCGGATGCGGCGTCCGGATTCCAGCCGGGTGCGGACTCCCTGAAAGATATCGTCCTTGCCTTCCTGGAAGGAGAGGACGAAACCGTTGCCCAGAATCAGACTGATCTGTTCGACCCGAGCCTGGGAGTCCGCGACGTCAAAATTCAGCACCTTGACCACGATGTAGAGGTAGTGTTCGTGCACCTCGATCTTGGGGCGCTGATCCGTATTGAGAATGTCCTCCATGACCAGCGGATGCAGTTCAAACATTTCGCCCACGGACTGCACGACGGCGGCATCATGCACCCCTTCGATATTGAGCCAGGTCACCTGGTCGAGGAAGGTGCCGCGCTTCAGGTCGCTCACCTGCGACAATCTGGAAACCTTGTACTGTTCCTGGTTGTAGGTGAGCAGAGAGAGAGAGGTGCTTTCGGTGTGGGTTTCCCCGACATGAAGCAGGGTGCCGGGTGGCGCACCGACCTTCTTGCCGCGCTTGCGCACGAGCTTGGATTGCCGGATTTTCTTGAGGATGATCTTGCTTCGCTTTGCCATGCACTTCTCCCTCCATCGCGTTGTGGTCATGGTAGCATGATGTTTTCCGGAAAGGGCCGGAGTCGGGACTTCTTCAGCGAGGACGCGGATGAGCAAACAGCAGAGGCAAAGGCTGCAAGAGGAACACACGCCGGCGCGCGTACACCAGCGTTTGAGCGCCCCGGGGCCGTCCAATCGACTTTCTGATGCAGTGCTGGGCGGAATTGATGGATGTGTGACCACCTTCGCCGTCGTGGCCGGCGCCTATGGCGCGGGTTTTTCGGCCAACGTGGCGCTGGTGCTCGGCTTTGCCAATCTGCTGGCTGACGGTTTCAGCATGGCGGTCAGCAACTACGAATCGGTGAAAGCCCAGAGCGAATATGTGGACAGTATCCGCCGCACCGAGGAGGAGCATATTCGCGTGGTACCGGAGGGCGAGCGCGAGGAAATCCGCCAGATCTACGCCAGTCGTGGCTTCTCCGGTGAACTGCTGGAGCAGGTCGTGGAGGTCATCACCGCAGACCGGAAGCAGTGGATAGACACCATGGTGCGAGAGGAGTACGGGGTTCAGACCGAGGTGCCGGATCCCTGGCAGGCTGGACTGGTGACCTTTGCCGCCTTTCTGGTCGTGGGGCTGGTGCCCTTGTTGCCGTTTCTTGCTCCGTCCCTGAGCCTGCTGCAGCAGTTCCAGATCAGCAGCGTGCTCGCAGCCGTCATGTTCTTTGCCATCGGTTCGCTCAAGAGCTATGTGCTGGCCAGGCCAGTGCTGAAATCAGGACTGATGACCCTGCTGACTGGCGGTGGGGCGGCGAGCCTCGCCTACGTAACAGGCGCCCTGCTGAGGGGTGTTTTCGGTATTGATGCGCTGTAGTGCAGGGCCGCGATCAAGGCAGAAGCGGCCATTCTTTCCGTGTTAGAATCCCCACGCTTGTAGTAGCCGCTCGGGAGGTTGGCCTGCGAATGCTGTTAATGATCGACAACTACGATTCCTTCACCTACAACATCGTCCAGTATCTGGGAGAGTTGGGTGCCGACGTGCGGGTCTACCGCAATGACGCCATTACACTCGACGACATCGAAGCCATGGCGCCGGAAAAGATCGTCATTTCTCCCGGGCCGTGCACACCGAACGAAGCCGGTATTTCTATCGACACCATCAAGCGTTTCGCCGGTCGTATTCCCCTGCTGGGCATTTGTCTGGGGCATCAGGCTATCGGGCAGGCTTTCGGGGGGCATGTGGTGCGTGCGCACAAGGTAATGCATGGCAAGCTGTCGGACATGTATCACAGCAATCTTGGTGTGTTCACCGGGCTTAGCAATCCGTTCACGGCCACACGTTACCACTCCCTGGTGATCGACAGGGACAGCCTGCCGGACTGCCTGGAGATCACGGCCTGGACGCAGAAACCGGATGGCAGTATGGACGAGATCATGGGCGTGCGTCATCGCAGCCTTGCAGTGGAAGGGGTGCAATTCCATCCCGAGTCGATTCTGAGTGATCACGGACACCAGTTACTGAAGAATTTTCTGGATTCGCAGGAACGATAAGAACAAGGAAAAACCATGGATATCAAGATTGCCATTCGCCAACTCTGCCAGCAGCAGGACCTCTCCGCCGATGAGATGACGACGCTGATGCGCGGCATTATGGGCGGGGACATGAGTGACGCGCAGATTGGGGCCTTTCTTGTTGCCTTGCAGATGAAAGGCATTACATCTGCGGAGTTGCTGGGTGCTGTCACGGTGATGCGTGAACTGGTGACCCGTGTGGACGTGCCGGACAAGGCGCATCTCGTGGACACCTGTGGCACAGGAGGTACCGGTACCGACACCTTCAATATTTCCACTGCCTCGGCCATGGTTGCCGCCTGCGCCGGAGCCCGCGTTGCCAAGCACGGCAATCGCGGCGCCACCAGCAAGAGCGGTAGCGCCGATCTGCTGGAGGCCGCCGGAGTGAAACTGGCGCTTGGGCCGGAACAGGTGGCCCGCTGTATCGAGCAGGTCGGGGTAGGCTTTATGTTCGCCCCCGGACACCACAGCGCCATGAAGCATGTGATTGGTCCGCGTCGTGAGATTGGCGTGCGCACCATCTTCAATCTGCTGGGGCCGCTGACCAACCCGGCCTCCGCGCCCAATCAACTGCTGGGCGTGAACGATGCAGTCTGGATCGATAGCATGCTGGAAGTGCTGCAGACCCTGGGAAGCGAACACGTGCTGATCGTCGCCTCCGACGACGGTCTGGACGAAATCAGTATCAGCGCCCCGACCCGTGTTGGTGAACTTCACGATGGCCGTCTGTTGCGTTATACCATCAGCCCCGAAGATTTCGGCATTGCCCGTCGCGACGGCTTTGCGATGCTGCAGATCGCCGACGCGCAGCAAAGCCTGGCAATGGTGCGCGCCGCGCTGGATTACAGCAACGAAGCAGCAGGCGATATTGTGGCGATGAACGCCGGTGCCGCGCTTTATGCCGCCAATGTTGCCGATACCATCGGGGATGGTGTGCAGCGTGCTAAGGCTGTCTTAAGCAGTGGTGAGGCATTATTGAAACTCGACGAGCTGGCACGTGTCAGCCAGAGTCTATAAAGAGTTTCTGACATGACACAGTCCACCATTCTGGAAAAAATCATCGCGCAGAAACACCTGGAAATTGCCCGGGACAGTGCGCAGGAATCTCTCATGTCGCTTGAGCAGCGTGCGCGACTGGCGGATCGTCCGCGCGGTTTCATCGACGCACTGCGCCAGCGCATCGCAGCCCAGCGTCCTGCCGTCATTGCGGAGATCAAGAAGGCCTCTCCCAGCAAGGGGCTGATTCGTGCCGACTTCGACCCGGCCCGCATTGCCGCGCAGTATGAAGCGGGGGGCGCCACCTGTCTTTCCGTGTTGACCGATCGCGAATTCTTTCAGGGCGCGAATGCCTACCTGCAACAGGCGCGCGCTGCCTGCAGTCTGCCGGTGATCCGCAAGGATTTCATCATTGATCCCTACCAGATTGCCGAGGCGCGGGCCATTGGCGCCGACTGTGTGCTGCTGATCGTTGCGGCGCTCGACCCTGTGCAACTTCGGGAGCTGTCCAGCTACGCGTCAATCACGGGCATCGACGTGCTGGTCGAGGTGCACGACGAGGCGGAGATGGACACGGCGCTGGAGGCGGGCTTTGACCTGATCGGCGTGAACAACCGCAATCTGCATACCTTTGAGACGGACCTGGGCGTGACCTGGCGCCTTGCGCAGCGTCTGCCTGCCGGGAAGCTGCTGGTCACCGAAAGTGGCATTCACAGTGCCGAAGACGTGCAGTCCATGATCGCGCGGGGCATATACGGTTTCCTGATCGGGGAAAGTTTCATGCGCGCACCCGACCCGGGTGCCAAACTGGCGGAGCTGTTTCCCGATGAGTGATTCTCCTGAACGATCAGCACAGGCTGGCAGCGGGCATTCCCCCGAGGTTCCCCCCAAGCGCAAGGGCGTGTCCCGTCTGATTGCTGCTGCAGGGTATTCCTTTGCAGGCCTGCGTGCCGCCTTTGCCTCCGAGGAAGCCTTCCGCATGGAAGTGGTGGTGCTTGTGCTCTTCACCCCGGTCGCTTTTCTTCTGGGTGAGACCGGGGTCGAGCGTGCCCTGCTGATCGGCGTGCTTGTGTTGCTGATGATCATCGAGCTGCTGAATACCGCTGTCGAAGCGGTGGTGGACCGGATTGGCAGTGACTATCACGAACTCTCCAAGCAGGCCAAGGACATTGGCTCTGCTGCCGTGTTTCTGGGCATGGTGCTGGTCGCCCTGGTCTGGGGTCTGATTCTGCTCTGAGCCTTTTCCGCAAGAAAGGGGTAAAACTCTTCTCCTGTGCGCCGATAACATATTAATGAGTGCCTATGCGGCACGCCCATTTTTCTGAGACCGGTGTCCGATGCCATTGAGCTATCCTGCAATAGTGCTGCTGCTGATCGCCCTCATGGTGGGTTCGCTGCTGCTTGTGCATCTGCTGCAGGGACGGCAGGAGCAGGATGTCATTCGCCTTTATCGTCTGGCAGCACTGGACAAGCGCCGTTCGGCCCTGAGCAAAATCATCAAGGGTTTGAAGGCAATCGACGACAGTACAGACGTGACACGCCTGCTGACCCAGACCCTCAAGCACGATCTGCAGCGGATCCATCAGCTTGACCCCGCCCGGGGCAACGGCGAGCAGGAGTTGCGCGCGCTGGGGGGGGATGCCGCCAAAGCAGACAAGAATGCCGATGCGGCGAAGAGCAGCGTGGACAGAAAGACAAGCCTGTCCAGTGAGCGTGAAGTCTTGAGTGCGCGTTCGCTGATCAACGATGCTCTCACCCTGATTCGGCATCTTTACCAGATGCGTCAGGTCACAGGAGATCAACTGGAGTCAACAGCGCGTCATCTCGGGATGCTCAGTGCGCGAGTGGGTGTGAACTCCAATATGCACATGGCGGATCTGGCGATGGCCCAGGGGGACGCCCGCAGGGCGCTCGGTCATTACCGGGCGGCGGAAAGTTATCTCTTGAGTGGCCCCCTGAAAGGGGCGGAAGGCGAGCAGAAGCTGCAGTATATCCAGCAGCGGCGTGAGCAGATTCTTCAGCAGCACACGGGAAGTGACGAGCAGGAAGGCTTCATGAGTCGCGCAGCCTGAGCTCGCGACAGCGCATTCAGCGAGTACCGTAAACGACGATAGTCTTGCCCTTGACGTGGATCAGCTCCTGCTCTTCCAGCGTCTTCAGAACCCTGCCGGCCATTTCCCGTGAGCAATTCACCAGGCGTCCCAGTTCCTGTCGTGTGATCTTGATCTGCATGCCGTCGGGGTGGGTCATCGCATCCGGTTCCTTGCTCAGCTCGATCAGCGTGCGGGCAATGCGGCCGGTGACATCGTAGAAGGCAAGGTCGCCCACCTTGCGGGTGGTGTTGCGCAGGCGGTGCGCCATCTGCTTGCCGATGGTGAACACGATCTCCGGGTGCAGACGGATGTAATTGTTGAAGTTGGCGTAGCTGATTTCGGCGATTTCACAGGCCGTGCGGGCGCGGCACCAGGCGCTGCGGGCCTCCTTTTGCTCGAACAGCCCCATTTCGCCAAAGAAGTCTCCCGGGTTGAGATAGGCGATCACCACTTCCTTGCCGTCATCGTCTTCCAGAATGACAGAGACCGAGCCCTCGATAATGTAATAGAGGGTGTTGCAGGTATCCCCTTCGTAGATGATGGTGGCCCGGTTGGGGTAACGACGACGATGGCAGTTGGTCAGAAAGTTGTCGAGATCCTTGATATGAGGCGTTATGGCCATGAGCGCCATGTTGGTATTCTCCTGGGTTCAGCGAGAAAACGCCGAACGGGATTGTAGATCTTTGTTCATTGGAATAATTATGAAATGCGTGGCGAATGTATATCACAGTCTGCCAGCACTGTGAATGTTTGTGGCGTCGTCCTTGGGGAACGACTGTGGTAATCTTCGCGTCCGACAGCGGGTGCCAGGGGGCGCCAGCGCTGCGCTGAATGCAGGTATGAACGAGAGTGAGGCGATGATGAAAGCAAAAGTGCGCTGGGTGGATGGTGTTAAGTTTCTGGGCGAATCCGGCAGTGGTCATGCCGTGCTGATGGAAGGGCCGGAGTCCAGCGGTGGTGAGAATCTCGGGGTTCGTCCCATGGAAATGCTGCTGATCGGTGTGGGCGGGTGCTCGTCCTACGATGTGGTGGCGATTCTGAAAAAGGCGCGTCAGCAGGTAACGGGATGCGTTGCTGAACTGACAGCCGAGCGTGTGGATGCGGTACCCGCCGTGTTTGAGAAAATTCACCTGCACTTCCGCGTCAGCGGCAAGGATCTCAGTGAGAAACAGGTGGAGAAGGCAGTGGCACTTTCTGCGGAGAAATACTGCTCGGCCTCCATCATGCTGCAGAAGGCCGGTGTGCAGGTCACGCACGACTTCGAGATTGTGGAAGGCTGAGGCTTTCTGACGCTGCTCAGAATCGGTATGCAGTTTTCTTCATGACCTGGGACATGAGATGCATGCCCAGTTTAATCGGCGCAGGCAGGTCGCTACCACCGGCCTGACGCGCGGTGTCCCCGTGATGCTGTTCGTCGACCAGCATCTGCTCCAGCACGGCGCGGCTCTTGTGATCCTTGGCAGGCAGACGACCGAGGTGGTCACGCAGATGTTCGCAGACCTGGGATTCGGTTTCTGCAACAAAGCCCAGACTCCAGTGGTCGCCCGCCAATCCCGCCGCTGCACCCAGCCCGAAGGACATGGCATACCAGGCGGGGTTGAGCACACTGGTATGGCTGCCCAGTGCCTGCAAACGCTGTTCGCACCAGGCCAGGTGATCCACTTCCTCCTGTGCCGCCTCTTCCATCGCCAGGCGGATGTCCGGCAGTTTTGCCGTCAGCGCCTGGCCCTGATACAGCGCCTGCGCGCACACCTCGCCAGTGTGGTTGATGCGCATCAGGGCGGCTGCCTGATGTTTTTCCTCGGTGCTCAGATCCTGATCCGCCACCGCATCGGCGGGAGAGGTGCGATGCTGCGTGCTGCTGCCCGGCACAATGGTGCGCAGCGCCTGATCGAACTGCAGAATCAGGCGGTCGAAGCCGCTGTGGTAAGGCTGTGATGAGGACATATCAGGCATTTTCCCGTGCTATGGCCCGGTAGGCGATGTCGCGTCGGTAATAGACATTAGTCCAATCGATATGGCGGATCAAGTCGTAAGCGCTCTGCTGGGCAGCCGTCACGTTCTCGCCCAGGGCCGTGACGCACAGTACACGTCCACCGTTGGTCAGCACCTGTCCATCCTGCAACTTTGTCCCGGCATGGAAGACCTTGCTGTCCGCTGCGGTATGTTCCAGCCCTGAAATGACATCGCCCTTGCGGTAAGCGTCGGGGTAACCGCCGCTGGCCAGCACGACCCCGACAGCCGGACGAGGGTCCCAGTCGGCCTGGACAGTGTCCAGGGTGCCATCGAGTGCCTTGTTGCACAGAGCGATGAGGTCGGACTGCAAACGCATCATGACCGGCTGCGCCTCCGGGTCGCCAAAGCGACAGTTGAACTCGATGACATTGATGTCTCCGTTGTCGGAAATCATCAGGCCGGCATAGAGAAATCCGGTATAGGGATGACCGTCTGCCGCCATGCCCCGGATGGTGGGCATGATGACCTGTGCCATGATCTTGTCGTGAATGGCCGGGGTGACGACGGGGGCCGGGGAGTAGGCGCCCATACCACCTGTGTTAGGCCCCTTGTCGCCATCGTCACGAGCCTTGTGATCCTGTGAGGTGGCAAAGGGCAAGACATGACTGCCATCCGCCATGACGATGAAACTGGCTTCCTCTCCGCGCAGGAACTGTTCAATGACGACACGGTGCCCGGCGTCACCGAACTTGTTGCCGGAGAGCATGTCGCGGATGGTGTTTTCGGCCTCTTCCAGGGTCTGGGCAATGATGACGCCCTTGCCTGCGGCCAGGCCATCGGCCTTGATGACAATGGGCACACCCTGCTCGCGCACATAGGCGCAAGCCGGTTCGATCTCGGTGAAATTGCAGTAGGCCGCGGTGGGCACCTGATGACGCTTGAGGAAATCCTTGGTGAAGGCCTTGGAGCCCTCAAGCTGGGCAGCCCCACGCGAAGGACCGAAACAGCGCAGTCCTTGTTCCGTGAAATAATCCACGACGCCAGCTACCAGAGGTGCCTCTGGGCCCACAATGGTGAGCGCCACATCATTTGCACGCACAAAATCGGCAAGTGCAGGAAAATCGAGCGGGTCGATGGCAATGTTTTCGACACCCGGCTCCAGTGCCGTGCCGGCATTGCCCGGGGCAACGAAGACGGTGCCGGCCTGTGTGGACTGTTTTACCCGCCATGCCAGCGCGTGCTCGCGTCCGCCGTTTCCTATGATCAATACGTTCATGCTGTCAGCTCTCCAGAATGCGACGGACGCGCGCGTTTATCAGTGACGGAAATGGCGAACGCCGGTGAAGACCATGGCCATGCCGGCTTCGTCGGCTGCGGCAATGACTTCCTCGTCGCGCATGGAGCCGCCGGGCTGAATGACGGCACTGATGCCGGCCTGGGCGGCGGCATCGATGCCGTCACGGAAGGGAAAGAAGGCGTCCGAGGCCATGACGGAACCGCGTACTTCCAGATTCTCGTCGGCGGCCTTGATGCCGGCGATCTTCGCGCTGTAGACGCGGCTCATCTGGCCGGCGCCGATTCCGATGGTCTGCAGATTTTTGCAGTACACGATGGCATTGGATTTTACGAAGGTCGCCACTTTCCAGGCGAACAGCAGATCCCGGATCTCCTGCTCTGTGGGTTGGCGCTTGCTGACGACTTTCAGGTCTGCCGCCGTAATCTGGTGAATGTCACGATCCTGCACCAGCAGCCCGCCATTGACACGCTTGTAGTCCAGTGCAGGCAAGGGATCTGCCGCCCACTGACCACAGCTCAGCACGCGCACGTTCTGCTTGGCGGCGGTAATCGCGAGAGCTTCTGCGGACACGCTGGGGGCAATGATCACTTCGGTAAACTGTCGGTCCACAATAGCCTTGGCCGTGACCGCGTCCAGCTCCCGGTTGAAGGCGATGATGCCACCAAACGCCGAGGTCGGATCCGTCTGGAAAGCCAGGTCGTATGCCTGGGTTATGCTGCTGCCGATGGCGACGCCGCAGGGATTGGCGTGTTTGACAATGACGCAGGCGGGTTCCTGGAAGGACTTGACGCATTCCAGTGCGGCGTCGGTGTCGGCGATATTGTTGTAGGAGAGTTCCTTGCCCTGGAGCTGAACCGCCGTGCTGACGCTGGCCTCGCGCGGGTTCTTCTCCGTGTAGAAGGCGGCGCGCTGGTGCGGGTTTTCCCCGTAGCGCATGTCCTGACGTTTGATGAACTGCGTGGAATAGGTGCGCGGGAAGTCCTGCGGCGCGCCGGCATTCTCCCCCGCTGCCGGAACCCGACGGCCAAGATAATTGGCAATGGCTGCATCGTAGGCTGCGGTGTGCTCAAAGGTGCGCACACTAAGATCGAAGCGGGTGGCGTCGCTGAGTGCGCCCTTGTTTGCCGCCAGTTCCGCCAGCACGCGATCGTAGTCTTCGGGGTTTACCACCACGCCTACCCAGGCGTGATTCTTCGCGGCTGCACGCAACATGGTGGGGCCGCCGATGTCGATGTTCTCAATGGCCGTTGGCAGATCGCAACCCGGCTTGGCAACTGTGGCCTCGAAGGGGTAGAGGTTCACGACCACCAGATCGATGGTTGGGATCCCGTGGCTCTCCATCACCGCCTGGTCAATGTCACGGCGCGCCAGAATGCCGCCGTGCACCTTGGGGTGCAGGGTCTTGACGCGGCCATCCATCATCTCGGGAAAGCCCGTGTAGTCGGCGATCTCGATGGCAGGAATCTGTTCGGATTGCAGCAGCTTGAAAGTGCCTCCCGTCGAGAGGATTTCAATGCCGGCCTGATGAAGCGATTTTGCAAAGGGCACAATGCCGGTCTTGTCTGACACGCTGATAAGAGCGCGCCGGACCACGGCAGATTTCGATGTGGACATGTGAGAAAGGTCTATCTTGGACCGACGGGGCGGGGCGTCCTTTTGCTTCGCCGGGTCAGTGGTTTTCCGGGTACCAGGGCTCTGGTTACAACATTCCGTGTTGTTTCAATTTCTTGCGTAGAGTACCACGGTTCAAACCCAGCATGATAGAGGCCTTGCTTTGGTTGCTGCCGGTGTGGCGCAGCACGGCTTCGAGCAACGGACCTTCCACTTCGTGCAGGACGAGCTGGTACAGATCGGTGACGGATTCATCGCCCAGATTGGAGAAAAAGATCTGCATGGCTTTCTCGACATCCTTGCGCAGGCTGGAAGGTTGTTGTGCGGCAGAATCGTTGAACTCGGACATCGGGTTGCGGCGTCGGGATGAGAGTTCGTGAGCAGGCTTCATTGTGCGACCTCTTGCTGGATCATCAGGCTTTCAAAGTATTCGGCGAGAGTTCTCAACTGGCTGTCGGCTGACTCCAGTTGGTTGAACCCGCGTCGAAACGCATCCGTCCCCTCCATGGTGGCGGTGTACCATCCGACGTGCTTGCGCGCGAACAGGACACCTTTTGCTTCTCCATACAATGCATACAACTGCTGCAGATGCCGGTGCAGAGTGGCGGCGATTTCCTGCAGGACCTGTTTTTTCTGCTGCTTTCCCGTGGCGAGGTAGTGATTGATTTCACTGAATATCCACGGGTTTCCCTGTGCTGCACGGCCAATCATCACGCCATCAGCTTCAGTGTAGTTCAACACGTGCAGGGCCGCCTCCGGCGTTGTGATATCGCCGTTGGCAATCACCGGTATGCGGATGGCCTGCTTGATGTCGCGAATGGTGTCGTACTCCACATCGCCGACAAAACGGCAGGCCCGGGTTCGTCCGTGCACGGTCAGCATTTGTACGCCTTCGGCCTCGGCAATACGGGCAATGTCCACGCCGTTGCGGGTCTCCGGACACCAGCCCGTGCGAATCTTCAGCGTAACGGGAATATCCACTGCGCCGACGACTGCCTTCAGAATGTCCCTGACAAGTGTTTCATCCTTCAGCAACGCGGAGCCTGCCGCCTTTTTCAGAACCTTCTTGGCGGGACAGCCCATATTGATGTCGATAATGTCGGCGCCCAGGTCTTCGTGCATACGCGCGGCGTCCGCCATCATGTGCGGATCGGAGCCGGCGATCTGGATGGAGTTGATGCCCCCGACGGCGGAGTGGATGTAGCGCGTGCGGTTCTTGCGGCTGTCCCACAGTTCGGATTTGCAGGTCAGCATCTCCGAGACTGCCAGGCTTGCTCCCAGCTCCAGACACAGGTCGCGAAAGGGCTGGTCTGTGACGCCCGCCATGGGGGCGAGGATCACTTGACCTGCAAGGGTATGCTCTCCGATTTTGATCAACGGTCTGTTCTCTTTCCCGGAACTACTGTCCTTATAGGGAGAATCATAGCGAGGTGGAGCGGGGGGGACAAAGGTCGAAACAGGGCAGCTTCGAGCGCTTGATCACAATTGGCCCTGTTTTTACCCCAATTTCTTTGTGTGCTTCAGGGCAGCGCTCAGGGGTTGACGGGGTAGAAGCTGACTTCGTAGTTGACCGCCCGGGGGCCGGGATCGAGGATGGCGAGCGAGACCTGAACAGGGGTGCCGGGCGGCATGGAGCCCATGCGGGCCACGCCGTCCGGCAGATATTCCTGCGGTTCAAACCTGCGTTCGGCTACCACAGCATCGTCGGCGTCTGTGAAACGGAGGTAAAGTCCGGGGAAGGGTTGTGCGAATGCCGCATCGTTGCGGAAGACGAAGTGTACGCTCAGGGCGTTGCTGATATCGGGATGGCTGCGTACTTCCAGGGTTTCGCTGTGGATCGTGCGAATGTCGACTAGCGGAGGCAGTGAGCAGTGAGCAAGGCTGCAGACCTGATCCATGAGTGGGCGCCAACGGGGATTTTGGCTCAGAGTGTCACGGTTAAACCACAGCCACTGCGCGCCGAGACAAAGCAGCAACAGCAGGGAAAGACTGGTGAACAGCACGCCGCGCTTTCCGTGCGCAGTTTCCTGCCACGCGAACTCCAGGGGCGTATCGGCTTCGCTGACATGGTCGATATCGTCGTCACTGAGGGCCGGCGCGTGACTGCGATCGTCCAGCATGTCGTCGTCGAAGCGCAGCGCACGCATGCGGGAGCGCGCGGCAGCATCCTCATTTTCCCGGGCCGCACGGGGCGGCTGCGAGGCTGGGAGGTCTTCATCCGGTTCTGTTTCAGGTGTGTCTTCGAATTCGTCGTCCGGCGAGGCGGTGACGGAGGGTTCCCATTCGTCCTCCTCCGCTTCATGTTCACGGGAGAGGCTGTCGTCCTCGTCCTCGTCCTCATCCTCGACCCCTGCCTCGTCTTCGTCGAGAGAATCCGCCCCGCTGTCAAAGGGCGTTTCCTCGTCGTCATTTCCGCAAGCGCCTGGGTCCTGACTAGCATCCTCGTCCGCCACGCTGTCGGATTCGTCGCTTTGTTCCTGCTCCGGCTTGCGGGGAATGGCTTCCAGGGTGTCTTCGTCCACAATCTCCCAGAAGGAGCCGTGTTCCGAGATGCTGGGGCTGACCCGGTTGGGCACAGAGTCGGCGAGATCAAGCGTGAAAATGCTGTCGTCGGCCAGATCCGGTTCAGGCGTCTCCTCGTCGTCCGGATCCAGGGCCTCGATCTCCATTTGCTCCTCATGCTCTTCCGAAGCAATGTCGTCCTCTTCCTCTTCGATCATGGGACGGGACACGGTGCGCAGGTCTGCCGACGGCAGCAGATTGTCGTCAGCCGCAAACACGCGCAAACAGGCACCGCAGCGCACCATGCCGTCCGCTGACTGCAATTGCGAGATGCTGGTCCTGAAAGCCGTGTGGCAGTAGGGGCATTGAGTAATGAAGAGGCTCATGGCTGCGGGTCCGCTCGTCGTGTCGGTCAGCGCCGGACGCCGCCGACGCGCACCCATTCGTCGCGCAACACCGGCGCGGTCATGACAAACGCGTCTTCGTAGCTGCGCAGCAGGGATTGGGTCTGTTGGGACAGTACCCCTGACAGGATGAGTTTGCCACCGGGTTTGACGAGCGCGGACAGAATCGGTGTCAGCTCCTCCAGCGGCCCGGCCAGAATATTGGCGACCAGCACATCGGCCTGCGGATGGGATTCGCCGGGCAGATGCACGGTCATGACTTCCGGGCTGACGCCGTTGAGCTCGCGGTTGCTTTCGGAGGCCAGAATGGCCTGGGGATCATTGTCGACCCCGATCACCCGGCGTGCGCCCAGTTTCGCTGCGGCAATGGCAAGAATGCCCGAGCCACAACCGTAGTCGATCACCAGGGTGTCCTGCAGATCCTGCTCATCGAGCCATTCGAGACACAGCGCTGTAGTGGGGTGTGTGCCGGTGCCGAAGGCCAGCCCCGGGTCGAGCAGAATGTTGACGGCATCGGGCTCGGGGGGGCTTTCCCAACTGGGGCAGATCCATACCCGCTTGCCGAAACGCATGGGCTTGAAATCCTGCATGCAGACGCGTTCCCACTCGGCATCCTGCACTTCTTCAAGCGCAATATCGGCGTCCGCCAGTGCAGGGAAATGCTGTCGCAGGGCTCGCAGCACTTCGTCCATGTCGGCGTCGTGTTCAAACAGCCCCTGAACCTGGGTTTTCTGCCAGATGGGAGTGCTGCCGGGATCCACCTGAAACACGGGTTGATCCTCGCCGTCCATCAGGGTGACAGAGACGGCGCCGCTTTCGCAGAGTTGATCCTCTACAAGAGCGGCGGTCTCTTCGTTGACTGACACGGTCAGTTGTTGCCAGGGCATGTCAGGGTTCTCTCCCGGAAGTGGCGCAGGCCGGCACACCGCCGCGGCAGGCGCGGATCAGGATTTGTGCCCTGTCAGCTTGCTTTCGAGGTAATGGATATTCACACCGCCCTTCTGGAACTCGGTATCCCGAAGGATGTCCTTGTGCAGCGGAATATTGGTGCGAATGCCATCGATCAGCAGCTCGTCCAGCGCATTGCCCATGCGCGCCAGTGCTCCGTGCCGGTCTTCGCCGTAGCTGATCAGCTTGGCGATGAGCGAATCGTAATAGGGCGGGACGGTATAACCGCTGTAGATATGGGAATCCACCCGGATACCATTGCCCCCGGGGGCATGGAACAGATTGATCTTGCCCGGGCAGGGCAGGAAGGTCACCGGGTCTTCGGCGTTGATGCGACACTCGAAGGCGTGGCCCTTGATCTTGACGTCGGACTGCTTGATGGACAGTTTTTCGCCCGCCGCAATCTTCAGTTGTTCCTTGACGATGTCGATGCCCGTGACCATTTCCGTTACGGGGTGCTCAACCTGCACTCGGGTGTTCATCTCGATGAAGTAGAACTGCTCGTCCTGATACAGGAATTCCAGGGTGCCGGCACCGCGATACTGCATCTGCTGGCAAGCCTTGACGCAGGTAGCGGCTACCTGGGCGCGGATGTGGTCGGGAATGCCGGGCGCAGGTGCTTCTTCTAGCACCTTCTGATGGCGGCGTTGCAGCGAGCAGTCGCGGTCGCCCAGATGAATGGCATTGCCCTGACCGTCGCCCAGCACCTGAATTTCAACGTGGCGTGGGTTCTCCAGGAATTTTTCCAGGTACACCGTGCCACTGCCGAAGAAGGATTTGGCTTCGGTCTGAGTCACGTAAATCGCTTTCAGCAGCGCTGCTTCGCTGTGCACCACGCGCATGCCGCGACCCCCGCCACCGGCGGCAGCCTTGATGATGACCGGGTAGCCGATTTCTCGGGCGAGCGCGAGGGTGCGCTCCTTGTTGTCGTCAATCGGGCCATTGGAGCCGGGAACCGTGGGGACGCCCGCTGCGCGCATGACCTCGATCGCGGACACCTTGTCGCCCATCATGCGAATGGTTTCGGGGCGCGGACCGATGAAGATGAAACCGCTCTTCTCCACTTGTTCGGCGAAATCGGCATTTTCGGACAGAAAACCGTAGCCGGGATGGATCGCAACGGCGTCGGTCACTTCCATGGCGCTTATGATGGCCGGCACATTCAGGTAGCTGTCTGTCGCGCTGGCGGGGCCGATGCAGACGGACTCGTCCGCGAGGCGCACATGCATCAGCTCGCGGTCGGCACTGGAGTGCACGGCCACAGTCTTGATACCCAGTTCCTTGCAGGCCCGCAGCACCCGGAGGGCGATTTCGCCGCGATTGGCGATGAGAACTTTATCTAGCATGAAATCAAACCTTTTCTAGTGACGTGGACGTCGGCACAAAGGCCGTTGCTTAGACGATTGTGACCAGAGGTTGATCGAACTCGACCGGTTCGCCGTCCTCAATGAGAATCGCCTCCACTACACCGGCGTGGTCGGCTTCGATCTGGTTCATCATCTTCATGGCTTCGACGATGCAGATGACGTCGCCCACCTTGACGTGCTGGCCCACTTCCACGAAGGGGGGAGAGGATGGTGACGGGGAGCGGTAGAAGGTGCCCACCATGGGGGACTTGATGACATTGCCACTGAGTTTCTTGCCGGCCGGTTCTTCGCTGGCGACCGCGGCTGCAGGGGCGGCTACCGGAGCCGGGGCGGCAACAGGCGCCGGAGCGGCATAGTGCACAGGCATGGCCACAGAACTGGAGGCGCGGCTGATGCGCACGGCTTCCTCGCCTTCCTTGATTTCGATTTCGGCGATATCGGAGGACTCCAGTAACTCGATGAGTTTTTTGACTTTTCTAATATCCATAAAGGTTTCTCTTGTCTGTGATGGGTGTGAAAGGCTTATTTTGTTCTTTTCAGATGGGACAGCGCCGCCTGCAGTGCCAGGTCGTAACCCAGACTGCCGAGGCCGGTGATGGTCCCAAGCGCAATATCGGAAAAATAGGAGTGGTGCCGGAACGCCTCGCGCTTGTACACGTTGGACAGGTGCACTTCGATGAAGGGGATGCCGGTTGCCAGGATCGCGTCCCGCAGGGCAACGCTGGTGTGCGTGAAGGCGGCGGGGTTGATCAGAATGAAGTTCACGCCCTCGTTGCGGGCATCGTGAAGGCGCTCGATCAGTTCGTATTCGGCGTTGCTTTGCAGATGCTGCAGGTGATGGCCTGCTTCGAGACAGGTGTAGTTCAGTCTGGCGTTGATGTCGGCGAGGGTTTCGGTGCCATAAATTTCCGGTTCCCGGCTTCCCAGCATGTTCAGATTCGGGCCGTGCAGTACGAGTATCGTCGCCATGGGGTGCTCTTGGGCTTCTCCAGCAGTCTGCTTCTTATACTTTGCGCCGTATTAGCGCACGATGCCGGCATTTTCTCAGAAAATTTCCCGGGTTTCACCCTGTTCTTCATGAAAAGTGCACCGAAAAGCTGCTTTCGTGCAGAGGGGAGGGTTTACAGCGGCAGCACTTCCTCGCGACGCTGCAGGGTATAGCAGAAACCTGCCTCGGCGCAGCCCTGAAACTCCAGCAGGAGCGTCCATTGACCGCTGGTGTCGGCGTCCGGCAGGGACAGACGCGCGGTGACTTCGTGGAAGTAGACCTGCACGTCGCCGAAGTACTCGTCGTTGTGAGGTACCGCCTGGGGTAGGGCAGGCGTGGTGCTGACAGGCTTGCCATCGTGCAGCAGGGTGAAGGCAAATTTGTCCTGATACAGATAGTAGTCGGGTGCAATCTGCCAGGTGACGGACAGCATGCCGGGTTCCGGCAGGCTGATGAAGTAGGGGAATGCCTGTTCAGCGGGCAGGAAGCGGGGGCCGCTCAGCACGCCTGGCAGCCCCTGGGCGAATGCGCCAAGGGTACTGCCTGACAGCACGAGGAGTAGGGCCAGAAGGCCCCTGCTCAGAAGATGTGTGATTCGACAGCTTGTCTGGCGCATGACGGACATCGCATCCTCGCGCTCTGGCTCAGGACTGGTAACGCTCGAACACCAGGCTCGCATTCGTGCCACCAAAGCCGAAGCTGTTGGACATGATGCGATTGAGCTTGATGTTGTCGATGCGCTGCTGCGGAATGTTCAGGCCCGCAGCCTCCTCGGCCGGATTTTCCAGGTTGGCGGACGCGCAGATGAAGTCGTTTTCCATCATCAGCAGGCTGTAGATGGCTTCCTGGGCGCCTGCCGCTCCCAGTGAGTGGCCGCTGAGAGACTTGGTGGAGTTGAGAATGGGGGCCTTGTCGCCGAACACCTGCTTGATGGCGCGCAGCTCGGAGACATCGCCTGCCGGGGTGCTGGTGCCGTGGGTGTTGATGTAGTCGATCGGGCCGCTGGCAGTAGCGCATGCCATCTGCATGGCGCGCATGCCGCCTTCCCCGCTCGGCGCGACCATGTCATAGCCGTCCGAGGTTGCGCCGTAGCCGGTGAGTTCGGCATAGATCTTGGCGCCGCGCTTCAGGGCGTGGTCGAGCGCCTCGATCACCAGCACGGCACCGCCGCCCGCGATCACGAAGCCGTCACGGCCCTGATCGAAAGCGCGTGAGGCCTTGTCCGGGGTCTCGTTGTACTGGGTGGAAAGGGCGCCCATGGCATCGAACATATTGGTCAGGGACCAGTGTTCAGCTTCTCCGCCGCCAGCGAAGATCACGTCCTGCTTGTTCAACTGAATCAGCTCCATCGCGTTGCCGATGCAGTGTGCGCTGGTCGCGCAGGCAGAGGAGATGGAGTAGTTCACGCCCTTGATCTTGAAGGGAGTCGCGAGACAGGCGGACACGGTGCTGCCCATGGTGCGTGTGACGCGGTAGGGGCCGATTCTGCGTACGCCCTGGCTGCGCAGGATGTCTGCGGCTTCCACCTGGTCCTGGGATGACGAGCCGCCTGCGCCCATGATCAGCCCGGTACGGATGTTGGAGACCTGTTCTTCGGTGAGGCCGGAGTCGGCAATGGCCTGCTCCATGGAGAGGTAGCCGTACGCGGCGGCGTCGCCCATGAAGCGCAGGATCTTGCGGTCGATGAGAGAAGCGAGGTCGAGGTCGATCCAGCCGGCAATATGGCTGCGCAACCCCATTTCCTTGTATTCCGGGCGGAATCGGATGCCGCTGCGCCCCTCAAGCAGGGACTCCAGCACTGCCTGTTTGTCATGTCCCAGGCAGGAAACAATACCGATACCGGTGACTACAACGCGTCTCATAAAAACCTCTTAAACAGGATAATGGTATTCGATCAGAAACTGGCTTCGGGGGTGAACAGCCCCACTTTCAGTCCGTTGGTGGTGTAGATCACTTTCCCGTCAACGGCTACTGTACCATCGGCAATACCCATCACCAACTTCCGTTCGATGACGCGGGACAGGGAGATGCGGTACTCCACTTTTTTGGCAGTGGGGAGGATTTCGCCACTGAATTTGACTTCGCCGGCGCCCAGCGCACGGCCCTTGCCGAGGTTGCCGCGCCAGCCGAGGAAAAAACCGACCAGTTGCCACATGGCATCCAGGCCAAGGCAGCCTGGCATGACAGGGTCTTCCGGGAAGTGGCAGGCGAAGAACCACAGGTCCGGGTGGATATCGAGCTCGGCAATGATCTCGCCCTTGCCGTAGGCACCGCCGGTGTCGTTGATTTCGACGATGCGATCCATCATCAGCATGTTGCCAACGGGCAACCGGGCATTGCCGGGGCCGAACATGCGGCCATAGCCACAGTCGAGCAGTTCATCGCGGTTGTAGGAGCTTTTGCGGATATGGCCGTTCATGGGGTCGTCAATCTTCCATCGGTTAGCTTGAGCGCAGAGCCCTCAGGCTCGCAAAGCCTGCGATATTATCGCGGCGCAGCCAAATAATCGATAATATTTTCATCTTCTTATGGGTTTCGGGCAGGCACAGGCGGGCCCGTTGTGGCAGACTGTGCCACGGATTTCAAGGTGGGTCTGCTGAAGAATCACCCTCACAACGCTCCCGTCAGAGGGGCAGGAACAGGTAGCAATAATGATAATACCCGTAGTGCTGGCCGGTGGTGTCGGCTCGCGTCTCTGGCCGGTCTCCCGGCAACTTTATCCCAAACAATTCACCTCTCTCGCCCGTGGCGCTGTTTCGGAGGAAACGCTGTTTCAGTCGACCCTGTCGCGTCTGGGCGGTCTTGCAAATCTTGGCGCGCCAATCGTGATCTGCAACGAGGAGCACCGGTTCCTGACCGCTCAGCAACTCCTGGAACTGGGAATTTCCGGTGCACGCATTATGCTGGAGCCGGTTGGGCGCAATACGGCGCCGGCGGTGGCAGTGGCAGCTCTGGTGGCAGACCCTGACGATCTGCTGCTGGTGCTGCCTGCCGATCACGCCATTGCAGATGCGGCAACCCTGCGTGCTGTCATCTCCGAAGGCACTGTTTTGGCGCAGCGGAATCGCCTGGTGACCTTCGGTATCGTGCCCGATTCCCCTCAAACCGGATATGGCTATATCCGCCGCGGAGAAAAAACCGGCGCGGGATTTGCAGTACAGGCTTTTGTGGAAAAACCTGATGCAGCAACCGCACAGCAATACCTGGACAGTGGCCAGTACTACTGGAACAGCGGCATGTTCCTGTTCCGTGCCGGGCAGTTTCTGGATGAGCTGGCGCAGCACGCCCCCGATATCCTGCAGTCCTGCCAGGAGGCCGTTGCTGGCCTCGAACGGGACACCGACTTCCTGCGCCTGCCCAGGGAGACCTTTGCTGCCTGTCGCAGCGACTCCATTGACTATGCCGTTATGGAGAACACCCGCGAGGCCGTGGTGTTGCCGCTGGACGCCCAGTGGAACGACCTTGGTGCCTGGGATGCGCTCTGGGAGACTTCGGCCAAGGATGCCGAGGGCAATGTGCTGACCGGAGACGTGCTCTGTGAGGACGTCAAGGACAGTTACATCCACGCGCATTCCCGCCTGGTGGCGGCAGTGGGGGTGGACAATGCCATCATCGTGGAAACCGCAGATGCGGTGCTGGTTGCCGACCGCGACCGGGTGCAGGAAGTCAAGCGAATCGTGCAGAGGCTGGAAAAGAGCGGGCGCCAGGAAGGCGTCAATCATGTGCTGGTCTACCGTCCCTGGGGCAGTTATGAATCTCTGGCCATGGGAGAGGGGTTTCAGGTCAAGCACATCGTGGTCAAGCCCGGTGCCTCGCTGTCCCTGCAAATGCACCATCATAGGGCGGAGCACTGGGTGGTGATCAAAGGCAGTGCGACGGTGACCTGTGATGACAATGTTTTTACTCTGGAAGAGAACCAGTCCACTTTTATTCCCCTGGGCAGCAAACATCGCCTGCAGAACCTGACGACCACTCCGGTGGAGTTGATCGAGGTGCAGACGGGCGGGTATCTGGGGGAAGACGACATCGTAAGGTTTGATGACGTCTATGGTCGGGTGAAGCCCGGCTGAACCGAACCGATGGGGTGACATCGACGTGTCATGCGGCATCGGGACAAACCATCCCTTTTACCAACAAGACGAGGATACAAGGACAATGTCAGTGATCAAGAAGTGTCTGTTCCCCGCCGCAGGTTACGGTACCCGTTTCCTGCCGGTCACCAAATCCATGCCCAAGGAGATGCTGCCGCTGGTCAACAAACCGTTGATCGAATACGGGGTGGACGAGGCTATGGACGCCGGAATTCACGGTATGGCGATCATCACCGGGCGTGGCAAGCGGGCTCTGGAGGATCATTTCGACATCAGTTACGAGCTGGAGCACCAGATTGCCGGCACCAAGAAGGAGGGAGCGCTTGCCGACATCCGTCGCATCATTCGTGAGTGCACTTTCTCCTATACCCGCCAGGTTGAGATGAAGGGCTTGGGGCATGCAATTCTGACTGGCGAAACCCTTATTGGTGACGACCCCTTTGCTGTATTGCTGGCGGATGACTACTGCGTCACCGAAGGGCCCGGGGTGCTGGCGCAGATGGTGGCGCTGTACGAGAAATATCAGTGCAGCATCGTGGCCATTGAGGAGGTTCCGCGTGATGAAACCAACAAGTATGGTGTGATCGACGGTGTGGAAGAGGCGCCAGGGCTGTACAGGGTTTCCCAAATGGTGGAAAAGCCCGACCCCGAGGTAGCGCCGAGCAATCTGGCGATTATAGGCCGCTATATTCTGACCCCGGATATTTTCGATATTCTGCGCGAGACTCCACCTGGCCGAAATGACGAGATTCAGATAACCGATGCCCTGATGACGCAGGCCAAAATGGGTCGTGTTCTTGCATACAAATTCAAGGGGCGCCGCTTCGACTGCGGCAGCATCGAGGGCTTCATGGAGGCCTCCAACTACAACTTCGCGCACGTGTACCGCAAAGACTGAACCCGATGACGCATTTTCTACAGGACTCAAAACGATCATGAAAATGGAGATTACCTGCTTCAAGCCCTACGACATCCGAGGCCGCATTCCGGATCAGCTCAACGAGGACATCGCCTACCGCATCGGGCGCGCCTACGCCACCTGGCTGAAACCGCGCAATGTAGTGGTGGGTTATGACATACGTCTGACCAGCGAATCCCTGTGCAAGTCCCTGACCCAGGGGCTGCTCGATTCCGGCGTGGACGTGATCAACATCGGCCAGTGCGGCACCGAAGAAGTGTATTTCGCGACCTCGCATCTGAAGACCAGTGGCGGCATCGTGGTAACGGCGAGTCACAACCCCAAGGACTACAACGGCATGAAACTGGTGCGCGAGGAGTCCAAGCCCATCAGTGGCGACACCGGTCTGAACGAGATCAAGGCCCTGGCAGAAGAGGGCAAATTTCCTCCGCCTTCCACCAGTGGCACACTGAGTTATCAGAGCACGAAGGACGCCTACGTCAAACACCTGCTCGGCTATATCGACGTCACGGCGCTCAAACCGCTGAAGGTGGTGGTGAATGCCGGTAACGGTGGCGCTGGCGCGGTGGTCGATCTGCTGGAACCCTACCTGCCTTTCGAGTTCATCAAGGTGCATCACGAGGCGGACGGTCATTTTCCCAACGGGGTGCCCAATCCCCTGCTGGTGGAGAACCGTCAACCCACAATCGATGCCATTCTGTCCAACAAGGCCGATGTCGGAATAGCCTGGGACGGTGATTTTGACCGCTGCTTCTTTTTCGACGAGAGCGCCGGGTTTGTCGAAGGGTATTATATTGTGGGCCTGCTGGCCGAGAGCTTCCTGAGCAAGGAGCCGGGTGCAAAGGTGATACATGACCCCCGCCTGACCTGGAATACGATTGAAATTGCCAAGAAATTCGGCGGCCACGCCATTCAGTGCAAGACAGGGCATGCCTTTATCAAGGAGCGCATGCGTCAGGAGGATGCGGTGTACGGCGGCGAGATGAGTGCTCACCACTACTTCCGTGATTTTGCCTACTGCGACAGCGGCATGATTCCCTGGCTGCTGGTGCTGGAGTTGATCTGCAAAACCGGCAAGAGCATGTCGCAACTGGTGAAAGAACGCATGGCCGCGTTTCCCGCCAGTGGCGAAATCAACAAGACCATCGCCGACCCGGCAGCACTGCTGAAAAAAGTACAGGCCCGCTACGAAATTTCCGCGAAGGCTGTGGACTTTACCGATGGTCTGAGCATGACCTTCGACGACTGGCGCTTCAATCTGCGCATGTCCAATACCGAGCCGGTGGTGCGCCTGAATGTGGAGTCCCGCGGCGACAAGGTGCTGATGGAGGCAAAGACAGCAGAACTGCTGGCCTTGATGTCCTGATGCTCAGGGCGCCTCGCCGAGCGCGGGGTGCCACTGCATGCGCATGCTCCAGCGGTCCTCCTCTGCCGGAGCAAAGCCAAGATGCCGGTAGAACTCCTGCGCCGGGTTCAGTTTCAGCACGCTGAGGCGCAGGGGCTTGTTGGCCTGCAGTGCCATGTGCTGGGCGTGCTCCAGCAGGTGGCGCCCGATACCCTGCCCCTGGTGCTCGGGCGGCACCAGCAGCATTTCCAGCCAGAGGTGATCCGGCTTTTCGCGCAGATTGAAGGCGCCCACGTCTCCCCCCGAAATCGACGCGATGGTAAAGCTGCGGGCGGGCAGGTGATGATGGAAGCTGTGGCTTTGCAGGAGTTCATCCCAGCCCCAGGTTCTCTGAATGTAAATCTGCATCGTGCGCTTGAAGCTCTGGTACAGCCAGGCCATGTCGGTTTCCTGGCCCAGCCGTAACTGAATATTCCGCAGCGGATTGTCTGAACTGTCGGTGTGCCGGGTGTTCATTCAGCCTTTTTTTCTGCATCAAGGGCAACCGCGAGAGCACGCTTCCAGCCTAATTGTCTCTCTATGGCGCTGATCATGGCGCCAGCGATATCCTTGCCGGTCACCTCTTCGATGTCGTTAATGCGGGGCGAGGAGTTGACCTCCAGCAGCAAGGGGCCCTTTTTGGAGCGGATGATGTCAACGCCCGCGACCTTGAGTCCCATCACACGTGTTGCCTTGATGGCGAGTTTCTTCTCCTCGGGCGTGATCTTGACCGTCGTGGCGTTGACCTCCCGGTGCAGATTGGCCCGGAAGTCACCGGCGACGGCATGACGCTCCATGGCTGCGACCACCTTGCCGTCGACGACGAACAGGCGCAGATCCTTGCCTTCGGCCTCGCGGATAAACTCCTGCACCAGCAGATTTGCCTGCAGGGATTTGAAGGCATTGATCAGGCTCTCGCCTGCCTTGCGGGTTTCCGCCAGCACCACGCCACGTCCCTGCGGACCTTCCAGCAGTTTGACCACCAGCGGCGCGCCGTTGACCATGTCGATGAGTTCGTCGGTTTCGATCGGACTGTCGGCAAAGCCGGAGACCGGGATCTGCAGGCCACTGCGCAGCAACAGTTGCAGCGAATAGAGTTTGTCTCTTGAGTGACCAATCGCCTCGGCGCTGTTCAGAGAGTATATGCCGATGCCTTCAAACTGCCGCACCAGTGCACAGCCGTAAAAAGTGAGATCGGGCCGGATGCGGGGGATGACGGCATCAAGCTGATCCAGCACCTGGCCGCCACGGTAGTGCACCTCCGGCGTATCCGGGTCCAGTTTCATGTAGCACTGCTTGATGTCGTAGAAACTGATGCTGTGGCCACGCTCCTCGGCTGCTTCCATGAGGCGCTGATTGCTGGGCAGCTCCGGGTTGCTCGCCAGCAGGGCCAGGCGCAGGCCGGATTTTTCCCGGGTGTTGCCGGCGTAATGCCTGTCCAGCCTGTCTTCTTCGACTTCGCCGCCAAGAAAGCCGGCGGCTGGATCCACCAGAATGCGACCGATCATGGCTTCGCGGCCAAGCAGCATCCGGTAGCCCATGGAATCGCGGTTGGTCAGCGTGAGTTCGATTTCCCACTGCTGGTCGGCGAAGTGCAGTGGCGTGCGAATCACATAACGTTTTTCGGCAATGCCGCTGGAACTCTTCACAACCCGCTTGTCCACCACCTGCGCCTCGCAGCGCACAATGGTGCGACGATTGCTCTGCAGGGGATGCACCTCGAAGCTGACCCAGGGCACGATTCCGCGCTTGAAGGATTTGATGTTGAATGCGTGAATGGCCGAGGTGCGGGCGCCAGAGTCTACCCGGGCCTTGATGGCGGGAATGCCGAGCAGTGGCAGCGCGCACCACTCCTCGCTGCCGACAATCACCTTCTTGTCGCGATCACTCATGGCCGCGGCAGTGGTTGATGAGGCCGTTGGTGGAAGCATCAAAGCTGTCGCAGGCCGTGTCTGCCTTCAGGGCGCCGTAAAGCTTCTCGCCCAATTGCTTGCCAAGTTCCACGCCCCACTGGTCGAAGGCATTGATGTGCCAGATGACACTTTCCACGAACACCTTGTGCTCGTAGAGTGCGATCAGGGTGCCCAGGGTCTGGGGATTCAGACTGTCCAGCAGGAAGGTATTGCTCGGCTTGTTGCCGGGGATGACCTTGTGCTTGGACAGCGCATAGGCAGGTGCCTCGGCCATGCCCTGAGCCAGCAGTTCGTTGAACGCCTGCCGCTGGCTCTTGCCCCACATCAGGGCCTGGCTCTGACTGAAACAGTTGGCCAGCAGGTGATGGTGCTGGTCGGTGTCCGCCTCGAAATGGCTGTTCACAATGCCGATGAAGTCTGCAGGAATATAGTGCGTGCCCTGATGCAGCAGTTGGTGGAAAGAATGCTGGCCGTTGGTTCCGGCGCTGCCCCAGATCACCAGGCCACTGGGCACGAGCAGACGGTTGCCGTCCACTTCCACGGATTTGCCCAGGCTCTCCATATCAAGCTGCTGCAGGAATGCGGGGAACAGATGCAGTTCCTGGCTGTAGGGCAGCACCACCTGGCTGGTAGCCCCGACGAAACCGCCGTACCACACGCTCAGCAGGCCCATGATGACCGGAATGTTCTTCTCGAAGGGGGCATCACGAAAATGCTCGTCCGCAATCCTGGCGCCAGCCAGCAGCGCCCGGAACTGTTTCATGCCGACACTGAGGGCAATGGGCAGGCCAATGGCGGACCACAGGGAGTAGCGTCCGCCAACCCAGTCCCACAGGGGGAAGATGTTTTCCTCGGCAATGCCGAACTCCCGTGCCCGGGGAACGTTGGCGGATACCGCCACGAAATGTTTGCTGACCTGCTTTTCATCGCCGCCGTTGTCCAGATACCAGCGGCGTGCGAGTGCCGCATTCTGGTGCGTCTCCAGCGTACTGAAAGATTTGGAGGCGATGATGAACAGCGTGGTTTCCGGACTGGCGTTGCTCAGCGTCATGCGCATGTGCGCCGGGTCCACATTGGAGACGAAGAAGGTGCGAATTCCAGGCAATTGCCAATGCTGCAGCGCCGCCGTCACCATGGCCGGGCCGAGGTCGGAACCGCCGATGCCGATATTGATGATGGTGTCGATGGCTTGGCCGGTGTAGCCGGTCCAGGCGCCGCTGTGCACCTTGTCCGCAAAGGCTTCCATCTGCGCCAGGGTCTTGTTCACGGCGGCGTTGAACGCCGGGTCGGCGTCTTTCAGCGGTGTCCGCAGGGCCACGTGCAGGGCCGGGCGCTCCTCCGTGGTGTTGATCTTGTCGCCCCGGTACATGGCGGCGATGGCGTCCCTGAGACCGGCTTCATCTGCGAGATCGCGCAGGCGGGCCAGGGTATCCCCCGTGACCAGGTTCTTGGAGTAGTCGAACAGCAGGCCATCGAGCTGGCACTGGAGCTGGTCAAAGCGTGATTTGTCTGCCTTGAACAGGCTGGCGATGGTGGTGCCATTCTGGTGCAGGTTGAGGTAGTGCGAAGCGAGTTTCTGCCATGCTTTACTGCGGCTGGGGCTGGTCATTGCTGCGTTACGCCTGCTTTCATGGATAGAGGAAAAAGCTCCCTGCTAAGCTAGCGCATATCGCCAGAGCGATCAATCTGAAGGGGGGCAAAAAATCGTTGCTCAAACCCGGAAGGATTGGTAGTATGCGCGCCCTGAACGATATGACGTTCTTGTGCCGCTATAGCTCAGCTGTGGTAGAGCAACTGACTTGTAATCAGTAGGTCCCGGGTTCGACTCCTGGTGGCGGCACCACTCTTCCTGACCTGTTCTCTCATTTTCTTTCCTTCCAGATGCAATATAGTCGGTGACCTGTATAGGGCTGTCCGTCTCTTCTTGTCTGCGTTTCTTCCATATCCTTTGTGCTGAAAGTTGGATTACTATGCTCCCGTCAATCTGATTGGGTGTTGATCAGGTCTGCTGGCGCGGACTCGCCTCAAACTGGAAAGGAGACTCTTGTGAAGAAAAGCGTGTTGCTGGTCCTGACTGTTGGTCTTTCAATCTCTGCGCACGCGGCCGACTGGGCGAAATATCAATCTCCGAACTTCACGGTCTATTCGGATCAATCAGAGTCGCGCATCGTTGAGATGATCGAGGATCTGGAGGCGTTCAGAACGATTGCGATGGTTCAGTTGGGGCTGCCTGCAGCCAGTACCGAAAACCAGAATCTGGCCATTGTAAGTTTCGCCAGCAATCGAGACTTCAAACGCATCGCGCAGGACCGCAATGTCGCCGGTTTCTATACCAATACCAATGATGGCCCCAGAATGGTGATGGGGGGTGGTCGACGTGAAACGACGTCGGCGCAGGAAATTCTCTTTCACGAGTACACCCATCACCTGACCTTTGAGCATTCGTCCGGCTTTACCTACCCCCGCTGGTATCTTGAGGGGATTGCCTATGTGTTCGGTGCGGCGAAAGTGGACAAGGAAACCATCGTCCTCGGCGGGCGTCCACCAATTGCCGAAGTGCTGGATTACTATGATCCGCTGCGGCTGGACACCTTGCTCCAGAATAGCCGACGAGGTGATTTTTCTACCGAGCAGGAGGTGCGGTTCTCGGCGACAGCATGGCTGATGACGCATTATCTCCAGATTCATGCGCTTGCAAATGACCGCGAACTCGGTCTGAAGAATCGTGAATATCTCACACGCTACCATCGCGGAGAGGATCCAGTGGCGGCCTTCGAGGACGTGTTTGGAACCAGTCTGTCCGATTTTCAGGATGTGCTGAATGCCTATGCGAAGCAGCGCCGGATTCCGGTAATTAATTGGCCGCGTCCAGCGCTGGATTCGAAGGTCAGCAGAAGTGCAATCGATGATACCGAGAAGAACTATGTTCTGGCTGATCTGCTTTTCGACGGGGGGCAGGAAGCTCTGGCGCTCGAATATCTGAGCGATCTGAATCCCCAGGAGGACTTCTTTGCAGAGGCGGTATCCCTGCGGGCGGTCATGTTGAATCATGATGCTGCCAACACCGACGTCGTTGCCGATCTGGTCAATCAGCTTACAGAGAGTGGTGTTGCAAGCTCCCTGGTATACGGGAATCTTGCGCATATCGAGCTGGACAGCTATCGGCATGCTGTCGAAGCAGGGAGGTCTGATCTTGCCGATGCACTGCTGCAGCAAGCAGAAGACTATGCCCGTCAAGGCATAGCAGCGGACGCTCGTGGTTTTAACGCGCTCTGGTATTTGTCCACGGTTTTGCTCGTCAGACAGCAGTATGACGAGGCATTGAGCGTTTTGGACCAGGCCTGGGATGTGTTTCCTGCCCATCAGGGGATGCGTCTGGAGGTGGCGAAAATCCTGTTGCGTCAGGGGAATCTTGCCGAGGCGGAACCCGTCATAAGAAGTCTGGTCGGGGCCTCACACCGGCCGGAGTTGAGTCGGCTGCTTGGAGAGGTGCTGGAGCAGTTAAAGACAGGCCGTATTGATCCAGCTCTGCTGGATCAGTTGTAACTCCGCCCCTGCCTGGGGATTGCAGTTCAGGTGTCTACCTGCTCCCCTGAGGGCTGTCATCAAACGGTCACACCCCTGTCGCTGTCCTGTCGTATTGCTCGCTCAGACTGTGCGCATGACTGAACGAGCTGACAGGTGTTGCGATGATCTCTCTTAGCCTTCAGGCCGTGCGCCGATTGGCCGCACTCGATGCCGACCTGTTTCTGCGTATCAATTGCCTGCACCGCTACTTCCGCCTGGAGCGGATTGTGCGGATGGTGTCGTTTACCGGAGATGGCTACCTGTATGTGGCGCTCGCGGTGATTCTGCCCCTGCTGTATCCGGAAGAGGGGCTGCATTTTCTGCTGAGCGGCCTGCTCTGCTTCGCGATAGAGCTGCCGATCTACTGGGTGCTCAAGCATTCCTTCAAGCGTCGCAGGCCTTTCCATGTGGTGCAGGCGCTGGCGCCGCTGCTGCAGCCGTCCGATGAGTTCAGTTTTCCTTCTGGGCACACCACGGCGGCCTTCATGGTGGCGTGCCTGATCAGTGTCTTTTTCCCCGCCGCCAGTGCGCTGGCCTTTAGCTGGGCCAGTCTGATCGGTACGTCCCGCGTCATGCTGCGGGTGCACTTCATCTCCGATGTGATGGCTGGCGTCCTGCTGGGCACCGGCATCGCGTTACTCTCCCTCGCCCTGCTTGGGCACCGTTAGACGCGGCAACGGATGGCGGTGTGTGCCGTCCGCTTTGTCCGATAATGATTGAATTTATTCCGAAGCCTGCATTACCCTCGTGACATTCCGTGCTGCAACAGGACGTTCGCGGATCTTGATTCACGGCAACAATATCAATAATCAAACTGTCTGATAGTGTCTCAGAAGGGGGTACAGGTGAAGATGCGTCTCATGGCGTCTGCCATCCTGCTTGCTACCGTCTCGTACGGTTCCTTGTCTCATGCTGCCGATGCACCCTATGTGGCTCCCCGCAATGAATGGGGCCAACCGGACCTGCGCGGCGTCTGGAATTTCAGCTCGAACACTCCGCTGGAACGTCCTGCCAAATATGCGGACCGCGAGTTCCTGACGGCGGATGAAATTGAGGCGATGCGGACGGACGCGCTGGAGGAAATCGAGCGCACCGACGGGCGCTCCACCGTGGGCGGAGTAGGGGGCTACAACCAGTTCTGGATTGAGGGCCTGCCGGTGGAAGAGAACACCCGCACCTCCCTGCTGATCGATCCTCCCAACGGGCGCATGCCGGCACGGGTGCGCGGCGCGCCGGTGGCGTTTGGCGGCCTGGGGCCGGATATTGAGGGAGAGTTGCCGGTGCGTTTCACCGTCGGTGGCATTGGCAAGGACAACCCCGAAGAGCGTGGCCTGTCCGAGCGCTGTCTGATGGGGTTCAACTCGGTGCCCCCGTTCATGCCCAGCATGTACAACAACAATGTTCAGTTGTTCCAGAACAGGGACCACTTCGTTATTTTCAACGAAATGATCCATGAGGCCCGCATTGTGCCCCTGGACAATCGTCCCCACCTGCCAACTGATGTTGCGCAGTGGACCGGGGATTCCCGCGGCTACTGGGATGGCGACACCTTGGTGGTGGAGACCACCAATTTTACCGACAAGACCCAGAGTTTTCGCGGCACCGGCATTTCTGCCGACATGCACCTGATCGAGCGTTTCACGCGTGTTGCCGATGACCGTGTGGACTACGTGTTTACCGTCAACGACCCCAAGGCCTTCGCGGCACCCTTCACGGTGGAGGTGCCGATGCACCGCATGAACGAGGAGATCTATGAGTACGCCTGTCACGAAGGCAACTACGGCATGGTGAACATCCTGCGCGGGCAACGCATCGAGGATGGCACCTACAACAACACGCCCAACGACACGCCGGCGCAATAGGGAGGCGCACATGATCAGACGTTTGCTTTCGACGGGTCTTCTTGCCTTGTCCTGCACGCTGTCGGGCACCGCGCTGGCGCAGGCCGATTTCGCGCGCACGCCGGATGGCAAGCCGGATCTGAACGGCATCTGGCAGGCACTGGGGACCGCGCACCTGGATCTGGAGACCCATGCAGCCCGTCCGGGACCTCTGGTGGCCATGGGTGCACTCGCGGCGATTCCCGGTGGCATGGGCGTGGTGGTCGGCGATCATATTCCCTACAAACCCGAGGCGCTGGCAAAGAAACTGGAAAACCAGGCCGACTGGCTGGCGCGGGATCCTCTGGTGAAGTGCTATCTGCCGGGGGTGCCCCGTGCCACGTATATTCCTTACCCGTTCCAGATTTTCCAGGCACCGGATACAACACTGATTAGCTATCAGTTTGCGGGTGCCGACCGCCTCGTGTATATGGATCGACCGGACTTCAAGTCGCAGGTGGATAGCTGGATGGGACACAATATCGGACACTGGGAAGGTGACACGCTGGTGATCACCGTGACCGGCCAGATGCCGGACACCTGGCTGGATCAGTCGGGCAACTGGCACAGTGCCAGCATGGTCGTGGAAGAGCGCTACACGCCGATGGGGCCAAACCATATTCAGTATGAGGCGACGATCACGGACCCGGAGGTGTACACCGAGCCGTGGAAGATTGCGATGCCCCTCTATCGCCGCATCGAACCCAATGCGATGATGCTGGAATTCAAATGTGTGGAGTTTGTTGAGGAGCTGCTCTACGGGCGCTACCGCAAGCCTGCGGAATAGGAACGAGGAATCAGAATGAAAAGGGAATTGCCTGGTGTGTGGATAAGCGTGCTGATGGCGGTCAGTCTCTGTACGGCTGCGCAGGCGCAACCGGGGCGTTATGACCGCATGAGCATGGAAGAGAAGGTGGCGGCGAGCCGGAATTTTCACGAACACCGTGCAGAGGCCGTGGAAGGGTTTCGCATTCTGGGCAACCTCTACTATGTCGGGGCGAAAGACCTTGCCTCCTATCTCATCGTGACTCCCGAGGGGCATATCCTGATCGATACCGGGGTGTCCGAGATGGGCAGCCTCATCCGCGAGAATATCGAGGCGCTGGGTTTCAGGATGAGCGACATCCGCTACATCCTCGCCAGCCACGCACATTTTGATCACATCCAGGGGCATGCCGTCATGCAGCGTCTCACTGGCGCACAGGTGCTGGTGATGGAGGGGGATGCCGATGCCATGGAGGCGGGGCAGGATCTCTCCCCGCTTGGTTTTGAAGGCTGGGAGCCCGTGAAGGTGGATCGCCGGCTGCACGATGGTGACACGGTAGAACTGGGTGGCACGGTGCTGACGGCGACTCTGGCCGCGGGACATACCCAGGGCTGCACGAGCTGGTCGCTCCGAACCATCGACGGCGGCAAGTTTTTCAACGTGACCATCTTCGGCTGCAACGGTCCCAACGACGGCGTGCAACTGGTCAACAACCCGCGCTTCCCGACCCTGATCGAGGACACGATGCGGGGGTTCGACAATCTGGCAAAACTGCAGCCGGACATCTACCTGACCGGGCATCCGGAGCAACCGTTTGACGGCATCATCGATATGATGCGCACCCAGACGCGCCCCCACCCGCTGCTGCAGCAACAGCCCTGGCAGGAGATGATTGCCGATCGCAGGGCGGCCATCGAAACCCGTGTTGCCCAGGAGCGGGCCGCGCTGACGGAACGCTGAGCAATAGTGGTGCACGGTTTTCCGCGTTCGCGGAGTTGTTTTTTTGCCACGACGGGCCTGCGAAACTCATTGCCATATTGACATTGTCAGCCTGATGGGAAACTCTCGGGGAGTCACTCATTGTCTCTGGAGCCGAGGAGCCCGCAGTCCTATGCGCTATTTTTCCATTGTTCTCTGTCTGTTGTGTTTTTCCAGTCAAATCAACGCCCAAGCCATCGAAGACGAAGCTGTCACCTGGCTGCAGGAGTTCATCCGGGTAGACACCATCAATCCGCCTGGCAACGAATCCCGCGCCGTGGATTTCTACGCGAAGATTTTTGAGGCCGAAGGCATCCCCTACGAGTCTGCCGAGAGTGCCCCGGGACGGGGCAATATCTGGGCGCGTCTGAAGGGGGGCGACGAACCTGCCCTGATCCTGTTGCAGCACACCGATGTGGTGCCTGCGGACCTGCAGTACTGGACGACCGATCCGCTCTCCGGCGAGTTGCGCGATGGCTATATTCTCGGGCGTGGCGCGCGCGACATGAAAGGCACCGGCATTTCCCATCTGGCCGCCTTCCTGAGTCTGCACCGTGCCGGACGTCCCCTGAATCGTGATGTGGTGTTTGTTGCCAGTGCGGATGAGGAAGCCGGGGGCGAGTTCGGTGTCGGCTGGCTCATCGAGCATCATCCCGAGATTTTCGAGGGGGCAGGGTTTCTGCTGAATGAGGGCGGTTCAGGTGCGGCGGCCCGCGGCAGTGACCAGGTGGTCTTCGGCGTGGAGGTGACACAGAAGGTGCCGGTATGGCTGCGCCTCACGGCAGTGGATGTGCCGGGGCACGGTTCTTCTCCCCGCACGACCAGCTCCGTCACCCGTATTGTGGATGCGCTGGCGCTGATGCGCGCCAATCCCTTCCCGCCGCGCATCATCGCGCCCGTGGACGTGTACTTCAAAGGCTTGTCGCTGGGGCGCAATGACGAGTGGGGCCCGGCCTTTGCCAATATGCCGCTGGCCATTCAGGACCCGGATTTTCTGACGCGCCTGCAGGCGGAGAGCCCCGGTCTGCATTCGCTGACCCGGGACACCTGTTCCATGACGCGCATGAATGGTTCTAACAAGATCAATGTGGTGCCGCCGGAAGCCTGGGCGGAGCTGGATTGCCGCATTCTGCCCGACAAGCCTGCCGAACAGTTCATTCAGGAGCTGACGGAGCTGGTGGCTCCGGCAGGGGTTGAGGTCAGTGTGATCATGGCGTTTACCCCGGCGGTGTCGGATACCACCTCGCGCCTGTTCTCCGCCATTGAGCGAGTGACGCGAGAGCTGTACCCGAACTCCCGTGTGCTGCCGTCAGTGAGCACCGGCTTCACCGACAGTCATTTCACCCGCGACCAGGGCATTGTCAGCTACGGTTTCGACCCCATCATCACCGTGGAGGGTGAACCCACCGGCGTGCACGGAAACGACGAGCGCATTCGCGTGGATGCCTTCAAGCAGGGCATTCGCGACATGCAGGCCATTGTGCGCGACGTGGTCTACAACTGACAGCCTGCCAAGCAGATGCCGGCCCGCCTCAGTCCCTCAGTGACGGGGCGCGGCGGGCCTGGCTGAGCTGCTCGTAGGCATAGGCAATGCTGATGAGCGAGGGTTCTGCGAATGCCCCCGCCATGAAAGAGATGCCGATGGGGAAGCCATCAATCTGTCCGGCAGGCACCGTGATATTCGGATAGCCCGACATTGCTGCCAGCCCGGCGCTGCCGATAAATACTTCCGGTTTGTCTCCCGTCGGGTCGATCAGCCAGCCAACGGTATTCGTCGGCGCGGCAATCGCATCCAGATTGTATTCCCGCATCAGGCCGTCAACGGTCGTCTGGCTGTAAGCCTTGCTCATCCCCAGCGCGGCCATGTAGGCGTTTTCTCCAAGCCCTTCGGTTTGCTGCGCCTGCACAAACAGTTCCTGCCCGAAGTCGGGCATTTCCTCTTGCGCGTGCGCTTCATTGAAGGCAATCAGGTCGGCGAGGGTCTGCATGTCGCCCCCGCGCTCGTAGAGATAGTTGTTCAGGTCATTCTTGAACTCGTATAACAGAACGGTGGTTTCGGCATCGTCGATGCTCTGGCGCGAATTGATGTGCACATCCACCACTTCGGCACCGGCTGCCCGCAGCAGGTCCAGTTGCTTCTCCATCAGGGCATCCAGAGCAGGGACGCGTTCAAACAGTTGGCGCTGAACGCCGATACGCTTCCCGCGCAGGGCGTCTGCCCGCAGGTAGGCGGTGAAATCCAGCGGAGTGCGTGTGCGCATATTGGTTGTGATACCGTCCTGCGGGTCTTCGCTGACCATCGCGTTCAGCATCAGGGCAACGTCTTCCACACTGCGGCCCATGGGGCCTGCCGTGTCCTGGCTGTGCGCAATCGGAATGATGCCACCGCGGGAAATCATGCCGAGTGTCGGCTTCAGGCCCACGATATTGTTGTGGCCGGAGGGGCACATAATCGAGCCATCTGTCTCGGTGCCAACCGCCAGCACGGTCAGGTCTGCGGCCACTGCCACGGCGGAACCGCTGCTGGAACCGCAGGCCGTGCGTGAAAGGTCATAGGGGTTGCGGGTCTGTCCGCCGCGGGCCGACCAGCCACTGGAGGCGCTGGTGGAGCGAAAGTTGGCCCACTCGCTCATATTGGTTTTCGCCAGCAGGATGGCACCTGCATCCCGCAGGCGTGCGGCAAGAAAGGCGTCCTGCGTCGGTGTCGGGGCATCCAGCAGTGCCAGACTGCCGGCGGTGGTATGCATGCGGTCGGCCGTGTCGATATTGTCCTTCAGCATGACCGGAATGCCGTGCAACGGGGAGCGCACCTGGCCGTTTGCGCGCTCCGCGTCCAGTTCGGCGGCAATGTTCAGGGCATCCGGGTTCACTTCAATGACAGCCCGCAGTTGCGGATTGAGCCGCTCGATGCGGTCGAGATAGTACTGCGTCAGTTCCACCGCGCTCAGTTCCCCCGCCGCCATGGCAGTTTGCAATTCGCGGACTCCCCGTTCAGCCGGGGCTGCTGCATCGGTATTGCCACTGCTCTGGCACTGGCTCAGCAGGGTGGCGAGAATGAGTGTGGCGAACAGTTGGCAACGGCGTGAGAGCGGGGGCATGGTCATTGTGCAGGTCCTGTGCATGCTGGGATTACCCTGCAGTCTATGCAAATTCAAAAGCAGGCTCCAGTGGCAGAGTCCAGATGCTATGATGCGCACCTGCGGGAATCCTTGTCATCAGCTTGCGGAGGTGGTCCCGAATGCAGGAATTCAGTGTTGAAATGGCCGTGCGCGATTACGAGTGTGATCTGCAGGGCATCGTCAACAATGCCGTGTACCAGAACTATCTGGAGCATGCGCGGCACCTCTATCTCAGGACCCGCGATGTGGACTTTGTCGAGCTGACCGCCCGTGGCCTGCATGTCATGGTCATTCGCGCGGAGCTCGACTATCTGCGCTCCCTGCGTCCGGGGGATGTCTTTCGCATCCGCCTGCACACGGAGCGCGTCTCGCGCCTGCGCATGGCCTTTGTGCAGACGATTGAACTGGTTGAGGACGGGACTCCCGTCATGAATGCCCGTTTCGTGGTGGCTGCCGTCAACGAACGGGGGCGCCCCTGCTTCCCCGAGGAGCTGGAGCGCCTGTTGATGCTCTAGATATTCAGCAAACGCTCGACGAAGTCGGGCACAAGCTGTGATGCCGGTCCATACAGGTGCTCGTCGAAACGCGAGCGGGTAGGGTCGAGATTCAGTTCCACCGTGCGGGCGCCGTGGCTTTTCGCGCTCTGGTAAAAGCCTGCCGCCGGGTAGACATTGCCCGAGGTGCCAATGGACAGAAACAGGTCGCACTGTTCCAGCGCCCGCGTAATGCGCGGCATTTGCAGCGGCATTTCCCCGAACCAGACGATGTGCGGGCGCAGATTGCCCGGCTCGCCGCAGCAGCGACAGACCGTGTCGAAGCCCAGGTCCTCGCGGATATCGAACACCAGCCCGCTGACCTGACAATGCATCTTCAGCAGCTCCCCGTGCATGTGGATCAGATTGCGGCTGCCTGCCCGCTCGTGCAGGTTGTCCACGTTCTGGGTCACGATCAGCACCTCGCCGGGAAAACGGTGCTCCAGTCGTGCCAGCGCGCTGTGCGCCGGATTGGGCCGCACCTCGTCCTGCAGCAGTTGCCGACGCCGGGCGTTGTAGAAATGATGCACGAGCTGGGGGTTGCGGGCGAAGCCTTCCGGAGTGGCCACGTCCTCGATGCGGTGATCCTCCCAGAGTCCATCACTGGCGCGGAAAGTCTTGATGCCCGACTCGGCGGAAATGCCGGCGCCGGTGAGCACGACGATGGAGTGAAGGGGGCGGTTCATAGGGTTTTACCAGATAGTCGTCCGGATTCTATGGCAAAGCGCCGCCGTGCGCCATGACGGAGTCGCTGCGGCCTGTCTATAATAGCGCCTCGTTGACCACCGTAGAGAATGACAGGAGTCCCCAATGCCCCACCCCAAGATCGGCAACCTTGCCCCCGCCTTCACGCTGCAGGACCAGGATGGCAAGACCGTAAAGCTGCAGGATTTTCGGGGCCAGAATGTCCTGGTCTATTTTTATCCCAAGGCGATGACTCCCGGCTGCACCGTGCAGGCCTGTGGCCTGCGGGACGAAAAGGCCGAACTGAAGAAGCTCAATACCGTGGTACTCGCCATCAGCCCCGATCCGGTGGCCCGCCTGAAGAAATTTGCCGAGCGCGACGGGCTGAATTTCACGCTGCTCTCCGATGAGGATCACGCGGTTGCAGACAAATACGGCGTCTGGGACCTGAAGAAATTCATGGGGCGGGAGTTCATGGGCATTGTTCGCACCAGTTTTCTCATCAACGCCGAGGGGCGCCTGGTACACATCATGGACAAGGTCAAAACCAAGACCCACCACGACGATGTGCTGGCGCTGATCAGGGCCGGGCTGTAGGCCGTGAAACTGAACTACAAACAGTATTCCACCGAGGGCGAACCGCTGCTGGTGCTGCATGGCCTGTTCGGCAGCTATGGGAACTGGGGCTGGCAGGCGCGCCAGCTTGCCAGCGACTTCGCTGTTTACGGCCTCGATCTGCGCAATCACGGCGGTTCGCCGCACAGCGATGACATGGACTACCCGTGCATGGCGCGTGACGTGCTGGAGTTCATGGACGATCACGGTATTGCACGCTGTCATCTGCTGGGACATTCCATGGGCGGGAAGACTGCCATGCAGGTGGCGCTCGCGGCCCCGGAAAGGGTGGATCGCCTGGTGGTGGCAGACATCGCTCCGGTGCAGTATGAGGGCCAGCACGATCGCATTCTTGCGGGGCTGAAGGCGATCGACACCGCCCGCATCCGCAGCCGGGGAGAAGCCGATGCGATTCTGGCAGAGTACGAGCCGGATGAGCTGGTGCGGCAGTTCCTGCTGACCAATCTGGTCAAGCAGGCGGACGACGCCTACGGCTGGCGGATCAATCTGCCGGTGCTGACGAGTCACTACGATCGCCTGCGCGAGGCGCCTGCAGAGGGGCAGTTCGAGGGGCCGGTGCTGTTTGTGAAAGGGGCCTTGTCGAACTATATAACCGAGGCACACCGCGACGCGATTCTGCAGCGTTTTCCTCACGCCCGGATCAAGGTGATCCTGCACACAGGACACTGGCTGCACGCCGAGAAGCCGCAAACCTTCTACCACATCGTGCACGGATTTCTGAAACCCGGTTCCGAGCCGGACGATGTAGTGTAAACACCCGTTATTCACACGACAGACCCACGAGGGGAGCCCATGACAGTACTCAGCGTCAACGTGAACAAGATCGCCCTGCTGCGCAATTCCCGCGGCCGCAATTTTCCGGACCTGCTGGTGTTTGTGCGCCGCCTGCTGGCGCTGGGCGTGAAGGGCATCACCGTGCATCCGCGCCCCGACGAGCGTCATGTGACCCGACAGGACGTGGTGGAAATCACCGAACTGTTGAAGGACTATCCCGGCGTCGAATTCAATATTGAGGGCTACCCTTCACCGGAGTTTCTGGCGATGGTGGAGCGGGTGCGCCCGGCGCAGTGCACACTGGTGCCGGATGCGCCGGATCAGTTGACCTCGGATCACGGCTGGGATGTGCAGGCGAATGCCGCGGACCTGAAGCAGATTCTGGCACGCCTGCGTCAGGCCGGGGTGCGCAGCAGCCTGTTCCTGGACCCGGTGCCGGCACTGGTAGATGCCGTGCTCGACGTTGGCGCCGACCGCATTGAGCTGTATACCGAAAGCTACGCTGCTGCCTTTGGCAGCGACCGCCAGGACGCCGTGCTGGCAGACTACGCGGCAACAGCCGCTCGTGCCCGCGAGCTGGGCATTGGCCTGAACGCCGGGCACGATCTCGACCTCGACAATCTCGCCACCTTCCTGCAGATTCCCGGCATTGAGGAGGTCTCCATTGGCCACGCGCTGGTGGTGGAGTCGCTGGAGCAGGGCATGGACGCGGTGGTGCGCCAGTATCTCGCCATTACGGGCGAATAGACGCAGGAACTGCCGGGACGTTCAGTTCAAGTTCATGTGGGCTGCCTAGACTGTGTATCAAGGGAGACCGATTCTCCCGGATCACAAGAACGCGCACTGTCGCAGGACACAGCGCGAAGGAGTCCAACATGAAAACCTTCCAGATGTTGATCATCAGTCTGGGCCTGGCTCTGCTGGCCACACAGGCCAGTGCTTCCGATGCCTATCTGCACCAGCAGGCCCGCGAACTGGAATCCCTCAGCCGGGAGATTGCCCGGGAACTGCGCTACAGTGGCGAACACCGTGCGCTGCGCCGGGAGGCGGAGGAACTGGCGCTGGAGGCGAGCCGCTTCCGCGATGCGATCGATGGGCGCTACGAGCGTGTCTATATCCAGTCCCGCTACGACACGCTGTCGCGCCACTACCGCAGCCTGGATCGCCGCTATCGTGAGGTGCATTTCGAGCCGCGCTACCGCTACCTGGACCGCAGCTTCATCAGCATCGGGGCGATCTTCGGCGATCTGGACATCGGCTATGTGCGCTACACCAGAGACTGGGATTTTCCCTACTATTCCAGTCGTTCCTACTCGTCGCGTCCGATCATCGTGACCCGCCCGGCACCGCGCTACGCCCCCTTCGGGCTGCAGCAGCGGGACCGCCGTGACGACCGTGGCTATGAGCGCCGCCCGTCGAATGACCGTCACTCTTCCCGCAGTCGTCATGACAGTGACGACCGGGGGCGCCGCAATCACTACAAGTGAGGGGTGGTGCTGACGGTTAGTAAACCTGTGAACACTAAGGGATTCTCGTTGTATTGCGAGCCGCGCGGCGAGGGAGTCGTGTCGGAGACGCCAAAAAGCGTACATCCCTGTACAGGCTCGGCTCGCGCCGTCCATGGCGCGAGACGCTCCGCCACGACTCCCTCGCCGCGCGGCTCTTGCTTGGTGCGACTCTTTGTTTAATGCCTTCGTTCTTTACAAACATCAAAAGCCTAGTCGTTGGCTATATCTCAGCTTTGGGAGACAGATAGATGCAGGCAGAACCGTCTCGCACCAAGGATGGTGCGAGCCGAGCCTTCACAGGGATGTGAGCATTTTGGCGTGTTCTGAATGTCTCTATCTGTTTCCCGAAGCGTGCTACGAAGCACTGCACCCATCAGAGACAAGTGGGCAATTTGAAGAAGGGGAGAAATGAGCCTCAGCTCTGGGAAGGATCCAGACCAAGAACGTCGGCCAGTACCGGCCAGACATTGTCCAGCACCATGCCCTGCGCCTCTGCCTTCGGGTGAATGCCATCGTCCTGCATCAGCTCCCGCTGCTGCGCGATGCCATCGATCAGGAACGGGATGAAGGGCAACGACATGCTTTCCGCGATTTCCGCAAACTGGCTCGTGAACGGCCCCGTGTAGCGCGCCCCGTAGTTCGGCGGAATCTGGATGCCCGCCAGGATCACCTTCGCCCCCGCCGCCTCGCTCAGCTCCACCATCCGGATCAGGTTCTCCTTGATGCTAGCCACCGGCAGCCCGCGTAAGCCGTCATTGCCGCCCAGTTCCAGAATCACGATGTCCGGCTTGTTGGACTCCAGTGTCGCCGGCAGGCGGGAGAGGCCCCCGGTGGTGGTTTCGCCGCTGACACTCGCGTTGACCACCCTGTAGTTTGCGCTGATTCCCTCCAGACGCTGCGCCAGCAGGTGCACCCAGCCCTGTTCCTGGTCCATGCGATAGCCCGCGCTGAGGCTGTCGCCGAAGACCACGATGGTCTGTTGCTCGCTCTGTGCGTGGACGGAAAGACCGCACATGGCCCATACAAACAGCAGGGCGATGCCGCGAACCATCTGATTTCTATCGGGAAAAATGTTCATCTCTCGTGGTGTCGTCTCATTCAGGTGTTCGTTCCAGACTGTAATGCTTCCCCCCGGCTTATTCAATCCCATGCGGTCGTCTGCGTCTGGCGCCCGGTGAAACGTTCGACTCCCGGGACAGGTTTGGGCTAAAGTCGCGGTCTTGTATCCGGTTATCGGAGTGCGCACCACAATGGTGCCTGAACCGGTTTACTGGTGTCCTGCGTAAAGACAGGAACACAGGAATGACCACCATTCATGGCAAGGCTGCTTCTATGATCAAGATTGAAAACCTCTGCAAGCGCGTGATGACCAGTGAAGGCGAACTGGTGATTCTCAAGGGAGTGTCACTGGAGGTCGAGGAGGCAGAGACCGTCGCGATTGTCGGCGCATCCGGCTCCGGCAAGTCCACGCTTCTGGGTCTCATGGCGGGGCTGGACACTGCCAGTTCGGGCGAGGTGATTCTGGACGGACATCGCCTGAGCACCCTCGATGAAGAGCAGCGAGCGGTTCTGCGGGGTCAACTGGTGGGCTTCGTCTTTCAATCGTTCCAGTTGCTGCCCAGCCTCACGGCACTGGAAAACGTCATGCTGCCCATCGAACTCAAGAACGACACCCAGGCCCGCGAAAAGGCGACGGCCCTGCTGGAACGGGTGGGCCTTGGGGAGCGCAGCCATCACTACCCCAATCAGCTTTCCGGCGGCGAGCAGCAGCGCGTCGCTATCGCCCGTGCCTTTGCCTCCGAGGCGCGCATCCTCTTTGCGGACGAGCCCACTGGCAACCTCGACAGTGCCACCGGTGCCCGCGTCATTGAGCTGCTGTTCTCCCTCAACAAGGAATACGCCACCACCCTGGTGCTGGTGACGCACGACGAGCGCCTAGCGCGGCAGTGCCACCGCACGGTACGGCTGGTGGCGGGCGAAATCGTCAGTGATGAACGCCATGGCGATGCAGAGCCTGCGCTGACCGGGGCCCACGATGAGCACTAGTGTTCAGGATCTGGCGACGAAACCGGGCGGGGATGCCCCTGCGCGTCGTGTGACCGCCGAGCCCATGACGCCGGCAACCCTGCTGCGCCTGTCCTTGCGCCTGCTCTGGCGCGACTGGCAGGGCGGCGAGCTGCGCCTGCTCTTTCTTGCCCTGGTGATGGCCGTTACCTCGGTGACCGGCATTGCGTTGTTCACCGATCGGCTTGAACAGGCATTGCTGGCAGAATCGGCCAACATGCTGGCCGCAGACCGCGTGCTCAGCGGCCGGGGTGAAGCGCCTGCCGAATGGATTGAAGAGGCCCGCACGCTCGGGCTGCGCACGGCAGAGACCATGGCCTTCGGGTCCATGGTGTTCTCCGACAACGGCAATGTACTGGTGTCCGCCAAGGCCGTCAGCGATGCCTATCCGCTGCGCGGCCAGTTGCTGGTGTCCGACCGGGCCTTCGGGTCGGGGGTTCCCATCGATGGCGGGCCGCCCGCCGGGGAAGTCTGGGTGGAGTCCCGTGTCCTGCCCGCACTCGGCGCCGACATCGGCGACATTCTCTACGTGGGCAATGCCGAGCTGCGGGTGACGCGAGTCATCGTGCAGGAGCCCGACCGGCAGCAGGGCGGCATGATGGAAAACGCCGGGCCGCGCCTGATGCTCAATACTGCAGATGTGCCTGCGACCGAGGTCATTCAGGTGGGTAGCCGGGTCAACTACCGCTATCTCTTCGCCGGGGACGCTGCGGCGCTGGAGGCCTATGCCGAGTGGCTCAGTACCCGCACCAACGGTGAGTTCCGCCTGCGCGATGTGCGCGACGAGAGTTCCGAGGTAGCCGAGGCGCTGAATCGTGCCGAGAGCTTCCTGCTGCTGGGCAGCCTGTTTGCCGTGCTGCTGGCAGGGGTGGCGATTGCGCTGACCGCGCGCCGCTACAGTGAGCGTCATTTCGACTACGTGGCCATCCTCAAGACTCTGGGCTGCACCTCCGGGCAGATCATGACCCTGTACATGAGCATTCAGGTGGTGCTGGTCGCCATCGCCATCGTGCTGGGTTCCTTCCTCGGCTGGGGCATCCATGCGCTGATTCTGCGGGCGCTCGCCGCCGTGATCGCGGTCGATCTGCCCCCGGCAGGCTTCTCGCCCTACGTCGTGGGTTCCATGACGGCGATCATCTGTCTGCTGTCTTTCGCCTTGCCGCCACTACTGGCGCTGCGCAAGACCTCGCCGCTGCGGGTGTTACGCAAGGATCTCGACAGCAACACCCTGAGCGCCCGTCTGCCCTATGTCGTGGGTTTCGTGGGTTCCCTGGTGCTGATTCTGTGGTACAGCCGCGATGTGGTATTGACCAGCGTGCTGGTGCTGGCGGTCGCCGGGGTGGTGCTGCTGTTGTCGGGACTTTCCTGGTTGCTGCTGCGCTCCGGCAACAGTGTGGGCATGAAAGCAGGGAACGCGTGGAAGCTGGCGATGTCCGCGACGCGTCGTCGCCGCAAGCAGAACGTGCTGCAGATTCTCGTGTTCTCGCTCACCATCATGTGCCTGCTGATCTTGACCCTGCTGCGCACGGATCTGATTCGCGACTGGCAGGCGCAGTTGCCCGAGAACACGCCTAACCATTTCCTGATGAATGTCACCGAGGGGCAGATTCCCGGCATAGAGGCCTTCTTTCGCAGCCACGGAGTCGAGCCCAACCAGTTCTTCCCGATGATGAGCGTGGGCGTGACCCGCATCAACGGCGAGGAGCCGCGGCCGCAGTGGATGGACGATGACGAGCAGAGCAATGTCACCGAACGCAGTGCCGGAGGCAGCGATCAGGGCGCCGAAGAAGAAGGGGAAGACGGCCGTCCCCGCCGCGTCAGCAACCGTCAGGTGACCTGGACCAGCCGTCTGCCCAACGACAATGAGATTGTGGCGGGGCAGTGGTGGGATGAAAACCCGCAACCCGGTTTTGTGTCGCTGGAAGACGATTACGCCGAGCGCCTGGGTGCGAAACTGGGCGACACCATTGAATTCGACGTGGGGCAGGGGCGCCTCATTGAGGCCCAGGTGCAGAGCCTGCGCAGCGTACGCTGGGACAATATGCAGCCCAATTTCTTCATCATCTTCTCGCCGGGCACACTCGACGGGCTGGGGGGCACCTATCTCTCCACCGCGCTGATGGCACAGCAGGAGAAGGTAATGATCAACGAACTGCTGCGGGAGTTTCCCACCATCGTGGTGATCGAGATTGACGCGCTGATCGAACAGATCCAGAACATCATTGCCCAGGTGACCTCTGCCATCGAGCTGATCGCCGGACTGGTGCTGGTATGTGGTGCGCTGGTGCTGCTGGCCTGCGTAACCGCGACGCTGGACGAGCGCTTCCGCGAGAATGCCATTCTGCGCACTCTTGGGGCGGGGCGTAAGCTGATTCTCAGTAGCCTCCTGATCGAGTTCGCCAGCATCGGCCTGATGGCGGGCGTGATTGCCACGCTGGGGGCGGAGGCCTGTCTGTACTATCTGCAGACCGAAGTGTTCCAGCAGGGCTTCACCCTGCATTACTGGGCATGGCTCGCCGGCCCGCTCATCGGCATGGTGCTCATCGGCCTGCTCGGGCTGATGGCGACTCGCCGGGTGGTCAATACCAGCCCGCTCACAGTGCTGCGTCATATCGGTTGAGCCGTGATCGCCTGCAGGCGATAAATTTAATGCCCGACAATCTCTCAGCCATTGAATCTGTCACAATAGCGCCGCACATTGCTGGTATAACGCTGGACGCCGGGAGGAGCTTATTGCCATGACACCACGACATTCACTGACGGTTTTGCTGCTGTCTCTCCTGCTGGGTCTGGGTGCGCTCGGCGCGCAGGCGCAATCTTCTGCACAGACGTCCGCAGAACCCGCGAAAGAACTCAGCCGCGAATGCACGTTCGGGGACTGCGAGAACGGCTACGGCACCCTGGAGATCAAGACCACGCTGGGCACAGACGTCTACCGGGGCAACTTCAAGGACGGCAAGTACCATGGCAACGGCAAGCTCACCCAGATGATTTCGCGCTTCGAGCGCTCCTACTACGATGGCAACTGGGACATGGGCGTGCGCAGTGGTCGCGGTACTTTCTACAACGGTCGTGACAAGCTCTACATCGGCGAGTGGAAGAATGACAAGCGCAACGGCCACGGAGCCTATTTCTTCGGGCTGAAGGACTGGACAGAGAACAAGTATTCCGAGCACTGGCTGGCCGAGCACACCGAGAATTACACGGGCGATTTCGTCAACGACCTCTACCAGGGCCAGGGAACTTACCGCTGGCCGGACGGTCAGAAGTACGTCGGCGGCTTCTTCGCCAATGACAAGCATGGCCCCGGAACGTTCATCTATCCGAGTGGCACCATCCGCAATCAGGTCTGGGAATACGGCGACTTTGTCCGCTAAGAGACTCCTCTAAGCCTGCATGACTGGGAAGCGCTGGCGGGAGCGTCTGCAGACGCCCTGTCGGCAGGCACGATCGTAAGGACGCATCATGGATTTACAAGCAATTCGCCGCGAATACGTCAGAGGCGGTCTCCATTCGAAAGATCTGACATCGGATCCCATTGAGCTGTTCTCCCGCTGGCTGCAGGAAGCCATCGACATGGGCATTCCTGATGCCAACGCGATGACGGTGGCCTCTGTGGGCAAGGACGGACAGCCGAGCCAGCGCATTGTGCTGCTCAAGTCCTTCGACACCCGCGGGTTTACCTTCTTTACCAACTACGAGAGCCGCAAGGCGCGCGAGATTGCCTGCAATGCGCGGGTGAGTCTGCACTTCCCGTGGCACAGCATCGAGCGTCAGGTGGAGGTCTCCGGCGTCGCGGAAAAATTGCCGGTTGCGGATTCCCAGCAGTATTTCAGCTCGCGCCCGCGGGAGAGCCAGTTGGCGGCGTGGGCGTCTGCCCAGAGCCGACCGCTGGCATCCAAGGAAAGCCTCATCAAGCAGTGGCAGGCCATCGGGCGCAAGTTCGAGGAAGCCGATATTCCGCTGCCGGAATTCTGGGGAGGGTATCGAGTGCGCCCGCTGCAGATCGAGTTCTGGCAGGGCGGGGAACACCGCCTGCACGACCGCTTCGAATACACGTTGCAGCCGGGCGAGTGCTGGAATGTGGAACGCCTGGCCCCTTGAGTCCAGGCGTGCAACCGCTGCCTCGTTGTCTCAGGCTTTCCAGGGTTTCAGTTTCTTTGGCACCAGTACCTGCTTGAGTCGTGCGTACTGCGGCAGACCATTCTTGTACGGCGGATAGTCCTCACCCTGAATCAGCGGTGCGAAGTATGCGCGCGCCTCCGGTGTAATCCCGAAGCCGTCCTTGCTGATGAAATTGCGCGGCATCATTTTTTCCACGTTGGCCACATCCGACAGCTTCGCCTCGCCGACTGACCATGCGTATTTCTTACCCGCTTTGCGCACGATGGTGGGCATCACGGCATTCTTGCCCGCCAGGGCAAATTCCACGGCAGCCTGGCCCATGGCGTAGGCCTGGGCGACGTCGGTGGCGGAGCCGATGTGACGGGCGGCGCGTTGCAGATAGTCGGATACTGCCCAGTGGTATTTGTAGCCGAGTTCGCGCTTGACCATTTCCGCCACGAAAGGTGCCACGCCGCCCAGTTGAGCGTGCCCGAAGGCGTCTTTCCCGCCCGTTGCGGCCAGGAAGCTGCCGTCCTTGTTCTGGGCTCCTTCCGACACCACGATGGCGCAGTAGCCGTACTGCTTCACACAGGACTGTACTTTCTTCAGGAACTTCTTCTGGTCGAAGGCAATTTCCGGGAACAGAATGATGTGCGGCGCATCGCCTTCCTGCTCGGCGGCGAGGCCTGCGGCACCGGCAATCCAGCCAGCGTGACGCCCCATCACCTCCATCACAAAGACCTTGGTGGAACTCTCGCACATGGAGGCGACGTCCAGCCCGGCCTCGCGAATGGACACGGCCACGTATTTGGCCACGGAGCCGAAACCGGGGCAGTTGTCGGTAATGGGCAGATCGTTGTCCACCGTCTTGGGCACGCCGATGCACTGAATCGGGAAGCCTTTCTCGATGCTCAACTGGGCCAGCTTGTTGGCCGTGTCCTGGGAATCTCCGCCGCCGTTGTAGAGGAAGTAGCGAATATTGTGTGCCTTGAACACCTCCATCAGGCGTTCGTACTCGGCCGCGTTTTCCGCATAGGACTTCAGCTTGTAGCGGCAGGAACCGAAAGCCCCGGCCGGGGTGTGGCGCAGCGCGGCGATGGTGGCGGCCGACTCCTTGCCGGTGTCGATCAGCTCTTCGCGCAGGGCACCGATGATGCCGTTGCGACCGGCAAACACCTTGCCGATTTTGTCTTTGTGCTGGCGCGCGGTCTCGATCACACCGCAGGCACTGGCATTGATGACGGATGTCACACCGCCCGACTGGGCGTAGAAAAGATTGGCTTTGGCCATGGTGGGAAACCTGCTAGTCTGACCGTTGAAGATGCCGCGATGTTACCCTTTTGCCGCTCGGCAAGGCAATCGCGGGGCAAGCGCCAGCAGGGGTAAGTCCGTGCTGGAATGAACACAAAATGCGCAGAGGGAGTCAGAGGAAGCACGATGCGAATCACCGTGGGAATGTCGGGGGCCAGTGGCCTGGTCTATGGAATACGTCTGCTGGAGGTGCTGAAGCAAGTGCCGGAGGTAGAGACGCATCTGATCCTGACACCCTCCGCCAGAATGAACATCGCGCTGGAGACGGACTGGGAGCTGAGCGACGTGCTGGCCCTGGCTGACGAGGTGCATTCCAACAACGACATGGCGGCCTCCATTGCCAGCGGCTCGTTCCGCACAGAAGGCATGATTGTGGCACCGTGTTCGATGAAATCCCTGTCCGGCATCGTGAATTCCTACGCGGACAATCTGCTGGTGCGTGCTGCCGACGTGGTGCTCAAGGAGCGTCGCCGCCTGGTGCTGATGCCGCGCGAATCGCCCCTGCACGCCGGGCATTGCGAACTGATGCTCAAGGCCTGCCAGCTCGGCGCCATCATCGCGCCGCCCATGCCGGCGCTGTACATCAAACCGCAGTCCATCGACGATCTGATCAATCACAGCGTCGGCAGAGTGCTCGACCTGTTCGACATCGATGTCGGCATCGTCAAGCGCTGGCAAGGGCCGAGCAAAGCGCGCTGAGCGATTCCTGCAGCACGGGGGAGGGCTCTGCGTTGGCAGAGGTCATGCGTTGCAGGTTGGCGAACATGGCGTCCAGGCCTTCCTCGTGTGTCTGTATTCGTAGCGGCGATATGACCATCGCCTCCAGGCGTGTCTGCTGATAGTGTTCGGTGCGCAGCTCCAGTGCCTTGATCTGCGTCCTCAGCTCCTGCATGCCGTCCCGCTCCAGATCCGTCAGCGGTGTCAGTCCCTCGGTCTTCTCCTTCAGCCAGCTCCTGGCTCCGCGCAGCGGGCGTACCACCTTGTCTGCCCAGGTTTGCGAGAAGGTCAGCGCACGCTGCAGCTCGGGGTCCGTCAGTGCACCCCGGGTCTGGCCAAACCAGGCGGCAAACAGCAGCAGATTGACGTCCTGCCCGTGTTCGTTCTGCAGATGCAGGCACAGCGTGCTGACGCCGGGGCGGGCGTAGACGCGACAGGAATAGTCCCAGAAGGATTCGTGTGCTGGCATGATGGAGCTCGTGAGGCCTGTGGCGATGGAACCGTCGGGATGTTACTGCACGCCCTAATTTGAGACAATGCGGCCCACTTTGCACAAGAGGCGGCGCTATGCATATTCACATTCTCGGCATCTGTGGCACCTTCATGGGCAGCCTTGCGGTGCTGGCCAAGCAGATGGGGCACACCGTCAGCGGCTCGGACGCCAATGTCTACCCGCCGATGAGCACCCAGCTCGAAGAACAGGGCATCACCCTGCAGCAGGGTTTTGATCCCGCGCATCTGCAGCCACATCCCGACCTTGTGGTCATCGGCAATGCCATGTCCCGCGGCAACCCGGCGGTGGAATACACCCTCGACAAGGGCCTGGACTATTGCTCCGGGCCGGAATGGCTGTCGCGCTATGTGCTCAAGGGGCGCTGGGTGCTGGCGGTTGCCGGGACGCACGGCAAGACCACAACCACCTCGATGCTGGCCTGGATTCTGACCTATGCGGGCCTCAAACCCGGTTTTCTGATTGGCGGCGTCGCCAGCAATTTCAGCAGCTCCGCAGACCTCGGCGAGGCCCCGTTCTTCGTGGTGGAGGCGGACGAGTACGACAGCGCCTTTTTCGACAAGCGTTCCAAGTTCGTGCACTACTCTCCGCGCACCGCCATCTTCAACAATCTGGAATTTGACCATGGCGATATCTTTGCCGACCTGGCCGCCATTCAGCGGCAGTTTCATCATCTGGTGCGCATCATTCCGCCCAGCGGGCTGATCCTGTCTCCGCGGGATGACCTCAATGTGGCGCAGGTGCTGGCCCAGGGCTGCTGGAGCGAGCGCCAGGCCATGGATCTGCTCGGTGTCGGGGAAGACGGACAGGGTGACGCGGACGAGGCGCTGTCCTGGTATGTCCGTCTGCTGGATGACGGTGGCAGCCGCTTCGAGCTGGGCAAGCGCGTCAACGGTCAGCCACAACCGGCCACGCAGGTCGCCTGGTCCCTCAGCGGCACGCACAACGTGCGCAATGCGCTGGCGGCGGTCGCGGCGGCCCATCATGCGGGCGTGGAAATTGCCGTGGCCTGCGAGGCATTGACGCAGTTCAAGGGCGTGAAGCGGCGCCAGGAACTGCTGGGTGAGGTGGCTGGCGTGCGCGTCTACGACGATTTTGCCCACCACCCCACCGCCATCGAGACCACGCTGCGCGGCATGCGTGCCAAGTACAACAGCAGCGGGCGCAAGGGGCGTTTGATCGCGGTCATCGAGCCGCGCTCCAACACCATGAAGATGGGCGTACACCAGGCCGTGCTGGGTGAGGCCTGTCATCCCGCCGATCTGACCCTGTGGTTCGATTCCGGCTCCGTGGCGCTGGATCTGCAGCGCGTGGCCCGCAGCAGCCCGACACCGGCCCGGGTGCTGGACTCCATCGACGGCATTATTGCCCTGCTGCTGGCGGAAACCCGCCCCGGGGACGATGTCGTGATCATGAGCAATGGCGGTTTCGGCGGCATCCATCAGAAACTCATTCAGGCGCTGCAGGCTCGTGCGGGCTGACGTCATGACGCCGGGGGCGGATGTTTGATATGGAGAGTACGAGGACCGACACCGGGAACAGCGACACCATTGCCCTGTTTCCGCTGAAATCCGTATTGTTCCCGAAGGGCCGCTTGCCGCTGCAGATTTTCGAGCAGCGCTACCTCAATCTGGTGACCCAGTGTCTGCGCAGCAACAGCGGTTTCGGGGTATGTCTGCTGCGTGAGGGCGAGGAAGTGATGCGCCCGGGCACGCGACAGCAGGTGCACCGCATCGGCATGCTCGCGCGAATCGTGGATTGGGATCAGCTTCCCAATGGTCTGCTGGGCATCACCGTGGAGGGAGAGCGCAAGTTCGAGGTGGAGGACTGCCACTACGAGGACAGCCAGTTGCTGATGGCGCGGGTGCGCTACAGCGACACTGACTATGCCGGTGAACCGCCTCTGGAGGTGGATGAATCCCAGGAGGCACTGGTGGATCTGGTGGAGCAACTGGTCAGCCATCCGGTGATCAACAAGCTGGGCATGAATATCGCCTATCACGATCTGCGCGAACTGGGTTGGCGTCTGAGTGAGCTGGTGCCGTTGACGCTGGAGCGCAAGCAGGCACTGCTGGAGCTGAACGATCCCTACCAGCGCATCCGCGATATCGAGGAGCTGCTGCACCGCCTGATGGACGAGTCCTGAGCGGGTGGATTCTGGAGAGGCGTCTGTTTCATAATGGGCGCCCAAGAACGGGAGAGATTACCATGCTGGAACGTTGGCTGATCACCAGTAACTGGACCCAGGAGCAATGGCTGATATTCAGCATCATTGCCTTCGTGGTGGTGGCCGTGATTGTGATCATGTTCCGCCTGTATTCGATTGCGCGCATGGCAACGCGCAAACGGGAGCGGCCGAATCTGCGGGTTGCCCGACGTCTGCGGCAACGCAGATAGCGTGTCGGCAACCTGCTACAGAAGAATTCTGTCGAGCGCGTAGGCGGCGACGGCAATGAACACAATCACCCCCACCAGAAATCCCAGAAGGCGAAACAGGCGAAAGGGTTTCTGGCCTGGCGGGTAGAGGCCGCTCTGTTCGTATTCGCGATCGTCGTCCTTGTTCGTCATGGGAGTTTCCCGGTTGCTGCCGGATATCCGGCGCAGGCATCAATGAAGCAATAATCAGTAAAGTGAGAGACGGGTGCCAGTTAGAACTTTCATCGCAGCCATTCTGCTGCCGACCATCCTGTTGCTGCCTTTGAGCAGCGTGCACGCCATCGTTATCCGGCATGATACTGGATACGCGCGATACCTTGCCAGCGAAACCAGTTTTCCTGCCGTCTTCTGGCTGGAGCAGCGTTCGGCACGCAAGATCTGCGTGGCAACGCTGATCGATCGACAGTGGGCGCTCACTGCAGCCCATTGCGTGGAGGAAACCGATCTGCAGGCGCATATCGACCGGGCCGGGGAATACGTGGTCACAATCGCCGGTGCCATGCGTGGCATCGATGCCGTGGTTGTGCATCCCAATTACGCCTTTCGCTACGACGAGGCACACGCCAGTGAGGAAGTGGACCTGGCCCTGTTGCATCTGAGTGAACCGGTAGTGGTGCCGCAGCCACTGGCTCTGTATCGTGAGCATGACGAGCTCCACCAGGTCGTGACACTGCTTGGCTGGGGATTTTCCGGCCTCGGGACAACGGGTATCCAGCACGACGATGGCCGCTTCCGCAAAGCGCAGAACCGCATTTCCGAGATTCGCGGACGCCTGCGATTTGACTTCGACGATCCGCGTCGGCCCGGCAATGAGGCGGTGCCGCTAGAGGGGCTGCCCGGGCTTGGTGATAGCGGTGGGCCGGCGCTGCTGGAAACGTCCGACGGCTGGCGCGTTGCAGGTATTGCCATCGGAGAGATTGCGCCCCATGAGGCTCCCCCGGGGGTGCAGGGGCTCTACGGGGCTGTAGGCGTCTACGAGCGGGTATCGGACCACGTTCAGTGGATCGATTCCGTGGTCAATGCCGTTTCCCCTGCTGCGGACGACTAGCGAGACAGCCAAGGCTAGGCGTTGACGCAACGGTTGGCTTCTCCCGGCAGAAAACGCGCCGTTTTCCCCGTGACGAAGTAGGCCAGCAAGCCGACCCACTCGTGGGTTGCTTCCCGCAGGCTCAGCAGGTGTTCGGCAAAGCGCAGTTCGACACGCCAGAGCCCATTGCGTTCGGTCCTGAAATCCACGGGCACGGGCGTGACCGGCCAGTCCTGGGCGCAGAAGATGCCGACGGCACGGGGCATGTGGGCGGCAGAGGTCACCAGCAGCCAGTGCTCATCGGCCTGCGGGTTCACCAGTTCTCTGCTCAGAACCACGTTCTCCCAGGTGTTGCGGGATTCGGTCTCCAGCAGAATCTCACGATCGCCCAGACCGGCCTGCTGCATCAGCGCGGGAATGCTGTCGGTTTCCTTCATGTGCTGCCCGCCAAGGGCACCGCTGCCGCCAGTCACGACAAGCCTTGCCTGCGGATAGCGCCTGGCCAGTTGTGTGAACCTCTCCCAGCGCTCCCCGGCCTCGTTGAGTTGCACCTGCTGCCAGGCGGCACTTCGTGGTGAGTCGATGAAACCGCCCAGGACAATCACGCCATCCACGTTCGGGGGCAGGGCCGGCGATGACGGAAAGCGGGATTCCAGAGGCGCGCCGAGCCATTCCCCCAGTGGCAGCCAGGCAACCAGCAGCGCCAGCAGACAGGTAACCCCCAGCAGCAGGCGCCCGGAGCGGCGCAGTCCCAGCAGAATCAGTCCGTAGGCGGTCAGCAGCAGAATCAGCAGCAGGCTGTCGGGGGAGATCAGGGCCCAGACCAGCTTTGATGCCCAGAAGAACACGGTATCCATCGCGATGTCCGGTAAGCACTTGGCGGCTGCCCATGATACAGGCAGGGCGAGTGCTGTGCACCGTTTCGCGGACCTGTGTAAGCGTCGGTGATTTTGCTACCATCCCTGGCGTAAACAGTCGGGGCAGGGCACGAACACAAGTACCCGCCACCGCAGACGAACCGACCCAACCACTTTGGAGACGCATTCATGGCAATCGCAACAGGCGACAAGATTCCCGCAGCAACCCTCAAGATCATGGGCGAGAAAGGCCCGCAGGACATCAGCACTGACGCGATTTTCGCGGGCAAGAAGGTCGTGCTGTTCGCCGTCCCCGGCGCCTTTACTCCGGGCTGTTCGATCTCCCATCTGCCAGGCTTCGTGGTGCTGGCAGACAAGATCAAGGACAAGGGCGTGGATACCATTGCCTGCGTGTCCGTGAACGATGCCTTCGTGATGCATGCCTGGGGCACAGCGCAGAATGCGGGTGAGATTCTCATGCTGGGGGACGGCAATAGCGTCTTCACCGACGCGGTGGGGCTGGAGCTGGATGCCACGGCGTACGGCATGGGCAAGCGCAGCAAGCGCTACGCGATGATCGTGGAGGATGGCGTGGTGACCTATCTTGGTGTCGAGCCAGGCGGCGATATCGGGATTAGCTCTGCTGAGGCAGTGCTGGAAAAACTCTGATCTTGTTGACAGCCAAACACCGGGAGCGGATGAGGAGCGCTTTTGACTAAATCTGTAGCATCAGGTTCGGAGTTGCCAGCCTCCCAGTCACCGTGCCCTGTACATGGTGACAGTTGTCCCTTTGCAGACGAAGTTGTGAAACTGCGGCAGGAGGTGCAGGCGCTCAACACCATGGTGCGTGTTGATGAACTCACCGGGCTCTACAATTACCGGCACTTCCTGCAGTCCATGGATCTGGAGATGGAGCGCAGCCGCCGCTCCGGCCACCCGGTATCGCTCATTCTTCTGGATATCGATCACTTCAAGAGCTTCAACGACCACTGGGGGCATGAGGTCGGCAATATTGCCCTGGCTCATGTCGCCCGCATCATCAGCAATTCCCTGCGGCGTCTGGATATTCCCTGTCGCTATGGTGGCGAGGAGTTTGCCATTGTCTTGCCGGATACGAGCCTGCATGCAGCAATCAAGCTGGCAGAGCGTCTGAGAGTGCGCCTTGTTGGGTCGCCTTTGCAGGTGGAGGATCAGAGCGTGGTGGTGACGGCGAGTTTTGGTGTGGATTGTCTCGGCAGCCTGGAGCAGATCGATGCGGGAGCATTCGTGGCGCGGGTGGACACCTGGCTGTACCAGGCGAAAGATGCCGGTCGCAACTGCGTGCGGCATGCGCCGGATCGCGAAGAGACACATGTCAGCAAGGACGAGCGCGACCTGCTGCTTGGCGATTTGTAGAACTCAGTCCGTGGCGCTGCCGATTTCCCGGGCCAGATGATGCAGAATGGCGGCGGTCGCCCCCCAGATCCGGTAGCCCTCGTAGTGCATTTCCAGAATTTCCCGCTGTGAGTCCTGAATCCGCATGGTTTTGCGCTGGTATTGCGTGGCATCGAGTGCCAGTTGCAGGGGCAGATGGAAAATATGGGCGACCTCGCGTGGCGACGGCTCAAGGGGGGTGCGGGACGACATCAGTCCAACGATTGGGGTGACGCAGTAGCCCGAGGGCATCAGCAGTTCCCCCAGGCGACCGATGACCCGCACGGCGTCGGCGGGCAGCCCAATCTCTTCTTCACTTTCGCGCAGGGCGGTATGCACGGGCCCGGCATCGCCCGGGTCTTCCTTGCCGCCGGGGAAGGCCACCTGACCCGGATGGCTGCTCAGGTGTTCGGTGCGCTGGGTCAGTACGATGGCGGGAATCTCCAGATCGGTGACAATCGCGATCAGCACTGCCGCCCGTCGAAACTGCCGCGCCGGAAGCTCTGCGGAATGTATCAGGCGGTTGATGGTTTGATCGGGGTGCTGGATCGGACGGCGCTCGAACGCCTGCGTCTGCTTGAAGAAGCGCAGCAGTTTCTGAAGCATGGGGTCGTCGCTGTAGAGCGCTGTCATGGGAGCGTTCGCATCAAGGGGTCAGGCCGATTATAAACAAAAATGACGCGGCGCAAATTCTTCTGATCGATGCGAGCACGCTTCGGCAAATGCCTGCCTTTTCCCATGTTGCCCGGCAAGAAAAAGGCCCGGTGTGTCGCAGACACGCCGGGCCTTTTTTCTGGAGACAGCATTTGCTGTATTAGTTGAACTTCCAGTTCACGGAGAGGAATGCACGCAGCGGTTCCCCCGGGAAGTAACGGTCGTTGCCGAAGGAGAAGTCCGCACGTTCGGCATACTTCACATCCGTCAGGTTCAGGATGTTCAGCGCCAGCGTGATGTCTTCACTTGCCTGCCAGCGGGTGCGCAGGTTGAAGAGGTCATGCCCGTCGTAACGGTTCAGGTTCTCCGGGTTGGTGTAGTAGGGGCCTGAGTCCACCCACTCCAGTTCGGTGAAGAGGTTCGCCATGGGCTGCCAGCGCAGTTGGAAACTGCCGAAGCGGCGCGGTGCGGTGTCCACATCGTTGCCATTGATGTTCACGCCGCCGGAGAAATCGTCGTTCTCGTAGGTGTGACGGGCAAAGTTGTAGGCGCCGGAGACGCGCCACTGCTCGTTCAGATCCAGGGCGCCGGAGAGCTCAAGACCACGGTGCTTGGTGTGGCTGCCGTTGAGATTGATCCGGCTGCTGTCCGTGATGATCTCGTTCTTCTTGTCCATGTAATAGGCGGTGACGGCGTACTGCCACGCGTCCGCAGCCGCGTCCAGACCGATTTCAGCGCTACTGATTTCCACGGCATCCAGGTCGGCAACGGTCTGCGTGTTCTGCAGGCGGTACAGCTCGGTGGCCTGCGGAGCACGGTAGCCCTTGTTCAGGCGCAGTTGTGCGTTGTAGGTATCGTTGATCTGGTAGCGTACGGCGAACTTGGGTGCCCAGTTGCCGAAGCTGTCGGAACGGTCGGCGGGGCGATTGTAACGGCAGCCGCCCATGGCGCAGGGAGTCCCGTCTTCCTTGGTACGACCGTCCAGCATGCGGTTGTCGTAGTCGTACTCCATGCGCTCATAGCGCAGACCCAGGGAGATGTCCCAGCCGTTGTCCCAGTAGCGCTGGAAGTGGGCGAAGGGAGCGAGCTGGGTGGCATCGACATCGTAGTCATACTGTTTGCCGACCGGAATGGTGGCCACGAGGAAGGCGGAACCCGTTGTCGGGAAGCGCTGTTCCTGCAGCAGGGAACCCTGGGTCATCTCGGTGTCTAGGCCGAAAGACAGCATGGTGTTCTCGTCCAGATCCTTGTAGCTGGCAAACTGCATGCCGACGCTGGAGTGTTGGTTGTCCTCCGTTGGGGCGCCCGGCAGGAAGTGCTGGATGAAGTTCAGGTCGGCCTTGCGGTAATAGGGCGTGGCCACCAGTTCCCAGCCGTTGTCCAGGGTCTTACTGATGCGGGTCCAGGCACGGAAGCTCTGGTTGTCGCGGTAGGCTTCGGGGTTGGGGTTGGTCTTGCGCAGGACATCGTCCTTGTACGCATCCGTGCCCTCAACATAACCTGCGGTTTCCTGGTTCAGGTTGGTGACTGTAAAGCCGCCGTCCAGGAACACGCCACCGGCAGTCTGGTACTGGTAGCGCCAGGACAGTTTTTGCTGGTCGTAGCCGCTGTCGGCACGGTAACCCTTCTCGGAGGTGCCATTGGCCAGGAACATGTGCTTGAAGTTACCGTAGTCCATGCCCAGCGTTGCGTTGACGCGTGTGGTGCCGCGGGGGCCTGCTTCCAGGGTAAGGTCGCCACCCTGGTGAGGGTCAGGCAGTACCACGTTGATCATGCCGTGCACGGCATTCGAGCCGTAGTACGCGGTCGCCGGGCCACGGATGACCTCGATGCGGGAGGCGTTTTCGCTGTTGGCGTCAAACAGTTCGTTCACGTTACAGAAACCGGCGGCGCGCAGGGGGATGCCCTGTTCGGCCAGCAGGAAGGCCCCGCAGGCGCCCGAACCCGTCAGAACGGGAGAGCGAATGGAGGTCAGGCTTTCCTGGCCGTTGTTGCGGTTGATGTTGACCCCTGCCAGGCGGTTGGCGACTTCCTGGATATGCTGGTGGGACACCAGGGTCAGTTCCTCCTGGGACAGCACGCCGACACTGGCGTTCACATCGGCCAGGGATTCGGGGCGTCGGGTGGAGGAGGTCACCATGATCTCTTCGATGGCGCGCTGCTCGGAGGTGGATTGGGCCAGCAGTGTGGGGCTGCTGATCACCGACATGGCGGCTGCGCAGGACAGAACGAGCAAACGGGGAGTAAAACTACCCGAGCACTTGCCTGCCGCTGTCAGGTTGCCATCGCGGGACAATGTCTCTCTATGGATGTTCAATGTTGGTCTCTCCCTTGTTTTTGTGGGTTTTTAGGTGCCGCAATATAGCATAGTTGCCAGCGACAATGGTGACGGATTGTCACGGGTTTTGTGCCTTCCAGCGATGTGCCTATAATCGGTCAAACGTGCTGCCTGCCGGGCGGGACGACCGCGATCAGAAGAATTTGAACGAGGAATTCATGCAGACACGTATCACGCGCATGCTGGGCATCCGGCACCCGATTGTCCAGGGGGGGATGCAATGGGTCGGTCGGGCGGAGCTGGCCTCCGCTGTGTCGAATGCGGGGGCGCTGGGCATACTGACCGCGCTGACACAGCCGGATCCCGAGGCGCTGCACAGGGAGATTCTGCGCTGCCGGGAGATGACCGACCAGCCATTCGGTGTCAATCTCACGATTCTGCCCACTCTTCGGCCCGTGCCCTATGACGAGTATGTGGAGGCCATCGTTGGGAGTGGCGTGCGCATTGTGGAAACCGCCGGACGCAATCCGGAGCCGTTCATGCCCCGGTTGAAAGGGGCGGGAATAACGGTCATTCACAAATGCACCTCGGTACGTCACGCGCTCAAGGCCGAGGCATTGGGCTGCGATATCGTGAGCGTTGATGGCTTCGAGTGTGCGGGGCACCCGGGCGAAGACGATGTGAGCAATCTGATCCTGTTGCCCCTGGCGGCCCGTCGGTTGAGGATTCCTTTCCTGGCTTCCGGCGGTTTTGCGGACGGGCGCGGGCTGGCGGCGGCGCTGGCGTTAGGTGCCGACGGCATCAACATGGGAACGCGCTTTCTGGTCACGCAGGAGGCACCCGTCCACATGAACGTCAAGCAGCGCATGGTGACGGCCAGCGAACGGGATACGGCGCTCATCTTCCGTACCTTGCGCAATACCTCCCGCGTTTTCCGCAATTCCGTTGCGCAACAGGTGCTGGAGATTGAATCGCGTCCCGGTGATACCGATTTCGAGGAGATCGCTCCACTGGTCAAGGGAACCCGGGGGCGGGATCTGTTTGCAACTGGCGATCTGGACAGCGGTGTCTGGTCTGCCGGCATGGCCATGGGGCTGATCGACGACATACCGACATGTGATGAACTGGTCAGCCGCATTGTCGCGGAAGCCGAGGCTATCATTCGTGAACGCCTGTCAGCACTGAGCGAACCATAAAGGGGCGGATATGAAACTGACAGGCAAGGTAGTGGTGGTGACGGGGGGTGCGAGCGGCATCGGGCGGGCACTGTGTGAGCGCTTTGCGGCGGAAGGTGCGCGCGGCGTCGTGATTGCAGACATCGACGCGGCGGGTTGCGAGCAGGTGCGGGAGCGTATCGCGCATCACACCCAGGCTCTGGCAGTGCCTACCAATGTTCGTGTGGAGAACGAGGTGCAGGCATTGGTTGCCAGCGCGCTGCGGGTGTTCGGTCATATCGACCTGTTCTGCTCCAATGCCGGAGTTTTCATTCCTGGCAGCGAAGAGGTGCCCGACGGGGACTGGCAGCGCATCTGGGAGATCAATGTCATGGCCCATATCTTCGCGGCCCGGGCCGTGCTGCCGGTCATGCTGGCGCGGGGAGAAGGCTATCTGCTCAACACCGCCTCGGCCGCCGGCCTGCTCAATCAGATCGGCTCTGCGCCCTATGCTGTGACCAAGCACGCCGCTGTGGGTTTTGCCGAGTGGCTGGCGATCACTTACGGGGATCGTGGCATCAAGGTGTCGGTGTTGTGCCCGCAGGCGGTGCGTACGCGCATGACGGCGGGTGGCACCGGAGCGGCGGGTGTGGACGGCATGCTGGAGCCGGAGGCACTGGCGAATACCGTCGTCGCCTCCCTGGACGCCGAGCATTTCCTGATTCTTCCCCACCCGGAAGTGCTGACCTATATGCAGCGCAAAACCTCGGATTACGACCGCTGGCTGGCGGGCATGCGGCGTCTGCAGGAGCGCTTTGGCTCGCTGGCGGAGTAGTTCGCCCTTTCCCCGGCGCGCCATATCCTTATAATGACGCTCCTGCCAATTCACTCAAGACCAGGACCACAATATGACTGACACCATCGGCAAGCACTCCGTCGTGGAGATTCACTACACGCTCAAAAACGCAGAGGGGGAAGTCCTGGACTCTTCATCGGGCGGCGAACCCCTGATGTATCTGCACGGCACCCAGGGCCTGATTCCGGGGCTGGAGAAGGAACTGGAAGGCAAGAAGGCCGGTGACTCTTTCCAGGCGGTCATTCCGCCCGAGCTGGCCTACGGCGAGGTGAATCCGGACCTCGTCCACACCCTCGACAAGTCCATGTTCCGCGGGGTCGACAAGATTGAGCCCGGCATGGTGTTCACAGCCCAGGGCGAACACGGCCACCAGCACATCACCGTCAAGGCGGTAGATGGCGACAAGGTCACCATCGACGGCAACCACGAGATGGCGGGCAAGACCCTGCATTTCGATGTGGAAGTGGTCAGCATTCGCGAGGCAACGCCGGAAGAGATCGATCACGGTCACGTGCATGCACACGGCGATCACCATCACCACTGATGGTGTGACGCGTTGAGCGATTGCGAAGCCCGGGGCGTTTATGCGCTTCGGGCTTCGTCGTTTTCAGGCTCCGAAACCCAGTATGGCCTTGGTTTCCAGGAATTCGCGGAAACCTTCCAGGCCCCATTCGCGCCCGTTGCCTGACTGTTTGTAGCCGCCAAAGGGGGCGGCAAAGTCGGGGCCTGCGCCGTTGATGTGGACCATGCCGGTGCGCAGGCGTCTGGCGACGGCGCGGGCATGTTCCGGTTCGCCCCAGACATAGCCCGACAAACCGTAAGGCGAGTCGTTGGCCTGGGCGATGGCATCTTCGTCGTCGCGGTAGGTGAGCAGCGTGAGCACAGGGCCGAAAATTTCCTCTTGGGCGATGGTCATGCGGTTATTGGCGTGGGCGAAGATGGTGGGGCGCACGAAATACCCTGTCTCACAGCCCTCGGGCTTGCCGGGGCCTCCCACCACGGCTTGCGCCCCTTCCTCGATGCCTTTGTTGATCAGCGTCTGAATGCGTTCGTACTGCGCCTGGCTGACGACCGGCCCCAGGCGAGTGGTGTCACTGGCCGGGTCTCCTGGAATCGACTTTGCCGCGGCGGCGGTCGCAATGGCGATGGCCTCTTCCAGTCTTGCTTCCGGCACCAGCATCCGGGTGGGCGCGTTGCAGGACTGACCGCTGTTGCTGAAGCAAGCCAGTACGCCGGTGGTGACGGCGCGAGCGAAATCGGCATCGTCCAGAATGATGTTGGCTGATTTTCCCCCCAGTTCTTGGGTCACCTTCTTGATGGAGTCAGCAGCAGCCTTTGCCACCTCTCGCCCGGCGCGGGTGGAGCCGGTGAAGGACACCAGATCGATGTCGGGGTGCGCGGCAATGGCGGCCCCCACGCCCGCTCCGTCGCCATTGACCAGATTGTAGACACCGGCAGGTACGCCTGCTGCCACGAGAATTTCACTGAGCACGCAGGCGCTGACGGGCGCCAACTCGCTGGGTTTGAGCACCATGGTGCAGCCTGCAGCCAGCGCCGGTGCCACCTTGCAGGTAATCTGGTTCAGGGGCCAGTTCCACGGGGTGATGAAACCGCAGACGCCGATGGGTTCATGCATGATGCGTGTGTTGCCACGGGTTTCCTCAAAGGCAAAGCCGCGCAGAAGAGTCAGCGCTGTGACGAAGTGGGCGATGCCCGCGCCGACCTGGGCATTGCGCGCGAACTGGATGGGGGCGCCCATTTCCTGCGAGACCGCCTGCGCCAGTTCTTCTCCCCGTGCCTTCATGCCGGCGATGATGCGTTCAAGAATGGCGGCGCGTTCCTCGACGGGCGTGCGCGACCAGGGGCCGAACGCCGCGCGTGCCGCTTTCACCGCAGCATCGACATCCTCTGCCGTGCCCAGGCTGATTTGCGCGAATGCCTGCTCGGTGGCCGGGTTGATGACCGGCAGCCGGTCGCGTCCCACGGGCTGTGTCCAGACTCCATTGATGAGAAATTTGCTGCAGTCGATGCTCATGTCGGCCTCCCCCTGATGCGTGCTGCCCGGTGTGCCTCACCGGTGTGCGGCTCAAGAGTATAACTGAAAAAATCTGGCACTTGAGTTACCTTATTGGGCAGCCGGGTCGGTCAGAGTTCACTGGCCTGGAGGATTCGGGACACACGTATGTTGAAGATTACACGCAGTATTGGCAGCTATCTGGCGAGCTTTCTCAGCAAGCCGAGGCCGGGGTATCAGCAGCACGACACCGCGATCATCGAGCGGGTGGTGCAGGTCATCCGTCCCGGGGACATTCTGCTGGTGGATGGCAACAGCCGCATCAGTACGGCGATCAAATATCTGACCCAGTCCACCTGGTCCCACGCCTGCCTGTATATGGGCGATGACGCCCGCACCCTGCATACGCCCTCGCTGGTGGAAGCGGACCTCAACGCCGGGGTGACGCTGGTGCCGCTGTCCAAATACGCGAGCTACAACGTGCGCATCTGTCGCCCGGTCGGGCTGTCGGATGAAGAGCGTGAGCAGTTGCTGAGCTTTGTGCGGGAGCGGCTCGGTTACCGCTACGATCTGAAGAATATATTCGATCTGATGCGATACCTGATCCAGAACCCCGCAGTTCCTACGCGCTATCGTCGGCAGATGCTGAGCCTGGGCAGCGGGGAGCCGACCAAGGCCATCTGCTCCACCCTGATTGCGCAGGCCTTCCAGTCGATCAATTATCCGATTCTGCCGAGGGAGAGATTGCAGGAGGAGTCGGGGGAAACGCACCTGGAGCAGCGGCACTACACGCACTATGTGCCGAGGGATTTTGACCTGTCACCGTATTTCTGCGTGATCAAGCCGACCCTGGAGCTGGGCTTCGATTTTCACAGCCTGCGCTGGGTGGAGCCGGTGCCACTGGCACCGATTCCACCCAGACAGAGAGTGCGGCACCGGGCCTAACGCTGGTACCAGGGGGTCTTGATCAGCAGATCGGGATCGACGCCGGGTTTGGGCACCATCTTCTGGGAGCGGCCGTACTGGTTGTCTCCTCCGATCAGGTTCAGGTCGGAATCCACCGTAAAGGCATGCACCTCCAGGAAGCCCGTCGGCCCGTCGCGCTCCACAATCCAGGAGTACAGGCGATTGCCGTTGAAGTCGAGTTTGACGAAGCGCAACGGGTTCAGGTCTGTCATCCATACCGAATCCTCGTTCACAATCATGTCCAGCGGCAGGCTGAAGCCATCCCAGGTGTCCACGTATTCCATCACGGCCGGGTCGGACGTGGTGCGGAACACATTGACGCGGCCACCGGAGCGATCCAGTCCGAAGATCAACCCGTTGGGGCCGACGGCAACGGAGTGCACACCGTTGAACTGCCCGGGGCCGGTGCCGTAGCCGCCGAATTCCGACAGGTAGTCAAAGTTCTTGTCGAGGATCACGATGCGGTGATTGTCCAGCCCGTCGGCAATCAGCACACGGCCGTCCGGCAGGAAGGCGACATCCTGGGGGCGACCGAAGTGGGTCTTGTCGCTGCCCGGCACGCGCTTCTCGCCGAAGGACATGATCAGTTCGCTGCCATCATTGCTGAAGACGTAAATGGTGTGAAAGGTCTCGTTGATCACCCAGACGCGGCGTTCCGGGTCGTAGGGACTGACGCGAATCCGGTGCGGGCCGGGGCCGTCGGAGTTCTGGCACAACACGTCCCACTGGTCCCAGATGGTGATGATGTTGCCGTTGCCGTCCAGTTCGTACAGGCAGTTTTGCCAGGTACGCGGCTCCGTGTCCGTCAGCACGTTCACCCCGAGGGAGCCTGCATAGCCGGCATACTCACCGGGAATGGGTTGTGGCAGTCGGTACTCCCCGCGCATGGCCACGAGGATGCGATCGGGGGATTCCGCCTGCACGCCGGAGTTGCCGCCAAAGGCGAAGCCGGGTTGGGCAAAGGGTTTGTGCCATGCGGGAATAATGTTGTAGGGGCTGGGACCGACCGGGCCAAGAATGACCTCGTTGGCGCTGAGGGCCGGCAGGGACTGTGTGCCGAGAAATGCAGAAAAAGCGGCGGCAAGCATGCCGCGGGTGAGTGTCTTCATTGTTCTTATTCTCATCGTTGTGGGTGGAACATGGTGACCGGTCCAGTATACCGATCAGGGGTGCTACCGCCAGTGCTTTGTGCAAAATGCACGGAATCCACCCTGCTGACCTTGGTGCTGTGATTGCAAGGGGTTTTTGGCGTAGTATTCCGTATGTTCGTGTCCTGAGCCCAAAAACAACAATGAGAGTGCTGCCATGATCCTTCGCAATCTGCGGTTTCCCCTGTTTTATTCCCTGCTGTTTCTGTTTGTCGCCTGTTCGGGAGAGCAGGCCCCGGGAAGTTTTATTCCAAATCCCTATGTTCGCAGCGAAACCGCTTTCGGCAATCTGCCTGCCGGGCGCGAGTGGGGGGCTGCCAGCGCCATTCACTACGCAGGGGACGGCATGATCTGGGTGGCGGACCGCTGCGGGGGCAACCGTGGCCCGGGAAGCTGCGAGGATCGTGTCGATGTGGACCCGATCATGCTGCTGGACCGCGATGGCAACATCGTGCGCAGCTTCGGCGCCGGCATGTTCGTCTGGCCGCACGGCATATACGTGGACCAGGAAGGCAATCTCTGGGTGACAGACGCGGCAGTGGCACGCGAAGGCCGCAAGGGAAACCAGGTGCACAAGTTCAGCCCGCAGGGTGAGCTGCTGATGAGTATCGGGATTGCCGGCGTTGCCGGTACCGGGCACTACTTCTTCAACGCTCCCAACGATGTGCTGGTGGCACCCAATGGCGACATCTTTGTCGCCGATGGACACAACAGCTCCACACCAAACCGCATCGTGAAATTCAACAGCCAGGGCGAATACCTCACCGAGTGGGGGCATGTCGGCGCCGAGGGCGGAGAGTTTCGGGTGCCCCATGCGCTGGCAATGGATTCGCAGGGCCGTTTGTTCGTGGCCGATCGCGGCAACAGCCGCATTCAGCTTTTCACGCAGGATGGCGAGTTTCTCATGAGCTGGACGCAGTTCGGACGTCCCAGCGATGTGTATATCGACGATCATGACATTCTTTACGCAGCCGATTCCGAGTCCAACACCGGACCCGAGCGCAACCCCGGCTGGGAGCGCGGCATCCGTGTCGGCAGTGTGGTCGATGGCTTCGTGACGGCGTTCAGCCCGGACCCGGTGAAAAACCCGCAGGGCACCACCAGCCACGGTGAGGGCGTCACCGTGGACGAGCAGGGCAATCTCTACGCGGCGGAGGTGGTCGAGACGGCCGTCCGCAAGTTCACGCGGCGTTGAGTGTCGGAGTCTCCAGCGCCCGCTCGTCTGATTTCAGGCGGGTGGCGCGCTCCGTCCATTTGAGAATTTCGAGCGTTCCGTTATGGCCTTCCACCATGGCGGTACAGCTCTCTACCCAGTCGCCGGTGTTGCAGTAGAGAATGTCTTCAAACATCACGATTTCCGCGTGATGTATATGGCCGCAGACCACCCCTTCCACCTGTTCAAGACGGGCGGACTCCACCACCGCTTCCTCAAACTTGCCGATATAGCTCACCACGTTTTTGACTTTCTGTTTCAGGTGCGCGGCAAGCGACCAGTAGGGTAGCCCGACAAGGCGGCGAAAGCCGTTGATGATGCGGTTCACGAACAGCAACTGGCCATACATCGAACTGCCTACCTTCGACAGGAAAGGGCTGTATTTGACGACGGAATCAAACTGGTCACCGTGCAATACCAGCAGGCGGCGCTTGTCTGCCGTGGTGTGCACTGCGGTGTCGCGTATCTCGATATTGTCAAAGCTGTGACCGCAGTAGTGGCGAGCACTTTCATCGTGATTGCCGGGAGTGTAGATCACGCGCGTGCCTTTTGCGGCTTTCTTCAGAATGGCGTTTACCACGGCCTGATGAGAGGCGGGCCAGTAGGATTTCTTTTTCATTTCCCAACCGTCGAAGATGTCGCCGACCAGGTACAGAAAATCGGATTCGGTACGCTTGAGGAAATCGAGAAGGAAGTCGGCCTGGCAGCCTTTGAAGCCAAGGTGGATGTCGGAGAGAAAGATAGCGCGGTATCTGAGTGGGTTTTGCAGGGGCCTTGCGGTGTTCGCAGCGCTCATGCCAGTCACCTCTTGTGATCGGAATGAGCGCAGCATAGGGGAGCAAGGTGACAGCAGGGTGACTCTTCAGTGTCGATTGTGTGACACCTAGTCCTCGCTTGCCCACAGCGGCCAGGGCGCCCGCATCAGTGCCTGATTGGAGTAGCGCAGATCTGAACTGACTTCTGTGCCGACCCAGCCTGGGGTCTCGAATTCGGTGGTTTCGGAGGGCAATTCAATCTCCGCCAGCATCAGCCCGGCATTGGCCCCCTCGAACACGTCCACTTCCCAGACCATGCCCTTGTGCATCAGGTTGTAACGGGTCTTCTCGATGCGTTGCGGAGCGCAGAGTCCCGCCAGAATTTCCTGCGCATCCTCCAGCGGAATGTGGTACTCGAATTCCGAGCGGCTGATGCCTTCATTGGGGCCTTTCAGCGTGAGATAGGCGCGCGCATCACACAGCCGGACACGCACGGTGCTGCGGTTGGCGGTGGGGATATAGGCCTGCACGATGCGCTCGCCGTGCTGCAGCTTGGGCAGGCGGTCGGCGATGACAAGGTATTTGCGTTCGATTTCGATAGCCATGGGACTGGAAGCTCATTCGTGAAGGAAGCGCTGCAGTTGCAGTCGCAGTTGTGCGTTGTCGGCCCGCAGACGATCCCGCTCATCCAGCAGGGAAATCAGCAGGGCGATGACAGACCAGTCCAGATGCAGGTCGTGCTGCATGCGGGTGGCGCGTTTGGCAGTGCAGATCATGTCCAGATCGAACAGCCAGTCTTCCGGGCTGTCGCCTTCGGGAGCCACGATGCCATGCTCGACGATGGCACAGACCTCGTCGCTCTGAATGCCGATTGCGAAACAGGCATCGGTGAGGCCGAGGCTGACAGAGTAATCGATTTGCATCTTATGCCTCCCATTCCTTGCGCGGGTTGAAACCGGCTTTCTCCGCGAGTTCACGCCAGTGGGAATTTGCTGCTTCACTGTTTTCCGGTGGCATCACGATCTTGAGCACGGCATACAGATCGCCGTGTCCGCCGCGGGTGCGCAGCCCCTTGCCGGCGATGCGCAGGCGTTGCCCGGTCTGGCTGTTGGGTTTGATGGTGACGCTGATCTTGCCGGTCAGGGTCGGGACGGTGAGCTTGGTGCCCAGCGCCGCCTCCCAGGGGGCCACGGGCACCACCAGATTGAGATCGTGCCCGCTGACATCGAACAGCGGGTGCGGAATCAGGCGCACCCGCAGATACAGGTCACCGGCGGGGCCAGAGCCGAATCCGGGGGCACCCTGACCCTTCAGACGGATGCGTTCGCCATCCACCACGCCGACGGGAATCTTCACCTTCAGGGTCTTCTGGATGTCCGGCAGGCGCCCATTCTCGCCATAGTGGGGCAATTTGTATTCGATGGGGCGGGCGTCGTCGGAGAAGGTTTCCTCCAGAAACAGCGGCAGTTCCACTTCGATGTCGCGCCCGCGCTGGCTGCCAAAATCCTCACTGCCACCAAAGGGGCCACCCTGCTGGCGGAAGCGGCCGCCGCCGAAGATGTTCTCGAAGAAGTCGGAAAAATCGCCCTGGCCGCTGAAGCCACCGGACCCGCCTTGCCAGCCGGGTGGGGGATCGAAGGATTGGCCGGCGCTGCCGTATTGGCGAAGCTGATCGTATTCCGCCCGCTTCTTGTCGTCGGACAGCACTTCGTAGGCTTCGGCGACGTCCTTGAATTTCTTCTCGGCGTCGTGCTGGTCACTGACGTCGGGGTGATATTTGCGTGCAAGCCTGCGGTATGCCGTTTTGATAGTCTTGAGGTCGGCGTCCGGCTCGACGTCCAGCACCTTGTAGTAATCCTTGAACTCCATGGTGGAACCACTGTCTCGGCAAGTGATGGGAACGCCGAAATACTACCTGAATCGCACGCGGGGAAACAGCAGGGAGGGGAACTCCCAAGTGCAGGAGCCAGCCCTGCTGGCGATTGATCCTGCTGTGTGGTTTGCGTTTGATCGCCAGCAGGGCTGGCTCCTACGGGGAAGGGAAGTTCCGGGTTGCAGGAGCCTGCCTTGCAGGCGATTGGTCTTGCTGCGCGGTTTGCGTTTGATCCCCAGACTTGCGGGCTCAGTAGGCGAAGCAGTAGAAGTAGCCGTTGCCGCCTGTGGCAATCAGGTCTTCCTGGCTGCAGCTACGGCTGGCGTGGGCACTGTTCCAGGAAGTGGGGTTGGCACCGCCTCCCTGACGATCGTGGTGGCCGACCTGCGCCTGGCCCGCACTGTTGCTGGTCCAGTTGTTACAGGTCAGATCGGAATCGGCCGGGAATGCCGTTCCGTCGAGCTGGGAACCGGTCAGAATGTCGTGCGTGTTCGGCGTGTCGCCGCGGCCATTGACCATGGCACCGGACTCGGTCAGCGAACCTTCCTTGCCGGTGAGCGCCGCTTCGCTGTGAAGCTGGTCCACGTTGGCGGCGATCATGACGCCGCGGGCGTTGTACCAGGGGCCGCTGCCGATGCGATCGCGGGCATTGATGGCGGGCTGGCCGCCCTTGGCCTGGGTGCTCAGATAGGCTGCCCAGGTCTTGCCACCGGCACCGACGGCCGTGGCGAGCGCTGCGCAGTGGGCATCCGCACCCGCGAGGCCGCCCAGATTGGCGCCGTCACCGGAACCCACGCTGGTGATGAAGAAGCTGAGCGTATTGTCCTGTGAATGACTCAGGCCGCCGATGCATGCTGCTGCGATGATTGAGGCCGTCAGGATTGTCTTTTTCATTGTTTCGGTCTCCTTGCTTCCTTCCCCTGCTTGGTGGTTTGATTTGGCTTGTGACGGCAGCGGTTTCCGGGGAAGGTCTCGAAGACGCGCTGACGCGAGCTTGCTCGACAACGAAGACCGTGCTCGCACGTTGAACTGTTCAGGAATATCAAAGAAGGATTGATATGCGTTGGAAGGTGTTATTGCGCTTGCTGTTTCTTGCGGGCTGTCTGCAGACAGCCACTGTCCTGTGGGCGGCAGACAATCCGGATGTGGCCGAGGAGACGCCGGCACAGGAGGAAAGCCCCGTGCAGGACGAGAGCACGGCGCTGGAGGTCAGTCGTCAGTTGGCGCAGTACCAGGAGATGCTGCAGTCACTGGAGAGTGACTATGGCCCCTACGATTCGCGCCTGAGCGAAGTCCTGCTGGATACCGGGCGCTATTACATGTCTCTGGGCCAGTTCGGCTCTGCAGCGGCCTATTTCGAGCGTGCCCTGAGTATTACCCGCATCAGCGACGGGCTCTACAGCGAATCCCAGCTTCCCATACTGGAGAGCCTGATCGGCGCGCTGAAAGCGGCTGGGGACTGGGGGCAGGCGGATGACAGGGAGCACCTTGCGCTGCACATTCAGACCCGCCTCTACGAGCCGGGTTCACAGGCCTATGCCCAGGCCGTGCTCGCCTTCGGTGAATGGAAGATTCAGGCCGTCAGAGGCAATCTCATGCAGCGCTCGGCGCTGGCCAATATGCGCGATATCGATGAACTGCCTGGCCTGTATCAGCAGGCGCTGGGTGGCGGCATGGGCGACAGCGCGATAGAAGGGGCAACCGACAGTGCGGTGGATGGGACGACCACTCCGGTGCCCTCCGGCCTGCGCCAGCAGACCCGTTTCGACCTGTTGTATGGCAAGGCCTATGCCGAGGCCCAACTGGCCGACTTTGCCCTGCGCAGTGTGCCCATCAATCTTGGTATGCCCGTGGAGCGCTACATCTCCGAATACGTCTGTCGCGATGTTGTGAACGCTCAGGGGCAGGTCAGCCAGAGCTGTGGCATGGTGCGCAGGGAGAATCCACAGTATCGCGAGTACGAGATGCAGCGGCAGCTCTACCGCGATCGTATTCAGGTTGCAGTAAACGACCTGCAGCGCTCGATTGCCGAGATGGAGGCGCTGGTGGCCGCCGATACCGATCTGCAGGCCCGCAACAACGGGGCCGCCCCCGCGCGGGTCGAGGAGTTGAAGGCCATGGTTGCCAACATCAACCGGGAATACCGCCGCAGCGTCATGCGCTGGTAGACCTTCGTAGGTATACTGCACTCCCTACTTCATCAGGACATCAACACATGGAAGCCTTTCTCGTCGCCACCGGCATTGTGGCGCTCGCGGAGATTGGGGACAAGACCCAGCTCCTGGCCTTTATTCTGGCCGCCAAGTACCGCAAACCCGTTCCCATCATCATCGGCATTTTTCTGGCCACCATCGCCAACCATGGTTTCGCCGGTGCCGTAGGGGCCTGGGTGACCTCTGTGCTGGCCCCCGACACGCTGCGCTGGATTCTGGGAGTGTCCTTTATTGCGATGGCGGGCTGGACGCTGATTCCTGACAAGTTCGAGGAAGAGGAGGCAACCCTGGTCTCACGCAGTGTCTTCATGGCCACGTTCATTGCTTTTTTTCTGGCGGAGATCGGCGACAAGACCCAGGTCGCAACTGTCGCACTGGCAGCGAACTATAATGCGCTGGTGACGGTGGTGATTGGCACCACGTTGGGGATGATGATTGCCAATGTGCCCGCCGTGCTGCTGGGCAACCGCATCGCCGACCGTTTGCCGGTGCGGGCCGTGCACATGGTGGCGGCGGCCATCTTTGCGGTGCTGGGAGTTGTGGTGCTGATGGGATCAGGCGAGCTGATTCCCTGACACAGGGAATATGCCTGAAATCTGACAATAGCGGGCAACAAGCTGATTTTGCAGGGCTTTGCTTGCTGCCTCCCGGGGGCTATGCAAGAATGCCCCCCAAGTTTTTCCACCCTTGCTCAAGACTATGATGAATCGGGGTAATCCATGAACAAGAGTCTGGCCATCATCGCTGCAATTGCCGTTATCGGCCTGCTGTTTCTGGTCTATCTGGCGGCCACCTTCGAGAGCCCCCAGGGCACACAGACGGTGGAAATTGCGCCGCCGGTTCCGCAGGCGCCTGCACCCGTGCAGCGCACTGAAACGCCCGCGCCCACACCCGCTCCGGTGCAGCCTGTCACTCCCGCAACCGTCGTGGCGGTCGAGCAGACTCCGGAACCGGAAGTGGTCGAGGAAATTGTCGAACTGCCCACGCTCAATGACAGCGATGGTTTTCTCAGTGAGCGTCTGGAGGGCCTGGAAACCGGTGCCCGCCTGATGGCCCTGCTGAGCTCCGACGATATCATTCGCAAGTTCGTGGTCTTCGTGGACAACGTGGCCGAAGGCAATCTGCCGCAACTGGAGTACCCGGTGCGTCGTCTGCCACAAGCCATGGCCGTGCGCGAGCTGGACGAAAATCTCTACGAGATGCAGACCGTGTCCTACCAGCGCTACACGCCGGTCATTGACGGGCTGACGGCGGTCGATCCGGATCAGGCCATGGCGATTTATCGTGTCATGAAGCCCCTGTTCCAGGAGGCCTATGCCGAGATTGGCTACCCCAACCGCAATTTTGACGATACCCTGGCGCGCGCGATCGACAACATCGTCAATGCCCGCACGGCGGAAGGGCCGTTTCAGTTGATCAAGCCGAAGGTCATGTACATCTACGCAGACTCCGAGATCGAGCGCATGAGCCCGGTCGAGAAACAACTGCTGCGCATGGGGCCGCAGAACGCCGAAAAGCTGAAGCTCGCGCTGCAGCAGTACCGTCAGCGCCTGAGCAGCCGCTAACAGAAACCAAACCCCCACACGGCCTGTTCCGTTGCGCGGAGCAGGCCGTTTGTTTTTGTCCGATTCGCCGATGACTGCATTTGATACCAACCCCGCCACGGCCAGCCCTGAACAGGTGCTGCACAGGACCTTTGGCTACCAGGCCTTCCGCGGCCCGCAGCGGGACATCATCGACACCCTGCTGGCGGGAAAGAACTGCCTGGTGTTGATGCCGACGGGTGGCGGCAAATCGCTCTGCTATCAGCTTCCGGCGCTCCTGCGTGCGGGGGTCGGCATCGTGATTTCTCCGCTGATAGCCCTCATGCAGGATCAGGTGGATGCCCTGCGGGAACTCGGGGTGCGGGCCAGTTTCCTCAACTCCACCCTGCCACCGGAAGAGCAGTGGCAGGTGGTGCAGGCGCTGCGCCAGGGGGAGCTGGATCTGCTCTATGTGGCGCCGGAGCGCCTGAATCAGCCTGCGACCCTGCAACTGCTGAGCGAGATCCCCCTGTCTCTGTTTGCCATCGACGAGGCCCATTGCGTGTCGCAATGGGGGCACGATTTCCGGGCAGACTATCTGCAACTGGGCATTCTGCAGGAGCGCTTCCCCGAGGTGCCGCGGATTGCCCTGACCGCGACCGCAGACGCCAATACCCGGGAGGAGATCGCGCGGCGCCTGGGGCTGGAGGACGCCCCCCATTTCATCAGTGGTTTCGACCGTCCCAACATCCAGTACCGCATCACCCAGAAGCAGAACCCCCGCCAGCAGTTGCTGCGTTTCCTGCGCCGCGAGCACGAGCACGATGCCGGCATCGTCTATTGCCTGTCGCGCAAGAAGGTGGAAGATACCGCGGCCTGGCTGGCGCAGCAGGGCTTCGATGCCGTGCCCTACCATGCCGGCCTGAGCGCGCAGGAGCGGCAGCGCAATCAGCAGCGCTTCCTGCGTGAGGACGGTGTGATTGTGGTGGCCACCATCGCCTTCGGCATGGGCATCGACAAGCCGGACGTGCGTTTCATCGTGCATCTCGACCTGCCCAAGAGCCTGGAGTCCTATTATCAGGAAACCGGTCGTGCGGGGCGTGACGGCGAACCTGCCACGGCCTGGATGGTCTATGGCCTGCAGGATGTGATCATGCTGCGGCAGATGATGGACACCTCCCAGGGCAGCGAGCAGTTCAAGCGTATCGAGCGCGCTCGCCTCGACGCCATGCTGGGCCTGTGCGAGATCACCAGTTGTCGCCGCCAGTCCCTGCTGCATTATTTTGGCGAGGACAGTCCCGAGCGCTGCGGCAACTGCGATACCTGTCTGCAGCCGGTGCCCACCTGGGATGGCACAGAGGCTGCCCGCAAGGCCCTGTCCTGTGTCTACCGTACCGGCCAGCGCTTCGGCGTCGCCTATCTGATTGACGTGCTGCTGGGCGCGGAGTCGGACAAGATATTCCAGAACGATCATCACTACCTGTCCACCTATGGCATCGGCAAGGAGCTGACGGCCAACGCCTGGCGCTCGGTATTCCGGCAACTGGTGGCACGCGGCTATCTCGGTGTGGATCACGCCAGCTACGGCGGCCTGTTCCTCAACGAAAAGTCCCGGGCACTGCTCAAGGGAGAGGAGTCCATTGCCCTGCGGGTGGATGTGCAGGAGGCCCCGGAAAAGACCGCGAAGAAAGCCCGCAGCAAACACAGCATTGCGGATGCCGATCGCGCCTTGTGGGAGGCGCTGCGGGAATGCCGCAAACAACTGGCAATCGAGAACGACGTGGCCCCCTATGTGATCTTCCACGATGCCAGCCTGATGGACATGCTGCACTACCGCCCCCTGACCGAGGCACAGTTCCTGAGTATCAGCGGGGTGGGGCAGAGTAAGCTGGAGAAGTACGGTACTGCCTTCCTTGAGGTCATTCGAGACCACGAAGACGACACGGCAGTTTGAAACACGCCAATCTGGTGTAAAATGCCCCCGCTTTTTCAAACCATCCCATGCGCTGGATTTACGGTCCAGGCGGCTAAGAGGTGACATTATGTCTGCTGTCGTTGTATCGGCACTGTACAAGTTTGTGCGGTTGCCGGATTTTGAGTCTTTGCGTGCGCCCCTGCACGATCTGATGAGTGAACAGGAAGTCCGTGGCACCCTGCTGCTGGCGGCCGAGGGAATCAACGGCACCATTGCCGGTTCCCGCGAAGGGATTGATGCTGTGCTGGGCTGGCTGCGCGCAGACCCCAGGCTGGCAACGCTCTCCACGAAGGAATCCTACGCCGACGAGAACCCCTTCTATCGCACGAAAGTGAAGCTGAAGCGGGAGATCGTGACCATGGGCGTCGAGGATATCGACCCCAACCATATCGTCGGGACTTATGTGAAACCCGAGAACTGGAACGCGCTGATCTCTGACCCGGACGTAGTGCTGGTCGATACCCGCAACGACTACGAGGTGCAGATTGGCACCTTCCGCAATGCCGTCAATCCGAAGACCACCACCTTTCGCGAGTTCCCGGCTTTTGCCAAAGAGACGCTGGACCCGGCCAAACACACCAAGGTGGCCATGTTCTGCACCGGCGGCATTCGCTGCGAGAAGTCCACGGCCTTCATGAAGCAGCAGGGTTTCAAGGAGGTGTATCACCTGGAGGGCGGCATCCTGAAGTATCTGGAGGATGTGCCGGAAGAGGAATCCCTGTGGGAGGGGGAGTGCTTCGTCTTTGACAATCGTGTCACGGTGAACCACCAGTTGGAGCGCGGCTCCTACGACCAGTGTCACGCCTGCCGCATGCCGATTACCGAGGAAGACAAGGCCTCGGAGCATTACCGCCAGGGCATCAGTTGTCCGCATTGCTTTGACAGCCATGACGCGTTGCAGCAGCGTCGCTACGAGGAACGCGAGCGGCAGGTGCAACTGGCCAAGGGACGTGGGGAATCGCACATCGGGGAATCGATGAGCGAGACCATTGTGCGGCGCCGACAGGAGAAACTGGCAGCGAAGGAAGCGCAGCGCGCGACCGATGCCTGACGCTCAGTCTCCGATATAGATAAAACGCTTTACCTGCTGGCCATTGACTTCGATGGTTTCGTCGAACATGGCCAGCGGGCGAATCCACAAGGCCCTGTCACCATAGAGTGGCCGGTAGACCACGTGCAGTTCCTCGGTCTCGCTGTGTCGGGCGACGCCAATCACCTCGTAGAGTTTGTCCTTGTAGTGGCGGTAGGTCCCTGTGCGGATGCTCATGCTCTCTGCTTGTCCTGTGTTGATGGCGAATTGACCGATTTGCGGGGGAGCTTAACAGATTTGCCATGCACCGGGCCGCACTTCGCAGTACCATGGCGGCTCGTATTTCATCCGAAACAGTCTGACGAGAAGAATGATCATGCAGAGAATGATAAAAACACTGGCGGGAATTGTGCTGACGGGAATGCTTGTCGCGTGTGCAGGCACGTCCGGGCCCTCCAAGCAGGAACTCATCCTGGGCACCTGGCAGGGCGATTTTGCCGGCCAGAGCATTGTGCTGACCTATGGGGAGTCGGAGATTTCCGTGGATGCGTTTGGCGTGGCCTTCCCTTACGAATGGGTGGACGCCGACACCATCAAGCTGGATGCCATGGGGCAGGAAGTGATCAGCACGGTGGAGTTTGTCAGCAACGACGAGATGATCCAGCGCAGCGCCCAGGGGCAGCAGACGTTGCGGCGCGTCGCTCCCTGAAGGACTGCCGACGCTCAGCGAGCCTGCTCAGCGTCGTCGCGGTTGCTGCGTTCACGATCCCGGTCGCGCGGTGGACGTGAGCGCTCCTGAATGAAGCGCATGGCCTCTTCACGCTCTTCGGGGCTGAGCTGGGCAAACAGCGCCAGCGTCTGCCGATGGCTCAGTGCCTGATATTCCTCCCCCCGCGCTCTCAGCGTCTCGAAGGCGGCTCCGATGGCATCAGTGTCCAGTGGATTCTGTATCAGCAGCGCATTGACTTCACGCTGGGCCTGAAACAGGGCGTAACGCACGGGGCGCGTTTCCTCGCTGTACTGTTCCAGGGTGGCCTGCAGGCGTGCCCGGGTATCATCCCCCAGGTCGCGAATCACCCAGTTGAGATTGGGCGGAATCGGTCGCCCGTTGGGAGAGGACAGCATGCGGGCCGCCATCCCGCCGAACACAAGCAGGTTCAGCGCCAGGGAGACGACCAGCACAATATTCAGGGCACGTCTGCGATTGACGCTCATTCCGAGATCTCCGCATAGTCGTTCATGGAGATCAGATACAGTTCTTCCTGCCAGGAGTTCTGTGCACCATCGATGCCGAAGCTGTAGTAATTGGCAAGATAGATGCCGCAGACCAGGGGCAGCGTGGCAACCAAGGCGGGGCGCCAGGCCCAACTAATCAATGCGCCGGAGCGGGGCAGCATCCAGTCGAGAATACGGTCCAGCAGGCTTGCACGTGTGGCCTCGCGCAATGTCCCGAGAATGCGCCGTTCCATCTGCGGCATGGCGGGAACCTGATAGTCGTTCAGCAGGGATTCCAGTGCCCGGTGTTCGTCCAGCAGGCTACGCGCCTCCGCCGATGTCGTCAGCAATTGCTCGGCCTTGTTGCGTTCGTGCTCGGGCCAGCGCGCCGGGGCGCAGCCATAGGTCTCCACGATCTGTTCAAAGCGTTCAAAGTTCATCATGCTGTATCCCCTGTCTTCATACGCTCTCTGTAGGAGCGTTCCGTATCAGGCGGGCTTTCAGCCCGCGTCTTGCCCGTGCCAGGATGGACTCCAGTGCGTCTACTGAAATATCCATCATCTGTGCAATTTCCTTGTTCGAGAAGCCCTGGTAATGGCTCAGTATCAGGGCGCTGCGCTGGCGCTCTGGCAGCGCATCCAGCGCCTTCTGCAGCGACTGCAGCTCGGCCTCCTTGCCTGGCGCGAGTGACGGGTCGTCATCCGTCTCGATGTCTTCCGTCAATTCTCCGGTGATGCCGGAGCGATCCTTGCGCAGATAGTCGATGCACAGGTTGTGTGCAATCCGGTGCAGCCAGGTGGACACGCCTGCCTTGCCGGGCTGCCAACTGTCGGCATGGGTCCACAGTCGCAGCAGGGTCTCCTGAGTAATATCCTCGACGTCCTTGCTGTTCCCCAGCATACGGAAGGCATAGTGGCTGATGGCCTTGATGTGCTTGCGCACGGCCGACTCGTAAGCGCGGGAGTCGCCCGACTGTATCGCCAGCATCAATGCTTCGTCTTCTGTCATCGTGGAGGTGCTGTCCCGTGAATCAGTGCCTAGTGTACTGTGAACGACGGGGCGCTGCCTCATCCCACGGTGCCCTGCGCCACAGGGTTCCGTCATTGGGTTGCTTATGACCAGCTATACGCGGCGGCGTCGGGATTCCGTCGATGAGGCTAGGATATGGTTTGGAAAGGACAAAAAAAAGGCCCCGAAGCCTGAGGCATCGGGGCCTTGGAAAAACAACTTACTTAATTTGGCACACTGGAAGGGCACATGACTGCGTGCATCACCAGATCCATTTGCACCGGCAAGGACAGGGGAACTGGCACGACATAGGTCGCTGCGCCCGTGCCTTGAATTGAATTGCCGTACTGCAGCGGAGACACATTGTCGAAACTTCCCGTAGCATCTGCGTAGACGTTCATAGAGCGAACGTAATGAGAGCCGACCAAACTGGAGAGGTTTATGGACAATTCGCCAGAACCCGGAATCAAGAGGAACAGGACATCGGCCCTGGTAACGCCATTGCCGTTCACCAATGCGCCATTGAAACCGACTCCTGCCGTGGCAATGTTGTTCAGGTATCCCACGACGTTGTCGGTAACGCCTACCGGAGAGAAGCTTGTAGAGCTTCCCGGAATAGTGGCGTAGACGTTATAGCAACTTGCCGGCAGCTCGACCACGGGAGGCTCGTCCACACAGAAGTCGTTGCTGAAGGTGAAGTAGGAGCCGTCACCGATTGCGGTGCTGCCCGCCCAGGCCACAACGGTTTCCGTAACCGGATCGGTGCTGCCACCGCCGCTGCTGCTGCCGGACTTGCCGGATTTCCCGGATTTGTCTGACTGGCCGGACTTGCCAGATTTGTCCGACTGACCTGATTTGCCGGACTTGCCCCAGGAGCTTGTGGTCACGCTGGAGCTTGAGCCACTGGAGGAGCCCCAGCTGCTGCCATTATGGCTGCTGCCCTTGCCGCTCTTGCCGGAATTCTTGCTGCCTTTGCCGCCCTTGCCGCCCTTGCCGCCTTTTCCACCTTTGCCGTTGTCACTGGACTTGCCGGACTTGTCAGACTGCCCGGATTTCCCGGATTTGTCTGACTGGCCGGACTTGCCAGATTTGTCCGACTGACCTGATTTGCCGGACTTTCCGGACTTGTCGGATTTGCCACCGCCATCGCCACCGCCGGTTACCGTGCGGGAAACAACGGCATTGGCAGCCACGACTACGTCGGCGTTGCAGAAGGTGTCGGCGTTGATGGCCAGATCATTGAAGGAAATAACGAAACTGTGTTCGGTTACGCCGCCCAGATTGCTGGCGCTGTGCGGGAACACGGAGACCTGCGGGTTGCCGCTGCCATCGACGGGCAGGTTGGACGCATTGTCGCCGATCCAGGCGTGTGCTTCGTCCAGTTTCCAGTCATCGATCAGCAGGTAATCGAGGAAGACGTTCTCGGCGTCCGGGTTGACCGTGACACACACGGCCCCCACCTCGACCGCGTCGGCGGAGTAGAGGACGGAGCAGTTGGCTTCCGGGGTGCTGCTTTGCGCGAAGACGCTGCCACCGGCCAACAGGCTTGCCAGGAGCATCAGCGTTGCAAAAAAGGTGTTCAATACTTTCATTTCGGTACCTCGGGGGATTGCGTAGATCCAGCGTTGTGAACGAGTCTCTTACAGCTATCGACAATACATCGATCATGGGAAGGCATTCTAACGGATGTGCTGCTCAATTTGCGTCCGAACAGGGGAAGAAACTGGGTAAAATTCGCACATGGAAAGTGTCCCGCAGGCCATTAGTGTGAACGGGGTCACAGTGTGGCCCGTTCAGGACAGCATGCGCACTTCCCGCTGCGGGAAGGGGATTTCAAGGCCTGCGCTCTTCAGGGATTCGTGAATTGCCAGGTTCGCGCGGAAGGTGGCCTCGTGCCTGACGATGGTGCGTACCCAGAAACGGATGCCGATGTCGATGCTGCTGTCGCCGAAGCCGGCAATGCCCACTTGCGGGGCACGCTCATCGCTGATGCCGGGCAGGCCTTTCAGGGCATCCTGAATGGTGCTGATGGCCAGTTTGGGGTCGCAATGGTAGGCGATGCCGACGCTCAGTTCGGCAATGGTGTCATGCTGGGAGTTGTGGATGATCTCGCCCACGATGTGCTTGTTGGGGATGGTGATCTGCACCTCGTCCTCGTCGCTGAGGATGGTGTAGGCCAGGTGAACTTCCTTGACCAGGCCGGTGACGCCCTGCACGGAGATGGTATCGCCCACCACGAAGGGGCGCGCCAGGATGATGTTGAGGCCGGCCCCGTAGTTGGACAGCAGGCCCTGCACGGCCAGGCCGGCACCCAGGGACAGGGCGCCAATGGCGGCCACAAAGGGGGTGATGCTGATGCCGATCTTGCCCAGGGCAATAATGGCGGTCATCGCAATTACGATCAGGCGGACCGTATTGGCAATGAAGCCGCTCAGGGTGACGTCGAGGTTCTTCTTCTGACACAGGCGCAGCACCACGTTGCTGACCCGGCGAGCCACGAATATCCCGAGCAGAAGAACGAGGATGGCACCGATCAACTGAAAGCTGTAGTTGACGAGGAAGTTGGTGATCAGTTCGTAGATGGCGGCGACCTGTTGCAGTTCCTGTTCCATTTTATAAGGGGCTCTTGCTGTGATCGGGAGAGCCAGCATTGTAATCGGAAATGACGCGCTTGCCAGCCTTTCCCGCGGCGGCCGTGTGTGCTCGACTCCCCAGAGGGGCTGGGGTATTCTTCGGCAGGTGTTTTCGGGACAAAAAGGGTGCTCATGAGCAGTCCGACGGGTGCAGAAGAAGGCTTTAACCGCTCTGCCAGCAGGCAGCTTGCCCTCTATGGCGTCTTCGCCGTCCTCGGATTCACGCTGCTGATGTTCGGCCTGAACTTCGCGGCCGGTTTGACCAGTACCCAGGTTGGCGGTGTTGCGGGCGCCGTCGATGTCGAGAACAACGAGATTACCGCCTATATCCGGCAGGACCCTCCCCAGCTCAATACCACCGGCGCGGCGGATGCGATCAGCGGCATCGTGCTGGGCCATATCATGGAAGGCCTGCTGCGTTACGATGAACACGGCGATATCGCCCCTGGCCTCGCGGAGAGCTGGGAGCTGGACGGCAACCGCGCCATCTTCCACATTCGGGACAATGCCCGCTGGAGCAACGGGCAGCCTATTACGGCCCACGATTTTGAATTCGCCTGGAAGACCACTCTCGACCCGGCCACCGCCTCCCAGTACGCCTTCATTCTCTATGCCATCAAGAACGCTGCGGCGGTCAATGCCGGCGAACTGCCCCTGAGCGAGGCTGGGATTCGTGCGCTGGACGACCATACCCTGGAGGTGGTGCTGGAGCAGCCCATCGCCTATTTCGACAAGATGGTGGCTTTTACCACCTACTTCCCCATCAATGAGGCATTTTTCCGCTCCACCAACGGGCGCTATGCCGCCGATGCCGACACCATGATCTACAGCGGTCCCTTCAAGCTCACCAGTTGGGTGCGAGGGGCCAGCCTGCGGTTGGAGAAGAACCCCTACTACTGGGATCACGACAGAATCCGTCTCGATGCGGTGAATTTCGCCTATATCACCGAAGACACCAACACCCTGCTCAACCTGTTCAAGGACGGGCGCATCGTGCTGGCGGATCTGACAGCGGAGATGCTGGAAGGCGCCATGCAGCAGCGCTGGATACTCGACCGCTTCATGGACGGCAGCGTGTTCTTCATCGATTTCAATCACCGGCCCGGCCGGGTAACGGGGAATCTGAACCTGCGCAAGGCCATGCAACTGGCTCAGGACGGCAATGAACTGGTGGATCGCGTGATCAAGCTGCCGGGTTATCTGCCTGCCAAGAGTCTGTTTCCGGTGTGGCTGAAGGGCGTTGAGCGCACCTTCCAGGAGGAGTACCCGCCGCCCGTGCCGGAGTACAACGTGGCCCTGGCACGGGAGTATCTGGAGAAAGCCAAGCAGGAGCTTGGGCTGGCGGAGATTCCGCCCCTGGTCATGCTGGCCGACACCTCGCCGGTTGCCACCATTTCCGCCCAGTATTACCAGCAGGTCTTCCGCAAGAACCTGGGGCTGGAACTCGTCATCGACCAGCAGATCTTCGGGCAGCGCCTGGCCAAGATGGAGGCGGGGGATTTCGACATCGTGCTCTCGGGCTGGGGGCCGGACTACAACGACCCGCTGACCTTCGGCGACTACTACGCCTCCTGGAACCTGAACAACCGGGGGCGCTACCTCAATCCGGAGCTGGACGCGCAGGTACGCATCGGCCAGTCCTCCCTGGACCCGCGCGAGCGCATGGATGCCTTTGGCCGCATTCAGCAGATTCTGTTCGACGACGCCGTTTTCATCGGCAACTACGAGCGTGGCAAGCTGTACGCCACCGATCCGCGTGTGAAGGGGATTATTCGCCGGGCGATCGGGGCTGAGACCGATTTCACGGCAGCCTATATCGACGCAGACGGCCGCTGACGGCAACGGGAGACAGCACTCAACGATGTGGCAATACACCCTCAAGCGGATTTTCCAGGGCATTATCACCATCTGGTTCATTGCCACCGCTACCTTTGTCGCCATGCACAGCGTGCCCGGTGATCCGCTGTCCAGCGAGCGGGCCACGACGCCTGCGATCCGCGCAAACCTCGAAGAGCGCTATGGGCTGAACAAGCCGATTCTGGAGCAGTACGCACTTTATATAGGAAGTTTCCTGAAGGGCGATTTCGGCATCTCCTTTACCCAGCGCAACCGCCAGGTGAATGACATCATCCGCGAACATTTCCCCGTGTCCGCGACCCTGGGAATCCTCGCCGTGACCTTTGCCGCGCTGGGCGGTGTGCTGTTCGGGGCACTGACGGCGCTGTATCGAAACCGTCTGCCGGACACCATCATCATGTTCCTCGTCATCCTCGGCATTTCGGTGCCGAGTTTTGTGTTTGCGGCGCTGGGCCAGTTGCTGCTGGTCAACATCAACAATCTGCTGGGCTTTTCCCTGTTGCCGGTGGCCGGTTGGGGAACCGTCGCCCACATGCTGATTCCCGCGCTGGTGCTGGGCATGAGCACCATGGCCTACGTCACCCGACTGATGCGCTCCTCCATGCTGGAGATCATTCATTCCGACTACATCCGCACGGCCAAGGCCAAGGGTCTGCCGGCAGGGCGTATCTTCACGCGCCATGAGCTGCGCAATGCGATTCTGCCGGTGGTCACGGTGCTCGGCCCGGCGATCGCGACCATCACCACGGGTGGATTTGTGGTGGAGCTGGTGTTCGCCATTCCCGGCCTCGGGCGCTTCTTCGTGCAGGCGGTGCAGCAGCTCGACTACACCGTGATCATGGGCACTACTGTGTTTTATGGGGCCTTCCTGGTCACCATGGTGATTCTGGTGGATCTGCTGTATGGCTGGATCGATCCGCGGGTGAGGGTGCAATGAACGAACCCTTGATCCCTGCATTGACGCCCGAAGATTTTACGCCTGTGCATCAGCGCGAGGATGTGCACGGTCTCAGCCGTCCGTCCCGTTCCTACTGGCAGGACGCCTGGTGGCGCCTGCGTCGCAATCGTCGGGCGCTGGCTTCCCTTTGGATTGTGGTCGGGCTGCTGGCCTTCGCCCTGATCGGCCCCCTGCTGTGGCGGGTGGACCCCGCGCGACAGGATATTGACCAGATCAGTCAGGCACCCGGTGCGGATCGCAGCGCGGTGATTGTGGCGCCCTATCAGCCTTGGAGCGGACAGCCGACTGCCGCTGCGCCTGTGCAGGAGGGCGTACTTCGACTCGGAGACGTTCCCACCTCACAGGCAGTGCGTCTGGTGTGGGATGCTCTCCCTGGGGCAAGCGGCTACCGCGTCTATCGCAACGATTATCCGATTGATGCCGGAATGGCCTTTGGTCTGCCCATTATCGATGTCATGGCCAGCGGCGGCGGGCACTACGAAGATCGTCTGAATCTGCGACCTGGCACCTATTACTATTCCCTGGTCGTGCTGAACGAGTTTGGGGAAATTACAGATCGCTATGAAACCCGGCAGGTCGAGGTGCCCCGTGTGATTACGGAGGACGAGGTGCGCCAACGCGGCCTGGTGCCGGAGGAGCAGGCGCTGGCGCTGGGCGATACGGTGTATCTGGCCTTCCATCCGCTCGGCACGGACTATCTCGGCCGTGACGTGCTGGCGCGGCTGATGTCCGGTGCCCGTGTTTCCCTGTTCATCGGCATTGTTGCCCCCTTCCTGTACGTCCTGCTGGGGGTGATCTATGGCAGCACGGCGGGATTCATTGGTGGGCGGCTGGACCAGCTCATGATGCGCTTTGCCGACTTTGTGGTAGCCCTGCCTTTCCTGCTGTTCATGATTCTGTTTCAGGTGGTGTTCGGACTCGGCCCGGGCCAGAGCGGCATCATTCCCATGATGGTGGCACTGGTATTGCTGCAGTGGCCAGCCACGGCGCGTCTGGTGCGCGGACAGATTCTGCAGATTCGCCAGGAGGCCTATATCAGTGCCTCGCGCCTGCTGGGGGCGAAGACCTGGTATCTGGTGCTGCGCCACATGATTCCCAACACGCTGGGTGTTGTGCTGGTCACGCTGACCTTTGCCGTGCCCAATGCCATCTTTACCGAGGCCTTCCTGTCTTTCATCGGCATGGGGGTGGCGCCGCCCACGGCCTCCTGGGGAAGCATGAGTAATGAGGGGCTGGCGACCATGCTGACCCATCCCCACGAACTGATGTTCCCGGCGCTCTTCATCAGCCTCACGGTACTGGCCTTCAACCTGCTGGGAGACGGTCTGCGGGATGCGCTGGATGTGCGCATGAGGAGCGTGGAATGACAAGCCCTTTGCTCGAAGTCTCAAATCTGCACGTGGAGTTCGATACCTACGGGGGCACCGTGAAGGCTGTGCGGGGTGTGGACTTTCATGTGGATGCCGGCAAGACCCTGGCGATTGTGGGGGAGTCCGGCTGCGGCAAGTCCGTTACCGTGCAGGCGATGATGGGCCTGATTCCCATGCCGCCGGGGCGAATCACGCAGGGCAGTGCGCGATTGCGGGGGCAGGAGATACTGGGCCGTTCCACCGTCGATGGGCGCGAGGTGCGCGGGGCACAGATCGGCATGATCTTTCAGGACCCGATGTCGTCCCTGAACCCCACCATGAGCATCGGCGACCAGATTGCCGAACCGCTGCTGGTGCATCGCGGCTACAGCGCGGCCCAGGCGCGGGCGCGGGCTGTGGAGCTGCTGGAGATGGTGCGCATTCCGGAAGCGGCGCGCCGCGCGAAGCAGTATCCCTTTGAGTTTTCCGGTGGCATGTTGCAGCGTGCGATGATCGCCATGGCGATTTCCTGCAAACCCACGCTATTGATTGCCGATGAACCGACCACGGCGCTGGACGTGACGATTCAGGCCCAGATTCTCGATCTGCTGCGGGACCTGCAGAACGAAACCGGCATGGCGCTGATCCTGATTACCCACGACCTGGGGGTGGTGGCGCGCATGGCGGACGAAGTGGCGGTGATGTACGCAGGGCGCATTGTGGAATCGGGCAGCGTGGAGGATGTGTTCTATCGTTCCTCCCATCCCTACACCGTTGGTCTGAAGGCAGCCATGCCCAGCAATGATCCCCAGCAGCAGCACGAACTGCGGCCGATCGAGGGCAGCCCGCCCGATCTGTTCTCGCCACCGGTGGGGTGTGCCTACGCGGCTCGCTGCCCGCACAGCATGGGAATCTGTCAGCAACGTCCCGCCCAGCTTTTTCCGGTTGGCGACGCTCATTATGCGCGCTGCTGGCTGCAGCACCCTGAAAGCCCCCATCGGCCTGCCGAGCTCTCTCTTGGGGGGCATCATGAGTGAGTTGATCCGCATTCGTTCCCTGACCAAGCACTTCGACATGGGGCGCGGGCAGCGGGTACATGCCATTGACAACATCAGTTTCGATATTGCCGAGCGCGAAATAGTGGGCCTCGTGGGCGAGAGCGGCTCGGGCAAGTCCACCCTGGGCAAGACCCTGCTGGGGCTGCACGACAAGACTGCGGGAGAGGTGTACTACCGGGACGAACTGCTGCCGCAGCACTATCACAGCAGCGACTATCGCCGGCACGCCCGGCGCATGCAGATGATTTTTCAGGACCCATACTCCTCGCTCAACCCCCGCATGACAGTGGGAGAGATCATTGCCGAGGGGCCGCGTCTGCATGGCATGATGACCGCTGCACAGGCCCGCGAGGCCGCGGGAGAATGGCTGCGCCGCGTCGGCCTGCATCCCGACCACATGTCCCGCTATCCCCATGAATTCTCCGGAGGGCAGCGCCAGCGCATCGGCATTGCCCGCGCCCTGATTCTGGAGCCGGAGTTCGTGGTCTGCGACGAGCCGATTTCCGCGCTGGATGTCTCGGTGCAGGCGCAGGTGGTCAATCTGCTCAGCGAACTGCAGGCGTCCCTGGGGCTTACCCTGTTGTTTATTGCCCACGATCTGTCGATGGTGCGCTATGTGTCCGACCGCATGGCGGTCATGTATCTGGGCTCCCTGGTGGAGATCGGTCCGGTGGACGAGGTGTATTTCGAGCCGCGTCATCCCTACACCCAGGTGCTGATTGCCTCCAACCCGGAACCGGACCCGGAGAGTGAACGCCAGCGCGTTTCCACCAGCATCCGGGGGGAGATTTCCTCGCCCGTAAACGTGCCGGAGGGCTGCCGTTTTGCAGCGCGTTGTCCGAGGGCGATGGAGGAGTGCCGACGTGTGACTCCGGTGTTGAAGCCCGTGGATGAGAGTGGCCGTCTGGTCGCCTGTCATCTCTATTAACGCGGGGCCAAAAAAAACGGCCACACAGGGTGGCCGTAGAATGAGAGAGTCACCTCTTTCGCGGTGCTGTGTTGATCGGGAGAGAGAGGTCGTTACAGACACAACACAGACGCAGGTATGGTGACGTCCGTCTGTGACATCGATGGGACAGCTCTGTGACCGTTTCGCGACAGAGCGCTGGCATACGAGCTGCAAGAAAAGGGATTATTCTTCGTTCTGAACTTAAAAACGGGTATGCTCACCCGTTCCATGACACCGATCCACTCACGGGTCCCTAGACTGAAGCGGAAGCCAACCCGCCCAACAGGCAAGAAAATTTGAATGCGTGACTATTTCCTTCGCCGTTTGCTGCTGATCCCCCCAACGCTGCTTGGCATCACGATTATCGTGTTCGTCATTACCCGTCTGGTGCCGGGCGGGCCAATCGAGCGCGCCATCATGGAAGCGCAGATGGCTGGCGGAGGCGGGCGCGGGGCCGCAGTGGGCCAGAACATGGCGCTGTCCGAGGCGCAGCTAGACCGTCTGCGGGAATACTACGGCTTCGACAAGCCGGTGCTGCAGAGTTACGTGGATTGGGTGGGCAAGGTGGTCACGGGCGACCTGGGCACTTCCTACCGCTACAACCAACCGGTGTGGGACGTCATGGCCAGCCGCTTCCCGGTCTCGCTGTACTACGGCATCATCACGCTCATTCTCACCTACGCCATCTGTATCCCCTTGGGCATCGTCAAGGCCATCAAGCACCGGACGGCGGTGGACAATATCAGTTCCATTCTCATCTTTATCGGCTATGCCGTGCCCGGCTATGCGCTGGGTTCGCTGCTGCTTTTGTATTTTTCCGTGCGCCTGGAGTGGTTCCCCATGGGGGGCTTCGTCAGCCTGCAGTTTGACGACCTCAGCCTGTGGGGCAAGATCAAGGACCTGGCGTCCCACTCCGCCCTGCCGCTGGTCTGCTACATGATGGGCAGCTTCGCGCTGGTGACCCTGCTGCTGAAGAACCATCTGATGGACAACCTGGCCTCGGACTATATCCGCACCGCCATCGCCAAGGGCGTGTCCTTCCGCAAGGCCGTGACCGGCCATGCGCTGCGCAACTCCATGATTCCGATTGCCACGACTTTCGGGCAGAACATCACCCTGCTGGTGTCCGGCTCCTTCCTGATCGAAACCATTTTCGACATCAACGGCTTCGGTCTGCTGGGGCTGACCTCGATCGTGGACCGGGATTACCCCGTGGTGATGGGCGTGGTGTTTCTCGCCAGCCTGTTGCTGCTGATCGGCAATATTCTCTCTGACATTCTCGTGGCGCTGGTCGATCCGCGCATTCGCTTCAACTAGGATGCTGCCATGAGCCTGATCAAACTCAATCCTCAGACCCTCAAGAAACTGCGCCGCTTCCGCGAGATCAAGCGCGGCTATTACAGCTTCCTCATTCTGGTGGGTTTCCTGCTGCTGTCACTGGCGGGTGAGATGCTGATCAATAACCGGGCGCTGGTGGTCAGTTACGAGGGCGATCTCTATTTTCCCACCTACAGTGCCTTTCACCCCGGCACCGACTTCGGGCTCGATTATCCCTACGAGACCAATTACCGCGACCTGAAGCAGCATTTTGAGGAAACCGGCTCGGACAACTGGGTGCTGATGCCGCTGATTCCCTACAGCCCCTTCGAGAACGATGCCAGCTCCGGCATCTTCCGCCCCGAGGCGCCGAATGCGGAGCGACAGCACTATCTGGGCACGGACACCACCAGCCGGGACATCCTGGCGAGGCTGTTTTACGGCACCCGCATTGCCCTGATCTTTTCCATCGGCTTCATGGCGGCGGTATACCTGATCGGCGTCGCGGTGGGCTGTGCCATGGGCTACCTGGGGGGCATGTTCGATATTCTCAGCCAGCGCCTGATCGAAATCTGGAGCAATATTCCCTTCCTGTACATGGTGATTATCGTGTTCTCGGTGATTCCCGACGGTTTCACCATTTTTGCGCGCATCCTGATTCTGCTCAGCGTGATGGTGCTGTTCTCGTGGACGTCCATGACCTATTACATGCGCACGGAAACCTACAAGGAGAAGTCGCGGGACTACGTGGCGGCGGCCCGGGTGCTCGGCGCCTCCAACACCCGCATCGTGTTCCGCCACATTCTGCCCAACGTACTGTCCACCCTCGTCACCTTCATGCCCTTCACCATTGTGTCCGCGATTTCCGCGATTACGGCCCTCGATTTCCTGGGTTTCGGCCTGCCGCCGCCCACGCCGAGCCTTGGCGAGCTGCTCAAACAGGGCACGCAGACCCTGCGCACCGCACCTTGGATCGTGATGTCGGCATTTGGTACGCTCGTGGTTCTGCTGACACTGGTAACGTTCGTCGGCGAGGCCATACGGGAATCGTTTGACCCGAAAAAATTCACCCTTTACAAATAGATGTCCTGATTCAGCGCCCAGGAGACCTTTGACATGATGACAGCACAGCACCTGAAGTATGCCCTGCTGGCCCTTGCCGCCCTGTTGACCGCCTGTGGCGGCGGCAGTGAGCAGACCGACACCGCGATGGACAGCGGCCTCGACAATACCCAGGAAGTGCAGGACTACTACGCGGCGCACCCGGACCTGTTTACCTTCGCCACCCCCGCCGACATTCCCGCCGATCTGGTCTGGGACGATGGCATGGACCAGCCCGAGATCGGTTCTCCTGACGCCAAGAAGGGCGGTACCTATTACCACACGATTGAAGACTATCCGCCTACCTTGAGATTCACCGGCCCTGACTCGAATTTCTCCTCGCGCTCCTGGATCAGCGGCTACTACCGCATGACCTACGCGATTCCGCACCCCAATACCCAGGCCTATATTCCCGGCATTGCGGAGCGCTGGGCGATCGATGCGCCCAACAAGCGTGTCTTCATCAAGATCAACCCGAATGCCCGCTGGACCGATGACGAGCCCATTACGTCCGACGATCAGCTCTTTGCCTTTTTCTTCTATCTCTCCGAGTACATTCAGGCCCCGTTCTCCAACAACCACTTCAGCAACGAATACACCAACATCACCCGTTACGACGATCTGACCTTCTCCATCACCATGACCACGGCCAAGCCGGACATGGCGGAATATGCGCTGTTCCTGTCCCCGGTACCACAGCACTTCTACAAGGAACTGGGCCCGGATTATCCCGAGCGCTACCAGTGGCGCTACGAACCCCACGCCGGTGCCTATTCCATCGACGACAAGAATCTGGACATGGGGGTGCGCGTGGTGCTGGAGCGCAAGAAGGACTGGTGGGCCAAGGACAACAAATACTGGCGCTATCTGTTCAACACCGATCGCATCAACCTGACCGTGATTCGTGATGCGGCCAAGCGCTGGGAAGCCTTCCGCCGTGGCGATATCGACATGATGCGCATCTCCACTGCCGAGATGTGGTACGACAATCTGCCGGATTCCGACCCCGATGTCGCCGGGGGCTATATCGACAAGGTAACGTTCTACAACGGCGGCCCGCGCAGCAACTGGGGGCTGTGGATGAACTCCTCGCGCCATCTGCTGGACAATGTGGATGTGCGCCTGGGCATCCAGTACGCGATGAACTGGGATCTGGTAATCCGCAATTATTTCCGCGGTGATATGGAACGCCTGCGCACGCAGAACGACGGCTACCCGGAGTTCACCAATACCGATATCGAGCCGCGTCCCTTCGATATCGTGAAGGCCCAGGAATACTTCGCCAAGGCCGGTTTCACCCGCAGGGGGCCGGATGGCATTCTTGTGAATGACCAGGGCGAACGCCTGGCGTTCACCCTCACTACGCACTACGACCGTTTCGCGGACGTGTTCACCATTCTGAAGGAAGAGGCGATCAAGGCCGGGCTGGAAATCCGCATCGAGATCCTCGACGGCGCGGCCGGCTTCCGCAAGGTACAGGAACGCCAGCACGACATTTATTTCGTCAGCTTCTCGCCCTCTCTGTCCATGTACCCGGACTACTGGCAGTACTTCCATTCCGACAACGCCTATGACGATGCCTTCCTCGAAGACGGCTCCGTGAACCCGGACCGCAAGGTGAAGACGCAGACCAACAATATTCAGGAAGTGGCGGACTACGAACTGGACCAGTGGATCGAGGAGTACGACGACTCCGAAGACAAGGAGCGCATGATCGAGCTGTCTCACATGATTCAGCAGCGCGCCTGGGAATATGCCTCGTTCTCGCCGGGCTTCGTCGAGACCTACTACCGCACCGCCTACTGGCGCTGGGTACACTGGCCGGAAGGCTTCAATTTCCGTTTCACCACCGAGCCCTTCGAGATGTTTGCGTTCTGGATGGAAGACGGGGAGAAGGAGCGCATTCTGGCGGCGCGTCGTCAGGGCCAGACCTTCGAGCCGCATATTGAAGTGTACGACCAGTTCCGGGGGCTGCAATGATCCTGCGCAGGTCCATGGCGTGGCAGCCCTTGGCGCTGCTGGCGCTGACACTTGGCCTGGTGGCCTGTGGTGGCGATAGCGGTACGCCGTCCGTCGAGGACACGGGGCGCGATATCACGGTGGAGGCCCAGGCCTTCTATGCCGCGAACCCGGAGAAATATTCCTTCAAGACGCCCGCGGATATTCCCGCCGATCTGGTATGGGAACACGGTGAGGGCCTGTCGGACATCGGCTCTCCGCAGGCGAAGAAGGGCGGCACGCAATACGAGTTCATGCCCGATTTTCCGGCTACCCTGCGCACGGACGGCCCCGATTCCAACGGCGAGTTCCGCCGCTGGTTGCAGGATTACACTTATCTGACCCTGGCCCATCGCCACCCGAACGAATTCGAGTTCTACCCGGCCATTGCTACGGAATGGGCCGTGGATTTGCCCAACAAGACGGTGTATGCGCGCATCAATCCCAGGGCCCGCTTTACTGACGGCGAGCCCATCACCGCCGACGATTTCCTGTTCACCTTCTTCTACTACCTGTCGCCCTATGTGAACGCACCCTGGTATGCGAACTGGTACGGCACCCAGTACACCAATATCACCAAATACGACGACTACACCATTTCCCTGACCATGACCGAGGCCAAGCCGGACATGGATGCCCTGGCGCTCGGGTTTCCACCCACTGCCGAGCATTTCTACAAGGAGCTGGGGCCGGATTTCACCGAGCGCTATCAGTGGCGTTTTGTGCCCACTGCCGGTGCCTACGAGATCAAGCCGGAAAATGTGCGCATGGGCACCAATATCGTGATGACCCATGTGGAGAACTGGTGGGCGCAGGACCTGAAGTTTTTCCGCAACCGCTACAATATGGACCGCATCAACTTCAACGTGATTCGCGATACGGCGAATCAGTTTGAAGCTTTCCGCCGTGGTGACCTCGACCAGTTCAAGATTCGCACCGCCGATTACTGGTACGAGCGTCTGCCGAATGACGACCCGGACGTGCAGGCGGGTTACATCGAGAAGGCACAGTTCTACAACGATCTGCCGCGCGCGCCCTGGGGGCTGTGGATCAACTCCGCGCGTCCGCATCTGGACAATGTCGAGGTGCGTCTGGGCATTCAGTATGCGTCGAACTGGGATCTGGTGCTGGAGCGTTATTTCCGGGGCGATTTCACCCGCCTGAATTCGGCGGAGGAGGGCTACGGGGAGTTCACCAATCCGAATGTGAAGGCGCGGGAATTCGACATTGCCAAGGCGCGTGAGCATTTTGCCAAGGCCGGTTTTGATCGCAGCGGTCCCGACGGCATTCTGATGAACGCTGAGGGCGAACGTCTTGCCTTTACGCTGTCCACCCACTACGAGCGCTACCGCGATATTTTCTCTATTCTGAAGGAAGAGGCCATCAAGGCCGGGCTGGAGCTGCGCCTGGAGATGCTGGACGTTGCAGCAGGCTCGCGCAAGGTGCACGAGAAGCAGCACGACATCTATTTCATTGCGCTTAACTATGGCATCGAGATGTATCCGCGTTACTGGGATACCTACCATTCGGACAACGCCTACGATGACGCCTTTCTTGCCGACGGCAGCATCAATCCGAACCGCAAGATCAAGGTGCAGACCAACAACATGGAAGAAGTGGCGGACTTCCGGATGGATCAGATGATCGAGCGCTACGTGGCGTCCTCCGACAAGGAGGAAATGATCACACTGGCGCACGAACTGACCCAGATGCATCACGACTATGCCTCCTTCGTGCCCGGCTTTGTCGAGCCCTTCTACTGGCATGCCTCCTGGCGCTGGGTGCGCTGGCCGGACGATTTCAATGTGAAATATTCCAGCTACGCAGAAGATGCCTTCGTGCACTGGATAGACGAAGACATCAAGGCTGAAACCCTGGCCGCGCGCCGTTCCGGGCAGCGTTTCGAACCCCAGATCAACGTTTACGATCAGTACAAGCAGCAGTAGGCCTCTATGTCGGACGTCATTCTTTCCGTTAACAATCTGATGACTGAGTTCAACACGGACGAGGGCCGTGTGCGAGCGGTGGATGACGTCAGTTTTGAAGTGAAGCAGGGCGAGACCCTGGGCATTGTCGGCGAATCCGGTTGCGGCAAGAGCGTGACGGCGCTGTCCATCATGCGTCTGCTGCCCCAGCCTGTCGGTGAGATTGTGGGCGGTCAGATTCTGCTCGACGGGCAGAATCTGGTAGACCTCAGCATTGCCCAGATGCAGAAGATTCGCGGTGCCCGCATCGGCATGGTGTTCCAGGAACCGATGACGGCGCTGAACCCCGTGCATACCATTGGACGCCAGTTGACCGAAGTGATTCTGCTGCACCGCAAGGTGAGCAAAGAGCAGGCCATTCGTCAGGGCATCGAGATGCTCGACAAGGTGGGCATTCCCTCACCGGACATTCGCATGAGCGAATATCCCCATCAGCTCTCCGGTGGCATGCGGCAGCGCGTGGTGATTGCGATGGCGCTGGTGTGCCAGCCGCGTCTGCTGATTGCAGACGAACCGACCACCGCCCTGGACGTGACCATTCAGGCCCAGATTCTGGAGCTGATCAAGGAGCTGCAGAAAGACCTGGGCATGTCGGTGATTCTGATTACCCACGACCTGGGTGTGATTGCCGAGACCTCCAATTCCGTGGTGGTGATGTACGCGGGCAAGATTGCCGAGCGCGGCAGTGTCTACGATCTGTTCGACAACCCCACGCATCCGTATACCCGGGGCCTGCTGGAGTCCATTCCGCGCCTGGAGACGCCGCCCAAGTCGCGTCTCACCATTATTCCCGGCATGGTGCCAGGCCTGCTGGACATGCCCAAGGGCTGCCGTTTCGAGAACCGCTGCCGCTTTCGTCAGGAAGGCTGCCTGAGTGCGCCGCCCGGCATTGAAGAAATTGCGCCGGGGCATGATGTGGCCTGTTACCGCTGGCAGGAAGTGCGTGCCGAGGCGGTGGCCGGCGGGGATAGCCCGAATTTCAAGTTGAGTGCTGTGGCATGAGTGTGATTCCCCTGCAGGTCAAATCCGTCGAACCCCTTCTCAGCGTGCGGGATCTGAAGATGCATTTTCCGGTGAAGGAAGGCATCTTCATGCGCGCAGGCAGATTCAACAAGGCTGTCGATGGCGTGAGCTTTGACATCATGCCGGGCGAGACGCTGGGCCTGGTGGGCGAGTCCGGCTGCGGCAAGTCCACCCTGGGGCGCTGCATTTCACGGCTCTACCAGCCGACGGCAGGCGAGATCAGTTTCGAGGGGCGGGACATCGCGAACCTGAAACGCAAGGAGCTGATGCCTTTCCGTCGTGATATTCAGATGATCTTTCAGGACCCCATGGAGTCGCTCAATGCCAGACACACGGTGGGGCAGATTCTGGAAGAGCCGTTTCAGATTCACGAGATCGGTGACAGGGCCTACCGGCAGCAGCGGGTGAAGGAACTGCTCGATGTCGTAGGCCTGCCCGCGCGTTCGGTCACGCGTTATCCCTTTGAGTTTTCCGGCGGTCAGCGCCAGCGTATTGGTATTGCCCGGGCCATTGCCCTGAACCCGAAGCTGATTATCTGCGACGAACCGGTGTCGGCCCTGGACGTCTCCATCCAGAGCCAGATTCTCAACCTGCTGATTGAGCTGCAGAAGGAATTCAATCTGTCCTATCTGTTCATTGCCCACGATCTGGCCGTGGTGAAACATATCTCCGACCGCATCGCCATCATGTATCTGGGGCGAATCGTGGAGAGCGGTGCCGGGGAGAGCATCTATCGCACGGCAAGACACCCGTATACCCAGTCGCTGATCTCGGCGATTCCGGTGCCGGACCCGCACCACCATTCCCATCGCCAGATACTGGTGGGCGATGTGCCTTCCCCGATCAATCCGCCGTCCGGCTGCAGTTTCCACACGCGTTGCCCCAAAGTGATGGACGTGTGCCGCGAGACAGCGCCGGTGCTGAGTGGGGATCAGCAGCCGGTGGCTTGTCATCTTTATGAGTAGGTTGGGGCGGGCTGCTTAAAGCGTTGGATCAGTTACGCATTGGTTTGAGTGGGCTGTTGTTGGTTTGGAGGTACGATGCCCAGCCCAAAATCACAGATTTTGGGCGTTCACGGCGCGCAGACCTGTGGGCCAGTTACGCATTAGTTTGAGTGGGCTGTTGTTGATCTAGGGGTACGATGCCCAGCCAAAAATCGTAGATTTTTGTCGTGAAAGGCACGCAAAGCGTTGCTTTGCTAAAGACGTGCCTTTCACCCCACTCCCTTCATTTTGTTGGGGCCTTTCAGGCTGTCTTTTTCGATGTATTCGATGATGGCGCTGGCGATATCCTTGCCGGTGGCGGCTTCGATGCCCTCCAGGCCGGGAGAGGAATTGACTTCGAGTACGAGGGGGCCATGGTTGGAGCGGATGATGTCCACGCCTGCCACGTCCAGGCCCATGACCTGAGCGGCCTTCACCGCCAGCTTGCGTTCGTCCGGGCGCAGTTTCACCACAGAAGCGGTGCCACCGCGGTGCAGGTTGGAGCGGAACTCCCCGGCTGCCGCAGTGCGCTGCATGGCGGCGATCACACGCTCTCCGATGACGAAACAGCGAATGTCGGCGCCGCCGGCCTCCTTGATGAACTCCTGCACCAGGAAGTCGGCCTCCAGTCCGCGGAAGGCATTGATCAGGGCTTCTGCCGCCTTGCGGGTTTCCGCCAGAACCACGCCGTTGCCCTGGGTGCTCTGCATGATCTTCACGACCAGCGGGGCACCCCCGACAGAATTGATCAGATCGTTGGTGGCGTCGGCGGAGTGGGCATAACTGGTAACCGGTTGGCCGATGCCTTTGCGAGCAAGCAGTTGATGCGCGCGCAGCTTGTCACGGGATCGGGTGATGGCAATGGATTCATTCACGGAATAGGTGCCGCCGACCTCGAACTGGCGCAGCACTGCACAGCCATAGCCCGTCACGCTGGCGCCAATGCGGGGGATGACCGCATCGAACTCCAGGGCTTCCGGGGCACTGGCACCCTTGTAATACACCGTGGGGTTGTTTGCCGTGATGTTCATGTAGCACTTGAGCACGTCCACGACACGAACCTCATGCCCCCGGGCCTTCGCAGCCTCGACGAGCCTGCGGGTAGAGTAGAGCTTGCCGTTTCGTGATAACACGCCGAGTTTCATGCTGGGTCATTCCTGGGAACTTGAGTCTGTGCAGAGGGGCCGGATGGAGGGGCCGATATGGGCGCTACGTTATCACAAGCCGTCTGCAAAAGAGACGGGGCCCAGCAAAAAGAATCGCGCTGGACCGGGGAAGCGCCTAGAATCTGGGCACTGACAATAACAAGAGCCAGGCACAATGGAACACGCGGGGCGCGGCCCCTGCTCCCTTTGCAGAAGGGCGTTCTGGCAAGTCTGGCCTGAGCAGGTAGCTGCATGAAAACGGTATTGCAACTCGGCAAGTGGCAGTTCCGCATCAACTGGCTGATTGCCTGTTGTGTGCTGATGACAGTCGCGCTTCTCATCAATCTGGGGTTCTGGCAACTGGGGCGGGCGCAGGAGAAGCGTGATCTCCAGCGCGCCATGCTGGAGCGTCTGGAAGAGGCCCCGCTCCCCCTTGCGGCGGTACGGCCCCGCCAGGGGCCGTTGACCGAGGAGCAGGGACAGCAACTGGAAAATCTTGGTGTGACCGCGACCGGGCACTACTGGAATGAGGCCTCCTTTGTGGTGTCGTTCCAGTTCTTTCAGGGGGCTCCTGGCTATGAACTCATCACGCCCTTCGAGCTGGAAGACACGGGTGAGTTTGTGCTGGTGAGCCGGGGCTGGGTAACACCCGGTCCGGGGGCTGACGGCATGCCCTATGTGCCTGCGGTAGAGGGAGAGCAAACTTTGCGAGCCCAACTGCATGTTCCGCCTGCCGTGGCCGGCACGTCTCAGGTCGAGGGAGAGGGCTGGCCCCTGCGCTTCCGCTATCTCGACATCAATCGCGCTTCTGCGCTGATGCAGCGTCCGCTGCTGCCCTGGGTGCTGCGTCTGGCACCGGAGCAGGCGGGTGTGTTCGCGCGGCACTGGCCCGCTGTCACCGTGAATACGCGCATGCACATCCAGTATGCCTTGCAGTGGTTCGGCATGGCGCTGGTGGTGCTGGTGGTGAGTTTCCTCATGAGCAGCAATTTCCTGGCCCTGCGACAACAGGCGCGCCGGGCACGGGACTGAAGGGGAGCGCTTCTCTTGATACGCCTGCTGTTTCTGCTGCACCGCTATCTCGGCATTGCGGTCGGGTTTGTCCTGCTGCTGTGGTGCCTCTCCGGCTTTGTCATGCTGTACATGCCGTTTCCCGAGATGGATGCGCGCAGTTCCGCGATAGTTGCGCCGCCGCTGAACCTTGGCGAGTGCTGTGCATTTCCCGATAACCCCGGTCTGTCGGCGGTTCCCTTTACCTTCGCGCGTATGGAAATGCTGGATGACAGGACGCCGGTGCTGAGGGCCGGTCTGCCGCAGGCCGCTGCCCTGAAGATCGACCTGCGCAAGGGCAGGGAGTTTGACGATCTCGCGGCTCTGGGCAGCGACGTGGACATTGCCGGCGATTTCAGTCGGCGTCTGCTGGACGGAGCACTGGTGTCGGGCCCGGAGCGTATTCAGCAGGATCAGTGGACCATCACGGAGGAGTATCGTCCCCATCGCCCCCTGTGGAAGTATACGGCGGCAGATGAGGCGGGAACGCAGTGGTATGTGTCAGGCAGGACAGGGGAAGTAGTGCTGGTGACGACCCGGCGCGAGCGTCTGTGGAACTACGCGGGCGCGGTAGTCCATTGGCTGTACCCGGTTATTCTGCGGCAGAACACGGCGCTGTGGTCACAGACGGTGATCTATCTCTCGCTTGTCGGTGGCTTTCTCACGCTGACAGGGCTGTACATCGGCGTGCGGCAGTTTCGCCGGCGCCGGACGGGACGCTATTCCCCCTACACCGGCTGGGCGCTGTGGCATCACTACTCGGGCATGGTGTTTGGGATAGTGACACTGCTTTGGGTGGTCAGCGGCACGCTGTCGATGAACCCTTGGGGGCTGCTGGAGGGAGAAGGACGTGCGGAAGAGATCGAGGCGCTGCGTGACGGTCATCTGAACTGGTCCGATATCAGACGCACGCTGCTTGCGGCTCGTGATCAGGCGTTGCCGGAGGGCACGGTGGCCCTGGAGCTGACAAAGCAGGCGGGTACGCCTGTGTTGTTCGCGACCCTGAGAGATGGCGATCGGGTTCGCCTGAATGCCAGGGATTTCAGGCGTGAAGCGGTGAGTGAACCCCAACTTCGAGCGCTGGCGGCAAGGCTGCCGGGCGACGTCTCCCTGCAGGAGTTCACGCTTTTGCAGGAAGAAGACGCCTATTACTACGATCGCCAGCAGGCACCGGAGCTGCCGGTGTGGCGCATCCGGACGCAGGACGACGAGCGGCGTCTTTACTACCTGAGTGCGACCACGGGAGAGTTGCTGCTGAAGGTGGACGCAGGGGCACGCGCGTACCGCTGGTGGTTCATTGGCCTGCACCGGGGGGATTTTCTGGCCGTCCTGCGTCAGACGCCCATTCGGGACCTGTTCCTGTGGGTATTCCTGCTGGGCGCAACGGCGGTGTGTGCGACGGGTACCTGGATGGCGGTCCGGCGCCTGCGATCCGCCTAGACTTTCTGCCCAGACTTTCCGCCCGGACTTTCCGTGCAGACTTCGCTCGGGGGCTTGCCGCACGGGGCTGCAGTCATGGTATGGTTGGCCTCAAGTCTGCTCATCTGTGAGATCGGAGCATGAAACCTTCCCTGTCCCGCTTTGCTGTATTTGCTGCCCTGTGGCTGTGCTGCACGTCCTTCGTGTCTGCACAGGAGCATCCGATCGTCGGTAACTGGCGGGTCAACGAGACCTTGAGCGACGACACCGACGAGGCGGTAGAGGCCGCCATCCTCAAGGCCGGAGGCAAGGTCTCCCGTAGCTGGTTCAAGAAGAAGGAAAAGGGACGCTACCGGGGCGGGCCGGAAGAGCAGGAGGTGTACGACCGTATTTCCTACGATCCGGAGCTGCGCATCGAGATCAAGGGCGACGAATGCTGGTTTGGCTATAACGACGGCTTTCAGCGGGTGTTCCACACCGACGGCCGCAGCCGCTCGGTAGAGGCCAGCGATCTCTATGCCAATGGTGCCAAGGACTTCGCCATGGGGGATTGGGAGGGCGACACCCTGTTTGTGGAAGGGCGGCCCCGTGACGGCGGCTTTACCATGGAAACCTATTCCGTCATCGACAATGGCACGCGCCTGCGCGCGGAGCTTGAGCTGAAGCCTGCCAACTTCGGTGCGGCGGTCAAGCTTGTGCGTATCTACGACCGTCAGTAAATCCTCTTTTTCCTGCCTTGCTTCATTCCTGTGATCGCAGTCACTTTTGTGTGCTGTCAGGGCTTGTGCTCCCCCTGATTTTGCGGGTATTGTCCGTGGGAATTATTCCCTCGAACATGATTGGAGCACAATATCCGTGGCTGAGCTGCGATCAACGAGCACTTTCTGGCAGGCCGTAGGCATTGCGCTGCTGGTATTTGCCCTCAATCAGGTAATCGAATTCGTCCATCTTCAGGCCTACGACAAGTCGTATGCTGCCCTGTGCGACTGGGATTGCCCCTGGTATGCCAGTATCGTGGACAGCGGCTATGACCAGCAGCCCCACGCCCATGAGCGCGGCGATGCCGCCAACTGGGCCTTCTTTCCGGCGTTTACGATCGCTGCCCGTGCCGTGGCTGTGTTGATGCAATGGCCGTCGCGCACGGCACTGATTCTTACCTCCAAGCTGTTCTTTCTGTTCTCAATCATCGCCTTTATCCGGTTCGTACAGGTTTACGACTCCCGTGTACCGGCCTGGCTTGCAGGGCTTGTCGTCGGCACACACCCCTATGCGCTCTACGGCAATGTTGGCTACACGGAGCCCATGTATCTGTTCTTCACCTGCCTGTGCCTCATTGCTGCCCGCAGGCAACGGTTTCTGGCGGCTGGATTGGCAGGCGGCATCCTGAGCGCCGTGCGGCCTACGGGAGGCTTCATCCTTTTTGTGGTGCTGGCGGAGGCGCTGAGACACGTTCGTGTTACCGGCGCTGCAGAGCGCCTTTACAGGGCTCTGGGGGTACTTCTTGTCCCCTTCGGGCTGGCTCTTTTCATGGTGTTCCTGCATCACCTGATGGGCGATGCCCTGGCGTTTTCCCATGTACAGATTGCCTGGAACCGCATTCCGGAAAACCCGCTGGTACATCTGTATCAGGGCCTGATCGCAACGGATTCACTGCGGCAGTTGTGGGCGCTCATGGCGCTGGCCGCGCTGGGCATGAGTGCCTGGCTATTGTGGCGGCGTGAACCGGGGCTGGCAGTGTTCACTTTGTGTTCGGTGCTTGTCCCGCTTTCCACAGGTCTGGCAGCCCTGCCCCGGTATCTGTGGTGGCAGGCTCCCCTGTTACTGGTCGTGGTGCAGGCCCTGAGCGGCATCAGTCGCTATCTGGAACGTCCCAGGCAATGGCAGGGCCGGGCGCTTCGGTTGACGTCCCTTGTTCCCCTGCTGGGTCTGCCCATGAGTCTGTGGGGGCTGTCGCTGATGTACCGGGCATGGATGCTGCGAGAGGGGTATGTGGTATGAAACGTGTGCTACTTGGAGCGCTGCTTAGTGTCCTGCTGTTCTACCTCTATGTATTGGGTGTGACCCTGATTCCCGATGTCAGCGACGAGTATCGCGACTACTACATCACCCGCCAAAGCGGGCTGAGCCCGCGAGAGCGCGAACGGATGGAGACAGTATTCCCCGGGGAAACCCTCCTGTTCGATACCACGAAAATCGGCTTTGACAGTTGGTCGGCTGCGGAGGCCGGGTTTCGCTGGTCGCTGGGTGCATCGCCGCAGTTGCACTTCCTGCTGGAGACCGGGCAGGAAGCGGCAGAGATCGTGGCGCTTGAGCTGGAGCTGCGTCCGATGGGGAGGCAACGCGTGCGCGTGGTGCTGAACGATCAGGCTCTGGAGGATCATGAACTCACGGAAGCCGAGACGCTGAGGATATCTGTGCCCGATACTCTGCTGCGGGCGGGTGAGAACACCCTGCGGCTGGAACTCCCGGATGCCCGCCGTCCAGGCAACGGAGATCCGCGGGAACTGGGGCTTGCCCTGGTCAGCCTGTCCCTGAGCCGGGCCTGAAGCGGCCTCCCTGCCGGGCTTTCGGAGTTGACGCCTCGGGGCTGCCTCAGTAAGCTGCGATCCCTGTAGTTTGAAAATCGTCCGTTGGCAGTGGAGTTCCCATGAACTTCACGGGTGTCTGGCGGGCGTTGATTTTCTGAAAGTATCCAGTCACCAGAGAACTCTTCAGTGCTTAAAAAAGTCCTTATTGCCAATCGCGGCGAAATTGCCGTCCGGATTGCCCGCGCCTGCCGGGAGCTCGGTGTTCGCTCCGTGGCCATCTATACCGAGGCGGATCGCTACTCCCTGCACGTCAAGAAGGCGGACGAGGCTTATTCCGTTGGCCCGGATCCGCTGCAGGGCTATCTGAACCCACACCAGTTGGTCAATCTGGCGGTGGAAACCGGCTGTGATGGTCTGCATCCCGGCTACGGTTTCCTGTCGGAGAACGCCGAACTGGCCGAAATCTGTGAACGCCGTGGCGTCAAGTTCATCGGTCCGGCAGCCCGGGTCATTCAGTGCATGGGCGACAAGACCGAGGCCCGCCGCAGCGCCGAGCGTGCCGGTGTGCCCGTCACTCCGGGTACCGATGGCAATCTCGCGGATGTGAATGAGGCCCTGAAGGTCGCGAAGGAGATCGGCTTCCCGGTGATGCTGAAAGCGACTTCCGGTGGTGGTGGTCGTGGTATTCGCCGCTGCAACGACGCAAAGGAACTGCAGCAGAACTATCAGCGGGTTATCTCGGAGGCGACCAAGGCTTTCGGGCGCGCCGACGTGTTCCTGGAGAAATGTATCGTCAACCCGCGCCACATCGAGGTGCAGGTGCTGGCGGATTCCCAGGGCAACACCGTGCATCTGTTTGAGCGCGACTGTTCCATCCAGCGTCGTAACCAGAAATTGATCGAACTGGCGCCTTCTCCTCAGCTTGATGATGAGCAGCGTCACTATATCGGTGAGCTGGCCGTCAAGGTCGCCCGGGAAGTTGGCTACGAGAATGCCGGTACCGTGGAATTCCTGCTCGACAGCGATGGCAGTTTCTACTTCATGGAAATGAACACCCGGGTGCAGGTGGAGCACACCATCACCGAGGAAATCACGGGGGTGGACATTGTGCGCGAGCAGATCCGCATTGCCTCCGGCGAGCCGCTGTCGGTGAAACAGGAAGACATCAGCTACACGGGGTTTGCCGCGCAGTTCCGCATCAATGCCGAAGACCCGAAGAACGGCTTTCTGCCGAGTTTCGGGCGCATCAGTCGCTACTATTCTCCCGGTGGCCCGGGAGTGCGAACCGACGCGGCGATCTACACCGGCTACACCATTCCGCCCTATTACGACTCCATGTGCGCCAAGCTGGTCGTGTGGGCGCGTAACTGGGAAGAATTGCTGCAACGCTCCCTGAGAGCGCTGGATGACATGCAGATCTACGGCATTCAGACCACGCGGCAGTATTACAAGGAAATTCTGAAGCACCCCGAGTTCCAGTCCGGGGACTTCAACACGGGATTCGTGGAGGCTCACCCGGAGCTGACGCGCTATTCCAGCAAGCGCCGCCCCGAGTTCCTGGCCGCTGCCATCGCAGCAGCGATCGCGGCACAGTCGGGGATGTAAGCAGGCGATGTCAGCAGGCCCAGTGCCATCACTATCGAATGAATGAAGCATGCGGGTGAACCGCAGCGTTTGGAGTAGGGGACATGAGCAAGAAAATTCACATCACCGATGTTGTTCTGCGGGACGGGAATCAGTCGCTGATTGCCACGCGCATGCGCATCGACGACATGCTGCCGATCTGCGATGCCCTGGACAAGGCGGGCTACTGGTCACTGGAAGTATGGGGTGGTGCCACCTTCGATTCCTGCGTCCGCTTCCTGAAGGAAGATCCCTGGGAACGTCTGCGCACGCTGCGCAAGGCTCTGCCCAATACCCGCCTGCAGATGCTGCTGCGTGGCCAGAACCTGCTCGGCTACCGCCACTACCCGGACGATGTGGTGGAGGCCTTCGTCGCCAAGTCCGCCGAGAACGGCATTGACGTGTTCCGCATCTTCGACGCACTGAATGATGTGCGCAATCTGGAAACTGCGATCGCTGCCGTTATCAAGGCTGGCAAGCACGCGCAGGGGACGATCTGCTACACGGCCAGTCCCGTGCACACGGTCAAGGGCTTCGTGAAGCAGGCGAAGCAGATGGCGAAGATGGGCTGCCACAGCATCGCGATCAAGGACATGGCCGGTCTGCTCACGCCGCAAGTCACGTTCGAACTCGTCTCCGCACTCAAGAAAGAAATCGATCTGCCCCTGTTTCTGCATTCCCACTACACCTCCGGCATGGCGTCCATGTGCCAGCTCAAGGCTGTCGAGGCTGGCGTGGACCATATCGACACCGCGATTTCTGCCTTCGCCGGGGGTACGTCCCATCCGCCGACAGAGACCATGAAGGCCGTGCTGGAAGCGGCCGGTTACAAGACGGGCCTGGATGCGGAGCTGCTGGAAAAAATTGCGAATCACTTCCGCGAGGTGCGCCGCAAGTATCACCAGTTCGAGAGCGAGTACAACGGCGTGGACACGCAGGTGCTGCTGAGCCAGGTGCCCGGTGGCATGATGTCCAATCTCGCCAACCAGTTGAAGGAGCAGGGCGCCCTGGATCGCATTCACGAAGTGTTTGCCGAGATTCCGCGCGTGCGCAAGGATCTGGGCTACCCGCCCCTGGTAACCCCCAGTTCGCAGATCGTTGGCACCCAGGCGGTACTCAACGTCATCAGCGGCAAGCGCTATGAAACCATTACCAATGAAGTGAAGCGTTATCTGCAGGGGCTGTACGGTGCGGCACCGGCGGAAGTGGACGAGGCGCTGCGCAAGCGTGCCATCGGTTCCGAGGACGTCGTGGATTGCCGTCCGGCCGATCTGCTGTCGCCGGAGCTGGACACTCTGCGCGCCAAGATTGGCGATGACGCCAAATCCGAGGAAGACGTCCTGACCTATGCCATGTTCCCGGACGTGGGCATGAGCTATCTGCAGAATCGCAACAAGGGCACGCTGAAACCCGAAGTGTTGCTGCCGCGGGATGCCAGCACGGCCTCTGCCAGTGTGGCGCACGAGTTCAAGATCACTGTGCACGGCGAGACCTACGATATCCACGTCACCGGCGTCAGCCCCTCCAGCGACAACGAGCGTCGATTCTACATGACAGTGGATGGTGAGCCGGAAGAGATCACCATCGAGTCCTCTGCCGCCGCCCAGGAAGCCAGCAGTGAAGCCAAGCCGGGGCGTCGTCCCCGCGCCACAGCGCCAGGCCACGTCACGGCGACCATGCCGGGCAACGTGGTGGAAGTGCTGGTGGAGCAGGGCAAACAGGTCAGCGCCGGAGACCCGGTGCTGGTGATCGAGGCCATGAAGATGGAGACCGAGATCAAGGCGCCGGTGAGTGGCACCGTGGCGAGTGTCTACGTCAAGAAGGGCGACCGCATTACCCCCTCTGAGACCCTGGTGGATATACAGGGCTGAGTTGGGGCCGGGTCGCCCTGAATATCATCGGATATGGCCGTAACCCCGGATGGGCTGCTCCCAGTATTCGATATCCTTCCCCACGCTGGCGGCAAGCCCCGCCAGCAGTGCGGCAATTTCCCGCTGCGGGAGAACGACCTGGTACTGCACCCGCTTGCGCCGCCCAGACACCTGTTCGGCGACACTCAGTGCGCCGTGATCTCCGTGTCCGTTCACCTGCTGCGAGGTGAAACTCACGACGCTGTTCTGGCCCAGAAGGTAATCGATGATCTCTTCCTCCAGCGCCGGTGACAGGGTGAGCACCAGCAGCGTCATATCGGCTTCTGCATAATCAGATGTGCTCATTCATTCACCTCCTGTAATGAACGGTGCAGGGTCTTGTAGACGATGGGCAGCAGGAACAGTGTCAGCAGGGTGGAACTGATCAGGCCGCCGATCACCACAATGGCAAGGGGGCGCTGAATCTCAGAACCGGGCCCGGTCGCCAGCAGCAAGGGAACCAGGCCAAAGGCGCAGATTGTCGCCGTCATCATGACCGGGCGCAGGCGGCGCATTGCCCCTTCCGTCACTACCGTCATGATGTCCAGCCCCTTTGCCCGCAACTGGTTGAAGTAACTCATCATCACCACACCGTTCAACACTGCGATACCCAGCAGCGCGATGAAGCCGACGGATGCTGGAACCGAGAGGAACTCGCCGGTGACCCACAGGGCAATCAAGCCTCCAGTCAAGGCGAAGGGAATGTTGGAGAGCACGATCAGCGTCTGCTTGATGGAATGGAACGTCAGGAACAGCAGCAGCGCAATCAGAGACAGGGCGAGTGGAACCACCAGTGTCAGCCGTGCCGCAGCACGCTGCTGGTTCTCGAATTCGCCGCCCCATTCCAGGCGATAGCCTTCCGGCAGGTCCACACGCTCTGCAATTGCTGCTTTGGCATCGTCCACGAAGCCTACCAGGTCGCGCTCCGCCACGTCGGTACGGATAACAGAGAAGCGCTGGCCGGATTCCCGGGAGATGGTGATCGGGCCTTCCACGCGCTCGATCGTAGCGACCTCAGACAGCGGAATCAGTTCGCCATTGGGCAGGTCGATAAAGCTGTTGCCAAGCTGGTTCATGCCGTCGCCCTGGATGCCCTCGTAGCGCACCACCAGAGGCACGCGAGCGGTTCCTTCAATCACGCTGCCGACATTGAGACCCTCGATTTCCGAACGCAGACGGGTCTGCAGGTCATCCGCATTCAGCCCCAGGCGTCCGGCCATCAGGCGGTCCACCGTAATCTGCAGGTACTGGGCGCCCTCGTTCAGCGTGGCGATGGTATCGATCGCGCCGGGAATGGTTTCCACCACGGACGCAATCTCCTGGGTGAACCGATTCAGCGTGTTCAGATCGTCACCGAACAGCTTGATGGCGACGTCGCCGCGTGAACCGGTCAGCATTTCGGATACGCGCATGTCGATGGGCTGCGTGAAACCGTAGTTCAGCCCGACGAACTCGTCCATGATCTCGCGCAGGTGATCCTCCAGCTCGGCTTTGGTGGCGACGCGCCACTGATCCGGTGGCAGCAACTGCAGGAACATATCCGTCTCGTTCAGGCCCATGGGGTCCATGCCCATTTCGTCGGAACCGATGCGCGAAACGACGCGGGCAATTTCCGGAACCTCGTTCAGCAGACGTTCTTCCACCTGATGCACGATGCGGATGTTGGCCTCCAGCCCGATGGAGGGAATGGTTTCCAGTTGAATCAGAATGTCACCTTCGTCCATGGTCGGCATGAAGGTCTTGCCCACCAGCGGGAACACCAGCACGCTGGTACCCAGCAGAGCGGCAGCGCCGATCAGCAAGGGTGCAGGTCTGCGCAGCGTGCTCTTCAGCAGCGGCTCATACAGTCGGCTCAGTTGACGGCTCAGCCACGGGTCCTTGTGACCATCTGCTGTCACCAGGAAAGACGCCACGACGGGAATCAGGGTCAGTGACAAGGCCAGGGAGCCGAGCAGGGCGAACACGATGGTCAGGGTAACCGGACCAAAGAGTTTGCCTTCCAGCCCTTCCAGCGTGAGCAGGGGCAGGAAGACGATCACGATGATCAGAATGCCCGAGCTGACGGGAAGCGCCACGTCTCTCACTGCGCGATACACGATGTGCAGGCGGGGCAGGCGCTTGCCTCCAGGACGCTGGTGCGCAAGCGAAGACACAATGTTCTCGACGATCACGATGGCCGAGTCCACCAGCATGCCGATGGCGATCACCAGCCCGCCCAGGCTCATCAGGTTGGCGGACATGTCCATCAGGCTCATCATCAGAAAGGTGAACAGCGCCGACAGTGGCAGTACCACGGCGACGGTCAGGGCGGCGCGTACGTCTCCGAGGAACAGGCCAAGCAGCAGTATTACGAGCACCACGGCCTCGATCAAGGCCTTGGATACCGTGCCGACCGCGCTTTCGATGAGCACTGTGCGGTCATAGAAGACGTGGATCTGTGTGCCTTCGGGCAGGGTGGGCAGCAGTTCGTCGATGCGTGCCTTGACGCCCTGGACCACGTCTCTGGAGTTGGCGCCGCGCAGGCCGATCACCAGCCCCTGTACTGCTTCCGCGCTGCCATCTGCAGTGACCGCCCCGTAGCGTTCCAGCGTGCCGCTGATCACGTTCGCGACTTCGGACAGGCGGACGCGATCCCCGTCGGCGTTCTCCACCAGGATGTTGCCGATGTCCTCGCGATCCTGCAGGGCACCCGCCACGCGCACAAGAATGACTTCCTCGCCCTGGTCGATGCGACCCGCGCCGTCGTTCTTGTTGTTGGTTTCCAGCGCCTGAATGATGTCGAGGGTGTTCACACCGAGCGCCGTCATCGCATCACGCTGGGGCTGAACCTCATAGGTACGGACGAAACCGCCCAGTGAGTTGACGTCTGCGACACCAGGCACGGTTCTCAGGGCGGGACGGATCGTCCAGTCCAGCAGGAAGCGTCTCTCCTCCAGCGTCATGCGCTCGTTGTCGATGGTGAACATGAACATGTCGCCCAGCGGCGTGCTCATGGGGGCGAGTCCGCCGCTGATGCCCGCGGGAAGATTCTCCCAGGCACTGTTCAGTCGCTCCGCTACCTGTTGCCGGGCCCAGTAGATGTCGGTGCCTTCCTCAAAGTCCAGCGTGATGGACGACAGGGCGTATTTGGAAATGGAGCGCAGCATGCTCTGGTTGGGGATGCCGAGCAGTTCCACTTCCACGGGCTGGGTAATCAGGGACTCGACTTCTTCCGGCGTCATACCCGCCGCCTTGATGATGATCTTCACCTGGGTGGGCGAAATATCCGGGAAGGCATCGATCGGTATGTTCATCAATGCCCGCGCTCCGAAGCCGGTCAGCAACAGCGCGAGCAGAATGACCAGCAGGCGCTGGCTCAGGGATGATTGAATCAGGGCTGGCAGCATTATTCACCGCCTCCCAGCCCAAGCTGGATGCCCTTGAGAACGGCGGTGCCCTGAATGGCGACCTGTTCACCTTCCCGGATGCCATTCTCGGCAAGATAGTCTGCGCCGACGGAGCGCAGGGTCAGCACACGCGCCTCGACACCGTTGGGAGTGCGCACGTATACCGTCGTTTCATTGCCGCTGTGGACGACCGCCCGGTCAGGAATGAGCAGGCCGTCGCGCGCGGGAGGCAGCACTACGGACAGCAATTGCCCCGTCATGGCACTGGAGTCGGTATCGAATTCCGCCATCAGCTCGATGGTCTGGTTGCTGCTGTCCACCGCGTAGTCCATCTGCCGCAGCGTCAGTGTGGCGGCACCGTCGGCAAGTGTCAGTCCTTGTCCGATCTGGAGGTCCATCGCCAGCCGTGCGGGCACGTGCAGGCTGACCCAGCGATGCTCGCCGGAGCTCAGGGTCGCCAGGGGGGTGCCTGCCTCAATATAGCTGCCGGTGTCCGCCAGGCGTTGCGACAGTTGTGTGGCAGTGGGCGCCAGCAGATAGGCGAAGCCGAGGCCCTGCCCCTGTTCGCGCAGAGCCTGCAGGCGGGCGTTGTTGAAACCGGCGTGCTGCAACTGGGTGCGGGCACTGCGCTCGGCAAAGGCTGCCTGGGCCTGCTGCTGCCGGGTCTGATTCAGGCGCTGCTGGGAGATGACGCCGGTGTCGTACAGGGACTGATCCTTGCGCAGCATGAACTCCGCGTTCTCCAATGCCGTCACGGCCTCGATCCAGGCGTTCTGCTGGGCCAGAATCTCCTGGCTGCGCAGCGTTGCCAGAATGGCCCCGGCAGCAACCGTCGCGCCCGGCTGGTAATGCCATTGCTCAATGCGTCCCGCCACGGTGGGAGAGAGTGTTGTGGCAAGCTCCGGGGAATTGACCACCGTGGCCGGGAAGCGGTTGCCGGCATTGTTGCCGGAGAGGGCCACCGGACTGAAGACCACGCCCATGCGGGCAATGTCCTCGTCGCTGATCTGAATCATTTCCTGCGCGCTGGCAGTCGCCTGAATGGCGCTTAAAAGGGTGAGGCTCAATACGGAAAGCAGTCTGGGGCTCATGGGAGTACTCCGATGATCTGGTTGTATTGCAGAATCAGGCGTTGCTGGCGCAGGGCCAGGGTTTCAAAGTCTTTGGCGCTGTTGCGGGCGAGCTGCATGGCGATGACCACCTGGCTCATGTTGATTTCGCCGAGCTCGAAGGCGGTGCGCGCCATGTCCCATTGCTGCCGGGCCAGGTCGGCTTCCTCCTGCATCATGGGCAGTGAGGTTTCGAGGGTGAACAACTGGTGTTCGGCTTCGTGCAGGTTGGCACTCAGATCGCGCAGCGTGGTGTAGTACATGACTTCCGCTTCCACCTTCGCCCGTTCGGCATTGGCAGCGCTGGCATTGACGAAAGTGCTGCCCCCGAGGGGAATTTTCAGGGACAGGGCGAGGGCGTCGGAATAGCCCGCGCCGGGGCCGTCCTTCTGGCGGCGGGATCCCAGGGTCAGGCTGGGGTTGCCCTTGGCGGTGGCCTTTGCCTTCTGAACATTCGCCGCCTGCAGGTCAATGTCGGCCTGCAACAGACGCAGAACCGGATGAGAGGTGGGGATGGTCTCCTCTTCCATGCGAATTTCCGTATGGGGCGTTGCAGGGGCAACCTCTATCCCGGTCAGGACATTGTACTGACGCTCTGCATCCACCCGGGTGGCATCGGCCTCCAGTTCATTGCGCTGCTGGCTGAGCAGCAGGGATCGTGCCTGCATCACCTCCAGTTGCGCCACTTCGCCGGCGTCAAACAAACGTTCCACTATCTCTAGAAGAGCGTTCGCATCCTCGGTGGCCTGGCGTTCCAGGACAATCATGGTGTCGGCTTCGTGCAGATCGGCGAGTGCGATTCGCAACTGCCCGGCGATGTCCAGTTCGAGAGCGCTTTTCCAGGCGCTGCTCTGGTCACTGTAGCGCTGCCCCAGTGCCGCCATCTGGCGTTTTTCACCGAGACGCCACAGGGGCAGTTCCACGCCCCAGGTGAGTTCGGTCTGGCCCAGATTGCTCAGGCTGCGGTCGTCCAGATAGTCGAGGGTCAGGCTGGGGTTGCCCGCGATCCAGCTATCGCCGACAGCCTGGTGCACGCTTGCCTCGGCATCGCGCGCGGACAGTTCCCGATAGCGGGGAGAGTTTGCCATGGCCAGCGGCAGCAGATCGGCAAATTGCACGCTGTCACTTCTGTCGAGATGGACATGGTCATAGTCCTGGGCCTGCACCGTGGCACCGACAAGGGCGGTGAGCGCGACAGTGCTCAGGAGGAAGTGGGAGATGCGACACATTTTCACGTTCTCGGAACCCGGATTGCTGATGATGGGCTCATCCTAATCGCAGCCGTGTGAAAAAAATGTCAACACGCGGTTTTCACGTTTTTTTGACATGCGGCGTGTCTTACTTTGTTCCGAAGCGGCACAATGGAAAGCAGGGCCGCGAGGCGAACAAGACTGATCAGTGCAGGAGCGCCGCATGAAAGTGCTGGTGATTGAGGACAACCGGGATATTGCCGCCAACATTGCGGACTATCTTGAGCCCAAGGGCCATATTCTGGACTTTGCCGCGAACGGATTGCAGGGATTGCAACTGGCCGTCAGCGAACGTTACGACGTGATTGTGCTCGATATCATGCTGCCGGGGCTGGATGGTTTTTCCCTGTGTCATCGTCTGCGGACGGAGGCGCGGATCGGTACTCCCGTGCTGATGCTCACCGCGCGTGATCAGCTTGATGACAAGCTGGAAGGCTTTCGGGCGGGCGCGGATGATTATCTGGTAAAACCTTTTTCGGTGAAGGAGCTGGAAGTTCGCATGGAGGCGCTGGTCAAGCGCAGCCAGCACCAGGGGCCAAGCCGGCTGCTGAAGGTGGCCGATCTCGAATACGATCCGGATTCCCTGGTGGCGACCCGGGCGGGGCAGATGCTGGAATTGAACCCGATTCAGCGCAAACTGCTGGAGGCGCTGATGCTGAACACGCATCGTGTCGTGACGCGCGAGGAGCTGGAGTCCCTGATCTGGGGTGATGAAGTGCCGGATACCGATGTGCTGCGCACGCACATCTATCACCTGCGCAATGTGGTGGACAAACCCTTCGCGGAAAAGCTTATTCAAACCGTGCACGGCGCGGGCTACCGGCTGCAGCCGCATTAACGCAGACACAAACAGAATCAACCGGAGTACACCATGGCGATGAAAACCCGCAGTCTGCGCTTCCGAGTGCTGTTGGCGCTGGTGCTGATCGTCAGCGTCACCAGCTTCCTCTTCGCCGGTGGTGTGCTGGTAATCAAGGCCCGTCTGGAGGCCGTGATCTTCGGCGAAATGGCCGCGCACGAGTTTGCGGAACTGACCCGGCAACTGGATGTGGGCGACTATATGGAATCGCACCTGTTCACCGGCTGGAAGTTCTACTACGGGGACGCTGTGAGCACTCTTCCAGAGGCGATCACGCGCCTGAGCGCCGGGTCCCATCACAGCGTGTGGGTGGGGGATGACATCTATCAGATCGAAGTGGGGGAGTGGCAGGGCAGGCCCGCCTACCTGACCTACGATGTTACGGACTGGGAGCAGCAGGAGCACTACGTGCTGTCCATGCTGCTCTATGGCCTGGGCATCGTCATGGTGGTGGCTCTGATCATGGGGATCACGGCCATTCGCGCCATCCTTGCTCCCGTGAGGGGGCTTTCCCAGCGTTTGACCGAAATCCAGCCGGGCGAGCGCAGTCTGCGTATTGCGGATGATTATCAGGGCACAGAGATCGGACAGATTGCGGCGGCCTTTGACAAGTACATGGAGCGCCTGGACCGCTTTGTCGAGCGGGAGCGCTCCTTTACTGCGGCTGCCAGCCATGAGTTAAGGACGCCCTTGTCGGTCATGCTGGGAGCAGTGGATGTGCTGGCCAGCAATCCCCAGTCTGCAGCATCGCAGCGCGCCATTGAACGCATTCGCCGCGCCTGCAGCGAGATGCTGGCCTTTATCGAGGCCACGCTGTATCTCTCGCGGGAAGAAGCCATGCAGATTGACCAGAGTGCCCCGGCGCAAATGAGCGCCATTGTGGAGCGCCTGCTGGAAGACAACGCAGATTTGATCCAGTCGCGGGGCATTCGGGTGGAGAAGCACTTTCAGGGGTCTCCTGTGGTAAGCGCTCCGACCAGTCTGCTGCAGATCACCGTGAGCAATCTGCTGCGCAACGCCATCGAGCACACGGCTGGCGGTACGATTCGTGTGGACCTGAATGCCGAGCGCATCTGCATTGCGGACAGCGGAGAAGGCATCGCGGCGGACAAGCTGCAGCAGGTGTTTGAACGCAGCTACAGCACGAAGCAGGGAGGCACCGGGCTGGGGCTGAATCTGGTGCGCCGCATCTGCGACCGCTTCCAGTGGGAGATCACCATCGACAGCGAGCTCGGGGTGGGCACCACGGTCTGCGTGATCTTCTGATCGCTATCTCCTTGATTTCTTTCCCTATTTGAAATTCCACGGTGCGGGTTAGCAGCGCCAGGCCTTTGTCTGCGTGGTCTGCAGGCATATTGGCGCTTGCGTTAATTCTAATTCTAAATGATAATGCTTCTCGATTAGATTATCGTCTAATGATTCTTTCAATCAGAACGGGATATTCAGCATTATGAACCACTACTCTCCCTCCTACGCCAGCCAGGCCCGAGTCGTCCTTGCCCCTGCTACCCGCGGTTTCCGCCGTTCAGCGGTGGCCTTTGCCGTGGCATCCAGTGTCATGGCAGGCGCTCAAGCCCAGCAAGCCAGTCAAGCGTCCGAGGATGCGCAGGTTATTGATGTCTTCGGTGCGCAGTTCGAAAGCGAACCTGCCTCGATGAAGTTCCGTCGCTCCCTGCTGGACACGGCGCAAACCGTTACCGTCATTCCGGAAAGCCTCATTGAGGATCGCGCGGCAAGCACTTTGCGGGATGTACTGCGCAATGTCTCCGGTATCAGCATGCAGGCCGGTGAGGGCGGTACCCCTGCCGGCGACCAGATGACCATTCGTGGCTACAGTGCCCGCACCGATATCTTTGTGGACAATGTGCGTGACTTTGGTGGCTATACCCGTGACCCGTTCAACCTGGAGCAGGTGGAAGTGGTCAAGGGGCCGTCATCCGACTACTCGGGCCGTGGCTCCACGGGAGGCTCCATCAATATGGTGAGCAAGTCCGCGCGCCTGGACGACAGTACCTCCTCTTCCGTGTCCCTGGGCTCTGATGATTACAGCCGGTTGACGCTGGATGTCAATCGCGCCCTGTCGGGAATGGACGATGCGGCGTTCCGTCTCAATATGCTCTACCACGATCAGGACACGCCCGGTCGTGACGAGGTCAGCAACAAGCGCTGGGGCATTGCGCCTTCGCTGGGCTTCGGCATCGACACGGATACCGAAGTGAATCTCAGCCTGTTCCATCTGCAGCAGGACAATGTGCCGGACTACGGGATTCCCTGGGTTCCTTCCAGCAATGTGCCGCTGGCGGACTATGCCGATGAGGCACCGCCCGTTGATTTCAGCAACTGGTATGGCCTGAAGTCCCGCGACTTCGAGGAAATCGAGACCAACATGGCGACGGTGCAACTGGATCGTCATCTGGGAGAGAACAGCTCATTCCAGAATATCACCCGCTGGGGTTCCACAAGCCGTGATTCCATGATTACAGCGCCGCGTTTCATCAGCAACGACAGCACGGATATTCGTCGCAGTGATGAGAAATATCGCGATCAGGCAAATGACATTCTCAGCAACCAGAGCAACCTGTCCATCACGCTCAACCCGGGGGCGGACTGGGAGCATCGCATACTGCTTGGTGCGGAAGTGTCCAGGGAAAACGAAAAGCGTTACACACAGGTACTGACAGGCACGGACTCTCCCAGCACCGATCTGTTCAATCCCAACCCTGACGATGCCTATCTGGAAAATTACCAGCGTACGGGTACGGCCAGCAATTCGGACTCTTCCTCTGTGGCGTTCTACGTGTCGGATTCGATCGAGATCAATCAGCACTGGCAGATCAACGGGGGGCTGCGCTGGGACAGCTTCGAGATCGAATACACGCCCGATGGCGGCACGCTCGCCGAACGCACGGATCGCATGCTCAGCTATCGCGGTGGTCTGGTGTACAAGCCGGTGGAGAACGGCAGCCTCTATGTGGGCTATGGCACCTCTTTCAATCCCTCTGCCGAGGGGCTGACGCTGGGGGGCGGGCGCGGTGCTGCCGGAATCGAGGATTTGGATCCGGAAGAGAGTCGCACACTGGAGGTGGGCACCAAGTGGCAGCTTGCCAACCGCAATATCTTCATCAGCGCGGCGGTATTCCACACGGAAAAAACCAACGCGAGAACGGAAAATCCCGACGACCCCAACGACCTGCTGGTGCTGCAGGGCGAGCAGGAAGTGAAGGGTTTTGAGCTGGGCCTTTCCGGTCGCATCAGCGAGCGCATCAATGCCTTCGCCGGCTACACCCGCATGGACACGGAGATTACCAAGAGTCTGAATGCCGCACAGGTGGGGCAGTCGCTGGACAACTCTCCGAAAGATTCCTTCAATCTGTGGAGTACCTACGCCGTGGCGGACAAGTTTGAACTGGGCCTGGGGGCACAGTACGTGGGCGAGCGCTACAACAGCACGGCGAATACGCGTTTTGCCCCGTCATACTGGGTGTATGAAGCGTCTGCCAGTTACGCGGTAAACGATCGTCTCGGCTTCCGCCTGAACGTGCAGAACCTGACGGACGAGAAGTACATCGACTATGTGGGCGGTGGTCACTTCATTCCCGGTCTTGGGCGTGCGGTTCTGCTCAGCTCCAGCTTCCATTTCTAGGAAAGACGATGCTGCTTGAAATACACGATGTGCTGGATCGGCAACAGCTCACTGCCATGCGCGGTGAGTTGCTTGCTGCCGACTGGGTGGATGGCAAAGCCACAGCGGGGCATCAGTCTGCTCTGGTGAAGCAAAACCGGCAACTGCCGCAGGAGTCCGAGCTGGCGCAGAAGTGCGGGCAGATCATTCTGCAGAGTCTGCAGCGCAGCGGGCTGTTCATGTCGGCGGCGCTGCCGCAGCGCGTGTTCCCGCCCCTGTTCAACCGTTATGAAGGCGGTGAGCATTTCGGCAATCACGTGGACAATGCCATTCGTGTGCTGCCGAACGGCGGGCAGTTGCGCACGGATCTGTCGGCGACCCTGTTTCTCACCGAACCGGAGGATTACGACGGCGGGGAGTTGCTGATTGACGATACCTTTGGTGCCCACAAGGTGAAGCTGAAGGCGGGGTCCCTGATTCTCTACCCGGCCACCAGTCTGCATCGTGTGACACCTGTAACCCGGGGTAGTCGCGTCAGTGCCTTCTTCTGGATTCAGAGCATGGTGCGTGACGATGGCCAGCGTACGCTGCTGTTCGATCTGGACATGTCCATTCAGCGTCTGCGCCAGCAGTTTGGCCATCACGATGCCCTGGTATCCCAGACCGGGGTCTATCACAACCTGCTGCGTCGCTGGGCGGAACCCTGAGCCTGCTGACTCCTGCTGCTGCGGCATCGTGTCACATTGTCTGCTCACGGATAGCGAGTAAGATTTGCAGCGTCAATGAAGAAACCTGCTAGGGTTATTTTTGATCTCTCTCCAGTAGAGCACTTGCCAAACCGACCGGGTTTCCCGGTCGGACTTTTTCCCGGGCCTCACTTCACGTTCTGCCACTTCCTTTAGCCGCACCCCTTGCGACAAACCCTGCGACACTATGCCGCATTGTGGAAATGACGCCTCCTTTCAATAATGTTACTGAAAGTAACTACAATGTTTTCGGGGGAATAAAATGATTTTACGTCGCAAGGCACTCGTGGTCGCGATTCTGTCAGCCAGTGCAAGCACTGTTTCCATGGCCAGCGAAGCGCCATCTACCGTAGAGGAGATGGTGGTGACAGGGGTGCGGACGGATGCCCCCCTGAACGTCTCTACCAATCCCAAGGCGCCTCGGCAGCCGGTTCCGGCTCACGACGGGGCTGACTATCTGAAAACCATTCCGGGCTTCTCCGTGATCCGCAAGGGCGGCGCGGACGGTGACCCCATTTTCCGTGGCATGGCCGGTTCGCGTCTCTCCATGCTGGTGGATGGCGAAACCATTCTGGGCGGCTGCGGTAACCGCATGGACCCGCCAACGGCCTATATTTTCCCGGAAGCGTTCGACAGCATTCAGGTGATCAAGGGTCCGCAGTCCGTGAAACACGGGCCGGGCAACTCCGCAGGTGTCGTTTTGTTTGAGCGCAACCAGGCGCGCCCGCAGCAGCAGGACCTTGCGGTGCACACCAGCCTGCTGGCTGGCAGCTTTGGGCGTCATGACGAAGTGCTGGACGCCAATTTCAGTACCCCCGAATTCAGCATCCGTGGCTCTGCCACCAATGCCGAGCAGGACAATTACGAAGACGGCGACGGCGTGGAGGTTCACTCCCAGTACCGGCGCTGGAACACGCAAATGACCCTGGCCTGGACTCCGGATGACAATACCCGCGTGGAAGTCAGCGGTGCCCGCAGCGATGGCGAGGCTGCCTATGCCGACCGCGGTGTGGACGGTTCCAAATTCGCCCGCGACAACTACGGCGTGAAATTCAATCGCGACAACATCGGCAACTTCCTCAAGTCCGTTGAGGCACAGGCCTACTACAACTACGTTGACCACGTGATGGACAACTACACCCTGCGCACACCGACCGGCATGATGCCCAACCCGGCAGGCATGAATCCGGACCGCAAGACCACAGGCGCCCGTTTCTCCATGACCTTCGCGCCCAGCACCAACACGGATCTGGTGGTCGGGGTCGACACGCAGGACAACAAGCACACCAATCGCACCAGCATGAACCAGAACATGGTGCGCTATCAGGATCTGCCGCGCGTGACCGACGCAGAGTTCTCCCAGACCGGCGTGTTCGCGGAACTGGGCTGGAACTTCGGTGCGGATAACCGGGTGATCGGTGGTCTGCGTGCCGACGATTGGGAAGTGAAGGATGCCCGCCAGAACGTGTCCATCACCATGATGTCCACGGCGCCGAACCCGACCTACGGGCAAACCCGCAGCGAAACCCTGAACAGCGGCTTCCTGCGCTACGAGACGGGGCTGGAAAGCATCGACTCCACCTTCTACGTCGGCGTCGGGCACAACGAGCGCTTCCCCGACTACTGGGAACTGGTGAGCAAGGAGTCCGCGACCACCGTCAGCGCGATGAACACCAAGTCCGAGAAATTGACGCAACTGGATACCGGCCTGATCTACAAGGGCGAAAAGCTCAGCGGCAGCGTGTCAGCTTTCTACAACGAGATCGACGACTTCATCCTGATTCAGTCCGGCTATATCAAACCGGTGATGGCGATGGGCGGAATGGGCGGCATGATGGGCGGCATGGCCACCACGCGTGCAGCCACCATTACCCGCAATGTGGATGCGCGGTCCTGGGGGATGGAGGTGGATGCCATGTACCGCTTCAACCTGCACTGGCGTTCCGAGCTGACCCTGGCCTCCGTGCGCGGCACCAACCTGACGGACAATCGCACTCTGCCGCAACTGCCTCCGCTGGAAGCACGCCTGAGCCTGCAGTATGACAACAACGTGTGGTCCGCCGGTCTGCTGTGGCGTGCACTGGCGAAGCAGGATCGTGTGGATGTCGGCCGCGGCAACATCGCGGGCCAGGATATCGGCGTGACCGATTCCGCCAACATCCTGTCCTTCAACGCGGGCTGGAAGCCCACGGAACGTGTGCTGGTGACTGCGGGGGTCGACAACCTGCTGGACAAGACCTACGCCGAGCATATCAGTCGCGCAGGCGCGGCGATTCCCGGCTTCGATCAGACCACCCGTGTCAACGAGCCTGGCCGTACTGCCTGGCTGAAGGCACAGTACTCCTTCTGATCGCCTCTACGGACTGAGGCACAAAAAAGCCCGCTGCGGTGTTGTTTACCGCAGCGGGCTTTTTCATTGCGGCCTCAGCGCGCCAGCGCCTTCTCCAGTTGGATGCCGATGAATTGTCCGGCAATCATCGCTGCCACGAACAGGAAGATCCCGGGCTCCAGCGAGGCCAGTCCTGCAATGGCCGGTCCCGGGCAGAGGCCTGCCAGTCCCCAGCCAATGCCGAACAGCACGGCACCGCTGATCAGCGGCAGGTCCAGAGTCTTCTTGGTCGGCAGGGTGAACTTTTCGGCCAGCACCGGGTGTGCCTTGCGCGTGATCAGCGGGAAGCCGATCAGCGTGAAGGCCAGGGCGCTGCCCATCACCAGCATCAGGGTAAGATCCCACTGGCCGGCGATATCCAGAAAGCCGATGACGCGAGCGGGGTTGATCATCTCGGAGATGGACAGGCCGAGTCCGAACACAATGCCGCTCAACAATGCTGCGAGTGAAGTTTTCATGCCAGTACATGCCTCGTGAGATAGACGGTGATCACTGCCACCGCCATGAAGGTCAGGGTGGAGACGATGGAGCGGGGAGAGCGACGGGCGATGCCGCAGACGCCGTGACCGGAAGTACAGCCGGAGCCGAGTCTGGTGCCCATGCCCACGAGCAGGCCCGCCACCGCAAGCATCACGCCGCTGGCCTGCATCTGCAGTGGCAGCGCGTGGCCAAAGAGAATCTGGTACAGCACCGCCCCCAGAATCAGGCCTCCGATAAAGGCCGCCCGCCAGGGCAGACCGTCGGCCTTGTTCCAGGTGATCACGCCGGTGAGAATGCCGGAAATCCCTGTGATACGGCCCAGCAACAGCAGCATCATCAGGCTGGAGATTCCGATCAGGCTACCCCCGATCAGTCCCCCTGCCACGTTCGGTTCAATCATGGTCTGTCTCCTTCAATGTCGTCAGCCACTGCCCCTCGCAGCGGCACTGCTTTCTAGGGTGAGATGCTAACAGGAATTTCTTAATTTGCGCTTAGGAAGGCGTACAAAATTTGCGCAAATTCATGCGTGCTTGCGGCAAGTTTTCCCGGTTTTGCCGGTCTCCTCTTGCGCTGTATCAAGTCACCCGTCGGCCACGGCCGGCCATTGGTAGACACCCGCAACAAGAGTGTTTATTCTCTTCGACCACACTTTGAACAACCCACGAGACCAGTCTTTATGAGCCTCTACAAGAAACTCTTCGTCGTGATAGACCCCACCCGTGAAGATCAACCCGCTCTCGAACGTGCCGCCGCCGTGGCGCAGAAGAGCAAGGGCCGGGTCACCGCATTCTCTGCCATCTACAAACACGTCGACGAGATGACGGATGCGAGCTCACGCAAGACCGGCAAGCAGGCCGAACTGAAGTCCTGGAAAGACAAGGTGACGGCGCTGGCGGCACCTTACAAGGCGAAGGGGCTGAAGCTGACACAGGCGACTTACTGGACGGCGGACTGGTATTCCGCAGTAAGCCGGGCTGCACTGCGTGCAGAGGCCGATCTGGTGATCAAGTCCACCTTCCGCCATGGCAAGCTGCAGCGTCTGCTGCACAGCACCTCCGATTTCACCATCATGCGTCACAGTCCCTCACCGGTGCTGCTGGTGCGTGAGCGCAAGAGTTTCAGCGGCAAGGTGATTCTGGCCGCGCTGGACATCGAGTCCAAGGACGAGGGGCATATCGGTCTCAACAATGCCGTCATGAAGCATGCCCATCAGATGGCAGAGTTCACCGGTCTGCCGCTGCATGTCGTAGCAGCAACCTCCCGCAAGCCGGATTTCAGCCATCTGCTCGAAGGGGAAGAGGCGCATCCGGACGGCGACGAGGCCACCCTGGCACACGCCTTTGAGGTGGAACGTGCGAACTTCCATATCGTGCGCGGCGATGCCAAGCGCGTGATTCCGGAACAGGCCTTTGCGCTGAAGGCCGACATCGTGGTGCTGGGGGTTTCCAAGCGCAGCGGTGCCCAGGGCGTGCTGGTCGGCACAACCGCCCAGAAGATTCTCGACAAGCTCGACTGCGACGTTCTGGCCGTCAACTGATGCTCTGCATGCCCCGCTGCGCCGATGATCGCAGCGGGGTTGGCCAGGCTTGATATGCATCAAGCAAGCCCTCAACTCCCCTGCGAATTTCCCCCTGTCTCTGCCGAACGGCTTGTGCGCCGATGTGAGCAGTGCTTAACTCCGGGTATAAAGCTAAAAAACCTATAAAACACGACTGGGAAGAACTGCATGCAACGACGTGATTTTCTCCGCACCACCGTCGCGGGTGGTCTGGGCCTGAGCACTCTGGCGCGCCAGACGCTTGCACAAATGCCACGCATTGAACCCGCACGAGCCAACCCCGGGTTTCAGCCGGACGTAGAGCTTGCGCTGACCGCGCAAAGGGGCGATTGGGCTGTGCTGCCGGGGGCGCAGACCTCCCTGTGGCATTTTACCGGCCAGGTAATGAAAGGGGACGCCTCGGTGCTCAGCTTTGCCGATGGCTCCGGACATCTTCCCGTCCTGCGTCTGCGCCGTGGACAGAAGGTGCGCATCCATTTCGACAATCGCCTGCCGGAAGCGTCCATCGTGCACTGGCACGGGCTCAATATTCCGCAGCGCATGGACGGTCACCCCATGTATGCCATTGAGCCAGGCGAGCGTTACGTCTACGAATTTGAAATCGTCAATCGGGCCGGCACCTACTGGTTTCATCCGCACCCGCACGAGCGCACGTCCTTTCAGGTCTACCAGGGGCTGAGCGGCCTGCTGCTGGTGACGGACGACGAAGAAGCACAGGCGAACCTGCCCGCGGGTGAGCAGGACGTGCCGCTGGTGATTCAGGATCGCAGTTTCGACGAGCACAACCAGTTGCGCTATATCGGCAATATGCGACACGACTGGATGATGGGGTTCAGTGGCGAACGTGTCCTGGTCAATGGTCACCCGCAGTATTCCCGCCAGGTGTCCCGCACGGCGCACCGTATTCGTCTGTTCAACGGCTCCAACGCCACGCTGTACCATTTGCGCTGGAGCCACGGTCAGCCGTTCACGGTCATAGGCACGGACGGTGGTCTGCTGGAGCAGGCCCGTCAGCAGGAATCCCTGACGCTGGGCATTGGTGAGCGTGTGGATGTGTGGGTCGATTTTTCCGGCCAGGCTGCCGGCAGCTCCGTGCATCTGCTCGCGGAGTCCTACACCCCGTCACTGGAGAATTTCACCGAGACCCAGCAAGGCGAGGCACTGCAGGACGGGGCCCGGCCCATTGCCGGTTTCGTGATGAGCAATGCGCCCGCCACAGAAGTAGCGGCGCCTGGCAGACTGAGTGTCTACCCTGCTCTGTCGGCTGCGGACGCCGTGAATGCCGGTGCGCCAAGGCGCGTGCAGATTTCGATGCGCATGGGCAGTTTCTACCTGAACAATCGTGTCTTCGGCGGCATGCAGGATGTGGCGGATGACAGTGTCGTCAAGCTGGGCAGCACGGAAGTGTGGGAGTTCGCCAACGATGCCCGTATGGGGATGGGCATGGGAATGGGGATGGGCGGCATGATGCAGATGGCGCATCCCATGCACGTGCATAACGTTCAGTTTACGGTGCAATCCAGAATCCCGGCGGATCAATCCAGTGCCTTGCACCGTCGTCTCAGCGCGGGCTTTACGGACTACGGCCTCAAGGACGTGGTCGTGGTATTGCCCGGCGAGCGTGTTCAGGTGCTGATGAAGTTCGAGAACCACACCGGTCTCTATCTGTACCACTGCCACATTCTGGAACATGAAGACCTGGGCATGATGCAGAACTATCGGGTCGAAGCCTAGCGGAAGGGAACGACGCTACAGTGCGCTCAGCACCCGCTGCAGCTCTGCAACGGAACTGACCAGGGTCAAGGGGCCGTGTTGCAGCAGAGCGTCGTCTTCGTGCACGCCCCAGCGGACTCCGATTGAGGGCATGCCGATGCGCTCCGCCATCTCCAGGTCGTAGGTGGTGTCCCCGATCATCACGGCGTCGCGCGCATTGATGCCGTAGTGCGCCAGGATTTCCTCCAGCATTCGCGGGTCCGGCTTCGAGCGTGTTTCATCCGCACAGCGTGTCACATCGAAATGCCCGTGAAGACCACTGGACTGCAGGGCGGCGTCCAGCCCGCGACGACTCTTGCCGGTAGCAACGGCGCGTCCGACGCCTCTTGTCCGCAATCCCTCAATCAACTCCGTCATGCCGGCGAATATCTGCTGCGGCGTCGCTTCCCTGGCGAAGAAATAGCGGCTGTAGGCCTGCCGGATGGCTTCGATGTCCGGATCTTCGACCTCGGGGTAGAGACGTTTCAGCGCATCTATCATGCCCAGGCCGATGATGTTCCGGTAGGCGGTCTTCTCCAGTGTGGGAAAACCCAGCTCGGCGGCAGCCTGATGCAAGCTGGTGGTGATGTGGTCGACGGAGTCCACGACGGTGCCATCCCAGTCAAAGATGGCGATTTTGATGCTCATACAGAGTTCCTCGTTTGCTGCCCCGCAATACTGACACATGGCACGCAGGCCTGCCATGTTCCGTGTGGGGCATTGCCGTCGATTCGCCTTCTTTGTACTCTTGCAGCAGTGCGTCCGGCTATCGTGGCCGCTCGCCTGCAACGGGTATCCGCATGACAATCACGGCAGTGCTGACATTTCTGGGAGGCATCGGGCTTTTCCTGCTGGGTATGAAGCTGATGACCGAAGGCCTGACCACGGCTGCCGGTGATACCCTGCGCACCATCCTTTCTGCGGCCACCCGCAGTCGCTTTCGGGCCGTGATTTCGGGTATGGCCATCACCGCGCTGGTGCAGTCCTCCGGTGCCGTGATCTTTACCACCGTCGGTTTCGTCAATGCCAGCCTGCTCAGCCTCGCCCAGGCCGTGGGCATTATCTATGGCAGCAACGTGGGGACCACGGTGACCTCGTGGATTGTCGCCCTGCTGGGGTTCAATCTCGACCTGCAGGCCCTGTCCATGCCGATGATCGGGGTGGGCATGACGATCTCCGTCATGGTCGGTGACGGGCGCTGGGGTGCCCTGGGGCGCGCGCTCGCCGGTTTCGGGCTTTTCTTTCTTGGCATTGATGTGTTGCGAGGCGCCTTCGACGGCCTGGGGGATGCCATCAATCTGGCCCAGTGGGCCGACCGGGGCATTCCCGGTTTGCTGCTCTTCCTGCTGATCGGCAGCGTGCTGACCATTCTGATGCAGTCTTCCAGTGCTTCCCTGGCAGTGACCCTGACGGCGGCGGCCGGGGGGCTGATTCCCCTGACTGCGGCCGCGGCGATGGTGATCGGGGCAAACGTCGGCAGCACGACGACAGGCCTGTTTGCCGTCTTTGGGGCGACGGCCAATGCCAAGCGGGCTGCCACAGCCCATGTGATTTTCAACGTCGTCACCGGCACGGTGTCTTTTCTCATGATGCCGGTGCTTCTGTGGGGTGTGGAGCAGATCGTGAATCTGTTCCCCGGGGAAAGCGCCGTGGCGACCTCTCTGGCGATTTTCCATACCCTGGTGAACCTGATCGGCATTCTCATCATGTGGCCCCTGACGGGGCTGCTGGTGAAATTTCTTGAACAGCGATTCAAGTCAACGGAAGAGGATGCTGCCCGTCCGCGCTTCCTCGATCGCAACGTGCAGCAGACGCCAAGCCTGGCTTTCGATGCCCTGGCGCAGGAGCTGCACCGGATGAATGGCATGGCCAATCATCTAGCCCGCGAAGCGATCAGCGCAGAAGATCGCCACAACCCCAATCTCGAAGCGGCACACCGCATTCTCGAAAACCTGAGCTATGCCATCAGCGAATTTGCCAGTGGCATCCCGCGGCATGGTCTGAACAGTGAGCAGTTGAGTGCCTTGCCGGATGCGCAGCGGGTGGCACAGTATCTCGTGAATCTGGCAGAACATGCTCAGGAGATGGTCGTTGCCCACCCTCTTGTGGACCTCGCTCAGGACGAGCTGAACCAGTCCCGCAATCAGTTGCGGGCGCATGCCGTCGCCCTGCTGGATCTCGCGCGCGTGGATCAGGCCGACTGGAAGCTGGAGACCCTGAATGAGGCTCGCGCAGGCTTCGAGTCCGAATATCAGGCTATGAAAGCAGCGTTGCTGCATGCAGGAACGGCAGGGGAGCTGGACCCGAGACGCATGATTCATTCCCTGGAGCGGATGAGCGACCTGCATCGCGTGATCGATCAGGCCAGCAAGGCGGCCGTCTATCTCGACCGCTACATCCGCCAGACCCGTGTTGTCCTGACCCCGCCCCCTGAGGTGCTGGCGGCAGTACCGGATACCAATGTGGCGCCCCCCGTTTCCCCGACGCAGGAGTCACCAGCAGAAGAGGAGTCCCATGAGCCGAGATAAGCTGAAATATCTACCGCTGCTGCTGTGCCTGAGCATGCCGCTTGCCGCTCAGGAAGTCGATGCTGAGAACCCGGCGACGGGAGGGGATGCCCTGCTGTACGCGCTTGCCTGGAAGCAGACGGCGGCGGAATTTCAGGCACTTTACTACCAGGGTTTCAATATCGCCCGCATGCAGGTGGAGGACGCGTTGGCGCGGAGGCAGGCGGGAGACAAACCGCTGGCCGTCGTGACGGATGTGGACGACACGGTGCTGCACGCGCTTGCTTACTGGGGGCATCTTGTCAGGCGCCATATGGATTTTTTTGATGATGCGATCTGGGATCGCTGGGTGGAGGCAAACCAGTTCACGCCCACGCCGGGGGCTGTGGAGTTTCTGCAGTTCTGTCGCGACAACAATGTTGAGGTGTTCTATGTCACCAGCCGTGACCAGGGTGAGCAGACCCAGGCGCTGGCGCTGAACAATTTGCGCAGCGCAGGTTTTCCCTACGTGGACGAGGCGCATGTCACGGTACTGCGGGATTCCTCCAACAAGGAGCCACGCCAGGACGAACTGATGGCGCAGTATCAGGTGGTCACTTTCCTGGGCGACAACCTGAACGATTTCCGCCGCAAGTATTATCTGCGCGGTGATATCGATGGCCGTATTGCCGCCATGGAACAGGACAGGGACATGTTCGGTCGCCAGTACGTGCTGTTCCCCAACCCCACGGATGGGCACTGGCTGGCGGCGATCTTTGGTGAGTCCGAACCTCCTGCAAGCGAGGAGAACCGGGAAATTCTGCGCGAAGCTGCCTCCCGGAGAGTTTGGGACGATGCCCTGGAGAATGCCCGCGCCGCTTACTACGAAGGCCGGTTTGCCGAGGCGCTGGCAATCTGGCGCCCCCTGGCGGAGCAGGGCAACGCCCGTGCCCAGAACAATCTCGGCATTCTGTATCGCAACGGCGAAGGGGTGGTGCAGGACTACAATCTGGCGCGGGAGTGGTTGTTGCGTGCGGCAGAGCAGGGCTGGGGGCGGGCGCAGTTCAGCCTGGGCATGATGTATGACTTCGGGCAGGGGGTCGCGCAGAACCCCCGCGAGGCAATCCGCTGGTATGAACGCGCGGCGGAGCAGGATGATGCCGACGCTGCCTTCAACCTGGGAGGGCTCTATGCCGATGGGCGCGGTGTCCCACAGGACTATGCACAGGCGGCCCAGTGGTACGGTCGGGCGGCGGCGCTGGGTCATGCCAATGCACAGAACGTGCTGGGGCAGATGTACGCGAGCGGTGCCGGTGTTGCCCGGAATCTTGTCGAGGCCGAACGCTTGTTCCGTCTGGCAGCAGAGCAGGATCACTCCGAGGCCCGCGCCAATCTGGAGCGTTATTTTCCGGCCCGTCATTAATGGGCGTTCCATATCCTCAACGCGCCGGTAACATGACCTGCGTCAAAGCCTTTGGTGCCGATTACAGGCAGCATGCCTCCTTTTTTTGACCTGTCCTCGCATTCTGTTACTTCGTGTCACAGTGTTCTGTTGTAAGGATGCAGCGAGCCGCTGTAGGATGTGAGTCCGGCCGGAGTCCAGTATGGACGATGGCATCCGATGGAGCGGACGGCTGTCAGGGAACCGCGCAGAGACAGCAGCAAATGAGCAAGAAGGAACCGACAGAAGCCCCAACAGGGGAACTCAGCGAATCTGCATTGCCTCGCTATCTATTGCAGGGAGCGGGCATTGGCACCTGGGCGTGGAACATACAAACCGGTGAACTTCGCCTTGATGAGCACTGGGCCGAAATTGTCGGTTATGCCCTAGATGAGTTGCAGCCGACGAGCATTGCCACCTGGGAGCGCCTCCTGCACCCGGGGGATAGAGCCCTCGTGGACGACAATCTGCGACGTCATTTCAGCGGCAAAACCCCTTATTACGAAGCCGAAGTCAGCATGCATCATAAGGATGGCCATTGGGTGCGCATTCTTGACCATGGCGAGGTGCTGATTCGCGATGCCCAGGGCGCCCCGCTGTGGATGTTCGGCTCTCATCTGGACATCAGCAGGCGTTGGCAACTGGAGCAGCAGAACAGTGAACAGGCGGAGCGTTTCAATCGCCTGATGGAGCATCTGCCGGGCTATGTCTACCAGTTTCGCCTGCGGGCCGATGGCAGCACCCACTTTCCTTATACGACGGAAGCGATTCAGGAGATTTACGGCTGTCGTCCCGACGAGGTCAAGGACAGTGCCCAGGCTGTTTTTGAGGTTGTCCACCCGGATGACCTTGCACGCATCCGCGCGAGCATTGTCTATTCCGCACAGCATCTCACGGAGTGGCATGAGCGTTATCGGGTCAATCATCCCACAAAGGGACTGATCTGGGTGGAAGGCAATTCAACGCCGGAGCGGGAAGCGGACGGCGCCACCATCTGGCACGGCTACATTCAGGACGTGACGGAAGACCAGCGGCATCGGGACCAGTTGTTGCTGGCATCCAAGGTATTCTCATCGAGCCAGGAAGGCATCATCATTACCGATGCCAGCAACATCGTGCTGGAGGTCAACGAGGCCTTTGAGCGCATCACCGGCTACTCCCGCCAGGAAATCATCGGACGCAACCCCTCCCTGCTCAGTTCCGGCAAGCAGGGACCTGGCTTCTATGAGCAGATGTGGGAGGCCATCAGGAGCAATGGCCGTTGGCATGGGGAGATCTGGAATCGCCGCAAGGATGGCACCGTCTATGTGGAATTGCTGTCCATCGATGCGGTACGGGATGCCAGTGGGGACGTTCGCAACTACATTGCGATTTTCACCGACATCAGCCACATCAAGGAACACCAGAATGAACTCAACCGCATTGCACATTACGATGCGTTGACGGGGCTGCCTAACCGCCGTCTTCTGGACGACCGTATCGAAATGGCGATGGAGCATGTGGATCGCCATCACGATCTGTTGGCAGTCTGTTTTCTTGATCTCGACAACTTCAAGGAGATCAACGACAAGCATGGCCACGAGACGGGAGACCGGGTACTGATTCAGGTCGCCAATGCCATTCGTTCGGTGCTGCGCGGGCAGGATACCGTGGCCCGCATAGGAGGCGATGAGTTTGTTCTGCTTCTGACGGAGCTTGAGAGCAAGGAAGTCCTGATGGAGGTCATCGCCCGCGTGCTGGAGGTGGTACGCGAGCCGCTGGAGCTGGGTGGCGTGGAGCACTCCCTTAGCGCCAGTGTGGGGATTGCGGTGTACCCGGAGCTGAATCGCAGCGCGGACGAGCTCTTGCGCTATGCGGATCAGGCCATGTACCGGGCCAAGCAGGCGGGGCGCAACCAGTATTGCCTGTTTGACGTGACAGAAGATCAGATGGGACGAGAGCGCCAGAATCTTCTGCATGCCGTCGATCAAGCCCTGCTCAATGATGAGTTCGCGCTGTATTACCAACCGAAAATCAATCTGCACACCGGGGCAGCGGAGGCGGTGGAAGCGCTCATTCGCTGGCCGCAGGTAGACGGCTCCGTGCGCACGCCGGATACTTTCATCCCCTATCTCACGGGGCTGTCCATGGAGAGTAGGCTGGGTTACTGGGTGATGGACAACGCGATTCGACAGTACAGCAAGTGGCAGCGTGAAGATCTCAGCCTCACCGTCAGCCTGAACATATCACCCGAACACTTGCTCAGTGCGGATTTTGTCAAACAGTTGCGTTCGGTCCTGGCAAAGCACGACATCAAACACCCAGAGAACATCGTGCTGGAGATTCTGGAGACCTCCCGTATCTCGGACTTCAAACGCATGCGTGAGCGGGTTGTGGAGTGTCGGGCGTTGGGGGTGAGAACGTCGCTGGATGACTTCGGTACGGGCTATTCGTCCCTGACCTATATGCGGCAGTTGCCAGTCGACGAGCTGAAAATCGACAAGAGTTTTGTCATGGCCATGCTCGACAGCGCCGACGATCGCAACATTGTGCGGGGCATCATTGCGCTTGCCCATGCCTTCCACCGCAGTGTGGTGGCAGAGGGGGCTGCAACGCCGGAGCATCTGACGGAACTGCGTGGCATGGGCTGTGACCTGGCCCAGGGCTACAGCATCGCCCGGCCCATGCCTGCAGACGAGATTCCCGCCTGGGTTGCGCACTGGGTGTTCCGTCCCGAGACTGCGCCCGGGCACGGCACCCAGCGCTGACTCAGGGTGCCTCGGCCGATTCCAGGGAGAACTGGAAATTGCCCAGGTGCTTCAAGCGTACATTGAAGGTGTCAGACCCCACTTTTACCAGCGGCAGGATCAGGACATTGCTGTTGCTATCAAAATACGCCGGTACGGCATCCATATTGTCGCTGCTGTTCTCCGTGGCGGCAGCCAGCGAGAACTGATAGTTGCCGTTGTGCTTCAGCGTGACGGAATAGTTCACATCCCCCCCGTATACTTTGGGTACTATCACCGAGTCTGTTGTAGCGTCGTAGGCGTTGTACTGAAGAGAGGCATCCGCGACGCTGCTCAGCGTGCTGGCGTCCGGCACATGAGCACTGATGAACGGGTAGAGTTCCGCCACGTTCGCGTAGACACCCGGTGAACCGGGCGTACCGCAACCGGCAGATTCGCTGCCACCAAAACTGGTGATGCCGATCTGCAGGGCGCCCTGCTGTTTCAGGCGAATGAAGAGCGGGCCACCGCTGTCGCCCTGACAGGTATCGGAGGTGTCCGTGCTGGTGTAGCCGCCAGCGCACAGCATGTTGCTGGTAATCAGGCCTTCATGGGCCGCCTGGCAGGTTGCGGTGGTGCTGATCAGCAGTTGCGTGGCCAGCAGATCGTCCGAGGAGTTGCTGCCGTCGCCCTGTGTGGCCCCCCAGCCAGCGACAATGGAGGGCAGGCCGGTAGGGATAGCCCCCGTAAACAGGCGTACGGGAGCAATGCTGACGGGAGTCTTCAGTTCCACCAGGGCGATGTCGTAATCGTTGGCGTTGCTGCTGGTGCTCTGGTCGGGATTGTAGTTGGGATGCACAATGACCTGGTTGGCATCAACCACGATGGCACCGGAGGCAGAGGCGCCAATATTGGTCGTGCTCAGCGTCACTGTTGTGCGGGAGGCTGCGCCTTCGCTGACCGCATCACCAGCAGAGTTCAGGAAGCAGTGCGCGGCTGTCAGTACCCAGCGCGAGGAAATCAGGCTGCCGCCGCAACCACCGCCGGACTCCGGGTCGCTCTCGCTGGCGACAAACAGGCTGGCAAGCCAGGGATACTGGGAAATTTGTGCGCGTTTGCCGTTGATGATGCGTGTCTGTTCCGCTTGCACAGGCAGGCACAGGCTGATGGCTGCCAGCGTCAGGGCAGCAACGGGGATCAGGGTTCTCATGGGCGGTGCTCCTTGTTATTGCTTGAGTGGTCTGGCGGTCGCGCCGCAGGCATGAGAATCACCAATGCCCGCTGTTCGGGTATCATCGTGCAGGGTTTCCAGGCCCGTCAAGTTGCTGTGGCCGTTACTGCGCCCGCGGCTGGATGACGGCCATGGTGAGTCGGGAAACGCAGGTGGGCCTGCCGCTGTCGTCCTCCATCCGGATTTCCCACACCTGGGTGCTGCCGCCGAGATGGATGGGGCGTGCCGTGCCCGTGACCCAGCCGGATGCCACTGCGCGCAGATGATTGGCGTTGATCTCCAGGCCTACCGCATGCTGCCCCGGCTCCCGCAGGCAGTAGTTGGCGGCGATGCTGCCCAGGGTTTCTGCCAGCAGAACGGAGGCGCCGCCGTGGACAATGCCCTGGGGTTGCACCGTGCGGGCGTCAACCGGCATGCGGCCCCGCATAAAGTCATTGCCGATTTCGGTGATCTCGATCCCCAGACTCTGCGCCGCCGTGGCGCGCAGATGTTCATTCATGAGGGCTAGGTCTGTCGGGCGGGTCCAGATGGTCATGGCAGGCTCCTGTGGGGGCTTAAGATGAAAAGCGGTCCATCGGGACCCCGGCAGTGCTACTATGCACGCCATGCCGGAAATATTACAGCGGGAGCACCATGGATTTCTTCGTTGCCACTTTTCTCAAGATGTATTTTGTGATGACGCCCTTCTTCGTCCTGTCGGTGTTTCTGACGGTGACCCATGAGGCGAGCCTGGAAGAAAAACGCCACCTGGCCGTACGGGTTACTTTCTCGGTGCTCGTGATCAGCCTGGTGCTGATGTATTTCGGAAAGTATATCTTTGCCATCTTCGGTGTCACGCTCGATGCCTTCCGCATCGGGGCTGGTGCCCTGCTGTTCATGTCTGCCGTGGGGCTGGTAAACGGCGCCAAGGAAAGCCAGAAACTGGCCGACTATCGATTGTCCGAACTGGCGGTGGTGCCACTGGCGCTGCCGATTACCGTCGGTCCTGCCACCATCGGTGTGCTGCTGGTGATGGCAGCGGACAACGACAGCGTGGGGGAGTTTGTGCTGGAGAGTTCCGCCATGACCTGTTCGGTGCTGGCGATCGGCATGATGCTGTACTTCTCCAATTTCATTGAGCAGTTCATCGGCAAGCAGGGCCTGTCGATCGTCTCCAAGATCACCGGCATCATTCTGGCGGCGCTGTCCGCACAGATCATGTTTACCGGGATTCGTGACTTCCTGGGGCTTGCCTGAGCAGGGTGCGCGCCGGATTCAGGCAGACGCGCACCGCACCATCAACTCAGCCCATCGGGTACAGGATGTCCCGGTGTACCTCGTCACAGGCCTTGAGCACCTCGTCGGACAGGGTGACGTCCAGCGCCGCCAGCGAATCATCCAGTTGTGAAGCATCCCGTGCCCCGATGATGGTGGACGCGACAAAGTCGAAGTTCATGCTCCAGGCGGTGGCCAGCGTCGTTGGGCTCATCCCGGCACTTTTTGCGATGTCGATATAGCGTGCCGTGGAGCTGAGGGTGCGCTCATTGAGGAAGCGGTCGGCCATGGCGCGCTGACGCGCAGTCGGCAGTGCACGGTATTCCCCGAAGCGGCTGCGGGCCGGGATCTCGCCCTGGTTGTACTTGCCGCTGAGCATCCCGCCGCCGATGGGCGAGTAGGGCAGCAGGGAAACCTTCTCACGGCGGCACACCAGCGCCAGTTCGTCGAGGAAGCGGCGGTTCAGCAGCGAGAAATTGTTCTGAATGGACTGGAAGCGGGCATAGCCCTCGTACTCCGCGATGGTGTTTGCCTTGGTCAGTCCGTAGGCGTTCTCATTGGAGGTGCCGATGTAACGCACCTTTCCGGATTCCACCAGACGATCCAGCGCCGCCATAGATTCGGCGATAGGCACGACGGTGTCCGGCCAGTGCACCTGATACAGATCGATGTAGTCGATGCCCATGCGGCGCAGGCTGCCTTCCACGGCGCGTTCAATGTGGTGGCGGTCTATGGCGGTAAGCCCGCTGCGGATCGGCGGCACGAACCAGCCCGAGGCCGCGCCGGCCACCTTGGTGGCAATGATCAGGGAATCGCGATTCTTTTTCTTCAGCCATTTGCCGAAGATGGTCTCGGTGGTTCCCGCCATGTCTGCGGTTGGGGGCACGGGGTAGACTTCGGCGGTGTCGTAGAAATTGATGCCGCGCTCGTAAGCGGTGTCGAGGATGCGGAAGGACTCTTTCTCGTCGCTCCAGGTGCCGAAGCTCATGGTGCCCATGCAGATGGGGGAAACCCGGAGTCCGCTGGTGCCAACATAACGATAGTTCATAGGCGTTTCCTGCTGTTGAGGGTGAACAATGGAGGGGATGATACCGCATGAAAGCGGTGATATGCTCCCCGCAGACCCCCGACTTTCCCAATCAATCTCTCGTGGAGATCAGTATGCGCAAAAGAATAACAGCAATGCCCCTGTATGCCGCGGTTTTGACACTATGCTCGTCATTCAGTTTCGCTGCCGGCCCGGCAGCAAGCATTGATGATCTGGCCTGGATGACCGGCAACTATGCCGGAGCGCTGGGGCAGAACCAACTGGAAGAAAACTGGATCAAGGCCGAAGGTGGCTCTATTGCCGCCATGGTGCGTTCCACCGGGGGCGGGAAAACCGGTATGTTCGAGATGATCACCATCGAAGAGGTGGACGGCTCGCTGGTATTGCACATTCAGCAGTTCAATCCCGGCTTTGTGCCGCGCACTCCCTCGCCCCAGAAGATGGAGCTGGAGACCATTGGTGACAATCACGTGCACTTCCGCGCCGTGAGCGAGGGCGGCATGCGCTCACTGGGCTACACCAAGAGCGGCGATACCTTCACTATCCATGTGGAGTCGGGTGACCGGCCCATGTCCAATATCGAACTCAAGGCCCGCAATATCTGGAACTGAGTTCCTCCGCTCAGCGCTGCAGGCAGTCGTTCACTCTTGCCCGCAGCGCGGGCAACACCTCCGATTCAAACCAGGCGTTCCGTTTCAGCCACAACTGATTGCGTGGCGAGGGGTGGGGCAATGGGAAGTAGCGGGGGCCAGCCTCCCGCCATTGCTGTACTGTCTCCGTCAGTGACGCGGGCTTCTGCGGCAGATAATAGCGCTGCGCATACTGCCCGATCAGCAGCACCAGCGAGAGCTGTGGCAGTTCAGACATCAGCGCCGCATGCCACTGCGGAGCACATTCCGGACGCGGCGGAAGATCACCGGAGCGGCCCTTGCCCGGGTAACAGAATCCCATCGGCATGATGGCAACGCGACTCTCATCGTAGAACACCTCCTTGTCCATCTGCAGCCAGTCCCGCAGGCGTTTGCCACTGGCATCGTCCCAGGGTATGCCACTGGCATGGACTTTGGTGCCGGGCGCCTGGCCAATGATCATCAGGCGTGCCGAGGGCAGGGCACGCACGACGGGGCGCGGGCCCAGGGGCAGGTGCTCGGCGCACAGGCGGCAGTTGCGAACCTGTTCGAGCAGACGTGTCAGAGAGTGACTCATGGCCCTAGCCTAGCGGAATGCGGCGCCAGGCTTCAAGTGTGTGCGGGGGGCGGTTTGACGCTCCCGAACTTCGTTCCTATAGTCAAAAGGCCCTGTCGCTTCCTTGCTCAGGGCGGGAGATAAGGGATGAATGCGGGCAACGGACTGCTCGGCACACAATGGACAGCGGGCGGGGGGATCGGATGAAGGCCTCCCCCCTGTTTCGTGCCGAAGTATTGCAGCGGCAGGCGGGCAACCGGCTGGGCGTGACACTTTCCCTGCACGCTCCTGCGCTGCTGGTATGGAGCGGTGTCGCGCTGGTGGTAATCACGGTCGTCCTGTGGTTTGTGCTGCGTGTGCCGATCAATCAGACAGTGGTGGTGCGTGGGCATCTTATTCCCTCTCAGGGGGCATTGAAGGTGTTAAGCCCTTCTCCGGGAACGGTGTCGCGGGTATACGTTCGCGAAGGCCAGCGGGTTCGGGAAGGCCAGCAACTGGCAACCATTCGTCACACGGTATTTAACGCCAGCGGCGAGCCCGACATCGAAGAAGAGCGGCAGCAGGTGCGGGATGAGCTGCAGAGGCAGCAGCGCCGCGATGCCCTGATCCGCCATGACGCGGCGCTGAGGCAGCAGGCGCTTGAGGAGCGGCGACAGGCGGGCGACAGGGAGCGGGCGCTGCTGGATTCGCAACGGCAGTTGCTCCTTCGACGTCTGGCGCTGGCCAATCGGACGCTGGAGCGGCAGACCGTCATGCAGGCAAGGGGGAGTGTGGCGGATGCAGTGAGGGATCAGGCCCTCGACGCTGTCTTTCTGCTTGAGCAGAGTGTCGTGTCAGTACAGCAGGAAATAGCCGAACGGGAAGCCACTCTGACGGCCATCACCCATGAGCTCAGGCGGCTGCCGGTGCAAAGGGATCGTGAACTGCTGGAAGTGGCCGATGCGGTGGCACGTCTGCACGCGCGTGAGCGAGCGCTTTTCCGCCGCGGTGAGTTCAGTCTGATGGCGCCCGTGGGCGGTGTCGTCAACAATCTGCTGTCGGCGCAGGGAGCGACGGTGGATATCCGTATTCCCTTTCTCGATATTCTGCCCGAGGGCAGCGTGCTGGAAGCCCGGCTGTACGTACCCTCCCGGGCGCTGGGAGAACTTGCCCAGGGGCAGACGGTTCTGCTTGCGCTCGACGCCTTCCCGTCGCGTCGTTACGGCTATTTTCCAGCCCGTCTTCTGCGTCTGGCAGACACAGCGATGGACCCGCGCGAGCATCTCTTGCCGGTGGATCTGCAGGAAACCGTGTATCTGGTACGGGCACAGCCCCTTCCCCGCGAGGGTACGCAGCAGATACAACTGCGCGCCGGCATGCAGTTCACCGCCCATGTCATTACCGGCAGGCAGACCCTGTTCGAGCGTATCAGCGCGCCGCTGAGAACCATAGGAGGGCGGCTATGGGGCTGAGCTTCCCGCAGACGTCGCGCAAACTTCCTGTCATTCTGCAGGCGGAGAAAACCGAGTGCGGACTTGCCTGTCTGGCCATGGTCGCGGCGTATTACGGACACCGCGTGGATCTCAACACGCTGCGCCATGAACACCCGGTCTCCAGTCGGGGAGCAACGCTGGGACAACTGCTGCAGGTGGCGGATGCCCTGCATCTGCAGTCCCGCGCGCTGCGGGTGGACATGGAGGAGATCCGGCAGATACGCACGCCCGCCATTCTGCATTGGGATCTGGATCATTTCGTGGTGCTGCGCGAGCTCGGTCGTCGCCACGCGCGGGTGCACGACCCCGCGACGGGAGAACATCGCCTTACCCTGGCAGAGCTGGGTCGCCACTTCACCGGCGTTGCCATTGAGAGCGTACCCGGCAAGGCGTTTTGTGTGCAGACACGGCAGCGCCGTTCGCGCCTGCGCGAGCTGTTTGCCGTGTTTCCCGGGTTCTATGCCAGCCTGCTGCAACTCTTTGTCCTGTCCTTGCTGATTCAGCTCGTAGGCATCGGCGCGGCGTTCTATCTGCAACTGGTTATCGATGAAAGTATCACCAAGGCGGACGTGGATCTGCTGACGGTGCTCAGCACGGGTTTCGGACTGCTCATGCTCAGCCGTGTCGGCATGAGTTTTCTGCGCGGCACGGTACAGATGGCCTTTGCCAGTCTTCTGGGGTTTCAGATGGCCGGCAATGTCATGACACATCTGATGAAACTGCCGGTGGATTTTTTCCTGAAACGGCATGTCGGTGATCTCGTGTCCCGTTTTGCCGGTGTGCAGGAGATTCGGCAATTGCTGAGCGAGGATCTGATCACGGCCGTGCTGGATGGCCTGATGGCGTCGCTGACCCTGCTGGTGCTGTTTGTGTTCGATGCCCGTCTGGCCCTGATTGTCACGGTGTTTGTCGTCCTGTCCATGACGCTGAAGCTGGGCGTCGTGGCCCCCATGCGGGCGCGCACGGAACAGATCATGGTTGCGGAGGCAAAGGCGAACAGTACCTTCATGGAGAGTCTACGAGGCATCGAGATGCTGAAATTCTGTTGCCGCGAGCTGCCGCGTATCCGGCACTGGCGTCACCAGTTGGCAGAGCAGGTGAATGCAGGTGTGCAACTGCGTCGGCTCACCCTGCGCGTGGAGGCGGCCTATGGCGTGATTGCAGCACTCGAACACATTCTGGTGGTGACCCTTGCGGCTCGTGCCGTGCTGGCCGGGCAGATGACACTGGGGTTCATGAGCGCGTTTCTTGCCCTGCGCTCCCAGTTTTCCGCGTCCGTCAGTTCCCTGATCGACAGACTGGTGCAGATGCGGATGATGAGCTTGCAGCTTGAGCGGATATCGGACATAACCTGTGCCCCGGCCGAATTCACGGACTTTCATGTGACGCCGGCCGAAGGGCGGATATGCGAGTTGTCGCTGGTGGGGGTCGGCTATTGCTACGCGGGCGATCCGCGTCCGGTGCTGCAGGAGGTGAGCCTGCATATCGCCACTGGAGAGATCATTGCCATTACCGGAGCATCGGGTTCAGGAAAATCGACGCTGCTGAAGCTGCTGGCAGGTCTGTTGCAGCCGAGTAGCGGAGAGTTGCTTGTCAACGGGGAATCCTTGCATGCCGAACGGCTGCGGCGCCATCGGCACCAGTGTGCCGGTGTCCTGCAAAGCGATCAGCTTCTCTCCGGCACGCTCAGGGACAACATCACCCTGTATGACGACGAGGTTGATGAGCTCCGGCTGCAGCAGGCAGCCGCGATGGCAGGAATACAGAACTTCATTCAGTCCCTGCCGATGGGGTATCACTCGCTGGTGGGCGACATGGGTTCCATGCTGTCTGCCGGGCAGGCGCAGCGCATTCTGCTGGCGCGTGCGTTCTATGCACGGGCGAGCCTGCTTCTGCTGGATGAGGCGACAGCGAATCTGGATCAGGCGGTTGAAAACCAGGTGCTGCAATCGGTACGGGCTCTGGGCATCACAACGGTCATGATTACCCACCGCGCCGCACCGCTGCGCATTGCGTCCCGTGTGCTGCAGTGTCACGAGGGACGGGTGACGGAGGTGCCCCGGGAGGCCGGAGGCTAGTCCTGTGCCTCCTCCACAATGGTGGAGATGGTGTTCTGGTCGTGAATCTGTTTCAGCGACCCGGTGGTGATGTTGTAGTGCCAGCCCTTCAGGGTCAGGGTGCCTGCCTCGACCCGCTCCTTGATGAAGGGGAAGGTCATGAGGTTGCGCAGCGAGAAGCCGATGGCGGCCTGCTCGCAGTAATTGAAGGTGGCGTGGTCGTGCAGGCGGTGCGGGTCTGCCAGGTCGGCCACGGGCGCCACGATGGACATCCAGCGGGCGATGAAGGAATCCTGGTTCATTTTCTTGGAGTTGAGGACCAGCGAACGGATGCCACCGCAGCGGGTGTGCCCGAGCACGATGATTTCCGGCACTTCCAGCACGGTGATGGCGAACTCCAGGGCGGCGCTGGTGCCGTGGTAGGAGCCCTCGATCTCATAGGGAGGAACCAGGTTGGCCACGTTGCGGATCACAAACAGATCGCCCGGCTCGGTGTCGAAAATCAACGCAGGTTCCATGCGCGAATCGCAGCAGGTGATCAGCACATGGCTGGGTTTCTGTTCCTCTGCGAGCTCGCGCAGCTTGTCGCGGTTTTCAGCAAAGTAGCCGCTCTTGAAACGCTGATAACCTGCAAGAAGATCGTCACTCATGTTTCCTGTTCCTTATGTCGTCGTAGTGTCGGTTGTGCGAATTTATTCGGGCAGAATGCGCAAAATGCCGTTGCCTTCGGTGGCCACGTAGATGTAGCCGTCCGGGCCCTGCTTGATGTTGCGGACACGGCCAATGCCCTGGAAGACGTTCTCGTGGGCGACCACGTTGTTGCCATCCAGTACCAGGTGCACCATGTAATTGAATTTCAGGGAGCCCACCAGCAGATGGTTCTTCAGTTCCGGGCCATAGTTGTCGCTGGTGATGAAAGCCATGCCGGAGGGGGCAATGGACGGGTCCCAGTAGAACACCGGTTGCTCCATGCCGTCGCGGGAGGTGGCAACGGCCAGCGGCTGTCCGTTGTAGTTGACCCCGTAACCGATGATGGGCCAGCCGTAGTTACGCCCCGGCAGAATGATGTTGATTTCATCGCCCCCCATGGGGCCGTGCTCGTGTTCCCAGATCTGCCCGGTGACCGGGTGCATGGCCAGCCCCTGCGGATTGCGATGCCCGTGGGAATAGATTGCGGGCTTGGCACCGGGGGTGTTCACAAAGGGATTGTCGGGGGGGATGCGGCCGTCATCGAACAGGCGGTAAATCTTGCCGCCGTCGCGGTCGAGCTGCTGGGCATTCTCGAAGTGAGCACCGCGTTCGCCGATGGAGAAGTACAGGTAGCCTTCACGGTCAAAGGCGATGCGGCTGCCGTAGTGCTGACCGCGGGTGCTGTTCTCTTCGCCCTTGTAGAGCACTTCCTGGTTTACCAGGGAATTGCCCTGCAGCTTTGCCCGCATGATGGCAGTGTGGCTGCCTTCGCCCGCCCCTTCGAGGCTGGAGTAGGTGATGTAGATCCAGCCATTGTTGGCGTAATCGGGGTGGGTCACGATGTCCAGCAGGCCGCCCTGACCGTTGACGTGCACTTCCGGCACACCGCCGAGCGCGGTCTTCTGGCCGTTGTGCACCCGGTAGAGTTCCCCGCCGCGGTTGGTGACCAGCATGTCACCGTCCGGCAGCCAGGCCATGCCCCAGGGCACAGGGATGTCGGTCACCACGGTTTCGGTGCGGAAGCCCGGCTGGGTTTGGGCGCTGACGATGCTCAATGGCAGGAACGCCAGACCTAGGGTAAGCAGCAACAGGTGGGTCAGGGTTTTCATGGGCTGATCCTGTGTTTCTCTTTAGTAGGTTTGCCGGGCATTGTAGCGGAGTCCGTCAGCCCGGGGCAGTGGCTTTGTGCCGGGCTCTATACCGGCGTGAGCAGCGCGTCACCGGCGAAATAGGCCGCCAGATTGTCTACCACCAGTTGCCCCATGGCGCGCCGTGTTTCCACGGTGGCGCTGCCGATATGGGGAAACAGCACGGTATTGGGAAGGGCGCGCAGGCCTTCCGGTACCTGGGGCTCCTTCGCGTACACATCGAGGCCTGCAGCAGCAATGCGCTTGTCACGCAGGGCGACGATCAAGGCGTCCTCGTCCACGGTGCTGCCCCGGCCCACATTGATAAAAATTCCCTGGGGGCCAAGGGCGTCAAACACCGCGGCATCCACGATCTTCTCGGTCTCGCGCCCCCCGGGCAGCATGGAGAGCAGAATGTCGCTGCTCTCGGCCAGTTCGACAATCGACTCGCAGTAGCGGAAGGGCAGATCCTTCTTCTGGCGATTGTGGTAGGCAATCTTCATGCGGAAAGCCAGGGCGCGCAGGGCAATCTCTTCGCCAATGGCCCCGAGTCCCAGAATGCCCAGGGTCTTTCCCGCCAGGTTGCTGCCGAAGGGGAAGGGGCCGTTCTGCCATTGCCCGCTGCGCGCCCAGGCATCGGCGTTGATCAGGTTGCGCGAGGTGGCCAGCACCAGGCTCATGGCGATGTCTGCCACAGCATCGTTGAGTACGGTCGGGGTATTGGTGACCTGGATGCCCCGCGAGCGGGTAATGCCGAAGTCGATGCCGTCCACGCCCACGCCGAAGCAACTGATGATGCGCAGATTGGGCAACTGGTAAATCAGGGGATTGGTGGCCCAGGAGGCACTGGCGACGGCCTCGCACACGGGGCTTAGCGTTGCAATCAGTCGTGCCTGTTCCGAGGCCGGCAGCAACCACAGTTTGTGCGTGTCGTATTGCGCGTCCAGCAGGGCGATGGTGTCCGGATGGAAGGCATTGGCAATCAGCAGGGGCGGTCTTGTCTGCGCTTTTTGTGTCATGGGGCGATTCTAGCAGATCGTGTGCCGAATACACGCGCTCCTTCCTGTGGTTCTGGGCTATGGTTCAGCGCTGTGGTTCAGCCGGCGTTCAGTGCCACTGTGACAGGATGATTGTCGAACAGGCGCGACAAATTGTCGCGGCGTCAGCGTGCCGAAACACTTAGCATTGCCAGGGGCTTCGGGTACACTGCGCGAACGGATTTGACGGGTGTTATTACTGGAGGCGCTCGTCATGGCGCATCCCGGGAGAGGGATGACACTCCAGCTCACAACATTGAGGTGCGTTATGAAAAAAATGTCGATTTTCCGGACTGTGGTCGCATTCGTTCTGGCTCTTGGGCTGCAGTCAGCCTTTGCCCACACGGCGCTGACAGGGTCCGTTCCGCCCAAGGACAGCACCGTGTCTTCCCCCTCTGTCATGATGCTCTCGTTTGGCGGTGAAGTGCGTCTGGTGCGCCTGTCCCTGACCGGCAGCAACGGCGAGGTGGATATTGGTTTTACTCCGGTGGCGACCGCCAGCACCAGCTTCCACGTGCCCATGCCTTTCCTGCAGGCGGGCGCCTACGTGGTGAACTGGACCGCGATTGGCGACGATGGTCACTCCGTCAGCAATGAGTTCGGTTTCACCGTGGACCCGAATGCCCCGGCGGCAGTCATGGATCACAGCAACATGAGCCACGGTGACGCCCACAGCCACGACGAGTCGCACAGCCACGACCACTGATTTCCATGAGTGACTGGCCCTGGCAACTGACGATTCTGCTGAGCAAGCTCCTTGTCTACGGCAGTTTCGTCAGCCTGACAGGCGCCCTGTTTGTCCTCTGCCTTGGCGCAGGCCCCTGCGCCACCAAGGCTCCCGGTTCGCCTCCCCACATCCTCTGGTCTGTTCTCGCACGGCAACGTATTTCGATGGTGCTGTTGCTGGGCAGCAGTATCGGGTTTCTGGCGATGCTGCTGTTTTTCCTGCTGCAGGTCGGGCTGGTCAATCAGAACGGCGTGAGGGGCATGCTGGACCCGTTCATGATCAAGTTGCTTGCGCAGACTCCCATCGGCACCGGAGCCTTCCTGCGCATGGCCGGTTTTGCCCTGGTCGGTGCTGCGGTGCTGCGGTACTGGCGCCACCTGCGGCAGGACGCCAGCCCGTCTCTGCCCGGGACGGTGCTTGGCGCCGGCATTGTCGGGGTGCTGCTGTGCTGCACCGGCTTTGCGGCTCTGGGACATGTGGCCGATCTGGATGAGTTTGCCCAGTTGCTGGTGGCGGTTCATGTCCTGGTTGCCGGCATGTGGATAGGCGCCCTGTACCCGCTTTACACGCTCTGCCGAACAGAGCGGGCCAGCGACATTTACCCCCTCATGAGAGGCTTCGGTAACTGGGGCTGGGGGATTACGCTGAGTCTGGTAGCAGCAGGGGTCTACCTGTTGAGTCGCCTGCTGATGTCGCCTGCGGAGCTGTTCACGAGCACCTACGGCCAGTTGCTGTCCGCCAAGATCGTCCTGCTTCTGTGCCTGCTGGCCCTGGCGGCGCTCAACAAATTCCGTCTGGTGCCCGCCCTGCAGGCGTCCGGTGCCGCAGTGCTGGGTCGCTCCATTCGTTGCGAAATGGTTTTGGGCGGACTGATCCTGGTGCTCACAGCGGTGCTCAGTACCGTGACCGGCCCCGCCCATCTCATGGGGTAGAACCCGAGCTTCTTGCGTTTGATCATTGCGGCTTGTAAAAAAACCGTAAAGAATTTGTAATGTCTTCGGGCATTGCATAGACTTCGCGCCAATGAATTATTTCGACATTGCATATACAGCCATCGGTGGCCTCGGAGTCTTCTTCCTGGGCCTGAAATTTCTTTCCGAAGGTTTGCAATCCGGCAGTACCGATGCCATCCAGCGCATCCTCGCCACACTGACCAAAAACCGCATCTTTGCCGTCCTCGCCGGTCTGGCCATCACCGCCTTCGTGCAGTCCAGCAGCATCTCCACCGTGATGACCGTAAGCCTCGTGAACGCGGGCCTGATGGAGCTCAAACAGGCCATTGGCGTGATTCTCGGGGCCAACATCGGCACCACGATTACGGGCTGGATTCTGTCGATCAAGGTGGGCAAGTACGGCCTGCTGCTGATTGGTCTGGGCATCTACCCCATGATGGCAGGCAAGACCGCCCGGGCCAGCGCCATCGGCAAGACCCTGGTTGCACTGGGTCTGATTTTCACCGGTCTGGAATTCATGAGCGGGGCGTTTGCGCCGCTGCGCACCGACGCCAATTTCATTTCCTATCTGCACCTGTTTGACGCCCAGTCTCTCGGCAGCCTGCTTGCCTGCGTGGCGATCGGCTGTTTCCTGACGGTCATCATCCAGAGCAGTTCCGCGATGCTGGGGATCACCATCACCCTGGCATCCACCGGCGTGATTGATTTCCACACGGCGGTTGCCCTGATCATCGGCGAGAACGTGGGGACCACCATCACGGCTCAGCTCGCCGCCATCGGCGCCAACACCTCCGCCGTGCGCACGGCCCGCGCCCACGCGGTCTTCAATCTGCTCGGCGCCGTGATTTTCGTAACCATGTTCCCCTTCTATGTCGATTTCATCGAATGGCTGGTGGCCAACCCGGCAGATGCGCTGGACGCTGACGGTGGGCGTCCCTATATCGCCTGGCATATCGCGGTGGCCCATACCATGTTCAACGTGCTGAACGTGCTGCTGTGGATTCCGCTGGTGGACTATCTGGTGAAGTTCGTGACCTGGCTGGTGCCCAGCCGTGGCGAGAAGGAAGTGCACAAGCTCAAGTATCTGGGCAATCGTGCCACCATGGCCCCGGAAGTGGCCCTGCAGCAGGCGGAGCTCGAAATGGACAACCTGGTCGAGATCATTCGCCAGATGTTCAATCTGACCAAGGAATACATCTCCAAGGACACCCATGACAAGGAGATGTTCGACCGCATCAATCACCTGGAAGACATCACGGACAACATCGAAGAAGAGATGATCAACTTCGTGACGACCCTGCTGACGGACTCGGTAACGCAAAGCCAGTCCTCACGGGGCTACGCCCTGATCCGCATGGCGGACGAACTGGAGAGTATTGCCGACAGCCTGCAGTCCTTCAGCATCTACCGTGCACGCCTGTACAAGCAGAAGGAATCCCTGAGTCCGGAAGCCTGGGATGATCTGAGCCGTTTCTACAACGAGGTGGATACCTTTGTCGGGCGTGTCTGCATGGCCCGCCGCAAGCGCGCCGATGCCAGCCGCATCACCGGGCTGATGGAAGAGTCCAAGCGCCTGAACAAGATGGCCAACAACATGCGCGACGCACACCTGGAGCGTCTCAAGACCGGCACCTGCCAGTCCATTCCCGGCCAGTCCTACAGCGACATGTTCGTGTCCCTGCGCCACATCAAGAACCACGCCCTCAATATCCTCGAAACCTACACCAACTGATTTACTCGTGCCCCTTCGGCACCAGCAGCCTGAAGCTCAGCAAAGACAGCGTAGAACCCGCCAGCATCAGGCTTAGCATCGGATACACCGTGCCGTTGAAAATCAGTGCCACCGCCTGTGCGGCCACGGCCGAGAAACCCATCTGCATGAAACCCGTCAACCCCGACGCGCTGCCCGCCAGCTTCGGTGCGGCATTGATGGCACCTGCCTGTGCATTGGGCAGCGTGATGCCGTTGCCGAAGATTGCCAGAGCAATCGGAAAGAACAGCGCGGCCGGATGGTGCAGGCCCGCCAGATGCAGCCCCATGGCCAGCAGGATGCCGACAATGGAGATGCGCGAGCCGTAGTCGATCATGCGGTGCAGGCCGATCCGCTGGCCATAGTGCCGCGTCAGATAATTGCCCGCCATGAAGCCCAGCGGCACGCTGATGAAGTAATAACCGTATTCCGTCGCCGGGCGCTTCAGCACGCTGACCATGATCTCCGGGGCCGCCGAAATGAAGCTGAAGAACACCATCGAGACAAAGGCCACGCACAACCCGTAACCGCGGAAAATGCGATCCCGCAGCAGGGTGCCGTAGGTACCCAGAAGGTCCTTCACGCCGGAGAATGGCGCCGGGGTCTGCAGAGTCTCCGGCAGATGCCAGGCCAACAGCACCAGCATCAGCAGTGCGAGAGCCGCCACCAGCCAGAACACCGCATGCCAGTCGAAGCGCACCATCAACTCTCCGCCCACGGCGGGCGAGAGCATGGGCATCACCACCATGACCATCACCAGCGTCGCGATTACGGAAGCGGATTCTCGGGCATCGTAAACATCGCGCACGATGGCTCGGGCCACCACCAGGCCTACGGCGCCCCCAGCGGCCTGCAGTATCCGCCCGGCGATGAGCAGCGAAATGGAGGGTGCGATGACACAGGCGACAGAACCGATAATGGTGATGCTGATGCCGGTCATCAGAACCGGTTTGCGTCCATAGCGGTCGGACAGTGGGCCGTAGGCGAGAGTCGCCACTGCGATGGCCGCCATGGACAGGCTGAGCGTCAACTGTGCCACACCGGTGCTGACGGCAAAGCTGTCCTTGATGACGGGTATGGCCGGCAGGAGAATCTGCATGGCAATAGGTCCCAGAGCCGAGACGACAGCCAGTAGCAGGATCAGACTGCGGGACAGTGAGGACGTGATGGGTTTCATGGCCAGCCTGCGGCAGATGACAATGTCGGAGTTGCGAACCCGATAGCGACGGGATCGATACGCTCGCGCAGAGTACTCTGAAGCAGGAGTGGCAACAACTCCGAATGTCGATTCTCAGGGCGTGGGCAAAGGGTCTGTCTTCAGATACGGAAGGTGCCGAAACGCCGGTTTCGCGAGCAGAAACTGTGCGGTGTGAATGACCCGCTCCAGAAATCCGCCCTCACAGAAGCACAGATAGTAATCCCACATCCGGATGAACAGATCGTCCGCCCCGTGACTGCGTATGACGGGCAATGCCGCATGAAACCGCTGCCGCCAGGCATGCAGGGTGCGAGCATAGTCGTGCGTCATATCTTCCAGCCCAATCAGCTGCATGTCGGTATGTCGTGCCACGTGATCGGCAATCACGGCATTGCTCGGCAGTTGTCCGCCCGGAAAGATGTAGCGCTTGATGAAGTCGGTGCTGCGAACCGATTGCGCATATCGCTGGTCCGAAATGGTGATCGCCTGAATCAGCATCAGTCCCTCCGGTTTGAGCAGGCGGTTGCACTGGGCAAAATAGGCGTCGTAGTACTGCGCCCCCACGGCCTCAATCATTTCCACGGACACCAGTTTGTCATACTGGCCCTCAAGCTCCCGGTAATCCTGTTGCAGCAGCGTGATACGGTCCTGCAGGCCCTCGCGTGCCACCCATTCCTGTGCGTATTGCAACTGCTCCCGTGACAGCGTGGTGCTGGTGACACGACATCCGTAATGTTTGGCGGCATGAATGGCCAGACCGCCCCAGCCGGTGCCGATTTCCAGCAGATGGTCCTTGTCACTCAGTTGCAGGCGTCGGCAGATGTGATCAAATTTTCGCGTCGAGGCGGTTTGCAGCGACTCGTCGTCCTGCTGGAAGATGCCGGCGGAGTAAGCCATGGTAGGGTCGAGCATCTGGGCGAAAAACGCATTGCTCAAATCATAGTGCGCCGAGATATTCTGTCGGGCTTTCTGCAGGGTATTGCGGCGCGACACATGGAACAGTTTTGCCGCCAACCGCTGCCACCAGGGCTGATGATCCTGCATGCGGTAGAGCACTTCCATGTTGAGGACCATCAGGCGCACCACGCGTACCAGGTCGGGAGTGTCCCAGTGCCCTCGCATATAGGCCTCTCCAGCCCCGACGGATCCCCCCTCAAGTAGAGCCAGCCATGCGGCCTCGTCGCACACTCGGATATAGGCTTCTATCGACGCTTTCTCGCGTGCCTGCCCGAAGTGCTGAACATGGCCATTTTCTTCCAGCAGCAGTGAGCCGATGCGGATGCTGCGCAACAGCTCCTGTCCAAGTCGTCTCGCCAGTTCTGTGCGGATGGAGCGCAGAGTGAATGCGCGTGTGCCTTCTTTGACTGCAGTAATTCTCATGCCTGCTCTCCTTTTGCATGCATTGGTTTATTCATCGGGGATCTGTCGAGTGGAATGGCCTTGTCCGTTTCAGTCACGGCATGTTTGCCGGGGTGGGCAATGAACGGTGTCCTTTTCCACGCAAGTTTGAGGGCCTGCCAATAGATGCCCGCGACGACCTTGAGGCTCATCAGGGGGTAGCGCCAGAGCATTCTTCGCATGGCAGCCGGGTGCATTTCGACTCGCCTAAGCCGCAGGGACGCCGTGAAGTAACGTTCGCCACTGCGATGGTTTTCCATGAAAAGGCGGAGTGTCCTGCCGGGTGTAGTGCTGTGCCAGAGATACTGCATCGCCATCGGCATAAAGGGGGAGACATGAAACTCTTTGGGAAAGGAGGTGCGCAGCTCTGCATCGCCAATCCCGGCGGACAGCACATAGTGATGTCGCTCGCCCCATGGGGTATTGGTGACCTCTGCCACGATCGCCTGCACATTGCCGAGCGGATCATGGCAGTAGTAGCAGGTAATCGGATTGATCAGGTAACCGAAATGACGAAGATTGGTCAGCATGCCGATGTGCCCCGTCGGACGCCTCCCTGTCTCGCGCTCGACAAGATTGCGCACCGCCTCGCCCAGATCGCTGGGCTGGCCGTCAAAGTAGTCTTTCCGGAAGAAACTGACGAGATTGAACCGTTCGAATGACCACCAGCGGGACTGTGCAAAAACCTGCGCAAGTTCTTCAAGATCGAGGTAGGTCATGTATACCCGGTAGTGAAAGCGGTGCGGCACGGGACGGAAGCGACTGTGCGCCACGACGCCTTCGTAGAGTCCACTGCGCAGCGAGCGTTTGGGGCTTTCAAGCTGCATGATGACTCTGCTCCGGTATCCGCGTGCATTGTTCAATCGCTTCCGCGACTCTCAGGGCACTCCATACCCCGTCCTCATGGAAGCCGTTACGCCACCAGGCTCCGCAATACCAGATGCCCCCATGCCCGTTGATGTCCTGCCAGCGCTCTTGGGTCTGCATTCCCTCGATCGTGAAGATCGGGTGATCGTACTGATAGACACCGATAATGGTGCTCGGGTCGATCCGGGAGGTCTGGTTCAGGCTTACGCAATAGGTTTTCTGTGACTCCAGGCCCTGCAGTATGTTCATGTTGTAAGTGAGCCGTGGGCGGGTGTCATCGCTGTGGCCAAGGCTCACGTTCCAGCTTGACCAGCAGCGTCGGTTTGCTGGCAATAGACGAATGTCTGTGTGCAGGACCACTTCATTGCGTTCATAGGGAATGGCGCTGAGCAGTTTTCGTTCCAGTGGCGAGGCCTGGCCTCCGAGCGCGCGCAGCGCCTGATCGCTGTGACAGGCAAATACCAGGTGGTCGAAGCGCTGAGTACCGGTAGGCGTGCTGACGTCCACGCCTGTCGCTGTCCGTTGAACCTGCAGGATAGGGGACTGGAGCTGAATTCGATCTTCGAACCCAGCTGTCAGGGGGGCGATGTAGGCGCGGGATCCGCCTTCAATGACGTGCCACTGAGGACGGTTGCGAATGCTGAGCAGACCGTGGTTGCGGAAAAAGCGGACAAAAAAGCCAACAGGCACTTTCAGCATATTGTCCTCGCGCGAGGACCAGATCGCAGCCCCCATGGGAATCAGATACTGGTCGCGAAAGGCAGCGCCGTATTGACGTTGCTGCAGGTAATCTCCGAGAGGCAAACCTGCCAGATCCGGGTGCGCGAGCAGATCGTTTTCCACGTCGGCATTGAAACGCAAAATGTGCCGCAACATGCCAAGAAAGCGCGGGGACAGCAGATTGCTGCGCTGGGCGAACAGGGTATTGAGGCTGGATCCTGCATATTCCAGTCCGCTGCGTTGATCGCTGACACTGAAGCTCATTCGTGTCGGGCGGGAGCGTACGCCGAGAGAGTTCATCAGTGCGATGAAATTCGGATAGGTCCAATCATTGAACACTATGAACCCGGTGTCGATCGCCAGCGTCCTGCCAGCCTCTTCCACATCAATCGTGGCGGTATGTCCTCCTGTCCGATCGGCCTGCTCAAACAGGGTAATGCTGTGTCCGAGGTCATGCAGTTTTCGAGCAGCGGTCAGTCCTGAAATTCCGGAACCTGCAATCGCGATTTTCATGGAGCCACTCTCCTTTGACGTGTCAGCCGGGGGATGGCCATTCCATACCAGATTCCCGGCAATGCGCGTGCGAGTGTGAGCAACGCATGCATGCGCCAGGGCAGAACAATCCTGCGCGGTCGTTTTTCCAGTGCGCTCAGAATGCGGTGAGCTGCCTGTTCGGCTGAAAGCATCATGGGCATCGGAAAATCGTTCTGCTCCGTCATCGGGGTTTCGATGAAACCGGGGTAGATGGTGCACACTGAAATCCCGGGTGCCAGATCGCAGCGCAGGGAGTCGAGAAAGTAACTCAGTGCAGCCTTGGATGCGCCGTAGGCTTGCGCACGTGGGAAGCCGACATAGGTACTCATGCTGGACACTGCGGCCAGTACCGCGGGCCTGGACGCGCTGGCTGCTGATTGCCGCAAGAGGGGAAGCGCGGCACGGGTGGACAATACCGCCCCCTGGAAATTGGTCTGCATGACCCGCTCGAACAAGGTGGGGTCCAGATTGTCGACGTGAACATATTCGCAGATGCCGGCGGACAGAATTACGCCGTCAAGACGCTTCAGGTGTGCCACCTCGGGGCGGCCGAACAAGTCCTCCATGGCAACCTTGTCTGTGACATCGACCGGTAGCGGAGTCATGTTGTCCGGAAACTCCTGCTGCAGTGCTGCAAGGGCTTCCGGACGTCTGCCACTGGCAATGACATGGTCACCGCGCCTCGCGAGCGCTCTGGCAAGCGCGAGACCGATGCCAGATCCTGCTCCGGTGATCCAGTAAACAGATGGGGGTGTTGTCATGCTTTGCGTCCAGGTGCCAGATCCGATTGCCTGGGGTATACGACGCAGGTCTGCAGGTAGATTGCTCAGTTTTCCTGTCGACAGTCAGACTGACGCATCCGCCGCAGGGTGGCGGGTCAGGAGGAGATCAGGGACGCAGCACCGAATCGCGGTTCTGCTGCGCACCGGCATTGTTCTGTGAGCTGAGAATGACGCTGTTGCCCAGCAGCCTCATGCGTTGCGACTGGCTGATGTCGTAGCCCAGGCCGAAGGTCTGGGTGTGGAATTCCTGCACCAGTTGCTGGGCCGGGCGCAGTTGCAGTGTCTCGTCGATCGGTCCCATCTGGACGCAGGAAAGCGGCACGCCCCCGCGGGTGCTCAGGCAGATGGTGAGTTCGTTCTGCGGGAACACTTCCAGGTTCAGGCCATTGGGGGCAGGCAGAAAACGTGGGGAATCTTCCAGGAAGCCCATTACCTCGCGCTCGAAAGGGGCATCCACACCGGTGATGCGGACCGGCAGTCGCAAGCCCAGTCGCCGCAGAATGCTGGGGTCTCCCTGCAGCGCCTCTTCGTAATTGCTCAAGGCCACTTCCGGCTCATTCAGGCGCCAGGCGGCGTCCGCCACGCGGGCCTGCAGGCGGGCACGCAACATGTTCTCTTCTTCCGGCAACAGGCTGAAGGCGCGATCTGCCATGGCCAGGGTTTGCATATCGTCGCCCCGCAGCGCGCTGATCTCGGTACGGTAGGCATAGTAATAACCCTCGTTCAGGCGGAAGGCGCCTTGTTCGCGGGTCTGCTCCAGAATGGAAGCGATGACGCCCTCGCCGAGCAGGCCGACCAGGTCGGGTTCCACCCACTCGGGAATGTGCACGTCCAGTGGTGCGTAGGGGCGCAGGCGGTTCATCAGGGTCTGCGGGTCCGCAAACAGGGAAGCGGCATGGCGGCCGGAACGCCAGGCCTTGAACCAGAAGCCGAAGGCGTCCACGCGGGCCTGCAGGGATGCCGGGAAGTCGAGCCAGGCGGCCTCTTCCAGCTTCTGTTCGTAGGCGGTGCGGTTGGCAATGTGATTGATGAGTGCCGCAATAGAGTCCTTCTGCGCCTCATCGGCACTGAAAGAGCCTGTGCGGTCCGGCTGATTCAGGGCCGTGGCGCTCAGGGTGGCTGCGTCGTCCGCATAGCCCGCCAGAATCAGGAACGTGGCGCTGACAAGGAAGTGCTCGGCCCGGTTCATGACGCCGACAATCGGGTCCTGCTGGTCGCGCCAGACCAGCAGGCTGTCCAGTGCTCCCCGGGCCTCGTCGAAGCGGCTCTGGTTCATCAGCAGGTAGAGCAGGCTGATCCAGGGATCGCCCACGCTGCCGGGGTTGAGATAACGCGTCGCGCGGCGCAGATAGTTCTCGGCGTCGGGAATGCGCAGCATGCTCAAAGCTACCTCGGCGGCATTCATCAGGAAGACCGTGTTGGTATCGCTGCTGGCGTCCTCTGCCAGTTGCTCGTCCTCGGCGATGGACTTGTCGCAGGCCTCCAGGGTGTCCGCAGGGCGCAGGCTCGCCAGCTCGACAGCACACAGCGTGTTCCAGGCCCGGCTGCGCTCGCGGGGATCGTCGCTGCTGGCGAGCACTTCGTTGGCGCTTGCTCTTGCCTCATCCCAGCGCTGCATCTTGATGAGCGGCCAGCCGCGGAAGGATTCCATTTCCTGCCCATACACGGCCTCGATCTTGTCCAGATAGGCCAGAGAGGCTTCCTGGTTGCCCATGAGCTGATGCACATAGGACAGTTGCGAGAGCGTCAGGAAGTGCCACTCGGCATTGCCGGAGGCGATGGCGCGCCCCATGGAAGCGTAATTGGTCAGCTCCTCGGCACGGTTGAGGTGAAACAGCGCTCGTGCCAGGTTGCCCTCTACCTGCACCAGCACCTCGGCCAGCGCAAACTGTGCCGCAGCAGAGCCGGGTTGCTCCGCGATCCAGCGCTGTGCCAGCTCCCGGGCCTTCACGTTTTCCTTCAGCGCGAGAGCGTCGCAAATCGCCAGCGCACGGGGCTCGGAGATGCCCAGCATGCCGAAACACACCGCAGCGGCGCCGGGCATGTCCAGGCCGTCGAGTCCGTCCTGGGCTCGCACAGAGGGAATGGCAAGTGCAGCGCCGAGACAGAGGCCTGTAAGGGCAAGGGGCAGTAAGCGTCGCAGTGCGCGGGTCATCGGGGTTCCGGGTTCAGCGCAGGGTAGTGCGCGCCAGTTGTTCCATGGGTTCCTGCATGCAGTCGCGCAGCACTCGCCCGAAGTCGGTCACGCCGGGGGCGAGTTCGATACGGTGTGCCAGCACACGGGGCAGCAGCGTTTCGATGTCGTCCGCGCTGACGTAATCGCGCCCGCGCATGGCGGCAAGCACCTGCAGGGCGGGCAGCATCAGCACCATGCTGCGGGTGGAGTTGCCCTGCAGCACCCGTTCGTCGTCACGCAGTCGGCGCGAGATGTCCACCAGCGCTGTCTTCACTGCCGTGGAGATCTGAACCTCCCGATCAATACTCTCGCGTGCCCGCAGCAGTTCGTTGCGCGTCACCTTCTGCCCGCCGTTGTGGCTCTGGTCGCGACGACTGCGCCAGGTCTCCAGCACATTCAGTTCCGCGTCACGGTCGATGTGCTGCATGGTGATCTTGAACAGGAAACGGTCGAGCTGTGGTGTCGGCAACGGGTAGGTGCCGACCATGTCCAGCGGGTTCTGCGTGGCAATCACGAAGAACAGTTTGTCCAGCGGATAGGTGGTGTTGTCGACGGTTACCTGCTTCTCGCCCATGGCCTCCAGCATCGCGGACTGTACCTTGGGCGAGGTACGGTTGATCTCATCCGCCAGCACGACATAGGCAAACAGCGGGCCGTGGCGGAAGTGGAAGTGATTGGCATTGGCGTCGAAGACGGCGCCGCCGGTCACGTCCGAGGGCAGCAGGTCCGGTGTGAACTGAATGCGGCGGAAGGGGACGATGGCGCTGAGATTGTCGTTGCTGTCGTTATCCGGTGTGGTGACAATCGCCTCGCCCAGTGCCTTGGCCAGTGTGGTCTTGCCGGAGCCTGGAAAGTCTTCCAGTAGCACGTGGCCATCCGCCACCAGCGCAATGATGACCAGCTCAATCACTTCGTCGCGACCGATGACCTGGCTCTTGACGGCATTTCCCAGACGCTCCAGCACTGCGCAGGCCTGCTGTAGAGCGGCCGACAGGGCGGCGGGTGCGGCAGACTCCTGTGCAGGCGTCTCGGGAATTGCGGTGTTCTCTTCGCCAGTGACTTCCAGGCTCATTCTACTCTCCAGTATGTGTCTGGCCGGGCGACCAGACTGTCAGTCGGTTCTCGGGTATCCGGCGCTGTCAGTGCGTTCCCAGCCAGGACACGGGGTTCAGGAAGGCAAGCACGCGACGCCACAGGGGGATGTGCTGGCGCACTTCCTGCCGGATCTGTCTGTCCAGTGCGATCCAGTCGATATCGTTTGCCATGTCCACACTGACTACCTCTCCATCACCCTGCTGCCGCAGGGCGCGCTGCAGATGAGAACGGGTCATGGTGCCAAAAGAGGGTGTCATGGCGCTGATGCGTCGCGCAAAGCTCTCGCGGCTCTCACCGTAGCGGCGGCGCAGGCCGAGGGCGCCCAGGCTGTCGAGGATTGCACGGTAGCTCAGGCGATAGCGCTGATCGGCCTGTGCATAGTAGGGGGCACGCTGGCGATATCCCTTCACGGCATAGCCCGCCAGCAGCAGTGCGAGCAGGGCACCCGCCAGCGCGCGCAGCACAAGGCCCAGTGGCAGCGTACTGTCCTGCTGTGACTCGATGAACTCATCGAAGCTGGCCTCGTCCCGCAACATGTCGCCGAGCAGTTGCTGCAGGCTGTTCTGCGGGTCCACCGACATGTCCACCAGGGTGCGCGAAGGGGCCGGGTCGACGATGATCCAGCCCACTCCGTCGAGATAGATTTCCGGCCAGGCATGGCCATTGATGGCCTGAATCAGCAGGGAAGACCCCCCGGCACGGTTGCTGACAGGCACGGAATAGCCGATGCCGACACGGGCGGGCAGGCCAATGCTGCGATACATATAGGTGGCGGCGAAGGCAAAGTGCATGCAATAGCCCGTCAGGTCGCCGAACAGGAAGGAGGCGGCCGGGTCGTCGGCATAGGCATGCTCGTTCTTCAGGCTGTAGATGCCATTGCGGTCCAGATAGTCCTTGATTGCCAGCGCCTTGGCGTAGGGATCGTCCGCAAACTCGGGGCGCAGGTCCTGCAGTATGGTGTCGGCCAATTGCTTGTAACGCGGATCTGCCGGCAGTTGCAGATAGGCCTGGCGCTGCTCCTCGGTCCAGTCCGGATCGCCGGAGCTGCGTCCGATCAGGTCGCCGAAATTGTATTGCGGTACCATGGAGAAAGCGTCATAGGTCTGCTTGAAGCGCAGTGAGTTCGGATTGGGGGTGTTGGCATAAGCCACCGGAGTATCCAGCCCGAAAGGCGTGCGGTGTGGCGCCAGCATGCCGACGGTAATACGCACGGTCTTGCGCAGATCAGGCGAGGGCAGGGGTTCGTTGATTTCGGCACGGGTGGGCGTGAAGAAATCGATCAGGTCCTCGTCCATGTCGTCGCGATCAGGCACCACCAGCAACTGGCCGTTGAACTCGGAGTAGGCGGATTCGCGGAAGTAGTAGGCGCCGCCTTCCGGTTCGTAGTCATCCCGGAACAGCACCACAGCCACCGGCGTCTGCATATCGCTGGTGTCGTTCTGCCCGTCTCGGAACGGGTTTTCATCCTGGGCCGAACCACCGGTCGGAGCCGTACCGGTCAGCCCCATGTCGTCGGTCAGGCGCGGGGTGGGCAGGCCGAAGAACTGCACGTAGATCAACAGGGAGAAACATAGCAGGCCCAGCACCGTGAAATGGTAGGGCAGGCGGCGATGGTTGTGTTCGATCATCAACAGGGCCGAGAGGGAGAGTACCGCACCACAGCCGAAGGCCATCAGGATGGAGCTCGGGTCGATGCCCCGGCTCAGCGCAAAGTCGCCAATGAAGAAGGGCCGGTGAATCATGCCCTGGCGATGCGCGGCGAGCGTGATGACGAAGGCACTGGCCACAAACAGAATTTCCAGCACTTTGCCAAAATCCGCCCGCTGGGCAATGCTGCGCAGAACTGTGCTCAGGCAGGCGCTGAAGATCAGCCATTCCAGCACCTCACCGGTCTCGTATGCCGCCAGAGGGCCGACCAGGCGGGCAAACCCAATGCTGGCCGTGAGTATATTGGCCAGGGCTATCCCTACGGCCAGACACAGAACGGCAGCCAGGGCGATGACTCCAAGACGCAGGCGCGCCAGGGGCGGGCGGTGAATCAGGAAATCCACCGCGAAACAGGCCAGCACGCAGCCGGTGAAGGCGGCGATGGAGCCGGCCTCTGTGGTCAGGGAAATGCTCAGCACCCAGTAGCTGGCGGCAATGATCAGCGCGCGCAGACCGGTGGGAAGAATCTGACTGGTGGCAGTTTCACGTTTCATGGCATCGGTTTCACAGGCCTGCATGCGAGCAGGCGTTGGCGGAGGAGTGAGTGTTCACGCCCCCTGGATTCGGTTCATGCGTTTGTCGAAACTCTGTCCGGTATGCCGGTCCACAACTAGGGTCGATTCTACAAGCTGACCGACTTCCGTCAACAAACGGCTCAGTTCGGCCAGGGCAGGCTTGTCACCGTCTCCCGCCTTTGCGGGTGTTGGCTGGCGGAACAGCAGGCGCTGCCAGGCCGGTTCGGCATCCTGTGTGCGCAGGCCGTCGGTCGCCAGCACCACGGAGAAGCGGACGCGAAAGCGGGCGATGGTGGCGCGCAACTGTCCCAGCCAGGGTGCCATTTCCGCGCTGGCGAAGACAATGCAGTGCACGCTGCCACCGCTGCCGTGGGTCTGCAGAAAGCGGTCCAGTCCGTAATCCAGGGGGCGCTCGAGGGCGCGGGATCCCGCAATCATTGTTAACGCATCTTCCACCATTTGGGTTGCCTTCTCGCTGCCGTCGGCACCAAACAGCCAGTCGTCGCCCAGCGCGCCGGATTCCACCGCCACTCTGGCCACGGCAGCAGCCGCCTCGTCATGGGGGCTGGAGACCAGATAGGCCAGCGTGCGGCTGCTGTGAAACACGCTGCGTTCTGGCAGACGCACGTTCAGGTGGCGGTTGCGGGCGTAGACCTTCCACAGGATGTTGCGCACCGAGTCTCCCGGCACGTAAGGTCGAATTTCCATGCGATCCCCTTCCGGGTTGCCGCCTGGGTCCGGAAAGCCATCCTCGGCCGTCAGCGATCGCAGCAGGGGCAGGGCCTTGACGTTGCCCGCCTGGGGCAGTGCCAGCAGTTCACCCTCCTGGGTGATGCGCCAGGTGAAGCGGCTGAAACCCAGTACATCACGCACCGTGTAGCGTCGGGTGATGCGGCGGGCGTGGCAGCGGCGACGGGGCACGATCTGCTCTTCCCACTGCTCCTCGTCTTCCGACAGACGCAGCCGGGTGTCGATGGCATCGGGGTAAACGATTTCCCAGGACACGCCGATCAGGGGCAGCCAGGGCATGGTGTGCAGACGGAAACCGGTCTCATTCGGATAGCCGCATTCGACCTTGACCGGGGGCGGACCGCGATGGAGCAGCGCATCCATTTCCAGTTTGTGCCGAATCTGGTGGCGCAGTATCAGGCCACCCAGCACGACAATCACCGTGGAGAAACACACAATCGCTAAGGCGCAGATGGCAAGGGCGAAGACCACCAGATCCATGCGGCCATAGCCGTAGCGCTGCAGGGCCAGCAGAGCAATGACCAGCAACACGACGCCCTGGAGCGTCAGGGGGAAACGCTCGCGCAGAAGCGCCAGGACGCGCAGTGCGACGGGGCGGGCTGTGTAGTGACGGGCTGTGTTCACGTCTTCAAGAGCTCCTGCAGCGGATGGCTTGGAGCAGGACCCGTTTGCAGCCGGGCCTGTTACACGGATCGTTGGCCTCAGGGCCAGATATAGGCCATATAGGCCAGATAGCCCAGCAGAAGCACGGTGCCTTCCGGGCGGCTGAGTGTCCTGCCGCTCCAGGCCATGGGCAGCAGGATCACGGCAAAAGCGATCATGACCAGGTAGTCGCCGTGACGGATCCCGGCGCTGGACAGCGGGCGAATCAGCGAGGCAATGCCCAGGATCGCCAACAGATTGAAGATGTTGGAGCCGACAATATTGCCGATGGCAATGTCCGAATGCTTGCGAATTGCCGCGACGACCGAGGTGGCCAGTTCCGGCATGCTGGTGCCGATTGCGACAATGGTCAGACCGATGATGGCTTCGTCCACCTCGAACAGACGCGCAATCTCCACGGCGGAGTTCACAAACAGCATGCCGCCGCCGATCAGCCCCGCCAGTCCGAGCACGATCAGCAGGGCACAGAACCAGGTTTTGTCCTTGAGTGTCATGACGTCGTCCGGCAGGTCGCCGTCCTCTTCCCCCTTGTCCTTGCAGATGCGATAGCTGTGGTAGAGGAAGCCGCTCAGCGCCAGCGTCAGGACGATGCCGTCAAAGAAACCGATGTGTCCGTCGGACGCCATGAACCAGATGATGAAGGACATGACGATCATCAGCGGAATCTGCTCTTTCAGCAGAGAGGGTTGAACCTTCATGGGGCGGATCATCGCCGTCAAGCCGAGAATGAGACCGATATTGGCGACGTTGGAGCCGATGACATTGCCCAGGGCGATGGAACTGCTGCCCTTGAGGGCGGATTCAATGCTGACGGCCAGTTCTGGGCTGCTGGTGCCGAAGGCAACCACTGTCAGGCCAATGACCAGGGGGGTAACACCCAGACGCAGCGCCAGGGCGGAGCTGCCACGAACCAGACTTTCTGCTCCCCCCATCAGTATCAGGAGGCCTGTTACGAACCAAACCAGTGTTAACGCCACAATAATGCTGTCCTGCTCCGCCTTGCGATGATGAAGAATGACGCGGGGTCATGGAGCCCAAAAAAAGAACAAGGCGGGGCATCCTAACATGAGCCGCCGCCGTTTATCGAAGGGATTTTCGGACCCGCTGCAAACACTGGCGCATGGCCCGGTTGTTGTAAGCGTGCACCAGATGCTCGTAATTGAGCAGTTGCGGAATTTCCACAATGGCCATGGCCAGCAGAATCACGGCGCCGTAGAGCAGGGCGGCTCCCAGCACCAGGGTCAGGGCGGTTACGCCCAGCACCAGATTGATCAGCCCGCGCAGCCAGCGGCGCAGATAGAAGTGGTGGGCGCCCAGGAAATACAGGGAGTTGAGCGCGGCATAGGTGCCCGGCCGCTTGAAGGCGGACTGTTCCAGTGCGAGGTAGCGCGCCATCTCGTCCTGCGACAGCAGGGAGATCTGTTCGCGCAGCTCCGTCTCTTCCAGATTCAGTTCTTTCTCGGAAAACATGCTCTCGATCCGTGGATCATGCCTGGGAGTCAGGCGGGGGTGCGCTTCTGCCACAGCACCACGGCGAAGAGTAACCCAGCGCCCGCCAGATGATAAGCAATGCCGAGCGGTGCCCACATCAAAAGTCCGGCCGCCACGAGCAGCATGACGGCAGACAGCGGGTTGAGGGGACGATCAAGACGCCATTGCAGCAGGCCCGCCAGAGCATACAGGCCGAGGCAGGACCAGCCGAACTCGCTGAGCCGTTCCGGCCAGGTGCCGGAAATGATCGGGGAGTAGGCGAACAGCACGGGAATCAGGTACAGCCCCTTGGCCAGCTTCCACGAGGTCATTCCCGTGGCCATGGGGCGGGTGCCCGCAATGCCGGCAGCGGCGAAGGCGGCCAGGCAGACCGGCGGGGTGATATTGCTGTCTTGGGACAGCCAGAAGATGATCAGGTGCGCGCTCAGCAGCATGCCGGCGAGCACGGTCGGGTCCAGCAATTCGGCGCGCAGCAGTTGGCGCATCTCCAGCGGCATTTCGCGGATGGCGACTACCGGGTCACCCCCAAACAGGCTCAGGGTGGCGCGCACAGAGGACGGCAGGTCGCCTGCCTGCAGCGCCTGCAACAGATAGTCCTGTGCGATCAGGTCGTAGATTACCGGGGCCGACAGGGTGGCCAGCACGATGTAGGAGGCCGTCACCGGCAGGCCCATGCCCAGGATCAGTGACGCCAGCGCCACCAAAGCGATCGTAATCAGCAGGCTGCCCTGTGCCCACTCGACAATCATCAGCGAGAAGGCGTTGCCGATGCCGGTAGTGGTGACCACGTTGATGACCAAACCAACAGCGACCAGCAACAGCGCCGTTGCCGTCATGTTGCGCACCCCGTCCACGGTGGCATCGAAACAGTCCTGCAGGCTCATGGGCTTGGGTGATATCCAGGAGGCCGCAATGGTGGCGCCAATGGCGAACACGGCGGCCAGCAGCGCCGTATAACCAATCAGCAGAGCACCTACCAGCACCGCCAGTGGCAGCGAGAAATGCCAGCCCTCCTTCAGTACATTGCGCAGGGTCTCTGTCTGTTCGATGTTCTCCGGCAGCAGGCCGAGGCGCTTGGCCTCAATGCGCACGAAGAAGGCCACCGTAAGGAAATACAGCAGCGCCGGCAGAATGGAAACGGCCACGATCTGGGTGTACGGAATCTGGGTGTAGCCTGCCATCACGAAGGCACCAGCGCCCATGATGGGCGGCATCAGCGCCCCGCCGGTGGAGGCTGCGGCCTCGACACCTGCCGCGAACTGGGGCGGGAAGCCGGAGCGCTTCATCATCGGAATGGTGATCACCCCGGTGGAGACGGTGTTGGCCACCGCGCTGCCGGAGACCGAACCCATCAGCCCGGAGCCGACCACGGACACCAGGGCCGCTCCGCCGGTGAAGCGCCCGGCCAGGCAGCGCGCCAGGCGCACAATAAATTCGCCGGCACCGGACTTGAGCAGGAAGGCGCCGAAAAGAATGAACATGAACACATAGGTGGCGGAGATGTTGGCGGTGCTGCCGAACATGCCTTCGGCGCTGAAGAAACTGCGGTAAAGCACCGTTTCCACACTCAGCCCGGGGAAAGAGAACACGCCACTGATATAGCGGCCCAGGAACAGGATGTAGGCCAGCGACACCAGAATCAGCACCGGGGTAAACCAGCCGGTAGTACGCCGCGTGAACTCGATTGCCAGCATCACCGCGACGGCGGACACCACATAGTCGGACCAGATGAACTCGGCCTCACGCGCATACAGCGCGTTCTCGAACAGCATCAGGTAAATCGGTACGCCGATGGCCAGAATCGCAAACAGAATGTTCAGCCCGTACTGCAGCTTCGCTCGTGGCACGGCGTCGGTCAGGCGCTCATTGGCGCTCAGGGCGCACAGCGCGCAGAAGCCGCCGAAGTGAATCGCCGCAAACCACAGTTCCGACAGGGATGCGAAGAGATTGGTGTAGACATGAAAGAGGGCGAAGAGAAACGCGCCCCAGCGCAGAAGGGGTGATTTCATCGGGCGGGCTCTTCCTGAATCAGGTGTGGGGGAATCTCAAGCCCGATCTCGCGGTAATAGCGCAGGGCGCCCGGATGCAGTGGCGCGACCATGCCGCGCAGTGCCCGGTTGATGTCCATGTCCTTGGTGGCGGCATGAATTTCCTGCAGGGTGCCCAGGTTTTCCCAGATCATCTTGGTGATGCGGTAGACCACCTCGTCTGGCACGTCCGCGCGCGCCACCAGCACGTTGGGGGACGCAATGGAGCGCCAGGGCTCTTCCTGATTGGGGTAGGTGCCGACCGGGAAGTCGTACCAGTCCCACAGGTTATAGCGGCTGTTCAGGCGGTCCAGCTCCTCCTGGGAGAAGCGCAGCAGCGTAATGCGGTCGCCCAGTTGGGCAAAGGCCTGGGTGATCGCGGCAGTGGGGGCGCCTGCGGGCACGTTCATGCCCACCACGTTGCCGTCCTGCAGCGCGCTGGCAGCCCCCTCATAGCCCATATAGGCGAGGTTCATGCCGCTTTCGTAGTCGATGCCCAGGGTTTCCAGAATGAAGCGGCCGGACTGCTCCGCCCCCGAGTTGCGTGCCCCCAGCACGAAGCGCTCGCCATTGAGATGGCCGAGGTCGCTCAGGGTGCCGTCGTGCACAAGAGAGCTGAGCAGCACAAAGTGTTCGACGTTGAACCACAGCGCACTGACGCTGCGCATATTGGTCTGCGGATTGCGGATGGGGCCTTCACCGTCCCACGCCCAGGCGGCAAAGATGCCCTGCAGAATGCCGAACTGGGCCTCGTTGTCCCGCAGCAGTTTGACGTTCTCCAGCGAACCCGCGGAGCTGATGGCCGAGATGGAGATGTTGTGCTCCGGCTGCAACTGGGATTTGGAGATGGTCGCCATGGCGACCCCGATGGGGTAGAACGCGCCCCCTGCGGTAGCGGTGGTCAGAATGTAGGGGCGGTTGGTCGAGAGCTGATCGCCGCAGCTTGCAAGCAGGGTGAGTGTGCTCAGGAAAAGCAGGAAAGTTCGCAGGCTGAAACGCCGTCCTGCTGCGGGTCTGGAGCTGCCATGTGCGGGGCGTGGTGTTGGCATAGCGCTTTGTTCTTGTTGTGAAAGAATTCCCCGGGAGCACCGGGCTTTCCAGTCTTCTTGTCGAGACGGGTGAGGTGCCATCCATGACCTCGCGAGCCGCCCGATGTAAACACATTTTGTTTTAAAGCACAAATGCTCTGCGGCCTGCGCAAAGGCCCGGACTGCGGGGGGCAGGGCGGTGGGCTTACATGGAATCCTCAATCGAGATGCCAAGGGAGGAGATGAGTTCGTAATAGCTGAAGAACACGAAGATAAAGAACAGGAACAGCACAATCTCGTGTTTGAAATGGTGGCTGTGGAAGAAGTCGCGATCGCGGTGGTGCAGCACGTCCATCAGCTCATCGCCGAAGCGGATGGACAGGAAGGTGCCGATGGCGGACAGGATCACGATCAGCCAGTAGGGAAACGGCGTGGTCAGGATGGACTCCATCAGGCGTGTGAGCACGGTGGTCTGGTAGTACTCGCGAAACTTCCACAACACCACGGCATTGAGGGTGATGGCAATCGCCCACACCACGATCTCCGAAAACACCATGCGCACCCCGAACAGCACCCGGATGGGAAAGTCCAGCAGGAAACCGGCATCGGCGACCGGGGTGCACAGCACGAAGAAACTCCAGGTAATCAGCGCCGCAATCCCGCCGGTCAGAAAATCGTATTCGTAGGTCAGGTAGCCCGCGTAGCCGAACAGTATCAGGCACAGTGCCACGAATTTCGTCAGGACCTGCTGTCGTGGGTTCTTCATGAAGTCTTCAGTCCTTGCTGTTTGCGCCTGCGGAATGCTTGCTGCATATTACAAGCGCGCTGCCTTGATGACCATTCATAAAACCGGACCACAGATCATGAAGAAACACCTGCTCGCCCTGCTCGCTGCTCTGCTGCCATTGACGGTTCACGGGGACGACGACCCGCGTGCCCGCGAGGCAGGGCTGGCTCCCGGAATATATGCCCCGGGCGAATACAACGCCATTACCGATGTGCCGGGCGTGCTGGTGGGGCAGGTGTCCCTGATCGAGGGCGGCAGCATCCGTACCGGCGTCACCGCCATTCTTCCCCATGGTGGCAATCTCTATCAGAACAAGGTGCCCGCCGGATTCTCCCAGGGCAACGGTTTCGGCAAGATGATGGGCACCACCCAGGTGATCGAGCTCGGGGAGGTCGAGACCCCCATTCTTCTGACCAATACCCTGAATGTTGCCGAGGCAGCCTCGGCCGCGATCGACTGGACATTGCGACAGGCGGGAAATGAAGACGTGGTGTCGGTGAATGCCGTTGTCGGGGAAACCAATGATGCCCGCATCAACGACATTCGTGCGCGGGCGCTGCGCCCCGAGCACGCGCTGCAGGCGATCCAGAGTGCCCGTTCCGGCCCGGTGGAAGAGGGCAGTGTGGGGGCCGGCATGGGCACGGTGAACTTCGGCTGGAAGGGCGGTATCGGCACCAGTTCCCGCGTGTTGCCCGAGGGCGATGGCGGCTACACTGTGGGGGTGCTGGTGCAGACCAATTACGGCGGCGAGCTTAGCATCATGGGAGTGCCGATTACGGCGCGGGCGCTGGCGACCGACTCAGAAAGAGTGCCAACTGCCACCAGTCCGGATGGCTCGGTGATGATTATCGTCGCCACCAATGCGCCCTTCTCGGATCGCAATCTGGAACGGCTGGCCAAGCGTGCCTTTCTGGGCATCGCCCGCACCGGTTCGGCCATGAGCAACGGTTCCGGGGATTATGCCCTGGCATTTTCCACCGCCGAGTCGGTGCGCCGCACGCCTGAACGCCGTGCTGCGCGGCACACGATCGAAGACTGGCCCAACGACGAGATGACGCCCTATTTTCAGGCCGTGGTCGAGGCGACCGAGGAGGCCGTCTACAACGCCCTGTTCAAGGCCAGCGATGTGGCCGGCGTCAACAAGGGGCGCTATCCGTCCCTGCCGGTAGACGCGGTGCTGAAACTGATCCAGCGGGGTCAGAGTCAGTGACTCTGACCCCCTCGCACTAGATGGGGTCCCCAGGCGGCATCTGCAGCGCAGCACCCGGAATCGAACCCTCGGAACGTTGCTCCCAGCGACGTATTTCTGCAGCAGTGCCGCTCTGGTGAGCCGTTGCATTGCGCAGCCCCTCCAGTTGTGCTGCGAGTTTGTCCAGGCGGTCGATCAGCACGGACTGGACCTCGCCCGGGTTGTCCTCACTGGCCGCCTGCACCATCATCTCATCCGCCGTGACACGCTGTACCACCTGCAGAATCTGGCGCTGATAGGCATTGTCAGGCACATCGGCATTCCAGGTGGCGTCGAGCAGGGCATCGATCACTTCCTCCAGATCGGGGTAGTCCCCCAGCGCGCCATAGGACACCAGCCGGGCCATGCGCTCGGGAATCAGAATCTGCTGCACCGACAGGCTGGCGGATGCCTCCACTGCGCCCATGACATCAAACAGCACGCCGGTACGGCCCGGGAAGTCCTCGCCCTGATTGCGCCGGTGCGCGGGCGGAGGCAGCAGGGCCAGAATGTCCGGGGGCAGGGTGAGGAAGTCCACGCTCAGGGTGGACAGTACCGTTGCCAATGCGTCGCGCTGTTCCTCGCCATCGATGATGGTCCACGGCGTCTGGCCATCGCCGCGCATGGCATAGCGATAGTCCGCACCGCCGATGCTCTGTGAGGCCGCGTTCATCTGGAAGCGGTGATGCATGTACAGCGGCAGCAGCACAATTTCCAGGTCGGAAATCGGTTCACCATTGCGGATCATCGCCTCACCGAAGGTCGCCAGGCCGATGCGACGCACCTCAATTTCGTGCTTCAACTGGTCCACCAGGTTGGCGCCGTTGTCCCAGACGCTGGCGTACTGCGCGCCTGCGCCTACGAAATTGTTGTTGGTGTGGTCCATGAAGCGCAGGCCGCGGTCGAGCGCTTCCTGCACGATCTTGCCCAGCTCTGCCGTTTCATCAGCACCGGCGGGAAACTGTGTGTAGGAATAGCGGATGGCCAGCTTGTCGTACTCGCCGATCTGCTGCGTGTAGGCATTGGAGAAATCCAGCTTGCCATCGGCGGTAATCTCAACCAGAGGTGCCGGGTAGTCCATGACACTCTCGCGGCCGGTGGCACTGCCCAGATAGTTGTGCGGGAAACCCAGGGTGTGGCCTACCTCGTGGGCGGAGAGTTGGCGCACACGGTCCAGCGCCATGTTGATCGCCGCAGCGTTGTTGTCGGCGACGGCTTCCAGGTATTCAAAGCCGGGAATCATGCCCTGGCCGTGCAGATAGTCCTGACGCAGACGCAGGCTGCCCAGGTTCACGTTGCCCTTGATGATTTCGCCGGTGCGCGGGTCCATCACGGAGGAGCCGTAGGAGTAGCCGCGCGTCTGGCGATGGGTCCAGTGAATCATGTTGTAGCGCACGTCCTGCGCGTCGGCCCCGGCGGGAAGTTCACGTACCTGGAAGCCGTTGATGAAGCCCGCCGCCTCGTAGGCCTGGTTCCACCAGCTTGCCCCTTCGATCAGGGCGCTCTTGATGGGTTCGGGAGTGCCGGAATCCACGTAGTAGACGATGGGTTCGATCGGCTCCGAGCGGGCCGCGTTCGGGTCTTTCTTCTCCAGGCGGTGACGTGCCACGAGACGCACGTACATGTCATCGCCGATCAGGGCGCCGTAGTTTGCGACGGTCGGTCCGTTGGTACCGATGCGCGGGTCTGCCAGGCGAATAGGGAAGTCGTCGTCCGGCAGCTTCACCAGCGAATGATGCTGGCGCAGGGTGACGGATTCGCCAGAGGCGGCAACACCATTGACCAGGCGGCCAGGATTGCGGCTGCCGAAGGTGAGCATGGTTTCTATCTCCACGTTCTCCGGAAACGCCTTGGTGTTGTCCAGGTAGAAGGCGCTGCGGCTCTTGTCCAGGGTGTAGGTGCCCTGGCCACGGGAGGCGATCTGGCCGATCACGTCGCGGGCGTCGCGCAGGAAGAAATCGGTCGCATCCACCAGAATGCTGTCACCTGTGGCCGCGACGATGTCGAAGCCCCACAGCACCGAGGGCGCGAAGGCATCGGCTACCGCCTGGCGTTCCAGTTCGTTGTCGCTGATCGCGCGGTAGCGGTAGTTGGGCTCCTCCAGCAGCACGCGGGGACCGACGCGCTTGGCCTTCAGCACATAGGTGCCACCGAGTTGTCCGCGGTCGATGCCCACGGGGTTGGAACCGAGGCCGGAGGCCATGGAGATCTGGTAAAGGAACTCGGTGTCGAGCTTGTCGATCTCCCAGTACATCTTGCCGCTGGCGTTGTCCCAGTACAGATTGAAATATCCTGCCAGCGTCTGGGTATTGGCGACCTTGTCCGCGATGGTGGGCAAAGTCTGTGCGTGCAGGGTGGTGGCGAACAAAAACAGTGCAAGGCTGGTGAGCGGACGTGCCAGAATCGCGCGTGTCGTGCGCAGTGCCCGCATGCAGAAAGTCCATGGTGTCATGTCAAATCCCTCGGCCCGGCAGCAGGCCTGGTGGTGGTTTGCGTGGAAAAAACAAAAGGGGGAAGCGACCCAAGGTTAGCATTGTCCCCATGGTCCTGTGTACACGCCCCCTGAAGCGTCGCCAGCAGTGTTGCAAAACCAGTGCCGGGATCGACCTGTTCTACTCTGAGCCCCTGGCCACGGTCTCCTGCGCCAGCGCCGACATCACGGTGCCAAGGTTTGCCACCGCCGGGCAATCCTGGGCATCCCGTCGTGCCGCCACAGTGGCCGGGGGCGTGTAGCTCAGCCACACCTGCCCGGCTTCGTCCTGCCACACCAGCATCTTCAGGGGCAGGTCGATGCCCAGGGTCTGCGCGCACTGCATCAGCGGTGTTCCGCCGCGCGGATGCCCGAAGATCAACAGGGTTGTTGGCCGCAGCTCCTGCCCGACGCTCGCCGCTCCAGCGGCGTGGTCGATGCGGGCAAACACGTTCAGCCCACGGGCGCTCACGGCGGCTTCCAGCCGGCTCAGGGTCGCGTCAGGCGAATGGGGGCTGGGCAGGGAAACCAGGTCCTCGGCGGCCAGCGCCGTGCGGCTCAGCAGCATCAACACAAGCACAAACTGTAACGCTTTCATGGTTTCCTCAGTCCTCGGTATCAGATTGCGAATGGCAGGTAGGTAAACACAGGACAGGCACAAGTGCCACCGCCGTTCATCCTGGTTGTGATTACAATCGCGGCAACGTTATAGTGGCGCAAAAGTCCCGCCCCTGCAGGGCGGTGCTCCAGCAATGACAAAGAGATGTATGTGATGACGAGCTCCCAGGCCAGCACGGTGATCGCCGACGCGGGCAGCAAACAACGGATTCCAGCGCAGGAAATCTTCTCGCCCCGCAGCACCGAGAGCTGGAGCCACACCCGGGCTGGCGACCCGCGCGGGTTTATCGATACCCCGGCGATCAAGGAACTGTGGATTCATACCGGCAGTGCCTGCAACCTCGCCTGCCCCTTCTGTCTTGAGGGCTCCAGCCCCGGCGACACCCGCATTCCCCTGGTAAAACTGGCCGAGATTCAGCCCTTTCTGGACGAGGCGGTGACCCTGGGTGTGCAGCAGTTTTCCTTCACGGGCGGTGAGCCCTTCGTGAATCGCGACTTTGTGAAGATTCTGGCGGCCGCCAGTGCCCTGCGCCCCTGCTTCGTGCTGACCAACGGCACCCAGGCGCTGCTGGGCCGTGCAAAGCAGATCGAGACCCTGCGCGGCAGCGCGCACCCCATCCGCTTCCGCGTCAGTCTGGATTACCCCGATGTGGCGAAACACGACGCCGGTCGCGGCGAAGGCAGTTTCGCCGAGTCCCTGCAGGGCATCCGCTTCCTGCGCGAGCAGGGCTTTCACGTGTCCATTGCCCGGCAGATGACGCCCGATGAGGATGCGCAGGCCGTGGAAGAGGCCTTCTACGCAATCTTCCGCGAGCACGGCATCGATGAGCGTCTGCCGTTTACCGCTTTCCCCGATTTCGGTCTGCCCGGCACCGAGGATGGCAGCCCCGAGGTCACCGAGACCTGCATGCTGAAATACCCGACGCCGGAGAGCCGCGAGCACTTCATGTGCACCTACACGCGCATGCTGGTCAAGCGTGGAGACAGCGTCCGCGTGTTTGCCTGCACCCTGGTGGACGACGACCCCGGCTACGACCTCGGCGGCACCCTGGCGGAGAGCCTGCAGCCCCGCATCATGCTGCGCCACCACCGCTGCTTCGCCTGTTACCGGTTCGGCGCCAGTTGCAGCGCCCCCTGATTCTCCTGCCCAGAACGCTACAAGGAAACCTTTTCATGCAAGAGCGAGACGTCGTCAAAGACTATTACGGCAAAACCCTGCAGAGTTCCGAAGACCTCAAGACCACGGCCTGCTGCGACATCAGCGCGGTGCCCGAATGGCTCAAGCCCCTGCTCGCGAACATTCATCCCGAGGTGCTGTCGCGCTATTACGGCTGCGGGCTCATCGCTCCCGCGCTGCTGGAAGGTTGCCGCATTCTCGACCTGGGTTGTGGTTCCGGTCGCGACGTCTACGCGCTGGCACAACTGGTGGGCCCGACCGGCGAGGTGGTGGGGCTGGACATGACCGACGAACAGCTCGACGTAGCCCGTCGTCACCAGGCCTGGCATGCGGAAAAGTTCGGCTACGACAATGTGCGTTTCGTGCAGGGCTATATGGAACAGCTCGACGAGCTGGATCTGGCGCCCGGCAGTTTCGACGTGATCGTGTCCAACTGCGTGATCAATCTCTCTCCGGACAAGGACGCGGTGCTGCGCGGAGTGCACCGTCTGCTGAAAGACGGCGGTGAGATGTATTTCTCCGATGTGTACGCCGACCGTCGTGTTCCCGAATCTGTGCGCACTGACCCCGTGCTCTATGGCGAGTGCCTTGGCGGGGCGCTGTACTGGGGCGATTTCCTGCGCATCGCCCGCCGCGCCGGTTTCACCGATCCGCGCCTGGTGGAAGACCGCCCGCTGGAAGTGACCGACCCGGCACTCGCAACCAAGACCGGCGCTATCCGCTTCTTCTCCGCCAGCTATCGCCTGTTCCGCAGCGACAAGCTGGAGACCGAGTGCGAGGATTACGGCCAGGCCGTGATCTACCGGGGCAGCATTCCCAACAGCCCCGACCGATGCGTGCTGGACAAGCATCACGACATGGAAACCGGCCGCGTCTTCCCCGTCTGCGGCAACACCTGGCACATGCTGAAAGACACCCGCTTCGCGCCGCACTTCGACTTCATCGGCAACTTCAGCCGCCACTACGGCATCTTTGCCGGTTGCGGGGGCGGGCTGCCATTTGATGAGGATGCCGGGAGCGGAAGCGGCGGTACCGCCTGCTGTTGAGGCGGGATTTTGTGAGCGTCTGCGTAGACGCGCGGGCAGGGATTAGCGCAGTATTTTTTCCAGCGCCTTGCCCTTCGCCAGCTCGTCGACCAGCTTGTCCAGATAACGCACCTTCTGCATCAGCGGGTCTTCGATGTCCTCCACCCGCACGCCGCACACCACGCCCTTGATCAGGGAGCGGTTCGGGTTCAGCGCTGGTGCCTGCGCGAAGAAGGCCTCGAAGGTGCTCTCCTGATCGATCTGTTTTTGCAGGCCCGCCGCATCGAAGCCGGTGAGCCAGCAAATGACCTGATCGACTTCGTCCCTGGTGCGGTTCTTGCGCTCGGCCTTCTGCACGTAGAGCGGATAGACCGACGAGAATTTCATGGTGTAGATGCGGTGCATGACGACTCCTATGTTGCAATGCCCAGTTGCCGGTACTGTGACGCCGAATCCCGCGCGCCCCAGCGTCGTTTGATCTTGCCGCTCTCGATCTCGAACCACTCCATCGCCACCAGTTCGTAGGACTTGCCGGTGGCCTTGTGCCCGAAGGCATCGGCTCTGAAGGTCCCGGTTTCGATATAGCGCACGGCGACGGTATTGCCCTCGGCGATCATGCCCTTGACTTGCAGTTGCATGGCGAAGCCTTCGATAAGCTGCTGCCAGACGGGCCGAATTCTCTCAAACAGACCCTTGCCGAAAACGCCCTGAATTTCGGCCTCGTCTGCCAGCAGCGACTCGAGGGCAACAAGATCGCCCCTATTAAAGGCGTCTACATAGTTCAGCACCACTTCCTTGCATTGTTGTTCCAGTGACATGTTGTCCTGTTCCTCTTCGCGTGTTTCGTCATTGTCCGCAATGCCCGCCCAATCAAGCGCATCGCTCCGTTGCCAGAAAGTCTGGTAGTGCATGATCTTGCCAGCGCGCAGGGCAAACCCGTCGGCGAAGCGCCCGTCGATCCACTCTCCGGTTTCCTTCATGCGCACCCGGGCGTGCAGGTAGACCACGACCTTGTTGCCATTCTCCAGCATCTGCTCCGGGTCGCAGCTTCCTTCGGCCCAGCTTCCACGCCCTTTGCTCAGGTGCTCGCGCAGTTCGGCAATGCCGTGATAGGTGCCCGTGGTGGCGTGCCCTTCGGGTTCCATGCGGACCACCTGCGGGTCGAGGAGTGCGGTGCAGGCTTCAATGTCAAAGCGGTTGATGGCAGCGAAGAACTGTTCCAGTACATCGGTATTGGCGCTCATGGGAAGGACTCCTGTGCCAGCGGGGTTTTCTGGGCTGCCATGTTCAGGTTGGGCAATTCTGCTGGAATTCGCTGGCAATGACAAAGATCAACTTTGTTTCCATAAGGAAGGTGTTACTCTGGTGATGAAAGGAAAAACTACTTAAGGAGTACACGATGACGATAGAACACCATGACCTGGGACACGAGTTTCCGGAGCTGCGCGAGCGCATTCACGAACTGAAAGTGACCGACAATCACTTCCGCAAGCTGCTGGAGGAGTATCATCAGCTCACCAAGGACGTCGAGAACATGGAAACCGAGGTCAATGTGGTCGCCACCCATACAGAGGAAGAGGCCAAGAAGCGCCGCGTCTACCTGAAGGATCAACTGTACAGGATGTTGACCGCCTGAGCCCGGGCACCAGGAGGAAAGTGGACATGAATAACCAGGCAATCGAAGCAGGTTTGCGCAAGACACTGGGTGAGCTGGAAGAACGGCTCACCAAGGTTCGCAGCGACATGAGCAAAGGCCATTCCGCCGACTTTGCCGAGCAGGTAACGGAACGGGAAAACGATGAGGTGCTGGAAGGGATCGCGGCGGAAACCCAGGCCAGCATTTCGGATATCCGGGCAGCGCTCTCGCGCATTCACGACGGCACTTACGGTGTCTGCATCCGCTGCGGAAGAGCCATCAACGCAGAGCGTCTGACAGCCGTGCCGGAAACGGCGTTGTGCATGACATGCGCGAGCGCCTGACCGCCTCGCACGGCTAGTGCCGTTTCTCGAACTTCTGGATGCGACGCAGAATCACGTCGCTGATGTACACATTGTCGTCGGCATCCAGCGTCAGGGCATGGGCTTCACCGAACTGCCCATTGCCCTCACCGGGGCTGCCGATGGCGCCCAGCACATTGCCCTCCATGTCCACCTTCGCCAACTCTCCGTCGAAGCCGGTGGTGATGTACATATAGCCATCGTCATGCAAATACATGGCACAGACCATGGCATCGAATTTCCATTCGCGCAGTAAATGACCTTCCGTGTCGTAACGCTGCACCCGCATATTCTCCCGGTCGGCCACATAGACGACGTCATCGGCGTCGATCTCGATGGCGTGGGCGGCGACAAACTCGTTGGGGCCGTAACCGCGGCTCCCCCACTGGGTGATGAACTTTCCGTTCGGGTCGAATTTCAGGACTCGCGGGAACTCCCCCCCGTGCCCCTGGGCCACGTAGATATTGCCCCGGGAATCCAGCGCCACGTCGTTGGGCTCCGAAAACAGATGGTCGCCTGTGGCCTCGTTCCACTCACCGGCAGCCCCCTTTGTGCCCAGGGTCATCAGGACATTGCCATCGGCATCCAGCTTCATGACCACATGGTCTCTCACATCGGTGGCCCAGATGTTGTTGTCCTTGTCGATATGCAACCCGTGGCTGCGGGCGAACAGCCCGTCTGCGCCAAAGGAGCGGACGAAACGGCCAGTGGGTTCGAATTCCAGAAAGGTCGGCGTCCCGCGACTGAGAATCACCAGATTGCCCCGGGCATTCATGGCCACGCCGGCAAAAGAGGCCATTTCCATATCGCTCGGAAACGCGAAGGCCTTGGCGAAATCCACGGGCTGGTAGTCCTGCAGGGTATAGGCGCGAAGCGGCAACAGGGGCCGGATGGGACGCTGCGCAAACGCAGAGGGCGAGATCAGCAGCAGGACAAGGCAGGCGAGCACGATGTTTTTCATGGTGGGCTCTCGTAATTGTTATTGTCGGGGGGAGTGTAGCAGGGGCGCTTGTGGTAGTGGAATGGTGGTGAGGGAGCATGCCGAGGGAGAGAAGGCTTTTGCCCCAGCAGTCTTTGCCAGTAGACCCACTTCTAAATTGCTACAGGAGTCCAGTTGACTGATTAAGAGCCATTTTTCACTGCGTGGAAGAAATGAAATGTCAGAATATGGTTGTGCACCTTGTCTTCCAGTTGGGAAATGAAATGTGCTCTTACTTGGTTCAAGTCTTCGACCAGACGCGTCGAAAGATCGTACATACCACTGAACCATTGCCATGCCTCTTCAGGTGTCAAGGTCAGCGGTATGGTGAGGTTTGTAGCAGAGACCTCGTTGAATTCCGCCTTAATCAGAGTCTGTAGTCGATCCGGGTCATGGTTGCTCCTGCTGAATCGAACCTCTGCATAGTCCGGGTTTCGCGGCAGCTCGCGAATGCAGTTGACGAAACATTGCTGAATTGCGGTGGCGGAGGGGGCGCCGCCAACGATGGCTGAGAAAGTCCCTCCTGGTTTCAGAACTCGCGCAATCTCTTTCAGAACCTCTGGCTGGTTCTCCATCAGCATGAATGCCATATGGCAGAGTACTGTGTCGAAGGACTCATCGGCATACGGCAGCCCTTGGGCCATGCCTTGAACGTAGTGAGTCGAGTTGTCTGATACCTCTAGAGCCCTCCGCAATTCCCCACTGCTGAAATCCAGGCCGTATAACCCCCACGATTCAGGCAGATGCTGGCGGAGCATGGAGAGCAGGTGTCCATCTCCACACGCCAAATCAAGTACACGACCCCACGGCATTTCGGGCACGCTGCGGATCAGGAGTTGGTAGGTCGACGACCATTCGTGATCGTCATACTGAAAGCGCAGAGAGCCGAGCGCGGACGAAGTCCCCCCTGGGCGGGAATCATGGAAGTCTTGAATGAAGGCCTCAGACGCATTGAATGGTGCGATCTTCATGGCAATTACCTAGCGCTATCTTTTGGTTTGCAGTGGGTAGGCCATCAGGAATCGATTCTTCTTGCTGGGGTGCAATCCCGAATTGTGCCAGCCATGCTTCTTATAGAAAGTCAGTGCTTGAAAGTTTGACATGCTCACACTTAACTGCAGAGAGCGCTTACCCAGTTCAGTGAACACCTTGATCGCGTGTTCGTGCAAAAGTCTTCCAATCCCTTGGTGCCGATACTCGGGTATTAAATAAAAAAGACTGATATAACCCACATCACTCGCCTCGATCAGTTTCATTTCGCATTGACCAATGATTCTATGGTCATGCCAAAGATGGCAGTTGCCTTCTGGGAGTAAGTAGATTCTATTCTCCATGCGCTCCCGATAATTGCGCATCTCTGGCTCGAATCCGGAATGGGTGCCAAAACTCGTGAAATATGAATCTCTTCTAAACTCCATGCAAGTTTCAAAATGTTTGTCCAGGTCGACAGTTCTTAAGTGAAACTTTGTCATGGATGCTTGAACTTCAAGGGGGAGGGGCATGGTGCGAATCACGCCGCACTTAACTCAATCTTGTGCACATTCTGCAGTTTCAAGGTCTGCCCTACGACCCACAGGTCATAGTTCGCCTGCATTGTCAGCCAGCTCTCCGGGCTGCGTCCCAGTGCTTTGGACAGACGCAAGGCCATCTCGGGGCTGACGCCGCTCTGCTGTTTCAGAATACGGTTCAGGGTGGACGGGGCAACGTCGAGGCGCTCGGCCAGATAACGGCAGCTAAGCCCGTAAGGCTCCATAAAAGTCGCCTGGATGAATTCTCCCGGGTGGGGAGGTCGGTGCATACCCATCAGTGATAATCCTCGTAGTTCAATACGTAAACATTTCCGTCTGTGAACACAAAGGTCAGTCGCCAGTTTCCGCTGACAGAAATGGCCCAGATTCCTTTGCGATCACCCTTCAGGGGGTGAAGCTGATATCCGGGTAGGTTCATATCGTCAATATGCACTGCAGTGTCGAGCGCCGCGAGTTGCATGCGCAGCTTGTTGGCATGTTGGGGCTGTATGCCTTTTGCGTTGCCACTCTCGAAGAAGGTATGGAGGCCTTTGTGTCGGAATGATTTGATCATAGACAAGTGTTGCGCGTTGCGCAACATGGGTCGCGTCATGTGAGGAAGTTCCATGAATAGGTCGTTCAGGAATAGCAGAGTTTCTGGGTTTTCGCCAAGCCAGGAATCAAGGGGTCAGAGTCCTTGATTCCTCTGCCTTGGCGCCCGCGCCATCCTGCAGCCGGTAGGCGCTCGGCGTCACGCCGTACAGGGCTTTGAAGGCTGTGTTGAAGGAGGACAGGGAGGAAAAGCCGACATCGTAGGCAATCATGGAGATGGGGTCGGTGCCCGCGCGCAGTTGCTGGGCCGCCTCCTTGATGCGGAAGGAATTGAGGAACTGGTTGAAGTTGTTGAAGTGGAAGTAGGTGGTGATGACGCGTCGCAGTTTGTGCGGGTGCACTCCCAGGTTTTTGGCAAACTTGACCACGGTCAGCCCCGGTTCGTTGAACTGCTTCCTTTCTTCCATGCGCTTTCTGATGCGGTTGACCAGTTGCTGGTCGGACTCGGAGAGACGCTTCTTGCGGAAGTCCGCGACCGGAACCGAACTGCTGATGCGCTCCAGCAGGCCGTTGAATGCGGAGTTTGCCTGGAACGCGTGCAGAAAAAAGCCGACCGAAAATGCGAGGGCGTACACCATGATCAGCAGGTCCAGCAGATCGGGGCTCAGGGTTTCGGCGCTGATGCCCTCGACCACTGAGTTGTAGACAATCCACGTCTTGATGCGGGTCAGCAGGGTGAAGATCGACATGGCAAGCACGAAGCTGACGCGAAAACGACGACGATCCTCCACCAGGTCCGCCTCGTAGCCGATGATGGCGAGTGCGATGGCATGCAGGGCGATGCCGATCATCAGCAGTTGCGGAAGCGTGATGGTCGTGAAGTAGAAGAGAGGGGAGTTGGACAGCACCTGCAGGTTCAGCAGCGCGACGCCGCCGCTGCGCAGCAGCAGATAGACGCTCACGCACAGCCAGAAGGACCAGGGAATTTTCTCGCCATCGCGGAACAACTGGAACGCTAGAAGCCAGATGGCGGCGGGGGTCAGGGACGACAGCCTGGCGAGCACAAACGAGAGCAACGGGTGCACGGCTTCGTAGTTGAAGAGGCCCAGCGAGAGATACAGCGCCAGCAAGACAAAAACCACGCCGAACATGCGGGCACGCCAGACGGAGCTGCCCAGGAATTTCACGCCCATGACCAGAAAGAGCGTCATGGCGGCGCCCGCGCCTGTTGTGTACGCAAATTCCATACTGTCCCCCTGCATTAGCCTTTTTTCTGCGGCGCTGGATTTCGCGCGGAGGAACAGAGTACGTGAAGCATGGCGCGGAAGACATACGGATTTATACACAATCCTGACGGATTATTTCGTTTTTGCGCCTGAGTAATGAATCCAATAGACGCCATGCAGGCCGGATGGCTAGTTTTGCCCCGAACTCATAACACCGCACGACGGGGAGAAACTATGCAAACGATTCACTTGGCCACTGCGTGGCGGCACTGCCTGAAAGCCATGGCGCTGCTGCCGCTTGTTCTGTCGTCCTACACCCTGGCGCAGGGAAGGGACGCCCAGGGCAATGGCTCGCCCTATCTCAACCAGATCATCGAACGCTTCGAGGCTGGACTGCCCTCCTTCCACGGGGAGCACTGGTGCAATCTCCCCGGCATCGAGGGCGACCCCTTCGCCTATCCCAAGATCGAGAAGGCGCTGGCAGACCTTCGTCCGGAGGGTTCCAGCAAACCCAGTTGCTTCCCGGTGGTCCGAATCGATTACTACGCGGATCAGGACTACAAGCATGTCGTGTCGGGCCTGCTGAACCAGGGGCTAGGCGGCATCATCGTGCCCATGGTGGAGTCGGTGTCCGATCTCACCAAGGCGGTCGCCGCCATGCGCCTGCCGCCGCAGGACATGATGCCCGACAGTCTGCGTTACCCCTATGGTACGCGCGGCTGGAATGCGGTGTCCGCGTACCGCTTCTGGGGGCTGAACTCCAATCAGTATGCGACTCTCGCAGATGTCTGGCCGCTGAACCCCCAGGGCGAGCTCATGATCTTTGTGATGATCGAGACGCCGGAAGCCGTCCGTCAGATCCGCAATATTCTCAGTGTGCCCGGCCTCAGCGGTGTCTTGATTGGCGGTGCGGATCTCAGCCTCGCCATGGGGCTGGGCACGCCCGGCCCCAACTACAATATTCCGGAAGTGGAGGCGGAGATCGCCAAGGTGGCGGAGGCCTGTGTGGCCATGGGCAAGCTGTGCGGCTCCTACATTAGTCCGCCCGAGGGTGTGTGCCCCGATCCCGTATGCGGCGAGACCTACCGGGTGAAACAGGGGTTCCGTCTTTTCACCACTGGGCGTGGTAATTACACAGGGCCGTAACGCCAGGCCCGAAACCCGCTCCTCTCTCCAGATGAGGCATGGACTTTCACGGGACTCGGTTCCCCCACCGCTTCCCGTGTTTTTTGTCCGCCAGATATGCCGGATCAAGAAACCTGACCCCTTGATCTCTCAGCCGAAGAACCAGTAACACGCCGCAATTGCCACCACGATCCCCGCCACGTCCGCCGCCAGGCCGCAGGCGATGGCGTGGCGTGTCTTGCGAATGCCGACGCTGCCGAAGTAGACGGCGAGCACGTAGAAGGTGGTTTCGGTGCTGCCCTGTACGGTGGCGGCCACGCGGCCGGGGAAGGAGTCCACGCCGTAGGTGTTCATGGTCTCCAGCATCATGGCGCGGGCACCGCTGCCACTCAGGGGTTTCATGAAGGCGGTGGGCAGGGCTTCCACAAAATCGGTGTTCAGGCCCAGGGCGGAAACCGTCCAGCGGATGCCGCCGAGCAGAATGTCGAGGCAGCCGCTGGCGCGGAAGACGCCGATGCCGACGAGCATCGCCAGCAGGAAGGGAATGATCTTGATGGCGACGGTGAAGCCTTCCTTCGCCCCCTCGACGAACAGGGAGTAGCAGTCGAGTTTTCTCTGCACACCGGAGAGCAGGAACAGCACGATGACGCTGAACAGCAGCAGGTTGCCGACGAGGGCAGAGCGCTGGGCCAGCAGGTCGGAGGGCTGGCTGACGATCCAGCTCAGGGCCAGGGCCATGAATGCGGCGAAGCCGGCGAACCACGCCAGCAGCACGGGGTCGCGCAGTTTCAGCTTCTGCACCCAGCCGACGGTGAGCAGGCCGACGAGGGTAGAGGCGGAGGTGGCCATCAGGATTGGCAGGAACACGGCGGCGGGTTCGGCGGCGCCCTGCTGGGCGCGATAGAGAAAAATGGTCACGGGCAATAGCGTGACGGAGGAGGTGTTCAGCACCAGGAACAGGATCTGCGCGTTGGTGGCGGTGTCCGGGTCGGGGTTCAGGGTCTGCAGGTCCTGCATGGCCTTCAGGCCCATGGGGGTGGCGGCGTTGTCCAGGCCCAGGAAGTTGGCGGCCAGGTTCATGGTGACGGAACCGAGGGCCGGGTGATTGGCCGGTACCTCGGGCATCAGGCGGCGAAACAGCGGGGCCATGCCGCGGGCGATGAGCCGGATGAGGCCGCCGTGCTCGGCAATGCGGAACAGGCCCAGCCACAGAGCCATGACGCCGATCAGTCCCATCGCAATCTCTACTGCGAGGTTGGCCATGTCGAAGCTGGCCGCCATCAGTTCGCTGAACACGTCCGGGTTGGTGCCGCTCAGCCATTGCCACAGGGCGGCAAGGAAGGCGAGGAAGAAAAAGCTGAGCCAGAGGGTATTGAGCATGATGACGGCCATCATACTGAAATGCGCTGTTACATAAAATTTCTTCTTGGCCGGGAATATGCCACCGGATACCTCCCTCTAGCATCTATAATGCGTTTCCCGTAGCAGGCCAGACCAGAAAAGGACATTTCGTGATCAGCAGTATTCGCTACTTCCTTCAGCAGAAGAGGGCCGCGCGGCGGCAGGTTATCCTCAAGGGCATCGAGTGGATCTCCCACGGCTCCTACATCCTCTTCGAAGAGCACGCCAAATTGCGCCATGTGCACGTGGAGTTGCCGGACCCGGCGGTACCTCTGCGCATGGGGGCTTACAGCTATATTCGCTCCGGCAGCCGTCTGCTCTATGTGGGGGAGATCGGGCGCTATTGCAGTATTGGCCGAGGCGTGACAATCGGAGAGCCGGCGCGTAATCACCCCGTGGACGCGGTGTCTACCAGCCTGGCGGTGAGCCATGGCTACCAGGAGCCGAGCAGACTGACCAGCATTGGGCACGATGTGTGGATCGGGCACGACGCGGTCATCATGGCTGGTGTGAAGGTCGGGCACGGGGCGATCATCGGGCGTAGCGCGCTGGTCACGAAGGACGTGGAGCCGTACCAGATCGTCGGCGGTGTTCCGGCCCGGCCAATCCGTTACCGCTTCGATGACGACACGCGTCAGGCGCTGCTGGCCAGCCAGTGGTGGAATCTGGATTATGACCTGCTGCAGGGGCTTCCCTTCGACGATCCTCAGGCCTTTCTGAAGGCGGTGTCGGGCCTGCAGAAGCAGGCCCATTATCGCGAGGTTGCCCTGCGCGACCGCCGTATCCTCAGCTAAGCGCTGTCTCGAAGGTGGCCAGCAGGCGGCTCCAGGCGCGTTCTGCCTGGGGCTGGTTGTACACGGCAGAGTCAATCACACACCAGCCGTGGTTGGCGCCGGCATACACTTCAATTTCCGCCGGCACACCTGCCGCGTCAAAGGCCGCCCGCAGCACGTTCTTGGACTCCGGGTCGCGCTCGTCGTCGTTGGCGGCAATGCAGATCAGCATGCGGGCATCCATGTCCGGAATGCCCAGGTGCGGGCTGTCCGGGTTCGCTGTGTTGAGGCCGCCGCCGTGGAAGGTGGCCCCTGCCCCAATGCGCTCCGGGTAATGGGATACCGTGCGCATCACGATCGGGCCACCCATGCAGTAGCCGGTGGTGCCGATCTTCTTGCTGGTATCGACCGGGTTCTGCTGGTCGAGCCAGGCAATGAAGGCGCCGGCATCGGTGACGTGGGTGGTGGCGTTCAGCGTCGCCGCCATGGGCCGCACGATTGCGGCAATGGCGGGGTCCTGAAAGCTGGCGCCGGGGCCAACGACAGGCGCCTTGGCTGTGCGGTAGAACGGATTTACCACCAGCACGGAGTAGCCGGATTCTGCCAGGCGTTTGCCCATGGTGCGATGCGCTGGACGCAGGCCCAGGATGTCCGGCCATACGATGACGGCGGGGTGCTTGCCATTCGTCGGGTGCACAAAATAGCAATCCGCTACGCCGTCCGGCGTGGTGATGTTCACGTCCATCTCCATCACGTCCTGGGCATTGGCCACCGGCGGCAGCATGGCAGCAATCGCGGCGCTGGCGCTCAGCTTGCCAAAGCGGCGCCGGTTCATCCTCGCGGCTGCCAGATAGCGTTCGTTGTCTTCTACGGTATGGTCATCACACATGCAAGGTCTCCCGTATCAGGACAGGGCAGTTTCAAATGTCGCCAGCAAACGGCTCCAGGCGCGCTCGGCAGGGCCCTCGTTATAAACCGGGAAGTCCGGGACCGTCCAGCCGTGCATGGTGCCTTCATAGACTTCTACTTCCGCCGGCACTCCGGCGGACGCGAAGGCTGCCCGCAGCACGTTTTTGGACTCCGGATCGCGCTCGTCGTCGTTGGCGGCGATGCAGATCAGCATGCGGGCATCCATATTGGGAATGCCCAGGTGCGGGCTGTCCGGGTTCGCTGTGTTGAGTCCACCGCCGTGGAAGGTGGCACCGGCACCCACGCGCTCGGGGAAGTTGGATACCGTGCGCATGACCATTGGGCCACCCATGCAGTAGCCGGTGGTGCCGATCTTCTTGCTGGTGTCTACCGGACTTTGTTGGTCCAGCCAGCCCAGGAAGGCGCGGGCATCAGTGACGTGCGTGGTGGCATTCAGGGCTCCCGCCATGGGGCGCACAATCGCGGAAATGGCCGGGTCGGCGAAGGTGGCGCCTTCAGGAACAACCGGAGACTTGGCGCTGCGGTAGAAGGGGTTCACCACCAGCACGGAATAGCCGGACTGGGCCAGCCGCTTGCCCATGGCACGGAAGGCGGGACGCAGGCCGAGGATGTCCGGCCACACCAGTACGGCGGGGTGCTTGCCACTTGAGGGATGCACAAAATAGCAGTCGGCCACGCCATCCGGGGTTTGAATGGTGACGTCCATCTCCATCACGTCCTGTGCATTGGCGATGGGGGGGAGCATCATGGACAGGGCGGCAGTGGCGCCCAGCTTGCCGAACTGACGACGGTTCAGTTTGGCCATTTGCAGAATATAGGCATTTTCTTCCGCGGAATGATTCTCGCACATTGTTCTTGTTCTCCTGCGTTGGTTGGGGCTAAAGGGTTACATCCTGAAACCCCCGGGCGGAGCCGGGGCTGACGAAAGCCAGATGCAGGCAGTGTAGGAGGATTGGGCGCGGATGGGTAGTGGCAGGAAAGGAAAATAGAATGCCGGAACGCACATTCTGATGTCTGCCGAGGGCTAGCAGAATCGCTCAGTCGTTCAAGGCATAGTGGGCAAATGCCCGCGAGACTCGTTCCCCACGATCAAAGTAAAACACTTCGGCAGACGTGCCCCGCGCGCCTTGGTACACCAGGGTCAAGCTATTGGCTCCCACCAGTACATGCTCAAGCGTGAAATGCAGGGTGGGCATGCGGGTCAGGGCCAGGGACCAGTAGGCTCCTACGGCGTCCTTTCCTTTCAAGGTCCCGCTGGCTTCCTTCACGAGCGTTCGAATCAGCGGCGATGACATCTCGAAATCGTCTTCATAGTGCGACAGTATTCGCGGCAGATCGTGCGCGTTCCACGCGGAGATCCACTCCTGCGCAAAGCTTGTGGCAAATTCAGCACTCAGCATAGTCTGCTCCAGTCCGGCTTGTTTCAGTAAGGGAAAGTTTCCTGCGGAGTCCCGCAGGCGGCCGCGAGCTCGGGAATCCACGGGACGTCTGTTGCTCCCGGGTCGATACCCATCTGCATCAGCAGCGTGGTGATCTGGCCGCGGTGATGGGTCTGGTGGTTGAACAACTGCGTCACCAGTGCCCAGGCAGGCATGGTGCGCGTTGTGCCGTCGAGACCACTGGTAAAGGTGAAGGGAGCCGCGAGCCAGTCGGCGTGGATCTTGCCTGCCCAGTCCACCATCCAGTCGTCCATGCGCTCGCGCTCCTGGCGCAGGGCGGCAAAGTCCGCATACAGTTCCTGCCCCATCTTCGCGCCGGTGAACGGCTCCTGCACGAAACGCCCCATCCACATCTTGTCGCCGTACATGATGTGGTTGAGGGTGCCGTGCAGAGACTTGAAGAAGGCGCCGCGGTCCAGCCGTCTTTCCTCGTCGCTCAGTGTGGCGCAGATGCGATAGAGCTTGCTGTTCATCCAGCGGTTGTATTGCGCCATCAACAGAAACTGGCTGTCGTCATACATGATGATTCTCCGTACTAAATCAAACGTGCGAGTGTCAGCAGTGCGCGTTCCACTCTCGCATCCCAGTGTACTGCGCAGTTCAGTCGCAGGCAGTTGCCGAACTTGCCCGACGCGGAAAACAGCGCGCCCGGTGCGAAGCTGACGCCTGCCTCCAGCGCCTGCTCGCTCAGGGCGGTGGTGTCGATCTGCCCCGGCAGTTCCACCCACAGCACGAAGCCGCCGCAGGGGCGGCTGACCCGGGTCTGGGGCGGAAAGAGCTGTGTTACCCGGTCTGTCATGCGCGCAACCGAGCGGGCATGTTCCGCGCAGACCAGTCGCAGATAACGGTCGTAATGCCCATGCCGCAGGTAATGCGCCAGCGCCAGTTGCGAGGGCGTGGAGACGGCCACGGTGTTCATGTACTGCAAGGCCTCTGCCCGCTTGTTGTCGCGGCCCGGGACCAGCCAGCCCACGCGCATGCCGGCCGACAGGGTCTTGGACGAGGAGGAACAGTAATACACCAGTCCCTCCCGATCCCAACTCTTGATCGGACGCGGGCGTTTGCCGGAGAAAGGCAGGTCGCCGTAAATATCGTCCTCCACCAGTGGCACCCGGTGCTGGCTGAGCAGTTTCAGCAGGGCCTGTTTGCGCGCGTCCGAAAGGCACACGCCCAGTGGATTGGAGAAGTTGGGAATGAGCACGCAGGCCGCGATATCCCAACGCTCCAGGGCCAGTGCGAGGGCGTCCAGGGAAATGCCGTCCACCGGGTCGGTCGGAATCTCCAGGGCCTTCAGTCCCAGCGACTCGATGACCTGCAGCAGGCCGTAATAAGTGGGCGATTCAAGCGCCACGGTGTCGCCGGGTTTCGTGATCAGTTTCAATGCGATGCTCAGTGACTCGTGGCAACTGTTGGTAATCACCACCTCGTCGGGGGTGACCTGGCACTGCGATGCCGCCAGCCGACGCGCGATCTGGGCGCGCAGCTCGGGCGCCCCGGGCGGGAATTCGTAACCGACACAGCGGCGGCGCTGCTCGCGCAGTACCGTGCGATAGGCCCGCTCGATGGCGGCCACGGGCATCAGATCCGGATTGGGCACCGCCGCACCGAAGTTGACGATGGCAGGGTCGTTGGCCGCCTGGGCCAGATGCAGCACGCGCTCCTGCCCGGAGACGGCGCGGGGGCTGCGACCGGGTGCTGTCTTGCGCGGCGGTTCCCGCAGCACAGGCGGCTGCAATACGTAGAATCCCGAGCGCGGACGCGCCTCCAGCATGCCACGGCGCTCCAGTTCCTGACAGGCACTGACGGCGGTGGATACACTGACCCCATGCTGCTCGCTCAGGCGGCGCACGCCGGGCAGGGAGCTGCCGACGGGATAGACCTGATCGTGAATCAGCGTTTGCAGTGTATTGGCCAGTTCCTGGTAAAGCATGGGGTCACCTTCTGTAAAATCTGTGCCTTAGCATAGTCTTTCCCGGCTCTGTGACACGGCACAGTCTTGGGAAATGCTGTCGGTACAGAAGTGTAATTCCTGAAACTGTACCGCTTCAATTGCAAAAAACTAACTCTGTATTGAATCTGGGGCTCTCCCTACACTGTGCATCGATTCCCGGAGACCGCCATGAACCCCGAACAGATATTGCCCCTGATTGCCTTCAGTCTTGTGATGATCGGAACGCCCGGTCCGAACAACCTGATGCTGATGAGCGCGGGCGCCAACTTCGGCTTTCGTCGCTCCGTGCCTCATATTCTGGGCATCAGTGTGGGCTGTCAGGTTCTGCTGCTGGCCATCGCCATGGGATTGGGGCAGTTGCTCGAACGCTATCCGCAGGCCACGGTGCTGCTGAAGATCGGGGGTGGCCTGTTCCTGCTCTATATGGCGGTGCAGTTGGCGCGCCCGCGCAAACCCAGCCTGGAAGTGGACAAGGAACTGAAGCCGCTGACCTTTCTGCAGGCGGCGCTGTTCCAGTGGGTGAATCCGAAAGCCTGGCTGATGCTGATTACCGTGGTCACGACCTTTGCCGATCCGCAGAACTTTGTGCTCAGCGTGACGATGATCGCCGTGATCTTTTTCCTCATGGGCATTCCCCTGATCTCGGCCTGGAACATTGGCGGCGTTGCCCTCAAGGGCTGGCTGCAGCATGGGCAGCGTCTGCTGCGTTTCAATCAGGCGATGGCGGTGCTGTTGCTGGCATCCATGGCGCCCATGTGGATGTGATTGCCGGTTCCGGTTGCCATTGCACGGCAGCAGGAGTAGTTTGGCGGCCGTAATCGCCGCCTGGGCGTCAACCTCCCGCAACAAGACTCATGCACGTATCAACGACCGACAACATCTGGCAGCACCGGAACTTTGTCATTCTGGTGCTGACCGGCTTTCTGCTCAGTTTCGGCAGCCGGGTCTACGAGCTGGCGCTGCCGCTCATCATCTACGACCTCACCCAGTCTTCCGTGGCCATGGGCACCATGCGGGCGCTGCAGTTTCTGCCCATTTTTCTGTTCGGTCTGTTCATTGGTGTGTTTGTGGACCGTTCGGACAAGCGCCGCTGGATGCTGGGCTCTGTTGGTTTGCAGACGGGCCTGCTGTTTGCACTCTTTACCTACGCACAGATCGGCACCCCGCAGGCCGGGGTATTCTACGGCGCCGGTTTTGTGCTGATGATGTGCAGTTATGGCTATATCAACGCGCGCATCAGCAGCATCAAGTGGGCGCTTCCCACCCACATGATGACCTCGGCGAATGCCAAGTTCACCTTCATCCAGACTTTCATGCAGGTGATGGGGCCTGCGATCTCGGGCGCCATTCTTTTCCTCTCAAGCCTGTATTACGGGCTGCTGATTACGGCGTGTGTGTATCTGTTTGCCCTGGTGGTGCTCAGCCGTATCGATCTGCAGGAGAGCAGCAGTCCGGAGCGGCTGCACAGTTTCTGGCGGGAAATGCGGGAAGGCTGGGCTGAGCTGCGGGGCAATCGTCCCCTGTGGCACCTGACCTGGTTTGTCTCCTTCTTTAACGCCACGGCCATCAGTTTCGAGTTGATGGTCATTTTCTTCGTCAAGGACGAGCTGCAGTGGACTGCGGCGCGCGTGGGGCTGGTGCTGTCCTGTGCCGGTGCGGGCGGATTGCTGGGCAGCATGAGCACCGAGTCTCTGCGCCGCCGCTTCGGTCTGGGCACCTGCCTGGCACTGACGCTGATCCTGCTGGGTCTGACGTATTCATTGACGGGATTATATGGTAATGCCTTCGCCATCGGGCTTGCGCTCGCCTGTTATGGTTTTGCGACGACCATGCAGAACATCTGCATCTGGGCTTTTCGTCACGAATCCACTTCGGCTCCAATGATGGGGCGGGTGGGTGGGCTGACTGGCGCTATCTTCAAGATTGGAGTGCCCGTCGCACTGGTGGCCTCCGGCTGGCTTGCCGAGGTCGCCGGAGCGCGGTCGGTGTTTGTGGTGTGCGGGCTGATCCAGATAGTGGTCTTTGCGCTGTTTGTCCGCAGCATCGTCTTCCAGCAGCGCTGAGACCGCGTGTGGTGAAACAATCCGTCTTGTGGAACCTCAACGGAGGCTTTGCCTGAATACGGGAAAATCGCTACAGTGTCCCCTTCATCGTTTTTTCGGCGACTGTCTTTCCGATGCATGCCCATTCTCTGCTTGTGATTCGCTGTGTGGCCTGCCTTGGACTGGTCCTGCCTCTCTCCCTTCACGCCCAGTCATCCACACCGCTTCGCCTGCTGGAGAAGAACGACCGTTTTGATCTAAGCCTTACGCATCTCGACCGCGTTGAATTTCTGCAGGGGCAGTACCGCCGCGCGCACAACGGCACGTCCGATCAGGTATTCATTTACCGGACGACTGTTGAGGGGCGACTAAAGGGGGAATCCCTGGATCTGAATGTGGAACTGCTGGATGCGCGCCAGGCACTGGCAGATTCCGGCACACCGCTTACCCGCCGTTCGGTGGATGCCTTCAATCTGCAGCAGTTGTACCTGACCTGGAAGTGGAACGATCTCGTGGCAGAGGGCACCGATGTGCATCTGCATGTGGGCAGACAGGCCATGAACATTGGCACACGACGCATCGTGTCCCGCAGCACCTCGAACGTGCCGGTGAGTTTTACCGGCATCAGCACCGATATTTCACGATCCAACGGCGACCACTGGAAAGCATTTGCCGTGATTCCGGTACTCAACTATCCGATATCGCGCCAGGACATTCTCGACAATCGCGCCGAGGCTGATCGTGAGAGTCGCGGCAGCCGGCTCTACGGGGTGCACGCAGACCTGCCGACGGTTTTGCCCGGTGTGCACAGTGAGTTTTATACGCTGCACCTGAGCGAACAGGATGCGGGCGAAGAGCAGGTGGCCGACCTGCGCCTGACCAGCGTGGGGACACATCTGTACACCGAGGCAGCGCCCCGGGCGGTGGACTACGATCTGGAAACGGTGCTGCAGTTCGGCACGTCCCGCGCCAGTTCGGACATCACCGATGTGCGTGATCTGCGTCACCGGGCCTTCTTTACCCATGCCGCCTTGGGCTACGGTTTTGACGGGCCGATGCTGCCTTATGTGCAGGTGCTGTATGACTACGCTTCCGGCGATCGCGATCCGACAGACGGGGAAAACAACGGCTACGATACTTTCTTCGGCGCACGCCGCTCGGAGTTTGGCCCTTCCTCTCTCTACGGCCCGTTCACGCGCACCAATCTCTCGACCCTGGGCCTGCGCCTGACGCTGACTCCGACGCCGGATGTGGAGATGATCTTCACCCTGCGGCAGTTCGATCTCGCGCAGAGCCGCGACGGCTGGGGCAATACCGGCTGGCAGGACGCCAGCGGGCGTTCGGGGCGCCATCTCGGTCGGCACCTGGAGACCCGGCTGCGCTGGGATGCCATTCCGGGCAACCTGGCACTGGACACCGGGCTGGTCTGGCTGAGAGCGGGGGAGTTTCCGCGCCGGGTGTCTGCTGGCACTGCACCGTCCCTTACCCGCTATGCCTACCTGCAGACCACGCTGTTCTTCTGAGCGTTCAGTCGAGCAGGGCGGTGAGCAGCAGTGCCATCAGCGCCACGCCCGCGGCCAGAAGCAGCCACGGCCACTGCTCCGGAGCACTCATGCTGGCAGGTTCGCTCAGGAGATGCTGCAGGGACACCAGAGTCGAATCGCCGCGCGCGGTGATGGGCATCAGACTCTTGTTGATCTGCTCGGACAACCAGCCGAATGGCAGGGTGCGCATCACGCCCAGCAGCGCGCAGCCCCAGGCGAGAACATAGACAAGTTGCCGCCGCAGGCGCCGTCGGGCCAGACGCAGCATCACCCTGTTTGTGAAATCCCCCTCCGCGACGCCAGGCATCCGCGCCAGACGCTGTTCAATGGATTGAGGTCGTTCTTCAGATTGACTCATGGTGTTTCCTCTTCGCCCAGCAGAGTGCGCAGTTTCGCCAGTCCGCGACTGATGTGCGATTTGATGCTGCCCAGAGGCATGTTCATGATATCGGCAACTTCCGCGTGGGAATATCCCAGGCTCATGTTCAGTGAAATGGCTGCTGCCTCATTCGGGTTGAGGCGATCAATGGCACGTTCCAGATCGAGTGCGGCCGGGGAGAGTTGTTCATAGCTCCCGGCAAGAACGGCGGCGTCCTGTTCCTGACTCTGCCGGACTTCGTCGGCCCGTCTGTTCTGGCGCCTGGATTGCAGAAAGCAGCGATAGGTGATGCCCAGCACCCAACTGGCAAAACTGCCGCTGCCCCGAAAACTGCCTAGCTTGCGATAGGCCAGCAGGAAGGCCTCCTGGGCCAGATCATCCGCCAGCGTCGGATCGCGACACAAACGCAGCGCGAAGCCGCGCACCGCGCTCTGGTGCATGGACACCAGGCGGCTGAATGCGTCCGTGTCCCCGCCTGTCTGTGCCCGCAGAACCAGCGAGCTTTCCAGGCGGGCGACAGCGGCGCGTTGATGATCTTCCTGCTCGGGTTTCAGGTTTGTGCTTCCTGCGGCATGCTTTTCCCTGATTTCGCCATAAGCAGATACGCAAGTCCAACCAACAGGGGAATGCCGCCGAACATCAGCGCTATATAGACCTCTGCCTCAATAATCCCGATCGCAATCAGCGGAATGGCCACGGCCAGCAACAGCAGGCCCTTGCGCTTGTCCGAGCGCGTTGTGTCATGGCGCCGCATCAGACTGTTCACCATCGACTGGACGTCGCCCCCTCCTTCCGCCAGCTTCATCAGCGTATCCAGTTCCTTCGAGCGAATCCTGTAGTTCAGGTATATGGGCAGCGCAACGCAGCCTCCGATCACCAGAAAGAGAACAATCGCAATCAACTCCTGCATGACATTTTCTCCTGTGAAGTCGAACAGTGTTTGTCAGTAGATGCACCGCCGCAGGGGTTTGGATGCAAAGGGATCATGGATTGATATTTTTAAATCCGCCAGAGTTGGTCAAATCCGCCGGGCTTTGACATAATCCGCCATCGCTGAATTTTCAACGTGCTGTTTTTAAAAGAAAAATAAATTGGCCTGAACCCTGCTTGGAAAGGCAGGCGTCCATCGGGATGCATGACGACCACTCCATGACAAAAATGACACGAGGTAGACCGTTGGATATTTCAAAAGCCCTTGCCTATTCTTTGCTGGCAGCCTGTTCCCTGTTGCCTGTTTCTTCCGCAACGTTTGCCCAGAGCCTTGAGGCTGACTTTGCGATTCCCCGGGTGTCCTCTGCACCGAACATTGACGGCCGTGTGGAGGCCGCCGAATGGGCCGGTGCAACGCGCATGTTGCTGGACAAGGAGTTCGACCCCACCCCGGGAGACCCTGCCCGGGTCCGAACCGAGGCCTTCATCATGGAAGACGGCGACACGCTCTATATTGCCTTTGTCGCGGAAGATCCAGACCCGGAGCAGATTCGCGCCTTCTACCGCGACCGTGACCAGATTGGTGGCACCGATTTTGTGGGTGTGGCACTGGACACCTTCAATGATGAGGCAAGGGCGTTTGAGTTCATTACCAGCCCCCTCGGAGTGCAATTCGACGCCATCAATGACGATCTGAGCGGGGATGAGGACGATTCCTGGAACGCACTGTGGGACAGTGAAGGGCAGATTACTGACACCGGTTATATGGTGGAGATGGCCATTCCCTTCAAGCAGTTGCGATTCCCCAGCGGTAAGCAGGAAAAGATTTGGGGCGTGCGCTTCATTCGGGACTATCCGCGCGACCGGCGCTATCGCTTCTCTGAATCCAACGTGGACAAGAACGTCTCCTGCTTCGTCTGCCAGTTCCAGAAGGCGAGTGGTTTTGCCGATGTGGAGCCTGGGCGCAATATCGAGGTGGTGCCAACGTTGACGGCTTCCGGGCAGCGCTCGCGACCGGCCCCGGCCTGGGGAGGACAGTGGAGCGACACGGAGACCGAGACCGAGGCAGGAGTGGATTTGCGCTGGGGCATCAACCAGGACATGTACCTCAATGCCACGCTGAACCCGGATTTTTCCCAGGTGGAAACGGACGAGGCGCAACTGGAAATCAACAACACCTTCTCGCTCTACTACCCGGAGAAGCGCACCTTCTTTCTCGACGGCGCGGACTATTTCAACACCAATCTCAATATCGTGCACACGCGCAATATTGCGGACCCGGATTACGGCATCAAGCTGACCGGCAAGAGCGGCAACCATTCCTACGGTCTGATGCAGCTTAACGACACCAGCACCAGCTTCCTGATTCCTGACAACGAAAGCTCCAGGGTCGCCAGTCTCGGCGATACCGAGAGCGAGATTTCCGTGCTGCGTTACCGTCAGGACGTGCTTGGCAACTCCAGTATCGGTGCCGTGATGACGCATCGCGAAGGCGGCGACTATGCCAACACGGTGGCCGGTATGGACGGGCGCTGGCGCATCACCAACAGCGATGTCTTCAGCGTGCAGTACCTGCATTCGCAGTCGGATTATCCCGGCCTGATTCAGGCGCAGTACCGGCAGAAGCCGCATCTGAGCGACAGCACCGTGCTGCTGGACTACCGGCACAACGACAGCCGTTGGGACGTGTGGGCGGAGCATGTGAACTACGGCAAGGACTTCCGTGCCGACATGGGCTTCATCAATCGTGTGGACTTCAAGCGCAACACCCTGCGTGTGGGGCGCACCTGGCGCTATCCCGCGCAGAGTTTCTTCAATCGCATCCGCGTAGCGCTGGACTGGGACAACACCCACGACCAGGCAGGGCTGGAGCTGGAAGAAGAGCTGGAGATGTTCGTGGAGATGGAGGGGCCGTATCAGTCCCGGCTCGACGGCCTGTTTGGTGGCAGCAAGACCTATTACAACGGCTTCACCTTCGACGAGCAGTTCAATCAGCTCGCGGTGTCCGTGCGCCCCAATAGCGATCTCTATATGAAGATGACGGTGCGCGTCGAAGATGTGGTGGACTTTGCCAACACCCGTTTGGGCCATTCAAAGCGTTATACGCCGGAACTCAACTACCAGGCCGGGCGCCACCTGCAACTGAACCTGCAACACACGCTGCAGCAGTTCGACGTGAAGGGCGGGCGTCTGTTCACGGCGAACCTGAGTTACCTGCGCACCACCTGGCAGTTCAATATCCACAGTTTTGTCCGCTTCATCGTGCAGTACGCGGACACCGAGCGGGATCGCTCCCTGTACATTCGCCCGGTGCAGTCCCGCGCGAAGGAGCTCTCCACCCAGTTGCTCTACAGCTACAAGCTGAACGCGCAGTCTGTGTTCTTCCTGGGCTATTCCGGCGCGGGCTTTCAGGACGATTTCCTCAACTCGGTGGAGCCGAGCGCCCACGCAGTGTTTGCCAAGTTCAGCTATGCCTGGCAACCCTAGGCTACCCCTGCTTGCGGAACTCCGGGCGTCGTAACAGGCGTGCCGGAATCAGGGACAGCAGCATCAGGATGGCGAGGGTGACGTAGATCGGGGGCCACTCCCACGGCGGTGGTGGCGCCTCTCCGGTGGTGACGGTGGCGCTGCCGATGGCGCCGTTGATGACCACGTTGGCGCGGTAGTCACTCAGGCCTGCTCCCGAGAACACAAACACGCCAGCCTCGTCGGTCATCAGCACCTGGGCGGCGTTTACGGTGTCGCTCAGGTTTTCCACCATCACGGCCTGGTTCGCCGCCGGGCTTCCGTCTGCGCGGGTGACGATACCAATTACCATCACGCCATCGCTGAGCAGATCCATTCGTGGTGCCTGTGCCCAGGCATGGCCGTTCGTCAGCAACAGCAGGCAGAGGATGCCGAGGGCGTGTCGTGGATTAATGCACATGGAGCGGTCCTCCGTCGTGGCTGTGAGGAACGCCGTCCTCGGTGCTTGCTTCCGGTCCGTGCACATACCCCTGCTCGTGCAGATAGCCGTGCAACTGGAACAACAGCAGCAGGAAGCCAAAGAACACCAGCAGCCCGTTGCAGACGCGACTGAGCGGCACCCACACGGTGGTCTGCTGCCAGGCACGAATGACGACGGCCATCACCAGCAGCGCCGCAATCTGTCCCAGCTCCACCCCGAGATTGAAGAACAGAATCTTGCCGAGCAAGCCGTCCTCGCTGCCCAGGGTCAGATCCTGCAGCCGAGCAGACAGGCCGAAGCCGTGAATGAGCCCAAAGCTGAACACCATGAACAGCAAGGGTGGGGCAGGAGTGCCGAGCCATTTGCGGAAGCCGTCGAGATTTTCAAAGCCCTTGTACATCACCGAGACCGCGATCACGGCGTCGATCAGATAGTGATCGGCCGAGATGCCGGCAAAGGTTGCGCCCAGCAGGGTGATGGTGTGCCCGAACGTGAAGGCGGTGACAAAGAGAAAGATGTCCTTCAGACGGGTCAGGAAGAACATGACCCCGAACAGGAACAGCAGATGATCGTAGCCGGTCAGCATGTGTTCCGCGCCGGTCCAGATGTAATCCAGTATGCCGCCGTTCAGCATGCGTTCGCGCGCTTCCGTGGAGACGTCATGGGCCAGCAGTGCCGGGCTGAACAGTGTGAGCAACGTGAGTGTGGTGCCTGTCAGCAGGCGTTCAATCCCTTGCTTCATCGGACGGGTTTTCCTTTGGGTATTCAAATTGCGAAATGGCGTGCTCTAGGCACGAGAACGCGCAAACGCGGAAAAGTATTCACACGGAAGGAATCTACGGCGCTGCGACTGCATCTCGCGCTATTTGAGGATGTGCATCAGCGTCAGGCTGAGACTGTCATTGCTGTAATACACATCGTTGCGGGCATCGATCTTCTGGTGGCTGTAGCCAGCCGTCACTGAGGTGTTCTGCCCGATGGGGATGCTCCAGTTGAGTGCCGTAAGCTGTGCTTTCGAGGCCAGGGTATAGGCCACGATGGTGCGCCAGGGCGGTGCCGGGTAGGCGCCGTCGGGTGTGAGTGCCTTGGAAATGGCCAGCAGGGGCATATTCGGAGCCAGGGCGCTGGAAACGGTGTTGCCGTCCACATAGGTGTAGCTGGCGCTGAGGGAGTGATAGTTGGCAAAGGTATAGTCGGCAGAGACAAACACCGACCCCTGCTCGAAATCAAAAATGTCGTTGTTGGGGCTGTACATGCTGGCGTATTCGGCGCCGTCGTGGGAGCCCTCGCTGCGTTCGTAGCCGACGCCCGCCGAGAAGTCCCAGGCGGGACTCAGGCGCTTGCGTACGCTGAGATCCCAGTTCAGAAGCTGGCGCTTGCGCACTTCCGTTTCGCTGTCGTCCAGGGTCCAGCTCAGCGAATTGACCAGCACTGGCGCATAGGCGCCCAGGCCGAACTTGTGTTGCAGGCTCGCGCCGAGATTGAGGCTGGTGCTGCTGAGCTTGTCGAACTCCTGGAACTGGCGTCGGCTAAGTTCCCCGAACAGGGTCAGGGAATCGTTCGTGCGCAGTTGCATCATGCGCCCGCCCGAGAGTGCCACGCCCACGTGGCTGTCACTGTAGCGGTCGCTGGCGAGCAGGGCGCGGCTGATGTTGTCGTCGTGCTGGCCGGACAGGCGCAGCTCCAGAAAATCGTTGGACTGACCAAAGGCATGACTGGCGAGCAGCAGCGAGGTGCCCAGCAGGGGAAGGAATCCTTTGGTGTTCATGGCGTGGGGTCCCGAGGGATTGGATTGGGTTCTAGTCTACCTCCATGCGTGCACCTCGCCTAGTCATCCGGATTGCCTATCGCCTGCCCTGCAGGCGATGATTCGAATTTCCAAACGGTGCTTGCAAATAGATATCAAAAAGATATCTAATAGAGGTCGTTCCATTGGGAGGAATCATCATGAGCAAGCAAACGATGAAGGAAAAGAACATAGGCTCATTGCCCGGAATTCCGGCGGCAGTGGCGTTGATTGTGCTGGCCCTGCTGTCAGCCTGGAACTTTGCGCAGGCCGCGGATGCGGCCAATCATGTGATGGCCGGGCTGTCCCTGCTCGTCGTTGTACTGTGCTTTGTCTGCCTGCCCGGGTTTTTCATGGTGGAGCCGAATCAGGCGGCCGTGCTGAGCCTGTTTGGCAAGTATGTGGGCACCGTGAAGGATCAGGGGCTGCGCTTCAACAACCCCTTTTACAAGTCCCGCAAGGTCTCCCTGCGGGTGCGCAATTTCGAGTCCGGCAAGCTCAAGGTGAACGAGCTGGAGGGCAGCCCCATCGAGATCGCAGCCGTGGTGGTGTGGCGGGTGCACGATTCGGCGGAAGCAGTCTACAACGTAGACGATTACGAAAGCTTTGTGCACATCCAGGCGGAGGCCGCCCTGCGCAGCATGGCCACCAGCTACCCCTACGATCAGGGCGATTCGAACCAGATTGCCCTGCGCTCCCACGCCACGGAAATCTCCCACGATCTGGCCAAGCACCTCGCGGAGCGCTTGACGGAGGCTGGCATCGAGGTAATGGACGCGCGCATCAGCCATCTGGCCTACTCGCCGGAAATTGCGGGTGCCATGCTGCAGCGACAGCAGGCCGGCGCCATCATCGCCGCGCGCGAGCGTCTGGTGGAGGGGGCTGTCGGCATGGTGGAAATGGCCCTGAACCAGCTCAAGTCCAAGGCCGTAGTGGAGCTGGACGAGGAGCGTCGCGCCCAGATGGTCAGCAATCTGCTGGTGGTGCTGTGTTCGGACAAGGCCACGCAGCCGGTGGTGAACACAGGGACGCTGTATTAGTAGAATGTGCGTTGATCAACCCATGAGAGTGACAGGGTCAGCTTCGGTATGAGCAGCAAGAAATCCTATCCCCTGCGCATCAGCCCGGCGGTCATCGAAGCGATGCAGCGCTGGGCCGATGACGATCTGCGCTCGCTGAACGGGCAGATCGAATATGTGCTGCGGGAATCGCTGCGCAGGTCGGGGCGGCTCAAGACCACGGTGGCAGCCCCGGTAGAGGAGCCGGGGCCGGAGTCTGAATAGCGACGTCCTACTGGGCACCCTCGCCGGATTTCTGCATCAGCAGGGCATCGTGATCGTGTCGTCGCGCACCGCCCAGGCTGCCCGAGACCGACATATTCCCCTCGTGACAGGCGTACTCGTAGAGCTGCGTTCCTGCAGGCAGCAACCGCAGGGGCACCTCCGCCGTCCACGGCTCCGAGTAGGCGGCGGGGTCGTTGATGGTCACGCGATAGTTGATCTGCTCCGGAGATTCCATGCTGAACCACTCCGTTGCGGTCATCGCCCCGGTAGAGCCACGGAAGGACTGCTGCGGATGCACCTTGTCCGTGGTGACCACCAGCGTATCGCCCTCCCAGTGCCCCACGGAGTCGCCCATCCAGCGCACCATGCCGTCGGGCAGGGGTTTGCCATCGATGCGGATGATGCGCACGTCATTCACCATTTCCGTCATGATCATGACGTATTCCGGTGTCTGCACGATCTGGTAATTGCTGTTGTAGGCCATGGGCACCATGGGCGGGCCGGCGGTAGAGAGCACGGACAGCAGGCAGCGCTCGCCCACCGTGCGTACTTCCGGGCCGTCGAACTCGTCCACGCCGGGTTTGGCAAGAATCAGTGAGCGCCAGTCCTGTGCCGGGCCGGGTTGCACGGGAATGCGGCCGTTGGCCGGTTCGATGACCAGGGAGGTGCGTGCCTCGCCGTTGACGGTCACCACATTGGAGTCCGGGAATTTCCAGTCGGCTTCCAGACCAATGACAGCGCCTTTCTCGGGCGCGTCACGATTCGGGTCAATCGGGGCGGAATCGCGCTCGAAGCGTTCCTGGGATTCAATGACCCGCTGTGCCGCCTCTTCCGGGGTGTAGGCGCGTTTGTCACCGAGGGCCTGGGGGCGCTCCAGCGGGGTCTGGGTCTCGTTGGTCCACATGCCCTGGAAATCGGGTTTGCCTTCGGGCGTGCGGGGTATCTCGTGATTGTCGGCGATGGCGCCAGAAGCCAGCGCCCATAGCAGGGCGATAGAAAAACAGGACCGATGTCCCCCCATGATCTGTGTACTCCGCTCTATGATGTCAGGCGCTGTCTGCCTTGTCCGTTGGCAGCGTCAGTGCCGTACTGATGGTGTTGTTGCTCACCGATTCTAACGCGTCAGCGAGGGACGAGGACAGAGAAAAGATGCCGGGTTGAGGCTGAATGCCTGCCCGGGCCAGTGTCTTCAGGGGCTGGAATTGCAGGTCGCAGAGCAGCAGATAGGTGCCGCTGTCGCGGCATTTCTGCATCAGGCGCTCCAGTGACGAGAGCCCGCCCGCATCCAGAATGGGCACCCCGTCCAGGTAGAGAATCAGTCCTCGCCTGTCCAGGTAATTCTGGGCGATGTCGCCAAACACCTTGTCCGCCGCTGCGAAGAACAGAGGGCCGCTGATCTTGAGAACGCACCAGTCCTCAGGCAGCGGCGTCGCGACGACCCGCCGGTTCTGGCTGATGTCCGAGACACGGGTCATGTCTGCGATTTCCTTCATGAACAGCAGCGAGGCGAGCACCATGCCCGTGCCGATCGCGATCACCATGTCAAACATCACGGTCAGGACGAAGCAGGTCAGGAACACCGCAATATCACTGCGCGGGGCCGTTTTCAGCAGGTGCAGTGCCTTCGGCGCCTCGCTCATGCGCCAGGCAACAAACAGCAGCAGGGCCGCCATGGCGGGCATGGGCAGATAGCTCAACAGGCGGCTCAGTGCTACCAGACCGAGCAGGACCACGACGGCGTGGATCATGGCCGCGATGGGGGAGTACGCCCCCGCACGCAGATTGGTGGCCGAGCGTGCCAGGGCTGCGGTGGCGGTGATGCCGCCGAAGAAAGGGGCAACCAGATTGCCGATGCCCTGGCCCAGCAGTTCGCTGTTGGCGCTGTGGCGCTTGCCGCTCATGCCGTCCAGTACGACGGCGCACAGCAGGGATTCAATGGCCCCCAGCATCGCGATTGCGAGCGCAGCGGGCAGCAGGGCCTGCAGTGTCTGCCAGTTCCACACAAACGCCCCCCCGTCGGCGCCTTCGCGCAGCCAGGGCCACTCGAAGTGGGGCAACACGGGAGGCACCCCCTCGCCCATGCTGCCATCGGGCATCAGGTAGGAAAAACGGGAACCGATGGTATCCACCGGCATGCCATAGTGGTCGAAAGCCAGTGCCAGCACGCTCGCGACCAGCAGGGCCGGCAACTGGGCGGGGATGCGGGAGCGGGTGCGGCTCCAGCCGATCATGATGGCCAGGGTCAGGGAGGCAATGACGAGGCTGGGCCAGTGGGTGTGTGAGAGATTGCTGCCGAGAATCTGCATCTTGTCCGAGAAATGTTCCGGCATGGCTGCGATCGGCAGGCCGAGAAAGTCCTTGATCTGCAGGATGACAATGACAACGGCGATGCCGCCCGTGAAACCCAGTACCACGGATTCTGGAATGTACTGGATGTAACGTCCCAGGCGCAGAAGCGCCATGAGAACCAGGATGACGCCGGACATCACAGTGGCGGTCAGCAATCCTGCAAGACCGAAACTCTGCGCAATGGGGTAGAGAATGACGACGAAGGCGGCTGTAGGCCCGGAGACGCTGTAGCGCGAGCCGCCGCTGAGCGCGATGAGGAAGCCGGCGATAATCGCGGTGTACAGACCGTACTGCGGCGCCACGCCGCTGGAGACGGCGAGTGCCATGGACAGGGGAATGGCGACAATGCCGACGGTGATGCCGGCCAGCAGGTCCTGATGCAGGCGATGAGCCGTGTAAGGTTCTTCGTTCAGGGTGCTGCGCAACGCGTGGGCGAAACGCAGGGAGAACAGATATTGCCGGTGTGACATGGGACGACCCCGCAGATCAGGAAATGCTCACAGGGATTATACGCCTGTACGAGGATTGCTGCAGGGGGGAGGGCGACGGGCTCAGTCCGGGTCGTGATCGCGCTGTTCCGTGTCCAGAAAGCCGAGAATCGCGGCGGCCCCTGAAAAGATGGTGGCGATGAACATGATGCCCATGATTAACGCGATGCGAAACACCCAGCCGATGACGACATCGGTATAGACCGACACCAGCCAGGCCAGCAGGTTCACAATAACAAAGGCGATGATCAGAGTGCGCAGGAGTATTTTTTTCATTGTGGCTCCATAGTGCGTGGCTTCAGGGCGTCGAGAGCAGCAGGACTCCCGTGATCTCGTCTCGCCCCTTCTGCAGAAACAGGAACAGGTCGTCGTACGCGTCGCCATTGAGGGATACCGGCACCACGTCGCCATTGCGCATGGTCTGGTCCAGGGACATTTGCTGGTCCGGGTTGCGGCCCTGTACTCCGGCCAACTCGCTGTTCTGCTCAATCTCGAATTCGTCAATGATGCGGCGGATGTCGATTTCGTAGTTGTCCCGGTTGCGGGCGTAGTTCAGGGAGGCCAGGAAGCGGTCTTCCGCAGGGGGAGGCGTCTGTTCCACGGCATTGTGGAAGACCTGGACCTGTTGCTCCAGCAGCACGACCAGATCCTGGGCGTTGCCCACCCCGCTGATGTGGGCGATGGTTGTGGGAATGGTGCGCGTGTCGCGCACTGCCCGGGCCTGTTCGCGAATGTCCACCACGGAGCTGAGCAGGCGTACAGCAGAGGGGAACTTGAGCGCAACGGTGACCTGCCTTGCCGGGCGCCGGGCAAAGCTGTCGCCCTCGTTGCGGTAGACGAAGGCCTCTACATTGACGCTGCCGGAAATGGCGAGCCACAGGAACAGATCGCCCACGGAGATTGGCTCAACCCGCCACAGCCACAGATCCTTTTTGCCGTCGCCGTCTTCGTCGTGCAGAAACACGGTCAGCACATTGCCGCCGGAGCGCAGCACCTGGCGCGGCTGACTGAAGTCCATGCCGGTGGCCGTGCCCGCGAACAGTGAGACCTTGCCCCCCTCGCGCAGGACAAAATCGTCGATGCCGTCGCCGTCCACGTCCTGCAGCAGTTCCTCATGGGTGAGTGCCAGAATGCCAGTGAGATTGGCAAAATCCAGGTTGTCCACGTCGAAACTGCCGAGGCGTTCGCGGATTTCCTCGCGATCCACGGAGAAGCTGGGGGTCTGCGGGAAGTAATCGCCGCTGGCATTGGCCAGTGAAACATCCAGCCGTTCCTCGGTGTCGGAGATCAGGTCGGGGCGACTATCGCCGTTGACGTCGCGCAGGGATATCTGCGGAATGCGCAGGGACTGGCCGACATCGCGCTCCAGCGATTGGCGCACGAAGAGATTGCTGTACAGGCGCATGTCTGCCAGCACGGAAATGGGCGCCTGATAGCTGCCGTCAATGTTGCGGATGTGCAGTTGCAGCGTGCCCGCACCGGGGATAACGAGATCGTCAAGCCCGTCGTTGTTGATGTCGCGGGAGAAATGCAGGCGATTGATGCCACTGCCCGCAAAGGCGCTGAGATTGCCCAGCAGTTCGACCGGCTCGCCGAAACGGCGGTCGCGAATGCTCCATTGCAGCACCCGCTGTCCGTCAATCAGTGCCAGCAGGGAGAGGCGGGGCACGCCATCCGCGCCGGGGTAGCGGTCGCTCAGCTCCCAGCCGACGCTGTCGCCACTGAGCGCAACGCTGGTGTCTGGAGTCGTAAAGGAAAAGCCTTCACCGGCGCGCTGGAAATAAAGGCTGATGCGCTCGGGGGCGATGGACAGAACATCCTGAAGTCCGTCCTGGTCGGCGTCCACAATCAGCAGACGCTCGGTATCCGCCGGCAGGGAAAAGTCCAGGCGCTGGTAGGAGGCAAGGCTGCTCTGGGCCAGCGTATCGGCCGCAGATGCCAGGCCCAGAAGAAACAGGGCGAGCGATGTCAGGCGCAAATGGGTCATGGCACGGCCACCAGCACGGTCAGTGCCGTGGAGTGTTGCAGAAAGAGGTCATCGACGCCGTCGCCGTTAAGGTCGCGCGCACCGAACTCCAGGATGCTGCGATTCGGCACATACTCCCAGAAGGGGGTGTCGGCAATGCGAAGCGAGGCATCAATGCTTCTGGCGGCGAGCGTGCCCTGGTCGGTAACAAAAAGCGCATCGCGGCGACCGTTGCGGTCGATGTCGGTCTGCAGATTAATCTGGGACGACAGGCCTCTTACCGTATCGGCGGAAAAATTCTGATCCAGCCGGAAATCCGGGCGAGTGTGGAAGAGCTGCCCACCCTCGCCGCGCAGAAACAGCAACTGCGAGCGCACGATACTGGCGTTGCGCACGGCATTGATGACGGGAATGGTGTAGAAGCTGACGCTGAGCTGGGTCTGCCCGTTGTTGTCGAGATCGACCACGCTGACAGTCAGGTCGTAGCCGGAGAATTTCATCACCTGGTCCGGCGTCTGAAAGTCGAAGCGACCGCCCTTGTTCAGATAGAAATTCACGTCCCACTCGTTGGAGTTATCGAGTATGCGCAGCATGTCCTGCATGCCATCGCCGTTGACGTCCATCAGCCGCAGATCGCCGCGGGTGTCGATGGAACCGCGCCAGTCCGGCGTGCCGGCAAATTGGCCCTGTTCGTTCTGCAGCAGCAGATTGATCTGTCCATACAGGTCCTGACCGATGTTCAGAAAAACCAGGTCCGGGCGGGCATCCGCGTTGGCGTGAGCGGTGATGGCAGAAGGCAGGAACAGACGGGTGGAGAGCAGATCGTCACCCTCGCCCTCATGGGTGCCTACGGACAGGAAGTCATCGAAAGCCGTGTTGCGCTGCGCGGACACCCGCAGCACGATGCCGTCGCGTTCATTCAGGCTGAACTCGGTGTTGAGTCGGGGGCCGCCGATTGGCACCTCCGAGGGGTCAAGCTCCTCGTTCACGGTGCTGAACTGGTGCAGCAGGGTGAACTGCTCGTCGGCCTCCCCATGAAAAATGCCATAGCCTTCGGTGCCGGGCAGTACCAGATCAATACGACCGTCGCCATCCAGGTCTTCCGGCGGCGGGAAATAGAGCACCCGCCGGCGATCGGGCACGGACGCGACCAGCGGCCAGTCGAACAGGGGGCGCAGATTGCCGGTGTAGCTGGGGATGGCGGAGGACAGGCTGAACACCGACCGCGCGGTGAACAGCAGCAATTCGTTGCCGGGCTCCGGGCGCAGATCGGCAATGGCAATGGCGATGATTTCCGGCTTGATCTCCACCAGGCGCGAGGGCGAGGTGGGGAAACGGGATTCACTGTCCTGCAGGTAGATGGCCAGCTCGCGCCCGGCATTGAGGCTCCAGCGCGGCAGCACGAGATCGCTGCGTCCGTCACCGTCCATGTCTGCAAAGAACAGATCATCGGGCCACTCGCCCAATGGAATCTCGGAGGCTACGAAGCGGGGCTGCGCCAGCGCCGCCGATGCCGACAGCAGGCCCATCACTGCGATCAGCGTGCGCCTCATGGCGACTCCTCCACCAGCTCCCCGTAGCCGGTGGCAAAGCGGAACAGACTGAACAGGCTGACTTCCTTTTCGCCCTCCTGCTGCTCATAACTGAACACGGAAAACAGCCACAGGTCGAGAATGGCGAGGCGCGTCTGCCGGGGGCTCAGGCTGGATTCGTACTGCAGCAGGGGGCCGAGCGAGACGCGGGCAAGGCGCCGCCCCGGGGACCACAGGTGCACCCGTTTCTCCAGCGTGCGCATTGCGGTCATCTCGTCGCGGGCGATGCTCAGTTGCACCGTGTCGCCCAGTTCGTAGCGGGTGTTCAGCCGCGTAATCAGATCCTGGGCCGACTCGATGGGTTCGCCGTCGAGGGCCACGATGGTATCTCCTGCCTGTATCCCGGCATCCGGCAGGGGGCTGTCGGCGAACACTCGGACCAGCCTGGCGCCGCTGATGCGCGTGCCGGTTTCCGTTTCAAAGACTTCGGTGGTGTAGCCTGCGCGGGTCGCAATCGGGTCGGCGCGGTAAAGCTCCACGGGCACGGCGCGCTGGTCGTTGATGACGCGGGCATCCAGCGTGGTCTTGAACACGGTGGTGTCGCGGCGCACGGCCAGAGTGAAGCGGGTAGGGCCATCGCTCTGCTGGGCCAGTGCCTCAAGCGCATCGGGGTGATTGATTTCGCGGTTGTCGACTTCCAGGATGACATCGCCTGCCCGCAAGCCAGCCAGTGCGGCGGCACCATTGGGTGTCACCGTGCGCACCCGCACCCCCGGCAGCACGGCGATGTTGCTCAGGGAGTCGCTTTCGTTAAGGCCCGTGCTCATGCCGAAGTTCAGGCCGGCACCCACCGGTTCGCCGTTGCTGAGACTCACGGTCTCGGGCGACAGCGTGATGCTGGGCACCAGCGTGCGGGGTTCACTGCTGACGCAGGACAGCAGAGACGCAGCAAGCAGGAGCAGGCAGCAGAGGCGGGCAGTGGGATGGGGCTTCATAACGCCTTCCTGCGCACGAAGAGCAGTGCGACGACGATGAAGAGCAGCATTTGTGGCCACGGAATCCACTCGTTGAGCTGCAGCATGCGGGAATCGATCAGCACGTCGGAGTAGCCGCGCACGAGTCGGCTGACGTCCTGCAGGTAAGAGCGGTCGATCAGCGAGGGCTGGAAACTGGCGTAGAGATAATAGGCCTTCTCGCCCAGCACGCCCTTGAAGACGTCCAGTGCCAGAGTGATGCCCAGGGCGCTGGTGACGGCCTGGGTGGCGGATTGGGCGAGCACTGAAACCATCAACCCGAAGGCCAGTGCTGCCGGCAGTGGCATCAGCGCCAGTCGCAGGCCCAGTGCCACTTCGGTGCGGATCTCCTCGCTGCTGATGATTTCATAGCCGTCTTCCACCACGGGGCCGAAGTCCCATAGCAAAGACGTGATGATGCCGGCGCAGAGCGTGAGCAGTAGCAGGGCACACAGGGCAAGCAGGAAGACGGTGAGCAGCTTGGCCAGTACCAGCCCGGGCCGACTGACGCGGCGGATGACCGCGTGGCGCAGCGCGCCGGTGTCGCGGTCATTGGCAAAGGTCCAGGCGGCGTACGCGACAAGCGACAGGCTGAGCAGGGTCAGGCCGGTCGAGAAACTGTCCACAAGCTGGCCCCAGGCATTGCTGCCGATCGCCGTTCCGTCCTGTCCCATCAGGGCATCCCGTGCCGCCTGGCCGGATTCGGTCAGCTTCACCATGAGCGCGCGAATGGTGACGATCAGGGCGGGCAGCAGCACCAGTATGCGGGCGCTGTTGCTGCGCAGGGCGACAAAGCATTCGGCCTTCAGCGCGGCCACGAATCCCTTCATGCGGCATCCTCCGCGGGGGTGTCAGACCGCTGCGCGGTGATGCTCTGGAACAGGCTGGAAAGAGAGCTGCGTTCACGCACCAGCTCGTCCACTGCAATGCCCTTGCTGACGAGGCGCTGATTCACGGCGGCAGGGGTGACGCCGTTCAGTTGCAGTGTGAGCCTGCCATTGCCGCTGTTCTCCTCGATCACGACGCCCGCCATGTCCTGCACCAGGGCGCAGGCGCGCACGACGTCGTCGCAGATCACCTGCAGGCGGTTGACCTGCTGTCCGAGCAGGCGGTCCAGCGAATCGCTGAGGGCGATTTTTCCCTCGTGAAGAATGGAAAAATGCGAACAGATTTTTTCCAGGTAGGGCAACTGATGGCTGGAGAGCAGAAAGGCGGTGCCTTCGTCACGATTGAGGTCGCGGATCAGCGCCAGCACATCGTCCACACCCCCGGCGTCCAGCCCGTTGAACGGCTCATCGAGAAGGACGAAACGCGGGCTGCCCATCAGGGCGTGAGCAATGGAGGCGCGGCGGCGATTGCCGAGGGACAGATTGCGGATGCGGAAATCCCGGTACTGGCTGATGCCGAGCAGGGCTTCGACATCGGCAGGTTTGCGTACCGGGTTTTCACACAGCAGGCTGGCGTGTTCCAGTGCCTGGCGAACGGTGAGTTGTGGCGGTAGGCTGGGGCTGTCGAAGATGGCCACCACGTCGCCGTGGCTCTGGTGCAACTGGTCCGGGCGCAGGCCGAGCAGGCGAATGTCTCCGGCATCGGCATGCTGCAAACCTAACAGGCATTCCAGGGTGGTGGTCTTGCCGGAGCCGTTCAGGCCCACCAGGCCGTGAATGGCGCCGGGCTGCACCTCCAGCGCAAGATCCTTCAGCACAGCGTGCTGGCCGAAGCGTTTGTTCAGCCCGGACACCTGCAGGGGAAAATCGGCTTGGCCAGACTGTTGCGGCACAGTGTCCTTCCTGTCACTTCACAAAGAGATCGTCCACCTGCACCGGCGTTACCTTGCCATAGGCAGCCAGGGCGTCGGTGTCGATGCGGGACAGGTCGCCCACGATGGAAATCAGCTTCGGCTTGCCGGCAATATTGTTGCGCTGGAAAGCCAGCATGTCTTCCAGTGTGGAGTGCTGCAACTGGTCGAAGCGCGACTCACGCGGGTCTCCCGGCAGGCCCAGGCGCTCCCAGGAGCGCACGGTGCTGTTGATCTGGCGGAATCCGACCGTGGAGGTGCGGTAGCGGTTGTCCAGAGAGCTGCGGGCCTCCTCGTAACGTTCCCCGGAGACCGGCATGTTGTCGAACAGATCCAGGAAGGCGCCCAGGGCCTCCACTGTCTTGTCGTTCTGGGAGCTGATGGCGCCCAGGCCGAGGTTCTCGGCATTCTCGCGCCCGCCCTGGGCGTACTGTGCCTGGGCGGAATAGGCGAGGGCGCGGGCCTCACGCAGCTCCTGGAAGACCACGCTCGACATGCTGGTGCCAAAGTAGGTGTTGTAGAGCTGCGAGGGCACGACCTTGGATTCGTCATACACGCCGTCGGCGAATTCGATACGCACCTGGGCCTGTGCTGTCGGTTGGTCCACGACGTACACCTGGTTGGAGTCGATCTTGCGCGCCGTGCGGAAGCGGTAGGGCGGAGGATCCATCAGTTCATCCGCCACCTGGTAGTGCGCGCGCAGATGTTCCAGCAGGGTTTCCAGCGGCATGGAGCCGGTGTAGCTCAGGGTCTGTTTGTAGGTCAGCAGGTTGCGGATCAGCCCCTGCAGTTCCTCCACGGAGGCGGCCTGAATCTGCTCTGTCGTCAGGGACTTCAGCATGGGCGAGTCGTCGCCGTAACGGTTGTACAGGAACAGGGCCTGGCTGATGGCACGCGGGTCCTGTTTCTGTTCCTCGCGGGACTTCAGGATGATGGCCTTCAGTTCTTCCAGCGTCGCCTCGTCCACCGTCGGGGTCTGCACCAGTTGCAGCATCAGGTCCAGCGAGGCATCGAACTGCTCGTCCAGCCCGGACACGCCGAGGGAGGATTCGTTCGCCCCTGCGCCGATGCCGAACTCACTGCCCAGGCGGTACCACTGTTTCTGCAGGTCTTCGGCGCTCATGTCCCCCGCGCCGGATTTCTCCAGCAGGGCGGTGGCCAGCCCCAGCTCGTCGTTTTCCTCGGTGCCCACGTCCACGCTGATGGAGAAGGAGAACAGGTCGTTCAGCGGGTTGGGGGCGTAGTACAGCGTGGCGCCGGGAGCGTATTCGACTATCTGGTAATCCACGCCGGGGTGCACATAGACCGGCGTGATTTCTTTGTAGGGCATCGCCAGAATGGAAGCGGCAAACGCTGACTGACGGGTCGGGTCGATGGACACCGGGTCAATCTTCGGTTTTTCCACGGAGGGAATGTCTGCCGGGGCGTCGATGCGCTGCACCGCCACGTAATTGCTGCCCAGGTATTCATTGGCGACGCGGACGATGTCCTGCTTGGTCACCTTTTCCAGGCGCTTGATTTCGCCAACGTGATAATCCCAGTCATCGCCCTGGATGAAGGAGGCGCGCATATTGCCGACGCGGGCCGTGTTGGATTCCAGCGCCTGCTTGTCGCTCTTCTTGAAGTCGTTGACGATGGCCGGAATGATCCAGTCCTCGAACTGGCCGGCACGCACCAGCGCGACCTGATCCAGCAGCAACTGCTCCACCTGTTCCAGGGTTTGTCCCTGCTTGGGTACGCCCCACAGGCGCTGGGAACCGTAGTCGTTCAGGAACTCTGGGGAGGAACCGGCAGCCTGCACCGCCTGGGCTTGGTTCAGGTTGAGGTTGATCAGGCCTGCCGTGCGGTTGTCCAGAATCATGTCCACCAGCATCAGGGCTTCCTTGTCCGGGTGGTCATTGGGCACGGTGCGGAAGGCAATCTCCACTTCCTCTTCCCCCGGGTAGGTGACGGTCATGCGTTCCACGCCGTGAATGGGGTCCTCGATCCACGGGCCGACTTCGGGCACCGGCTTGGGCTGCCACTTGTTGAAGGCCTTGGCGATTACGCCGATGGTCTCCGGAATATTGATGTCCCCGCTGATGAAGATCGCCATGTTGTTGGGAACGTAATAGGTGTCGTAGAAATTCTGGATATAGACCAGGGACGGATTCTTCAGGTGTTCCGCGTCGCCGATGGTGGTCTGCTGACCATAGGGGTGCTTCTTGTACAGCAGCTCGTTCATCGCGTAATAGGACACGCGGTCACGATTGTCCAGGCTCTGGTTCTTCTCCTCATACACCGTCTCAAGCTCGGTGTGGAACAGGCGGAACACCGGATTGATGAAACGGTCGGACTCAATGGCGGCCCACTGTTCGAGGCGGTTGGAGGGCAGGCCCACCTTGTACACCGTTTCCTCATGAGAGGTATGGGCGTTCAGGCCGGAGGCGCCCATGGCGTTGTACAGCTTGTCGATCTCGTTGGGAATGGCGTACTGGGCAGCTTCCTGTGAGACGCGGTTGATCTCGGCATAGAGCTGCGCGCGTTTCTCCGGGTCGGTCTCGTGGAAGTGTTGCTCATACAGATCGGTGATCTGGTCCAGATACGGCTTCTCGGCATCGTAATTCAGCGTGCCCATCTCCCGGTTGCCCTTGAACAGCAGGTGCTCCAGGTAATGCGCCAGGCCGGTGGCATCCGCCGGGTCGTTCTTGCTGCCTGCCTTGACGGCAATTTCGGCGTAGAACCGCGGTTCCTGGTGGTTCTCCGTGAGATAGACCTTCAGGCCATTGTCCAGCTCGAAAATGTGGGCATTCAGCGGGTCATCCGCGCTGGGGGCATGAATCTCGTGGTAACCCGCGGCAGTTTCCGCTACCTGCGCCGCGCCCGGGGTCGGGGTGCCGGTATCCTGCGGGCTGCAGGCGTTGAGCCCGAGACCCAGCAGCAGCGTCAGAACGGCCGCTTTCGCATTGCGAGAGCGTCTGGTGTGGTCGGAAGAAGCCATAGTTGTCTCCAGAGAAAGCGGTGGCGGATATCAGAATAACTCTATGGGGCCTAATGTAAGGATTTCCACAAGGAAGTCCATCCCGCCTGCGTCCAGTAGCGCCTTGGCGCGGATGTGACTGCCCAGAGAAGACCTCTGCCGACGTCGCTCTATTGCGCGTCTGCAGGCGCCGGTTCGCCCTGCAGCAGGCCCTTGGCCTCCTGCAGGGAGTCCGAAAGCTGCCGCAGTTGCTGGGTGGACGTCTGCAGGCTGCTTTGCAGGGTGCTGATCTGCTCCTGAAAGCGGGCCTGCAGTTCGGCATTGGCGGTCTGCTGGGTTGCCAACTGATCCTTCAGCGCCTCCACCTCGGCTTCGAGCCGGATTCTTGCCTCTTCGCTCGGCGCCAGTTCCTGCCGCAACTGAACGGCGGCGGAAAACTGCAGGAACGCAACAGCGGCAGAAGCCAGAATCAGGATGGCAGCGATGATGCCTGTTTTCATGAAAAGGTGTCCTGCATTTCGGGTGTATGGCGGCGTCTGCCGGGACTGGGCACAGTGTAGCGTTTTGGAAGCGCGGATGGCAGCCCGGAGAGAGAAGGTGGAGCAGTCGTATCTGCATGACAGGGCTGTTTCTTTGGCGGGTGGCCACTTGCGTATGCAGAAATCAGGAAACATTTGTGACAAATTGTGTCCCGGCAATTTTGTGGTTGTCTTTTCTGGAACGAATCGATTATATCTTCACGCATAAGGATGTGTTGGTCGTATATCGACGTACCGGAACCGGTATTCAAGAAGTCGAGTCTCCAGTGATAATCAAGCTGTGCCTTATTCGTAAGTCCCTGATTGATATCTAAAACAATAAAAGCCAATCCGCTGGATTAGCGGTAGTGCCAACAAAACGGAGACCGATATGCCAAACTTCACACGGCGCACTTCGCTGCGCCATGCTGTGCACGCCTGCCTGACTCTTTCCTGTTCCCTCCCTGTTGTTACCACTCATGCGCAAAATGCGTCCGACGCGCCCGACGTGGAGGAAGTGGTGGTGACGGGTTCCTATATCCGCAACAGTGCCTTCGCGCAGAATTCGCCTGTGGATACCGTGACGGCGGAGGACCTGTACGAATCCGGTGCCCCGAGTATTGGCGCCTATATCCGCGACCTCAGCTACACCCAGAACACCAATGTGGTCAACGTGGTGCTGGGCTCTGCAGACGGGGCGCAGACCGGCAACAGCAGCTTCAACCTGCGGGGGTTGGGCGAGAACTCCACGCTCACCCTGATCGACGGAGCACGAACCCTGAGTCCGCTGATGTCTGCCAGCCTGCCCGAGATTGCCATCGCCCGCATGGAGCTGGTGCTGGACGGAGGCTCGGCCCTGTACGGTTCCGACGCCGTTGCCGGGGTGGTCAATATTATCCCCATCAAGGAATTCGAGGGACTGCGCGCCCGCAGCTACTATCAGCGCACGGAAGATGGCGCGATGGAAGACATGACCGGCTCCTTCCTCTGGGGGCGTTCCTTCGACAATGGCATCAAATATGTAGGCGCCTTCGAGGCGCAGAAGAAAACGCCGCTGATGATGTATGAGCGGACCCGGGAATGGCAGCACTCGAACAATGCCTCCAATTCAGGCCCTGTCGGGGCATTTCGGGAGCTGGCCGGTGCCCCGCCCGGCGTGAATCTGCTGGCTCCGCACGGTGGCACGAGCGTCGGGCCAGTCTTGCGTGACCCGGATTGTGGCACTTTCAATGACGGGTTTCCCAGCCACGGACAGGGCAAGAACAGCAATCCCTCCGGCACCATCTATGGCTCAAACTGTACCTATGAGTACAGTATTCAGCATGCCTATTCCCGGCACGAAGTGAACTACAATCTCTACAACACCGTTAGCTACGAGGCCACGGACTGGTTGCGGCTGAACGCCACCATGAACAACCACTATCGCTACAATCATGAGCGCACTACGGGAACCTCTCCCAATGGGGGCAATGACCGTGCGGTCATGAAAATTCCCGCGAATCACCCAGCCAACCCCTGGGGCGTAGACCTGACGCCCTGGAGCTGGCGGGTGTACGGCAATACGGGCGGTACCTTGCCCAGTGCCTATTACTCCGACACCTCCAAGAAAGTGGATGGTGACTATCTGCTGAACCGTATCAAGCTGCAGGCAGAGTACGATCTCGCCGGTACCTGGACTGGCTATACCTATTACGCACGTCAGAAGGACAAGCGCACGGTGGATGAGCTGGTCGTCAGTTCCAGTCGGTTACAGTTGGCCATGTCCGGTCAGGGCGGACCCAATGGCAATGAGTGGTTCAACCCCTTCGGGTCGCAGTCGCCGTTGTCCTCACGCTATGTGGAGGGTGTGACCAGTAACTCACAGGAGTTGATTGACTGGCTGATGCTGTCCAATCCGAATCGACTGGACAGCCGAAATGAACTGGATGTGTTCGAAACGCTGATCACTGGCGAACTGTTCGATCTGCCCGCGGGTGCCTTGCAGATGGCCATCGGCTATCAGTGGCGCGATCTGACCATGATGGATTTCGTGGACCCCTTTGACCAACTGGGCGAAGACTACGCCAACAGTCAGATTCTGGGGGAACGGCAGCAGGATGCCGTGTACGTGTCGGAGACCCGCTCGGTGTTTGCGGAACTGGAAGTGCCCATCCTGGAATCCCTGCATGCGCAATTGGCCGTTCGTCATGAGCAATTCAAGGATTTTGGCCTGGAGGCCACCACGCCCAAGGTGTCGCTGCGCTGGGAGGCCTTGCCATCGCTCGCGCTGCGGGCATCCTGGGGAGAAAGCTTTTTGGCACCTTCCCCATTCCAGGCGCGTCCGTTTGTGGCGGACGACCGTTGCGCGGATATGTTCAGTGGATTGGATGAATTCACCAATACTCCCTTGATTGGAGGCATCTGGTGTCAGTCCGGCAACCCCAACCTCCAGCCAGAAACCTCCACTATCCAGAATATCGGCTTTACCTGGGAACCCACTGGTTCTGCCCTGGAGGGATTGAATCTTTCCATGGACTACCAGGAGATCGAATACACGGACCGTATCCGCACCCTGAGCCAGCAGGACACCGTGGGCTTTCAGTTCAAGCAGTTCCTGGATGAAACCGGTATCAGCAAGGAAGGCTACGATCCGACGCCGGGCTCTGCTACCCGCACTCGTGCCGATGCGTGGCTCGCCCAGAAGGCCACCATTGCCGGCTATCCGATCCAGCGCTACGCCAACGGTTCCGTGTCGCGCCTGTTTGTGCAGTCGGCCAACATCAGCTCGGTGTGGGCAGACCTGATCGACATGAAGGCCCAGTACCGCATGGACACGCAGGACTGGGGCAGTTTCACCACCACCCTGCAGTCCACCTACTATCTGACCTACGACTATATGGATCTCAGTGGTATCCGCACCGAGGCCCTGGGTCGACAGAATGGACGCACGGGAATTGTGCCTCCGCTGCCGGAGGTGAAGTCCAATCTCAAGCTGAACTGGTTCCGCGATCGACAGAGTGCCTCTGTGTCCGTGAATCACTGGACCAGCATTAAGTTCGATGACCAGGTAGTGGATTTCTATCCCGAGGACGGCGACAACACCCTGAACCCCCCAAGCACCATTCATGGGGAGTTCATTGTGGATGCGCGCTATGCCCATATCTTCGATCAGTTTTTCGACAGCGAGTTCACGGTCAGCGTGGGGGTGAACAATGTGTTCAACAAGCGACCGCAGCGACTGGCGATTATTGGCGGAGCAGAGACACGGCTGTCAGTACCGTGGGGGCGTCAGTTCTGGGTATCGCTCGACTGGAGTCCGAGAGGATGAGGCCCGTCTGTAGGATGACCTAATATTTCCCGTGCCATCGGGAAGGGCTGTTGCCGCGTGCAGCAGCCCTTTTTTTGTGCGAGGAAACCTACCAATAGGCTTCGAGTGTGATGTGACCGCTGTTGCCGTTGCTGCTGCGGGTAAAGCCCCGTTGCTCCAGCGCGGCGAGTGCATCCTGCACCATGCCGGGATTGCCACACAGCATGAACTGCGAGCGCTCGGGGCTGAAAGTGTGTCCCGCCACCCTCTCCAGGGTGCCATTGCTGATGCTCGCCGGGATGTGCCCGTGGACACAGCCTTCCACTTTTTCGCGGCTGACGAAGGGCACGAAGCTGAAGCGCTCCCCGTAGTGTTCCCGGCTGGCGTCGATCAGGTCGCTGTAGGCGATGTCGTCCCAGTGCCGGACGGCGTAGACCAGCCCAACGTGGTCGAAGCGTTGCCAGAGACTGCCTTCCCTGAGCATCGACAAAAACGGTGCAACACCGGTGCCGGTCGCCAGCAACCACAGGGACTTTCCGGCGGGCACCTGCTTCAGCGTGAAACTGCCCTCGGCCTGCCTCTGTACCCAGACGCGGTCGCCGGTCTGCAGTTGCGACAGGCGCGCCGACAACTGTCCGTCGGGCTGGGTGTAGAAAAAGAATTCCAGGGGGTGATCGCCCGGGGCACTGAGAATGGAGTAGGGCTGTGCAACCCGCTGCCCGTCTACATCCAGCCCCAGCGAGGTGTACTGACCGGCTTCGAAAGGAGCCATGTCGGCTTCAATCTGCAGCGAGAACAGGTTCTGTGTACGGTGCGTATTGCGCACCACAGTGCCTTCTGTCCATGTTGGCTTTGTCTCTGCCATGCTGTCTGCCTGTTGTTGCGGGTAAGGGAAATCCATCGGGCGCGCATTGTCGCATATTCCGGGCGCTTTATCCCGGGGCTTGTGCGAATACAAAGGGATGGCGCTGGGCAGGGTTTTTCTATAGGCTCATTAGGCACTTTTCCAGTGAAAAGCAGTATCTGCTGTCGAGAATAATTCTAGGAGACCGGTATGTTGCGCGCCTGGTTCAAAATGGCCCTGTGGAAACGAATTCTGATTGCCCTGGTGCTGGGGGTGCTGGTCGGCAGTGTCTGGGGAGCCGGCGCGGTGTCCATCAAATGGATGGGCGATCTGTTTGTGCGTCTGATCAGTATGGTGGTGGTGCCGCTGATCTTCTTCACGCTGGTTTCGGGCGTGATCTCCATGGGCGACCCCAAGAAATTGGGCTCACTGGGGGTGATGACGCTGGCCTTGTATATGCTGACCACCCTGTTTGCGATCACCATCGGCATTGTGCTGGCAGTCGTGGTGCAGCCGGGTGTCGGTGTCGATCTCTCGTCCGCAGCGCCTGGGACTCTGCAGGAGGCAACTCCCCTGTCCGAACGTCTGATGACGATTGTCCCGACCAACCCGATGGCGGCGCTGGCCGAGGGCAACGTCCTTGCCATTATCTTCTTTGCTCTGCTGGTGGGGATTGCCGCGCTGATCATCGGCCACAAGGCCAAGCCGGTGGCGGATCTGGTGGATGCGGCATCTGAGGTGATGTTGAAGATCACCGGTTGGGTCATGGAAGTCGCCCCGTTCGGGGTGTTTGCCCTGATCGCCTGGGTCTCCGGCACGCAGGGCGTGCTGGCGCTGGCCGATGTCGTGAAGCTGGCGATCTGTGTGTTCCTCGGCTGTTTCCTGCACATGTTTCTGGTGCATGGCGCGATCATGCGCTTTCTGCTTGGCCTCAAGCCCATCAATTTCTTCCGCGGGGCGCGGGACGCCATGCTGGTAGCGTTCTCCACGTCTTCCAGTTCCGCCACCATGCCGGTGACCATGGCGGTGGCCGAGCGTAACCTGGGCATTCAACCGGTGGTGGCGACGACGGTGATTCCTCTGGGCGCCACCATCAACATGGACGGCACGGCACTCTACGTCGGCATCGTGTCGGTGTTTGCCGCGCAGGCCTTTGGTATTGATCTGACGCTGGCCGATTATCTGATCGTGATGGGCGCTACCACGCTGGTGTCGGTCGGCACTGCGGCTGTGCCGGGTGCCTCGGTCTTCCTCATGGCGGCGGTCATGGGTGCCATTGGCATGACGCCGGATCAGATTGCCGTGGTGGTGGGCTTCATCATTCCCTTCGACCGTCCACTGGACATGGCGCGGACAACCGTGAACGTGGGCGGTGACCTCTCGGTAGCCACCGTCGTGGCGAACTGGGAAAAGGAATTCGATATCGAGGTGTTCAACGGCCCGAACCGTTACTAGGGCCTGTCAGAACGTCCAGCTCAGCGTCATCCCCAGACGCAGGTCGTGATCGAGTGAGGCGAGGGCCGAGTCCCTGTCCGCGCGGGTAGCGATGGCCTGGGTGGTAAGAGAGAAATGATTGCTGAGCGTGTACTGCAGGGCCACGCTGCCGAGCATGGATGCCGCGTCGAGTGCGCTCTGCATCGTCACTGACAGCAAGAGATCCCCATTGCGCAGGCTGTTGGAGTAACGCAGCAGGGCATTGCCGGCGCTGCGATCGCTCAGCAGTTGCTGGCCCGGTTCCAAAGCCTCGTCCTCCTTGAGCAGGGTTTCTGCCGTCACACCCAGCATCAGGTTCTGCTCGTTGTCGATGGCGTATTCAAAGCCTGCCGTTCCCCCCAGTTTCCTCACTGCCACCGTGCCGACATCGCTGCCGTTGGCCAGCAGCACATCCACCAGAATGTCATGGCTGTAGGCGACATCCAGGTTCAGCAGCAGGCGGCCGATGGCCCGGTTGGCGGAGAAGCCCAGCAGCAGATAGTCGCCGGCCTCCGACAGGGCATTGCCCGTGCCCGACGGGGGGGCGGAGTAATGCAACTGGTTCTCGTAGAGGTAGGCCGCCATGATGGAAATGTCGCTGCCCGTCAGGCTCCAGCGCATCTGGGTGCCGGCCTCGAATAAGGGTTTGTCGCGCCGGTAGTCGGTCAGATTGAACGCCGGTTCAAAGAAGAACGGGCTGCCGCGCACGGGGGGCGGGTTGAACTCCGGGTACAGATTCAGGAAGGACGACCACTGGTGATTGCCGTAGAAGCGATCCCGCACCAGCATCCACTGGTTGAGCCGGGCGTCCTCGATGTCGATGATGGTGAGGTCGCGAAACTCGCTGGTGTTGATCACGTCCAGCACCGAGTTGCCGATGTTCTCTCCCCACACCACGGTCTGCGCGCCGAGCTTCAGGCTGGTGTCACCTTCACTGCGCTGCACGAAGAATTCATTGAGCCGGAATTCGGTGTCAACACGGTCGCCGTTGGCGCGGGACTCGTAATCCCCGGGCCAGTACAGCTTGATCTGGGCGCTGGCCTGCAGCAGCCAGCCGGGGGCAAAGGGGTTCTGGTAACGGGTCAGCAGACTCAGACGATGGTTTTCGATATAGGCATTCTTCTCCCGGTCGCCACCGCCGGCTACCGGCACACGATGAGGATTGGTCTGCGCAAACAGTTGCTGGCTCAGCCGGAAGGTGAAGGGTTGCAGCCAGTCGGGAGTGGTGTCTTCCTCGGGGGCAAACAGATCGTCGCTGATGCCGAGACCGTCGAGACTGAAACCGACGTCGTCAGGCAGATCCTGTGCCCGGGCATGGGTGCCGAAGGCAAGCAGGCACAGCAGAATGACGGCTCGTCTGCCCACCGTCAGTCGATCTGCTCGCGCAGTTTCTGCAGCTCGGTTTCGCGGAAGGCCACGTCGGTCAGCGTGCGCTGGGTCAGAAAATCTTCGGGCACATCGATGCCGGTGTTGATTTCCAGAATGGCCATATTGGACAGGCGGTTGCTGACCAGATTCATCATGGTGAGAGAGCGGGCAACCCAGACGCCATTGATCTGCTCCACCCGGGAGGCCAGCAGGCGCTTGATTTCACGGTCGTGCTGATCGTACATGTCGGCGCGCAGGGTCACGAAGCGTTCCTTGTCCACGTACTGCACGGTGCGGGCATAGCGGGTCTTGCGGGCGCGTTCCTCGTTGGGAATGGCCTCGATCTTCCAGACCTCCCGGCCTCCCTCCGTGGTTTCCTCCAGAATGTTCAGGCTGTATTCGTCGAGCTTGCCGGTGTCCTGGTCTTCCGTGGTGAATTCGGAGCCGAAAATGGAGGCGGGCTCAGTGTCGTCGTCCGAGTTGCCGCTGGCGATGCGCTTGACCGTGCCGAGGGCAGAGAGATAAAGCCAGGTCTCATTGTCCCGGTCCGACTCGTCGTAGGTGATGCTCAGCATGCCCACGCCTTTCTCTGCCGGCGGCTCCAGAACGATGGTGACGGAGCGGGTGTCCCTGTTTTCCGGGCCGAAGTTGATGCCGACAGATTCCAGTGCCTTGACCCGTGCGCGTTCGGCGCAGGTGATCTGGTTGTTGCGCACGCCGAACTGGCAGCTCGACAACTGGATGCGGTTGAACGCCGAATCGGTGGTGCTGCGCAGAGAGTCTTCCACCTGTTCAAGAATGTCGCGCGCACTCATCTGTGCCAGCGCGTTCTGGCAAGTGGCGAGTGCCGCCAGTGTGCAGGCGAACAGAACGCTGAGGCGGCCTGCCCGGTGATGTGTCTGTAGTCCCTTCATTGCAGCCTCTCTCCTGGCGTCTACCCGTTCTGTGGGGCAGTGTCCGCCTGTGACAGTGTGGCAAAGGAGTCGTCCACGTTCGCAACTCCAAAGCGGGGCTTGAATATCTGCAGCAGGGCCGGAATCAGGAACAGGTCGCTGAACAGGGCCACGAAAATTGCCAGCGAACCGAAGAACCCGATTTTGGCCATGCCGAGGTAATCCGAGAAACTCAGAATCGCAAAGCCCAGGCCCAGTACCATGCTCGTGTACATGACCGCCGTGCCGACACTGGCAATCGTGTTCTGTAGTGCCTGCGCCATGTGCCGGGTACGGATCAGCTCCAGGCGGTAATGGGTCATGAAGTGGATGGTGTCGTCCACGGCAATCCCGATAATCACCGGCGCAATCATCAGCGTGTCGGTGTCCAGCGGAATGTCCAGAAGGCCCATCAGGCCGAAGCTGAGCAAGGCTGGAATAATATTGGGAATGATCGACAGAAGTCCACCCTGCACGGAGCCCAGGGTCAGCATCATGATGACGCAGATGACGCCCAGGGCCAGCAGAAAGCTGCTGTATTGCGATTGGGCAATTTCGTCCGTGGCCCGCATCATCAGCGGAATGGAGCCGGTGACGCGCACCTGCAGGTCGGGGAAGCTGTCGTACTGCCCCGCAAAGCTTGCGTCGATTTCCTGTGCCAGCTCGTCAAAGAATCGCTGGTACTGGTACGAGCCGGCGTTGTAGGCGTTGATGGTGATGTGGGAGCGGCTGTAGTCGTCCGACACCAGGGCGCGGCGATCGTCCGGGTTGGCACTGTTGAACAGGTACAGGAGCTGGGACACCATCGCGTTGTCGTCGGGGATCAGCTCAAACGCCGGGTCGTCGTTGTGCATGATGCGATTGGTGTCCTTGACCAGATTGGCCAGGGAATAGGTGCGGGAGACCTGGTGTGGGTAACGCTCCTCGATGCGTCCCTGCAGGTGGTCGATCGCCTGCAGCAGCCCGGGGTTGAGCAGGCCGTCGCTGACGCCAGTATCGATCATGATTTCCAGGCTCTGCGCGCCGGCCATGTTGTCATCCACGATGGCATAGGCCTGGCGCATGTCACTGCCCTCGCGGGTCAGTTCCGAAATATTGGTGTCGATGCGCACGAGTGAAGTGCCATAGAGGCAGACCAGCAGGATCAGGCTGAACACCGACAGGACCGCCCGCGGATAGCGGGCGACAATTTTGGGAATGCTGTCGAGAATGCTCCGTTGCCAGCTCAGCACCACGCCGGTGATCAGCCCGACGACCGCAACATAGATGCCGATGAGCGTGCCGAAAAACCAGAACACCGCAAGCAGCGCGACCAACGCGAGCAAGGCCTTGCCCGCCAGGGGCAGTTGCTGCCACAGGCGCAGCGGTGAGTGCCCCGCCGAGCTGCGCTCCAGTGCGCTGCCCGGGTGCCAGACACTCAGCAGAATCGGCAGCAGCACCAGGGTAAAGAACAGTGCCATGAACACGCCCAGGGCCGACATCAGGCCGAACACACGGATGGGCACCAGGTCGGAATAACTCAGCGCCAGCACCCCCGCCATGGTGGTGATGCTGGTAATGAAAATGGCCAGGCCTGTTTTTTCGTAGGCGCGCACCAGGGCGTCGTCATGATCACTGCCTTCCTTGCGCAAGCCGAAGTAGGCGCTCATGACATGCACGCAATCCGCAATGCCGACGGCAAACACCAGCAGGCATGTCAGGGAGATCATGGTGGAGAGTGAGGCGCCCAGCCAGGCGGTGGCTCCCCAGGTCCAGGCCATGCTCAGCGCGATGGTCAGAATGGGCCACAGCACGGCACTGAAGGAGCGGAACAGAATCCACAGCAGGCCGACGAAAATGGCGATCATGGCCACGGCCAGCCACATCATCTGCTGCAGGGTACGATAGACAAACTCCATCATTGGCGGGTTGCCGACGGGGAAGAACTCCAAAGCCTCGTCGTACTGCCCGTACACCGCCTTGAGTGCCGTGAAGAAGCGGCTGTAGTCGAACATGTCCACGGTCTGGAAGGGAATGTCTTCGACCTCTACCGACTCATCGAAGTCGAGACTGAAGCTGGCCGGATCGTCGAAGGCGCTGAAACTGCTGTCCAGGGAAATGCCGACATCGTCGAGCAGTGGGGTGAAGCCATCCTCCGGCTCCGCTCCGAACACGGTCTGGATCATGATGCCGGCGTAGCGGCCATCGGCGGAGTAAAACAGCAGACGGTAGTCGTCCTCGTCCATCGCCTCCTGCCGGATCGCGGCCAGGGCAGTGGTGTCTGTCGGCAGCGGCTCCGGGACCAGGCGGTCCGAACGCAGGGTGTCGGCGTCGCTGTGCTGGACTCGCACGGTAGTCAGGGATTGCACCCGGCGAATCTTGTCCAGTTCGCCCAGCTCTACAGCAGAGCCGTGCAGCTCCTGGGGAAGCCTGGCGGGGTCGAGCCGCTGCGGGCGCTGCAGGTCGCTGGTCAGCTCGCGCACCGCCGCCAGTGAGCGGGCCGAGAACACGTCGTTGTCGCGGGCGCGGTAGACAAGAAATACCGAGTCATCGCTGCCGAACTGCTTGCGGAATTCGTGCAGCGCTGCAATGGCCGGGTCGTGCTGGTCGATGAAGCTGTCGACCGTCATGTCCATCGTGGTGCGGGTGAAGGCGCCGTAGGTCATGAAGGCGGTCGAGAGCAGCAGTGCGGCGAGCACCAGCCATCGGGCTTTGAGAACCAGCACAGGAATGCGGGCGAAGAAACGGCTCAGGGCCAGGAGCTTGTTGTCCATCTAACCGTGAGTTCCTAGAGGCCTGTGACCGCTTGCAACAGGAGTATTCTCGTTATTGTAGGTGCCACCCTGCCTGGAGGTGTGGCGCAAGGTTCAGGGGCAGCGATACACGCCGAATGACTGGCGTCCTTCCGTGATCGGGCTTTCGACCACAATGCGGTTGCCTCCCATGTCACCGGCCTCGTTACGGGCCAGGTCGATCAGTTCCTGCTGCAGCTTCTCAGAACCGCGCTGTACGAAGCCGATCTCGCTGAGCGCGTTGGTGTTGGCGCTGCCAAGCCGCGTGCACTGGGTGACTTCCGCAGGGGTTGCCACGGACACGAGCATGCCGGCAGAGGTGACATTGACCCAGTTGCTGCAGGCGCTGAACGCGGCACACAGGCTGAGGAGCAGTAGCGGTTTGTGCATGGGGATCTCCTGATCTGACAGATGCCTGCCTACCATGCCAGCAATGGCGTCGTCGGTAAAGACTCCTCATCGAGTTTTTCCCCGCAATTGGGCGGAGACGAACCGGCGCCTGACGCGTTCTATGCTACCATTCGCCCCCTTCGGCAACCGGCCGGAACGGGCTAAGTGACTCCAGGGGAGAAAAACATGAGCAAGCAGGGGATTAACTGTCTGCAGGACAAGAATGTGGTGATCATTGGTGGGACGTCCGGCATTGGCCTCGCAACGGCAATTGCGGCCAGCGAGCAGGGTGCCCGCGTGTGGGCCGCCGGGCGCTCCCAGGCACACATCGACAAGGCGAAGGCACGTGTGGGCGATGCCGTGCAGATTCGCTGTGTGGATACCCATGACACAGAGAGCCTGCTGGCCCTGTTCCGCGAGGCGGGTCGCATCGATCATCTGGTGTCGGCTGCCACAGGTGCCAGCCGCACGCTGAAGCCCTTTGTCGAACAGACGGACGAACAATTCCAGGAAGCCTTCGGCAAGCTGTGGGGTTATTCCCGTGTTGTGCGCACCGGCGCGCCTTTCGTGGCGCAGGACGGCTCCATTACCCTGGTCAGCGGGGCGCCTGCGCGCAAGCTCAAGCCTAACAGTTCTGCTCTGAGCTGCGTCGGGGCTGCCGTGGAGAATCTGGTGCGCTGCCTTGCCATAGAGCTCAAGCCTATTCGTGTGAATGTAGTCTCTCCCGGCATTATCGACACCGCGCTGTTTGATGGTCTGGGTGCCCAGCGTGACGCGGCGGTGGCAAACATGGTGAAGGGGCAACTGGTGGAGCGCGTCGGGCAACCCGAAGAGGTGGCGAGTGCGTTGATTTACCTGATGAACAATCGCTATGCTACGGGCACTACGGTCGACGTGGATGGCGGGCAGTTGCTGCGCTAAGAACACAAGAACAAGAGGTTGCACGATGAGTTTCAAGCCCGTCATCCTGATCTATGATCTGGACAATAAACTGGTGGATGAGATCGCTGCCGAAATCGGTGCGACCGGGCTGTATACCAGCATCAATACCTATAACGAATCCAATGCCATGGATGCCATTCGGCAATACGACCGTGGCTTTGGTTTTCTCACCAACAAGCTGTCCTGCATCATTACCGGCTGGAACAACCACAAGAAACCACGTGACCAGTTCATCTACCGTCTGCGTGCGCTGGAAAGAAGCAGCCCCCTGCGCACGGCGACGCCGGTCATCATGGTGACGGAAGATCACCGCATGGATCTGAAAAAGCGCGCGCTGGACCCGGCAGATGGCGCTGTGTGCGCCTATCTGCACCCGGACAGTTTTCGTGAGAACCTGACGGCCTTGCTGCACCAGGTGGTGTTTCAGAAAGGCGCGGCGGACCTCAACCGCCAGGCGCTGGAGGCGCTGAGCCAGGAAGCCCTGGACTAGCGGTTCCTACGCGCCTCTGCGTGCCGCTTCTGTAGCGCTCGCTCCCGCCAGACGATGTCCCAGCAGATAGATCGTCAGTCCCATCAGAATGCCCGGCATGCCCTCATAGACGGCGTCCGCCAGCCCGGCCCAGCGCCAGGCGCTGGCAGTCAGCACGCCGCCCAGCATCATGCTCATGGCCAGTTTCTCTCCCGGGCGCCCGCCCAGGCAGAGCACAATCAGCAGGGGAGCAAAGGCGCTGGCCAGGGCTGACCAGGCCAGAATGACCAGGGCGAACACGCTCTGGTTGTCGGTGAAACTCAGGCCAAGCGCGATAGTGGTCATGCCCAGTGTGGACAGACGAATCTTCCAGCTTTCATGCAGCTTCTGCTTGAGCAGATCGTTACTGAGCGCGGCAGAGCAGCTCAGGATCAGCGAGTCTGCCGTCGAGATGGTGGCGGCGAAGATGCCGGCCAGCACCAGGCCTACCAAAGGCGGTGGCAACAGCTCCAGCGCCATGGTGGGCAGTGCCAGCTCGGCGTCAAATGCCGCCGGGTTGTTGAGCAGAATCCGCGCGAGCAGACCGACTGCGATGGCCATGGCGTAGAACACCGTGAACCACAGATAGTAGTACACCCGCGCCCGGCGCATATCGTTGGCATCGCTCAGCGCAGCGAAGCGGATCATGATGTGGGGCTGACCGATCACGGAGAGGCCCGCGAACAGCCAGCTCGCGGCAAACAGAATGCCGCCGCCCACCCCCGGGAAAGGCAGGTCCTGGGGATACCAGTCCAGGAAATGCTCGATGGCGCCCATCTTTGCCGCTGCGCCGGCAAACCCTCCACTGGCCTGCAGTGCCACGATCAGCATAAGGCCCATGGCGAAGACCATGACGACGGATTGCGCCGCGTCAGTCCAGATGGAGGCGCGTATGCCCCCCGAGAAACAGTAGGCCACCACGATAATGGCCCCGAGAACAGCCCCTGCCCAGATCGGCCAGTCCAGCAGTACGCTCAGCGCCTTGCTGCCGGCAATCAGTTGCGCGCTGGCGTAGGCGAGCAGAAACAGCAGGGTGATCAGTGCGGCCGTGCGCCGCAGGGTATGGAAGTGACGACCGGCTCCCCAGTTGCTGAGAATGCCGGCATAACTCGACTCTTTTGATTCCGTCGCCGCCTGCCGCAGGCGGTGATGCACAAACAGGGAGGCCAGAAAGTCTCCCGCGATCCATCCCAGCATCAGCCATACCGACGCCAGTCCGACGGCATAGGTGTAGCCAATGGCGCCGATGAACATATAGCCGCTGTTGTTGGTGGCAACGGCGGACAGGCCGACGAGAGAGGGCGGCACGCTCTGATCCGCCAGGTAATAGTCACGACTGGTGCCGCGACTCTTGCGCGCCGCGCTGACGCCGATGACGACAAACAGCAGCAGGCACGCGACGAAGCTGATGAGCATGCGGTCTCTCCCGGCCGACGATCAGTCCTGCTTCAGCAGAGGGTAGGAGCCGTCTTCGTTGTGCACCTCCGCGCCGGTGACAGGCGGGTTGAATACACAGGCAAGGCTCAGCTCCTCTTCGGCGAACAGAGTGTGGCGGTCGTGCTTGTCCAGAATGTACAAGGTGCCGGGAAGCACTTCATACTCCTTGCCATCGTCGCGGTTTTTGAGGCGACCCTTGCCGGAGATGCAGTACACCGATTCCAGGTGGTTCTGGTAGTGCATCGGCGTTTCCGTGCCGGCGAAAATGGTAGTGATGTGAAACGAGAAGCCCATGTTGTCCCCGGCGAGCAGCATGCGCACGCTTTGCCAGGTGTTGGAGCGCACGCGGCGCTCCGAGTTCTCGCAGTCTTTCAGGGTTCTGACGATCATGGGGTGTCCTTCACGAAGCGATGCTGAGTTTCTTGCGCGGCAGCACGGCAGCCACGGATTCTTCCAGAATGCCAAGCCCCTTTTCGAGCTCCTCCGGAGTGATGGTCAGCGGACACAGGCATTTGACCACCTGGCCGTCGGCGCCACTGGTTTCGATGATCAGGCCGCGCGTGAAGGCCTCCTGGCAAATGGCTCCCGCCACCTCGCCATTGTCGAACTCCAGGCCCTGCATGAAGCCGCGGCCCTTGGCGGTCAGCAGCGAGGCGTCGTGCGCCTTGGCAATGCGCTGCAGGCGGGTGCTGAGCTGACGCACCTTTGCCTGTACCTCGGTCTGGAACGTGTCGTCGGACCAGTAGTGGCGCAGCGCTTTTGCTGCCGTGATGAAGGCGTGGTTGTTGCCGCGGAAGGTGCCGTTGTGCTCGCCCGGTTTCCAGGTATCGAACTCCGGTTTGATCAGGGTGATGGCGAAGGGCAGGCCGTAGCCGCTCAGGGATTTGGAGAGGGTAATCAGATCCGGTTTGATGCCGGCTTCCTCGAAGCTGAAGAACAGGCCGGAGCGCCCGCAGCCCGCCTGAATGTCGTCCACGATCAGCAGCATTTCGTGCTTGCGGCAGACCCTTTCCAGTGCCCGCAGCCAGTCGGCACTGGCGACGTTCAGGCCGCCCTCGCCCTGAATGGTTTCCACAATGACGCCTGCCGGTTTGTCCATGCCACTGGACGCATCTGACACCATCGCATCTAGCAGAGCGACGGAATCAATGTTCTGATCCTTATAACCATCAAAGGGCAGGTGCGTGACCCCCGAGAGACCGATGCCGGCGGCGTCACGGTGGTGCGAATTTCCAGTGGCGGCCATGGAGCCGAGTGAGACGCCATGGAAGCCGTTGGTGAAGGCGATGATGTTGGAGCGCCCGGTGACCTTGCGGGCAATCTTGAGCGCGGCCTCGACGGCGTTGGTGCCGGTTGGCCCCGTGAACTGCACCCTGTAGGACATGTCCCGCGGTTTCAGGATCAGCTCGTCCAGGGTTTCCAGAAAGTGCTGTTTGGCCTGGGTATGCAGGTCCAGGCCGTGGGTGATGCCGTCGCTCTGAATATAGTCCAGCAGGGCCCCTTTCAGGTGCTCGTTGTTGTGACCATAATTCAGCGTCCCGGCGCCTGCGAGAAAGTCGAGGTAGCCCCTGTCTTCTTCGTCGTAGAGCCAACTGCCCTTGGCGCGGTGGAAGAGGACAGGGAAGGCGCGGGCATAACTCTGAACTTCGGATTCGATGTCGTTAAAGATGTCGGTCATTGTCGGGTCTCCTGTATCGTGAGGCGTTCGATTCGACCGGTCTGAAAGGGCGCCGGCTCTGCTTTGGGGGCTGCGGGTACGTCGTTTCTCACGGCGTCTGTCGAGAACGGACCGATGCGCAGCAGGTACTCGGAATCGTGCAGGTTGAGGAAGTGCTTGTGACGATCAAACAGCAGGGACTCCTGCAGCGGACAGCCGAGTTTGTCGGCAAAGCTGCTGAACAGTTTGCGTGAGGCCTCGTTGTCTTTCGTCACCGTGGTGTCGATGTAGCGAACCTTGCGGCAGGCGTCGCCCAGCAGCATGTACTTGAGCATGGCCCGGGCCAGCCCGCGGCGGCGCATCATGGGGTCTACCGCCACCTGCCAGACAAACAGGGTGTCGGGCTGTTCCGGCGGAATGTAACCGGAGATGACGCCCACGGTTTCACCATTGCGTTCGGCAATGGCACTGGTGTTCGCAAAATGCGAGCAGACCAGCAGATAGAGATAGGGAGAATTGTCGTCCACAAAGGCGCTGGCACGAATCAGGTTGTGCACCGAGATGGCATCTGTGGGAGTGGGATTGCGGATAGCAAGGGGCTTGCGGGGTCTTTCTTGAGGACTGTCGCCCTCCTGAAAACTATTCATAATAATTGTTGGCTATCTAAGTATTTCGCCATCTCCTCCGAGGGTTTAAAAAAGCGGTATTTTTGGGAAAACTCTATAAATAAATAGAAATATTAAGAAGATAGCTTCTTAATATGGGTGCGAATGGTAACAAATAAATACTTTGATGTCTAAATAAAATGGATTTCAGTACCAAAAGGGAGCAGGAGCATGAAGGAAGCAGGCGCGGTTTTGATGCAAAAATTACAAGAGGAGACAGCGAGCGTGAGTGCATCGTCCAGAAAGGGTGCGAATGAGGAAGTTGAACAGGTGCTGACAGCCATTCGGCGTGTGATTCGGGCAACGGATCTGCACTCGCGCCACGTGACCCGTACGGCGGGATTGACCTCATCCCAACTGATTCTTCTGAAGGTGGTGCGGGATAAGGAGCTTTCGACCATCAGCCAGCTTGCCAATTCCATCAGCCTCAGCCAGGCCACACTGACGACGATCCTGGATCGGCTGGAGAGCAACGGCCTGGTGAAGCGCGAACGCTCCGACCAGGACAAGCGCAAGGTGCGGGTGCGCCTGACCGATCAGGGCCGCAAGGTGCTGGATATTGCGCCAGAGCCTTTGCAGGATACCTTCATCCGCGAATTCGAGGCGCTGAAAGACTGGGAGCGCAGCATGATTCTGGCGTCGCTGCAGCGGGTGGCCGAAATGATGGACGCGGGCGGTATTGATGCCTCCCCGATGCTGGATGTGGGCAGCCTGGACCGACCGGTGCCGGTTTAGCAGCCTGCCGCCTGACCGCTAGGCCAGTTTCTTTACTTCCTTGTAGCGGAAGCATTCCTGCACATGGTCGTTGATCATGCCGGTAGCCTGCATGTGGGCATAGACGATGGTCGAGCCCACAAACTTGAAGCCGCGTTTCTTCAGGTCTTTTGAAATGGCATCGCTGATGGTGGTGGTGGCGGGCAGGTCTGACAGACTGCCCCGCTTGCCATCGATCACCTTGTGTTCCACAAAGGACCAGATGTAGCGGTCGAAGCTGCCAAACTCCTTCTGAATGGCAAGGAAGGCCACGGCATTGCTGCGAATGGAGTACAGCTTCAGGCGGTTGCGGATCAGCCCTGCGTCCTGCAGGCGGGCCTCGATGTCTTCGTCTGTCATCTTCGCTACTTTCTTTGGATCAAAATTGAAGAACTGCTTCCGGTAGTTCTCGCGCTTGCGCAGAATGGTAATCCAGCTCAGACCCGCCTGCTGGCATTCTAGCGTCAGAAACTCAAACAGCATGCGTTCGTCATGCACGGGCACTCCCCATTCTTCATCATGGTAGGCGACATATAATGGGTCCGACCCGCACCAGGTGCAGCGCGTCTTCATGGAGGCATTCCTTTTTGTTGATCCTGTCACAAGCATAGCGCAAATTGCCGGCTTTACTAGGCAGGCACTGCCAGGACCCGTACACTGATTTGCAGCCGACCCATGCAACTGCCTGATGCAGGAGGAAGAGTCAGGATGTTCCCTTACATTGCCCGTCATCCCACCATTAGCGCCCTTGTATTGCTGCTGGGCCTTGTTGTTGGTTGCGCCCAGAACCCGGTCACCGGGCAGCGCGAACTCAGCCTCATTTCCACCCAGCAGGAACTGAACATCGGCGCGCAGCAGTACCAACCTTCCCAGCAGGTACAGGGCGGGCAGTTCAGTGTCGACCCGGAGCTGACCGCCTATGTGCAGGGCGTAGGCAATCGGCTGGCGGCGGTAAGTGACCGCCAACTCCCCTACGAGTTTGTCGTGCTCAACAATTCCGTTCCCAATGCCTGGGCACTGCCTGGCGGCAAGATCGCGGTGAACCGGGGCCTTCTGGTAGAGCTGAACAACGAGGCGGAACTGGCGGCGGTGCTGGGCCACGAAATTGTGCACGCGGCTGCCCGTCATGGTGCACAGGCCATGGAGCGGGGCATGCTGCTGCAGGGTGCGATGGTGGTGGGTGCCATTGCCGTACAGGACAGCCCCTATGCCGACTACGCCGTCGGCGGGGCCATGCTGGGCGCGCAATTGCTGACCCAGCGTTACGGGCGTGATGCCGAGCGTGAATCCGACGCCTATGGCATTCGCTACATGGCCCGCGCCGGTTATGACCCTGCTGCGGCCATTACGCTGCAGGAGACCTTTGTCAGGCTTTCCGAGGGGCGTGACAGCCACTGGCTGGACGGCCTGTTTGCCAGCCACCCACCCTCGGAGGAGCGTGTCCGGAACAATCGCGCGCTGGTGGCGGATCTGCGCGCCGAAGGCATTACCGGCGGAGAACTGGGGACAGAACGCTATCAGGCGGCTACGGCCTTTCTGCGCGAGACCAAACCTGCCTACGATGCCTTCGACGAGGCAGAGCAATTGATTGCCCAGGACAAGCTGGAAGAGGCATCACGCAAGCTTGATACGGCCATCTCCCTGGTGCCGAACGAGGCCCGTTTCCTGGGCCTGCAGGCCGACATCCTGGTGTATGAGCGCCGTTACGAAGCGGCCGTGCAGCAGTACGACCGCGCCATCGCCGAAGACTCCCACTACTTCGATTACTACCTGGGCCGCGGCGTGGCGTATTCGCGACTGGGGCAACGCCAGCGCGCCACGGAAGATCTTCAGGCCAGCGTCAATCTGTTGCCGACGGCCATGGCCATGAATGAGCTCGGCACCCTGTCCCTGCAGGCGAACGATCGCGCCTCTGCCAAGCAGTATTTCCAGCTCGCGGCCCAGGGCGGCGGGCAGGTCAGCCAGCAGGCAGGTGCCGCCTTCGCCCGACTGGACGTGGCGGACAATCCCGCGTCCTATATCGCGGTGCAGCCCTATGTGGACGCGCAGGGCAGGCTGCTGGCGCGTGTGCAGAACAGTGCGCCGATTACCCTGCGGAATGTGCAGGTGCAGTTCCGCGCCGTTGTTGCAGGACAGGTGGTGACCCGTACCGCACTCGTTTCCACGCTTGCGCAGGGGCAGGGTGGCGATGTGGATTCGGGCATCAACTTCCCGGCGGGCGTGACGCCCACTGCCGATCAGGTGGCTGTGGGCATTGCCGGTTTGAGTGTGGACTAGGTGGCGGAGTTGTTTCCGCCCACGCGGGTGAGGAACTCCCCGATCGCCGGTGTCTGATCCCCCAGAAAGTGCAGCCCGTCGGGAAGGTAGCGCAGAATGAGATGGGGAATATGCGCATGGGCGCGGCGGCGAATCTGCTCCGCGTCCAGCATACGATCCTTGCCGCCCACAATCAGCAGCACCGGCATCTGCAGTTGTGCCAGTTGCTCATCCGTGAATAACGGCAGTTTCTCCAGGCGCGGCCGAAAGTGCTTCGGGATCAGCGCCAGCAAAGCGCCCAGCCTGCTTGCCGCCTCGCTGGTTTGCGCGGGCGGTGTTCCCACCAGTCGTTCTCTTACTTTGTTCTTTCCCCAGCGGCCCAGCAGAGACAGTGGCAGCACCCACCACAGAATGGAACGCTGGACGCCGATGCCGCCGGGCGATTGCAGTACAAGACTCAGGACGCGATTGCCGCGACGCATTGCATAGTCCAGGCAGAACCAGCCACCGAGCGAGGTGCCAATGAAGTGCGCCTGGGAAATCTGCAACCCATCAAGCACCTCATCCAGCCACTGCGCATAGTCAGCGGAACCTAGTGGCGGGCGTACCGGCGTGCTCAGCCCGGCCTCTCCAATCAGGTCGATGGCGAAGAGGTGATAATCCTGTTCCCATTGCTTTGCTTCGTGCATCCACATCGCGCTGGTGCTCATCGAGCCGTGCAGCAGCACCAGAACGGGCTTGCCGGGGGTGCCGGATTCCACCACAAAAGTGTTTCCCTGCGCGGTTGAAACACAGTGCTGCCGATTGGCCACCGGCCACAGGGCCAGCAGCTCCCGGTACTCACTGTGTAGAAGTTCAGCGCCTTCGGCGGTGCGAAAAATCGAGTGTTGTGCAGTGGGTGTGGACATGATTCGTCTCTCGGCCTGGCATGGCCTTAAAAAACTGTAGGAGCCTGCCCTGCAGGCGATGAACGTTGTGTTCTTTACCGATTCTTCAGTAGCGCATCCAGCAAGGCCATCAACCCACGACAGGCCTCGATATCCCCGCTGATCAGCACCTTGAGCTTGCCGATTTCCGGGTAGTACACATTGTCCACCCGTGTGTTGATGCCAGCGCTCTGCTCCCCGGGGTTGCGCAGGGAAGCCATCAGCATGTTGGTGATGCGCGTACTCTCTTCGGGTGAAATGGCGTCGACATCCACCACGCAGGAGGCAATGGCCTGGCGTGTGGTGGTCACAGACTGAGGAGTGGGCAATGTGCCGCCGCAATAGTCCTGCAACTGCTGCCGGGTGATGCGGTACTGCTTGCCCACCCGGGTATATTGCAGCGCGCCCTCGCGCAGCTTGATGCGCAGGGTTTTGGGGTGAAGCTTCAACAGGGCGGCGGCTTCGTCGACGGTGTAGAGGATGTCGTCCATATTATTACCAATAATTCCGGATAAAAGTGAATTATAGGGAATAATAAGGAGTGTTTGGAGGATTTGCAAGAGAGTCTATGGAATATTTGGCCATGCTTGGGTGGATGGCTTCATAAACTAGGGATAACGGATGACCGTTGTCCCTGTCTTCTATATAATCAGCGCCCGCACGCACCCGTAGCTCAGCTGGATAGAGTAGGTGGCTTCGACTGAGCGCAACGCGATCAGGACAGCCGGAGGCTGCCCGCAGGGTGAGGATTTTGGCTTCGCCAAAAGCCGAATCAACTCCCCCGCCTGAATTGGCACTTTGCTGAAAAGAATCAGGTGCTTACGGTTATTTCGCCTATCAAAGTGCCTGCGCGAGTTAGTAAGTGACCCGTCTGCAAGGTTTCTATATAATGCCCACCCGCACGCACCCGTAGCTCAGCTGGATAGAGTAGGTGGCTTCGAACCACTTGGTCGGGAGTTCGAATCTCTCCGGGTGCGCCAAATTAAAAAGGCTCACCAGAGGTGGGCCTTTTTAATTTGTGGCACCCTTCGAGTTCAACTCCCCAGTTCGACAAAACGCGCAGCGTTTTGGACAGCCGCAGGCTGCCCGCAGGGTGAGGAATTTGGCTTCGCCAAATTCCGAATCAATCTCTCCCCTGAACAGCCCGCTGACTCAACCAAGGCCTCTGATCCCTCGATATAAGAACCTGCAATTTGTCACCTTGACAAAATAGCTCAATCTGCCTAATTTGCCCAAAATGATCATTTTGATTAAAAAGGGCGATTTTCATGGAAATTCTGAATGCCAGTGAAGTCAAACGCGAGTTCGGCGAGGCATTGCTGAAGGCGCAGCAGGGGCCGGTCGGCATCAACAAGAACGGCAAGCCAGTGGCAGTGATGCTATCGGCCCGCGCCTATGCGGAACTGCAATCCTTCCGCGAGCAACATCTTCAGCAGGAAATTGCCACAGGTATGGCCGACATCATGGCCGGACGAGTTTCCGCAGGCAAAGACGTTATGCAGCGGATGAGAAAGCGCGTCACTGATGCCGGTTTATAAGTTTACGGAGAAGGCCGAGGGAGACCTGGCCGAAATCATCGACTACACAGTTGATACCTGGGGTGCGGCACAGGCTGTGCGATATATCGACGGACTGGAAAACCTGGCCGCAAATCTTGCGATAACGCCTGATCTTGGCAAGTCCCGCGATGATATCCAAAAAGGCTTGATCGTCTTCCCATATGAAGCGCACCTGCTGTTCTACTGCAAGGAGCGGCATGGAATTACCATTGTCCGCATCCTGCATTCCAGCATGGACACTCCCAACCATCTTGATTGAATCTCTGCAGGAAGTGTGTGGGGTGAGCTGTTTTGGCCTAACCATGGAGGCTTCCAGCTTTGCCGGGGGATGCCCGCCCAAAACACGAATATCTCTGAATTTCTCCATTTTCTCTAATTTTCTCTTGTTTTGAGCGTTTGGCAGTTATATAGTCGCGGCATGAATGAAAATCTTCTAACTATTCGGGAGGTCGCCGCCCTCCTAAAAATCAACGAAAAGACGGTATACAAGCTGGCTGCCGCCGCGAAGATTCCTGGTATGAAGGTCGGGGGGTCGTGGCGGTTCGATCGCGAGACAATCACTGGCTGGCTCAAAAACCAAGCCACTGCTGATATGGCCGGCACCGAAGAAGCTCAGGATGCGGAGCCAGTGTTGGTCGTCGAAAATGCGGTTAACGCCGCACACTACTCTCCTCAGCAGGGTACGTTCTTTGCCCATCGCATCACATTGGAAGGCACGGGTGAAGACGCACTCGCGCAATCCCTCTCGACGGCCCGTGTTGACATGAATCCGCATCAGGTGGACGCCGCGCTTTTCGCGCTGGCGTCCCCGCTGTCTAAAGGCGCATTGCTCGCCGATGAAGTCGGTCTAGGCAAGACTATCGAGGCGAGCCTCGTCATCGCTCAGAAATGGGCAGAGCGCCGCCGTCGCATCTTGTTGGTAGTTCCGGCCTCGCTACGCAAACAGTGGAGTCAGGAGCTTTACGAAAAATTCTCACTCCCTTCCGTCATCGTCGAACGAAAAAGCTACGACGACGCGCGCAAGAAAGGGATCGCCAGACCTTTCGAGCAAGGCGACAACATCGTCATAACTTCCTATGAATTCGCGGCGGGAAAAGAGGATGACATAAGGCGGGGCGCCTGGGATTTAGTTGTCTTTGACGAAGCCCACCGGCTGCGAAATGTTTATAAGAAAGACGGCGCGACACGTGCCAAGCGTCTGCGTGAGGCTACGCGCCAGTTCTTCAAAGTTCTGCTGACAGCAACGCCGTTGCAAAACTCCCTTATGGAACTCTATGGGTTGGTCTCAGTGCTCGACGAGCATCACTTCGGCGACGAGGACTCGTTTCGTAGCCAGTACGTCAGCGGATCAAGCTCTAGGAACGGTCTTATGTTTCTGCGCAAGCGGCTGGAACCGATTTGCAAGCGCACTTTGCGACGCCAGGTTCAACAGGCGGGTCTTATTCGCTACACCGAACGCAGTCCGCTCACAATGGAATATGAGTCCTCGGAAGCCGAACTGAAACTTTACAATGAAGTGTCGGCTTACCTGCAACGCAGCGATACCATCGCCTTCGGCAATAAACCCAATCAGCTTGTTACTATGGTTGTGCGCAAGATTTTGGGATCTTCTACCTTTGCCATCGCCGATACGCTATTGAAAATTATCGAGCGCCTCAAGCTGATGCAGTCGCCGACCGTCGAGACCGTCGCTGACTACGATGTGGCTGACGAGACAGCGGAAGAATTTGACGACGAGGAAAACGGCGAGGCGCAGGGTGAACCGCCGATTGACCACGAAAAGCTGAAAGACGAACTCGCCGAGCTGGAGGAATACCGCAAGTTGGCTCTTTCCATCGGTGACAACCGCAAGGGCGCGGAGCTCATCAAGGCCTTGCCCGGCGTGTTCGATGCCATCGTGGCCAAGGGTGGGCAGCGCAAGGCCGTGATCTTCACGGAGTCCGTGCGCACGCAGCGTTACCTTGCCGATCTTCTGACAGCCAGCGGTTACAGGGATGAGATCGTCCTGCTCAACGGATCGAACAACGATGCCGAGAGCAAGGCGATTTATCAGGACTGGCTCACGCGGCACAAAGGCTCCGACGCCATATCGGGTTCCAAGACCGCAGACATGAAGGCGGCGATCGTTGAGGCATTCCGCGATCGCAAAGCCATACTGATTGCCACGGAGTCTGGAGCAGAAGGTATCAATCTTCAGTTCTGTTCGCTGGTCGTCAACTTCGACCTGCCCTGGAACCCGCAGCGCGTGGAACAGCGCATTGGCCGTTGCCACCGTTACGGCCAAAAGATCGACGTGACGGTGGTCAACTTCCTGAATCTCAAGAACCATGCCGAACAGCGCATCCACCAGCTTCTCGATCTCAAGTTCAACCTGTTTAAGGGTGTCTTCGGCGCAAGCGACGAAGTGCTGGGCGTGATAGAGCGCGGCGTGGACATTGAGCGTCGCATCTTCCAGATCGTCCAAAGCGCCCGAACCGAGTCGGAAATCGACGCCGCCTTCGACAAGCTGCAAGACGAACTGCAAGCGCAGATCAACGAACAGATGCTCGACGCCCGTGAACGGCTTCTTGAAAGGGTGGACGAGCAGGTCATCGACCGACTCAAAGTCCGCAAGGACGCCATCGACCGCCGCCTGTCAGATTTCGACCGGCAGCTTCTCTGCGTGGCGCGGGCGGAACTGCCTGATGCCCGCTTTCACACCAACGACGAGCGCCGCTTCGACTATGGCGGCGATACCTACACGACAGAGTGGCCGCTTGCCGACGAAAAGGGTTGGAAGTTCTTCCGCCTTCAGGAGGGCACGCTGGCGACGGATGTGGTCGCCAGGGCAAAAGAACGCCAATTCGATGCCCCCTCGTGCCTATGTTTTGAACTTGCCGCTTATCCGGGCGGGCGGCTGGCTGATGTGGAGGATTTGCGCGGCAAAGCCGGATGGGCTCGCATTGCCAAACTCCATATCAAGACGCCCGCCGTTGCGCGCGAACAGCTTGTCATTTCCGTCGTCACGGACGACGGCAGCACCGTCCATCCCGAAACCTTTGAGCGCCTGTTCCGCGTTCCGGCGCAGAACGAGCCGGTGACGGCAGACGCACCGATAGCCGACTTGCAAGCGCGCGAGGCCGAGCGGAAGAAAGACCTGCTGGACGAAGCCGAAAAGCAGAATGCCGAATGGCTCGATGTCGAAAGTGAAAATCTCGACAACTATGCCGAAGACCTGGAACGCTCCTTCGAGACTGAAATCAAGACCGTCGAAGCGGAGATAAAGGAAGCAAAGAAAGCTCTACGTGGTTCAAATCTCCCAATGGCCGAGAAGGTTGCCGAGAAGCGGCGCATCAGCGGTCTTGAGGCCAAGCGCGACAAGCTCAAACGCGAGTTCTTCGACCGCCGCGAGCAAATCCGCGCCGAGGTCGAAGCCATGCTCGACAAGATTCAGGAGAATCTGAAACTTGAACCAATCTTGACCGATCTGTTCACGATACGCTGGGAGGTCGTATGACCTGCGACCTTATCAGCAAAACGACAAGGAACGAATTCCGAGAGGTGCTTGTTGGCTACACGCTGCGCGAGATCGAAATGACGTTCGATGCGGGGCAATTTACACCGCGCGCCAACTATCAGCCCACCGTTAGTGGCCAGCGTCGCGGACTGGTCGAGTCCTACTACGCCAACATCGATTTCTCGTCAGCATCCGATGTGAAGAAGGTGCTCGCCGTGTATGAGGAGATTATCGAGAATCTGACCCAAGCCGCCGAGCGTATGCCGGGGGACAATATCGCAGCCACGATCAATGGCTTGCTCCGCCGCATGGAGCGCGATGGCTTCCGTTACGAGAACAGGCTGTTCGTTTCAGATGCGTTGAACCTTGCCGTCGCCCATGCGCCGACGCTGGTGCAGCTTACGGAAGAATCCGTCCAGGAGCATGTCGGGAAAGCGCGCCAGAAAATTAGCAGCGGCGACTCGGCAGGCGCTATCACCAGTGCCTACACGCTGGTCGAGGAATTTCTGAAACAGCTTCTCCGCAAGACCGGAACGGCGTTCAACGAAAACGAAGGTGACATACGCGCGCTCTACAAGCTGCTGTCCACGCCCCTGAACCTCTCTCCGGGCGGAGAGTCGCTGGAAGCCTACCTCAAGGCTATTTTGGGTGGCCTGCAGAGCCAGATCAGCGGCTTGTTTGAGATAGCGAACAAGGCAAGCGACCGTCATGCACGGCGTTACAATCCCGCCCCGCATCATGCGCGGCTTGCGGTCAACGTCGCCTTCACCCTTTGCGAGTTTCTGCTTGAATCTTTCCAATACCAACAAGATCGCAAGCGTCAGGGGAGCGCATCATGAGCAATCGCAAACAGCGCCTGGAACTGACCTGGATCGGCAAGGACGAGCGCCCACGCCTTGAGCCGCGCATTCTGTTGGAGGACGAGGACAAGTCCTATCACGCCAAGGCCCGCGTCACCGATCATGACATCTTCGACAATATCCTGATTCACGGTGACAACCTGCTCGCGCTGAAGGCTCTGGAGCAGGAGTTCGAGGACAGTGTACAGGCGATCTACATTGATCCGCCGTTCAATACAGGTGAAGCATTTGACAACTACGACGACGGTATGGAGCACTCATTGTGGCTAGATTTGATGTACAAACGCCTCAATGTGCTTCATAGGCTGCTACACGAATCTGGCACAGCATTCATTCACATAGACGATAATGAGCTTGGATATCTAATTGCCTTGACAGACGAGATATTCGGCAGGAGAAACCGAGTATCGGTCGTGACATTTAAGCAGAGCAGCGTATCAGGGCCGAAGGCGCGAAACCCCGGCGTAGTGTCGATTGCGAACTATGTTCTTATATACGCAAAGAACAAATCTGCGTGGAAGAACAAGAATGTCTACCGCGCAATTGCGAGAGACAGTCGATATGCGAAATTCATTGAGAACGTGGAAGCACCACATCGAGAGTGGCGGTTCTTGTCCCTTAAAGACGCATTTTGCCGCTTTCACGGCGTGGAAGAGAAGGAACTGGATTGCAAGTTCGGATCGCGTCTTGAAGCGCATCTTGAAAAATTTATCTTGAAGCATTCAGAAAAGGTCGTTCGTACCGCGCGAGTTGCTGACAAGGATGTCAACGAGGACGCGCGTGACGCCCTTAGAAGGTCTAGGGAAGAATTGAATGTTGTACAACACTCCGCGCGCGATAGTTTGGATGACTTTTACTTCATAAATGGTGAGCAGATTGCATTCTATCGAAATAAAGCTAGGGAAATTGATGGGAAATATGTAACCGCTGAACGGATATCTAATCTCTGGGATGACTTGTTGTCGAACAATTTGCACAAAGAAGGTGGGGTGAGTTTCAAGAAAGGAAAGAAACCAGAGGCGTTGATAAAGAGATGTCTCGAATTGTCCACATCACCCGGCGACCTCGTTCTTGATAGTTTTCTCGGATCAGGCACTACAGCGGCGGTGGCGCACAAGATGCGTCGGCGCTGGATAGGCATAGAGCTTGGTGATCACGCCCTGACACACGTCATACCGCGAATGCGATCTGTGATTGACGGTCAGGATGATAGCGGCGTCACTAAGGAAGTGGGCTGGAAAAGTGGTGGCGGTTTCCGCTACTACCGCCTCGCGCCCTCTCTGCTGGAAAAAGATGCGTGGGGCAACTGGGTCATTTCCAAGGACTACGACGCGACCAAGGTTACTCAGGCCGTTTGCAAGCTCATGGGCTTTGTCTATCAGCCGGACGAGATCCATTTCTGGATGCAGGGCCGTTCGTCGGAAACTGACTTTATCTATGTCACCACCCAAAGCCTGACGCACGCGCAGCTTGTTGCTCTCTCCGAGGAAGTCGGCGATGAGTGCACCTTGCTTGTGTGCTGCAAGGCGTTCCGCGCCGACCCGGATGCCTTTCCCAATCTGACTATCAGGAAGATTCCGCAAGCCGTGCTGCGCAAGTGCGAATGGGGCAAGGACGATTACAGCCTCAACGTCGCCAACCTGCCGGCAGCTCCCCGCGAGCCAGACGTCCCCGGCGGTGGCGAACCGATTTCCAAGGCAGGTAGGAGGCGCGACAACGGCAAAGCCGCGTCGCAGGATGACCTTTTCAGTCAGGGGGGCGGCAAATGAGCGACCGTACCGTGCGCACCATCAGCCAGCGCCTTTCGCTGCGCAAGCCGCAATCCGATTCGCTGGAAATCCTCGCCGACGTGTTGGGGCGGATCGACCTTGCAAAGGACTCTGACTCTGAGGCCACGCTTGCCGCGATCCGCGACGTCTATCCGAGCGTCGAGGCATTCGAGCATGATTTTCCGTCGCTGTGTTTTGCGCTGGCGACCGGCGTTGGCAAAACGCGCCTCATGGGCGCTTTCATTGCCTATCTGTACCTGACAGGCAAGAGCCGCCACTTCTTTGTGCTGGCCCCGAACAAGACGATCTACGAGAAACTTATCGCCGATTTCTCGCCCAGCAGCCCGAAGTACGTCTTCAAGGGCATCGCGGAATTCGCCGCCAATCCGCCGCTGATCGTCACTGGCGATAATTATGAAAGCGGCGTCGGCGTGCGGTTCGAGGGTGGGCGTTCGTCCGATCTGTTCGGCTCCGACGTTCACATCAACATCTTCAACGTCGATAAGATCAACAAAGAAGAAAGTCCGCGCGGAAAGCCGCGCATGAAGCGGCTGCAAGAAACCATCGGCGAGAGCTATTACGCCTATCTTTCCCGCCTGGACGATCTTGTCCTGTTGATGGACGAAGCACACCGTTATCGTGCCAGCGCTGGTGCCAAGGCCGTTGATGGCTTGAAGCCGATCCTGGGCCTTGAATTGACGGCGACACCAAAGACCGTGGGCCAGAAGCCCGTTCCCTTCCGCAATGTCATCTATAACTACGCGCTCGGCCAGGCGATGGCGGACGGATTCGTCAAGGAGCCCGCCGTCGCTACGCGCAAGGACTTCGATCCCCGTTCCGTGGGCGAGCAGGAGCTGGAGCAGATCAAGCTCGAAGATGCCGTCCACCACCACGATCATGTGGCCGTGGAGCTTGATCGCTATCACCGCACGACCGGCGCGCCGAGGGTTACGCCCTTCATATTGATCGTTGCGGCGGATACGACCGAGGCGAGGCGCTTGCGCGAGTTCGTCGAATCCGAAAAATTCTTCAAGGGCCGCTTCAAGGGCAAGGTTGCCGAGGTTCATTCCAACCTGAAAGGTGAGGAAAGTGAAGACGCAATGCAGCGTCTGGTGGCGCTGGAAAAGGATGGCAGCACCGAGATCGTCATCCACGTCAACAAGCTTAAGGAAGGCTGGGACGTCACCAACCTCTATACCATCGTTCCTTTGCGCGCCTCCGCGTCTGAAATCCTCACCGAGCAGACCTTGGGACGCGGCCTGCGTCTCCCATTCGGCAAGCGCGTGTCCAAGGGTGGCGATGACGAATTTGCTGCTGTTGACAGGCTTACTGTCATCGCGCATGAGCGATTCGACGACATCATCGCTAAAGCGCGCGAGCCGGGTTCCATTGTCATGAAGACGGTGGAAATCGGAGAGGGGGGCGATATTTCGGTAACCGGCTCAACGCTTGTTTCCGCTCCGTCGGTTGTTGAAATGCTGGTGATGGGCAGGCTGCCTGAAATTCCCGGATTTGTGGCTGAGCCGCGTGCGGGCTATACATTCACTACGGCCCAGGAGGAGAGGGCCGCCGAAGTTACGCTGGAGGTTATCAAGCGCTATGAACGCAGGCTCGGAAACGCCGAAGCGTTGCGCGGCGCGGAGGTTCAGCAGCAGATTGCCGACGAAGTGCGCGAGCTGGTGCGCCCCACTCAGGGAACGCTGGTGGGCATCATCGAAGTACCACGCATCGACCAGATCGTCAAAACGGTTGCCATCACGGTCGCCGACCGGACCATATCCATCCCGCAGATCGTCGTTCTGCCGAAAAAGCAGGTGACGTTTACCTTCGAGGATTTCGACCTCGACAACCTCTCGTCCATCAATTTGAGGCCGATAGAAGACGGGATCATCATCGAAGACCTGCGCACCCAGGCGCGCGTCTACCTCGCCCGCGCCATTGACGATCCTCGCGAATCCCGCGCCGAGGACTATCTGCTGCGCTACCTGATCGAGCGCAACGAGATCGACTACGACGCCCATGCCGCATTGCTCTACAGGCTGGCGGGCCAAGTCGTCGAGCGCGTGAAGTCCTACCTCGCCAACGATGCCGAGGTCGAGAATGTTCTGCTCCGGCACGGTCGCCACCTAGCGGAATTCATCTTCGCGCAGATGATGAACCACTACCGCGAGACGCCGCTTGGTGAGGATGACTATGAAGTCGCCGTCACGCGGGGATTCATGCTTCTTCAGGCTCAGCCGATGAATGTGCCCGCCGGACAACGCGTGCGCGACTTCAAGCAAGCTATCGCACCGCTTTCCGATACCCGAAAGCACGTATTCGGAGGATTCGCCAAGTGCTGCTATTCGATCCAGAAGTTTGACACCGACCCCGAACGTCGTCTCGCTGTCGTCCTAGAGGCAGACCCGAGCGCGGAGAAGTGGATAAAGCCGGGACGCAACCAGTTCCGCATCGACTACCGTTCCGGGGAAGCCTACGAGCCAGACTTCGTCGTCGAGGCCAAGACAAGAATGCTCATTTGTGAAGTGAAAGCGCAAAACGAACTCGACGACGCCACCGTCAAGGCCAAAGCCGCCGCCGCAACCAAGTGGTGCATGACCGCCACAGAGCACGCACCGGGCGGCGGCACGAAGCCGTGGGCTTATCTCCTCATACCTGATGACCAGATACGTGCCAATTCCACGCTCGACGGACTGGTAGCGAAATACGCCACTTCATAGGATGAGAGGGAGCGGAGATGACGACAGCGACCAGTCAGTGTGCCGCACAGAAGGGCAGCTTTCTCAGTGATCTGATAGAGAAGCGTCGCAAACTCATAGACGCCCTTGTCGCCAACAAGGGTGAGGTCAATCTCGATATCTTCGAGGACTTCTACCCGGATCGCGCTCACTTTGTTTATGAACTGCTTCAGAACGCCGAAGATGCCGGTGCGACACAAGTTACATTCACACTCAAGCAGGATCGTCTCGTTTGTGAGCATGATGGTAGCCGTGTATTTACGGAGGCCGACGTAACGGCGATCACAGGCATTCACAATAGCACCAAAGACAAGGCGTTGGACAGGATCGGCAAGTTCGGTGTCGGATTCAAATCCGTCTTTGTTTACACGCAATCTCCGACCGTACAGTCCGGTGAATTTTCCTTTCGCATTGTCGAAATGATCCTGCCGGAGCCGATCGCACCTGATTCGTCCATTGGAGACCGGACCCGTTTTGAGTTTCCTTTTGACAGCCCAAAGAAGCCACCGAAGGAGGCTTACGCTGAGATAGCGGAGGGTCTCAATGACTTGGACGAGACCACGCTCCTGTTCCTGTCCAGCCTTCAAGCCATCAGGTGGAGAATTGACAATGGCGACTCGGGCGAAGTACTTCGCCATGAGCTTTCGGAGTCGCATTTCGAGATTCTGAAGCAGTGCGAGGGTCGGACAACGGCGAGTTCGCACTTTCTGAAGTTTGAGCAATCGGTTCCTGGCCTATCCACTCATCGTGTTGCGATCGCGTTCCCGTTGGCCTTCCTAGCAAGCGTGCACCAGTTTGACTTGATAAAGCCGTTGGCAGAACAATTGAAGATCGTCCCGGCACCCCAGGGGCGCGTTGCTGTGTTTTTTACCGCCGCCAAGGAAACCTCCGGGTTGCGGTTCCACCTGCACGGTCCATTCGTCCCCGAGTTGAGTCGCGCAAGCATCAAGGAGACGCCAGCGAATGAGCCTTTGTTCGAGCAGATCGCGGAGCTTTGCAGATGGTCGCTGCACAAGATCAAAGCCCTTGGTTTGCTGACGCCTGACTTCCTGGCGATCCTGCCGAATCCGCAAGATCAGATACCGTCTCGTTATCAGCCCATCCGCAACGCGATCATTGAGGAGATGAAATTTTCCCCGTTGACGCCCACCCATGACCGGAACCACGCGGCCGCTAGTCGCCTGATCCAGGCGAAGGCATCCCTGAAAAGCATCTTGTCCGAGGAAGATATCGAGTTTCTCGTGGAATACGACGACGACCCGCCGCTGTGGGCTATCGGGGCAGCACAGAGAAACAGCCGTATCGACAACTTCCTCGATGGCCTTGAGATAAAGGAGTGGGGTATCGACGAGTTTATAGAAACGTTTGAGGAAAAGACCACAACGGGCAGCCGGTATATCAACGTCTCGCCATACTGCGTGACAGGGCCGGATGAGGAATTTATGCGGTGGCTTGAACAGAAGTCACCAGAGTGGCTGCAACAGTTCTATGCCCTTTTGCACGACGAAAACGTCCAATCGGGATTCTTGTACAGGCTCAATAGCCTAAGGATCGTGCGCTTGCGCGACGGCGCTTTCGGTGTTGCCGCACAATGCTTCTTTGAAAACGATCAAACCGGTAACGGAATGCCTACAGTCGATGCGCTTGTATATTCATCGGGTAAGTCGAAGCCCCAACAGGAGAAGGCGAAGAAGTTTCTTTCCGACCTGGGCGTGCGCGAGCTGGGTGAGGCCGAGGAAGTCGAACTTATTCTGAAAGCACGTTACACAAAGGAAGCGGAGGTTCGCAATGAGAAAACCTACTCGCGGGACTTCAAACGTTTTGTTGCCCTGGTAAAGAAGCAGCCCGAACAGGCTAAGCTGTTCGCCAACTATTACATCTTCCAAGGGGATGACAGTCGGTGGTACACGCCGGCAGGCATCTATCTCGACAGGCCTTATATGGAGACTGATCTTTGCGCCTACTATGGTAGATTGGGAGAAGATGCGGCATGTGCGTCACTTCATGAGTGCTACCAGAAAGGTGGCATCAAGCTGGATCAGATCGGGACGTTTGCCCAGGCCGTGGGTGCACAGACGAACCTGAAGATCAAAAACCGCGACTGTCGACAGAACCCGAAGTGGGACTATCTGCGAAGTGTCGGAGGCGACAGATATACCTCGCCCATCGATCGTGATTTTTTTATCCCGAAACTGGCTGAGTTGTTGAAGACTCCTAGCCTCGAATTGTCGCGGCTGGTTTGGCGAACGCTGACGACATTGCCATCGCACCCTGATTACTTGCAAGCAACTTATCAGCGCAATCAGAGTTGGGGAGCACGCCGTGCCGATTCGATGCTCGTGCACGAACTGCGGATGGCGGCATGGGTTCCGCAGGGGGATGGAGAGTTCATCCGCCCAGCGGAAGCGTCCATAGGAACACTCCCGGAGGGGTTTCCTTTTGATTCAGGTTCCAGAGGTTTGAAAGCAATCCAGTTCGGCAGTGAAGCTGAACGCCTGTCAGCACAGAAGCTTGAAAAAGAAGACGTTGCCAAGAGAGCGGGTTTTGCTGATGCCAGTGCTCTGGAGCGGGCAAAACGTTTTGCAGCGTTGCCCCAGGAAGAACAGGAGAGGTTCTTTGCGGAACGCGAAGCTGCAGCAAAATCCGCTATTCCGGATCGAGAACCGGCGAATCCCCAACGGCGTGCGCGGAATGTTGCTGAACAGGCGGAAAATGCGCCAGACAAGGTGAGCGAGATTCGCAGCCGATACGTTTCCATTGGCCGTGAAGAGGTGAAGGTGGAAGCGGAGCAATATTTGCGGCAGCACTATCGCAACGAAGACGGCGAGATGACGTGCCAGATTTGCAGAGGCCCGCTGCCGTTCAAATTGGATGATGGGAGAGAATTTTTTGAGATCGTCGAATTTCTACCGGGACTCAAGAAGCGTCACTTCCATAACTATCTCTCGCTCTGCCCCAATCATTCGGCGATGTACCGCCACGCGAATGGATGCAGGGAAATCATCCGCGATATGGTCGAGGGCCTTACCGGGAACGAGCTTGAGATCATTCTCGCGCAGAGAGACATGACGATCTACCTCAGCGCAATGCATGTCATAGACATTAAGGCCATTCTCGCGGCGGAGGACGATGTCTCCGCGGACAGCCAGCCCGTGGCCACAGAACTGGAGGGACGGAAATGAGTAGCCAAAGGAGCCTAACGCAGTCCCAGCGTTCGTTTCAATGATGTTGATGAGCGAGTGGGAGTCTTGGTCGTTCAACCAGCACCAGGGATTCGTGCTCGCTTCTGGCTTCTCGCTGCTAGTCTTTCTCTTGGTGTATAGCCAATATCGTTGCCAATTAGGTAATCGGCGAAGGGGCCAAGGATATTTCCAACAGGACCCGCACCGTCCTTGATCTGATCGCCAGACGGCAGTTCATGATGGACCATTTTTATTTTGTGGCACCCTTCGAGCTCAACTCCCCAGTTCGACAAAACGCATCGCGTTTTGGACAGCCGCAGGCTGCCCGCAGGGTGAGGAATTTGGCTCAGCCAAATTCCGAATCAATCTCTTCCCTCAACGAAGCTAGTAAACTGCTCGTTATCGGACTCTTTCATTTTTTACATCAACGAACCTGACCCCGTGATTTGAATCAACGGTGTCAGACTGATTTCAAATTTCTGTGAATACTTGAAACTCACATATCTGCATTCAACTGTTTCCAGCAACCACCCGATTTCTTTGATCTATATCAAACATCATATAGAAACCTATCTTCAATCATTGGGATAAAAGCCATTCCATAATGACTGAGCGAATACATGAGGGTGTCGTCTTTCTTATTGAAAACATTAAGGAAAAATCAGCTAGAAGATAATTTCCCCGCCCGCAGAAACACTTTGTGACAACTTCGAATGCTCTGCCTTTACATCTCTTGACTTAAATCAATACGTCGCGCGTACGTCTCACTAGACTCACAACTGTAGAAATACACCCTGGCTATGAAGGCCGCTTACGATTGGCGACGTAATTGGGCCATTGAATTCAAACTGGAGAGAACCATGGAAAAAAGCAAAGTAATAGGGCTGGTCTCGGCAATGGCTTTGGTGCCCGCATTTGCTAGCGCCGCCGAAGACGGGCACCCGACGTATGCAAAAGAAGTGTCACGAATCCTTCAGGACAACTGCCAGATTTGCCACCAGCCCGGGCAAATCGGACCGATGTCCCTTATGTCTTATGAAGAAGTACGCCCCTGGGCTCCGCTGATTCAGATGAAAGTCGCTCAGCGCGAAATGCCTCCCTATCAGTACGATAGAGACGTTGGCGTGCAGCACCTGAAAAACGATTGGCGTCTGTCTCAGGAAGACATCGACACTATCGTTGACTGGGTGAATGCCGGCTCTCCGCTGGGCAATCCGGAAGACCTGCCTGCGCCCCGTGAATTCCCGGCGCTGGGCGAGTGGCGTCTGGCCGCCGAGCTTGGCCCGCCCGATCACCTGATCAAGTCCACTCCGTGGGATGTGCCGGCGAACGGCCAGGACCTGTGGTGGGAACCGGAAGTGGATTCCGGCATCACCGAAACGCGATGCATCAAGGCGGTTGAAACAAAGCCTTCCGTGGCCGCTCACGGTTCCACGCACCACGCGAACTCTCACTTCCTCGTACAGAACGAAGAGGGTGAGTGGGTAACCTACGACCGTCTGTCCGAGTTTGCGTTCGGCAAGCTGGGTGAGAAGACGCCGGAAGGCGCCTGTCGGTCTGCGCCTGCAAATTCCAAAGTGGCGTGGAGTATTCACTACTACCCCGATGGCAAGGCTGTAAAAGACGATCAGGTAACAGTAGGCATCTGGTACTACGACGAAGAAGACAACTTCGATGAGAAGACTGCCTATCGTCAGGACCTGAAACTGTACAACCTGGACGGCGGCGGCGACTACCTGATTCCTCCGCACGGCACCCTGATGACTCAAGGTTTCCATTCCTTTGATCATCCGGTTCGTATCGACAGCTGGCAGCCTCACCTGCACCTGCGCGGTGTGGCCATGTCCATGGAAGTGTTCTACCCCGCCACTGGCCGTCGCGAGACCATCAGTCAGGCGTCCAACTGGAACGCAGGCTGGAACCACAGCCACACGTATGAAGATGGCTATCAGCCGCTGATTCCGGCCGGTGCCACCATCATCCTGACGTCCTGGTACGACAACACTGAAAACAACCCGCGCAACCCTGATCCGGATCAGTGGGTAGGGGCTGGCCAGAGAACAACGGATGAGATGTCTCACGCCTGGATTGCGGTAACGCACCTGGATGACGAAGGCTATCAGAAGCTGCTGGCGGAACGTCAGGATCGCGATCAACGCATGGTATCCGCAGGAGGTCGATAATGAGCAATTTCAAGCGTATGGCAGGCAGCGTAGTCGCCGCCGCACTGGTAAGCATGACCGTCGCGTCAGCAGTACATGCGCAGCTTCCCGAGCATCTGCGTAACTACCAGTTAGCCGCTCGCAAGAGCACCGGCGACCTGGTAGGCCCGATGTTCAACGGCTGGATCAAGAACGATGACGGTTCCGTGACGATGATCTTCGGTTTTGTGAACCGCAACCGTGAAGAAGTTGTTGACATCCCTCTGGGTGCCAACAACCACATTGAGCCAGCACAGTTTGATGGCGTTCAACCGACCCATTTCCCTGTGTACAGCCGCGGTGGTTTCGTGGGTCTGCAGGAGCGCGGTGTGTTTGCCGTCACGGTTCCTGCTGACATGGCAGGTACAGAGGTCGTCTGGACTTTGAACCACGCTGGCTACACCTACTCCGTTCCCGGGCGTGCAACTTCTCCCGCCTATGAAATGAGTAACGACATCGCAGCGATGGGTTCCCTGAACCCGGCGATTCGCTTCAAGAAAGACGGCCCCGAGTCCGTCAGCCGTGAAGGAATCTACGCTGCGCCGTTGAATGCCAAGGTGGGCAAGCCCATTGAGCTGAGTGCGTTCGTTCAGGATCGTGGGGATCGACGCGGTTACGAAGTGAAGACCCAGTTCTTCCCGCTTGGGACAGAATGGATCGAACATCAGGGTCCGGAAGGCGCCGTGGTGACATTCGACAACCCGAAAATCACCGGTCGTGAGCGTGGCGAGTCTGGTAACGAGTCCATGTACGCAAGCGGTGACTGGTCAGAAACCAAGACCATGGCAACGTTCTCAGAGCCAGGCGACTATGTCATCCGTCTGCGTGTTGATAACTTCGCGGCACCGGACAGTCAGTTCGACAACCAGTGCTGCTGGTCCAACGCCTACGTTCCTGTGAAGGTTACCAACTAAGGAAGGGACCTCCACGAGGCACAAACAGAAAGCCCCGGGTCAGTTATGTGGTTCGGGGCTTTTTGTTTAAGGGCTTAAAGCTAGAAGCAGGAGAGGATGCGATGGAAAACAGTCAACAAGGCTGGGTCAAGCCAGCAAGAACATTACTCGCCACAATTGCCTGTGCCGCAGTTGTGAGCGTCGCCTCGCAGGCTGCCTTTGCGCAGGCGGGCAGCAAGGTTCGGGCGGAATATCCCCAGCTCGCCGATCTGCTCAATGCCTTCAATCTCACTCAGGCACAAACCTTTGAGGCGGTAGCCAAAATCAATGCCGACCCGGCCTACAAGGCTGAGCGCGCAGAACTGGCAGATCACTTGGGCATGATGAAAAAAATGACCATGAGCGAAATGATGGCAAGCGGCATGATGACTCACAGTGGCGTGACGCACTCCATGAGCAACAGCCCTTACCCCCAGGGAGAAGTGGAGGCTCGCGTCCAACTGTTGAGTGTTATGCGCGCCAGTCATGGGAATGAGGAGGTGGAAAACGCCTTTCTCGACAATGCAGCCATTGGTCGTCACGCGGCAGAAGTGCTGCGCCGCGGACGCGACTTCGAGAATTCGCTGTTCGAGATCTACCTGGATGCGGGCATCACAGACAAACCCGCAGCAGTGGAAGGGGCGATAGCGGAGTACCTCAGCGATGAGCGTCACTCGGTAAGCCCGCTCCTGAGTGTGAGTAACTATCTGGTCAATCACGATCAGTCGGATGGATTCAAGACGGCGTTTCCCCGGCTGAGCGGCCTGATGTGGACACAGCACTGGCTGCAACTGGCCTCGCTTGAGGCCATCATTCTGGGCGAGCTGGACAAGCAGTTTGCCGGCAGCATGAGCGTTGCCATGGAGCGTTTCTGGAACAAGGTCGGCACGGATGGCGGGATGAGCATGTTCCCGGCGCCGAGTGAGCAGCCCCTGGCGCCAGCGATTGCGCCAGACCTGTACACACAGTCACCGGAGGCGGCAATCATTCTGGACAATCTGAATATTCTGGAAACGGTGCTCGCCGATATCCTGGCCTACCCCAATGTCATGGATCGTGAGGCCAGGATGGATGCCGCCGTCGCGGTCTTTACCGACAAGAATTCCGATGCGGTCCTCAAGCCGCTGGATTATCTGGTCTTCGCACTGCGGGGTGGGATCTATGATCAGGGCGGCCCTGCGGTGGGAGAGCTGTCACGATCCGAGCGCAACCGCTCGCGCGATGCCATGGGCATGGTGCATGTGGCAACGATGAAATAAAGATCGGGCCTGTCGAGAGAAGGAGGAGCGAACCGGGAGGCATCCTGTTCGCTTCCTTCTTTTTTGAGGAGTCGTTCAAAGTATCCAGCACTGCCAGCGTCAGGTGCATTCTTCCTTTCTCAAGGTCAACACCTCAAACCCTTCCGCCGTTACCGCCACCGTGTGTTCCCACTGAGCCGACAACTTTTTGTCAGCGGTGACCACTGTCCAGCCATCCTTTTTGGTTTTGACCTTGGCACGGCCCTGGTTGATCATCGGTTCGATGGTGAAGGTCATGCCTTCCTGCAGCGCCAGTCCTTTGCCGGGCTGACCGAAGTGCAGCACCTGTGGGTCTTCGTGCATCTCGCGGCCGATGCCATGGCCGCAGTATTCCCGCACCACCGAGTAGCCGTTCCTTTCGGCATAGCGCTGAATGGCGCTGCCAATGTCGCCCAGTGTCGCGCCCGGTCTGACTGCGCGTATGCCTTCCCACATGGCCTCGTAGGTCTTGTCGACCAGACGTCTCGCCAGCGGTGATACGTCTCCGATCATGTACATCTTGCTCGAATCGGCGATAAAGCCGCCTTTTTCCAGCGTGATGTCCACGTTGACAATATCGCCTGCCTTCAGCGTCTGCTGTGTGGTGGGAACACCATGGCATACCACATGGTTCACGGAGGTGTTGAGGGTGTAGGGGTAGCCATATTGCCCCTTGCTCGCAGGGCGCGCCTGCAGTTGCTCAACGATGTAGCGCTCGGCAAGGTCGTTGATCTCCATGGTGGAGATGCCAGGAGCGATGAGCTTGTCCAGATGGTCAAAAACCGATGCAAGAAGTCTCCCGGCCTCTCGCATCAATTGCAGCTCTGCCGGGGTTTTCAGGGTGAGCTCAGCCACTGGCGATTTTCCGTATGTCGACGTCGGCCAGTTTCATCTGCTCGCTGACAATCTGGATAAAGGGAATGTTTGGGTTCGCTTCTGCCAGCATGCCGATTTTGATCCAGTACTCCGCTTGCGCGTTGATGGAGCGCACCATCACCGTGCTGGCCTTGCGGATTTCTTCGTGCAGTTCATCGTTGATTTTGACAATGCCCATACGCAGCCTTTTGTATATGAAACGTATGCGAATCATATTCTCAGATTGGGCGGCGTGCAAGCTGCCTGCATAGATATCAAATATGATATTTATATTGGTATTTATGCGATAAAGAGATCGTAAGTGATATATTAAATTGGCTTGTAAGTATTCATTGATAAATATCATATATGATATATTATGCTCAATAAGGCCATATTTAATATCATAGGTGATATCTTGAAAGTCAATGACCTAACCCCGGAAGCCGAAGTGCTGAAAGAGCTGGGCGCCCGGCTGGCACGCATTCGCAAGCAGCAGGGTTTTTCCCAAACCGAACTGGCGGAAGAGGCCGGGCTGGGGGTGGCAACCCTGCGCAGAATCGAGGCCGGGCAGGACAGTCAGATGGCATCGTGGTTGAAGCTGCTGAAAACCCTGGGAATGGTGTCTGCCATAGAGGCCCTGTTGCCTGAGGAAGTCCGCTCTCCCATGGCTGAGGCGCGTGCTGATGCCGGCCGCAGAAAAAAGGCGAATACCGCTGGCGGTCTTGTGTGGGGAGATGAGCGCTCGTGAGTACGGCCACCGTCAGGCTTTGGGGAACGCCCATCGGCTATGTTGCCATGGATGCTGGCGAGTCCTTTGCGCGTTTTGAATACGACCCGGACTTTATCGCGTTTGGCGTTGAGCCGGCTCCCCTGATGATGCCTGTGCGGGCCGGGCGTGTGTATCAGTTCCGTGATCTGCATCCGCGTTCGTTTCATGGTTTGCCGGGTTTGCTTGCCGACAGTCTGCCGGATAAATACGGCAACCGGCTCATCGATGTCTGGCTCGCTCGCACAGGGCGTCAGGCGGACGAATTCAATGCGGTAGACCGGTTGTGCTACACAGGGCGTCGGGGGATGGGAGCACTCGAATTTGAGCCTGCGGTGGCGGAGGGAGTGGCCAAAGACAAAGTGGTAGAAATTGGGGAACTCGTTCAGTTGGCTTCCATGGCCTTCACGGACAGGGAGGCGCTGGATACCCGCTTTGTGGCGGGGCGGGAAGAGCAGGCGCTGCTCGACATTCTGAGCGTGGGGACTTCTGCCGGCGGTGCGCGCGCAAAAGCTGTGATTGCCTATAATCCGACAACAAAGCAGGTTCGCTCTGGCCAAATCGATCTGCCTGACGGTTTCGAGCACTGGCTTATCAAGTTCGACGGTGTGGCCTTCAATGGTGACTGGGGCATTGCTGACCCGGCAGGCTATGGTTTGCTGGAGTACAGTTACTATCAGGTGGCCAGGGAGTGCGGGATTCAGATGATGGAGAGTCGACTGTTCAGCGAGAACGGGCGTCATCATTTCATGACCCGTCGCTTTGACCGGGATGATCAAGGAAGCAAGAAGTTCGTGCAGACCTTTGCGGCCTTGATGCATTTTGACTACTACGAAAGCGGCGCCTATTCCTACGAGCAATTATTCATGACCATGCGGCGACTGGGCTTGTCAAAGGCCTGCCTTGAGGAGCAATTCCGGCGCGTTGTTTTCAATCTGGTGAGCTGCAACCAGGATGATCATGTAAAGAATTTCTCCTTCCTCATGGATCGGAAGGGAGCGTGGGATATTGCTCCTGCCTATGATCTCTGTCATGCAGAAGGTAGCGACTTTACACGTTTCCATCAGCTCAGCATCAACGGCAAAACCACACACTTTACGCTGGCAGACCTCAAACATCTGGCCCGCTATGCGGGGCTTCCCAATAACCGGGAGAAACGTGTTCTGGAGCGAACCCTGGAGGCGTTCGCGGGGTGGGAGCTCAAGGCAAAGGTGCTCGGTATCCCCCCAAAAATGCAGCAGCATGTGTTGCGAACTCTGCGGATGCAGTGGCGTTGACTCAACTGTTATGAGTCTGTTTGGGAGGGGTGGGCGTCAGGCGTTTTCATCTGTATCACCACGCCTCCCAGGCGCGCCTCCTGCTCCACACGCCGGTGTGCCTCGGCGGCTTCTTCCGGCAGAAACACGCCATCGATCACGGGCGTAATTTCTCCGGCTTCGATCATGCGCTTGAGGGTCAGCAGTTCCTCTTCCTTCTCGCCTGCAAAGGCGACATAGGCATTCTTGTCGGAGAACAGGGGCGTGAACAGGGAGCGGATCATGGACATCAGCGGCGGATTGCCCAGCAGGTAGCGACCGCCCGGCCGGAGCGCCCCGATGGCTTTCCCGTAGGGAAAGCTTGCGACCATGTTGAAGATGACGTCGTATTGTCTGCCGCGCCGGGTGAAGTCTTCCTTTGTGTAATCGATGAATTCCTTCACGCCAAGTGTACGCAGCATGTCGGCCTTTACCGGGCTGTCCACGGCACTGACCTCAGCGCCCATGGCTTTTGCGATCTGCACGGCGAAGGTGCCAATGCTGCCTCCTGCGCCGTTGATCAGCACGTGCTCGCCCGCTTGAATGTTTGCCTTGCGCAGAAAGTGCAGGGCGTTGAGCCCCCCCAGGGGCACGGCGGCAGCCTGCTCAAAACTCAGATTGTCAGGTTTGGGCGCCAGCGTGGCCTCTTCGGGTAGGCAGATATAGTCGCAGTAGGCGCCAATGCGCATGCCAACGCTGCCGAAGAGAGCGTCGCCGGGTTTGAAGCGTGTGACCTGTGCGCCTGTGCTTTCCACCACTCCGGAGAAGTAGCCACCAAGAACCGGTTTGCGTGGCCGCCGGATGCCCAGAGCCAGGCGCATGGGCAGCCAGATCCAGTTCACCACGAAACGGAAGGCGCGCATTTCGCAGTCGGCTTTGGTGGCTTCGGCGGCATGCACGCGAATGAGGATCTCGTTCTCTTTCGGAACGGGTTTTGGCAGCTCCGCCAGTTGCAATACTTCGGGAGGGCCGTACTGGAAGTAGACGATGGCTTTCACTCAGGTCGCCTCCATATTTTTATAAAGGGCGGAGTCTCCCACAGGGAGCGGGCCATGCCAAGAAAAGAGGGCTCAGGCCGGGAAATGCGCGCGGGTTCTGTTGGCAAAGGCGACCAGCGAGAGCATCACAGGCACTTCCACCAGCACCCCGACCACCGTGGCCAGCGCCGCACCGGAGTGCAGACCGAACAGGCTGATGGCGACGGCAACCGCCAGTTCAAAAAAGTTGGAAGTACCGATAAGGGCGGCAGGCGCCGCTGTGCTGAAGGGCACCCGCCACACCCATGCCCAGGCGTAGGCGATGGCGAAAATGCCATAACTCTGAATCAACAGGGGCACGGCGATCAGTACGATCAACAGGGGTTGGCTCAGAATGGTGGTGGCCTGGAAGCCGAACAGCAGCACGACGGTGGCCAGCAGGCCGAGTACCGACCAGGGTTTGAGCGCAGCGATAAAGCCTGCGACACGCTCCTCGTGCCCCGTCGCGTCGAGGCGTTTGCGCGTGATGTAGCCGGCTGTCAGCGGAATGAGTACGTACAGCAGCACCGAGAGCAGCAGAGTCGCCCAGGGCACTACAATGTCGGTGACGCCAAGTAGAAACGCCGTGATCGGCGCGAAAGCAAACACCATGATCAGATCGTTCACCGACACCTGCACCAGGGTGTAATTGGCGTCGCCGCGTACCAGTTGGCTCCACACAAACACCATCGCGGTACAGGGGGCGACGCCCAGAAGTATCATGCCGGCGATGTATTCGCGGGCGCTGTCGGCGGCCACAAGATCGGCAAAAACCCCTTCAAAGAAGAGCACGCCCAATGCGGCCATGGTGAAAGGTTTGATCAGCCAGTTCACTACCAGGGTAATGCACAGTCCCTTCGGTTTGCGACCCACGTCCCGCAGCGAGGCAAAGTCCACGTTTACCATCATGGGATAGATCATTACCCAGATGAGAACGGCCACCACCAGGTTGACGCTGGCAATCTGTATCTCGGAGATTGCCTGAAACGCACCGGGAAGCAGGCTGCCGAGCAATACGCCGGCGACAATGCAGAGGGCAACCCACAACGACAGGTAGCGCTCGAATGCGCCAAGAGGGGACGATGACTCTGTCACAGCAGTTCCTGTTCGATTCGCGCTTTCAGCAGTTGGAAGGCCTCATCGAAGGCCGCATCAATCTCGGCGGGTGTGCCGGTTGCGGACGCGGGATCGGGGGTGCTCCAGTGTTTCTTGACGGCAGGGCCGGGAAACAGCGGACAGGTTTCAGCCGCCGCAGAATCACAGACAGTGATGACGAGATCGATTGGCGTCTCGGCAAACTCGTCCCAGGATTTGCTGCGCGGAGTGCCGGTGGCAATACCATGACGCTTCAGCGTCGCCAGCGACTGCGGGTGTACATAACCTGCCGGGCGACTGCCGGCACTCACGGCCTCATAGTGGCCTGCGCCCAGTTGGTTGATCAGGGCCTCGGCCATCACGGAACGGCAGGAATTGCCGGTGCACAGCACCAGTACCTTCTTCATTTGCTGCAGCACCCTGTGGCTTTCGGAGCGGGTTCGCAGCAGCCTGGCGTGCCTTTCGTTTCCGGCGTGCAGCAGGCCTTGTCGCTGGCGTCTTCGTGGCCGGAGAACAGATTGGCGTCCGCCATGGTCTGGTAGGCCTCCCAGGCGATGCCGCTGGGGTCGGTGACCCAGGACTTGTCGGATTTCGCGTAGCAGCACACGGTTTCGCCCTCGTCGAACATGGACAGGTCTGCGGCCTTCAGGCGCTCGCGCATCGCGTTCAGTTCCTCGTCCTCTTCCACCTGCAGGCCGAGGTGATCGACTCCGCGTTTTGCCCGCGTGGAGATGGCGAAGTTGACACGCGGGTCCTCCAGCATCCACTTGGCATAGTCGGCCTTGCGTTTGGCGGGTTCGCTGCCGAAGAGAGCGGAATAAAAACGAACGCTTTGTTCAATATTGTCGACGCCAACGTGGATGTGCATGCGTTTCATGATGAGCTTCCTTCAGCAGAGGTCAGGTGGGGCTTGTTTCCGGGGCGCTCCGCTGCGGACAGCAGTTTGCCAGTTCAATGATGGAGCAACCTGCGGCCACGTCTTCACGGATGCTGGCGACGTCTGCGCCGCAGCAGTCCTTCACCATGAAGGCGAGCAGTTCGCGCATGGCCTCGAAGTTGGTGGAGTAAATGACGCTGCGTCCGTCCTTGCGGGAAGACACGATGCCGGCGTGCAGCAGGTGATTCAGGTGGAAAGACAGGGTGTTGTGAGGGGTGCCCAGTGCGTCGCTGATTGCCCCGGCAGGCATGCCGGTCGGCCCGGCCTCGACCAGCAGGCGAAAGGCCCGCAGGCGGGTGTCCTGGGACAGGGCGGCGAAGATGGCGATGGCGGTCTTTATTTCCATGTGTCCAGACTAATGGACATATTAAGGCGGGTCAACCCCCCTCGTCGCCATTTTTCGTCCCGTCATACGGGCAGTATCGTGGCGCCTTGCCGTGGGCAGAGAATGTGCTATAAAGACGTTCGCACTCACCCCAGAACTGTTTCATGACTCAGTCCGCCGACATCTTCCATCTTGAATTGCTCAGCCTGCGGGCTGTCGTCAACAGCATTGGCGCCTATATCTTTACCAAGGATACCCAGGGCCGATACACCTACGCCAACGAGCTGGCCTGCGAACTTTTTGGCAGACCTTTGCACGAGGTTGTAGGGAGTGACGACCGGGAGTTTTTTGAATTGGAAGCGTCCAATGATCTGCAGAAAAACGATCGGCAGGTGATGGACTACGGGCAGACGATTGATCGCGAAGAGCGCAACATCATCAAGGCCACGGGGGAGGTCCGCTACTACCATACTGTCAAGACGCCCGTGCGTGATGCCGATGGGATCATCGTGGGCATGTGCGGCATTTCCACCGATATTACCGAGCGCAAGAAGCTGGAGGCGCAACTGGAGCGCCAGGCGCACATCGACTACCTGACGAACCTCAACAACCGGGGGTATTTTATCGAGCTGGCCGAAGATGAGCTCAACCGCGCCATCCGCTATACGCACCCAATGTCCCTGCTGATGCTGGATGTGGACCACTTCAAACGCGTCAATGACACCTACGGCCACAAGCAGGGCGACAAGGTGCTGATGGAGCTGGCAAGGGTCTGTGTGGATACGCTGCGTGATACGGATATCGCCGGTCGCCTTGGTGGCGAGGAGTTTGCCTTCCTGCTGCCTGAAACCGACAGGGAAGAAGCGCTGGAAGTGGCGGAGCGGCTGCGGGAGGTTCTGGCGGCCACCGCCGTTGGCACCGACAACGGCGAGGAAGCATTGCATTTTACCGTCTCGATCGGAATCAGTACGTTTGGTCCTGAGCTCGATACTGTCGACATCCTGTTGAACAGCGCAGACAAGGCGCTCTATCGTGCGAAAAAGGCAGGCCGCAACCGGGTCTGCGCCGATTGATATTCCCAGCAAGGAGATTTTCGTTGTCCATCCGTCTTTATCACAACCCCCGCTGCAGCAAATCCCGAGCAACCCTGGCACTGATCGAGGAGGCAGGGTTGCAGCCGGAGATCGTCGAGTATTTGAAAGTGCCCCTGGACAAGGCGAGCCTGCGGGCTGATCTGGCGGCGACCGGGCTTCCCCTGCGTGAACTGCTGCGCACGAATGAGTCCGAATACCAGGCCCTGGCATTGGACAACCCTGCACTCGGGGACGAAGCGCTGCTGGACGCGATTCTCGCGCATCCGGTTCTGCTCAATCGTCCCATTGTGATCACGGAGAAAGGTGCCAGGTTATGCCGCCCTCCGGAACTGGTGAGCGAGATTCTTCCCTGATCGCTGGCGGATTCAGGGTTCCGACAGAATGCTGGTGGCGCGCGCATGCACGGGCCACTGTTCCTCGGTCCACAGATTGTTGCGCAGCATGAAGCGGCCCTGCTGGTAATAGCTGTAGGCGGTGTCGCTCAGTTTCACGCCCGTGACGCCCTCCATCACCATAATCCCTTCCATCAGGGTGCGCTGCCAGCTCTTGCCGACATCGAGCTCATCCAGCAGGTTCTGGTATTCACTGCTGGCGTTGATGGCCAGCGGGTAATACATCTCCATTTGCGGAGTAAGGTTCAGCAGCCAGCGCTTCTGCAAGGGGTCCAGGCTGCGCCATGCCTCGGCGCCGGTCGCAAAATCGCCCATGATGAAACTGGCCGCGCCATGCGTATAGGCTGCATCCTGGTCCGGTGAACCGCTCATGCGGAACTGGCCGTCTTCCCTGTTCATCAGTCCTCGGGATGCCTCGACGATGCTGTTGGTCAACTGCCAGGAAATGCCCACGCTGTCGGCCATTCGCTGGCGTTCGAGATAGGGTTGCGCTTCCTGGTAACGCCCCATGACCGTGAGCTCCCGTGCCAGGGCTCCCAGAAAGCCGATGTGCTTGGGGCGCTCCTGCAGTTGCAGTTTGCGCGCAGGAATCGATTCGGCGGGGGGCAACAGACTGACGCGGTAACTCCAGATTTCATCCGGGGACAGTTCAAAGGGGCCGACGTGCTCGGCACGGTCGAGGAAGCGTGAGGCCTCGTCATAGAGGCGCCCGCTCATCAGCAGCAGGGCGTAGTGTGCCATGGCAAAGTCCGGCGGGTTGCCCGAGAGAATCTGCTGGCGCAGCACGGCTTCTTCCTGGCGATACTCGTTGCCGGCCATGCGCAGTTCCACAGCCCGAATGGATTCCAGTGCCGGATGATTCTGATCCAGGCTGGCCACGGCGCGGTGCATGTCGGCAACCAGTCGAATCAGCTCGCGGCGCTCCTCGTTGCGGCTGTAGACCGAGAGATTGTTGGCGGCAGTGACCACTCCGAGGTAGGCGTTGACGAAGGCGGGGTCGAGAGCGATCGCCTCCTGGTAATAGCCGATGGCCAGATGCCAGTCGTCCGGGTTGAACTGGGCATTGTGGAAATCGCCCTTCATGAAACGGTCGTAGGCGATGGCATCCCGGGTTCCCCAGTCTTCCATCTGGGCCCGGTTTTCGTCGTCCAGATGAATGGCCAGTGCGTTCACGATGTTGCCGACAATGGCATCCTGAATCTTGAACAGATCGCCCTGGCTCATGTCAAAACGGCCGGAGTATTCCAGAATGCCATCGTGGGCCTGCACCAGGTTGACGATCACGCGCAGGCGATCGTCTGCCTGAATCAGGGTGCCCTGCAACACATGCGTCACCTGGGAGGGCAGACGGGAGGCGCCTGCACGGCCACCCGCAGGTTCGAGTCCGCTGTTCAGGGAAAGCACCCGCAGCGGGCCAAGATTGGAGAGGCCGTTGATCAGGGTACTGGTCAGCCCGTCCACGAGATAGCGATTGGTGTCCATGCCGTTGCTTTCAAAGCGAAAGGGGGCAACACCAATGACGAATTCATCGCCCGGCAACTGCACCTGTCGCTGGGATTCTGCGAGCCAGCCCAGGCCCAGCAGCACGATCACTGCCGTACAGGCCACGGCAAACTGGCGCAGGTCGAACAGCTCCAGATACTGTTTCATGCGGGCAGGCAGGGGTTGCGGTGCCGGGGCCTCTGTGGCGCTGTCGCGAATCACCGGCGCCAGAAGTTTGTAGCCGCGTTTGGGCACTGTCTTGATATAGCGCTGGCGGCGGACACTGTCGCCCATGGCGGCACGCAATTCAGCAATGGATTTGTGCACGGCGTGATCGGAGGCGACAGAACTCCAGAAGCGGTGCAGGAGCTCCTCCGTGCTGATGATGCGGTCGGCGTGTTCGATCATATAGATAAGCACATCCATTGCTCTCGGCGATACCTTGGCTTCGGTGTCGCCCAGCGTAATGGTGCAGCCGCCCTTCGATATTTCGAAAGGCCCCAGCATGATGATGCGGTTGATTTCCGCCTCTGTCATTCATTCCCCCGGTAGTGCAATTGCCGCATTTTGGTGCGCGTGCGCGATCGTGGTTCATCCCTGGCGCACACAATGGCCGCATTTTGTGGCCTGTATACGCTTTCCTGCGCTCACCCCTTCCTTGTGCAATTTAGATACCAGCCACGCGGCCTGGCGCGGGTTCTCCCCGTGTTCTCCCAGGCCCGGGAGAAATTCGGGATCAAGTCGGAAGGAATTTCAGGAGGCAGGAGGGGAATAATTCGCACAGTCCTGCTGCAACGTTGTATACCCCATGAAGACCTGGATCGGTAGCGCAGCAGAGTTAACCCAACTATCAGAGGAGCAGAACCGTGATTCCCACAAATCGACGTCTACTTACGCTGCTGATCGCCAGTCTCAGTACCGGGTCCATCGGGACCATTGCACATGCCCAGGATTCCGGAGCGGATCTTGAGGAGATCATCATTACCGGCTCGCGTGCCCGTCCCCGCACGGTGTCCGATTCGCCGGTGCCGGTCGACGTGTTCAACACCGAGACCATTGAGGAAGTCGCCTTTACCGACACCAACGATGTCATCAAGACTCTTGTGCCTTCCTTTAATATTTCGCGTCAGCCGATCAGTGACGGCGGCACGTTCATTCGCCCCGCCCAGTTGCGGGGGATGCCGACCGACAAGACACTGGTGCTGGTGAACTCCAAGCGTCGCCATCGCGCGGCACTGGTGTCCATTGGCGGTTCCGGTACCCAGGGTCCGGACATCGCCACCATCCCGACAGCCGCACTGAAATCCGTTGAAGTGCTGCGTGACGGCGCGGCTGCCCAGTACGGTTCCGATGCCATCGCCGGCGTCATCAACTTTATTCTGAAGGACAACACGGAAGGCATCAGCCTGACCGTGGACAAGGGCGGCTATACAGAAGGGGACGGCGACCAGATCACGGTGCAGGGCAACGTTGGTCTGCCGCTGGGTGAGAGTGGCTTCCTCAGCATCTCCGGGGAATTCAGCGAAGCGGATGCCACCACACGTGCCGAGCAATACTGTGAGTCCTGGTTCTGTCTCGACCCGAGCAATCCGGTCTACAACCCCTCCGCCTGGTACGCAGCCTACACCAATGATCCCGCCTTTATGGCAGGGGCGGCCAATGCCAATATCGGCCCTGGCGATGTCGTGCAGCCCTGGGGGCAGCCGAACACGGATGCCGCACGGGTGTTCTTCAACAGCGGTTATGATCTGGGTGGCGGCGTTGAGCTGTACGCCTTCGGTAACTACTCCGAGAGCTCTGCTGACGGCGGCTTCTATTATCGTTATCCCAAAAACGGCACGATCGAGGATCTGCGTGAAGCCGATGGCTCCATCTATTCCCCGCTGGAAAAATTCCCCGGCGGTTTCACTCCCCGCTTCTTCGGTGACGTGACGGACTACTCCTTCGTCGGCGGTATCCGCGGCGAAATGAGCAATGGCGTCATGTACGACTTCAGCGGTCGTCGCGGCAACAGCAAGATCGAATACACACTCAAGAATACCGTAAACCCGTCCATGGGCCCGGATTCTCCCACGTCCTTCCACCCCGGCGACCTCATCAACGAGGAAACCCAGTATCAGGCAGACTTCTCCTACGAGATGGAAACCTCGGCTTTCGGCCCCGTGCTGTTTGCCTTCGGTGCCAGCTACATGGACGAGTCCTATGAGGTGGTGGGCGGAGACGTGGCATCCTATGCGCCTGGCCCCTACGCAACACCGGACCCCTGGGACCTGTGTGCCGCAGACAAGACTCCGACATCTGCGGGTCTGACGGCGATTGCCAACGGCTCCACGCTGGACTGCTCCAACAGCAGTGATCCGGTGTACAAGGTGGTGGGTGTGGGTTCCAACGGTTTCCCGGGCAACTCTCCGCAGTTCTCGGACACCTATACCCGGGATTCCTACGCGACCTATCTGGACGTCAGCGCCGATGTGACCAGCAATCTGTTCATGCAGGCTGCCGTGCGCTATGAGGACTACTCGGACTTTGATTCCGAACTGGTGGGCAAGCTCGCCGGCAAGCTGAACATCACCGATACCTTCGGCCTGCGCGCCTCCATCGGCACCGGTTTCCGTGCGCCGACTCCGGGTCAGCAGGGCACCATCAACGTCTCCACGCGTCTGCCCAACGGCTTCCCGGTCGCTACCGGTCTGTTCCCGGCCAGCAGCGACGTGGCCCTGGCGCTGGGGTCCTCGCCCCTGACTCCCGAACTGGCAACCAACTATACCTTTGGTTTTACCTCCAGCTTCGGGCAGCTTGACCTGACTGCCGACCTGTATCGCATCGACGTGAAGGATCGCACCTACGCGATCTCTACCCGTGATGTGTCTACCGATCCGACGTCGGGTTCTGCCTACACCAACTACCTGGCACTGAAGTCAGCGAATGTGGCAGGGGCGGAGTCCATTGGCGGCGTGCTGTACTTCGCCAATGCCTTCGACACCAAGACTCAGGGTGTAGACATTGTGGCGACCTATCCGATCGACTGGTCCAACGGCCAGATGACCACGGTGACGGCGTCGATGAACTACAACAAGAGCGAGTTCGATTCCGACCCGAGCGCTTACCTCAATGCTGAAAACACCTACGACTTTGAGAACAGCGATCCGGAATGGCGTGGTGTGCTGAGTGCGCGCCATAGCGTGGGCGATCTCACTGTCATGGGCCGCGCGAACTTCTACGGTCCCTACGTCAACTCCAACTCCAGCGGCGGTGTGTTGCTCAAGCAGAAGTTTGACAGCACGGTGCTGTTCGATCTGGAAGGACGTTATCAGATCAACGAAATGTTCGCGGTCGCGGCAGGTGGTCGCAACATCTTTGACAAATACCCTGACAAGGATGCAATCGGCGACTACTGCTGTGGTGCTATTTACCCGACCGGCACACCGGTGAGCTGGGACGGTAGCTACTACTACATGCGTCTGACGGCTGACTTCTGATGTTGAACCCGGCATGCAGGCAGTGTTGCTGTCTGCATGCCGGAATGCTGTACCGCTGTTTGCTGTTTGTTGTAGAGGCTGGTCAAGACAAGGACATTTCTGAAACTGCACTATCAGGAGTTGTGTGTAAATGAGTCACTCTGTAAGTCGTCGTGAATTCATGAATCTGCTCAGTGCCACCTTCGGTACGGGTGCGCTGATTCAACTGGGCTCTGCGTTGAGCCTGTTGCCGATGACCGCGAAAGCGGCATCGCTGTCGCTGGCGGCCCCCATGCCCGGGAAGGGCAAGGTGGTAATTCTTGGTGCGGGCATTTCGGGCCTGACAGTGGCCTGGGAACTCACCAAGGCAGGGTACGACTGCACGGTACTGGAAGCATCCAATCGGGCAGGTGGACGGGTGTTCACCGTGCGCTCGGGCACCGTGATTGACGAGATCGGCAACCGCCAGGTCTGTGACTGGGACAACGAACCCCATATGTACTTCAACGCGGGCGCGGCCCGTATCCCCAGTACCCACCGCAACCTGCTCCACTACTGCAAGGAGCTGGGGGTGGAACTGGAAATGTTCATCAACGAATCCAAGACCGCCTATATGCAGGACGACAACATGATGGGCGGCAAGCGCGTGCGCAACGGTGAGGTATCCACCAACGTGCGCGGCTTCCTCGCGGAACTGTTTGCCAAGTGCTACACCACCGCGCAACTGAACGAACCCTTCACCGAGTCGGAGTCCGAAATCATCCTCGGGCTGATTCGCCAGTTTGGCGACCTCGACCGCAACAAGATGACCTACCACGGCAGCTCCCGTGCGGGATATGTCAGCGGCGGTCTGCTCGATCATGGTGTGGAAAAGGAAATGATCGAGTTCAAGAACCTGATGAAGAGCCGCCTGATCGGCAACACCTTTACTGCCAACGAGGGCGAGACCGGCCCCATGCTGATGCAGCCTGTGGGCGGCATGGACATGGTGATTCAGGGCTTCACCCGCAAGCTGGGTGACAAGGTGATTTATGGCGCGCCGGTCGTGGGCGTGCAGATCAAGGAAAATGGCGTGGACGTGGCCTACGATCACGACGGCAAGCGTCACTCGATTTCCGCAGACTACTGCTTCAACTGTATTCCGGCGCACCTGATGACCGGCATTCCGAACAACTACCCCGAAGACTACCTTACCTCCATGCGTTCCATTCGCCGCGGCGAGGCTTACAAGTCTGCCTTCCAGGCGAAGTACCGTTTCTGGGAAGACGAGGACATTTACGGCGGCATCAGTTGGATCAACGCACCGATCTCCCAGATCTGGTATCCGCCGCAGGGGATTCACAAGGCCAAGGGCATCATTCTGTCTGCCTACAACTTCGGTGGCGGCATGGTCTTCACCAAGATGAGTCAGGAAGAGCGTGTTGAGGCGGCGCTGGCTCAGGGGGAGAAACTGCATCCCAACTACCGTGATGTGGTCGAGAAGCCCGTCACCATCGCCTGGCACCGCATGAACCACATGCTGGGCTGCTCCGCGCGCTGGGGCAGCGGCTTCAGTGGCTGGACGGACGAGGTACAGACCCTGTTCGACCGCCTGCAGCAGCCGGTCAATGGCCGTCATTACTTCATTGGGGATCAGATGGCTTACCACGGTGCCTGGCAGGAGAGCGCCATTGCCTCCGCCCACTGGGCACTGGAAGACATGGATCAGCGCGTTCGCAGCATGGCTGCACAGGCATAAGGGGATACCAGGAATGTTCAAGGAGATCAGCACGATGAAACACAGCCTTCTGGCCCTGACGCTTGCCGCCGGTGGCCTGTCCCTCAATGCCGCCGCCGAGATGGACACCAGTTATTACAACGATCACTACTGCACAACCTGTCACGGCGCTGACGGCGGTGGCAGTGAAGGGGTGCAGGCGCCCCGCCTGGCCGGCATGGAGCCCTGGTATCTGAAGCGCCAGCTCGAACATTTCCGGGCCGGCATCCGTGGCACCCACAAGGAGGACTTCCAGGGCACCGAGATGCAGCCCATGGCAGCCAAGCTCAGCGACGACAGCATTGCCGATCTTGTGCAGTGGGTAGGCACCTGGAAATACATGCCGACGCCGGTAACCATTGCCGGTAACGCCGAGGCAGGCAAGGCACTGTACGCAACCTGCGCAAGCTGCCACGGGACCAGTGGTGAGGGCAATGCGGCACTGGGCGCGCCGGCACTGGCCGGGCAGAACGACTGGTATCTCGTTACCCAGTTACAGAATTTCAAGGCCGGTTACCGTGGCAAGGATCCGCAGGACACCTACGGGGCGCAGATGGGCCCCATGGCGGCGTCCCTGGCGGACGAGGCTGCGATCAACAACGTTGTCAGTTACATCAATACACTGGGCCGTTAAGGACCAACAAGGAGTCATCATGAGCAAGTCTTTTCGTTTCAACCTGCGCCAGGCCACACTGGCGATTGCCCTGCCTGCGACGCTGGCCTTGACCGGCTGCAGTGAGCAGGAGACCGCGAGTGCGGCCATGGATGCGGCACCGGCGGAAATCGGTCGCTACAACGAGGGGCGCAATTTCTATGGCGTGATCTCCATTCCGCCGGGTGCTGAAACCCTGTACCTGAGTGGTGCCGGTGCTCAGCCCAAGGCAGACGGAAGCTGGGGCACGATGGAAGAGCAGGCCATCGACATCTTCAACACCTACAAGGCCACGCTGGAAAGCATGGGCTGGTCTCTGGAGGACGTGGTACAGGTGCGTGTCTTCGCAGTGGCCGGTGAAGACGGCATGCTGGATTTTGCCGGGTTCAACACCGGTTACCAGAAGTTTTTCGGCAGCGATATCAACCCGATGAAACCGGTACGCTCCTTTGTCCAGGTAGCGGCGCTGGTACGTGAAGGCTGGCTGGCGGAAGTGGAAATTCGAGCGGCTCGCGTGCCGGAGTAGTGCGCGCGCCGTCCAGATTTGGACGTGAGTAGTAAAGTCTCTTGGGGAAAGTGTTCAGGCACTTTCCCGTTTTTTTTTAGATCGACAGAGTTGCCCACACGCTGCGGTTCTTGCCTTCGTGCTTGGCCTGGTACAGCGCCTGGTCGGCCGCATGCAGCGCCGTATTGATGTCCACGGTCGGTCTCCACGGCGTAATGCCGATGGACATGGAAATCTCCACCTCGCCAAACTTGCCGGTCACCGGCTTGCTCATCTGTTCCAGAATTCGCTGCGCAATCAGGGACACGGACTGACGATCGCTGTTGTCCAGCAGCACTACAAACTCATCGCCCCCAATTCTTGCCGCCGCGTCGCCATCGCGGATACACGCGGAAAGACGCTTTGCCACCTCTATCAGCACCTGATCGCCCGCCAGATGTCCGAAACGGTCGTTGATGGGTTTGAAACTGTCCAGATCACAGATCAGCAGGTGCAATGCCTCTGCGTCGTGCTGATGTCGTGCTGATTCGTTGAGACGAAAATGCAGCCCGGCGCGGTTGTACAGTCCGGTCAGTTCGTCCCGGTGTGCCTGACGCATCAGCCGCTTCTCATTGCTCAGCCCCTGGATCAGATCATTGGTCAGGACGGCCACGACGAGGGACGTGGCGGAAGTAATCAACAGGCGCACCTGCATCATGGTGACGCCGTGGACTTCAGGCAGCACATTGGAATGATAGGGCACGTAGCCGAATGCCGTGGCGAAGACGGCAGCCGCGGCAATAAAGAGGCTGGTGCTGGCGGTGGCCTTGAGCCCGAAACGCAGCGCAGCCCAGAGCATGAAGGGCAGGAACAGGAACGGCAGGATCATGTCCAGGATGTCCGTCCAGTTGCGCAGAATCAGGCTGGAGGCAAGTGCCAGCAGCGACGCAAACAGGAGCAGTTCCTGGGGCCAGTGCAGGGGAGAGCTGAAGCGCACACGCGTCAGCAGCACCGGCGCAATGATCAGCACCCCGAGAGCGTCGCCGATGAAGTACTTGGGCCAGGAATGCCAGAACGGGGTGCCCATGATATAAAACGTGCCGATAGAGCCGATGCTGGCCCCGATCAGGGGCGCAAGAAACACCCCGAAGCCAAGGAAACGCATCAGATTGGGCAGTGGTGCCAGGGCACCGGTCTGATTGTCAGCACGTCGGATCAGAATGGCACCGATCAGGGGTTCCAGAAAATTGCCGGAGGTCCAGAAGGCATTGGCAGACGCCGGGTAGCCACGCAGTTGGTTGCCCATGAATTCGCCCACGGCAACCGCCGCGATGACCCAGATCCACTGCCGGGTTGGCAGCATGAGCAGCAGCGCCAGGCTGAGGCCAGCGCCGGGCCAGAAGGTGCCACCGTTGGTCACCGGGTTGTACAGGACCTGGGAAAGCTGGGCCAGCGCCACGTAACTGATCAGTGCAATCAGGAACACAGAGTGGTTGGACCACTCCAGCAGAGGCTCCTGCACGGTCGCGCGACTGATATTGAACTGACTGGCCATAGGCTCGTGGTTTGGGTTTTGTAGGACATTTTGTAGGACTTGAAGCAGTGTAGGAGATTCTTCCGATGAATACTATGGACGAAAAATGTCATTTGCAGGTTCTTATACACTGGGCATGCGTGCCCCAAAGCGCCCCTGCCTGTTGGCGGAGGTATATAGGCAATGGTCAGAATCTAAAAAATTAAAAATAAAAATCAATAGCTTGCAACCTTTTCTCATGAGTGCGACGCCGCATCTGGTTCAAGGGATTGAGCAAATACAAGGGATTCGACTGGAAATCAGCAAGGGTTCTCGCGACCCCCATAGACAATAAAGGTTTTAAGGACATCATTTATGGCTTCTACTTATGGTCAGGCTTTTTTAAAGAACTTCCTGGGGGCGTCGCCCGACTGGTACAAACTGACGATCGTCGGTTTTCTCGTGCTCAACCCTATCCTGTTCTTTGTGGTGGATCCGTTCGTCGCCGGATGGGTACTGATCCTGGAGTTCATCTTCACTCTGGCGATGGCCCTGAAATGCTACCCGCTGCAACCGGGGGGGCTGCTGGCTTTTGAGGCCATTGCCATTGGCATGGCCAGCCCCGAAACGGTGTACCACGAAGCCGTGGTCAACTTCCCCGTCATTCTGCTGCTGATCTTCATGGTGGCCGGTATTTCCTTCCTGAAGGAGATGCTGCTGTTCACCTTCACCAAGATCCTGCTGCGCGTGCGCTCCAAGCTGGCACTGAGTGTGCTCTTTGCCCTGGTAGCGGCTGTTCTGTCCGCCTTCCTCGATGCGCTGACGGTGACCGCTGTGGTGATCGCGGTGGCCTCCGGTTTCTACGGGGTATACCACCGCGTGGCATCCGGTCTGCATCACGATGCCTCCGGCCACGACGTGACCGAGGATCACTCGGTCAAGGAAGGCAGCCGCGCAGACCTGGAACAGTTCCGCTCCTTCCTGCGCAACCTGATGATGCACGCGGCCGTGGGTACGGCACTGGGCGGCGTCGCCACCATTGTGGGTGAGCCGCAGAACCTGCTGATCGGCAGCATCATGGGCTGGGACTTCGTGGAGTTCTATGTGCGCGTCATGCCGGTCTCCCTGCCGGTGCTGATCGTGGGGCTGCTGACCACCGTGCTGGTGGAGAAGTTCAAGATCGCCGGATATGGCACGCAGTTGCCGGAAAATGTCCGCGCCATTCTGGAAAAATACGACGAAGAACAGACGGCCAAGCTGACCAAGAACGACATCATGAAGCTGTGGGTACAGGCCGCTGTCGCCATATTCCTGGTGGTGTGTCTGGCGCTGCACCTGGCAGAAGTCGGCATCATCGGTCTGGCCGTGATCGTGCTGGCGACGGCGTTCAACGGAATTACCGACGAACATCGCATCGGGCATGCCTTCCAGGAAGCGCTGCCGTTCACCTCGCTGCTGGTGGTGTTCTTCGCCGTGGTAGGGGTGATTCATGAGCTTCATCTGTTCACCCCGGTGGTGAACTTCGTGCTGGACATGGAGGGCAATGCACAACTGGCGGCCTTCTATATTGCCAACGGCGTACTGTCCATGGTGTCCGACAACGTGTTCGTGGCCACGGTGTACATCTCCGAGGTGCAGCAGGCATTTGAGGCGGGTCGCATCGGTCGCGAGCAGTTCGAGTTGCTGGCGGTGGCGATCAACACTGGCACCAATATTCCGTCGGTTGCCACGCCCAACGGTCAGGCAGCGTTCCTGTTCCTGCTGACTTCTGCGCTGGCTCCCCTGATTCGCCTGTCCTATGGTCGCATGGTCATTTTGGCCCTGCCCTACACCATTACCATGTCCATTGCCGGCCTGCTGGCGACCATCTATCTCTTGGTATAAAGAACCGGGCATGTCTCAACGCAAGGGTCCGGGCAGTGAAGCTGCCTGGGCCCTTCTTCTTTAGTTACAAGAAAACACTTCTCCTCTATTGAATTTGGTGACGAATTCGGTAAGTCTCCGCATTTGTTATTTGGAAGGGATTTCGGGCCGGGACTTCCGGGGGAAGGCCGTGCACCGGGACGCGTTATCTGTAAATAAAAAAAGAAGTTCGAGGAATGCTCATGACAGCTACATATGGCCAAACGTTTTTAAAGAACTTTCTGGGGTCATCCCCGGACTGGTACAAGAAGACCATTGTCGGGTTTTTGATTCTGAACCCGGTCCTGTTCTTCCTGGTCGATCCATTCATTGCCGGCTGGATGCTGATTGCAGAGTTTATTTTCACTCTCGCCATGGCTCTGAAATGCTACCCGCTGCAGCCGGGCGGCCTGCTTGCCTTCGAGGCCGTGGTGATCGGGATGACCAGCACGGAAGCGGTTTACGAAGAGGCGCACGTCAATTTTCCGGTGATTCTGCTGCTGATCTTCATGGTGGCGGGCATTTCCTTCCTGAAGCAGATGTTGTTGTTTTCCTTCACAAAAATTCTGCTGAAAATTCATTCCAAGACCATACTGTCCCTGATGTTCGCGATCATGGGCGCCGTGTTGTCGGCCTTCCTGGATGCCCTGACCGTGACGGCGGTGGTGATTGCCGTAGCCTCGGGATTCTTTGGGGTCTATCACAAGGTGGCGTCGGGGTTTCACCACGATAAGGAAAACCACGATATCAGCGACGATAACAGCGTTATCGAGTCGAATCGCTCTGATCTGGAGCAGTTCCGGGCATTCTTGCGCAATATCATGATGCATGCCGCCATCGGTACCGCCCTGGGTGGGGTCTGTACGATTGTGGGTGAGCCGCAGAACCTGCTGATCGGTCACATCATGGAATGGCAGTTCGTGGAGTTCTTTGTACGCGTCGCGCCGGTTTCCATGGTGGTGCTGTTCACCGGTCTGGCCACCACGATTGTGGTAGAGAAGCTGAAAATCGCCGGTTATGGCGCCACGCTGCCCGACAGTGTCCGTGCCATTCTGCAGAACTACGACGATGAGCAGACGGCCAAGATGACCCGTTCCGACATTCTCAACCTGTGGATTCAGGCCGTTGTGGCGGTGTTCCTGGTGATCTGCCTGGCCTTCCACCTGGCGGAAGTGGGCATCATCGGTTTGTCCGTCATCGTTCTGTCCACTGCCTTTACCGGCATTACCGACGAACACCGCCTGGGCCATGCCTTCCAGGAAGCCCTGCCGTTCACCGCCCTGCTGGTGGTGTTCTTCACGGTGGTGGCGGTGATTCACCACCTGCACCTGTTCACCCCGGTGGTGGACTTCGTGCTGGCGATGGAAGGGCACACGCAACTGGCAGCCTTCTATATCGCCAACGGCGTGCTCTCCATGGTGTCGGACAACGTGTTTGTGGCCACGGTGTATATCTCTGAAGTGCAGGCAGCCTTCCAGGCCGGCAACATCAGCCGTGAGCAGTTCGACCTGCTGGCGGTGGCGATCAATACCGGTACCAATATCCCGTCCATCGCGACGCCGAACGGTCAGGCAGCCTTCCTGTTCCTGCTGACCTCTGCGCTGGCTCCCCTGATTCGTCTGTCCTACGGCCGCATGGTGGTGCTGGCACTGCCCTATACCATCACCATGTCTACCGCTGGCCTTCTGGCCACCATCTTCCTGCTTGGCAGATAAGTTGCCTGGTCCGTCCGTGCCTTCGGGCGCGGACGGATTTGCGCAGGATCAATTCCACTCCCGATAGTCTTGCCTATCCACCCGTTTGCGTTGTGGGAGGGCAGGCCTTGTCTTACTATCCCCCAGGGGCATACAGTCCCGGGCAGTATCCGTGAACCCGATTGCATATCGACAGGGAGAGACTGATGAGTAATTACAAGCATGTCATGGTGGCCATTGATGGCTCCGACGAATCCGCACGCATTATCAGCACGGCATGGGCCTTGGCAGATGGCGCAAAAATCAGTGTGGTGCAGGTGTTTGACGCCCTCGTGGGCAATTATTCCTATGAGCTGAACATGGGGGATTTTCAGACGGTGCAGCGTGAATTCGAGGAAGCAGTCGCGAAGAACACCCGCGCCATGCTCAAGGACAAATTCCCCGGTATCAGCGCGGAATCCGTTCATTTTCTGCGGGGCAAGCCTGCCGATGAGATCAAGCGGCTGGCCAAGAGCAGTGGGGTGGATCTGCTGGTGATCGGCAGTCACGCCCAGGGTGCGCTCAAGGCGGCGGTACTGGGTTCCACAGCGAATGCCGTGCTGCACGGCATCCACTGCGACGTGTTCACCGTGCGGGTGTAAACCCGCGCGCGGACGCTACATCTGCTTGCTCAGCGAGATGGCGCCGCGAATCTGGCCTTCCTGGTAACCGGTCGCTTTGTCGTTGGGGTATTTGCGCGCAAGGGCACTGGAGACCTCGGGGCTGATATTGCTGCCATGGCAGGTCAGACACAGGGGCATCGTTGGCTGTGCCTGCATGTAACGGAAACGGCCATTCACCACTTCCGCCACGTTGAGCGTGGCGGGAGGCTCGCCCGAACGCTGGCGCAGGTCAAAGACATTCAGCACCTGGGTCTCCCAGCCGTCCGGTGTCGCCATGGAGCTGTTGCGCGCCTTGAGGCTGACCCGCTTCACTTCCCAGCCGGATTCCTCACTCAGTACCTGGGCAATGCGCGGCGCTTCCACCGCACACACATCGATGGCACCTACGGGGCCCCCCACTGCGATAGCGCCCTGAAGGGTTGGCAACAGGGTGCCGACGAAGCGCTGGGTGAGGGCCGAGGCTTCGTTCACCAGATCGGTCGGCGCAAATTGCGGCATGCCGGGATTGCTGGCCAGGGTGGGGGGCAGCGGCACGGGTGCTGGCTGCGCTGGCGCTTCGGCTGCAGGCGGCACAGGGGCACAGGCCAGCAGAATACAGGGCAGTACCAGAATGCCGGGCAACAGACGGTAGAGGGGCATGAGGTCTCCTTTTCGGATCATCGTTCTGACGTGTTTGGGTGACATCATAGTGCGGGGAACGGGCATGTTCCAGCCTTTATGCCCGGAGGATGTTCCGGCAGGTTTGGCCTGGCCAGGCGGACGGAGTAGCATGAGCTGTCCAGAAAATATGCATACACAGAGCGCAGCAGACAGGCGAAATGGCAGTGACGACGCAGACAGACAGGGATGACAGCGCCAAGGCAGTGCTGCGGGCATCGCAACTGTCCAAGTACTACGAAATGGGTGAGGTAAAGGTGCACGCCCTGAAAAATGTGGACTTGAGCCTGTACGAGGGGGAGCTGCTGGTGCTGCTGGGAGCTTCGGGCAGCGGCAAATCCACCCTGCTCAATATTCTTGGCGGGCTGGACGTTGCCAGCAGTGGCAGCCTGTTCTACGGCGACCAGGAGCTCAGCACTGCCACCGCGTCCGAGCTGACCCAGTACCGGCGCGATCATGTCGGCTTTGTCTTCCAGTTCTACAATCTCATTTCCAGCCTGACTGCCCGGGAGAATGTCTCGCTGGTCACCGATATTGCTGCCGACCCCATGAAACCGGAAGAAGCCCTGGCCCTGGTAGGCCTGGAGTCGCGTCTCGACCATTTTCCTGCCCAGTTGTCCGGGGGGGAGCAGCAACGGGTCGCCATTGCCCGCGCCATTGCCAAGCGCCCGCGCATCCTGCTCTGTGATGAGCCGACGGGGGCGCTGGATGCCAGTACCGGGCGCCTGGTCTTAAGTGTGTTGAACCAGGTCAACCGCGAGACCGGCACGACCATGGCCATCATCACCCACAACGCCGCCATTGGTCGCATCGGCGATACGGTGCTGCGCATGAGCAGCGGCGAGATTGTGGAACGTTCGCGCAACGACGTGCGGGAAGACGTGGAGCATATCGAGTGGTGAACCGTGGCGCTGGCATAGTCGGCAGGCTGCGCGTTGCTGCCCTGCAGCGAAAGCTGTTGCGGGAGTGCTGGCACCTGAAGGGGCAGATGCTTTCCATTGCCCTGGTGGTTGCCACCGGCATCATGACCGTTATCACCATGCGCGGCAGCTACGAATCCCTGATTGAGGCGCAGCAGCGCTACTACAATGACATGCGCTTTGCCGACGTCTGGAGCAGCCTGCGCCGCGCGCCCGATTCCCTGCGTCCGCAGATTCAGGCCATTCCCGGCGTTGCACTGGCGGATACCCGCGTCAGCTTTCTGGCGACGCTGGACCTGGAGGGCCTGGACGCGCCGGCGCAGGGCCGTTTCGTGTCGCTGCCGGAGCGCAGCCGCCCGGTGCTCAACGACATTCTCATCACCCGTGGCCGCTACGTCGATGCGGCGACACCGGACGAAGTCATCATCAGCGAAAAATTTGCCAACGCACGGGGCCTGAATCCGGGGGACAGTCTGCGTGCCATCATCAACGGTCGCGCACGGGATCTGGATATTGTCGGCATTGCCATCTCTCCGGAACATTCCTATTCGGTGCCGCCGGGTTCCCTGCTGCCAGAAGATGATCGTTATGGTGTGCTGTGGATGAGTGTACGGGCGCTCGGGCCAGCCTACGATATGGACGGGGCGTTCAACGAGGTGTTTGTGAAACTTGCGCCCGGCACAAACGAGCGGGCAGTGATCAGCCGTCTGAACGATGTACTGGAGCCCTATGGGGGATATGGCGCCTATGCGCGCCGCGACCAGCCCTCGCACATGATGCTGCAGGGGGAGCTCGACCAGAACCGGGTGATGGGAACTGCCATGCCGGCGATATTTCTGGGCGTCGCCGTGTTTCTGCTGCATCTGGTGCTGGGGCGCCTGATTACGACCCAGCGCGGCGAGATTGCGGTGCTGAAGGCGTTTGGCTATCGCGACGCGGAGGTGGGGCGTCATTTTCTGATGTTCGCGCTGGTCGCCGTGCTGGCCGGTGCGCTCATCGGAACCCTTGGTGGTGTGCTGCTCGGGCGCGGCTACATCGGCATGTACAGGCAGTATTTCGACCTGCCTGGCCTGCAGTACCGGCTCAGTCCCGGTCTGCTGGTGATGGCGCTTGCGGTCAGTCTTGCCGGTGCTGTCAGCGGTGCTCTCGGCGCCGTGCGCAAGGCCGTACGTCTGCCTCCTGCCGAGGCAATGCGCCCGGAACCCCCCGCGCGGTTTCGTCCCGGCCTGCTGGAGCGCCTGGGGGTGGGGCGCCTCTTGCCGGCTTCCGGGCGCATGATTCTGCGCAATGTGGAGCGCAAGCCCGTGCAGGCTTTCTTTTCGTCTCTGGGTGTGGCGTTTTCAGTGGCAATTCTTATTATCGGGCTGTTCATGTTTGATGGCGTGAATCACCTGATCGACCTGCAGTTCCGCAAGATTCAGCGCGAAGACATCTCGGTGTCCTTTCTGCAGAATGTGTCTGCGTCTGCGCACTATGATCTCGGGCGACTGCAGGGCGTGACCCGGGTGGAAACCTATCGCAGTGCTCCGGTGCGTCTGCGCCACGGACACTGGAGCCGGGAAACGGTGATTCAGGGCATGGAGCGTGACGGTGTCCTGCGTCGCATCGTGACCGTCGATGGCGTGGTTCACCCCTTGCCTGCCGAGGGTGTGATTCTGAGCCAGGTGCTGGCCAGGCGCCTGCAGGTGAAGACCGGCGACTGGCTGATTGCCGAAATGCTGGAAGGGCGTCGCCAGAGTGAGCGCGTGCGGGTCGCCGGCGTTGTGGAAGACTTTCTTGGTGTCACTGCCTACATGGACCTGGAGGCGTTGCACCGGCTCACCGGCGAGTATGATGTGATCTCGGGCGCCTATCTGTCGGTGCAGGCGGATGAGCGCAGCGGGCTGTACCGCGAACTCAAGCAGGTACCCGCAGTGGCAGGCGTGGCGTCGCCCGCTTCCATGCTGGAATCCTTCGAGCGCGAGCTGGCACGCAATATCTTTATTTCTGTCGGCTTCCTTGTGGGCTTTGCCAGCGTGATTGCGGTTGGCGTGATCTACAACGGGGCCCGTATTGCGCTCTCGGAGCGGGGGCGGGAGCTGGCCAGCCTGCGGGTGATGGGCTTTCATCGCCGCGAGGTGGCGACGCTGCTGCTGGGCGAGCAGGCCGTGGTGACGCTGATTGCCATTCCACTGGGCTGGCTCATCGGCTATGGTCTGGCCTACTTGATGGTGGAAAGCTTGCAGACGGATACGTTCCGGATACCCTATGTCATCGCCGCCAGAACCTATTGGGTGGCCGCCCTGATTACTGTCGCGGCTGCGGTGGCCAGCGCCTTTGTCGTGCGGCGCAGGCTGGATTCGCTGGACCTGATCAGTGTATTGAAGACCCGGGAATAGTCAGCACAAGGCGCGGACAACCGGGCAAGCAAGGAGTCAAGCAACATGGCAAAACCAAACGGACAGACAGCTCATCGCCTGCGTCGCTGGCTTGTGGGCGTGCTGGGCCTGGTCGCGGTGCTGGCGCTGGTCATGCTGTCCATGCAGCCAACAGCGCTAACGGTAGAGACCGCACGGGTGGCCCGTCAGGCCCTGGTGGTGACCGTCAACGAGCAGGGACGTACCCGGGCACGCGAGCCCTATGTCATTGCCGCGCCGGTGAATGGCCAGTTGCTGCGCACGGAGCTGATTGAAGGCGACGCGGTGGAGGCGGGACAGATTCTGGCGGGCATCGCTGTGGCGCCGGAGGATCAGCGCACCCGTGCCGTGCTGGAGGCCGCACTGGCGGCCGCACGTGCCCGCGAGACGGCGGCACAGGCCAGCCTGGAGGAAGCGGCAAGTCTGCTCACCCGTGCCGCGCAGGAGGCGCAGCGCCGGGAGCAACTGTTTGCTCAGCGCATGATCGGCCAGGAGGAGCGGGACAGTTACATGCAGGCGCACGATGCGGCGCAAACGCGCGAGCAGGCAGCCCGGGCGGCGCTGGTGGCTGCGCGGGCGGATGTGGAAAGTGCCAGGTCGCAACTGCTGGGAGTCAATGGTGTGGAACCAGGGGCGACCCAGGCCATTGTGGCGCCGGTGGCCGGCACCGTGCAGAAAGTATTTGAGAAGAGTGAGCGTGTCGTGGCGGCGGGTACGCCACTGTTCCAGATCAGCGATGGTGACAGGCTGGAGCTGATGATCGACATGCTGACCCAGGACGCGGTGCGCGTCAGCCCGGGGGATGAAATGCTGATCACGGGCTGGGGCGGGGCCGGCACCCTGCACGGGCGTGTCCGCTATATAGAACCCCAGGCGTTTACCAAGTATTCCGCGCTGGGCGTCGAGGAGCAGCGCGTCAACGTGATTGGCGAGTTGACGGACACCAACCCCGGCCTGGGGGCAGAATACCGGATCGAAGCGGCGGTTGTGGTGGACGAATTTGCAGATGTGTTGACCGTGCCTACCAGTGCGCTGTTCCGCCGCGATGAGAGCTGGCACGTGTTTGTGGTGGAGCAGAGCCATGCACGGCTGCGTCCGCTGCAAATAGGTGCGCGCAGCACAGAGGCGGCCCAGGTGCTCGACGGACTGAACGAAGGCGACCAGGTGGTTGTTTTCCCGTCTGATCAGGTGGAGGAAGGCGTGTTGGTAGAGGCGCTGGAATAAGTGGTCACACATAACACACTGACATGCGGTGGGCAGGACGTGCTGCTGTGCAACGCCGGCAGCACAACACTGAAGCTGCAGTGCCGTTCGGTGGAGGGGGACGCTCCCATTACCGAGCGGGTCTATACCGGTTCGCCCGATGCCCTGCTGGAGGCGTTGGAGCATGGTGTGTCCTCCCGGGTGCCGCCGCGGGCGATCGTCCATCGCATCGTGCACGCCGGGGAAGTGACAGAGCGGCCGCAGGCCCTGGATGCTGCGTTGCTGGACAGGATTGTGCACTGGGGGGTTCTGGCGCCTCTGCACAATCCGCTGGCTGTCAGTCTCATCGATCTGTTTCGGAGGCGCTGGCCCGGGTTGCCCCAGTATGCGGTGTTCGACTCCGGGCTTTACGCCAGTCTGCCCGACACCGCCAGTCAGTATGCGCTGCCGCCGTCGCTGTCGCCGCGCTGGCCTGTGCGGCGCTATGGATTTCACGGCCTGGCTCATCGCAGCCAGTGGCGGCAGGTTCAGGCAGCATCCCAGGCTGCAGGAATATCGGTTCCGGAACGCCTGGTCAGCATTCATCTCGGTGGCGGCTGTTCACTGAGCTGCTGGCAGGGAGATCGTGTTGTGGATACCAGCATGGGCTATACGCCCCTGGAAGGTCTTGTCATGGCGACCCGCAGTGGCAGCGTGGACCCGGGGCTGCTGCTGCATCTGCTGCAGCATGAAGAGATGTCGGTGGCCGAACTCGGCGCGCTGCTCGGCAGCCAGTCCGGCCTGGCCAGTCTGGATGGCGGGAACGGGGACGTGCGTCGCTTGCTGGCGTCGTCGGACCCGCACGCGCAAACTCTTTTGGCACTGTATTGCCAGCAGATTCGCAAGGGCATTGGCGCCGCAGTGGCGGTGCTGGGTGGGCTCGACGCCATCAGTATCGGTGGGGGAGTGGGCGAGCATCAGCCGGACATCCGCGAGCGGGTGCTGGGTGAACTTCCCGCGTTCGGTGTGCAACTGGATCGCGAACGCAACCGGGAATCGAACGGGCTGAGCCGTCTGCACGGCCACGACAGTGCTGTGGCTCTGTGGTTGACTCCAGTCAATGAATTCGACGAGATGTTCAGGCAGTGTGAGCCTCTGATCACGAGGCCCGGAGGTAGGGAATGAGCAAACACAAGGCACGCTGGCGGGAAGGCTACGGGGTCATCCGTCATGGCGATGAGACAGTGCAGCGGGTTGAGGCGCTGGTCGCGGCGCTGGATGCCTCCGGTCAGTGCCCTGCAGACACCGCCTGGCATCTGCTGGCCGCTGCCGACCGGGTGGCCTGCATGGGCATGTGGATGACGGTGCACATGACCTATGCGCGACAGGTGTACCTGGACGGGCGGGAGATGCAGGCAGAGGATTTCAAGGTGGTGCCGGAGGGACACACCGGCGGAGCCTTGAACATTGTGCCCGGCTACGTCGGTTATCTGCTGGCCAATGCCCTCAGTGGCAGGACCCGCGCCTGGATGATGGGGCAGGGCCACTGTGTGGCGGCGATCGACTCGGTCAACGTGCTCCTGCGCAATCTGGAGCAGGAGCAGGAGGCCCGCTACCCGGCGAGCGACGCCGGGCTCAGCCTGTTGTGCCAGGATTTCTACAGTTATGAGCTGGGCCCCAACGGACGTCCGGTGGCGCCGCTGGGCAGTCATGTCAACGTGTATACCGCAGGGGGCATCAGCGAGGGAGGCTACCTGGGCTTTGCCGGCCTGCAGTACGTGCACATGCCCCTGCCGGGGCAGGAGCTGGTGAGTTTCCTCAGCGACGGCGCCTTCGAGGAGCAGCGCGGCAGCGACTGGGCGGCGCGTTGGTGGCGGGGCGATGACACCGGGCTGGTGATGCCGATCATGATTGCCAACGGGCGCCGCATCGACCAGCGCACCACCATGTCACAGTCCGGCGGTGTGCACTGGTTCCGCGATCATCTGCGTCTCAACGGTTTCGAGCCTGTGGATATCGACGGGCGCGATCCGGCAGCCTTTGCCTGGGCGATCCTGAGCATGGGCGATGACTTGCGCGCGCAGCACGCCCGCATTGAAGCCGGTGAACAGCAATACCCGGTGCTGCTGCCTTATGCGATTGCCGAAACCGTCAAGGGCTTCGGTTTCCCGGGGGCGGGTACCAATGCCGCCCACAATCTGCCGCTGCCGGGCAGTTGCGCGACGGACGAGGCAAGCCGGGCGCTGTTCAACGAGGGCTGTGCTGTGCTGCATGTTCCACCGTCGGAACTGGCGGACGCAATTGATGCGCTGAGCACTCATGAAGCGCAGAAACGGGTGCAGGAGAAGGACCACTACCTGAGACAACTGGTGGTGCCCGCGCCAAGCCTGCCCGAGCCTCCGGCACTGAGTGCCGATACCGCACCCATGGCCGCCATCGACGGCTGGTTTGCCGACGTGGTGCGGGCCAATCCCTCGCTGCGGATTCGCATCGGCAACCCTGACGAGATGCGCAGCAATCGCATGAACAAGAGCCTGGATCTGCTGAAGCACCGAGTCACCTCGCCGGAAGCGGGCGTGGCCGAATCCCTGCACGGCGCCGTGGTCACGGCACTGAACGAAGAGGCGGTGGTGAGCGCGGCCCTCGGCAACAAGCAGGGGCTGAATCTGGTGGTCAGCTATGAGGCGTTTGCCGTGAAGATGCTGGGTGCCATGCGCCAGGAAGTGATCTTCGCCCGCCATGTGCTGGAGACCGGGCGCCGCGTGCAGTGGCTTTCCGTGCCCGTGCTGGTCAGCTCCCACACCTGGGAGAACGGCAAGAACGAACAATCGCATCAGGACCCGACTCTGTCAGAGGCCTGGCTGGGGGAAATGGCAGACGTGGCCCCTGTGTACTTTCCCTTCGATGCCAACAGCGCAGTGGCAGTGCTGGAGCAGTTGTACCGGCAGCGGGGCAGGGTGGCAACAGTGGTGGCATCCAAGAACGTGATTCCGGTCGTGTGCAGCGTGGGGCAGGCCGCGCAGGCGGTAGAGGATGGGGCATTGCTGCAGAGCCATGATGCCGAAGCCGCGCTGCAGTTGATCGCCGTGGGGGCTTACCAGCTACAGGCTGTGATGGCAGCGGCGGAACGGTTGCGGGAGAGCGGCGTGCGCTGCTCCGTGGTGGCGATGCTGGAGCCGGGACGCTTCCGCCTGCCTCGGGATGCGCGCGAGGCACAGTATGTGCACTCGGACGAAGACCTTGCCCGCGTAATCCCCCCCGTGAAGTGCCGCCTGATTGTGTGCCACACCCATGCAGAAGTCATGACGGGGGTACTGCGTCGGCTCGATACCGGCATTCTGCACACGAAGGTGCTGGGGTACTGCAACCGGGGGGGCACGCTGAGCACCGCCGGCATGCAACAGGCCAATGGGCAGAGCGCCGAGCATATTGTTGCTGCCGCCAGCAGCATACTGGGGCCGTAACGGAGACGCCATGGACGACACACCGGAACAGAAAGAAGAGAATTTTCTCTACCTCACGCGGGCGGGCATCGATACGCATCAGGAACCCGTGGTGTACATGCGGGAAGATTGCCATGTCTGCCGCTCCGAGGGCTTCAGTGCCCAGGGGCGCGTGCGGGTCTGCGTGGGCGAGCGCAGTATCATCGCCACCCTGAACATCGTCACTGGCGATCTGCTCAGCCATCAGAAGGCTGCCCTCAGTGACAGTGCCTGGACATTGCTGGGTGCGAAAGAGGGCGACAAGGCACATTTCAAGCACGCACTGCCGGTGGAGTCGATGAGTTATGTGCGCGGCAAGCTCTACGGCAAGAAGCTGGGGCTGGAAGAGGCGCGGGCCATCATCACGGATATTCGCGATGCCCGCTATTCCGACATTCAGTTGTCCGCCTATGTGACTGCCTGTGCCGCCAACAATCTGAGCCTGGATGAGACCATTGCCATCACCCGTGCCATGGTCGAGTGTGGCCAGCGTTTCCACTGGGGCGATGGCATTCAGGTGCTGGACAAGCATTGTGTCGGGGGACTGCCCGGCAATCGCACCACTCCCATCGTGGTCGCCATCGTCGCCGCCAACGGGCTGATGATGCCCAAGACCTCCTCACGTGCAATCACCTCCCCCGCCGGCACTGCCGACACCATGGAAACCCTGACGACCGTGGCGCTCAGCTACGACAGGATGCGGGAAGTGGTGCGTGCCCAGGGGGGCTGCCTGGCCTGGGGAGGCTCGGTGTCGCTGAGTCCCACGGATGACATCATCATCCGGGTGGAGCGGGCACTGGACCTGGACAGCGAAGGCCAGATGGTGGCATCCGTCATCTCCAAGAAGCTGGCGGCGGGCTCCACCCATGTGCTGATTGATATTCCCGTCGGGCCCACTGCCAAGGTGCGCAGCAACGAGCTGGCCGACGTGCTGGCGACACTGCTGGTGGAAACCGGGGCGGCACTTGGCATGCAGGTGCGCACGCTGATCAGCGACGGCAGTCAGCCTGTCGGGCATGGGGTGGGGCCGGCGCTGGAGGCGCGGGATGTGCTGGCCGTGCTGCAGCGCGGCGCTGGGGCACCGCAGGACTTGCGCCAGCGTGCACTGACGCTGGCCGCCGTGCTGCTGGAGATGGGGGGTGCCTGTTCGGCAGGTGAAGGCCTGGCCCTGGCGACCCGAACGCTGGACAGTGGCGCCGCCTGGGATCGCTTTGTCGCCATCTGCGAGGCGCAGGGCGGATTGAAGACTCCCCCGCAGGCGCCTTTTCGCCGGCCCATTCCGGCGCAGAAAGACGGAGTGGTGGCCTTGTTCAACAACCGCGTGATCTCCCGCCTGGCAAGCCTGGCCGGCGCGCCGAATGCGCCGGCTGCCGGCATCGATCTGCATGTCCGCCTGGGCGACAAGGTCGAGAAGGGTCAGCCACTGATGACCCTGCATGCCGAGGCTCAGGGGGAGCTGGAATACGCACTGGATTTCTATCGTGCCCACCCCGAGGTTCTGCGCATTGAGGAGGAAGTGGTATGAGGCGAATTCTTTTTGTGTTGCCGGGGCAGGAAGAACTGGGAGCATCATTGCAGTCGCTCGGGAGTTTTGAGCAGGGCGTTCTGGAACTCCGGCATTTTCCCGACGGGGAAAGCTATGTGCGCGTAGACAGTGAGGTGCGCGGCGCGCAGGTTCTGATTCTGTGCCAGTTGCATCACCCCGACGACAAGATACTGCCCCTGCTGTTGCTCGTCGGCACCCTGCGCGATCTTGGGGCGCACAGCATTGGTTTGGTGGCGCCCTACCTGGCCTATATGCGCCAGGACAAACGCTTTCACGCGGGCGAGGGGATCAGCGCGCGCTATTTTGCGCGCCTGCTCAGCCAGCAGTTCGACTGGCTGCTGACGGTGGACCCCCATCTGCACCGCATCCATGCGCTCAGCGAGGTGTACAGCATGCCTGCGCTGGCACTGACAGCGGTGGAACCCATTGCGCAATGGCTGCGCTCGCAGGTGCAGCGGCCCCTGATCATCGGCCCCGACGGCGAATCGGAGCAGTGGGCCAGGAAAGTCGCCACCGCGGCCGGATGCCCCTGCGAGGTGCTGACCAAGGAGCGTTTTGGCGATCGCGAGGTGAAGGTCTCGCTGCCTCATGTCACGGAATATCTCGACCGCACGCCGGTGCTGGTGGATGACATCATCAGTACCGGGCGTACCATGCAGCAGGCTGCCGCGCATCTGCGTGCCAGTGGCATGTCGGCACCCGTGTGCATCGGCGTGCACGGCATCTTTGCCCCGGGGGCGCGGGAGGAAATGGAAGCGGCGGGCTTGCGGGTGGTCACCAGCAACAGCATCTCCGACCCCAGCAACCGGATTGACCTGGCACCTTTGCTGATGCTGGGTTTGCATCAGTTGCTCAAGTAGCAGCGTTTCCCGTCGCGGCACGTCGTGCCCAGGCCTTGTCGATCTCCACCAGCACAAGCACCAGCAGCGATCCCGCCATCACCAGTCCCCAGTCGCCCAGACTCAAGGCTTCCACTGCAAAAATCCGCTGCGACACGGGCAGGTAGGTAAACAGCAGTTGCGCCAGTACCACCAGTGCCACCGAGATCAGCACCGGCGCGCTGCCCCGGCGCATGTCCGGATGCAGAACGCTCAGGGTGAAGAAACGGGAACTGAACAGGTACAGCGCCTCGATCATCACCACGATATTCACGGCAACGGTACGTGCCCGTTCGAGGGAGTCATGCCGCTCCAGTTGCCAGAGAAAGAGGCCGAAGATCACCAGCGCGCTGCTGGCCCCCACCAGCAGCAGGCGCCGTAACAGCAGCGGGGTGATGAGCCCCTGGCCGTAGGGACGGGGAGGGTGCTGCATGATGTCGCGTTCGCTCATCTCGAACGCCAGCGCCAGTGAGAGAGTCACAGTCGTGACCATATTGATCCACAGAATCTGCGGCGCCGTGACAGGCAAGACCCAACCGAACAGAATCGCCATCAGCACGATGCCGGCCTCGGCCAGGTTGGTCGGCAGCATGAACAGAATCGATTTGATGGTGTTGTCGTAGACGGTGCGGCCTACCGCGACGGCCTGGGCGATGGTGGCAAAATTGTCGTCGGTGAGTACGATATCCCCGGCCTCCCTCGCCGCGTCTGTCCCCTTCATGCCCATGGCCACACCGATGTCCGCCTTGCGCAGGGCGGGGGCATCATTGACGCCGTCGCCCGTCATTGCCACCACATGACGGCGTGCCTGCAGTGCCGCCACAAGCTGCAATTTGTTGACGGGACTGGTGCGGGCGTAAATGTCCACCTCCTCCGCGGCCTGCCCGAGGGTGGTTTCGTCCATCGCATCCAGCTCCTGCCCGGTCAGCACCCGGGCAGTGTTCAGGCCCAGCTCGTGACCGATGGCCGTTGCGGTCAGCGGATTGTCCCCGGTGATCATTTTCACGCGGATGCCGGCCCGGTGACATTCGGCGATGGCGTCGATGGCCTCGGCTCTCGGCGGGTCGCTGATGCCCAGCAGGGCAATCATCTCCATGCCCGTCTCGACATCTTCATGGCGCAGTTGTGCCTGTGGTGTGCGTTTGCTGGCCAGCGCCATGACACGCATGCCTTTGGCGGCCAGCAGTGCAATTTTCGCCTCCCAGGTCTCCACGCTGAGCGGCTCGGGGCCTTGTGTCCCCCATTGCGAACGGCACATCTGCAGCAGTCGCTCCGGTGCTCCCTTGAGGGCGATCAGGTGGTGGCCTTCCGGCGTTGCATGCAGAGTGGCCATGTAGCGGCGTTCCGTCTCGAAGGGCAGGGCATCGAGACGCGGGTAGCGTAGATGAATTCCCTCGCTGCCCATGACCTTGCCGGCGAAGCCCAGCAGGGCGCCTTCGGTGGGGTCGCCATGCACCTGCCAGTGTCCGCTGTCGTCCATGCCCAGGCTGGCGTCGTTGCAGAGCTGGCTGAGCAGGGCGGCCTGTGTGATGGTGGCCTGCCAGGCGGGATCGCAGGCGCTGAGGCTGCCTTCCGGCGCATAGCCTTCGCCGGAGACGTCCACATCGGCGCCCGCTGTGGCGAGCGCACGCACGCTCATGACATTCGCCGTCAGCGTGCCAGTCTTGTCGGTGCAGATGATATCCACGCTGCCCAGTACCTCCACGGCAGGCAGGCGGCGCACCAGCGCGCTGCGCCGTGCCATGCGTATGACGCCGATGGCGAGCACGATGGTGACAATGGCGGGCAGCTCTTCGGGAATGGCGGCCACGGCGATGGCAATGGCGCTTTGCAGCATTTCGCCGAAGCCATAGCCGTGGACGCTCATGCCGTAGGCGATAATGAGCGCGCAAAGGACGAGAACGCTCAGCGTGAGCTGGCGTGCCAGCGCCGCGAGTTGCTTCTGCAGGGGTGTCGCCTGGGACGGCACGGTGTTGACGAGCGTGTTGATGGAGCCGATCTGTGTGGCAGTGCCGGTGTGGGTGACCAGACCCCGCGCGGTACCTGCCACGATCATGGTGCCCATGAAGACCATGTTGTGGCGCTCGGCCAGAGGGCTGTCGGCGGGCACGGCGTTGCAGAGCTTCTCGCTGGCCTGGGACTCCCCCGTGAGGGCGGATTCGTCACTGCGCAGATCCTTGCTCTGCAGCAGGCGCAGGTCGGCAGGCACCCTGTCGCCCGCCTGCAGGGACACGATATCACCCGGTACCAGCTCGGCGCTGTCGAGGCTGCGCAGTTGCCCGGCACGCAGCACCAGACAGTGGGTCGTGCTCAGGGACAGAATGGACTGCAGCGCGGCCTCGGCCTTGCCTTCCTGTATGAAACCGATCAGGCCGTTGATGAGCACCACGGCGAGTATCACACCGGCGTCCACCAGGTGGCCCAGGGCATAACTGATGACGGCGCTGCCCAGCAGCACATAGATGAAAAGGCTGCGGAACTGGTGCAGCAGTCGCTTCCAGGCAGGGGTGGGGGGCGGCGTGGGCAGGCGATTGGGGCCGTAGCGCGATCGGCGCGCGTCCACCTCCGCAGGCTGCAGTCCGTCGGGATGGCTTTGCAGTGCCTCCAGCAGGGCGTCAGCCGTCAGGGCATGGGGCTCGGAGGGGAGCCCCGATCCTGCTTGCGGTGTTGCTGCGGGAGACGAATCGGCCATGAACCGCCTCAGAAACTGATGCAGTCGCCCTGGGCGGGCACGGTGCAGCGTACCTTGTGTTCATCCCACAGTTTGAGCGACAGCGCCTCCAGTGCCTCTGCCTCGCCGTGGACCAGAATCATGCGGGGCTGGTTCCTGAAGTGCAGGGCCCAGTCAATCAGTTCGCTCTGCCCGGCATGGGCGGAGAAGCCGCCCAGGGTTTCGATGCGGGCGCGGACCAGGTACTCGTCGCCGAACAGGCGGATCTTCTTCTCGCCGTCCACCAGTCGGCGCCCGAGGGTGCCGCGGGCCTGGAAGCCGATGAAGAGCAGGGTGTTGTGTTCACGCCAGATGCGGTGCTTGAAGTGGTGGCGGATGCGCCCCCCCGTGCACATGCCGCTGCCGGCGATGATGATGGCGCCGCGTTTGATGCGGTTGATGCCCATGGACTCTTCCGGGCTGTTGGTCAGCTTCAGGGTCGGCAGGAACAGCTCCAGGGATTCGCGGCCAAACTGCGTCAGGCAACGCACGTCCTTGGAGTCCAGAATGTGCAGCCAGTGGTCGTAGACCTGGGTGACCTCGATGGCCATGGGGCTGTCGAGGAATATCTGCCAGCCGTCCAGCTTGCCCGCGTGGTAGAGGCAGCCGAGGTGGTAGATGATTTCCTGCGCACGCCCCACGGCGAACGAGGGGATCAGGACATTGCCGCCGCGCTCCCAGGTGTCGTGGAGAATCTGTTCGAGCTGTTCCAGGGTGTTGTCCATGCTGCGGTGATTGCGATCGCCGTAGGTGCCTTCCATCATGACGATATCGGCCTCTTCCAGCGTGGCCGGATCGTTCATCAGCACGGAGTCTGTCTTGCCGAGATCGCCAGAGAACACCAGGCGCCGGGTCTCCCCTTTCTCGGTCAGGACAAGTTCGACAATCGAGGAGCCAAGAATGTGGCCGGCATCGTGGAAGGTCAGCACCGCATCGGGGCTGAGCGGGCGCGGTGAGCGGTAGACGCTGGTGTCGCACAGATCGAGTACCTTGGCGACGTCCTTCTCCGTGTATTCCTCTTCCAGTTGGGGCCGACCGCTGCGTTCCCGGCGCAGGTTTTCGTGTTCGAGGTCGCGGTGGTAGAGGCCCGAGGCGTCCTCCAGCAGGATGCGCAGCAGCCCCTTGGTGGCCTGGGTGCAGTAAATGGGACCCCTGAAGCCCTGGTGCACCAGGGTTGGCAGCAGACCGGAGTGGTCCAGGTGGGCGTGGGAGAGAATGACCGCGTCGATGCTGGTCGGGTCAAAGGGAAACCCCTCGTCCTGCACCCGGTTCAGGGCGTCTCCGCCCTGGCGCACACCGCAGTCCAGCAACACCCGGCCAAGCGCCGGTGATTCCACCAAATGGCAGGAGCCCGTGACTTCCTGTGCCGCCCCGTGAAAAGTAATGGTTCCCATATTCCCTCCCTGTGTTGCGCGCGCTGCCGCTCAGCGTTGCGCGCTGAAATGAATATCCGCATACCAGCTTCGGGCCGTGCCGCCGCTGTTGTCCGTGTCTGTCATCAGTGCCAGCCCGTCCAGGCTGTCAATCTCTTCACCGAAGGCGGCCAGCCAGTCGGCGCGTACGTCCCGCACGTGGGTGCGCCATTCGTCCTGGTTCTCCGGCCCCGTATCCACGGCCCACATCTGCACGTTGTCCCCCGCAAAGGGGTTGGGCCAGCGGCTGTCCACGGGATGCTGGCGCGACCAGACATAGTTCAGGGCCTTGGTGCGCCAGAAGGCCAGCCCGCCGCTGCGTACCACATAGACACGGGCCGGGTAATCGTCGCCGGGCTTGCGGGTCTCGTCCGCGCCGTTCGGGCCGGCAGATTCGGTACGCCAGCGCCAGTGCAGGTAGGGAGTCTGGCGCAGATCGATGCGACGCTCCTGATACAGCGCGCTGGCACTGTCCTGCGCCTCGGCCTGCAGCACTGAGGCGCCGTCCACAGCCACCACCTGATAATCGGTGTTGCCCTCGAAACTGCGCACGTCCCAGTCCCGCATGACCACGGTTTCCTGCGCGCCGGAAAGGCTGCTTCCGACCAGAAGCGACAGGGTCAGTAGGGGCAGGGCGGCTGCTATGGCTTTTGCACAGGGCATCATTTAGGCTGTGAAACGACGTGTAAAATTCAGGCACAACATAGCAGCAAATCCATTCACAGACCACGCATGAGGCGGCGAGTCATGAGCGAAATCAATAATCAGAACAAGAAAGCAAGCTGGGATCGTGTGGCGGGCAATGGCCTGCTGAGCCGCCGTCATCTGCTGGGCCTGGGGCTGGCGGGTGCCGGAGGGCTGGTGAGTGCCAAAGTGCTGGCAGCCGACAGCAGTCGAGTGGAAATTCCGGACTGGTCCAAACGCCCGGGGCGCGATCCGTCTGCCTACGGCAATCCATCCAGCTTTGCCGGTAACGTTCAGCGTCTGGCTGGCAACCCGAGTGCCACGCTGCCCGGTTCCGGCGTCTCGCGTACCCCCCTGCACCTGCTGCAGGGCAATATCACGCCCAACAGCCTGCATTTCGAGCGCCACCACGCCGGGGTGCCCGACATCGACCCGGCTCAGCACCAGTTGCTCATACACGGCCTGGTGCGCCAGCCTTTGCGCTTCACTTATGAAGACCTGCTGGCCTACCCGATGCAGAGCCGACTCTATTTTCTGGAGTGTTCCGGCAACAGCGGCGCCAATACCTCCGCTCAGGCCGGTGACAGCAGTGCCGCCGCGATTCACGGCCTGTTGTCCTGTGCCGAATGGACAGGCGTGAAGCTGTCCACCCTGCTGGATGAGGCCGGGATCGCCGAGGGGGCGAGCTGGGTGACTTCCACGGGGGCAGACGGTGCCAGCATGGGCCGCTCCATTCCCCTGAACAAGGCGCTGCAGGATGTGTTTATCGCGCTGTATCAGAACGGGGAACCCATCCGCCCCGAACAGGGCTACCCCATGCGCCTGTTTGTGCCGGGCTGGGAGGGCAATGTCAGCGTGAAGTGGCTGACCCAGATCAAGCTCGCCGATGCTCCCGCCAATTTCCGTGACGAGACCTCGCGCTATACCGATCTGCTGCCCGATGGCCGGGCGCTGCAGTTCACCTTTCCCATGGGCGTCAAATCGCTCATTACCGCACCTTCCGGGCAGATGCTGCTGCGTCGGCAGGGGCTGCACGAAATCACCGGCGTGGCCTGGTCTGGCAGCGGGGCGATTCGTCGTGTCGAGGTGTCCGCGGACGGCGGCCGCACCTGGGCAGATGCTCATCTGGAAGGCACCGGGCAGGAGCTGGCACTGACCCGCTTCCGCCTGCCCTGGCTGTGGGAGGGCGCACCTGCAGTGCTGCAGAGCCGAGCCACGGATGCGGCTGGCAACGTGCAACCCACACGACAGCAGGTGCTGGCGGGCTACAGCCCGGCGAACCGCTTCCACTACAACGGCATTCAGAGCTGGGCGGTGTCTGCCGCAGGGGAGGTGAAGAATGTTTACGCCTGAACTGCGTACCCGCCTGCTGACGGGCCTCGTCTGCCTGCTGCCCCTGGCCTCCACCGGCCTGGCGGCAGAGAACACGCCTCATCTGGGGCAGGCGGTGAGTGAAGACCAACTGCAGGGCGTGGATCTGATTGTGATGCCCGATGGCAGCGGGCTGCCTCCGGGCGCCGGCACCGCGGCACAGGGGCGTGCGCTGTATGCCCAGCAATGTGCCGCGTGTCATGGCGCGCAGGGTGAGGGGACGCCCGGGGTGCCCGCTCTTGCCGGTGGCTCCACCACGGCGACCCCGCCACTGATGACTGTGGGCAGTTACTGGCCCTACGCCACCACGGTGTATGACTATGTGCGACGAGCGATGCCCCCGACAGCGCCCAAATCGCTGAGCGATGTCGAGGTCTATCAGGTGGTGGCCTATGTGCTGCATCTGAACGGACTCATCACCGAGGACTTTGAACTCAACCGCAATTCCCTGCCGGCCGTCGTCATGCCAAACCGCGACGGCTTTGTCGATCGCAGCCAGGTGCAGAAGGCAAGCCCATGAGCATCCCCGAACCACGTCTCGCCGACCCCACCCTGTTCCGCCAGCAGTGCTGCATTGGTGGTGCCTGGGTATTGGCCGCCGGAGGCGGAGTTCTCGAAGTGCATAACCCCGCCACCGGCGCCCTGCTGGGCACGGTGCCTGCCATGGGAGCGCAGGAAACCCGGGCGGCCATCGATGCCGCCCAGAATGCCCTGACGCCTTGGCGCGAGAAGACCGCCAAGGAGCGCGGCCAGGTGCTGCGGCGCTGGTTCGAGCTGGTCATGGCGAATCAGGACGATCTGGCACGTTTGATGACCCTGGAGCAGGGCAAACCGCTGGCGGAGGCGAAAGGGGAGATTGCCTACGCGGCCTCCTTCATCGAGTGGTTCTCGGAGGAGGCCAAGCGCGCTTACGGGGACACCATTCCCGGTCATCAGCAGGACAAGCGGATTCTGGTAATCAAGCAGCCCGTTGGTGTGACCGCCGCCATCACGCCGTGGAACTTCCCGGCAGCCATGCTGACCCGCAAGGCGGCTCCCGCGCTGGCTGCCGGCTGCACCATGGTGGTCAAGCCGGCTTCGCAGACGCCGTTCTCGGCGCTGGCCCTTGCAGAACTGGCGCTGCGGGCGGGAGTGCCTGCCGGTGTACTCAATGTGGTCACTGGCAGCGCAGGGGAAATTGGCGGCGAACTGACCGGCAACCCTGTCGTGCGCAAGCTGTCCTTCACTGGCTCTACCGAGATCGGTCGTACCCTGATGGCCCAGTGTGCCCATGACATCAAGCGCATCTCTCTGGAACTGGGGGGCAATGCTCCCTTTATTGTCTTTGACGATGCCGATCTGGATGCCGCGGTAGAGGGCGCCATCGTGTCCAAATTCCGCAACAACGGGCAGACCTGCGTGTGTGCCAACCGCTTCTATGTGCAGTCGGGGATATACGACGCCTTTGCACAGAAGCTGCAGGAAGCGGTCAGCAAGCTACGTGTTGGCAATGGTCTGGAGGACGGAGTCCAGTTAGGGCCGCTGATTAACGAGAGTGCGGTGAAGAAGGTGCAGGAGCACATCTCCGATGCGCTGGAAAAAGGCGGAGAATTAACGTTGGGGGGCGATCTTGCAGTCGAGAACACCTGCTTCTTTGCTCCCAGCATTCTGGTGAATGTATCCCAGCAGACGCGACTGGCAAAAGAAGAGACCTTTGGCCCGGTTGCGGCGCTGATTCGTTTTGAAACAGACGAAGAGGCGATTGCGATGGCGAACGACACCGAGTTTGGTTTGGCATCTTATCTCTTTACCCGGGATGTAGGGCGGGTATTTCGGGTGTCCGAGGCGCTGGAGTACGGGATGGTCGGCATCAATACCGGCCTTATTTCCACAGAACTGGCCCCTTTTGGCGGGGTGAAGGCCTCGGGTCTCGGGCGTGAAGGGTCGCGTTATGGTCTGGATGAATACCTCGAAATCAAGTACCTCTGCCTCGGCGGACTCTGAGATTTCTTCTTAAGAATTCATTTCCGTTCGTCGACAAAAAACTGGTTTCTGTCTCATTGGTGCCGGTTGTGATTTTTTCCATATTGCGAGTGATCGAGTCCCGGGTATATACCGGATCAGGCTCGCACTCACCTGGGCGCGTGGCCGAAAAAGGCAGTCAATTTCGGGTTTTTGGTACACGCCAAGAAGTCGGCAGGCAGGCTGGCCGGCCAGGTAGGCAGTGTGGTTCTAGCGCATCATTCTCCTCTTCTGTCAGGTTCCTTCCGTCCGTTCGTTCCCCGTTTTTCATTGTCGGGAAAATTACTTTGATAAGTAATTTTCGTTGTCCTAAACAAAAACAAACTAAGGGGGAGAAATGAGTTTTCTTCAATCCGCACCACAAAAGAAGCTGCTCTGTGCTGCCATCTCTCTGGGCTTGCTCCAGTTAAGCGGTACAGCGTTTGCTCAGGCTCCAGAAGTAGAAGAAGTCGTTGTAACAGGCTCCTTCATTCGTCGTACCGAGGGTTTTCGCGCCGCATCTCCAATTACGCAAATTGGCGCTGAAGACATCGCCGTTGCCGGGACACCGAACCTGGGCGACGTAATTCACAACATGAGCTTCAACCAGGGTTCCTCCATTACCCAGAACTCCCTGACCGGAGCTTCCAGCACAACGACCTCCATCAACCTGCGTGGTCTGGGTGCCGGCGCTACCCTGAACCTGGTGGACGGCATGCGTGTGATCGGCACCAACGTCAACACCTTCGTTCCCCAGATCGCGCTGCAGCGTCTGGACATCGTCACCGACGGTGCTGCGGCACTGTACGGCTCCCAGGCGGTTGCCGGGGTGGTGAACTTTGTATCCCGTGATGCCTATGACGGCGTCAAGCTTGAGGTATACCAGCAGGGCGACGACCGCGGTGACTACAAGGACACCCTGCTCAGCGCGCTGGCCGGCACCGAGTGGAACGGCCTGAACATCGTAGGTGCGGCCGAGTGGCGCACGAATGGCACGCTGCGCATGCGCGACCGTCCGGACCAGATGAATGCCGGTCTGACTTCTTCCTCTACCTCCAACCCGGGCAACTACACAGTACCCCTGCGTGATGCCACCGGCAAACTGACCGGTCGCACCACCACGCTGCCCGACCCGGGCTGCGGTACTACCCGCGAAGACCCGACCCAGCAGGGTTCCAACCCGAACGGCTTCCTGTTCTCCTCCACCGGCACGGCTGCTGGCACGCGCTGCTGGTACGACTACGGTGAATTCTGGGATTACCGCACGGCCCAGGACGTTGGTACAGCCTTTGTGAACATGTCCTACGACGTGAGCCCCGACCTGAGCCTGCAGGCTACGACCAGCTTCTTCTCCCGTCGTGCCTACAACCGTGGCTCTGCCTCCAACCCGGGCGGCCGCGTGTCCGAGCTGCCGGTCATTCGTGGCGAGCTGCCGGGCAACCCCTTCCGTGCGAAGGACTCCAATGGCAACCTGCTGTTTGCACAGGACGCCAACGGTGACGGCATCCCTGATCGCAACGCCGCCGGCCAGGTCATCCTCGACCCGAACGGTATTGCCTTCAACGAAGACGTCCGTTTCGCTTCCTGGCGTCCCTGGGGCAAGCAGGGCACCCTGCCCAGCCAGCTCAACTCTGACGGCTCCATGGGCTCTGACGTGTACTTCCGTGGCTGGAGACAGACCCTCAAGGCCGACTTCGCCGTTCCCTACGTGGAAGGCTGGCGCGGTGTGGCAACTTACGTCTACTCCGCTCAACTTGAGAAGTCCCTGGCTCCGAACTTCAGCCTGAGCGCTCTGCAGCAAGGCCTGAACTGTGACGTTCTGAACGATCGCGAAGCCTGCTTCAACCCCTTCGTCTCCACAGATCCGTCTACACTGAATACTCAGGCAGTGGCGGACTCCACAGTGCTGCACAGCAACCGTGTGCACAACGAAGACAAGCTGCAGACCTTCGACCTGGTGTTCAGCGGTGACGTGCCTCTCGGTGGCTTCGAGCTGCCCGGTGGTTCCATTGCCTCTGCGATCGGCTATCAGCGCCGTTCTGACCGTTTCGACAACATCCCGAGTCTGCACAGCCTGACGGGCGACGTGTTCATCGGTTCCCAACTGTTCCCGACCAGTGATGGCCGCCATGTAGACTCTTACTTCATGGAACTGTCCCTGCCGGTACTGGACAATCTGGAGCTGTCCGCTGCGATCCGCAACGAAAAATACAGCACTGGCCAGTCCTCCACCGACCCGAAATACGGGATTGTGTACACACCGCTTGATTTCCTGACGCTGCGTGCCAGCAAGGGCACCTCGTTCATCGCGCCGTCCCTGGACGACCTGAACGCGCCGGAATCCTGTGGTCTGACCAACGTATCGGATCCGTTCACCACCTTCGCAGCGTTCACGGCGAACTGCTCCCGTGGCAACCCGAACCTGGTGCCGGAGTCTGCGGATACCATGAGCGTGGGCTTTGAACTGGACCTGATCGAAGGCATGAAAGTGTCTGTGGACTGGAGCGAGACGGACTTCACCGACCGTATCGTGACTTCCACCACGGCTGACGTGCTGGCAACAGACTTCTTCAACTTCCAGCAGGCGACCGGCTTCGCAGGTCCTGGCAAACCCACCCTGGCTCAGGTAGCTGCATGGGTTGCCGATCCGCGTTCCGACAAGCGCATTCAGCGTAATCCGCTGGCGCTGGACCAGATCGACCGCGTCATCAGCGGCTCTTCCAACGCCTCCAGCATGCTGGTGCGCGCTGCGGACCTGAAGTGGAGCTACCGCTTCTCCGTGGGAGACCTGGGGATGTTCAACGTCGGCCTGAACGGCACTTACGTGGATACCTACCAGTATCAACTGCGTCCTGACCGCCCCGTTGTCGAGGCTGCCGGGAACCAGAACAACAATACTGGTGCTGTACCCCCGATGCCGCGCTGGAAGGGCAACCTGAGTCTGGGTTGGCTGCGCGGTCAGCACAGTGCCAACATCACTGGCCACTATATCCACCACATGGTGTTTGACGCCGACAAGTTCTCTTATCAGGCCAGAATGCCGTTCAGCAACTACCGTGATCCGTCCATGCTGCGTTCATCGCTGATTTTTGATGCCAGCTACAACTACACGGGCTACGAGGCGCTGGGGGGTGAGTTCTCTCTGACAGTAGGTGCCCGCAACCTGTTTGATCGCATGCCGCAGAAGGTGCCGATGCTGGGTGGTATGGAATCCGTTCTGTACGATCCGACTGGCCGTATGCTCTACGCTCGTATCACTTACGAAATGTAAGACCCGCCCTCTTTCCGCGAGCAATTCGCGGAAAGAGACCTGACCCTCGGGGTGCTTTCCGTAAAGGGGGCACCCCGAATTCTTAAGGAGAGGCAGATTATTTCGTTATTCACTAACGCGCCTCTATTGCCGTTTTCCTCTTAAAAACCTCCTGAAAATCAAAGAGATTCCTGACCCCTGTCGTTATCTGCGGAAACGCAAAGGGGGCGGTTTTCGCTTTTATTTCAAAATTTAAACTTTCACATCAAATTGTTGGGTGGTATATTCAGCGCCCGATCATCCATGCCCCCGGCTAGGTTGGTCCCAAGGGAGAGTTATAGTCGATTTGGGGGAGAGGACACGTCTCACACATAATGCTTGCTTTTGCTTGTCAGGTATTTGTTTTTATTAACATTTATCTGCTAGGCAGGGCGAAGCGTTGAGTCCTTCTTTTCTTCCTGTCATTGACCGCCCCCCGCCACTCATGGACTGCATTCGTGGTTTCAGGGTTGGGCAGCCACAACAAAAAGTTAGAGGTCGAAATATGAAGTTTAGTACTACGTTCCCACAGAAAAAGCTGTTGTGTGCAGCAATTTCCTTCACCATGCTGCAAATCAGTGGGTCGGTTCTGGCCCAGGAACCCGAAGTCGAAGAAGTCGTCGTTACTGGTTCCTTCATCCGCCGCACAGAAGGCTTCCGTGCCGCGTCACCCATCACTCAACTCAGCGCCGATGATCTGGCAGCCGAGGGAACCCCGAACATGGGGGATGTGGTCGCTAACCTGAGTTTCAACCAGGGTTCCACTGTAACCCAGAACTCTCTGACCGGTGCCTCCAGTACGGCAACCGGCATCAACCTTCGCGGTCTTGGCGAAGGCGCTACCCTGACTCTGGTAGACGGTATGCGAGTCATCGGTACCAACGTCAACACTTTCCTGCCCCAGATCGCCATCCAGCGTCTGGACATCGTGACGGACGGTGCTGCGGCACTGTACGGCTCCCAGGCAGTGGCCGGCGTGGTCAACTTCGTACCCCGCAGCTCCTACGACGGCATCAAGCTTGAGGCCTACCAGCAGGGCGATGACCGTGGTGACTACAAGGACACCACTCTCAGCTTCCTGGGTGGCACCGAGTGGAACGGCCTGAACATCGTGGCCGCCGCCGAGTGGCGCACCAACGGTCGTCTGAAGATGATCGACCGTCCCGACCAGATGAATGCCGGTCTGACGTCTTCCAGTACTCCGAACCCGGGTCGTTACCTGGTTCCCAGCCGTGATGCCAACGGCGTGCTGACTGGCAAGACTTCCACCAAATCCGACCCGAACTGTGGCGGCGTCCGTCAGGATCCGACCGTTCCGGGCAACAACCCCAACGGTTTCACCTTCCTCGGCCAGTGCTGGTACGACTTCGGTGAATTCTGGGACTACCGTGTGGCTCAGGACACAGGCACTGCCTTCCTGAACCTGTCCTATGACGTAAGCCCCGACTTTAGCTGGAGCGCCGAGACAAGCTACTTCTCACGTCGCAACTACAACCGTGGCTCGCCCTCCAACCCGGGTGGTCGCGTATCCGAGCTGCCGACCATTCGTGGCGAGCTGCCGGGCAACCCCTTCCGTGCGGTTGATGCCAATGGCAATGCGCTGTTCGCGCAGGATGCCAACGGTGACGGCGTACCGGACCGTGACGGCAACGGTGTTGTGATCCTCGATCCGAACGGGATTGCCTTCAACGAAGACGTGAGCTTCGCCGCATGGCGCCCCTGGGGCAAGCACGGCACTCTGCCTTCGCAACTGGGCAGCGACGGTGCCAGCCATGGTGACGCCTACATCCGTGGCGTGCGTCAGGCATTCAAGGCCGAGTTTGCGGTTCCCTTCCTGGAAGACTGGAGAGGTAACGCGACTTACACCTTCTCTTACCAGCAGGACAAGAGCCTGGCCAACAACTTCAGCCTGGGCATGCTGACCCAGGGCCTGAACTGTGACGTGGTCAATGACCGCGAAGCCTGCTTCAACCCCTTCGTGTCCACGGATCCGTCCACGCTGAACACTCAGGCAGTGGCTGACTCCACTTACGTGCAGAACCGCGTCAATGACGAAGAGAAGCTGCAGACGTTTGACATCGTGCTGAACGGTGAGATCGCTCCCGGCGGTTTCGAGCTGCCCGGCGGCACCATCGGCGCGGCGATCGGTTACCAGCGTCGTGAAGACCGTTTCAGCAACGTGCCTTCCCTGCACAGCCTGACGGGTGACGTATTCATCGGTGCGCAACTGTTCCCGAACAGCGATGGCCGCTCTGTAGACGCCTACTTCATGGAAGCGTCTCTGCCGCTGCTGAGCAACCTGGAACTGCAACTGGCCGTTCGTGACGAGTCCTACTCCACGGGTCAGAGCTCTACCGATCCCAAGTACGGCATCGTGTACACGCCCATCGACCGTCTGACACTGCGTGCGAGTGCAGGTTCTTCCTTCATCGCGCCGTCTCTGGACCAGTTGAATGCACCTGAGTCCTGTGGTCTGACCAACGTGGCCGACCCGTTCACTTCCTTCGCAGCCTTCACGGCGAACTGCTCCTCCGGCAACCCGAACCTGGTACCGGAATCCGCAGACACGCTGAGCATGGGCTTCGAGCTGGAAATCATCGACGGCATGACGCTGTCTCTGGACTGGAGCGAGACGGACTTCACTGACCGTATCGTGTCTTCCACCACCAATGACGTGCTGGCGGCAGACTTCTTCAACTTCCAGCAGGCCACCGGTTTCTCCGGTTCCGGCAAGCCGACTCTGGAGCAGGTTGCGGCCTGGAATGCAGACCCGCGTTCCGACAAGCGCATCCAGCGTGACCCGAACAACATGGCGCAGATCGATCGCATCTACTCTGGCGATTCCAATGCCTCCAGCATGCTGGTACAGGCCTACGACATGAAGTTCCGTTACCGCTTCAGCATCGGTGATCTGGGCATGTTCAACCTGGGCGTGGACGCCACTTACGTGGATTCCTACCAGTACCAACTGTCCGTTGATCGCCCCGTTGTAGAGGCCGTCGGCCTGCAGAACTACAACACCGGTGCGGTACCTCCGATGCCGGAATGGAAAGGCAACCTGAACCTGGGTTGGCTGCGCGGTCAGCACAGCGCCAACATGACTGTCCGTTACATCGACAAGCTGGTGTTTGATGCCAACCCGTTCTCCTTCCAACGTCTGCTGCCGTTCAGCAACTACCGTACGACCACTGAACTGCATGCCTCCACGATCGTGGACGCAGCATACAACTTCAGTGACTACCAGGCGCTGGGTGGTGCTTTCACCTTCACCGTGGGTGCGCGCAACCTGTTCGACAGACTGCCGCAGAAAGTGCCGATGCTGGGTGGTATGGAATCCATTCTGTACGATCCGACTGGCCGCATGGTGTACGCACGCGTCACTTACGAAATGTAAGTTGCGCTTGCCGGCCAGCGAGTCTGGCCATGCAATACCAAAAAGGGTGGCTCCGCGAGGAGCCACCCTTTTTCTTTGGATGTTTGTATCAGGTTCCCGCCTGACAAGGCGCGGTCACACATTTTGCCTGGCGGGTTCCTTCAGGCTGTAACGCAGCAGCAGATAGGCAATGACTCCCGAGAGCAGGGAACCGATGAGGATGCCGAGCCGTTCGTCGAACAGGCGGTTGACGCCGGTGCTTTCAAAGGCAAGGGAGCCGATGAACAGGCTCATGGTGAAGCCGATGCCGCATAGAAGCCCGGTACCGTAAAGGGTCAGCCAGCTCATGTCCCGTGGCAGCTCTGTGAGGCGCAGGCGAATGGCAAGCCAGCACATGACGAAAACGCCAATCTGCTTGCCCAGGAACAGGCCCAGCGCGATGCCGAGGGGCACGCCGTGCAGAAGCTGCTCCAGGCCGACTCCCTGCAGGCTGATGCCGGCGTTGGCGAAGGCAAAAACGGGCAGGATGAAGAAGGCCACCAGGGTATGCAGATCGTGCTCCCACTCCTGCAGAGGGCGGGCGTCGGGGTTGTGCGGGTCGCGCATGGGAATGAACATGGCAAGCAATACGCCCGTCAGGGTGGCGTGCACTCCGGACTTGAGCATGGCCACCCACATCACGATGCCGACCATGCGGTAGACGCTGCGCGAGGTGACGCCGTAGCGGTTCAGGAAAAACAGAATCGGGAGGCAGGTGCCTGCAATGAGCAGCGACAGCAGGGATATCTGGTCGGTGTAGAACGCGGCGATAATGACGATGGCGCCAATGTCATCAAAGATGGCGAGCGAGGTCAGAAAGATTTTGACGCTGACGGGAACGCGTGAACCGAGCAGTGACAGAATGCCCAGGGCGAAGGCGATATCGGTGGCGGCGGGAATCGCCCAACCGGAGCGCGCGGAGGCATCGTTGAAGTTGATGGCGAGATAGACCAGCGCCGGGAACAGCATGCCCCCGAGGGCACCGAAGCCCGGAAGGATGACCTTGCGAAACTCGGACAGCTCGCCTTCGAGCACTTCGCGTTTCAGCTCCAGCCCCACCAGAAAGAAGAACAGTGCCATGAGTCCGTCATTGATCCACAGCAGCAGAGGCTTGCTCACGTCCAGTTGGGCAATCCGCAGTTGTACGGGGGTGTCAATGAACAGGTCGTACCAGCCTGACAGCGGTGAATTGGCCAGTACCATGGCCAACGCCGCAGCGAACATCAGAAGGATTCCGCTGGCCGATTCCAGACGGAAGAAACTGGCGATAGCGGACTGTTTGGCATCCAGCATACAAGGCTCCACTCTGCGATAGGGGCTTTCAAGCATAGCGCAGAATTATTCAGCCCTGCCATGAATACCGGCGCGCAGTGGCGCTTACCCGGCAAATGTCGGGTGCCCGGGACACCGGGCACCCCTGGCTCCGATCAGGAAATCTTGGGAATGCTGATCACAATGGAGGAAGCCGATTTCTCGGTTTTCATCCCGGTGGCATCTACGGGTTCGCCCAGCGGAATCGAGCGTGAAAACTGGCTCATGCTGGTGCTGCTCATCTGTCGCCCGCCGCTGTTGTCGTGCAGCTCTGTGCGCACCTGGGCAGTAATATCCAGGGTGTTGTCCTCCAGGTCCGTCTGCAGCTCCACTTCGCTGTCCTTGGCTACCGAGATCACCACGCGGTATTCCTCATCGGACTCTTCCACGTCGATTTTGGGTTGTGCCATGGAGGCAAAGCCGCCTGCACTGCCAGTGCCGGAGAACAGGGAAGTGCCTCCGCCAACACTGCCGAAGAGCTGATCCATCTGCTGCTGCATCTGTTGCAGGTGCGCGAACGGGTCGCCGCCAGACAGCAGGCTGCCAAACGGATCGAAATTCGGGTCGAAGGGTGAGGGGGCTGTCTGCGCCTGCTGGTTCGCAGCGTCCTCCAGTTTGTCGATCAACTGGTCGCGGGTTTGTTCCTTGTCGCTCCCCAGGCTGAGTGCGGGGCTGTCCAGCAGGTCGGAGCGACCTACCCAGATTCCCAGTGCCAGGCTTGTGACAACGGCGGCAGACGCCAGACCAGTGAAGAGAAGGGTTTTCTTGTGCTTGTTGAGCATCACATCACCTCATGGAAACAGTTACGAAATGATTTGCCGGATGCGGGCCAACGGGGTCCGTGCTAGCACTGCTAATAGTAGGGGCGGGGAGCGAAATTTCAAGCCTGGCGTTTCAGCGTTCCACTGTGTATTTGATGTCCACGCTCTGGGTGCTGCCGGACTTTGCTTCGAGCTTGATGCGATCGGAAACGCTGTAGTCCACCGCCAGCGTGGATTCGGTCTCGAACAGGCCGACCCCGTAACGAATGAACAGTTTCGGCGTGAGGTATTTGCCCAGGGTCAAGCTGCTGTTGCTGGTGTCACCTGTGCTGCTGATGGCGAGCGTATCCAGCCCCAACTGATTGCGAATCTGGTTGGTCAGGCTCTGGCCCTGATTGATCCCCAGGCTGGTGATGGCACCCATCAGCGCGTTACTGTCCTGATTCCCCACTTCCGCCAGGGGGCGACCTGTCAGCATCACCGCGATGATGTCGCCATCGGGCAGGGTAGGGGTGGAGAACAACTGGCTGCGGATATTGCGCAGGGTGCCGTTCATCTGCACGCCCACCTTGACGTCTTCCGCCTGGCGTACCGCCCGGATGTCGAGTGCCGGGTTGTCCATGGCGCCGAAGAACAACAGCTTGCCGTGTTCGATGTTCAGCGTGCGGCCATAGGTCTGGTAGTTGCCCTCCAGCACGGTCAGCTCGCCATAGGTGAGCGGCGAACCGGTGCTGCGCTGCGTGATGTCCAGGGCACCGTTCAGTCGCGCATCGAGGCCGAAGCCGCGGAAACGAACCTCGTCGCCCAGGGCGATGCGCAGTTCCGCAGTCAGTGCCAGCGCATCCAGAATGCCGCGATCCGCCTGTGCGGCGTTTCTCACGGGGGTGCCGGTTGCGCTGTTGTTCACCACCACGGTGTCGGGAGACACATCCACGGCGGATTCCGGCAGCGTGTTGATCTGCACATCCAGCACGGGCAGGGTCAGATTGCCGCGCAGATCGAGGGCAGAGGCGCTGCCCTTGACCTGCAGGTCGGGGGAGATGGTCAGCCGGATCTGATCGTTGTTGGCCAGCATGAAATCCTGCCCGGTCAGGGTCATGTCGATCTGGCGCTCTGGCGAGACGGGCGTGGTGATTTCGCTGACGAAGCGCAGGGAGCCGTCGCCGGAGGATGCCCGGCCCTGAATCACCAGGGTTTGATCGTTGTCGCTGGTCAGGGCAACGCTGATGTCCTGGAGTTTGATGCCGGCGGCAGGAATATCCACCGCCCCGTCGGTCAGGTTGATGCTGCCGCCAAAGCGCGGCGCATCCAGCGTGCCCGAGAGCACGCTAAGGCCGCGCAGTTGGCCGGTGGGGTTTTCCAGCACCGGGGCAAAGGCTTCGATCCAGCTCAGGTCTTGAAAGGCGAGATTGATCTGCCCGTCCAGGCTTTCATCGGCACCGATGTTGATTTGCGCGTCTGCGGTTCCGTGCACCGCCCGACCGCTGGACTCCAGATCCGGCTGATAGAAGTCCAGGCTGCTGCCGACCTGCCACGCGCCGTCGCTGCGACTGCCTTCCAGTGTCGCGCTGCGCCAGTAGATACTTTGCGTCTCGGCGGCTGAATCGCTTTCGCCGGCATCGTTCAGCGCCGTCACGGATTCAACATCGATGCGTCCCTCTCCTGCATTGACCTGGAACTGCAGTGCCAGCGTCTCGGGTCTGGTCGGGTCTCCCTCGACACTCGCGGAGGCATTCACACTTCCAGTGGCGCGGCTGCCGACCGGCAGTTGTGGCAGCAGTGCGGCGGCGTCGGAAGTGACAGTTCCCGGCGTCGGCGCATTGAACTGATCCAGGGGGTAGTTCTCCAGGCTGGCGTTTGCGCGCAGACTGCCTTCCTGCTGCCAGGTGCCCTCCAGACACAGCGTGCTGGGGCCTTGCAGCCAGCATTGCCGTGCCAGTTGTGCAGACAGTGGGCCGAGCTGAAGTGTCGAGGCTCCCCCCAATCGCCACTCCCCGAGATCGCTGACAATGACTCCGTTGCGCAGGGTGCCCGTCCAGGGCACCGGATTGTCGTAGTGCAGGGAACCGTCGAGCGTCAGGTCGGCATCCCCGCGCGGCGAGGTGATGACGACATGCAGATCATGAGAGACCGGCAGACCGGAGGCGTTGAGCGAAAGACTGTCGATGCGTTCGCTGCTGTTGTCGCCAAAATCGACGCCATCCAGGGTCAGTTGGAACTGATTGCTGTTGTCGACATAGGCCCCGGTGGCACTCAGCCCCGTCAGCTTGACGCCGGCGAGGTCGATATCCTGGCCCGCAGCGCTGAGGCTGATCTGGGGGGTCTCCGGGGTACCCTGAATGCGGCCATCGGCTTCGATGCTGCCACTGAACAGCGGGGACAGAGTGGACAGGTCTGCCGCCTGCAGGCGCCAATGCAGATCCACGCTGTCTTCCCAGCGTCCGTTGAGCGCCAGTTCCGTGCTGCCACTGGATGCCTGCAGATTGTCGATGTTCAGAATGCCGTCGCCGTAGGACAGGGCGCCACTGGCGCTCAGCGGGTATTCATTGAGTTCCCCCGTGAGAGCGAGAATGCGCACATCGGTGCGCTCGCCCGCATCATCCTGTTGCCAGGAGACATCGGCCTCGCCCTGCAGGGCGCCAATGATCAGGCCTTCCGGCAGCAAGGCGGCGTACTGCTCGCCATTGTTCTCGCGAAGATTCAGGTGCAGGGACAGTGCCGTGCCGGCTTGCCACTGCAGCAGGCCGCTGGCATCGGCATGCCCGCTGTCGGTGTCCACGGACAGGGCATCGATGCGCAGGGAGTCAGCCTGCAGCGCGGTCTGCCATCGCAGCGTCAGCGGCGGCGCGATCGCCTCGCCATTGCTCTGTTCAACGCTTACTCGGGCCTCACCTCCCACATTGATGGAGTCGAAGTTTCCGTCCGTGTTCACGCTGGCCGACGTGACGCGCAACTGCCGGTCCTCCACCAGTGAGGAAGCCTGCAGCAACTGGGCGGGCAGCGAGTGGACGAGACGGAAACCGATGGGGCTGGACTCCGCGCTGAGCAGATGCAGATCGAGATCCCCTTCGCTGCTCAGTTGCACGGGCTGATCGAGACGGTGGGCGACGTGCAGCGTATTCAGATCGCCGTTTGCCGTCAGCTCGCCAGCAGCATTCTCGAACTCCGCGACCAGCGGGCCGGTGTACTGCCATTGCAACTGCCCCTGCAGCGGAATCGCTGTCTGCAGTTGCACGTTGAGGGTTCCCTGGGTCGCCACCGGGCCAGCGACATAACGCAGGTTGTCCACCTGAAGATCACGCGCCAGCAGGCGTGCACCGAGGGACACGGAGTCGATGTCGTAGCTGCCATCCGGCCAGGTGATATGGGCGGTTGTCACATTCAGGCTGCCGATGCTGACGGGCCAGGGCAGTGGCAGAATGCCGGCAAAGGGATCGCTGCCCGCCTCTGTGGGCGCGTCGGAGCCGTTCCCCAGCCACTGCACCGCGACACCGTTTGCTGTGACCTGGTCGAGGCGGATGTCGCCCGAAAGAATGGTCATCGGATTCCAGCGTGCCCGCACGGAATCGATGCGCAGGTCGAGGCTTTCGTCGCGGTAGTGCAGGGCATCAATGTCCAGGCCCGACAGCAGGGTGCCAAGACTGCGCTCGATACTGACGGTGCGGGTCTCGCTCTGCACCTGTGCCAGCAGCTTTTCCAGCAGCCAGGCACTGCCGACGTTGGTGCCCAGCAGCACGCTCACCCCGGTCATCAGTGCCACCAGCACGATCATCAGCAGTGCCAGCGCAATAGCGCCGATTTTCAGCAGACGCGGCAAGGGGCTCATAGATCAGGCCCCATGGTGACGTGCAGGCGGAAACCGCTGCCGTCGAGCGCGCGGGCGATGTCGGCGCGAATCGGGCCGATAGGGGACTGCCAGCGTACACCGACACCGGCGCCCGCCTTCAGCGAGAGATTGGTGTAGTCCGCGAAGGAGTTGCCGGTGTCGTAGAACACCGCACCACGCCAACTGGGCAGCACCTGAAAATCGTACTCGACACTTGCAGTCAGCAGGTGCTTACCGCCGATCACTTCGCCGTCGTCATTGGTGGCACCGAGGCTGCCGTACTGGTAGCCACGCACACTCTGGTCGCCCCCGGTGAAGTAACGGATCGACACCGGCAGCTCCTCGACGCCGCCGACGATGGAGGTCGCCACTTCCGAGCGCAGCAGAACCCGCCCAATGCCCAGATCGTGGACGTATTTGCCGCTGGCGTACAACTGCACAAAGCTGAGGTCGGAGAGCACGGCGTTGGAGGCGCCGCTGACCTGTGTAAAAAAGCGCCAGCCACGACGCGGGAAGATAGGGTCGTCCGCCACCGTCTTGGTCCAGTTGATCCCCGTGATGGTCAGGTTGCTGCGCTCGGTCAGGTCGTTGATGGTCGAACGTTCACGCTGGTAATTGGTGAAGATGTTCTGCAGCCAGTCTTTCCCCAGTATCCAGGCATCAACGGTAGAGCGATAGCTGACCCCGATCTTGAAGGTGTCGGTGGTATAGGTATCGGTGTCCTGCCCCACATAGCCGGTCGAAAAATTGAGACTCTCGGTTCCCGGGTTGCGCATGGGAACGTTGTAGCTGAGGTTGGCCCGCTGATCCAGTGGCGATAGCGCCATGTCGCTGTTGAACCGGTGCCCCGAACGGTTGAGGTAACGATCCTCATACGCCAGGGTAACCCGCGGCCCGATGTCCGTGGTGACGCCCAGACCTGTGGACCAGCTTCGTCGCGGACGCATGGCAAGATCGATGCTGACCGGCACCTCGCGCTGCGCCAGACCGCCAGTCGTGGCGTCGAGCTGCGGGGTGACTGCCACGTCACTGAAATACAGGCTGTTGTTCAGGCTGCCGCGCAGCTCGATCAGGGCATCCGTGGAGTAGGGGGAGCCTGCCTCGAAGGGCACAAAGCGGGAGATGAAGCGCTGCGACAGGGCTTCGATCGGGGTGATGCGGATATCGCCGAAACGGAAACGTTCGCCGGGATCAAAGTCAATGAACACATCGGCCCGATTGCGGCTGACATCCACCTGCAGTTCCGAGCGGGTGAAGCGGGCAGCAAAATAGCCATTCTCGACTGCGACCGCGGACAGGGAGGACTTGAGTGACTCGTAATCGCTGTGAATCAACTGGCTGCCTGTGCGCAGCGTGGTGGCACCCAGCAGGGTGGCGAAGGGGTCGGTCTGCTGCAGCGGTCGTGTGGCATCCGGCGTCACATGCACACTGACTTCGCCAATCAGAACCGGTTCACCCGCCCTGACGGTGATCTGGAGATTCCAGCAGGTATCGTTACGCGTGAAGCTGGCCTCATGCTGGCTGTGGTAATGCCCCAGCGCCTGGGCCGCCCGCTCGATATCCTGGGAGACCTGGGGCAGTAAACGGTTCAGCCGCCGTACTTCCGCATCGCAACGCTCCGTGCCAAGCAGTCGCAGGTGGCCACGGATGTTCTCCTCCAGACGAGTATCGGCACCGCTGATACTGATCGTCGGAGAGGTGGTTTGAGCGACACCGGATTGCGTGATCGCGACGAGGGCGAGAGGCAGCAGCGTCTTGTGGACGAATACACCAGGCATACTTTCCTATCTGCGTTGAACAGCCCTTCTATTGCCATGTTGCGGGGATACGGGTGGATTATCGCACCTGCATTGCGCTGGGGTATACTCCCCCCAGGTTAACGATTCGCTCAACGCTCCTTTTTTCACGCAGTTTTCACGCACGCAGGCCACGCAGGTGTTGCATCATGACGAAAAGACCGGAATCAGACCCCTCAACCATTCAGTCCGCACCGGACACCTTGCGCTCCCTGCGCGTCAATGCACTCGATTATGACTACCACAGCCTGGCCGCGCTTGCAGATGCACGGGTAGAACGCCTGCCGGTTACCCTGCGCATTCTGCTGGAAAACCTGATTCGCCGTCTCGATGGACTCTCTGTGCTTAACGCAGACGTCGAGGCTTTGTTGTCATGGGCGGACACGCAGCATTCCTCTCACGAGATCAGTTTCATGCCCGCGCGCGTGCTGATGCAGGACTTCACCGGCGTACCAGCCGTGGTGGACCTTGCCGCCATGCGCGATGCGGTCGCGGCACAGGGGGGCGACCCGGGCCGTGTGAACCCGCTGAGCCCCGTGGATCTGGTGATCGACCACTCGGTGACGGTGGATCGCTACGCGGTGGACTCCGCCTACCGGGACAACGTGAAGATCGAGATGGCGCGCAACCGCGAGCGTTACGAGTTTCTGCGCTGGGGGCAGGAGGCCTTTGCCAATTTTCGCGTGGTGCCTCCGGGCACCGGCATCTGCCATCAGGTGAACCTGGAGTTTCTGTCCACGGCCGTGTTCTCCCGCAAGGACGGCGATCGGCAACTGGCCTACCCCGACACCCTGGTGGGCACCGACAGCCACACCACCATGGTGAATGGCCTGGGGGTGCTGGGCTGGGGCGTGGGCGGCATCGAGGCCGAGGCCGCGATGCTCGGGCAGGCAACTGCCATGGTGATCCCCGACGTGGTGGGGTTTCGTTTCGAGGGGCGCCTGCGTGAAGGCGTAACGGCAACCGATCTGGTGCTGACGGTGGCCGAGAAGCTGCGGGCGCACGGCGTTGTCGGCAAGTTTGTCGAATTCTTCGGCCCGGGCCTGGATACCCTGTCTCTGGCCGACCGCGCGACCATTGCCAATATGTCACCGGAATACGGCGCCACCTGCTGCTTCTTCGCGGTGGACGACGAGACCCTGCGCTATCTGGAACTCAGTGGCCGTGATGCGCAGACGATTGCCCTGGCCGAGGCCTACAGCAAGGCCCAGGGCCTGTGGCGCGGCAGTTACGAGAACGTGGTGTTCAGCTCTACCGTGACCCTGAATCTGGATGAGGTGCTGCCCTGCGTGGCCGGCCCGGGTCGCCCGCAGGATCGTGTGCTGCTGCCGAAAGTGCCGAAGGTGATCGAGGATCATCTGGAGGGCGATATCCGCAAATCGATCACGGTGACCGACGAGGAGTATTCCCTGCACGACGGCGACGTGGTGATTGCCGCCATCACGTCCTGCACCAACACCTCCAACCCAGCGGTGATGCTGGCCGCAGGTCTGCTGGCCAAGAAAGCCCTGGAGAAGGGGCTGAAACGCAAGCCCTGGGTGAAGACCTCACTGGCGCCTGGCTCCAAGGTAGTGACGAGCTATTTGCTGCGGGCCGGGCTGCAGGAACCCCTGGATGCGCTGGGTTTCAATCTGGTGGGCTACGGCTGCACCACCTGCATCGGCAACTCCGGTCCGCTGGACAAGAACATCGAAGAGGCCGTGGAGGTCGCCGATCTGACTGTCTGCGCCGTGCTCTCGGGCAACCGCAATTTCGAGGGGCGTATTCATCCCCGCGTGCGTGCCAACTGGCTCGCCTCGCCGCCCCTGGTGGTTGCCTACGCGCTGGCGGGCACCATGAACATCGACATCAGCAGCAAGCCGCTGGGGCACGATGCCCATGGCGTGGCAATCTACCTTAAGGACATCTGGCCCAGCTCTGCCGAGATCAGCGCGGCCATGGCCGAGGTCAGCCGCGAGCTGTATACCCATGACTATGCCGAGGTGTTCAACGGCAATCCCGAGTGGAATGGCCTGCCGGTGGACAAGTCCAAGACCTATCAGTGGGATCCGGCGTCCACCTACATCCGCAACCCGCCCTTCTTTGCGGCGGACATGGCACCGCTTCAGGGCGATGTGAGCAGTGCGCGCATCCTCGCGCTGCTGGGCGATTCGGTAACGACAGACCATATCTCACCCGCCGGGGCCATTGGCAAGACCACGCCCGCCGGGCGCTATCTGAGCGAGAAAGGCATCGCGAAGGCCGACTTCAATTCCTATGGCGCCCGCCGCGGCAATCACGAGGTGATGATGCGTGGCACCTTCGCCAATATCCGCATCCGCAACGAGATGCTGAAGAATGTCGAGGGCGGCTACACCATGGAATACCCCGAGCGGCATCAGACCAGCATCTACGATGCGGCAATGCATTATCAGAAACAGGGGGTGCCGCTGGTCGTGATCGCGGGCAAGGAATACGGCACCGGCTCCAGCCGCGACTGGGCGGCCAAGGGCACGCGCCTGCTGGGGGTCAAGGCGGTCATCGCCGAGAGCTTTGAGCGCATTCATCGCGCCAACCTGGCCGGCATGGGCGTGTTGCCGCTGCAGTTTGCGGCAGGCGAGACCCGCAAGACCCTGGGGCTGACCGGCAGTGAGACCATCAATCTGCTGGGGCTGGATTCTCTCGCGCCGGGGCAGGAAGTGGTGATGGAGGTTGTGAAGGAGGACGGCAGCAAGACGCAGTGTTCACTGATCTGCCGACTGGACACCGAGGACGATCTGGCCTATTTCCGGCGCGGCGGCATCATGCCCTATGTGCTGGACCAATTGCTGGCCTGAGGGAGTCGCGCGATGTCGCACAAGGCGGATACCCGCACGGAACACGACAGCATGGGCGACATCCAGGTGCCTGCCGGGGCACTGTGGGGCGCCCAGACCCAGCGCTCGCTGCAGCATTTCCACATTGGCGATGACCATTTCACCCCGTCCTTCATCCAGGCCTTTGCGCTGGTGAAGAAGGCGGCGGCTCTGTGCAACCGGGAGCTTGGCGGGCTGGACGCACAGCGTAGCGGGCTGATTGTGCAGGTCTGCGACGAGATTATGGCAGGGCAGCACGCGGACCAGTTCCCGCTCTCCGTCTGGCAGACCGGCAGCGGCACCCAGACCAATATGAACGTCAACGAAGTCATCGCCAATCGCGGCAACGAGCTGGCGGGGAAGCCGCGTGGCAGCAACCGCCCGCTGCATCCCAACGATCACGTCAATCGCGGGCAGTCTTCCAACGATGTGTTTCCTACTGTGATGCATGTGGCGACACTGCAGTATCTGCAGGGAAGCCTGTTGCCAGCAGCGGATGCCCTGATTGCAGAGCTGCACGGCAAATGCCGGGAGTTCTCGGGGCTCATCAAGAGTGGCCGCACCCACATGATGGACGCCACACCGGTGACCCTGGGGCAGGAGTTCGGGGCCTACCGCGCGCAGGTGCAGTACGCGCGCGAGCAGCTTGCCCAGGCCGCGTCGGGGGTGGCGCAGCTTGCCATCGGTGGCAGCGCGGTTGGTACGGGGCTGAACACCGATGTGCGCTGGGCCGGGATGATGGCAGGCACGCTGCGTGAGCTGACGGGCCTGCCCTTTGAGTCGGCGGCCGACAAGTTCATGGCCCTGGCGGGGCACGACGCGCTGGTGGACCTGCACGGCCGTCTCAACCTGCTGTGCACGGCGCTGTACAAGATGGCCAGCGACATTCGCCTGATGAACAGTGGCCCGCGTTGCGGTCTGGCGGAAATTCGCATTCCGGCAAACGAGCCGGGCAGCTCCATCATGCCGGGCAAGGTCAACCCGACCCAGGTCGAGGCCCTGACGATGGTCTGCCTGCGGGTGATGGGCAATACCACCGCCGTCTCCATGGCGGGCAGCCAGGGGCAGTTTCAACTGAATGTGTACAAACCCCTGATCATTCACTGCACGCTGGAATCCATGCGCCTTCTCGCAGAGGGCATGGACAGCTTCCGCGTGCACTGCCTCCGCGGCATTATCGCCAATGAAGCACAGCTTGCGCGCTCGGTGGAGCGGTCCCTGATGCTGGTGACGGCGCTCAGCCCGGCGATTGGCTACGACAACGCGGCCAGCGCCGCCAAGTATGCCGATGCCCACGACGTCAGCCTGCGCGAGGCCGTACTGGCCCTGGGGCTGATGGACGGCGACACCTTCGACGCGCAGGTGGACGCGCGCAGCATGCTGTTTCCGTCCGGCGGCAAAGACGGCTAAACTGCTCCCCTCGCGTCTCTGATACAGAGGATATATGGAATTCCTGCTCGACCCGGCAACCTGGATTGCGTTGGCGACCCTGATCATTCTCGAAGTGGTGCTGGGGATCGACAACCTGGTCTTCATCGCCATTCTGGCCAACAAGCTTCCGCCGCACCAGCGTGATCGTGCCCGCATCACGGGGCTCTCGCTTGCCGTGGTGATGCGCCTGGGCCTGCTGAGCGGAGTGTCCTGGCTCATTACGCTCACCTCGCCCCTGTTCAGCGTTTTCGGCGTGGACTTCTCGGGGCGCGACCTCATTCTGCTGGCCGGGGGGCTATTCCTGCTGTTCAAGGCCACCACGGAGCTGCACGAGCGCCTGGAGGGCAGCATGCGCGGCCAGATCGAGAACCGTGTCTACGCGGGCTTCTGGCTGGTGGTGTCGCAGATCGTGGTGCTGGACGCTGTCTTCTCGCTGGACGCGGTGATCACGGCGGTGGGCATGGTCAACAATCTGGCCGTGATGATGACGGCGGTGGTGATCTCGGTCAGCCTGATGCTGCTGGCCTCCAAACCCCTGACCCAGTTTGTGGACGCTCACCCCACGGTGGTGGTGCTGTGCCTGAGTTTCCTCCTGATGATTGGTCTGAGCCTGGTCGCCGAGGGCTTCGGTTTCCACATTCCCAAGGGCTATCTCTACGCCGCCATCGGCTTCTCCATCACCATCGAATTCTTCAATCAGGTGGCCAATGCCAACCGCGCCAAGCATGAGGCGCGCATGCCGCTGCGCGAGCGCACGGCGGCAGCGGTGCTGAGCCTGCTGGGCGGTCGTGCCTACGATCAGCCGGAATCCCACGACGAGAAGGCGGCGCCGGAAGATCTCTCAGCCTTCCATGTGGCCGAGCGCAACATGGTGACTGGCGTGCTGACGCTGGCCGAACGCTCCGTGCGCTCGCTGATGACGCCGCGCACGGATATTTCTTGGGTCAATCTTGAGGACAGCATTGAGGATATTCGCGCGATGCTGATCGACACACCGCACAGTTTCTTTCCCGTGTGCCGTGGCAGCCTGGACGAAATCGTGGGCATCGCCCGCGCCAAGGATCTGCTCAACGATCTGTCCATGCACGACCAGGTGACCTCGGCAGACAAGTTGCGTAAACCGATCTTTGTGCCCGATTCCATTGCGGTGCTGCCACTGATTGAGACCCTGCGCCGTTCCAAGGGACAACTGGTACTGGTGGTGGACGAGTACGGCACGATTCAGGGATTGATTACGCCGATCGATGTGTTTGAGGCGATTGCCGGGGAGTTCCCGGACGAGGATGAAACCCCCGCTATCGAAGTGGTGGACGAGAACCAGTGGCGCGTGGCAGGGCATGCGGATTTGCACGAGCTTTCCCGCGTGCTGGAGACCGGTGTCTTCGATGATGATATCGAGGATTACGCCACCATCGCCGGTTTCCTGATGAGCAAGTTCGACCAGTTGCCGGAAGTGGGCGCGCAACTGGAACTGCGCGGTTTCGTGTTCACCGTGCTGCAGGTGGAGGAGCAGCGCATTGCGCTGGTGGAAATCTCGCGGGTGCTGCAGCAGGACCTCTACGTCGGCTGACGCCGGCCCTGCTGCGCTGGCGTATCAGGCGGGAGGTGCCGCGACGATGTGCAGCTCTACCCGGCGGTTCTGGGCTCGACCACTGTCAGTCGCGTTGCTGGCGATGGGCTGATCCGGCCCCATGCCCTGGGAGATGATGCGCCCCTGGTCCACGCCCTGTGCCGCGAGATAATTCGCCACACTGGTGGCCCGGCGATTGGACAGATTGTAGTTGTAATCTGCACTGCCGGTGGAGTCGGTGTGGCCCGTCACCTGAAGGCGAGTATCCTTGTATTTGTACAGCACGGCCGCCACGGAATTGAGCACGGGCTGGAATTCCGGCCGCAGCGTGTATTCGTTGGTGTTGAAGGTTACATTGCCGGGCATGACCAGATTCAGTTGATCGCCCTCACGCTGTACCTGCACACCGGTGCCCTGCAGTTCCTGCCGCAGTTCCGCTTCCTGCACGTCCATATAGGCACCTACGCCTGCGCCGATGGCCCCGCAGCCTGCGGCGGCATTGCGCGCGTGCTGCCCATTCTCGATGGCGCCGACCAGACCGCAGACGACAGAGCCGATGGCGCCGTACTGCACGGCCCTGCTGACCTGCTGTTCGCCCGTGTAGGGATTGATGGTGGTGCAGCCTGCCAGCACGATGCCGGCGGCCAGGGTGCCGATTGTGGTTCTGAAACCGGCGCGGGGGCTAATCATGGTGTTGTCTCCTTTGTTGCCATGTTCACTCTACTCTAGGCAGTGGGGCCTGTCGTTGTAAATTTCCAGGACTATCTTCCTTGGCACAATGTGAACTGGTGCTGAATATTGACAAAAAGCTGTGCCAGGCTGCGCTTGCGGCAACGCTATGTTGGCTGTGGAATTTGCATTAAGCTGCAAACCTGATTCCCTTGAGTGCTGTAGAGGTGTTATGAGCCAGGCGACCTACCAGGCGCGGGTCAAGAATTTGTCTGACCGCCTGATTGCGCTGCAGAAGCCGATCCGGATTCTTGATGCCATCAAATGGCCAGCGCGCTTCGAGCGCGAATTTCTGGCAAGCGGAGGCGCAAGCCTGCCGCCGGTGGACAGGGGGTATTACGAGCGGGTGGCGCTGAACTTTAAGGCCGACCCGTTGCGCGACGAGTTCAAGGCATTGCGCAGCGAGGTGCGACGGGAGCTGGGGCAGGACGACGGCCTGGGCTCGATTCTTCGCGACACCGTCGATCAGTACCTGCTGGTGATCGATCTGCTGGAGGCGCGGGGCACCCCGCAGTTCGGGCAGATCAGCCGCGAGCTCTACGGTTCTGCCGCCGACAAGCTGCGGGGCGATCGCAAGAGCCTGCGCAAGCTGGGCGAGAAACTGTGCCAGATTTTCTCACTGCCCGCCGCCGAACACATCAGCCGTCCCTATGGCAAGACCATCCCGGCGCCCGATGCAGTGCAGATTCTGCAGCAGCGCCTCACCCCCTACTTTCCGCCGGGCGATATTCGCGTGATTCTCAGCGACGGCATCGTGTCGGATGCCGCTGCGGGGGGCGACTACATCAAGATCAATCAGGATTCGGATTTTTCCGAATTTGATCTGCAGATTCTCGAAGTACACGAAGGCTGGGTGCACGTGGGCACAACGCTGAACGGGCGGCGCCAGCCCTGGGCGACCTGGCTCAGCGTCGGCTCCCCGAGGGTGACTGCGTGTCAGGAGGGACTGGCTGTGTTGATGGAGACCCTGACCTTCAGTTCCTACCCCCAGCGTGCCCGCAAGGTGAGCGACCGCGTGGTGGCCGTGGACATTGCCGAGCAGGGCGCCAGCTTCATCGAGGTGTACCGTTTTTTCCTCAACCGAGGCCTGAGCGAACGCGAGAGCTACCGCATCACCCAGCGCGTGTTCCGTGGCGGTACCCTGGAGGGCGGCTCCGTGTTCACCAAGGATCTCTCCTATCTGCGCGGCTTCGTGGAGAACGTGAATTTCATCCGCAGTGCCATCAACTCCGGGGTGCCGGAGATCATTCCCATGCTGTTTGTCGGCAAAGTGACGCTGGACGACCTGCCCATCCTGTACCAGCACTACCTTGAAGGAACGATTGCCGGCCCCCAGATAATGCCGGCCATGTTCCGCAACATGAACGGCCTGTATGTCTGGTTCGGGTTTTCCAGCGGCATTGGCGTGGTCAACATCGGCCGCGTGCAGAAACATTTTGATCTGATGTTTCGCAATATGCCCAAGAGCGACCCGGTCTATAGCGCCGACGGCCACCTTCGTGGCCCGCAGACCGACGAGTCCACCGTGGACTGATGAACTGTTTGAGAGGAAGGACGACCCATGAAGCGCATTGCCCTGTTTTTGATGACCAACCTGGCCATTATTGTGGTGCTGAGCATTACCCTGCGCCTGCTCGGCGTGGAACGCATTCTGGATGAGCAGGGGGCTGGGCTGGACCTGAACAGCCTGTTGATCTTCTCTGCCGTGTTTGGCTTTGGCGGTGCCTTCATCTCGCTGGCCATGTCCAAGTGGATTGCCAAACGCTCTACCGGCGCGCGGGTAATCACCCAACCGGCCAACAGCACCGAGCAGTGGCTGGTGAGCACCGTACAGCGCCAGGCCCAGCAAGCCGGTATTGGCATGCCGGAGGTGGCGATCTTCAATTCGCCCCAGCCCAATGCATTCGCCACCGGCGCTTCGCGCAACAGCGCGCTGGTAGCCGTGAGCTCCGGCCTGCTGCAGAACATGAACCAGAACGAAGTGGAGGCTGTGCTGGCTCACGAAGTTACCCACGTGGCCAATGGTGACATGGTGACCCTGACCCTGATTCAGGGGGTGGTGAACACCTTTGTCATCTTCTTCTCCCGCGTGATCGGCCACTTCATTGACCGCGTGGTGTTCAAGACCGAGCGCGGCCACGGCCCTGCCTTCTGGATTACTACCATCGTGGCAGAGCTGGTGCTGGGCTTCCTGGCGTCCATGATCGTGATGTGGTTCAGCCGCCAGCGCGAATTCCGCGCCGATGCCGGTGGCGCCCGTCTGGCCGGGCGCCAGAAGATGATTGCCGCGCTGGAACGCCTGCAGCAGGGCACCCAGCCCACGGCGATGCCCGATGAACTGGTGGCCTTCGGCATCAGCAACCGCGGCGGGCAGGGCCTGTCACGCCTGTTCATGTCCCACCCGCCGCTCAGCGAGCGCATCGCCGCTCTGCAGCGCGCTGCCTGATCTTTCCGCGTTTCGCGGCCCACCGGACGCCCCGTTCAAGCGATTGAGCGGGGCGTTTTTGTTTGTCTTCCCGCTGCTTCCCTGCCCACCTTGCACTGATGACTGGCGCGATTGCGATTTCTGCACTACACCTTAAGTGCAGGCTGCATGTAAGGATCGTTTCGAAAAGGATGTTTCAAATCAAAATTCCACAGGAGGGAATAGTTATGCGTGAACTTTCAATGGTTGAGGTGGAGCAGGTGAGTGGAGGCTTTTTGAAGATTGAAAAAGGACTTCCTTACTTTGCTACGGCAGTAACAATAGGACGGGTCGCTTATGGTACAGCATGGGCAACCATGGCCGTAGGTGGTGCAGTTGCTGCATCGCCAATCGTACTGGGTGCCGTGGTAGGGCTTACCTTGGCGGGCGGTATTGCCACTGCGCTGAACTAAGAAGTCAGCGATTTGTTGTGATTACATAACTGTGAGGCGAGGTAACGAGTGAATTTGTTATCTCGCTTAGGCGAAAAGCAAATTGAGCGGCGCTCTTATAACAATATGTAAAGACGAATAGATCGGAGGATAGGTGTCCATTTATCCGATAAGAAAAGACAAGGCGATATGGACGGCTATGCGCAGTGCCTTTCTCTTTCTTGCGCTAATTATGACGATAGCTCTGCGGCAGCAATTTCAAGGAGATACTGGCGATGGCATCATCGTGGATATTGTTTGGGTGGCGATGCTAGCTATTGTGCTGGTGTTGCCGGTCTTGTATTTCAAGATGAGATCAGCGGAGCCACATTTCTTGATAGGGGAAACGTGCTTTCGTATTCCACGCTATTACTTTTGGATAAGAGAAATCTGTAATTCCAAAATTTTTAGTATCGAAGAGTTGGATGTCTTCGGTCGTTACAAAATACTAGTAGTTGGACTTCGGGACGGTGAATCGCTTTGGATTGAGTCAACCAAGTTTCAGAACTTTTCGCACTATAAGAACTTCAAAGAGTGCCTGGAAAGATTGGCAAAGGAAAACGTGATAAGTAGTGGAAAAAGTTTGTTTGAGGTTCGAGATAGAAGCAATCACCATCTGGCTATTCAGTTGATATTTATAGCGATATGGGTGTTCTTGTTGGTATTTGTCAGTACGCGTTCAGTCAAGAACTACGAATTGGTATTGAGTCTTGGGGCGTTAACTAAAGATGTCTTAGAGGGGCGTGATCTATATAGACTGTCCTCTTGGTTCTTTCTTCATGCTGGAGCAATACACCTTGCTTTGAACTGTCTAGTGTATGCCTGTGTCAGCGAGCCTCTTCTTCGAGTCGTAGATTGTTACCGATACTTGCTTTTGCTTTATCTTTCAATTCTTGGTGCTGCTCTCTGTACGCTAGTGGGATCAGATCATGCATACGTCGTGGGAGCATCTGGAGGGATCTTTGGGCTGTTCGGGGCATTCTGTGCAATAAAATTGGGGCGCCAATTGCCAGGGTCAGTAAGCCGCTCGTCAGATAAGTATGTTTATCTGACGATAATTCTAGAGATCTTCGGCGAATACATGGCGGACGGAATAGATTCATATGCACACCTAGGAGGATTTGCTTCAGGTTTCATACTTACTAAAACTTATTTGGCGCTTTCGCACAAAAATTCAATATTGCAATCCACACCCGTAGAAAAGGGATTGGCAATTTTCCTCACCTTTGCCTATGCAGCAGGCCTGCTTCGTTTCCTCTGGCTTGCCGCCCACGCCTGATCAGCGTGGACGGTGGCGGTAGCGCAGGTCCAGGGTGTAGGGGTGAGCCTCGTGGGGTTCCGCGAGGTCCAGTGCCATTTCGCCCTGGGTGTAGCCGTGCTGCCAGAAGCGCGCCACCCGGCGGGCTTCGGCTTCGTTGGCATTGACGGGGAAGGTGTCGTAGTTGCGACCTCCCGGGTGCGACACGTGGTAGGTGCAGCCGCCCATGGAGCGGTTGTGATGAGTGTCCACCACATCGATGACCAGAGGCGAATGAATGCCGATGGTCGGGTGCAGGGCTGACCACGGCGCCCAGGCCTTGAAACGGATGCCGCCGACGAATTCGCCCTCGGTGCCGGTGCTGCGCAGGGGGACCTTGCGACCATTGCAGGTGACCACGAAACGATTGCCGGTCATGTTGCGTGCGCGCACCTGCAGGCGCTCTACCGAGGAGTCGACGTAGCGGGCAGTGCCCTGTCCCGTGGATTCCTCGCCAAGCACATGCCAGGGTTCAATGGCGCGGTGCAGGTCCAGTTGGATGCCTGCCACATGCAGTGTTCCATAGTGAGGGAAACGGAATTCCTGGAAGGGGGCGAACCACTCCAGCTTGAACGGATACCCCGCCTGGTTCAGATCGTTGACGACCCAGCCCAGGTCTTCCCAGACAAAGTGCGGCAGCATGAAGCGGTCGTGCAGTTCCGTGCCCCAGTTGACCAGCGGACGGGTGTAGGGGGTTTGCCAGAACTGGGCGATCAGGGCGCGCAGCAGCAACACCTGCAGGGCGCTCATCTGCCAGTGCGGGGGCATCTCGAAGTTGCGGAATTCCACAATGCCGAGGCGGCCGCTGGCGCTGTCGGGCGAATACAGTTTATCGATGCAGAACTCTGCGCGGTGCGTGTTGCCGGTGAGGTCCACCAGGAAGTTGCGCAGGATGCGATCCACCAGCCAGTACTGGCCGGAAGTCTCTGCCTCAAGCTGTTGCAGGGCGATCTCCAGTTCGTACAGGTTGTCGTCACGCGCTTCATCTACTCGCGGCGCCTGACTGGTTGGGCCGATAAACTGGCCGGAGAACAGATAGGACAGGCTCGGGTGGTTCTGCCAGTAGCGAATCAGGCTGCCGAGAAGATCGGGGCGACGCAGGAAAGGGCTGTTCTCTGCCTTGGCAGCGCCAAGCGTCACATGATTGCCGCCGCCGGTACCGGTGTGGCGACCATCCAGCATGAATTTTTCCGTGCCCAGGCGATTCTGTCGTGCCTGTTCGTACAGGGTATGCACGAGATCGCGCAGTTCCGGCCAATTGCTGCTGGGTTGCACATTCACTTCGATGACGCCCGGATCCGGGGTAATCAGCAGCTTCTGCAGGCGAGGATCCTTGGGCGGTTCGTAGCCCTCAATGATGACCGGGCAGGTGAGTTTTTCCGCTGTCGCCTCGATGGCGGCGATCAGGGCAACGTAGCGTTCGAGATCGGTCTGCGGTGGCAGGAAAATACACAGGCGGCCGTCGCGCACCTCCACACACAATGCGGTATGGAAGATGCGACCGTCACCAGGGTCTACCATGTCGAGAGATTCGTCCTCGTCCTCCAGTTCAAGCGGGTAGGGGAGTTCCTCGCGCAGCGCAAACGGGTCCTTGTCGTGCTCCTGCTCGCCTGGGAGCGGAACCTGCCAGGGCAGGCTGTCCAGTGGCAGACGATAACCCAGGGGGGAGTCGCCAGGCACCAGTGTCAGTTTCTCCTTGCGGAAATACCAGCGGCAGCTCAGCCAATGCACGTTGCCGTTTTCCTCGGTGGAGGAGAGGGGCAGCACGTAACCGGTTTCCTTGTCGAGCCCGTGGGCGAATACGCGTTTGATGCGCGCGCCTTCGAGCGGATCGACCACCTTGTTGTCCCACAGCGAAACGTTGGCAGGCAGTTCGCCTTCCCGCTTCAGGTACCAGTTCTTGTCCTCAAAGGCGGGCAGAATGTAGCGAGGGCTGAGTTGCAGCCGCCGCGCCAGTGCGGTGACAAAGTTCGCGGCGATGCGCAGATTGGCGGAGCCGTGGGTACGATCATCGGCCAGCAGTTGCGGATGGTGCCACAGCGGTTTGCCATCGGTGCGCCAGAACAGGCCCAGTGCCCAGCGGGGCAGGGGCTCGCCCGGATACCATTTGCCCTGGCCGATATGTATTAAACCTTGGGGTCCATAATGATCCTTCAGCGTGTGCAGGAGTTCCCCGGCGAGTTTGCGCTTTTCCTTGCCCAGCGCCGCAGTATTCCACTGTGCGCTCTCCATGTCGTCGATGGAGATGAAGGTAGGTTCCCCGCCCACGGTCAGCCGCACATCGTGCTTGTCCAGTTCCGCATCCACCTGCATGCCCAGGGCATCAATCTCAGTCCACTGTTGCGTTGAGTAGGGTTTGGTGACGCGCGGATCTTCGTGGATGCGGGTGACCTTGTTGTCGTGAAAGAACTCCACTTCGCACACACCGGTGGCGCCGGTGATGGGGGCGGCACTGATCGGGTCGGGCGTGCAGGCGAGCGGAATATGGCCTTCGGCAGCGAACAGACCCGAGGTGGGGTCAAGGCCGATCCAGCCAGCGCCCGGAATATAGACTTCGGCCCAGGCGTGCAGGTCGGTGAAATCCTCGGTGGGGCCACTGGGTCCGTCCAGTGCGCGCACGTCAGCCGTAAGCTGGACGAGATAACCAGAGGCAAAGCGGGCAGCCAGCCCCATATGACGAAGGGTCTGAATCAGCAGCCACGCGGTATCCCGGCAGGAGCCCAGCTTTTTCTCCAGGGTCTGTTCACAGGTCTGAACGCCTGGCTCCATGCGGATGATGTAATTGATGGCCTGCTGGGTGCGGCTGTTCTCGGCGACCAGGAAGCTGACGATGGACTGGCGGCTATGGTCCACGCCCTTGATCCACTTCTTGAGTTCGGGGCCGGTCTCCTTCAGCTCCAGATAGGGAGCGAGGTCCTTGGCCAGTTGCGGATCGTACTTGAAGGGGAAATACTGGGCGCTGTCCTCAACGAAAAAGTCGAAGGGATTGATGACAGTCATGTCGGCGATCAGTTCGACAGTGATCGACAACTCCTTTGCTTTTTCGGGAAAGACCAGTCGCGCCAGATGGTTGGAAAAGGGGTCCTGCTGCCAGTTGATAAAGTGCTCGGCTGGTTCGATTTTCAGCGAGTACGCATCGATAGGTGTGCGACAATGTGGTGCAGGCCGAAGGCGGATGACGTGAGGCAGAATCTCTACCAGGCGGTCGAAGCGATAGCTCGTCTGGTGGTGTATTGCTACTTTAATAGTCATAGGGTAATGTTGCTCACATATGCGAATTGACTGGAAATCTTATAACCCCGGTGCGTTCTACGACGAGTTGATCAGTTCGCCCGGGCACGCCCGCAAGTCAGGGAAAATTCTGGCCCGCTATCTCAGTTCACTGAAAAGTGAAGATCTTCAGCAACGTAAAACGGCAGCGGAACTGGCCATCAAGGCCATGGGTATTTCCTTCACCGTTTACAGCGAGGCTGGCAATATCGATCGGGAGTGGCCGTTCGACATTATTCCCCGAATCATCACAGAAAAACAATGGCAGAAGACCAGCCAGGGGCTGGAGCAGCGTCTGCGCGCCCTGAACTGTTTCATCGATGATGTTTATAACGATCAGAAGATTCTGAAAGACAAGGTCGTCCCCGCAGAGCTGATTGCAAAATCCGGCAACTTCCGCAAGGAATGCCTCGGCATGAAGCCCAAGCATGGCGTCTGGGCACATGTCTGCGGGACGGATCTGATCCGCGATACCAACGGCCAGTTCTACGTGCTGGAAGACAACCTGCGGGTGCCCTCCGGCGTCTCCTACATGCTGGAGAACCGCAAGGTCACCAAGCGGGTGTTCCCGGAGCTGTTCGAAAACTACAACATCCTGCCGATTACGGAATACACCTCGCAACTGTTTGACACGCTGGCAGCGATCTCGCCGCGTCCGGCAGACTACCCGGAAGTGGTGGTCTTGACCCCGGGCATCTACAACTCCGCCTATTTCGAGCACTCCTTTCTCGCGCAGCGCATGGGTGCGGAACTGGTGGAGGGCGGTGACCTGGTGGTGGAGGACGACTGTGTCTACATGCGCACCATCAACGGACTCTCCCGCGTGGATGTCATCTATCGCCGCATCGACGACATGTTCCTCGATCCCGAGGTGTTCCACCCCGAGTCGGTGCTGGGGGTGAAGGGCCTGATGCGTGCCTGGCTCAAGGGCAATGTGGCGCTGGCCAATGCGCCCGGTGCCGGGGTGGCGGACGACAAGGTGATCTACACCTACGTGCCCGCGATGATCAAATACTATCTCGGCGAAGAGCCCCTGCTGGAGAACGTGCCCAGCTATCTGTGCGTCGATGAGAAGCAGTGCAAGTATGTGCTGGAAAACCTCGACAAGCTGGTGGTCAAACCTGCCAACGAGTCCGGCGGCTACGGCATGCTGATGGGGCCGCAGGCAAGCAAGAAGGAGCGGGCCGAGTTTGCCAGACGCATCAAGGCCAATCCGCGCAACTACATGGCGCAACCGCTGATCTCCCTGTCCACAGCCCCCGTGCTGGGCGAGCGTGGCGCGGAACCTCGCCACATCGACCTGCGGCCGTTCATCCTGCAGGCAAAAGACAGTTATGTGACACCTGGCGGGCTTACCCGCGTCGCCATGGTGAAAGGGTCCTATGTCGTCAACTCCTCACAGGGTGGCGGCAGCAAGGACACCTGGATTGTCTCGGAAGAGGAGCGCTGAACCATGCTCTCACGGGTTGCAGAACGCATCTACTGGCTGGGGCGCTATCTGGAAAGAACGGAGAATACCGCGCGGCTGCTGACGGTGTATTCCAACCTGCTGCTTGACCTGCCGCGGGGAACCCGGGTGGGCTGGCATACCCTGGTGGAAATCACCGGCAGCCTGCAGGACTTCAGCGACAAGTTCAAGGAAACCGACGAGCGTTCGGTCAACCGCTTCCTGTTGTCAGACCAGAACAATCCCTCGTCGATTATCAGTTCGCTGTCCTGCGCCCGCGAGAACGCGCGCACCACGCGCGAGATCATTCCGACGGAAGCGTGGGAGCAGATCAACAACCTCTATCTGTTTACCCGGGACAACATGGGCAAGGCTACTGCCCGTGGTCCGCGGCATCAATTGCTGCAGGACATCATTGCCCACTGCCAACAGATCGCCGGTCTTCTGGCGGGGGCGATGAGTCACAACAGCGGTTACAATTTTCTGCGCATAGCCCGCAGCCTGGAGCGGGCGGACATGACGACCCGTATCGTGGATGTGGGGTCTTTTACGCTGGTGCCGAGCCTGACCCGCGGAGCGGAATTCCAGGAGCAGAATGCCAAGCCCTTTGCCAACATGATCTGGATGAGTGTGCTGCACTCGCTCAGTGCCTATCAGATGTACCGTCAGCATGTGCTCGACCGGGTCAATGGCGAGGACGTGGTGACTTTCCTGCTGCAGGACACACAGTTTCCCCGCGCCGTGATGCACAGTCTGGTCAAGCTCCAGTCCTGCCTGCAGCATCTGCCCAACAATGAAGCGTCTTTGGCGCAGGTATCTGCAACGCTGCAGTATCTCCACGACGCCAATATTCCGGAACTCCTGCAGGGAGGCCTGCTGGAATATATTGATGAGTTGCAGGTGGAAATTGCCTCGATTCATGCCCGCATCACGGCCACCTGGTTTCTGCCTGTGGTCAGTGAGCAGCAGCAGAGTGCCTGATCCAGCGGGTACTTCTGCATGAGAGATTTCCAGTGTGCCTGCGGGCAAACCCTGTATTTTGAGAATAGCGTCTGCACAGCCTGTCAGCGGCGTCTCGGCTATGAGCCGTGGCGAGCGCAGATGCTCACCCTGGAACCTGCGCATGTCGGGTTTGGTGAGGAGCAGTGGTGGCGCGATACCCGTTCCGGTGACCTGTTCAGGCGCTGCTTCAACGATACCGAATACCAGGTCTGCAATTGGCTGGCGAGCAATCCCGAGCACAGCTTTTGTCTGGCCTGCGGCCTGAACGACACCATTCCCGAAGTCAATTCCGGCTACCTCGCCCTGCAGCGCCGCAAGTGGTGGGGACGCATGGAGCAGGCCAAGCGGCGGCTGATCTACACGCTGCTGTTTCTCGGGCTTCCCGTCGCCGGAAAGGCGGATCACCATGCCGGTCTGGCGTTCTCCTTTCTGGAAGACCAGCGCTCGAACCCTCTGGTGGATGAAGAACATGTGCTCACCGGCCATCTCGATGGCCTGATCACCGTCAATCTGGCCGAGGCCGATGTTGTCAGCCGTGAGCAGACCCGACAGAACCTGGGCGAGCCCTACCGCACCCTGCTGGGCCATTTCCGCCACGAGAGTGGCCACTACTATTTCAATCAGTTAATTCAGTCTGAGCAGGATCTGATGGCCTTCCGGGCGCTGTTCGGGGATGAGAGAGAGGACTATCAGGCGGCGGTGGAGCGCTATTACGCCAACCCGGCAGGGGTGCCGCAGGGAGACCGGATCAGCGCCTATGCCGCCCTGCATCCCTTCGAGGACTGGGCGGAGTGCTGGGCGCATTATCTGCACATGATGGACTGTCTGGAAACGGCGGCGCAGGTAGGGCTGTTGTCCGCGCCGGTGGTCACGCAGGAAGTACCGCCGGACATTGAAGCATGTCTGGCGGCCTGGATGCGGGTATCGGTAGCGCTGAATGCGCTGAACAGGAGTATGGGGCTGCGGGATGCCTACCCCTTTGTGCTATCGGCAGCGACGCTCAATAAGCTCCGCTTTGTTCATCAACGGATTTATCCCAACTGGATGCCCATGCAAACGGGGGCATCTGTCTGAAGGCGTCCTTGAGACGCTGATCCCAGCTTCGCTTCAGCTCGCGCAGGAATTCGCTGTCTTCCCCGAAGCGCAGGGGCTCGTTGAGCACCAGCGAGTCAGTGCGATAGACCAGGGTTTCAATGGGCGGCCCCACGCTCAGATTACTGCGCATGGTGGAATCCATGGACACCATGGCACACAGGGCGCAGGTATCGAGGTTCAGGTCCGGAGTCAGAATGCGGTCGAGAATCGGCTTGCCGTATTTGCTTTCGCCGATCTGCAGATAAGGGGTGTCCTTGGAGCTGGTGATATGGTTGCCCTGGGGGTAGACCAGCATGATGCGGTGTTTGCTGTTGGCAATCTGGCCGCCGATGATGAAGCTGGCTTCAAAGGAGTTGCCGACGCGGGAGTGTTTTTCCTGCTGAGCCAGGCTGACGTCGCCCAGATAGTCTGCAGCCTCTGCAACCGACTCTACTGTCAGCAGGCTGGTATTGGCCCGTTCCTTGATGTCCCGTTTTACCTGGGCAATGGTGGCCTGGGTGGTGGCGAGATTGCCAGCAGTAAGAATGACAAACTGGCGCTGCCCATCAACGCCAAAACGATACATTTTGCTGTAAGTGCTGACCTGATCGATCCCGGCATTGGTACGGGAATCCGAGCAGAAAACCATGCCAGCGTCCACAGCAATTGCCACACAATACGTCATGATCTGAAAAACCGGATTACTGAAAATTTGACGAAGAAAAGATGTCTATGGACGAAACAGTACACTAGTTCCGCGAACAGTTGAATAGAAATTTACACGGGATTGTTACGGGGGTGTGGAGACGTTTTCGGGCTTTCGTAACTGCTTGATAAAGAGATATTTTGGGGGTTAGAGGCCCGTACCTCCCCGAGCAGGGGAGGTTGGGAGAAGTGTTCTGTCAGGACGGGTCAGTGCTCGTCGAGGCTGTCGTCGTCGTAGTCGTAATCGTCGACATCCAGGTTGCTGCGATAGCCCTGGTCACTGCCGTCATCATCAAACTGCAGATCACCAAACATACGCTTCCAGTCCAGTCGCTCTTCTGTGCGACGGCGCAGCTCGGTCAGGCGGCGCTTGTGCAGGCGTTTGTCGTTCGCCTCGTCAAGCTCCGTCTCTGGCATGAAGGCACCGGAGTCAAAAAAGTCTTTTGAACTGTCGCCTATATCATCCCATTGATGACTTTTCATGTGTTTCATCTCTCGTAAAATTGCGTTCAGTCGGAATGCCCGTGCCCGTCAGGACAGAGGGCGCTACAAAACACATCACCTTACACTGTGAACCTCTGCGTTTTTGCTTTTGTCAAGCGTTTCCGGCAGTCGCTTCACGATGCGAATTATGGTTATAAAATCCTAGAATGCAATACCCGGAATCAATATTTTTCAGTTTCGCTGCGGCCTAGGCAACTCAAGGCTTTCAGCCAATTCCATGGCGGCAATCACGCGCAACTTAGCAGTGCATTGTGTCCTGCTTGTGACAGAAAACAGGGCGTTTATACTGACGCCTTCGATCAACCGTATTCTGGAGAGAGCTTTGTCCCGAACCTGCCTGGACTGTGGCATGGATGTGCCGCTCAGCCAGCCCGAGTGCCCGAAATGCGATGCCCTGCTGTCGGCGCAGACCGATGGGTCCGTGCTGCACATCGATGTGGCCCATCAGGGAGAGACCGTCGCCGTGGCGCTCTCCCGGCTCAAGTCAGCCCTGGAGGAGGCGTCGCGGACGCCGGCTGGGGCGCTGAGAGTGGTGGTGGGCGGTGGGCGAATCCGGGAGGAGGTCGGAGCCTATCTCGCCTACCTGCGGCACGCAGGGGAGATTGTGGCCTGCGAGCAGGAGCGGGGTAACCGGGGAGCGTTTGTGGTTACTCTGAAGCGGGGGTAGAAGCGGGGGTAACAGGCGGTATGGCTCCGGCAAGCTGCTAGAAATTCTGGTCGATCAAACGATAGTCCGGCACGATGACCGGCTCCAGCACCTCTTCCTCCGGAATCAGGGTGGAGGCAGGGGCTGCATTTGGGCCAAAGGAGAAACTGAAGCTGCCACGGGCAACCAGATTTTCCGGATCAATGGCCGCCCACTCCACGGTGTAGTAATCCGCCGCCGGCAGTTCGGGCAGGTCCAGGAAGAAGACGCGACTGACTTCCGGATCGTAGTGAAAGCCGATGTTGACAAACTTCTCGTCCGGTCCCTGCATGGTCAGTTTCACCAGCCTCACATAAGTGCTGAAACGCAGCATCAGTTCGCGCGGCGCACTCTCCAGAACCTCATCATCTTCCGGTTGCGATTCCAGCTCGACCGCGCTGTTGGAATTGATGGTCATCACATGCTGGGCCTGTGCCGAGGGGCTTGCCAGCAGCGCAAGGCCAAGTGTCAGCAGGAATCCTGAAAAGAGTGTGTGCAGTGCAGTGGAGAAACGTTGAAAGAGCATGAGGAACCGGGTTTGCCTGTGGATGAAAGACCGTTTTATAACATGAGCGGCCTGTGGGTTGTAAAGAGAGAAGTCGCAGACCCCGGATACGGTCAGCAAAGACGCCGGTGTGATGGAGGAGGTTGCGATTTCCACGTCAGCGGGCAGCGGGAATACGTCAGGGATTTTGATTTCATCCGGGCTGATGCAAAGTGAAAAGGTGGAGGATTTTAGTTTACGCAAGAAATTTTTCGCTTTGCGGGAGACCTTGCCAACGCGGAGTGCTGATATGCCACCCGGACAACAAGAATAACGGGCTCTAACAGGGCTGAGGGAGCACAATCCATGTCGTACGTCGATCGACTGCGCCGTTTTCCCCGCGTGGCGCAACTGCTGGTGTTGGTCTTGTTTTTCGGCCTGTCGCATCCACTGCCTGCACAGACCTATCTCGAAGGGCGGCATCTGGAGCCTGCCTATGAAGGCTGGCAGCAGAACGACGACGGCACTTACTCCTTCATCTTTGGCTACCAGAACGAGAACTGGCTGGAGGAACCGGACATCCCCGTCGGGGAAAACAATTTCTTCAGCCCGGGACCGGAAGATCGTGGACAGCCGACTCATTTCCTTCCCCGCCGTAACCGTTTCACCTTCAAGGTTCAGGTTCCTGCAGACTGGGGCGACCGCGAGCTTACCTGGACCCTCACTGCCAACGGCGTAACGAAAACCGCCTATGCCACGCTGGACCGGGACTACGTGATAGACAACGTGGTAATCGCGTCCGAGACCGGCTCCCTGGGGGCCGGCACCAGCAGCCCCGAATCCCGCTCGAATCTGCCGCCAGTGGTCACTGTGCAGGGAGATCGTGTTGGAGACGAGATCGTGCGCAATGTGCGCGTCGGTCAACCTTTGAGCCTGGTCACCCATGTGGCCGATGATGGCCTGCCGAAACCGCGGGCTTCAGCCGTCACGGATCGCACGGCGGAGTCGGAACGCGAACGTTTTCTGCGTCCTCCTACTCGCGTCACCGTGGGCAAGACCAATGGACTCTTCCTTTCCTGGAATGTCTATCGCGGAGACGGTCCGGTGTCCTTTGATCCTCCCCAGGTAAAGCCCTGGGAAGACACGCGGACGTCGGCCAACTCTCCCTGGGGTGCCCTGTGGGTACCTCCTCCCGTGCCGGAAGACGGCATGTACACCGTCAATGTCACGTTTGACGAGCCCGGCACCTACATTCTGTGGGCCCGTGCTGACGACGGCGGCCTGTATCACGACGAGTACGTCACAGTCCATGTGACACCTTGATGTATCCGAATTAATCGGCTTCCGGAGTCAGCCCGCTGACTTCCGGGGCTGCTTAATGGGTTGCGCGTGGCCGTGCGCGAGCACGTCAGCAGTCACGCAACACAATAACAATAAACAGCATGACCTAAACGACGGAGACATGAAATGCGAGAACTGCAAAGAAAGACTTTGCTTTTGAAACACAGCCTGCTTTTTTCGGCGCTGGCGATGGCAGGCGCATTCCCGAGCCTGGGGATGGCGCAGGACGCAAACACCAACAACAATGACACCGATGTGGAGGAGGTTGTCGTTACCGGCACCTATATCCGCAACAGTGCGTTCGCAGGCGCCTCGCCCGTGGACACGATCGATCAGGAGGCTTTGCTGGCCACCGGCTCGGTCAGCACGGGTCAGTTCATGCGTGACCTCGTCTACACGGACAACGTCGATGCCGTGTCCAACGTCCTGGGCGGCCCCGGCGGCGGCCAGGACGGCAATACCTCCGGCTTTAACCTGCGGGGCCTGGGCGCCAGCAGCACCCTGACCCTGTTCGACGGTCGTCGTACCGTCAGCAGCGATGCGGTGGGTTCCATCGTGCCGGATATTGCCCTGAACCGCATGGAGATCGTACTGGACGGCGGGTCTGCACTGTACGGTTCCGATGCGGTGGCGGGGGTGGTCAACCTCATTCCCATCAAGCGTTACGACGGTGTGCGCACACGCACCTCCTACGGGCGTGATCAGGAAGGCGGCTTTGAGGAATACTCTGCCGGCGTTCTGTTCGGCAAGGAGATCGACGACTTCAACGTGGTGGCGGCGCTGCAGTACAAGAAGAACACGCCCCTGATGCGCTATGAGCGCCCCCGTTATCTGCGGGCAGACAACGACATCTTCACCGACGGCCCACCCGGCACCTTCCGCAGCCTGACCAGCACGGCGCCTCTCGTGGACCCGTCCTGTGGCACTTTCGGCAACGACCAGAACGACAAGGGGCAGTACGACAGCTTCCCGAGCGGCATCAAGCTGGACAGCGGCACGCGCTGCGCGATCTTCTTCGGGCAGTGGATCCAGTACAACCGCCCCAACGAGCAGTACACCGGCTATGTGAACGTGACGCACCAGACGACGGACTGGCTGGAACTGGAATACCAGGGCGTGTACGACAGCAATCTGTCTGTCTTCATAACCGAGGCGGCTTCACCAATGAACTCCTCGCGTGCCTCCACCATGATCATTCCGGCCAATCATCCGGCCAACCCCTGGGGGATCGCCGTAGTGCCGGTTGCGTTCCGGACCTTCAACGGGCGTTCGCTCAGTGCGCAGCCCAGCTACTTAAAGCACGGCTCCCAGTGGGATGATTCCACCTACCTGCAGGATCGCCATACCTTCTCCGCCCGTTACGAGCTGGGCGGTGACTGGTCGGGCTCCACGTCCTACAGTTACCAGACCTTCCGTTACCGCTACAAAACCTACGAGGAGCTGGCCAGCCGTGTTCAGGCCGCCTTCCAGGGGCGCGGCGGTCCCAACGGCAATGAGTGGTTCAACCCCTTCATGTCCTCCGACCCGCGTTCCCCGTACTACGTGGCCGGAGTGACCGACAACAGTCAGGAGTTGGTGGACTGGCTCTCCGAGCAGGCCACTACCGAGGACAAGACCTATTTCCAGGTGTTTGACACCGTGGTGACCGGTCCGCTGTTCGATCTGCCGGCCGGTGCCGTGCAGATGGCCTTCGGTGGTCATATCCGTGACGAGAAGGTCATCGACAATCCGGTGAAAGCCCGTGCCCGTGGTGACGACTTCAACGCTCCGGCAGCGAAGCAGACCCAGGCAGTGTCCGAGTCCACGGTACGCGCTGTCTTCCTGGAGCTGGAGGCACCGATTCTCGAATCGCTCTCCGTTCAGGCGGCGGCCCGCTATGAGAAGTTTGATGATCTGAAGCTGCGCACGACAACGCCGAAGGTGGCGGTACGCTGGGAAGCACTGCCGACACTGGCCGTTCGTGCGTCCTGGGGTGAGGGCTTCCTCGCGCCGCTGGCCAGTCAGGTCGGGCCAATCAACTTCAACACCTGTTCCAGCGCCCGGGACGGCACGGATCAGTTGACCGGCACCAGCTTCATCGGGGTGGACGGCTGTACCACGTCCAACCCGCTGCTGGATGTGGAGCGTTCCACCCTGCAAAACATCGGGTTTACCTGGGAGCCGATTGACGATCTCTCCATCGGTCTCGATTACCAGGAGATCGAGTACACCGGCCGTATCTTCACGCTGACCAACCAGGATATCGGCACACAGGACTTCCTCAATGTGCTGGCAGCCATCGGGTCCACGTCCGCAAACTTCAGCCGGGTGCCCGGTTCCGCGACCTGGGAAGCGGCAAAGGCCTATGTCAATGCGAACCCGAATCCGGCCATTCAGCGTGACCCGGTGACGCTGAAACCGCAGCGGATTCTGCGGCAGCCGCAGAACGTGGACCAGATGGATGTGAAGACCATCGATCTGCAGGCGCGTTATCGCTACTCCGCAGGGGACTGGGGTGACTTCGTGTTCACCCTGGACAGCACCTACTACACGGAATACCTGCTGACGGAGTTCGACGGCACAACCCGTGAGATGGCCGGCTACAACAACGGCGATACAGGCAAGGCACCGCCCCTGCCGAAGCTGAAGGCGAATCTGGCCGTGAGCTGGATGCGCGGACAGCATTCCGCCCGCCTGGTGACCAAGTACACGGACGATGTGCTGTTCGGCAATCTGGCACCGGTGACCCTGAGTAACCCTCCAGCCACAACTGGCGGGCTGCGCAGACCCGTGGTGCGTGGTGGTTATCGTGTCGACGTGAACTACGGCTACACCATGGACAGTCTGTTTGGTTTCGGGCAGTCAGCCAATCTCAGCCTTGCCGTACGCAATGCCTTTGACTGGATGCCGACACGCCTGCCCATCCAGGGCGGCCTGGAAACACGACTGTATGACCCCTATGGACGGGTTCTGACCATGAGCCTGGATCTGGAAATCTAGGCCTGAAATCTGAAGCGGGACGTATGCCCGGGGCTTCGGCCCCGGGGCCATACTACTTGCAAAACATCGGGAGCTTGACTATCTTCCTCAGCGCATAAAACAACAAAAGTGAATGCTTATGCAGCTGCTCCAGTACGCCACCAGTTTCATGGCAATCTCCCAGTTACTCTTCATGGCGTTGTTCTACCTGGCCTATTACCGACGTCAGCTTCTGGGCCGGTTGATGGCCTTCTACGCCCTGTGTCTGATGTCCTATATCGCCTCGACCATTCCCGAGATTGATACGGGGCCGCGTGTCTTTGAATTCCCTTTCAATATGCTGGCGATCACTGCGCCTGCTCTGCTGTGGATCATTACGCGCTATCTCTTTGTGGACAATCCGAAGATCGAGAAGCCGATCTGGGCGATCATCGTGCTGTACATCGGCCTGCGCGCGTACGGAAATCTTACCGGCCCCCATACGGGGGTTGCCTATCTTGTGCTGTACGAATCGACGCAACTGATCATGCTGATCTTTGCCTGCCATGTTGTGTACACGGCTGTGCGTGGTCTGGGCAGCGACCTGGTGGAACCGCGTCGTCGCTTCCGGGTGCCCTTTGCCATCACCATGGGGTCGATTGTGGCGATCATCGTGGGTTCGGGTTTTTTCAGCCTGCAGGACACCTGGATGACAAGCGTCTACATAGGCAGCATCTTTTTATTCATTCTGTTCTTTAACCTTGCGACCTTCCGCCTGCATGGCGATTCCATGCAGCTAATCGATCCTGTGGTGGAGCAGTCCGTTCCCTCACTCAAGAGCCGAATGAGCGAGAAGGACAAGGACAAGCCCCTGGTGGACCGCATTCACCGTGTGATGGAGAGTGAGCGCTTGTATGCACAGCCCGGGCTGACGATCGGCATGCTGGCGTCCAAGGTGTCCATGCAGGAGTATCGCCTGCGGCGCTTGATCAATCAGAAACTGCATTACCGCAATTTCAATCAGTATCTGAACCAGTACCGCATCGCGGAAGCGGCCCGACGCCTGCAGGAACCCGGCGAGGCGCAGGTGGCGATTTCCACGATCGCGCTGGATGTCGGTTACGCCTCGCTGTCCTCGTTCAACAAGGCCTTCAAGGAACTGCACGGGGTCACGCCCACCACCTTCCGCAGCCGGGCGACGCACTGATCCGCGCGGCGCCCGGCCCGCATTATTCCCTTTGCCCCCAATAATCCCGCCCGGGGGCTCTGTAAAAGACTGTCACAACTAATCCCCCGTCAATTGACCAAGATCAAGGGGGTTTTTGTCGCATCTGTTAGCTTGGAAGCCTGGAACGTGAGATTCCGTGGGCTCGGGCCCTATCGTATCTGGACGCATCAATCCCAGACCTCGGTACGCCCGGAACATTAGAGTAACTAGAGACTGCCGATGATTTCTTTGACCCGAACAGCACTGACACGTCCCCTGTCCAGACTCCTGGTACTGGGAATGGGCGCGTTTGCCTGCGCCGCTACAGCCATGGCCGGAGACGCCACGATTCTGGAAAAACGCTACCCGGAGCTGCAGCAACTGCTGCTGGCGCATGATGTCCTGCAGGCCAGGGTGTACGAGGAGATTGTCCTGACCAACGAATCGCCGACCTCGGCGATCGGGCAGCGTATGCTGCTGGACAAACTCGACGAGCTGGAGGAGGCGCAGACGTCCCACTACCACTCTGCGGGCAACCACCTGTCCCTGCTGGGGCCACACCGTGCCTTTGAGAGCCGTGTGACGCCGGGGCTGCTGGGCGTGGTCTATGAGGAACACACGGCGGAAGAAGTCCGCCCCCTGCTGGCTGAGATTGGCAATCTTCCCCCTGTCGCGCTGGAGACTCTGCAGCGCGGGCGTGAGTTCGTCGAGCAGCTTATCGAGATCTACCTGGACCCGGCAGTGACGGACAAGCAATCCGCGGTTGCAGCGGCGGTGCAGAATTACCTGAGCGATGATGCCCATTCGGTGGCCTCCAGACCCAAGGCGGACGCCCTGCTGTCGGATCATCCCTACGCCTATGCCTACTCGGTTGCCTTCCCTCAGTTCAGCGGACTGACCTGGGCTTCCCAGTGGCTGAAGATTGCCCTGCTGGAGGTTGTGGTCACCGCCACCAGTGACGAGCAACTGGATGAAGACGTCAAGCGGCTGATCGATCTGTACAACGAAAAGCTCGTCAGACAGCACAGTGGCTTCGTGTCACTGCCCAGCGATATTCCCACCACTCCGGTGATAGCTCCCACGTTCTACGAAATGTACCCGGACGCGGCCTATATCCTCGACAACCTGGAAACCCTGAAGGTCGTCATTGGCGATGTCATGGCCTACCCGGACATTGAAGACCGTCCGCATGCAATCGAGAAAGTGGTCGCTGCCTACACCGACAAGCAGAAGGACCTGACCAAGGACAACATGAAGTACCTGCTCTTCGTGCTGCGCGGAGGCATCTACAACGCGGGTGGGCCGGCACGTGGAGGCCTGACGCAGCCTGACCGCAACTGGTCCCGGGAGCAGTCGGAAAACCCTCACGTGAGCATCAGTCAACAACCGAGATAATCGACATTACCAAAAGAGGAGGCCTTTATGAGTCGCAAGGCTTTGAACAGCATCTACGCCACCCTGTGTGCCCTTGCCCTGGGATTGACCGGCACGTCGGCCTTTGCCGCGCCGGAGCGGGTGGGCGACTTTGCCCTGCTGGACGAACAGGGCGTATTTCACCAGATCAGCCGTTATCAGCACCGCGATGCCGTAGTGCTGCTGGCCTATGACAGCAGTTGCCCCGCCGCCAGAGACGCGGCAGCCATGCTGGCCGAGCTGCAGCCCCGCTTTGACGGGCAGATCGATTTTCTTGCCCTGGACATCAATGCGATGGACCGGGCGACCGAGCATGGCTGGAAGCTGTCCTTCCCCGTCCTGGCCGACGAGATGAAGCTGGTGGCGGAGAGCCTGAAGATCAGTCAGTCCGGAGAGGTGCTGGTGTTCAATCCGCAGCGTCTTTCCCTCTACTACCGCGGCGGTGCCGGTGAGGCCCTGCAGGAGAGTCTGGGCGCGATTGTCGGCAGCCAGTCGGACGCTCCTGCAAGTTCCGAGGTCAAGGGTTGTCCGATTGCGTACGACAGCGAGACCTTGCCGGTGCCGGACTATTCCACCGAGGTTGCTCCCATCATCGTGAAGCAATGCACCATCTGCCACCGGGAAGACGGTGCCGGGCCGTTTGCGTTCAACGGGTATTACTCCCTGGTGGGCTGGTCGCCCATGGTCAAGGAAGTGATCATGAACAAGCGCATGCCGCCGATGCAGGTGGATTCGGCCTACGGCGACACTCCAAGTGCCCACTTCCTGCCGGCCGAGGATCGCCAGAAGATCATGCACTGGATGCAGGCGGGTGCGCCGCGGGGCGAAGGGGCGGATGATCCGCTGGCAGACGTGCCCCTGGAGAAAACCTTCGACTGGCAACTGGGCACGCCGGACTTCACCATCGACACCGCCAAGAATGTGATCCCTGCGGTGGGCATTCTCGACTATATGTACACGGAGCTGGAGCTGCCGTTTACCGAGGACAAGTGGGTCAGGGCATTTCAGTTTGCCCCCGGCGAGGAGCGGGTCATCCACAATCTGTCGGCCTTCATCGTACCTGCGGACAGTGATTTCTGGGGCGAGGAGCGCGAGGCACTGACTTCCGAGAGACGCTTCCTGGGCAGCTTTGTTCCCGGCGAGAACCCGGCAACAGTGTTCCCCGAAGGCAGTGGCGTCCTCATTCCTGCGGGCTACAAGCTTGCCCTGCAGTTCCACTATTACTCGCACGGCCGGGTGCTGGAGGACGTGACCACTATCGGGCTGTATTTCTATGATGAGGCCCCGGCGCGGGAAATCGTGACCCGACCTGTGTCGGCCAGGTTCACACTGGCTCCCGACGATCCCGAGCAGGCCTATCTCGCCAGCTACGAGTTTGACAGGAAGGCGACGCTGCTGGCGGTCAGGCCGCGCATGAATCAGCGTGGCAAGAACATGAAGTTTGACCTGGCGCTGCCGGGTGGAAAGGCGGAAACGCTGATCAGCGTGCCTGCCTACAATTACGGCTGGCAACCGCAGTATTGGCTGCAAACCCCTCGCAGCATCGAGCCGGGAGCAGTCGTGAAGGTGTCCGGTGCCTTTGATAACTCCCTGTCGAATCCCTTCAACCCCAACTTCCGCGAAGCGGTCGAATCCGGGTTCGATGCGGACGAGGAAATGTTTACCGGCTACCTGACCTACGCGATTGACCGCTAGGCCTGCACGTCCAGCACCACTTTGCCCATGACGCGGCGTTCAGTGAAGACATTGAACGCCGCGACATAGTCTTCCAGCGGGAAGTGACGGGTGACGATGGGTTTCAGAATGCCTTCGCCATAGAAACGCAGCAGCTCCTGGAAATTCTTCTCGTATTCTTCCGGTTCCTCGCGGCGGAATCGTCCCAGGAAAACCCCCACCATGGAGGCTCCCTTGAGCAGCGCGAGGTTGGCTTTGTATTCGGGGATTTTGCCGCTGGCGAAACCGACCACCAGCAGTCGGCCGTTCCAGTTGATGCAGCGGGTCGCCTGGTCAAACAGCGAGCCACCAATCGGATCGAAAATGACGTCTGCACCCTTTTCATCGGTCAGGGCCTTGACCCTTTCCTTCAGGTCTCCGTCGCCGTAGTTCAGCAATTCATCGGGGTCGAACTGTTTGACGAACTGAAGCTTCTCGTCGCTCCCCGCCGCCGCGATCACCCGTGCCCCCATCATCTTGCCGAGTTCGACTGCCGCCATGCCGACACCGCCGCTGGCGCCCAATACCAGCAGGGTTTCTCCTGCCTGCAGGCGGGCGCGCTGTTTCAGCGCGTAGTAGGAGGTGGTGTAGACCATGGCGAAGCCGGCTGCCGTGCGAAAGTCCATGTTGTCGGGAATCTGGCGGACCCCGCTGGCGGGCGCGAGCACTTTCTCGGCCATGCCGCCAATGCCCGGGAAGGCCATGACCCGGTCTCCCGGTTTGCAGTGTTGTACTGCGTCGCCAACTGCGGTCACGATGCCGCTGACTTCAGAACCGGGAATGAAGGGCATCGGCGGCTGAAACTGGTATTTGCCCTGTATCTGCAGGGTGTCGGGAAAGTTGATGGACGCGGCGTGCACCTCGATCAGCACCTGGTCCTTGTCCGGCTGTGGGTCTTTCCAGGTTTCCAGCGCCAGTTGTTCGGCCGGTCCGTATTGATGGCAGACGAGTGCTTTCATGTGTTCCCCCTGATGGCATCCTGTGGGCAGGATTCAAGCACTTTTCCCTGCCGCCGACAATTCCGGAACCCCGTTGGGGAGACTTTCGCATATAATACCGCCGGTATTGCGAACACACGCTGGAGCAACCATGGCGGTTCCCGAAGGTCACAGGCTGGCATATCTGCAGGAGATGGGCATTCAGGCCTATTTTCCCCGTCGTCCTCTGCCGGGCGCACGGCCTTCTGCCCGTTATGCAGACCTGCCCTCCGCGCTCGCAGCACAGACACCCCAGGCAGATGAGTCGACTGGCACTGCCGAACAGGTGCTGCAGGTGCTGGCCGCGGTCGAAACGGCCCCTGAGCCAGCGCCGGTCAGGCCGGAGTCTGTCGCTCCTCCTGTTGTCCGTGTCGCTGAGCCTGTGCAGGCGCCAGTGCGTGAAGAAGTTAGGGTCGAGTCAGCGGCGGGGCAGGAGGCAGCATCCGCGCAAGAGACGGTGAAGTTTGCCTTCGCCTATATTCCCGTCAATGAGCAACTGGCTGTCATCAGCGAGTTGCCGTGGACGCGCTCTGCCAGCTTATCGCCAAGCTGCCGCAAGCTGCTGGCGGACATTCTGCGGGCGCTGGGCCTGCCGGTGCAGGAGCAGCACCTGAACCCCATGATCTTTACCTGGCCTCTGTTTGAGGATGTGCAGATGCAGGGCGACAGCGCGCGCCATACTCTCGAAGGGTTCCTGGCGCGGCGCCTGAAGCTGCAGCCGGTGCGCTATCTGTTCATCTTTGCCGAGCAGGCGGCGCCCTACCTGTTCCCCGTGGACGCCGAGCCGGTTCGGGAAACCTTTTTCCGCCACCCCCGGTTTGAGGTCGAGGTGTGTGTGACCCACAGTCTCAACGCCATGGACGCGGTGCGGGAGCTCAAGCGGCCGGTGTGGGATTTGCTCAAGCCTTTGCAGGGACGCCTGAACGGCGGTGCCTGAGGACCCGATCTTGCTGCAAGCTGCAACTGCCGATTCCTCCAATGTCTTCATGCGCGCAATGCGCGCAATGCGTGCAAGCGACCTCGATCTGGTGGTGCAGAGCGAGAACCTGTCCCTGCAGAACCCCTGGACCAAACGCGTGTTCGCCGATTGCCTGCGCTCGGGTTACGAGTGCTGGGTGCTGGCGTCGCGGGATCGCCTGGTGGCCCACGGTGTGCTGTCCGTGGGGGCGGGTGAGGCCCATGTGCTGACCCTGTGTGTGCATCCGCAGTATCGCGGCAAAGGCTACGGTCGCCGCATGTTGCGGCACCTGCTGGAGAAGGGCTATCGCAAGGGAGGGGAGATTGCCTTTCTGGAGGTGCGTCCCTCCAACAAAACTGCCATTTCCCTGTATCTGGCAACGGGTTTCGTGCAGGTGGGGGAACGGCGCGGCTACTACCCGGCGGAACCTGGCGAGACGCATCGAGAGGATGCGCTGATTCTGTCGCGTGCCTTACCGCTCTAGGGATGCCTAAAAGCTGTTTTTGTCCTTGTCGCTGCCGGGGAACAGTTTGCCCCGCAACCAGCGCAGTCCGTAAATCACCGCCACAACGGCGATGGCGAACACCAGAATGAGCGCCAGCAGTGCCACGGTGCCCACAAAGAAATTCCACAGATTGTCGCGGGCCTCGTCATAGGCCATGGCCAGGGCATAGAGTGAGGCCACAGCAATCGCCAGGCCGCCCAGCGTGGCGCGGGTGTTTTTGCGCATTTTCAATCGCGGTAATTTCACGTCGTTCTCTCTCCCTGGATACTGCTACTTGAACAGGGGTTCTCCATTCTTGTCCGGCCAGGTGTGCAGGCATTCGGGGTACTGGCTGCAACCCCAGAAAAAGCCGTTCTTGCCGCGTCGCCGACGCAGCAACTGCCCACACGCGGTACAGCGGTAAGCCTTCGCGGGCATGCCATTATCGTCGCTCAGGCGGGTCTTGCAACCCTTGTCGAATCCCGTGCAGTACCAGTACACCCCGCGTGTATTTTCGGCACGGACCATGGGGCGTGTGCACACCGGGCAACGATAGCGTTCGTCGGCGATGGCGGATGGCTTGCCGTCCTTGTCAAACAGGGTGGCCTTGCAGTCCGGAAAGCCGGTGCAGCCCCAGAAGGGGCCCATCTTGCCGACGATGCGACGCATGGGCTTGTGACACTGCGGGCAGCGGTGCGTGCGGCCCGTTGGCGGACCGGGCGGAGGAATGTCGCCTAGCGGGTCTTTGGCCATGTCGGGGCCTCGTTATTCAGGGCGCAGGCAAAGCTCCAGGTGGTGCAGCAGTTGATCGTTTTCCTGGGGAGTGCCGATGGTGATCCGCAGTTTGTCCCGCAGCCGTGGCATGTCGAAATAGCGCACGAGGATGCCTTCGTCCTTGAGTCGCTGATAGCACTCGCGGGCGAGAATGTCGGGGCTGTCGTAGCGGGAATCCTGCTGTGGAACCCGAGCCAGCAGGAAGTTGCTCTGGCTGGGGGCGCAGTCGCAGCCCATGGCAACGAGAGCCTGTTCCACGCGGGTGCGCTCCTCGCGCACCTTCTGCCAGCCCACGGCGGCATGTGCCCGGTCGGCCAGTGCGGCGGTGGCCAGCACCTGGGAGATCACGTCTGTGTTGTAGCTGTCGCGGGTCTTGTACAGCATGGGTGCAATCAGTTCCTGGGCGCCGATGCCGTAGGCAAAGCGCAGGCCCGCCAGGGAATAGCCCTTGCTCATGGTGCGCAGGATAACCACGTTCTTCAGCGACTGGATCAGTGGTACGGAGTTGTAGGCAAGCGCCGGATCAATGAAATCCACATAGGCTTCGTCGATGACCAGAACGCCGTCGAAGGCCTCGGCAATCTCGCGCAGCCGGGCAACCGGCGTCAGCAGGCCGGAAGGGGCATGGGGGTTCACAATAAAGGCCAGGCGTGCACCGCTGGCGTTGAGGCGTTCGGCGAAGTCCGGGGCCATCTGCCAGTCTTCCTGCAGATCGATACGCGTGACGGGGCAGTCCTGAATCTCGGCCAGCACGGGGTAGAGCGAATAGCTGGGTTCGGCAATCGCAATGGTTTGCCCCGGGTTCACGAACGTGGTGATCAGCAGGCGGATCAGCTCGTCGCCTCCGTTGGTGGGGATGATATTGTCGATGCCCACCTGGTGATAGGCCGCTGCCTCCTGGCGAAAACCGTTGGCCAGCGGCTGCGGATAGCGGCGCAGGTCCTCCACCCGGATTCCTGCCAGGGCCTGGGCGACTGCGGGACTTGCCGGGTAGGGGTTCTCGTTGGTGTTGAGCTTGATAACGTTTGCCTGACGGGGCTGCTCGCCGGAGCTGTAGCCCGTCATCTGCTGGATGTTCGGTCTTTCGTAACTCATAGGGGTGGCATGCTCTGAGCGGGCAGGAGCCTGTGCCTGCGCCGGGTGATGTTCGCGAGCCGCCAAGGTTACTGGGTTATGGGGGCGGGTTCAATTCTCGCGCAGAGCCAGCGCGTAATTTTCCCGGGCCTTGCTCATCTCCATGGCAGAGCTCAGTTCCGCCTGGTATTCATCCCACCAGCCAACCGAATGCGGGATCATCATGTGCAGGTTGTAGGTGCCCTGTTCGAGGCTGGAAACGAAGTGCTGGAAGTCCTGCTCCTGAGTGACCATCAACTGCTGCAGACGCGCGGTGACATTGCGCTCGTCGTTGGTGTCGATTCTGCCCACCTGCGTGGACAGTCGGCCCAGTTCTTCCCGGGTTTGGCCGGCCAGGGTCTGCAGGGCAGTCAGCTCCTGCGTCAGTGTGCCCAGCTCGCGTTCCAGGTTGCGGAACTGGCTCTGCAGTGTGAGGGGTTGCGGCGGCGCTTCCTGCTGCGCCGGGGACATGGACATTACCGTGGCCAGCAGGGCAGTGACCAGGGCTACGCCGCTCAGCGCCACAACGGCCCACACCAGTTTGCCCTGGGCGGTGACACGTGCGCTGACGGACTCGACGGACTGCAGGGCCGGGGGAATGCCGGTGTCTGTTTTCTCCTGGCTCATACACACCTCCTTCTTTGCGTGAGGGTTGAACGATGCCACCAGAATTCAGCGTCCGAGCTACAGGGGTAAAGGCAATATCGGCCGCTTTGCGGGAAAAATCAACTTTATGCTGCTAAATGAGCAAAACCGAACGTTCTCAAGGCAGGTTTTCATAGGTTTCGGTGCGCTTGTTCCAGCCGGCGAGCCAGCGTTGCTCATCGCGTTCAGGCGGCGCGTTGCGAACCCGGCGTGCCAGCACTTCGCGTGCTGCCTGGGCAAACTGCATCATCACCGGGGCGTTGCTGCGGTTCTGCTGCAGCGTTTCCAGCACCTGCAAAAGGCCCCAGCCCTCGCCCTGGTAGCGTTCGGAGAGGGACACACCCTCGCCCTTGAAGTTGACATAATCGATCAGCGCGTACATGCCCAGAGGTGGCTCGCTGCTGGCCACTTCGTAGAAAAGTGATTGAATTTCTTTAGGATTTTTTGTTTCAGTGAGCAGGCGCGGCAGGCTCTTCTGCATGCGCTCGATGATGAAATCCACCTGGACATCGCGGGTGGAGTAGAGAAATTCCCGCAGTTCCCGCAGGCGTTCGCCATCCGTGTCGGCGAGGAAGGCTTCGCGTGTTTGCCAGGGGGAGTCACGCTCGGGCAGTGATGAAATCCAGGCGGGAATGGCAACATGGCGGGTGTCGTAATAATCGAGCAGGGCGGGGAAACTCTCCACAAAGGCTTCCTGCTGGTTTTGCCGGTACCAGATGAAGTGACCGATGCCCAGCGAGGGAAAGTCCTCCCCCGCGTTCCAACTGGTTAAACAAGGTATTTTCAGGTTACACTCATTCGCGAAAATCAGGTCGCCGATTCGCTCTGTCTGCGCCGGTGTCAAATCCGGTAGCGGGTGCCTGGGGGCCTGGGAGCAGCTCAGCAGAAGACTGAGCAGGCATGCGGCAAGACTGAAGTGTTTGATCACGGGGTGTGTCCTGCAAGGGCCTGACGCCCTGGTGTCGGGAAGGTCCGGCGCCGGTGGCTGGCCGCTACCTTGATTCAGGGCGCATGGTAGCACAGCGCGCCAGCACTCCTGACAAACCTGTCAGCACCGCCGCAGCATTCACACGACACCAGCACGGTTGAGCAATTTGAACCAGACGGCAGAAGTGATCGACGCGAAGGAAGCGGAGCCGCAGGACGAGTTTGTCCGTGGTCTTTCCCTTATTTATCAGCGTCTGAAACAAAGCAAACACCTCAAGAAGGCGATGAAAGAGGTGGAGCGGCCTTTGCTGGACCTGCTTGGGGTGCGGCTCTTCACGATTTACCAGTGCGTCCAGAACGGCAAAGAGATTCTGGCCAGCTTCAAGGGGGGCGACCCCGACGACGACAACACCACCGAGATTCGTGTCCCCTTCAGCCCCACATCGCTGGCAGGCTATGTTGCCCTGAGCCAGCGCGCGCTGGTGATCCGCAATGTGCTGGATCAGCAGGAACTGCTCGATATTCATCCCCGTCTGCGCTTCGACCGCCGCTTCAGCGATGCGAAGGGCTGGAAGGTCAAGTCCATGATCATCGTCCCGATCAAGGACGGTATCCTGCTGGGCGTGCTGCAGCTCATCAATTTCGAGGGCGACCGGGAGTTCAGCAAGACCGATCTCAAGCACGCGATGATGGTGTCGCAGATGCTTGCCAAGCAGTTCCGCAATGAGCTGCAGAGTACCCAGGGTCCCTACGACTATCTGGTGCAGAAGAACAAGATTTCCAGCCAGGAGCTGGAGGATGTGCAGAACAAGGTGGGGCTGTACGGCGGCTCTATCTCACGCGTGCTCATGGAGGACTACAGCATTGATGCCGATACCATCGGCGCCTCGCTGGAATACTACTACCGCGTTCCCTATATGAAATACCAGTCCGGCCTGACCCTGCCGCAGGAGCTGTTCGAGAACATCGGGGTCAGTTATCTGCGCAAAAACCTGTGGCTGCCGGTTGCCGGAGACAAGAACGAGGCTGTGATCCTCATTGATGATCCCAGCGACTACCAGCGCATCATGGAAATCCAGGGCGTGCTCAATGCCCGCAACTATGCTTTCCGGGTTGGTCTGCCCGAGCACATTCTGCAGTATCTGCGCGACGATGACGGCGGCGACATGGAGGCCGGCTTCGACGATGTGTTCTCGCGGCTGGAGGAGCAGGGCGGCGTCGAGGTCGAGGCCGAAGAGGACCAGGAGGAGGAGAGCCTGGCCGCCACCTCGGCCATCATCCAACTGGTGAACCGCATCATTACCGAATCCGACCGTCTCGGAGCCTCGGACATTCATGTCGAGCCTGGCAAGGAACAGGCGCCCGGAGTTGTGCGCATTCGGGTGGACGGCATCTGCCGCGAACTGCTCAAGGTGCCTAAAGAGCACACGTCTGCGCTGATTGCGCGCATCAAGGTAATCTCCCGTCTCAATATCGCCGAGCGGCGACTGCCGCAGGACGGCAAGTGCAAACTCAAGGTGCGTGGCAAGAAGCTGGAGCTGCGGGTGGCAACGGTGCCCACCGTCAATGGCGAGAGCGCGGTGCTGCGTCTGCTGGCAGCGGGCAGTGCCATGCCGCTGGCCAAGCTCAATCTGTCACCGGCCAACTACAACAAGATTGTGGAGCTGTCTGCGCACCCGCACGGGCTGTTGCTGGTAGTGGGGCCTACAGGGTCGGGCAAGACCACTACCCTGCATGGTGTGCTGGGCTATATCAACACGCCAGACCGCAAGATCTGGACTGCGGAAGACCCGGTAGAGATCACGCAGCCGGGCCTGCAGCAGGTGCAGGTGTTGCCGAAGATCAACTTCACCTTCGCCACCGCCATGCGCGCCTTCCTGCGGGCGGACCCGGACGTGATTCTCATCGGTGAGATGCGGGACCACGAAACCGCCAGCATCGGCATCGAGGCCTCACTGACGGGCCACCTGGTGTTGTCTACCCTGCACACCAACTCCGCCCCCGAGACCATCACCCGTCTGCTCGACCTGGGCCTCGATCCGGTGAACTTCTCCGACGCCCTGCTGGGAGTATTGGCGCAGCGTCTGATGCGAACCCTGTGCAGTGCCTGCAAGGAGGAGTACACGCCAGAGAAACATGAGGTGGATCATCTCATCGACAGCTATGGCCGCGACCAGTTTCCCGAACTGGGCATCGACCCTGACAACTGCAAGCTGTTCCGGCCCGTAGGCTGCGACGATTGCGGCGGCACTGGCTACAAGGGGCGTACCGGCATTCATGAGCTGCTGACCGGCAGTCACGAGCTGCGCAGTCTCATTTACAACAAGGCCGACCTGGATGACATGCGCAAGCAGGCCCTGCGCGACGGCATGCGCACCCTCAAACAGGACGGGATCAGTAAGATTTTCATGGGCTTAAGCGATTACAAGCAACTTCTTCGCGTCGTTGCCGAGTAGCGACGTCCCGCAAACCGTCCACTCGGTCACAGTTTCCACTGCAATACTTGATGCCGTTCAAAGTTTGACACTTTTTCTCTCATTTCCGTCAAAAAACGCCGTTATATTGATATCACGACGCTGTTGTTCGGTGGGGGAGGTGCACAACATGGTCAAATATGCGCTGTATGCGGTTGTTCTGTTTCTGACAATCGGGATCACCATTGCCCGCGAGACTCTCGGCCAGTTGGGCCTGGATTCCAACTACCTGCTGATGGCGGTGCTGGCATTGGCCGTAACGTCCTTGCTGGCGCACCGCAATCTGTTTTTGATTGGCCTTGTGTCGGCGCTTTGCGTCATCGTCAACCTTCCCCCCGACAGCCTCGGGGGGCTGCAGATCGACCACGATCTGCTCATCGCTGCTCTGCTCGGCATCACTGTATTACCGATGGTGCACCGCGTCGTAGTCCGCTAGGGCGGATTCTCACTGCGCGGGCGGGCCCGAGATCACTTCGTACTGGCGTACCAGCCATTGTCCATCGCGGTAGATGGCTGCTGCCCGGATATCGGCCGTTCCGCGGGAATAGTGCGCCCGGGTGCTGATCACCGCGCTGGGCTGCTCGGCGCTGTAGAGGGAGGGCACGCGAATGTCACCCTCCCAGGGCGCGAGTTCGACCAGGGGCAGGTAGCGCGTAATGAAACCCATGTCGGGGCTGATCAGGTCCACTCCTTCATCCAGGTGGGTGAACAGGGGGGCGGGTTCGCCACGCTCCAGCAGGGGCAGAGTGATGTCGTTCAGGAAGTCCTGCAGGCGGTTTTGGGTGCGAACCTGATACACCTTGTCTGTGATGAGGGCCATCACGGCAATGGCTACCGCAACGGTGATGCCGGCAATCACGGAAAGTCTGATCGATTTCAAATTGCACTACCTCGTGGCAGAGCTGCTCGAAGTGGCAACCCGGTACGGGATTATAGTGGAAAAAAAGCCTTTGAAAACAGCGCACAAAGCGGTGCTTTTTATCCAGAGTTTTAATTGTGCCCCCTTTTTATGCACATACATTCCCGAATTGTCACCAATATCCCATAAATATAGGCTTTTTCCCTGCGGGAACGTTCGATCGCTAACTATCTTATTGATATTTAATGATTATTCTATTTGGTTAAAAAATAACCAAGTTAAGTCCGGGCACTAGAATTTCAGTGTTTGCGGCGTTTATTTTCGACTTATCAACTGAGTTATCCACAGAATCTGTGGAAAACAATGAGGAGGAAAATGCCTTCATAAATCTTCCGGAGCGTCAAGCTTTCCAGCGTGTAAAATTGTCGCGTTTGACGCTCGTCACAGGCGTTCTGCCGGAAGCGGAAATTGCCTCGGCAAATGCGCCTGGAATCCACTGTACGCCGCTCTCTGCGGCCCTTGCTTTCCCGGAGTTTTTCTTTCTCTATCCCGGCAGTGGTGCTATTGTAGGCGCGTGTCAATTCTCTTCTAGTAGCAGGCAATGGTCGAATTCACTGGCAATATTCCTTTTCTCTGGCGTCTGAGTCCCGAATCCGGGGACGGCCTGTGCGCGGTCTCCATGGTCGTGCCCTATGAGTCCGACGACGACCGTCGCGATCTGACGATCGAGACGAGCGTGGTCAGCTTTGCCTCCGACAGCTCCCGTGCGGAAACCGAGGAGATGCTGGAGTGGAACCAGGACGATATCAGCCTGTTCCTCAAGCTGGTGGCACATCAGCAGGATGACACCAAGGTCATCGCCAGCGACACGGTTCGCATCGACCTCACCGATCCGGCCATTATCGACATCATCCACGTGGTGGCGGCAGCCGGCTTCGGCATGGCCTACAGTTCCGGCAGCGTGCTGCAGAGCTCTGTGGGGCTGTATCCTGCGCACAACTGCGACATCGGCAGCTTCGCATCCCTGAACACCGTCGTGGGCTTCAAGTCCTGTGTGGTGGTGGATGTGGACGAGGAGGAGGTGGTCTGCGTGCTGCTGGAGGACATTGATGTGGAGTCCGTCGGCGAGTTCGACTGCCTGAACCGGCACGACCTGCTGCTGGTCAAGCGGGCCGATCTGCTGCATCCCGACTTTGCCCTGACCACCGGGCGTCCGGTTTCCGCCACCGTTCATTAGCGACAATCTTTCCCTTCGCTGCCCACATGCTGGGCAGCATTCGTCCGCCCGGGTATAATCCGCGCTTTTTCGCGTCCCGCTCGTGGCAGTTCACGCAGAATTTTGGAGGGGGCCGTCGAGGCACCCGCCTCTTCAACAGGAATTCCCGACATGACTCAAAGTGCACTCGTCGCCGATATCCATCGCCGCCGGACGTTCGCCATCATTTCGCATCCGGACGCGGGCAAGACCACGATCACGGAAAAATTGTTGCTGCTCGGCAAGCTCATCCAGAAGGCCGGCACGGTCAAGGGCAAGAAATCCGACCGTCACGCCACCTCTGACTGGATGGCGATGGAGCAGCAGCGCGGAATCTCCGTGACCTCCTCCGTCATGCAGTTCCCCTACCTTGACCGCATGGTGAATCTGCTTGATACCCCGGGCCATGAGGATTTCTCCGAGGATACCTACCGCGTACTCACGGCGGTGGACTCGGCACTGATGGTGGTGGATGGTGCCAAGGGCGTGGAAGAGCGCACCATCAAGCTGATGGAAGTGTGCCGCCTGCGCGACACGCCCATCTTTACCTTCGTCAACAAGCTCGACCGCGATATTCGCGATCCCATCGAGGTGCTCGACGAGATCGAAACGGTGCTGAAAATCCGCTGCGCGCCCATCAACTGGCCGATCGGCATGGGCAAGGAATTCAAGGGCGTCTACAACCTCTACACCGACACCATTCACGTCTACAAGCACGGTCAGGCCGACAGGCTGCCGGACGATATCCGCATTCAGGGGCTGGACAGCGCCGAGGCGAGGCAGTTGCTTGGGGCGTATGCCGACGACGTCCAGATGGAAATCGAACTGGTTCGCGGTGCCAGCAACGAGTTCGATCTGGAGGAATACCGCGCAGGCCGCATGACACCCGTCTACTTCGGCACGGCGCTGGGCAATTTTGGTGTGCGCGAAATGCTGGACCAGTTTGTCGAGTGGGCCCCTGCGCCAATAGCGCGCGCGACCGTGAGCCGAAAGGTGGAAGCCGAAGAAGACAGGTTTTCGGCCTTTGTGTTCAAGATTCAGGCGAACATGGACCCCAATCACCGCGATCGCGTGGCCTTTCTGCGCGTGTGCTCCGGCGCCTATACCCGCGGCATGAAACTGCTGCACACCCGGTTGAACAAGGAGGTGCGCATCAGCGACGCGGTGACCTTCCTGGCGGGGGAGCGGGAACAGGCCGAAGAGGCGGTGTCCGGCGACATCATCGGGTTCCACAACCATGGCACGATCCAGATTGGCGACACCTTCACCGAGGGCGAAGACCTGCAGTTCACCGGCATCCCGCATTTCGCACCGGAACTGTTCAAGCGCATCCGCCTGAAAGATCCGCTGAAGATGAAGCAGTTGCAGAAGGGCCTGAAACAGTTGTCCGAGGAAGGCTCGGTGCAGGTGTTCATGCCCGAGAAGAACAACGACCTGATTGTTGGCGCCGTAGGCGTTCTGCAGTTCGAGGTCGTGGCCTTCCGTCTGAAGGACGAGTACAAGGTGGACTGCGTGTACGAGCCCGTCAGCATCTACAGTGCGCGCTGGGTGACCAGCAAGGATCGCCAGAAGCTGGAGGAGTTCCGCAAGAAAGCCTACGACAATATCGCGGTGGACGGTGGTGACTATCTCACCTACCTGGCACCCACCCGCGTCAATCTTTCCCTGACGGAAGAGCGCTGGCCGGACATTCAGTTCCACGCCACCCGCGAACACTGAGAACACGAGCACTGATATGAAATTTACGCTGCACAGCAAAGATGGCGTTGCCCGCCGGGGAACCCTGCAGTTTCCCAGAGGCGAGGTGCAGACGCCCGCCTTTATGCCCGTGGGCACTTATGGCACGGTCAAGGGCATGACCCCGGCACAGGTGGCGGACACCGGCGCGGAGATACTGCTCGGCAACACCTTCCACCTGATGCTGCGCCCGGGCACGGCAATTGTGCAGAAGCACGGCGGGCTGCATGGCTTTATCGGCTGGGACAAGCCGATTCTGACGGATTCCGGTGGCTTCCAGGTGTTCAGCCTGGGCGAGATGCGCAAGATCTCGGAAGAGGGCGTGAAGTTCCGCTCGCCGGTGGACGGTGCCCAGGTGTTCCTGGGGCCGGAATCTGCCATCAAGGTGCAGCAGGAGCTGGGCGCCGACATCATCATGCAGTTCGACGAGTGCACGCCCTATCCGGTGACGGAGCAGCAGGCTGAGGAGTCCATGCAGCTCTCCCTGCGCTGGGCCCTGCGCTGCAAGGAGGCGCACGGCGACCATCCCTCCGCGCTGTTCGGTATCGTGCAGGGCGGCATGTTTCCGGCACTGCGGGAGCAATCCCTGCAGGCGCTCACGGCCATGGACTTTGACGGCTATGCCATCGGCGGCCTGTCCGTCGGCGAACCCAAGGAGGAGATGATCAAGGTGCTGGATCTGGTGGCGGACCGCATGCCGGCGCACAAGCCACGCTACCTGATGGGCGTCGGTACTCCGGAAGACATCATTGAGGCAGTGCGCCGCGGCATCGACATGTTCGACTGCGTGATGCCCACCCGCAACGCCCGCAATGCCCATCTCTTTACCAGTGGTGGACTGGTGCGATTGCGCAATGCCCGCTACCGGGATGACACCGGTCCGCTGGACCCGAAATGCGACTGCTACACCTGCCGCAACTTCAGTCGCGCCTATCTGCATCATCTGGATAAATGCCGGGAAATGCTGGGCGCACAGCTCAATACCATCCACAATCTGCACTACTACCAAAAACTGATGCAAGGTTTGCGTCGGGCTATAGAACAGGGTAGATTGAGCGCCTTTATCGAAGGCTACTACGCCAGTCAGGCGCCTTCAGAGCCCGATGCCGGTCAGGACTGAGCCCGTTTTTCACCGAAGCACCACCGGCCTTGAAACGGCCGCCGATGCCCCGATATAGCCCTGCACAGGACAGGTTCCACAAAAAGCACATATCAAGAGAGTATTAGCATGGATTTTTTCATCAGTGCCGCCTACGCACAGGAAGCCACCCCGCAACAGAGCGTCACCTTCAACCTGATCTTCATCGGGGGCATGTTTGTCCTGTTCTACCTCATTCTCTGGCGTCCGCAGTCCAAGCGGGCCAAGGAACACAAGGAGCTGGTCTCCTCTCTTGCCAAGGGTGACGAGGTGCTGACCAGCGGTGGTCTGCTGGGCAAGGTGACCAAGGTGACTGACGACTACGTGACCCTGCAGGTGGCAGAAGGCGTGGAACTGTGTCTGCAGAAGGCGTCCGTTGCGGCGGCCCTGCCCAAGGGCACCATCAAGTCCATTCAGTAGCGCCACGCTGGCGCTGCTGGCGCCGCCGACAAAGAGTCTAGACCGATGTTGAACAAGTACCCCCTCTGGAAGAACCTGCTTATTGTCTTCGTCGTCCTGTTGGCTGCAGTGTATTCGGCACCCAACCTCTACCCGGATGACCCCGCGGTCCAGATCAGCCACGAAAGCCAGGACGTGACCGAGTTTGAACTCGGCACCATCACGGATGCCCTGCGCGCAGCAAACGTCGATTATTTTGGCGACACCATCGAGGGCCGTTCGGCGCTGGTGCGCTTCCATAACCTGGAAGACCAGTTGCGCGGCAAGACCGTGATTGAGCAGACGCTGGGCAGTGGCTACTTCTCGGCACTGAATCTGGCACCCACCACCCCCGGCTGGCTGCAGGCGATCAACGCCGGCAAGATGAGCCTGGGTCTGGACCTGCAGGGCGGTGTGCACTTCCTGATGGAAGTGGACATGGATGCGGCACTGCAGCGTCGCATGGAAAACAACGTCAGCACCATCCGCCAGCTTCTGCGTGGCGAGCGTATCCGCTCCCGCTCCCTCAGCCTGGAAAGCCCCAATCTGATTGTGGCCCGTTTCGATGACGAGTCCACCCGCTCCCAGGCACGCGCCCTGATTCGCGAGAATTTTGCTGACCTGCAGCCGGTCAACCGCGAGCAGGATGGCAGTTTCGTTCTGGAACTGAGCCTGTCCGAGGCCGATATTCTGCAGTTGCAGCGCGACACCATCGCCGCGAACAAGACCACTGTTCTGAACCGTGTTGACTCTCTGGGTGTCGCCGAGCCGGTGGTGCAGCAGCAGGGTGCCAACCGCATCGTGGTGGAGCTTCCCGGCGTGCAGGACACCGCACAGGCCAAGCGTATTCTGCAGCGCATTGCGACACTGCAGTTCCATCTGGAAGCGCAGCCGGGTGCGGCCTCTACCTCTTACACCACCTACGAATACCAGGGGCAGATGATCGACGTCAGCAACGACGTCATTCTGCAGGGGGACCGCGTGAGCAATGTGCGCTCTGCCCTCGACCAGCAGAGCCTGCCCCAGGTCGTGATCAACCTGGATGCCCAGGGCGGCGAACAGTTCAGCCGTGTCACCCGTGACAACATCGGCAAGCTGATGGATATCGTGCTGAGCGAGACCAAGACCCGCAGCACCTTCGAGCCTGGCCCCGACGGGCAGATGGTCGAGCACCAGGAAACCTATGAAGAGAAACGCCTGATCAGCCACGCCGTCATCCGCGCCGCGCTGGGCCGGGAGTTCGTGATTACCGGTCTGAGCACCACGGAAGCGAACGAGCTGTCGCTGCTGATCCGCTCCGGTGCCCTGGCGGCGCCGATGTATTTCGTCGAAGAGCGCACCCTGGGGCCGAGCCTGGGGGCCGAGAACATCAAGCAGGGCACGCAGGCGGTCTACCTCGGCTTCGGCCTGGTGCTGGTATTCATGGTGTTCTACTACCGGTTGTTTGGCCTGCTGGCCAACGTTGCTCTGGCGGTGAACGTGCTGCTGCTGATTGCCATCATGTCGATCATCTCCGCCACCCTCACCCTGCCGGGTATCTTCGGTATCGTGTTGATTGTGGGGATGGCGGTGGACGCCAACGTGCTGATCTTTACGCGAATACGCGAGGAGCTGTCGAACGGGCTGTCGCCCCAGGGCGCCATCAAGGCCGGTTTTGACAACGCGTTCAGCACCATCGTGGATGCCAACGTCACCACCCTGCTGGTGGGGATCGTGCTGTTCTCGATTGGTACCGGTCCGGTGAAGGGGTTTGCCGTGACCCTGATGATCGGTATCGCGACCTCGATGTTTACGGCGATTCTGGTGACCCGTGCACTGGTAAACCTGGTGTATGGCGGTCGCAACGTCAAGGAACTTTCAATCGGTAATTTTGCGTGACAGTGACAACGCTGCGGCGGTGACCTCCTGGGTCACGCAAGCTGCGCTGGGAAGAGGGTATGGCCATCTTGGGTAAACAGTTTGATTTCATGAAGTACAGGAAGCTCTTCGGCATCCTCTCACTCACTGCCGTGCTGATTTCCATTGGCTCGCTGATTTTCAACTCGCTGCAACTGGGGCTCGATTTCACCGCGGGTACGCTGGTGGAGGTTGGCTATTCACAGCCGGTGGCTGTGAGCGAAGTCAGCGAGAAGCTGCGTGCGGGAGGCTACGAGGACGCCCAGGTGGTGGCCTTCGGGTCCGATCAGGACGTGCTCATTCGTCTGCCGGTGGATGACAGCATCAGCGAAGAGGAGATGGCAGGCACACTGGTCTCTCTTGGCAACGATATTCTCGGAGTGCTGCGTCAGGGCACCAGTGCCGAACTGACACTGAACCGCCTGGAATTCGTGGGGCCGCGCGTCGGTGAGGAACTGGCGGAGAGTGGCGGCATGGGCCTGCTGGTCGCGCTGGGTATCGTGATGATCTACGTGGCGGTGCGCTTCCAGTCCAAATTTGCCTTCGCGGCGGTGATTGCACTGTTCCACGATGTACTGATCACGCTCGGTATTTTTTCCATTACCGGCATGGAGTTTGACCTGACTGTGCTCGCGGCGCTGCTGGCGATCATCGGTTACTCGATCAACGATACCATCGTGGTTTTTGACCGTATTCGCGAAAACTTCCGCATCTCGCGCAAGGGCACACCCTACGAACTGATCAACCTGTCCCTTACGCAGACGCTCAGCCGAACCATCATTACTGCCGGTACTACCCAGCTTGTGGTGTGCGCCATGCTCATCATGGGCGGGGAGTCGATTCAGGGCTTTGCCACAGCGCTGACCCTGGGGATCGTGATCGGGACCTACTCGTCCATCTATATCGCGTCCAGCCTGCTGCTGTACCTGAAGGTCACCAAGGAAGATCTCATGGTGCCCGTCAGGGAAGGCGCGCAGGATTCCATGCCCTGAGCCAGGGCTGACTCCCGGTTTATGCCGGATCCATACTGACCCGATCTGTGCCGGAAAGTCTTGTGACTTCTTCCTGCACGGTCGGGTCTTTTGCTATCTCACGCTGCTCTTCCAGAATATCGCGCAGTATGTCCAGTGTCGTCAGCGGGTTCGCCAGCACCACCCGGAACACCACCACTGGGGTGCGGTCGTATTGTGCCGGCGTCAGACGGGTTCTGGAGACGAAGGACAGCCCCCGGCCCCGCTGAATCTTCTGCATGATGCGGGTAATGCGGTTAAGCCCCTCGTTGAGGTGATCGCGCAGTGCGGCGTCGTCACCGCACAGACCCGCTTGCAGCGCCGCAGGGCGGTAACGGTAGGTCAGGATGTTGAGTTCCGGTTCGGAGATCAGTTCGAAGTCCGGCGTGTTGCGGATCATGTCGGCAAAGGCGCGCGCCTTCGCAATCCCCTCGTCAATCAGCAGTTCGTAGCCGTTGCGGGCAATGATGTGCAGCCCTGCGTGGACCAGGATGGCCATGCCTGGGCGTGAGCCTTCCACGCTGTGGCTGCCCAGATCCTTGGAACCCTTGCGGATGATGTATTCCGCGTGATGCTCCACGCTCGCCAGCGTTTCCGGTTGTTTGAACAGGCAGATGCCTGCACCCATGGGCACGTACAACTGTTTGTGCGCGTCGATGGTGACGGAATCTGCGCGTTCAATACCCTTCAGCAGATGACGGTGGGTGCGGGAAAACAGCGTCGGGCCGCCCCAGGCCGAGTCCACGTGGAAATGAATGCCGCGTGCCTGGGCGATATCGGCCATGGCATTGAGTGGGTCCACGCTCCCGGTCTCCGAAGACCCCGCAACACCGACGATGGCCATCACCTTGGTGCCGTTGCGCTGGAGTTCGTCGCAGCGCGCCTCCAGAACGTCTGTACGTATACGGTTGCGGGCATCGGTTTCAATGGCCACCAGATTGCGGCGTCCGATGCCCAGAATGTCCGCCGCCTTGCCCAGGGAGTAGTGTCCGCGTTCGGACACGAGGACCGCGAGAGAACGGTAGCCGAAGTGCTGCAGGCCTGCGGCCAGCCCCTCCTGGGCCAGGCCGGCAAAATGCTCGCTGGCCGGGAACAGGCTGTTACGCGCTGCCCACAGGGCCGTCAGGTTTGCTATGGTGCCGCCCGAGCAAAAGCTGCCCAGTGCCTGGCGGGGCTCGTGCATCCAGCGACCATAGAAGGTTTCGTTCTGCTGATAGATCAACTGGTGCAGCATGCCGATGACCTGACGCTCCAGCGGGGTGAAGGCCTTGGAAGTCTCCACCTTGACCAGGTTCTGGTTCAGCGCGGTCATGATGCGCGACAGTGGCAGCATGAAATAGGGCAGGGCCGAGGCCATGTGGCCGACAAAGCTGGGCGAGGCGATGTGCACCGACTGTGCGACCACCTTGTCCAGCAGGAATTCGATCTGGTCGGAGACGAAGCTGGGGTCCTGCGGAATGACGGGATTGGAGAAGTCCTGCTCGATCAGGGCAAGATCGCGCTCCGAGGCGACAATGTGCTCCTGCAGGAACCCGGCGAGGTTCTGGGAGATCGACTGATCGATCTTTCCCAGCGTCGAATCGGGCGCCTCGGGCACCGTAAAGATACGGTAGAGGCTTTCCAGGCTGGCCTGCGCCAGCTTCTTGGTATCAGTCATTGGGCTGCGTATCCGGGCATGGGGGTCGCAGTATAGAGCAATTGTCGGGGCAGTGAAATCTGCCCCTGCGGGCCTCCGTTTTGTGCTTTGACAAACGTGCCGCCTCCATTAGTATAGGCCCCGAATCACCGGAATTTATTGTCGCGAGAGCGGTCAATAGAACCAGTCGCCGTGAAAATGAGGAAGTATTGTCAGTGCCGCGTCTATCCCTGCGCCGAATCCTGTGTCTGCTCCTGCTGAGTCTGGTCAGCGCTGGGGTATTGGCTCAGGATCTTCCCCGGCCAGCGGCCCTGGAACCTGCCATCAAGTTCTGGACCCGGGTGTATACCGAGGTAGACACCGAGAGCGGTTTCCTGCACGACGCCAACAATCTCGCCATCGTCTATCAGCGTGTGGACTACGACCGTCCCGAAATCGAACGTCAGCGCACCCGCATCCAGGATGCCCTGAAGACCCTGGGCGGCGGCAAGCGCAGTGGCCTCACGAATTTCGAGCAGCAGATCCTGGATCTCTGGCCCGCCGGGGTCAGCAACGAGACGCTGCGTACGGCGTCTAACAATGTCCGTTTTCAGCTTGGCCAGTCGGACCGCTTTGTCGAGGGTCTGATCCGTTCCGGTGCGTACCGTTCCCATATCGAGAGCGTGATCCGTGCCAAGCATCTCCCCATCGAACTGGCGGCACTGCCCCATGTCGAGTCGTCCTTCCATCCCGGTGCCTATTCCAGTGTTGCCGCCGCCGGTATGTGGCAGTTCATGCGGGCCACGGGGCAGCGCTTCATGCGGATCGACCATATCGTGGACGAGCGCATGGACCCCTACACCGCGACCTATGCCGCGATGAGCCTGCTGGAATACAACTACCGCATTCTCGGCACCTGGCCGCTGGCCCTGACGGCCTATAACCACGGCACCGGTGGGATGAGCCGCGCCGTGCGGGAGACTGGCAGCGATCGCATCGAGGACATCATTGCCAACTACAAGGGACCAAGTTTCGGTTTCGCCTCGCGCAACTTCTACCCGCAGTTCCTCGCGGTACTGGACGTGGAGCGGCAGGCCCAGACCCTGTTCGGGGTGCTGCAACTGGACCCCAGCCCACAGTACGTGGAGTTCGAGCTGGACTCCTTTGTGGAGGCACAGACTCTGGCGGACGCCCTGGGCGTGACGCTGGAGCATCTGCAATTCGACAATCCCGCCCTGCGCCCCATCGTCTGGGAAGGCGGCAAGCGTATTCCCAAGGGCTTTGTCGTCAAGGTGCAGAAGGAGCAACTGCACGCGCCCATCGAGACCCTGCTGGCCGGGATTCCGAACGGCGAGCGCTACAATATCCAGACACCGGATATCGCCTACGTGGTGCAGAAGGGCGACAGCCTGTCTGCCATCGCCCGCCGCTTCAAGACGTCGGTAGCCCAGTTGACCTCACTCAACCAGATCCGTGATGCCGGCCGTATTTCCATTGGTCAGCGTCTTCTGCTGCCGCAGGACACGGCGGCGGCCACCGGGCAGACCTCGGCCCAGATCGCGGCTGCTGCCCGCAGCGAATCCGCGCCAGCTCCGTCGGCCCAGAGCACGGCATCGCGCAAGTCTGACTCCTACACGGTGCGCCGGGGTGACACGCTGTCGCGTATCGCCAATCGCTTCGGGCTGAGCGAGCGCAGTCTGCTGCAGGCCAACAATATTGATCACCCCGATCTGATTTATCCCGGGCAGACGCTTGCCTTGCCGGGGTCCACACCCGCGAGCACCCAGCCCGTGGTGTATGTCGAACCCGAGCAGCCTCCGGCGCCCGAACCTGCCGTTGCCGAGTCGACCGAGCCCGAAGAGCCGCAGGTGGAATTGGCCCTGCTGGAAGAGTTGATGCCGCCGCTGGACGAAGAGCCTGTTGTGCTGGAGGCGGGGGACGAGATTAGCGAAGAACAGGCCTTTGCCATCGCGCTGGATGATGTCGGGTCGCTGGAAGAGCAGGGTGCTGAAGCGATTTCCGATCTCGCGGCTGATCCGTCCGACTACAGTGTGGCCGCTGACAACAGTATCGAGATCCAGGCCTCCGAGACCCTGGGGCATTATGCCGAATGGCTGGAACTGACCAGTGCCGATCTGCGCCGCCTGAACAGGATGCGCAGCGCAGAGCCGGTGGTGCTGGGCAAGCGTCTGACGCTGGACTTTTCCAAAGTGAGTGTGGCGCAGTTTGAACTCAAGCGTCGTCAGTTCCACCTGGAGGAACAGCAGGAATTCTTCCGCCAGTACCGTATTCAGAATGTCGATGAGTACAAAGTGGTGGCCAACGACAACATCGCCAATCTGGCCCGCCGCAAGTATTCCATTCCCATGTGGTTGCTGCGGCAGTACAACCCGGACCTGAACTTCCGTCAGGTCCAGATTGGTCAGACAGTGGTGTTTCCTGTGCTGGAGCCGGTGCAGCCGGACGGCAACCCCGGCGTTTGACGATTATTCCTCGATGCCGGCAATGGCATCCGACAGCAGGCTCACGCCCAGGGCGTACTTGAAGGACGGGTTGTAGCGCAGCAGCGAACAGAAGTTGCGGTACACGAGATACCCCTTGTCATCGCCCTCATCCCCAATGATCAGTGCCGCCGCCAGCGGCCGTGTCGGCAGGTCGCTGCCATCGGCCTTGCGCACGCCCAGTTCCTGCCAGTCACTCAGCTCCCGCCATACGCCCATGGTGGTGTAGCGGCGGCAGGTGGCGTCGGGAGACAGGCCGGTGTTCTGCGGCGCGGGCAGGGACTGCTCGCCCCCTGGCGGCAGGCTGACCACGCGGCCCCAGGTCTGATCGTCCTTCCAGCCCGTGGATTTCAGGTAGTTGGCCACGGAGCCAATCACATCCGGCCCCATCTGCCACAGGTCGCGCTTGCCGTCGCCGTCCTCGTCCACGGCCAGGCGCAGATAGCTGCCCGGCATGAACTGCGGTGCTCCGATGGCGCCGGCCCAGGAACTCTTCATTTCATCGGCAGCGGCATAACCCTTGTCCACGATCTCGAAGGCGGCGAACAGCTCGTTGCGGAACTGGTCGCCACGGCGGGAATCGAAGGCCAGCGTGGCGATGACGTTGAACAGCGGCTCGGTAATGGGGAAGGTGCCGTAATTGCTTTCCATGCCAAGCACCGCCGCAACAAAGCGCGGTTGCACGCCGTGCGCGCGGGCGGCGGCATTGATCATGTCGCCTTCCTTCTCGAACAGGTCCTGTCCCATCTGGATGCGGCGATCGCTGACCCGCTCAAGATAACTGGCATAGGTCTGTACGAATTCCGCCTGATTGCGGTCCGCCTGGATGACCCGGCGCTGCTGCTCGATCGTTGGCAGGATGGCATCCAGGGTCTCTGCACGAATGCCCCGTGCCAGCGCGTCAGTCCGAAACTCGCCCAGCCAGGTCTGGAAGGCGGCATCGTTGTCCGCGTCGGTGCTTGCGTCAGGGGTGTCTTCCTGGGCGAAGGCCACTGCGGCGGCCAGGGTGCTCAGGGCAAACAGGGTACTGCGAATCGCTTTCATGTCAGCTCCGTCTTGTCGACCCGCCGGGCGGGCCTCTGCATGGATTCTGGCGAGACTTTAGCGTCGATGCCAAGGCCAGTACAAGGACTTTTTCCCTGTGCTCTCAAGGACTCAGGCAGGTATTCGAGGCCAGGGTGTCTGCGATAAGACCGCGATAGTCGGGGAGCAGTTCCCGCTGGCTGAAACGGCGCACATCGACGCCAGGCAGGGGCGTGCCCCGGGACTTGTCCTCGGCCCATTGCAGCAGTCGTCGCACCGCCGCATCCGCCTGCGACTCCAGCGGCCCGCTCCCCGTATACAGGCAGGCTGGTGGCAGATATTCCGGATAGACCAGGCGTGCCGGTGCCAGCGGTGTGCAGCCGAGTGCTGCTGCCTCCAGCAGCGACAGCCCCTGGAAGTCGTGGTCGGCGGTGCTGAGCACCACGTCCGCCGTCCGCAACAGATCAAGATAGGCTTCGCGGGATTCCACATAGCCCAGGTGTCCCAGTGCGTCATGGTCGCGCAGCAGGGCTTCAATGGAAGCAAAGGCGGGCGGGATGTCGCGAAAGCGTTGACCCAGCAGATGCAGGCGGAAGCGGCACCCGGCTTTCACCAGGCCGTGCACGATGGCGAGCAGAAGCGCCGGCCCCTTGTCGTATTCCCAGCGATGGTTCCACACGAGGGTCAGGACAGCATTTCGAGGCGCAGGGTCTGGCGCAAACAGGGCGTCTTCCAGTGGCACGGGCAGAACCATCGAGGTGCCGAGTTGCTGCAGCAGTCCCGGGGGAACATGGTCCGGCAGGCGCTTGAGCAAGCGGCTCACGCCGACAAGAAAACTCTCCCGGTTATAGCCGCTGTTGAAGACAACCCGGTCTGCGCACAGCGCGGTGTACAGGCTCAGCATCTGGGCCTCTACCGGGTTGGTGCGCGTGGCCGCCGGGTCCGGGTTGTCCGGGTAGGCAAACTGGTTTTCGTGGAAATACACCACGGTAGGCAGGCGGCCCAGAGCGGGCACAAAACCGCGCAAAGCGGACAGATCGGTCATCGAGGTGCACAGGAGGAGATCGTAGTTGTCAGTCAGAGTAGCGCGATGATTAAATGCCCACGTCAAGCTATTGCCGCGCACGCGCCAGGGAAAGTAGCGTGCAGGCAATGTCAGTTCGGTCCAGTCAATGTCCGGAAACATGGCCTTCAGATTGGTGCGCCAGCAGCGATGGCTCTGCGCATCGTAGGCCGACAGCAACAAGGCTTTCATAACGAGAACAACGATGCAGGAAAACGTGCAATCTAACGATCTGGCTCTGCTGGGTCAATCGGTCGAGCAACTGCTGCTGGAACTGCCGGAGCGTATCAGCAGCCCCCTATGGCGCTGGCGTCGGGAAACGCCCGGGGCATTGGCCCTGTGCGATCATCTGGGGCATCGCTGCACCTATGAGGCGCTGGCGCAGCGGGTTGAGCAGTGTCAGGCGCAGTTGCGCGAGCTCGGCGTACGCCCGGGCGACCGCGTGCTGCTGCTGAACGAGAACTGTGTGACGGTGCTGGTGTGGGTGCTGGCCCTCAGCGAGCTCGATGCGGTCAGCGTGGTGGTCAACGCGCGTTTGACCGCGCAGGAGATCGACCGTATCCAGTCGCATTGCGAACCCCGTCTGACGGTGTGTTTCCTCGATTCTGCAGCGGCTGGCGAGCACTGGCAGGCGCTGTCCCGAACGACGGCTGGCCTGGAGATTGAGCAGCATGGAGCCCGGGTAGGCGTCCTGCGTCACAGCAAATCAGTACCCCTGGAGCAGGGGCGTGACGCCGTACAGGATCGTGTGTGCGTGATGATCTATACCACCGGCACCACAGGCGACCCCAAAGGGGTGATGCTGAGTCACCGCAACATTCTCTATGTCGCCGCCATTACCAGTGTGCTGCGCGGCATGGACCCGAGCGACCGCATCTACTGTGTGTTGCCGGTATCCCATATTTTTGGACTCTCCGCCGTGTTTCTGGCCAGCCTCTATCGCGGTGCTGCGCTGATTCTGGCCGATCGCTTCGATGCCGCCGGGTCTCTGCAGGCCATGCGCGAGTACGAGGCAACCGGCATGCTCGGAGTACCCACCATGTTCGCCCGTTTCATCGAGTATGCCCGCGCCCATGGGCTGAGCAGTGATGCGATGCCGCGGCTGCGTTTTCTCTATGCTGGCGGGGCGCCGCTGGATGCCACCATCAAGCGCGAAACAGAGGCGCTCTTCCAGCTCCCGCTGCTGAATGCCTATGGTATGACCGAGAGCGGGCCGACCATCTGTCAGGTGCGCTGGAACGAGCCGCTTGCAAGCTGCAGTGTCGGACGACCCTTGCCCGGGCTGGACATTCGCATTGTGGACAGCAGGGGGCAGATGGTGGCGGCGGGAGACGTGGGCGAACTGCATGTGCGCGGTCCCAATGTCATGAAAGGCTATTACCGCAATGCTGCAGCAACGGCTGGCGTCATCGATCAGGAAGGTTTCCTCAACACCGGGGACCTGGTGCGGGAGGATGAGGGGGGCAATCTCCACATCGCCGGGCGCAGCAAGGAGCTGATCATTCACTCCGGCTTCAATGTCTATCCGCCGGAGGTGGAAGCGGCTATTGCACGGCACCCGGATGTGCTGCTGTGCGCCGTCGTCGGGGAGCCGGCCGACGGCAACGAACTGGTTGTCGCGTATGTTCAATGCAAGCTGGGCAGAACGCTCACTGCGAAAGCACTGCAGGACTTTATCCGGCCCGCGCTGTCGCCCTACAAGCGACCCTCCCGCATTGAGGTGCTGGAGCAGTTGCCGACGGCGCCCTCTGGCAAGGTGCTGAAGGCGCGCCTTCGCGGCCTGCGTTCGGACAGGCCACCGCGTGAGGAGGTGAAGGCCTGAAGCGCTTGCCAGAACCTCTGCGGAAAGACTTGTCAGCGGCTTTCGGTCTAGCTTTTAGGGAACGTTTTGTGACCACGAAAAGGCGCAAAAGTGGCGATCCGGAGGCATTGTGGCATTCGGGTCGGAGGAATGGTTTCCCCGGGTGGATTCACTTGCTTTTGCAGCCGGGTTAGTGGGATAGTTGGGTCATCCGAGGGGCATCAGACCCCAGTTTCGGGGCGTAACATAACAGGCATTGAGGGGGCGTACGGGGATGCGTCGTCCACTCGGTTTGCACTTAATAATGAAGATTCCTTATGGCTTCTCAAACGCTCGAAAATCTGCGCCAGACCCTCAAGACCATCCGCCGTCGCCGGAACCGGCTGTTCATCCTGCAGCACGCCAGTCTGGCGCTGACCGCCCTCGTTCTTTTTGCCCTCGCCCTCAGTGGTGTTGAAGCCTGGTGGAATCCCGGCCGCAGCGGCGACATGCTGCTGTTCGCACTTCTGGTATTGGGAGTGCTTGCCGCGCTTGCCTATGTCAGCCACCGCTTGCGGCGCATGCAGTCCGATGATCGTACCCTTGCCCATTTTGTCGAAGGCCGCATTCCCGATCTGGAGCAGCGCCTGCTCACTTCCCTCGAATTCTCCGCAGAGGACAGCGACGCGCGTGGCGTTTCGCGGCAGTTTGTGCAGCAGTTGTGGCTTGACGCCCAGGCCCACGTGCAGGAGCAGCGCGAGCAGGTCGATCAGGTCATCGATGCCCGCAATCCCTGGGCTTCTTTCGGTGGTGCCCTGGCGCTAGTCGCTGTTGCGTTTGTCGTATTCAGCCTGTCTGAAGTCATGCTCAGTGCCGCGGGGCGCCTGGTGTGGCCTTTCCGTGCGCAGCCCGAGGTGCCGGTGGCCGCAGTGGAAGTGCCGAAGGAAATTCTGATCAGCGTGGAACCCGGCAATATCGCGATGCAGCGCGGTGACTCGGCGACCATCGTCGCCCGTGTCACCAACGCCACCCCCAGCGAGATTCAACTGCGGGTGCAGACAGACAACGTCAACTGGCGCGAGCTGACCATGGCACAGGACGGCAGCGGCAGCGACAGCGCCAGTTACAGCTACTATCTGCCGACCGTGCAGGAAGACATGATCTACTACGTCAACTTTGTGCAGAACGGCGAGCAGCGTTCCGAGCAGTTCCGCATCAGCCTCTATGATCTGCCGAAGGTGGAGCAGATCGACGTCGCCTTCGAGTATCCGGAGTACACCGGAATCGAAAATGACACCGAGGAGGACGGCGGCGACATGCTGGTGCCCGAGGGTACCGAAGTGGAACTGCTGGTCACTTTCAACAAGAACGTGGAGACCGCCAGCGTCGAGTTTCAGGACGCTGGTGTTTACGACAGCATCCCGCTGACCATGAACGGCAGCACGGGTACCGCCCGCTTCACGGTGAGCGGTGATGGCGTCTATCACATCGCGGCCCGCGACTTCGACGACCTGGAAAGCCAGGACCCGCTGGACTACTTCATTCGTGCCATTCCCGATCAGCCACCGGAGCTGGCCCTGAAAAGCCCGGGGCGTGATCAGGACGTGATGCCGCTGGAGGAAGTGGTGCTGGCAGTGGAGGCCAATGACGACTACGGCCTCAGCCAGTTTGCCCTGCATTACAGCGTGGTGGGCGCCGACGAGGTGGCAGTGGATTTTCTGCCACAGCAGCAGACCCGCAGCATCGACGGCAACGAGATGATTTATCTCGAAGATCTCAACGTCTCACCCGGCGACTTCGTCAGTTACTACCTCACCCTGGCAGACAACAATGCCCTGAAGGGGCCCGCCGAAGTGGTGTCGGACATTTACTTCCTGCAGGTGGTGCCCACCGATCAGGAATTCCGCCGCGCCGGTGGCGGGGGGGGAGGCCAGGGTGGCGCTCAGGGCGGTGGGGAAAGCAGCGCGCTGGTCACCCTGCAGAAAGACATTATTGCGGCCACCTGGAAACTGCGGAATCAGGAGTTCAACTCTGACCCGGCGCAGTTCACCAACGACGTTCGCATCATCGCCGAGTCCCAGGCCGAGGCGACCACGCGCGCCCGTCAGTCCATCGATCGTCTGTCCGAGCGTCTGAATTTCTCCGACGACAGTTACGACAATGCCGTGCTGAACCTGCAGCAGGCGATTGAGCACATGAACTCCGCCATCACCGAACTGCAGAAGGAACAGGTCACCAGTGCCCTCAAGCCCGAGCAGGTGGCTTTGCAGTTCATTCTGAAGGCAGAGGCGGATATCAACCGCACCGACGTCAGCACCCAGCAGGCCGGTGGCGGAGGCGGCGGGGGTGGCGCGCAGCAGGAGCGTGAAGACCTGCGCGAACTCTTTGAAATGGAAATGGGGCAGCTCGAAAACCGTTACGAGACACCGAACAATCGCAGCGGAGGGGGAGGCCAGTCTTCCGAAGAGGCCAACAAACTGGAAGAACTGGCACGTCGTCAGGAAGGGCTGACCCGTGCCCAGCGCGACCTTGCCCGCCGACTGGAACAGATGAACGAAGAGCAGCGTCGCCGCGAACTGGAGCGTCTGCAACGTGAACAGGAACAACTGAGCCGCGAGGTGGCGCAACTGTCACAGCAACTGTCCCGTCAGCAGGGCCGACAGGGGCAGCAGCAGGGTCAACAGGGACAGCAGGGTCAGCAAGGGCAACAGGGAGCCCAGAATGGCCAGTCCAGCCAGAGCGGGCAGTCCCAGGTGGCAGGCAACAGCAGCGGTGCCCAGACGGACGAAAGCATGAGCCAGTTGGAGCGTGCCGCACAGCAGATGGCAGAGGCGGCACAGGCCGAATCTCCTGCACAGGCTGCCGCGCGCAGCCAGCGTGCCCTGGAGAGTCTGCGTGAGCAGCAGCGGCAGATGAACCAGGAGCAGAACAGCTCCGTCAGCCAACTGGCCCAGAATGCGGTGCAGCGCGGGCAGCAGCTTATTGAGGAGCAACGCGATCTGCAGCAGGCGCTGCAGGCGGCCAACCGCGAGCAGGGCCTTGGGCAAACCCGCCAGAGCACACGGGACAGTGGCGAGCTGCAGGAACTGATTTCCACGCAGCAGCAACAGCGCCGAGAGCTGGAAGAGATCGAGAAGATGCTGCGCGCGATCATCGCCCGCGGTGAGAACGAAGATCAGCAGATTCTGTCCCAGGCGCAGCAGGCCAGCCGCGCCATTCGCCCCATCCGCGAGCAGATGAGCACCAGCGGTCGTGTCCTCAGCAATGGCATGGTCAACCTGGCCGTGGATATCGAACAGGAAATCGGTGACTCGCTGGAAGAGCTCAGCATGGCGCTGCAGGCCATGAACAATGTCAACAACCCGCGCGTGGATGACCCCGTGCAGCAGGCGGCCCGCGATGCTGCGGAATTGATGGAGCAGATGCAGGATCTGCAGCGTCAGGCGCTGGCGATGAATCAGGGCGACCCGGGCGATGCCTCCATTTCCCGCATGCGGCAGCAGCTTGCCCGTTCTCAGGAGCTTTCTGAGCAGCTTGCGCAGCAGTTGCAGCAGCAACAAATGGAAGAGCGCATGGCGGGGCAGCGTGGCCAACTGGCCCAGAATGGTCAACCTGGCCAGTCCGCCCAGGGTCAACAAGGTCAGCAGGGCCAACAAGGACAACAGGGTCAACAAGGACAACAGGGCCAACAAGGTCAGCAGGGCCAACAAGGGCAGCAGGGCCAACAAGGACAACAGGGCGGGTCACAAGGTGGTGGCCAGAGCGGTGCACAACAAGCCTCCGCTCAGGGCGGCAGCGGGCAACGCGGCGGCAGCGGCGGGGATGGGCGACCTGGCACCGGGGGTGCCAATACCCTGGGCAATGCCCGCGCGATCCGCAGTGAAATTACACGCCAGAGCATCGAGGACTTCCTGAGCCAGCCGGAACTGCTGGAGGCTTTGTTGCAGCCGATCATCGAGCTGGAGGCCGATCTGCGGGCGAAGGCAGAACTGGACCGCATTAACGACAGAATCTACGCCTCTGCGGACGAAGATATTCCGGATCAATACAAACGCCTTGTCGAAGAGTACTACCGTGTGCTGTCCGAGAATAACGGGGCGGATGATGCAGCGCGGTAACCATGAATTATCTCTTCGACCAACACGCGATTGACGCCATCCAGCAGGGGCGTTTCTCCTTTGCCTATGGCATCAGCCCCTGGCTTGCTGCCTTGCTTGCGGTCGTGCTGGTGGTGGCAGTATGGGCCCTGTATCGCAAGACCACCCGCACACTGACACCCGCCTGGAAAACTACCCTGATCACGGTACGCAGCGCCGCGCTGCTGCTGCTGTTTCTCTGCCTTCTGCGTCCAGTGGTCACGACCGAACAGGTGGTGCCGCAGGAGAGCTATCTGGCCGTGCTGGTGGATGACTCCCAGAGCATGTCCATCTCCGACCTTGGCGGTGAGCAGTCGCGAGCGCAGGCTGTATCGAGCCTGCTGTACGGTGCCGGGGCACTGGACGAGGCGCTGTCACAGACCTTTCAGGTTCGTACCTTCCGTTTTGACAAGCAGACCCAGCGGGTCACGGATCCCTCCGGGCTGGTGACTGCGGGCACGGCCTCTTCCATCGATCAGGCGCTGCGCTATGTGGATCAGCAGCTCAGTGGCCTGGCGCTTGGCGGAGTGTTGCTGTTCAGCGATGGCGCAGACAATGAGGGCATCGACCCGGTGGAAAGCGCGCGTTCGTTTGGTGCCCGGCAGATTCCCGTATTCACGGTTGGCGTAGGGCAGGAACATATCCCGCGTGATGTCGGCATTGTGGATGTGGCCGCCGCGCGGACAGTGCTGGAGGGTTCCGTGTTCAATGTGGACGTGGCGCTGAGCAATCAGGGCTACTCCGGCACGGAGGTGGGCCTGACCGTCTTTGATGGTGACAGCGTGGTGGCTTCCCAGCGTGTGGTACTAGGGCCGGATGCCTCGACGCGCCGTTTCAATATCGAACTCACGCCCGAGCGCCAGGAAGCCATTGTTTACCGTCTGGAGGTAGAAGAGCAGGACGATGAAATCGTGCTGGAAAACAACCAGTACAGTTTCCTGGTGGACAACAGTGTGCGGCCGCCGCTGGATATCCTCTACGTGGACGGGCATCCGCGCAACGAATACAAATTCATCCGCCGGGCGATCGAGAACGATCCGACGCTGCGTCTGGCGACCTATCTGCAGACCGGTCCCGGCAAGTTCTATCGCCAGGGCATCAAGACACCGCTGGAGCTGAGCAGCGGCTTTCCCGAGCGCATGGACGACCTGTACCAGTACGAGGCGATCATTCTGGGGGATATTGGCAAGGATTTCTTCACCGACGGGCAACTGACGATGCTGCAGGACTTTGTCGCCGAGCGCGGTGGCGGCCTGCTGGTGGCAGGAATGATGGACGATCAGTTCGTGGACACGGTGCTCGCCGACATTTTGCCGGTTTCACTCGTCAGTTCCAATCTGTTGCCTCAGACCCTTCGTGGCGGTATTGCCCGTGGTACGCATCCCACCGGAGAACTGTTTACCCCGCGCCTGACCAGTGCCGGTGAATATTCCGAACTGCTGCGTCTGTCCGGCAACGACGCCGAGAACCAGCGCCTGTGGGGCGAGCTGCCGCAGTTGCAGGGGGTGTATGTCACCGGACGCGCGAAGCCTGGTGCTACCGTGCTGATGGAGCACCCGCTGCTGCAGTACCAGAACCAGCGGCTGCCGGTCATCGCCACGCAGCGCTATGGCAGTGGTCGCAGCATGTCCATCACCACCGCCAGCACCTGGCGCTGGCAGATGATGATGCCGGCCGAGGATCAGTCGCACGAGCACCTGTGGCGGCAGATGCTGCGCTGGCTCGCTGTCTCCGCGCTGGAGCGGGTCTCGGTAAATTTCGATCGTGAGTTCTATCATGTGGGGGATCGCGTGAACGTGACCGCCACCGTGCGCGATACCAACTATCTGCTGGACAACAATGCCTCGGTCTGGATGCACATGAGTGCGCCGGACGGGGGCGTGATCGACAACGCCATGGAGTGGGATATTGACGAGGACGGAGTCTACCGCAGCAGCTTCGAGGTGCAGAGCGAGGGCGTGTTCAACCTGATGATCGATGTTGCCAGCGCGGCAGGCGAGGCGGATCGCAGCGACACGGAGAAACACGCCGCCTTTGTGGTAACGCCATCGCTGCGTGAGTTCTCCTCCGCCGGGCGCGATACCGGCCTGCTGCGCCGGATTGCGGATGCCAGCGGCGGTCGCTACTACGACCTGGACCAGACCGCCGCACTGGCCACCGACATCAGCTACACCCCCAGCGCCTATTCGCGCGAGGTACAGGTGGATCTTTGGGACACCCCGCTGATGCTGGCGCTGCTGATTCTGCTGCTGTGTGCCGACTGGATACTGCGACGTCTGCGGGGGTTGTCATGATGCTGCTGTCCTTCCGCTTCAGACCCTGGCTGGCGGCCTTGCTGCTTGGTTGCTCGGCGAACCTGTGGGCACAGACGGGAGCTCCGGCGGATAACGGGGAGGATGCCTATTTCCGTAACGCGCCGGATGCGCAGAAATATGTGCTCATCATCACCGGAGCCGCCGCTTCCGACGAGATTCGCAATCGCTTCCGGCAGTGGTCCTTCTCGCTGCAGGATATTCTGTCGCGGGACTACGGTTACGACCGCGACAGCATTACCCTGCTGTTCGACGACGGCGCACAGGCTGACAGTGCCAGCTTCCGCATCGACGGCAGTTCACGTCGCGAGGACATTGAGGCACACCTGGCACAACTTGCCCGCGAGCTTGCTCCCGGCGATCAGCTCAGCATCATCATGATCGGTCACGGCTCCAGCTCAGAGGACTCTGCAAAGTTCAACATTGTGGGGCCGGACATTACCGGTGAAGAGTTCGCACAACTGCTGGAGCCCTTCAGCCAGCAGGATGTGGTGATCGTCAACACCACCAGCGCCAGCTATGAGTTTGCTGCCGATCTGTCGGCCCGTGGCCGCGTCGTGCTCTCCGCCACCCGTTCCCGGGCCGAACGTTACGACCCGATGTTTGGCGGATATTTTGTCGAGGCACTCGATTCCCATCGCGGCGACCGTGACAAGAACAACCGGGTGTCCGTGCTCGAAGCCTATCTCTATGCCAGCCAGTCCGTCCTGGGCTGGTATTCCGACCAGGGGCGCCTGCCCACCGAGCGCGCAGTGCTGGATGACAACGGCGACGGCGTGTTCAGCCTGGAGCCCGGTCCGGGCATGAGCGACGGGGCACTGGCCGAGATTGCCTATTTTGATATCCCCAGTGCGGCCGAGGCGAAGACTTCCACGGAGGCCATCGCACTGCATGCACAGATGCAGGACCTGGAGCGGTCCATTTTCCTGTTGCGGGGGCAGAAGGCCAATTATCTGGAAGAGGATTACTGGAACAGGATGGAAACGTTGTTGATCGATCTGGCGAGAAAAACAGGACGGTACAATGAATTACCCTGACAAGAGCATGTTTGCACTGCGCCCGGGCCGTCGCCTGCGGCTGTCCCTTGGCATCTGTCTGGCACTCGGCGTCTGTTCCGTGCCGGCACTGGCCCAACAGGACACGATTGTGGCGGTGGAGGAACCCCTGCAGCGTGCACAGGAATTGCTGGCGGCGGGTTCCTATGTGGCCGCCATCGATCTGTTCCAGCGTGTGGACGGCTTCGAGGAAGAGGAGGCCCTGCTGGGCCTCAGCCGCGCCTATGTGCTGACCGGTGAATACGAACAGGCGATTGAACTGCTGGAGGACGAGATCGGCGACTACGCCGCTTCTGCAACGCTGAGCACGGAGCTGGCCGAGGTGCTGCGCATGACCGGCCAATCGGCTCGCGCCCTGTCCATTCTGCAGGAGGTCGTCGAAGGCAACTCCAGTCCGCCTGTCCGCTCGCTGGTGCAGTACGGTTCCCTGCTGCAGTTCGTCGGGCGTCGTGATGAGGCCCTCGGCCCGCTGGGTGCTGCCATCTCCCGCTACGACAGTGGGCTGGTGTTTGATGCCGGAGACATCGCCATGGTGGCACTGGCCAGTTGGCTGCTGGATCGATTCCACGACGCCAACAGTCTGTTCAGTGAGGCGACCCGAATTGATCCGGACAATCTGGAAGCCCAGGTGCTCTGGGGCGATCTGTTCATGGAGAAATTCAATGTGCCCGACGCGGAGCAGTCCTATAACGCGGCACTGGATATCAACCGTCGCTACGGACCGGCCCTGATCGGTCAGGCCAGAATCAGCGGGGGAGAGCGTTCGCTGAATTTTGCGCTCAATGTGAACCCCCGCGACGTGAAGGCGCTGGAAACCATGGCCGAACTTCTGGTGCTCAACGATCGCCAGGAAGAGGCGGAGGAGTTCCTCGATCGTGCTCTGGAGATCAACCCCGAATCCCTGAAGGCACTCAGCCTCAAGGCGGCGCAGGCTGCCCTGAAAGAGGACTTTGGCAGCTTTGCCAGACTGGAGGCGCAGGTGAATGCCTTTAGCCCCGACAATCCCTTGTTCTACGGTGAAATCGCCGATGCCTTTGGCAACAACTACCGTTTTACCGAGGCGGTAGGCTATGCCCGTCAGGCGATCGCGGCGGACCCGAACTACTGGCAGGGGCATACGCTGCTGGGCACCAATCTGATTCGCCTGGGCGAGGAAGAGGCAGGGCGCGATGCGCTGGAGCTGGCCTTCGACAACGATCCCTTCAATGTGCAGACCTCCAACATGCTGAAGGTCTTCGATACCCTGGATGAATACGTCACCTTGCACACCGAGCATTTTGAAGTGCGCATGAGTGCAAACGATTCGGTTGTTCTGTGGCCCTATATGGCACCGCTCATCGAGGAGAACTGGGAGACCCTGACGGCCAAGTACGGGTTCGAGCCGGAAGGTCCGGTGCTGATCGAAGTGTTCGAGCGTACCGAGGACTTCGCGGTGCGCTCCGTGGGCCTGCCCGACATCGGTCCACTGGTGGGCATCTGCTTCGGCAAGGTGGTGACGCTGATCTCCCCCGCAACGCTGGACGCCAACTGGCAGGAAATTCTGTGGCACGAGCTGGTGCACGTGTTCACTCTGCAGATGACCAGTAACCGCATGCCGCGCTGGTTGTCCGAGGGGATCTCGGTGTGGGAGGAACACGAGGCGCGACCGGAGTGGGGGCGTCGCCAGGGCATCGAACTGGTGCGGGCTGCCCAGGCCGAGAAGCTGTTGCCGGTGTCCAGTCTCAACGAAGGCTTTACCGGCGCCAACACGAACGAGGATCTGGGCTTTGCCTACTTCCAGTCCTACCTGGTCGTGGACTTCATTGCGAGCGAGTACGGCTTCGACAAGCTGCTGGAGCTGATTCGCCAGTATGCGCTGATCAAGGATGAGTCCGAAATGTTCAGCACGGTCTTTGGCGAGCCCATCGAAGATTTCGATGCCGATTTCCAGCGCTGGATCGAGCGTCGTGTGAATGAAATCAATGTCTATGTGCACAGCGAGGACTCGCCGGATGAAGGCGAGGCCCACGGCCACGGGCAGCGGGAGAATTCTTCTGCCGTGCTGGCGGAGCTTTACAACAACGCCTCCCTGAAACAGCACATGCAGCAGCGTGTGGAGGACCAGCCGCGCGACTTCCAGGCGCACCTGCAACTGGGCATCGTGCTGTTCAAGGAAGAGAGTTTCGACGATGCGATTGTGCATCTGGAAATCGCCCACGAACTGTTGCCTGACTACTCCGGTTACCCCAGCCCGCCCCTGGTGCTGTCCCAGATTTACGAACGCATGGGCAATGAAGAGGCCAGGATGGCGCAACTGAAGATCATGATGGAGAACCAGCAGCACGATTACGATTCGGCTGTGCTGCTCGCTCGCCGCGCACTCGATCAGGGCAATTCCGACGAGGCCCGTTACTATGTGGAGCGTGCAATTTCGGTTAGCCCCTATCGTGTCGGGGTGCATCAGGTCGGTGCCGAGCTGGCCTCGCTCATTCACGACACAGGCCTGGCTGTGCGCGAATACGAGGTGCTGGTGAATCTGGATCGTAACGACCCCGTGGAGGCGCACACCAATCTTGCCGAGGCCTATATCCAGAACGGGCAGCGAGAGCAGGCGCGGCGCAATATTCTGACGGCGCTGGAGATTGCCCCCAGTTATCAGAGAGCCCAGCAGGTGTTGCTGCAGGCCGTGGACGGAACGCAATGAGAACAGGAGTGAGGTAATGGCACGCCGACGGGTTCAGGGCATGGCACCGCTGCTGCCTGCAGGCGCACTGCTGCTGTCTGCCCTGATTCCCGGCTCGCTGATGGCCCAGAATACTGCGTTACCGCTGGATTTTGATGCCGAGTCTTTCATTGAGGACATGGGCGGGGTGGATGCCGAGCGACAGACAGAGTTCACCTGGATTCGCGGTCGCTACACCAATTATGGCGGTGCCCGCGGACGGCGCGGTGGCCGTTTCGGTGGCGGCTTTGGCGGTCGCGGTGGCTGGTGGGATACCGATTATCCCGACGCCGAATCGAATTTTCTGCGGGGAGTGCAGCGGTATACCAATATCGATGTCACCAGCAAGAGTTATGATTTCATGGACCTGACGGACCCGCGTCTGTACGAGCACTCCTTTTTGTACATGAACATGAAGCGGGTGCCGATCGGCTCCATCTACAGTGGGCCTGATTTTCAGCCGGACGAGATTGCCGCGCTGCGCGAGTTCATGTTCCGGGGCGGGTTTGTGCTGCTGGATGATTTCTGGGGGGATGCGCATCTACAGGACTTTCAGACCGAGATGACGAAGTTGTTTCCCGACCGGGAACTGGTGAAACTGGATACCCGCCACGAGCTGTTCCACACCTTCTTCGACATCAATGAGGTGGTGCAGGTGCCGGGCAGGGCGGTGACCTGGGATTACAACGGAGGCTTCAACCTTGATGACCCCAATTACCCGCCAGCGGTGTACGCCATACTGGACGACGACGGTCGGGTGATGCTGGTGGCGAATCATAACGCGGATCTTGGGGATGGCTGGGAACACACCTTCTACGAGCCGTACCCGACGCGTTACAGTAACGAGGCCTACAAGATCACCATCAATTACTTGATATACGCGTTTACGCATTAATTACAACAGGCAATAAAACAGGAAGCACTCATGTCAGACATCGAAAACATCGCAGAGGAAACTGTCGAAGGGCTGGAGAATCAGGACGACCTGGCACTCGTCAAGAAGATGCAGGACGGGCGTGATCAGATCGTCGCCGAGATTCGCAAGGTGATCGTGGGGCAGGATGCTGTCATCGACGAGCTGCTGATTGCCCTGTTTGCCGGTGGCCACTGCCTGGTTACCGGTGTGCCCGGTCTGGCCAAGACGCTGCTGATCAAGACGGTGGCGGACATTCTGCAGGTGGATTTCAGCCGGATTCAGTTCACGCCCGACCTGATGCCGGCCGACGTGGTGGGCTCCGAGATCGTGGAAGAGGTAGACGGCCAGCGCAAACTGATCTTTGTGAAAGGCCCCATCTTCACCAATATTCTGCTGGCGGACGAGATCAACCGGACCCCCCCGAAAACCCAGTCTGCGCTACTGGAGGCGATGGAAGAGCGTCAGGTGACGGCGGCAGGCATCACGCACAAGATGGCACGTCCCTTCTTCGTGCTGGCCACCCAGAACCCCATTGAACTGGAGGGTACCTACCCGCTGCCGGAAGCACAGCTTGACCGCTTCATGTTCAAGATCGAGCTCGGCTATCTCTCGGAAGACGAAGAGGTGATGGTGGTGGGCAACACCACGCGCGTTATCGACAATACCGTTTCCCATCCGCTGAGCGGTGAGGACATCCTGGAATTCCAGCGCATCGCGCGCCAGGTGCCTGCGGCGCAGTCGGTCATTCGTTATGCCGTGCAGCTCGTGCATGCGACCCGTCCCGGCAGTGCATTGGCGCCTGAGTTCGTCAAGGACTGGGTGAGCTGGGGGGCCGGCATCCGGGCGTCCCAGAACCTGGTGCTGGCCGGCAAGGTAAGGGCTTTGCTGCGCGGCCGTTACAACGTGTCCTATGGCGATATTCGTGCCCTGGCGCCGTCCGTGCTGCGCCATCGTGTGCTGCTGAACTTCCATGCGGAGGCCGAACGCGTGACCACCGACGATGTCGTCAAGCGCCTGATCGACACCATTCCCGAACCCACCGCAGATCTGTAAGAGGGTTGTGCCGTGACGGCAGCGACGTCCAACACCACCTTCATCGATCCAACGGTACTGGCCAGCCTGGACAATCTTGAGCTGCGCGCGCGCGTTGTCGTGGAAGGGTTTATCTCGGGTCTGCACAAGAGCCCCCATCGCGGCTTCAGTGTGGAGTTCACCGACTATCGCCATTACTACCAGGGCGATGACATGCGTCATGTGGACTGGAAGCTCTATGCCCGCAGCGACAAGTTTTACATCAAGCAGTACGAGGACGAGACCAATGTCCGCAGTTATGTGCTGCTGGACACCAGTGCCTCCATGGCCTATTCCTCTGGCGGTGTCAGCAAACTGGAGTATGGCCGTACACTGGCGTCTGCCCTGGCCTATTTCATCATGCGGCAGCGCGATGCGGTGGGGCTGATTACCTTTGATGACAAGATCAACGAGTATATCCCCGCACTCTGTCGGCAGCCGCATCTGATCCGCATTCTGCGCGCGCTGACCACGCTCAAGGCCGGGTCGACCACGGACGTGGTCAAACCCCTGACCGACCTGGCGATGAACCTCAACCGCAAGAGCATGGTGATCCTGATCAGCGATCTGCTGGAAGACGAAGAGAATGTCATCAAGCGCCTGCAGAGTCTGCGTGCCATGGGCAATGACGTGATCGTGTTTCACGTGCTGGACGAGGCAGAGCTGCTGTTCAATTTCCAGGAGGCAACGGAGTTCATCGATTCCGAGACCCGGGAAAGCTACACCACGGCGCCACCGGCGATACGCGATGCCTATCTGCACAATCTCACCCAGTATCTGGAGTATTGCCGCAAGAAGTGCCAGAGCTCCGGCATTGACTACTGCCTGCTCAATACCTCGCAGCCGCTGGACACGGCGCTGAATTCCTATATGTCGCGCCGGGCCAGGAGTTTCTAGATGGCATTCCTGACTCCTCTGTTTCTCGTTGGTCTGCTGGCAGCGGCAATTCCGATTGCGATTCACCTGATTCGCAAGGAGAAGCCGCCAAAGATGGTGTTCAGCACCCTGCGTTTCCTGAAAAATACCTCGCGCAAGCTGGTGCTCTTTCAGCAGATTCAGCAGTGGTTGCTGCTCCTGCTGCGGGCTGCCGTCATTGCGCTCATCGTGGTGGCGTTTGCCCGTCCGCTCTTCGACAGCAATATTGCCAACCTGGTGGACGCCGAGCCGGAGTCCGCCGTCATTCTCATCGATTCCTCCATGAGCATGCGTTACGGCCAGCGTTTCGAGCAGGCACGGGAAGCGGCGCAGGAGCTTGTGGCCGATCTGTCCGCCGGTGATGAAGTGGCTGTCATTGCCTTCGACAATACCGGCAGCAGCGTGCGCGAACTGAGCTCCGATCTCGACGGCGCGCGCAGTTTCATCGCCTCACTGGCGCAGCCCGGCTTTGCCACCACGCGCTATATGCCTGCCTTGCGTCTGGCCAATGACATGCTGGAGTCCTCCAGCAATCAGCAGCGGCGCATCTATCTCATTTCGGATTACCAGGCAAACGGAATGGGCAATGACGACTCGGGCTGGATGATGTCCCCAGGGGTGGTGCTGAACACTATTGACGTGGGGGAGGGAGGCAGCCGCAATCTGCTGCTGACCGATGTGCGTTCTCCGGATCAGTTGATCGAAAACCGCAACGAATACGAAATTCTGGCGCGTGTCCGCAGCACCGGTAGCGTGCATCTGGATGAGGCCGATGTGCGGCTGGTGCTGGATGGGCAGGAAAGCAACCGCATGCCGGTGGACCTCAGCGATACCTCCGAGGCCGTGGTGCGGTTGCCGGCCGTGTTTGATACTGCGGGCACCCATCGCGGTGAGATTCGAGTCGGTGCTGACGAGTTTGCGCCGGACAACAGTTATTTCTTTACTGTGGACGTGATGGCCAAGATCCGTGTGCTGGTTGTCAACGGGGAACCCTCCACGAACTGGTATGAGGATGAGGCCCACTGGTTCAATCTCGCGGTGGGAGGAGGTGCCGAGTCTCCCTTTGTGCTGACGACTGCCTCAGAGCGGGAATTGACTGCCGCGCTGCTTGCGCAACAGGACGTGGTGGTGCTGCTGAATGCCGGCAGCGAACTCAGTCCGTCCCAGGCCAGGGCGCTGGACGACTACGTGACAGAGGGGGGAAGCCTCTTTCTGGTGCCGGGTGATCGCGTGAACGGGGGCCAGTTCAACCAGTTGCTTGGGGACCTGAGCCCCGTGGTATTGCGCGACAGCGTGCGTTTTGCCAACGGTGACTATCTGCTGATTGCAGATATGGATCGACGTCACCCGATTCTGCTGCCGCTGGGGGCGGAGTGGGGCGTGCGCTTCGAGGGCTACTGGGCGGCAGAACCCACGCCGGATGCGACTGTGCTCATGCAGTTTGACAATGGCAGCCCGGCCCTGTCGGAGCGTGCTGTTGGCGCAGGCAACGTGCTGCTGTTTGCTTCTTCTCTGGATACCGAGTGGAACAATCTGCCGCTGCAGGGCCTGTACTTGCCTTTTGTGCACGAATCCCTGCGCTATCTCGCCCGGGCCGGCAGCAAGGAGCGCGCCTACCGTGTTGGCAGCACCATCGATCTTGCCTCGGTTCTCGGGGATGAGACTGTTGTGCGCGTCAGCGGTCCGGATGGGCGTGAAGTGCCGCTGATCCCCGGTTCTAGCGCACTGACGCCGGAACTCCTGGGGTTTTATACGGTCGAAACTGGGCGTGGACCTCAGTATTTCGCCGTGAATGCAGACCCGGAGGAATCTGACCTGGAGAAAATGGCCCCGAGCGCACTGCAGGACAGCGTGACCAATCCGGATACCCAACCGGTGCAGTCCGCCCAGGTGCGTACGGAACAGCTCATGGTGGAGCGGGAGGGACCCCAGCGTATGTGGTGGTGGATTCTGTTGCTCGTTTTGCTGATGCTGTTAGCCGAGACCCGGATCGCCAATACCACCTATCGCTAGCCTCTTTCACCACTGACTGTTGAGTAGCGCCGTCGCACAAATGACGGCGCTGTCACAATTGTCATATTTCTCTCAAATCTAAGTCTCTGTTTTCAAAGAGCTTAGTCGGAAATACTGTCACAGTCCTTACGCAAAACTGTCATATTTCATAAAAAATTCATCTTTTTCTCGCATGTTTCGGTTGAATTCACCCAACCCTTGCGAGATAGTGAAGACATAATAAAAAAAGGACGGTACTACCTATGAAAAATAATCATGGGAGTATGCGCGCGTTAATTGTGACTGGAGTACTCGCTTGCAGTGGGGTCTTTGCCCAGGCCCACGCTCAGGAAGCGAATCTTTTTGCTGCATCCACCGCGCTTGCGCATATCCAAAGCTCCCACATCGATACTGGAAAACTGGTGGAATTCAACGGCGCCCGCAGCGCCGAAGAGCTGGCCTCGACTCTTGCGAGCATGGAAGCGGACTACGGCCCGTTCGATGCCCGTCTGGGTGAACCTTTGCTCTCAGCCGGCGATATTCTTGCCGAGAATGGGGATTATCTTCAGGCCCGGAATTTTCTGGAGCGTGCGCTGCACGTGACCCGGATCAACCAGGGTTTGTACAGTGAACCCCAGATTGCCATCGTCGAACGGCTCATTGATTGCAATGTGGCGGTCGAGGATTGGGATGCGGTAGACGACAATTTCCGTTACCTGCACCTTCTGTACTCGCGACTCTACGACAGGGGCAGCGATCAGTGGAACTATGGCCTTGCCCAGGTTTCCGACTGGCATATCGTTGCCATCAACAACAACCTCGGCAGCGACATGACGGATCATCTGCGCGAGGCCAACAAGCTGTTCCGTCAACGTCTGACGCTGGCAGAGAAGGCGGGCAATGTGGATGAGGGCACGCTGGAGATTCTGCGCCACAATGTGGACATGACAGCCTTCCATCTGCGCAAGAACCAGCAACAGCAAGAAGGTGGGCTGGTGACCGAGCGTGTCTACTCGCGTCTGGAGTCCCGCTACAACGACAGAGAGAGCAGCGTTGCCTCTCTGGACTGATATCTGATACGGCAGGGAAGAAGCGCGGACAGGATGTCCGACAGATCAGGGTCGCCAAGGCTCAGGACTAGAAAGCAACTCAGTGTTTAGAAAAGGGGGGGAACAAAGAATCTCTTAAAAGCCCTTCGCCTCAGCTCTTTGCAATCAGTCGGTCACTATCCTTAGTGTCCTGTCGATTGAAAGTGAGTTGATGGTAGCACAGTCATTTTGACTGAGAAGCTGGAAGTCACAAATTGTCACACACTCTTCTGTTCATGCCTTTCCATTCCAAAAGTTCGTTCTGATATTCATTTCCTTCCATGGAAAGCCCACGCTCGACGCGGGGATTTTTGTATTGCTCTGTGTCGGTTGGCAGGGAATGCGTGGTAGAGGAAAAGAGTGAGACCGCGTGCATATTGCCAGCGGTCTCGATATCGAACGTTCGTTCCTTTTGTTTGCGGGGCGCTTTGCAGGCGCCTCGCCGCCTGCGATCGATCAGGTACCAAAACCTGGTTCGATGCGCTTGGGATCGTCATCCTTGCTGCGGCTGAAAAGACGCTTCAGCGCTCTTATGTAGTGGCGCAACTGCGAGGGCAGGGCCAGCATCGCAGGTGTCACAATCAGCGTCAGGATGGTGCCGAAGCCGAGGCCGAACACGATGGCACTGGCCAGGCTGACCCACTGCGAGGTAATAGGCCCCCCCACCTCCACTTCCGCACCGATCAGGTCGATGGAGACATGCATTGCCAGCGGCAGCAGACCACAGCCTGTAGTGAAGGTGGTCAGGAACACCGGACGCAGACGCTGAACGCCTGTCTGCACAACAATCTCCTGCAGGCTCCATTCCTTGTGGTTTTGCCGCAGGAAGTTGAAGGTGTCGATCAGGATGATGTTGTTGTTCACGATGATCCCCGCCAAGGCCACAATGCCCACGCCCGTCAGAATCACACTGAAGGTCTGGCCTGTAATCAACAGGCCAAGCAGTACGCCGGTTGTGGACAGCAGCACGGACGACAGAATCAGCAGTGCCTGGTAGTAGCTGTTGAACTGGGTGACCAGCAGGATTGCCATCAGCATCAGGGACAATACAAAGGCCTGCATGAGGAAGGCAAAGGACTGCTCCTGTTCCTCATTCGCTCCGCGGAACTGATAGTGCACGCCCGGCAGCAACGGATTCTCGTTCAGCCACTGACGCAGCTCCTGCAGCTTGGTGTCCGTGATGACGCCTGGAGCGGGGTTGGCACGGACATAGATCACCTTGCTGCCATCCACGCGCTGAATGGAGCTGACCTTCGGCCCCGGTTCGCGAGTGATGAAGCTGCTTACCGGTGCCGTGCCGGAGGTGGTGTTGATCTGAATCTGGTCGATCTGCTCCAGGCCGCGGTACTCCTTCGGATAGCGCACGCGGATGTCCACTTCCTCTTCCGTATCGTCCGGGCGGTAGTCCCCCATGAACACGCCATTGGTCAGCAGTTGGACGGCGGTGCCGACCTCACTGATGTTGGCGCCGAACATGGCAGCGCGCGCGCGGTCGACGTTGATGCGCCACTCAATGCCGGGAATGGGCGTGGTGTCGTCAATATCGATCAGACCGCTCATCCCGTTTTCGAGATGATCGCGGACACGCCGCGCTTCATTGATCAGGTCGGTCAGGTTCTCGCCGTACAGTTCCAGTTGCAGTTCCTTGCCCACGGGCGGGCCCTGTTCGACGGCGGCAATCTCCGCGCGGACACCTGGAATGTTCTTGATCGCCTCGCGGTAGAGGTTCTCGATGTCGAAGCCGTTCACGTCACGGGTGCGCCGGTCGGTAAACTCCACGAAGATGGTGCCCACCAGATCCGGGTGCGGAACCCTGTCCGCCGCCGAGACTCTGGCCAGCGCCGGACTGTGTCACGACGCTCTTGTAGTAGCCGACGTCCATGATGCGGCGCTCGACGTCCACGACCACGTCACGGATTTCCTCCGGGGAGAAATTGCCGCGTGCAAAGACCTGAACCCGCGTCTGGTTGGGCTCGACGGCGGTGAAGAACTCCACCCCGGCACCGAAGTTGAAATAGGCGATCACAATCGATATCAGCGTCACCACACTGCCGATAAAGATCAGCACCGGGGAGTGCACGGCGCCACGCAGGATGGCGGCATAGAAACGGCTGAAGCCTCCCAGCTTGCTGGTGTCGACTTCGTCCTGATGGTGGGAGGGTGTGTTCACGCCCTGCACCGTCCCACTGGCCTTGCCGAACAGTGAGCCCAGCACGGGAGCAAACAGCAGCGCATAGAGCAGCGAGCCGACCAGTACCGCAAACACGGTGATGGGCAGGTAGCGCATGAACTCCCCCGCGACGCCGGGCCAGAACATCATCGGCAGGAAGGCAGCCAGGGTGGTTGCGGTGGAGGCGATGATGGGCCAGAACATGCGGTTGACCGCTTCCTCGTAGGCGTCTTCCTTGGTGTAGCCTTCCGACATCTTGGTGTCGGCGAATTCCACCATCACGATGGCGCCGTCAATCAGCATCCCCAACCCGAGCAGCAGGCCAAAGATCACCATGAAGTTGTAGGTGAAGCCCAGTGCCGAGATCACGATGAAGGCAAACAGGAAGGAGAAGGGCACTGCCAGGGTGACCAGAATGCCTGAACGAATGCCCACGGCGGCAATCACCACGATCAGCACCAGTACCATCGAGGTCACCATATTGCCCTGCAGACCGAGGTTCTGTTCGATCACCATGGGCGCTGTGTTGTTCATGTAGGCGATGGTGACGGCGGGCGGCAGTGCGGGCAGGGTGGCCTCGACGATGCCGTCGATCTTGTTCATGGCCTCGATCAGGTTGGCACCCTTGCGTTTCTCCACGTTGATGGAGATGGAGCGTTGCCCGTTGGCAAAGGAAAAACGTTCCGCGTCCTTGAAGGTGCGGCGAACCTCGGCAATGTCACTGAGCGTGAGCACGCCCTGCGAGTTGGCTGCAATCGGCAGCTCGAACAGGTCGTCCTGGGTTTCGATCAGACCAGGCAGTTTCACCGAGAAGCTGCCCTGCCCGGTATTGAGGGCTCCGGCGGGAATCAGCCGGTTGTTGCTGGTGACAGCCTGCACGATCTGCTGGTTGGTGATGCCATAGGTCTCCAGTTGCGCGGGGTCGATGAGGGCTTCGAGCAGTTCTTCGCGCTCGCCCACCATGTCGGCACTGAGCACCTCGGGCAGTGTTTCGATTTCGCGCTGCAGGTCCTGGGCGACTTTCAGCAGCACGCGCTCGGGCACCCCCTCGCCGGCGATGGCGATCTGCACGATCGGAATGCCGGCGGCAGAGACTTCCTGCACGATCGGCTCTTCCGTGGATTGCGGGAATTTGGCCTTGGCGCGGTCGATCGCGGTACGCACATCGTTCAGTGCCTGCGATGAATCGAAACTGACGTCGAACTCCGTGATGACCGTGGCGGCGCCTTCACTGGAAAAGGAGCTCACCTGGGTCAGCCCCTCCAGGGTCTTGAGTTCCACTTCGAGCGGCTTTGACAGCAGGCGCTCGGCATCCTCCGGCGAGATGCCCTCGTGGATGATGGTGGTGACGATGACCGGGACGGAGACGTCGGGGTTCAGCTCCACCGGAATGGAAATATAGGAGACGAAACCCATCAGCATGATGGCAACAAAAATGCTGAGCGAGGTCCGTGCCCGTGAGACGGATGCCTTGATGTATCGCATTAGAATGAGGCCTCGGTGGCGGACCAGCTATCATCGGTGTTGACGGTCTGGCCGGGGAATACAATTTCCTGTCCGTGAGTGATCACCAGCGCGCTGCTCGGCAGCCCGGTCACCCAGAGCCCCGGGTTGACGCTGGTGTTCTCGCCGACCACGGTCACCGGAGTGAACTGCACCAGTCGGCTGGCGTTTACCGTCTTGACGCCCACGATGCCGTCGTCGTTCAGTGTGAGGGACGACGAGGGAATCAGATGCGCGGTAGTCTCGCTGGCGGCAATGAAGATCTCTGCCGTCACGCCCTGGCGTATCGGGGTGTCGGTAGGAGCCAGCTCCACCTCGATCGCGTAGCTGCGCGAGGTCGCGTCTGCCGCGCGGGAGATATAGGTCACGCTGCCGCTGACGGCTTCACCGGTCAGCAGACTCGCGCTGACGGGCGCGCCCAGGAAGAGCTTGCCCACGTCCTGTTCCGGCACCAGACCGGTCAGCAGCATCGGGGTGTCGTCCAGCAGGGATGCGCAGCGTCCACCCATGTCCATCAGGTCGCCGACCTCGACGGTGCGGGATTCCATGATGCCGTCGAAGGGGGCGACGATGCGGGTGCGCTGCAGCGCGAGTTCGGCGCGGGTGACGGCGGCAATGGAGGCATCCAGCGTTGCCCTGAGCTGGGCGATGCCGACGCGGGATTGCAGGCCCCGCTTCTGCAGGTCAAGCGCGCCGTCGTATTCCATCTGCGCCTGGTCCTGGCGGCTGCGGGCTTCCTGTAGGTCGGTGGCACGGCTGTCCACGGCGAGTTCGCAGAGCACGTCGCCACGGCTTACGCGCGCGCCCCGTGCCACCGGCGTGGCAATGATGCGACCGGAGGTTTCCGCACGCACGTCCACCAGGCGGAACGCTTTGGTCTGCCCGCGTACGCGCACGTTCTGCACGAAGGGCTGTGCGCTGACACGTTCCACGCGAACGGTGAAGTTCTGGTTGTCGTTGGTAATGCTGGCGTCGCCGCTCACGGCCACCACGGTGCCGTCGCGCTCGGGCAGGGGATAGCCGTCATCCAGCGCTCCGCGATCGCGGGGCCAGGCCATCCAGAGAACCACAATAGCCACGAGTCCAAGGGCCACAAAATGTTTGATCTTCACTTCCATACTCCGATTTGCGTGGGCTGCGGCATGAGCGGCCAGGTGCTAGAGGGCGGCGTCTGCCAAATCAAATAGTCAATACGACCGCTCGTACGCGTTGGATGCTTCGGGATAACCGGCGCGTATCAAAAGAGGTCAAGTGTGTGGTTAGAAAAGGCTGCTGATATTATTTTGCGAGCAGTGATTCACGGACGCGGCTGACAAGGAAATCATCCAGCAGTTCATAATGCTTTCCTTCAGCGTGTTCGCGCCTGTTTTCACTGTCTGAATCAACTGGCCGGGATGCATGGAGCGTCTGGCTTTTTGACCAGTTTTCTGTGTTACGTATTGTAACCAAGTATCCCCGCATTGCAATGCGCGAAAGGGCGCAAATGCGGCCACTTTGCGGTAAGTAGAGTAGAATTCTGCGGTTAATGGAGACGGGGGGAGAGACTATGAAAGATATTCGCGGAGCGGTGGCCATTGTGACCGGTTCTGCCTCGGGCGTTGGGGCGGCAACGGCACGCCTGCTGGCGTCACAGGGCTGTCATGTGGTGGTCAATTACAGTCGCAGTGAGGAGGCGGCCAGAACGGTAGCCGCCGAGTGTGAGGCGCTGGGAGTCGAAACGCTCCTGTGCCAGGCGGATGTTGCCGACGATGCCGCCTGTCGCGACATGGTGGCCCAGGCACTCGACAAGTGGGGACGGGTGGACATTCTGGTAAACAATGCCGGCACGACCAAATTCTGCGAGCATCATCGCCTCGACGGTCTCGATGCCGAGGATTTTCAGACGATCTACGGGGTCAACGTGATTGGCCCCTACCAGATGATTCGTGCAGTGGCGCCGAGCATGCAGGCAGCGGGGCAGGGGACGGTCGTCAATGTGGCCTCCACGGCCGCCATCACGGGCATTGGCAGCTCGGTTGCCTATGCGGCTTCCAAGGGCGCGCTGGTCACCCTGTCGCTGTCCCTGGCCCGGGCGCTGGGTCCGCAGATTCGCATCAACACGGTATGCCCGGGTTTCATTCAGGGGGAGTGGCTGCGCAAGGGACTGGGTGACGAGCAGTACGCGGCAGCGAAGGCGCATAATGAGCGGCAGGCGCCACTCGGGGTGACGGCAGATCCGGAGACGGTGGCCGATGCCATTCTGTGCTTTATTACCGGGCCGCAGATTGTGACGGGGGAAACCCTGATCGTGGACGGCGGGCGTCACCTGAACACTGTTCCATTGGCGCGGCGCTGAGGTCTCGTACAAAGAAAGGAACCTGGCACGCTGACAGGGAAAGAAACGTCGGCAGCACTGGCTGCGCTCAGGACAGTGGGAGCCAGTCTCTGCAGACTGGCTGTCTGGATCGCAGCAGTGGGGACGGCAGCGAGAGGCTTAGCGGGCAACCGGGCGTTTCTGCAACTTGCGCTGCAGCGTGCGGCGATGCATTTTGAGCTGACGGGCGGTCTCGGAAATATTGCCGTCGTTTTCCTTCAGCACCTTCTGTATGTGTTCCCACTCCAGGCGACGAACGGACATGGGTTCCTGAATCGCCTGCTCGTCCTCCTGCCGGCTCAGAGGGTCGCCCAGCAGTGCCGCGAGAATTTCATCGGCGTCAGCCGGCTTGGCGAGATAATTGTCGGCCCCCAGCTTGATGGCATCCACGGCAGTGGCGATGCTGGCATAGCCGGTCAGCACCAGAATGCGCATCTCGGGATTGGTGCCTTTCAGGATCGGGATGAGGGGCAGGGACGAGTGTCCGCCCAGGTTCAGATCCAGTACTGCCAGATCGAACAGATTGTGGTTCAGCAGATTCGTTGCGCTGTCGGCGCTTTCCGCATGCTGCACCTCGTAGCCCCGCTGCTGCATGGCACGGGAAATTACCCGACCAAAGGTTTCGTCGTCTTCCACCAGCAGCATTCGGTTGCTTTCCGTCATGGTGTCATTTCTCCAGGGGGCTGTCGTCACTGGTACCCGGGGCTGTCGCGCCCACAGGCAGGCGGATGATGCTCATGGCACCGCCGGTTTTCAGGTTGAACATTTCGATATTGCCGGAGGCACGTTGAATGGCGGCGTTGGCCAGAAAGATGCCGATTCCCATGCTGTCCTTGCGGGTAGAGATGAAGGGCTCTCCCATGTTCTCCATGACAGAGGAGGGAATGCCGGGGCCGTCGTCCTGAATGGCGATTTCGGCGTGTTCGTTGATGACCCGGCAGCTTACGCTGACCTGGCTGTGGGCTGCCTTGATGGCGTTCTCCACCAAGTTGATGATGGCGTGGCGCACACTGAGATCAAAGGGGATTGTAGCGCCCCTGGCTGCAGGCAGCAGCTCGAAGCTGACCTTGGCGCGCGGGTGGATATTGACGATATAGTCCTGAATTTCCGCCATGAACTCCGGCAGGGTGCCGCCGTAGGGGTGGCGATCTGCCTTGTTGTAGAAACGGGTGAGCTGCGTCAGCGAATCCTTGCAGCGTACCACCTGTTCCCGCAGCAGGCTGATGTCTTCCTTGATGTCCATGCTGCGCAGTTGTTCGTCACTGTATTTGTCCAGATCGGTCAGCAGCACATACATGGTGGACAGCGGCGTGCCGAGCGCGTGCGCCGTGCCTGCCGCCAGGGTGCCGATAGCGACCAGTTGCTCGTTGCGCATCTCGTTCTCACGCGCCCGCGCCAGGGTCAGCTCACGGCTGCGAATGGCCTCGGCCATGCGGGTGACGAAAACCGTAATCAGTACCGCGCTGACCACGAAGGTGACCCACATGCCTACCAGGTGCAACTGGAAATTCGCCACCATGTGGTCGCTGTGATCCATGCGCAGCTCGCTGAGCAGGAAGCTTGTGTAGACCACGATGCTGGCGATTGCCAGCACGTTGACATAACGCTGGTGCAGCATGGTGGCACCAATGGTCAGCAGCACCAGCAGATACGAGATGAGGGGATTGCTGGCGCCGCCGGTCGCCAGCAGCACCAGCACCAGTGTGCCCGCGTCCACCAGAAGCTGCGAGAACAGCTCGGGCTCGGAAATGGGAATGTCCTTGTGCAGGCGCCAGAAGCCGAACAGCAGGGACACCACGATGAAAACCGTGGCGGCGGCCAATTGCAGAATCGGCAGTTCGAGCGGGGAAATCGAGTGAAAGATAAAGGTGCCGACCACGCACAGCACGGCAACGACCAGGCGAAGCAGCAACAGTCTTTGCAGCGAGAGCCTGGACGAGCCGCCAGTCGCATCCGGCGTCAGCACCTGCAGTATGCGCTCGCGCAGTGGCAGTGTCCCAGTGGTTTCCATCATGGCTGACATTCTATCCCAACTCCTGCGTTTCGAGGTATTGTGCAATTTTGCCCGCCCCTTGAGAACGGGGTATAGTGCGGCTCTTTGTCGCAGTGCCGGATAACACACAGTCCACCATGATCCCCACCCGATTGCCATTTCCTCTCAATGTCTACGCGCAGACGCTTGCGCTGGAGTACGGAGAGGTCGTGCATCTGCACTTTGGCCTGTATGGCAGCGGTGATGCTTCCGGGGCCTTTCCCGAGGCGCAGCGCAGGGCGGAAGATGCCCTCTGTGCTCTGCTTCCGCCGCCTCCCGCCCGGATCATTGAGGTCGGCTGCGGTTCGGGTGCGCTGGCGTGCCGGTTGGCGGAGGCCGGGTACGAAGTGCTGGCAATCACGCCTCTTGCCGCGGAATTTGAAGGGCTAAGCGATAAGAGGCGCCCGGGACTGCTCTTCCAGATGGGCGACTTGCCGGACGAGATGCCGGCCAAGCGAGCGGATGTGCTGCTTCTGCAGCAATCGGCTCAGTATATGGATCCCCTGCAGTTGTTCACTCGTTCAGGCCAACACCTGCGTGAGGGCGGGCGTCTGTTGATAGCAGACGAGTTCACGCTGGATGACAGCGTGCGACAGGTCGAGCCGCGCCCGGTACTTGCCCACTTTCTGCGTCTTGCCCATCGTTGCGGCTTCAGTGCCGAGCGGCAGCGGGAGCTGGGCAGGCAGGTGGCGCCGGGATTGCAGTTTTTCGCACAACTGCTGCAGCATCGTCGCGACGCGCTTCTCGATCAAGGTGTGGCGACACAGGATCAATTGACACAGTTGCAGGCCCGCGTGCAGGAAATGGCACAGCAGTACGCCAGCGCCCATCTCGGCTACACCCTGCTGGATCTTCGCTACGATGCGGTTCAGGGCGAACAGCCAGAGTTTGGCAATATTCACAGCTTCTCGGGGACGGAAGTGCCCCGGTTGTTCGAGCGCAGTTTTGATACTCCCTTTGATGCCGACATCTGGCAATGGAAGTACGGAGAAGGTCGCGGACGCGCGGTGTGCGCGCGGCTGGGCGGCGAACTGGTCGGCCACTACGGTGGGGCTCCGCGTGACATTCTCTATTTCGGCGCAGCCGAGAAAGCGATTCAGATCTGCGATGTGATGGTGATGCCGGAGCATCGCAGCTTTGCCAGTCGCGATACCCTGTTTTTCAAGATGGCTGCCACGTTTCTGGAACTTGAGGTCGGGAACTGTGCCGAGCATCTGCTGGGGGTTGGTTTCCCCAATATGCGGGTGCTGCGCATTGCCCGCCGTCTGGGCCTGTATGAAATTACCGATTCCCTGGTCGAGATTCACTATCCCACCGAGGCCGGCGACGAGTCATGGCCTGAGCTTGAACTAAAACCTTTCGATCTGGGTAGTGAGGACTCAGGGGCGCACATCGACCGCCTGTGGGCGGAAATGGCCCCGCAGATGCAGGATAGAATTGTCGGCGTACGCGACGGGGAATACTGGCGCTACCGCTACCTGGCTCACCCGGGGTGGGCTCGGGGTCAGTATCGTTGCATGGCGCTGTGCGCGCGCGATACCGGGGAAGCACAGGTGATCCTGTTGTTGCGGGAGCACGAAGGGGCGCAGTTGCTCATGGACCTGGTCGGCGCGCCGGAGCAGTTCGCCACAGCCCTTGCGGTGCTGAGAGAATCCCTGGCGCGGGACTCGCAATCCTTGCGATGCCGCATCACGCGGTCCCAGGCCGAATTCCTGAATCTGCCGGGTGCCCGGCAGGTGGATCTGGGGATCGAGATCCCCTGCAACATCTGGACGCGGGGTCCGGATGTCGTACGCCTGCGTGATGCCTGGTGGCTCACCGCAGGCGACATGGACTTCCTCTAGCTTCTGTTCTGTCCCGAATCAGAAGCGCGCGCTCAGAGTGACGCGTAAGCTGCGGGGCTCGGCCGGGTGGAAATGAATGTCCTCCACCGGCGCCACTTCGCCTGCCAGGCGAGACTCATAAAAGTAGGTGATGTCATTGTCATCGCTGTCCAGCAGGTTCAGCACCTCTATCCCCAGAGACAGATTCGGGTTGAACTGATAACTCGCCTGTGCGTTGAGCAAAAGCGTGGCATTCGACTTCACCGAATTGTCTTCAATCAGCGGGGCCTCACCGAGATAGCGGATGCGCAGCCCGCCGCTGAAACCGTTCATGTCGTTGACGATCATGCCCAGTGAGGCTGTACGACCCACCGAGTTGGGAATGCGGTCATCTGCACCGGTACCCAGCAGGCGAGCTTTGGTCAATGTGAGATCAGCATCCAGCAGCAGCCAGGGAGCCGGTGCATACAGCGCACCAATTTCAATGCCGCGGCGTTTGCTTTCCCCCAGTGCTTCCGTTGCGCCGGCATCTCCCACATACACCAGTTCGGAGTCGAGTTTCATGGAGAACAGCGAAACGGCCACATGCGTGTTGGGCAGGGCCGTCGTGCGCATGCCCAGCTCCACACTGCGCGCCTTCGCCAGTGGGTCGACAGAGTCTGCCGGGTCGCCCGTGACCGGGTCGACCGTGATGGTGGTGCCGCGCGCATCATTGCTGTGAAAGCCCTGGCCTGCACTCAGAAAGTATTCGGTTTGCATGCTCCGGGAATAGATCAGGCTGAATTTCGGGCTGAGCAGATCGTCACTGCCATCGCCGGAGTTCGCGGCCAGATCGGAGTTCACATCGTAGCCGAAGTGGTCGGCACGCAGGCCGGCCACGCCCCTGATCTGCTGCGTTAGTGCCACGTCCAGGGAGGCATAGGCGCTGGTCAGGGACTGTTGCACATCGTCTTCCCGGGTCGTGGCATGTCGCACTCTTTGCTGGGTCTTGTACAGTCCCACATCAATGTCATCGCTGCGGTTCTGCAGACCCAGGGTCAGGCGGGCATCGCGCCTGCCGAACATCAGCGCGCGATTGTATTCGCCACTGAAGCCATAAACGCGGCGATCCTCCGATTGTTCAAACTGGTCGCCCCGCACCGGGTCTTCCATGAAGTAGGTGAAATTGGAAAACAGGGACAGGCCGTAGTCGATGGCGTAGGCGTTCAGCGTGAGGGCGGAGTTCTCGCCCAGGGTCTGCCAGTCGGCGGACAGGCTGCGGCGATGGGTGTCACCCCCGTCGCTGTCATCAATCGTGCCGAAGGGGCTGAGGCTGCCATTGTCCACTGCACGCTGGGGAATCTGGTCCGTTGAATTCCAGGTGTTCTCGTAGCCGGTGGCGCTGATGGCCCATTCGCCCGACTGTGTTTCCTGGTGATACTTAAGATAAAGATTGTTCTTGTCCAGATCCTGCTTCAGTTTCCAGGGGCCGTCGTAGCGGGTACCGGCACCTGCCAGAGTCAGGCTGCCGCTGCCGAGGTCGAAGGACTGCCCGGCAAAGATGCGCAGGTAGGAGTCGTCCCCTGCCGTCAGGGAGATGTCGCCCTTTTCGAGACGGTCCACATAGGCGAATTCCGAAGAGCCGGCAGTGCCGAAGTCACCGACTTCCGCGTAATAGGGGCCCTTGCGGTATTCCATATGGTCGACCAGTTCGGGCACCAGAAAATTGAGATCGGCATAGCCCTGGCCGTGGGCATGGCTGGGCATGTTCACCGGCAGACCGTCCACTTTCAGTGCCAGGTCCGTGCCGTGGTCGAGGTTGAAGCCGCGCAGAAAATACTGGTTCCCCTTGCCTTCGCCGCTGTGCTGGGTGGCAATCAGGCCGGGCACAAACTCCAGCATTTCGGCAGGCCGGGACAGGGGGCGCAGGTGCAATTGCGGCCCGAAGATATAACCCTCGGTGGCGGACAGAGGATCGCCGGTGAGCACATTGTCCGAACCGAATACGGTGATTTCCTCGACGTTGTTGCCGGAGATGCCGGCGGCGAAGAGAGGAGCGCTTACAGCCGTCCCCATGGCAGTGGCAATCGCTACAGCGAGTCTTTTCATGAGTTGTTTTCCCTTGTTTTCCAGTCGATTTTTCTTGTGGTATCTTGGCTCTCGTTTAGGAAATGCGTCCTTGCAAAGAGCAACGGGAGCAAAGTGTAGAGGCCTGGCAGCAATGGTCGAGGAATTTGCCTGTCAGTGTGCTCAAATAGGTTTTAACCTATTGATAATAAAAGAGTTAAATAAAATCCCAAAAACCGGGTGGCACTCGGTTTTTTCAGGCTGCAGCATGATCAAGAAACGTTCCTCTTCCAATGTCCTCCCGAATACGCTTGGCGAGCTTGAGCTCGGCGTGATGGAGGCGCTGTGGCAGACGCCCCATCTGGATGCCAAGGCGGTGTGCGAGCGCATTCCCCGTTTTCGCAAGTCCTCCCTGAGTACCGTGCAGTCCACGCTGGAGCGTCTCTATCGCAAGGGGCTGGTGGATCGCAACAAGCAGGGGCACGCCTATCAGTATTTCGCCAGTGTGTCGCGGGCGAATCTGCTTGCTCGCATGATGGGCGACGTGATCCATCTGCTGCACGATGGTCGTCTTGAAACCATTCTCAGCAGTTTCGTGAACGTGGCTGCCGACATGGACGAGCGCTCCCTGGCGGAACTGGAGGCGCTGATTGCCAGAAAGAAAGAGTCGCTGGGGGAGGAGCCATCGTGATCAATACGCTGGGTTCCTTTGCAGCGATATTCCTGGTGCTGTGGCTCCTTCTTGGCGTCCTGTTTCTGGTTGTGTACCCGCTGATTCGTGCCGCGTTCCTGAATCTGCACCCCCGTTTTGGCAGCGCCCTGTTGCTGGCGTACTGGACGGGGCCTTTTCTGATGAGTCTGATCAGTACCAGTTTCCTGTTCATGCCCAATGTGGAGAGCGTGCTGGTGGATGCACACTGCCACGAGGCGTGCACCAGCCATGTGCCCCTGATCCATTCCCTGGGCCTGGCGAGTTTTGGTCTCCTTGCCTGCGCCACGGTGCTGTTGTACCTGGCACTTCGCTGCGCGCTTGCCTTGCGTCAGGCCTGGCAACTGCGTACCCAGTTCGGGTTTCTGGCACAGGATCATGGTGCTTATCATCTGCTGCGGGCCGCCTGCCCCCTGGTCTTTACCCTGGGCTGGTGGCACCCCCGCATCTACGTCAGTGAGGGGCTTTCCGGTGCGTGTTCGGACAGCGACCTGTCCATTATTCTGCAGCATGAGAAGGCGCATCAGGAGCGTCGCGACAATCTGCGTCTGCTCGTGGCTCGGCTTTGCAGTATTGTGGTCGGGGAGCGTCTGGCGCGCGTGATCCTGTCCGATCTGCAACTGCTGACCGAGCAGGCCTGCGACTTTCGTGCTGCCGAACGATTCGGCCATGTTGCGGTGGCCGAGACGTTGCTGAAGATAAAGCGCCTGCTGATGCTGAAGCCTGGTGAGTCTCCCGAACTGGCGATGGCATTTGCCGAACGCGATGTAGAGCTGCGCATCAAGGCGTTGCTGCGGGCGCAGTCGCGGGTTTCCCTGCAAACCTGGCAGATGGGAATGATTGCCAGTGCACTACTGCTCTCGATGAGCCTGATGATCAGTCCCCTGCATCATGGTTCGGAATGGGTGATCACGGCCTTGTCCAATGCCCATGTGCATCTGCACTGACGGAACGAACCGGGGTCTCCTGAACTCTAAGCAGTATGAGCGATGAACACTACAAGAGAGATTGCCTGGAGAGTAAGACGATGACTGCTGTGCCAAGACAGCCTTTCACGGTCGGGGTGCCTGCGCGGCGTCAGCCACGCTGGCTGGCGCTGTTGTGCGTCTTCGTCGTGTCACCGGTGGCAGCGCAAACGGACGCCAATGATCAGCCGGGCCTGCATCTGCCCAATATGGATACAATTCGGGGTACCGGCGCCTGGAGCTGGCTGGAAAACCAGCGCGACAACGTGTCCCGCAACGTCTCCGGCGTGGGGCGATACCTGGATGACTGGCTGGCGGGTGACGGGGTCGGCGAGCACAGCAATCAGAGCTATCTGCGCCTGAAGCTCAACCAGCAGGTGAGTGAAACAGGCGCCTATTATTCCAATGTGCGCATCAGTGGTCGCGTGGATCTGCCAAGAGCGACGGAGCGCTGGAAACTCATTTTTGAATCCGAGCAGACCGATCAGGAGAGCATTCAGAATCAGCGTCTGAGCAACATCCGGCCGTCGGAGTTTTCCGGCGGCTTCAGTTATCAACTCCCCGAAACGGACAACGGTTTCCGTTTTACGCACGATATCGGCATCAAGGGCCGCATTCCGCTCGACCCCTTCTACCGTTTCAAGACCCGCTACGGCCACGACCTGAGCGAGACCTGGGCCTTGGGGATGGATCATAAGCTCTGGTATTACCATACAGAGGGGTGGGGGCAGGATGGCCGTCTCTATTTTACCCGCAGTCTGCGCGAGGACATGTTCCTGCGCTTCGACACAGAAGCGCATTTCCGCAACCGCCACGACGCCGTTGAATACGCACAGACGGTTGCCCTGCATCGTACCCTGGGCGAACGTGAAACCCTGACCTACGAGGCCGGCGTGATCGGCAACACCAAGCCCACTTCCGGCGTCACCAGTTACTACGCCCAGAGTGTCTACCGCAAGGCGATTCACGAGGACTGGCTGGTGATGGAGCTGGTACCGCAACTGGTGATGGAGCGGAACAACGACTGGAACCCGGATCCCCGCATTCAGTTCAATCTTGAAGTGTATTTCTTCGACTTCTGACTTCTTTCACAGCGGCAGGCGCAGGAAGGTGCCTGCCGGTGGCACCTGGCCCGGTCCGGGCATGGAATAATCACAGACGCCCTCCGGAAACGCTGCCAGCAGCGCCTGCCATTGCTCAGCCGTGATTGCCGCGCCATAGTCCTCCTGGACGGGAGGGCGCAGGGCACACTTGATCGTGTCGTCTACCAGAGGAGCGCCTGCTGCCAGGCGGGGATTGGTGTGGGAGGGATACAGCGCATTGCAGCGCCCCTCCCCCATGAACTCGAACGGTTCGTCAATGCGCTGTCCGGATGGGTCCCAGCAGGCATCCACCGCCACCTCAGGCCTGGCATTTGCCACACGGGTGAGAAGTGGAGCGTCCGAGTGATCCGCAGTCAGGCGATCCAGCCACTCCCGCATGGTATCCAGCGCCAGCGCCCCGATCTCGGCACTCCGGGCACGATCGGGGTAGAGCCAGATGATCTGGTTTTCTGCTGAACCGTTGGCCTTGCGCAGCCGTGCCCGGATCTGGAAGTCGCGGAAGCGGTCGTGGATATCGCCCAGAGGATCGTTGTAGGGGCGGGTGTGCAGAATCGGCACGCTGGCGAGGCTGCCCATGCCCTGGTTCACCCGGCCGCTGCGATAGGCGGCTTCCAGCCCTGGAAGCTGCCCGTGGGTGCGGGTGGCGACCGGTTTGCCGTCGCGGTCAAAGCCACCGACACGGGCGTTCAGGTCGATAAACTGGGCGCCGCTGATCACGCCATCCCGCAACGCCTGCAGCCCGTATTGCACGCCGACATTGTCCAGGGCCTGCCAGGCGAAACCGGTGACCGGGTCTCGCCCCAGGCTGGCGACATTGGTGTCGTACAGGGTGCAGCGGGCACCACCGCGATTGGTCTCGGCGTTGTACTGCAGGGCCTCCGGAATGTCGCAGCCGGTGTCCGCCACAATCACATCCAGAAAGGAGCGCTCCCAGGCGGCGCAGGTGCCGGGTGAGTAACCCTCCACTGCCTGTCTCTGCTCATCATTCCAGGGCAGGGCGCTGTCGTCGAAATAACGCTTCAGTATCCGGCAGTCGGCAACACCGGGGCGTACGCTGAACGAGTCGGCAAAGGCCATGCCTGGCATCAGGCCGTTGAGCAGGCCGGGATAGTTCTGGGCAATGAGCAACTGCTGAATGGCGCCGCCGGAGGCGCCGTTGCCAAGTGTCCACACGGGCAGACCGTAGTTTTCGATGAAGTGCTCCTTCAGCATCATCAGGGTCTCGGCGGACAGGTTGTCGTTGCACTGGTGCCCCATGACATTGAAGGACGACACCATGTGCGCAAATCCCCGTTCGAGCACGGTACCGTCCAGAACTGACTCGCGGGAACGCGAGCCCTGGTTGTAGTGCGTACCGCAGCCACCGCCGAAGGAGAACACCAGGCGGCCATTCCAGCTTGCGCCGTCCCACTCCCCATAGGTTCGCTGTGGATCGTCCAGCAGTGCGAGGTGATAGATGGCGCGGTTGATGGTGCCGGATTCGACCCGTACCACGAACGGCACGGGCCGCTTGTTGATGACCGTGCTGGCCAGATCATCGGGGTAGGGAGCGGTAATGTCCGTGATGGGCAGAAAGTCTCCCGCGAGATTGCGGTAGAAGTAATTCACCTGCGTGGCGGCGGTACAGTCGTCATCCAGTGCTTCCCCCAGCCCTTCCGCTTCCGTTGTACACAGGAAGGGGGCCAGGTGTTCCCCGGAAATCACGGGGCCCGTGAGTGGATGATTGCGCAGTTCGGTCCGGGTGCGGGTGGTGCCCGCGCCGTCCATGGCGATCAGCACGTTTTCACCCTCCTGCAGCCCCTCCACCATTCCTTCCAGACTCTGGTTGTCGGGTGCGAGGGCGAAGCTGTCGCTGATATCCTCGTCGTTCAGCACGACCCGAACCTGGGCCGGAGGAATGCCGCTGACGTCGATGCGCACGAGAGCATCACCGCCGGTAATCATGTCCGGTCGTGTCGACAGTACGGTAATGCCAAGAGACTGTGCGGGAACGTGGTCCTCCCCAGGCTCGCTGTCACGACGGCTGGCGCTGAGGCCGAACAGCACAATGGCGGTCAGTCCGAGTATAGAGGCAAGGGCGACTTGGGTGAGACGATTGCGGGTCATGGGCGGAACTCCCGGCAGAAATCATCAGCGCATGTGCGCTGGGTTTTCACGAGAGTATAGAGCAAAGCGGGGGCAGGGCAGAACGCCCCCGCGAGTACCGTGGTACTCGCGGGAGGAGGGCTTACATGGAGTAGCCTTTCTCGTCGTGGTCGGAGATGTCCAGACCCATCTGCTCCTCGTCTTCTGTGACGCGAACACCAGAGGTCACCACGCCGACGAACTTGAACAGGATGATCGTCAGGACGGCGGTATAGGCCCCGGTGGCGAGAATGCCAAGCACCTGTACGCCGAGCTGGGAGGCCATGTCCATGCCTTCCGCATACCCGTTGCCGCTGAACACACCCAGCTCCTGGGAAACAAAGATACCGGCGAGCACGGTGCCGAGGATGCCGCCGACCCCGTGAACGGGGAACACATCCAGCGAGTCGTCAATCTTGAGCTTGTGCTTCAGGTAGTTGGTTGCCGTGTAGCAGAGGGCGCCCCCCATGATGCCGATGAGCAGTCCGCCAGCAGGGCCGACAGAGCCGGAGGCCGGGGTGATGGTGGCGAGGCCCGCCACCATGCCGGTGACGGCACCCAGGCCGCTCGGCTTGCCATGGCGCACCCATTCGATGGTCATCCAGGTCAGGGCGCCGGCGGATGCCGACAGGTGGGTTGCGAGCAGTGCCATGCCGGCGCTGCCATTGGCTGCCAGTGCACTGCCGGCATTGAAACCAAACCAGCCCACCCACAGCATGCCTGCGCCGGTAATGGTCATGGTCAGGTTGTGCGGCATCATCGGCGCCACCAGGAAGCCCTTGCGCTTGCCCAGCATCACGGCGGTAATCACCGCAGCGACACCAGCGGTGACGTGCACGACTGTTCCGCCCGCGTAGTCAATCAGACCCATCTGATACAGCCAGCCCTGTTCCGCCCACACCCAGTGACACACGGGGAAGTAGACGAGAATGGACCACAGTCCGCTGAACAGCAGCATGGAAGAAAATTTGATGCGTTCGGCAAAGGCGCCGACGATCAGGGCCGGAGTAATGATGGCGAAGGTCATCTGGAAGGCGACGAACAGGGATTCGGGAATGTCACCCCAGACAGACTCCTTGACCACCCCGTTCAGGAAGGCCTTGTCGAGTCCGCCCCAGAAGCCGCTTTCGGCGGGACCGAAGGCCATGCTGTAGCCCATCACCAGCCAGATCACGGAGATCAGCGCGGTAATGGCGAAACACTGCATAAGAATGGAGAGTACGTTCTTGCTGCGGACCAGGCCGGCATAAAACAGCGACAGCCCGGGGACAGTCATGAACAGGACCAGTGCGGTAGCCGTCAGAATCCAGGCGGTGTTGGCACCGTCCACGGAAGCATCCGCGGCAAATACGGCGCCGGGTAACAGGCTCAGGACGGATGCACGGCAGAAAGTTTTGATTATTGTCGTGGAGTGCATGCTGGTAATTTCCTGGATTAGAGGGCGTCGTTGCCGGTTTCTCCGGTGCGAATGCGGATGGTCTGTTCCAGGGCGGTGACGAAAATCTTGCCGTCGCCGATCTGGCCGGTATTGGCTGCCTTGCAGATCGCCTCAATGGCCTGGTCCACGACATCGTCCGCGACCGCCACTTCAATCTTGGCCTTGGGCAGGAAGTCGATGACGTACTCGGCGCCACGGTAGAGTTCGGTATGCCCTTTCTGGCGTCCGAAGCCCTTGACCTCGGTGACGGTCATGCCGTGAATGCCGAGCTCCTGCAGGGATTCGCGCACGTCGTCGGATTTGAACGGCTTGATGATAGCGGTGATCAGTTTCATGAGGTCTCTCCAGCGTTATTGAATGTCTTGCTTGTTATCGCGCATCGCAGCTTGGATGCATCACCGGAGTGCACGATACGATCGGCCCGTCAGGGAGAGGAATATCTCCGAAAAAGAGAGGCTTAGCGAAATTCAGAGTGCGATGAGGCAATGTCCGCATGCCTGAATGGCGGGGCAAACTTTACCATGACAGCCGAAAAGCACCAAGCCCGTGCGGGTGCTCTGCGATGAATGCGGAGATGCACCAATAGTGTGCATCTCCGCATGTTTTGCCGGGCTTACGCGGCAGCCTGAGCCGCCTTCTGCAGGCTTCGGACAGCCCGGATCAGCGGCAGCATGATCACCAGGAACATCACGGCCGAGAATATGCCGAGGATGTTCAAAGCCATCGGCAGCCCGTGATGCTGCGCGATATATCCCACCAGGGGGCCGGTGAGAATGAAGCCGAAACGGAAGCTCAGGCTTGTCAGCGAGTTCACCGTGGCGCGAACGCGCCCGGGCACCCGCCGGTTGAGCGCACTGACCAGAATCACCTGATACAGACCACGGCAGACATACAGAATGAAGCTCACCGCAATGCCGTACCAGCCGTCCAGCCAGGCCATGCCGAAGTGCCCGACGACCGGCAAGAGACCGATCAGAGTCAGGGCGAACACAGCGCCGCGCTGACGCTCAAGCGACTGGCCGAAATGGCTGGCCACTGCTACCACCAGGCTCTGGGCGAACCACAGCATGCCGAACACGAACAGCGACAGGCCGCGGGATTCCCAGTAGGGCTGTACCAGCCAGATCACCAGGAAGGTGAACAGGTTGTACACCGGGATGGCGAAAAACACCTGGCGCAGAACCGGATCGCCTTTCATGACGTGACGGTAGATATCCCCGACATTGAGGCGGGTAGACACGCTCTCGCCATCGCTGTCGGCGGGTTCCACCAGCACCAGTGCCAGCAGCAGACAGATCCAGGATACTGCCGCCTGCGCGAGCACGATGGCATCGAAGGACCACATGGCCATGGCACCGCCCAGCAAGGCGCCCGCCCCATTGGCGAAGGCCTTGGTGGAGCTCATGTGGGCGATGCTGTTGCCGTTGTCTTCTCCTTCGTTTTCACGCAGTGCCCGCTCGCTGTCGTAGAGCAGTGCCAGATCGGCACCGGACATCATGCTGATGGCCACGCCCAGAATCATCTCGAAGATGATCAGGCCCATGAACCCGTCGGCGAAAACCAGCCACGCGTATCCCGCCCCGTTGGCAATGCTGCCGATGAGCAGGACGGCGCGGCGGCCGAACCTGTCCGCGAGATAGCCTGAAGGGGCCTCAAGTAACACAATCACGCTGGCGTAGATGGCCTGCAGGTAGAAGATCTCGCTCAGACTCAGCCCGAGGGATTCAAAAAAGGGCACAAGCACCGGAGAGATCAGCATGAAAGTCTGAAAGAACGCCAGCGCATAGAGTATGCGGATGTTCCTTTTCAGTCCGTTGCGGTCAGCCACCAGGGGTGCCGAAAGAAGCAGTATTATGTTTTTGATGGGCATAGGTCCCCCTGTGCAGCGTCTTCGTGGGACGCCGCCTGTTTCAGGCCAAAAAGAAAAAGGCCCCTGAATTCTTTTGGAACTCAGAGGCCTCTTTCTGTGTTTTCAATAAGGATTGAAGAAAGGTTTACTCCGGACAGTTCCTCGCTGTGAACGCCACGCAGGTGCGCGAACCCATCGTGTCGTTAGACACAATGTGCTGCTTCCCGGTGCTGCGATGCTGTAGTGGAGTGAACATTTTTAAATCTTCGTTGCCGATTGGTTTTCAATGGCGCGCATTGTAGGCGCTTTCGTTTTCAAGTCAAGCTTTATGACTGCCTGGTTTAAAAAATCGTCTTGGTACCTGCCACCATGAAAATATAGGCTGCTGTTGCCAGCGCCAGCACAAATGCAATGATGCGCGCCTGCTTCGTCTTCGCTGTGCGCATGACCACGACGCCGAGTCCGATATAGACAATCAGGCCGACGATCTTTGCGCCTACCCACGGAGCAACCCAAGGATACTGCCCGGACATGACAACCAGTGTGATTGCACTCACAAGCAGCACGGTATCAATGATATGCGGCAGCACTTTGACGAGTTTTTTCTCCACCAGGGGGGACTCGTTGATCTTCAGAATGCCACGGGCAAGAAAGCCCAGGACGGAAATCATGGCACAGCTCATGTGAATGATCTTGATCAGGGTGTACATGGCGGTCGGTTGCTCCTTCGGGTGAGTTCGGTGTCCGGAAACGGTGACGGCGATAATAGAGGAAATGGACGCGGATGGGAAAAGCTTTCGCCCGTCGTCCGGTTCAGTCGTGGTTCAGCCAGCCCCCTTAATATGAACCTGCCCGGAGCCATTTCTTTCCGGGTTTCTCACAATAATCAGAAGGGAGCACATGGGCATGCTGAAAACAATGGCACTGACAGGCGCAATGTTGATGATGACGGGCTGCTTGTTCACCGTGGATTCGGACCATCGCAGTGGCGCGGCGAGCTGGAATGAGCACGACGTGGCGCGGATCGTTCGCGGCCAGACCTCCGAGTCCTGGGTGCGCACGAGCTTCGGGGAACCGATGCGCACGACGGTGTTCGAGGACGGCACACAGGTATGGCACTACACGAACACGGCAGAGGAGGACACCGAGGTCGGGCTGTTTCTGCTGTTCCACATTGATGTGGAGCGGGAGGTACGACAGGATCTGTCGATTGAGTTCTCGCAGGGAGTAGTCACCGACTACTGGGTGAAAGAGCGGCGAAGCTGATGCATGCCTGGCTTGGCGGGGTCGGGCGTGTTCGCAGTCTCGCGGATTTCGTCCAGCCAGGGCTGCAGTTCTTCCCAATTGATGGGGAAGACATGGTTGGCACCGGGCTCCAGTTTTGCGTTGACCCGGGCGCCAGCGGCTTCGAGCTCTGCCTTTAATTGCGGCAGCAGGCGGTTCCAGCGCAGGAAATCGTTCTCGCCGATACGCACGTAGACGGGCAGTCCCTTGAAGTCCCCGATGTTCTCACTGTCCTTGATGATGCCGGGCACTGCGACGACGCCAAAATAGTTTTCCGGATGCCGGCTGGCAATTTCCAGCGCCGAACTGCCGCCATTGGACACGCCTACCAGCAGTGATTTGCCGTGATCGATTTCAGGAATGTCCTGCTGCAATTTCGCAATGACCTGGGGAATGCTTTCCCCGATCTTGCCGAAGAAACCGTCGCCATCCGGCGACACCGGCACGGCAATGGCCCAGCCCCGGTTTGCCAGTTCGTGTCCCAGCCAGAACTGAGCTCGCACGATGTATTCATTGGCACTGCCACCGGACATCAGCACCGTCAGCGGCCAGGGGCCTTCGTCGGCATTCTTGGGGTAGAACAGAAACACCTTGATGCTGCTGCCGTCGTCCAGCGTGACGTACTTCTCCTCGGCCTGAAGCAGACCGGGCAGAAGACACAGCAGAAACACAATGGCAGTCAGGGCGCGCATAGAGACAAAGGCAGTTCATTGATCAGAATGGATGTGCAGCCCGAGTCTAACAGCTTCGTCCTGCGGGTGTCGGCAAATTCGACGGAACGACAGGCTGTGGCGGACGATGTTCCGGTCGGGCTCTCAGTGTTCACGGGTCAGTGCGACACGCACGGACTTGAAGGCAGGCGTTCTGCTGCGCGGATCGGTGCCGAGCGGGATCAGCACATTCGCCTCGGGGAAGTAGGTCATCAGGTTGCCGGGGCGGATATTGAATGCTTTGACCAGCAGGCCTGTCATCTTGCCAGTGTCGTTGTGCAGGGTGACCCGGGTGTCCTCGCGCAGCCCCTCGCGCGTCATGTCGTCCGGATGCATCAGCACAACCTGCCGAGATTCCTGGCCGCGGTAGACGTCCCGGTCGGTATACACGATGGTGTTGAACTGTCCCTCACTGCGCACGCTGGTCAGGGTGTACCGGCCATCTTCTGGCGCCGGGCCGACTGCCTGAGCGGGTATGCACAGGTTCGCGCGGCCATCGGGGGTTGCGAAATGCGGTGCCTCCAGATGACGACCGGCCACGTGAAATTCCTCCTTGCTGGCATCCATGTCGCCGATGGCGGCATAGCCGGGAATGATCTTCGCAATGGCGCGGCGGATTTCCCCGTGCTCGCGGAACACGCCGAAATCCACGGCTTCACGGGGAATGACACCGGCCGCGATGCGGCTGATGATCTCAACCTCGGAGAGCAGCTCTGCAATGCGGTCGAAACCGCCGTCGCTCATGCGCACGAAGTTGAACATGGATTCCTGGGTGGTCGCCTGCTGTTCTTCATCCCGCACCCGGATCGGCAGGACAAGGCATTCGTCCCCGATGCCGTGAACGTGGCCGAGATTGAGTGTGGAGCTGATCTGCACCTTGAACGGAATGGCGGCCAGCGCCGCATCGGCGAAAGCTGAGTCAGGGTTGGCGGCGTAGAGATTGCCGCCCAGCAGAAAGGCGAGATCGATTCTGCCTTCCCGCGCTGCCTCCATGCAGGACAGGGTGTCCATGCCGGGCGTGGTCGGCAACTGGATGCCAAGCTCGCGCTCCATGGCCGCGAAGACCTGCTCCTTGAGTGCCGGTGTCACCCCCATGGAACCAACGCCCTGCACATTGCTGTGGCCGCGCAGGGGCAACACCCCGGCGCCCGGCCTGCCTACCATGCCGAGCAGCAGGGCGAGATTGCTGATCGCCTCGACATTCTCGACGCCGTGACGATGATGCGTGATCCCCATGCCCCAACTGAACACGGTGCTTTGGGACGCACACAGCAGGCGGGCGATCTCGCGCATCCTGCTGGCGCTGACGCCGGAGCCCTGTTCCAGCTCAGCCCAGTGCAGGGCCATGATGTGCTGGCGATAGTCCTCGACGGCGTTTACGTGGGCAGCGAGATAGGCGCTGTCTTCGCCGCCCGCTTCCAGTATCGCCTTGGCCAGCCCTTGTAACAGAGCCAGGTCGCCCCCGACATGGGGCTGAATATAGTGCGAAGCGACCGGCACGCCGCCGGCGATCATGGTGCGCAGCAGGCTGGGGGACGCGAAGCGCAGAAGACCGGGCTCCTCTGCAGGGTTGATGACGACGACATTGCCGCCACGGCGTCGGCATTCGATCAGGACCTTGAGAAAACGGGGGTGGTTGGACGCCGGGTTGGCGCCGATCACAACCAGGGTGTCGGCCAGGTGCAGGTCCTGATACTGCACAGTCGCCGTGCCGGTGCCGATGCTGGCCTGGAGGCCGACGCCCGAGGCCTGATGGCAGTAATAGGAGCAGTTGTTGACGTGGTTGCTGCCGAACATCCGTGCAAACAGTTGCAGAATAAACGCGGCCTCGTTGGACGAGCGCCCGGAACTGTAGAAGAAGCTGCGCTGCGGGTCCGTCCTGCGCAGGCGCTGCGCGATCATATCAATGGCCGCGTCCATGGCGATGGGCTGATAACGGTCGGCTCCGGGCGCCTTGTACAGCGGGTGTGCCAGACGCCCCAGCGCCTCCAGTTCGCGGCCGCTCAGGCGCCTCAGTTCCGCCAGGCTGTTGTCGTGGAAGATTTGCGCGGGAATGGGCGGGCGCAGATCGCCGGACTGTGCCTGAATATTCTTGTTGCAGATCTCGACGCCGCTGCTGTACTCGTTGTGCAGTCCGCCCCGCTGTCCGCCAGTGCCAAAGGCGCAGGCCTTGCAGGTATTTTTCGAGCGCACCGTCTGCATCAGTCGCCGGGGGCCAACATCTCCGGCGATGGAAAGCACGTATTGAACTGCCTTGAGGCCACCGCCGACGGGCAGTTTTTCCGGTTTGTCTGAGGACGACGTGCTCATGAGGGGGTTCCGGCAGTGATGGTCCTGATAGTGTGAACAGGCCCTAGAGGCCGATGACTTCCATGCGTTCGCTGGCGGCGACAGTGACGCGTACCCCGTCTGCGGTCGTAAAGGCGCGTTCTTCCAGTTGCCCCTTGGGCACCTGATAGGTGACGGGTTCCTGCGCGCCGTCACGATGCAGCACGACGGTCACCAGCGTGTGCTCATCCTGCCAGCGCGCATAGTAGAGGTAGCCGCCAGTGCCCAGCATCAGGACCAGAAACAGGTAGGCGGCGAAGCGGAAATCGTTCAGGGGCGGGGCTTCCGTCTGCGCGGAGGGCGACGAGGCCTGTCTGCGCTCGCGCTGTTCCAGCTCGCGGTGACGACGAATCCACACGAGGCCCAGCAATACGATGAGAATGGTCAGTACAATCTTGCCCAGCATGTTCGCGGCCAACTCCAGAGGGTGCTGCCCGGCATCATAGCAGGGCGCTTCGGCCCAAGGCCAGTTGCGTGCCAGGTGCTGTGATTGTGGCAACGGGCGGGGAGTGCCATAATAGCCCGCCCTATTCCCCAGGGCTTCCGGGAATGACGGAAGTCTCTGAGAACATTGAATAATAAGAGGAATACCATGAAAGCTGTCGGCGTACGCAACTCCCTTCCCGTGACTGATCCTGCTGCCCTTGAAGATGTCGAAGTGGCCACTCCCACCGCGACCGGGCGAAATCTGCTGGTGCGTGTCCGTGCCGTGTCTGTCAACCCGGTGGATACCAAGATTCGCCTGACCGCAGGCTCTCGCCTGGAGATGCCGCGCATTCTGGGCTGGGACTGTGCAGGGGTGGTCGAGGCCGCAGGAGAGGGGTGCAGCCTGTTCCAGCCGGGAGACGAGGTGTTTTACGCCGGGGATGTCACCAAGGCCGGCTGTAACGGAGAATTCCATCTGATCGATGAACGCCTGGTAGGGAAGAAACCTGCTTCGTTGTCCTTCGATGACGCCGCCGCCATGCCGCTGACCACGATTACGGCCTGGGAGGCGCTGTTCGAGCGTCTGGCCATCGCCCGTGACGCGAGCGCCAATGCCGGCCGTAAGATTCTGATCATCGGCGGCGCAGGGGGCGTGGGCTCTATCGCCATCCAGTTGGCCAAGATGGCGGGTCTGCAGGTAGTAGCAACCGCATCGCGACCGGAGACCGAGCAGTGGTGCCGCGAGATGGGCGCCGATCAGGTCATCAATCACCGCGAGGAACTTGCAGACGAGTGCAAGCGCGTGGGCCTGGAGAACCTGGACTATATTCTCTGCCTGGTGGGCACGGCCCAGCACTGGCGCAGCATGGCAGACGTGGTGAAGCCCCAGGGCAAACTCTGTCTGATCGTGGACACGGAATCCAACCAGCCCGTGAACATCAACCTGTTCAAACCCAAGAGCGTGGCCATTACCTGGGAGTTCATGTTCACCCGCGCGCGCTTCCAGACCCCGGACATGGACGAGCAGGGCAAACTGCTGAACGAGGCGTCGCGTCTGCTGGATGCCGGCACGTTGCGCCATACCCGCACCGAGCACTACGGTGTGCTGAACGCCGCCAATCTGCTGAGGGCGCATGCCAAGGTGGAGTCGGGGAGCATGATGGGCAAACTGGTGCTGTCGCTGGATTGACCCTGAGGTCACGAGAATCGCCTGCAGGGCAGGCTCCTACAAGATGTCTAACGGACGAATCGCCTGCAGGGCAGGCTCCTACAAGATGTCTAACGGACGAATCGCCTGCAGGGCAGGCTCCCACAAGGTGTCAAACGGACAATTTGCCTGCAGGGCAGATTTCCACAGGAGAGAACAATGGACAAAATGATCGGGATTCTGCAGTTGCTGTTCGCCGGGGTGTTTGGTGCCATGGCCGTCGGTACGCTGATCAATATGGTGTTCATTGCCACCCGCCCGGAGACCATCTCCGTGGTCAACGCGATGGTCGGGCAGACCCTGATGGTGATCTGCCTGCTCGCCTTCGCCCGCATCCTCTTCCGCAAGGGTTCCCTGCGGGTTCGCCCCAAAGAATAAGTTTTTGGGGCTGACCGGGGGATCGGGGTATAATCGCGCGCTTTTATTATTCCCCTGGCGTGTGAACCCGGCATGAGAGTCTTCCACTCAGCATGAGAGTCATCGAGGATACAGACGGCTTCCGTGAAGAGTTCGGTGCCTGTGTGGCCACCATCGGCAAGTTCGATGGTGTGCACACCGGACATCAGCTCATTCTGCAGCAGTTGCGCGGCAAGGCGGCAGAGCTTGGCCTGCCCTCCGTGGTAATCCTGATCGAACCGCATCCCGAGGAATTTTTTGCGGCGACGCCCCAGGACTGTCCCGCCCGCCTGAGCGAGCTGGAAGAGAAACTGGGCCTGTTGCAGGCGCAGGGCGTGGACATTGTCTACAAGCTGCGTTTTGATGCCAGGCTGCAGGCGCTCAGCGCCCAGTCCTATGTCGAGGACATTCTGATCGACGGGCTGGGCATTGCGGCCCTGATCATCGGCAACGATTTCCGCTTCGGCAATCGGCGGCAGGGGGACTTCGCCCTGCTCAAGACCTACGCCGACAGCAGGGGCTTCGAGCTGATCGAGTCCGCCAGTTGCGAGCATAACGGGGTGCGCATCAGCAGTACCTACGTGCGCCAGCAATTGCAGGCGGGGAATTTTGATCTGGTGGAATTACTGCTGAACCGGCCCTACGCGATATCGGGCACGGTGGTGCAGGGGCAGCAGCTCGGGCGTGACCTGGGCTTTCCCACCTGCAATGTGAAACTGGACCGCAAGTGTCTGCCCCTGCACGGGGTCTACGCCTGCGAGGTGCAGGTGGACAACGCCGACATGGCGCAGGGCCTGCTTAAGGGCGCCGCCAATATCGGCTATCGCCCGACTGTGTCGGATGTGCCCAGGCCGGTGCTGGAAGTGCATCTGCTGGATTTTGACAGTGATATCTATGGGGAGCGAATTACCGTGATTTTTCGCAAAAAAATTCGGGAGGAACGAAAGTTTGAGAACCTGCAGGCTCTTCAAACTTGTATCGCTATTGATGTTCAGACCGTACGCGATTACTTCGCCAAGGATATGCCCCTGTAGCGCCACGGCGCCGGGTGCGAAAAATCACAGCAGTACACAGAAATACAGGTATGTGAAATGACTGATTACAAAAGCACGCTCAATCTGCCCCAGACCGACTTCCCGATGAAGGCGAGCCTGGCCCAGCGCGAACCACAGATGCTCGCCCAGTGGCAGGCCATGGATCTCTACGGCCTCATCCGCAAGGCCCGCGCCGGCGAGAAGACCTTCATCCTGCACGACGGTCCGCCCTATGCGAACGGCCCGTTGCACCTGGGGCACACCGTCAACAAGTCGCTCAAGGACATGATCGTCAAGTCCAGGACCCTGGCGGGCTTCGATGCCCCCTATGTGCCGGGCTGGGACTGCCACGGCCTGCCGATCGAGCACAACGTGGAAAAGAAACTGGGCAAGGCCGGCAAGAAGGTCTCCCACGCTGACTTCCGCAAGGCCTGCCGCGAGTACGCCACGAAACAGGTGGAAATCCAGAAAGCCGATTTCGTGCGCCTGGGCGTGCTGGGGGAGTGGGATAATCCGTATTTGACCATGGCGTTCAAAACCGAGGCCGACACCGTGCGCGCGCTTGGCAAGATCGCCGCCAACGGGCATCTCGTCAAGGGCTTCAAACCCGTCTACTGGAGCGTCGTGGGCGGTTCCGCCCTGGCCGAGGCCGAGGTGGAGTACCAGGACAAGACTTCTTTCGCCATCGACGTGCGCTTCGCCGTGGTGGACAAAGAGAAGTTCCTGGCACCCTTTGGCAAACAGGAACAGGACCTGGGCGGCCATCCCTTGTCCGTGGTGATCTGGACCACCACGCCCTGGACACTGCCCTCCAACCAGGCCGTCAGCCTCAACGCGCAACTCGACTACGCGCTGGTGAACGGGGATTTCGGCAATGGCCCGGAAACCCTGGTGATCGCCGCCGACATGGTGGAAGGCGTCATGAAGCGCTACGGCTATGAGCAGTATCAGGTGCTCGGGACTGCCAAGGGGCAGAGCCTGGAGCTGCTGTTGCTGGCGCATCCCTTTGCGCACCGCCATGTGCCCGTGATCCTTGGCGATCACGTAACGACCGACGCCGGTACCGGTGCCGTACACACGGCCCCCGACCACGGCATCGATGACTTCAACGTCGGCCGTGCCTACGGCCTGGCCACCCTCAATCTGGTGGATGCCGACGGGGTGTTCACGGATGCCGCCGGGGAGTTTGCGGGCGAGCATGTCTACAAGGCGGACGAGCGTGTCATTGACGTGCTCAAGCAGCATCAGGCGCTGGTGGCCGTAGACAAGATCGTGCACAGCTACGCGCACTGCTGGCGCACCAAGACCCCGCTGATCTACCGCGCCACGCCGCAGTGGTTCATCAGCATGACCGAGAAGGGGCTGCTGCAGTCGGCGCTGGATGCCGTGGGCAAGGTGAAATGGATCCCCGACTGGGGTCAGGCGCGCATCGAGCTGATGCTGAAGGGCAGCCCGGACTGGTGTGTCTCCCGTCAGCGCACCTGGGGCGTGCCCATCACGCTGTTCGTGCACAAGGAAACCCAGCAACTGCATCCGCGCACGGCCGAGCTGATCGAACAGGTCGCGCTGCGCATCGAAGAGAAGGGCATCGACGCCTGGTTCGAGCTGACAGCGGAAGAACTGCTGGGAGCCGAAGCGGACCAGTACAGCAAGGTCACCGACACCCTGGACGTGTGGTTCGATTCCGGGGTGACGCATTATTCCGTGCTGGAGCAGCGCGACGGGCTGTCCTACCCGGCAGATCTGTATCTGGAAGGTTCGGACCAGCACCGGGGCTGGTTCCAGTCGTCCCTGAAGACGGCGGTCGCCATGAACGGCAGCGCACCCTATCGCCAGGTGCTGACCCACGGTTTCACCGTGGATGCCCAGGGCCGCAAGATGTCCAAGTCCATCGGCAATACCATCTCTCCCCAGGAGGTGTTCCAGGAGTACGGTGCCGACATCCTGCGCCTGTGGGTGGCCTCCACCGATTACCGTGGCGAGATGACGGTGTCCTCCGAGGTGCTCAAGCGTGTGGCGGACTCCTATCGCCGTATCCGCAACACGGCGCGCTTCCTGCTGTCGAATCTCACCGGCTTTGATCCGGCACAGAATCTGGTGGCACCGCGGGACATGATCGCCCTGGATTACTGGATCACCCGTCAGGCGCAACTGCTGCGCGAGCAGGTGATGGCGGACTACGCCGATTACCACTTCCTGGGCGTGTACCAGAAAGTGCACAACTTCTGCGTGATCGAACTGGGCGGCTTCTACCTCGACATCATCAAGGATCGCCAGTACACCACACGGGAAGACAGCCTCGCCCGTCGCTCCACGCAGACGGCCATGTTCCATATCGTGGAAATCCTGAGCCGCCTGATCGCGCCGATCCTCAGCTTCACCGCTGACGAGATCTGGGCGAGCATCCCGGGAGAGCGCGGCCCGTCCGTGCAGTTGTCCCTGTTTACGGATGGCCTGGATCAGTTGCCGGAGGCGACTGATATGCACGACGCCTTCTGGGAACGTGTCATGGAGGTCAAGACGGCGGTGAACAAGGCGCTGGAAGCCAAGCGCAACGAGAAGCTCATCGGCTCCGGCCTCAGTGCCGAGGTGACGCTGTTCTGCGACGCCGAGCTGTCCACCCTGCTGTCGCGTCTGCAGGACGAATTGCGTTTTGTGCTGATGGTGTCCCAGGCCAGCCTGCAGTCACTGGACAAGGCCGAAGGCGCCAGCGAGACCGAACTGCCGGGGCTGCGCCTGGGCATTGCGGCCACCGGCAACGCCAAGTGCGTGCGCTGCTGGCATCATCGCCCGGACGTCGGCCAGAACGCCGCCCACCCCGAAATCTGCGCGCGCTGCGTCGAAAACATCGAGGGTGAGGGCGAGAAGCGTCTGTATGCCTGAGCCGCGTCCCGTGATTGAACAGGGCAGCAGGGTCACCCTGCATTTCTCCCTGGCGCTGGCGGATGGCACGCTGATCGATGGCAACTTCGACAGCGTGCCCGCCAGTTTCGTCATGGGCGACGGCACCCTGCTGCCCGGTTTCGAGGCTGCCCTGCTGCAGCTCGCTGCCGGGGCCAGCATCGAGGTGATGCTGTCGCCGGACAAGGCCTTTGGTGAGGTGAACCCGGACAATGTGCAGGTGCTGCCCCGGTCGCGCTTCGCCAGCCTGCTGGCCAATACCACCGACCCGGTGGTGAGCGGCACGGTGCTCACCTTCGCCGACGCCGGCGGTTTCGAGATTCCCGGCGTGGTAAGATCGATCGACGAGGACTGCCTGGTGGTGGACTTCAATCATCCCCTCGCCGGGCGCGAGATTTGTTTCAGGGCTGACATCCTGTCGGTCGTGCCTGCCGGTGTGCAGGTCATGGAGATTCGAGAATGAGTGCCGTGCAGCAGGTGACCCCGGGCGGGCAATCCGAACACGCCCAGATCAAGCTGGCCAACCCCCGCGGCTTCTGCGCCGGGGTAGACCGCGCCATCGATATCGTCAATCGCGCCCTGGATATTTACGGCGCTCCCATCTACGTGCGTCATGAAGTGGTTCATAACAAATTTGTTGTGGATACCCTGCGCCGTCGGGGGGCCATCTTCGTGGACGAGCTAGACGACATTCCCTCCATCGATTCAGTAGGGCGTTCCTCCATCGTGGTGTTCAGTGCCCATGGCGTCGCCCAGTCCGTGAAGGAGGATGCCGAGCATCGCGGCTTCAAGATTTTCGACGCGACCTGCCCGCTGGTGACCAAGGTGCATTTGGAAGTCATCGGCTTCAGCCAGGCCGGTCGCGAATGCGTGCTGATCGGCCACCAGTTCCACCCGGAGGTTGAAGGCACCATGGGGCAGTACGACGACAGCGCCGGTGGAAAAATCTACCTGGTGGAGTCCGTTGAGGACGTCGAAAGCCTGCAGGTGCGAGACCCGAGCAAACTGTCCTACGTGACCCAGACCACTCTGTCCATGGACGACACCTCGCGCATCATCGATGCCCTGCGCGCCCGCTTCCCGCTGATCGAGGGGCCACGCAAGAAGGATATCTGCTATGCCACCCAGAACCGCCAGGACGCGGTCAAGCAATTGGCGCTGGAGTGCGAATTACTGCTGGTGGTGGGGTCCCCGAACAGTTCCAACTCCAACCGCCTCAAGGAACTGGCCGAACGGCTGGGCTGCGAGTCCTACCTGATCGACAGCGTGGACGATGTGAAGCCGCAGTGGTTCGAGAACAAGACCCGCTTCGGCGTTACCGCGGGCGCTTCGGCCCCGGAAGTGCTGGTGCAGCAGGTGGTGCAACGCCTGCGCCAGATCTGCCAGCAGGACCCGGAAGAGCTGAAAGGCGTGGAAGAAAACATCGTCTTCAGCATGCCAAAGGAATTACGGCGCTAGACTCCCTCCCTTAGTATCAGAGCCCTGTTGCCCGCTCCGGCTGGAAGAGGAAAGCATTCAGGACACGCCAAAAAGCTCACATCCCTGTGAAGGCTCGGCGCACGCCATCCCTGGCGTGCGACGGTCCTGCCTGCTTTCCTCTCCCAGCCGGAACTGACCTTGTGCCAGCGAATTGACAACAAAGCATTAAAACGAAGCCTTAGAGGCTGGATTCAAACAGAACGAGAGCCGCGCGGCAGACAGTTGCGTGGCGGAGCGTCGGGCGCCAGGGCCGAATATTTGCTCCTGCAATTTCGGCACTCCCGCCATCCCTGGCGGTCGGTAGCGCGAGCCGAGCCTGTACAGGGATGTACGTTTTTTGGCGTCTCCGACACGCAACTGTCCGCCGTGCGGCTCGTGAAACAGCGTGATGTCGTTACGATTTTCGCCCTTTCCGACGCTTGACGTCATCCGCCCGTAAGGCGGCCGCATACGCGCGGCGGGCCCACAGCGCGGCGTCTTCCGGATCGTCGTACACCGTGTCCGGCGCCTGGTAATAGGCGATGCTGTAGCGCTTGCCCTGCTTCTCGTAACTGAATTTCTCCAGCCCCTCCGCCGCAAAGAAATGCACGTTTTCCGCATCGCTTTTCAGATACAGCGCTTCCTGCGCCACCAGCCCGAACATCAGCCCCTCATGGTACAGACCATAGCCCCCGAACATCCGCCGCGCAGTCACCGGCCCGAAGTCCGCGAACACCTCTCTCAGATAGTCAATGTACTCGCTTATCACCCGCGCTCCTCATCCGCCTTCCAGCATAGCGGGCATCTGACACCGTGTCATGGCTCGGTTATACTCGCCCAATCGAGAATGTTCGGCACAATAAAAAGGAAGGCTCATGATCATCTATGGTGTAGCACTGCTGGCGACCTGTCTGGTCACCGGACTCTATGTCGGAGAATTGCTGGGGCAACTGCTGGGTGTGCAGGCCAACGTGGGCGGGGTGGGCATTGCCATGCTGCTGCTGGTGCTGGCCTCCGGCTCCAAACGAATGCAATCGCTCGTGACCGGCCCCTCCGGGGAGGGTATCCGCTTCTGGAGCGCCATGTACATCCCGATTGTGGTGGCCATGGCTGCCAGCCAGAACGTGGTTGCCGCCGTGGACGGCGGGATGCTGGCCCTGCTGGTCGGTGTGCTTGCCGTGGTGGTGAGTTTCGCCCTGGTCCCCCTGATCAGTCGTATCGGGCCGCGCAGCGAGCCCTTGCCTCCCCTTGAACAGGACGCGGATGACGCCGCGAAGCGGGGTGCCTGATGGAAACCCTGAGCGCAGTATTGCGTGGCAATGCCCTGGTGGTGGCCTTTACCGTGGTGGGGATTACCGTCTGGCTGTCCTACTGGCTGTCGAAGCATCTGACCGGCGGGCGCATCCACGGCTCCGCCGTTGCCATTCTTCTGGGTCTGGTTGCCGCGTATTTCGCCGGCCTGCAGACGGAAGGCAGCCGGGGTGTTGCCGATATCGGGGTGCTGGCAGGTGTCGGCATCATGGGCGGCGGCATGATGCGGGATTTCGGCATTGTCTCCACCGCCTTCGGCGTGCATTTGAGTGAACTGCGCAAGGCCGGTGTCGTGGGCATTATCTCCATTTTCGCCGGGGTGATCGTGTCCTTCATTGTGGGGGCCGTGGTGGCGCTGCTGTTTGGCTATACCGACGCCGAAAGTCTTACCACGATTGGCGCCGGGGCCGTCACCTATATCGTTGGCCCGGTTACCGGCACGGCGATCGGCGCCAGCTCCGATGTCATCGCCCTCAGTGTGGCCGCTGGCGTCGTCAAATCCATTCTGGTGATGGTCGGCACGCCCATGGTGGCAAGCCGCATCGGGCTGAACAATCCGCAGTCCGCCATGGTGTTCGGCGGGCTGATGGGTACCACGAGTGGCGTGGCGGGGGGGCTGGCGGCCACCGATCCGCGCCTGGTGCCCTACGGTGCCATGACCGCAACTTTCTATACCGGTATAGGATGCCTGCTGGGGCCGTCCCTGCTCTATTTCATCGTGCGGGCTCTGGTATGATGCTGAACAACAACTGACGAGAAGACTTTATGGACACGACGACCAATCTGCGCCCGTTTCCGGCGATCAATTTCAGCAATGAGCGCATCGCCCTGCAGGAAGGGGTATCGCAGTGGAGCTATGCCAAATTGCGCGAGCGCATAGAGCATTGCGCGTGCGGCCTGTTGGGAAAGCAGACGGATCTGAAAGAGGAGCGCGTGGCATTCTTTATGCCGGCCAGCGTGGACTATGTGACCACCCTGCTGGGCATCTGGCGTGCTGGCGGTATTGCCGTGCCCCTGAATGTCGCTGCCGCCCTGCCCGAGATTGAACACGCCCTGAACACGGCAAAAGTCACGCGCCTGGTGGTCAGCATCACTTCCCCGGCGGAATCCCTTGCCGGCCTTTTTGCGCTTTGCCGGGGCATGAATATTCAGGTGCTGAACGTGTCCGAGCTGCTGACCTGCAAGATCCAGATGTTGCCGGAACTGAGCATCGACCGGCGCGCCATGATGCTGTTTACCAGCGGCACGACCAACAAGCCCAAGGGCGTGGTCAGCACCCACAAGAATATCCGCGCGCAGATCACCACCCTGCTGGAGGCGTGGAACTGGATGCCCGAGGATTCGATTCCGCTGTTTCTGCCTCTGCATCATATTCACGGCATCATCAATGTGCTGTGCTGCGCCCTGTGGATCGGTGCCCGGGTGACGCTTTATCAGCGCTTCGAGATGGACACCATTCTGCGCGGCGTGGAGGATCGTGACTACACAGTCTTCATGGCCGTGCCGACGATCTACGTCAAGCTGGTGTCCCAGCTCGAAGCGCTGCCGGAGGCGCCGCGCAAACGGGTCTGCGATGGCTTCCGGGCCATGCGTCTGAACGTCAGCGGGTCTGCGGCCTGTCCGGCCAAGCTCTTCAATCAATGGAAGGCGCTGACGGGGCAGAGCCTGCTGGAGCGCTATGGCATGACCGAGATCGGCATGGCCATCTCCAACCCCTATTTCGGAGAACGTCGTGCCGGGGCCGTCGGAGTGCCGCTGCCCGGAGTACAGGTCGCGCTGTTTGATGAGGCCGGACACATCATCGAGGGCGATGACACGCCGGGTGAGATTCGCGTGCGCGGCGACAACGTGTTCCAGGAATACTGGCAGAACCCGAAGGCGACCGCCGAAAGCTTTGTGGACGGCTGGTTCTGCACCGGCGATGTAGCCGTACGCGAGACGGGCTATTACCGCATCATGGGACGTTCATCGGTCGACATCATCAAGTCGGGGGGCTACAAACTCTCCGCGCTGGAAATCGAGAGCACCCTGCTGACCCTCGAGAAGGTGGCCGAATGCGCCGTTGTTGGCGTGGAAGACGAAACCTGGGGCGAGGCCGTCACGGCGTTTGTCGTGCTCAAGCCGGAGCAGACACTGGGCTACGCGGAACTGAAAGCCTGGTGTGAGCCGCGCATGTCGCCCTACAAGATTCCGAAGGTGCTGCGGGTCATGGAGGCCCTGCCGCGCAATGCCATGGGCAAGGTGCTCAAGCCGGCACTGAAGACGCTCTGATGTTTCCACACGGGCGGGGGACGACCCCTGCCCGTTTCTCAATCCCCCGGGACGACCCGGAAATCTGGAGGTGTCGTCATGATCTGGGGAGTCATTTTGCTCGCGGGTCTGCTGGAAATCGTCTGGGCCATCGGCCTGAAACTCAGTGAGGGACTCAGCAAGCCACTTGCGAGTGTCGTCACCGTACTGGCCATGGTACTCAGTGTCTTTCTCCTTGGCCTGGCCATGCGGTCACTGCCCGCCAGTACCGCCTATGCCGTGTGGGTAGGAATCGGGGTGGTGGGCACAGCCATCACCGGTCATCTGCTGCTGGCGGAGCCTATCCGCCTTGCCGGAGCATTCAGCATTGGCCTGATCGTGCTGGGCATCGTGGGACTGAAACTGTCTGCCTGAGGGGCGAGTTGACTGCCATGAACGGCAATGCGACCATCGGCCCCAGAGTCATCCGACTCTGACGAGCGAAGTCTTCGTTCGTTCTCACACGCTGAGCATCAGCGTTCTTTTTTTTCACTAGGATTCCGAGATTTGGCATGAACACGAGACCCAAGGTAGTCATTTCAACACTGGATGCAGAGCGGCTGGAACGTTTGCTGGACACTCTGCCGCTGCACTCGAGCCCCGCAGGCGAACAGCTTGAGGAGGAGCTTGCGAGGGCGGAGATTGTTGAACCACGGGCCGTGCCACCCACCGTCGTGACCATGAACTCGACGGTGCGGTTCCAGGTGGAAAACTCGGCAGAACAGTTCTGCATGACACTGGTATATCCCCGGGACGCGGACGGCAGTGCCGACCGTATTTCCATCCTTGCGCCGGTGGGCAGTGCCCTGCTGGGGCTCTCCGAGGGCGATGCCATCGAATGGCCGCGCCCCGGCATGGGCATGCTCAAGGTGCGCATCGATGAGGTGATGTACCAGCCCGAGCGTGCCGGTGACTATCACCGTTAACGACACCGGGAAGCGCAATGGCGCTTCCCGCCCCCGCGCGTGTGCTCTTTTGGCGCACGCGTAGGCGGCATGACAGAAGAGGGGGCGCGGCCGCGTGGCATGCCGGGCGTCGCCCTCTTGCAAGGTTCTGATAAGACAGGGTTTTGAGAGCATGGATGGCAGCGCGCGGGCTGGCACGGATGCTGCTTTTTGAATGAACGACCTAATTATAACGGGTCGGGGTTTGCCCAGGCTTTTCTTTTCTGAATTCTGCGCCGGAGGTCCATCATGCACGACAACACGAATGAAAAATGGTTGCTGAGTCGCCGTCAACTGCTCAAGGGAGCGAGCCTGGCACTGGGGGCGGGTGTCCTGGCACCCGCATCACTCAATGCACAGACCCGCAGCAACGGCGGAGCCGACGCGGTGGTGTTTACCCACACCACGGTGGTCACCAACGACGCCGAACGTCGCACGTTGCTGGATGTGGCGCTGGCGGTGCAGAACGGGGTCATTGCCGCCATTGGTGACACCAATGAGGTACTGGCGCAATTCCCCAATGCGCAGATCTACGATGGCAGTCGCAAGGCCTTGTTGCCGGGGCTGATCAATTGCCACGCCCATCTGTCCGCCTCGCTGGAACGGGGTTTCAATGAAGACTTCGGCTTCCCCAATTCCCTGCAATTGCCCCTCAGCCCGGGGCGGCTGATCTCCGACGAGGAGGCTACCCTGATGTCCGTGGTGGCGGCCCTGGAGGCGATTCGCAGTGGCACGACCACGCTGGTGGAAAATGTCAGTGGCATCGCTCGTGACGCCTCCGCATTGTCGGAGACGGGACTGCGTTGGGTATTCGCCGAGTCGGTGCGCGACATCACGACCGTGGACGGCCCCATGTCTCCACCACGTCTGGCCAACAGTGTGCCGCCGCAGTTCTCCGATCAATTGCGGGTGGAGGGCATGCAGCGCATTGCCGATCTGCACAGCGCCTGGCACGGCAAGCAGAACGGCAAGATCAGCGTGTTTCCCGCGGCTGCGCTGGCGGAACTCTCTTCGCCACAGCTGCTGCATGATGTCCGGGAGTTCGCGGAAAAATACGATCTCGGCTATACCATTCACATGACCCAGTCGCAGGCGGAAGTGGACTTCATGCTGCGTTATCACGGTGTACGGCCCGCCCTCTTTCTGGAGCAGCATGGTTTCCTGGGGCCGCGCCTGTTTGCAGCACACGCGCGCTACTGCGACGCCACCGAGATCGAGGCACTGGGGCGAACGCGCACCATCATCAGCCATCAGGCAGCGATGGCGGCCAACAGAGGGGTCAATCCTCCCATCACGGCGCTGCGTGCGGCGGGCTGCACCATTGCCAACGGTACCGACAACAATAACAACGACATGCTGCATGTCATGAAAACGGCCATTTCGCTGGAACGTATCCAGCGCAACGACGAGATTCCCGGCACTCTCCCGCAACCCGAAGACATGCTGGCGGATGCCTGTGGTGGCGGCTCCCAGGCCGTGAACCAGGCCAGCGCCATCGGGTCGCTCGAAGTGGGCAAGAAGGCGGACCTGCTGGTGCTCGACCGCATGAAACCGCACCTGACGCCTTCGGGTCGCTTCCTGTCCGTGTGGATTCACAACGGGCAGCCGTCGGATATCGAGAGCGTGATGGTGGATGGCGAATTCATCATGCGCGATCACAAGATTCTCACCGTGGATGAGGCGGCGATCATGGAAGAAGTGTTCCGGATTTCCGAGCGCGTGTGGGGACGCATGCTGCAGGACGGCCCGCTGCCGCTGCCCCGCATGCAGGTGCGCTGAGCCATGGCGGTCATCGAATTCTCCGAGCAGGAAAAACGCGCCATCGTCAGCCGCATTCAGGCCTATTTTGATGAGGAACTGGAACAGGAAATCGGGCAGTTCGATGCGGAGTTTCTGCTGGATTTCTTCGCGAACCAGATCGGCCCCTATTTCTACAATCGCGGACTTTATGATGCCCAGACGATTCTGAACAGCCGCATGGAAGATATTTCCGAGGCGATTCTGGCGCTGGAAAAGGCCACGGAGTCATCACGCTGAGCGCGGATGGCTCCGTGCCGGGTCATTGGCGCACGAACTTGTAGATGAACTTTGAGGTCTTGCCCTGAATGGCGGGGTCAAACACGCTTTTCTTCAGATCGTCTTCCGGGTTCAGCAACACATCGCTCTGTTCCGCCAGCCGGAAACCGTGGGCCGCAAAATCGGCCTGGGTGTATTCCGGGTCGATGCGGTGCAGCGTGTTGCCAAGGCTGGAGCCGGTGCCCACCGTGCCCATGTGATCGATGACGATGATCTTGCCATCGGGTTTCAGCAGCGATTGCAGGGCCGGGAAGAAGGTATCCGGCGTCACTGTCCATTCGTCTGCCACGTAATACACATCGTGGTAGGCCATGCTGATCCAGATGACGTCCACGGAACCGGCCGCAACGCCCATGTCTTCCAGTTCTGCAAACAGCCCCACGACATTGCTCAGTCGGCCGTCGGCCAGGCGTTTCTCGATGGCCTCACCGGCGAAACCCTGGTAGGCCAGGTTGTTGTGCATCAGCACGGTCCCCTGGCTGCCCACTACATAGCCCAGCAGCTCGGAATAGTAGCCACCGCCCGCGAACATATCGAGCACGGTGTCTCCCGCTTTCACGCCTGCGAAACGCATCAGCTCCGCAGGCTTCGTGTCGGCGTCGCGTTCGCGGTCGGCGGCGGGGCGATAGGGATTCGTCACCGCGTCGTCGTAGACGTCTGCCAGTGCCGGTGCTCCGGTGAAGAGCAGTGTCAGGGCGAGCAGCAGGGGTATCTGAAGGGATCGCATACAGGTTTCCTCCGGCAAATGGTGAACGGACATGGCGAGAACAATAGCAGGTGCTTGCTGCAGTGTCAGTGCAATCTTGTAGAATGCCAGTCTCAATATTGGAAGGCACAATCGGAACATCGCTTATGAAAACCATCGGTCTGCTTGGCGGCATGAGCTGGGAGTCCACCCAGAGTTATTACCGGGCGCTCAACGAGGGCGTGAAGGCCGCATTGGGTGGCCTGCACTCGGCAAAAATCGTGATGGTCAGCGTGGACTTCGCCGAGATCGAGGCGCTGCAGCATGCGGGGAGATGGGACGAGACGGCGGTGATTCTGGGCGATGCAGCCGTTGCAGTGGAGTCTGCGGGAGCTGATTTCCTGCTGATCTGTACCAACACCATGCACAAGGTGGCGCAGCAGGTGCAGGCGCAGATCGGCATTCCGCTGCTGCATATCGCTGATGCCACAGCCGACGTGCTCGAAGCCCACGGCATCGCTCGCGTTGGTCTGCTGGGGACCCGCTTCACCATGGAGGAAGCCTTCTACCGTGAACGCCTGGAGGCCCGGGGTATCGAGGTGTTGATACCCGAGCAGGCGGAGCGAGATCTGGTGCACCGGGTCATTTACGAGGAGCTGTGCCTGGGGCGCATCGAACAGGCATCGAAATCCGCGTATCTGGACATCGTGCAGGCACTGGCAAGGAAGGGAGCACAGGGCGTCATCCTGGGTTGCACCGAGATAGCCTTGCTGATCCAGCAGGCGGACACCGAAGTTCCCCTGTTCGACACCACTGCGATCCATGCCCGGAGTGCTGTGGAGTGGGCGCTGGCAGGCTAACTGAGTGGGGGCGAGTCGCCTGTATGGCGCATGGCGCGCTGGCTGCGAATCAGGGCGATCAGAAGGAAGACGCCAGCGCCCCACAGGATGTAGGCGGCGCCCAGTCGATGATGATCGGGGTCGCTGCCGTAGAGTGTGCTGAACCAGGCCACGCCGATGCCGTCGCACAGGGATGCGGCGCAGATCGCCAAAGCGATGCCACTGAGCAGTTCGGTTTCCGCCAGGCCTGCCACCCGGCCGATTAAACTCACCAGCAGCCACGCCGCCGGCAGGGACACCAGATAGAGCAGGGCATTGAGCAGCCCCTGGTCGAACAGGAAGGGAGTCCAGCGGATGGCGAGCGTAAAGACAAGCCACAGCGTCATTCCCAGCGACAGGACGATCAGGATCTGTCGGCGTGCAAGCATGGTCGTTTCCCTGTAAGGTGCGCGGTGTTCGCAGTATAGGACAAAACGCGGTGGGACCGGACGATGATGAATGAACAGATGCTGCTGGAAGCCATCAACCAGACCATGCCCTTCGGCAAATACCAGGGTCGCAAGCTGCTGGAACTGCCGGAGCCCTATCTGGTGTGGTTCCACAAACAGGGCTTTCCGCCGGGCAAACTGGGGGAGCAACTGGCGCTGATCTACGAGGTCAAGCTGAATGGCATGGAGCCCCTGCTGTATCCCTTGCTGACACGCGATTGAATCCGTCCTCCTGCCTCAGTCAAATACCGAGGCATTCTTCCCCGCCAGCGCGAGCATTTCTTCCCGGAAGTCCGGTAGCAGATAACCCGCGGCGATCAGCGCATCCAGCGCCTGTTCATAGCGTTGCAGATAATCCTCGCGATTGCGGTAGCGCGTCAGCAGGGGCGGGCGTGGGTCCTGTGCGGTGCGATGGGCCTCATCCCTCGCGAAAGGGATGTAGCCGCCGGACAGTCGTGCCAATTCGGTATCGGCACCCGTGGCGGGATTGCGCAGATTCCATGGCACGAAGGTGCCAAGTGGCACGGAAGTGAGCGGGGGCAGCACGGTATCGCCCCCTCCGTCGTTGTTGTCCGCGTTCACTGCCGGCACCAGGCCACCGTACAACTGCGAGCTGTTCAGCGGGTCCTTATCCACAATCCCCTGTTCAAGAAAACGCGGGCCGTAATCGGCGTAGGCAATCCGGTACATGGCCTTGGGATGGCTGTAGCCTGCCAGAGGGTGCCAGGCGGCAGGATTGATCTGTCCGTCAGCAAGATGCGAGGGCACCAGCGTGCCCTGGTCAATTCTCGGGTATCGGCTGGGGGGCGGCAGGGTGTCATGACTCACCCATTCCACCATGGCGACCAGCAGCGAGTTGGCGATGGGCGACCAGCGGTTGGGGTTGGGTGGCAATTGCCCGGAACTTGCTCGCGTTGTGGCGACACCACTGCCGGAACCGTGCTGGGAGCCCCCGATAGTGTAGAAGCGCACGTTGTCGGGAATGGCGGCGTCTGCCGTGCCTTCGGGATTGGTGTGGGCGAGAGAACCGCCGCGCACCCAGTATTCGTTGGAGGTCTGAATGTGCATGACCCTGGGTTCAGTGCCGCTGTCGCGGGACTGCCGCAGAATGCCGTCGCGGCGTCCGCTGAAGGGGTCAACACTGTCACCGTAGGTAAAGGGGAAATAGTCATTGGGATAGAGCAGGTTTTCGTGCTGCCCGTTGGTGCGAGTCGGCATGGCGAAGCGGACGTTGAACATGCCGAAACCGCCGCCCGCAATGACTGGCACGATGCCGTCGAACACACGCTGCCCCTGCAGGTCTTCATTGAAACCCTGGTAGAGATACTGGCGCAGCAGGCGGCCACTCTGGGAGTTGCCCCAGGTCACGGTGTGCGCGATCGCTGGAACATCGAGTGTGCTCAGGGCGGCGGTCAGGGCACTGTCGCTGCTGCCGTGGCGAAGCAGCGACACCATGTCGCGAATGCCTGCAAGCCCCGCGCCCGAGAGCACGGGATCCTGCGCCTCGTAGATCAGCTCGTAGATCACGCCGGGTTGCAGGCCGCCGGTGACGCTGAGGGAGACTTCTACCTGGTTGGAGTCGGCCACGGGCTGCACGTGGAGTTCAAAATTGTCGCGGGCCACCGGCTGGCGCGGGTCCTGCTGATTGACGCGTTGTGTCAGCGTGGCTTCTTTCAGGCCGCGTGCGGTTGGTGCGTAGGCGAGGTGGTTGGCGCCGGCGATGTTGACATCGTTTTCAAGGCTGCCCGTAATGACCTCGTAGCGCAGCGTACCCGTCACCGGGGCACCGTTCTCGGTGACTATGGGGGCGTGCAGGCGCATGCGTTCGTCCCCGGGCATCAGCTCATTGATCCAACCGGTGGCGAGGAAGGTATAGCCGCGGGTCGCCAGCGGGTGTTGCAGCGATTCTTCCGGGGGCAGGGTGCTGCCGCCGCGGTTGTTGACGTAGTAGAGCAGCGTGTCGCTGCGATGCTCGCCTTTCGGAACAAGCAGTTTGAAATCGGTGGTGTATTCCACCAGGCCCGCAGTGTTGCGGGGCGCCAGTCCGATGTCGGCAATGCGCTGATTGCTGGCTGCCGTGGGGTCGAGTGTCATGTGCAGCAGGCCCTGAATGGCTTCGTAGCGCACGTCCGTGCCCTGTGCGCTGAGGGTTTCCCGCTGCTGAATCTCGATGCGGGCGACGTCCGCCCAGGCGGGAAGGGCGCAGAACAGCAGCGCAATGCTTATCATCTTTCGGGGCAGCGTGTTCATAAGGGACCTCTTGCATACTTCTTGTTGTGAATTTTGCCTGCCGGTTCAGGGCAGAATGCGTGCCCGTCGCGCCAGGCTTTCGGGCGGCCACATCTCGGAGGAGCGGTAATACTGCGCAACGGCAGGCACACCCTCCGGCAAAGGCAGCCAGGGCAGTTTTGACTCAGTAAAGATGTGAATGTCCGGCGGGAAGCGCGCAGCATCCATCAAGGTGCCGACCCGGATGAAGGCGAGTTTGGGGCCGGCGCCGGCGTAGTGGCTCCACAGCGCGATGTGGCACCGCGGGCAGCGTATGATCGTCTGCCCCTTGCCGCTGTTGCTGGGCGTCAGCACGGCTTCGGGCGTGCCACTGAGCAGTTCCACTTCGTCGGTTTCGATCAGGGCGTTGATGGCGAAGGCGCTGCCGGTTTCACGCTGGCACCAGGTGCAGTGACAGCCGTGCACGAACAGGGGGGTGTTGTTAAGGCGGTAACGAACCTCGCCACAGGTGCAGGCCCCTTCCGGGCGCGTGGTCTCGGCGCTCATGCGGGTGTTTCCCCCTTGCTTGTTATTGATCTGTAATCGGTTCCGGCGCGGGCAGGGTGACTTGCCAGTACCCTACGTCCAGCCAGCGTCCGAATTTGTATCCCACTTCGGTGAAATGTGCCACCTTCTGCATGCCGAATTTTTCGTGCAGGGCAACGCTGTGCTCGTTCGGCAGCGCAATACAGGCAACAGCCGCGTGCACACCGCGTTTCAGCAGCGTGGCAAACAATGCCTGGTAAAGGGCTGTGCCAATGCCGCGAGCAGTGGCCTGCGGGGCGAGGTAAACCGTCACCTCCACACTGTGACGATAGGCCGCGCGGGCCTTCCAGGTGCTGGCATAGGCATAGCCGAGCAGCTTGCCATTGGCATCCTCCGCCACCAGCCAGGGCAGGCCGACGCTCTGCACCTGCGCCACCCGTGCCGCCATGGCATCCGTGCTCAGGGCAATCTCCTCGAAGGAGATCACCGTGTTTTCGATGTAGTGATTGTAAACGGTACAAAGTGCCGGGGCATCGGTGCCATTGGCGGCTCGAATCATGGCGTGCGTGTCCTGGGGTAGATCGGTGGACGGAAACAGGCCTGTAATCTTACCCGGCCCTTTCTGTCACGGATAGACACAGATGCCAATTTGAAAGGGCGCGTGAATGTGCTATTTCTGTACAGGTTCAAGAACTTCAGGACAACAACAAAAACACACTGGCATTCAGAGGACGCCTCCATGAAAGTATTTCCGCTTGCTCTGGCCTTCGTGGCCGCACTGACCGCTATTCCATCGTATGCCCAGAACGCCACCGCCCTGAATGCGGCGCTGGCAAATCCGTCCCGCCCGGCGGCCGATCGAGAGGCGGACGCCCGCCGCAAGCCTGCCGAAACGCTGGACTTCTTCGGCATCGGCCCGGGCATGACCGTGGTTGATCTGGTTGCCTCGGGTGGTTATTACACCGAGGTGCTGTCCAACGCCGTGGGGCCGCGTGGCAAGGTCTATATGCAGAACGCGCCGTCTGCCCTGCAGGGTGAACGTGGCGAGCGCACCGCGCAGGCGATCAATGAGCGCCTGGCCGGAGGTCGCCTGACCAATGTGGAGCGCCTGAATCGCGATATCAACGATCTGGGACTGCCGGACAACTCCCTCGATGGCGCTGTGATTGCCCTGGAGTATCACGAGGTATACCGCTCATCAGACCCGCAGGCTGAAAGCAAGTTTCTGGCGGAAATGAAGCGGGTGCTGAAACCCGGCGGTGTGCTTGGCGTGATCGATCACGCGGGCAATGCCGGCAACGACAACGGCGGCATGCATCGCGCAGAGCTCGACAAGGTGCTGGCGGGTGCGCGCGCTGCCGGTTTCATTGTGGACGGCACCAGTGACCTGCTGGCCAACCCTGCAGACGATCGCAGCAAGACAGTGTTCGACGGCAGCATTCGCGGCGTGACCGATCAGTTCATTGTGAAGCTGCGCAAACCCTGATCAGGCTTGCATGTGGCCGGGTGTCGGAGTACAAATAGCGCGCCCGGCCCCGGCGCCCCCTCCGTTCAGGAGCCATCAGGAGAAGATCCGCATGAGAAAAGGTTTGTCTGCAGTGTTCCATTCGCTTTGTCTGCTGCTGTCGCTGTGGCTGCCCGTGCAGGCAAGTGCTGCCCCCCAGGGCTGGGAAGTGCTGCTCGAACCTGCCCAATTGGTCAATATCCTCGCCGCCTCACCGCAGGTGCGTTTACTGCACGTGACCGGGGACTACGATGCCGGGCATATTCCGGGTGCCGTGTCCGCCCCTTACGCAGAATTTCGTGGCCCGGGTGGCAATCCCGGCGCCCTGCCTTCGATGGCAGCGCTGACAGCGCTCGTGCAGCGCCTGGGTATCACGCCACAGACGCCCGTCGTGGTGATTCATTCGGGTTCCAATGCCTCGGACTTCGGCGCTGCGGCCCGTGTCTACTGGACGCTGAAGTCCCTGGGCGTCAAGGATCTGGCCCTGCTCAATGGCGGCTTTGTCGGCTGGCGCACAGCGAATCTGCCCATCAGCCGCGAACCTGGCGTCGTGCTTGCTTCTACCTTCGAACCCCAGTGGAACGACAAGTGGCAGATCACCACACCGGAAGTGGAGGAGTTGGTGGCCAGTGGGGAAGGGCGCCTGATAGACGCACGACCCGAAGACTTCTTTGAGGGACTGCAGGCGTCCACCGGGCGTCCCGGCACCATCAAGGGGGCGAGCAACCTGACCTTCACCAATTTCTTTGATGGCAGCCGTGTGCTGCCGAAGGCACAGGTCGGCGACATGCTGGCCTCGGTGACCCAGACCCGGGCGCCGGTCACTGTGTCCTTCTGCAATACCGGCCACCAGGCCGCCGTGAACTGGTTCATCATGAGCGAGCTGCAGGGCGTGCCCAACACGCGTCTGTACGCCGAGAGCATGACCGAGTGGAGCATGGCGGACCGCCCCATGGACAACCAGCCCAATCGCCTCAAGCACTACTGGCACATGACGACCGGCTGGATCGCGGATCTGATCGGGTCGTGATGGAAGCCGTTGCCACCCCCTCCTTTGTCTCCCGGCGCACCGGGCTGCTGTTCTTTGCATTTGCCATCGTGTTCGCCACTTTCGCGCTTGCCGGCCCTCGTGCAGCACTGCTGCTGATGACCGGGCTGGGCTTCGGGCTCACGCTGGAGGGGCTGCGTTTCGGCTTCACCGGTCCCTGGCGCCAGATCGTCACTGACCGCGACGGTCGCGGACTGCTGGCGCAACTGCTTGCCATCGGCCTGACGGCGCTGGTCGCGTTCCCGCTGCTGAACCTGCACAGCGCCGAACTCAACGGAGCCTATGCGCCCATCGGTATTGCCATGGTGGTGGCCGCCTTCATCTTCGGGGCCGCCATGCAACTGGTGATGGGCTGCGGTTCTGGCACGCTGGTCAATGCCGGCAGCGGCAATCTCATCTCCCTGCTGGCGCTGATCGGCTTCATCGCTGGCAGTTTTTTCGGCACCCTGCATCTGCCCTGGTGGGCCAGCCTCGGTTCCCTGCCGGTGTACACCATGCAGGGGCTCTTCGGCAGCCTCGGCGGGCTGGTGCTGAGCCTGCTCGGCCTGGCGGGTGTTGCCGCGCTGGTGTGCTGGCGTGCGTTGCCGGGCAAGCGCGTGCCAGACCGTCGTCTGTGGTGGGCGGCAGGCCTGATCGCCCTGCTTGCGGTGCTGAACCTGATGATTGCCGGGCAGTCCTGGGGCGTGGTCTACGGGCTGGGTCTGTGGGGCGCAAAAGTGACGCAGGCGGTGGGCGTGGACCTGTCGAGCAATGTCTTCTGGGGGGCTCCGGCCCACGCCGAGCGCCTGCAGCAGTCGATCCTGACCGATGCCACCTCCCTCACCAATCTCGGCCTGATTGCAGGCGCCTTTATCGTCATGCGCTGGCGTAGCGAGCCAGGCGGACAGGTGGCCGCACTGGCACCGAAAAGCTGGGCGGTGATTCTGCTGGCAGGCGTGGTGCTGGGCTACAGCGCGAGGGTAGCCTTCGGGTGCAATGTGGGGGCTTATTTCAGCGGCATTTCAACGGGCAGCCTGCATGGCTGGGCCTGGTTTGTGGCGGCATTTGCCGGTTCCATTGTCGGCATCCGTCTGCGTCCGGCTCTGTTGATTCCGGCGGCAGGGCAGGGAGAGAAATCATGAAGAATGTGTTGCCCTCGCGGCCCACCGTGGCCCACCTGACGCTGGCGTTGCTGGCGCTTATTCTGTTCGTGGATCACGCCGAATCGCGGCCAATCAATCCCTATCAGGCTCCCGCTCCGGTGGCCTTGGGGTCGGGGCAGGCGCCTACGGCGGCACACTGCACTGCGCTCTGAGCCTCTTCTGTCGTCAGGGGTCGGTACTGGCCGGGTGACAATGCCGGGTCAAGACGCAGGTCGCCGATGCGCTCGCGGTGCAGGCTGAGCACCGGGTTGCGGAAACGGCCAAACATCCGCTTGATCTGGTGGTAACGCCCCTCCCGCAAGGTGACCCGTGCCAGGCAGGGTTCCAGAATTTCCAGCCCTGCAGGCTGGGTGTGGATGTCCTCGAAGGGAAAATACATGCCCGCCGCAAATGCGTCCACGGCTTCCGGCACAATCGGATCCCGCACTCCCACCAGATAGGATTTCTCGATTCCGGCGCCGGGCGCGGCGCTGGTGCCCGTCCAGCGGCTGTCGTCGCTGAGCAGCAACAGGCCGGTAGAGAACTTGTCCAGCCTGCCTGCCAGGTGCAGGCCCACGCGCTCGTCGGCTGGCAGCAGGGACAGCACGGTGTTCTGACGGGGGTCGGAGGTTGCGCTGAGCAGGCCCGCAGGCTTGTGCAGCATCAGATAGCGCGCTGTGCGCTGCTGCAGCACCTCAGCGTCCAGCCGGATGGTACTGAAGGCGGTCACCGGCAGGTCACAGTCGCGTGCTGTGACCCCGTCCACGGACACGCGTCCGGCGGCCAGCAGCGGTTTCACCGCACGGCGGTTGATGCCGAGCCGGGCGGAGAGAAAGCGGTCCAGGCGGTTGCGTTCCAGGGACATGGCAAATCCGGTTCATGGGGTGGCAGGGCAGGGTACCCGTTTCCCTGGGGATTCTCCATGGCAGGAGCAGCGCGCCTGCGTCATGGTGTCACACGGCTTGTGAGTCAGACAGGGCAGGCATAAGATGAGCGGGCAGTAGCGCCACACAACAACAACACGTCTCAAGGATTCCGCTATGCCTTTTAAAACACCCCGAATTTTGACTCTTCTCTGCGTCCTGTTTGCACTGCCCGCTTCCGCGATGGCACAGCAGATGCCCGACGCGATCATCAACGTGGACGGGATTGGCTTTTCCCGCATGATCGACGGCAAGCTGGTCGTTTTTGATCTGGTTGCCGCGTACGACGAACACAGCATTGTGGAAGCGGACTGCGCGCGCTTTCAGTCCCGCGTACAAGGAGTGAACTGGTGCTTTGCGTCAGCGGAGCACAAGACAAGCTTCGATGCCGCGACAGAAGACGACCGCAATCATTATCTGCCCTTCGTGGGCGGACACTGCGCCATGGGCATGAGCGTGGGCAATCTGGAGGCCCGTGGCGACCCTCGCACCGCCGTGCGTATCGGCAACCAACTGGTGCTGAACGGCCGTTTCGACGTGCGTACCACCTTCCTGCAGGACACCGAGCGCAATATGGACAACGCGCGTCTGCGTTATTCACTGGCCATCGAGTCGGGCAAACTGCGCGTCAACGATTGAGTTTGAGCCTTCGCCAATCTTTTGTCCGCCAGCAGGGCTGGCTCCTGCAATACTTCTGAGCCCGCTGGCTCTTCTGCAATACTTCCCGTGCCCGTCCGGGCACGGGAAACCCGCGTTTTTGACGGAAAATCCCGTCCCTGCAGCGCAGCGCCACAGAATCTCACCGGATGCAACAAAATGGCACAATTTTAAGGCTGTATTAAGCCTTATATGGATATATTCACCTACAAGAGCGAGGTGAAAAACGGTAGTATTCGCCCTCTTTTTGTAAGGCCATTACCCGGGTGTCTGCGTCGCTGTGCAGGAATTCCACTCAGGTAACCGTGAATGGAGAGATAGTGTGTCCAGAGTGTTCGTTTTTCTGATCCTGGCCCTCTGTGGGGCGGCCTCTGCCTACGGGCAGAGCGCCAGCGTCACCCGGGGTGAGGAAGTGTTTCAGGCCGAGTGTTCCCGTTGTCACGTGCCGGTGGAGATGGATGCCCGGCTGCGTGCGCGCTGGGTAGGGCGCGCCGGCGGGGATCTCTACAACTTTATCCGCACCACCATGCCGGCTGAGACTCCCGGCTCCCTGACCAACCCGCAGTACATGGATGTGACCGCCTATATCCTCTCCGCCGGCCATGTGGCGTTGCCAGGCACGGAGATGAGCAATGAACAACTGACCTCTCTCAGCATTGAACCGGGCGAGATTGCCGTTGCCGGCAGCGACAACTACGAATGGACGCACTTCAATGGCACTGAGCACGCCAACCGCTACGCGCCCCTGGAGCAGATCGATGCCAGCAACGTGGCCGACCTGAAAGTCGCCTGGAATTTTAATACCGAGGCCTTTGGCCCGGCCCCGGAAGCCCTGAGCGTGACGACACCGCTGATGGTGGATGGGCGGGTATACCTGACCGCCGGCGCCACCCGTAACATCGTGGCCCTGGAAGCCGACACCGGCCAGATCCTGTGGATGTGGCGCCCGGACGAAGGCAAGCGCTTCGACGAGGCTCCCCGCAAAGGCTCCGGCAAGGGGCTGACCTTCTACAACAACAACGGTCAGGAGACGATCTACACGATTACTCCCGGCTACTACCTGGTGGCGCTGGATGCCAAGACCGGGCGCGAGATCGAGTCCTTCGGTGATGGCGGCTGGGTCGACCTGATGCAGGGGCTGCGCTTTCCACCCAACGGTGACCCCTTCGATATCGGCATCTCCTTCATGCCCATGGCGGTAGACGGCGTGGTCGTGACCGGCGCGGCCCACCTGGTGGGAATGCGTCCGACTTCTGCGTCCAACGTGAAGGGCGATATCCGCGGCTTCGACGCCACTACCGGTGACCTGCTGTGGACCTTCAAGACGATTCCGGAGCCGGGCGAGCCGGGTTCCGAGACCTGGATTTCCGGCGCCGACTTTACGGGCAATGCCGGTGTCTGGTCTGCCATGAGTGCCGATGAAGACCTGGGCCTGGTGTTCCTGCCCGTCGAGTCCGCCACTGGCGACCGTTACGGCGGCGCCCGCCCCGGTGCCAACCTGTACACCAGTTCCACCGTGGCGCTGGATTACAAAACCGGCAAGGTGCGCTGGTATTTCCAGACCACCCACCATGACATCTGGGACTGGGATACGCCCTCTGCCCCAATTTTTGCGACTCTGCCCGATGGCAAGAAGGCGATTATCCAGACACTGAAGCAGTCCCATCTGTTTACTTTCGACCCGGAGACCGGCACGCCGCTGTTTCCGGTGGAAGAGCGTTCCGTACCCCAGACAGACGTGCCTGGAGAGTGGACCTCGCTGACCCAGCCCTTCCCGCTGAAGCCTGCTCCCTATGACCGTCAGGGCTTCCAGGAAGACGATCTGGTGGATTTCACGCCGGAGATTCGCGCGCGAGCCGAGAAGGCCGCGTCCCATTTCCGCTTCAGCGAATCTGTGTTCACACCGCCCTCGCGCTTTGAGGACCCGGTAGACGGCACCCAGGGCACCCTGCACCTGCCATCCTCTACCGGCGGTTCCAACTGGGAAGGCGCGGCCTATGACCCGGATACAGGGCTCCTGTACGTGCCCTCACGCACCGCGACCAGCGTGCTGTCACTGACCCATGAGCCCGACGCCTCCACCATGGACTACATTCAGGGCGGCAGCCGCACGCCGTCTGTGGATGGCATTCCGCTGGTGAAACCGCCCTATGGCCGCATCACTGCCATCGACATGGTGTCCGGTGACCACAAGTGGATGATCGTCAACGGTGATACTCCGGAGGAGATCAAGAATCACCCGCTGCTGCAGGGCGTGGACATCGGACGCACCGGCAAGCCGACCCGCTCCGGCCTGCTGCTGACCAAGACGCTGCTGTTTGCGGGCGAGGGCGTCGGCGGGGACTCCGTGCTGTGGGCGTTCGACAAGGCCACAGGTGAGACCGTGGCAAAAATCGACATGCCAGGTGTTGTCACGGGGCTGCCAATCACCTATATGTATGACGGCAAGCAGTATCTGGTGATGACCGTCAGCTCCCGTGGCGAAGCCGCACGCGTGGTGGCGCTGACATTGCCCTGAGATGCGCTTGCGCGGGCGGGGGCTGAGCCTCGCCCGCAGACATCTGCCATCAAGGAGGCGCCATGAGTGTCACGATGATTGTTGTGCTGGCCGTTATTGCCCTGGTACTGCTGTATACCATGGGCGTTTACAACCAACTGGTGCAACTGCGCAACCGCTTCCAGAACGCTTTCGCCCAGATCGAGGTGCAGCTCAAGCGCCGCTACGATCTCATTCCCAACCTCGTCGAAACCGCCAAGGCCTATATGGCCCACGAGCGTGACACGCTGGAGGCCGTGATTGCCGCCCGCAACGCCGCCGCCAGCGGCCTGGCTGCTGCGGCGGCCAATCCCGCCAACGCTGCCGCCATTACCGACCTGGCCGGCAAGGAGGGCGCGCTGGGCGCTGCACTGGGCCGCCTCAACGTGGTGATGGAAGCCTACCCGGACCTGAAGGCCAACCAGAACATGATGCAGTTGAGCGAGGAGCTCACCAGCACCGAGAACAAGGTGGCCTTTGCCCGCCAGTCTTTCAACGATCAGGTGATGGCCTACAACACCTACAAGCAGTCCTTCCCGCCCGTGGTGCTGGCCGGCATGTTCGGACACGGCGCGGACGCCACGCTGCTGCAGTTCGAGGACAGCGCGCAGATCCAGGCGGCCCCCAAGGTTTCCTTCTAACCGTCGTCTGAGCGAGACGCTGCATGGATTTTTTCCGCTCCCAGGACATCGCCCGCCGCAATACCACGCGGCTGGTGGTGCTGTTTCTGCTCTCGCTGATCAGCCTGATTGCGATCACCAATCTGCTGATCCTGTTCGTGCTGGGCACCTTCGCCGAGACCATCAACGCGCCGTTGTTCCAGCGGGTGGACTGGCGCCTGTTTGCCTACGTCAGCGTGGCCATTCTCGCCGTGGTGGGCTTCGGCAGCCTGTTCAAGATTGTCAGCCTGGCCGGGGGCGGTGCCAAGGTGGCGGAGATGATGCAGGGGCGGCTGATTCTGCCCGGCAGCGAGGAACTGCACGAGCAGCGCATTCTCAACGTGGTGGAGGAAATGGCCATTGCTGCCGGTACCCCGGTGCCGCCGGTCTATGTGCTGGAGGAGCAGGGCATCAATGCCTTCGCGGCGGGCTACAGTCCGGCGGATGCAGTCATCGGCATCACCCGTGGCGCCATCAACACGCTTAGCCGGGACGAGCTGCAGGGCGTCATCGCCCACGAGTTCAGCCACATCCTGCATGGGGACATGCGTCTGAACATTCGCCTCATCGGTATTCTCCACGGCATCATGGTGCTGGGCATCATGGGCTATTATCTGGTGCGGACCACGGGACATTCCCGCCGCTCCAAAGACAGCAGCAATATCGCCGTGGTTGGCATCGGCCTGATGATCATCGGCTACGCTGGCACCTTCTTCGGCAATCTCATCAAGGCCGCCGTCAGCCGCCAGCGCGAGTTCCTGGCCGACGCCTCGGCGGTGCAGTACACCCGCAACCCCGACGGCATAGCCAACGCCCTTAAGCGCATCGGCAGCAGCTCGGCGGGCTCCCTGCTGCAGAACCCGGCCACTTCCGAGATCAGCCATGCGCTGTTCGGAGAAGGGGTGCCGCGCTCCTTCAATGCCCTGTTTGCCACCCATCCCCCGCTGGAGCAGCGCATTCGTCGCATTCAGCCGAACTGGGACGGGAGTTTTGAGGTGAGCCACACGAAGGCGGCGTCAGAGGCATCCACTTCCGGCACTGCGAAGACCGCCAGACGTGCCCCCTTGACGGCGCTGACCGCCCTGGCACTGACCGACTCTTTGATCGCGGAAGCGGGGCGCCCGCAGGAGGCCAATCTGGCCCAGGCGCGGGAGATTCTTGCCAGCATTCCCGATGACTTGATCAAGGCCGCCCACAATCCCTTCAGCGCCCGCGCGCTCGTGTACTGCCTGCTGCTGGACAGTGATTCCGACACGCGCGGCAAGCAGTTGGCGCTGCTGGAGGAGCGAGCGGACCCGGCGGTCTATGACACCCTGCAGCAATTGCTGGCGGAGCATTCTGCGATCGACGAGACCCTGCGCCTTTCCCTGGCCAACCTCTGTCTGCCGGTGCTGCGCCAGCTCAGCGCGTCGCAGTACGAGAGTTTTCGCAGCAATCTGGATGCACTGATGCAGGCAGACGGGCGCATCAGCCTGTGGGAATGGGTGCTGCAGCGGGTGATTGTGCAGCCGCTGGACAGCGTGTTCATGCCCGAGCATCGCCTGCGCCCGCAGGCGCACCATGCTCTGCGCCATCTCGCCTCTTCCTGCGCCGTGCTGCTGGCCTTTGTGGTTCGCGCGGGGCGCCAGCAGGGGCAGAGTGCGGAACAGACCTACGCCCAGGCCATGGCCTCTCTGGGGCTGGCCGATGAAGCCATGCCCGCTGCCGAGCGCCTGAGTATCGACGCCATCAATCAGGCGCTGAATGCGCTGCGGGGACTCAAGCCGCTGCAGAAGCCAGCCTTCCTGAAGGCCTGTGCGCTGGCGATTGCCGCCGACGGTGTTGCGCAGACACAGGAGCTGGAGGTATTCCGCGCCATCGCCGCCTCACTGGACTGCCCGTTGCCACCCATTCCGCTGTCAGACTCTCCATCCTCCTGAGGGCGTTTATGTCCGATTCCTTTGCCACCCGACTTGCTGGCTCCCTGGAGGAGCGCCGGGTCTATTACGGCTGGGTTGTTGCCGCCACCACGTTTCTGACCATGCTTGCCACGGCTGCCGCCATGGGTTCGGCGGGCATCATGATCGCGCCCCTGCGTGACGAGTTTGGCTGGACCACCGAACAGATCTCCCTGGCCATCTCCGTGCGCCTGGTGCTCTATGGACTGTTTGGCCCCTTCGCCGCGGCCTTCATGAATCACTATGGCGTGCGCAAGGTAGTCGCCTTCGCACTGGGGCTGATCTGCACTGGCTTCCTGCTCTCCTTCCTGATGACGCAGTGGTGGCATTTACTGGTGCTGTGGGGCGTGGTCATTGGCATTGGCACGGGCATGACCGCGCTGGTGCTGGGGGCGACGGTGGCGACGCGCTGGTTCAGCAAGCGCCGCGGCGTGGTGGTGGGCATGATGACCGCCAGTACGGCTACCGGGCAGATGATCTTCCAGCCCCTGCTGGCCAGCCTTACCGAGATCAGCGGCTGGCGTGTGGCGCTGTTCTCCATCGTGCTGCTGATGCTGGTGATCCTGACACTGGTGCTCTTGCTGATGCGGGACTACCCGGCAGACCTGAACCTGCCAGCCTACGGGGATGACACCGTGACGCCCGTGCCGACACGTCGCGAGCACTTCAGCGGCATGCTGCTGGCGCCCCTGGTCAATCTGCGCGAGGTGGCACGAACACCGACCTTCTGGGTGCTGTTTCTGAGTTTCTATGTGTGCGGCTTCAGCACCAACGGGCTCATCCACACCCATTGGGTGCCCATGAACATGGACTTCGGGGTGAGCGCGCTCAGTGCTGCTTCCATGCTGGCGCTGATCGGCATGTTCGACTTCTTCGGCACGCTGCTGTCAGGCTGGCTGTCCGACCGCTTCGACAATCGCTGGCTGCTGTTCTGGTTCTACGGCCTGCGCGGTCTGTCCCTGATCTTCCTGGCGTGGTCGGGCTTTGGCATGGTGGCGCTGCTGATCTTCGCCGTCTTCTACGGGCTGGACTGGGTGGCCACGGTGCCGCCCACGGTGAAGCTGACCACGGCCCGCTACGGCGCGGGCAGCGCCAATATCACCTTCGGCTGGATCTTCGCGGGGCATCAGATCGGCGCGGCCTCTGCGGCCACCATTGCCGGCGTCATCCGCACCGATCTGCAGACCTATATGCCCGCCCTGCAACTGGCGGGCACGCTGTGCATCATGGCGGCGCTGGTGGTGTTGACCCTGCGCCGCCCGGTTCAGGCCAGCGCCGGGTAGTCGGTATAGCCCTTGGGCCCGGAACCGTACATCGTGGCGGTGTCCAGCGGGTTCAGTTCCGCGTCCGTGTGCAGACGCGCCACCAGATCCGGGTTGGCAATGAACCAGCGACCAAACGCCACTGCGTCGCCCACGCCCTCGTTGATCAGTTCCTCTGCCTGCGCCTTGCTCATCTGTTCATTGATGATGACCGCACCGCCGAAGGCCTTCTTGATGGCGGGGGTCAGTGTGGGCGCCTTGAAGTGTTCGCGGGTGCAGATGAAGGCCACGCCGCGCTTGCCCAGTTCGGCCGCCACATAGGTGAAGGTTTCCAGCGGATTGTCATCGCCCATGTCGTGCGCATCGCCACGCGGTGCCAGATGCACGCCGACGCGGCTGGCGCCCCACACGGAGATGGCCGCATCGGTGGCCGCCAGCATCAGCCGCGCGCGGTTCTCCAGGCTGCCGCCGTATTCGTCATCGCGCCGGTTGGTCTTGCTCTGCAGAAACTGGTCCAGCAGATAGCCGTTGGCGCCGTGCAGTTCCACGCCGTCGAATCCGGCCTTCTTCGCATTCTCCGCGCCCTTGCGATAGGCCTCGATCACTCCGTCGATCTCTGCCAGCGTGAGGGCGCGCGGCGTCATGAAAGGCTTCTCCGGGCGTACCAGGCTGACATGACCCTTGGCAGCTATGGCACTCGGGGCCACGGGAGTGGCGCCATCCAGGTACATCGGGTCCGAGATGCGGCCCACATGCCACAGTTGCAGCACGATGCGCCCGCCCGCCTTGTGCACGGCTTCGGTGATGGGTTTCCAGCCCTCTACCTGCGCGTCCGACCAGATGCCGGGGGTATTGGGGTAGCCAACGCCCATGGGCGTGACGGAGGTCGCTTCGGTAAGGATCATTCCGGCGCTGGCACGCTGGGTGTAGTACTCCTGCATCAGCGCGTTGGGCACGCGTCCTTCGGCGCGGCAGCGGGTAAGGGGGGCCATCACAATACGGTTAGGCAATTCCAGGTCGCCGATGCGAACGGCGTCGAACAAGGTTTTCAAAAGCAGCTCCTCGTGGTAAGTAATAAGGCGCCTTGCGAAGCGCAGCATGGAACGAATTTGCTGCGGCTCCGGTCTTCTCGGCACGCATGGGAAAAAGCCGTCCATGCCACTGGATGCGGCATGACGACTGCGAATGACTCAACAGATGCGGGCAACAGGCTCTTAAATCAAGAACAAAGAAGGAGAAGAACAATGTTTCGATCATTATTGCTGATGGCAACCGCTGTCAGTCTCAGCCTTGGCGCCGCGGGAACCCTGCAGGCACAGGGCGACGTTCAGAAATCCGCACTGCACGACTTCCGTGTAGTAACCGTGGCCGAAGGGCTGGAAGTGCCCTGGTCCATGGCCTGGCTGCCGGGCGGCGACATGCTGGTGACCGAGCGCGCCGGGCGCCTGCGCATCATCCGCAACGGCCGCCTGCTGCCCGACGCTGTGCCGGGCGTGCCCGAGGTGTTCACCACCGGCGGACAGGCGGGCCTGTTCGACGTGGTGCCGCACCCCGACTTCGCCAACAACCACTACCTCTACCTCAGCTTCGCCAAGCCCCTGGCAGAGCGTGGTGCCTCCACCACCACCGTGGTGCGTGGCCGCTTTGAGAACGACCGCCTGGAAGATGTGGAAGAAATCTTCGTCGCTGACGCCAACGGCCAGGGTCACTACGGTGGCCGTATCGCCTTTGACGAAGACGGCTACCTGTTCCTTACCGCTGGTGACCGCATGGCGCCCCCGAACGGCGACCTGATGGCCCACCCCGCGCAGGACCGCTCCAACCACCACGGCGTGATCGTACGCCTGAACGACGACGGCAGCGTGCCCGCCGACAACCCCTACGTGGGCCAGGCAGGCATCAAGCCGGAAATCTGGAGCTACGGCCACCGCAGCCCGCAGGGCCTGGCGTTTGATCCTTCTACCGGCAATCTGTGGATGACCGAACACGGCCCCCAGGGCGGTGACGAACTGAACCTGATCGAGCCCGGCAAGAACTACGGCTGGCCCGTCATCGGTCGCGGTGTCAACTACGGCCCCGGCGTGCCCATTCACCAGTCCATCACGCAGGAAGGCATGGAAAGCCCCGTGCACTTCTGGGTGCCTTCCATCGCGGCATCTGGCCTCATGGTCTACACCGGCTCCCGCTTCCCGGCGTGGAACGGCAATCTCTTCGCAGGCGGCCTGGCCGGTGAACAACTGGCTCGCCTGACCCTGAGCGAAGACGGCACCAAGGTCGTGACCGAAGAAACCCTGGTACCCTACATCGGCCGCATCCGCGACGTGCGTCAGGGCCCGGACGGCTACATCTACATCGCCATCGAAGACCGCAGCCGCGCACCGACGCCGATTGTGCGTCTGGAGCCGGTGGATTGATCCGTGGTTTGTAAAAGCGAGAATGGGAAAGGGGCCTTTGAGGCCCCTTTCTTTTTGGGTGAAGTGCGGGATTGGAGAACTGTAACTATCCTGATCGTCAGGGCAAGGCATTCTTTGGAGAACGATGTGGAATATCTTGCTAAGCGGAGGCTATGAACTCTGTCTTGCTGGTTCCTTAGCCCGAGAGTATGATTATTTGTCATACCTTGGAGGGTCGCGGGCATGAGTCAGACAAAAGTAGCCATTACCATTGAAGAAGGCATTCTCGCCAAAGTCGATGCGCTTGTCCGGCGTCGAGTATTCAGCAATCGTAGCCGTGCTATTCAGGAGGCTGTGTTGGAAAAACTGGAACGACTTGAGAGAAACCGTCTCGCAGAAGAGTGCGCCAAGCTGGACCCTGCCTTTGAGAAAGCCATGGCGGACGAGGGACTGTCCGAGGATTTAGAGGAATGGCCAAAATACTGAGAGGCGAGATCCGCTGGGCGGATCTCAATCCAACCAAAGGACGGGAGCAATCCGGTGAGCGCCCAGTCCTCATTCTGAGTCAGAATGTCTTCAATGAACACTCAGGCACCGTCATCGCGGTGGCGTTGACCAGTCAGGAACCGAGAGCGGGATTTCCCCTCACGCACGAGATTCTGAGCGCAAAATTGCCGAAGCGCTCGTGGGTAAAGATCAGCCAGATTCGCACGCTCTCCACGGAGCGTATCGGTAGAAAGATCGGCAGTCTTGATGCGAGAGAACTGGCGTATATTGTTGAGGGATTGAATGAGATTGTTGGGGAGTGATCGGTCCGCTGATTGGAATTGTGAGAGTGTCGGCGGCTGCAAGTTAACAGGTTATTGAGAAAACGTCTTCCAGGCAGTCAGTACGACTGTGCTTCGGGCACTTGAGCGGTTGGGGGAAGGGTGGCAAAAAGTACTGATCGTTAAACCTATCGGGTAACCTGGTCGGAATAAGATCAGGAGCATGTCGGCCTGTGTGTGGAGTTCCCCAGTCTCAGTTGGCTGGCGGAGGAGCCGGAGCTTACCTTGAAAGGCATTCGACAGTTGGTGTGCGAGTGCGTCGATGATACGATCAAAGAATCTGACCCCTTGATTTCACTTTAGTGGATGTCAATGCCCATATGTCAATTTGTGAAAAGTGTGGTGGCACTATTGAATTTCGTCATATAGACGGTATGGTAGTTCCATTGCATCAGAGTGGAGGCTGCGTTGGTTATGTAAACCCCAATGCCAAATGCCCCGTCTGCAATCAGCGCGTTTACTTCTATCAGTCTCCGAGTGATGGAAGAGTGTTCTTTGACTCTCTTGGACCACCATGGCCAAAGCATCCGTGTATAAAAACTACTGTTTTTAAAGCTGGCATTATTTCTACCGGCCTTAACATTTCTCATAAGGTTCAACTGAGAGGAAAGCTATATGAGTTGGAGAAAAATCTTTGGAGTGAATTTGAGGTTGCTCGCACGAAATTAATTCCTGAGTACGCACTAATTCATTTTCATGGAAAGTATAAGGGGAGAAAAATGGAGGTTGTACTGAAGAAAATTGGACACTTTCCGCATCACAATCCAATATATTTAAAGGCTAATATCACAGGAGGCGAAGAGCTTGAAGTTGCAGTCGTGGAGACTAAAATGGGCTTTAAATACAAGCGTAGTACTGTCAGCTATTTCACTGGATATTCGTCGATAAGCGCGGCTATATCAAGAAAATGATTCAGAGTAGTTTGCTCAATCTTAACGAGTTTAAGGGAAATCATTTTTTCGTATCAAAAATCCCTTGAACGAAATCATTGGGTCAGGTTCCGTGATTCCCTTGCCCCTCCCTCACCCCCGCAACAACAAACGCAAACCCGTCGCGCTCATCACCACCAGCAGGCCCAAACCCAACACCCCCAGCACCTTGTCCAGCAGGCCAATGCCCGTCCACTGCAGGTAGTGCACCTTGTACAGCCGGTCGATCCAGCGGGTGTCGGCGCCGACCTGGCGCAGGCTCAGGGTGCTGTCGTCGAGGGTGATTTCCACGCCGCTGCTGGTAATGAACTGTTCACCGCGGCGACCCGACAGCAGGCCGTAGCGGTCGCTGTCCACGGATATGGCGTCAGACACCAGCGCTCGGCGCTGTGCTTCGTCCAGCGGAAAGATTTGCAGGGTGTCTGCCTGCAGGTTTGACCAGCCGCTGTCCGTTTTCGCCAGCACATGCAGGCCGAGAACGCTGCGCAGCACGCGGTATTCCAGCCAGTCGGCTGCGGGCGTCACGCGCACCTCGGTTTCCACCGGGTATTGGCGCACCGCCAGCGGGGCATAGGCCTTGCCGTAGCCGGGCTGAATAAAAAACACCAGGCCGGTGATCGCCCAGGTCATCAGGGGCGTAAGTAACAGGGTGCCGGCAAGGCGGTGGAGGCGGCGTTTACTGATCATGGGCGTTTCCGGGTTCGATCGGGGGCGCAAGCATAGCGCAGGCAGCGGGGCGCTGCCAAAGACCCGTGTATTTTTCCGTTGTCTCCCACAAGCGATATTTGGTAGCTTGAAACTCCTTTGCCGCACCCTGTCATTGCACCGCTACGACGATCGATCAATAACAATGGAGTCCCGACATGAGCAAGCAAGTGCTTCTGGTGGGCACCCGCAAGGGCGCCTGGAAAATCGAGAGTGATGCCAACCGCAGTCAGTGGAAGATCGCCGGGCCCATGCATCTGGGGGCCGTGGTCAGTCATTACGTGGCCGACCCGCGCAGACCGGGTGTGGAGCTGATGTCCGTGGGCAGCGGTCATCTTGGCCCCTCCGTGTACATGTCGAAAGATTATGGCGAAACCTGGGCGGAAGCCTCGAAGCCGCCCGCATTCTCTCCGGAACCCAACGGCAGCAACCGCAGTGTGGACCATGTGTTCTGGCTGACACCCGGGCACGCCTCCGAGCCGGACGTGTGGTACGCGGGCACCTCTCCGCAGGGGCTGTTTCGCTCCAGTGATGGCGGTGATACCTGGGACGAGGTGCTGGGTTTCAATCATCACCCGGATTTCCTGCAGTGGCGCGGGGGTGACAAGGACGGCACACCGGACGGTCCCAAACTGCATTCCGTGATAGTGGATCACAGTGACAAGGCGCACCTGCTGGTGGGCATGTCCAGCGGCGGCATCTTTGAGAGTTTCGATGAGGGCAAGACCTGGGCGCCGCTGAACAGTGGTGTGGCGATGGATTTCTACCCGCCCAAGGAAGATGGCAGCGAATACGAGTTCGGGCACGATCCGCACTGTCTGGTCATGCATCCGGTGCACGCGAACCGGCTCTACCACCAGAACCATTGCGGCCTGTATGCGATGGATCGGGCGCAGGGCAAGCGCTGGAGTCGCATTGGCGACAATATGCCCCGCGAGGTGGGCGATATCGGCTTTCCCATCGTGGTGCACCCGCGTGATCCGGAGCGCATCTGGGTATTCCCCATGGACGGTTCCGGTCAGTGGCCGCGCACCAGCCCCGGCGGCAAGCCGGCGGTTTTCCACTCCCGCGACGGTGGTGCGAGTTTCGAGCGGCAGGCAAACGGTTTCCCCGCAGAACAGGCCTGGTGGACGGTGAAGCGGCAGTGCATGGCGCTGGACCAGGAGCCGACGGTGGGCCTTTATGTGGGGACCACCAACGGGCAGTTGTGGGGCAGCAGTGATGAAGGCGCCAGTTGGCACGGTATTGCGATGGACCTGCCGCAGATCTTCTCGATCGAGGTTGGCCGCCTGCCATGATCAGGGTATTTCTGCCATCACAGCTCGATGATTACACCGAGGGCGCGCGGGAGCAGAGCTTTGCGCTGCAGGCGCCACCCGAGGGCAGTTTGACGCTGAAGGACGTGATCGAGGCGCTGGAGATGCGCTTTCGCGGGCTGGCGTTTCGGGTGGTGGACGAACATGGCAACATCCGTCGGCATATTGCCATGTTCGTTGGTGAGACAATGGTGCGTGACCTGAGTGCGCCGGTGAACCCGGACTCGCGGGTTCAGATCGTCGGCGCTCTCAGCGGAGGCTGACAAACTATTTGCGTTGACGTAGCTGCGTTGACATGGCTGCGTTGACATAGCTACGTTAAAAGCAGGCTCAAAATGCTCATTTATTACAAATAAACTGCGCTTTTTCACCTGCTTTTGCCTTGCTCTGCCTGCCTCGATTGCGTTTGTCAGTTGACCTCTTAGAAGTACCACATCATGCGGCCATACAGGCTGCGACCCAGGCCCGGCAGGCGTGCACCCATGGCAACATCCGGGTTGTAGGCGCGGTTGTAACCGGCCAGGTGATCCTCGAAACGCTCGTCCAGCAGGTTGTTGATGCCCGCGCCGATTTCCAGCATGGGCGTCACGTTCCAGCGTCCGGATACATTCACCACGGTATAACCACCGGTCTTCGCTTCCAGATTGGTGTTGGACACGCGGTTCTGGTCGGCGTAGGTCACGGTTTCAAAGCTGGTGGACCAGCCGTTGCCGCGGTAATCCAGTGCCAGCACCAGATTGTCCGGCGAGATGCGGTACAGGTCGTCGTTGATGTCATCACGCTGGCCGCGCACGATGCTCATGACAGAGCGCAGGTCGAGCCGCGAGGACAGCGCGTAGTGCGCCTCCATGTCGAAGCCGTAGTAGGTGGCGTCCACGTTGGCGAACTGCAGTGGGTCGGGGGTGCCCATGCCCATGTTGGCCATCATCTGTGCGAAGTTGATGGCCATCATGTCGGTGCTGGGAATGCCCTGAATGAAATCATCCACTTTCTTGTAGAAGGCGCGCGGGTAGAACGAGAAGTCGCGCCCGTCGTAGTCGAAGCCTGCCTCCAGTTCGTGCGACACCTCGGGTTTCAGATTCGGGTCGCCGATGTAGGTCTTGCCGTCGGCCAGGCCGCCGGTGGAAGTCAGGGGCATCCACAGATAACGTTCCTGATAGGAGGGGGCACGTGTCTTGCGTGCTGCGCCCACATACCAGGTGGTGTCATAACCGGCCTCGATGCTGAACCGGGCGAACCAGTCCACGTCGTTGTCCGACTGGGAGAGGTCCTGCGCGTTGAAGCGCATGGCCAGCATATTCGCCATGTTGTTCATCATGAAGGGCATGCCGGAGGGCAGGTTCATGGGGTTCATGTTTGCCGCCACGGTGCCGGAATCGGTGTTCACCCGATTGTAGCGGGCGCCAATCTCCAGGCCTGTGCGGTCTGACAGGGACATTTCGCGCTCCAGGTAGAAGCCGACGATGTTGCGCTCAATGCCCTTGAAGTTGTTGATGAAGAAGGCGGGTGCATTGGGGTTGAAAATATTCGCCCCGTGTTTGTCGAAGGAGCCGTCCACGCCTGCTCGCCATACCCCGTTGTCCACGAAGCGTTCCACCTTCAGTACAAAGGTCTCGCCCTTGCTCGTAGTGCGCGCATTGCGGAAACGTGTGCCATCCGGGGTGCCGGCGGTTGTCAGCGGCGGGCGGCGCAGGGTGTTGTTGCTCATCCAGTGCAGAATGCTGCTCTTGGACACCTGGGCGGTCACCCGGTAGTCGGTGCCATCCCACACGTATTTGCCGCGCCACAGATCGCTGTCCAGCGCCATGATGTCCATGGGCAGTGCCGCTGTCCCGGCGTGCAGGGTGTTGTTGCGGGCGAAGTCCAGGCTGAATTCGTGGTTGCCCTGGGTGTAGCTGTAGCCAGCGTCCCAGCGGTCGCGGTCGTATTCTGACGGAGTGATTTTGCCGCCATCAAATTTGGAGTCACCGCCCTGTTCCTGCATCAGGAAGGTACGGAAGATGTGGTGACGGTTGGTCAGCGAGAGCAGGGCGCTGCCCACATGACCGCTGTTGACGGACTGACCGCCCAGATACGCGCGTCCGGCAAAACCAAAAGAGTTGGAGTCGCCGAATTCCCCGCCGTAAGTGTGCGCTTCCATGTGCCCGCCGATGGTCTCCTGCCCCATGCTTACGGGCACGATTCCGCGGCTGATGGACAGGGACTCGATCAGGGCCACCGGTGCGTAGTGCAGCGGGGCATCCATGGCGTTGGGGCCACCGGAGTTGATGTGGGTGCCGTTGATCGACACGTTGACGCGGTCGCCGAACATGCCGCGGTACTGGGCCAGGCCGGTCAGTTCGCCGTTCTTGTTGACGTTGGCGCCCGGCATCTTTTTCAGCAGCTCAGCGGTGTCGGCAGGCGCGACCATGGTGTCGTCCGTACGGACAGTGTGGGTGTCCTGTACGCCAATGACAACGATTTCCTCTACATTAGGGTCCTGCGCCAGGGCTGCCTGACACGTCAGTGCACACAGCGGCACCATATATCGAATGATTGGTTTCATTTCGTGAAATCTCCTCCCCAGGGTTTTTCTTTTCTGGTTCGGAGTCTAACAACTGAGGTGTGGGAGGGGGTGTGGCAAATTGTCGCAGTGCAGGCACCTGAGACAGGTGCTGTCTGGCTGCAGGGCAGGGGATACGGGGGGTGTGGCGAAATGACGCAGTGCCGGGCTGATTGCACATTGTTTGATGTGCCTCAACCCGGCGCGCAGGGGTGTCAGCGGGGCTGAATGCGCATATTACGGAAGCGGACGGTGCCGCGTGCCCACTGCAGGCCGATGGGGCCGGCGCTGTACTGGGAATCCATCACGTGCACGGTCTGCTTGCCGTTGAGAATGACGGTCATGTGCTCGTTGTCCATCACGATGTCGTAGGTGTTCCACTGGCCACCCGCCTTCGGGTAGGGCTCGGACACCGGCCCGATGTGCACGATGCCGCCGGTACCAAAGCTGGGGTCGGGACGCTGGTCGAAAATATTGGCTTCGTAGCAACTGCGGTCGGTGATGGCGTTGACGTCCTGGCAACGCATGTAGATGCCACTGTTGGCATCGTCACTGACCCAGAACTCCACGTGCAGCAGGAAGTTGCCATAGGACTGTTTAGTCAGCAGAAAAGAGGTGCCATTGCCGGCATCCGCCTGAATGGCGCCGTCGCCGGCGTGCCAGTTGGCATCTCCCACTACCGTGAAATTGTCCATGCCGTTCGCGCCGTCGATGAGTTGTACCCATTCGTTGTCGGCTGCAAACACGGCGGTTGACAGCACCGCGCCGAGCAGCAGGCCGAACAGGGTGTGAGAGGTTCTGGTCATGAGATTCTCCTGTGTACTGACTTATTGATCCACTTGTTGGTCGAAGGTATTGAGCGTATCGATCGTGAACAGCGCGTCCTTGTGTTCCCGCGTCAGCACGATGTCGATGAATACCGTGCGATTGGGTTGAAAGAAACGTCGCACGGCCTGGGCATCGAGGCTCAGTTGTCCGATGTCATGATTGCCGAAGCTGCGGTAGCCCACCAGGTTGCGCTCCTCGTTCAGGTCCGGCAACGCCGACAGGCTGATGCTGAGCGCTTCGTTCTGTTCATCCACGATGCGGTACAGCGCGCTGCAGTCAATCATGAAACTGCGATAGGCCGCATTGTCCTTGTTCACATGCACTTTCACAAGCGCCTCGCCGTGCACCTTCTCGGCCAGGCGGTCGTTGTCGCCGCGTGCGGTGTCGCTGAAGAACTCGATCACGTAGTCCTGCACGTCAAAGCCCTGGTCGTCGCGCACGCGAAACACGGTGTTCTGAAAGCCGTGTTTGTGCGCATTGCTGTCCTGCTCGTGCAGGGTCAGCACGGCGGCGGTGTGCTGGGCGCAGGTCTGCTGCCATTGGCGGAAGGTGGTGGTGCTGCTGACATCCAGCGCCTGCAGTATGAAGCCCAGCAGAGCCTCGTTGTCGGGGTGGTCTTCACTCTTGAGGGCAATGGAGGAATGGTCGAAGCCATCCATCAGCAAGCAGGCAGTGTCCCCGCGGGATTCGCGCAGCGCGCCGTAACGCGGAGCCCGGTCGCCCGGAGGAAACTGAATTTCCAGCGCGGCGCAGTTCAGATTTGCCGTAGCGGCATACACGGTGCCGTCCGATCCCAGTTCATTGGCCAGCGAGCTGATGCCCCGGTAACCGGTGTTGCCAACGATGACGGTGGTGCGCACACCACTGGCGCTCATGGGATTGCCTTGCAGACGGTCGCGCCGGGCAAGCTGCCAGGAGTAGGGGCTGGCCATCTCCAGGGCGCGCAGAATGTGGGTGCCAGTCTGGAAGCGCTTGCGGGCATTGAAGCCCTTGAGTACACGGCCATAGATGGCGCGACCCTTGTGGGCGAGTGGAGACCCGAAGTTGGCCGGGGCCAGCATCAGCAGATTGTTGATGGGGGGCGTACGTCCCTTTTCGCTGAAACAGCTCGCCATCCAGTCGCGGATGATGAGGCCGCCAGTGGAGTGCACGATGACGTCGATGGACTTCGGTGTCACGGGAAGGGCTTCGGCCGCCCATGCGCGCTGTAGAGCGCGAACGAGATCGGACATCTGCACGTCGTCGTCCAGCGAGACGTAATTGCCGAGAAACAGCGAGTGCACGCTGCGCCCGCTGTGGGTCTCGATGGCGCGGGCAAGCGGCAGGAAGGACTCTGCCTCGTCGCTCCAGCCATGGAGGATCAGCAGTGGTTTCATGTCGGGCACCTCCTTACTCGTTTGGGGAGGGGGCCGGAATCACACGCCTGCGTTATGAAGTGACTGTGGCCGGCGTGTCGGCCTCCAGATCAACCAGTGGCAAGCGGGAAATATGGTGCTTGCGGCGTTTGATCTCGTCGATGGAATGGCGGCAGGTGCCGGCCAGGGTAATCAGCTTGGTATCGCAGATATCGCAGCGTACGCATTCCTTGAAATCGATCTTCTCACCGCGGATGGCCCCGGTAGGGCAGGCGTGTTCACACACCTTGCACATGGTGCATTGTTCCACGCGCTTGATGCGCAGCGGGCTGACCAGCGAGACGACGCCCAGCGCTGCGCCCAGCGGGCAGACATAGCGGCAGTAGAAGCGTTCCACCAGGAAGCACCCGGCCAGAATGGCCAGCAGAATCCCCCAGAGCACCACGGACGGGCTGAAGAAGAACAGCGTGCCGAAGGGCTCGAAGTACTGGAAGATACTCAGCGCGGGGTTGACCGCTGCCGTCACCACAATCAGGGCGAGAATGGCGTATTTGATGTAAATCGCGTTGTCGTGCACCTTCTGCGGCACCTTGATGCGCCACTTCTTCGGCCGGAAGTGGCTGATGAAGTCCTGCAGGGCGCCGAAGGGGCAGAGCGAGGAGCAGAAGATGCGTCCCCACAGCAGGGTGGTGATCACGGTGAAGACAATGATGATGAAGGTGGTGAGGTTGTTGGTAATCGCTGTCGGCCCCAGCTTTATCACGCTGGTGATGTGGGACACCGAGAGGAAACCGTTCTTGTAGAAGCCCAGATAAAGCAGTGTGGCCGCCAGTGCAACCCAGCGTATCTTGCTGTTCTTGGTGAAGAAGGCCGCCATCACCAGCCCCAGAATGCCGAGCAGCAGCACCACGTCGGACCAGGGGGTGGCACCCCAGGGCGGGTCCAGGCGCAGGCGCGTCAGGAAGGAGGCATTCTCCAGTTGCTGCGCGAGCAGTTCTTCTTCCGAGAGGATGAGTTCGTTGCGGGCCAGGCTCAGCCCAAGGCCGCCGAGGGTGTAATCGACCGAGGCATCGGTCTTGTTCGCTCCCGGCGGGTGGTAAATGATGGTGAAGGGGCGTGTCACATCGAAGTCGGGGTGCATGGCCACGACAACGCCGTAGTTGGCATGACCGACGATGGCGCCTTCCACGGCGTCACCAGCGTTGCTGTAGCGGTTCCCCGCCACCCGACGCACAATGCCATCCTGCTCCATGGACATGGGGAACTGGCGGAAACCACGCCCGGCACCGGGGCCACGGGGCATGATCAGCAGCAATTCGCCGCCACCGGCCCGGAAGGACGCGTCCGATTCGACGTTGTTGTAGGCCTCTTCGCCAATGAAGAATTCACCCAGGGCACGACGGCCGATGTAGGTGAACGCCATGGTCAGGGTCTCGCCCTCGGCGCTGAGGGATTCCAGTTCGGTGATCATGCCCTGGGCCAGCATATCGTCCCAGGACATCTCTTCCAGCAGCATTCTGGCGTTCTCGTTGGAGTTCTGTTCGGCCTCGCTGCCCTCACCGAAACCCATGTAGAAGCGGGCGACCTTGCGTGCGGTTTCGCCCACGCTGCGGGCGATGGCGGTACTGGTGGCGGTGGCGGCACTGAGGCCGTCCACGTCGCGGTAGACCCGGAAGCCGTCAGTGATCGGCTTGTTGCGGAACTGGGAGTAGAAGATGGAGTTATCGACGAAGTCGCCGCGGGAATACATATAGGATTCGTTGTAGTCCATCACCTTCATATTGGTGACGACGCCGTCCATGTCCATGCCCACCAGCACGTCAATCACCGCCGCATAACCCACGCGCATGGGCGGGTAATCGCGGTTGGTGAACACGAAGCCCACCTGTTCCTGTTCGCCGGTGTCGGGGTTGGTGCGATAGCCGCGATACACGGGGGCTTCCCCCATTTCCTTCTCGGAGAAGGTTTCTGCCTGGGGCAGTACTTCCTTCAGCCATTCGGGCTGTACATTGGTCGAATACGGGGTTTTGGCGGCGAAGCTGGAGGCGCTGATGAGCGCCAGGAACGAAGCCAGCAGCAAGGCGGGCAGAAGGTGGCGATGCATATTGTGGGAATGTCCTGTTCTTATTGGCTATGCGGGTCGGTCGCTACTATAACCCGCGCAATGCCATTGCTCCAGCGCGCACGGAAATCATTGCAATCTGTAAAAAGAATTCGCTTGACCATCTTACCAACCAGTTGGTATGTTTTGGCGCCATGAGCAAGACAGCGGCAAAAGCAGCCCCTCAGGAGAATGCCCGCACGCGCCTGTTGAACGCGGCGCTAGCACTGATCCGCCAGCGCGGCTACAGCGCCACGACTGTGGACGAGCTGTGCGCGGCGGCAGGCGTGACCAAGGGCGCCTTCTTTCATCATTTCAAGAGCAAGGAAGCGCTGGGGGTGGCAGCGGCGGAGTACTGGTCGGAGATGACCGGTGCGCTGTTCGCGTCGGCACCCTATCACGAGAAGAAGGACCCACTGGAACGCGTGCTGGCCTATATCGATTTTCGGGCGCAGATCATCGACGGACCGCTGGAATCCTTTACCTGCCTGGTGGGCACGATGGTGCAGGAAACCTACGGCAGCAGCGATGCCATCCGCCAGGCCTGCGAAGCGAGCATTACCGGGCATGCGCTGACGCTGGAGGCGGACATCGAGGCCGCCATTGCGCGCTACGGATGCCCGCCGGACATTAGTGCCAGGAGTTTGGCGCTGCATACCCAGGCGGTATTACAGGGTGGCTTCATCCTGGCCAAGGCCGAAGGTGGCCCGCAGTTGGCCCGGGACAGTGCCGCTCACCTGAAACGCTATTTCACCCTGCTGTTCCAACAGGCTGAAGTGCCAACAACACGAAACGAGGATTGAGCGATGAGCTATATCGATGGATTTGTGATTCCTGTTCCTGCCAAGAACCGCGAGGCCTACAAGGCGCTGGCAGCACGCTGTGCTCCCGTGTTTCTGGAGTATGGCGCCCTGCGTGTGGTGGAGACCTGGGCGGACGACGTCAAGCCGGGCAAGACCAACGATTTCCGCACGGCTGTGATTGCCGAGGACACCGAAGAGGTGGTGTTTTCCTGGATCGAGTGGCCTTCAAAAGAGGTGCGCGACGCTGGGCAGGTCAAGGTGATGAGTGACCCGCGCATGGAAGTCGAGGGCGAGTATCCCTTTTCAGGGGCCAGGCTGATCTACGGCGGCTTCACTCCCCTGGTGGATGAACGGGCAGAGTAAGCAGAAACCAACGTCTTTGGAAATTGAGGAGAAGCATCATGGCACAGAATCAACACGGCGATTTCATCTGGTATGAGCTGGTGACCACCGATCTGAACGGGGCGCAGGCCTTCTACGAGGCGGTGCTGGGCTGGGCGATTCGGGATTCCGGTGTGCCGGGCATGGATTATCGACTGGCCGCCACGGCCGCGCAGGACATTGCGGGTCTGATGGCCCTGCCGGCGGAAGCACAGCAGGCCGGTGCCCGCCCGGTCTGGCTCGGCTATATCGCGGTGGACGATGTGGACGCTTCGGTGGCAAAGATCGTGGCCGAGGGTGGCAGTGTGCAGATGCCTGCCATGGATCTGCCGGGCGTCGGGCGTTTCGCGATGGTAATGGACCCGGATGGTCTGCCCTTTTATGTGATGCGTGGCGCTCTCAACGAGATGAGCCATGCCTTCTCCGGTTCGGCGATCGGTCATTGCAGTTGGAACGAACTGACGGCGAAGGACCTGGAGGGTGCTGAAAAATTCTACGCCTCGCAGTTCGGCTGGAGCTTTGTGGACGGCATGGACATGGGTTCCATGGGCATGTACAAGTTCATTCAGCTTGGCGAGAAGGGCATCGGCGGTGCCATGAAGTCGCACGAGATGGCCGGGCCGCCTCTGTGGAATTACTATTTCCGGGTGGCGGACATCGACAAGGCGGCGGCGACGATTGCGGAGCAGGGCGGCAAGGTGCTGCACGGCCCGTCCGAGGTGCCGGGCAATGACTTCATCATCAATGGTTTGGACCCGCAGGGCGTGCTGTTCTCCCTCGTAGGCGCCCGCGTCGGAGGGGGTGGCTGAGATGCGCGAGGTGGTCCTGGAACGTGAGCCGGTGGAGCTGTACAAGATTCTGAAGTTTGAGGGGCTGGCGGAGCATGGCGGTGCCGCCAAATCGATCGTGGCCGAGGGCTTGGTACGCGTCAACGGCGAGGTGGAAACCCGCAAGCGACGCAAGATTGTCTCCGGCGATACCATTGAGTGTGCCGGTGAAACGCTGCGTATGCTGGGCGTTGGCAGCACCCAAAATGAGTAGGAGCCAGCCCTGCTGGCGATCAGATCGCCCGTAAGTTCGCGCAATATGTTTCGCCAGCAGGGCTGGTTCCTACAGCCCGTTCTTCTCCACAATCCGGGTCGGCAATCCGTCAATGCTGGTCTGATTCTTGTCCTTCCAGTATTGCCGGATGACTTCTTCGCCTTTTTTGATCGACCAGTCGCGTAACTGGTCGCGCTCCTCCCTGTAGTCGAAGAAGGGCACTGCCATGCCGCAGGACGTTTGTACGCGATCCACCCGCATGTCGAAGATCTGGCGGCTGCCGGGGATAGGCTCGAAGTGCGAGAACAGTGCCGACCATTCCGGTTCGCCCGGGTGAATCGCTCGCGCCTCGCCATACAGGCGCAGAATCATCGGGTTGCCCTCGAAGGCGCAGAACATCAGGGTCATCCTGGGGGTGTCGAGCAGATGTGCGGCAGTCTCATTGCCACTGCCGGTGACATTCAGCCACAGCACCCGGTTCGGCCCCAGCACCCGCAGCGAGTCCATGCCTTTTGGGGACACGTTCACGCTGCCGCTGTGGGCGGCGGTGCCCACGAAAAAGATTTTCTGCGCCGAGATGAAGTCGGTCAGTTTGTCGTTCAGAGCGGTGTACTGCTGTCCCATGCCTTGTTCTCCGTTTATTGATCTGCGAACCACAGAAAGGCGCTGGCCTGTTTGCCGAGTATGGACATGCCGAAGTGCCGGCTGGCGGCCTCGCCAGCAAAACCATAGCACACGTGCAGAGGCAGCAGGTGCTCTTCCCGCGGGTGGCAGTAACGGGCGCTGGGAGCCTGCGTCCACTCCTGCAGGCGCTGTCGCCGCTCGACCTCGCTCAGCTCCGTGCTGGTACAGGTCTGCACCAGCCAGTGTTCAAAATCTTCATTCATGCGTCGGGTTTCGGCAGTGGCAGGGGCAAAGAACGCGCGCATATTGTGAAAGGAAAACCCCGAACCGATCAGCAGCGTGCCCTCTGGAAGGGCGCCGCGCAAGGCCTCGCCGAGGCGCAGATGAGCATTGGCGTCGAGGGTGTTCAGCAGGGAAAGCTGGGTGCAGGGAATGTCGGCGTCCGGGTACATCAGCATCAGCGGAATGAACAGGCCATGATCGAAGCCGCGTGCAGAGTCAGCACGGGCATCCAGTCCGTGTTGCTGCAAGCGGGAGATCAGTGTCTGCGCCAGTTCCGGTGCACCCGGCGTGGGATACTGCAGCGCGTAGGAGGCCTCGGGGAAGCCGTAGTAATCGTAGAACAGCTCCGGTGCCGCGTTGGACAGCACGGTGGGCTGGTTTTCCTCCCAATGTGCGCTGACCACCACGATTGCGCGCGGCTTTGCCATCAGGGTAGCGATGAGAGCCAGGTTTTCGCGCATCTCCTCATGCCCGGGATCGCCCAGCACCGGCAACGGGCCTCCCCCGTGGGAGAGAAACAGGGCGCTGGCGTGGGGCAGTGTGGTGCTCATGGCATTTCTCCTAGGGGCGCAGCCGCAGGCTCATATAGATATCGTCGATGGAGGTATCCCCGATCCGGAAACAATCCGTCTTGACCCCTGTCTGCACAAAACCGAGGGATTCATAGAGGCGTCGCGCGCGCGTGTTGTGTCCGAACACCATCAGGTCCAGCCATACCAGAGTGGGCTGTGCCCGCACGAAGTCGATGGCGGTCTGCATCAATTGTCTGCCCACGCCCTGGCCGCGGGCGCGTTCTTCCAGCCCGATGCCCAGCAGGCAGCGGTGCGCGCTGGTCTTCAGGCTATAGGCCTTGAGATCGACGTGTCCGAGCACGTCACCGCTGGCCCGGTCGTGTGCGAGAAACCAGCGTTGCCACTGGGGTGCACCGACGGGAATGAAACAGTTTTCCAGGTTTACCCCGCCTGGGCCGGAATCGGTTTGCAGATCAAACGGAACGAAGTGAAAACCGTTGCGGCCGGACTCCGCGAAATGCCTGCGCAGGTGCGCATCGAGCAGTGCCGCGCTTTCCTCGCTCAGGGCCCGAATGTCGATGTTATGTGCGGCACGGGTCATGTCGGCTTCCTGTTGCAAAGCTACAGGCTCTGCACGAAATCACGAATGCCATTGAGCAGCATCTGGGTGGACAGAATGACGAGAATCATGCCCATCAGGCGTTCCATGGCACGAGAACCGCGCTTGCCGATCAGGGCCAGCAATTGTGGCGAGAACAGCAGAATCACGGTGGCGCCGAACCAGGCCAGGAACAGCGCCACGCTCCAGTCCAGCAAACGTTCGGGCTGGTTGGAACTGAGCAATAGCAGCACGGCAATGGTGGATGGGCCTGCCGTCAGGGGCACCGCCAGGGGGACAATAAAAGGGTCGTCCACCACCTTGTCCTCATCGCTGCTTTGCTGGGGCGGAAAGATCATGCGCAGGGAGATGATGAACAGCAGCACGCCACCGGCGATATTCAGTGAAGACTGGGAGAGCCCCAGAAAGGTCATCAGCGTGTTGCCCAGCAGCAGGAAGGTCAGCAGGATCAGCAGAGCAATGAGCAGTTCCCGTGCAATCACCCGGGTGCGGCGACGGGGCTCCATGTCGCCCAGAATGGCGTGAAACAGGGGCACATTGCCGAGGGGATCCATGACCAGGAACAGGGTGACGGCGGCGGAGCTGATGTCGGTCCAGTGCACGGGGCAGGTCTCCGGGGTGGGCGGCGTTGGCGGTAGTGCTCGCCATTATCCTCCAAAACCGATGCGGAGTCCCCATGCTTGCATGAGGTGCCTGGAAAAAGGTGTTAGACGAAGCGCTGCAGCAGATGTTCGACAGCGAGCCCGAACGCGGGTACGTACATTGAGCAGGCAAAGGTGATGGTTGCCAGTACGACACACAGAATCAGATAGTTTGTCCATTTCATCGGCTGGCCCTCGGCGTCAGTTCAAAGACCCACAGGTTGCCGCCAATAATCGATTGGCGCGTGGTTGGCATATTGTGCTGGCGGGTCAGCACGCCGGCCACCCCGTCCAGGACGCCGCCCTGAACGATGCGGGTGATGGTGCGTGGGTAGCGCACTCCGTTGACGCGGATCAGCGCAGCGCCATCGCCCTGGACGGCATGCTCGGCCCAGTGGCTGCGAAAGGTGCGCAGTACGGCATCCATTTTCGGGGCCACGGCGGAGAGTCTGCCGTTTACAACAACCGGCAGGACGAGATAGGAGCGTACGGGGTCGTAGAGTTGCAGTTCGAGCTGGTCGGCCTCGGCGAGGAAGGACCAGTCCGGCTCGCGACCGCGATAGATGGCCCCTGTCAGCAGGGGGCCACCGGCAAAGACCAGGGAAGGCCCGTCGTCGTCCAGGTGTTTGCGTTGCAGCGTCACAATGGCGACGGTGGGAACGAGCACGAGAATGCCTAGCAACTGCAGAAGTTTCGACAGCATGGGCGCTCACCCTGATGTTCTTGTTGTTGGGCGGATGCGGAATCCAGCCCGCTGACAGGCACTTGCTGGTCAATATTTCACCAAGTTGGTCATAAATCAAGCAGAAACTGCTTCCGGGCAGAAGGATGCTGACGGAATCCTGTCGAGCCAACACGGGGGTTTGGTTTACACTCTTGTGCAGCTTATCTGCCTGCAGGGCAAGGGGAACCCCGCATGAATCATCCGGTCATGCTTCACAAATTCCGGCGGCGCAATTGCATGCGTCGCGCAGGCGTGCGCCTCTTATGAATGCGCCCCTCAACATGGAAGCGGGCTCCACCTGTGTGCAGCTCTACGGTGACTGGACGCTGGCCCGCTATGAGGCGCTGGCAGCCAGCGCCCGTGCACCGGAAGACACGCCCGCGACCCTGGATGCCAGTGGCCTGACCGCTCTCGATACCGCAGGAGCGGCCCTGCTGGTAAAACTGCTGGGAGCAGAGCAACTTTGCACGCTGGTGCCTTCGGCTGCAGGGCTTTCCGAGGAGAGACGGGCCCTGTTGCTGGCTGTTGCCAAATCAATGCGGGAGCGCACAGCCCCGGCAGACGGCGGTCGCAGACGCATGGGCGACGGCCTGGCGCAACTGGGACAAACGACGCTCAGCGCCTGGCATCAAGTCATGCAGTTCATGGGCTTTATGGGCCTCGCCCTGCAGACCTTCGTGGTGCTGCTGCCGCGTCCGCTGCGCTGGCGGGTGACGCCGCTGGTGGCGCAGATGCATCAGGCCGGGCTCAACGCCGTGCCCATTGTGGTGCTGCTCAACTTCCTGATCGGTGCGGTCGTCGCTTTCCTCGGCGCGACGGTGCTGGAGAACTTCGGTGCCACCATCTACACGGTGGATCTGGTTGCCTATGCCTTCATGCGCGAACTGGGTGTCCTGCTGGTTGCCATTCTGCTGGCGGGCCGCACCGCCAGTGCCTATACGGCACAGATCGGCTCCATGAAGGTCAACGAAGAGCTGGACGCGCTGCGTGTGCAGGGCCTGAGTCCGATGGAGCTGCTGGTGCTGCCGCGGGTCATGGCGCTGGTCATCACGCTGCCCCTGCTGGCCTTCATCGGTGTCATGGCCGGTATGCTCGGCGGCGCCACGGTGGCCCTGTTGAGCCTGGACATCACGCCCGCCCGCTTCCTTGCGATTGTGCAGGAGATTCCCGTTCGGCATCTGCTGCTGGGCTTGTCGAAGGCTCCGATATTCGCTGTGCTGATTGCCCTGATCGGTTGTCTGGAAGGCTTCAAGGTCGGGGGCAGTGCGCAGTCGGTGGGGGAACACACCACCTCCAGTGTCGTGCAGTCCATCTTTGTGGTGATTCTGGTGGACGCCATGGCGGCCCTGTTCTTCATGGAGATGGACTGGTGAGCGAGGACGTGGTCATTCAGGTGCGGGGGCTGTGCAACCGCTTTGGCAGCAACAGCGTGCACGAGAATCTCGACCTCGACGTGCGGCGGGGTGAGATTCTGGGTATCGTGGGCGGGTCAGGCACGGGCAAGTCTGTGTTGCTGCGCTCCATCGTCGGGCTGATGCAGCCGAGTGCGGGCGAGGTCAATCTGTTCGGCCAGGATCTGCTGCGTCTGCCCACGCGAAAGCGGGAAGCACTGGAGCGTCGCATTGGTGTTCTGTTTCAGCAGGGGGCCCTGTTTTCCTCGCTCACGGTACTGGAGAATATTGCGCTGCCGCTGATTGAGCACGCCGGTCTGTCGCGACGGGATGCCCAGTATCTGGCCTCGGTGAAACTGGCCCTGACCGGGTTGGCGCCACACGCTGGCGCCCTGTATCCGTCGGATCTGTCCGGCGGCATGATCAAGCGCGCCGCACTGGCCCGTGCGCTGGCCCTGGACCCGGACATTCTGTTCCTGGACGAGCCGACCGCCGGGCTGGACCCGATCGGCGCTGCGGCATTCGATCAGTTGCTGGTGACGCTGCGCAATGCGTTCAACCTGACCGTCTTCCTGGTCACGCACGATCTCGATACGCTGTACACCGCCTGCGACCGGGTGGCCGTGCTGTCGCAGAAAAAGGTGCTGGTGGTGGATACGCTGGAAGTGGTCGAGAAGAATGAGGACGCCTGGATTCAGGAGTATTTCCATGGGCCCCGCGGACGCGCGGCGGCCATGACCCAACAGGTATTGCGGGAAGAGATGCTCCCGCAGTCATGATGCGTGCCGCCGCGTGGCGGAATTGAGAGAGACAGACTATGGAAACGAGGGCACATCACATTCTGGTTGGCCTGTTTACGCTGGCTGCTGCGGCATCCGCCCTGGTGTTTGCGTTGTGGATGTCACGTTCTTCACTGGACAGCGACTACCGACTGTACGACGTGCTGTTCAACGAGGCCGTATCCGGTCTCGGTGTCGGCAGTGCCGTGCAATACAGTGGCATCCGTATTGGCGAGGTGGAGCGCCTGTGGCTGGACCCGACCGACCCGCGCAAGGTGTGGGCCCGCATCCGGGTCAGCAGCTCTGCCCCCATCAAGGTGGATACCACCGCGCGTCTGGCGCTGCTGAATATCACCGGGGCTTCCAGCATCGAGCTGAGTCAGGGCCTGCCAACCAGTGCCTTGCTGAGGGCAGACAACGGCATTCCGATCATCGAGGCTGAGCCGTCCTCCCTGACGCAATTGCGTACCAACAGCGAGGAACTGCTGCTGAGTGTGACGGAGCTGCTGGATCGTGCCAACGCCCTGCTGGCACCGGAGAATGCGACGCATCTGAGCAACACCCTGGAGAACCTGGATACCTTCACGACGGCGATGGCCGGGCATCAGGACACGCTGCGCGAGGGTCTGGAGACACTGGTCAAGGCAGGCGACGGCTTGACGGCTTTGCTGGCGCGCCTGGACCAACAGCTTTCCGTACATGGTGAACCGTTGCTGGCCAGTGCCAATAACACCATGGCCAATCTGGAACGCTTCAGTGAGCGGCTGGATATCCTGGTAGACGACAACACCGCCGCCGTGGGGGCGGGCATGCAGAGCCTGTCGGAACTGGCGCCCGCGATGCAGGAGCTGCGGGCCATTCTCAGCACGCTCAGTGATATTTCCCGCCGCCTGGAGGATGACCCCGCAGCCTTCCTTCTTGGCACCGACAATATTCAGGAGTTCCAGCCATGAAACGAGCCTTGACCCTTGTGGGTGTGCTTGCCCTGAGCGCCTGCGGTGTGTTGCCGGAACGAACGCCTGTGGATCTGTTCGAGTTGCCGGATTCCAGCCTGCGTGCCAGTGCCAGCACGCCGCGACTGGACAGCTTGCGTCTGGTGACTCCGTCCACGATCGATGCCCTGGGCGGTACCCGCCTGCTGGTTCAGGTGGCGGACCACAGTTATCAGGCGCATCCCGGCGTACGCTGGGCCTCACCGGTGCCTCAGTTATGGCGTGACTGGTTGCTCGATGCGTTCTGGCGCGACGGGCGAGTGGATGCCCTCAGCACCAGCAGCGATGGCCTGCAGGCGACTCTGGAGCTCGGGGGCATGCTGCGCGCCCTGAACCATGAGTACGCGGACGGTCGCTCGGTAGCGGTGATTCGTTTCGATGCACGTCTGGTCGAGACGGCGAGCCGACGCATCATTGCGAGTCGGCGCTTTGAGGTGGAGGAACCCGTGCAGGGAACGGAAGCCACGAACGTGGTCACGGCGATGGGGCGGGCCGCCGATGCTCTGGCGGCGCAACTGGTGCCATGGACCGTAGAGCAGGGCGTTGCTGCAGCCTCTCTCTGATCGTCCCTGAGCGGATCTGTGTGGCAGCAAATAAGCTGGGCGCTAGTGCGCGACCACGCGATTGCGTCCAGCATCCTTGGCTCGGTATAGCGCCAGGTCTGCTCGTTTGAGGACATCCTCGAAGTTGCGGTCCTGCGCACTGACCTGGCTGCAACCGATGCTGGTGGTGATTGGCCGACAGCATGCGGCAGTCCAGTTCGTCGGAAGCCTGCAGGTCATTGCAGATCAGCAGGCGCTGGTGTGCGAATGCACGCCCCACCAGGGTATTCGCGATGGGCAGGGTGCAATCCTGGGGAATGGCCCTGTTACCGGCCATGGCATAAACACTGAGCTCTTCGGGCGAGCGTTGGATGGTGATGCTGGCCCGGTCGGCTGAAAACAGAACAGAGAGCCAGTGCGCCAGGGAATCCAGCGCTTTCTGCAGCGAGTCCGCATTGGCCAGGTCGTGGATGAAGGCAGTCGGCAATTCTATGGTGCCGCCCTGGCCGCGCTGTGCCAGCTCTGCGGGATCGAAACCGTATTCGGAGGTCATCAGTTTGCTGTGTCACCGTGTTGCCAGCTCCTCGCAGGGTGCGGGAGCTGGCAACCATGGTAACACGGGAATGGCCGGGCGTGAGCCAGGCCGTGAAGAGGCTTACTGTCCTTCGGCTTCGCGTCTTTCTTCCGCGCGGGCACCGGCCAGAATGCCTTCGAGTGCGTAGTTGCCTTCGTGGCAGGCGTACTCGTAGATTGGATCTTCGCTGCGCGTGTAGTTGAGTACAGCCGTCCAGGGGCTCACCCAGGTCTCGTCATCTTCCAGCGTGAACTCGTAGGTCAGCACGTCTTCTGCGGTGCGTGTGAAGCGCTCCTTGAAGGTGCGGTTGCCACGTGCGCCCTGGTAGCCACTCTTGTCGGAGAAATTGCGAGTCTCGATGACCAGGCTGTCGCCGTCGAAATAACCGCGGGAGTCTCCGTGCCACAGGCGTACGCTTTCATCGATATGGGGGCTGTTGTCCAGCGGAATCAGCCGTACGTCGTGAATCATTTCCTGAATGATGGCCACATGGGTTGGGCTCTGCACAATCTGGTAGTAGCTGTTGTAGCCCGCCAGCATATACGGCATGCCGTAGGTGATGCAGCGTTCCTGCAGCGGACGCGAGGTATAGGAGTCGGACGGATGGTCGCGACGCTCCTGGCGCTCTTCGGTCAGGCGCGCCCGCGCCTCGGGCAGCATCTCCGGCAGGCGGCCATTGGGCGGGTCCACAATGAGGGAGGTGCGGCGCTCGATATTGCGGCTGGCCATCCAGCTTGAGTCGTAGTTGCCGGTGCTGGGGTCGTAGGACTCCACTTCGCCCGAGATTACGGCAGCCAGGAAACCGTCGCCGAACAGGGCGTCACCGCCGCCGTTCTCGATTTCCTCGGCCCTGGCCAGCAACTGCTGGTATTCATCTTCGGTGAGTTCTGCGCGGTCGGCGAAAAAGGCCGGGCGTTGCAGCGGGGTAGTGCTGTTGTTGGCCCATACGCCCTGCAGGTCGGGCTGGCCGTTGAGCGTGCGCGGAGCGACGTAATCGCCCTGCGCCAATGCGACCTGGGACAGCAGCAACAGGCCCATGGCCTGCAGCAGGCGGTTCTGGCGGATTTGCGGTTTCATAGTCATGATGATCTCCTGGACCTTTCTTTACACGCGGATTGACCGCCGATGATTGTCAGGGTGCGTCCCGGGTGGCGCCCTTGACCAGGTGTCCGTACAGCAGTTCCTCTGCAAACTCCACACACTTGAACTCAAGCAGTTGCGCGTTGGCGTCGAGGCGCCGGTACAGCGGCAGGCTGAGTTTCCAGGGGCGTGTGTACACGCCGGGGTCTTCCAGCGTGGCCTCGTACTGAATGACGTTGGGGCTGATCATGGTGTAGCGTTCGGTGACCTTGAGCTGATCGGTGTGAAAGTTGCCGGAACGATCCAGCCAGCTATCCGGCATCTGCTCGGTCACGTCGATGACCAGGGTGTCGCCTTCCCAGTGGCCAAGTGAATGTCCCATCCAGCTTGGCACCGGTGCTGCAAAATCAGGGCGGTCCATATAGACAATACGGTTCGCGCTGGCGAACTCGTAGGCCATGATGATGTGTTCGGGAGACTGCACAATGTGGAAGGGGAAGGGCATGTAGTTGGCGCGGGGCACACCCGGCATATAGCACTTGACCACCGGGTCGCGCGCGAGCCAGTCGTCCTGGTTTTCCTGTTGCTTTGCCCGGGCTTCTGCCGTGTAGGGAATATGGCCGCCTTCGACAATGCCAGAGCCTGCCGGGGTTGCGCCCGCAGCTGCCCAGCGGTAATCCGGACCCATGCGGGCGTTGTGCGGTTCGATGCCCCACTCGTGGTTGCCAAGCGCCTGCCACAGGCCGTTGAAATCGGGTTTGCCATCCACTGTGCGGGGAATGCCTGCTGCAGCGGCAGGCTGGGCCTGGACAGTGAAAGGAACAAGGGCCGTGCAGGCTGTCAGCGTGATCGCTGCGCCAAAACGCAGGGCATGAGAATACAGAGTTGTCATTGTTCTTGAGTTCCTGATTCTTGTTATTTTGAAGCGGCAATCCGGGCCATTCCATGCCCGCAAAGCCATAGGGGGCTTACTATCCCACGACTTTTGGGTCAAGGCAACCGGGGCAGGGAGGGGGGCAGGGAGGGGGGCGGTGAGCCCGCTTTCGGGGGCGACGGAACGAGCCGGATTCAGCGCCTGGCGATGGCCTGAACCACGGATGCGATGCCCGTGTGATAGCTGCCTTCAACGATATTGCGCTCCACTTCCCTGAGCAGGCTGAAGTGCAGTGCAGGCAGTTCCGCCTGCAGCTTCTCGGCTGTCATCAGCATGTCGGCATCCTTCGGGCCGCCGGTGCCGTGGGCGAGTTGTGCAGGCGTGTAGGCCTCCAGCAGAAAGACTCCCCCGGCTGTCAGGCTGGCGGGAATCTGCGGGTACAGCTTCTGCCGGACGGGGCCGGGAAGATGGCAGAAAATGGAGACGATGCCGTCCCACTGTGCGTTGCCAGGGTCAAACTCCGCCAGATCGGCATGCACGGTGTGCAGACTCACGCCGCGGTCTTCCGCGAGCCTGGCGGCCTTTTCGAGGCCCACCCGGGAGAGATCCACAGACGTTACCTCATAACCCTGCTGCGCCAGGAAAACGCCATTGCGACCCTCGCCGTCGGCGAGGCAAAGCACACGCCCCCCGGCGGGAATGCAGGCAAACTGCTCCGCCAGGAAATCGTTCGGCTGCGTGCCGTAGGCGTAGTCTTCGGTGCTGTAGCGCTCGTCCCAGATAGTCATGTCAGTCCATCGCGTTGATCATGTCGAGTTTTTCTTTCAGCGCGTAGATCGCCGCCTCGTTGCTGCGCTGGCGCTCGCGTTCGGTCTCCACAATGTCCGCCGGGGCATTGTTGACGAACTTCTCGTTGGAGAGCTTGGCGGCGATGCCGGCCAGGTTCTTCTCCAGCTTGGCGATCTCCTTGTCCAGACGTGCCGCTTCTGCCGCCTTGTCGATCAGCCCGGCCAGTGGCACCAGAATCTCGATGTCGCCGTGCAGTTGCGTGGCGCACATCGGGGCTTCCTCGTGAGTGTCTAGGAAACGGATCTCGGTGAGTTTCGCCAGCTTGGTCAGGAACAGGCGGTTCTCTTCCAGGCGACGACGGTCCTGTTCGCCGCCGTTGCGCAGCAGCACGGGAATGGCCTTGCCCGGGGCAATGTCCATCTCGCCGCGAATATTGCGGATGCCGACGATGATGCCTTTCACCCAGTCGATGTCGGCCTCTGCCTCGGCGTCGATTTCGCTGTTGTTCACCTGCGGGTAGGCCTGGGTCATCAGGCTAACGTCGTCGCTTTCCGCGCGCAGGTCGAGCAGGGGCGACACACGCTGCCAGATTTCCTCGGTGATGAAGGGAATCAGCGGATGCGCGAGGCGCAGGCTGGCTTCCAGCACGGAGAGCAGGGTCAGGCGCGTGGTCTGCGCGTGGTCGGGGTGATTCTCCTCATCCCAAAGCACGGGCTTGGACAGCTCCAGATACCAGTCGCAATACTCGTTCCAGAAAAAGTCGTAGATGGCCTGGGACATCAGGTCGAAACGGTAGGCCGCCATGTGCTCGTGGACCTGCTGCACGGTGCGCTGGAAGCGCGACAGAATCCAGCGGTCCGCCAGGCTGAAGTAGTTCTGCTCGCGCAGGGCGTCCTGTTTCGCCTGGTGGAAGACGATGCCTTTCTCTTCCGTGTTCATCAGCACATAGCGCGAGGCGTTCCAGATCTTGTTGCAGAAGTTGCGGAAGCCTTCCATGCGGTTGAGGTCGAACTTGATGTCGCGGCCGGTGGAGGCCAGCGAGTAGAAAGTGAAGCGCAGCGCGTCCGTGCCGTAGGCGGGAATGCCGTCGGGGAAGGCATTGCGCGTGAACTTCGCAATCTTCTGTTCGAGCTGGGGCTGCATCAGGTCGCTGGTGCGCTTGGTCACCAGGGATTCGAGATCGATGCCATCAATCAGGTCGATGGGGTCGAGAATATTGCCCTTGGACTTGGACATCTTCTGCCCGTTCTCGTCGCGCACCAGGCCGGTGATGTACACCGTCTTGAACGGAATCTCGCCGGTGAACTTCAGGGTCATCATGATCATGCGGGCAACCCAGAAGAAGATGATGTCGAAGCCTGTCACCAGCACGTCGGTGGGGTGGAAGGTCTTCAGCGTCTCCTTGTCGTCGGGCCAGCCCAGGGTGCCGAAAGTCCACAGCGCGGAGGAGAACCAGGTGTCCAGCACGTCTTCGTCCTGGCGCAGCGTGACGTCAGCGCTCAGGCCGTATTTGCGGCGCACGTCGTCCTCGCCGTAACCGACATAGATATTGTCCTGGTCGTCGTACCAGGCGGGAATGCGGTGGCCCCACCAGAGCTGGCGGCTGATGCACCAGTCCTGAATGTCGCGCATCCAGGCAAAATAGGTGTTCTCCCAGTTCTTGGGCACGAACTGGATGTCGCCGTCTTCCACGGCCTTGATGGCGGGCTCGGCGAGCGACTTGACGGCCACATACCACTGATTGGTCAGATAGGGCTCGATGACGGCGCCGGTGCGATCGCCCCGGGGCACCTTGAGCTTGTGCGGATCGATCTTCTCCAGCAGACCCAGGGCTTCGATGTCGGCGACGATTTTCTTGCGCGCGTCGAAGCGGTCCATGCCACGATAGGTGGCCGGAGCGTTGTCGTTGATCGCGGCGTCCGGGGTGAAGATATTGATCATGGGCAGATCGTGTCGCTTGCCCACTTCGTAGTCGTTGAAGTCGTGCGCCGGGGTGATCTTGACACAGCCGGTGCCGAACTCCGTGTCCACGTAATCGTCGGCGATGATCGGAATGCGGCGATCGCACAGGGGCAGCAGCACTTCCTTGCCGATCAGCGCGGTGTAGCGGGGGTCCTGCGGGTTCACGGCCACGGCGGTGTCGCCCAGCAGCGTCTCGGGGCGCGTGGTGGCGATGGTGATATAGGGCTTGCCCTCGGCAGTCGTCGCACCGTCCGCCAGCGGGTAGCGGAAATGCCACAGGAAGCCGTCTTCTTCCTCGGACAGTACTTCGAGATCGGATACCGCCGTATGCAGTTTCGGGTCCCAGTTGACGAGGCGATTACCGCGATAGATCAGGTCCTGGTCGTAGAGCTCGACGAAGACTTTCTCGACAATGGCGCTGAAGCCGGGGTCCATGGTGAAGCGCTCGCGGCTCCAGTCCAGTGAGGAGCCGAGACGGCGAATCTGCTGGGTGATGATGTTGCCGGACTCGTCCTTCCACTCCCACACCTTCTCCAGAAACTTCTCCCGGCCGAGGTCCTGGCGGGTGAGGTTCTGCCGTGCCAGTTGACGCTCGACAACCATCTGGGTGGCAATACCGGCGTGATCGGTGCCGACCTGCCACAGGGTCTTGCGGCCGAGCATGCGATGGTAACGGATGAGGGCGTCCATGATGGCGTTCTGGAAGCCATGCCCCATGTGCAGACGGCCGGTGACATTGGGCGGGGGGATGACGATGGAATAGGCGTCGCCGTCTCCCTGGGGCGTGAAGTAGCCCTTCTCTTCCCATTGCTGGTACCAGTGGCTTTCGATCTGATGGGGTTGGTATGTCTTGTCCATGGCGTGTGGCTGCTGTGCTCTCGTGGGTGAACTAGGGGGGCGAGTATAACCCAGATTGCTGGTTCGCGGCTTACCTCCTTGCGCTCCATTTGCCCTTGAGAATGTTGAATTACGCGCTTGATCCTAGTCCGGAGCTCTGACCGGGGGCTTTCCGTGCCGACACGCCGTGAACCCATCCCTGGGGGCTCGCGATCGCGACATCCTGTCGCTCAGCGGTCTGCCCGAAAAGCCCCCGGCCAGAGCTCCTCCACGCCGAATTCGGGCATTTGCTTTCTTTTCAAGTGGCGGGAGCCTACGTTCTTGGCCGTCGTGTACTTTAGGTACTGAGTCCGGGTTCTGTTGTTCTACTTGGTACGAGCCCCTTATCAGCAGCAGAGCGGAGAGTGGAGAGTGGAGAGTGGAGAGTGGAGAGAGACGGGGCAGCCATTCGCTGGCAGAGATGCTGAGGCGTTCGGTGTTCGATCTTCAGTAGCAGACCGCTAAGCGACAGGATGTCGCGCTGCGAGCCCCCAGGGATGGGTTCACGGCGTGTCGGCTACTGAAGATCGAATGCCGGACGCCAGCCACTGAAATAACCAATCGCATATTCCCCACCGACTCAACCGCGTTGAATCGGTGGGGAGGGGAGGATCAGGCCTTCTGGCGACGCAGGTATTCCACCAGGAGGGGGACCGGGCGGCCGGTGGCGCCCTTGGCAGCGCCGGAGAGCCAGGCGGTGCCGGCGATGTCCAGGTGTGCCCAGGAGTACTTCTTGGTGAAACGCGACAGGAAGCACGCCGCCGTGATGGTGCCCGCGCGCGGTCCACCGATGTTTGCGATGTCCGCGAAATTGCTGTCCAGCAGCGACTGGTATTCGTCCCACAGGGGCAGTTGCCACACAAAGTCCAGCGTGTCCTGGCTGATGCCCAGCAGTTCATCTGCCAGTGCCTGGTCCGGGCTCAGCAGCGCGCTGGTCTGGTCGCCGAAGGTGGCTACCGCAGCGCCGGTCAGCGTGGCGATGTCGATCACGCTCTTCGGCTTGAAGCGCTCCACATAGGTCAGCGCGTCGCACAGCACCAGGCGGCCTTCCGCGTCGGTGTTCAGGATTTCGATGGTCTGGCCGGACATGCTGGTGACGATGTCGCCCGGTTTGGTCGCCGTGCCGCTGGGCATGTTTTCCGCCGCCGCGATCACGCCGACCACGTTGATCTTCAGGCCCAGTTCGGCCACGGCGGTTAGGGTGCCGATGACGCTGGCTGCGCCGCACATGTCGAATTTCATCTCGTCCATGGCCGCGCCCGGCTTCAGGCTGATGCCGCCGGTGTCAAAGGTGATGCCCTTGCCCACCAGCACATAGGGCTTGCTGCCAGCCTTGGTGCTGCCCTTGTACTCGATGACGATCAGCTTGGCCTCTTCCTTCGAGCCTGCGCTGACAGAGAGCAGGGAACCCATGCCGAGTTTTTCCATCTGCTTTTCGTTCAGCACCTTGGTGTGCAGGCTCTTGTACTGGCTGGCGAGATCGGTGGCGGTGCTGGCCAGATAGCTTGGGGTGCAGACATTGCCGGGCAGGTTGCCCAGCTCGCGTGCTGCGCTCATGCCCTTGCCGACGGCGGCCCCGAGCTTCAGTGCCTCGGTCTTCACTTTGCGGTTGGCGCCCGCAGGAATACTGAGGGCAATGGACTTGAGGGTCAGTGCGGGCTTCTTCTTGCTCTTGGTCTGATCGTACTGGTAGGCACAGTTGTCAGCCTCCTGCGCCAGCAAGGTGACAGCCCAGGATGTGGCACGGTCTTTCAGGGGCAGCTCTGCCAGTGTGAACACGGCATCGCGGGCGTTGGATTTGAGCACGGCCTTGACGGCGGCGTTGACCAGCTTGCGGTAGCCGCGGGCGTCCAGCGCCCCTTCGTCGCCACAGCCGACAAGCAGGACGCGCTTGGCCGCGCTGCCTCTGGGGTGAACGAAAAGGGTGTCGCCCACCTTGCCGCTGACGTCTCCGGTGTCCACGATGCGGGCGATTTCCCCGCCCAGGGATTCATCGAGAGCGCTTGCCTGGGCGCTGAGCTTGCCCTTGGTCCAGACGCCGATGACCAGGCAGTCGGTGGATTTCGCAGCGAAAGACGTGGTGAGCAGTGCGTATTTCATGAAGTCGGTCTCTTGTAGGGAAATGAGTGGAGTTCAATGCAAATAAGAGGGGCCGCGCCGACGGCCCGATGGCGTTCATCCTAGGGAGTTTGGGCGGGCGGCGCAATAGCGCGGCGATACGTTCCTGCAGGGGAGGGAGCGGGCCAAAGAGGTGTACTTCTCGGGCGCCCCTTATTAGAATTGGCGGCCTCAAAACACCGGGTTCCTGTCATGTTTGACCGGGCCTGTTCACAGTCGGCCCGCACGGGCAGTTCATCGACCTTGGTGAAACCATGTCACGCGTTAAGATCACGATGCCCGAACACTTCCTCTTCTCGATGCAGCGCGCGGTCGGCATCAGCGACCTCAACTACGCCCGGCATCTGGACAGTGTTTCCATGGTGCGCATCGTGCACGAGGCACGTCTGCAGTTCCTGGCCAGCCTGGGCTTTACCGAGGCCAATATCTACGGGTTGGGCATGGTGGTGGCGGACCTGGCGGTGGACTACCAGTCGGAATCCTTCGCCAATGACCTGCTGAATATCGAGGTGGGCGTGGGACGCTTCAACCGCTACGGGCTGGATATCTATTACCAGATCACCAATACTGCGCTGGAGCGAATCGTCTGCAGTGCCAAGACGGGCGTTGTCTTCTTTGATTTTGACAAGCACTCGATTGCCCTGATTCCGAAGGCCTTCCGCGAAACGCTGGAGCAGTTGGAGCAGGACGCTGACTGAGGTCGCCAAACCTAAGCTTGCGAAACCCAAGCTCGCCAAACCCAAGCTCGCCGGAGAACACACCATCAAGTGATTATCTTCCGTTATCTGTCCCGACAGATCTTCCAGGTGATGACCGCCGTCACGCTTATCCTGCTGGTGGTGGTGATGATCTCGCGGTTCCTGGGCTACCTCGGCCAGGCGGTTGCTGGCGAGATATCCTCCGACATCCTGCTGCGGCTGATGCTCTTCCGCCTGCCGGAGTTCCTGCTGGTGATCATTCCCTTTGCGCTCTTTCTGGGGATTCTGCTCGCCTTTGGCCGAATGTATTCCGAGAACGAGATGACGGTGCTCAGCGCCTGCGGTTACAGTCAAAAACGCCTGGCGACCGCCACCGTACTGGCAGCTTCCCTGTTGTCAGTGTTCATGGGCGTACTGAGCCTGCAGGTGGCTCCACTGGGTCTGCAGAACACGGAGCAGCTTCTGGAAAGTCAGGACGAGTTGACAGAACTTGATTTGATCGTGGCGGGGCAGTTTCAGCGTTTCGCCGAAGGTTTGCGCACTACCTATGCCGAGTCGATTAGCACAACACCTGCCGGGCGCCTCCTCAACAATACCTTTGTCGCGTGGCGCCAACCCGGTGGCGTCGAGGGGCAGGGAGAACTGCGCATCATTCTGGCCGACTCCGCCCGCCCGGTTATCGACGAAACTACCGGCAGACGTTTCATGCTGCTGGAAAACGGCGTGCTCTACGAAGGGGTGCCGGGCGAAGCCGCCTATCTGGTGACCCAGTTCGACGAGCAGGGGCTGCTGATGCCTGAGCCGAAGCGCATTTCCGAGATGGTGCGCGAAAAATCCCTGCCAACGTCAACCCTGCTGGCGTCCAGCAGCCCTGCGTATCGGGCTGAACTGCAATGGCGCCTGTCGGTGATTCTGCTGATTCCCATTCTGACCCTGATCGCGGTTCCCCTGAGCAAGGTGGACCCTCGCAAAGGCCGTTTTAGTAAACTGTTGCCTGCCACGCTGCTCTATGCGCTGTATTACGTGACCCTGCAACTGGCCATGACGCTGGTGGAAAATGAAACGCTACCTGCCGCTATCGGACTGTGGTGGGTGCATGGCCTGTTTCTGGCACTTGGGCTTTATCTGCTGCTGGTGCCGGGCCTGCGTCGACCGCCGCGCAAGCCCCGGGAGGTATCCCAGGCATGAAACTGCTGGATGCCCACATTCGCAACAGCGTGCTGCTCTCAATGCTGGTCGTGGCAGGCCTGATGTTCAGTCTCGATTTTATTTTTACGCTAACAGACGAACTTGGCCGAAATACTCCCAACTACACCGCCCTGGATGCCCTGATCTATACCCTCCGAATCATGCCGACCGGCGTTTACGAGATGCTGCCCTTCTCCGCACTGGGTGGAGGGCTGATCGGACTCGGGCTGCTGGCGTCGCAGAACGAGCTTGTGGTGATACAAGCGGTAGGAGTCAGCACCTGGCGCATCACCTGGTCCGTCATGAAGCCGACCCTCGGCGTCATGCTATTGAGCCTGGTATTGGGGGAGTATGTTGCTCCCGCCCTGCAACAGACCGCGCAGAGCGAGCTGGCGTTGATACAGAGCGGTGGGCAGGCATTGAGCAACCCACGGGGCGAATGGCGCAAGATCGGCAATGAATTCATTCACATCAATGCCATTCTTCCAGGCGGTACCCAGTTGCGCGGCATTACGCGCTATCAATTGGATGAGCGTCGACAATTGAGCAGCAGCAGCTTTGCAGAGAGTGGGGAGTATCTTGAGGACGACAGAGGCCATTTCTGGCGCCTGCGCAATGTTCGCGAAACCCGTTTCGGCGCTGCCACCATTGCGGTGGACTTGCGGGCGCTGGTGGACTGGCGCATTAATCTGTCGCCGGAGTTGCTGAGCGTGCTGCTGGTGGAGCCGGAGCGACAGTCCATTTCAGGGCTGTACCGGTTTGCGGAGTATTTCCGGGAAGAGGGGCTAGAGAGCGATACCTATTTCCTGGCCTTCTGGAAGAAGCTGCTGCAACCGCTGGCCACGGCCTCGCTGGTGCTGGTGGCGATTGCCTTCGTATTTGGTCCGCTGCGCTCGGTGACCATGGGCGCCCGGGTGTTCATGGCCATTGGCATCGGCCTGGTCTTCACCATTGCCCAGCGCATCCTCGGCCCTGCGAGTCTGCTCTACGGCTTCAGCCCGGTGATCGCAGTGCTGATTCCGATCCTGATCTGCCTTGGCTTCGGTATCGTGTTCCTGCGCCGGGTGAACTGAAGCGAGGGTTCAGAACCCTCGCTTCGCCTTCTGCTTGGGCACCACGACCACGCGGGTGCCGGAGAAAATGTCGTGTACGGCATTGCCGTGTTTGTCGACATACAGCCACAGATAACCGATTCCGAAACAGAACATGGCGGGCCATGCCAGCACATAGCGCAGTGCGCACTGGCGCAGGCTCATGGGGCTGCCATCGACGCTGACCGCACGCAGGCGCCAGGCGAGCATGCCCAGCGTCTGGCCGGTGTGGGTCCAGAACCAGGCATAAAAGCCGAAGGCGCTGGCGAGCATGGCGGTGAACAGCACGGCGCTCACCACCGGGTCGGTTTCCACATGGCCATCCACCAGATGATTGCTGTCAGGGCCCACGATCAACTGCATCACAAATCCCAGCGCCATCCAGATG